>CAWAPU010000006.1:0-1991363 GCA_963783995.1 uncultured Acidimicrobiaceae bacterium
GGCCTGTGCTTCCACATCGGCCAGTTCGCTCACCAGGTGGGTCCGCTCAGAGACCAGTCCAGCGATCGTCAGCACCCGGGAGCGTTGAAGTGTGTATAGCAATACGCAACCCAGGCTCAACGCCGCCAATACCCCGGTGCGCAGGATGACTGACGCCCATGGCTCATCGTTCGAGTGGCGAGCGGCGATGCTCGAGGCCAGATAGACCAGGGACAGTGGGCACAGTCACCACCGCGCCGACACCAGGTCGGAGCTGGGTGGTGGCCAACATGGGGATAAGGAAAAACCCATTGAGCAGTATGTCTGCGGTCCAGCTCTGCTGGTCCGAAAGGCTGGCCAAAACAGTAAGAGTGGCGAGGGCCAGAACGTCGACAAAAAGGGCCAGCCAGACAAGCTGGACGGGCCGTTCTCCCCCTCGGTACGACCAGGCGGTGACAATCGCAACCCAGACGGCATAAAGGGCGACCGTCAAATAACACCAACCGCTGTCATGCGCAGGAGGAACGATCGTGACTGTCAGGACCAGGAAGACGACGAGCAGGGCGCGCTAAAAAAGCTGAAGCGAATACCTTGATAAGCATGGTCGAGCAAGATGCCCAGCAACTGCGGGTCTTTTCGGACCTCGTCCAGGCGGAGACGACGCGGTCGCCAGTTCATAGCGGTCGTCATGATTGCCTATTACTCCAGCAGTCCCAGACGCATAGCCGTGGCCACCGCCGCTGCCCTGTCGGACACTTCGAGTTTCTCGTAGAGGCGCTGCGCGGTGAGTCTTCACCGTGCTTGGAGCAAGGAACATTTCGGACGCCAGCTGGGGGATCGACAGGCCGCGAGCAAAACCCTGGAGGACCTCACGTTCACGAGCACTCAATACCGGAGCTGACGGCTGAGCCCGAAGCCGGATCTGGGCGGCGAGCCCACCGGCCAGATCGCTTGGTAGCACCGTCTCGCCTCTGGCCACTTTCTAAGGACGGATTCGATGAGCTCAGATCGCGGGCGCTTCCTTACTCAGGTAGCCGGCCGCCCCTTCCTCCAGAGCGCGGAAAACGATGGCCCCGTCTGTGAGAGCGGAAACCAGGAGCACCCTTGTCCGGGAGCCTTCCCGTCTCAGGGCATGCACAACGGCGACCCCGTCCATGTCCGGCATCTGGAAATCGACCAACGCAACATCCGGATCCTGGTCCCTAATGGCTTCAAGAGCCTCCCTCCCGGTGCTGGCCTCTCCCACCACTCTGCACCGACCGTCGAGGGTCAGGCCACGAGCGACACCATCTCGAAAAAAGGGGTGGTCATCGACCACGACCACGGACACCTGTGCTGCGACGATCGCCGGCCTCCTTCGAACGGGCTCGTTTTTATCCTGAAGCTACAGCTCTCCTACAGACGAAGCATACGTAAACACCCGTGGTGGGAGCACCCGGCGAGTGCTCCGACCAGCCTCCGGTGAAGGTTGGGGGTATGGGCCTGCTGGCCACCGAGTGCCTCCTGGCCACCCATGTGCCTGCTGGCCACCCATGTGCCTGCTGGCCACCCATGTGCCTGCTGGCCACCCATGTGCCTGCTGGCCACCCATGTGCCTGTCAGCCACCCATGTGATTGTTGCCGTGGGCCAGGAAGTAGGCCAGTGCGGCCTCGGTTTGCGGGTTCATATGACCGGGCGCGCCAGCCCTGCGTCCCGTTGCAGGTAGGTGATGGCCGCGACCGTCTGGCGGCCCATGATGCCGTCAAGGGGGCCGATGTAGTAGTTGAGCTGGGCGAGTTCGCGTTGCAGTTTGGCCACAGCTGCAGACCGGGCCGGCGTGACCTTGGTCACGTGCGCCGGGGTGGGCGAGCTCGAGGCGCTAGCGGGGGTGACGAACGCACCGAGCGACAGGGCGGTGGCCACCGTCGCCGCAGCAGTGGCGGCCGCGATGCTGGCAGTGATGCCAATCCGGCGACGGGCTCTGGTGGTGCTCTCATTGCTGATGTTGTTGTCTTCGTTGTGCAACTGCGTGGTGGTCATTTTGTGGTCTCCTTATTTTGTTGTGTCCCCGGTGCAACTGGGCTTCTAAGACCACTGTGAGGGATAAGAGCGTGGCGCACGGTCCGCCGGCCGGCCGGTTGACCGGTGGAAACGCGTGTCCCCCAATTGGTGGGCGAGTGGGTGGCAGCCGTGGCCGGCGCGGGCGAGGAGGGCGCCGCTCGCGGACCGCCGCTACGCCGGCGCCTGCGGAGCGGCCAGCAATCTCGCCAACGCGGGTCCGGGCGGCGATGACTGAGCCAGCCGCCGGGAGCGGCCCCGGGATCGGGCAGAGGGGACCGGTACCGCCGCGACCGTAGACGCCGCGACCGTAGGCGCCGCGACCGTAGACGCCTCGACCGCGGACGCCGGGGGAATCGAAGACGATGCTCGGCCAGATCAGTGTCGACGACGTGCGCCTGAGAAGCGTTGACGAGCTGATCCAGTTCACAGAATCGAGCCGGGGCCCTTAGGCTGGGTGGGGAGCGAGCCGAACCGAGGAGTTATGTAAGCTTCGCCCGGACCAGCCGGTAGACCAACTCAACCAAAGCTCGAGAAAGAAAAGGAAGTACAACAAATGGGATTATCCATCAACGACACCGCGCCGGATTTCGAGGCCGACACCACCCAGGGGAGGATCAAGTTCCACGACTGGATCGGGGACTCCTGGGCGGTGCTGTTCTCACACCCCAAGGACTTCACTCCGGTGTGCACGACCGAGCTCGGCTACATGGCCAAGCTGGAGCCCGAGTTCGAGCGGCGCGGGCGTAAAGATCATCGGCCTGTCGGTGGACGCCACCGGCGACCACGAGAAATGGGCCGACGACATCGAGGAAACCCAGGGCAGCCGGCCCAACTACCCGATCATTGCCGACGCCGATTTCAACGTGTCCAAACTTTACGGCATGCTGCCGGCCTCCACCTCGGGCGACGCCAAGTCCCGCACTCCAGCCGACAACCAGACCGTCCGCAACGTCTTCGTGATCGGCCCGGACAAGAAGATCAAGCTCATCCTGGTCTACCCCATGACCACCGGACGGAACTTCGACGAGGTGTTGCGAGTGATCGACTCGCTGCAGCTGACGGCCAAGCACCGGGTGTCCACCCCGGTCAACTGGAAGCCCGGCGAGGACGTGATCATCGCCGGGTCGGTGTCCAACGACGAGGCCAAGCAAATCTACGGGGACTGGAAGGAGCCCAAGCCCTATATCCGGATCGTTCCCCAGCCCAGCTAAAGGTGCCTACCCGAGTTCTGGTCCTCGGGGCCGGGTTCGGCGGCCTGGAGCTGTCTACCCGGCTGGCCGAGGAGCTCGGGGACGAGGTCCAGGTCACTCTGATCGACAAGAGCGACGCCTTCGTCTTCGGCTTCTCGAAGCTCGACGTGATGTTCGGGCGGCGCAGCCTCAGCGACGTAAGACTGCGCTATCGGGACATCGCCAAACCCAACATCGAGTTCCGGCAGGAGACGGTGATCTCCATCGACCCCGACCGCAAATGAGTCGTAACCGACCAAGGCGTCCACGACGCCGACATCCTGGTGGTCGCCCTCGGGGCCGACCTGGACGTCGAGGCCACTCCCGGATTGGTGGAGTGCGGCCACGAGTTCTACTCGTCCGAAGGCGCAGCCCAGTTGCGCGACACCCTGGCCGGTTTCGACCGCGGCAACATCGTCATCGCCGTCCTGGGGGGCTTCTTCAAATGCCCGCCGGCACCTTACGAAACGGCCTTCATGCTCCACGACCTGCTTACCCGGCGCGGGGTCCGGGAGGCGTGCACAATCACCCTGCTCACGCCCATGCCCAAGCCCATACCGATATCCGACGAGGTCTCCAGCGCCATCCTGGCCCTCTGCGACGAACGGCGGATCGAGTATTCCCACGCCACCTGGGTGGACCATCTGGACCCCGGAGAGCGGGTGGCCAGGCTCCGGGACGGCAGGAGCCTGCCCTTCGACCTGTTCCTCGGCGTCCCCGTCCACCGGGCTCCTCGAGTGGTCGTCGACTCCGGGCTCACCGACGATGGTTGGATCGCTGTCGACCCCGCCACCCTGGCCACTAAGTTCCCCGACGTATACGCCGTCGGTGACGTCACCAGCGCCCCGGTACCCAGGGCCGGCGTTATCGCCGAAGGCGAAGCCTCCACCGTCGCAGACGTGTTCGTAGCCCAGGTCAAGGGGGCCCCGCGCCGCCGCCGTTTGCCGGGGAAATCATTTGCTACGTGGAGATGGGGGACCGGACCATCGGCAAGGTCAACGTGAACTTCCTGTCCGGGCCGGCGCCCGTCGCCTTGTTCACGCCCCCCTCCCTCGAAGGGACCGAGGAAAAGCGCCAGTTCGCTGCCACCCGCCGGCGACGCTGGTTCGGCCTCGACTAGTCGTACCCAGCTGGGCTACCCGACCCGGGCCGGATGAGACAGTATGAACACATGACCGCGCCCACCAACCTCTTTGAAGGTCGCTGACCCACGGGCCACGTTCGCCCCATGGTCGGGCTCGTGGCGGGCGGGCTGGGGGCCTACTGGCCCCAGTTCCCGGACCTCCTGCCCCAGCTACAGTCTTCGGCTCATTTTGTCTCGGCTCGACTGAATGGCTTCGACGCAGACGTCGTCGACGTCGGCTTCATTTCTGACGCGACCGAAGCCGGCCAGGCCGCTCAGCGTCTGCAAGAAGCCGGCTGCGACCTCATCATCTGCTTCCTCACCACCTACATGACAGCGACGATGGTGGTCCCGATCGCCCAGCGCGCCGGGGCACCGGTCCTGTTTATAAACCTCCAACCGAGCGAGGCCATGGACCACGCCACATTCGGTACGGGACAATGGCTGGCTTACTGCGGTTGTTGCTCGCTCCCGGAGATGGCGAACGTGTTCGAGCGCTGCGGCATCGCTTTTCGCTCCGTTTCCGGCTATCTGTCGGATGAGCGGGCCTGGGCCCGGATTGAGCAGTGGGTCAAAGTTGCGGGTGTCCGCCAGGGGTTGAGGAAAGGCCGTCACGGTCTGATGGGCCACCTTTACCCCGGGATGTACGACGTCTCCACCGACCTGACGATGGTCCCGGCCATCCTTGGCGGTCACGTCGAAGTACTCGAGTTCGATGATCTGCGCGTCCGCGTCGAACGAGTTACGGCGAAGGAGGTCGCCAGCAAACTGGACGAAACAAGGACGATCTTCGAGCTCGATGACTCGGTAGAAGCTCCCGATCTCGAATGGGCCGCAGCCGTTTCAGTCGGCCTCGACCATCTCGTGGAAGACTTCGCCCTCGATTCGCTTGCGTACTACCACCGTGGCCTCGACGGCGAGGCGCATGAACGCCTCGGGGCGGGCATGATCCTGGGCGCGTCCCTCCTGACGGCCAACCATGTCCCGGCCTGCGGTGAGTACGAGCTGCGGACATCACTGGCGATGCTCGTGTTAGACCGCCTCGACGCTGGAGGCTCGTTTACCGAGATGCAGGCGCTCAACTTCCAGGACGGGGTGGTGGAAATGGGCCACGACGGACCGGCGCACCTTGCCATAAGTGAACGCCGGCCGCTGCTGCGCGGGCTCGGCATTTTCCACGGCAAGCGCGGCTGGGGAGTGTCTGTCGAATTCGACGTCAAGCACGGGCCGGTCACGGCATTTGGCATCACGCAACTGCGCGACGGACGGCTGCGGTTTGTGGCATCGGAAGGCAGGGTCGTCGCCGGGCCTGTGCTGAAGATCGGCAACACGACCTCGAGGGTCGACTTCGGCTGTGACCCCGGTGAGTGGTGCGACGCCTGGTCGCGGTCGGCAGTAGCGCATCATTGGGCCCTCGGGACGGGCCACCGCGTAACCGAGCTGAGGGCCCTGGCCGATCTGCTCGATATCGAAATCGTGACCGTCGGCGCAACGTCTGCAACCGGCATGGAGACAATGTGAAGACGCGATGGAGATGCGCCGGTGGCAACGGCGTTTAATTTGTCGTAAGCCATCTTCGGGGTAAGGCAATAAGAGACCCTAAACGGCCCTTACTTCCAAAACGGGACGGCCCGGCCGGAGAGCAGTTAGCAGAATAGGGCCTACGCACCAGCCCGTGGCGAAATTGACTGTTAGGCTTTTCGAAAAAGCGGAAAAAGTGAGGCCTGCGTGGACCTTCGCACCTCCGAGGGCTCCGACAGCTCCGGGGCGGACGACCATCCGACGTCCCGCGGACCGCTACTGACCGAAGCAGACGTCCGCCTGCTGGCCCAAGCCATACGAGAGGGCAACGCCGAACGCCCCCCGAGCCGCGGTGACCTCGCCTTTGATGCCGTCCAACTTCTTGCTGTCCTCGGGTTCCTGGCCGCCTCGTGGGTAGCCCTGCACTGGTGGCACCCCGAAGTGGCCGCCTCTTACGACGGGGGCGTGACCTCGACCCTGAGCAGGCTGTCGATGGACGCCAGTCCGGGTGACGTCAGATGGTCGGTCCCGGGTGTTTACGCCCGCAGCATCCAGCTCAGCGGTCCCGCAAACAGAGCGGGGGGCGTCGTCCTACCCGTAGCGCGTGCCGAATGCCCCGTCCTGGCCACGAAACTGGGCCTCCTTTGTGACCACGGTGCTCTGGTCGAGCGTGCGTCCATCGCCGTGGTCTGGAGCATGCCGCAGCTCTTCTACTTGGCTCCGGCCACGTCCGGCCCGCCCGGCCTGGCCGGGCTCGACCGAGGCAGCGGCCTCCTCGACGTCGATATTTCGCGCTCGACCAAGACGGGGGCCCGGTCGGGACGAACGCCACGGGGACGCCGGCGCCAAACGCCTCCGTGAGCTTCAATCTCAGCGGGGCCGGGCCGATCAACTGGTGCACGGCCGCTCCGGCGCCCGGCACGACGCTCACGCTGCACAGCGGTAACCAGAGCGTCGGGGTCCCGGTCGACCAGGTCTCAGGTACATCGTGTGCCCAGGGCTTGGCCCTCGTCGTACAAGCCATCCCGCTCGGGGGGCCGGGACGGCCACCCGCGACCGTCTTTGGCGGGGTGACGGCGCTCAAATTGGAGGCCACCAGTACCAACGTGGACGCCAGTGACCTGGGCGGGACACTTCACCTCGGGGCGGCCGGGACAGATGCCCTTGCCCCCCCTACTGAAGTGACGCTCGCGTCGCGGCCAGCGGACGGCGTCCACCTCGTGCTTGACCTGGCCGGTGACAACACCGAACTGGCCATGACTTCGGCCAAATTGGCCAGCGCATCGACGTCGGGGACCAACCTCGTGTCCTCGTGGTGGGACCGTGAAAGCAGCATCGCTCTGCCCCTTTTCCTCGCCATTTGTGCGATCGCGCTCAACCTCGTGTTCCCGTTCCTTGACGACGTCCGCAAACGGCGGGCGGGCTCCAGAGACGCGGTGGTTAAACCATGACCCGCCAAACCATGACCTGCAAACCATGACAAAACGGCACCTTTCGACCCCGCGGCGTACCTTACCTTTGCTAATGGCGCTGACGAGCTTGGCCACGGTGGGCGTAGAGCACGCCAGTCAGGCGGCGACCGTCAGCAACACGGACCGGCTGTCGGCCATTTCTACGGGGCCTTTACGCCAAGGTCACCGTCCGTTTGAAAGGCACGGCGCACAATGTGACGAAGGTCGTGCCCATGCCAGCAGGCTCATTGGTCTCGAGTTCGGGGCCCGCCCTGGCGACGATGATCTTCGGCGGGACGAGCGCTTGCGACCTGCAGGCCATTGGGAGCGCCAATGGTCAGGCCACGAGCCGGACGCCGCCGGGGGCGCTCCTCCAACTGACCCGTGGCCAGGTCCTTTGCACCGTCGTTTCTGTTGCTGAGCAAATCAACCTCTGCGGTAGCGGCGTCATCTTTGTCGATGGGGAGTCGCAATCGGCCGCCCAGTTCGATGCGACCTGCGACCGCGACCCCCGCTTCAGCGTGGCCGTGCTCGGGGCTCGCTCGGGGTCCAGGACCCCAGCGGCGCCACCAGCGGGGTGGCGGCCGGGCAGAAGCTCTCGTGCGACCCGCAGCACTGCATTGCTCAGTTCGGGCCGGCGTCGTTCACCTCTCGCCAGCTGACCCTTTTCAAGGCGGAGGCGAAGGCGCTCCGCTACACGCCGCCTACAACGACCACTTCGCCGGCCACAACCACGACCTCCGCAGTGACGACGACGTCCTGAGTGACTCCGAGTACCGCAGCGGCCGCATGACGTCCTGGGTTGGCGTCGTCCACCCGCCCCTGAAAAGGGCAGGACGGGTGGCGTTCACAAGCACTCGGCCGCCGCGGGGATTAGGCGTAGGGATGGCACAGGCTCTTGCCGTTATCCCAGGGGAACCACTGGCCGAACTTGCCACCCGGTGCTGACGGCTCGCGGGCCTCGAGAAGCTGGTAAGCGAGGCGCCCGTCGGGGGTGCAGCGGCACGAGGTCGTAGGCGCGTAGCTTAGCCGCCACGCTGCCGGGGTAGTACCCGCCGTTAGGCTTGAAAATGTAGGTCTCTCCGTAGCCGTAGGCCTCCGGCTGGCCCCAATATGTCCAGCTGATCCCGTGCACCATCCCGGCGGGGTCGCCGCCGTCGAAATCCCCCGGGGTTGGGAAGTCCCACCCGACCCCGATCCGGGGGATGAACAGGCTGGATCCCAGTACAGGTTGGCCGGTGGTGGCGCAACACTGGCGCATTTGGCGCCCCAGGGATGCCGCCACCATCGCCCAACCCACCGGTGACCGTGATTTCGAGAGATCCGGCTCGAATGCGAGGACCCGGAAGCCGTCCGGCGTCGACCTCGTTACGCACGGCAACCCCGAGCCGCAGCTTCGCCTCGGCGGCGCCATGGACGCTCGTGAATCCTTGGTCGAGCAGGATCTTGGCTACGCGCGCCGTGAGCAGGGTGTGCTCCTCCGGCGGCGGCGTGATCAGATCCTCGGTCGACGTGACCGATTCGAACGATAGATGTCCGTGGCCTTCCACCATGCCCGGCATGAGGAACATCCCCGCGGCATCGATCACCTGACAGCCCGCCTGCGACAGCTGACCGGACACCCGGGATACCGCACGCACCCGATTGCCTTCGACAAGCACATCGCCGTCGAACGGGGCGCCGCCGCCCGCGTCCCAAATGCGCGCCCCCACGATCATGGTTTTATTCATAGCCAGCCACCTCGGCGGAATACACATGCCCGCCCTCGCATACGTTACGATCGATCCCAAGGGACGGGTATGCTCGATAATGACCTGGGTTGCACACCGCCTTGTCCGTGGGCGCACACCCTTTCAGACGCGCCGAGAACCCCCTGGAATCAGGCGCTTAGCGCGGCTTATGAACCTTGCCTCGCACTCGCCGACGGCCTCATGATCCTCAGAGGACACCCCATTTACAGCAGGAAGTCATGATTAGAGGCATACATCACGTTGCCGTGCACGTCCGCGACTTGGACCGGATGATTAAGTTCTATCGGGACGCGTTCGGGTTCGAGGTGGTCGGCGAGGAATTCAGCTGGCGCGACACGCCGTGGCTCGATCAGCTGCTGGACGTGCCCGGCTCTGCCGCGCGAGGAGCCATGCTGCGCGCCGGCAGCTGCTACATGGAGCTCTTCGAGTTCAGTGCGCCCCAACCGGTCTCGACGCGGCCGCTGCGGCCGTTCGATAAGGGCTATACCCATTTCTGTGTCGACGTGACCGACATCGAGCAGGAGTACGAGCGCTTGAAGACTCTGGGGATGACTTTCGGAGCTCCCCATCCCATGGACGCCGGCCACGTGAAGTCCGTGTATGGACGCGACCCCGAAGGCAATGTCATCGAAATCCAGCAAACGGCGGATCATTGCGACTTCCGGCTGGACAAACTGCCGGAGATCTCCAAATAGGATTGTCCGCAACGACGCTCGACGATAAGTACCGCCAGCTGGCGGGCCGCGTCTTTCTGTCCTCCAACCAGGCGCTCACCCGGCTGCCGCTGGACCAGGCGCGGCGTGACCGCGCGGCCGGTCTCAAGACGGCCGGCTACATATCCGGCTATCGCGGCTCGCCGCTCGGCGTCTACGACTCCTCGTTGTGGGCTGCGCAAAAGTTGCTCGATGCCCACGCCGTGCGTTTCGTTCCAGGTCTCAACGAAGAGCTCGCGGTCAGCGCAATCCGCGGCACTCAGGAGCTGGATTGGTTCGGCAAGTCCGGCTTGGACGGCGTCTTCGGACTCTGGTACGGCAAAGGTATCGGGGTGGACCGCGCGTGCGAGTCGCTCAAGCTCGGCAATCTCGAAGGCGCCGCGGCCAAAGGCGGCTTTCTCGCCATCGCCGGCGATGATCATGGCGGCAAATCCTCCGACAGCGCGCATCAGTCCGAACAGACCTTGATGGCGGCATTTCTGCCGGTCCTTTATCCGGCGACCATCGGCGAAATCCTGGAATTCGGACTGTTCGGCTGGGCGATGTCGCGGTACAGCGGGTGTTACGTGGCGCTCAAGTGCATCACCGACACGCTCGATCTCACGGCGGCGGTCGAGCTTCCCGACATCCACCGCGCCTACGCGATCCCGACGGATGTCGAGCTGCCACCCGGCGGCCTGAACTTGCGGCAGAACCAGCCACCGCTGGTCGAAGAGGATCGCCTGGTCAACTGGCGGCTACCCGCGGCGACGGCGTTCGCTCGTGCCAACGGCATCGATCGAACGATCATCGATGGCGAGCGGCGGCGCTTGTCCATCGTGAGTGCGGGCAAGGCCTATCTCGATACGCGGCAAGCGCTGGCGGATCTCGGCCTCGACGAGGCCGCTTGCCATCGCCTTGGCATCCGCCTCTACAAGCCCGGCCTCATCTGGCCTATGGACAAAGACCGCTTGGTGGAGTTCGCCGCCGGCAGCGATGCATTGCTCGTGGTCGAGGAGAAGCGGCCGGTGATGGAGGATCAGATCGCCCGGCACCTCTATGGGCTGGGCGCCGATCGCCGTCCGGGGCTCGCGGGAAAACGGGATCTGAAGGGAGCTCCGCTTCTTCCGGCGGCCGGTGAGCTCTCGGTGGCGCAGGTGCGCCGCGCCATCTCGCTTCTCTGCGAGCAGGTCGGGATCGCGGATCCGGATCTCGGTCGCGCCGCCGTCGCGTTTCGCGAGCTCGAGACCCGAGCGGCGACCCTTGGCGCCGCGCGGATTCGTCCGGCATATTTTTGCTCCGGCTGTCCCCACAATACGAGCACCAACATTCCCGACGGCTCACTCGCGCTCGGCGGCATCGGCTGTCATGGGTTGGTCGCGGTGGTCATGGACCGAAATACGCTGCAGTTCATGCCCATGGGTCACGAGGGCTCGAACTGGACATCGGTCGGACCGCTGGTCGACACGCCGCATGTCTTTGCGAACATGGGTGACGGAACCTACTCGCACTCAGGCATTCTCGCCATTCGAGCGGCCGTGGCAGCCAAGGCGAACATCACTTACAAGCTGCTCTACAACGATGCCGTCGCGATGACCGGCGGGCAGCCGGTGGAATTGCAGATGACACCGATCGATATGGTGCAGCAGCTGCTGTCCGAGGGCGTCAAGCCCGTGCGGCTGGTGTCCGACCATCCGGAGCAATTCGCGACGGCGCAGTTGCCCTCGACCGTCAGCGTGCATCATCGCGATGAGCTCGAGCGGATTCAGCGTGAGCTGCGCGAGCTGCCGGGCGTTTCCGCCATCGTCTATGAGCAGACCTGCGCCGCCGAGAAACGCCGCCGCCGCAAGCGCGGGCTCATGGAAGATCCGCAGCGTCGTGTCTTCATCAACCCCGACGTATGCGAAGGCTGCGGCGATTGCTCGATGCAATCGAACTGCATCAGCGTGCAGCCGCTGGAAACCGAGTTCGGCAGGAAGCGCAAAATCGATCAATCGACCTGTAACAAGGATTACAGCTGCGTCAACGGATTCTGCCCCTCGTTCGTCACGGTCAGTGGCGCGACTATTCCTGCGCGTGCGGCGGCCGATGCGGGGGACCTCGAGCGCATGATCGCGGCAATGCCGCAGCCGCGCACCCTGCCGTTGGACGAGAAGGGATACAACATTCTCGTCGGCGGGATCGGCGGAACCGGCGTGCTCACCATCGGCGCTCTGATCGGCATGGCGGCGCATCTGGATGGCAAGGGTTGCACCATCCTCGATATGACCGGCATGGCGCAAAAAGGCGGCTCGGTGACCAGCCACATCCGTATCGGCGCCGATCCGCAGACGATTTACACCTCGCGTCTGAGCGAGGGGATGACCGACCTGCTCATCGCCTGCGACATGATCGTGGGATCCGGGCCCGCAGTGCTGAAGACGGTGCGCCCGGGACGCAGTACCGCGATCCTCAACACCGACGTGTCGCCGACCGGCGAGTTCCAGTCGCGCAACGATATGGATCTCAGCGATGAGCCGATGCGCGCCGCCATCGCCTCTGCACTCGAGGGCGGCGCCCTGTTTGCTTTGCCGGCGAGCAAGCTCGCGGTGCAACTGACGGGCGACAGCATCGCAACCAACGTACTGATGCTGGGCTATGCGGCGCAGCAAGGCTTGCTGCCCGTGGCGCTCGCGTCGCTCGAGCAGGCTATCCGTCTGAACGGGACCGCCGTCGACTCGAACCTGCGCGCTCTCGCGGTCGGCCGCCTGGCCGCTCATGCCCCGGAGCGACTTGCGCGCGCGCTGGGAGATAAGCCCAATGCGGTTTCCCTCGCGAGCGTCGAGGATGTCCTCGAAAGCCGGACGCGCCTGCTCACGTCCTACCAGGATGCCCGCTACGCAGAGACCTACCGCCAGTTCGTGCAAGGCGTACGCCGGCGCCTGGAGACGCGCCACATCAAGGGGGCCGAGGCCTTCGTGCGCCAGGTCGCCCTCACCCTCGCCCGCCTCATGGCCTACAAGGACGAGTACGAAGTCGCCCGCTTGTACACCGATCCGAAATTCATGCAGCGGCTCCGCGAGCAGTTTGCGGGGAAGTTCAAGCTGACCTTCCATTTGGCGCCGCCGCTCCTTCCCGGACGCGATGCCAGCGGCCGGCCGAAAAAGCGCCGCTTCGGGGCCGGGACACTTCGCCTGTTCAAGACTTCTCGCGTCCCTCAAAGGACTGCGCGGCACCGCCTTCGATCCGTTCGGCTATACCGCCGAGCGGCGCATGGAGCGGCGGCTCATCGGCGATTATCGGGCACTCATCGAGCGCATCACGGACGAGATCGACCCTGCCAACCTGTCGGCGGCCATCGAGGCTCGCCGCCGCCGCCGGGCGAATCGCCGGATACGGTCCGGTCAAGGACGCGGCGCTGAAGGCCTACGCAGAAGAGCTGCCCTCGCTCCTGCAGGCGTTCGAATCGGCGCAGTCCCAGCCGCGCGCGGCGTGAGGGCCGCGGGCGGGACCGCTCGGCATCGGGCGACTGCAGCCCGCTTACCGGGCTTTCACGACCTCGCCGAAGTCCTCATACACCGCGCCGACGATGTGCTGGGACATCGAATCCGGCAACGGCATACGCCCGCTGACCGCAAGCTCGTTCATGGCCGCGAGCGATGCATTGATGTCGTCGGTCTCGATGTCGTAAATCGCCATATATCGGGCAGGATCGGGACTGCCTGGAACGATGCTGGTATGGAAACGAAAGCGCTGTGCTTGCACGAACGATTTGATGCTCACGATCTGCGCCAGATGGGTGTTCTGGTACCAGTCGTTGAAGTCTTTGTCCTTGCCCTCCACCGCATTGGTGAATACGACCATCTTGTATTTCTTCGCCATACTCTCTCATCCTCGATTTAAGACCAGGGGTCGCGTTTCCCGGTCGTGGATCAAGCCAATCGCACTGCCGTCATGCAGCGCGTGTCACGCGACCATTGGCCTCTCAATTCGATAATCCTTGGGTGACGCCCGATAATCTTTGGGCGACACCCCGTAGGCCGACTTGAACATCCGGCTGAAGTGCGCGGCACTCTTGAAGCCGGCCATGCAAGCGATCTTGTGAATAGGATATTGGCGGAATGTGTCGCACACCAGCCAGTCGCGCGCTTTCGGCAGGCGCTCGGTCCATAACAGCTCCGAGAAACACGTATCGTTTGCCTTCAACACGTAGCAAAGATAGCGAGGCGAAATGCCGCAGTACTGCGCGACCCACTCGCTGGTGAGATCGGGACACGTGACGTATTTTTGGATGCACTCGCGGATATCGGCGAACCGCCTTTCCACCAAGCTGCAGGGTCGCGCCGCCCCTGCGATCTGATCGCCGACACTGTCCGACATGGACTCGAGAAATGCCTCGGCCAGGGGATCGGCGGCGCGCCGGCTCAATCGGTCGCCCTCGAAACACAGTATCTCGAGCAGGCTCGTCACCACCTGACGATGGCCCGGATCGACCTCGAAGCAGCTGGTCAGATGCTTGGCCCAGGGCATGCGCGACAGGATCAGATGTTCTGGTACGACGGCCAAGGCGGACTCGAAGCTGCCGCCCTCGGGTACGGAGCAGCGAGTGTAAAACGGCTCATCCGCATTGATGACTGCGCAACGGCCCGGGGGGACGGTGTACGAGCCCGCGGCGCTGACCACCTGAATTTCCCCTTGAAGAACGAAGTAGAGCAGCCGGACGGCCGCTGCGCGCGCGCGGATGTGATGCCAGGAGCGCCGGAAGGAAATATCGGTTCCGTTGAGCGAGTGCATGAAAGTGACGGGACCGCTGAGCCCGGTGCGATGCACCGATCGCACCTCGTGGCGTGGCGCGACATCCAGCTCACCGTCCGTGAACTCATCGTGCACCATGACCGCAAGACCGCGCCGCAGCTCGGCCACGTCGCGGCCCGAATACGCATACAAAGTCTGCATTACTCCCCCCACCTCCACGCCGGATGGAATAGTGACACTATCTCGACGACCTGACTATGGCGCAAACCCTCGAATCCATCAGGGCGGCCCACCCGCCTCGCGGGGCTTGATCCGCGTCCGGTTGCCGCGCTGAATGTCGATTTTTGGCGACTCGAACGTCATAGGGGCGTCTTGACTCACAACCCAGGGGACTCTCGATGCAATACATGCTACTGGTTTACGATGACGAACGGTTTTTGGCCCAACAGTCCGAGAGCGAGCTGCAGAAGCTCTTGCAGCAATATGTCAGCTACTCGAAGGAGCTCGCAGCCGCGGGCGTGCTACGCGCAGGCTCCGAGCTCGCGCCGGTGAGCACCGCTACCACGGTGCGGGTACGCAACGGCAAGGCGCTGACCACGGACGGCCCCTTTGCAGAGACCAAGGAGCAGCTGGGGGGATACTATTTGATCGATGTACCGAACCTCGATGCAGCGATTCGCTGGGCCGCGAAGATTCCTTCGGCTGCGCATGGGTCGATCGAGGTTCGCCCGCAGACGGCCAATCAGGCTCTCTTGCACGTTTGAGCGCTGAATGCTGGCTCGTGCCCTTGACTCACTGCACCGCCAAGACGGCGGACGGCTGCTCGCGCAGCTGATCCGCCGGCTCGGCGGCTTCGACAGAGCCGAGGAGGCGCTGCAGGATGCCTATGCCAAAGCGCTTTCGAATTGGCCGGCGTGCGGTATGCCTGACCATCCCTCGGCGTGGATCGCCACCGTCGCCCTGCGCTCCGGTCTCGACCGGCTGAGGCACGACCGCCGAGCGGGAAACTTCGACTCTTGGATTGCAACTTTGCCGGCCCCGGAGGAAGAAGCTGGCCACAGCGACTCCGACGACCGGCTGGCGCTTATTTTCACCTGCTGCCATCCCGCATTGGCCCCGGCGGCGCAAGTGGCGCTCGCGTTGCGGACGCTGGGCGGGCTCACCACGGCGCAGATCGCGCGCGCATTCCTGGAACCGGAGTCAACCGCTGCACAGAGAATCGTGCGCGCCAAGCGCAAGATCGCTCAGGCCCTGATTCCGTACGAAGTGCCGCCGCGCAGCGCCCTCGCCGAGCGGCTCGCGGCTGTGCTCGCCGTAATCTACTTCATTTTCAACGAAGGCTACGCTGCGGCTGACGGAGCCGCTTTGCAGCGTCCAGATTTATGTGCCGAGGCAATCCGGTTGGCGCGCATGCTGGTCGAGCTGATGCCGACGGAACCCGAAGCCCTGGGCGTTCTCGCGATCATGCTTTTTCACGAATCGCGCCGCATGACTCGAGCTGATTGCGACGGCGTGCTGGTGCCGCTGGAAAATCAAGATCGGACGCGATGGGACCGAGCGCTCATCGCCGAGGCCACCGGCTTGCTCGATCAAGCGCTGCTCCTGCGCCGTCCCGGGCCCTATCAGATTCAAGGCGCGATCGCTGCTCTGCATGCACAAGCGCTCTCCGCGGCAGCAACCGATTGGCCGCAGATTTCCGCATTGTACGGCGCCTTGTTACGCCATTGTGCGACGCCGGTGATCGAGCTCAACGCGGCAGTCGCTCTCGCGATGGCGTCCTCGCCGGAGGAGGGTCTCGCTTGGATCGATCGTCTCGACGCCTCCGGGACGCTGGAGAACTATCATCTGCTGCACGCCGCCCGCGCTGACTTGTTGCGTCGGGCCGGGCGCAAGGAGGAGGCGATCGACTGCTATGCCAAGGCGATCTCGCTGACGTCGAATGGCAGCGAGCGCTGCTACTTGGAACGCAGGCGGGCCGGACTTATGATTCAAGCCACGGCGCAACCTTTCTGAACCCGAGCCCGGCGCCGCCGGCCGATCAGTCGGTCAGTATGGCTTCCAACTCTCCGCGACATTCTTCTCGGGCTGAACCCCGAAGCTGTTCGTCGCCATCACCAGCATGGCGTAGTTACCGACGATGAAGACGAGCTCCATCAGCTGGAGCGTCGAGTAACGCTCTGCCAGGGCGGCCCAGGTCGCGTCGGATACGAAGTGGTTGTGGATCAGCTCCTGCGCCGCCCGGACGAGGGCTTGCTCACCGGCGGGGAGCCCCGCGCCGTCCTCTCGAGATGCCGCCACCTCGGCTGCGGATAGACCTAGTTTTTTTGCGACGGCGTCATGAATGGGCGCCTCGTATTCTCCCCCGCACAATGCGAGCGTCTTTAGGATGAGGATTTCTCGATCGCGCACCGGCAGGTGGGAGTTGAAGACCAGCTCTTCGGCGAAAGCGATGAATTTATCGTACACGCCCGGGTGGTTGACCATGGTGCGCACGAGATTGAGGTTCTCGCGACCGGTCCCGACTCTGGCCAGTTTGCTTTGTTCGGGCGTGAAGTCGCCCGGTGAAATCGGCGCGATGCGCGGAACGCTCGTATGCATGTACGAATCCTCCTCTTTAGTAAGTACGGCCCGGCTCACGCATCTAGACTAAGCCATCAATTGACCGACGCACTAAATTTTTTGCCTGACGTAGAACTCCGCACCCGGCCAACGGGAAATCGCCATGTTTGCCGCTATAGTGAAGCGAGGATGGCAGCGTGAGATAGACCGATGCAGCCTGAACCCTTCCACGTCGCTGTGCCCGCTGCGGAGCTCGACGACCTACGCTCGCGCCTCGCGCGCACGCGTTGGGCCGACGATCTCGGCAACACGGACTGGCAATACGGTGTCGAGCGAGCCTGGCTCGAGGATATGGTCCGGTACTGGCGCGACAAATACGACTGGCGCGCCACGGAGCGCAAGATCAATCAACTCGGCAATTTCAAGGTCACCCTGGACGGTGTCCCGCTGCACTTCGCCCACGTGCGCGGCAAGGGCAAGAACCCCATGCCGCTGTTGCTGCTGCATGGCTGGCCGTGGACGTTCATGGACTTCCACGCGTTGGTCGGGCCGCTGTCGGATCCGGCCGCGCACGGCGGCGATCCGATCGACTCGTTTGATCTCATCATTCCTTCGTTGCCGGGTTTCGGCTTTTCGATGCCGCTGACCCGCACTGGACTCGACGTTCCGCGGAGCGCCGAGCTGTTCGCCAAGCTGATGACAGACGTGCTGGGTTATTCCCGCTTCGCAGTCGGGGGCGGAGACTGGGGCGCGGTGCTCTGCGGGCAGATCGCCCACGCCCATCCCGAGAACGTCATCGGTCTCCTGACCACCATCCCGCTGTTCCCCGCCCTCGACTTCATGTCGATCACCCTTGAAGATCATGCTCCAAACGAGGCGTGGATGATCGAGCACCGCGCGGCGACCGGAATCTTGAGCGCGAGTCATGTCGCGGTCCACAGCAACGATCCACAGACCCTCGCCTATGCATTGGTGGACTCGCCGGTGGGAACGGCCGCGTGGATATGGGAGCGGCGGCGCGCTTGGAGCGACTGCAACGGCAACCTGCTCGCCGTGCACGATCGGGAATTTCTCTGCACGCTCGCATCCATCTACTATTTGACGCGCTCGATCGGGACATCGATGCGCAGCTACTGGGAGCACTTTCGCTCGGGCATGCCCATCAAGCCCTTGCACGGTCGCATGCCGGTCATCGAGGTTCCGTGCGCCTTCGCGGTGCACCCGAAGGACGTGATGCTGGTGCCCCGATCCATCGCCGCGAAAATGACCGACCTGCGTCGCTGGACCGTGATGCCGCGAGGCGGCCATTTCGGTATCTCCGAGCAGCCCGTCGCTATGGTCAACGAATTCCGCGAATTCTTCCGCACCCTGCGGAGCGCAGCCTGAGGCTTGAAGGAACGCGCGCTGCCCCGCCGGGAAACGAACGGGGCGGGTATGGTTACGAAGCCTTGAGGATGCCGCTACGAAGACGGACCGACGGTGACCTTCAAGCCGTCGAACTCCGGACCCAATTTGATCTGGCAGGATAAACGGCTGTTGCTCTGCCTGGAATCGACCATGTCCAGCAATGCATCCTCGATATCATCGGGGGAGCCCGTGGCCGCAACCCAGGCGGAGTCGACGTAGACGTGGCAGGTGGCACACGCGCAGGTACCGCCGCAATCACCGTATATTCCGGTCACGTTATTCGCTCGCGCCACTTCCATCAGCGAGCGCCCCGGCTCGATATTTTCGAGCACCCTGACCACGCCATCAGTTTGAACGCAAGTCACCTTGAAATCACTCATGCACCATTCTCATCTCAACTCGGAAAAAATAGGGTTATTGCAGGGACACTCGCCGCGCGGCGGCCAGCTCGAGATTCTGACGCCCCGCATCCATTCGACTCATCGACCGATATTCGCTCGGGCTGACATTAAAAGCGGCTTTGAATTTTCGGCTGAAGTGCGCCAGGCTCTTGAAGCCCATTCCATAGGCGACTTTGCTGATCGATAGGTCATTGGACCGCGAAGAGGAAAGCAAACGGCTGGCGATCTTGAGGCGCTGCTCCCACACGAGCGTCGAGAATGGGCTGCCGTGGAGTTTGAGCAAAATCGAGACGTAACGCGGCGATATTCCGCATCCCTTCGCAACCGTGGCAATGCTCAGTTTGGGATCGGACAGATGCAGCTCGATATATCTTAGAACGTCGTGGAGCCGCTTGCTCAAAGAGACTGGTGCGCGCAGCCGCCCGAAACCGGGGCCGTGCCGATCGCTTGGCTGACCACCGATAGAGCCGTCTCCACGAGAAGTTGCGCCGCATTCGCGGAGAGTTCGCCCTTCTCCTCGAAGATGTCCGAGAGAATGTGATGAGCAACGGTGAACTGGCAGCCCGTGGCCGAAACAGAAAATCCCGTGGTCAGACCGTGAGGTATGTAGCTCGTCAGAAGATGGGTTGGGACCACGACATGCAGGACTTCATGCATCGAATCCTGCCCTACCTGGCATTCGATGAAGAAAGGCGTCGTCGATTTGGTGACTAGAAAGTCTCCGGCCGCGGCCGTGGTGTAACCGCGTTGGTGGGAAACGCAGATCGACCCGCGCCTGACGAACCAAAGCACGGTGACATCCGTCGAATCTTCTCTGATGTGCGACCAGGAGCGCCTGAAGTGCAGGCGGGTGTTGGATCGCAAACGGATGATGGAGCAGCCGCCGGCGGCCTTCTTATCGGCGCGAACTTCGATGGCCGACCCGGCCTCGATCGAGAAATCGCCGAGATAATATTCCTGATTGCCGTCGCCTCGAAAGGAGGTTTGGCAATCGAGGTAGTTGCGCTGGTCGAAGGCGAAGAGCATTTCGGTCATTTTGTCACCTCACTATTACGCCGATGCCCGGCCCGTGCCCGCACCGCGATGAACAAGCCCAAGGGCGGCAAACGACGGGTCGTCGCCGGATCGCTGACCATCCTTGAGTCCGGCCGCGGCCGTCCAGTCAGCTTCCACCGCCAAGCTGATTCCCCAATCGCGTACGACCACCCGATGCTTGATGAGCCAGCGGCCGTCTTCGCGCCGTAGCTTGTCGACGAAGCGGCCGCCCAACTGATTGCACATCTCGGCGCCGTCCTCGCGCTTGCTGCGCGAGACCGCGAAAAAATAAGTCTCCGCACCGGCCTCATCGCCATCCACTCGAATCAAGGACTGCCCGAGCATGTGAAACAGGCTGTCGGTCGTGGTCAGGATGCGCTCCATCATGACCTTGGCGAACTCCTTGCCGGGCGCCTTGACGTTACCGTGATCGTCGAAGCTGTCCTCGAGATAGACGCTCGCCATGCGGGCTTCATCGCCTCGGTCGCAGCCGTGACAGTATTCCTTGAGCGTTTGCGCGATCTCGTGATGATCGAGCAGCTCTTGTAGCCTTTTATCCATCATGCGCTCCTTGGGCATTCGTCATCGATTAGGGACTTTCCGGCGTCTGCCGTTTCAATTCAGCTGGTAAAGCTCGAGCGCGGTCTCGCCGAGGATCTTTCTAGCATCCGCCTCGGCTACGACGTCGGTGACTTCCGTGAGGGCATCCGCCGTATAGCCGAATGTCCCTTCGCTGTGCGGGTAATCCTGAGCCCACATCACCCGGTCCGCGCCGATCTGCTCGATCAGCTTGAAGCCGATCGGATCGGTCTGGAACGTGGCATAACAATTTTTGTGCCAGTAGTAGCTCGGACGATGCCGCAGCGGCCAGTCATAAAGCTCCCGATGAGCGCCGTAGGTGAGTTCCGCATCCTGCAAGGCTCCCGCCACCCAGTTGATGCCACCTTCCGCAAAAACGATCCTGAGCTTGGGGTAGCGATCGAGAATGCCGCCGAAGATCAGGTTGCCGAGCACGCGCCGGAATGGCGCCGCTTGGACGAGGAAAAAGGTGCCGAAACCGCCTCGACCGCCTTGCGAAGGCACTTCGCCGATATGAAAGCTCACGGGAAGCCCCGTCGCCTCGGCCGCTGCCCAGAGCCGGTCCATGTCGGTGCTGGCGTAATTGATCGGTTGGCCGTCGAGGTCTTTACCCGGACTGAAGGGCAAGATGAAGCTCTTGAGTCCCAGGTCGACGATTTGTCGAACTGCCGACTCCGCCTTTTTCGGATCCCACCAGTTGTTGCAGATACCGACCCCGTAGAACCGGCCGGGGTTCTCGGCCCCCAGCTTGGCGATCCACTCGTTGTAGGTGCTGTACATGAGCTGCTGCAGTTCCTGATCGGGATGGCGAATGAATGCCAGCAGGCTTTGGGGGTAGACAATTTCCTTCGCGATACCCTCCGCATCGAGATGCCGATTCCGAATATCGAAATCGAAGCCGTCATTCAGGACCGAGCGGGTCAGCGCGGCATCGATATTGCTGCCGGCGGGGTAGGCCTCCATCGTCTCTTTGAAGCCGACACGCCAATATTTATCGAACCAGACGCGCGGTGCGGCATCGCGCAATCGCGCGGGAAAGTTCTGGTAGAAAATATCCTCGGTAAGCTCTATGTGGTTATCGGCAGAGACCAGAGTGAGTCCCTTCGGTAACTTCGCCTCGGCAAGCGGTTGCGGCTCGCGGTCCACGATCATTCCGGCGTCGACGGCAACTCGGCTTTCGAACGTTCTCACGTTGCGCGGTCCGTGTTCCCCGCGCGATAGGGCTTGACGTGCCACTGTGTGGGATCAAACGTGCCATGAGCAAGGATGCCCTCGGCGCTGCCGGCCATGACTTCATTCCAGCGCGCCGCGAGCGCTTCCGGGCTCAAGTTGCGATCGGTGAACCCAACTGTCTGAGCCACATACGTGCGGCGCACTTCCCCGCCCACCGCATCGAGGCATTCGCCCGTCACCGGGCATATTTCGTGAGCAAGAAAAGCGACAACCGGCGACACGAGCTCGGCGGGCAAATTCTCTCTCGCATGCTTAGATATGGGCGATGTCGGCTCCTGTTGCGCTGCGACCATGCGTGTGAAGGCGCCCGGGTTGACTGCGTTGGCCTTGATGCCGAGGCTTGCCCCTTCGGCGGCGAGTGAACGCGTCAGCGACAGGAGGCCCCCTTTGCTGGCGCCATAGGCGGTGAGCCAGGTGAAGCCTGCGAGCGCCCCCGACGTGGTGTTCACGATACGTCCATAGCCCTTCGCACGCATGTGCTGCCACGCCGCGCGGCAGGTCCAGACGGGTCCCATCAGATTGATGTCGATGTGACGGCGAAAATCCCTCGAGGACATTTCGTCGAAGGGCGCCGCGATGGAGATGCCGGCATTGTTGACGAGAATGTCGACACCGCCGAATGCATCGAGGGCGGTTTGAATGATAGCGGCGGCACCGTCTTCGGTCGCCACCGAGTGCACGTCCGCGACCGCATTTCCGCCGAGCGCGCGAATTTCCTCGGCGACCGCCTGCGCTGAGGCGGTGCCGGAATATCCGGGTGTCTCAGGGTCGCGACCGATATCATTCACCACGACATTGGCCCCGCGCGCTGCCAAGAGGAGCGCATGCGCCCGGCCGAGACTCGGGTCGCCGCCCGCTCCCGTCACGATGGCGGTTCGCCCGTCGAAGCGCAATTTGCCGGGCTCTAGCTTTGCGAGCGCCATGTCGCTCTCCTTTGGTCTTGCATCAACGTTGCGCGAATGTCTCGGGGATTTGGGTAGCGGATGCGGGCTGTCGAACCACGCCTTCGCTCGTGCGCGCTCCGGTACCGAATTCTGGGGGCGGCGCTAAGGCCTAACCTATCAGCCGAGCGGGTTTCCGGCTCAACATCTTACGCCGATTTATCTGCATGCCCCGCCCGCGGCAGAGGGGTCAGCGAGCGGTCCAGGCGCCGTCCACCGCAATGGCCTGGCCGGTGAGGAAACCGGGGCTCTGGTCGCAGAGCCAGACGACGGCCGCGGCGATCTCGGCCGGCTGACCGAAACGACCGATCGGACTCTCCTCCACCAACGCTGCGGCAATCTGCGGCGTCAATCCCTTACGCGACATGGGCGTATCGATCAATCCCGGGCAAACGGCATTCACGCGTATTCCCTGCCGGGCATATTCGAGCGCGGCGGCCTTAGTCAGGCCGACCACCCCGTGCTTGGCGGCAACGTAGGCCGGCAGCGTTGGGGCGCCGAGGAGTCCTGCGACGGAGGCACAATTGACGATAGATCCGCCGCCCGCCTTCAGCATCTCCGGAATCTCGTAGCGCATGCACGACCACAGGCCCGTGAGATCGGTGGCGATCACGAGATTCCAGTTCTCCATGCTGCAGTCTGCGGTGGGCTTGCCTGCCTCGCCGTCGATGCCGGCCGCATTGAAGGCCGCATTCAGCCGACCGTAGGCGCTAATCGTCCGTGCGACAGCGTCGCGCACGGCACCATCATCGGTTACATCGCAATGAATAAAGAGGCATTCCCCGGACTTGCGCAGCTGCGCCTCCGCGATCCGACCGCCATCGGCGTCGCGATCGATCAGCGCAGTGGCGTAGCCGCGTGCAACGAACGCCTCGGCCGTCGCGCGACCGATACCGGAACTTGCGCCCGTCACGAGCGCCACTCTGCGAGGATCTAGGCCTGCCATGATTGGAGACTAACTGAGCAGACGCCCGCGATCCTCGGTCGATCGAAACGCTTGCGGCGTCAGACCCGTGGAACGCTTGAATGCGCGCCCAAAGCTTGTCTGCTCGGAGTATCCGAGCTGCAATGCGATTTCATCGAGCGTCGAATCGCCATGCAACAGGGCATGTTTGGCGAGCTTGATCCGCTCGCTTTGCACGATGTTCGAGAATTTGACGTCCATCTTCGTGAGTCTTTTCTGTAACGTGCGTGACGAGGTTCCGAGTTTCGCGGCGCAGCCGTTCACCGAGCAATTCCCGCCCGCGAGCGCGCGGCGCACGTAGCTCTCAACCTGTTCGACAAAGCTCGATCTGGATGCCGAGCGCATTTGCGACAGGTAACCGCCCAGCAAGCTGAACAGCATTTTGTTCGACGTCGCAATCGGCTGATCCAGAATCTCGACGGGGAACGCAATCGCGTGCGCCTCGGCGTTTCCGCTCACCTTGCAGCCGAGCCGGTCCTGGATCGATTGCAGATTGGGTCGCGCAATATCGAAAGTGAGGGTCGCGTAGCGCGGGCGGAAATGGGGGCCCGCGAGCATCTGCAGAGTCTTCGCGAACAGAAAAAGGCCTTGATAGTTGACCTGCTCGCTGTCGCCGAGTCCGGTGTCCGTCCGCCAGCGCAGTTCCGCGATATCTCGTCCCGTCACCATTTCCACCTCGCACTCCGGCGATGCGGAAACCGGCACGTAATCGACCAGGCTTTGCAGTGCGATGCGCAGGGTCGGCGCGGCGCGAGCAAGGGTTGCGGCGCAGCCGAAGGCATCCGGCCCCTGCAATTCCGCGAGCCGCACGCCAAACAAAGGATCGTGCAACAGGCCGCTGCACGACTCCAAGAGGTTGACGGCGCTCGCGCATTTGGTGTGCTGATCCGGGTCCTCGAAAGTCCGCGAATCGATGTCGTTGCGCTCCAGCACCTTCCGCGGGTCGCAACCGCGGCTCCGGACCAGGTCTAGCAGTCCGCGAAGGTATCCGTTCTGAATAGTGCCGTGCGATGGGAGTACGTCGAAAGCTCCATCGACGCTCAGCACGAAGGTATTCTCGACCCGCTCCACTTGCTCGGCCCGCACTACTTCTCCTTCCCTTATCGGCACCCCAGGAAGAAGAGGACTTCACTCCGCCATGCGCGACAGGGCTCTCGGCGTGTCACCGAAAGTCTTGATTATTCGGTAGCTTAGTCACAACGCGCGCGCCGCGCAAGGCGGCGGAAACCCGCGGCGTAGCGCGCACTTACGCTCCGTCCCACGTTATGTTCCAGCCCTCTCGAGGCTTGCCCATCCTCGGCACGCGAGCTCGGGTTAAGGCGCAAATTATGGAAGTGGGGCGTAAAGTGTCGAGACCGCTTCGTTTCACGACGAGTACATTGCAAACTCGTAGACCCCCCCAGGGAGCGGATCCCTTAATTACTGCTTGCCGCACCCTCGCGAGCCGATAGGCTTGTGCGCGTGCGATCTCGGAGAGCCGGAACAATGGGCGCAATTGAGTCACAGACCGCTGTATCGAAATGCCCCATGCCAGGCGGGACGTTGGAGCTTAAGGGCGGCGAATCTCGGCTGGACCCCCTGATCCGAAACAACCCGTTCCCCTTCTATCGCGCGCTCCGCAAACAGCAACCGGTCTACTACGACCCCAAGCTGGACACCTATCTGGTAACCCGTTACGAGGACGCCCAGACGGTGCTGCGCGATCCGATCACCTACTCGCTCGAGCACGGTTATCAGGATCGCTACGCCAACGGCTTTGTCGATGAGCTCGCCGAGATCATGAACCGCGACGGCGGCGGCTTTATACGAGACATCATCGCTTGCGATCCGCCGGCCCACACTCGGCTCAGGAAATTGATCGAGAACGCCTTCACCGCCCACCGGGTCAAGACCCTCGAGCCCAGGATCCGGCAGATGGTCGTCGAGCTGATCGAGCCGCTGGCGGACCGGGGACACTGCGACGGCATGAAGGACATCGGCGCACCCCTGACCGCGCGCATCATCTGCGAGCAGCTCGGTTTCGATTTCGACGAGGTCGGGACCGAGAAAATCGCCCGCTGGACGACTGCGCTGCTTGCGCAAATCGGCAGAATGCAGACGCGCGAGCAGATGCTCGAGAATGCGCGGCAGATGTGCGAGCTGCAAAACTACATCATTCCGCATATTCGCGCCCGCGAGGCAGAGCCGCGTGAGGACATGATGTCCGACCTGGTTCACGCACGCCTCGACGACGACAAAAATCCTACCCTATCTTTTCAAGAAAAGGTCTCCTGTGTCCGTGCGTTCCTGATCGCAGGGAATGACACAACCGCCGCTGCATTGGCCAATCTCATGATGATTCTCGCGACCCAGCCACAACTGGCCCAGAGGCTTTACGACGGTCGGGACGATGAACGACTGGTAATGCGTTTTGTCGAGGAGGTCCTGCGGCTCGAGCCGCCCGCCCACGGACTTTACCGGACGACCATGAAGGAAGTGGAATTGGGCGGCACGCGCCTGCCCGCGCACGCACAGGTCTGCATACTGTTCGCCTCAGCCAACGATGACGATGCGCAATTTGCATGCCCGCGGACCCTGGACGTAACCCGTCCGAACATCACCAAGCACATCACTTTCGGGGCAGGCATTCATCTTTGCATCGGCGCAGCTCTCGCTCGCATGGAAATCAAAGTCGCGGCGCAGGAGATCATCGAGCGGCTTGACAATATCCGGCTGGCGATACCCCCGGAGGAGCTCACCTATCTGCCCTCGCTCGCCACGCAAACGCTCGAACGCCTGCCGCTCACTTTCACGCGGCGCACTTAACGACTCCGGTCGGCAGAGCTTGCCGATGGAGCGCATACTTACAATGTGAACTACCGCAACAGCTTCTTCGAGCTGCCGGCGCCCGGGAGAGCACGGCCCTCGTAGGCCATAAAGGTTTTCAATGACAGTCGATCACAACGCGCGCCGGCAGAGGATCGCCGAAGTGACCGCCGAGGTCATCGCACGGGAAGGCCTCGAAGCAGCGACCATTCGGCGCATTTCCGCCGAGCTGGGCGGGCCCACCAAGACCATCACGTATTACTTCTCGGATAAACAGGAGCTGCTGCGCTTTACTTGGGAGCACATGGCCGAGCTGTATTACGAGAAAGTGTCTCGCGGGCCCGCCAACATCATCGACAGCCTGCTTGCCATGACGACAGCAGATGAGAAGAGCATTTTGCGCTGGCGCGTCTACGTCGCATTCTGGGACCGCGCCACTCGGGATCCTGAGTTCGCCCGAATCCAGCGCACCCACATGGACATGACGCTGAAGCTTCTCGGCGACATCGTCCGCACCCTCGGCCCGGCCGGCACAGACGTGGAACGCATCAGCCTGCTGCTGAACGCCCTGGTCCAGGGGATTTCGTTGCAGTCACTCGTGGATCAAGAGCGCTGGCCTCCCGAGCGAATCCGCGCCGCTTTGACCGAGCAGGTTGCGTTGCTGCTGCCGAGCGTCAAGCTGCCGTCATAAGTTGGATCCGGCGCGGGAAACGCTTGTTTCACCTAAAAATATCCTCGCGACGCACATGCGCTTGGAGATAGAGTACGCAACGACGATTTGCCGGCGCCGATCGTTTACCTGGAATTAGTGAGCGAGGAACCTCATATGCAACCGATCACGGAGCTGTCCCTGCCTTACCTGCCTATCGGGAGCCCCGAGTTCGCCCAAGATCCCGTCTCCCAGTTCAACGTCGCGCGCGGTCAGCACCCCTGGCTCGCCAAGACCGATTACGGCTACGTGATCACGGAATATGCGGCTATCAAAGACCTCCTCGGTATGGATGCGCAAATGCGTCCTCCTCACGAGCTCATCATCGACGCCATGAACGCGAGGGGCTCGCGCTGGGAGCGGTTCCAGATGGAATCGCTGCTGGCGCTTCACAACGCGGATCACAAGCGCATCCGCGACGTCGTAGCGCCCATGTTCACGCCGCGCGCCGCCAATCAACACCGGGCACTCATGCGGCAAGTCATCTCGCGCGTGCTCGATGAGTGGAGCCCGAAGGGCCGTTTCGATTTCGAAGAGTTTGCGTCCTACTTTCCTATCACGGTGATGTGCAGCTTGCTCGGCGCACCGCCCTCGATCGTCCCTGGATTGCGCTCCTCCCTCGAGGCGCTCGGACTGAGCTTCAACATGATTCCAGGCTTCCTCCCGCAGCTCGAGAAAGCGTGCGAGGTGCTGGAGGACGCGCTGGCAGAGCTCATCGCCGAGCGGCGAGCGGGCCGTCGCCTGAATGCCGAACCCGATCTTCTGGACCCGCTGCTCGAGGCAAGGGACTCCGGCGGTATGAGCGAGGGTGAGTTGAAGAGCCTGCTGATCTTTCTTTTCGTGGCCGGCTACGACACCTCGAAGAATGTGCTCACCTTCATCATGCACGAGATGCTGCAGCGTCCCGAGATGTATGCGCGGTGCGCAGCCGATCCGGCGTACTGCCACAAGGTCGTTGAAGAGAGCATGCGCTACCGAAGCCCCGGCACCAGCGCGCGTCTCACCAATGTCGACCTCGAGTATCGCGATGTGATGATTCCGAAAGACAGCATGCTGTTTCTGCCGAACGGCATTGCCGGACGCGATCCCTCTGCATTTCCCGACCCCGACAAGTTCGACCCCGATCGACAACAGGTGAACAGGCACATCGGCTTCGGACGCGGGATGCACCTCTGCCTTGGCCAATTTATAGCCCGCGCTCAAATCGAGGAGGGTTTGCATCAGATCGCTCAGCGCATCAGGAATCCCAAGCTTGCCGGCACGTTCGGCTATCGGCCGTTCCCCGGAGTGTGGGGTTTGAAGGGTCTGCCGGTCGAGTTCACGGCCGCGCCCGCGGCGCAAACCGCCGCTATCGTAGAGGGGAGTGTCGCCTGATATGGCCAAGATTACGTATATCGAGTTCAACGGCACCCAGCACGTCATCGATGTGCAGCCGGGCATGTCCGTCATGGAAGGCGCGGTGAAGAATAACGTGCCGGGCATCGATGCGGAGTGCGGCGGAGCCTGCGCCTGCGCGACCTGCCATGTGTACGTGGACCCAAGCTGGCGCGCAAAGACGGGCGAGCAAGGAGATCTCGAGGCTTCCATGCTCGACATCGCGAACAATCCGCAACCGAACAGCCGGCTGTCCTGCCAGATCAAAGTAACGGAAGAGCTTGATGGACTCGTGGTGAACATGCCGCAAAGCCAGCACTCATAGGTATCCCTCATGATCAAACTGATCAGGGAGTGGCTCGAACTCGTCTCTTCGGGGCCGGCGGAAGCGTGGCCCGCCTATGCGACCGATGATGTCGTGATCCGCTTGCCGTTTGCGCCGCCCGGTGTGGTGAGCGAGCTGCGCGGCAGGACTCACGCGATTGAGGCGCTGAGCAGTATTTGGAAGGCGAAGAAGAGCTTCACTTGGCACGATGTGGTGATCAGGGGAACCGACGACTCGGAGCTGTTCGTCACCACGGCGCGATCGGAAGCGGTGTTGGTGTCCGGGCAACACTATGCGAACAGCTATGTCATCCTGACGCGCCTGCGGGATCGCAAAGTCGCCGAGCACGTCGAGTACTTCAATCCGCTGCCGGTCATCGAGGTTTTTGGACGTTCATGACGCGACCAAGCGTGGCCCGGCCGGTATCCGGCCGCTGACGGCGCAAATTGCTCATGCCAAGGCGCAAGATGCCAGGACGGTGTTTCGGAGCGCACTTATACTACGACAGTTTCCCTTTCTGCCTCCGGAAGATCCCAAGCTCGCGCAGGATCCGCGGCCTGCCGATCGAGTTCGAGCCGGCAGAAGCTCGACCGGCGTCTAGCGGGACTTAAAGAGAGAGGAATATGCAGAGTGCGAATCTAAAAGGAACGGCTGGCGTCGAGGACGCGCCTTGCCGCCATGTGACGCCGCAAGAGGTTGCGCATTACCAGGAGTTCGGCTGGGTCAAGCTCAAGGGCTTCGTGCGAGCGGACCTAGTCAAGCTCATACTCAAGAGCGCTCTCGAGCGAATGGGCGAGGATGCCGACAGCAACGCGGTCATCGAAATCATCGGCCCCGGCGTCGAGAAGAAAATTGCCTACTTCAACGCGGAGTACGGCGGGGGCCTCGCGAATCCGCCGGTCCGCTCGTTGATCGAGCATGTCGGCAAGAGTGGCCAGGCGCTAATGAGCCGCTCGAGATCCGTGGGCGTCAAGTACTTCTCCGATTTCTACGCGCCGAAGCTGCCGTCCTCAAAGCAGGCCAAACACGGCGGCAACGGGCCCACGAGTTTCCACCAAGACTTCATCAACTTCTCGGTCGACCGTTCGGGCGGGATGACCTTTTGGCTGTCCCTCGAGGATTATGGTCCGGAGTTCGGCACGATGTCCTTCGTCAACGGCTCGCACCGCCTCGGTGTTCTCGGTAATTACCGGACCTATCAGAAGGGCGAGGACCTGCTCGATATTTATCCGAATCTACGCAACCAGCAGACGATATCCGAGCCGATGTCGTATGCCGCGGGCGATGTGACGGTGCACTCTCATATGACGGTGCACGGTGCCGGAGCGAACCTCACCAGCCGGCCACGCTGGGCTTATCTGATGCTGGTGCAGCCCGCGGACGCGTGCTGGATTGGCGCACCGGCCGAGGCGTTCGACACGGCGGGCATGCAGATCAATCAACCGCTTCCGGAGGATCGCTTCCCGACTCTTGCCCAGGCGCTGCCTTCGGCGGATTCAAGCAGTCAGGGATAGGCCGCGAAGGCGGGGCGGAAGGGCTCATCTCGATGCCGAAGTCCTCAAGTCCCAATAGTGCCTCCGATTCCGCCGCCACCTTCGCAGCTTTCGAGGAGCGCGCACGGCGCTTCGAGACTCCCTGTGGGGAAGGTTCGCTGGTTTGGCGGTCGTGGGGAAGCGGGCCACCCGCTCTGCTCGCCCATGGATCGCACGGCGGCTGGTCACACTGGATCCGCAATATCGAGGCCCTGGCGCGAGTGCGGACGCTGTGGATTCCCGATCTGCCGGGCTACGGGGAATCGGCGCTAGCGCCGAGCCCCGATCATGCAGCGATCGCCTCCGTCATCGCCTTAGGAGCGCGTCGGCTGATCCCAGCCGAACGGCCCTTGGATTTCATCGGCTTCTCGCTCGGCGGTGTGGTCGGCGCATACTTCGCCGCGCTGTATCCTGAACTCGTGCGTCGCCTGATTGTCGTCGCGACCGGCGGCCTGGACACACCGATGGGGCATATCGAAATGCGACGCGTACGCACGCTCCAAGGAGATGATCGCCGCGCCGCCCACCGCGCAAATCTGCTTGCCCTCATGCTCCATGACCCGGCGAGCGTGGACGAGTTGGCCCTCCATATCCATGAGATCAACGGTGTCCGCGCAAGGCTCAACCCCACCCCGCTCGTACTGCCGGACAAGCTCATCAGCGTCTTACCGCGGCTCACCGTGCAAATCGATGCGATCTGGGGCGATTGTGACCGTCCGCATCCCAATCCTCATGCTCAAGAAGCGGCGCTGCGTCGCTTTCAACCGAAACTCGACTTTCGAGTGGTGCGCCGCGCGGGACACTGGGTCATGTACGAGCAGCCGGAGGAATTCAATCGCGCGGTCACCGAACTTCTCGGCCGGCCCCTCAGGCAGGCTTAGGAATCGTGCTCGTATCGTCATCCAGAGGCATGCCGAAGCTGTTGGTCGCCATGGACAACATGGTAAAGGCACCGACGAGAAACACGACCTCGATCATCTGGTCGACATTGTAGGTCTTCGCCAGCGTGCCCCAGGTCTCCTCGCTCAGACACCGGTTATTGACGAGCTCTTCTGCCGCCCTCGCCAACATCCGATCAAACGCGCTCAGCGTCGCAGCCTGTCCGGCCTTCACCGCCTCGACTTCTCCAGCCGACATACCGAGCGTCTGCGCGATGCGGAGGTGATGATGCTCCTCGTAGGATTCATCACAAAGAGCCAACGTGCGCAGAATGAGAATCTCGCGGTCGCGATGCGGCAATAATGACCGGCTCATCAGCTTGTCGACGTAGGGAACGAAAACCCGATAAAAATCCGGATGATTCACCAGCATGCGCGTCATGTTGTACATGTCGCGTCCGCTGGCGAGCGCCGCCTGATCGGGCGTGTAGGCCTCGCGCGAAACCAAGGGGATACGGGGCGCGGGCGGATGCATGACCGTCATGTCGAGGTGGTCCTATTCCGGTGGAAATGAATTACTTGCCGGCTCCGAGTCGCGCAGCAACCATGCCCGCCAACTCGAACAGCTTGATCTTTCCGGTCGTCGCTCTGGGGACATCGTCATGGGTGATGAAGACGATCTCCCGCGGGATCTTGTAGCTCGACAGCACGGCACGCAGTGCGGTCCTGATCGATTCATCGCTGGGCGAGGCACCCTCGGCCGGCACGACTGCGGCAACGACACGTTGGCCGAGTTCGGGATCGGGCAACCCGACGACGATCGGTAATTCAACTCCCGGCACGGCGCGCATTGCCGCTTCGACTTCCAATCGCGAGACGTTCGCAGCCCGGGTCTTGATCATGTCGCCACGCCGGCCGACGAAATAGATATAGCCATCGGCATCCAGCCGTACCAAATCGCCGGTCGGGTAGAAGCCATCGTGCGTGAAGACGTCCCTGCGATTCATCTTGTAAAATCCGGACATCAAGCCGCCGCCTCGCACTTGTAACTCGCCCACCTGGCCAAGCGGCACTTCCTCGCCGGTTTCCGCGTCGACGATGCGCCGCTCGTAGGTACCCACTCCTCGCCCCGAGGAGCCGGCCTTATCTTCGGGTAAACGCGTGTCGAGCGGCTCCGCGCTGTGGGCCGTGAAGGTCTCGCTCATCCCGAGCATATTCGCCTGAAGATGCGGCGGAATGATTTCGCCTGCTTGATCGCGAAACGGGCCAAGACCCACAATCTTGTCGACATCGATGCCGCGGGCGACCGCACCCACGCGCAGCTTCATCATGACATCGCCCCAGCTATTGAGGCGATTGACCCTGCAGCGCTCGATCGCATCGAGGACGACGTCGATCTCGGGCGAGGCCGGATAGACGAGCGTCGCGCCAATGCTCAAGACCTGCATGGTCATCCCCAGTCCGCCGAGCCAGAACGTAGGCAAGTGCGGCATCATGCGATCATCCGGCTTGAGCAAGAAGTACTTCGTCAGCTCGCGCGGAAACCGGGTCACGTTCCATTGTGTGTGCACCACGGCTTTCGGGAGCGAGGTGCTGCCGGACGTGTACACGATGATTGCGTCTTCGCCCGGGGCGACTTCTTGCTCGATGGCAGCGAGCAACGCCCCATCGGGAGCTTGCGGTCCATCGGCGTAAGCCAATAGATCCTCGATTGACCGCGCCCAGGGCAGGCCAGACGCATCGTCCAACCAGACGGAGCGCAAGTACGGCGCGCTCGGAATGCAGAGCGCCTGCGGCGTTGCTTCGGTCAGTCCCGGCAAAGCCACCGCCAGCGTCTTCCCGTAGTCGTGGCGCAGGAAGCGACGCACGCCGAGAAGCATTTGAGCATCGCCGCTGCGCAACATGTGAGCCAATTCCGGCGGGGTACAGAGGGTGCTGACGAGCGATACCAAGGCCCCGATCCGCAACCCCGCCAACAGGGCCGTCAACCAAAGGATACCCCCTGGCGCTAACAGCGCGATCCGCGTGCCCTTGCCCGCGCCGAGCGCGAGCAAAGCTCGCGCCATTCTGGAGGTGCGACGTTCCAGCTCCTCGTAGCTCAGCGTTTCCGCGACGGTAGCGATGGCGTCATGCGTGCCGCGCGTGGCGACGAAATTCGCCAACAGCTTAGGCACAGTGCTCGCCGGCTCGATCTCTTCCATCATTCCTGCCGTTCTCGTGTTTTGCGAGCCACGTCCCTGAGGTCTATCGTAGGGGCATCGGCTCAGGCTATCAGCCCCATCCCCCCGCTTGCTCAACATCTTGCGCCTGTCTATCTGCAGTCCCCGCCATCTAACACAGGCGCGAGCCCCGCGTCATTTTTATCGGCATTTTGCGGCAAAACCTCGAGAGGCGGGCGTAAACTGGCCCTGCGACATAGCAAGTTGGAGGCGGGAGAGCCATGCTGACATTGACCAATGCGAGGATCTTCGACGGCAGCGCCATGCTGCCCGGAAATCGCAGCGTAACGATTGACGCAGGGCGGATCACGGCGGTCGGGTCGCATCCGGTAGCACCTGGGGAAAGGGTCATCGATATCGGCGGCATGACGCTTCTGCCGGGCTTGATCACCTCTCATTTGCATCCCGATTTCTACAAATTCACATTGACGCAGGGCATGGCCGGAGACCCGCTCGGCAAGGAATTCCCGCCCGGCGTGATGATGGCGATCGGCATACGCACCTGCCGCGTTCTCCTGGAAAGTGGGTTCACCGGTTATGTGGGTGCTTCGGCCAGCAATGATGTGGATGCCCAACTCAAGATCGCCATCGCCGAGGGAATCGTCCCCGGCCCGCGCATTCGCGCCTGCAGCCATCATATCGGCACGACTGCGGACCTCAATGACAGCAAGAAATGGTGGCGGCGACAGCAAACGCCGGGAACGGATCTGTTCGTCGATGGCCCGGAGGATCTGCGCAAAGTCGTGCGCGAAGAGATCAGGCGGGGAGCCGAGACGATCAAGATATTTGCGAGCCGGGGGCACGGATTTCCGAGCCGCACGGCGCGCAACATGGCAAACGATGAGATACAGGCAATCGTCGCCGCCGCGCACGACCGCGGAGTAAAGGTTCGCGCTCACGTCGCCGATAAAGGAATGATTCTCGAATGCCTCGCTGCGGGCGTGGATGTCCTCGATCACGGCGACGAGGTAGATGAGGAATGCATCGAGATCATGGTGAAAAATGGCACTTTCTGGGTTCCCAGCCTCACCTATCCTCGAATACTGATCGAGCTTGGCTGGGGCGACGTCGATGGCGCGGGCGTCATGCAGCGCCGCTACGAGCATGTCCGACGAACGCTGCCGATCGCGCAAAAGGCGGGCGTGAAGATCCTCATCGGGGACGACTACAGCGGTGTGTTTCGGGATGTGGTGAAGGATGATCCGCTCGATCACCAGGTCGGCTGCTACGGCCGTGAGTTTGCCTTCTACGGCGGCATGGCCGGCCTCAGCCCGGCCGATGTGCTCGCCTGGGGCACCAAGAACGCCGGCCAGTTGCTGATGGATGAGCCGGGCAAGGTCGGCGTCATCGAAAGCGGCGCCCAAGCAGACCTCATCGTCATCGATGGAGATCCTTTGGCCGACCTCACGCTGCTGGCACGACCCGAACAAGCGTTGAAGGCGGTTATTCGCGACGGCGTATTCGTCATCGATCGGCTGCCGGCCGTCATCAAGCGAAAGCCTGAGGTTACTCGCGATTTGGCATTGAGTAATTAGCGGCTTACTTTAGGACAATCCGCGAACGGGATCTTTTCCGTCCCAGTTCTTCGCAGCGTCACGGAATTTGGCGAACACCGTATCCGCCACGGGGTTTGCATCGATCAGCTCCGTGAAGAACCCGAGGGTGCGCGCGGTGTCGATCCAGCCGACGCGAAACCCCATCATCAAGCCCGAGAATATGAGCTCGGAGCCACCTTTGACGTAGGCATCCACGGTCGCATCGTAGTCGCGGCAGTAAATCGCGGCGTGATGAAGGCCCGGCTTGCCGGCGGTCGGGCCTTCCCGCCAAATCGAGGGCTGCTTGTCGTGCACGCAGACGACCTCGATCTGTACATCGCCGGCCTGTGCGATCGCCGCCGTTATGTGGGCATTGCCTCCCGGCTTGCCCCGATACTGCGGCTTGTCATAGACGACTTGATCGAACCGAAAAAAAGGACCCAGCCCGGCGGTGCGGGTCCATGTCGCCATGGCCGCATCCAGATCGGGTACCAGCCAACAAAACTGCATGAAATTCCGATCAGCGAAAGGTAAATAAATCATGGCGTTGCCTCGTTCTGACCGCAGACGCACGAACCTATCAGCCGAACTTCTCGGACTCTCAACATTCTGCGCCACTCCATCTGCATGATGCGCACGATGACTAGGCAGGTTGTGCGGTCACGGGGGCTCAGCCAGGATCGGCGTTCAACTGCCGAAGAATCTGCTCGTGGGCCGCCATGAGCTCGCCCGCGTGATTGACGGTGTCACCGGCTGAGATACCCCCATCGACCGGCATCAGGATGCCCGTGATCTGTCGCGCACGGTCGCTCGCGAGGAACAGCGCCGCCTGAGCCACATCGACGGGGAGACCCTGCGTCTTCAGCGGCTTGTACGACATCATCATGCGGTCGCTCTCGGCCCGTATGCGCCGAAATGCCTCATCGCTCATTCCCGGCTTGCGATAGTCCGTGGCCGGCGTTTTGATGCTTCCCGGCGCGAGGGCATTCACCCGAATGCCAAATTCGGCCAAATCGATCGCGGTCGACTTGGTGAAATTGATGATCGCGGCCTTCGCCGCCCGATAACAAATGAATGCGAAACCCGGCATCACGCCGGCAATCGAGGCCGTGTTGACGATCGAGCCGCCGCCATTCTTGGCCATGTGGCGGCCGGCGCAGTGGCTGCCGTAGACGGTGCCGAGGTAATTGATCGCCAGAATGCGTTCGTATTCTTGCAGGTCGTCCTCCAGAAACCGGGCGACGGGGCGTCCGGGAAAGCCCGCGTTGTTGCACATCACATGCAGGCCGCCGAAGCGTTGCACCGCGAAATCGACGGCCGCCTGCACCTGTTTCCGCTTGGACACATCGGTCCTGCGGAAGGCCGCGTTGCCACCGAGCTCTGCGGCGACGGCCGCGCCCTGTTCCTCGTTGATGTCGGCGACCAGCACTTTGGCGCCTTCGGACACGAACAGCTCGGCCATCGCACGACCGATGCCGCTCGCCGCGCCGGTAACGATTGCCACTTTCCCCGCAAGATCCTGTGCCATGCCCTGCTCCCCAAGCTTTCTATGTTGCGGCCTCAGACTCGACGCGTGACGATCATGGGCAGCGCCTTGATGGAATGAGTCGCGACGGTTTGCAGGTATTCCACGTTCTGCGCGGCAATGGTCAATTTGAAATCGCCGAGGCGCTTCGAGAGCTCGCGGGCAGCGACCTTGATCTCCATCCGTGCAAGGGAGGAGCCGATGCAGCGGTGCACGCCGGCACCAAAGGACACGTGCTTCGCCAGGTTCTTGCGCTCAGGGTCGAAGTCCCGCGGACAGGCGAATTCCGTCTCATCATCGTTGCCGGACTCGAAGACCACCAGCATCTGCGTCCCTTTCGGCATGAACTTTCCGCCGAGCTCCACGTCGCACGTGGTCGTGCGCGAGAGCGCACGGCTCGGCGGTGCAAGCCTCAATAGCTCCTCGACGAACCGGGTCAGACGTTTGTCGTCGTCGGCGCACTCGCGGAGCCGCTCGCCGACTTCCGGCCGCGTGGCGAGGAGGAACAGCAGATTGGCGAGTGCGGTTGCCGTCGTCTCATTGCCGCCGATAATCAGGGCGCGGATGATGGACACGGCCTCCTTGAAGGTGAGTGTGGTACCGTCCTCGAGCTCGGCGTGCACGATATCCGAGATCATGTCCTCGCGAGGCTCGGTCTCGCGCGACTTCATCTCGGCGATGATGAAGTTCTGCAGTTCGCAGATCTGCTTCGCATTCGCGATCATGGACTCGCGACTCTGCATGCGCGAGATTTGCGCGACGACAGCGAGCGACCAGCGCTGAATCTGCTCCGCTTGGAAGTGGCGGATGCCGAGTTGCTCGCAGATCACTCTGATCGTGAACGGGGCGGCAAAATTGCTCACGCCGTCGATCGTCTCACCCTTCTCGCAGCGGCCGGCGATGGCCTCGATGAGATCGACCGCGATCGTCGTGATATGCGGCTCCAATGCCGCGACGCGGTGTGCGGTGAAGGCTTTTTCCGTCAGCTTACGCACACGCGTATGCGCCGGAGGATCCTCCATGATGGCGTCCGGGAAGAAGCCTTGGCCATCGCGCTCGAGAAGCTGCTTGAATTCCTCGAAGTGACCGTGGGCATAAGTATCCTCGTAGCCCTTTCTGAAGGAGTATGTGATCGGATCCTTCAGCACCGTGTAAATGTCCTCATACCTCGAGACGAGGTACATGCCCAGCTTCTCGTCGAAGTACACGGGATCCTGCGTGCGCATTTTCCGATAGAAGTCGTGCGGGTGCGCGATATTGCCGGGCTCGGTAAGCGACTCGCCGTTGAGGGGAGATTTCGCGGCCGCCCTCGGGCAGCGCTCGGCCGGATTTGAAACACCTGTTGCACTCATTGACCGCCCCCCTGAACTTCAGCAATCAGGGTTCTGTATCACAAGTCGGATGAGCCGGTCCAGCGAGCGGACGCAGTGAGCTCGAGGCGGCGCAAACTATAGACGGGCCGGCGTGAGCTATCGGGACGGGCGCGGGCGGCCTATGATTGACTCGCCGCGCAGGCGTGAAAGACGGAGGCAGGTGATTTCGAATGCGAGCAGCAGCCAGCAGAAAACAGGTCGACCCGGATCGCCGCCAGTTCATCGTCTCGGTGTCTCTCGCGGCGGGCGGCTTGGCGCTCGGGATGGTCTCGGTCAAGGCCACGGCGAGTGTCGCCGCTGCCGGTCCTTGGAATTCCGAGGCAATTGAAGCCGGCGAGCTGTCGCCTTGGATCGAAATCGGTAAAGACGACACGGTGACGTTGCGCGTGCCGACTCCCGAGGTAGGTAACGGTGCGATGACACAGGTCGCCATGAACGTGACCGAGGAACTCGCGTGCGATTGGTCGCGAGTCCGAGTCGAGTTCTGCTCCATTCAGCGCGATTATTTGGACAAGGGGGTGTACAACTCCGGATTCCTGCCTTTCTTCAGTGGACATGGCACCGATAAAGTGAGGATGACGCGTGCGCTGCAAATCGGAGCCAGTGCGCGCGAGCGGCTCAAGGCTGCGGCGGCATCCCATTGGCGCGTGGCCGTTGCAGAGGTCGAGGCCAAGAACAGCGTTCTCACCCATGTGCCCAGCGGCCGGCAGTTGCGCTACGGCGAGGTCGCCGCGGCAGCCGCAAAAGTAACGTTGCCGACGGAGCCGGCGCTCAAGCCACAGAGCGAGTGGACCTTCTTGGGAAAGGCATCTCCTGGAAAACTTCATGCCCCGCAAGTCGTCAATGGCAGCGCAACCTTCGGCATCGACGTGCAAGTGCCCGGCATGGTGCACGCGGCGCTGATGCAATCTCCCCTGCACGGCGGCAAGCTGAAGAGTTACCGGCCCGAAGCGGTGCTGGGCATGCCCGGCGTACGCGCGGTGGTGGTGGTCGATCCGGCCAATACCAAAGGCTCACCCGTCCCACAAAAATCGACCTGGGGATTCGGCGACAACCAAGCGCAAAGCGGCATCGCCGTGATCGCGGACCATTATTGGCAGGCCAAGCGCGCACTCGAGGCGCTTCCCGTCGAATGGGATTCAGGTTCCGGTGTGCAATGGAAAAGCAGCGAACAAATGTATGCGGCGGCACGCGAACTGCTGGACGCGAGCGGTGGCACGGTGCTGCGCAAATCGGGCGACGTCGCGTCCGTGAAAAGCGATAAGGTCGTCGAAGCCATCTATTCCACGCCCTATTGCGAGAACGCACAGCTCGAGCCGTTGAATGGCACGGCGCTCGTGACGGCGGACAGCGCCGAGGTCTGGTGTCCGACGCAGGACTTGCTGCAGGCATATTGGGTTGCGATCGACGAGACGGGCCTCTCGCCCGAGAAGGTCAAGCTCCATGAAGCTTATATCGGCGGCGCGTTTGGCCGCAGAACCATGGCGGACGATGTGCGCATGGTAGTGGCCGTCGCCCGGCAGTATCCCGGGGTGCCCGTCAAGACCATCTGGTCGCGCGAGCAATGCTTCCAGCAAGGGCGCTATCGAACGCCGATCATCACACGGTTCAAGGCCGCGCTGGGCAGCGACGGCTATCCGCTCGCAGTGACATCACGGGCCAGCTTCGTCGGCACCCGTCCGTTGTATCGACTGACACTCGGCTACGACGACATGCCCTACTTCACCAGCGGCATCATTCCGCACCTCCACATCTCCAGCACCAATCTTCCCGTCCATGTTCTGAATGGCGCCTATCGGGCCCCGTGCTACAACTCGCATTCCTTTTTTGTCGAGTCGTTCATCGATGAATGCGCGGTGGCCGCCGGGATCGATCCGCTCGAGTACCGCTTGAAGCTGGTTTCCCGCTGGGACAAGCCCTGGTCCGACTGCCTGCGTGTCGCGGCCGAGAAAGCGGGTTGGTCGCAGCCATTGCCCAAGGGCGAAGGCCGAGGGATTGCCATCAGCAACTGGCCGCAGGCGGCGATGCACGATGCCGGCACGATCATGTGCGCTGCCGCGCGCGTCAAGGTGAGCCGAGCGGGCGAGCTCAGCGTCGAGCAAGTCGATGTGGCGTTCGACTGCGGCCGCGTTGCGAACCGCAATGCGGTGCGCGCACAAATCGAAGGCGGCATGCTCTTCGGCATGAACATGACGCTCAACGAGCAGCTCACGGTCAAGGATGGCACGGTCGCCGAGCGCAATTTCAATCAGTACCGGCTGCTCCGCATCAACGATCGGTTACCGGCCATCAACGTGCATTTCGATGCACTCTCCAATCACGATCGTTTCGACATCATCGGCGAGGCGCCCGTAGGACCCATAGGACCGGCAATCGGCAATGCAATCTTTCAGGCCACGGGCAAACGCCTGCGCAGCACTCCGTTTCGGAATCACGACTTGAGCTGGAGCTGAGTTCAGACCGTCATTTCCAGCAGCTTGTCACCGCTCCGATTGTTCTCGAAGTAGCCGAGGCCGTAATCGCCCTTGATGGTCGTTCGTTGCATGCGGCGGAGATACTTCGGGTCGTGCCCGCTCACCGAGTGCAGCACTCGCCAGTTGTCCCAGATGAGCATGTCCGTGGGCTTCCACCGATGGAAATAGGGCTTCACCTTGTCGAGGATCTCGCTGCACACCGCAGCGAGCAATGCATCGCCCTCGGCATCTTCGTGGCCTTCGATGGCGACCGCCATCCACGGCGAGACGTGCAACACCTTCTCGCCGGTCGGGCGGGTCCAGACAGCCGGATGGATCGCGCGGGGTAGCGTTTTTGCGAGCTCAGTCATCTTTTGGTGACCGGGATGCGGCAGGATCTCGCGAAATGTCCGCGGTTTGCCGAAGCGCATGTTGCAATAGGCGAGGTCGAGCGTATAGACGATTTTTCGTCCCTCGATCTTGTTGCGGAGCTCCACCGAGACGGCATCGTAGAGGGCGATGCAGTCGGCAAAGCCCGTCATGCCGCCTTCCGGCGGGATCTCCAGGGCGCGCAGGACGCCGGCCCGGTTCAATTCATTGTTGTAGCAATGGTCGAAGTGCCACGGTAGCCATTGCGAAAGTCGCTTGTTGTCGATCTCCACGACGCCGGCGCTGTTGGGCTCGCAGCGCATGTCGATAACGCCCGGCATGTTCTCCTGGTCGGCGCGCGGGACTTCCGCGACCGGATGGTCCTTGAGCGGGCCGAACACGTTGCTGATCGCCAGATGCATCTGCGGCGTGGGATCGACATCCTCGAAGACGATCAGGCCGCGATCTTGAAAAAGATCGTTCAGTTCCCGGCGGACGGCCTCGTCCTGCAGCATTTGCTGCGTGACGCCCGCGACCCGCGTGCCGAATAAAAGCCCTTCGCCCAGCGGTTTAACCGTGATCGAGCTCATTGCGATCCACTCCCAGCGTGTGTTACATAGTGATACGTAATATCGATGAATAACATGGTAGGGAGCAGTGGCATGACGGTCAAGCGAAGCCGCAGCGGTTCGCGAGTTCTCGCAGTTCTGGAGACCATAGCCCGGCATCAACCCGTTGGCGTCAGCACGCTTGCCCGCGAGCTGGCGACGGATAAGAGCGCAGTTCAGCGAGCGATTATGACACTCGCCGATACGGGCTGGATTCACCCTGCAGCCGGCGCGCCGACCCGCTGGCAACTGACGGCTCGCATCCTGGCCGTCGCCCACTTAGGGCACAGCGGCAACGATTTGCGCCAGCGCGCCCGAAGCACACTCGAATCCCTGCGCGATGAATGCGGTGAGACCGTACTGTTGATCGTTCAGGATATGCGGGGGTTCGTCGTGATCGAGGCGATCGAAAGCCGGCACATGCTGCGCACGGTGCCGCACATCGGCATGGCGGTGCCGACGCGCGGCAGTGCGACCGCCCGCGCGATGTTGCCGTACATGACGGAGGACCGACAGATTCAGCTGCTCGGCAAACCGCCCGATGCGCAATTGCTGGGGGAGTTTGCCGTCACCCGCAGGCGCGGGTTCTCGGTGAGTGCCGGCGAGGTCAGCACGGGCGCAACGACCATTGCCGCGCCCATTCTCGAAGTGGATGGACATCCATCGGCCGCCGTCGCCGTTTCGGCACCCTCGGGCCGCATGCCCGCCCCCACCCACGCCAAGATCGGGGCCATGGTGTGCAAAGCCGCGCGTAAGCTGTCGCACGGCGGCCGGCCGGCACCGAACTAGAAGCTCGCTAGGTGTAATCGCGCAACTGTGCGAGCCGCTGGTCAGTCTCTGGGTCTTGCTCCACTGCCATTCCGAAGCTTCGCGTGATCGTGGCCATGATGGTGTAGCAGCCGACGACGAACACGGTCTCCATCAGCTGTTGCGGCGAGTAGCGCTTCGCGAGACAGGCCCACGTCGGGTCGCTCACGAACTGCTGCCGAACTATCTCCTCGGCGGCTCTCATGAGGCATTGGTCGAATTCCCCGAGACCTGCGCCGCCCGTGCGGGCGGCCTCGATCTCGTCTTCCGTCAACCCGGCCTTGCGTGCGATCGTCACGTGGTGGTGTGCCTCGTAGACATCATTGCCGAGCGCCAGGGTTCGAAGACACAGAATCTCACGATCTCGGGGCGGCAAATTGGAGCCCCGAATCAGCTTCTCGATAAACGGCACGAAAATGCGGTACATCGCCGGATGCTGCACGAGCACGCGAGAGAAGTTCAGATGATGCCATTCGCCGACGAGCCGCTGCTGTTCGGCGGTGAACTCCTCGGGTAAGAGCGGCGGGATACGAACTGAATCTTGGCGCATGGCATCCTCCCTGTTTACCGGAGACCGGCACGACACGGCGTATCCTCATCTTAGAATCGCCACCCAGTCCTCGTTCAACATCTCGCGCCGACCTATCTGCACACCGCGCCCGGCATCCGGCCGTTGCTGAATCCGCTCACGCGCAGTAACTTCGGGTCGGGCCGGCGGGCGCGGATACTCCAACAAAGAGGAATGACGATGAGCGACCATGATGTTCTGTCGATTATGAGCACCATCAATCTTTACGGCTTGGCCGTGGACACTCAACGTTGGGAGCTGTTCGATCGCATCTTCACCGACGATGTCGATGCCGACTTCGGAACGTCTCACTGGCGGGATCTGTCGAGCTTCAAGCGTGATTTCGCCGCCTTTCACGATCCGTTCTCCAGCACACAGCACGCCATGATGAATCATCTGGTCAATGTCGCCGGCGACGTTGCCCAGGCATTCACCTACGGCTCATGGCGGCTGATTCGCAAGGGCATCGAGGGCCGCGATTTTTGGGAAGGTACCGGCTGGTATGATGACGAATTGCTTCGCTCGAAAGACCAGTGGTTGATCAAGCGCCGCACCTGTCGAATCGTCTGGTGGGATGGTAATCCGCTCGCGCAGGAGACCATTCCGGGGGTGAGATTCAAGCTGGAGTCTTCTGTTCTGCGCCGCGAGGGCGATGCCGGACGAGTCGGCTTTCTGAACGCCATCAGCTCCAATGTCCGGCCGAAAGGCTGAGCCGGGCGAGCCGCGCGAGGCTCGCGCGGCCCGCTCTCAGGGCGTTGCCGACCTGCTGCGAAGAACCGCGCTGCGCCTGCCGAACAAGATGGCGCTGCGCGGGGCAGACACGGCATGGAGTTACGCAGAATTTCATTCTTTGTCCGCTCGGGTGGCACGCGGTTTCGCCGACCTCGGCTTGGAGTTCGGCGACCGTGTCGCGGTCCTCGCTCGCAATAGCCCCATATTTGCCTGTCTGCGCTATGCGCTGGCGGCGCGCGGCCTTGTCCTCGTGCCGGTCAACGTTATGCTGGGCGCTGAGGAAATTGCATTCATCTTGCGAGATTGCGGCGCAAAAGTCCTGTGCCTCGACCGGGAGCTTGCGAGTGTCGGCAGATCGGCCGCCGCGAGGAATACGGAGGTCGCCACCTTCGTCTGGATGCATGAGGAAGACTCGCCTCACGATATGCAATCTTTTCGTGCGTTGGCGAGTGCGCCTGCCGCACCTCCCGCGACCGTGGACGCGCGCGCTCTTCTGCAAATCCTCTACACCAGCGGAACCGAATCCTTGCCGAAAGGGGTCATGCTGTCGCACGAAGCGGTGATTTCACAATACGTCAGCTGTCTGATCGACGGCGAAATCTCCGCAAGCGACGTGATCCTGCATGCGATGCCGCTTTTTCATTGCGCGCAGCTCGACGTTTTTCTCGGACCTTCGATTTACGTCGGGGGCGAAAACATCATCACAGCCGATACGCGACCCGAGAGCCTATTACGCCTGCTCGACACGCATCGGATCACCTCTTTCTTTGCGCCGCCGACTGTCTGGATTTCGCTGCTTCGATCGACCCTGTTCGACCTGGCTGATCTGTCGTGTCTGCGCAAGGGCTATTACGGCGCATCGATCATGCCCGTGGCGGTACTCGAGGAAATGCAGACCCGACTGCCACAAACACGTCTCTGGAATTTCTACGGCCAAACTGAGATGGCGCCGCTCGCGACGGTGCTCAAGCCCGAGGATCAACTTCGCAAGGCAGGCTCGGCCGGCCGTCCGACATTGAATGTCGAGACCCGCGTCGTGAACGAAGAGGGTCTCGACGTCCAGATCGGCGACATCGGTGAGATCGTGCATCGCTCGCCGCATCTCTTGAGCGGCTATTTCAATAACAAAGAGCGTACCAGCGAGGCGTTCATCGGAGGCTGGTTTCACAGCGGGGATCTTGCACGTATCGATTCTGAGGGCTACATCTATGTTGTCGATCGCAAGAAGGACGTTATCAAAACCGGCGGAGAAAATGTCTCCAGCCGGGAAGTCGAAGAGGCGATCTACCGTCTTCCGGGGGTCGCGGAGGTGGCGGTCGTCGCTGTCGCGGATCCCGTCTGGATCGAGGCCGTCACCGCCGTCGTCGTGATCAAGGACGGCGCGGCGCTCAACGAGGAGGAAGTGATCGCGCACTGTCGCGCGTCGATGGCCGGTTTCAAGGCACCCAAGCGTGTCTTATTTAGAGACTCTCTCCCGAAATCCGCCGCCGGCAAGCTCTTGAAGCGCGAGTTGCGCGATTGGCTTAAGGAGCTGGCGCCGCGCTGAACGCGGCCCGCTCATGCTGGCAGCGAGCGGGTAAAATCGATGAACGCACGCAGCGGCGCGGGAAGCTGACGACGACTCGGATAATAAAGGAACGGCCCGGAGAAGCGTTGCCACCAGGGCTCGAGTACCGCCTCCAATGCGCCGCTGTCGAGATGCGGACGCAGCCAATCCTCGAATAACTGGATGACGCCGCTGCCCGCAACCGCCGCGTCGACCGCGAGGTCAGTGGCGCCGCCCACCCGCACGATGAGCGGGCCCGTGGGCTCGACCTTCACGACCGTACCGGCGCGCTCGAACTCCCAGGAAGTCATGGCGCCGCTCGCGAACCGGCCGCGCAAGCACACATGATGCAGGAGCTCGCGCGGGTGCTCGGGCCGACCATGCGCATCAAGATAGGCCGGCGAGGCGGCCGTGGCGAAGCGCTGCGTGCGCGGTCCGATGGAGATGGCGACCATGTCCCGTTCGAGCCGTTCGTCGTAGCGGATCCCGGCATCGCAGCCGGCCGCCAGCATGTCGACGAAGCTGTCCTCGGCGATCACCTCGAGACAGATGTCCGGATAGGCGGCGAGGAAGGCCGGCACGATGCGCGGCAGCACGAGTCGCGCCGCACTCACCGGCACGTTGAGCCGGAGTGTTCCCGCGGGCCGATCACGGAAGTTGTTGACGACATCGAGCGCTGCCTCGACCTCCGTCAGGGCTTGAGCGAGACGCTCGAAAAGCCGAGCGCCCGCTTCGGTCGGAGCGACGCTGCGAGTCGAGCGGTTGAGCAGCCGGACGCCGAGCCGTGTCTCGAGCCTGCGCATCGCCTCGCTCAAGCTCGAGGCGCTCGAACCCGTGGCGCGCGACGCTTCCCGAAAGCCGCCTGAGCGTACGACGGCGACGAACGCCGTCAGGTCGGTAAGGTCTCCTGCCATTGTTCGCTTTTCCGAACGGCCTGTGCCGATTACACCCTATTATCGCACGAGCGGATGCGCGATACAGTGCGTTTCACCTTTAAAGGAGTCCCCATGAGCGATATCAGCAACACCGAAACTTATAGGCTCGGATCCCACACTGTGAAACGGGTGGGTTATGGCGCCATGCAGCTCGCGGGACCCGGCGTATTTGGGCCGCCGAAAGATCGAACCGCAGCGCTCACCGTGCTACGGGAGGCCGTCGCGAGCGGCGTCGACCATATCGACACCAGCGACTACTACGGTCCCCATATCACCAATCAGCTCCTTCGCGACGCACTTCATCCCTATTCCGAGAATCTACTGATCGTCACCAAGATCGGCGCGAAGCGCGGCGCGGACGGCTCGTGGCTGCCGGCCTTCTCCGCCGCCGACCTGCAGAGCGCGGTGCATGACAATCTGCGCCGCCTGGGATTGGATGCCATGCCCGTCGTCAATTTGCGTTTGATGTTCGGCATCCATGGCCCCGCCGAGGGCTCGATCGAGGCGCCGCTCACCGTCTTGGCCGAGCTGCAGCGCAAAGGCCTCGTCCGTCACATCGGTCTTAGCAACGTGACGCGGCGGCAGATCGACGAAGGTCGCGCCATTGCGGACATTGTCTGCGTTCAAAATCAATACAACCTCGCCCATCGCGAGGACGACGCGTTGATCGACGAGCTCGCCGCCGCGGGCATCGCTTATGTGCCATTCTTCCCGCTGGGCGGCTTCACGCCGTTGCAGTCGACGGAGTTGTCGGACGTCGCCCGGAGCCTCGGGGTCACACCGATGCAGGTGGCGCTTGCCTGGCTGCTACAGCGCGCTCCAAACGTTTTATTGATCCCTGGAACCTCGTCGATCGCCCATTTGCGCGAGAATCTGGCAGCGGCCACCCTCAAATTGCCACGAGATGCCTTGAGCGTGCTGAACAGGATCGCCGGGGATCAAGCGGCTGCGCGGCGCGAGCCGGTCCAATAGACGAGGCCGCCGAGCAGATTCAGCAGAATCGTCGCGCCCGCTACCTTGAGTGCAAACATCGCGGGACTCGCGACATCGACGATAGGCACGAGATTGAATGCCATCGAGAGCACGGTGACCGAGGCGCCGCAAAGGCACGCGAGACGCACGGCGAAGGGCACCCGAATATCGGGCCGCAAGCTGAAGCGTGTGCCGAGCAAGAGCGGAACGGCAAACATCAGCAAATAGTTCACGCCGTAACATACGAACGCGCAGGTTGTCAGGAGCTGAAAGGCCTCGGCCGCTCCCGTATCGTACGAGGCGAGCACCGCGATGAGCACTGCAGTGAGCACGATGACGGCCAGAGATCGAGTCGGCGTGCCATAGCGAGGATGCAGACGCGTGAACCAGGGCGGCAACAGATGGTCCCAAGCCGCGACCATGGGCAGGCGGCTGATCTCCGCAATGTAGACCGCGGCCTGAGCACAGAGCGCCAACGTGAGTGCGAGGATGGCGCCGCGAGCCGAGCAACTGGCCCCAATCGGGCCCCGACAAGGAACCGGCGCCAAAAGCGGCGGCGATCACCTGGGCGATGGGATTGACGAGATCGACCTGCGCAGCCGGTATGTAAGTGAGTATGGAGCCGGTCATCAGGATATAGATGGCAGCGATGATGGGCGCCGCGATCCACGCAGAGCGCAAGATCGAGCGGGCCGCATCGCGGGTCTCGCCGGCGAAGACCGCCACCTGTTCCAGCGCGGTGAAGCCGTTGAAGGCGATCTTGCTGAACAGATTGAGACTCACCAGTGTGAGGATGGGCAAGCCCATCGAGAACGGACGTTGCGGCGGCATGTGCGGATGATCGGGAGCTGCGTGCGGATGAACGATCAGCAGCAGCACGAGAAGCCCCACCACGAGCAGGGTTGCCGCGGTTCCGAAGTGGGATATCCAGCGTCCGAAGCGTAGTCCGAAGACGCTCACCGCGAATATCGACGAGAAAATGAGGACGTTGATCGTCAAGATGAACGGGTGACTCTCGGCGATCCAGGCGGCGGCCGGCCCGAATGCATAGGAGAGGCCGCTGGCCGTTTGTACGCCGAGGCTCGAGCCCAGCAACAGCACCCAGGCGCCGAGATTCCAGGCGCTCAGGAATCCGGAGATCGGTCCGAACGCGTGCTTCGTCCACTGGTACACGCCGCCTTCGTAGGGCCAGATTCGGACGCAATACTGAATCACGGCGGCGACGGGCAAGAACAGCGTGACCGCACCCAGCATCCAGAACGCAACTTGCGTGCCCGATTGGTGAGCCGCGGTACCCGTCCACGACGGACCCAACACGATCAGGATCTGCATCGGAATCAGGTCGCGCAAGCCCAGCACCCGGTGTAGACGCGGATCGGAAATCTGCTCCGGCGCCAACGCGCCTTTCCCTCTATCGTCCAACCAAGCGTTGAAGATGGTCGGGATACCGAGCGCCTTGAACCTCGATCTGCGAGGCCGCCTGGGTGATTTCGCGCAGGTCATCCGGACTCAGCTCGATGGACGCCGCACCGAGATTCTCCTCGAGACGATGCAGCTTCGTGGTGCCCGGGATCGGCACGATCCACGGCTTCTGGGCGAGCAACCACGCGAGCGCGAGCTGGGCCGGGGTCACGTTCCTGCGCGCGGCGATGGCGGCGAGCAGGTCGATCAGTGCCTTGTTGGCCTTGCGAGCCTCTGGCGAGAAGCGCGGCACGGTATTGCGGAAGTCGGTGCTGGCGAATGTCGTCGCCTCGTCGATTTTGCCCGTGAGGAAGCCTTTGCCGAGGGGGCTGAACGGTACCAAGCCGATGCCCAGCTCTTCGAGCGTCGGTAGGATTTCTTTCTCCGGCTCTCGCCACCAGAGCGAGTACTCGCTCTGGAGCGCCGTCACCGGCTGCACTGCGTGGGCGCGTCGGATCGTATTCGCGCCCGCCTCCGAAAGCCCGAAGTGCTTGACCTTGCCTGCCCGGATCAGATCCTTCACCACGCCCGCGACATCCTCGATGGGAACTTCGGTGTCGACGCGGTGCTGGTAGAAAAGATCGATGCAATCGATCTTGAGCCGTTTCAATGAGGCTTCCGCCACCTCACGAATGCGCTCCGGCCGGCTGTCCAGACCCCCGGCTTGCTTGCCATCGACGATTCGGAAGCCGAACTTCGTCGCGATCACCACCTGGCCGCGATAGGGCGCAAGCGCTTCGCCCACCAGCTCCTCGTTCGCGAAGGGGCCATAAACCTCCGCGGTGTCGAAGAACGTGACCCCGCGAGCAACTGCCGCGCGGATCACCGCGATCATTTCTTGCTTGTCGCCCGCCGGTCCGAGGCCAAAGCTCATGCCCATGCAGCCGAGGCCGAGCGCAGACACTTCCAAGCCGCTCTTTCCCAGTATTCGCTTTTGCATGGATATCCCTCCGAATGCCGTGACAGCGGAGGCTGGTCGAAATTGCCTGACGCCGGGTAGATGCGTCAGAGTAGACCAAAGCGGTATTCGAGACTAGCTACCCCGCTCGCATGCTCATTTGGTATGAAAGGCGTCCGCAAGGAACTCAGGTCCGATAGGGCCATTATCCTTGCTGCCCGTCGCAAAGCGGTACAAGGCGGCCGTGTAGATCGAATGCAGCGTTGTGCTCACGATCGACAGGCCGATGATCATCACAAAGAGCACCATTGCAGCGAGCGCTATCATTCCTGGCGCTTTGCTCGAGAGCGCGGACATCAGGAACAAAACCCCCAGCAGGCAGACGGGAACTCCGATCACGGCTATTCCGATGCTGAGCCCCACGTTGCCGATCAGATTCTCACCCCAATTGCGCCGCAGAAGATCGAGACTGCGGGAGATCGCCTCGAGCGGACCCACGTTCTCGACGATCAACACCGGCAGGGTCATCGCAGTGGCGAGCGTCCAGGCTGCTCCGATAAGGGCCGTCGCAATCCGGCCGACGAGACCGACGCGCTGCTCGATAGTGCGCAGAATCGTGCCGACCGTGGCGGCGATCAGTGCATAACCCAGGATGGCTGGCAGATTGGACAAGGCAGCCTGCAGCCCATCGGTCACGCTCGCCGATTCACCGTCAAGCCGCCGCAGGGCGACGGCGATGAGTGCGGTGTTGAAGAACATCACCACCGAATAGGCGATCACGTAGAACACATAGGTCGCCGCATAGGAGGAAAGCCGCAAGGTGTGCGTCGTCGAACCGTCCGCGGGAGCGGATTGCAGGCTGTGATGCACCAGCCACACGGGGACGGCGAAGGATGCCATCAGCACAACGATGGCGAGCCCTGAGAGTAACGGGAATATGAGCAGCGCCGGGTCTTCCATGAGAACCTGCCAGCACGCGCCTGCCAGAGCCCAACTTCGAGAGATCCTGTCGAACATTTGTCTGCCCTCCCTCGGCGCATATTTTCGCCGTAAATCGCTGGGAAGGGCTCTATTTATGGCGAAAGTGTGACTCAGTAGAGTCTGGAGGTCACCGCAGCGACAGTTCCATGCGCACGGCGCCGTCCTTCTCCTTGGCTTTGTCGTTGGCCACGAGAAAAATGCGTGCGGGATCGATCCCCGTGTCGGTGAGCAGTGCCCGCTGCAGCGCGAGCGCGCGTTGCTGGCCGAGCGCCGTCAGCTGGTCCTGCCCGACGGCAACGTGATCGTGCAAGGCCGTGGTCAGAAAATCGATCTTTGCAGCGGTCAGCTCAGGTTTTTGTTTGATGGCCGTGACGGTGTCCGGATATTTTGGCTCGCCGCCGAAATCTCGCGCGTAAAGCCGTGCGAGCAGATCGAGTTTCGCAGCCGGATCGAGCTGATCGAAGGATGCCGGTGCGGGCGAGGCTGCGCCCTTTCGAGCGCCCTTCTCGGTCCCCGCCTGCACCTCGCTGATCTGCGACTGCAACGCCGCAGCAACGAGCGCGGGCCGGTCGAGGTCGGGTACGGTCGCGATGGGCACCTCGAGCTTGAGCTGCGGCCGATCCCCGAGCGCCTTGACCAGCGCCTTGACCTTGTCGGACTGGGCGGCCGACAAATCATTGGAGCCAGGCTGAAAATCGATGAACTGAAGCTCCGGACCGGAACCGAACAGCGAGCCGAGCAACGCGAACGGCGCGGTCACGGCCTTTTCCAGAATATTGACCAGCACTTTCCAGATGATCGGACCCAAGCGGAACTTCGGGTCGTCGAGCGAGCCCGTGACGGGCAACGGCAGGTCGATCACGCCGTTGCGATCTTTGAGCAGCGCGACGGCCAGCTTCACGGGCAACGAGACCGCGTCCTTGCTCGCCGTCTTGTCACCGAACTCGAGCTGATCGATGACGATATGGTGCTCGGCGTCGAGCTTGCGATCGACGACCTTGTAGTGCATGTCCGTCGACAGCTTGCCCTTGGCGATGTTGTAGCCCGCCCATCGTCCGGAGTAGGGATTGAAAATGCTGAGCTCGATGTTCTTGAAACTCATCGTGAGATCGGTATAGAGCGCAGCGCTCAGGACATTGAACTCGCCGTCGATCGATACGGGCGAGAATTGGTCCACTTCGCCGTGCAGATCCACCTTCGCGCGCGAACTCGGGTCCGAGGACAGTCCGAGGATAGTCCCCCGGAGGTCGAGGATACCGGCCGAGAAATGCGGCTGGACCGAGAGATCCGCGAAGTCGAGCCTCCCCGCTGCCACTTGGATTTTCTTGATGGTCATGGGCAACGCCGGCCCCGCAGCGGCGGGCGGCTTGAGCGCCACGGTCTTGACGGTGATAGTTTTCGCACCGCGCCTGGTCGGTTTGGCCGCGACCGGCGCCACGGCCGGCGCCGCGGCCGCTGGGGCGGGCGCGAGCACCTTCGCCACATTCAGATTCGCATCTGGTTCGATGATCACCCGGGCATAGGGTTTGCGTGCCGTGATTTCCGCGATCTCCAGGCGGTCCGGACCCTGCTGAACGTCGAGACCTTTGATATCCAAGCGCTCCCAGTTGATCAGGTCCTCGTGAAGGGCGGCGTCGACCGTGTGCAGTTTCTCGACGTAGAGGTCACCCGCGAGCTTGATCGCAGGCTTGGCGGCGCCGTAGCTGATCTGCACCGCGCCGCCGAGCTTACCGCTGCGCAGAATCATTGCCGTACGCTGCGCGACGTAGGGCTGCGCCGTCGTGAGGTCGATGCCGGCCAGCTTCACTTTAACCGTCGCCGCCAGGGGCCGCGGCGTAACTTCGCCGTCGAGCGCGAGCGATCCGGTCTCGTTGACCTTTGTCTCGAGCGTCACCTTGACGGGCTTCGCCAGGTCGAGGCTGGCGTCCTGTACCGTGAGAGACAGCGGCGCGAGCAGGACCTTGGCGGCCGGTTGGACGGTGCGATCCTCGGCCGAGATGCTGGCCTCGCGCAGTGCGAACTCGTGCAGATCGATTTTCCAGGGTGTCGCGGCGGCCGATGGAGTCGCGGTGACCACGGCGCCGCTCGCGGTCGCGGGCACCGCGGGAACGGCGCCCGGGCGCGCCGCGGACACCGCAAGCTTGAGCAGATTGATCGCGCCATCGGGCTCGAGCCACGCAAGCACCTTGAGCCCTGTCAGAGACAGCGAGTCGACGGCGCCCGTATGCTGTGCGAGATCGATCGCGGCGCCGCTCAGGTCGAGCCCAGGGAGGCTCACCCAGTCCGCATCCGAATCTTTCGGTCTCACGGCGAGATTCGACACCGTCGCCTTTGCGACGTTGAGCGTCAGGTTGACCCGATCTGTCAACGAGAACTTATAGCTCGACTGCACGTCGATGGCGCCCGACGCCACGACAAAATTGAGCTGATCCTCGAGATACGCCCAGAGGGTATGCGCCTGCAGCGCCTCGATGTGCAGCTCGCCATCGGAGGCGACGGGTTGCACCGACACATGCCCGTGCCATTCGATGCGCTCTCCGAGTTTCGAGGCGCCCGTGAACGTGAACAGACCGCCGGCGACGCCGGTGGTGAAATCTTTCAGCTCGAAAGTGATGGGCTCGAGACGCGCCGCAAAGGCGGATGGGCGGCTGCGGTCCTCATAGCTCACCGCACCGCTCGTCACCTTGAAAGACGCGATGCGCACCGCGGGCAGGGGCTCATTCTTGACCGGTGGTGCCGGCCCCTTGGGCGGCGGGGACGGCTTCGGCTTCAGCGCCAGAAGATTGATGACACCATCGGGAGCGACCGATGCATTGAGGACGGGAGCATCGAGCTCGATGCGGTTGAAGGTGTACGCTCGGCGCCATAGTGAGGACAGGTCGAAGCCGACGAACAACCGGTCGAAACCCAGCAATTTTCTGCCGTCGGGGGTCGCCAGCGCGAAATCCTTCAGATCCAGTTGGAAGAGGAATGGATTAAAGCGGATGCCGCCCACGGTCGGGGTGACGTTCAATGTCTTGGGAATTTCCTCCAGGAGCTTGCCGCGAAGCACCTTGGGAGCGATCACGAAACCGGCCAGGGCGTATAGGCCGACAACCACGGCCACGCCGAGTACGATGCGCGCAATTGTCGTCCGGAAGAGTCGCAGCACAAAACATCCCCTCGGTGCCGCCCTGATGAATCCTTGCCCTACGTGGCGATATTAGCAAAAAGACCGCTTCTCGAGCCCTGCGCGGTCCCAACGCGCTGTTTCGGCCGCGGCCTCATAGGTACTTTGCAAAAACAACAGGAGCGTCCCTTCCGGATCCCGGGCGTTTCGAACTTCATCGTAGGGAAGCAAGAACTCCCCCAAAGCTTCGTTGAAGAACGCACCCTTGGGCGACACCGCAGCATCCTTGAATCCATTTGGCGCCGGATACGCATAGGAATAAAACGATGCATAGTCGATGCCACCTCCACCCGGCCAGAATCCCGCGCTGCTCACTTCGTGGGAATACGCATCCACCATGACGGCGGTCGAGAGCCCGGGGACCTTGCCAGCGAAGCGAGGAGCAGGCCGGCCGGAAAAGCGGGTGACCGCGAGATCGAAACTACCCCAGAAAAAATGCACGGGGCTTGCCTTACCAATGAATCCCGTGCGGAATTTTTTGAACACGCGATCCGACTGCAGGAGCGCGCGCCAAAATAGATGCGCGGCGCCGGCGTCGTAGGATGCATGTTGGCGGTCGGCGCCAAATGGGATCGCGCCGGGAATCTCACAGGGCAATTCGGTTATCCGCACCTCGATGCCGAGGTCACCGAGCGCCTTCATGACGGCCCCATGGAAATCGCAGACCGGCTGAGGCATCAGGCGCATGCGCCTGCGCTGTCCGTTGCTCGTCTCGATGTCGAGCACATGGTCGATGAAGTCGAACCGGATTTCGAACCCCTCGCCCTTATAAGGGATGACGGAGGTCGTCAGGCCGCGCGCGCAGAGGTAGAGAGGCACATGCCAGCTGTGGTTGAGCCAGGGAGTCAGACTAAGCCGAATCTTGCCGACGATCTGGGTCCAAAGGTGCAAGGTGTCGCGCGTGGGCCGCCAGGCCGAGTAAGGAAGCGGGGGCCACACTGCGTCGTCGGACATTCTCGAACTATACGACGCGCGACCCACCCCGCATAGGCGCCCGGTTCCGGCCGAGCCCCTGCGTCACATCGAGCCCTAGCGTGGCGCGACCGCCAGAGTGCCCATGGCCGTCTGCGGAATGCACGGCCGCTCTTTGCTCCCCGCATCCGCCAGGCAAATGAGCTGCGGCACTTGCTCCTTGGGGATGCCCTGTTTGATCAGCTGATTGTATGACGTTGCGATCACGTCGGCATTCTTTATGGCCGCTTGCTGACGCTTCTCCGCGGTGTCCAGCTGGATTTGCGCGACCTGCCCTTCCTGTCGGGCATCCGAGAACTTTCTCATCGAGGCGCGCGCCTCGGACGAGGGGCCGAACCCTCGATTGAACACCTCCTCGACGACCACATGGTAGGGCGCTATACGCGGGGCGATGCAGTCCTTGATGCTCTTGATGGTATCGGCATCCTTCTCGACGAGATCCTTGGCGTCGGTATGATTCACCACGTTGATCATGCAATCGAGAATCGGCGGAACAATCAGTTTTTCCTGTAGATCCAGCTGACTCGTCGCGCCACGTACCCGATAGAGCTCCGCCATCACGCTCTCTTTGCCGAGTTCGCCACGCGCTACATGGTAGCGCACGACCAAAGAGCCGGTGACCGTCTGATTATCGTGTGTTTGCAGAGTTACGCAGTCCCGATCGCATTGCTGACCCTTGTCGATCGCAGTAATCGGAAGCGACTGCACGGTGTGCGTGATTCTTGGATACTCGATATGATTGATACCGAACCATGTCCAGTACCACTGCAGGCCCGGAGTAACGTGGTCATCGCTGATGACGCCGTTCGTGGTCTGGATGGCGGATTCGTTTTGGCTTACTCGAGCGCACCCTCCGGCGCTGACGATCAAAAGTCCGCCAATGATGACCAAAACCGAGCTAATTCCAGCCGCGCCGCGCCGAATCTTTGTTCTCGCTTCCATGCTTTACGTTAGAATAGTATGGGTATGCGAGCGTTGCTCCGTCTCTCGCTTTTGGTAAACGATGGGAAAGCGGCGGATCACGGCTCGCGACCGGATACCCCGGAAGGCAGCTGAGTCAAGTGCCTTCGCGTAGGAACCGGCCGTTGCGGTACAATTCCCGGTGCTAATTTGCGCTAGAATGCGTTGCATCTGTTCTTGGAGAAATCAATGGTCCGTCGAAAGAAGCAAAATCAGAAGAAGCGAAGCAAGCGGCAGCGCTGGACGACGACCGACTTGAAGCAATTAAAGTCTTTGGCGGGTCGGCGCAAGGCGTCCGTGATAGCCCGTCAGCTGCGTCGCACGGAGCCCGCCGTCCGCTGGAAGGCGCACATCGAAGGGATATCCCTCGCGATGAGATGACGCCGGCGGTCCGCTGTGGCTGGCATTCAGCACGGCGGTAGCGCTACGAGCTCATTGCTACGAGTCTTGCAATGGTGTTCATGTTGCGTGCGGTTGCGTTCTTTGCTGCCGGAATTACAAGCTTGGATTGACCCAATCCCAAGGGATAGTGGACATATATCTCACGCTTGCCTGCGCTTAGCTCCTCGTTCACCCGACGCAGCACGTTTGCCGTCGCCTCCGCCGGCGGCTTAGCCTCGAGAAAAAAGACATAGGTCAGCCGGGGTTCTGCTTTCGGAAAAGGATTTCCGCGAAGGATCTCCTGCAACTCGGCAGCGGTGCGGACGAAGACTCGTATCGGACGCTGCCCATGTTCGCGGAGCCGTGACTCGAGTTCCGCCTGCACCCGATCCGCCGTCGCGCTGCTCTCGAAGACGACGTTACCGCTTGCGATATAGGTTTGAATCCGATCGAAGCCGGCATCGGCGCACATCGATTTCAAGTCGCGCATCGCAAGCTTGCCGGTTCCGCCGACGTTGACTGCACGCAGCAACGCAATGAATTTGGTCATGAGACTTGTCTCCCATTCTGGACGCACTCATTGGCGACATCGCGACATCACCATGACACTTTTGGTCACCTGTTGACTCTCTGAGGCCTCAGGTGCCGTGCATCGATACCATGCCCGTCGGTGGGCGGCGACAATCTCGTTTTACAAAAGGACTGCCCGCAATTTTATCGCGAGCCAGATCACACTGCACGCAGGGCTGGCCGCTTCATAGTGCCGTGCAGGTAAGCCATCGAGTTGAAGCAGATTGCGAGGATGAGATGAAATCGGTCAACGAGCTGTTGAAACTGTTCATGCGGCAAGCAGAGTTGGAAAACGCGATGCGGCAGCCCGGCGGCGCCCGGGTGATCGAGGAGCAGGAATTGCACGCCGTGCGGCAGCGTGTCGCCGGGTTTCCCGAGGAAATGCGTCGGCAACTGACCCGACCCGACGGCACCGCGGACGCGCAAGTGCCCGCCGCGAACAACGGTCGCCCGTCTTGAAGTTCGCAGCGAGGCATCGCCGGAGCGTCATGTCATGACCGAAGCGGAAATCTTATTCCCGGTGCAATGTCCGATTTGCGCGCGCGAGGCGTTGACGGGATTTCGCATATCGGTCGTGGCCGATGCGTTGCGAACGGGTGAAATCCGGCTCTATGCCGCATGCCACGTTGTCAGTTGGGAAGCAAGCGAAAAGGAGATCTTCCTGCTGCACGAATACCTTGAGGCCGGTTGGTCCGAGGAGATGCAGGAGGCTTGCCGACAGATCGATGTGGAAAACTCGTCTGTCGATTGCCAGCCCGTCTTCGTGCACACCGAAATGATGGAGCAACTTCGGCTCGAGGAGTCGAGGCGCCTCCGCGCGATCGCCCCTGAGGGCGACGGCGGTAGGTGAAGCCGGGACACGGCGCCTGCCTCTCTTCAGCCGGTCAACACGTCATTGAGATAGATACCCTGCGATAATCCGGCCCTTACCTGCCGAGTTGTCCCATCCGTCATCACTTCCTCTTGACCCGCCTCGATCGCATCGAAAGCCTGTCTTACGACGTCTTCCGGCCGAGCCTTGGGAATATCGAGCCCCCGGGTCATGTCGGTGTCAATGAATCCGGCGTGAAAGGAAACCACTTGCGTGCCCTGGGCACGCAACTCGTGCCGCAATGAATTCGTCAGACCCCAGGCAGCCGCTTTTGTGATGCCATATCCGCCGATTTTCGGCGTATTGACCCAACTCAGAATCGACAGGATGTTAAGAATGGCACCTCCGCCGTTTTTTCCCAGGATGTCGGCGAAGCCCCGGCTCACGTGCAACATCCCGAAGAGATTGGTTTCTAGCTGCTCGCGCAGCAAGGGCGCCAGATCGCCTTCGACGACGCCGCCGATGCGCGCGACCCCGGCATTGTTGATCAGCAAAGTGACGTCTTTGCACTGTGCCGCCACGGCGGCCACTTCCGCAGGGTTGGTAACGTCGAGCCGCAGGGGCACCACCCCTGCGAGGTCGATCTTGGAAGGGTCACGGGCAGTGGCGTAAACCTTCGCGGCGCCGCGCTTCAGCGCCTGTTTGGCAAACTCGAGCCCAAGACCACGATTGGCGCCGGTAACTAAGACGACAGAATCTTTGACGTTCATATATTGCTCCTCGATTTGCGCCGCAGGCGCGTGGTGTAAATATGATTATCATCATATTTAAATGGACAAGCTATCGATGAATAGGATCGCATGGCACTCTCGTGTTCTCTCACTCTGCTGGGTGGTCGTAGCGCTCGAGCAAATCGCGCTTGGCGGCGGCGATCACGGCTCTTGCCTGAGAGGTCTCTCCCAGCGCGCGCGCCAGTTGCACTGCTCCAATGAGCATGCTCGCGACGCTCCAGGCGCTGTCGCGCGGCAAGTCACGCGGCAGGAACTGCAGCACTAAACGGCGTAGATTGCCGATCGCATGGCGCGACGTGTCGACTACTTCCGCAGCTTGCAAGGGCATTTCCCCGCATAGCGCCGCGATGGGGCATCCGCTTTCGCAATCCTGGACGTGCGCGGCGGAGAGATAAGCCTCTATGAATGCCCTGAAGGGGCTGATCCCGATCTCCTGGAGGCTTTGCACCTGAGTCTTGATCGCCTCGGCCGCATTTTCACTGGCTCGCACCACGGCCTCGGAAAGCAACGCATCGCGCGAATCGAAGTGCGCATAAAATCCGCCGTGGGTGAGACCGGCAGTTTTCATGACGGCAGCGACATTTACACCCTCGAACCCCGAGCGTCGCAGATCGCGCGCCGCGGCTTCGACGATACGCTCGTGCGACAGCGCCTTGCGGCCGACGGTTTCGCTCACGGTCACTTCCCTATAAATAATATGACGGTCATCATATTCCTGCCAGAGCAAACCTGCAAGCTTGAATGGCACTATAATTCGGGCGGAAATGCGCCACCTGGGGCAGTGCGATGCAAATAGACAAGCTCGGCGTTTGGGCAGCAACCGACCAACTCTCGGCGTCGCATGCTGCCGCCTTCGCGCGGCGGGTCGAGGCATGGGGCTATGCGGCCTTATGGATACCGGAAGCATTGGGACGGGAGGTGTTTTCCGCTTCCGCCTGGCTTTTGGCCAATACCAGCCGTCTCACCGTCGCGACCGGAATCGCCAACATCTATGCCCGCGATCCGGTCGCCAGCGCGGCCGCTCAAAAGGGTCTCAACGAACAGTCAGGGGACCGGTTTCTACTGGGCCTGGGCGTCTCTCATATACCCCTCGTGGAGGTGCGCAAGCACACCTATGGCAAACCCTTGGCGACCATGCGCGCCTACTTGCAGGGAATGGCCAAGGCTGACTATGGCGCAATCTCCCCGTCGGCAGTGCCCAAGACCGTGCTCGCCGCCCTGGGCCCGAAAATGCTGGAGCTGTCGGCCGAGCTTGCCGATGGGGCGCATCCCTACAACGTGCCGCCCGAGCACACTCGGCAAGCGCGCCGCGTTCTGGGTGCGGGCAAATTGCTTTGCGTTGAGCAAGCCGCAATTCTCGAGACCGACGCGGCCACTGCGCGCGCACTCGCGCGCCGGTTTCTCGCCTTCTATTTCAGTCTTCCCAATTACGTCGACAATTGGAGACGGCTGGGGTTCACCGATCCGGACTTCGCGGGCGGAGGATCCGATCGGCTGATCGATGCAATCATTGCATGGGGCGACGAGAAGGCGATTCGCGCCCGCATCCACGAGCATTGGCAGGCCGGCGCGGATCACGTCTGCGTTCAGGCAGTCGGCCCCACGTTGCTGCCCGACGAGCGTCTGCTCGCTCTATTGGCACCGCAATAACCCACCCACCAAGCCCGGATGTATCATGCAACGGGTCGACAACCCACAAGCAAGGCGCTTTATGGTCAGCACACCAAAACTGGATACGGCTTTTCTGGAAAGTCAGAAGCGTCGCCTTACCGCGCTACGACAGGAAATCCAATCAATCAGGCAACGCCAGCAAGGCGAGCAGACGAGTGTCAACTCCGAATCCAGCGGCCGGGCCCGCGATTACGAGGACGATGCGCAGAGGCTCGCAGCGCTCGAATTGCAGGACAATCTCGTGGCTCACGATGATGAGCGCCTGAGCAACATCGAGCGCGCCTTGAAAAAGATCGACGAGGGCACCTACGGTCTGTCGGCCGCAAGCGGCAAAGCCATTCCGCTCGAGCGCCTGAAGGCCTTTCCGGAAGCGTTGTTTACGGAAGAAGAACAGCGACAGCGGGAAAAGAGCGGCTGACGCGACGAGTCCCAGCGACCGCGATTGGGGATACGGTAGTGACTGTTTCGGTCTTTCTAAGTTATGCCTCGGACGATCGCGAGGCTGCCCGGTCCATCGGCGATGCACTGACGAGCTTCGGTCTCGATGTCTGGCTCGATCAGAGCGAGCTCGGAGGCGGTGATGCCTGGGACCAGAAGATCCGCAAGCAAATCCGCGAATGCGACTACTTCATGCCGATCGTCTCGGCGAGGACCGAAGCGCGCCTCGAGGGTTATTTCCGTCGGGAATGGCGCCTGGCGGTCGAGCGCACGCTCGACATGGCGGACGATCACTTATTTCTTCTGCCCGTGGTCATCGACGACACCAATGAAATGCAGGCGCGTGTCCCTGAGAAGTTTCTCGCAGTCCAGTGGCTGCGCGTTCCCCAAGGCCAACCCACCCCGGCACTCGAGACGCTGTGTCGTCGAATCGCAGCGGGCGCCGTCGTCGAGCCGCAGCCGTCCAAGTCATCCGCAGTCCCACTGCACAGGTCTGCCGCATCACGCGCACGAGCTTATCCACGATTTCCCCGCGCGGAGCCGGGTCAGTGGCTGCACCACTGGATTCAAGCGCTCGGTTGGCTATTGCGTTCGGCATGGATTTTCTTTCAGCGCCTGCCTCGATGGGTGCGGGTGCTCCTCTACCTTTGGGCGATCATCGCCCTCCTCTCCATGTGCCACGGGCGCGAGCATCACGACACCTCCTCAGTCTCGAGCGCCGATGCGAAGAAACTGAAGGCCATCGCCGATCAATATCAGGGCAGCAAGGACCCTGCCGACATCGCGAAGCTCGGGGCTCGCATCGCGCGCGAGTTCTCGGATGGATCATCGGAAGACCGCGCAGCCCCCAACGAAGTGCTCGCCGTCCCTTTCGCCGCACCCTCCGGCGATACGGCGGCGGAGAAGTTCGCAGACGCCGCGTTCGCCCAGACCTATGAGCAGCTCGCTTTGGCGCGCCATGGGCATGTCGACCTGGACAAAGACTCCGCAGTGTCGAGAGACCCATCCGCAGCCCTGCAAAGGGCGCGCGCGCATCACGCCAACTATGTCGTTTATGGCGCGGTCGACACCAAGCCTTCCGGAGCGGCGCTGTCCGTCAGCGTCGCAGAGGCGGGCAAGGGCGCGGTGCTATGGACTCAAACATATCCGCTGGCGGGCGCCGATCCCTCGAACATCGCGCGCGAGGTAAATTCGAAGGTGCCGCAGGCCGAGAGCGATGAAGAATGATCCCGCGCCTGCAGCGACCGGGTCGCTCCCGGCAAGCTAACCTGGCGGCGTTCCGTTATTACCGGGCTGAGGTGACGGCCGGGTGTTGCCTGCCGGCGGGTTAGCGCCCGGGGGACGTCCGCCACCGTTTCCGGGTCTGCCCGGTTGCGAGGATCCACCGCCATTTCCCGGCTTGCCGGGTTGCGAGGATCCTCCCCCATTTCCGGGCTTCCCCGGTTGCGAGGGACCGGGCCGGCTGGGCGGCGGCTTCGGCCGCGGATTCTGCGGCGGAGGTCGCGGCCGCGGTGGCGGCGGGGACGGTCGCGGCGGAGGCGGCGGGGGTCTCGGATGCGGCGGTCGAACGGGTGGCGGAGGAGGTCGCCGCGGCGGCGGCGGACGGTGCAGCCAGATATTGCGCTGGGCGTACCAGGGTCGCCCAACATAGTAGCGGCCCCAATAGTCCCCGACACTGAACACCGAAATGGTCAGACCCAGCTGCGGGCCGTATTGAATGATCGGTACGCGAGAATTCTGATAGTCGTAATAAAGATACTGGGCGTAAATCCAGCCGCGATTCCCCTCCCAGTCGATATCGCACCATGTCCAATCGTTCAAGCACCCGTTCACGTTTACGTAGGTGTTGGCCGGCACCCCCAGGACCAACGGATAGTCGCGACTGGGTCCGGCGCGTAGGTTGACGGCGCCCTGCGTGTAAGCGCCGGCCGCGAGAACGACCGACGAGATGCAAATCGATGCGAGAGCAATGAGCGCTTGGACGACGTACTTCGGCAACCTGCCACCCGCAGAGGTTCGCACCTGGATGGGCCCCACCACACGACTCATGGCTCGCTCCCTTGCAACGCTGATTCGGTTGCTTCTTGGCCTCTTCGCAGAGGCACGAGTCATATTATCACGGGTGCGAAATGACTGACGCACGCCCCAAACAAGGGGGCTAGTCGCGGCGCGTGATGGCGTCGACCCGCACCTTCACGACATCGACGGTGTGCGCTCCCTCGCCTGTGTCGAGATACTGGCGGTCCACAGCGATGGTACGCGCAGCTTCGGGCGAAACGATATAGCTCACCTCTTTCCGTTCCGAGCGAGCTGTGCCGTCGGAAGCCTTCCAATCCACCCAATAACGCACCGAGCCGCTGCAACCGTGCGGCGCGCAGCTTTTGCCTTCGATACCGAAGACGATGCGGAACTCGTCTTTGTTCAGACGCATCACCACCGGCTCGCCGGTGATCAGCACAGCGCCTTCAGGTGGGGCAGCAAGAGTCGCACGGCCGCCGCTCGCAGCCAGGGCAGTCACGAGAAACATGGAACTTAATTTCATCACAGCTACTCCTGTCGCGGATCGTCGCGCTCCATGCAGACACTATGAGACGCCTCGGTGCCCGGCAAGTGAGCATTTATAACCGCTACGTGAGATCCGCTAACGTAGGCTCACCAAGTCATGTCGTTCGATTCATAGGATGCGCGCTTCATACGATCACGGATCAGCGTCCAGGCAGCCGCGGCGAACACCAGCATGTTGGCTACGATGACCGGCGAAGCGCCGATCAGCAGTCCATAGGTGATCCACAACACCGAGCCCGCCATCTGCGCGGCGCGCAAGAGCGAGGGACGAGAAAAGAAATACGAGCCCACGAAGACTGCGGTCGCCGTCCAACCCAGCGCGCTTACCCAGGACGCACTCATCCGGCGACGGCTTCCGGGGGCGCGGAATCGCTGGACAGCTCGCTGATGCGCACTCGATCCGTACGGTCCTGCTCCCAGCCGCTCAGCGTCAGGCCATAGGACTCGAACAGATCCCGAATGTGGCGCGCCTCCCAATCGAGCACCTGATCGAGAACTGGAACCATGATACTGAACGCGTTATCACTGATCACCGTGCTCTTTGCGATCCGCGCGAGCTGCCGGTTCTCCGACACTGCGATAGTGAAACCGCCATGATTGTTCACATGCAACATCACATGAACGTCCGAGCTGCCATCGCCCACGTAGATCACTCGATCGGGTGATCCGCAAGCGATGCTCGAGCTCCTCGATCACCGCCACTTTGCCGTAGCCGGCGGGTACGCGCTGAATCGCCGGACCTCGCCGGAGTGAGGATCGAATTCGAGTTCGGTACCGTAGATATGGTCGGCCGGCACAGCGCCGTCGAGCGCCGCAATGACGATTTCGCGCGGCGCTGCCGAAATCACGAAGAACTCGAATTGGCAGCCTGCCGTTCGCCGCGTCGTGAAATCGACGAGCGCGGGGATCGCGTGCTTGAGCCGAAGCCGGCGGCCGGTCTCCTTGCAGATGCTCTCGACGCACGCTGCGAAATTCCGGATCGTGGCGGATCAGATAGGCAAGCTCTCCTCCCTGTTGTACGAGGTTGCTTCGCGCCAGTCCGGCGACGCGCTCCTCGAATCCCGCTATACCGAGTAGCTCGGCCAGCACGATGCCGGAGTCCTTGAAACTCAGGGTCTGGTCGAAATCCGAAGCCAGAAGATATTGCTTGGGCGGTGCGCGCATTGCGTAGCTTCCCTTTCCATGAGAACGCACGTTCCATGGTACGGGCTGACGACTGCAAGTCACGCGACAAAGAATCGCGCGACGCGCGAATTTCTTCATCTGAGGAATGTGTGAAAGCGTGAGCCGATCGGCGGTTTAGCCGTTAGCCTCGTGGGCGTCCTTAAGTAGCTGCGCGAGCGCGCGCCGATCGACCTTGGAGCTCGGCAGCGTCGGCACCTTCGACCGCTCGACGACGATCAGCACGCGCGGAGTCTTGTAGCTCGCGAGTGATTTTGCAGCTTCGCGTTGAATCGCGTTCACATCGAGCTCGACGCCGTCCTGCGGGACGACGACGGCACCCACCATGCTGCCTCGTTGGTGGTCCGGCACTGCGGTGGCGTGCGCGGCTGCGACTCCCGGGTACTGGAGCAGGACCGATTCGACCTCGCGTGGTGAAACGTTCGCACCCGCGGCCTTGATCAGATCGTCCGCGCGCCCGTGATAATGCAGATGGCCGCCCCGATAGGCGCACAGGTCGCCCGTTGAATACCAGCCGTCCGTCGTAAACACGTCGGCATTCTCACGCTTGACCATGCCCAACATCATGACGTCGCTGCGCACTTGTTGCAGTCCTATTTTTCCGTCGGAATCGGCCGTCCAGTCTCCGTCGGCCCAGTGGGCGATCACCGTGCCCGTGTCAACATCCACAAGCCGGCTTTCCACTCCTCTCTGCTGGGGCCCTACTGATCCCCTTTGCTCCTCCGGCAGGTTGTTATCCATGATGGTGTAAATGGCACTCGTTTCCGTCATTCCGAACGGAGTCGCAATGAGCCCCGCATCCTTTGGCCGGATCTGGGGCGGCAGCGCCTCGAAAAGCACCCCGTTTCGCACCGAGCTCCAGTCTCGCTTCCCGAAAGTGGGATCTGCGACCAGGGCACGAATGATGTGCGGCCAGGCGACAACGGTGGTGATCCGCTCCCGCTCCAGGAAGTCGAGACGCTCGGCGCCCGTCTTCTCGGTATCAATCATCGTCGCGCCGACGCACATGATGCACATGGCCGTTGTCATGAGTCCGCCGACCCAGAAGAACGGCAGCGGAGCGTAGGCGCGTTCATCGCTTTTGTATTTCATGCTGGCAGCGACCTTCATTCCCTGGCGCACGCAACTACCCTGAGAGTGGATGATGCCCTTCGGGTCGGCCGTCGAGCCCGAGGTGTAGACGATCACCGCCGGATCGCTGCTGTGTACTTGGGATTCGGCGGCGGAGAGCAAGATGGCGTCCACCGTCGGCTCTCGGGTCAAATCGACTTGCCGGGCCCACATGGGCGCAGCGCCATCCCCCCACAGCCAGACCTCGCGTAAGTAAGGCACTTCGGTCAGTCGGTACGGCATCCGCTGTCCGGAGACGCCCCGGAAAGCTTCTTCGATGCGTTCTACATAATTGTGGTTGCGGTAGCATTTCGCCGCAAACAGCATATGTAAGTCGCCATGGCGGACGATCTTCAATATCTCGGCCGGCCGGGCTAGCGTCGGTAGCGTCACCGCCACCGCACCAATCCGCGCGATCGCCAAGAATGTGATCAGAAAAGTCTCGTCGCTGGGCAGCATGACGCCAATCCGGCTGCCCTTTCCCACCCCGGAGGCTAACAACTGCCTCGCCAAGATTGCAGACTTCGCCTCGAGCTCTCCGTAGGTGACGCGTTGGTCGTCCCGCTTCAACACATCGCGCGCCGCGTAGTGCGTACGAAAGTGCTCGAGCAGAGCGGGAATGCGCGGCTCAATCCGGGGCAGCGAACTCCAGTCGGCGTGCGAGCCCCAATCGAGATCCCATGGTTCTGTCACGTGCGCTACTCCACTGGCGAGCCCGCGCCCGATGATCGATTTCAGGCGGAGGAAGTCCTGCCCACATAGGTGGTCCAGTTTTTTATGTTAGTGCATCGTGCCGTCGGGCGCCACGGCGTGCGCCCACCGACCGCGAATCGTGCGACTATTGGCGCTGCGTGGCATACCATCGCAGGTAACTCGTTATGGAAAAGCGTTAGGGGAGCAGTACACATGAGCGGTCGCCTGGCAGGCAAAGTCGCAGTCGTCATCGGCGCAGGCTCGAGCGCGCCCGGTTGGTCCAACGGTAAGGCAGCGGCCGCCGGCTATGCGCGCGCCGGCGCAGCGGTGCTGGCGGTTGACTTCGATCTGGAACGTGCTCAGGAGACAGCGGGCATCATCGTCGGCGAAGGCCATGTCGCGGATGCCATGCGGGCCGATGCCACGAGCGAAAAAGATGTCGAAGCGGTCATGGCTTACGCAGTCAAGACGCTGGGCGGGATCGATATCGTGCACAACAATGTCGGCGTCGGTGGGGCGTACGGGGCAGCCCACCAGCATACCGTCGAGGCTTGGGACAAGGAGATGGCCATATCTCTCAAGAGCGCCTTTCTCGGGGTACGCGCGGCAATCCCACACCTGCGCGCGCGCGGCGGCGGCGCCATCATCAACATCTCCTCGATTGCCGCGGTTCGTTTCGTCAAGGGGTCGAGCGGAGTCGCCTACAGCGTCGCCAAGGCGGGCGTAGAGGCCCTGACGCGCGCGTGCGCACTGGATTACGGACCCGACAATATCCGGGTGAACTGCATCCGCATTGGCTTCTGCGATACGCCGGTTGCGCGCCAAGCGTACGCGCTCAGCGGCCTCAGCGCCGAGAAAGTAGCGGCTTTGATCGCGAGTACGCGCGAGCGCATACCGCTACGCCACGAGCGGGCGCAGCCCGCGGATATAGCCGCCGCGGCGGTGTTTCTGGCCTCCGAGGAGGCCCGGCAAATCACCGGCGTGATCCTGAACGTCGATGGCGGCCTCGACGTCGCGCCGATCTGACGTCTGCAGCTTGTCCGTGCGCTCGCCTGGATAGCGCCTGTACAATCGAGCGAAACGGGATGTGACAGAAACAGCAATCTGCGTGCCGATTTGTGCGGGGGAGGACAAGAAATGAATACATTTTCCGACGCCGGCGGCCGTAAAGGCTGGTATTACGGCTGGAACATCGTGGCCGTCTCCGTGCTGGCAACGATTCTGGTCAACGGCCTGGCCGCCAACTCCTTCTCTCTCTTCCTACATGACTGGTCGACGGAGCTGCATTGTCCGATCAGCTCGCTGTTGTTGGGTATGTCCGCCATGGGCATTACGATCGCCTTTGTGGGCCCGTTTGTCGGGGTGATGGCTGACAAATATCCGATTCGGTTGGTGTTCGGGATCGGGCTCGCTGCGATGACGTTCATGTGCTTCGCAATGAGTTTCATTACAGCCGTTTGGCAGATTCAAGCGCTGTACGCGTTCGTGCTGCCGGTCGCGGTGTCGTTCGCCGCCCTGATTCCCGCAAACGCAGTCATCTCACGCTGGTTCGTACGCCGTCTGGGCTTGGCCATGGGGCTCGCTGCGTTCGGCGTCGCAATGGCGGGAGTCATTCTGCCGCCGATCATCGCCTGGATCTTGCCGTTGGTGGGATGGCGGATGATTTGGCGAGTCGGGGGGTTTTTGATTGGTTTTGTTTTCTCCCCGATCGTGCTGTTGGTGCTGCGCGATCGTGCCACGGAGCGCGAAGGCCTGCACTATATGACTGGCGAGACGACGGCACCGCTGCACCCCAGCCCCGGCGGGCAAAGCGGCCTCACGTCGCTCCAGGTCCTCGCTCGCAAGAATTTCAAACTGCTCATTATCGTCTCATTGCCCATGCTGGCGACTTACTTTGCCTGCCTGCAGAATTTGGCACCGATCGTCGCAAGTCATGGGCTGAGCCAACGTACTGCGGGGGGCTTGCTATCCGCCTTCAGCCTCTCGCATCTCGCCGCGAGTTTACTCGCGGGAATATTGTCCGATCGGCTCGGCAACCGACTGCCACTCTCGGGTCTGGCTTTGCTGACGACGATGGGCGCCCTGCTGATCGCCTTTGGCAACAGCCTCCCCTTGCTGAGCCTCGGTTTCCTGCTGGTGGGATTCAGCGGGGGAATCTGGCCACTCTTGGGTGCTGCGATCGCGGTGGAGTTCGGCCCTGATGGCTTTGGTCGGGCCTTCGGTCTTTTCTCAGCCTGCTTGCCCATCGCGATGTTGATGGCCTTCATCGTCGCGAAGCTGCAAGAAAGTTCCGGAAGCTATGCGCCAGGCTTCTCCGCGCTCGCGGTCACAGCTCTTCTCGGGGGCGTCGCCGGTCTCCTGATGCGTGAACGGCGCGAAGGCTCCGCGGCTCGGCATGCTGCACGGGAAAGCCCCCTCCCTGCCCAGCAGTGAGCTCCTATATGTGCTGGTGCGCGATTACAGAGTGTAGCGTAGTCGAATGCCGTCGAAGCGGGCCCGCATCTGAGCGGTCCGTTCCTCTGGCGATACCTTGGCAGTGTCGGCAGGCAATGCGGCCGCGAGCTCAGAGCGTTTGACCAGCTGGGTTCGAAAAACGGCGACTTCTTCGCTGAGCAGGCTACGATAGGTCACATTGCCGCGGACGAGACCTTGAGTATCCATCCAATTGTGGTAGCCAGGGTCGTCATGGCAAAGGATCAAGCGCACCTTGCCGTCGCTGTCCACCTTCGTACGACTGGGCGTAAAGCTCACCGGCCTATACAGATAGTCCATGCTGCTCATGAATGCGCCCATGTTCGTCAGCATCCATAGGCCGCGATGATTGTTGAACTCGATGATGAGCGCCTCGTCGGCAGCGAGCGCCCATGCCATGTTCGTGATCGCGCGTCCGCGGCGCTTGTCCGACGCCGGATCATCCGCGAGATCTGGCGGGAATTGATTCACCCAATCGTTAAAATGAGCTTTGGTGTACTTGAACGGGTGATCCGGCCAATCGTTCATCATGGTCGTGAGAAAACGCCCGGCCCAATCCATCGCGGTCGTCATGTCACTCGGGGTTGGCACCGGTCGCGGTTCGGTCATGCCGATGCGCTCGATGCGGAATCGCGCGGGTATCTCGGTCCACTTGTCAAAACCCTGACGGATGAACATCTTGCGCGAACCCGGCGTGGTCGGCAGCCAGTTAGGCCCACGTTTGGGCCCGCCAATATAAAGTTCGAACGTCCCATCCCATTCGGTCTGGAGCTGATGTCCAAACAAGTTCGCTTCGGGAACATCGCCGAAGGGTTCGTGCAAGCTGGGCCAGTTCGTGCCGGACTGCCTCTCCGGGCGCGGGCCTTGGACAGTGAAGTTCAGAAACGGTGCCGTGCCCCTGTTCCCGGAGATCTTATAGACCGACTCGCCGTCGATCCAAACTTGCTGGTAGACGAAATCGGCATTGTCGCCGCCGAGCTTGCAGAACGGAGTGCAAAAGGCGTGGACGACCGGATACTTTGTGTCTTTCGTCTCATACGCAAGGTCGAATGCCTGGCCCAGGTTTTGAGTGAGAAAGCGGAAGGCATCGGCCCGATGAAGCGGCGTAGGTGGATTGTAGTCCTTGAAGACATAGTCTCCGGCTTCCTGCAGCCGTTCACAGAACAGCTTCCAGGCCGCACGCATGGCTTCATCGTCGCGACAATCACCAAATGCCATGGGCAATATCCTTCTTAGTTGGTTGACACTATCCGTTGATAGTCGAGATTTGACCACCGTCGACGCGAATGTTGGTGCCTGTGATGAAGTCGGATAGGGGGCTTGCCAGAAACGCGACGGCATTGCCGATGTCTTCGGCGCGCCCAACCCGGGTCGACCGAAGCATGCTCATTTCCTTGAGATACTTGACTTCGAATTCCTCGAAGGTGCTCCCCGTCCACCCTCGCGCCTTCGCCACACTCGTCAGCCACGTTTCAAAAGTCGGTGTGCGGATCGGGCCGGGGGAGACCGAATTAGCCGTGACCCCAGTGCCGCTCAGCTCTTTGGACAAGCTCAGCGTGAGGTTGGTGACCGCCGCTTTCGCCGCGCAATAGTGGGGCGAATGGGGTACGGCTTGGACCGCTCCGGAGCTGCTGATATTGATTACCCGCCCCCAGGCCCGTTCGCGCATCTCCGGCACGAATGCGTGGATGAGGCGCACCGACGAGATGGTATTTTTCTCGGCGACCGCAGCCCAGTCGGCGATTGTGGCCCCGAACCACCCGGGCGCTGTCGCATCGTTGCCGCCGGCGTTGTTCACCAGGATATCGATGCCGCCAACTTGCGTCCGTGCAGCATCTGCGACGGATTTTGCGCCGGCATCCGTCGACAGATCACCGGGAGCCGCAAAAGCATGACCGCCGTGCTCATTGATTTTGCGCGAAACAGACTGAACGCGTTTCTCATCCCTGCCGTGGATGACGACCGAGGCGCCTTCACGCGCCAGCACGTTCGCGATGCCTTCGCCGATACCGATGTTGCTGCCCGTGACCAGGATACGCTTGCCCTTCAGTTGTAAATCCATCGATCACCGCTCCCAACCTAAATCCCTAGTCATTCAGCGCTGAAACCGCTTCTGTCGTCAAGTTCGTCGAGCGCGTCCAAATCGGCGAATCGCGCAAATCCGCTCTATAATGAATTAGAGACGCGACATGGGCATGGGTCCCCAGCACCCTTGGGAGGCAGCGGATGACGACGCTTGAGGAATTGAGTGCGCGGGCCCTGGCCCGCGGCCCGGGATATCCCGCAATCGAATGGGAAAAGCGTTGGATTAACTGGGAAGAAATGCGGCAGATTGCCGACCGCGTGAACGATCTGGTCGCGGCCAGCGGGGCCGATCCGCGGGCGCCCGTTGCCATGGTGCCTCGCAATCGACCTAATGCTCTCGCCGCCTTGCTCGGGTTGAACGCAACCGGCCGCAATATCAGCATGATTCACGTCTACCAGACTCCGCCTGGGATAATACGCGACATACTGCGGCTCAGACCCGCCGTCGTCATCATCGGTGCGGAAGATTTCGCCGAGGAGATCAAGTCGGTCCTGCGTGAACAGGGTATCGCCGGGATTGCGCTCACATGGATGGATGCCGTGGCGGTTCCCGGATGCGAGCGCTCGACCGCCGCGTGCAATCCGCCTCCTCCGCGCCCACAGATCGACCTGTTGACCAGCGGCACCACCGGCCCGCCGAAGCAGTTCGCGCTGAGCTACGACATGATCGCGACGCACATGGTGGGTGCCAACATGATGCCCATCGATAAGGCCAAGGATCCCGCTACCTTAACGCCTCTCTATATGTATTTGCCCTTCGGCAATTTTTCCGGTATTTACGCGACCCTGCCGACGTTATTGCTCGGTCTTCGAGCCGTCCTGGTCGACCGCTTCAGCCTCGCCACCTGCCTTGATTACATCGTGCGCTATAGGCCCGTTTTCGTCGGGACGCCCACCGCGGCCCTGCAGATGATGTTGGAGACTAATGTTCCGCGCGAGGATCTGGCCTCGTTACGTTCAATCAACACGGGCGCATCACCGCTCGATCCCACCGTGCAACGCGCGTTCGAGGAGCGCTACGGAATACCGGTGTTGCTCGCGTATGGTGCGACAGAGTTCGGCGGCCCGGTCACTCTCATGACCCTGCCTCTCTATCAAGAATGGGGACAGAAGAAGTTCGGCAGTGTCGGACGGTCATTCGCCGGCGCACAGCTACGCGTCGTCGATCCTGAAACGGGTGCGGTGTTGCCGCCCAGCAAGGAGGGCCTTCTCGAAGCGATCTCGCCCCGCATCGGACCGCACTGGATTCGCACCACGGATTTGGTGGTTCTGGATGAGGACGGATTCCTGTTCCATAAGGGGCGCGCCGACGGCGCGATCATGCGCGGCGGATTCAAGCTGCTCCCCGACACGATTGAGCGCGCGCTGAAGCTGCACGATGCGATATCCGCGGCCGGCGTAACCGGCGTCGCGGACAAACGGCTCGGCCAAGTTCCGGCGGCGGCTATTCAGCTGAAGCCGGGTGTGGCGACGCCGACCATCGCCGAATTGGAGAAGCATCTGCGCAATCATGTGGAAGCCACGCATATTCCGGCGAAGTGGCTTTTCGTAGAAACCTTACCCTACACACCCATGATGAAGGTCGACCGTGCGGCTCTGTCTCGGCTGTTTGCAAGTGGGTAGACACTTTTGGAGTTCGCATGAAGAAGCTGTTGATTGTGTCTGCGGACAACCATTGCGGCGGACGTTGCGAGGACTACCTGCCTTACCTGGAGCCTGAGTACCACGCCGCCCTCGAGTGCCAGATGGCGGAGGAACGGGAATTCCTGGCTGTGGAACGCGGTTTCGGGGCGGCGTCGGACAATGCCCTGTCGGCGGTGGAGATCATCGATCAGCGCAACGCCATCAGAGACGGCGGTGCGCTTGGCGTCTGGGATGTCGAGCGGCGCCTGACGGCGCTGGATGACGAGGGCGTCGCGGCCGAAATCGTCAATGTAGGCCACCATCTGTCCATCACGCCTTTCTTCACGATGCTGAGCCGGCCTCATCCCAGTGAGCTACGCAGCGCCGGCGCGCGGGCGCATCACCGCTGGTTCGCCGCCAAGATGGCGCCGGGCAAAGGCAGAATCTTTGGTGTCGCCGACCCCGGTGGTTGCGAAGATATGGAGGCGGCGGTGAGGGAAGTTCATTGGTGCGCTGATCACGGCTTTGTCGCCATGGGCTGTCCTCACGCGACAGAAGACAAGACCCTGCCCCCTCTCTATGACCGGCGGTATTTCGAGCCGTTCTGGAGTGCCTGCGTGGATCGTAGCTTGGTTCTCTCGGTGCATTTTGGGTACAACTCGGCGCAGGGCAAATTCTTCGAATTTTTGGAGCGCATCAAAGCTGATCCAGCGCTGGGGGTAGAACTTGCGAAGGGCACGATCGAGGACTTCATCAAGGCAGTACAAAATGTAACGGTGGATCTGCGTCCTCGCCAGGCCTTCTGGCAGCTTGTCCAAGGCGGCGTGTTCGACCGTCATCCGCAGATTAAGGTGGTGTTCTCAGAAGTCCGTTCGGACTGGCTCCCCGACACGCTGGCCTATCTCGACGAGCGGTTCGAGAAAGAACGTCACTTCACCAAACTCAAGCCCAGTGAATACTTCGAGCGCCATTGCTATGTGGCGCCCTCCTCACCACGGCCTGCCGAGATGAAGCAGCGGCGCGAGATCGGGATCGATCGCATGCTGCTCGGGGTCGACTATCCTCACGTCGAAGGGACTTGGCCCAATACATGGGATTGGCTGCGCAGCATCTTTACTGACTTCTCCGAAGAAGAAGCGCGCAAATTCGCCGGCTTGAATGCCATCGGCCTATTCAAGCTCGATGCGGCTTATTTGACCGGGATTGCCGAGCGTATCGGCCCGGAGATCAGCGACATCGTCGGCAGCAAGAAGCAGCTCGACCCGGAGCTCCTTAACCACTTTCATTTTCGCTCCGGCTACAAAAGCCCCGCGGAAGTGGTCGATCGCCACCTGCTCGCGGAGACTGTGGAAGCCGATTTCGCAGGTTTGCGTCGTCTGACGACGTGAACGGCGCCATCATGACAAACATAAAAACGCAGGACTCGCGCATCGAGCGGTTGCTCGGGGCGCTGCGGTCTGGAGACGCGGCTCAGATCGAGGCGATGTGTCATCCGGATATGGTCGTCGAGGATCCTGAAAGCCTGCCCTATGGCGGGGTGTACAGCGGCTTCGCGGGCATGTGCGAAGTTTCGGCCAAGCTCTTCGCGGCGGTGGCGGATTGGAAGGTCGAAACCGAGCGCATCATCGGGGACGCCGGCGGCGATGACTTTGTCCTGGTACAGCGCATGACTGGTCGGGCGACGAGCACCGGCTGTCCGATAGACATGTCGATCCTGGAACACTATAGGTTCCAGAACGGTCTTCTAATCAGCATTCGGCCCTATTATTGGGATACAAAGGCAATCGTCGGCCTCTTAGGCGAAAAATGAGGCAATGCCTGGGCGATGACCCATTGCCGCTCGTTGAGCCTATGATTTGCGCCAGATCTTCAAAGACCCCGGCGTCGTGTTGCGGATTACACGCTTCAGCAGGTGTTTGAGCATCTGCGATTCGCTGTAGTCGAGTCCGATTTCGGTGTCCGCTTCAGCCGCCTTCGCGGCCGCCATGAGCTCGATGATGGTGTGCCGACCAGCTTCGGTCAGCGCGAGGCGAGTTTGACTCTTGGCGTCGATCTCACTCTCGATCAGATTCTGTTGCGTCAGCTGCGCTACCTTCGCTCTCTGTAAGCGCTTGCCTGCGATCTGCAGCAGGCCGTCGATCTCGGCCGCTTCGCGATGGTCCCAGATGATGAGCAGCGACAAGATCGCGTAGTCCTCTTCATCGAGCCTCCGTGCTTCGAGCGCGGGGCGCAGCCGCGCCTTGAGCTGCAGGGTCGCCACGCTGAGCAGGTTACCCAGATAATCCTTGGTGAAGTTCGCGCCGAGGTCAGCGGCATTCGCCGCGGCGGCGCCGCGAGAAGCCGGTTTCTTGACGGCGAGCGCATACTTGCCGCCTTGAAAAACCAGCGGTGGACGCTTGAAGTCGTCGAAATCCACCACCTCGCCGACGAAGATCTCGTGGTCTCCGCCCTCGTAGGCAAACGCCGTGCGGCACTGAAAGCGCACCGCGCAGCCCGGCAAGAGCGGCGTGCCGCCGTGACCACGCTCGATCTCGATACCGGCAAACTTGTCCGCGCCGCGAGTCGCGAACAGGTTGGAAAGCTTCTCCTGATCGACACTGAGCACGTGCACGGCAAAGTAGTTAGATTGCTTGAAAGCAGCCAGGCTCAAGGAGGTCTTGGCAAGACTCCATAGGACCATCGGTGGCTCGAGCGACACCGAGTTGAAGCTGTTGGCGGTGAGCCCGATGTCGCGCCCGGCCTGATCGACGGTGGTCACAATGGTCACGCCGGTTGCAAATGAGCCGAGCGCCTCACGCAGCGAGTGCGTGCCGAAATGGGGCGTAGATGTCATAAGGTCCCCATCGGCAATCCTCGGCTGGGTAGTACCACATTGTAGAATACGGAGGTCATTTGCGCATCGCTGGCTCAGGATGGCAGGATAAACTGTAGTCGGAGCAGTCGGAGGACCTGCAAAGCTGCGATCGCCAAGCAGGGTCTGATACCAGCGGGGGAATGTCGAATGTCAAGTCATCATACCGACGTGCGCGCCGACTTCGTGCCGAGCGAGCACTATCTCTCCGCCGACTTCTTGCGTCTGGAGAATGAGCGCCTGTGGCCGCGCGTCTGGCAGGTTGCATGCCGGGAAGAGGAGTTGCCGCGCGTCGGTTCCTACGTCACTTACAACATCATGGACGAGAGCATCGTCGTGGTGCGAGTGTCGGACGATGGCATCAAGGCCTACTACAACGTGTGCCAGCATCGTGGCCGCCGTCTGACGGACGGCTGCGGGCACTTGACCCGCTTCCATTGCCGCTTTCATGGCTGGCAGTACGACCTCGATGGCTCGATCGCGCGCATCAATGACCGCGAGGATTGGTCGGGTTGCGCCGACTTCGGCGATAAGGATCTGAGCCTCAAGCGAGTGCGGGTCGAAACCTGGGCCGGCTTTGTGTTCGTCAACATGGACCCGCAGGCGGCGCCGCTCAGCGAATATCTTGCGCCGGTGCCGAGTTACCTCGATCCGTACGAGATCCAGAAGATGCGCTATCGCTGGTATGTCTCGGTCAAACTGCCGTGCAACTGGAAGGTGGCACTCGAGGCCTTCGACGAGTCCTATCACTTGGCAGGGACGCACCCGCAACTGCTTATCGGCCAGGGCGATGACACCACTCGCAGCAAGGTGTATGGCCGCCACGGCATGTTCGCCCCGGCGCCTGATCTGAAAGCGCCGACCGGCGCGCCGTCGCCCCGCACCGGGCTGCCGCCCCCGAAGGATCTGCGGCGGGGGATCGTCGACTACTTCGACCTCGTCAACACGACGCTGCGGGCCGTCTTCAGTGAGCGCGATGCGGAGGCTGCGCACCGCCTGCTGGCCGAAGTCGATCCGGCGACACCGCCCGGCGAGATGATGATGCGAGTGATCGAGTTCCAGCGCGAGGCGGCCATTGCCTCGGGCGCGGGTTGGCCCGACATCTCGATGCAGCAGTTGTTCGACGCCGGCGTCGATTGGCACATATTCCCGAACTTGATCATCCTGCCGTATCCGGACGCGGCGCTCGCCTATCGTGCCCTGCCGGATCCGAAGGATCCGGACACTTGCATTTTCGAGGTCTACTCCCTGCAGCGCTACGCCCCAGGGGCCGAGCCCAAGCTGGAGCGCCAGCGCTTCTTAGGTGACGACGATTGGCGCAATTTCAAATCGATCAGCGTGATCCTGCAGCAGGATTTCGACAACATGGGCGAAGTCCAGCGCGGCATGAAGTCTCGCGGATTTGCCGGCGCGCGCACGAACCCATTGCAAGAGTCGGTGGTTTCCAACTTTCATCGGGCGCTCTGCGAGTACCTCGACGAAACCCCCTGAGAGCAGCAATGGCTTTTGGAGACGCTCCGTTCGACCGGGATTTGAAGGAATCTTGGGACAAATTTTGCGACAAATTGAAATCCGCGGGAAATCTCGTATTCAAGGACGTAAATCCCGCCACAGCGCTGCAGCGCGTTGACGGCTTTCGATACTTGACGCAGAACTTGAGCCAGGCATTCGACTTGGCTCTGGAGACGAAGGATACGAAATATCCTGCCCTGCATCCGTTCTGCTCGCCGACACGAAAGCTTGGTTCGGACAACGCCGACTGCATTTACATCCAGACGTGGATCGACGGAGAGTCGGTCTACAAGATCAGCGGCAAGAAGGGCACCGCCCGCTTTTGGAACATCACGGTCCAAGGGCCCCGCTCCGCGGCCGCTTACGGAAAGGCGGCTGCGCGTGCGCTGCATGAACCCTTCGGCGACGCGCCCGAGGCCAACATTTTCGGCCATGAACTGAAGACCCAATGGGACGGCTCCTTCGAGCTTTACATCGGCGGCGAACGGCAAGGGCAGAACTGGCTGCCGACGACCCCGGGAAGCCGCAAGATGTTCCTCCGCCAGTATTTCGACAGCTGGGATGAACAGGCGGCCGAGTACCGGATCGAGCGTGTAGGGATGGATGCACCTCGCCCGATGCCAACCCCTGAGGCGATGGTGGGCGCCATTACATGGGCCGCCGATTTCGTGTATGACGCGCTCGATTTTTGGCCGGACTGGGTGTGGGAATCCGGCGATCAGATCGATCCGCAGGCCATCAATCAGTTTCGCGGCCGCAATCTGGCGATCGATGAGTCCTGGCCGTCGGAGGCGGAAGCGCAGGATAACCGTCGTGGACGCCTGGTCACCATGATGCGCTGGGAACTTCACGCCGATGAGGCGCTCATTCTCGAATTTGAAGCCTACGACGGGTTTTGGATGATCACCAGCGAGGCGATCTTCGGAAATAGCATGGACTTTCTTTATCGACCGGTGAGCTACACGCCGAGTCGTACGGCGGTCGATAGCGACGGCAAGATTCGTCTAATCCTCACGCGGCATGATCCAGGCTTCTCGAATTGGATCGACAATCAGGGCTACACTGCCGGCGTACTCACTTTCCGCAGCGTCTTGTCGAGACACGTTCCTGAGCTTCGAACCCAGGTCGTCAAATCCGCGGAGCTGCCCGATCACCTGCCGACGGATAGCAAAAAATCGGGGCACCAGGATCGGACGAGAGAGCTGCAACGCAGGTTCGACGCCATCCGCCGTCGCTATCGTATTTGAGGGCCGAAGCCCTATGATGACGCCGCCAATATGGGTGTCGGGAGAATCTGGGCGATGAGCAAAAGCACGCTGTTGGTCATCGGAGCGGCGGGCGATGTGGGGCAAGGCATTGTCGATGAGGCCCTCGCCTCCGGCCGCCAAGTGATCGCATGCGGCCGTAATGGCGAAAAGCTCGAGCGCATCGCCGCGCGTCATCCCGGCAAGCCGATACGCTGTGTCGTCGGCGATATCGCGACGGAAAGCGGTGCGGCGGCGCTTTGGGACAAGGCGGCCAAGGAATTCGGCGGCATTGACGCGGTCGTTGTTTCGGTGAGTGCGGCGCACAAGCGGCAACCCTTGACGGAGTGGGGCATGGAGGATTTATGCGCCTCGCTTGCGAGTGAGATTGGGTTGCACTTCATCGCAGTTAAAGTCTTCGCGCCGCGTTTGCCGGAAGGCGGTCTATTGATCGGTCTCGGCGGCGGCACCGCCGATTTCATCATCCCGAAAATGGCTCAGGTCTCGATGTCGCAGGCTGCGCAACGAATGATGTATCGCGGATTGGCGCGCGAACGCCGGGCAGGCGCGGAAATCCGCGAGCTGATGATTGTCTCCATGGTCAACGGCGAGAGCAGCCGCCAACATGCGAAACCCGAGTGGCTTTCGGACATCGAGATCGGCCGGCATGTCTGCGCCATTTTGGATGCGCCGGCAAACTTTCCAGGACCGATCCTGCAGCTCAAATCACGCGAGCAAGTAGGTCACGCGGAGTAATCCGAACGGTAGCGTCCCCGACGCGAGAGCGCGGCGTGCCGAGTCTAGCGATTCACGTCGACTACGACGCGCCCGCGGATTCGCCCGGCCACGATGTCATGTGCGGCGTCCAGGGCTCCGTCGAGGCCCACCAGGGTGCTGATGCGATCAAGATTCGACAAGTCCAGGTCACGCGCGAGGCGATTCCACGCCGGCTCGCGGACTGCATGCGGCGCCATGACGCTATCGATGCCGAGCAGCGAAACGCCGCGCAATATAAAGGGCGCGACGCTCGACGGAAAGTCCATTCCCTGTGCAAGGCCGCACGCGGTGACGACGCCGCGATAGCGCGTTTGCGCACAGGCGTTGGCGAGCGTGTGGCTGCCGACCGAGTCGACGACTCCGGACCAGCGTTCCTTTTGTAATGGTTTACCGGGTTGCGCAAGCTCGTTGCGGTCGATCACCTGACGAGCGCCAAGCGACTCGAGATAAGCTGCCTCGCTCGCTTTGCCGGTCGATGCCACCACATTAAATCCGGTGCGGGCGAGCAAGGCCACCGCGAAGCTGCCCACGCCTCCCGAAGCGCCCGTCACGAGCACTTCTCCCTGCTCCGGCGTGAGTCCGTGCCGAACCAGCGCCTCCACGCAGAGACTGGCCGTGTACCCGGCGGTGCCGATCGCCATCGCTTGGCGGGCACTGAAAGCCGTCGGCGTGCGCTGCAACCACTCGGCTTTCAGCCGAGCCTTTTGCGATAATCCGCCCCAGTGCCCTTCTCCGACTCCCCAACCGTTCAGCAACACGCGCTCGCCAGGACGCCAAGCCTCACTGGTCGAGGCCTCAACCACCCCCGCCAGATCAACCCCCGGTACCATCGGAAACTTGCGGACAACGGGTGACTTGCCGGTGATCGCAAGTCCATCCTTGTAGTTGATGGTGGAGTACTCGACGCGAACGGTGACCGGTGCATCCGGCAGCTTCGAGTCGTCGAGATCGACGATTCGTACCGACTGCGCCCCATCCTGCTTGTCAATCAAGATTGCTTTGAACATGGTGCCCGCGACCCTGGTGATAAAACGCTTCGGCCCTCACGCCAGTGGATGTCCTGGCGGGAGCGATCCTAGCGCAAGCACACGGCAATTCTGCCTACCGCGTTTGGAGCACATTCCACAATGTGGAACAGAGGAGATCTCTAGCCCTGAGGTTCAAGGCGGTGCGACTCGACCCCTTCGCACGGCTCTCATGGCACAGCCTCCCGCAGGTCTTCGACGGTGCTCTGCATCAAGCGGCGTATTTCGGGCAGCCGATCGAGCGGCAGCGCCTGCGCCGTGCCCTCGACGGCGATCGCAGCGAACGGCACGCCGTTCGAATCGCGCAGCACAAGCCCGAAGGTATTGACCCCCGGCAAGGTGTCGCCCGCGTTGATGGCAAACCCTTCGGCGTGAGTGCGCTCGAGCATGGCGCGGATCGCTCGCAGCCGCGCCCGGTTGTAGCCGACGCCACGCAGGCTCGCAAAGTTGCGGTTGATGATCGCACGCGCCTGCCCCACGGGCATCGCGAGCATGATCGCCACCCCGCCCACCGCGGTCACCAGCGGGCGGCGGGTGCCGGGAAAGATGGTGAGCGCCTTGAGCTCGGCGCCGCCGACCCGGGCAGCGCAAACGAAATCATCGCCGCTTCGAAACAGCAAAAACGCCGCACCCGAGGTGCGCGCGGCGAGCACCTCCAGACGGCTCCTCGCCCGGGATTGCAGCTCCCCGAGCTCAGGCAGCGCAAGCCCCAACTCGAACAGCATCGGCCCGGGAATATAGTGCCGGTCGGCGGGCCGCTGGCTGACCAACCGTTCGCGCACCAGGCAGATGAGCATCCGATGCGCCGTGCTCTTGCCGAGCTGACAGCGCGCCGCCAGATCCGATAGCTGCCAGCCGAACTGCCCGCGCGCTGAGATCTCGCGCAGCAGCCCTATCGCCCGCTCGATGCTCTGCGTACCGCTGCGCGGACCGGCTTTTGCACTCTCCCCCAACTCGCTGCCCTCGCCGACTTGCCACCCGTTCCGCATTGTAAAACACTGCGCGCCCCTTGGCGACGCACAACTATCGGCGCGTTCGATAATCGGGGATATTCGCCAAGGGCCTCAACGGCTTTCAGTTGCAGATAGATATATTGCTCTATGTCAACACCGCTGGACGATGAAAAGGCGATCCGTGACCTGCTCGCGGCGTACTGCTTTTGCGTCGATCGCAGCGATGCCGACGCCTTCGTGGAATTGTTCTCCGAGGACGGCGTGTGTGACCGCGGCCCTTGGGGCCGGCTCGAAGGCCGCCGGGCGTTGCACGATTATGTGCGCGCGGCGGCCGGTGGCAAGACGTCGCGCGAGGTCAAGGTTCGGCACTTCTGTGCGAACGAAGTCATATCGATCGCGGGCGATACGGCGACCGCGCGCTGTTATGTGTTGGCCATGAATGCCGCGCCCACGCCACCGGCGTCCTTGGTCATCGGCCACTACGAGGACGAACTCGTGAAAGCGGGCGGCCGGTGGCGCATCAAGTCGCGATGCCTGCGCGATGAATGAGTATGCCGGCGCGGCTGTGATCGAGCGGGTCAGGGCGGGCGCGGCCGTTGAACGGTTGACGAATCTTGCCGCGGCTCACGACCGATTCGACATACCGGTCGCGGAGCTGCTGCCGACGCAGCTCGAGGCGGTCAATGAGTTGTTGCGGGACCGCATCGACAAGATCCGCTTACTGCGGCACCGCGCCCAGTCCGGAGGCGTCAGCGAGGTTCGCGAGCCGGCGGACATCATTCCGCTGCTGTTTGCCCACACTGCTTACAAGAGCTATCCCGAAGCTTGGCTCACCGAACAGAAATGGGATCGGTTGGGAAAGTGGCTGGAGACGGTTTCCACGCATCCGGTCACGGGCGTCGACACGACCGCCGCGCGCGATATAGATGAATGGATCGCACGGCTGGGCGCGGCCGGCCATTTCCTATCCTGCACCAGCGGCACCACCGGCAAGTCTGCGATGCTGAACGCGTCGGCCGCCGACCTGGCCTGGACCCGGCGCGACGCGGTATCGTCCTTCTCCTGGGGCTCGGGCGTGATGCCGGCGAAAGACCGCAAGATATTCGCGCTCGCCCCGGTCGCCAGCGTGCCGCGAAATCTCGCGGCCCGCGAGGCGCTCGCCGCCGCGTACGGCCTTCCGGGCTCCACGCCGTTCACCTATCCGGTACCGCCGATCACCATCGGCCAGATCACCGGAATGGTGGCGCTGCGCAAACGCATTGCCGAGGGCATCGCCAGGCCCGCAGAAATTGCAGCGTATGAAACAACCTCGGCCGCGCGCCAGAAGGCCGTCGATCAGGCGGTCGGTATTTCAGCCGAGGCACTGGTGCAGGCGCGCGGCGAGAAGCTGCTCCTCCAGGGTATGTGGGCGTCGCTCTTCAGGATCGCCGAGGCGGTTCGTGCGCTCGGCTACAGCGGCGCCGATTTTCACCCCGACAATGCGATGTATGTGGGCGGCGGGCTCAAGGGCGCGGTCCTGCCGCCCAATTACCGCGAATACGTATTCGAGACGTTCAATCTCGCTCCGACTCGCGTGAACCGTATGTACGGGATGCAGGAGATCATCACCGCCATGCCGCGTTGCCATGCGGGACGCTATCACGTTGCTCCCTGGCTCATATGTCTCGTGCTCGACCCGGCTGGCGAGACACTGATTCCAGCCGCGAACGGCGATATCGAAGGCCGGGCCGCTTTCTTCGACCTGTCGCTCGACGGCCGCTGGGGCGGTGTCATTTCCGGCGACAAGGTTGCCGTGGATTACGGCAAGTGTGCCTGCGGCCACAGCAGCCCGTCGATCCGCGACAATGTCACGCGCTTTTCCGAACTTCCCGGCGGCGACAAGATCAGCTGCTCGGGTACCATCGATGCTTACGTCAGAGGTGTCTCATGAACACGATCCGAGTCGAAGATGCGGATGCGGTCACCGATCGCGCCCCGGTCATGCAGGTAAAGCACTTCATTCGCGGCAAGCTCGTGTCCGGCAGTGAGGTCCGGCACCGCTCGCGCGATCTCGGCGCTGATTTCACCACGCCGGCCATCGATCTCGATGCGCTCGTCACTCCGCGCTCCGAAGCGCCCCCGCTGCTTGACGTGAAGCTCGCCGAAATCATCGATTTTCTGGTCGAGACAGGCGAGCGGCTGAAGCTGGAAAGCAATGCGTATCTGCAGGAAGCGCTGGAGCGTGTGGCCGCGACCAATCCCTTGCCGCGCCGCGTGGTCGAGAACCTTTACAAGGGCGCTCGCCAATTTTTGACACGTGAAGCGCTCAAGAGCAGCATCGAGGCGAATTTCTCGAACCCCGCATATCTCGATGGCTGGGTTTCGCGCACCGACGCGCGCGGCCAGCGCGGCGCCGTTCGCGCCTTTCCACCCCGCATGATCCACATGTTGGCGGGAAATTCTCCGGCGGGATGCATGTCCTCGATCGCGCAGGGTGCGCTCGTCAAGGCGGTCAATCTCTTTAAGATGCCTTCGAGCGACCCGTTCACCACAGTGGCAGTGCTGCGCACCATGGCCGATATCGATCCCGCGCACCCGGTGGTTCGCTCGATGTCCGCGGTCTACTGGCGCGGCGGCAACGAATCGATCGAGCGCACACTTTATCGCCCGCAATATTTCGACCGCATCGTGGCATGGGGCGGGGGTGATGCCATCAACAACGTCATCCGCTATTTGGGCCCTGGCCTGCAGCTGATCTCATTCGATCCGAAGACATCGATCTCGATGATCGGACCGGAGGCATTCCAATCCGATGCGGCGATCGACGAGGTGGCGGAATATGCCGCCAACGACGTCTCGGTCTTCAATCAGGAGGCATGCCTCGCGAGCCGCTTCATCTTCGTCGAGGGCGAGCGCGGCGGCATCGAGAAATTCTGCGCGCAACTGCAGAGGCGGCTCGGCGTCGATCGTGAGACTGCCTCGGCGAAGGCGCCGCCGTTGCCGCTCGAGATGCGCGAAGAGATCGAGGTGTTGCAAATGATGGGCGAGAGCCATCGCGTGTGGGGAACTTTCGACGGCGCCGGCTTGGTGATCCTTTCCGATGAGCCGGTCGAGTTCAGTCCCAGCGGCAAGACCGCCAATGTGGTGCACGTCGCCTCGCTCGACGAGGCCGTCCGGCACGTGAATGTCGCGACGCAGACGATCGGCATCCACCCGCCCGAGCGCAAAGCGAAGTTGCGGGACCGGATCGCGAGTGCCGGGGGCCAGCGCGTCGTGCGTCTCGGCTCTGCTTGGCGTCACGTGATGGGAAGCCCGCACGATGCGATGTATCCGCTGCAGCGCTTCGTTCACTGGATATCCGACGAAGACGCCTGATCGCGCGTTCAAGTGAGCGGCTACGACGACATCGATTTTTTTAGCGCTGCGTCGTTGTGGGACGATCCCTATCCCTATTTCGAGTATCTACGCAACGAGGGGCCTGTCTGCCGACTGCCTCGTCACAATGCCGTGGCGGTCACCGGGCACGAGGAGGCGTTGGCCGTCTTCAACGATCCCGCTACGTTTTCCGCGGTCAACTCGGCGAATGGACCGATTCCGGAGCTGCCGTTCGTCCCGGAAGGTGATGATATTCGCGAGCAAGTCGCGCGATTTAGACCGCAAATGTACATGGCGGGTCAGGTCGTCACCCAGGACGGATTTCGGCATTCGATGCTGCGCTCGTTGCTCATGCCATTGTTCTTGCCGAACCGGCTGAAGGCACTCGAGCAATACCTGGGGGACTTATCCGACGAGTTGATCGGGACTTTCAGCCAAGACGATCGTTGCGAGCTGATGCAACGCTATGCAACACCCTACGCGACGCTCGTGATCGCCGATTTACTCGGAGTTCCCGAAGAAGACCGCAGCTTGTTTCGCGATAGGCCTCCCAACTCGAGCGGCGACGCAAGACTGCAGTTCCTGGCGACCTACTTCCACGACTATATCAGCGACCGCCGGCGCAATCCGCGCAGCGACATCATGTCGCAGTTCGCCTCGGCCAAATATCCCGACGGTTCCGCGCCCACGACCACGGACATTGTCAACCTCGCTTGCTCGCTGTTTGCGGCGGGACAAGACACCACCGCCAAGATACTGTGTACGTCGATGCGCCTGCTTGCTGAGCGTCCTGACCTGCAGAGGTTGCTGCGTGGCGAAAATGAGCGCATTCCGGACTTCGTCGAGGAAATGCTGCGCTTTGACGGGCCCATCAAGACCGACTCACGGCTGGTGTTGCGCACCACGACGCTCGGCGGTGTCGATCTCAAGGCCGGGACCATCGTTTGTCTCTTTCTCGATGCCATCAATCGCGATCCGCGCCGCTACGCGGAGCCGGGCGAGATCAAGTTGGACCGCCCGAAAGCTCGCGAGCATCTCGGCTTCGGACGAGGCGCCCACACCTGCGCCGGCGCGCCGTTGGCCCGCATGGAACTTCGTATCAGCCTCAGCCGCTTGCTGACCCGTTTGCACGATATTCGCATCGACGAGGAAGTACATGGTCCGCACGCTGCGCGGCGCTTCGAGTACGTGCCTTCGTACATCTTGCGCGGCCTCAAGGGATTGCATATTAAGTTCAGCGCCGCGGCGAGGGCGAACGCGAACTGACGACTCCGTGCTGCCTTTCACTTCGCTGCGGCGCTGCCTTGCGATTTTTTTTGCGCCTCGAGGACCTCGCGGGCGCCGGATCGGATATAGGCATAGAGCTGCCGCACTTGGTCTCGCGTAAACGCGTCGTAGCGCGGCATGCCCTGCGACATCAGAACCCCGTCATGCAGCACCGACCACAAGCCTTCCTCGCGCAGAGCGATGTTGGATTCGCGCAGATCCGGCGCCGGCCCCCCGGTCGAAACCAGATTCCGTCCGTGGCATACGGCGCAAGCCAAAAACAGCCCGTGTCCGGCTGCGACATCCGCCGGATCGAGCTTGATCGACGGATCGTCCACCGCATGCACCGTCATATCGCGGGGCGGCGACGGCGGCAGCTCTGCGTTGCCGCCCAGGGTGAACGTCAGCAGTCGGCGCGGACCGGCGAACCTCCAGCCTACATTCATGAGCTCGCCCCAAATGGCAGCCGAACCTCCGTAACCCACCAGGACCGAGATTTGCTGCTTTCCATTAGCCGAGTAGCTCATAGGCGCAGCGACGATTCCCATCCCCGCATTGAAGTGCCAGAGCCTCACGCCCGTGACGGCGTTGTACGCCGACAGCTCGCCGTCGGCTGCGCCCTGAAAGACGATGTTGCCGGCCGTGACCAGCGTTCCGCCGTTCCAGAGCGTGTCGAGCTGCGCTTTCCACACAGGTTTCTGCCGAGTCGGGTCCCAGGCAATCAATGCCCCCTTCCCGTCCTGCGAATCAGTCGAGTAATCCTTGATGCTCAAGCCGCCGAAGCTGACCCCGCCAGGCTGCTCCTCGCCCTTCGCGAAGCGCGCGCCCAGCTGCATGTACGGGATGTAGACCACACCGATTTTCGGACTGAAGGACATGGACTGCCAGCTGTGCGCCCCGGCCGGCGCAGGCCAGATGATGGTCGGGCCGGTTTCGTAGCGGATGTTTTTCGTCTCGACGGGACGCCCGGTCACAAGATCGATATGATCCGCCCAAGTCACCTTGCCGAGCTTTTCGGCGGAAATGAGCCTACCGCTCCGCCGATCGAGCACGTAGAAGAAGCCGTTCTTGGGCGCCTGCATCAGCACCTTGCGCCGTACACCATGGACTACGAGGTCGGCCAGCGTCATCTGTTGAGTGGTGTCGTAATCCCACGAATCGCGGGGATTGACTTGATAGTGCCAGACGTATTTGCCGGTGTCGGCGTCGAGCGCGACGATTGACGCCGTGTATAGATTGTCGCCGCCGCCAGGGCTACGCGCCTCGGGATCGTACGGGCCGGCGTTGCCGGTACCTATGTAGATGCGGTTGAGCTCCGCATCGAACGTGATGCTGTCCCAGACCGCACCCCCGGTGCCGCTCTTCCAATACTCGCCGTTCCACGTCACGGCCGCGCGCTCCATGGCTGGGTCGCCGCGATTCTCCTGCGCAGAGCCTGGCGTCACATAAAACCGCCAGGCTTGTTTGCCGGTGGCCGCCTCATAGGCCGTCACATAGCCGCGCCTCCCAAGGTCCGCACCGGCATTGCCGATGATCACCTTGCCGTTAAAGGCGCGCGGAGCGCCCGTGATGGTCTGCATCGAGTCGGGCGTGGTGGTGTCCACCGTCCAGACAAGTTCACCGGTCTTGGCATCGAGCGCGTACAGGCGGCCGTCCTGGGCCGCCGAGAAGATTCGCCCCTCGGCGTAAGCTACCCCGCGGTTGGCTGCAAGCCCGAAGAGCATTTTGATCGAATGCTTCCAGATCTCGGGATCGTGCTTCCACAGCAGCTTGCCCGTACTGCCATCGACTGCGTAGACGGTTCCATAGCTGCCGGTGAAGTAAAGTAAGCCGTCCACCGCGAGCGGCGTGGCTTCGAGACTGGCCTCTCCCGGCAAGTCGAGCCACCACGCCAGCCCCAACTGCGGGACGTTCGATGTCGTGATTTGCTCGAGCCGGCTGAAATCGCTCTCGTCGCTGCCGCCGCCATGGCTGGTCCAGTTCGCGCCGGCGCCCATACCGCCAGCCGAGCCCGCGGCTTCGCCGCCATGGGCCGCCAACGCCAGGCATGCCCCGAGCGCCAAAGCCTGCAGCCTTTTACATTCGAGCAGTGTCGGCATGGTCGGTCCTTTATGTATGATTGAATGTGGGCCAATCGCGTGGTCGGTATTATCGAATGCCGTAGCGCCTACTTCGATACCACCGCACACCATGTTGCACAATGCGGAACAGAGAACGCAATGATCAACTCGGACGAGATTATCAACGGCGCCCGCGCCATGGCGGGCATCGACGATCCCATCGATCAAAGGACACTCGAGAACCTCGACCGCTATCTGAGGGCAGTGAACGCGGAAGCGCGCCTCTCAGACACCGGCGAGGCTGGCATCCGCCAGACCCTGACAGGCGCACTGTACAATCGTTTGCGCGTGGATCGCTATGCCGCAGAGCACCCCGAGGTTCTTGAAGCGCCGATCGAACGGCCCATGTTTCTCTTCGGATTCCCGCGCACCGGGACCACGCTGGCCGTGAACCTGATCAACTGCGATCGGGCACGGCGCGGCTACCTTCGCTGGGAAGCCGAAGATCCGATTCCGCCAGTGAAGGCCGGGGAATTGCGCACCGACCCGCGCTACTTCGCCAAGCAGGCGAAGTTGGAAGAAGAAGCAAGGCTAATGCCGCAGATCGCTGCCATCCACTACGAGGATGCGGACAGCGTCACCGAATGCCAGCTCTCCATGATTCAGGATTTTTGCTCCCATATGCTCGAGTCGGTGACAGAAGTGCCGAGCTGGCGCGCCTGGTTCTTGCACACCAGTTATTTGCCGACCTTCCGGTATCACAAGAAGCTTTTGCAAGTGATGCAAGCCGAGCAGAAGGGACGCTGGCTGCTCAAGAACCCCTGGCACGCACTCTTTCTCGACGATCTGACGACCGTTTATCCGGACGCTCAACTGGTCATGACACACCGCGATCCTGTCGAGGTAGTGGGATCGTTCTGCAGTCTCGTGAAAACGTTTCGCAGCCTCTTCAGCGACGACATCGACTTGAGGAATATCGCCGACAGCACTGTCGACATCTTTCAGCGAATGTATCGGGCCGCTCTGGCCCACAAAGCTAAGCACGGCGAAGGGTCGATCTACGACCTGCAGTATGACGCCCTGATACGCGACCCCATCGGCGAAATTCGCAAGCTCTACCGTCATTTCGAAGAGCCGTGGACTGGGGCCATCGAGGAGGCGATGAAGACGTTCTTGGGCAAGAATCCGCAGGCCAAGCACGGCCGTCACGTCTACTCGCTCGAGGAGTACGGTTTGACGCCGGCATATGTGCGTGAGCAGTTCGCGGACTACTGCTGCCGGTTCAAGGTACCCAAGGCGGCCTGACGAGACCCAAGGCAAGCTGACGAAGCAAAACCCTAAAAAGAGTATTTAGCCCTGACTCCGTACGTACGTGGGGCCGAATACTGGACCGAGTCGCCGGTCGAATCGATGGTGGTGGCAACAATCGTCAACTTGTTTGTAAGGTTCTTACCCCAGAGGCCAACCTGCCACTTACTGCCGACCGGCTGCCACATCATCGTGGCGTTCAGGTTTGCATAGCCAGGCTGCACGATCCGGTCCCCGACGTCGTAGAACACCCTCGTCGAGTAGTACAACGTGCTTGAAAAATCGAAGGTGCCCACGCTTGTGTTCTTGATATAACGGGGTGTCAAGTCGGCAGTGATGGTAGGGCTGCCGATCATCGTGTTTCCGCTTGCGTCCGCCTTGATGTTTGTGTTGCCCGTGGGGAGACCGTTCACATAAATCGGCACGTCGAGACTCGCGGTGGTGAAATCAGCGTAACGGGCGTGCAGATAAGTGCCACCCAGCGTGACGCTGAACTCAGGTGTGGCGTGCCAGTTGGCATTCAGCTCGCTGCCGTAAATCTTTGCATTCGCCGCATTCGTTATTACCTGCGTGTATGTGCCATTGGGCAGGTTGTAGATAGTGGCGACCTGTAGATCGGTGTAGTCGTAGTAGAAGAAGGCGGCGTTCACGGTGACGTTATCGGTCACCGAACTCTTGATGCCGGCTTCATACGACTTTATCTCCTCGGGAGCGACAGGTGTGGTCTGGGCAGCGACGGTATTGAAGGCGCCGCTCTGAAAACCCTGTGAGTACGTGAAATACAAATTGGTACGGTCCGTCACCTTGTACAGCAACGACCCGCGGGGTGTGGTGGCAGTCCAGGTGTGTTCCCCAAGCAACGGGATTGGGGGCTCAGGCAAAATGGTGTTTAAAGTGAACGCGAGCGTGTTCGCATAATAGGCGGCCTTCTTTTCCGAGCTATATCTGAGGCCGGCCGTCAGGCTCAGCTGGTCGGTGAGATCATAGGTAAGCTCACCGAAGCCTGCATACGCCATCGCAGTATCGATAGTCCAAATATTATCCGAAAGAGAGATCGGCGGTACCACGTAAAGCAACGGCAAATTAACGCCCCTGTTGTGATAGACATCGGCGCCGACCGTTGCATGAAACTTGCCCAACTGATCCGTCGTGTAGACAAGATCCTCGCTGTAGGTCTGGGTCGTCGCTACGGGAAAATAAGTCGCGCACAAATCGAGCGGAACGCCGGCGCAATCCAGAGTCAACTGCGTGCTGGTTCGAGTGTACGCCGATGTGGTCTTCAGCTTGCCAGGACCGAGATCGATGGTGCCGCGGAGGCTCACATTTGATTTATAGTCAGCGAAATTCGAGTCGTAATACTGGGCGAATGTATCGGGCTGCACCGCAAGTTGCGACGGCGGGATCAGTCCGCGGTACACATTGTTTCCGTTGTAGAAATTATTTCTCAGATCCTCGTAGTCGAGGTGCTTCGAGTAGTCCCCTGACAGCACGAAATCCCCGCCATCCCACGGGTCGAAGCGGAGCTTGCCGCGAAGAACAATGTCGTAGACGGGCGAATAGCGTTTATCGTCCAGAAGATTGATCATGTACCCGTCGGTATGATCGTAGTAGACGGTAACGCTGGCGGCGAGCTTATCCTGAACCAGTGGCGTACTGAAGTAACCTTTGCCGTAATAAGTGAGAAGGTTGCCGATGGCGGCGGAAAAGTTTCCGGTCGTCGTACCGAGGTTCGGGTCCAAGGTGTTGATGAGGATCGCTCCGCCAGTCGCATTGCGCCCGAATAGCGTGCCTTGCGGGCCTTTGAGAACTTCGATCTGCTGCACATCCGGCAGCTCGTAGATGGCCCCCAGCATGGCTTGCTGGTATACGCCGTCTATATAGGTGGCAACGTTCGCATCCGAGCTGACAAAAGTCTGGTACGTCGTGATGCCGCGAATTACTGGCTGAGTATAGATGCCGCCGGAATCCATCCGCAGACCCGGCGTGATCAACGGCAAATCCTCGGTCGATGTAATGGCGGCGGCCGCGAGGGCCTCCGGGGTGAGGGCCGTTACTGATAATGGCACATCTTGCAGGCGCTCCGAGCGGCGCTCCGCCGTCACGATGACTTCGGTGAGCTCGTTGATCGGCTTTTGCGATTCGGTTGGTGCCGCCGAACCGCCTGCGGTTTCCTGAGCGTAGGCACCGGCGGCCGGCAAAAGAAATGCCGTTGCGGCCAGGCTGATGAAATACCCAGCAACTCTGAATTTCATGACGTACTCCCCCTAAAGCGGTTGTTTTATTAGATAGCCCGCCTACTTCAATCAAAGACCAGATCAACCTCCTCGCAATCTATCGCCAAACAAGGCAGCCGACGGATCCGCATCGCCGCGCCGGCCGACCTCGATCCCGTGTTTTCCGAACAGGCCGCGCTCCCAGTCAGCCGAATCGTGCCAAATCCGCCACGAGTCGAGCAACACCTTGCGATCGGCGATGCGCCACTCCCGACCGCGCTTTTCCATCCGGTCGAGATAGCGTCCCCACATGGTGATGTCGTTCGATGTGCCGTTTCTGCGGCGCAGGCGCTCGTAGGCGTGGAAATGGCACTCGACGCGTGCGTCGTTACCGTCGATGCGGATGAGAAAATTGCACACGCTGTGCAGCGTCTGATCGCGCGTTTTCAGTACCGGCATGCAAAAGTCGACGAACGCCTCCGCATTCCCCCGCCAGAAGATGTGATCGTCTATGGCGTCGGGCCAGTAGACTCCGCGCAGCAACTCCGCGTCGCAGCGGTCGACGGCGTGGCAGTATCGCACCAAGCAGTCCTCAATCGCGGCCCGATCCAATAGTTCCTGGATCCTAGCGTCATCCTTCGTGCTTGAATTCACGACAGCCGAATCTTGGATGGCGTTCATGGGACCCCCGATACGCCGGTCGCGGCCGGCAGTGGATCAGAGCTTGTAAAGACTTGCCGCATTGCCACCGAGCACCTTTTTGGCTTTCTCATGACCGACGGTGTCGTAGATGCTCTTGGCGATGTTCCCGGCAAATCCGTGGACACCTTCCGGATGAGGGAAGTCGAGCGACCACATCACGTTGTCCGCGCCGATGTGATCGATCAGCTGCATGGCCATCGGATCGTCCATAAAGGTCGCGTAGCATTGCCGCTTCCAGTAAAAGCTCGGCAAGTGCGGCAGCTGCGGCCGCAAGATCGTGTAATAGGACCGCTGGATCCGGTCCATCGAGTACAGCGCATCGGCGACCCAGCTCGCCCCGCCCTCGGCAAAGACCACCTTCAAATCAGGATGGCGCTCGAATACCCCCGAGAATGTCAGCTGCCCGAGCAGCGGGCGAAACGGCGAGAGGTTTCTCGCAAGGTTCGCTCCCAGCGAGCCGTAGCCGTGAAACTCCTGGAATGCAGTCACGTGAAAGGACAGCGGAATGCCCGACTCCACGATCGCGCTCCAGACCGGATCGAGCTCCCGGCTGTTGTAGCGTACGCCGCGCGGGTAGGACGGCATTTGCACCGCCCGGTAGCCGAGCTGCTTGAGCTTTTGCATTTGATCGCGCGCCGTTTCCGGCTTCAAGAAACTCGACAGCATGGCGACGCCCACCAGCTTGTTCGCTGCCGGCCGGGTGAATTCGATGAGCCACTCGTTGTAGGCATCCATGCACGCGACATAAAGCTCCGGATCCTCTGCAATGATCCCGTTCAGCGACTGCAGCTGCCCGTGATACAGCACCGAGCCCTCGATGCCCTCCGCCTCCATGACCCGCAGGCGCTCCTCGCGGTCCCAAAATCCGGGGCACTCCTGGCCGATCGTGCCGATCCCGGGCGGGTCGAACGAGCGGTCCTTGTAGCGCATATGCAAAAGACGCGTTTCTTTGTCGCGCCAGAACTTGGGCGCCCGATCCTTGAACTTCGCCGGCAGCCGCTCCTCGTAGAGATGATCGACCTCGAGGTTGTGGTCGTCCGCCGAGATCATTCGGATGTCCGCCGGTGGTCGCCAGCTGTCAGGCGGCACCTCGCGTTGAATGGGAATCGGAATCAGATCAAATTCTAGAGCCGCCATGACGAACTTCCTCGGCGGCGACGCCGCACTCCGTGAGCCGCAATTATAGCTTTCGACCGCGTTGGGGCTGACCCGCTACTGCGCCGTGTCTCACAATGCGGAATTGATATACTGATTCACGCTCGGGGGAGTAAATTGGCGCAGTATCGATCTAGGAGAAGTGAAGATGATGAGTGAACTCGATCCAGCGCCTCTCAAGCCGCTCACGCCGCAAGAGCCCCTTGAGCCGTTCATTCCGGCATCCAACTATACCTCCCGCGCCCATGCTGAACTGGAGAATGAGCGCCTCTGGCCACGGGTGTGGCAGATGGCCTGCCGCGAGGAGGAAATCCCCAAAGTAGGCGACTTCTATACCTACGACATCGTCGATGATTCGATCATCGTCGTTCGGACCGCTCCCGACGAGGTCAAGGCGTTCCACAATGTCTGTTCCCACCGCGGGCGACGCCTAACCGCCGGATGCGGCCATACCGACCGTTTCTATTGCAAGTTTCATGGCTGGCAATACGATCTGAATGGCCGGTGCACCAAGGTCGTCGATCGCAATGACTGGGGCAACACCCTGACTGAGCGGGACACCGCACTCAAAACCGTGAAGGTCGGACGTTGGGCCGGCTGGATCTACATCAACATGGATCCAAACAGCGAGAGCCTGGAGCAGTCGCTTGGGGCGGCCAAAACGTTTCTTGACCCGTTTCAGTGGCAGGACCTCCGCTACCACTGGCGCAAGTCGGCGATCGTCCCCTGCAATTGGAAAGTGGCGATCGAATCGTTCAACGAGGGCTATCACCTCCAGGCGACCCATCGCCAGATGCTGCGCTACTTCGACGACATCACCGAGAGTCGGACCTACGGACGACACTCGATGTTCGGTTACTGGGGCGCACTCAAGGGAGGTTGGCGTTCGCGCCGGCTGGGGGGCCCGAAGAAAGGCGACGACCTGCGCGCGGGACTGGTCGACTACATGCAAGACATGCTGGATACGCTGAACGCGGCGGAGCCGGTCAATCTCGTCGAGGCGGCCCGCAGGCTGATGACTGAGGTGCCTGAAACCGCTTCCGAGGACGAGGTTTTTGCGCGGTTCGGGCGGTTCGCCTATGAGCATGCCATCGCCCAGGGGATCAAATATCCGCCCATCACGCCGGAGCAGATAGACGCGGCCGGCGTCGACTGGAACATCTTTCCGAACCAGATCATCCTGCCCGGCGTGACCGCCGTGCTCGCCTACCGCGGACGGCCAAACGGGCACGACCCCGATTCGTGCATATGGGACGTCATATCGCTGCGCCGCTACCCCCCGGGCGAGGAGCCGGGCGCCCAACTCGAATGGACGGACGATCTCACGGACGTGTCCTTTTGGGGAAAGATCCTCACTCAGGATTTCAGCAACATGGCCGAGGTGCAGCGTGGCCTGAAATCGCGCGCTTTTGCCGGCTGCCGAACCAATCCGGTTCAAGAACGTCCGGTGGCAAATCTACATCGCGGGATTCAGGAATTCATCGATCGGCCATGAATTCGGGAAATCGCGGGCCGGAATCCCGGCCCGCATGCCGAGTGCAATAGTCCCTTTTAGAACGAATAAGATACGTCTCCGCCATACGACCGCGGCGGCAGATAATTCACCGCGTCTCCGAACGTGGTGATCGTGGTGCTGTTGATCACGTCAGCGTTGGTGAGATTGCGTGTCCAGATGCCCAACTTGAAGTTGCTCCCGCGAGGCTGCCAGGTTCCGCGCAGGTTCAGCAACACGTAGGAATCCTGAGAGATACGGTCCTGCGCATCGAAGTAAACGCGCGAAGAGTAGAACAGGTTCCCTGACAAGCCGATCTTGCCGAAGCCGAAATCGTGGCCATAGTTCAGCCCCGCGTTATAGGTCCATTCGGGGCTGCGGATCGTCCAGTTTCCAGTGGCATCCACGGTTGACTGTATGTTGCCCTCGTTTTGCGGCGCCGGCGGTGGTGGCGGCTCGTCCACTGCTGCGTTAGGGAAGGACGTATATTTGGAATGCAGCCAGTTCATCCCGAGTACCACGGACAGATCCCGGGTCGCGGCCCAAGTCGCATCCCCGTCAAAGCCATAGCTCCTGACGGAGGCCGCGTTCTGCAGAACGCTCACTCCTGCCTGACCGGCCACATTCTCGAGTTCCGAAACTTGCAGATTCTTGTAGTCGTTATCATAGAACGCGCCATGGAGCCGCAGCGGTAGCGAGCTCGGCTCGAACTTCAATCCCACCTCATAGGCCCTGACCGTCTCGGGAGCCACGGCGTTCTTGTTGGCGGCCGGATCGAACGGGTACGACTGCGAGTTGAATAATCCGCTCTTGAATCCCTCGCCATAGGTGAAGTACGCCCGGGTGGCGTCATTCATCTTATAGATCACCGAGAAGCGCGGCGTTGCCCTGTTGTCGTTCAGCTTGTTGAACTGAGCGGGCGGATACGAAAGGCCGGCCCGTGCGAACTGCTCTTCGTGATTCAGGCGCACGCCGCCGATAAGGCTAAGCCAATCGGTTACGTCGTAATGCAGTTCGGTGAAAACCGCGACTGCGTCAGTCGTATCGCGTGTGTAATCGTAAATCAGCGGGCTCCCAACTGCCGCAATAACCAGCGGGTCGTACGCGCCATTCTTGTGGTAGTAGAAAAGTCCCGCAACATCCTGCAGCGGGCCGAACTGCTTGGAAGAGAACGTCAACTCCTCGGAGAAGGCTTTCGTGTACGTGTTGACGTTGTAGGCGAGTATCGGCAGAGGACTGTAGTCCCCGTCGCTCGGAATGTGATCGTTAAGATCGGTGTAGGCGGCTAAAGACGTCAACTCTCCCCAGGCGAGGTTCGAGCGCGCGCGCAAGCTGAACTGCCAGTTTTGCGCGTCGAGATAGCTGGGGGCATCCTGCGCGACTTGCCAGGGCTGGCTTGCGATGGGTGCCGCCGGATCGATCGCACGGCTCAGTGTATTGCCGTTGAGATTCGTGTTCTCCACCGAGCCGTAGTCGTAGGTGTTCGAGTACAGGACGTTGGTTTCCAACTGCACGATGTCAGGAATGTTGAGTAGCAACTTGGTCCGAACGAGATCGATTTCCATGGCGCCGGTCTCATTGCCGTCGGCCAGCAGATCACGGTGGAACCCATCGTTGTTGCGGTGATAAACCGTGACGCTGCCCGCCAGAGTGTCATCGATGAGAGGACCGGTCACAAACGCGCTGGCAATTTTCTCGTTCCAGTTTCCGTACCCTGCACTGAAGTGCCCGGTCGGTGTGAATGAGGGCTCTTCAGTGAATATCTGGATCGCACCGCCGGTCGCATTGCGGCCAAACAGGGTTCCCTGGGGGCCCTTCAAAACTTCCTCGCGCTGGATATCCGGCTCCTCGTAGATCGCGTAGGTCATGTTCCCCTGGTATATGCCGTCGACATAGGTCGCGACATTCGGCTCCGCGGAGGGGCTGGTGTACGAGTTCGTGATCCCGCGTATCGCCGGCTGCAGATACAGACCCGTCTCGACCATGGTCAGCCCGGGAACCACCTGGCCCAGATCTTGAGAGGTCTGGATACCCGCGTCGATCAATTGGGCGCCCGACACCGCGGTCACCGAAATCGGCACATCGAGCAGGCGCTCCGAGCGCCTTTGTGCGGTTACCACCACCTCTTCCAGGGTTCCCCCGCCGCCCTCATCTTGCGCTTGGTCCGCAAAACTCGCTGTTGAGAGGAGTCCGGCCAGCAGGCCAGGCAAACTGCACGACAAGAGACCCAACCCGAACGCGTTCTTAGGCGCCATACCCTCTCCCCCTTTACTTACCAGCCTCCATGCGTGTTATTTCACGGTCGTCATTCAATGGCAGTGCTTGCAACCTCTACGGGTGCTCGGCGTGCTCGAGGCAAGCTTAACCACCTAATGCGATGCGGCAAGATACCGGCAAGCGGCCATTCCACAATGCGACACGTCTGCGACGGCCCGTGGCGATGGCGCAACAGGTTGACTAAAAAACCCTCACGCCTTTTTCCTAATAGAATACCGGCTTACACGCCGCCCGCCGTCGCGGTGTTGTTTGCACCACATGCAGGGACACAGTCGCCGCTTTGCCACAGCGAAATGTCAGCCGGTAAAGACTCGCAGCTGGATTCCCGTTCGATTAGAGACTGCGTTTATTTCCCGGTGAAGGTGGGCTGACGCTTCTCCAGAAAGGCATGCACCGCTTCAGCATGATCACTGGTGTAGACGGTCAGCTTCTCATAGGCGATGCTCGCGTCCATCACCGCGGCCGCCACCTGCTTGAGGCCGAGATTGATAGTCTGCTTGGTGGCGGAGATCGCGCGCAGCGCCCCTTTGGATAACTTCTGCACGAAGGCATCCACGGCGGCGTCGAGCTCCCCCCGCGGCAGCGAATAGTTGATGAGGCCGATCTCCGCAGCCTTCGGTGCCGGGATCAGCTCACCGGTCATCAGATATTCGCGTGCCCGCGCGTAACCGATCAGCTGCGGCCAGATGATCGCCCCGCCGTCACCGGCGCTCAAGCCCATCTTCACGTGCGGATCGGCTATCTTGGCTTCGTTTGAAGCAAAAATGACATCGCAAAAAAGAGCGACCGTCGCACCCAGACCAATCGCGTGACCGTTCAACTTGGCAATGAGTGGCTTCGGGAAGTCCAGAATCGAAAAGACCACGCGTTTGGACAGTTCGGTGCTGACGCGGCCCGGATCCTTGACGTTTCCCACCATCCAGTTCTCGACGTCGCCGCCGGCGCTGAACGCGCGCCCCGCCCCGGTCAGAATGACGATGTCAAAATCCTTGTCCAACGCCCCGTCGATGAAGAACTGCGTGAGCTCATATTCCATCTGTTCGGTGAAGATATTCAGCTTCTCCGGGTTGTTGAGCGTCACCGTCAAGATCCGCTCCCGCAGGCTGAATACCATCGTCTTGTAGTGGTCGTATCTCGTCATTAAAGATTCCCCTGAAATTAAAGGATCGCTGGCTGCGAACGATACCGAGGACCTACAATCATCGCACATCCCAATTTGCGACGTCAGGGGGACAGATGAGTGGAAGAGTTGCGGGGCGCGTCGCGCTGGTGACGGGAGCCTCGTCGGGGATCGGCGAAGGCATTGCGCTCGCCCTGGCAGCGGCCGGCGCAGTGGTTGCGGTCTCGGCGAGGCGCGCCGATCGTCTGCAGGCTCTGATGCAAAGAATCGAAGCAGCCGGCGGTAAGGCCCTTACGCTACCGGGCGATCTGACCGATGAAGCGGCTGCACGCGCAGTGGTTGGCGAGACGGTGCGACGTTTGGGCCGTCTCGATATTCTGGTGAATTCCGCCGGCATTATTCAACCGGGCCGCGTCGAGAATGCCGATGCGGCGCAATGGCGCCGCGCGCTCGAAATCAATCTGCTCGCGACGCTCCATACTTGCAGCGCGGCTGTCGGACCCATACGGGCGCAGGGCGGCGGTGACATCATCAACATCTCCGCGACGGCGGGCCGCCGAGCGGTCAGCCCCTACGGTCCTCATGCCGCGAGCAAGTTCGGTCTCGCCGCGCTCACGGAAACCCTGCGCCAGGAAGTCGGTGCGCACGGCATTCGGGTGTGCGTTCTCGAGCCTGGTGCGACGACGACGGAGGCGTCGGCGGGCATCACCGATCCGAGTGACCGACAAAGGGTGCACGAGCACGTCCATAAGGTGGGTGCGATGCAGCCGGAAGACGTTGCGGCTGCCGTCGTCTTCATCCTGTCGCTGCCGGCACGGGCGAACGTATCGGGGATGTTGATTCGGCCCACCCTCGAGATATGAGCGTTCGCGGCGCGCAATCATCTTTTTTCCGGAAGCCGAAATACCCAAAGTGTCGTCCCGGCGCCCGGAGCCGGAATTTCCGGCGTGAGAACGCCGCCTGCGTTGTCCAGCGGACCGCCGCCGCCGGCCACGACCGCGACATATTGAACGCCGTCCGCGCTGAAAGTCACCGGGTATGAACTGGGCGGCGCATTCAACTTCGTCTGCCATAGCACTTTCCCCGTCCGCGCGTCCGACGCCCGAAACCAGCGGTCCCTCGATCCATCGAATATCAATCCGCCGGCCGTGGCGAGAATGGCGCTGCTTTCCGGAGCACGGCGCCGTTGAACCCAGAGCGCTTTTCGCGAAGCCACATCGATCGCCTCGAGGCGGCCGATCAGTCCGTCGGAGTCGTCGCGGCGCGTGAATCGGGTCTCGAACTCGAAATTGCTCCCGGGCACCCACGTAAAGTCGGCGCACGCCTCGTTCAATGGCACATACAGAATTCCGGTTTTTGCATTGAAGGCGGTCGCCGGCCAGTTGCGCCCGCCCACGAGGGACGGGCAGAAATGCAGCTGTTCGTTCGGTTTGGGATCGTAGGCTGGATTGATCTTCTTGTCGCCGCTCTGCGGATCGATCGAAGTCACCAAATTTTGCAAGCCCACATCGTAGGAGAATAAATATTTGCCGGTCGCGGCATCGAGTGTGTCGAAGATACTGAGCTTGCCGCCCGTCGTGATGGTCTTGCGGGGCTTGCCGTCGACCTGAATCGTCGCAACGGTTCGCTCGAACGCCCAATCGAGATCCCACACGTCACGCTTCAAGTGCTGGTAGTGCCAAACGAGTTCGCCGGTTTCCGGCCGCAGCGCAAGAGTCGTATCGGTGTAAAGCCCATCGTTCCCGCCGGGCGTACCGTCGTAATCCTTGAGAAGCGTCGAGAGCTTATAGGTTTGGCCTACGCCGAAGTAGATCAGGTCCAACTCCGGGTCGTAGCTGCCCGCGGCCCAAATTGCGCCGCCCAAACGCTCGTCGACGGGCGCGTGGTTCCACGAATCACCGCCAATCTGGCCGGGCCGAGCGAGTGTGTTGAATCGCCACAACTCTTTCCCAGTCGCAGCATCCAGAGCCGACAAGTAGCAGCCGCCGGGGAACGCGCCGATGCACAAGCTAGTGCCTTGCAACACCATCCCCTTCACGATCAGCGGTCCGGCGGCCAAGCGAACCCCATAGCCCGCCGTTACCAGCGGATGTCGCCAGACCACGGCGCCACTGCGCATGTTGAGCGCCACCAGATCGGTTTCCGCCGGGTAAAAAATGTTTTCGCCGTAGATTGCGAGACTGCGCACGATACCGACGGGGGTTGGATTGGTGTACTGCCACAATAAATCGCCCGTAACCGCATCCAATGCCTGCAGCCGGCCGTTGCTCGCGATGAACAGGATGCCGTCGTGGACCAACGGTGTGATCTCATCTTCGCTCGGCGCCAATTCCCAGCTCCAAGCCATTTGAAGTTTTCCGACGTTCGCGGTACTGATCTCGGCGAGCGGGCTGAAGGCTTGAGCATCGTAGGTTCGGCGCGGATTGATCCAATCGCCGTCGGGCGGACTTCGCAGCATGGCGTCCGTCACGACGCGCAGCTTCTGCAGGCGTTCGGCTCCGCGCCTGGCGGCGTCGTTCACGAAGCCATCGGGCGGCAACCCTTCCGAGAGCCCCTCTCGCGCTTTTTGTGGCACGTCTCGCGTTTTGGTATGCGCGACGGGCAGAGGCGGCAGAGTCGCCGTAAAGCTCAGCGGCTCGAGGAACGGTGCATCCGCCTGCAGCGGCAATTCACCGCCCTTTGCGCCGTTGGCTGCCAGAATGTACGCAGTGAGATCGGCGTAGTCGGCGGCTGTTAGGACGCCCGCATTCCCCGGCGGCATTTTCGTGCGGATGAACGTGAATAGAGCGTCGCCCGGTTGTAACTGAAAGCGCTGACGGAACGCGCCGCCTTTAACAGGGGGACCTCCCGGTCCGCCCTCCAGCGTCGGCCCATGACAGGCTGCGCAATTGGCTTCGAACAGCGTGCGCCCATGCGCTGCTTGGGAATCGGTGAACGGTATTGGCTTCGCAGTCTGGGAAGGTTGTGCGAACACGGGGGAAATCGCGAAAAGCACAATCGCCGCGGCGGTGACGCCCCGGCGAAGAAGCCGCTCTGCACTCGTCATTATTCTTTCATCCCCTATTGGTTCGCGGCCGCCGCGGCTCCTGCCCCGGTCCGCCCTCGGTTCAGTTGTGCGGCACGGTGGCCCAAAAGGCTCGACCGGCGGGTTTGAGACGGATCAGCTCGCAGTAATGGCCGAGCTGCGCCACGGTGTCGGCATAGTAATAGTCGAAGAAATCGGAGCTGTCGGCCAATGCGTTACGAAAGCCTGAGCTCTCGAACTGACCGATGGTGGTACGCCACTCCTCATCGCCATCGATCATATAACCTAGGTGATGGAGCCTCGCCGCCGTATCGGACTCGGGAATCCAATCCCTGTAGATCGTTTCCCGTTCAGGCCTGGCCTCAATGAGTTCGATCATGACCTGCTGCACATAGGCAAAGCCCAGTACCCTGGCGGGGGCACTCTTGGGCAAAACGTTGACCTGCCATTTCGCCACGCCGAATTTGTCGCGCATGTGCTCGATCACTGGGTCGAGATTGCGCACGACGTAGCCCAACTGAAAATGATTGCGGAACACGACTGGAATCGTCATTCGAACTCTCCATCACGGGAACGATGCACGTTGATCACGCCATCGCGGCGCTCGGCCATCTGTGGCAACACGAGGTTGGACAACCACACGATCCCAGTGACGTTGGTGAGCGTTTTCTCCGACCAGGATGTCGATTCGGCCCCAGTGCGCCAGCAGCCACCTTGTCAGCCAGGTCGAACAGCGACATCTCATTGCTTCGTATTGATCGTGCCAGCTCGCGATGAGTTTAATCGCGCCTGCAGCGAGAGGACAGCGCGGACTTGCCGAAGGCCGCCAGCCATTCCACATTATGATATCGAGCCGCTGCCGCCCCGATCGCGCCCAATGCTAGAATTTCAAGAAGAGGAAGAACGCATGTCTGAATCACTCGCAGGGCGCGTTGCGCTGGTGACCGGCGCATCGTCGGGTATCGGAGCAGGCGCTGCGTTGGCGCTGGCGGCGGCCGGCGCGTCGGTTGCACTCTCCGCGCGGCGCGCCGAGCGTCTGGATGCTCTGGCACAGCAGATCACAGCGGCCGGCGGGACGGCCATTGCGTTGCCTGGCGATGCGGCCGATGAGGCCACCGCGCAAGGCGTGGTGCGCAAGACGCTGGAACGTTTCGGTCGAATCGACATTCTGGTGAATTCCGCCGGAATCATTCAGCCGGGCCGCGTCGAGAGCGCAGACACCGCGCAATGGCGCCGTGTCATCGATGTCAATTTGCTCGCGACGCTCTACACCTGCAGCGCCGTGATCGGCGGCATGCGCGCGCAGGGCGGGGGCGATATCATCAACATCTCATCGACGGCGGGCCGGCGCCGCGCGGGTGGCCCCTTTGCGCCTTACTCCGTCAGCAAATACGGCGTGACCGCGCTGACCGAGCACCTGCGCCAAGAGGTCTGTGGGCAGGGCATCCGTGTCTGCATCATCGAGCCGGGCGCCACCACGACCGAGGTCTCCGAGGGAATCAGCGATGAGACCGTTCGCCAGTGGATGCGCCAGCATGTCCAGAAACCGGGCGCGATGCAGCCGGAAGACATCGCGGATGCCATCTTGTTCGTCCTCTCGCTGCCGACGAGAGTCAATGTGTCCGAGATCCTGATTCGCCCAACCATCGACATCGGGCCCATGTGATCCTAAGCCTGTTTCTGCCAAAGCTCGATGCGCGTGCCGTCGGGGTCAGTGCCGAACATAAAGTCCCCCATGGGAGTACTGACCCTCGTCTGAGGATAAACACGTCCCCCATGTTTCACGATGCGATCGGCTGCTTGAGATAGGTCATCGAGAGTGAAAGCCAAATGCGTAAGACCCAGTTGGTTCATCGGACGGCGCTCGGCAGGCCCAACGGCAACGGGGTGCTCCAGGTAGAGAAGTTCGATCATGGTTCCCTCGCGCTTGAGGAAACTCGCACGCAGTTTGAAATTGGGCAGCTCCGACAAGATATCGAACGGCGGGCCTGCCTCCACCGAATGGCTGAGTACAAATCCGAGCGCCTGGGTGTAGAAGCGTTCGGATCGCCCCAGATCGGAAACGCAGATCCCGACGTGAGAAAACGTGATGCTTGGATTTTGGCTCATCTCTTGTTCCCCGTGCTAGCCTTCGGCTCGAGAGTTTAGCACCGCGCTCCGGTCCCCGAGTTCATTACAGAATATCTTGAATCTTTGCCTATCGCGGAATAATGCACGAAACTTGGGCGCGAGCGATGAATCGAATTAAAGAGGAGTTGGCACGATGCGAGCAGTGGACCCCCTGTCACTGGTGACCGAGGACGTGGTTGAGGCGTTTCACCGTGACGGCGCGGTATGGATTCCGGGCCTGCTGTCGCCGACTTGGATGCGCCTGATCGCCCAAGGCGTGCAGCGCAACCTCAATAGTCCCGGACCCCAACTCATCCGGCATTTTGAGGGTCAACCCGGCGAGTATCTCGACGACTTCGGCAATTACCTGGTTAATCCGGAATACCAACGGCTGCTGGCGGATTCGCCAATCGTCGAAGTCGTGGCGAAGGTTCTGCGAACCCGAAAGCTCTATTACTTTCTCGACCAGATTTTCGTCAAGGAAGGCGGCTACAGCCGGCGCACGCCGTGGCACCAGGATATTGGCTATCTAATGGTCGACGGCGCCAGCTTCGCCACCATGTGGATCGCGATCCAGCCCCTGAAGAAGGAAGAGACCCTCGAATTCATCGCGGGCTCGCATCGGGGACCGATTTTCGACCTCGGTACAGATGGCACCGGCGAAAGGCCGCTGACAACCTCCGCTCCGAAGCTCCCCGATATCGAATCTCAGCGCGTGAAGTGGCCGATCGTCTCGCATGCGAGCAATCCGGGCGACGTCCTGATCTTCCACCCGCAGACGCTGCACGGCGGCGGCGAGATGCGCGAGGGCGGTGTCCGACGTTCGCTCAACTTGCGCTTCTTCGGCGAGGGCACGCGCTATGTCGAGCGCGAGGCGGGACACAGCCCCGAATATCCCGGCGTCGCAGAGATCCACCGACACGGTGACCTGTTGCAGCATGCGTGGTTTCCGCAGGTCTATCCGCGTCCGCACGAGCGCCGCGCTTGACTTGAGCGCTAACGGAGATAGAAACATGTCGAAACGTGTACAGCCGACCGTTGATGAGATGCTCGCGCGCGACTTCGAGGGCCTCGACGGCAGCCTCGAGCAACGCCTGCAGGAACTCGCCGACCGCGAGGAAATACGCGAGCTGATCGCACGCTACGCGCAGCACGTCGTGCGACGGCGGTCGATGGCCCACATGTTCACCGCGGACGGCGCACTGATTGTGCGGCTGCCGGGGTCCCCGGTGCACGAAGCTCGCGGCCACGAGGCGCTCGAAAAGCTATTCAAGGGCGCGATCGGGAGCCCGGCGCTGAGCATGCCCGCAGTCCACAATATCGCCATTCAAGTGACGGGCGATGAGGCGACGGCTACCAGCTGGATCGAGCTGCACGTGAGTAACGACGAACATCCCGACGGCCATGTCTTCGCCGGCAGCGGCACCTATGACGATCGGCTGCGGCGCGAGGATGGCCGCTGGAAATTCGTGCGGCGCGAGGCCAATATCCGCATCGTCGGTGCCATCCAGCGCGCCAAGCCTATTGTGGGAGACTGACGGAGACGAATTCAGCCGGCTTGCATCAGCACGTGAACTTTCGTCTCGTTGTTCGGGCCCCGCAGCGCTTCGAAAGTCGTCGGGAGCTCATCGAGCCCAATCGTCGAGCTGACGATGATCTTGGGATCGACATGGCCGCTGTCCATCATGTCGGCCGCGTGTTCAAAGTCGCGCAGCGCATACCCCACGGGGAAAGAGAGGCTTGCGGCCTTCATTGCCACCATCGCAGGGATGATCGGGTCAGGCGAGGTGCAAAAGCCGAACGACACCACGCGCCCGTACACACCGACATGCGTGATTGCCTGAGGCATGGCCCCGGCGACGCCAATGCATTCGAAGACAACCTCGGGCGATCTTCCCAACGCCGCGATCACCTCAGCCACCTCATTCTGTCCCGCTTGCACGAACTTGTCGGCACCCATCTCGAGCGCCAAGGCTTCGCGCCTGGCGGACCTCGATAGGGCGACGATCTTGCCCGCGCCCATGCGGCGCGCCCAATAGATTGCGAGGAGCGCGACCGTTCCGCCGCCGAGCACGAGCACCCGGTCGCCGGGTCGGATGTGCGCCATGCGAAGGCCATAGAATCCCACGGCCAGCGGCTCGATCAAGGCGCCGTCGACCACCGAGAACGTGCTCGGCAAGCGCACGGCGAGCGAGGTCGGTACACGCAGATATTCGCCGAAGCCGCCCATCCCGGGCGTCATCTTTGCGCAGAGCACCTCGTTTCCGACGACGCAGACCGGGCATTGGCCGCAGCCGCTCAGCGGCACGCTGGTGATGACGTCGCCGGTCCGATACCCCTGCACGTTCGAGCCGATCTCGACGATCTCGCCGACGTATTCATGGCCCGGGGTATAGCCGACGGGATAACACCAATTGTGGCCGGCCGTCATATGAAGATCGGTGCCGCAGATGCCGCAGCGATGCACCCGGATCACGACATCGTTGGGTCCCGGCTGCGGATCGTCGACCTTCTCGATCGATAGCGGCTTGCCCGCGCCCTGGAATATAGCGGCCTTCACTCCACTCCTGAGAGTTCCTAAATCCTGACAGTCCAGTTTCAGGCGATCGCTTCGACCCCCGCAAGCGACGTGCGGTGCATCATGCGACCCGAGTTGCGATCATAGGGGATCACCCGGTGCAGCACGCCGCTGTTGTTCCAGATCACCAGATCGCCTTCCTGCCATTGGTGTGAATACATGAAGTCGGGCTGCGCCGACCATTCCATCAAGCGCTCGAGCAGCGCGCGGCCCTCGGAGACGGGCCAGCCGACGATGCGATCCGCGGTGTGGCCGATGATCAGCGATTTGCGCCCGGTGCTCTGTGTCCAGACGAGCGGACGCTCGCGCTTGACCTCGGACTGGCGAGATTTCGCATGCTCCTCCTCGGTGTCGAGGGTCGGAAGCACCGCGGCGTAGATGCTGTGTACCACGCGCAGTTTGTCGAGAAGAGCCTTCTCCTCGTCGGGCAGCGCCTCATAGGCGGCGGCAGTGCTGGCGAACTGGGTCTGACCGCCCTTGGCAGAGAGCCGGCGCGCGGTCAGCAGGGTCGCCTTGGGCGGCGGAATATCGTGCACCGGCATGCCGTCCATGTGCCAGAAAAAGGTGCCGAACACATATTCGGGGTGCTGGTTGCTCGGGTCGAGCGTGACCTTGTAGATGCCCTGCGCGTTGATGTTCTGCCCCGAATTGTGCGCGCCGAGCGCACCGTTCTTGAAGTTGACGCGCTCGCCGAGACTGTCGGTAAAGGCGATCTGCTCCTCGTCGGTGAGGTTAATCTGGGGGAACACCAGCACTCCGCGCTCCTCGACCGCCTCGAGAACCGCATTGGTCACCTCAGACTTGTTGAGGTCCGCGCGGCCGACATGCACAGTCGCGCCGATATGCTTCTTGATGGGCTTGATTTCGATGCTCATTTACATACCTCTCATAGGGCGCCTTTCGGGCACTCTAAGCCACTCCCCGGCTCTGACGGCGATTGCGCACGGTGGGTGATGCTCTACCGCTCCGAGCTTTTCGTCAATTATCCGGCAATGAAAGCCACGATTGTCTCCCTGTGGCGAGTCATATGTCACATTGTGGACCGGCCGGTTTCGGCGGAAGGCTTCGAATTACGTCCCCGCATCGCGGCGCGTGAAACGGGTCGTGAACATCAACGCGGCTGCCGCGACGGAGAGCACGATCGCGGCGGTGAAGGTCGCCCTGTAATCGCCGGTTTTATCGAATAGCGCTCCGCCGAAGCGCAGTTCGAGCACGCCGAAAACGCCGAGCAGCAGGAACGAGATGCCCCGAACGGTCCCGAACGAGGACGTCCGGAACCGGTCCGCGAGCACCGCGTAGAACGTAGGCGTGGCCGTGCCCGTGGCGACTCCGAGGATGATCGCGCCGGCGAGCAGAATGGGGTATCGGTAGCCGGTCAGCAGCACGACATCGAGCAGCACGCCCAGCAAGAACAGCCCCGTCAGTAGCAAGACTCGATCGACCCTATCGGCAATGGGAGCTAACAGCAGCGCACCCACGATGGCCGCGGCCCCCATGACCGACATGAGGCCCGTCGCCTCCAGCATGCTGAAGCCGTGCGCGCGGGCCAGCGGAACCAGCGAGATGGCGATGGTCGTGAAAACGCCCATCGCAACGGCGGTGCTTATGCTCATCGTCCAGAATTGCGGCATTCGGAGTATCGCCAGCACCTTCATCGGCGCAGCCGCATGCCGGGCTTCCTCGGCAACGCGCAAGGCGGAGACCGGCTCGTGCCTCGATTCGACATCATTCGGGCCGGGCCGCTCGCGCACGATCACTGCGAGGCTCACCAGCAGCGCACCGAGCCCGACGCCCAGGATGAGCAACGAGGTTCGCCAGCCGTTGGCTTCGACGAGCAGTCCGATTGCCGGTGGGCCGATGAGACTCCCGAGAGATAATCCAAGGCCGGTGAGCATCATGGCTCGACCCCTTCGAGCGGTGAACCAACGAGCGACCAGCAAAGTGGCTGACAGGCTGCCCGCGCCGAGATACGCGAGTGGGATGCCGAGTGTCAGCGTCAACGCACTCAGCCAGAGAGAGTGGGTGATTCCCAGCGTCACCATACTCAATCCGTACATGATCGAGCAGACGACCATCACGGACTTGACGGGCGCCCTGTCGAGCAGCCATCCCACGAAAGGCGCGAGGGCCGCATTGCCAAAGCTCACCAGTCCGATCGCTGTGTTCATCTGCGCACGCGAAAGCCCCAGCTCCGCGGACACCGGCAGGACGAATACGCCGAACGCGGAAAAGATCGAGCCGACCAACACCATAAAGATGATGATGGTGATCGCGACGACATACCAGCCATAGTAAACTTGTCTCACCCAAGCCCCCCCGTTCCCGGCTGTGTGCGACTCAATGGGCAGGCAGCTTAGTCCTAAGGAACAGAACATGTCAGGAAAAAAAACCATTGCGCTCGTCACCGGAGCCAGCCGCGGGGCTGGGCGGGGAATTGCGATCGCGCTCGGCAGCTACGGCTGCACCGTCTATGTCACCGGGCGTTCGGAGAAGAGCGGCGACGCCTCGCTGCCGGGCACGATCCATGAGACGGCCGCGGCCGTGACCGCCGCCGGCGGCAACGGTATCGCCGTTCGAGTCGACCATGCAGATGATCGTCAGGTGATCGCGCTGTTCGATCGGCTGCGGCGCGATGAGGGCCGGCTCGATATTTTGGTCAACAATGCCTGCGCGCTCCATGACGAACTGACCTCGCCCGGAAACTTCTGGGAAAAGCCGGTCGAGCTCGTGGACATGCTGGATGTCGGCCTGCGCAGCAGCTACATCGCCAGCTATCATGCGGCGCCCATGATGGTCGAGCAGCACCGGGGACTCGTGATCTTCACCTCCTCGCCCGGCGGGGTCCACTATGTATTGGGACCCGTCTATGGCGCGCACAAGGCGGGGATGGACAAATTCGCCGCCGACATGGCGGTCGACTTCAAGGAGCATAACGTCGCGGCGCTCTCCATATGGATGGGGGGCCTCAGCACCGACCGCCTGAAAAGAATGATCGCGGCGGATCCCTCAAAGTACGGCCATTTGACGGACGTCTTGGAGACACCGGAGTTCACCGGCCACATCATTTGGGCGCTCTACAACGATCCCCAACTGATGGAGATGAGCGGTCAGACGGTGATTGGTGCCGAAATGGCCGTAAAGTATGGGATCAAGGATGAGGGCGGCAGGCAGCCGCCATCGTACCGCGACACGCATAAGGTTGCGCCGCGCGTTCAATATCCCGGAGTCGTCCGCTAGAGGTTATGCCTCAAAGGCGAGCTGCCCTCATGGACGCTTCGCACCGAATACCGCACCCGGTGACATTTTCACGGTAATGCGCTTGAGCTTGCGGGTGGTGAACACCCACTGCCCATCCCGCTTTTCGTAGGTCTCGTGATAGAACCCGAAGCCGCGCAGCCAGTGCTCCTGGTCGCCTTGCATCCAATAAAGATTGTCTTCCATGGCCCAGATCCCGGTGGCAGTGACCGCGGATTGGAACCTGATGTCCGGGGTATGGGAGTGGTGGATGGTGGTGACGCCCTCCAGGTTCGCCTTGATATTAGCGACCAATTGAGCCGCGCTCGTCCACTCCTCGAACCCGTCCGCGTGAGAGCAATGATCCGGCGCATGCAGTGATTCGAAGGTCGCCCAATCCTTCATGTCGACGGCACGATCCCGCCTGGCCTTCAGTTGCTTGATCTCCTCCAACGCGACCAGCCGTTCGATGTCAGACATCTCGCCCATGAGCACCCCTCCTCTATTATTAAGACTCCGCTGCGCGGCTTGCCGTGCCACCTGGGCGGATCGCATTCAGGCTTAAACGGTATAAGGCTATACTGATCTGCGATTTCCTATGGTGATGGCAGCAATTCAAGATGCGCGCATGACCCCATGTAAGCCCCATTGGCGATGGACGTCAATGAGTCTGCTGCTCGGACTTTTGTCGTTGCTGGGCGGTTGCGGCGGCCATGCGAACTCCGGACAGGTCGTACTGCGCGTGGGCGACCAAATGCACACTCTCGAGACGCTGCTGCACGCCGCCGGCGAGGATAAACCGGGCGACGGCTATAGCATTCAATGGTCGAACTTCGTTGGCGGCCCGGCGGTGATCGCGGCGCAGACCGGTGGATCGGTCGATGTCGGCTGGATGTACGAAACGCCGCTGGTCTTTGCCCAAGCGGCCGGAAGCCCGATCAAAGTAATCGCCGCCGCGCGACCGGTTCGGGCTGGCACCTCGTCGGTGGCGCTCGTCGTGCCGGTCGGCTCGCCGATCCACGGCGTCGTCGACCTGCGCGGCCGCAGCGTCGGTTATCAGCGCGGCACGGTGACCCAGTATCTGCTGGTGCGGCTCCTCGAGCAGGCAGGGATGTCGTTTTCGGACATTCGATCCGTGAATCTCAACACCTTGAGCACGGCCTTGCTCGAGAACGGGACGATGGAGGCCGCCGTGACGGTCGATCCGTATCTCTCGCAGATGCTGGCGGACGGTAAGGCACGCATCGTGGCGACCGGAGGGGAGCCGCTCACGCCCGACTTGCAATACATCGTGGCGTCAAACCGCGTTCTGGATGATCCCGCTCGCGCCGCCGCGCTGGGCGACTTTATTACGCACATTGCCCGTAGCATGCGCAAGCGAGAACAGCAGCCCGACGCCGAAGCGCCCTTCTATGCCAAGACTCTCGGCTTGCCGATTCGGATCATCGAACAATATTTGAAGCGAGCGCCGACCCGTTTCACGCCGATCGACGACGACGTCATCCGCGCGCAGCAGACGCTCGCGGACACCTTCTTCAAGCTGGGTCTGGTGTCCAGGCAAATCGATGCCGCTCAGCTTTTCGACCATCGCTACGACGCCTTAGTCGCCAAAGACGCATTAGTTGCCCAGGTAGAACCGCCATGAGCCGTCCTGCTGCCTCGATCGATCCGGGCCCGCTCGTGCCGGCCGCCGGCCGCGTCATTGGCCCTACTCCCGGACGCCTGACGCTGGCCCGGCGCGCTATCGCACCGCTCCTGCTCGTGCTGTTGTGGGTCGTGACGACCGTTGCCGGTCTGATCGATCCATCCGTCTTGCCTTCCCCGGTCGGCGTCGCCAAAGGATTCGTCAAACTCTGGACCGAGCAGGATCTCGTCGGCCAAATCGAGGTATCGCTGGGTCGGGCATTGCTCGGCGGCGCGATCGGAATGGCGTTCGGGCTGGCGTTCGGAGTCGTTGCGGGTCTCACTCAGCTGGGTGAGGAACTGTTCGATGCGTTGCTGCAGATGCTGCGTACCGTGCCCTTCCTGGCGCTCGTGCCGCTTTTCATTGTCTGGTTCGGCATCGGGGAGTTGCCAAAGCTCCTGTTGATCGCGCTCGCCACCTGCTTTCCGATGTATCTCAATACCTACACAGGCGTGCGCAATGTCGACCGCAAGGTTATCGAGGCGGCGCGAGGCTTCGGACTCGGCGGTACCCGGCTCGTGCGCGAGGTGGTGCTGCCGCTGGCGCTGCCGTCAATATTGACCGGCGTGCGATACGCTCTGGGTATTTCCGTGCTCGTGCTCATCGCGGCCGAACAGATCAATGCCTCCTCCGGTATCGGCTATCTGCTGAACAGCGCGCAACTCTATCAGCAGGTAGACGTCCTTCTGATCTGCATTGCCATCTATGCACTGCTTGGCCTGGCCGCCGATCTCAGCGTCCGCCTGCTCGAAAAACTGCTCATGCCGTGGCGCTCCGGAGTCGCGGCGCGGTAGCGAAATGGCCACGCCGAAAGTCGTGTCATCATTGAGGATTCTCGAAAGCCACAAAAATGCCGACGGCGGCGCAAGCATCGATCGTCCTGTGGCGGTGCGTGTCGACAAGTTGACACGCCGATTCGCGGGTCGACCACCGGTCCTCGACGCGCTCGACCTCGTGATTCGCGCGGGCGAATTTGTTGCACTTCTCGGCGCGAGCGGCAGCGGCAAGACCACCCTGTTGCGTATTTTGGCCGGGCTCGATGCGCCCGACGGCGGTGAGGCATGGGTGCCGGCGGCACGGACTGTCGTATTTCAGGAGCCACGCCTCGTTCAGTCGCAGAAAGTATGGCGTAATGTCGTCCTCGGGCTCGATCGCAAAGCTGCAACGCGAGAACGGGCCATGGCGGCGCTTGCCGAGGTTCATCTCGACCATCACGCCGATGCGTGGCCTGCTACGCTGTCGGGCGGCGAAGCGCAACGCGCCGCGCTCGCGCGGGCGCTGGTGCGGGAGCCGCGGCTGCTGCTGCTCGACGAACCGTTTGCCTCGCTCGACGCACTCACCCGGCTCAGGATGCAGCATTTGATCGGCGATCTCTGGCAGGCTCACGGCACCGCGACGCTGCTCGTCACGCACGATGTGGAGGAAGCCATCCTACTCGCGGATCGTGTCCTGGTGCTGCGCGACGGGCGGATCGCTTTGGACCGCCATGTCGACCTGTCCCGTCCTCGACGCGCGAGCGGTGCCTCATTTGACGATCTGCGCACCGCGTTGCTGCTGGAGCTGGGCGTTGAGCCTGAAGAATAGATCCCGCAAGGCCAAAGAGCGTTTCTCGTTCGATGTCACGTGTACCGTTTCGACGTCTTTTGATCGGCCTTGTTCGGCTCTTGCGTCCGCGCGCCGCCATAGCCGGTGAGTTTGTCCGCGACGAAGGGATTGGTCCTGCGCTGCTCACCGAACGTGGACGTAGGGCCATGGCCGGGGATGAACGTGATGTCATCGCCCAATGGCCAAAGCTTGCCGGTGATGGAGTCGATCAGCTGCTGATGGTTGCCGCGCGGGAAATCGGTGCGGCCGATCGAGCCGGCGAAGAGCACATCACCCACGAAGGCGATTTTCGCAGCCTGGTTGTGAATCACGACGTGGCCGGGCGTGTGTCCTGGCGTGTGCAAAACATCGAACCTCGCGCCCTCGAATTCCAGCTGATCGCCCTCTTTTAAATAGCGGTCGGGTGTGACGTTACGCAGGCCCCCGAGGCCGTAACGGCGCGAGCCTTCTTCAATCTGGTCGAGCCAGAATTGGTCGTCCCCGTGCGGCCCCTCGACCGACACTCCCGTGCGCTCGCGCAGCTCGGCGGCGGCGCCGGCATGGTCCGCATGGCCATGCGTGAGCCAGATGCGCGTCAGCTGTAAATCGAAGTGGGAGAGCGCGCCCATCAGTTTCTCGATATCGCCGCCCGGATCCACCAAGACGGCATGCTTCGTGGCGGCGTCCCACAGAAGGGAGCAATTCTGCTGCAACATCGTCACCGGCACGATGCGGATTTGCAGCTTGGGCTCAGGCGAGTTCATCGATGCGCTCTATGGGCTCGTCGGGCGCCGCGCAATAGCACGGCGGCTCACTGCTCGGGAAGAGTGAACGCAGGCCCGGTATAGAATTGCGGATATGCGGTGGCCACCAGCACTCCATCATCCGCCCAGCCGCGGCAGCTGTTCACGAGCGGCGGCGCCGATTTCTCGTCGCCCGTCGCTCCCGTCGCAGAGCGGAACTTCTTGGCCCAAATAGTCTGATGAGCCGTGGTCGCCATCGGCCCCAGCAGATCGATCAGGTGCGTGCAACCTAGGGTCCCATCGAGGACCGTTCGAGCCGTGCGGTTGAACCCTGGCACCAGCTTGAGCCCGATCAGCTTGGCGAAGTTCGGCACAGCGCCCAAGCAATGCTTCGACGGCGTCGCATCCATGACAGTAATCACGTTCTTGATCATAAACTCGGAATCGATGGTGACCCGCATGCCAAGAGCATGCTGGAATTCGCCGGCGGGCAGCTCGCCGCGGATCGGCGTTACAAAGGTGAACCCCTTGACGTCCGTCAACCATCCATCGATATCGTAAAGCCCATCTGCGCGCTCGAAGCCTTCGCAGACGATCCGGCGCGTATGAGAGGACGTGCGCTCGACGGTGGGAGGGGGAAGGGGCATGCGGCAGACGAGATTGGGCGGTAGAGCCCTACTGTACCCGCCTTGCACACACGATGGTAGTCCCGAGCAACCGGCCCCTTGCCGCCGAAAAGCAGCTAAATCGGAACCTCCACCTCGGCCTCGCCAGAGACGCTCACGACGCCTTCTTGATTGGTCAGTTGGACCTTGATGGTCACAAGCGCCCCGCCCCACGCCGAATCAGCTTGCTTGGCCGTGACTTCGCCATCCACGTACGTCACATCGCCTTCGAACACCGGCGTACGGAAGGACATCTTCGAGTGCCGCACCAGACCATCGTGACCGGCCCAGTAGGCGAGATAATCGATGGGCCAAGCACCCATGGACGTGCCATAGCCGTAAGCTCGTGGCAGGCCGAGTTGCGCACCGGCCGAAGTATTGACATGGCCGGACGCCGGGCCCGAATACAAGCCATCGACCACGCGCGGATCGATCTTTGCTTCTTCGTAATCTACCGGCAACGTGAAGCCGGAATTTTGATTGATCCATGCGTCCTTCACGCCGGGCGGACCTACCCATTTATAAGCACCCCACGTGGTGAAGGGGAATCCACGCCATTCGCTCGCGAACGTCGTCAGCGTATGCGGACCGATCACGCGACGCGGTAGCTTGTCACCGACGGCTATTTCCTCGAAACGCGGCGAAGTTCCCTGGCGGCCGGAGAGGATCCAATCGCGACGAATCTTCGCGATCTTCTTCAATTCCTCAGGCGTCCAGACGGGAGCTTTCGTCGGATTGGTCTCGTACATCTTGCGCTTCTCGGCCTGGGCGACCAGATAGCGCACCGACGTTGCTCGTTCCTTGGCGACGAGCGTGCCATGCTGATTGCGGTGGATGGTATCGCCGCGCGTAATCAGCGACGGGCCGGCAAACTTCGTGTCCACGTGTTTGTAGTCATGAAAACGGCGCTCCTGGAACAATTGGTCGCCGGGACGGATCGTGTGTCCGTAGAACCACCACTCCTCGCCGCCGAAAAGCATGTGGGAATTCGGTATGCAGCCGACGAGAGAGGGCGAGACGCCGTCACCCCAATCCAAGCACACGCACATCGTCTGCGGCGCCACGATGCCCCCGAACTTGGAACTACGGGCGAATTCCTCATCCCAATGAATCGGATTCGGGTAATCCAACCCCATCACCCAACGGCGAATGTCCAGAGCGGTGCACGGCTCCAAAAGCTGGCCGCCGCCGACGAGCTGTCCGACCCGAGGCTTGATGTCGCTCAGATCTATTTCGGCTGTCCCGGCCTCTTGATTCGCGCGAATTGACATGAATTCTCTCTCCGTTCTCGAATTTGGCGGTTGCTCAGCAAATTATACTGACTATTTGCGGCCGTTTCTGCCTTCCCGCGGTGCATCAGGCCCTCGATCACGAATGAAATAGTTGTAGCGCCGGACGAGTACCGTTCGTATGCTTCGGCAAAGGAGGTCGCCATGCCGCTTCACAAGATCGACCACATCACCATTAACTCCACCGATCTCGACAGGACCTGCGCGTTCTATGGGGACGTGCTCGGCTTCGGCGTGAAGAAGATGGAAGGCCGCGGATATACGGGGGCATGGCTCTCGTTGAGCGGCCATCCGTTCGTACATGTGGTTGCCCGCCGGGCGCAGCAAGCCCCCGATACCACGGGGATCCTCGATCACTTTGCCCTCGAGGCCACCGACATTCCCGGCATGCGGGCTCATTTGAGCAAGGTCGGTGTTCCCTTCCGCGAGAACGCACTTCCCGAATTTGAGCTCCACCAGATTGTCGTTCGCGATCCGGACGGCGTGAAGGTCGAGCTGAACTTCCGCGGACAATCTGCTTAACGTCAGACGCAGCGGAAAATATCGACTTCGGAACGTGAATCTCGGACGACTTGTCCGATACCGACGAGATAATTCAGTCGGGCCAGCACCTCCGTCAGGCCCATGCGTGCCCACGCGCTCATCGGCCTCGTAGTTCGATCTGGACATGCATTCCTGCTCAGTGGATAGTGGTTGCGTGCAGCCATTGTAGAGGTGAATTCGCGAATTCGAGCGAGTTGCAAAACGAATCGCGACGCAGGGGATGCTCCAATGCCGGAATTAAGATTCGACGATCGGGTCGCCGTCATCACGGGCGCCGGCAGAGGACTCGGGCGCTCTTACGCCCTGCTGCTCGCCTCACGGGGAGCGAAAGTTGTCGTCAATGATACGGGCGCCAGCCTGCAAGGCACCGGCTTCCAGGCAAGTCCCGCAGAAGAGGTGGCACAAACCATACAGGCAGCCCAAGGCGAAGCCGTGGTCTGCACGGAGTCCGTGGCTACGCGTGAGGGCGGCAAGGCGATTATCGAAACGGCGCTGGATCACTTCGGTCGCATCGACGTTCTCATCCATAGCGCCGGCAACCTGCGCCCGGTCTCATTGAAGGAGATGTCGTACGAGGATTTCGACGAGGTGCTGAATGTTCATCTTCGCGGAGCATTTCACGTGGTGCGCCCCGCCTTCCCGCTGATGTGCAAGGCCGGATATGGCCGCGTGGTTCTGACTGCGTCGGATGTGGGTTTGTATGGCAGGCCTCATCGCGCAAATTATGCCGCGGCCAAAGCGGGCGTAATCGGCTTATCCCATGTAGTCGCGCTCGAGGGAGCTGCGGAAGGTGTGAAGTGTAATGCCATTCTTCCCGGCGCCGTGACGCGAATGGCCGAAGGACACGACACCACAGGCCTCCCCCCGACTCTGTCGCCCGACATGGTTGCGCACGCGGTCGGGTGGCTCGCGCATGAGTCCTGCTCGATCACCGGTGAAATGTTGATCTCCGTGAGCGGCCGGGTCGCAAGAGCCTTTGTCGCCGAAACGCGAGGCACGTGCAGGGGCACATGGTCCATGGAGCAGATCGCCGAACAGATGGCTGCCATCCGCACGACCGACGGATTCATCTCCTTTGCGCCAGCACCCTGCGGCCATGACGATCATCTGCGCTACACGATCGAGATGAGTCGACGTGTGCTTTCTAACTGATTCAACTCGCCGAAGCGCAGGCAAAAGCCCGGGCAAGGGCAGCATTTTTCAGGGTGAGCGCCAAGTTGGCCTGCGGGGCCTCGCCGCCGACCGAGGTGAAGCCGTGAAACGCGCCCGGGATGATATGCAATTCCGTCGGCACGCCGGCACGGATCAGCCGGCGCGCATATTCCATGTTCTCCTCGAGAAATAAATCGAGTGAACCGACGAGAATGAATGCCGGCGGCAGCTTGCTCAGATCCGCAACGCGCGCCGGCACGGCCTCGACCGGTATCTCGGGGCGGCCGGGCTCCGCACCCAGCAGCGCCCGCCAACCAAAGCGATTCTTGGCCGGCGTCCATGCGAATTCACCGCAGTAAGGATGGGGATCGGCCGTGCTGCCGGTGCGGTCATCGATCATCGGCGAGTCGAGCATCTGCAAGCAGAGGCGAACCTCGTCGCGATCGCGCGCGCGCAGCGCTAGCGCCGCAGCATGCCCGGCGCCGGCACTCTGCCCGCCGATCGCAATTCGCGCATGATCGACACCCAACGGCTTGGCTTCTCGATGGAGCCAAAGCAACGCGGCATAGGCGTCCTCGACCGCGCCCGGAAAATGCGTTTCGGGCGCCAACCGGTAATCGACCGAGACGAGGATGCAATCGAGCCCGGCCGCAAGCATACGATTGGTGCCGTCGTTCATCTCCGGTGCGCCCATCACAAAGCCTCCTCCATGCAATTGCAGGTACGCCGGACGAAGCGAGCTGTTCTTGGCGGGCGGTGTATAAAGCAGCACCCGCACATCAGGGGCGCCCCGCGGCCCCGGAATAAATCGCTCTTCGCAGCGGAGCGCTTGCGCTGCGGCAGACAGCGGCGGCGACGGCATCGCTCTCGCCGCCGCACGCATCGAGGCCAGGGTATTATCGTTGAGCTCGAAGTCGGCAAAACGGTCGAGCACGGGCAGCAGCTCGGGTGCGACCAGGCCTCTGGAATTTCCCGGAGCGGACATCTAAGAGGCACGCACCGTGGCGATACCTGCCCCGGCGGCGCTAGTGGAGCGCGCGCGGCCGAAGCAAGCCCTCAACCATGGGAGTTACACTTGGCCAGCCTGTCGGAGTCGAAGGGCTTTCCACCCGCAACATAGGCAGTCAACGTTCCGACTTCGCGCTGCAATGCACGGCACGTCGTCAGATCGCCCGCGTCATTGGTCGGATGGGAGACAAGAGTGCATGTCGAACCGTCGCAACGGAACAAATTGCCGCGGATGATAAATTCCTTTTTGGCGGTCTGCGGCTGCGCCACGGTCGCGCTGTAACCAGTCGTGTCGGCGACGGCGGCGCCGGCCATGACCATGGCCACCGCAATTAAGGTCAGGTTGCGCAAATCGAGTCTCCTTGAAGCAAAACGACGAGGTTGGACAAATGTCCATGTTAACACGGACATTTGTCCACGTTTTGCCGCCCCTTGTCAAGTGAGATTATCTGTCCTACACGTGAGATTGGCGGGTCGTCTGCGGCCTGTATCAAATGCCCAACATGCGCTCGAACATGAGCACAATGTCGCGCGTGAGCGCCTCATTGCTGGCTACCCTGCCCCGGGCAACCTGATGATAAACAGGGCGCAACTTCACCATGCCATAAATACCGGCGAACACCATCCGCATCAGCTGGTCCGCGGATATCGATTCTAGAATGTCGGATTTCGTGTTCTCAGCGAGATCTGCGATGAACTTTTGCGATTCCATGGACATCCGGTCCCTGGAGGTTCGAGCCATCAGGTCGAATGTCGAACGCTTGTCGAGTTCCTGAAATTCCCTGTCCATCACCTTCATTTCCGGCAGATCGCTTAGAAACAGCTCAACGACATTGACGAGGTAGCGCCTGAATCGCTGCTTGGGGCTGCCGGTCGCGAGCCTTGAGGTCAGATCGCGCTTGATGATGATTTCGACGGCGCGCTTGAACACCACCTCTTGAAGATCATGTTTGCGCGGGAAGTGTGAGCTGAGCGTCGATAGCGGGATATCACAGGCTTTGGCAATATCCCGAAGCGCCACGCCACCGAATCCCCGTTCGCCAAAGAGTCTCGTCGCCTCGCAAAGAATTCTCTCTTTGACGACGACACGCGTTGTTTTTTTTGCTTTGCTCGCCATTCAACCGTGCCCCCGAAGCGCGATCGCAGACCGTGCGACGCCACTGGCATACAATATGTCACTTCTCATGCGTAGACGAGTGCATCCGCACAGCGCGCCGCGCTAATTGGTCGAGGGACCACGCGCAAGCTGGGGTGATGCGGGATTTGGACGATAATCACTCGGCTGGCGGAGCAAATTAGCACGCTGAATGACAATTATGGCAAAATCAACACTTGGTTGAGAGAGCTCCCGAGTTCGTCGACTGAACGGGATTGGTCGATCGATGTGCGCGAATTGAAGCCGGCCGACGGCTTTGCACGACGCAATGAAGAGGTGTCCGATGCCAAACGATTTTCGCACCCAACAATCGGTGCCGTTCCCCGTCCTCGACCCCGAGCGCATTCCCGCGCAACGCTACTACGATGAGGAGTTCTACAAGCTCGAATGCGAGCGCCTCTGGCCGCACGTATGGCAGATGGCATGCAGACTCGAGCAGATTCCGAATGTCGGCGACTGGGTGGATTACTCCAATCTCGGCAAGTCGGTGATCGTCGTGCGCACGCGCGATGGAGTAAAGGCCTATCACAACGCCTGCCGCCACCGCGGCGTGAAGCTCGCTGAAGGCCACGGCAACTGCACGGTTCAGGGATTCATCTGCCCCTTCCACGGCTGGCGCTGGAACATGGAGGGCAGGAATACCTTCGTCTACGGACGCAGCAAGTTCAGCGAGCACCAGCTCGATCAGGCGGATCTTGCACTGCGGCGATGCCGCGTCGAGGTCTGGGGCGGCTCCGCGTTCATCAACTACGACGACAAGGCGCCCTCCTTCCGCGAGTGCATCGGCCCGCTCGCCGACCGTCTGGAGCAATACCAGATCGACAAGATGCGCAGCGAATGGTGGTACGCCACCGTGCTGCCGGCCAACTGGAAGCTCGCCATGGAGGCTTTCATGGAAGGCTACCACACCATGAAAACTCATCCGCAGCTGCAAGCGGCCAACCCGGCGGTCTATCAGTTCTTGTACGGACCGGGCGCCTCGGGCATCGGCGCACCCATCAACCTGCGCGCCACGACGCGTGAGAACGTCGCCGCACACATTAAGCATCTGGAGGCTGTGAGCGTCGGCATGGCCGGCATGTTCCACGCCAAGGACCTCGAGGTCGCCCGGAAACTGGGAGAAGTGGAGCTGCCGGATGATCCGGCCCAGGCTATTCCGGCCTGGTACGGCATACTCAACGCGGAGATCACCAAGGCGGGGCGCGCGCGCGGCGAGCCCACGCCGGACCTCAACGCGGTGGCTGTCAGCCACCCTGTCAATGCGGTGGAGTTTCTCTTCCCACACTATTTCCTGCTGCCGTGCTTTTCCAGTTTCGCGTCCTACCGCATCCGGCCGCTGAGTGCGGAGACCTGCCTGTTCGAGATCTGGTCGCTCACCCTGCATCCGGAGGGCAAAGAGCCGCCGGTCCCGATGAAGCCGGTGACGCTGCCCTATGACAGCGACCAGTTCCCGCCGATCCCGTGCCAGGATTACTCGAACATACCGCGCCAGCAGGTCGGCCTGCATTCCGAGGGTTTCGAGTTCATGCGGTTGAGCAAAGACTTGGAAGGCTTGATCAGCAATTACCAACGGATCATCGACGGCTACCTAGGGGGCGCGCCCGCGGACAAGCTGGCGAAATCCATCCATATTCTCGCCGGCAATTTCGACGGGCCGATCCTGGACCTCGACTCCGGGCCTGCTGCGCTGCGCGGCAATCAGGAGGCGCTGCGGGCCTCCGGCGGCGCGCACGCTTAGCTCGCAGCGCGCGTGTTGCTCGCGCGCTGCGGCGGCGCCGAGTGTTCACGCTGCACATTGAATAAGAAGGCCCAACATGACCGCCCAGGAAGAGAGCTACGATTTCATCATCGTCGGCAGCGGCGGGGGCTCAGCCCCAGCCGCCTTGGTAATGCACGAGGCCGGCAAGCGGGTTCTCATCATCGAAAAGGAGCCCATGATCGGCGGGACGAGCGCCTTCTCAGGCGGCGTGATCTGGATCCCCAATAACCACATCACCAACGAAGGAGGCGCCGGTGATTCGCACGAGCGTTCACGAACTTATCTCGACAGCGTCATTGGAAACGTAGGGCCCGCCTCCACGCCCGCGCGCCGGGATGCCTTCATCCGCGAGGGCGCGCAGATGATCCGCTTCCTCGAGGGCAAGGGGATGAAGTTCGAGCATGCGCACTGGCCTGATTACTACGACACCTTCCCCGGCGGTCTGGCTGCCGGCCGTTCGCTGGCCGCCCCCTTGTTCGATGTCAATGAACTCGGCGAGTGGGGACCGAAGCTCGCCCATCACCCGCTGACCAGCATGATGCCGATCTCCAGCCCGGAATCCGTGGACATGTTTACGGCCTCCAAGACGCTGAAGGGTAAACTCCTCATGGCGAAGGTGGCCTATCGCGCCCTGGTGCTCAATAAGCTCCTCGGCAAGAAACTTCGCGGGGCGGGCAATGCTCTGCAGGGGCGGCTCTATCAGATCGTGCTGCGCCAGAAGATCCCGATCTGGACCGAGACCCCGGTGCAGGACTTCATCGTGGAGAACAATCGCGTCGTCGGTGTCATTGCCGTGCGCAAGGGCGAGCGCATCCGTGTGCGCGCCGGGCTGGGCGTGCTACTGAACGCCGGCGGCTTCGCCCGCAATAAAGAGATGCGCAAGCAATACCAGGCGCGAACACCCGTTTCCACGGATTGGACTCAGGTGAGCCCCGGCCACACCGGTGAAATGATCCAGGCCGCCGAACGGATCGGTGCGGCCATCGACTTGATGGACGAGACCTTCTGGCTGGCGTGCTCCTTCCATCCCGATGGCTCGAGCGGCGGCATGCACTCGCCCAACGACATTGGCAAACCGTATTGCATCGTGGTCAACAAGAAGGCACAACGCTTCGCCAATGAAGCCACCAGCTACATGGAGTTCGGCCAAAAGATGTATGCGGGCGACGCCGTGCCCGCCTGGGCCATCTTCGATAGCAGCCACCGCAAACACTATCCTTGGGGTTTGTTCGCGCCCCGAATCACACCAAAGAGCGCGATAGAAAGCGGCTACTTGAAAAAGGCCTCCACACTCGACGACTTGGCAAAGCTCTGCGATCTGGACGCCAAGGCGCTGACCACGACGATCGAGCGCTTCAATGGTTTCTGCAAGACCGGGATCGATGAGGATTTTCATCGCGGCGAGAGCGCCTACAACCAATACTATGGCGACCCCACCGTAAGGCCGAACCACAACTTAGGTGCAATCGAGCGCGCGCCCTTCTACGCCGTGCAAATATGCCCGGGCGACGTGGGTACGGCCGGCGGCGTGGTCTGCGATGAGTTCTCGCGCGTGTTGCGCAACGACGGCTCGCCGATTCCCGGCCTCTACGCCACGGGCATTACCACTGCGACCGTGGCTGGACGCAGCTATCCCGGCGCGGGCGCGAGCGTCGGCCCCTCCATGGCCTTCGGCTACATCGCGGCCCGCCACGCCGCGGCGGGCGCCGAACCGCAACGCTAGGACCGCTGATCGGTGAGCAGAATTACTTGCTCTGAGGGCGCATGCGATTGGCATCGTGCGCAGTCCACTCGTTCGATCCTCCGTTGAGCATGTTCTCCGTACCGACGTGCCGTAGGCCTCCATCGACGTTGATGTTCTCGCCGGTGATATAGGCCGCGTCAGGGCCGATGATGAAAGCGACCGCGGCAGCGACGTCCTCAGGTGTTCCGATGCGGCGCAGGGGGATCTGATCGCCGACGCGCTTCTGTTCTTCCGCACTGCCGAGCACGGCTTCCGTGGAGCGCGACAGCGTCAGACCCGGCGAGATGCAATTGACGCGAATCCCATGGCGGCCCCATTCATAAGCCATCTGCTGTGCCAGCATCTTGAGCGCGGCTTTAGCAGGCGGATAGGCCGCCGTGTAGGGCTGCACCTGCTCCGAGGCGCTGGAACCGATCGCGCAGAGGGAACCCTTGGACTCGCGTAGCGCCCGATGTGCCGCGATGCCGAGCAGAAGGAACGCGCGACAATTGACCGCGAACACCGTATCCCAGTCAGCCACTTTGACCTTGAGCAAAGGTGAGGCGATTGCTCCGCCGGCGTTGTGAACCACGGCATCGAGGCCCCCGCAGAACTCGACCGCTCGGGCAACCAGCCGCGCAGGCACTTCCGGATCGTTGAGGTCGCCGGGAACGGCCAGTGCCTGAGCACCCAGCGATTGCAGCTCGGCGATCACGTTGTCCAGGTCCGGTGAAGCGCCGGTGCCGGTCACCACGATCTTCGGCGTGACACCGCGGGCAAGCGCATCGCGCGCGATCCGCCGGCAAATGAAGTGACCGATTCCGCGGCTGCCGCCCGTAATGAGAACTCTGGACATCGCCTCTCCTTCGTCTGCTGCTCGCCTTGCGAAGCTTATACCGAGGATCGCTCGGGTTTTCGTGCAAAAGTCCACATTGTGGCAACCACCGGGGCACGCGGTCGCGGCCGGCCCGCGGGGCGATCCGCGACGATGAGCAGCGGATGTTGATGGGCGGCCCATGTTCTACAATACGGAACAATGGTGATGGCCGACGGGGGAGTCATGCGTAAAAGGAATGCGAACAGCGGCGCTGCAGGCGAGCACGGCGGCACGCAAAGCATTGAGCGCGCCGTCGCGCTGCTGCGCGAAATCTCGGCGCGCGGGCATTTCGGCTGGCGGCTGACCGATCTCGCCGACCGGTGCAGCCTGAGCAAGGGCACCACGCATCGAATGCTCATGTGCCTGGTCCGCGAGCGCCTCGTGAAGCAACGGCCGAATGATCGACATTACCTGCCGGGTCCGATGCTTTTCGAGTTGGGGTTGTCGCTCCCCGAGTTAAGTGCACTGCAGAACAAGGCAAAGGTCTGGCTTGCGGCGCTCGCCAAACGCAGGCCGAGCGCCGCCTTCCTGTTCTTCCGAAGCGGCGATGATTTCGTGTGTGCCGAGCGTGAGGGAAGCACGGATCTGAAGGCGCTCACGATCTTTCCAGGCACGCGCCGGCCGCTCGCCACCTCGGCTGGCGGAGCCGCCATGCTGCTCGATCTGCCCGTGCCGGAGGCCCGCGCAACGGCTCGCCGCAACCTCGCGAGCTTGACTGGATACAGCAGGGCCCGTCTGCGCGCGATCCGCTCGATGCTGGAGCGGACGAATGCCGCACGGTTCGCGATCAACGCGGGCGACATCTTGCCGGGCGTGAACGAGTACGGGCTCGCTCTGCGCGATGCTGACGGAGAGCCGTTCGCTTCGATTGTGCTCGCTGGGTTGGACCGTGCGCTACCGGTTTCCCAGCTCCCGGAGATACGTGGCTGGCTGCAGGCTACAGCGGAAGAGCTGCAGGAGAAGTCGTCCTGAGCCCCGCCGGTCGCAGGTTTTCGGGAAAATATGTCACAGCCGGGCGGCCAAAATTGTAGCTGCGCGTGGTTTGTTGTCTTCATACAATTGTTTCACAATACGAACCGCGAGTCGCACCCGGGAGCTTCCGGCTCTGGCGCGGCCGCTCTCCTGCGTTGCATAGTCGACGCCGTTTCGCGTTCAGCCTGTTTCTAATCAAAGAGGATCAAAATGGCCAAGTGGTTCAACAGCGAGGGGCTGGTGCAATTCAGCGTGGCGGATCACATCGCTCGCATCACGCTCAACCGACCCGACAAGCGCAATGCATTGTCTGGAGCTCTCATGCGCGAGCTGCAGGGCGCGATGCTCGAGGCAGACGATCTCATCGACGTCAACGTCATCATTCTCGAGGGCGCGGGTAAGGACTTCTGCGCCGGATATGACTTGATGAGCACCTACGCCAACCAGGCTCATGAGCGAGCCGATCCCTCGATATATCGGCGCACAGTCCGCGGCTTCGACGATGACTGCTGGAGCGTGGAGCGCTTCAACGAGATGACCGGAATGATTTTCAAGATTCATAAGCCGGTGATCGCAAAGGTGCAAGGCAACTGCATGGCCGGCGGGACGGACCTCGCGCTTCAATGCGACATGATCGTCGCCGCAGAGGATGCCAAGATCGGCTTTCCGGCAACCCGCGCCAATGGCTCGCCGCCGAATCACATGTGGATCTATCACTGCGGCCCGCAGTGGGCGAAGCGACTGCTGATGACGGGCGATTGCATCTGGGGCCGCGACGCGGTCAAGATCGGTCTCGTTCTGGAGGCAGTGCCGGCCGATCAGCTGGACGCAGCCGTCAACGAACTCGCCCGGCGCGTGAGTTTCGTCGATGGCGACCTGCTGGCCGCGCACAAGCGCATCGTGAATCTCGCGATGGAACTGCAAGGCGCGGGCACCCTGCAACGCCTTGCCACCGAAATGGATGCTCGGGCTCACCTCGCTCAAGGCCCGCGGCGCACCCAATTCAAGGCGGATATGACCGCGCACGGCATGAAGGTCGCCCTCAAGAATCGCGACGAGCCTTTCGGAGACGGCATGGTCAAGCTCAATCCCAACCTCTAAGATCCGCAACAGCTCTTTTTCCGTACAGGGAATCATTAATGTCGCAGAACATCACATATGACGATCTGGCGCCCGGTGTCAGACGTATTACTCTGAACCGCCCGGACAGCCTCAACGCGCTGGTCCATAGCATGTATGTCGAACTGGTCGATAGCTTGGCCAAAATCGCTCTCGACCCCTCCGTTCGCGTCGTTGTGCTGACGGGCGCCGGAAAGGGATTTTGCTCAGGCCAGGACGGCGCTAATCCGGAGCCCAACAGCTGGGTGCCGCCCAATGTCGGCAAGTCGCACTACGCCTTGTACTACATGAGTATCTTGTCGGCCGTTGTCGCGGCGATCCGCAACTTACCGCAGCCCGTGATTGCCGCGGTAAACGGCACCGCGGCCGGCATGGGTTACACACTGGCGATTGCCTGCGACATGGCGATCGCGGCCAAATCCGCGAAATTCGTCAATGCGTTCCATAACGCGGGAACGGGATCGGAAGGCGGCTTGTCCTACCTCCTGCCGCGCGCGGTGGGTACGCAGCGCGCCACCGAGCTGCTACTGACCGCTCGTCCGGTTCTAGCCGAAGAAGCCGAGCGCATCGGACTCGTATTGCGCACCGTAGCGGACGATCAACTCATGAGTGCCGTGCTCGAAGTCGCCGAGGCGATCGTCGCCAACGCGCCGCTGGACATATGGCTGACCAAGCAGAACCTGAACCAGAACCTGCACGCCGGAAGCTTCCAGCAGGCGATCGCGTTCGAGACGCGCGCGAGCGCAATGGCTTCCACGACCGAGGATGCGCAGGAGAAGCGGCTATCCCGCCGCGAAAAGCGCCCGCCGGTATTCCGCAGCGTGTGAGGCGGAGCATCGGAATGCGGCCGCCGGCTACCTCAGGCGTGCGCCACGGTCTGCGCGGACAAAGCCCCCGCCGCCGCTCGCATATCGCGCGCGAGAGCTAACGCGCGCGCACGACCGAGTTGGCTGCTGATGCCGACGGCGCTGATCGCGTGCGTGATGGCGCCCCGCGAGTCGAGCACCGGCACGGCCGCGATCGTCAATCCCGCGATATAGTTGCGGCGATCGATGTTGAAGCCATGACGCCGTGTCGAATCGACTTCCTTGCGCCAGACCGTGTAGCTGGGCCCATTCTGCCAGCGCATCGCACGGAACCGCTTTTCGATCTCGCTCCACGGCTGCCTGCTAAAAGCGGCCACGCAGCGTCCCGTGGCGCTGATCAGCGCAGGAAACCGGCTACCGACGTCGACATGCAATCGTACCTGGACGGGGGCGGTTGTCAGCGAGACGACGATCATGTGATCGAGATCGGGCACCTCGGCGGCGACCGCAGTAACGGAGTAGCGCGTCGAGAGATCCTCGAGAATGGGGCGCACCATCTTCGGGAAATCACTGTGCTCGAGGACGGCGCGCGCCAGGGGCAGCAAGCCCACGCCGAGCCTGTAGCGTTTCGTATGCTCCTCCACCTGCAACAGCTTCTCGGCTACGAGCGCACGAAGAATGTGCAGTGCCGTGCTGGGCACGAGGTCGAGCGACTCGGCGATGACCTTGAGAGTGAGCGGCGCTCGACTGCGGGCGAGCAGACGCAGAACGGCCACCGCGCGGGTCACCGCGGGTACAGGACGGATACGAACGCTCTTTGCCATGCATTTCCTTTGGATCAACAATTGTATAAATACAATTCTTGCTTCACTTTTACAAATGGTTTCGGCTATTATTTGGCCTCGGTTCTTCGCTTCGCCGCGGCCGCCTAGCAGCCGTTTGAGCGGCGCTATCCACGGCAACGCCATCGGAAAATTCATGACAGCGACAGTCATCGATGCCGCAGATGACCTTCCTCTGACGATTCCCGCACTGCTGCGTCGTCAGGTTGGTCTGCACGGAGACCGGACGCTGCTCGCGTGCGACCAGACTCGGCTGAGCTATGCCGAGGCGGAAGCGCGTTCGCGACGACTCGCACGCGGGCTGATTGCAGCAGGCGCCACGAAGGGCTCGCACGTAGCGCTGCTGTTTCCGAACGGCGCCGAATTCATCATCGGCGCACTGGCCGCGGCTCGAATCGGCGCGGTGGTAATACCCTTGAGTACTTTATCCACCACTGCGGAGCTGCGCTGGCTCCTCACTCACTCCGACGCCGAGTTCTTGCTCGCCGCCTCCGAATTCCGTTCTCGGCGGTATCCGGAGCTGCTGCGGTCCGCGATTCCCGAGCTCGATGTCACGCGCCCGCCGCCGTTTCGCTCCCTCACGGCGCCCTCGCTGCGCCGTATCTGGTTCGATGGCGCGTTGCCTGACGGGTGGGATCGCGGCTGGTCGGTCGCAGCGCTCGAAGCGCTGGCATCTACGGTAGACGAGAGGTTTCTGGATGCGATCGAAGCTCGAGTGGTGTCTTCCGACCGATTCGTGATCATCTACACTTCCGGATCGACGGGTACCCCGAAGGGCGTGATGCATACGCACGGAGCACTGATCCGTCACCGCGACAACGTGAATCAGATTCGCCGCTATGTCGCCGAGGATGCGCTCTTCTCGCAGTCCCCCTGGTTTTGGGTCACGGGCTTCGCCTACTCGCTGCTCGGCACGCTGATCGCCGGAGCGCGCATCGTTTGCTCGAATTCGACCGTCCCGGGCGAAGTTCTCGATCTGCTCGAACGCGAGCGGCCGACCATTACCACCGGCTATCCGCCGACGGTTGCGCGGCTTGCTGCGGACCCGAGCTTCGCAAAGCGCGATCTGTCATCGATTCGTCGCGGAAGTCTCTATCCGATTTTGGCGCCCGACGTGCGTCCCCAGGACCCGGGCTTGCGCCACGACACTTTCGGCATGAGCGAATCGGGCAGCGCGATCTGCATGAGCGAGGACGAGGGCGATCTTCCCGAACGGTTGCGCGGCTCTTGCGGCCGCTTCTCGCCGGGATTCGAGGCAAAGATAGTCGACCCCGAGAGCGGCAAGGAGAGCCGCGTCGGGGAACCCGGTGAGCTGTGGCTGCGCGGACCCTTCATGATGGAGGGCTACTACGGCAAGCCGCGCAGTCAGGTTTTCGAGCCCGATGGTTGGTGGCGCTCGAGCGACATCGGAGCCATCGATGCCGAGGGCTTCTTCTTTCTGAAAGGCCGGCTCAGCAACATGATCAGAACTTCGGGAGCCAATGTGTCACCGCGCGAGGTCGAGTCGGTGCTCAGCGGATTGACGGGCGGACTGCAAGCGGTGGTCCTGGGCGTGCCCGATTCCGAACGCGGGCAGGTGGTGGCTGCCGTCATTTTTACCGACCACGAAAGCGACGTCGATGAGGCTGCGTTGAAGCAGGGCATTGCCGAGAAGCTTTCGAGTTACAAAGTGCCTCGAAGAATCCTTCGGCTCGCCCAGGCTGAGATGCCTTCTCTGTCGAGCGGCAAACTCGACATGCGCAAGCTCAAAGAGCTCGTGCAAGCCCGCTGGTGAGAAGTGACCCGTGCGGCTGCTGAAGAAGCGCCAACTCGGCGCACAGGGCCTGGAAGTCTCTGAAATTGGCCTCGGCTGTGCGCCATACAGCGGGCGGAACGATGCGGAAGCAGTCGCAAGACTGCACCGCGCGCTCGATCTCGGCTGCGACTTCTTTGACACGGCGCCCGCCTACGGCCCATTTTGGAACGAAGAACTCGTAGGCCGCGCCGTTCATGACCGGCGCACACGCGTCGTGATCGCCACCAAGTTCGGGCTGGAGATGGCCGATACAGCGACTATAACGGGTGTGAGCAGCCGGCCGGAGCACATCCGGGCGAGCGTGGATGCATCGCTGAAACGACTGCGCACCGATCGGATCGATCTTCTTTATCAGCACACCGTGGATCCCAACGTTCCGATCGAAGATGTCGCCGGTACCGTGAAAGAACTGATCGACGCCGGGAAGGCCTTGTACTTCGGCTTGTCGAATGCGCCGCCCGACCTCATTCGTCGCGCGCACGCGGTTCATCCGGTCTCCGCGCTGGAGAGCGAGTACTCACTTTTCGAGCGCGGCGTGGAGACGGCGATCCTGCCCTGTGTGCGGGAACTCGGGATTGGTTTTGTCGCTTACAGTCCGCTCGGCCGGGGCTTGTTGACCGGTGCGGCGCCGCGGGCGGAGGAGCTTCCGCCCGAAGACTGGCGGGCCGCGAATTTCACGCGCATCCAAGGCGCCAATTTCGACGCCAACATGCGGGTGGTGGAGTTTTTCAAGCAGCACGCCGCGCGAAAGGGGTGCACGTCGGGGCAGATTGCGCTCGCTTGGCTGCTGCACCGGGACGACCACACCGTGCCCATCCCAAGCACGCGGCGGGTCAAGTATCTTGAGGAAAACATCGGCGCGGCATCGGTCACGCTCTCGTCCGCGGAGCTTGCGGAGATTGACCGCTTTCTGGCTGAACATCCGATCGCCGGATGACGCTATTGATCGACGGAGCCTTCTCGTGACATAACGCGACGAGATAAAGCAGGTAGCGCATGTAGCCTTCCAGGCAACCGGGCGCTATAAAGACCGGCGGCTTTTAAATGTCTGCTCAACGCCGCCCGGCCGGCGGGTAACCTGCGCAGCATGAGCTTAACTAGAGAGACCAATGAGCACACTTGAAGAATTGAGCACGCGGGCTTTGTCCAATGATCCATCTCAACCCAGTATCGAATATCAGGGTCGATGGATCAGCTGGGGCGAAATGCGGCAAGTCGCCGACCGGGTAAATAGCCTGATCGACGCCAGTGGAGCGGATCCCAAGGCGCCGGTTGCCCTCATACCGCGCAATCGCCCGCACACCCTGGCCGCCCTGATCGGACTGACCGCAAGGCCCCGGCACATCAGCATGATCCACGCTTATCAGGCGCCGGTCGGGATTGCGCGCGACATCGTCCGCCTCAAACCCGCCGTGGTCGTGGCGGCGGCCGAAGACATGTCGGATGAAGTCCGTTCGGTGCTGGCAGCCCAGGGCATCACGGGAATCGCGCTCAGCGGGATGGATGCCACCGCAGTACCCGGCAGCGAACGTTCTACCGCCGTGTGTGACCCGCCGCCGCCGAGTTCGCAGATCGACCTATTGACCAGTGGCACCACCGGTCCCCCGAAGCAGTTCGCTCTGACCTACGACATGATCGCCAAGCACATGATCGGCGGGAACGTAATACCCATCGCGTCGCCCGCCGAAGCCAGCAAGCTGCCGCCGATGCTGCTTTTCTACCCTTTCGGTAATTTCTCGGGCCTATACGCCACGCTTCCGCCGATCTTGAGCGGCATGCGCGGTGTCCTGGTCGACCGCTTCACGCTCGAGGGATGGCTCGATTACGTCCGGCGCTTTCGTCCCCAGGTTGGCGCGGCACCGACCTCCGCCCTGCAGATGATCCTGGAACAGAACATTCCTCGAGCTGAATTCGCGTCCATGCACGCCTTCATGACCGGAGCGTCGCCGCTCGATCCGTCGGTGCAGCGCGCCTTCGAGGAACGCTACGGTCTTCCCGTCCTGCTCGCTTATGGTGCGACCGAATTCGGCGGCCCGGTCAGTATCATGACGCTCGATCTATATAAAGAGTGGGGCCAGAAGAAGTTCGGCAGCGTCGGGCGGCCGTGTGCGGGTGCCCAGATGCGCGTCATTCATCCCGATACCGGCGCGGTCCTGCCGCCGAACACGGAGGGCCTGCTCGAATTGATCGTGCCGCGCATGGGCCCGAACTGGATTCGCACCTCCGACGTCGTGGTAATCGATGAAGATGGATTTGTGTGGCACAAAGGCCGCGCCGACGGCGCGATCGTGCGCGGCGGGTTCAAGCTCCTTCCCGACACCATAGAGCGCGCCCTGAAACTGCACGAGGCGGTGTCGGCGGCGGGCGTGACCGGCATTCCGGACAAGCGGCTCGGCCAAGTGCCGGCGGCTGCGATCCAGCTCAAACCGGGCGCGGCGAAGCCCACCATTGCCGAGCTCGAAAAGCATCTGCGCAACCACGTAGAGGCGACTCACATTCCGGTGACATGGCGTTTTGTCGAGACATTGCCCTATACCGCGATGGTGAAAGTCGACCGCGCGGCATTGCGGCGGCTGTTCGAAACACCGGATGAAAAAACGGCCTGAGGGCAAACACACGCGAACATGAAAATCGATTGGCTGCCCGTTACGCCGTTTGAGCAGAACTGCTCGATCCTGTGGTGCGAAGCTACTCGCAAAGCCGCCGTCATCGATCCCGGCGGCGACATTGAGCAGATCAAGGACATTTTGGAGTGGGACAACCTGAGCCTCGAGCTCGTTCTGTTGACGCATGGCCATTTTGATCACGCGGGAGGCGCCGCGGAGCTTGCTGCCGCGACGGGGGCCAGAATCGAGGGCCCGCATCGCGATGAAGAGCATTTGATTCGACGCCTGCCTGAACAAAGCCGCCGTTTCGGCATGCGCGCGCAAGCTTTCACGCCCGATCGCTGGCTGCAGGATGGCGATCGGATCAGCTTTGGCGAGGAAACGATGGCCGTGCTTCACTGCCCCGGGCACACTCGCGGGCATGTGGCGTACTTTCATGAAGCGGAGCGATTTGCGTTCGTCGGCGACATACTTTTCCGACATGCGATCGGAGCGTGGGAACACCCCGACGGTAATCTCCCGCAGCTCATCGACTCGATCTCCCTGAAGCTGTTTCCGTTGGGCGATGATGTGCGCTTCTTGCCTGGACATGGGGACACCTCGAGCTTCGGCCACGAGAGGAGCGCCAATCCTTTCGTGGGCGATGCTGCCATGGCGCGGTGGCGGGCGCGCCAAAACGCTGGTCCGGATCGGCCCCTCGAGCCGACCGGCGTCGGCCAGGCCTCACGCCCGTCTTAGAGCAGCCTCTCCTCGCCCTCGAGCGTGGTGCGAATCATCAGACGACAGCTGTCGAAGGGGTAAGGATCTGCGCGGTGCATGCCGCCGGTGTTGTTCTGGACAACGCTCTGAATCTCGGTGCCGACACGCGGCGTCAGATCGACCTTTCGCAGAGTCATTTCCGCCTCTCGATGTCCAAACCGAAGCGTTTGCGATAGGGCGCGAATTCGGCGTTCAAGGTGTCGACGTCCTCGCCGATCACATCCAGCGAGTACTGGAATTTGCCGTAACGGTCACCCTTGTTGTTGACCAGATATTCGCGCATGGCGGCTTCGGTCCCGGATGCGAAAGGCACGCCGGCATATTCATAAAAGCCTCGAATCGTGCCGACGGGATCGGCCACGAAATCCGTATAGCGGACATGATAGATGCGCGGATCCTGCATGAGTGGATTGCTCAACGTGGCGCTGTAGCTCGCTCGAGCGCCTGCGACCTGCTGGGCAGCGTGCGCCTTCCAGTCCACCTGGCCTACGATTGCCTCGATGATCTCGCCGACGAGCACGATACGCGATGCGATCACGGGGACCGGATCGCGATGCGTCCAGATGATATGTGCATCCGGATAGGCCTCGAAGAGCGCCTGGAGGCGCTGTCCATGAAAGCCTTTGAGCACCCAGTATTTTTGCGGCCTGCCGAACTGACAGTTCTGCAGCATCATTTTGTGCAGTCGGTATTGGGCGCGCGGATCGGACGGCAGAGTGGTTACCGGTTCCAGCGGCACACGCCACCAAGCGGTAGGCGTCAGCGCACGAAAATCAAAAGCCCAGGTGCGCTCGCACTCGGGCAAGCCGTCGCCGAGCATGTCATTGTAAGGATGGCTGATCAGCCATTTCGGAATCATCCGCAAAATCTCCCGCCAATCCTCGTCGGCACGCGCAGGCCTGGGATCGTCCGGCCCCGCCATGCCCGGCGGCGGCGAGGGGTACATGACCTCCCAGAACCGAAGCGCGCGCCCGTTTGGATCCACGGAGAGCAGCGCATGCAGCAGCGTCGTTCCGGAACGCGCCTCACCGGTCGCGAAAAGCGGCCTTTCGATCTTCTCCTCGGCAATCGGACGATGCTTGAATTCCTCGAAGAACTGCAGTCTCGAAGTCAGCAGCCAGTGACATACATCCACCGCCGCACGCTGGCCCCGCTCATCCATCCCCAGCGTCCCAATGTGAGCGATCGCCACTCTGAAGCGCGCGGGCAACGAGTCATCCCCATAGTCGCTGAGGCCGGTTGCGGCCTGCGCAGCCTCGAGCATCGCATCCGCGTTTAAGATATTCGCAGCCAAGCTTGTGGTCTCCTCACGCCTGTGATCACTGGGCGGCGTGTTTGGCCGCGATATAGCCGAAGATGCTCGAGGCGGCAATGCTCTGCCCTGCGCCGATATAATAGGGGCCGCAGAAAGAGGCCGTGCAGTTGCCGGCGGCATATAACCCCTCAATGGCACTTCCATCGGCGCGCACAACGTCGGCGTGTTCGTTGGCGATCGAGCCGCCGCACGTGCCTACGTCGCCCGGATACAATGCCGCTGCCCAGAATGGCGGCTCCGAGATGGGCCCCATGCACGGATTCGGTCTGGTCGGATCGCCATAATAGCGTTGATAGGCATTGCTGCCGCGGCCATATTCCGCGTCCACGCCGCTCTCACAGGATGTGTTGTAGCGAGCGACGCCGGCCTCCAAGCCCGCTGAATCTATTCCACACTGACGGGCCAATCCGGCCAGTGTGTTATCGACCTTCACCCATCCGCTCTTGATCCATTTCTCCGGAATATGCCCCGGAGGCTGGCTGGCAAAGAAGTAGCGTTTGCGCGCCTGTCTATCCATGATGAGCCATGCCGGAATCGCCGGCGTCGTTGCGTTGCGTGCATAGATCGCACGTCCGATCTCCATGTACGACGTCGTTTCGTTAACGAAGCGACTGCCGCCCTGGTCGACCATGATGGTGTGCGGTTTCATCAATTCCGGCAGAAGTTGCCAATGGCGTCCCATCTCCAGGTAGGGGTTCTCGTCGTTCGACACGCCATCCGCATCGATTTGATGTTTCCAGTTCATGACCCACCACGCTTCGTCCATAAGCGCCAAGCCGGCGCCCGCGCGCGCCATGGCCTCGATCGCCTCGCCGGTATCACCTGGATTCGAAAACGTCCACTCGCTGGAAATGGGATGTCTTTGATACCGATTGCGCATGGCGGAATTGTGCGCGAAGCCGCCGGCGGAGATCAGGACACCGCGCGTCGCTCCGATGGTGCGATCGCGTCCCTCATGCCTGATATGAATGCCTTCGACGCCTCCATTGCGCATGTCGAAATCGACGAAGCCGGCATCCGTCCAGATGTCGATACCGAGTTTCAATGCAATCTCGAGCATTCTTCCTTGAAGAGAGCCGCCGGCGCCCGAAAGCACTTGATGGGTGAGTTTTGACCAGACGAAGCGGCCGGCGACTCGAGCCACGGTGAGCTTGCCTTCGAGCGTCACGCCCATGCACATCACCTTGCCGAATTCCGATGTTCGGATCGGCAGGGCAAAGGAGGGCATGCGCGAACGGTTCTTCCACTCGCCGAGACGGTTGAGGTTAAACAGCTCCGCCTCGAGCGCGCGACCCACCGCATGACCTCCGGGTAGGTGATCGTAATAGTCGGCATAGCCATGGCAAAAGCGGTATTTCATGCCCTGCCCTTCCATGGTCGTAACGAATTCATCGATCGTGTCGACAAAAGCTTCGCGCCGGGCCGGCGTGGAGTAGATGCTGTCGGCGCTGACGAAGTTCTCCAGGTAGCGCAGAGACGCCTCGCGCGAGTCGGCGACGCCCGCGCGTTTCATCAGAGGATTATCGGGCAGCCACAGAATGCCGCCGGACATCATCGAGGATCCGCCGACGAACGGTGTTTTTTCGAGCAGCAGAGGCTTGAGCCCGAGAAGTTTCGCCTTGATCGCCGCGGCAAGTCCGCCGGCGCCGCTTCCAACGATCACGAAATCGTAACTGTCTGACATCGACGATTCTCTCGGTCGCTATCGCGCGATGATTATTTGTTCAATTCACGCGAGAAGACGCGCCAATTCATCTTCCGTCTGGCGCACTTTCTCAGCAGAGCGTGCTGCAAACTTCAAGCCGGCCATACCGCCGTATTCGAATAACCTGTACACCCGCATGCCGGCTTCGACATACTCCTTGAGGTGACGCGCAATTTGTTGCGGACTGCCGTGCGGTGCACTGGCGAGGATCGCCTGCACATCGACTTTCTTCAGGAACGCAAGGATCCGTTCGCGTGTGAGCTCGCTCGGGTTGAAGTCGTGGATGCCCCGCCAGCCATCTCCGAGCGGATGTGGGAACCCAAACTGCCGCAGAGTTTCCGCGGAGACCTGCAGGAGATAAGCCTTGACCAAAGGAGCCTGCACGATCTCAGCAACCTCGGCTTCATCGCCGATAAAACAAGGGATCATGTGTGCCGGCGTAATCGCAAGCGGGTCGCGTCCGGCGCGTTCTGCGGCATCCCGAATTGTTTTTAGCTTGCTGGCATAACCCTCCGGTGTGTAGACGCCCGCCCCCCACCAGCCGTCGGCGTAACGGCCGGTAATATCCAACATGCGCGGCCCGACGCCGCCAATCCAGATTCTCGGAAATCGGCCCTCGAACGGCTCCGTGTCCAAGCGGGCATGATGGAGCCGGTAGAATTGCCCGGTAAAGTCCACCGGTCCGTTCGATTCCCAGAGGAGCCGGATGACCTTGAGCGACTCCTCGAACCGGCTCACCGGTTTCGAGAAATCGAAACCGTACGGCACCGTGTTCTCGAGCTCTCCGCTACCGAGGCCAAGGATGAAACGGCCGCGAGAGAGATGATCCAAGGTGAGCGCCGTCTGCGCGAGCAGCGAAGGATGCCGTCGCACCGTGTCCACGACCGACGTGGCGATCAACACATTCTTGGTGAGGGCTGCGACCGTCCCGGCCACGGCGAGCGCATCGAGATGTCGATGAGGCGAAGGCGAGACCGTCGCGAGATCGGTGAACTCCGGCGTCCAAATCGAGTCCGGCCAGAAGCTCACCATATGGTCCGGGAGCCAAACCGAATGATATCGGCCGCTGTCCGCCGCCGGCAGCATCGACAAATCCAACGGCAAGGTCGTGCGCAGGAAAGAAGCGGGCTGAACGTTCATAATATCTATAAAAGCCCGGGGTTATTCGCCGGCAAAGTCTTCTCCTCTCCATCATACACGCCTCGGCGCACTCGCCAATAGCGCGCCGATCGCCGCGCCCGCACTCTCAAGCGCGATAGATCACTCGTTCCGTGTGCTCGTCCGGGCGGTCTGCGGGTCATTTATCCGCTGGCGCCGAGTTTGTTGCAATCCGCGAAGTTCGCCCGCGCGGACCCTCCAAGCGCGTCAACCAACGCTCTACCAACTCACGTACCTGTGAGTGACCACCTACGATCCCCAATCCCGACTCCATCACCAGGATGCGCGAAACGCTCGTGATGAGCACCGCCAAAGTCTGCGGTGATTCCAGGGTCTCTTTGAGCCCGTAATCTTCGAGAAGCTGCGACAAAGCGCCTGACTGCATGCTGCGGAACCACTCCCCCGTCCGCCCAAGCTCAGTGCGAATGGCCTTACGGTGGCGCGCCAAGGCCATGAACTCAATGCCGAGGGAGGTATCGTTGACATCGCTGCTGTATTCCCACATGGCACGTATCGGTTGCGGGGAGGCGAGCGCTCGCGCCTGTCGTATAAGGTTCTTATCGACGTAGCGGCGCCACAACTCGAGATATAAGTCGTCCATCGTGCGGAAGTAATAATGAACGAGCTGCCGCTTCAAGCCGGCTTTGGCAGCGAGCCGCCTGGAAGTCACCGCAGCATATCCCTCCTCGAGCATGAGCAGCTCGGCGGCATCGAGCAGGATCGCACGCGTCTTGGAATTTTCCGCACCTATTCTGCGCTCTGAAACACATCGTTGCGCAGAGCCGCGCCGCACTTTCACCTGCTTTCGGCCAGAAGTATCCGAACGCTCGCCCGACATAAGACATCCCTTCTTGGCATGGAAGCTGAAACACGACGCCGCATCGGCGCGCTCCCCGGCGGGCAGCGATGAGCTCTACAGCCCGACATGCACCGATTTGATGTTGAGGTAAGCCTCGACTCCCTTCCAACTCCGCTCGTGGCCCCAGCCCGATTGCTTGTAGCCACCGAGAGGCATGGACTGGTCGGCAGCCAGGGTGGCGTTCACCCACACGGTGCCGGCCTCCAGCTTCTTCGCCATCCGATGCGCGCGGCGGAGATTTTCGGTCCAGACCGTTGCCGCAAGGCCATAGTCGGTATCATTCGCCGCGGCGATCACTTCCTCCTCCTCGTCGAAGGGGATGACGGACCCGACGGGACCGAATATTTCCTCGCGGATCGCCCGCATGCCGGGTCGCGTGCCGGTGAGAAGCGTTGGCTCCACGAAATAGCCGGGACGGTCGAGCGCCTTGCCGCCCGTCACAACGGTCGCGCCGCTACGCACATCGTCCGCGATGATACCGAGCACCCGCTCGCGCTGTTTGGCGCTGATCAGCGGACCGAGATCAGGATTCGCGTCCTCACTGCCGCCCATGCGAAACGATTTTGCGATCTTGATGAGCCCATCCACAGCCTGCTCGTAGATGCGGCGCTGGACATAGATCCGCGACGTGCAAGCGCAATTTTGGCCCGAATTGATGAACAGGCCGATCGCGGAGCCCGGAATCGCCTTCGCGAGATCGGCATCATCGAACATGATCAGCGGCGACTTGCCGCCCAACTCGAGCATGACCTTCTTGAGGTTTCCCGCGGCCGCCTTGACGATCAGCCTGCCGACTTCGGTCGAGCCGGTGAAGGCGATCTTGTCGACATCGGGATGCGCGCTTAGGGCGGCCCCGGTGGTTTCACCGTAGCCCGTCAGCACGTTGACCACGCCGTCGGGCAATCCCGCTTCGCGGAATATGCCCTCGAGCTTCAGCGCGGAGAGCGGAGTCTCTTCCGCCGGCTTCAGCACACAGCTGCAGCCCGCCGCGAGCGCGGGTGCCAGCTTCATCAGGGCGCATAAAAATGGCCCGTTCCACGGGATGATCAGGGCGACCACACCGACCGGTTCAAGCAAAGTATAGCCGTGATATTCGGCGGGAGCGCCCGTGAGGCCGGTGTCCGCGATGATGTCCACCGCCTGACCATGCATCTTCGTGCACCAGCCCGCGTTGTAATAGAGCATCTCGGTGGTGGAAAGGATGAGGTTGCGGGCATGAATGCGCGACATGCCGTTATCGCGCGCCTCGATATCGGCAAGCTCGTCCACCCGCTGCTTGATGATGTCCGCGGCGCGCCACAGGACATCCGCCTTTCGCGTCGCCGGCATCAATCGCCACACGCCCGCCTCGTAGGTCTCGCGCGCCCGCGCCACCGCGCGGTCGACCGCGGCCCTGTCGGAATCGACTCACCTCGCCGATCCATTCCTCGGTCGACGGGTTGAACACCGGGATCATTACCGATGCGCCTGACTTGGACCGCTTCTCGATCGTTCCGGCGTCGCTCATACTCTCTCCTCCGACTTGTCGATAGGACTGTGGGCGGCCGCGATGGCCTCTTGCCGGGCACGAATGGTGTCGAACATCTCCGGATGGGTCACGATGTAGAGGCGGCCGTCGCGGATGGATGCGGCGACCAAACGCCCTACATCCCGGGGCTGCAGCCACTTCGCGTCAGCGCTGATCATGCTGTTCGCCTCGATATCCCGGAAACCGCCCTCGATCAGCGTGGCGGGGCGGTTGCGCTGGCTCTGATAGATATTGGTGCGGACCGGTCCTGGACAAAGGATAGAGACGCCGACAGCCGGATGATCCTGCGCCAGCTCGAGCGCCAAGGTCTCGCTGAGACCGACAACGCCAAATTTCGTGACGACGTAGGCGCCGACCGAAGGGTATGCCGCCAGCCCCGCTTGCGATGCCGTGTTGACGATGTGACCGCCATCCTTGTTGGCGATGAGATGCGGCAGGAAGACATGCGTGCCGTGGATGACGCCCCATAGATTGACATCCATGATCCACTTCCATTCGTCGATCGTCATCGACTCGATCTTCGCGCGGGGACCGACGCCGGCATTGTTGCAGACGATGTCGACCTTCCAATCGGCGCAGAGTTTCCGCCGCCAATGTCTGCACGCTCTCGAGTTTGGAGACATCCGTGACGATGCCCACCGCACCGATCTCTGCAGCGGCTTTGTGCACGACCGCGGTCTCGATATCGGCGATCACGACCTTTGCGCCGCAGCTGAGCAACTCTTCGGCAATGCCGCGTCCGATATCGCTGGCACCACCGGTAATCACCGCGACCCGTCCTTCAAGATTCGTCAATCCGGCCATCTCACCTCGCCCCATGCGTATAGCGTCGGCGCCATTCTCCGCACCCGGGTCTTGGCATGCTTCAGGCGGGGGCAAAGGATTTCAACAGGGCGATCTCGCCGGCCGCGGCCGCCAGCCGCATGGCCTGACGCAGGGTCGAACCCGTTACCGCCAACCGCTGGATTGCCGCGCCACCAATTGCTCCCGTACGCGCGCACTTTGATCCGCCATCCGTCTGCCGTTTCGACGAGTTCATCGTCGTACCAACCGCCGCACTCGTCGAAATTCTCGCCCTGCGCCAGCTGACGCATGAGGCGCACCATCACATAGCTCATGCCCGCGCTGTTCGTCCTGACACGACGACGTGGTGGTTCGTAAATGTATCGGTAGAGCCATCGAGAGGATCATGAAACTCCGCCCATTTCTGGCGCAGCGACGGCAAATCCGACCAGCGGCCGTTGGGTAGAGCGTTGACTTCGACATCGGGTGTGAACACCCGCTCGAACAAGTCCCAGCGTGTCGTGTCGACGGCCAGAGCATAGAGATTGATGACGTTGATGATCTCGGTCGTATCGTTAGTGCTCATGGCGCCCCCTCCCCGGGAAGGCCGAACTTACGCTAGGCGGTAGCCCAAAAATCGAAACGGGATCTAACCGCGGACCTGTCTGCGTTGCGTTGCTGCCAACGGCCTCTCTTCCCCGCCAGGTCCCGCTCTTCCCCGGCCCGATCGATCGCCTTAACAGCTCTGGCCGAGCTTTAGCCGGGAACAACCATGGGTTCGTGAGTCCACGGCGCCACCTCTGCGTCCTCTTTGTAGGTATCCGGCAACGCGTCCACCATATTCAGGCTTGCACCAAATCTGCCGAAACCAATGCAGCTTGCGACGAAGAGGCCGAGCTCGATGATCTGGCTTTCGGTAAAATGCTCACGCAGCATGTCGAAGGTGGACTCGTCGATCGAGAAGTGGTCGGTCGCGGCCAGGTCGGCATAGGCCAGCGCAGCTTTTTCCTGAGCCGTCAAATTCGGCCGCTTCCTGCGGCTTCTCAAGCGAGCAGACCAATCCCTCGGTCACACCGGCGTCGACGCCGGATTGATAGCGGACCGCCATGCAGGAGCGGCACTGATTGTGGAAGGCTATGCGCAGGCGCACCAGTTCGCACAGGCGAGCCGGCAGCGTCCGGTTCGCCTTCATGGCCGCCTGGAAGGTGAACATGGCCTTGAGGACTCTTGGGCGCCCTCGCCATCACACCGGTGGTCGACAAGTTGTATTCCGACGGATTGCCGCCGCGAAACACAGCTTTAAGGTCTTCGTCCCATTCGTTGAAGGGCAGCGGTGTAATCCTGGACATCGGTAATCTCCTTACGCCTTGCTGTCATAATCGAGAGGCCAAAAGCCATCGACCGGCTTCAACGAGTGCGTCTCGATTATATTTGGCGACCGCCAAACAATCAATCGGCGCGTAAGGCGAGCGGGGTCATTGCGAGAATCCGAAAATGAGGCCCAGATTATGCTCCGCTGGCATGGCCCAGGTGTCAGGGGCGTCACCGGGCAGAAGCTTGATGCGGCGCTCGGCGAAGTATCGCTTTGCCTGTTCGATGTCGGCAACCCTGAACACCGTCGAGCGTATACCGTCGCCGAACCGATGGAGATGCCGCTGCAGCGTTCCCTCCCCGACCGGCGTGATGAGCTCGACGACGGCGTCAGCAATCCGCAGACCCACGGCGCGGGCCACTACCGCGGGCCGGGGCTGTTCGTAAACAACCGCCGCGCCTAAGAAGCTCTGCAAGAAGTCTCGGGCCGCGTCCATCTCGGAGACCGCGATGGCGTACCCTTTGAGGCCCGTGAGACCCAGCGGGTGTTGGCGCCAGTATGCGGCGGGTTCATCGGACCGCCCAGCAGCGGCCAGTCGCGATCGTGAAAATACTGGTCAGTGAATTCGAACGACACACCAAAACAGTCCGCAGGATGCGTGTGCACGGCGACGCCGACATCCCTTATGATCCGAATTCCGCGCGCGGCAATCACCCTTCGGACTTCCTCCATGTCCGCTTCATATTCGATTCCAACGTAATGCGGCCCATAACGCGCGATGACCAGTGGGTCGTGCGGCACGAAAATCTCAAAGAGCACCCGCCCCATCTCGATGAGACAGGCGTGAAACTCGCGCTGCGGTATATCGACTACGAACTCGGCGTCAAAGAGCTTGCGAAAGTGATCCACGCTCGCGTCAAAGTCCGGGAGCACCGCGTTCATATGGTTCACCCGCCGCGGGCGGATCGATTGCGACATGTCGGCTTCCATTCAGGTGGGTGCTCGCGACTTTATCACGGGCGCGGTCGCTCAGGAGCGGGGCATGTGCAGAATCCTTTCCGCGAGAACATTGCGCATGATTTCATTGCTGCCCCCAGCAATCGTGCCGCCGAATGAGGATACGTACATGTCGATGGGATCGACCGGCATATCTGGAGTGATGCCCGAATAACCTTGCCCGTCGAGCCCCCTCGCCCTCATCATGAAATCGCCGATTTTCTGCTGAAGCGCGGTGATGATGATCTTGACATAAATCACCGTTTCGGCGACGGATGGCAACTCCGCCTCGGTCTCCCGCAACAAGCGGCGCAGCAAGCGTCGACAGCCTTGCATTGCGGCGAACAAGCGCGCGAACTCGCGGGTCATGGCGGGATTCTTCAGCCAGTCTGCCTCGGTACGCAGCGCGTCGGCGTAAAATTCCTCCATCAGATAACGCAGCCGCTCACCGGACTCGAACACGAGAAGGCCGCGCTCTGCGGAAAGCGTCGATTGGGCGACCGCCCACCCTTCATTCTCCTCTCCGATGCGATTCTCGACGGGTATCCGAACATCGACCAAAAAGATCTCGGCGAAACTTGCCGCACCATTGGCCTGGCGCAGCGGCCGTACCTCGATGCCTGCCGTCCTCATGTCCATGATGAGATACGTAATGCCGGCGTGCTTCTTGACGTGCGGATTGGTCCGCGTCAGCAAGATGCAATATTCGGCGTACATGGAATAGGACGACCAAATTTTTTGGCCGTTGATGATATAGCTGTCGCCGTCGCGAACCGCGCGAGTGCGCAATGAAGCGAGGTCGGAACCCGCGCCCGGTTCTGAAAACCCCTGGCACCACACCACTCCTTTTGAGACGCCGGGAAGGTACCGCGTCTTCTGCTCCTCGGTACCCCACTTGATGAGCGTTGCGGGAAGATGATTGAGCGAAACCGTGAACAGCGACATGATGGGCGCGCCGATGCGAGCCACCTCCTCGGCGATGATCACTTGATTAGTCAGGCTGAGGTCTTCGCCGCCATAGGCTCGCGGCCAATGCGGCGTACCGAGGCCCACCTTGTTCCGCTCGGCCATCCACCACTGCTGCTTGTCGTAAAAGCTGCCGCTGCCGCCGGAAAAGACACTCCTTTCCGCCTCGAGAGTTGCTTTCATCCAAGCGCTGACGGCCGCGCGGAAGCGCGCGGGATCGTCCGCCTTGTCGAGGATATCGCGAGGACCGAAGAGCATCTCCGCCTTATTAGCCTTGTTGGTCGTCACGCGGCGAAGTCCGCGGTGGTGATCCCGGCCCGGGCCGCTTCGGCCAATCGGCTTGCCGCCCAGTCGCGCAGTGCGTCGTTGTCGCCGGCAAGCTGGCGATTGAGCAGTGCGCGCTTGAGAAAGAGGTGACAGTCAAACTGCCAGGTGAAGCCCACGCCGCCGTGCAGTTGTACGCAATCGGAGGCGACGAAAAAGTAAGCATCGCTTGCGGCAGCCTTCGCGAGCGCCGCCCACATGCTGGCGCTCGCGGTATCGAGAGAGGCCGCCTCGACCGCATGCTCGAGTGCCAGCTCAGCTTCGACGATGGCGACGTAAAGGTCCGCGACCCGGTGTTTCAAAGCTTGAAAGCTCGCGAGCGGACGGCCGAACTGGTGCCGCTCTTTCAAGTAGCCGAGTGTTTGTGCGGCGATTGCGCGCGCCCCGCCGACGCAGTCAGCCGCAATCGCCAAAGCCAGATGGCGCCTGAGACGGTCGACGGCTCGACCGTGCGGATCGGGAAACATGGCGGTTGGTGCGACGTTATCGCATATCACGCGGCCCATGCTCCTCGTCCGATCCCAGAGCTCGACCTGAGCGAGCTGCGCTTGTCCCTCTCCGACCGGAACCAGCGCGAAACCTGCTTGGCCCGCATCGCTCACGGGCAAAATACACAGCTGTGACCATGGATAGATAAGCAACGCTTCGGACTCGCCTCGGATGCATCCGTCTGCAATCTTCATGGGGGCGCCGCCGGGGACCGCAGGAATGCCGAGCGAAAGGTCGCCGTCCACGATCCTCTCTATGAACTGCGCAGCCCTCTCGGGGGGTGCGCATTCCGACAACCATTGCGCGCCCGCCAGAGTGGGATGAAAGGGGCCCGGCGCCAGGCTGCCTCCGAGCGATCGAAAAAGCACGTCAAGGCCGCGAGATCCCATGCCGAGGCCTGCGAATTCTTCGGATACGCCAATGGCCAGCCAGCCCAGCTCTTTTGCCCGATGCCACAATGCAAGGTCGAGGTCATTCTCGTGATCAAAATAGCCATGTACCTTTCGACGATCGCATTCGGCCAGGAGGACTTCGCCGATGGTTTCCGAAAACGTCCGCAGATCCTCTTCGAAGGATGTCACGCCTTGATCACCGCATAGTTCACAGAGGCGGCCGCGTCACGCTACATGCCGCCGGACACGTTGATCGTCTCGCCGGTCACGTATTGCGAGTCATCGCTCGCGAGAAATACGACGACGCGGCCGATATCGTGCTCCGGGTCGCCTATGTATCCCAGGGGAATTCTGGCAAGCGTGGCCTTGAGAATCTCGGGGTCGCTTAAGTACTCGTCTGAAATCTTGGAGCGCGACGATGGAATGATGGTGTTAACCCGGATCTTGTATTTGCCCCAGTCCCGCGACGCTGTTCGCGACAAAGCGCGAATGGCTTCTTTGGTAGTGTTGTAAGGGGCCATTGTCGTCCAACCCTCCAAGCCCGCGATCGATCCGACATTGACGATCGAACCGCCGCGCTCCCGCATGTGCGGAAAAGCAGCTTGCATGAAGTACAGCGTGCCGAAAAATCCCGATTCCATGTGTGTTCTGAAATTCTCGAGGGGCGTCGCGTCGAGATCGAAGTAGGCCGAGAAGGTGTGGGCGTTATTGACCAACAGGTCGAGCCGTCCAAATGCGGAGATTGCCTCGGCAACGGCGCGGCTTGCGGTTTCGGGCTCCGCCACGCTCCCCTTGACGAAGCGAATGCGCGCGCCGGTCTTCTCCACGGCCGCGATGGTCGACTGCAGCGTCTCGGGGGTACGGCCAACGATAACCAGATTGACTCCTTCCTTGCCCAGGGCAATAGCCGTTCCCTGACCTATTCCTGTGCCGGCGCCGGTGACGATTCCTACACGGCCGGCCAGAGCCCTCCGAGGTACTGCAGCGCTTGCGGATTGTACGGACATAGTCGGATCCCTCTTCTGGGTGTGATTAGAGCTCAGGCTTCCGGTCGAGCCCTTGGTGGAAGTTGCTAATTGCCATTTCCTGCGATATCGCAGATGTGATAATCGCCAGGCGACCGGACGATCGGCTCGTCAATGTTTCCGCCCTACCGGGTTGATTCGTGTAAAGGGATAGTTTGCGGCCCGAAATCATGCGCCCGCACGAAACGGAAGACAAGGCGCGAGTTGACCCAAGGCTCAACTGAGCCGAGTATCGATCTTCAGGGAGGCCTTGATGTCTATCGACCCAAGCGCACTGGCGGCGCTGATCGCCAAGGATGAAATTCGCGAGCTCGCTCAATTGTATTCGCGCGCGCTCGATCGCCGCGACATGGCGCTGCTTCGCACGCTCTTCACGGCCGACGGCACTCAGTCGTTGGGATCCGTATTCCAAGGCACGGCCGACGAACTCATCGCTATGCTCGATCAGGCGATGCCCTATATGCGCTACACCGGTCATCATGTGTGCAACCACCTTATTTCGGTGAGCGGCGATCAGGCTGAGGGCGAAGTGTATGCGTTGGTGTACCACGTCCTCCCCGACGGGAAAGGCGGCTCGGTGGAGGACGTAACGGGCGTGCGCTACCTCGATCGATATCGCAAGGAGCATGGCCGTTGGTGTTTTGCCCACCGCACCGGTGTGTTCGATTTCAAGAGAGTCACGCCGATTCCGACGCCTGAAGGCGATATGCCTCAACCGGCAAACGATTCGAGCTACGCGGTGCTCACCAGCCGGTTGTTCGCGCGCGGTCCGCAGGCCCGGGGAGAAAACCCCGCTAGTTCGACCGCCAGATGAGGATCGGCACGATGACGGCGGCTGCCGCCGCGTGCATGGCCATGAGGCTATAGTCGCCGGCAGCGTTGATGCCGTGGATTCTCAGTGCGGGAACCGTGAGGAAAGCCACGTTCGGCACGAAAGAGAGCATGAGTGCGATGAGCGCGACGACGATGAACGTGCGCTGCGGTGTCGCGGAGCGCCGGCAAATGAAGCGGTACGACAAAGCCGCGCAGATCGTGCTGAATACGCTCCAGAACACGACCGGGAGCGTATCTAGCGCCAGGAGCGCGGGCGCCAGAGGCTTGGTGAAATGCAGAATCACCAGATTAACCGCCACGGCCAGAACTCCCGCGATCAGCGCCCGTTCCCACAGCCCGGACGGTTTGATATCAGCGATCGCTTTCTCCACCATGCCATCCCCCAGCATCGGGCGTTGCAAATGCGCTACGCTCTCACCAGGCAACAGCATAATGCAAGGCGCCTTGTACTTGACACGTTTTACACCCGGGAGCAGTTGCACGAATGAGTGAGCTGAAGGTAGAGCGGCGCGGGGAAGTCACCGTGATGACTTTGAATCGCCCTGAGCGCCACAACTCGCTGACGCTATCGCTGGCGGCGGTCCTGAAGATGGCCTTGGATGAGTTCAATGCCGACGAAAGCCAAAAGGTCCTGATCATCACGGGCGCGGGCGACAAGGCTTTTTGCTCCGGTGCGGACCTGAAAGCTATGGCCGGCGAAAGTGGGGGTGCGCGCCAGCTGCCGGTCGCACCCGAACCCGATATCTTAGGTATAGCCGCATGCGAAAAGCCGGTCATCGCCGCTCTCAACGGTTTGACCATCGGCGGCGGCCTTGAGATCGCGCTGTGTTGCGATATCCGCCTGGCTGCGGACCACGCCTGGTTTCAGCTTCCAGAACCGAGCCGGGGATTCATTGCCGGCGTTGCGGCCATGATTTTACCGCGGCTCATGCCGATCGGCGCTGCGTTGGACATGATGCTCACCGGCGAGAGGATGAGCGCCGAGGAGGCTTACCGTCTCGGTCTCGTGCAGAAGATCCTGCCGCGAGAGAAGCTGATGGAAGAAGCAGAGCGCAAGGCCCAATTGATGTGCGTGCATTCTCGCTCCGCTCTGGCGGGTACAAAGAAAGTGCTGCACTTTTGGCGCGACCTCATGCTTACCGAACAGCACCACCTTTACACCGCTATTATTCATAGGGTGCTGCTTTCGGGGGACCTCGTCGAGGGCCTGGAAGCTTTCCGGGAGAAGCGTGCCCCGACCTTCTCTAAAGGCTGGCCGGATCCGCTGGCGCGGGATGACACGGGCTGACCAGAAGACTCCGGATCGTCGCGTTGCAGAGGCCCGGGGCGTCATACATCAGCCAATGCCCGGCCTCCTCGATGACCCGGAACGGCAAGTCGGGCTGCAGCTCGTTGAACAATTGCCGGTAGTGTTCGATGTTCGGCCGCGCGGCATCCAGGCCGCCCCAGATTACCGCGATCGGCGTGTGCGCTGTTTTGAGTCGATCGAGGGCCGGCGCCCCCTGGTCGATGTACCGGAAAAGAAAACGCGACCGGCGCGTATTCTCCCTGTGAATATAGAGGGCCAGGTCGTCCACATTGCGGGAGCCCGCCAACATCAAGGTCGCGAGATTGTGCCGGTTCACTGCATCGATCTCGCCCGGATCGGTGATGCCGCGCAATGAGCGCAGGGCCAGCGGAGCAACCGGCCCGACCGCGCCCGGACTAGCTGCCACGATCAGGCCTACACGTCCGGCGAGTCGACCCGCGATCTCCGCACAGGGCACAAGGCCCGCCGAAAAGGCCAGGGTACGGAAAAGTCCGCGCGGCAGGACGATATCGAGACCCTGTAGCACCGCTGCGGTTGCGGCGTCGATATCGTTAGGTGGAATAGGCTGACCCGAGTCCCCTTGGCCCGGCAGGTCCGGAATCCACAAGGTGTGATCGGCGGACAGATCCTCGATCTGCCGGATCCAATGGGTCCAAGAGCCCGCAGTGCCGTGGAAGAACACCAGTGGGGGCCCCTCGCCCCAACGGCGCCAGACCATAGTGCCGTCACCACACGGCGTTTCCACACGGGTTGCGCGAGCATCGAGCGCGCGAACAATGGATTCTGGACTCACAACATCACCTGGCCACCGTCGACGTTGATGGTCTGACCGGTCAGATAGCTGCCGTCGTCGCTCGCGAGGAATACCGCGGTCGCACCGATATGCTTTAACGCGTCACCGAAATAGCCAAGCGCGATATCCCGCAGATGAAGCTTCGCCTCCTCGGGGTTGGCGTCCAAATAGGCAGCCGCGCCGGGGCTCAGCGATGCAGGATTGATCACGTTCACGCGAATCTTGTAGCGCCCCCATTCCTTGGCAGTCACGCGCGACAGCCCGCGAATGGCTTCCTTGGCGGCGGCGTACGCGCCCATTCCCACACTGGGGTGGATGCCCACCTTCGAGCCAAAGTTGATGATCGCGCCGCCGCGGATCTTCAGGTACGGGAAGGCCGCCTGCATATGGTAGAGCGTCCCATGAAAGCCTGAGCCGAACGACAATCGTAGGTCGTCATCGGTGATGTCCTCGACTGACACGCCAGGCGTTGTCGCCTGCGCATTGTTCACCAGGATGTCCAGCCGCCCGAAAGCGTCGAGCGCCGTTTTCACGGCGCGTTGCGCGTTCTCTCGAATGCCCGCATCGCCCGGACAGGCCACGGCCTTTGCGCCCCGTGCCTCTAGATCGGGGATCGCCGCCGCCAGTTTCTCCGCAACGCGACCGGTGATCACTACGGATGCGCCCTCGTTGGCGAATGCCCGAGCCATGCCGAGCCCGCAACCTTGCCCGCCGCCCGTGATGATTGCAACCTTCCCCGTTAGCTTTCCCATATCCTTGTCCTCTCTAGTGAACCAGGCTCTTCAGCCACCCGCTGATCGCCTCCGCCAATGCCTTCGGCTCATCCTCCTGCACGTCGTGCGAGGCGTTGGGAATCTGCACGATGGAGCCGCTCGGCAACAGCGCCCGGAAAAGATTAAGGCTCTCGAAGCTCTGGGGCACGCTGTCGGCGCCATGCACCACCAAGGATGGGCACTTGATGCGCGGCACATAGGACCAGAGCAGCTCGCGCCGCCGCGCCATGTGCTCGGCAACCTGTTCCGCGGTCGGCGGCGCAGGCCTATCTCTTTCGTAGCGCAGGTGCAGGCAGCCATCGGTAAATCGCTCCAGCGAATACGATAGCGTGTACCGCTTGTAGGCCTTGCTGCCGCGCGGGTTGAAGCGATGGCTCGTCTCGACCGCCGAATCCAGCGTGCGCGACTCGGCGATTGCCGCATCGTGAGCGACGGCCAGCCGATACGCCTCGGCACGCACGGTCGGACAGACGTCCACGAACACCGCTGCGGCCATCTCATCGGCATAGCGTCCGGCGTAGGCGATGGTGTTATTGCCTCCTACGCTCATCCCGACAAAGACCGGCCGTTCGAGCCCGAGGGCCTGGACGACCCCGCGTATGTCCTCGCGGGGCTCCTCCACCCCGAATGAGAAGACGCCGTCGCTCAGGCCGTGTCCTCGCTGATCGAGCGCTATGCAGTGAAACTCGGTCCGCAGCGCCAGGCAGACCAAGTCCCAGGTTCGTGCGGACAGAGCTGCGCCATGCAGGAACAGCAACGTAGAGCGGTCCGCATGACCCCAGTCGACCCAGTGCAGGCGCGCGCCGTTCGAGTCCAAGAAACCCTCTGCCGGCGGACTGTCGTCGCCGTAGGCGATCTCGAGCGATCCGGCGATCGAGCAGAGATCTTGCATCGTGCCGGCTTCGGCGGACAGTTTTTCCATCGGTTCACTCCACGGTCGCGATCTCCCGCTCGTGGGGCAGAAGCTCGAGTGCCTCCATGAAGCGGGAAACCATGTTGTACCCGGCAATGTTCGCGGTCAGCTCGACGATCTCGGTCTCGTTGAAGTGAGCGCCCAGCGCCGCGAACACCGCGTCCGGGACCTGAACCTCATCGGTCATCGCGTCGGTATAGGCAAGCACGGCCTGTTCCTTGTCGGTGAAGTGGGTCGAGCCTCGCCAGTTCGCGACGGCGTCAATCTCGGCGAGCGTCATTCCCGCTTTTGCAAGCGCGATCTTGCGATGCTGAAAGCTTTGATAGCGGGCGCGCGTCAGGACCCCCACTCTCAATAGAGCGATCTCGCGAAGGCGCAGGTCGATGCTGCAGCCGCTCGCGAGACCGACGAACATCTGAACCCATCCGAGCGCCACCGCTTCACTATGCAGGGTCAGGCGGTCGATCTCGCCCAGTTCGCCGCCGCGCAAGCGCTTGACGGTTTGCAGCGCGTGCGCCGACACGTGGGCGGAGGATTCGTCAAGGAGCTCCACTCTCGGCATTCGCCACCTCTTCGCTCGCCCGCAAATTACTCGCGCGGCAACCGCATCAGGTTCGCAATGTTGTTCCTCTGAATCGCCGACGAGCCGCCAAAGATCGGCATGACAAGGACGTCGCGCACATAGCGCTCCATAGCAAAGCCGTGCGCATAGCCGTATGCGCCCAGCACCTGCTGGCAGGACAGCACGATATCGCGTGCACTATCGCAGACAAACAGTTTGGCCATCGACGTCTCGACCGCACTCGGCTTTCCCGTGTGCACTTTCCACGCGGCCTGCGCCAGCATCAAGCGGCAGGCGGCGAGCTTGGTCTGCGCGTCGGCCAGCATGTGACGAATCGACTGAAGGCCGCAGATACGGCCGCCGAACTGCTTGCGCTGTTGGCTGTATTCCCAGGCTTCGGCAACCGCCGCTTCGGCAATACCCAAGGCGAGTGCCGGTACTTCGAGCTTCTCCGCCTCGAGCGTCGGCCCCGCCAGCAACGACCAGGCGTGGTTCCAGGAGGCTTCGCCGCCGACGACGTTTGCGAACGGCACTTCGACATCTTCCAAGATCACATCGTTGGTCGGCATCCCGTGCATGCCCATCGTGCCGATAGACTGCAGCGTAACGCCCGGCGTGCCCGGCGGCACCAACACCAGCGATAGATTCTTGTAACGCGCTTCCGGCTCACCGGAACGCACCAGCATGTAGATGTAGTCCGCGATCGCGGCACCCGAACACCAGCGCTTGTAGCCGTTGATGATCACCGTATCGCCGCGGCGCTCGGCGCGAGTCTTCACGCTCGGTAGGTCCGCGCCCACGTCCGGTTCGGAGAGTCCGTAAGCGAATAGGACCTTGCCCGCGCATAGTCCAGGCAGCAGCCGCTGCTTCTGTTCCTCGGTGCCTGACTCGCTGATGTTGAGGCTGCCGTAGCAAGCATTCATGATGTAAAGACCGGCAAGCGCGACGCTGCGGCGCGCCAGCTCGCGGATGGTGGTCACCATCCCGAGCACGTCTCTGCCCATGCCGCCGTATTCTTCGGGGACGGTCAGCCCACACACGCCCAACTCCGCGAGCCGGATCAAATTGTCGCGCGGAATGCGGTCCTCTTGGTCCCAACGGGCGGCGAGCTGTGGCGGCACCTCTTTGTCGAGAAAGCGCCGCAGAAGGTCACGCAGCGCTTCGGCATTTTCGTCTTCGCTGAAATCCAAGTTTAGATTCCTTGCCGCTCGCTGCGCAGGGGTCTCCTCTGCCGCCCTAGAGAATTTCCGCGAGGACGGTACCGACCGGATAAGTCTCGCCGATCTGCGCGATGATCTTGAGGGTACCGCTCGCGGGCGCCTCGATTTCCTGCACCGACTTCTCGCTCTCGAGCGCATAGAGCGGCTCGCCGGCGCTGATCTGCGTCCCGTCCGCCGCCAGCCACTGCGACAGGACGCCCTCATTCATCGAGAATCCGATCTTCGGCAGCAACACCTGGGTAGCCATACTACTCGCTCGATCCTGAAGACCCGCGTATCAGCCGAGGGTAGCGCGTACCGCCGCCTCGATGCGCGCCTGGCTCGGGATGTAGGCCGTCTCGAGCGGCTTTGAGAACGGCACCGGACAGTACGGGGCACCCACCCGCTCGACCGGCGCCGCCAGCTTGCCAAATAGCGACCGGGAGAGGCGCGCGGCAATCTCCGCCCCCACGCCAAACGGGGTGAGCGCCTCATGCACGATCACCGCGCGGCGCGTCTTGGACACCGAGCCCAAAATCGTTTCGAAATCGAGCGGTGCGATCGTGCGCAGATCCACGATCTCAACGCTGATCTTCTCGCTCGCGAGCTTCTCCGCCACCGCCACGCAGTCGTTGAGAATGCGGCTGTAGCTGATCACCGTCACATCGCTCCCGGGGCGCACAATGTGCGCTTGGCGCAGCGGTATCCGCACCCCCGCCTCGGGCGCAGGTCCGGGCGTCCAATAGCTCGGCATGTTCTCGATGAAAATACACGGATCCTCATCGAAAATGCTCGAAAGCAGCAGCCCGTACGCATCCGCCGGCGAGGACGGCGCCACCACGGTAAGACCCGGAGTGTGCGCAAACCACGCCTCAAAATAGTCCGCGTGCTGCCCGCCGGTGCTAAAGCCCGCACCGGTCATCATCCGAATCGTGAGCGGCACGTGTGTCTGCCCACCCGACATGAAGCGCAGCTTCGCCGCGTGATTCACGATCATGTCCATGCACACCGTGGTGAAGTTCATCAACATCACTTCCGCCACCGGCCGCAACCCCACAATCGCCGCCCCAATCGCCGCTCCGACAATCGCCTGCTCGGATATCGGCGTCGTGCGCACCCGGCTCTTGCCGTACTTCGTGGACAGCCCCTTGGTCGCTCCGGCCACCCCGCCCGCCTGCTCATCGCCCACATCCTCCCCGAGCACGATCACGTTCTCATCGAGCCCCATTGCCTCATCGAGGGCGAGGTTCACGGCCTGAATCGTATTGAGGGTTTTGGGCTTCTCGGGAATCGTTTGGGCGTTCATGCGGGTATCTCGTAGGCAAACACATCGCGGCGCAGCTCCACCGTCTCCGGGTTCGGGCTCGAGAGCGCAAACTGCACCGCCTCATCAATCTTGCGCTCAATCCCGGCTTCGAGCGTAGCGAGCTGCGCCTCGCTCGCGTGAGCGTTCGCGATCAGCCAGGCGCGAAATGCAGGCACCGGATCGCGCGCCATCGCCGCCTCCCTCTCCCCCTTGCCCATATAGGTATCGGCATCGCCGAACACGTGGCCGAAAAATCGAAAAGTGCGGGCCTCGATCAGCGTAGGACCCGCCCCTGAGCGCGCCCGCTCCACCGCCGTCTTCGCCGCCTCGTACACCGCCAGCGGATCGTTCCCGTCCACGGTCACCCCGGGCATCTGGTAGCCAAACGCACGATCCGAAATCTTCGCCGCCGACGTCGCTAAATCGTTGCGCGTGTGCTCCCCGTACCCATTGTTCTGACACACAAACAGCACCGGCAGCTTCCACAACGCCGCCATGTTGAGCGCTTCGTGAAAGGCACCAATATTCGAGGCACCGTCCCCAAAATACGCAACCGCGACCCGCTTCTCACCGCGGATCTGCGCCGCAAGCGCCAGCCCGTTCGCGATCGGCATCGAGCTCCCCACGATCCCCGTCGTCACCATCACCCCGCTCGCCGGGTGCGTGATGTGCATCGGCCCGCCCTTGCCCTTGCACGTCCCCGTGGTCTTGCCCGCAATCTCGGCCCACAACTGCGGCATCGGCACGCCCTTCGCCAGCATGTCGTGAATGCCGCGGTAAATCGTGCAAATGTAATCCTCATCCGTCAGATTCACCGATACCGCCGCAGGGATCGCCTCCTGCCCGCGCGGCGAATAGTACGGCCCGATGATCTGCCCAGCCTTGATCACCGAGCGAAATCGCTCATCGTTCTGCTTGATCAGCGTCATGCGCCGATATATTTCTACCCACACCGCGCTCGCGCTCATCGCAGTCCGCCCCCTTGACTTATGTTCATGGCGTCGATGCCGGAACAGGCGGTCAGGTTACTCGCCCGGAGTGCGTCAAGACAACCGGACGTGCGTTCGGCCCGACGGTGAATTCCACATTGTGGTAAGAAAAACCAGCGCCGTCTCTGCCTCGATGCGCGCCAACGCTATTATTCCTTGTTAGGCTTGGCCGGCTGCGAGCTCGTGGCTGTCTGCATGAAGCGGTTTCAAAGGCTAAGATAATCCATGGATCTGCGCTTTACGGCTGAAGAAGTTGCGTTCCGCGAGGAAGTTCGCGAGTTCTTCCGCAGCGCATTGCCGGCAGATCTGCGCCGCAAGTGCACTCTCGGTCAGCGCCTGTCCCGCGAAGATATCGTTCGCTGGCAGCGCATCCTCTACGCCAAAGGATGGGCCACGCCCGCTTGGCCCATCGAGTGGGGCGGCACCGGCTGGGATGCCGTCAAGCAGTACATATTCAAGGAAGAACTGTACTTGGCGCCGGCACCCGAGCCGCTACCCTTCAATGTCAACATGATCGGTCCGACCCTGATCGCTTTCGGCACGGAGGAACAGAAAAAGCATTTCTTGCCGAAGATCGCGCGCCTCGATGACTGGTTCTGCCAAGGTTTTTCCGAGCCCGGTGCCGGCTCCGATCTCGCCTCGCTGCGCACACAGGCGCGCCGCGAAGGTGATGAGTACATCGTCAACGGTCAGAAGATCTGGACCACGCTCGGGCATCACGCCACGTGGTGTTTCCTGCTGGCGCGCACAGACATGGCCGCGAAGAGACAGCAGGGCATCACGTATCTCTTGATGGATATGGCGACACCGGGCGTCACGGTGCGCCCGATCATCACGATCGATGGAAATCATGAGTTTAACGAGCTGTTCCTCGACGACGTCCGCATTCCGGTCGCCAACCGCATCGGCGAGGAGAACAAGGGTTGGGACTACGCCAAATATCTTCTCAGTCACGAACGCAGCGGCGTCGCGCGTGTCGGGCTGTGCAAGATGCGCGTGCTGCGCGCGAGGGAAATTGCCGCACAGATCATCGTCGCGGACCGCCCGCTGAGCGAACAGGCGCGCTTCCAGGAGCGCATCGCGACGCTGGATGTCGAACTCAAGGCGCTCGAGATGCTGCAGATGCGCGCTATCGCAGCGAGCGCGCACGCGCAGGCCGGCAAGCCAGACCCGATGGCCCCCATCCTCAAGATCAGGGGCGCCGAGCTGCAGCAGGCGACATCCGAGCTGCTGCTCGAGCTCGCGGGCTACGAAGCCATGGAGTTCGATATCGACTTTGTACGCGGCAAGATCCCGCTGCCCGCCGGGGGCGAGGACTGGGCGCTCACCGTTGCACCGAATCGCTACTGGCTGCGCCACACCTCGATCTCTGCCGGCACCAACGAGATACAGCGCAACATTTTGGCCAAGTCCGTCCTCGGACTCTAGAGACATCACCGCACATGGACTTTGAGCTGAGCGAGGACCAGCGTCTTCTGAAGGAGAGTATCGAGCGGCTGCTCGCCGAGCGCTACGACTTCGAGCAGCGCAAGAAGTACCTCGCCGAACAGGGGGGCTGGAGCCGCGAGCAGTGGAGCCGCTACGCGGAGATGGGGCTTCTCGCCCTGCCGTTCGCCGACAGCGACGCCGGCCTGAGCGGGAGCGTGGTCGACACGATGATCGTCATGGAGGCGTTCGGACGCGCGCTCGTGCTCGAGCCCTACTTGGCCACGGTCGTTCTTGGCGGCGGATGTCTGCGTTTCGGCGGGTCGCCCGCGCAACGCGCTCGCCTGATCCCGAGGATTTGCGACGGAAGCCTGTTGCTCGCGTTCGCGCAAGCGGAGAAGCAATCCCGCTATGATCTTGCCGATGTCGCAACCTCTGCGCGGCGCGCCGGCGATGAGTGGGTGCTCAACGGCCGCAAGCGGCACGTGGTCCATGGCGACTGCGCCGACAAGCTTATCGTCACGGCGCGCATCGACGGGGAGCGTCGCGCGCGCACCGGCCATGGCATGTTCATCGTCGATGCGGACGCGGCGGGCGTGTCGCGCCGCAGCTATGTGATGCAGGATCGCCTGCGCGCCGCGGAAATCGCGTTCGAGAACGTTCGAGTCGCGGCCGACTCGGTGCTCGGCGAGCCGGGAGCTGCATTGCCGCTCATTGAAAGGGTAGCCGATTCGGCGCTCGCCGCACTCTGTGCCGAAGCGGTCGGCGCGATGGGACGTGCGCACGAGATCACGGTGGATTACCTCAAGGTACGCAAGCAGTTCGGAACGCCCATCGGTTCGTTTCAAGCTCTCCAGCACCGCGCGGTGGACATGCTCATCAAAGTCGAGGAGGCGCGCAGCATGGCGATGTACGCGGCCATGATGAGCGATGAACCCGCTGCGCTGGAGCGGAGCCGCGCGATCTCGGCGGCGAAAGTGCAAATCGGCCACTCGGCCAAATTTGTCGGCGAGCAGGCCATCCAGCTTCACGGCGGCATCGGCATGACTGAGGAGAACCAGGTCGGCCATTACTTTCGCCGCCTGACGATGATTGAATTCCTGTTTGGCGACACGGGGCACCACCTGGCGGCACTCGCCAAACGGGTCGTGGCTATCTGATCAACGACGGTTCGCGTATCTTGATTGACGGCAAGGGGAGCAGCTATGAAGATCGGTTTGACTTTTTTTCCAGTGCGTCCGCAGTTCTTGGTGCCGATCGCGCGGCATGCCGATGAGCTCGGCTTTGACTCGCTATGGCTCGGCGAGCATCTCCTGTTCCCCGTCAAGATCACCAGCAAATATCCTTACGATCCGACGGGCACGCTGGGTCCGCCGCTGACGACCACGCCGCTGTTCGATCCGTTGATCACGTTCGCCTACATTGCGGGGCAAACGAAGAGGATACAGATGGGAACCTCGGTCTACATCGCCCCGCTGCGCCATCCCATCGTCGTGGCAAAGCTCGTGGCCACGCTCGATGCGCTCTCGGGCGGCCGTTTCATGTTGGGCGCCGGAGTCGGCTGGGAAAAGGAGGAATTTGATGCGATCGGAGCTCCCTGGGAGCATCGCGGCTCGCGACTCGAGGAAATGGTCGAGATCATGCGCCGCCTCTGGACCGAGGAGCGGGTCGCGCACCAAGGCAAATATTATCAATTCGAGGAAACGGGCTTCGAGCCAAAGCCCGCGCGCGCGCCCGTGCCCATCCTGATGGGAGGCGAAACCCCCATCGCGCTGAAGCGCGCCGCGCGTATTGGCGATGGATGGTTTGGCGTGCGCCACACGCTGGAATCCGCGACCGCAATCATCAAGCAGCTCCGCGCGATGCGCGAAAGCGATGCCCCCTTCGAAATCATGTTGGAGCCCGTGCCCTCGCCGCCGACGCTCGACGACATTCGGCGCTTCCGCGATGCCGGCGTGGACCGCCTGACGTTCATCCCTAAAGTGCTCGCGGGCGGCCAGAAAACGCTGCAAGCTTCGCTCGACGGCCTGAGCCGCTTCGCCGAGACGGTGATGAATCGGATCGACAAATAGCCGTAGCGGCTCGATGGGAGTGTGCTTGGTGCCGCGCCGCCCTGCGCCGCGGCGAGGTGCTTACTGCCGCGGCCAAGAATGCGTGACGTAGGTAAGCATCGTCACGGTTTGCTTCATGTCGCAGAATGCCGCGAGATCCTTGGTCAGAGGTGCAAGGGTGTCGTCAACGAGCGCACGCGCGGCATCTTCGGCGCCAGCGAACCACATTTCTACGATCGCTTCGAACGGAAAACCCTGCGGCGGCTCCTTTCTGAGGCGGTTGTGCACGTAGCGCGTCACCGTTCCGGACGGGGCTACGGCTTGCCGCGCGATGTCCGCATGCACTCCGCCCAGATGAGCGAGAAAATCCGCGCGCGAGCTGCCGGCCTTGCGCGACAGAAAGCGGATCACCGCTGCCTTGCCGGGCTTGTCGCCAAGCACCAGCACTTCCTCGCTTAAAAAGGAAAAGTTCGGAGTCAGGGTGCTGAACACGCGCCTTTCGTCGGCGTCTATTTTATCGCGCAGGTCACGCGGCAAATCGTTGTCGCCAAACGAGTCCGCCGTCTTGCTCGCGACAATCGCAACGCCGTCATAGTCCGCGACCGCCGGTGGCTCGAACGGCGTCCCATTCAGCGTCGGCTTAAGCTGGCGGCTGCAATAGTGCAAACTGCTAATGGGAGCGCCGATCGCCGGAAACTGACTGCAATACACCGCGTGGGACCGCCAGTGGCGGGGCCAGTCCTCGGCTTTGCACGAGGGATTGCGCCGCGCGAGATATATCATTTTGTAATCCATCACATCGCTTCCTGTGATCCGCCGCTAAACGAAGTCCAGCCCAAGCGGGAAAGGATGCCACAGGCGGCGGCTTAGCGACCACCCTTGTAGAGCAGGTTGACTGTTTCCGGCATGGGCGCCGGACAATATCCCTCTCCAAATGGCCAATCGATGAAGCCGCAGGAAGCAATCGTTCCACCGTCAACATGCACGGTCGTGCCCGTCGTCGCCCGCGATAGATCGCTCACCAAGAAGAGCAGCGCATTGGTGAGGTCCTCCTCGGTTGGGGAACGCTTTTGCGGAATATACATGCCAAGCAGCAGATCCATTGCCTCTTTCGGCATTTTGCCAAGCTTCGCCAGCATCTCCGAGGACATCGAGTTGGTTGAGCCGCGCGATGGCGTAGTGTCCGGCGCAATCATATTGATGCGAATCCCTTCGGCAGCGAGCTCGACCGCCATCGCGCGACTGAAGTTGGTGGTCGCCGCTTTCGCGCCGGCATAGACCGAAAATGTCGCGGCGCCGCGATGCGCCTCGATGGTCGTGAAGTTGATGATGCTCCCACCGCGAGCGCCCTTGCGGATCAAGGGAACGGCACGGCGGATGCTGTCGACCACATAGCCGAAATTGCGCCGGATATCGGCGGCGTTTTGCTCCCGCGTGGTCTCGAAGAACGGCGCGCGCTTCACGCCGCCGGCCACGTTCACCAGGATATCCGCGCGCCCAATCTCTTGCTCGACCCGATCGTAGAAGCGATCGAGAGCAGCGGCGTCACAGACATCGGCCTGCATGGAGATGATTTTTTGACCCAGCGCCTCGACTTCCTTCACGATCGTGCGGCATGCTTCCGCATCAATATCGCAAGTGGCAATCCCGATGCCGGCCTTGGCTAAGGCCAGGGTTACCGCCCGTCCTATTCCCGCCGCGCCCCCCACGACGATCGCGAATTTTCCCGCAAGACTAGCCTGTGCTTCCACTAATCCCATTGGCCACTCCCCGTTAAGCTGACTTCCGCTTCGCCGCCATCGGCCACGGCCCGGCCATCATGGATCGCTCGGGCCCGTCTCTTCGATGTTTCTGAATAGCCGGCGGAGCGTCTCTGCCATCGGGGCGGGCATATATCCGTCCCCAAAGGGCCAGTCAATAAAGCCGGAGGCGGCCATCGTTCCGCCATCAACGTGCAAAGTCGTGCCCGTAATCGCTCTGGAAAGATCGCTGGCGAGGAAGAGCACCGCGTTTGCGAGGTCTTCCTCGCCGGGAGCGCGCTTTTGCGGGATGTACATATTGAAAGTCTGCGCCAACGTCTGCTCCGAGAGCCTGCTCAGTTTTTCCAGGATCTCCGCATCGATCACCTCAAAGACGGCGCGCGACGGCGTGGTGTCCGGTGCGATCGTGTTGACGCGAATGTGGTCGGCCCCGAGCTCAACAGCCATGGCCCGCGTGAAGTTCGTGGTTGCTGCCTTTGCACCCGCATAGACCGAAAAGGTCGCCGCACCCCGATGCGCCTCGATGGTGGTGAAGTTGATGATGCTGCCACCTCTGCCCCCCTTTCTGATCAGGGGAATGGCCCGCCGGAAGCTGTCAATCACGTAGCCGAAGTTGCGCCGAATTTCCTTCGCGTTCTGCTCGCGCGTGGTCTCGACAAAAGGCGCACGCTTCACGCCACCGGCCAGGTTGACCACGATATCGAGCCGGTCGAACTCTTGTTCGACACGGTCATAAAAGCGGTCCAGAGCGGCGGCATCACAGACATCGGCGTGGACGGATAGAACTTTCTGATCCAGCTTCTGGACTTCCGGAACGATCGTCCGCGTCGCCTCGGCGTCGACATCGCAGGTGGCGACACCGATGCCGGCCTTGGCCAAGGCAAGCGTCACCGCACGCCCAATCCCACCCGAGCCGCCGACGATCACGGCGACCTTCCCCGCAAGATCCGCATGTGCCTCGAGCAATCCCATGTGTCATTTTCCCCAAGCCCAAGTAAAGGATGTCATAGGCAACCCTCGCAGGGAACCGGTGTTGCTGTGCAGCAGCAGCGCGCAGCCTATAATGAGTTGGTAGATCGGGAATTGCCATGAGCGACGCCGGCGAGTATGAAACCCATCTTTGACATTCCGATTATCTCCCGCGGGCGAATCATTGAGCCCGGGGCGGATGCGATCGAATATGGCGGCCGTGCGGGCGCCAGGTTCCGTTGCCCCGATCCGCACAAGCACATTCATGACCTCGTGCTGGGCGACGCGAGCCGGCTGAGCGATCTGCAGAATGCGCCGATGACTCAGATTCTGGATTTTCTAGCGGAAATCGGACCGCGCATCACGCTCGCAAACCCGTACATGCAGGAGGCGTTCGAATTGTCTCTCCAAGCGGGCGGCCTCACCGAACCGGTGCTGCGCGATGTCTACGATCGGCTGCCTCGCATGTTTGATCGAAAACACCTGGAAGCTCTGATCGAGCGCACGGTGGGCGTGGCCTACCTCGACGGCTGGGTACAGCAGGGAACCGGACCTCAGGGCAGATTCCGTATCCGCGCAGTCGGTACGCGCAACTTGCACATCACGGCGGGCAACGTACCGGTCGTGGGGGCGATCACGATCATTCGCTCGGCGCTGACCAAGAGCGATTGCCTGATCAAGCTCCCATCCAACGATCCCCTTTCAGCCAACGCCATCGCGCGTACCATGATCGACATCGATGCCAACCATCCGGTCACCAAGCATGTCGCGGTCGCTTATTGGAAGGGCGGCGATGAAGCGATGGAATCGCAGATCTGCCGCACCTCGCGCATCGACAAGATTACCGCTTGGGGCGGCATGTCTTCGATGAAACATATCCAGAAGTTTCTCTCGCCGGGTATCGACCTGGTCGCGCTCAACCCGAAGCTATCGATGTCGATCGTTGGCCACGAGGCATTGGATGACAAGGACGCAATGAAGGAAGCAGCCTACGGCATCGCAGTAGCCGCCGGGCGGCTGAACCAGACCGCCTGCGTCAATACCCGCGTCGTCTATGTCGAAAGCGAGACCGACGAGGAGTCGCTGAAGCGCGTGATCGAGCTCGGCGAGGAAATCTACGCAGCCTTCCAGAGGCTTCCGTCGAACGTTTCTACTCCGGCGCCAAAACCGGACCGGGAGTTGGAAGCCGAGCTTCGCGCGCTTGATCTAGAAGAAGAGCTGTATTGGGTCAAGGGCGACACCGTGAAGGGTGGCGTCATTCTCTCGCGCTTCTCCGAACGGGTCGAGTTCCACGACAAGCTCAACAATCGCATCGTCAATCTGGTGCCGATGCCGGACATTTTCCAGGTCGCCCGCTGGTGTGACGACAGCACTCAGACCGTCGGCATCTACCCTGAAAGATTGCGCAAGGATTTCCGTGACCGGCTGGCGCTCGCGGGCGTGCAGCGGATCATGCCGCTCCGTGGCGACAACCCGAACAGCGCCAGTGAGGATGGCTCGGAGTTGCCGGGAATGCCGCACGATGGCATCGAACCCCTGCGCCGGATGGTCCGCTGGGTCATCGACGAAGCCGCCAGCGCCATCGAAGAGCCGGCCTGATGCGCGCGGCCCGATAGAGTGGGAAATCTCTCCGGAAAAGTCGCGCTCGTAACCGGCGGCGGCCGTGGCATAGGACCGGTCATCGCATCCAAGCTGGCGGACGATGGTGCGACCGTCATCGTCAACTACGCGCACAGCCGTGCGGGTGCGGACGAAGTGATCCGCTCGATTACCGGCAGAGGCGGCAAGGCAGTCGGCGTTCAGGCGGATATTCGCCATCGTGCGGAGATCACCCGGATGTTTCAGCAGATAGATCGCGATCCGGGGCGCATTGATATCGTCGTGAACTGCGCTGGACTTGCCATTCCCACCCCGCTTTTGGGAGATGTCGACGAGCAGGCCGTGGAAACCATTCTGGGCGTGAATCTGCGCGGACCCTTGTATATTGCGGCTGAAGCGGCGAAGCGCATGGCGAGCGGCGGCCGGATTATCAATTTTGCCAGCAGCGTCGTGGAGTTTCCGTTTGCGAATGCCTCGGTCTACAGCGGCGCAAAGGCCGCGGTGAAAGCCTTCACCGAAGTATGGGCAAAGGAACTCGGCGCCAAAGGCATCACGGTGAATACGGTGACCCCCGGAGCGACCAGTCCCGGAATGATCGACAACTCGCCGGACTTTCGCGGATTCTTCGAGAAGGCATCGCCATTCGGTCGAGTCGGCCGGGCCGAGGAAATCGCGGCCGTGGTCGCATTCCTCTGTTCGCCGGAAGCGAGTTGGGTTTCCGGTACCCATATTCTGGTGAATGGCGCGGCGAACGCCTGAGAAAAACGCTGTGAGTCCGCAAATCAGCCGGGTTTGCCAGCCTCGCCAGAAGGCACGTGCCGGCTGCGATCGAATGCGCCCGCGGTCATACCACCGTCCACCATGAGAATCGCTCCGGTGATCGTCGCTGCGGCGTCACTGGCAAGGAACAGGCAAGTGTTCGCGACCTCGGAGACCTTGTTCGCGCGCCCTATGGGAACGACCATCTTTCCCAGCGCTGCGATCGCTGCGTCGTCTCCGGCCATCTCGTGCAACGCCTCGGTGTCGGTAAGCCCTAAGGCGACGACGTTGACGCGCACGCCATGCGGACCGCCTTCGAGCGCTGCCGCTCGAGAAACGATCTCGAGCGCTGCCTTGGACGCGCTGTAGGGCGCATGCATCGGATTGGGTCGATGCGCCCCGGTAGAGGAAATATTGATCACGACGCCACGGCGCCGCTGCACCATCCCCGGCATGAGCGATTGCATGAGCGTGACCGGAGCGTCGAAGTTGATCGCGAATTCGAAATCCCACGACGCATCTTCCGTGGCGAGGAACGGCTGCCATTTCACGCCGGTGAATGCCGCGTTGTTGATGAGCACGTCCACATCGCCGCTGCGCCGTGCCACCTCACGCGCGCCGGCGCGCGTGGAGATATCGCCCGGAACGATGGTGGCCTTCCCACCGGCCGCTTCAATTTCGCGACGCAATATGTCGAGCCGTTGCTCGTTGCGCGCCGTCGCCACGATCTCCGCACCCGCGGCGGAGAATGTCTTGGCGATCGCGAACCCGACGCCGCGGCTGGCGCCTGTGATCAGAGCGCGTCTTCCCTTGAGATTGAACATAGCAGCGCCTCCCCCTCGTTTACTAGATCCAATGCTGACGAGCTGTTGTAGCATGACTGGCTGTTACGGACGGCATTCTTACACGGAAGGCAGATTTCGGAGGATGTTATGTCTCTAGAACTGGGTCTCGGCACCGGCAACTTTCTGAGCGCCAGCCTGCCGGAATTGATAGATCTCGCGGCTCGTCATGGGTTTCCCACCGTAACCGTTCGGCCGATGGCCGTCCTCCAAGCCCTCGAACAGGGGCTCAGTGAAACAACGTTGCGCCGTCGGTTCACCGATGCCGGTGTTCGACCGACCTTGCTCGACGGTCTTGCAAGCGCGTTGCCGGGCGTGCCGCCGCCGGAGAGCATGGACCCGGCCCTGCGCGCGCTGCTCCCGGTCGACGCCCTTTATCCACCCGATGAAGACGCCTGCTTCCGCTGCGCGGAGCTGCTGCAGTTGCCCGTCATCAACGTGATCCATTACCGGGGTCCGGAGTTGCCGCTGGAGCAGATGGCTGATGCTGTTGGCGCTCTGTGCGATCGGGCAAAAGCGCGCGGCTTCGTCGTAGCCTTGGAGTTCGTGCCGACGACCGGCTTGCGAAACCTGCCCTTCACGCAAGCCGTGATTGCCGCCAGCGGTGCCTCGAACTGCGGTATCACGCTCGATTTCTTTCATTTGGATCGTACCGGCGGCACCGCTGCAGAGATTCGCAGGCTGCCTGCGGGCCTCATCGCCAACATCCAGGTTAGCGATCGCACGCCGCTGCCGCCGGGAACGCCTTACAAGCCACTAACCGGTCGTAAGTTGCCCGGCGAGGGACAACTGCCGCTGCGGGAGTTAATTACCGCGGCGCTCGACAACAGCCCCGAAGCCACCGTCGATATTGAAGTATTGAATGAAGAGCTCCGAGGTCTGCCGATGGACGAGGCGGCCGCCCGCTTGGCGGCAGCGGGAAAAGCGTGGGTCGCATCGCTTTAATTTATGCTTTCGATCTAGACCAGCGGGGCATGAGGGAGGGATTAAAATGACATCAATGCAAGAGAGTCCTTTAGCAGAAACCCCCTTCGGAACGAGAATAAGGGGCCTTAACCGGAATACTGTTGAGAACGAGGACCTCCGTCGGCGGATCAAAGCTATTTTCGAGGACCGCGGCCTGATCATTTTCGAGGACGTGGATCCATGCGACGAGATGCTGGTGGCGCTCAGCAACATTATCGGACCGCTCCAGGATCTTTCGCTGGAGAAGGTGTCTCGCGTTGACGGCGACACAATGCCTGGCGTCCTTAGATTTAAGAACGAGCCGGGCGATGATAATGTCTTCGAGATCGACGGGAAGATTGTAAGTGGCTGGCTCTCCTGGCACTTCGATGCTTGCTACACAGGCGTCTTGAACCGGGGAGGCGTACTTCGCGTGGTTGACAATCCACCCGAGGGCGGACTGACGGGATTTGCTGACGGTATCCAACTCTACAATGCGATCTCTCCAGCGTTACGCGCCCAATTCGAGGATCTGAAGATCCTCTACCAAACGAAACTGATGTTCATGAATCAGCGTTTCGGCCTGCCCAGGCAGTTTCGGCAAATTCGTCTTCAGGAGGAGGCATGGAGGCTATTCGAAGAAGTCGACAAGGCGCCGCGGTCAATCCATCCCGCGATTTGGAGGCGCAGTTCGGGTGAACCCGTTCTGCATGTTTCCGCTTTTCAGGCTGCAGGCATTGAAGGACACGAGGACCGCGCAGGCGATGCATTGCTTGAAACCCTCTTTCAGGAAATTTATGCAAAGATGACTCCCTATTGGCACACCTGGAAATTGACAGACATGGTCGTCTGGGACAATTGGCGGTTCATTCACTCAGTGAGCGGCAACGATCCCAAGTATGCGCGATGCGTACACCGAACCACGATCCTTGGGGATTACGGTCTGGGAGCCCTTGAAACCAGACACTGAGACCCACGCCGACACTCCTGCTAGTCGGATTCGGCCGACTCATCGGCCAGCTCGAATCTTGGCAGCCAAACGCCGGTGTCGTCGTCCCAACGCAACCGCACCGCCCGATCTATCGCCACGTCGGCGGCATCGTTCCCCACGAGATTGCTGATCAGCCTGGCGCCGCCGCAGTCATCCAGCGCGACGACCACCACCGCGTAGGGCACCTGGTCGCGCAATGCCTGTGAGGCTGGATGGTGCGCGATGGTGTAGGTGAACACCCGTCCCCGTCCATCCGATTGGCGCCAGTCAAATTCGCTCTTGCCGCAGTTCCAACAAAGCGCCCGTGGAGAACTTTGGAAACTGCCGCATGCGAGGCAGTGCTGCACGAGCAGGCGACGCTCGGCGCATCCGGTCCAGAACGGCTCCGATACAGCGTCGGGCTGCGGCAGAGGCACGTGCGTCGGAGCGCGCATCACGAGCCCCTTCGCAGAATGAGGGCCGAGGACGGCGGCGCGCCGGGCCCCGAAACCACGAGGCAGTGCTCCGCTTCGCGCACTTGTGCGGTGCTTTCGCCGCGGATCTGACGTACGCCTTCGACCACTAAGGACAGACCGTGAATGTAGGCTTCGGCGAGGTTGCCCCCGGAAGTGTTCATCGGCGTGCGGCCGTGTGGCCAGTGGGTCGCCCCAGACTGTACATAGGGGCCGCCTTCACCGCGCTTGCAGAAGCCAAAGTCCTCCAGAGCCATGATCACTTGGCCCGTGAAGTTCTCATAAATCTGCAAAACGTCGATTTCGTCCGGTGAAATACCGGCCGCTGCGTAAACCTCCCGTGCCACGTCGGTCATGCCGGCACTCGCCCAGAGCTCTTCCGGGCGGCCCGCTCGCTGCGCCCCGTCACCCGAGCGCATGCCCTGGGCGGCACCCGCGATAAGCACGGGCGGGGTTGGTGCATCCCGTGCCTGTTCTCGCGAAGTTACGACCAGCGCGCAAGCGCCGTCTGATTCCTGGCAGCAATCGAAGAGGCGGTAGGGATCACTGATGAGCCGCGAGGCCTGGTGCTGCTCCAAAGTGAGCGGACGACCATACATCACCGCTCGCGGATTGCGCTGCGCGTTGGCGTAGCAGCCCACGGCGACCATTCCCATCTGTTCGGACGTCGTGCCGTACAGATGCATGTGACGGCGTGCCTCGAGAGCGTAATTCTGGGCCGGCGTCATGAGACCGAACGGCGCCGTGAAAGCTTGCGCCGCCGAAGCGTAGGTTGGGGTCGCAGCCGTATTGACCGCATGAGCCCCGTGGCCACCGCGCGCCTGCCCGTAGCGCACCTGACCCTGCGAGAGTGCCCGGTAACACACGACGACCCGCGCAGTGCCGGTCGCGACTGCCATGGCTGCGTTCTGAACGACGCCTGTCGCCGCGTTGCCGCCGCCCGGGTACAGGTTCGCGAACCGAAGCTGTAGATTGAGGGCCTGGGCGACCTCGATGATCGTGCAGCGGTCGCCGCTGTAAGCGCTCAGGCCATCCACATCGTCGAGTTTCAGTCCCGCGTCAGCCACTGCGCGCTGAATGGCCTCGCAGGCGAGTGCCATTTCGCTCTGGCTCGCAGCGCCGCGCTTTGTATAGGCCGATTCGCCGATCCCGATGATCGCCGTGCGGTCGCGCAGGCCGGAGTTCATAACTTCAGCCTCGCTAAATAGGCAGGTTGTAGACGCGGACCGCGTTGCCGCTCAGCACTTTCTGGATTTCAGCCTCCTTCAAACCGCCCAATGCATTGCCGATGTCGTCAATCGGGTAAAGACAGGTCGGGTGCGGGAAGTCCGTCTCGAACATCACGTTGTCCACCCCGACGGCCTTGATGTCCTTGCTCAAGTTGCGACGTTCAAACCAGAACGACGTATAAATGTTGGTGCGCAGGTACTCTGAGGGAGAACGCTGCAAGTCGATTTTCTCTGAGGCCTGGCTGCACTGATAATCCATGCTCTCCATCAGGAAAGGCAGCCACCCAAGTCCGCTTTCAACTGACACGAACTTTATTCTCGGATAGCGATCGAGAATGCCGCTCAATATGAGGTTGGCGATCGTGGTTGCATTGGCAAAGAAAAGCATCGACGAGCCGACGACGAATGACGCTATAACGGGAGAGGACGACCAAGTTCTGGAGGAGCCCCATTCGTTGACGGAATCACTGGCGCCGATGTGAAAATTCACCGGCATGTCGAGCGATTGGCAAACTTCCCAGAATGGATCCCAGTGCCGATCGCCCAGATCGGGCAGCGGCCTTCCATCCGGACCGCGATGGTCGTTGGGATCCGGGTTTATGTTGACGCCGCGCAATCCCATCTTGTGAGCGCGAATCGCCTCCTCGATCATCTCACTTCGATCCCACCATGGCAGTAGAGCCATGGGAAAAATCCGCTGCCCCGATTCATCTTGAAGTTCAGCGACGGCATCGTTGTAGATCTTTGTCGAAATCAGTCGCAACTCGGGACCGACCTTGGCGGCTCTTTGACCGCCGAAGCCCAGCGTGTTGGGGTAGAGTATCTGAGCCGTGATGCCGAAAGAATCCATCAAGGCCAGTCGAGCGCTCACGTCGGAGCTCGCCGCATGAACCTCGTCAAAAGAGAGGCCCATGAAATCCACACCCTGCGTTTTGCTTCCATCCTTCTTCACAGCGCTGACGGGGTTGGCGGAAGACTTCAGCTCATAGGTACCATCGATGATCCATCGGGCGCTGCCGTTGGAGGTCGATACCTGCGGGACGCGGTCCTTGAGCTTTGCAGGGGCCCGCTTGGTCCACAAATCGTGGGGCTCGGAGTAGTGTGTATCGACATCTATGACTTTTCTGCCGCCAAACGGGGTTATTGTTGTGGTCGGCGCAAACTGGGGCAGTTTATTCATTGCTTCAGCCTTTATCTCGTTACTACACGCTGCGGCGTTCGCTCAAGGGTGTCTGGGCACCCACTTGCCGGCGCGGCGCGGCGGAACGCACGATTTTTGCCTCGTGCAATTCGTCGCTGGTCGCCTCATCGTAACCCAGCATGGCGAGGATCTCCCTCGTGTGCTCGCCCAATAGGCACGGACGACGAACAATCGCTGGAGCGGCGTCGGGCGAGCTCACCCGGGGCACCACTTGGCGCACCTTGCCGAATCTCGGATGCTCGTACGCTGCGACGCGGCCTTTCGAGATGGCAAGGGACTCATGAAGAAAGGCGTCGCGGTTCGATGGCTCCGGCACGATCTCATAGGGGACCTGATAGGTGGTCAGCGCGCTTGCGATCTCGGCGGCCTTGCGGGCGCGGAACGCCTGGCTCAACTCCAAATCACCCAGCCTGGAGACACGCAGCGCCTTCTGCAGGCCGAGGGCTTGGGCTGAGGTGACGGCCGCGATGCTTATCCAGCCATCGGCGGCCTGGTACAGACGATAGCAGGGGCCCAGACCCGTCTGCGCCGGATCCAGCCGATTTGCGCCCAAAACTTCGCCCGTGTCGGCTTTGACCATGATGTGCTGAACCATGCTCATTGCGGCGTTAAGCAAAGGCGATTCGACATATAGCTGCTTTGCGCCGCGCCGGCGTAAATAGAGTCCCATCGCGACGGCGACGGCGCCCCACAACCCGTTCACCGGATCTTCGTGCAGCACGGGACCGCGTACCGGCGTGAGTGGTGGGTTGCCGAGTCCCGCCGCTTCCAATTGCAGACCGACGTAGCCTGACAGCATAGGCGCGAACGCTTGACGGTGGATGTCGGGGCCGCTCGTTCCCCAGCCCGGTGCAACGACATAGAACACTTCGGGATTGACCTTCCGCACCTGCGCCTCGCCAAGCCCGACGCGCTCGGCCGCGCCGGGGCGCATGTTGTGCATGACGACGTCGGCCCAGGCGGCGAGACGCGTTCCGATTTCGCTTCCCTGCGGGGACTTGAGATCAACGGCGATGCTGCGCTTGCCACGCATGCATATGACCTCACCGCCGACGAACGCGCGCATCGCATCGCCCGCCGTGGTTTCGAGCTTCACGACGTCGGCCCCCAACTCGGCGAGCAGGCGCGAACTGTAGGGTCCCGCCATGTAGGTGCCTGCGTCCAAGATCTTGATCCCCTCCAAGAGGGGACCTCGCCCGATGGCAGCGCTGCGCGGCATCGCCGTCGCCTGGCGTTTTTCCGACAAGATCGCCGCCGTGTCTTGGCCGACACGCGGAGCGGGTTTTGGTGCATCAGGGGGCATATCGCGGAACCGCACCGGCGAGGCTGCTTGCAGCAGCGCCCCCAAAACCGGATCGTCGACCCGCGCTACCATGCCGTTGTGCAATGGCTGACGCTCACGGAAGATCTGTCCCGGACGCAGTACGGGCATCGCGCAGACGTCGGCCGCGAGGATGTCCGCCACCCAATCGTCACGCCGCCTGGTCTCGAAGATCTTGGGCAGCTCGCGCTCTAGGAACTCACCTTCGGCGCCCGAGAGCGGCTCCAACACCTCAACGGGCCCGCTCGCCGGCTTGATTCGATCCGATAAACCCATGACCTTCATAAAGCGTGCGTGCGCGCCGACAGCACCGGTATGGATCGCAATGTATTCGCCGTCGCCACAGCGGAGCATCTTGACGATCAATCGGCGCGTGGCGCCCCGCTCTCCCGGACCCGCCGAGGCCGGCGCATCCGACTCGAACCATCGGCCGTCGAGAAAGATGAGCGCGCCGTCGAGCATCGATACCTCGATGTGGCGACCCCAGCCGTCATCCTCGCGTCGACGGAGGGCGGCGAAAATCCCGGTGAGCGCGAGCAAGGCAGTGGCAAGCGAAATGAAGGCCGTTGGCGCAAAGATCGGCCCCGGCCTATGTCCGTCCTGCTGATGGACGTGGCACATCCGCGCGGCGATCAGACCGTCATATCCCTTGTGGGCCGGATCGGCGTTGTCGTCTCCGTAGGGGGTGATCGCGCAGCTGACGAGATGCGGATGCCGCTCACGCAAACCGGGCGCGTCGAGACCCAGTCGTGCGGCGACGCCATCCCCCCACGCGGCGAGGAAGACGTCCGCGGATTTGAGCAGCGTATCGAGCGAGGCGCGCCCTTCGACGGTGTTCAAGTCCAGCTCGGCGCTGCGTTTGGAGCGGTTGTAGACGGCATGTTCGGGCATCAAGGGACGCAATGGATCGCCGCCCGGAGGCTCGATCCACACGACCTCAGCGCCCTGATCGGCCAGAAAGCCGCTTGCGATCAGCCCGGCCACACCACGGCTGCAGTCGACAACTCGCAGCCCCCGCAACGGTCCGCTCATCTTTCCTCCGCGCAAGCCCCGGCCGGCACCGCCCCGCAGGCGGTCGCCTCCAGCCTATCGGCAGCATCATTGCCTTTATGCGTTGGAAATCCAAGTCGATAGTTTTGAGCCACTATATTCGCCATTGCCTGGATGTCATAAGGGTTCCCGACGACCATAATGGTCTTGCTCGAATTCCGCCGTTGGACACCGCAGGATCGCCGGCGGCTTGTAGTCATTGATGGTCAGGAGTAATCGTGACTAGCGCACTTACATCGCAAGCAGACCGTACAACAGGCTGCGATCCGCACGTCGGCATCTCTCTCTTGGCGAGTCATCCCGGCGCCTGGGCGCAGTATAAATACGAGCAGCTGTTCCAGCTTTCTCAAGAAAGACTAGACGAGATTCAACTCGCCGCGTTGCGGTATCGCTTCGCCCAATTGAAGGACGGCGTTGCCGCCCTCGACCGCTTGGCGAAAAAGCAAGGCGTGACACGGATCGACAGCCTGAGCGAGGCGCTGCCGCTGTTCTTCGATCACCGCGTCTACAAAAGCTATCCGATTAGCTTGATCGAGAGCCGCGACTTTCCCAAGCTCACCGCGTGGCTCAATCGTCTTACCACGCACGATTTGCTGAAAATGGATCTGGGCGGGCTTACAACGCTGGACAGCTGGCTCGATCGGCTGGAGAGCTATGGCATGATGATCGGCCATTCGACGGGAACGACCGGCAAGCTCAGCTTCATTCCGCGCTCCCGTGTCGAATGGCCTGCCTGGAGCGCGTCTTATTATGAAGCGCACAGAGCGTCAACGGGCGTGGATTCCACGAAGGAGTTCATGCCAACCTTCCTGCCGACCTATCGCGGCGGGTACCAGATGGGAATGAGGATGATGATGCTGTTCAACATTCCCGGCGCCGGAGGTCCCGAGGAGTACCACACGCTGTATCAGACGCCGCTCTCTGCTGATTTGATGTCGCTCGCCGGCCGTTTACAGTCCGCCGAGGACAAGGGTGAGCTCGATCGGCTCGCACTCGACCCTTTGCTGCTGCACAAGCGCCAGGAGATGATTGAGCAAGGCCGTCGGCGGTCGCAGGACGTTGAGGCGTGGTTCACCAAGCTGATCGAGCAATATCGCGGACGCCGCGTCAAGATCGGCGGCAATTTCGGCGAGCTTGCCCGCATAGCTCTCACGGGGAAAGCGAAGGGGCTCAAGTGTTCCTTCGCTGCGGGCTCGATCATCTTTTCAGGCGGCGGCATGAAGGGAGTAAAGGACGTGCCGGCCGATTGGGAAAATCAGGTCAAAGAGTTCTTCGGTATTGAGCGGATTTGCAGCATGTTTGGGATGTCAGAATGCATTGGCTCGGTTCCCCCATGCTCGCACGGCTTTTTCCACTTCATGCCCTTCATCATCCCGATCGTGCTCGACCGGGAAGGGCGCGAGCTGCCTCGGGAGGGCGTACAGACCGGCCGGTTGGCGTTGTTCGATCTCTTGGCAGAGACCTATTGGGGCGGCTTCATCTCCGGCGATCAGGTCACTATGCATTGGGAGGAAGACTGTCCTTGCGGCTGGAAGGGACCGCGCATCGCCAAGGCAATAACGCGCTTTGCCGACATGGAAGGCGGAGACGACAAAATAACCTGCGCAGGTTCCGCCCATGCCTATGACGAATTCATGGAATACGTGATGCAAGTGTGAAGGCAGGCGGAATCAGTTATTGGGAACGCTCTCGAAGAATTCGATGCCGGCGGCTTCCGGGAGGATGTATTCGAGGTAGTGCCCGAGCTCCGGAGCCTCGACATAGCAACAGCGCATGAACCCCCCGAAGTTCTTCTCCGGCAGTCGTTTCGTATAAAACTCGGTGCCCGGACCGCTCGCCTCAATAAGTTCGTACATCGTCGCCCCGACCCAGGCCAATTCGACTTTCAGGCAGCCGCCAAGCGCTCGCCCTCGATGTAGCGGAATTCGCGAATCCCAAAGTGGTCGCGATCAGCCTCCCTCTTGCGACCGGATTCTCGAATAGACTCGCAATTAAGATAGCGGCTGCTATCTTATGTGACACGATGAGACCACGCAATGCAAAGAAAACCCTGCCGAGGCCGCGGCGGCGAACGGCTGCTGCGTCGAGACGCAAACGTAGATCGGCCGAAGAGATCATGGACCGGCTTATCGAGGCGGCGGAGAAAGAGTTCAAGCGCTCGGGTTTCGCGGGTGCAACCACTGCGGCTATAGCACGCAGTGCGGAGACCACCGAGGCGCAGCTCTTCCGCTACTTCGGATCGAAGGCCGATCTTTTCCGCGAGGCGATCTTTAAGCCGCTCAACCGGCACTTCCAGGATTTCATCTCCCGGCAGGTGAACAACGCCAACTCTCATGAGGGTGACCGTGCCAAGTCGAAGCGCTACATTGCCGAACTGCAGCGATTTCTCGACTCGCATTCGAGTATGTTGATGTCGGTCGTGGTTGCCCAGATGTACACGCCCGAGACAGCACAGGGAGTGGCTGAAATCGATAGCGTCCGTAGCTATTTCGATATCGGCACGGGCCTCTTGGCGGCGCGGAAAGGTAAGAAGCCAAAGGTACCCCCCCGACTGTTGTCGCGGGTGTCCTTTGCGGCCGTGCTGGCCTGCGTTGTCTTCAAGGACTGGTTGTTCCCCGAAGGCCTGGCCACCGACGCCGAAATCACCGCTGCCATTACCGACTTCGTGAATGACGGCACGAATATCGACTTCGACTAGCCACCGGACGCCTTGCAATCTCAATCGCTCAAAGATAGTGTCTGCTATCTAAATTGCTGGGACGTGGGAGGAAGCATGACCCTGAGCATTCTTGACCATTTGACCGGCTTGGAAGAGGCGGCTGCGCAGATCGCCCATTCCTGGCGTCCCGACGATCCGGCCTATCAGGCCGACATGTATCGCCAGATCATGATGAATCTGTCATACGCGTATTTCGTCTATTTTCACGCGGACGCGGAGCATCCAGACTGGACACCGCTCTGGAATCCGGTCTATCTGCATCAACCCAACCCTGACGACATTTATCTTTATTGCCCGATACGGGGCGATTTGACCTACCGCATCTCGGGTAACCGCGGCACCTGTCGGCGACTGATCTTTAACACCATGGCTGGCTTTACGGGCATGGTCGATGACATTTCCGAGATCAGCGATGTCTTAGGCGTTGACGACCGCGATCTCGGCTTGGTTGCCGGAGAGGACTTCGAGGTCATCTTCAGCGCCGAGCGGCCGGCCGGCTACACGGGAAAGTGGGCGCGGATTTCGCCGAAGGCAACGGGAATGATGCTGCGCTACCGCAGTTGGGACTGGGCCAATGAGATCGATCCTCGGCTCTCAATCGAATGCCTGGATCGCGTCGGGCCGAAGCCGCGATTGACGCCGCAACAAGTGATCGAGCGCATCCACGAGATGGCCAAACTGCCGGCGCGCTTCAGCAAGCTCTTCCTCCCCATGCAGGACGGTACTCGGCAGCGGGCCGGCGTGAACGCCTTCGAATTCATCCGTCACCCGGGCATCAAGCAGGTCTACTGGGCTGCGGCATTCGAATTCCGGCCGAATGAGGCTCTGATTATCGAGACTGAGATTCCGAAGGTCGCCCCCTATTGGAACATTCAGCTTAACGACCCCTACTTCAACGCCGTCGAGTACGTGTACCGCCTCGGCAGCACCAACGGCGGAATGGCCAAGGCGGATTCCGACGGCAAGCTCCGCGCCGTGATCTCGCTCGAGGATCCGGGAGTACCGAACTGGCTTGACCCCGGCGGCTACACGGAAGGCACGATATATGGCCGATGGTATGAGTGCGATACCGAGCCGCTTCCCATGATCAAGCGCGTGCCGCTCGCGGAAGTACGCGGCCAGCTTCCGACGGATACACCGATCGTCACGCCGGAGCAGCGCGCAGAACAGATCCGCGAGCGGGTTCGCGCAGCGCAGCGCCGTCGGCGCTGGTGAGCGCAGGGATGCGGGAAAACCGCGACCCGCCGAATACCAATCCTTTATCTTGCGCCGTTGTGGATTTTATGATCTGGGGCTACTATTTCGTCACAGGATAAGGAGCGTGCCGATGACCCAATCGCATAGATCGGACCCCGTTTTGGTTACGTCTTCGAATGCAGCCGAACTACGCCCGGAATTGATGGCGGGCATGGCCGATTTCAGCAAGGTGCTGAAGAACAACCGGACCTTGCCGGACCGCCTTTGCGAATTGATGCGGTTGCGCATCGCTTTCCATAATCAATGCCGTCCGTGCATGTCGATGCGCTACGGGACAGCGCTTGACGACGGCTTGACCGAGGATTTGGTCTGTTCGCTGGAGCGTCCCAATGAGCCGTCGGACCTGAGTCCGGCGGAACGCGCGGCGGTCAATTTCGGGGATAAATTCGCGAGCAATCATTTGTCGATCACCGCGGCCGATCGCCTCGCGCTCAACGAGCATTTCACGCCCGAGCAAATCGTGGAATTGGCCCTGTTGGCGGCGCTCGCCACGGGCTTCGGCCGATTCGGCGCCGTGTTCGATACGGGCGGCGATTATCCGGTCGGCGAGCGGCGTGCCGACGGCGAGCGGCTGACCCCCTGGGGCATCGACGATCCCATAGTGGTGCGCTCGCCTAACGCGTGATCAAGCGGCGGCGCTCAGGCGGCGAATGATGGCCATGTGCTCATCATAGCTGCGCGCAGTTCGCTGATGACTCGGCCGCTGCTGCATTTCTACGATCCAAGCTTGCAGCCGCGGGAATTGGCTCGCGGCGGGTGCATCCCACTGCTCGATATAGCAGGGCAATCGCTCGAACATGGGCATAAATTGCAGGTCGACAAGGCTCACCTCGTCGCCGAGCCAATAAGGCCCACGGCTTAACTTGCGGAGCCCCTCCTCCTCGATGAAACGGAATCGCTGAGTCAGCAATTCGCGATTTTTCGTCTGCTTCTCGGGGTTGCGGCGGTCGATCAAAAACGCGCTCATGACCGCCAGGAGTTGCGTATCGCAATAATCGATCCAAATACGTGCTTGCGCGCGCGCGGCGGGCGTGCGCGGAAGCAAAGGCGGGGTCGGAAACGCCTCGTCCAAATACTCGTTAACAATGCGCGACTCGTAGACCAAAGCGTCGCCGTGTCGAAGGACAGGCACTTTGCCATAGGGGGATATGTCATTGAACCAGGTTGGCTTGTTGTGGGTGTCTATCTCAATCACGCGGAAGGGTAGACCCTTTTCGATCAGAGCCATCTGCGCGCGCTGCGCGTAGGGACAGATTGCCGTGCTGAAGAGCTCGATATCGGCCATATAATCCTCGCTCATCGGGATTCATCCATTCGCTTCCCCGGCCAACTCCGGACGAGACCATCGTCCCCGCCCAAGATACCGGTCGAGCCGCTCGCCGCCTTCACGCATCGTCTTGATCATCGCCGTGTTATCCAGGCTGTCGAAGAAGGCCTGCGCCTGCTGCACGGCTGGGCGCGCGGCAATGACCTCTATCCAGCGCTTAACGCAGGGCAGCGCGGCGAGGTCGACGCCGCGCATGCCGTAAGCCTTCAACCAAGGCCAGGCAGCAATGTCGGCGATTGAATAATCGCGACCGCCGAGATAATCGTTCGTTTGCAGCCGCGTCTCCACTACGTCGTAAATGCGCTTCACCTCGGTAGCGTAGCGAGCACGCGCATAGGCGTGTTCCGGCTGTGGAGCGTAGATGCGGAAGTGAGAAAGTTGGCCGCTCATCGGGCCGATGCTGCCCATCTGGAACATCAGCCACTGCAGCGTGATGTAGCGCGTCGCCGGGTCAGTTGAAAGCAACTGGCCCGAACGTTCCGCCAAGTAAAGGAGAATTGCTCCGGATTCCCACAGGGTGAAGGGCTGACCGACGAAGCTGCGAGGACCTTCGTCATCCAGAATAACCGGGACCTTCCGGTTGGGCGTCAATGCGCCGAAGGCGTCGCTGAACTGTTCACCATTAATGACATCGATCATTTCGAAGTCAAAGGGCATCTGCAGTTCCTCAAGTACGATAACGACTTTGATCACATTGGGACTGCCCATCCCATAAAGCTTGATCATTTCACCTCACCTCCCAGGAGCTTGTCCGGACACGCGCGCGAAAACACGACGGAGATGGCGGCTGATGAGGGTTTCTCCTTGGTGATCGACAAGATTGGCCCGGCCGGCAGCCGACCACAGCTTTATATAGCGCGCCATATTTATGTTGATTCGAAATACCGCCAGCAGTTCATGCCAATCCACTTGGTCGGCGATTCGACCGGTGAGTTGCTCCCAAAGCGCGATCGTCTCATGACGCGTACCGAAGCCCGACAAGGGCTTCAGGTCGAGGCATTCGGTGTAATAATCTTCCATGAAAATCCAATGCGCCAAGTCGAGCTGGGGTCCGGCGAGCGTTATCGTCTCCCAATCGAGAACGGCCACGCATTCCCAGTCACGGTACAGCATGTTGCCGATTCGGGCATCGCCCCAGGACAGCCCCGTCTCGCGCCGCGCCGGTCGATTGGCCCAAAGCCAATCGTTCACTTGCCGGTTCAATGCCCCGGGCGCGCCATCACACGCCCACATCATCGACTCGGTCCAGTGACGCAAGTTTTCATCGAGGCCCGCTTCTCCGGGCGCGAGTGTCACCACATGCGGTAGCCGCGCAGGGTCCAGCCGAGCAATCTTCGCGAGCGCTCCAATGCTGCTGCGCCAGAGCTTGCGCCGTTGCTCGGGCGACCCCTCGAACACCCAACCCGCGGCCGTATAGGGCGGGTTATCGGCCGGCACGATACCGCCCACCTTTTCCATGATCCAAAAGGGCGAACCCATAACCGATGCGTCAGGTTCGTAGAAGTGGATTGCAGGGACCGGCACGCCCGTCTCATCTTTCAGAAAGCGCAGCAGCCGATACTGTTCGTCGAAATTGTCGCGCAAGAACAGGCGGTACTCGCGCGGATTAATCCGCAGCACGCACTCTTGAGTTTGAGATCGGCCGCCGGTCCGAGTTTTGAGCGTCGCAAAGAAGGTCTCGCTGGACCCGCCGGCAGCCGTTGGGGTCGTCAGCGATAAGACCTCTACGATGTTCGCTTCTGGCCGGCGGGTAACAAACCAATCAGTGAGGATTCGACGCGAGTGCTCCAGATCCCGGCTTATTGCAACTCCGACGTAGTGGTTTGCAGCTTGCGCCTCAGAGTCGGCGTTCGACATCGGCGATGGCGTCTTCAACAATGCCGTACGCCTTGATGATGGTCGCCTCGGAAGCGACCATCATTGGCGACACGCGTATAGTCGGACCGACAAGCGAGGGACACACGCCGCGCTCCATGCATGCCACAAAAACCTCCTCTGCAATCTTCGACGAGAGCAGGCCGGACTGCGGATCGATGAATTCGTAGGCCAATTGAAATCCGCGTCCCTGAGCCACGCCGACGACGTCATGCCGAGCTTCAACACCTTTCATGAATTCCATACATACCGCGCCGGTGCGGGCCGCGTGATCGACGAGATTGTCGCGTGCCAGGACGTCAAGAGTTGCCAGCGCCGCGGCACAGGCAACCGGCTGTCCGCCGTGGGTGCTGCTCTGCCCTTCCATTGCCAGCACATCGCGGTAGCGTTCACGTGTTGCCACGACCGTAATGGGATAGCCGTTGCCAAGATACTTGCCGAAGAAGATCACATCCGGCACGACCTGTTCGTGATCGCCGGCCCACATTTTTCCAGTCCGCCCAAGACCCGTCGCGTGCTCATCGAAGATCAGCAGTGCGCCCGTACGGTCGGCGATGTCCCGCAACCCCTTGAGATAACCCGGCGGAAACACGCGCGCACCACTCGCATTCGTAATCGGCTCGGCGATGATTCCCGCCAGCGCACCATGGCTGTTTACCCGAATGGCCCGCTCCGCGAACTCCACGCAGTGGAGCCTGCACGTGGTCGGCTCTAAGCCGAACTCGCAACGATGGCAGTGGCCGTTCGGAACCGTAACAAAGCCGCCAAGTCTTGGACCCGTCATCGGATAGCCGAACGAGGTCGCCGTCGCGCCTGTCGTCCGCCCATGATAGTCGCCGTAGAATGAAACGAATTCATGCCCGCCGGTGACGGCGCGTGCGACCCGCATCGCCGCTTCGGTGGCCTCGGTGCCGCTGCTATAAAACGCGAACAGATTCAGATCGCCCGGCGTGATTTTTGCCAGCCGCTCCATCAACTCGGCGCGGATTTCGGTGGGATTATTGCGCAGGTGGCTGAACTTGCGGATCTGCCTCTCCACAGCCGCGATGACGTCCGGATTCGCATGACCGAGCGCCGCCCCCATATGACCGTGGGTGATGTCGATATAGCGATTGCCGTCTACGTCGTCGAGCGTGACCCCCGCGCCGGACGCAAACCCGATCGGCGACTTCTCGACCCAGGGAAAAATTCCGAACTCGCGGGATTTGCAGCGTTGGTGAAGCGCAAGGGACTTTGCACCGGGAATCCGTCCCCGGATCAGCGGGGCACTTTTCGCGAACGAGTTTGCCCATGCGATCGATGCAGGCTCAGGAGCCGGCATGGGTGCATTCCTGGCGTTGGTCCGCACCGTACTCAGTTCTACCGTCTGGTCCATTTTATCTCCCCGCAAAGGTGAGAAAACCCAAGTCGGTGTATAGGCGACGATCGGTCAAGATCTTACCCCAGACCTTCGCCATGACGCCAGGCAACTGCAAGACCGGAATTGTCTGCTAGAAGCGATACTTGATCTCTCCCCCGACAGTTCGCGGTGGCTCGTAGGTTGCTGCATCAAGCAGCGTTTCCTCCAAGATGGAAGCAATGATGTCGCGGTTGGTAAGATTGCGACCCCAGACGCTGACATCAAATCCGTTTATGCGCCAACCGAGCTTTGCGTTTACTTTCGCATAGCCGGGCTGTTCAAGCCTATCTCCAACGTCGTAATAGATCTTCGACGTCGCGAATACAATCGCGGATAGATAAAGGTCTCCCTTGGGCAGCGTCCAGGTGTAGTTGCCCGACAGGTTTCCTGAGATGGTCGGGCTGCGGATCATGGTATTGCCGCTCACATTTCCGATGACGTTTTCATTGCCGCAGACGCAGCCTGGTATGGGAACATCAAGAGAAGCGTCAGGAAAATTAGAATAACGAGCGTGTAGATACTCTAGGCCGGCGGAGAAGTTGAGTGCGTTCGTGGCCTGCCACACACTCGCGAACTCAGCGCCATAGATCTTGGCCGTCGCCGCGTTGGTAAGAATTTGTGTGATCGCATTATCGATGGTCAGGAGGGCGGGAACTTGCAGGTCTTTGTAATCATAATAGTATGCGGCCACATCGAATGAGAGTGTCTTTAAAGGCCTGCTCTTGAAACCGACTTCATAGGCATCCACGGTTTCCGGTTTGACCGGCGTGGTTTGAAACGAGGTTGAGTTGAACACCCCGCTCTTGAAGCCCTGCGAGTAAGTGAAATAGACGTTCGCGTTAGGGTCCAGCTTATACACCACGGACGCACGTGGCGTCGTGTTGTTGTAGGTGACCGTGCCAAGCGGCCCTGGTGTCAGCGGTGCGTTCGTCAGGAATTCTATGCTGGCATTGCCCTTGACCCTCTCACGGGTATAGCGCAAGCCGCCGGTGATCGAGAGCTGATCGGTAATGTCGATTGTACCGTCGCCGAAAGCGGCGTAGGAATGATCGAAGTCCTTTTGCCAAATGACCTGCGCGTCGTTCTCTATGGCAGGACCGACGAAAGTGTTGATTTCCAGCGGCAAGACGCCGCCGTTATCCTGAAAATAGTACAGCCCGCCGATGCCGCGGAAGCGGCCGAGCTGATGAGTTGTATAAAGAAATTCCTGGCTGATGTCGGTGAACTCGCTGGCGTAAGCGACCGAGCCGATGTCGACCGGCACGTCAGAGAGGTCGACGAACAAGTGTGCAACGGTGTCTTGATAGGCGGTCGTCGTGGTCAGCACGCCCGGCCCAAGCTCGATTTCGCCTCGCAAGCTGGCTGCCTCCTGCCGCACATGATTGTCCGGAATGTGAGCTTCCGCGAACGTGTTAGGCTGACTGGCGATGATGACGCCCGGTATGCCCGCAAACGCGCTGTTGCCGTTCAGGACGGTAAAGTCGAACCCATCGTGATCGTTAGTGTAGGAATACGAGTCGGTGAGCGTGAAATCGGCGCCATCCCACGGCACGAACCGGATTTTCGCCCGAAACAGATCGTCCTTTTCACCGGTGCCGACGTGCTGCCCCTCCACCAGTAAGTTGTTTTCCCACCCCGTCGTGGAGTAGTGATACGCCGTCACGCTCATGGCGAGTTTATCCGGCACAATCGGGACGCTCAGGAAGCCATCAACCGTCGACATGTTGAAACTGCCGTAGCTGCCGTCGGCTATACCGGTCGTCTCGGTGAGGCTTGGCGCAATGGTGTTAATCAGTATGGCGCCGCCTGTGGCGTTCCGTCCGAACAGAGTGCCTTGCGGTCCCTTCAGCACCTGCACATCCTGCACATCCGGCAGCCCATAAATGGCGCCCTGCTCATTGGGAAAGTAGACGCCGTCGACATAGGTGGCAACGTTGGATTCCGCGTTGGGTTGCTGGATGGTTGAGGTGATGCCGCGGATTGCCGGCTGCACATAGGCGCCTGCGGTATCCATCTTCAGGCCCGGCGTGACCATCGTCAGGTCGATGCTCGTGGTGATTCCCGCATCCGCCAGCTGCTGACCGGTCACTGCCGTCACTGAGATCGGAACGTCCTGCAGTCGTTCAGACCGCCGCTGGGCTGTCACGACAACCTCCTGCAGGGTCGTCTCTGAATCGCTGGTCGTCGCCTGCTGAGCTTTCGCAGAGGGCGGAGCCCCTGCGGCGATCCCGGCAATCGTGCAACAAAGAAAACGCGTATAAATATTCATCTGTCTCCCCGCGATAAAGGCAAAACCGGGTGCTAGCTGATAAGCGTTTGTGGGTGGTGGCCACCACCTCGTCGAGATATCGCTTGTCGGCGTGATCGACCGCTGGGCACCAAGCCTCAGCGCATACCAACGGTTTCTCATTGGTCCCCCCCTTCGCAATACTTGTAGGCATCGAGTCGCGATGCACTTATTCGCCGCAAGCTTTTTAAACTCTATACCCGGGCAACGCAGAGCGCATCCTCCGGAGCAAACACCTACATACGCCATGTCACATTGTGGAATGAGACTTTCCATCCGCGGCGTGCCAGGCGGCGTCTGCAGCGCTCTCAACCGGTGGTATTGCCTGCCGGTTGGTATAGCATGTGCATAAACGCTCTGCGGGAGGAGGTGCTGAATGAGTTCGGCTGTTGAAAAGCTCACATCGCTGGCGGGCGCGAATAATTGCTATGACATTCCGCATCACGAATTGCTTCCGGTGCAAATCGAAGCCGCCGATGAAAGGCTGAAGAGCCGCGGCGCGATTCGCTTGCTGGCGCACCGCGCTGAGGCGGCCGGAATCGAGACGATACGCAAGGCCGCAGATCTGGTACCGCTCTTGTTCGCTCACACCGCCTATAAAAGCTATCCGGAAACCTGGTTCACCCAGGGCAAATGGGACCGCATGGGCCAGTGGCTCGACACCGTCTCTACACACCGCGTGCGGGGCGTCGATAATGCGGGTGTGGACGACGTCGATGGCTGGATCGAACGGCTCGCGGCAGCGGGTCACTTCTTGTCCTGTTCAAGCGGCACCACGGGCAAATGCTCGATGCTCACGGCTTCGATGGCCGACCGAGAGGTGATCAAGCGCTACATGACCGCCGCCTTTGAGTGGTCGACGAAGGTGCCACCGCGGCGCGAATATCGATTCATCGGCGCTGCGCCGATGGTCCGAAACTTCCGCGCCATCGATGCGGGCGACTCGATCAAGGACATCTACTGCGACGGTGTCAAACACGAGTACGCGGGTCCTCCGATCACCGTCGGGCAAGTGAGCCGGATGGTCGCCATGAGGCGCGACATCGCCAACGGCACGGCCCGGCCCGCTGAAATCGCAGAATTCGAGGCGACCTCCAAGGCGCGCCAGGCGGCGATGGAAGAGGCGATGGCCACCGCGGTTAAATTACTCATCGAGTACCGGGGCAAGAAGCTGCTGATCGGCGGCATGACCGGACCCCTTTTTGAGGTGACCGAAGCGGTCAGGGCCGCCGGGTACGGCGGCAAGGATTTTCACCCGGAAAATATCCTGCAAACCGCCGGCGGCCTGAAAGGCGCGGTTGTGCCGCCCGATTATCGCGAGCGCATCCTGGAAACCCTCCATGTGAGCGACCCTCGCGTCTACCAGTTCTACAGCATGCAGGAGATCAACACGCCGTTTCCGCCCTGCTCCGCCAGGCGTTACCACGTACCGCCCTGGGTGATGCTGCTGCTGCTCGATGAGGGCGGCGACAACTTGATCGAGCCCACCACGGGCGAAATCGAGGGTCGCGCCGGGTTCTTCGATATTTCCCTGGACGGCCGTTGGGGCGGGATCATATCGGGAGATCGCGTCATGGTCGATTACGGAAAATGCGCTTGCGGTCATCAGGGGCCGACGGTCAGCAGCAGCATCGTGCGCTACTCCGACTTGCCCGGCGGGGACAAAATCAGCTGCGCGGGAACCATCGACGCTTATGTGCGCGGCGCCGTATGACGACAGCGAGCGAGCTTAGAAGCCGCGACTGATCCGGTGGAAGACCCCTCGCGCCAGCTGACGCGAGGGGTTCATATCAGAACTTAGCTATGAGTTGCCCGCGGATAATCCGCGGATTGCCCCACTGGAGCACGTTACCACCGGAGGCCGATGAGCTGCCATTCACCGTATAGGCCTGGTTGAACACGTTGTCGCCTTCGACCGAGAGCTGGTAGCGGTTGTCAGCCGTGCGAACACCGATGCGCAGGTTGACCAACGAGTAGGCTGGTTGCGTAGAGTCCGGCAGCACACCTGGCAGCCCGGATTGCTGGAAGAGAATGCTGGCGGTGTGGGAAAACAGCGCACTACCGATAAGATTGTACTTATCGTTCAGCGGCTGATCCAGATTCGCGGTGAGCGATAGCTGGAAGTCCGGCGAATTGATCATGGTCGTCCCGCTCAAATTGAAGGGCACGAGGACCGGGTTGGGAGGAATTTCGAAGTTTTTGTACTTGGCATTGAGGTACGACGCGCTCACGCCTAGCGTGACCGGCTGGACGACTCGCCAGGTGATACTTTGCTCGGCGCCATAGGTCCGCGCGTTGCCGCCGTTCACAATCGCGAGAAGGATGCCGGCGTGTGCCGCGTTGGTATGGGCGGCGATCTGCAAGTTATCGTAGGTGTTGTAGAAGACCGCGGTCGTGGATTGCAATCGGTTATCCAAAAACGGCGCACGGTATCCCACCTCGTAGGTATACACCGTCTCTCCACCGAAGACCGATCCCAAATTGGGGCTGGAGAAATAAGACGGCGGGTTCAACGGGTTGACGCCACCGGTCTTGAAGCCTTCGGCAAAACGGGCATAGGTGGTGCCCCCGCCCGCGAGCTTGTAGCTCAGGGTTGCCGACGGCAGGAATTTGTCCTCCGTCGACTCCGTCCCATTGCCCGAGGGAATGGTGAAACTGCTGCTGTTGGTTTCATGAATCTCGCGCCCTGAAGCCGTCAGGTTCAAAGCCTGAGTGAAGTCATAGCCCACTTGTCCATAGACCGACCAGTTGTTGATGTCCTGCGTCGAAAGAGCGTTCGGCGTGAACGGAACCAATGGTGGGAGCAAAGACAGAAGGCTTCCACTTTCTTGCTCTTCGTGCAGCCACGTAGCGCCGCCCAGGAAATGCCAAGGTCCTGTGTCGCTCGAAACGCCGCGCAACTCCTGATAGAAGAACTCCCGCCGGTAGCTGAGTTGCAGCATGACCGCCGGAATGGGCAGGTCTTCGAGCTCTTCGTTGTAAAAAGCCTCTTCGTTCCACCGATACGCGGAGATCGAAGTCACATCGACATGAGGTAGGCTCAAGACCGCGGTTGCGGACCCGCCGTAATCCCGGATATCCAGCAATGGATCCACGGATTTAGTGGTCGAGAATTTGCCGTTCCCGCTTACGGCGAGGCTAGGCGGCAGGTTGGCGTTGATGCCCACTTCCGGAAAGAACCCGTTTTGTATGACGGCCAGCGTGTATGCGGGCTGCGTCTGGTAAAGCTGGTTGCCATCCGTATCGGACTTGTCGTGGTAGTCAAAAGCGAGTGTGACCTTGAACATGTCGCTCGGTTTGAAGAGAATTTTAGAGTCGGCCGACCATAGATTCTGATTGTCCAGGCCGTCGGCGGGACTCACACCGGAATTGAAGAAATTCGCCGTTTGCTGCGCGGTGCCCAAGTACGATCCCGTCGGAAACATCGCCGCGGTATAGGGATTCTTGGTCGCATAAACGTTCGTCACATAAGGGTCGTGCTGGTCGCGCTCGAAGCTCACGCTAAAGGCGAGCTTGTCGTTGATAGGCGTGTTGAGGAAGCCGCTGTAGGTGATCGTGTTCTTCTCGCCGTAAGAGACCTCCGCAGTCCCTTCCTCCTTATCGGTATTTGGCTGACGGGTGATGACATTGATCACGCCGCCCGTCGCGTTACGGCCGTAGAGGCCGCCCTGGGCTCCCTTCAGCACCTCGATTCGCTCGACGTCGGCGAATTGATTGAACATCTGGCCGAAGATGCGCGGCACGTCGTCGATGAACAGCGCGATGCTCGGGTCGGCGCCGATGTCGACGTTGTTGCCGATGCCGCGAATGTAGATTTCAGTGGACCCTGCAATATCCGTGGCCAAATAGCCGGGTGTGACGAACTGCAGTTCATCGAAATTCCGGATGCCCTGCTTCTCCAAATCCGGGCCGCTGGTCGCGGTTATCGACATGGGCACCGACAGGATGTCCTGCGACCGGCGCTGTGCGGTAACGATGATCTCCTCGAGGCCGGACGAGCTTGTGTCGTTGTTGGTCACCTGCCCCAACGCCGGAGCGACGAAAGCCGACATGACGGCTGCCACTGCCCAAGCCGAAGATTTGATTCCACGCATCTATAGACTCCCTCTCTCGTTATGTCTCATCGAATGCTGCATTGAACTCATAAGAACCCCTGCTGAACCCATCAGCGTCGCAAGCTAAAAATGCAACCGGATTGATCCCCATACGGTCAGGGGCCGGGACCACACGCCGGCAATGGCGCCCTCGCTCTCATTGACCTGCGTGTAGTAGTGGCGATTGGTCACGTTGTCGGCGTACACCGCGAAGGTGAAACGCTTCGAAGGATCGGTCCAATCCGATCGCAGGGTCAGCGTCGCGTAGCCGCCCTGGGAGAACTGGTTTGGCGAGTCGAAATAGAATTTAGAGGTGTAGTACAGGTTGCCCGAAAAGCCCAATTTGCCCGCGGCCAAGTCGGTGATGTAACGCAGACCGAGCGTAGTCGTGAAGTCCGGTGCGTGCGGCAGGGCGTTGCCGCTCGCGTCAACCCCAGAGACGAGAAAAAGTCCGAATCCGGCACCGCAGGCCGGTACCAGGCACTGGTTGTACGCCGGCGCTCCCTGAAAGGTTACGTATCTCGCATGGGTGAAGGCCGCACCCCAGTTGGCCTCGAAAGACTGGGTGATGTCGTATGTCGTCTGAATTTCGGCGCCGTAGATATGGGAGTCGGCCGCATTCGTAATATTGTTCTCAGGCGAACCACCGACCTCGATCAGGTTCGAAACCTGAATGTTCTTCCAGTCATAATAAAAAGACGACACAGAGGCCGAGAGGCCATGCGAGGCGTACTTGTAGCCCACCTCGTACGCGTTGATGGTTTCGGGCTGGACCGGCGCCGTGGAGGTTCCCCCCAACTGCCAGATGCCGGCCTTAAATCCTTGGGAGAACGAAGCGTAGACGTTTGATGCGTCGTCCAGGTTGTAGCGGGCCACAGCGCGCGTCGTGACCTTGTTGAAGGTGAGGTCGGGATAGTCGACGGGCCCCGTGGGAAGGAAAGTTCTCGGATCGAGCATCTGGTCGTGACTGAAACGCACCCCGGCGGTCAGGAAGAGTTTGTCAGTCACCTGGTAGGTGGCATCGCCATAGCCCGCAAGGTTCTTGGTGTTGCCGTACGACCCGGATCCAAAGCCTAAATTCGAGAAGGTGCCTCCTGGTGACGTGAAGGCATTGAGGGCTGCGCCGTTCTCCAAAAAGAACATGCCCGTCGTCCATTGCAACCGCGACCCGGGATTGGAGTTGAGCAGCAATTCCTGCGTGATCAGCCTCTCTTTGTTCGTGAAAAGGATGCTGAGTATCCCGGGGGCGGAATAGGTGAAATCGCTATAATCGGATTGCCAGTCGCTGCGATATTGGCTGTAGGACGTGAGCGTCGCAAAATCCAGATCGGCGGTCGCCGTCAGTTGATAAGAATCCGAATGTTCATGAATGGTTTGGGGATACTGCATCGCCACGCTATTCGGTTGGTTGGCAATGACCGATCCGGGGATAATGCCCCCGAGGCTCGCCGGGGCGCCGTTGATGACCACAGGCTGCATCATGTTATTGGTCGGGTCGTCCACCGACTGGTACTGAGCCCGGAATAAGATCGAGATCTTATCCGTCGGATCGAATTTCAGACCGGAGCGGAACGAGGAGTTCTGATACGCCCCGATGTCGGTGTCGCCAGTCAATATGTTTCTGGTATATCCGTGGCCCTTGCTGTCGATGGCTGCCACGTCGAAAGCGAGATTATCCAGCAGCCCCGTGGTGAAGTAGCCATTGTAGATCTGGGCGTTGTAGCTGCCGTAGTCCACTTGAAAGTCGGCATGGGTCGTAGTGCTCGGCTTGGTCGTGGTCACCAGGATGGCGCCGCCTTCCGTATTGCGGCCGAACAGGGTTCCCTGCGGACCCTTCAGCACTTCGACGTTGTCGACGTTATTGAACTGGAAATCGGATTCGAGCGCGCTCGGCAAGTAGAAGCCGTCCACATACGTGCCGACATTCGTGCCGGTAGTCTGTCCGACCAATTGCGTGCCGACCCCGCGGATGATCGGTTGTGAGAACGGTCCGTCAGTGAAATAACGCAACGACGGCGTCAGGTTCACAATGTCCGAGGTCGACCGCACATTCGCATCGTCCAGCTGCTGGGCGCTCAGGTTGGTGATCGTGATCGGCACGTCCTGCAACCGCTCCGAGCGGCGCTGTGCGGTGACCACGATGGTTTCCAGATCATCGGATTGCTTTTGGTCAGTCTGAGCGAACGCCGGCGGTACCACCGACACGACGCTCAAAACCACGAATCCCAGGAGCGACAGTCCCGTCAGAGCGCTTGAACATGTGCGCTTGCCAGCAACACGCACGTCACGGTCGTAAGTGAACATGATAGTCGTCCCCCAATTTATTACTTAGAAGATTCTTTTTTCGCAAAGGTTGACTGCCGGGGTCGCGGCGGGCTTGGCACGGCGACAGATCCGACGCAGGGGCTGAAGGGATCCGGGTAGGTCCGATGGAATGCTTCGGGGTCGCCCGAGAGCCTTGAACCGCATGAAAGAACGCCGCGCCCGAAGGCGGTGCATGCTCGCTTCGAGTCCGCAGAAGCTGTACAACGGCATTGTCTTCATTACGTCCCCCCGCTCAGACAGAAGCCTGAGCCCAACGTCGCGCCCCTTGGACGGTCTGGTTTCGACCCTATCCTGAGCTCGTCATCGCGTTGCTCGAAAACCACGGCCGCCAGCCTAGCGGTTAGAAAAGATGCTACCACCTCTTTATGGGCTTAATAAGCTTAAGGGAAACCGTGGTTCACATGGTGGAACGATGCTGGGCGGCCGAGGCTTCCTGTGGTTTATCCGCCCTCGCCACCGGGGCCCCCGCTTCGTGGTCACTCTATATTGCGGCGAGGCCGGTAATCTTGAAGACTACCTAAGATCAAGCTAAGGAGACGCGAATGGACGTCACGATGGAAAAGAAGCTGCGCGAGATGATCGACCGGGACGAAATCTGGCAAGTGCTGCTGCGCTACGGCCGCGGCCTCGACCGGTTCGACCGCGAACTCGTCAGGTCCTGCTATTTCGACGATGCCATCGATGACCATGACACGTTCGTAGGCGGTGTCGAGGACTTCATCGACTGGGCCAATGAGACCTCTGGATACTTCGTCTCGCATCACCACGGCGTGATGAATCATTCGTGCGAGCTCGACGGCGACGATGCCTATTGCGAGACTTATTTTCTGTTTACCGGCGTCGCCGCCGACGCCTCCGCACGCTCTCGCCATGGGTCGCTACATAGACCACTTCCAGCGCCGCAACCGCGAATGGCGCATCGCGAACCGGGTCTGTGTCATCGAAGGGACCTTCGAGCTGGCCGACAGTCGCGCGGCGGCTGAATTTCCCTTCGCGTTCGGGCCGCACGAGAGACAACCGGCGACGCGCGACCGAAACGACGTGAGCTATCACCGACCACCGCGCCCGCGGCAGCCGCGCTCAACGTGAGGTCCGAATGGTGGACATCATGAAGATCGGCGTCATCGCACCCTTGAGCAGCAAGACGGCCGATCCGGCGGCCATGGCACGCGCCTGCGAGGAGCGCGGATTTGAGTCCTTCTTCGTCGGCGAGCACACGGCGGTCCCGGTCGAGAGAAAGTCGATGCGCCCGTCGGAGTCCGACCCCGAGATGCCGGATTTCTACTATGAGCTGCCGGCACCGTTCGTCTCGCTCGCCTTCGCTGCGGCCGTCACGACCAAGATAAAGCTCGGCACCTCCGTCTGTCTCGTCGCCGAGCACCATCCCCTGGAGCTTGCGAAGACCGTTGCGACGCTGGATCGCTATTCCAACGGGCGCTTCATATTCGGGATCGGGTCGGGATGGAATGCGGAAGAAGCGGCTCTGTTCAACATCGATTTCCGACGACGGTGGGCCGTGACGCGGGATTATGTCCGCGCGATGATCAAGCTGTGGACGCAACACGACGCAAGTCATGAGGGTGAGTTCGTGAGCTTCCCCCCGGTGCGGCTGTACCCGAAACCCATTCAGAAACCCCATCCGCCGATCCACATCGGCGCCTACGTGGATGTGGCTCTGAAGGATGTGGCAACCTTTGGAAGCGGATGGATGCCCAGGCACCGGCCGCGGTGTCATGGATACCCAGCTCCTCGCCGAACGGATCGCCTTCGTCAAGCAACACTGTGAAAAACTGGGGCGCGATTTTCGCGAGATAGAGATTAGCTGCGTCGTCGGCTACGAGGACGCCGAACCTCGTCATCTCCTGGAAAGCTACGCCGCTGCCGGGGCTCATCGCCTCATCTTCTTCTGCCCCGGCGAGCAAGGGACGGCACCCGATTACGGTGTCGACGGCATGCAGCGGCGGCTCGACGTAATATCGAAGAATTACCTCAACGCGAGCTGATCGACGGAGTTCACTCGATAGGTTGGGGCGCGGCGATCCCGCCCATGTATTTCGACAACAGCCGGTGGAAGTGGATCACCGCGACCTCTTGGACCGGGTTCGGGCGTGCGCCGGCGAAGCCGCGCGATTTCATGCCCTTTTGCACCTGCGGCATGTTGCTGAAATCCTGAGACAAGATTTTGAGCCAGCGCTCTTCGGTCGGATCGGGCTTGTGCTCCCACTCGGTCTTCGGCTCCTGGCCCTCCGGGAAGCGCTCGAGGACATAGACCTCGAAGATACAGCTATCCGGATCGTAGCCGTGGGGACGCGCGCGGTAGCATAGGGCGAACGTCGGACCGGGCAAGATGATCGTGTTCGGGAAGATATGCCAATCGTGGCCCATGGCGGCCATTTCGACCGGATCGATCTTCGGCCAGATCACGCCGCGTGCCGCATCGTCACGGATTGCGGAGGCGAGCAAATGAGCGCCGACTTGCTCGGGCGGTGTTCCCGGCGGCAACTCATCGACGAGCCGGTTGGCCGCATTGACCAGCGTTTGGGTTGTAACGGCATCGACGGTCTGCATGAGATTATTGTGCTGTTCGGCCGCTGCGACGCGTGCGTCCTGATCCGCGGTGGCCTGAATGCTGCCCAACCCGGCGCCGCCTCCGCGGAGCTGTTTTTGCCCCGGCCCCTGACGCGGCCTGCCCGCGCCGTGCCAGCCGCAATGGTTTTCGGCTTTGCTCCACCAAGTGGTAGACCCATACTTAGTCAGCTGCGGGTGCGTCGCGTCCACGTGATAGCTTTCATTGAACGCCTCCATCGCGGTTTTCCAGTTGCAAGGGACGTGCAGCCAGCGGCGCCAGCGATAGCGCATCTTCTCTAGTTCCATCGGGGCGAGCATGGAAACCGCAGGCTCGAGGTATTGCTTCAAGGGCTGGCAGTTTGGATCCATGTTGATCCAGACCCAACCGCCCCAGGTGTCGACCTGGACCTCTTTGAGCCTCAGGTTTTCGGGATTCAAGCACTTGCCCCAGTCTTCAGGATCCAGAACCAACGTGTTCCTGCCATCCAGGCCCCAGGCCCAGCCGTGAAAGCCGCACACCAACCGTACCGCTCTGCCGCTGCCCTGCGTCAGCCGGCGGCCACGATGTTGGCACACGTTGTAATATGCTGAGATCTTGTCAGGCGCGCTGCGCACGACAATGATCGATTCGTCGAGGATGTCATAGGTCACGTAATCGCCGACTTTCGGGACCTCCTCCACGCGGCAGGCGACCTGCCAAACCTTCGCCCACAGCTTGTCGCTCTCGGCGCGCGCATAAGCCGGGGACACATAAGCCTCGATGGGAATGACCACGGGCTTCTCGGCGGGCGTCTCAGCGATATTGCTCACCGCACTCATGAACGTTCTCCTTTAGTCGAGACTGGGCTGCCGAGGAAGGTCGTCGCCGCCCCCCGCGACGCCCGGACCATTTTATCCGGCCGCCCCGGTGCAGCCGTGAATCGCCGAGCGCAGCATTCCACAATGTGGCATATGGTTTTCTCGGTTTCCGCAACGCCGCGTTTGCGCGGCGTCCCAAGATCGGGTCTCGATTCCATGATGCGGAATTTCGCGCGATATCGCGCGACGGCAGAAGTGTTTTGCGCGCTCGGTCCGTGATGCAATGGCGTTCTCGGTAAGCACTAGGACGCCTTTTATGAGCACTCCTTCCCCGGTTGGCACTCCTTCCTATGGCGCGATGGGCAAAAAAGTCTACCAAGGACCGATCTTCGACTGCGACTCGCATATCTATGAGCTCAACTACGATTTCATGAAGGACTATCTGCCCAAGGTGCTGCAGCCCGAGTGGCTGCCGGCGCGTAAGGTTGGGCCGGACGGGCGCTTCGGACTGCATATCGGTGATCGCATGGTCGAGAATACCGAGTGCAATCCCGAAGGCCTCGTGCCTCCGCCCGGGCGGCTCAAGGAGTGGCTGCGGGCGATGAAGGAGGGTAAGTCCACCGTGACCGGCTGGATCAAGCCCACCCCGGACATGTACGAGCGCGATGCGCGCATGGCCAAGCTCGATCAGTTCGGCGTCGATGCGACGCTGCTGTTCATCGGCGAGTTCGTAGCAACCTTCGGCTACTACCCTCAGAACAAGACCGGCGTTCAGGTGTTGAACGCCTATAACCGCTACATGCTCGATAACTGGGGATTCGCCCACCAGAACCGGCTCTTCACCACGGCCTTGCTGAGTGTGTGGGATCTTGATGCGAGCATCGCCGAGGCCAAATGGCTGATCAAAAACGGGGCCAAGGTGATCTGCATGCCGATGGGCCCCGTCGACAATAAATCCCCGGCGCATCCGTACTTCGACCCGCTCTGGGAGATTCTCAACGAGGCCAAGATCACCATCGCCTTTCATGTCTCGGAGGCGAACTTCATGCACCCGGTGATTCATGCCTGGGGCGAGAAGCCGCTGCAGAGCCGGCGCATCGGCCAGACTGCCTGGCAGTGGATGTTCTGCTATTCGGAGCTGCCGGTGCAGATGACGCTCGCGAACATGATCTACCACAATTTCTTCGAGCGCTTCCCGAACCTGCGCATCGTGAGCGTCGAGAACGGCGCGAACTGGCTGCCGGCCTTCTTGAACAAGATGGACAAGATGCGCGGCATGGCGAAGAACGGCTTCTGGCCCTGCGGCCAGCTCAAGGAGCGCCCGAGCGCGATCTTCAAACGGCATTGCGCGGCGGTGGCCTACCCTGAGGACGATGTGAAAGGCATGGTCGAGCGCTTGGGCAGCACCGCCGGCATCTTGATGGGCTCGGATTATCCGCATGCCGAAGGGGTCATCGAGCCGCGCGCCTTCTACAACGAAGCGTTGAGCGAGCTGCCCGATGCCGAGGTCCGTCAAATCATGTATGACAATGCCAAGAACCTGATGCGCATCTGACTCAGCGGAACGCGGGGATCACCTCTTTCGCAAAAACCTCCGCATATTCCGCGAACTTCGAGAGCGGCAGCCCGGTGGGCGCCATCATTGCGAAGTGCTCGATGGGCGCACGGGCGCGCAGCCTCTCGAGTTTGGCAATAGCTTGGCCGGGCGTCACGATTCGCATCGTGCCGCTGGCCTTGAACGCCTCCAGGGTCGCGGGCTTGAAGAGCGCTTCGTATCCCATGCTCGAGGCACGCTGATCCTCGCGCAGCCACTCTCCGTAAGAATTATTCACATGGTGGAAATAAGGCGCGAGCTCGCGCTCGGCCTTCTCCGGATCGTTGGCGACGAGGAAAAACAGATCAACGGTTCGCAGTCGCCCGGATGAGGGATCCTTGCCGCAGGCGCGCAGCTGCTCGAGATATCGTCCATACGCGCTGGCCTCACCCTGAAAGCCATCGCCGTATTTCGCGGCGCGCTCGAGAGCCTTGTCGCTGAAACCGCCGATGTAGAGCGGCACTCGGCCATGAATGGGCCTTGGCATGATCGAGGCATTTCTAATCCTGAAATGCCTGCTCTCGTGCGTGACCGTCTCTCCCGCCCATAGCCGGCGCACGATTTGCAGGAACTCATCCGTGCGGCTCCCGCGTGATGAGAAGTCGACGCCGTAAGCGTCCGTTTCGAGCCGGCGATAACCCACGGCGACCGCCATTTCGAGGCGGCCGTTGGACAGGATATCGATCAATGCGCAATCTTCGGCAAAGCGCACCGGATGGTAAAGAGGCGTGAGTGCGATCGCCGAACCGATTTTGATGGTTTTCGTACGCGCGGCAATCGCGGCCAACACGATCAGCGGAGACGGTACATAGCCATCCTCAGACCCATGGTGCTCGGGCACCCACGCTCCTTCAAATCCGATGCTCTCTGTCCAGGCGATGAATTCCAGGGTTTCGGCGTAGAGTTGGGCCCAAGGTCTGCGCCATTGCGGCGGATTCCTGAAATCGTAGAGATAGCCGAAGCTGACCTTCAAAATCCGAGGTCCTTGATTTCAACATCGATGCGACCCGAGACCCTTTGCGCCGCCGGCAATAGCTTGTCGTAGCCCAAGCCTGCCAGATAGCCGTCGATCAGCCGATGGTTGTTGCTGATCAGGCCCTCCACATCCCGAGACAGGCGCATGTAATCGAAGCCCTTCGTATGCAGCCCGATTTGCTGGCGCGGTATATTCGAGAAGTCCTGTTTCGGAACCGCCGGCCAACGTGGATCGTCCGGCGCCATGGGTGTCGGCGTCTTGATGACGGGCCGCTCCTCGCCCTCGGGATAACGCGTCAGCGACCACAGCTCAAACAGGCATTCCTCAGGCCCCAGTGGGCGAATACGGTAAGACGCTGCGCTACTCCAGGTGGGCAGTATGAAATAATGCGGGAAGCAGAAGTTGACGCCAGAGGCGGCGTTGCGCTCATAGAGACCGTTCAGATCGGGGATATCCATGCCCTTCTTCCGGTGCCACGCCACGACCGCCTCGTTGAGCGCCCGATTCCAGATCTTGGCGGCCGACTCGAAATCGTTGGGAAGCTCCATGTCGCGGATCGACTCGGCGATGAGCACATCGCGCTCATGGGTCATTCCGGCCATGCCGACGCTCAGCATCTTCATGCCGCGGATATTGGCATCGATGAACTGGCGCGGATCAAAAGAAGTAGCGAGCTCGGTCGGAATGGTGACGTACCGGCTCAGCGGTGAGATTTCAGTGCCCAACACTCTATAAGCTGAGCCGGCACCGACCGGAGTGCCGCTCGCCAACAGCTGGGGATGCGTCTGCATCACATGATAGCCTTCCATGAAGGCTTCCATTGCCAGCTTCCAATTGCACGGCATGTGCGCCGAGAGCCACCACTCGGTGCGCAAGGTTTCGGCATGCCAGGCGTCGTGCATCGTCGCGAAGGGCTCGATCGAGTCCCGCAAGGGCGGAGCATCATCGTCCATATTGATAAAGGCGCAGCCGCCCCAGCATTCTACCCGGCATTCACGCAGCCGCAGATCATTGCGGTCCAGATTGCGTTCATCGAATACCTCCGGCGTGAACACAAAGGTGCATTCGCCGTTGATATTCCAAGACCAACCATGAAACGGACAGCGCACTCCGTTCGGCCGGCTGCCCCGATCCTTCAATAATTGCACGCCGCGATGCCGGCAGGCGTTGTAGTACGCCTTGATCGTGCGCTCATCGAGACGCATCACGATGATCGACTGGTCCAGGATGTCATAGACGACATAATCGCCGCGCTTCGGAATCTCTTCGAGACGGCAGGCCATCTGCCACACGCGCGGCCAGAACCTTTCGCACTCGAGCGCGTAAAACTCCTTGTCGTAATAGCGCTGCTTCGGGATTCGGTCCGGCTGGGTCACCACGAAGGGCACGGCCCGCGGCGCGATCGAAGTTGCTCCGACGTTCATTTCGGTCTGCTTGCTCACGACTCTGCCATTCAAGTGAGGAGCATGCCGCCGTCGACCATGTAGGTGCCGCCCGTCTGGAAGCTCGCCTCTTCGCTCAGGAGGAAGGCGACAAGGCTCGCGATCTCCGAGGGCTGGCCGATACGGGGAATGGGATGCCTGGCAGCCACCTTATTCGCGTAGCCGCCGGCCGCCTCGGCCAGCATGGCCGTGTCGATGAAACCGGGGCAAATGGCGTTCACCCGGATTCCGTACCGGCCATTCTCCAGGGCAGCCACGGTTGTCAATGCGACCACGGCACTCTTCGAGGCGCCGTAGCCCGCACATTTGAGGCTAGGTCGAAGCGCGCCCAATGAAGCGGTGTTGACAATGGCGCCGCCGCGCCCCTGGTCGATCATCCGCTGCATCACAGCCTGCAAGCCCAGGAAGACGCCGCGCACGTTCACGGCCATGATCCGGTCGAAATCCTCCACGGGCATGTCCACGATGCTGTTGGGCCGGCCGAATATGCCGGCGTTGTTGAAGAAAAGGTCGACGCCCTCGAAACGCCGCACCGCCGCTTCAACGTAGCTCTTGGGACCCGTGTCAGTGGACACATCTGCAGCGACCACATGCAGGCGATCGGCGCCCGACGCCGGGCAGCTTCGCCGCACGCCTTCCTCGGTCAGATCGACCGCGACGACCTTGCAGCCCTCCTCCAACAAACGCGCCGTCAACGCCGAGCCGATGCCGCCTGCCGCACCGGTGACGATCGCGGTTTTTCCGGCGAGCCCCTTCATGGCCATTTCGCACCCTCCATCATTTTCTTCAGCCCCAGCACTACCCTACTGCGAGTCAGCCGGTTTGGGCGATGGCTTACCCGTGGGTAACATACACCTTTATCGTCGAATTCTGAATGCAAGCTAAGAGCCGCGGATCATAGTGGACATCACTTCGTCGCGGGCACAAGATCCGTAGAGCAAACATCACCGGTCGTCGCATGCTAAATCTTCAAGGTCGCACTGCGGTCGTGACCGGGGGTGCCTCGGGGATCGGGAATGCGTGCGTGGAATTGCTCCGGCGCGAAGGCGCGCGCGTGGCGTGTTGGGACATTCATGGCGGCGAGCGACAGCACAGCTCCGACAGCGTGATCGATTGTGATGTCTCGGACGCGGAATCGATTGCGGCCGCGATGAAACTCACGATTGATCGATCTGGATCGCCAAGTTTGCTTGTCGCCGCCGCGGGGATCGCATCCTACAAACCAATTCTCGAAATGGACATCGCGACTTGGGACCGCACACTCGCGGTCAACCTGCGAGGTGTCATGCTCTCGGTCCAAGCCGTTGCGCAGGAAATCGTTGCCGCCAACGGTGACGGCGCCATGGTGTTGATCGCAAGCGTCAACGGCATCGTTGCCGATCCCGGAGTTTCGGCTTACAGCGCGAGTAAGGCCGCGGTCTGCCATTTCGCCCGCGTTGCGGCGCGCGAGTTCGGAACCTATCGAATTCGCATCAACGCGGTGGGTCCCGGGCCCACCGATACGCCAATGATGGCGCCGGCGATTGCGCTGCCCGGTTATCGCGAGGAAGTCATACGTCGCACGCCGCTTGGCGAAGTCGGTACGCCGCAACGGATCGCCGAGGCCGTCGTCGGTCTCATGAAGATGGATTGGGTGACCGGGCAGGCACTTATGGTGGACGGAGGCTCATCGCTCAATACCGGTCGCGGCGTGTGGAGCATGCGGCAATAACGCCCCGTGGCGGCTGAGAACCTGGCCCCCAACAGTTGCAGGAGAGACACATGACCGATACGGAAGCGTTGCAGGGCCTGGCGGACCGCCAGGCCATCACGGACCTCCTCTACCGCTATTGCCGGTCGATGGATCGTATCGATGCCGAGCTTGGATACAGCATCTGGCATGAGGATGCGACTGCCGACTATGAAGGGTACTACCAAGGCAGCGGGCGCGGCTTCATCGACGCGGCGTGCGCAACACACCGCCGGGCGGTTGCTCACTCTCATCAGATCTCGAACATAATCATTGAGCTCGATGGCGACCGCGCAGGGAGCGAAACGTATGCCACCGGCACCTTGCGGCTCATGAAGCGCGATCAGCTGCGGCAACTGACCATGTGGGTTCGCTATATCGATCAGTGGTCGCGCCGCAATGGCCGCTGGGGGATCGATAAGCGTACCCAAATCACAGACTTTGATGAAATTCGGGACATTACGGCGGTGAGCAAGCAAGAGCGGACGCGGCGTGACCGGAACGATCCGTCCTATGCCGTTCTGACAGACGTACGAAGGGCGCCTCGAGGCCAACCGGCAAGTTCATGAACGTCAATGGTTGAATTCCCAGGATGAGGTCAATGCGCGAGCGAGTGCATCTGCAGAACGTCGCTTTGCGATCAACGATCACGTCGGCCGGACGGTTGTTACTCTCCATGCCGGAAGCGCCGGTCGAATCGCCCGCTGAGGGAGAGCTCCTTGTTCAGGTCGAGGCGGCGCCTATCAATCCGTCGGATCTCCTCAACTTGCTGGGACCGGCGGATCTGTCGAGCATGGTGGCCACAGGCTCAGGGAGCGATCGTGTGCTGACTGCGGCTGTACCTGAGAGCCGGCTGCTTGCGCTCGAGGGGCGGCTAGATAAGCCCGTTGCGATCGGAAATGAGGGGGCAGGCACCGTCGTCGGCACGGGACCCGACCTCAAACATCTGCTCGGCAAGAAAGTCAGTGCACTGGCCGGCGGTATGTTCTGCCGGTACCGGACCATTTCTGCGGAGCTCTGCCTGGTGCTGCCGGACGGTGCGAGCGCCGCGGAGGGTGCGGCGTTGCTGGTCAATCCTCTCACCGCATTGGCCATGGTCGAGACCCTGCGACGGGAGGGCCACCGCGCGCTCGTGCATACCGCCGCGGCGTCCAATCTTGGGCAGATGCTGACAAGGATCTGTCGAGTTGACGGCATCGACCTGGTCAATATCGTCCGCAGCCAAGCGCAAGTCGACCTGTTGAAGGCCATGGGCGCGCGATATGTCGTCAACAGCGCCGCCGAGGATTTCCGTTCAGATCTGGCTGATGCCATCGCGGCAACGGGCGCCACCCTCGCTTTCGATGCGGTCGGCGGCGGACGTCTCGCACATCAGATACTGCGTGCGATGGAAACCGTGGCGATGCGCGGCCGGCTCCCCTATGGCTCGGGGGGCAACAAGCAGCTGTATGTCTACGGACGCCTCGATCGATCAACCTTGGAGCTCGACTGGGATTACGGCACGCGCTGGAGCGTCGGCATATTCGTCATGACCAACCTCGTTAAGGACGTGGGACTCGCCCGGGCAGCGGAGCTGCGTGATCGGATCTTGCTTGAGATGAGGACCACTTTCGCCAGCAATTACGCCGCGACCATCGGACTTTTTGACCTGCTCAATCCACAAACGCTCGCCGCGATCGCTAAGATGGCCACCGGGCAAAAATATCTGCTCGACCCAACCCGGCACTCGGGGAGCGCCTAGAAGGAGAAAATCTCCCCGGCGTTCCACATAGTACGACGGCGGGTCGAGGCGGCGCGCCGGTCGGCATCTATGCGCCGACCTTATGCTATGTTTTGCGTCGATGACAAGCTTAGCTCTACCTCTTCGGCCGTGAACGGCGATCGATTACGAGTCTGACGGGCTGGCTTGCTCGAATCGGCCTTTCAGGAGAGCTCTATGGAATATCGTGATTCAATCGAGGATCGGAGCTTCCGCGAGGAAGTGCGGGAGTGGGTGCGCGCAAACAACACGACCGAGCGGCGTCCGGACACCTTTGCAGAGCAAATCGCCTATGACCGTGCATGGCAACGCAAGCAGTTCGATGGCGGGTGGGCGGGCCTCGCTTGGCCGAAGGAATATGGCGGGCGCGGATTGTCGCCCACTCAGCAGCTCATTTGGAGCCAGGAGTACGCTTCGGCGCACTGTCCGTCAGTCCATGACAGCTGCTGGCTGGGGCTCAATCACGCGGGTCCGACGCTGATCGTGCGCGGCACCGAAGCGCAGAAGTCGTTTCACTTGCCGCGCATCTTGAAAGGCGAATCGACTTGGTGTCAGGGCTTCTCCGAGCCGAACGCCGGGTCGGATTTGGCGGCCCTGCGCACGCGTGGAGTTGTCGATGGAGATCACTTGGTCGTAAACGGGCAGAAGATCTGGACCAGCTTCGCGCAACTTACCGATTATCAGGAGCTGCTGGTACGCACGGGTCCGGCAGACGGCCGGCACCGCGGCCTCACTTGGGTCATTTGCGACATGCGCCTCCCGGGTATCGAGGTCCGGCCGATCAAAGCACTCGACGGCATTTATCACAATTGCGAAGTTTTCTACGACAACGTGCGCATACCGCTCGCCAATGTTGTCGGAGAGATCAACGAGGGCTGGTCGGTCGTGATGACGACGTTCCTATTCGAGCGCGGGTCGGCGGCTTTCGGGAGTTTCTGTCAAGTAGCAGAGGCGCTCGAGGGTCTCATCAGCTACGCGCGTTCGCATCCGGGTCCGGGCGGCGGCACTCGACGCGCGATTGAGGACGGCACGATTGCCGACCGCTTAGGGCTGGCGCGCGCGCAACTGCAATCCCTGCGTGCACTCATGTACATGATGATCGAGGCGGCTGAGCGCAACATCGATCTGGGTGCGGAAGGCTCGCTCATGCACCTGCCTTACACGGAGCTGGACGAGGCAATATACCGGCTGGCCATCGATATCTTCGGTCCGCGCGGCATGAGCCGCTCGGCGGCGCATGCTTGGATCATGCCTTATTTCAAATCCTTCTCCGCGACGATTGCGGGCGGCACTTCGGAGATTCAGCGCAATATCATCGGCGAGCGCCTGCTCGGCCTGCCTCGTTAGGCGCAACGGAGTTCATGCGATGTGGAATTTGATGTTGAATGACGACGAGACAATGATCGCAGACTCCGTGAACGCCTATTTGGCGCGCGAGTTGCCGATCGAGCGGCTGCGGCCCAAGGCCGCCCCGCGCGATCTCGCTCGGATACGCGCCGATATGGTCGAGCACGGTTGGTTCGGTGTCGGTCTGCCGGAGGCCGTCGGTGGTTCGGGCCTCGGCTTGGTCGAGGAGATGTTGGTGCAGCGCGAATGCGGGCGTTTTCTGGTCACGCCCTCGGTGCTGGCGACGGTGCTGGCTGCGCATGTCGCGTACCGTGGCGGCGATACGGATCTAGCCGCCCGCATGATCGCCGGCAAGGCGTCGGCGGCATTAGCCATGCTGTCAGCGCCGGATCCAGGCGCCGACCCGGTTCCGGCCTACGCGTTCGATTGGAACCAGGGAGATTTCCTGCTCTTTTGGAATGACGAGGGCATGGGCGTGTTCGATGCCGCGAGCTTCGAGCAGGCAAAGCTCGATGAATGTCTCGACGATTCGGTGACGCTGCATGCGGGGTCATTGGCCTTGCGGCGGCCGCGGCATTGGGTGGGCGCGAATCAAGCTCCGCTTGGCTTGCGCGCACAGGTTTTGCTGGCCGCGAGCTTGGTCGGGTTGGCCTGGCATGCCTGCGAGCTCACTGTGAGTTACGCCAAAACACGCGAACAGTTCGGCAAGCCCATCGGCACGTTCCAGGCGGTCAAGCATCGCTGCGCCGACATGGCGCTGCGCGCACGGCTCAGCTGGTATCAAACTCAGCTGTCATGCCTGAAGGTGCAGACATCCGCGCATGATGCGGTGTTGCAGACATCGGCCGCGAAGCTCCTGGCCGCACAAGCTGCGCATGAGAACGGCCGTGCCGCGGTGCACTTGCACGGCGGCCTAGGGTTCCAATCCGAGTGCGACGTGCACTGGTTCATGAAACGCGCGCATCTGTATGATCAAGCCGGCGGCAACATGCGAACGCAGGCGTGCAACGTGATCGCCGAGCCCTCGCCGCTTTGGTAGGCAGAGACTCGGGCGTTCAAAGCCCATATGAGGTTCCCTTAAGCTTATGCCCGAGCTAGGGTTCATTGCAGCTCGAGCGACGCCAGCGCCTCGAGCTGTTCGATATAGTGGCCACGCGACCTACTCGACAGGCTGATGTGCACCCGCGTCGCGCCCGCATCGAAGACCCGGCGCAGTTCCGTGGCTGTCTGCTCAGGACGGTCGATAGGATCGAGCGCGTGCTCATGCCGAAGGACGAACTCGAGGGTTTTTTTTCGCGCGTGCCAACCCGCACCGTCCTTCGCCTGCGCAATCATCGCTGCAAGCTCATCGACACTGATGCCGAACGGCGCCCAGCCATCGCCCAATTCCAGCGCGCGCCGCAATGACCTTGGGCTGCGTCCGCCGATCCATAGGGGCACATCCCGGCGGGTCGCACAGGGATCTAAAATCAAGCCTGCAAAGTCATAATACGGCCCATGGTACTCGGGCACACGCTGGCCGAGCGATGCACGCAGCGCACGCAGCGCATCATCTCCGCGGGCACCACGCTGTTCGAATTCCTCGCCCCCGAGGCCGAGAACATCGAATTCCGGTTTGAGCGATCCGACGCCGACTCCCAGCACCAGCCGCCCTCCGCTGACGACATCCAACGTTCCGTAACGCTTTGCGATTTCGAGCGGATGGTTGTAGCCCAGCACCAGCACGTAGGTTGCGAAACGGATATTCGAAGTGATCGCAGAGAGATAGCCGAAAACGGAGAGCGGATCATAGTAGCGTGCCCCGCGCGCGGACTCCTGCTCGAAAGGGATGCCAATGTGCTCGCTGCAGGTCAGATGATCGTAACCCAACCGATCAGCGGCCTGCGCCACGGCCCCGACATCCTCGATAGTCGCATCCTTCTCCCATGTGCCGTCAGCGCCGGGCATCCTGATGAGGGCAGGCGTGCAGAGCCCATACCGAGATGTTTGGAGCCGCATGGGCTACTGAGTCCGGCGTCAGTTGCGAGGAGGTCTACTGCCTGGCATCGTCAGGTCGGTGCGACCAGCAGCGCGGCTTGAGCAACGGCAGCCTCCGCCCGCAGCTTCGCACCCGTCGTCGGCTGAGGCGGCTGGGCCGGCATCCGGGGGATCGGCTGACCGCGCCGCTTCGTCTCGTATTCCAACCGCGTCATCAATGCTGTGCGGGTTGCGGGCTTGGGTTGCAGCACCTGGGTATAGTCCGCCGTTATAGGAAGGACCGGCAATGCGCGCTCGACGCGCAACACAGTAGCGCCGCGCTCGGTTGTCGCTTCCCCGACGAATATCTCCCGCCCTTCGAAGGACAGAGTCGCCTTGCCGTTCGACCACGGCGCTCCCTTGGGAATCACCATGCGGAATCCTTCCTCGCCAAACTTGATCTCGCGCGCACCGATAGGCAGTGGAAATCCCTCGGCATCGAGCAGCGTCAGATGGCCGGGGACCTTTCGAGCCAAGGCGGCCTCGGCTAATTCTCGCCACGTCTGCCCGGGCCACGCAGGCGCTTCGCTTGGCTTGCCCGCGGGCGCAGGATCGGATTTTGGATATAGTGTACCGGCGGGTGCACGCCACTCCTGTGGTTTCTCATCCATTGCCGATGGGTCCCGCCACCAGCGAATATGCGCCGGCGTGACGGAGATAATGATCCGCGTGAAGTACCACACCGCATGGCGCGTAATGGATTCGTAGTCGATCACGCTGGGAGTCATGAACGGGATGAGAATCCCCTCTGCGACGTAGCGATCCATATTGGCCTGCAGATCGGCATCGCGCACCGCTGCCATACCCGAAACAGACACCACCGGCTGGTTTGGTCCTGCCTCGAGGAGCAGACCGACCTTCGGATTCTTACGTGCGCGCTCGGCCTTGGCTGGGTAAGCCAAGCCTGTAGCGACGTCGAGCGTCTTGAGATCATCGCTCGGGAAGACGAGGAGAGGCGTATCGATCGGTACGCCTGCGGCGCTGACGCTTGCGAACTCCGTCGTAAATTGCGACCGAATCTGGCGCACCAAACGCTCGGGTAGGTCCTGAGAAAATGTCATTGCTTATGCCCCCGCAGTATTGTCGAAACCGACTGGTTGCCCTGGAAGTTTGGATCAGCGCGAGCGGCTAGGCAACTTGCCATTAGCCACGCCAGTCCCGGACAGCGCGCCCGCAGCGCGTCCCGACATTTGCATTTCATATATGCAAGGATGAGCTCGGCCATGTGCAAAGCGACGGAGCGTGTGATCCAATGGCATGGCAAATGCCGTTTCACGCAATTCTCGAGAGATGACCATGCGTGTCGCCGTATTCAATGGACCTGGCAAGCCGATCACCATAGACCATGTCGCGGATCCTGAGCCGGGACCCAACGATCTCGTCATGCAGATCTGCCGCTGCGGGCTGTGCGGCAGCGACATCTCCATGACGTCCGAAGGTTATGCCACTTACCCGGTTGGTACGCGGCTCGGTCACGAATATGCCGGCGAAGTGGTCGCGATCGGGCGTGAGGTTTCCGGGATCAAATTGGGTGACCGGGTCGCCTGCCGCCCGTTTCACGGGTGCGGGCAATGCGACGCGTGCCGCGGCGGCCATCCCGTGTTCTGTGCCGCCGTCCGAAGCTTGATGGGTGGATTCGCGGAATATACTGCGGTGCCTGCAACCGCGACGGTTAGCTTGCCCCAGACGGTAAGCCTCAGCGACGGCGCTCTGGTCGAACCGATGGCTTGCGGACTCCACGCACTTCGAATGGCAAGGATGCAAGCCGGCGCGCGCATTCTCATTCTCGGAGCTGGGTCTCTGGCGCTCTCCGTCGTCTACTGGGCGCGCCGCCTGGGCGCCGGGACGATCATTGTCCTTTCGCGGTCGTCGCATCGGGACGACGTGGCACTTGCCATGGGCGCAGACGATGTCCATAGGTTTGACGCAGATGACTTCAAGCCTCTGACGGAAGCGCTCGGCGGTCTGCCCGACATCGTCGCCGAATGCACCGGCAAGGCGGGGATGCTGAACAAGGCGATTGATCGCGTCCGTCCGCGAGGAACCGTCCTGTCGATGGGCATGTGTCAGCAAAGCGAACCGATCATCGCGGTGCGTTGCACCTTCAAGGAGCTACAACTACTCTTTCCCCTCGGTTATTCGATCGCCGAATTCGCCGAGACGGCCGATGCCTTCGACTCGGGGCACGTGCGGCCGGAGATCATGGTTAGTGACGTGATTCCCCTCGACGGGCTTCCTTCCGCGATCGAGAGCTTACGGTCTGGTCAGAAGAGCCGGAAAATCCATGTCGACCCTCGCAGAACCACCCACTCCCACGACTCGGTCTGATTGAGACTCCCAAATGCGTAAGCTGGGAAACGCAGGAAACCAACAATGACATCGATTCGCCCGCTGCCCGTTACTATCGATGAAATCACCTGCGGATGGCTCACGGCGGCGCTGCACCGGGGCAATCCGGACGTCACGGTGCGCGCCGTCGAAATCGTCGACATTATCCACGGCACATGCACCAAGATCCGGCTGCGATTGGACATGGATCAAGCAGGAAAGGAGTCGGGGATTCCGGAAACAGTCATCCTGAAGGGCGGCTTCGAGCCTCACAGCCGCGATATGGACTACATGCATGCCATGGAAGTGCGCGGCTATCGCGACATTTTGCCGGTCCTGGGGCTGCCCTGTCCGACCCCGTACTTTGCCGATTTCGATCCCGAGCGGCGGCAAGGCATCGTCATCATCGAAGATCTGGTCGCCCGCGGCGTCGAGTTTTGCAACCCCTTGGTCCCGCAGACACATGATCAGGTGGCGCGGCGCCTTTCCAAGCTCGCCGAATTTCATGCCAAGACTTGGGCGAGCCCCGAACTGTGGTCCGGCGGCCGATGGAGTGAAGTCCCCGAACTGATGTCCCTCTTGGGGCATTTTGGGCACTACCTCGAACCCGAAACTTGGCAAAGATTCGTTGCGTTGCCGCAGGGAGCTGCCGCTTCGGTGTGCTTCCACGACAGAGCGTGGGTCGCCTCGGCGCTCGAGCGGATAGTCGTGTTGGCCAAACGCCTGCCCCAAGCGATCCTCCACACCGATACGCATTTGGGCAATCTCTACATCGATCCTGACGGAACTCCGGGTTTTTTCGATTCCCTCTCCAGCCGCGGTCCGGTGATGCTGGAAGTCGCCTACCACGTCACCTGCGCGCTCGACACCGCGGACCGTCCACGCTGGGAAGGCGCACTGGTGCGACACTACCTGGACGAGCTGTCTCGCAACGGCGTCGACGCGCCGGGTTTTGATGAGGCGATGCGCCAGTTCGGGATCTTCCTGGCCTACGGCTACCTTGTCTTCATCATCAACGAAACCTACTTCCAGAGCGCTTCTGTCAACACCGCCTACACGGCTCGCTTCAGCAGCGCCATGCTCGATCACGGCACGATCGGGCTATTGGCCACGATCAAACCATGATGGATGACCTGGCTCGTCACTTTAATCTTCGCGACCTCGGCGGACTGAAGTCCGTTGATGGACGCGAAGTTCGCCAAAAGACCCTTTATCGATCCGCGAGCTTGTCGGAACTCGCGCCCGAGCATATCGCGGCGGTCCGCAATTTAAACATTCGCTCCGTCATCGATTTGCGCTACAACAGCGAACGCGAGACTCACCCGACTCCCTGGCAAGAGATGGGCTGCAGCGCGTATTGGTGTCGGGATTACCAGCCTGCGGGCGGCCGCGCCGGCCTCAATGATCTGCTGGCGAGCGAACGCCTCACCCGCACCGCGGCGCGGGACCTTATGCTCCGGGCCTATCCCGAATTGACTTACAGCCATGTCGACGCGCTCAAGCGCCTGTTCCGAACCCTCCAGACCGATGAGGGACCTTTGCTCATCCACTGCACCTCGGGAAAGGACCGCACAGGGATTGCCGCGGCGCTGGTGCTGTCGGCGCTCGAGGTGCCGCGCGAGGTTATTCGCGCCGATTATCTGGCGAGCGGCCGATTCGATATTCTCGCCAGCGCCGCCTTTCGACGTGATGAGCCGTTTCCGCCGGAGCGGATTGAGATCATCCGTCCCATCTTCAGCGTCGATTCCGCCTATCTTGATCGCATGTTCGACGAAATCATCAGGCGCGACGGGTCCCTCGAGGGCTTCTTTCGTAATACTCTCGATCTTAGCGCCTCTGATCTCGACGCATTCCGCGAGCGACTGCTCGTCTGACGTAATCGCGGCACCAACATCTTGCAGCTTAAGGGATTCACCATGTCTTCCAATCAGTCATTCTCTGGAAAGGCTGTCCTCGTCATCGGCGGCACCAGCGGCATCGGGGAGGCGACGGTTCACGCGCTGGCCGCTGCCGGAGCCCGTGTGGTGTTCGCTGGGCGCCGGTCGGCGGAGGGAACTGCCATCCAGCGCGCTGTCGACGCAGCGGGCGGCACCAGCTGCTTCGTCGAAGCGGATGCGGCGCGGGAAGAAGACGTCAAGTCTCTCGTTCGTCGCACGGTAGCGCTGCATGGGCGGCTGGATTTGGCGTTCAACAACGCAGGCGGGGACATCTTCGGGCCGTTGACCGAAATTACCGAAGAAGACTACCGCAAGCTTTTCGATGTCAACGTCTGGGGCGTCATCGCCGCCATGAAGCATGAGATACCGGAGATGCTGAAGACCGGCGGAGGCGCGATCGTCAACACGAGCAGCACGGCGGGTCATGTCGGCGCGCCGGGTTTCGCCCTCTATGGCGCGAGCAAACATGCGGTGGAAGGCGTGTCAAAGGCAGCTGCGCTGGAATTTGGGCGGCAATGCATAAGAGTCAACACGATCGCGCCAGGGTTCATCACCACGCCCATGTTAGAACGCCATGTCGGGGGATCAGAGGAGCGGCGCAGCGAGATGGCGTCGAGTGTTCCGCTGGGCCGTATAGGCCGCGCTGATGAGGTCGCCAAGGGCGTGCTATTCCTGCTCTCCGACGCCGCATCGTTCGTCACGGGCGATTCTTTGATCGTGGACGGCGGTTGGGTGGCTCAGTAGTCAGTCGGAATTCTTCCAACACCTCTTGCGGGTGTGCAAAGGAGCGCAAGATGCCGGTGTACCTAATAGCCATTTGCAGAAGCGTAACCAACAGGCGCGGGCTCGAGGATTATTGGGCGAACGTAGGCCCGACGTTCGCAGGTTGCGGCGCCAAGCCGCTGGTTGTCTACACGCCGTTCGATCTACTGGAAGGTGACGGCCCCATCGAAGGTGTGGCGATGATCGAGTTTCCCTCCCTGGATGCCGCGACCGGTTGGTATAAAAGCGATGCCTATCAAAAGGTGAAACAACATCGAATGGGAGCGGCCGTCTATGACCTCATTCTGGTCGGCGGCGGGGTGATACCTCCAAACGACCGTATGCCACAGACGAGGTTTGCCCCGCTCTCCTCGCCCTAGGAACAGCGGCCGTCAAATCCGGTATCTGCGCCGTATCGCGTTGAAGCGCTCATGCATCTGCTGCGCGCGCTCCTCGGCCGACGCCCGGCGGGAATCCTTGGGCAGATGCTTTGCGAGGTCTCGCGCCTTTACAACCTGCGTCTGAATGCGAGGGAACGCGCGGCTTTCAATGTTCCGAAACATGAGGTAGCCCTCTCCAAACCCCTGCGTGTCCAGCCAATTTTGATAGCCGGGATCCGCATGCGTCATCACGAGCCTGATTCGCTGGTCGCCGTCCACCGCGGCGCGGCTCGGAGTGTAGCTCACGGGGCGGTACAGGTAATCCATGCTGTTCCAGAACACGCCCATATTCGTGAACATCCAGAACCCATCGTAGTTCGCAAAATCGATGATCAGCGCCTCATCCGGCGCGAGGCGCCAACGCATCGTATCGAAGGACCGTCCTCGGCGCCGGTCCCGCTCCTCCGCGCCATCCTTGAGCGCGGTTGCCGGGAAATGATTTATGTTCTTCTCATCGACGCCTGAACCTGCTCGGATGTTGAAGTCCGGCCAGTCCCGCGTGGCGCCCGTTAGGTAATCGCCGGCCCAGCGTACAGACTCGAGAATGGTCTCGTGCGTAAGGACGGGACGAGGCTCGTTCATGTCGATTCGCTCGATTCGGTATTGAGCCGATTCCTCCTCCCACCGGTCGAATCCTTGTCTGAGGAAGAGCTTGCGCGACCCCGGGGTCGTCGGCAGCCAGTTCGGTGCCCGCTTCGGTCCGCCGATATAGAGCACGAAGCTCCCGTCCCACTCCGTCTTCAACTCGTGACCAAAAATGTTCGCCTCCGGCGTATCGCCGAAGGGCTCATGGAGGCTCGGAACATCAGCGCCATAATACGCATCCCTCTCGGGACGCGGTCCCTGCACCGTGAAGTTCATGAAACGAGCCGAGCCCTTGCTGCCCGATATCTTGTACGTGGACTGTCCATCGATCCACGCCTGCAGATACACGAAATCCGCATTGTCGCCGCCCATTTTTCGATCCGGCGCACAAAACTTGTGGATCATGGGATAGCGGGTATCTTTGGTTTCCAAGGCGAGGTCGAAGGCTTGGCTCAGGGCCTGCGTGAGAAAGCGATATCCGTCCGCGCGCTGCAGGGAAGTCGCGGGATTGTAGTCCTTGAATACGCGGTCGCCGGCCGATTTCAATTGCTCGCAAAAGGCATACCAGCTCTCGCGCAATGCCTCATCATCCTGGAAGTCGCCGAATGCCATGGAAATTACCTCCCTTTCGAACGGGATGAAATGGCCGCTATCGCAGCGGTGACCACCGTCACGCGCCGAGCCGCGTCAGCAATTTGCCCAGCCATTCGCAGGTTCTTTGCACGGCCTCGTAATGCCCCTCTTTATCGATGCGCGGACCGAGAAGCTCGAGATCGAAGGCACCGTGGAATCCAGCATCCAAGATCCAGCCGATGATGCGCTCGAGCGGTATCGCACCATCCCCGGGGACTGCCCGGCAGGAAAGCGCTCGGTCGCCGAGCACATAGTCGCTCACTTGGATCAAATGACAGCGCGGCATCGCGCGTTCGATCGACTCCCGCAGCCGCGCCTCGGTCCAGCAGGGAAATATATCGATGCATACGCCGATGCCGGCTTGTTCGGCCAATGACACGGTATCGCGCAAGTTATGGGTGATATGTATATCAGCGTAAAAAGGCGACGCCGGCTCGATGAGCAGTTCGACGCCGGCTCGACGGGCTTCTGCGGCGCACGGAGCGACGGCAGCGCAGAACCTCTCCGCGGCCTCCTCCCAGCTCAGGGCTCCGCGTCCGCCGGTGATCATATAAACGGATGCGGCGTCCAGTGTCTTCGCAGCTGCCAAGGTACGCGACAGATCCCGCTGGGCGGCTTCGATGTGTTCGCCCTCGTCCAGTTGATGCGGGACCATGAAGGGATGGACCAGCGTGGCCACGCGGAAAGCTGCACGGCGCAGCAGCTCCACGGATGGCTCCCAGCCTTCGGACTGCATCTTCGCGCCCAAAATGCCGATCTGCCGGGCGCCGAGAGAACGCCAGCGTTCAACATCGGATGCCAAGGACGTCCCTGGAAAGCAAATGTTACTGATGGAAATGCGATCGTGCACGGAATTCTCTCACCTTCACGCCGCCCCGACCGCACGCATCAGCTCATCCTCGGCTTGTCGGACTTTTGCGGCCGAACGAGCCGCAAAGCTCAATCCGGCCATGCTGCTGTAATCGATGAATTTGACGACACGCGCGCCCGCCTCGACGTAGCCTTTGAAGATCTGCGCAATTTGCTTCGGCGTGCCGTGCGGCACGACGGCAAGGATCGACCTCACATCGACTTTCGCCAACAGCGAAATGACCTTCTCTCGAGGCATCTGACCAGGATCGAGATCGTGAATACCACGCCAGTTCTCTCCGCAAGGATGCGCGAAAGCATGGGCTCTCAGAATATCGGCCGGCAGTTGCAGAACATAGGCCTTGACCAGCGGCGCTTCAAGAACTTTCGCAAGCTCCGTTTCATCGCCGATGAGACAGGCCAGGATCAAGGCGGGCACGATGGCCGCCGGATCGCGTCCGGCACGCTCTGCCGCGCTTCGCACGGCCGAAAGCTTCTGCGCGTAGTCCTCGGGCGAGTACATGGCCTGTGGCCACCAACCGTCGGCATATCGGCCGGCAATATCCAACATGCGCGGACCGCTACCTCCGATCCAGAGGCCGGGATTACGGCCTGCGAAGGGCTCGGTGTCCAGTCGAGCCCGATGCAGCTTGTAAAAGCGTCCCGAGAAATCGATGGGCCCGTCGCTTTCCCAAAGTAGCCGAATGACTTTCAGCGACTCTTCAAAGCGGGCGACGGGTGTCGAGAAATCAAACCCATAGGGCACTGAGTTCTCTGCCTCGCCGCAGCCCAGCCCGAGATTGAAGCGTCCGCGCGACAGGTGATCGATCGTTAGCGCAGTCTGCGCCAGCAAGGATGGATGGCGCCGCACGGTGTCGACGACGCAGGTTGCGATCTGAACGTTCTTGGTCAACGCGGCCAGCGCCGCTGCCATGGCCAAGCCATCGAGGTGACGATGCGGCGAGGGGGACACCGTGGCAAGATCGGTAAATTCCGGTGTCCAGATCGAGTCCGGCCAGAAGCTCACCATATGATCCGGAAGCCAGATCGAATGATAGCGGCTATCCAACTCAGGCAGCTGCGCCAGATCGTACGGAAGCGTCGTACGAAAGAAACTAGCGAGCTGAACGTTCACCTGTTATCCCCCGATGCGCAGCCGCCTACCGGCCGCGCTGCCGGCCACAGATTATAATCCGCCATGCTCTTGTCCGGCGCATTGGTCACGCCAATGATCGATTTCATCGCGGTTGTGATGGACGAGCTCCCGCCGACCCTGGATGGTTTACACACGTCGGCGATGAGGGGATTATCGGGAGCGTCGGAGAAAGAATCATAATATAGGGGGGGGATGCCGTGACTTGCACGTGCGTTCGCGTTCTTTGCACAAGATCTCTGTTGGCATCGGCGGCAGGTATCGGCTTGCTTGCGTCATTTTCAGCATTGGCGCAGACCGACGAGCTAACCGAAATCATCGTCTCCGCGCAGCGCCGTGCAGAGCGCCTGCAGGACGTACCGATCACGATCACCAACATCGATGCGGATGCCCTGGTCCGGGCGAACGTTGAGAATTTGTCCGACATTGTATCGCTGACACCGGGCCTGCGCTTCGATTACGCGGGTCCCTTTACACATCCGTCAATCCGCGGGGTCAGCTCATCGGCGTCGGTGTCGGGAGCAGGCCCGAACGTTGGGATTTACACCGACGGGTTCTACGACCCGAAGATTGTCGGCGCCGATTTCCAGTTGCTCGACGTCGAGAGCATCCAGGTGTTGAAAGGACCCCAGGGGACTCTGTTCGGCCGCAATACGACGGCCGGCGCGATCCTGGTCAACACCGTACAACCGAGCACCGAGACACACGCGGACGTCGAGGCCTCCTACGGCAGCTTCAATACGCAGAGATATCAGGGGTATGCCACCACCGGCCTCACCGACAAGATTGCCGTCGATGTGGCGGGCATGTACACGAGCAGCAATAGTTATCTCACGAACATCGCAACCGACAATGACAAGATCGGCGCCTATGAGAACTGGACCCTTCGGACCGGCATAAAAGTCGACTTCACGGACAGCATCTCAGTCCTTTTTCGTTACACCCACGAGAAAGTGGCCGATCCGACGAACGTGACGGGAAATGTCTACGTGGAAAACGGGGTGCCGCAGGCCCTCGGTACCATCATCCCCGGCGCAATCGTCCCGACTCGGCCGAACGACGTAGCGCTCCCGGCAGGTGAGCAACCGATTTTGTATGCGAAGAACGATATTTATCAGCTGACGGCGGTTTTCGATTTCGATTTTGCGACTCTTAAGTCCTACTCGCAGTATCGGCAGGACGTATCAAGCACCTATATTTCGCTCGGCGATGTGTCCGTGCCGACCGTATTCATCAATTTCTATGTGCCGGATAGGACCGTCACCCAAGAATTCCTGCTGTCATCCAAGCCCGGCCCCTTGCAGTGGACGACGGGTGCATTCTACCTGGACTACAGCGATCCGATTCCCATCCGGGGCTCGATCTTCGGAGCGCCCTATGCGTCGGAAGGATCCACCAGCGCGGAGGTGAGATCGCTCGCGGCCTTTGCGGATGCAACCTACGAAGTCATCGAGAGGCTATATCTGTCCGCCGGCGTCCGCTATAGCCACGAAGAAACGGTTAACGCGCAGTGGGACGACCCGGGAGCCCCCGTCACTCATGTGCCTGACCTGACGAGTAATCCGGTAACCCCACGCGCCGTTGTGCGATATGCGTTGGACGACGCTTCCAGCGTTTACGCCTCGTTCGCGCGCGGCTTCAAGGCGCCTATCTATAACCTGGGTGGCAGATCCACGGTGCCGATCCAGGCGGAAACTCTCTCCGCCTTCGAAGTAGGCTACAAGCGAGCCGTCCGAAACTTGTCGTTCGATGGATCCGTGTTCTACTACGACTACAAAAACCTGCAGGTCATGAGCCAGGCCACCATCGATGGCCGGCCTGCGACCGTCATCAGTAACGCCGCCAAGTCACGTATTTGGGGTCTCGAAGGTCAGGTGCAGTATCTGATCACGCCCGACTTTGAAGTCAACCTGGGGGCGGCTTATACCGATCCAATATACACGAGTTACCCTGCTGCGCCGGCGTACCAGCAATGCCTGGTCCCCGCCTGCGGCGCCTCCTACGGCACTTTCAACAACATCACGGTCGATGCCAGCGGCAACCAAATGGAACGTGCGCCGAAAATCACCAGCACGTTGGACCTCAAGTATACGATGGGCCTTCCCGTCGGCAAATTGGTGCTGTCGAGCGACCTCTATTACACCTCCAGAGTCTACTTTGATCCCGCAGATCAGTTCTCTCAAGCCGCCTACGAAACGCTGGGACTGCGGGCGCAATGGACCGATCCCTCGGAGCGCTTCAGTATCGCGCTCTACGGCGACAATGTGACCAACAAACGCTACATCACGCAGGTGTTGGGCGCGGCGACGGCCATCAATTCTTACTGGAACGCTCCGGCAACCGTGGGCGTATCGCTGCGGGCGAAGTTCAAATAGCCCAGTGCAAGGCTCACCTCCTGGCAACGAGCTTCAAATAGGCGAGCTCATTTCCTGCGGCCGCGCGCTTCAATGAGTGAAGGGACGGCTCAAGGATTTGTCCCGGCGCCACTTCCCCGCCGGTGGCCGGATTGCCTTCCCAGAAATTGCCCCGGCAGAGGCGTGTTTTGATCCGCCATCCTTCGGAGGTACGCACCCACGTGTCGTCGTAATAGCAGCCCATTTGGAAATAGTCCTTCCCCTTGACCAGCCGTACGACGACGTAGCTGATGGAGGTCGCCCGATCGCCATTCACGACGATTTGGGGGTTCGTGATGTTGTGCTGCGATCCATCGAGCGCCTCATGAAATGCTTTCATGTGCGACTTCACCTGTTCGAGAGTCTTGTAGTAGACCGGGGGGTTATAGTCCGCCTCGATCTCTTTCGCGAACACTTGATCGAAAAGCTCATAGCGGTGCGTGTCGATCGCCAAGCCATAGGTATACAGCGCGTTGGTAATTTGCCTGACGTCGTCCAAGTTTTTCACCATCTGCTCGAAATCGCCGCTCATATCATCCTCCCGCTTCTCTTGAGTAAGCCTCGATGCCGCTTCATGACGCACGTGGGTCGCAAGATTTTGCCCCTCGGACGCTGCCTTCGATGGTTCCCACGGTACCTGAGCACTGGTATGGTCGCCATAGTCTGCGCGATTTGGGAGTAAATTCTTATGGCATTCGGCGACTCTCCATACGATCAAGCTTTGCGCGAATCCTGGTATGGCTTTTGCGAGCAAATGAAATCCGCGGGCGATCATGTGTTCAAGCGTGGCAATCCCGCGACTTCGCTGCAGCGCGCAGACGGCTTCCGATTCCTCTCCCAGGCCCTCGGCCAGGCGTTCGACTTGGCGCTGGAAACCAAGGATGCCCGCTATCCGATGATTCACGAGTTTTGTTCGTGGAACCGGAAACTCGGGGGAGACAATGCGGATTGTGTCTACTTGCAGGCGTGGATCGATGGCCAGTCCGTTTACAAAATAACAGGGACCAAAGGCTCTGCTCGCTTCATCAACTTCACAGTCCAGGGACCTCGTCCGGAAAAAGATGCGTATTTTGGCGCCGACATCCCCAGTCTTCACGAGCCGTTCGGCGATACGCCGGAAGCGAATATGTTTGGTCGCGAATTGAAGTGCGACTGGGACGGAAGCTTCGTCCTTTATATCGGCGGACCCCAGCGCGGGCCGAACTGGCTGCCGACGACACCGGGGTCGCGAAAACTTTTCCTCAGGCAATATTTCGACAGGTGGAGCGAAGAGTCGGCGCAGTATCGAATCGAGCGCATCGATATGAATGAACCTCGCCCGGCACCGACGCACGAGACAATCCTGCAATCAGTGCAATGGGCGGGCAACTTCTTGACAGGCGCCATGCGCGATTGGCCGGATTTCATGCTGAAGGTCGGCGTTGGCCTCGAGAAAGAGGAAAACATAAACCGCTACCCGGCGGCGACATTCAATGATAGCGCGGAGCAAAGAGACCAGCGCCGTGGGCGATTCACTGACATCATGCGTTGGCGACTGGCGCCCGATGAAGCCCTCGTCGTCGAATTCGACAACTACGACGGCTTTTGGATGTTCACTAATCTCGGCGTGTTTTGGAACAGCATGGATTACCTGTACCGCCCGGTGAGCTATACGCCCAGCCGGACGAGCGTGGACAGCGACGGCAAGGTCAGGCTCGTCATGACCCACGCAGACCCTGGCTACCACAACTGGATCGATACGCAGGGTTTCGAAGAGGGATACCTCCAATTCCGCAACGTGCTCAGCCGCGCCGTCCCGCAGATTGATACGAAGGTTCTAAAGGTTGGAGATGTTGCGGCCTATCTTCCGAGGGATTCCAGACGGGCATCCGCTGAAGAGCGAGCTCGGCAACTGCACGAACGCTTCGACGCCATCCGTCGAAGATACAGAATTTAGAACAAGGCTCGAGATTGCATCGCCTGCAAGGGCCTTCGCATCAGCCGCCGGGTAGCGCTTGAGGAGCGCCAGTCTCCATATACTTGGCCAGCACGCGGTGAAAGTGGATGACGCCGAGTTCTTGCACCGGGCTCGGGCGCGGCCCCTTGAAGCCGCGCGATTTCACGCCTTGTTGCACTTTGCTCATGTTGTCAAAGTCCTGCATCAAGATCTTGAGCCATTTATCTTCGGTAGGATTCGCGTGGACCCACTCGGTCTTCGGTTCCTGACCCTCAGGGTAACGCTCGATCGCGTACACCTCGAAAATACAGCTATTTGGATTGTAGCCGTTGGGCCGCGCGCGATAGCACAGCGCAAAAGTGAGCCCCGGTAAGATGACCGTGTTGGGAAAGAGATGCCAGTCGTGTCCGGAGCCCATCAAATACGCCAGATCGACCTTCGGCCAGGGAACGCCGCGCGCCGCATCGTCGCGCATGGCAGAGGCCATGAAATGGGCGCTCACTTGATCGGGCGGCGTCCCGGGCGGCAGCTCGTCCACCAACCGATTGGCGGCGTCCACCAGTGTTTGAGTGGTTGCGGCATTGAGAGTTGCGATCAAATTGTTTTGGTATTCGGCAGCGGCGAGACGGGCATCTTGATCCCGCGTGGCCATAATGTCTCCAAGCGCCGAGCTTCCCCCTTGGACCGCTTCGCCACGCGCCTGTCCGCGTCCATGCCAGCTGCAATGATTTTCGGACTTGCACCACCACCGGGTTGAACCCCAACGAAGAAGTTGCGGGTGCGTGCCATCGACGTGATAGCTCTCATTGAATGCCTCGAGGGCGACCTTCCAGTTGCAGGGGAAGTACAACCACTGGCGCCAGCGATAGCGCATCTTCTCCAATTCGAAGGGGAACAGCATGGAAACGGCCGGTTCCAGATATTCCTTCAGAGACTTGCAGTTGGGATCCATGTTGACCCACACCCAGCCGCCCCACGTGTCGACCTTGACCTCCGACAGGTGCAGATTCCGCGGCGTCAGGCAATCGCCCCAGTCCTGCGGGTCCAGCACGAAGGTGTTCTCGCCTTTCAGATTCCACGACCAGCCGTGAAATCGGCAGCGGAACAGCGCGGCATGACCCGAACCTTCCGTCAGCCGCCGGCCGCGATGCTGACAGACGTTGTAGTAAGCGGAAATCTTGTCGGGCGCCGTGCGCACGACGATGATCGATTCGTCGAGAATGTCATAGGTGACGTAATCGCCCACCTTGGGGATCTCTTCCACCCGGCACGCCACCTGCCAGACCTTGGACCACAGCTTGTCATTCTCGGCGCGTGCGTACTCTTCGGAGACGAAGGCCTCGACCGGGATCACCACCGGCTTTTCGGCGGCAGTCTCAGCGATGGGGCTCAAAGCGTTAATAACGTCGCTGTTCATACATTCTCCTCTCGCGAATATCGCCGGAGTCCCGCCCTTTGTCCCGAGGAATTGTAGAGGATGGACTCGGGGCGGAAGCATCACGTATGAGATGCTTTGGAGCCTCGCCAGGCCGTCGCCCGGGACCCGGGCAGAGCGCGGTTCTTTCGTCCGCTCCTCCCCTTGCCACGGGCATGCCTGCATCATAGTGTGCTCGTGGAGCCGGGAGCTCCGCAAGCGGCCGCGTTGGCGGTCTTAACGGTTAATGGAGAATGGTCATATGAAAACGCTATCAGGCAAAGTAGCCATCATTACAGGTGCCGGCCAGGGCATCGGACTCGGTGTCGCTCAAGCCTTCGCCCGAGAGGGCGCCCATCTGGTAATGACCGGCCGCGACGGCGCCAAGCTCGAGCGCGCTGCGAAATCCGTGCGCGAGCACGGTGTCGAGGTACTCGTGGTCCCCGGCGATGTCCGCAAACGTGAGACCGCTGAGAAGACGATTGCCGATACGATTGCCAAGTTCGGCAAGCTCAACGTCGTGGTGAACAACGCCCAAATGTTCCAGGTCCTGATTCCGCTGGCAGATATCAGCCAAGAACAAACCGAAGCGGTGCTCGAATCGGGTTTCTGGGGTACGTTCTATTTCATGCGGGCCGCGTTGCCGCATCTGAAGAAAGCGGGCGGCGGAAGCATCATCAATTTCGGGTCGCGCGAGGGAATCAACGGCACAGTGGGATTCAGCATCTATGCCGCGACAAAGGAGGCCATTCGCGGCCTGAGCCGAACCGCGGCGCGCGAATGGGGCGAGTTCAATATTCGCGTCAATGTCGTTTGCCCGGCGGCGCGGAGCGAGGCGGCGGATAAGTTTTTCGTGGACTACCCGGATCAGAAGCAGCACTACCTTGGCCAGATCGCCATGCGACGGCTCGGGGAGCCCGACACGGACATCGCCAATGTCGTCGTCTTCCTAGCCAGTGACCAATCCGGCTTCGTTACCGGTCAAACCATCAATGTCGACGGCGGCTTGACGATGCTGTAGTCCGACGGTGGCGATCACTTCTGGCTATCCCAGGTCGCCTTGGTGGCCCCTTCTTCCCGGAGCTGGAATTTGAGCACCCGTCCCGTGGCATTCCTCGGCAGCTCTTTCCGGAACTCGACATAGCGCGGAATCGCGAACTTTGGGATGCGGGCGCGCGCCCATTCCCACAGTTCCGCTTCCCGCAGCCGGCTGTCGGAGCGAAGCACCGCAGTCACTTTCACATCATCCTCGAGAACCTCCGACGGCAACGAATGCACGGCAACTTCGGCAATATCCGGGTGTTGGCTGAAAGTGCCTTCCAGCTCGAAGGTCGAGATATTCTCGCCGCGGCGGCGGATAACGTCCTTGCTTCGATCGACGAAAAAGAAGTTCCCATTCTCATCGATGCGCCCCTGGTCCCCCATGTGGTGCCAGAAATTTCGTGATGCCTTGGCGGTTGCTTCGGGATTGTTCCAATAGCCGCTGTACATGACATTCGGGCGCTTGGGTCGGGCGACGATCTCCCCGACTTGATTGGGCGGCAACTCCTCATCATCGTCGTTGACGATCTTGACATCGAAGGCGTCGTTTACTCTGCCGCAGGAGCCGTCCGGAGCCGGTTCGTCATACGCGGCGCTGAGCGCCTGGCCACATTCCGTGCTCCCGTAGACAAATCCAGTCGACCAGCGCACGCCGAAACGCTCGCGCCAGGTCGAGGCCAAGCGCCCCGACATCGGCACCGCGGTCAAGATCCTCACCTGCCCGCGGCATTTCAGCGACACAGGCGTGTCGGGCGCGTTCGCTATCATCTGCGCAGCCGAACCGATGAGCATGATGTGGGTGGCCTTGCTTCTTTCCATTTCAGGCCAAAATCCCGAGACAGAGAATTTCCGGGACACGCTTGCGCTCGCTCGAAGCTGAATGGCCTGCAGGACGACGCAGATGCCGCCCACGTGAAACAGCGGCAATGAGGTCCACTGGATGTCCTCGGGTGTGCGGCCGGCCGCTTCTGAATTGCGCCTGGCCAAATCACAAAGATAATTGTGGCTGGCCATGCATCCTTTCGATAACCCGGTCGTTCCCGACGTATAGATGATCGCCGCCAAATCGCTCGGCGCCACCTCGACGTACGGTGCATCTCCCCGGCTCAATCGGTGTTCATCCACCGGGCTGAAACCGCCGCGCCAATCTCCGCGACTCGCCTCGGCGCCGAGGTACAGGATGTGCTCCACCGACTGCAACTGCGACGCAAGCGCGGTCACGTGCGGGACATAAGCATTTTCGCAGATGACGATGCGCGCGCCGGAATCATTGATCTGATGGCGCAAATAGTCGCCCTGGTAGGCGGTGTTGATCGGCACATGGATGGCGCCGAGCCGATTGATGGCGTACCAGCAGATGATGGAATACGGTCCGGTCTCCAACAAGGTCACTGCCCGATCGCCGCGCTTGAGGCCTAGGGCGTGCAATCCGCGCGCGAGCGCTTCAACCTCCGCCGCCATGCGCGCATAGGTGAACTCATCGCCCGCAAAATCGAGATATACCCGGTCGGGACTGGCCTTGACCGTGGCAAGAAAAATAGCGTTGATCGTCGAAGGAAGGTGGGATCGAAACTTCGTCATCGTGCGATGCTATGCCCCACTCTCAGGCTGTTCAGCCGGGACTCGATGCCAGCCGATCCGCTCTCGATCTCCAGCCTGCGGCTTCTTCGCGGTTCGTGGACGCGAGGAGCTTGCGCTCCTCGAGCAGAATATCGAGGATTTCCTCTCCTCGCTGCTGGATGACGTCGCGCGCGCCCAACACGCTCAAGACCAGCCTGTCGCCGCCTCGGCGGCGCGGCAACAGCATGGATACGGCACCCTCGTGAGGTCCGAGACCGGTCGGAGCGATTTTCCATCCGCGCTCTCTCAGCGCCTGCATTTCCGTGAATTTCTGGGACGGCACGAACTGGTACTTCGGGCTCGTCTCGAAGATGTTAAGTCGGTGGAGCGCCAAGCGTACTTCGCGGTCGGGATAGCTCGCCAGCAGCACTTCGCCTTGCGGGCAATGCAGCAGCGGCTCGCATTGGCCCACGTGCACGCGGTTAGCTCCCTCGTTCGCCCCCTGGACGACATGAATGTAATAGACCATGTAGGCCGGGCCGCCGGAGGAAATAACCACGGTCTCGCCGGTCCTTTCGGCAATGCGGTCGACGGCCGCGAACGCTTTGCCGGCGCGGAACAGGTCCGGCTCAACCCATGCACCCAGGAGCGTAACGCGGGCAGTGGGGCTATAAGTCCGCCGACTCCTGTTGTAGTACAGGTACCCGAGTGCGGCCAGGGATCTCAGCAGCTCTGAGGTGCTGGATTGCGGATAGGACAGCGCGCTGCATATATCGTTGACTCTTGCCGCGCGGCGGTCCCAATCGAAGTACTCGAGAACCTCCACCACACGCTGGGCCGACTTGACCAGATGCCGCTTGCCACCGGCCGGCTTCCGCCCCTGTCGAGCTCTTTTCGCCAAGCTACTGGAAACGGCGTTCATAGCCTGATTCTAGCGCATCTATGCGCGTTTTTTATAGTGCCGGCGGAAGGCCCTGGACGCCTGGATCCACCTGATTTCGGCACTTCTCGAAGGCGAACCCCTCGTAATCCCGCTCCGTCATACGCCGCACTTCGGGTACGTAGGTCGCCATGCCGCTCCCCCAGGGCTGAAAAATCCGTGAGCCGTCGTCCGGGTTGACATGCACCATGTAGTTGTCCTCCTGCCGACGTAACATGTTCTGCGCGACCGCCGCAGACTTGCGGCCCCATTCGTCGGCACCCTTCTCGGTCGCCTCTACCGTGCAGTACCCCGATCGTGTCATGTGCTCGATACACTCCGCGATCCAGTCGACGTGGAATTCGTTTTCGACGATCAGCGGTCCGAGTACCGACGGGCTGCCGGCGTTGGTCGGATGGAAGAAATTGGGGAAACCCGGGGTCATCAGACCGAAAACCGTCCGCGGGCCCCGCGCCCAGATATCTCGCGGTGTCCGGCCTTTGTCATTGACAACCCCAGCCGTGTCGATGGCGCCGAGAAATGCTTTGAAGCCCAGAGCGAAGATGATGAGATCCACCCCGTAGTGGTTGTTCCGAGTGCGGATGCCGGTCTCCGTGATCTCCTCGACCGGGTCCTCCCGCATATCCACCAACGTGACATTATCGCGGTTGAAGCACTCATAGTAATCGGTCTCCAGAATGAGCCGGTGCGTGCCGATGGGATATTCGGGGCACAGCTTCTCGCCGATGAGGGGATCTTTCACGCGCGCGCGGATCTTTTCCCTGACGAACTCCGAAGCAATAGCATTGGACTCAAGGCTAACGCCGATGTCCTCGAACACATAGGCCATGGCATGGCCGCCAAACGTCCACTGCCGTTCGAGACGCGCTCGTTGCTCCTGCGAGGTGTATTGCGCCGCCGGTTTGCGATCCTCCTGCCCGAAGGGGAGCGTCGGCCGCGCCAGCATCGTTTCTTTGAAGTCTTCGAGTGTCCGAGCTATCTCCCGCTGCTTTTCCACGTTCGAGGGACCGTTGCGCGCTGGCACGCCATAGTGGGGACTGCGCTGAAAGACGAACAGGTGTTTGGCTTGCTCCGCCACCACCGGCACCGCCTGAACGCCGGACGAGCCGGTACCGACGATGGCGACCCGACGGTCTTTGAGATGAACCACCTTCTGCGGCCAGCGGTTGGTTTGGTGCCATTCCCCCTTGAACTGACTCAGGCCAGGAAAGGGAACCGGTTTGGGCTCGGATAGGTTACCTGTGCACATCACGAGGAACCGGCAGGCAATCTGGTCGCCACGATCAGTCCTGAGGTGCCAGCATTGGTCCCGGTTCGACCAATGCGATTCTCGAAGCCACGTGTCGAAGCGGAATAGTCTTTTGACATCCAGTTTGTCCGCCACCCAATTCAGGTGCTCCATCAGTTCCGGCTGAGCCGCATAGCGTTCCTTCCACAGCCATCCTTCATAGATCTCGCGGGAAAACAGATAGCTGTACATATCGACACTATCGGTATCGACGCGAGACCCGGGATAACCGTTGTGATACCACGCGCCGCCGACGCCAGGAGCACCCTCGATACCGACAACGGACAAGTTTCTCTCACGAAAGCGATGAGCAGCGTAGATGCCACCGAAACCGGCTCCGACAACCGCGATATCGAAAATCTCCTCTGCCTCTTTCATTTGCCATAACCCCCTACTCATCGATTTACTCAAATTCCGCTCCAGCAGGGGTCCAGAACCCGTGACAGGAGTTAACCACGCGTGGGAATCGGGATCCCGGACGTCTCTTCAACAGTCTTAGCAGCCGCTCGCAGCCGGTGCACGCGGCGCATCGGCCGCCTTGATCGCGATGGGCACCGCACTCATTCGCGGCATACCGTGATACGGATCGCAATCATCATGCCAGCTCAAAAGCTGATTGACGTTGGCACCATCGCGCTTCGGATCGTAGGGTCTATTGAATTTTGCGCCAAACCCGTGGGTCATAGCCACCACGCCGGCGCGAAGACCAGGGTCGGCCTCAACAAATCCGACAACCGTTCCGTGTCGCGAACTGATGTTGACCATGCTCCCGGAGGTCAAGGACAGCCGTTGCATGTCGTCCGGATTCATGAAGGCAGGATTGTAGGATGTCTTGATGAGTCCATCGACGCGACCTCCGGAATTTGTACAGTTCTGCATCCTGCGCGAGATCAGCAGGAACGGATAGTCGTCATTTGCCTGTCGCCGCGCGAGCGGGTCTTCTTGCCGCACGTTACGCAGCAATTCCATCATGGCGGGATCTGCAAGCTGGAGCCGCGCCTCGCAAGTGGCGTCACGTGGCCGTACAACATCGCGCGCTTCCTCGAATACAGCCCCATGGGGACACTGCTTAACCCGCGAAAGCGGGATAACCGATCCCTCACAGCTGAGCTCGTACAGCTCATCGGTCGTCGGCTCGCGGATCATGTCGAGCTTCACAGATAATTTTCCCCCTCCTGTGAAATCCGCATATTCAAGCGCGAACCCCAGCTTCTGCGCCACACGATAGTAGATTTGCCACGCTTCCATCACATCAGAGCCAGGGGGCGGATCTATCGCGGCCGGTTGATAATTGGCATAGGGCTCATTCCAGTTGTACCCCGGGTGCAGGGCGCCGCCCACCTCGACGAACTGCGAAGTGGCGGGCACCTCGAGCTGCAGTTTGGTCGCAATGACGTAGTGGGCCATAGCGGATGTGGCATTCAGCTCGACATCGTGCATCACCAACAGATCCAACGCGTTCAGCGCTGCGATCGTTCGGCTCTGCTCGGGCCAAGTGTAGACGGCACCGCCATGCAGGAATAAGGCTCGGACGCGGTCATTGCGCGTCGAGAGCATTAACTCTGGAAGCGCCGCGACCGGCATACCGGCCGATGTCTGCTGCAGATCGCGCACCGCGGTCCGCACGCCAAATCCCCACGCAGGCTGGGGCGCAGCCGGTTGCGCCTTGGAGGGGTGAGGCGGCAGAAGTATCCGCGGTCGTGAGACCGGGTCGCCCTCGCGCGCCCAGAAGCCCCGTAATGTCTGGATACAAAGCGCCAGGTAGCTCGATAACGTGCCGCGCGTCGACATGCTGGGTCCGGTTCCGAGTGCGACATCCCCGGTGCGCGCTTGAATGAGTATGTGGGCCGCGGCGATCAGATCGGCGGCGTCGATGCCGGCACGGGCCGCAACGTATTCCGGCGTGAAATCCCGGGTCGCTTTCGCGAGCTCGTCGACGCCTTGCGCATTCTCTGCAACGAAACCGCGATCGACACCGTCCAGCTTTAGGATTAGATGAATTAGGCCTGCTAACACGGTGGGGTCTTCGCCAGGAATAAGCTGCAAATGAACCGACGCGCGGCGTGCGGTTTCGCTGCGGCGCGGATCTATCACGATCAGTTGCGCGCCCGCCTTGGTAATCGATTTGAGCTGTTGCGCCGGATTTTGCGGCAGCCATTGCTTGGAGACTACCGGGTTGCCGCCTATGATGAGAAACGCTCCCCACTGGTTTGGATGGATGCGGCCGCCCTGCCAGGTGCCGTGAAGGGCCGGGGCGAGCATCAATCCAGGCTGATCGATTGTGGTATTTGTGAACAGCATAGGCGAGCCGATGGCTTGCATGAACGCGACCGCCATTCCCGCTGTAGCCGATTGTTCCATGATCGCCATGCCGAGGAATACAGCGACCGACTGCGGCCCATCGGCGTCGATGATGCGCGAAAGACGCTCGGCGATCTCTTCCACGAGAGCGTCGCTGGAAATAGGTACGCGACGGCCGTCGGGCAGGCGCTTCAGGGAATGCAGCAAGCGGTTTGGGTTCGCGTGCTGTTGCGCAATGGCGCGACCCTTTGGGCAGCTGTAGCCTTTGTAGATGGGAGCATCGAAATCTCCCTCCACTTTGAGGACCTTCCCGTCATCGATTGTGACCAGGATGGGACACATGGACCCGCAGTTGCGACAAACAGATGTTTTTACTTCCATCGCTGTTGCTCCCGTGCGCACAGTCCGACCTCGTCTCCAGCGGTCCCAATAGCGCGCCTTTGGTCATGCGAGCCAAGATACTCCCCTATATCATTCTCCGAGGCAGGGCCGAGAATCAAAATCACGTATGTGATTTGATCCATTCCCTGACTGCCACTCCTGCCTCACTACACGTGTCCGGCGAGCAACCCCACCGCGAGGCCCGTATACTGACATTCACTTAGACGAGCCGGTTCTGACAAGTTGGAGAGGTCGCATGACTGAGTATCAGGAAATACTTTACCGGGTAGATAAGCGCGTGGCTTTTATCACGTTCAATCGCCCGCAGGTGCATAACGCCATGAGCCGCAGGCTCCGCGATGAAGCCGTCAATGCGCTGAAGAAGGCCGAGGCGGACGATCTGGTTTCGCTCATCGTCATCGAAGGCGCAGGCCCCTCTTTCTGCAGCGGTTACGACGTCGCGGCCCAGTCCTATGACGGCAAGGCGCACGCCATTTCGCCGCTGTTCGACGATTGGACCGATCAGATGGCGCGCGGCATTTTGCGCGATTGGTTCACGATTTGGGACCTTTTGAAACCGGTGGTTGCCAAGGTGCACGGCAACTGTCTGGCGGGCGGAACGGAGGTCATGTCCATGTGTGACATCGCCTTCGTTTCCGACGACGCACGAATCGGCTATCCCGCAACGCGCGCGCAAGCTACTCCTGACATCGCCTTTTTCGGTTGGAAGATGACCATGGCACGCGCCAAGTATCTGCAACTCAGCGGCAACATCATCACCGGCAAACAAGCCGCCGACTGGGGCTGGGCGACCAAAAGCTTCCCGCCGGAGGAATTTGAGGCGGCTTTTCTGCGCGAAGTGACCGCGCTCGCCTCGATTGCCCCTGACATGCTTGCCGCTAACAAGCTGAGCTTGAATACGACTTACGAAATCATGGGACTGCGCACCGCTCTATACGCCGTGACGCCGTGGCATCACTCCAGCCACAAAACCCGGCCGAACGCCCTGGAGTTTCGGCGCATCGCTCAGGCCGAGGGTCTGAAGGCGGCGGTGAAATGGCGGGATGAGGCGTTCAAGGAAATCGATGCGCCCTCTCGACGGGTGCCGAAAGAACAAGCTCCAGGAGCGCCGAAGGAGTAAGCCGATCAGACCAGACGCTTGAGCTCCCGCTTCAGAATCTTTCCGAGCGAGTTCCTCGGGAAATCCTCGACGAAGGTGATTTCTTTGGGGATTTTGTAGCTGGCAATGTTCCGCTTGCACCAGGCCAACACCTCGGACTCTGAAACCGCGGAGCCGGGCGCTCGAATGAGAAAGGCGCTGCCCACCTCGCCCTTTCGCGGCTCGGGAACCCCAATCACGGCGCACGCGGCCACTCCCGGCATCGTACCCAGGAGTCTTTCGAGTTCTGCCGGGTACACATTGAAGCCATTGGTGATGTACATATCCTTCAGGCGGTCCGTGATCTTGAGATAGCCTTGCTCATCGAGGCTGCCGACATCGCCGGTATGCAGCCATCCGTCGGCTTCCAGGGCATCGCGCGTGGCCGCAGGATCGTCCAAGTACTCGCGCATGAGACGGGGTGTGCGCACCAGAATTTCGCCTGCTTCGTTCGGCCCCAGCCAACGCCGCTCGGCATCGGCAATGCGAACCTCTGAATCGGGCGCCGCCCGGCCGGCGGAAAAAGCCACCTGCTCCACCGTATCCTCCGGCCGGGTGAAATTGGTCATGCCTCCCGATTCAGTCAGACCATAACCGGTGCCGACCTGCTTGATGCGCATCTCCGACACCAGCCGACGCACCGTCTGCGGCGGAATCATGGTGCTGCCCGTGGCGGCGAAGCGAAGGCTCGAGGTATCCCAATCTCCCCGATGCGGGTTGTCGAGTATGTCTTGCCAGATGATGGGAGGTGCCGGCATCACAGTGACGCGCAGACCCGAAATCACATTGAGCATCGACTCGCTGTCGGCGGCATCGCTCCAACACACTGTCGCACCCGTGAGCATCCCATTGAGCCATCCGGCCTTGTAGCCGGCGAAATGCGCGAACGGTCCCATGGGACACAGGCAATCGGCGTCGGTCACGGAGGCAAAAGTCTGAGTGCCGTAGGAGCTGCGCACCGTGGATTGGTGGGTGAATACCGCGCCTTTCGGTCTTCCTGTCGTGCCTGAGGTGAACAAGATATCGGCGACGGTTGCGCCGGCCACGCGTGCCTCGCGCTCGCGCACCAGAGTGTCGGCGACCTGCGCGCCACGCGCCAGAAACGGCTCCCAGGCAATCTCCCGGCCCGCCAATTTCGACGGGTCGCCGCGCACGACGATGACCTGCCTCAGCTCCGGCATGTCCTCGCCACGCACCATCGCAGGATAATAAGTGCCGAGAAAGTCGCCTATGGCCACGAGGCGCTTCAACCGCGCGCGCCGTACGATGTCGGCCACCTCCGCCGCGCGGTAGCGCGAATTGAGCGGGACGATCGCCGCGCCCACTCGCTGTGCGCCAACCGCCGCCGCTACCCACTCCCACATATTCGGCGCCCAGATGCCGATGCGTTCTGCGAACTCGATGCCGTCGGCAATCAGCGCCTTGGCAAAGCGGTCTGCCTCGACATCGAGGGTCGCGAAACTGATGGGCGCGTCGCGCAGGGAAATCAGCGCGGTCTTGTTGCCCCACCGTTGCGCGGCGGCGCGAAGCAAGGCGGTAGTTGTATCGATCATCCATCCTCTCCAAGGAGCCTGGAGCGGCGGCCGCCGGATCGCCCGTGCGCGCCTTCAGACACGCGGCCAGCGGTGAATCACGCTCGTGAGCAGTGTGACGCTGCGTTCCCGATCGCAGAACGCGGTGAGATCCTGCGCGACGGACACGAGTGTGTCATCGGCAAAGGACCGCACGGCATCCTCGATGTTCGCGAACCAGGTTTCGGTGATGCCGTCGAACGGGTAGCCCGGCGGTGGTTCCTCGATCAGGTCGTCATGGACATAGCGCATGACGATCCCCGATGCATCGGCGGCGCGCCGGGCCATTTCAGCATGGCGCCCACTCCAATACGCCAAGAACGCTTCGCGTGCGCTGCCGGCCTTGCGCACCAGGAATCGGATCACCGCCGCTTTGCCCGGTGCGCCACCATGCTCCAGCACCTCCTCGCAGCGGAAAGAGAACCTGGGCACGTAGGTGCTGAACACGCGCAGTTCATCCTGATCGATCTTGGCACGGACCTCCGGCGTCATCTCGACTTGCGGCACCTCGTCGGTGTCGCTCGAGACAATAGCCACGCCGTCATAGTTGCGTGCCGCCTCGGGCGGATCGAATGGAGCGCCATCGAGCATCGGGGGGAGGACGCGGCTGCAGTAGAAAAGACTGCTCAAGCGCGAATCGAGCGTGAGTATCGTGGCGGCGTACGCCGCATGCGAACGCCACATGCGCGGCCAATCCTCCGCCTCGATCGACGGATTGCGCCGGGCGAGATAGATCATCTTCTTACGTCCGCCCGTGTACGACACGTCTAATCGTCCTTGCGCGCCATTCGCAACGGCGGAGGGTTGCGCCAATCGACTGCGCCGTCGGCCGGAACCGCTGCGGGATAGCCTTCGTACGGGGTGCCGACGTGCAACTCGGCCCAATGCGCGTGATTGAGCTGATGCAGTGTGAAACAAGCCTGCAAGGCGGTGTTGAAGCCCATGGCGTCGACACTCTGGTTGACCGATTCCTTGATCATCAACGCAGCCATGGTCGGCACGCTGGCGATGCGTCGAGCGAAGGCGAGGGTTTTTTCCGCCAGCTGATCCTTCGGATAGATCTTCGTCAGCATCCCCAAGCGGTAAGCTTCCTCCGCGTCGATCGCGTCCGAGGTGAGCATCAGCTCCTTGGTCTTGCGGGGGCCGAACTCCCACGGGTGGGCAAAATACTCCATGCCGCACATCCCGAGGCGCGTACCCACGACATCGCAGAAGATCGTGTCTTGTGCGGCAATGATCAGATCGCAGCACCACATCAGCATGAGGCCGGCGGAATACACGGTGCCGTGCACCTGCGCGAGCGTGATCTTGCGGAGCTTACGCCAACGCGAGGTGTTCTCGAAAAAATAATGCCATTCCTGCAAGGCACGCTTCTCGGCCGATGTGCGCGAGCCGCCGTTGGTGCGCGCGCTTTCGTGCTGATCTGGGCCGGGTTTCATTTCGGCCAGGTGTTCCTTGGAGCCGAGGTCGTGGCCGGAGGAGAATACGGGTCCCGCGCCGGCGAGGATCACGACGCGGACTTTGTCGTCCTTCTCCGCCTCCTCGAAAGCCTGACCCAATTCCACCAAAAGACCGCGATTTTGCGCGTTTCGCGCCGACGGCCGATTAAGGATGATGCGGATGATGGCGCCATCGTCATGGCGTTCCGTCAAAAGATACTTGTATTCCAACGTCGTCTCCTAATGGGACAAAAAGCCCTCATCAACGTTATCCATTGATCGGTGTATCTGTAAGCGCAGCGATCTCCGATGCGGGGCTGTCCGACCAGAACTTCGTCCAGGTGGGGAAGTCGCCCGGCAAACGGGCCGGCTTGCCCCCATCTGGCCAGCGATGGAAGAGAGCGGGTGGGCGTTCCAGTTGGTCGACGCTATACCAGTGCTTCTCGCGGCGTCGGACAAAATACCAATTACCGTTGCGGCGCTCATACTCGTCGAAATAGGCAACCGGCACGACGATCCATTCGGCCCCGACCTCGTGTTCGGCCCGGCAATAGACGATGCCCGTCGCGTGGTCCGCATCAATCAGATCAACCTGGTGGTTGCCGACAAAATGGATGGAACGATAGAAACTGCGCAGACTGGCTGCGATCACATCATGCAGGACTTTGCGACCCGTGCCATGGCGACCGCAATTGACGTCCTCGATGAACAGCTGAACCCAGGCATCCACGTCGCGACTGTCCACCGCCACCGCATAGCGGGCGGCCAATTGCTGGATCGCCTGAATCGATTCCACGCGATCCAGCCGGGTCAGCGCGGCGTCCATAGTTTCTTGTGTCATATCAGGCGCTCCAGATTGTCAGGCGCTCCGAATTGGGTAAGCTCGAAGAACACAAACGGCCCCAGGGGAGATACAAGGCCCCGCATTGCATGACGGTTCATCGCCACGCAGCCTTCATTGCGCGGATGGGAAGTTCGGCGTCCTTTTATCCAGGAAGGCGCGCACCCCCTCTTCAAAATCGGCGTCGCCCACACAGCTGACGATGCCATTCATTTCCGCGTCCAGCTGCTCGCTGATCGAGCGATCCCTAGACTCGTTCATCAATTTCTTTGCCACGATGACGGCGCGGCGCGGCGCTCGCGCCAAACGCAGCGCCGCCGCACTCGCCTCGGCCTCGAGTTCCTCGGGCGGCACAATCCGGTGCAGGATGCCGAGTCTCAGCGCCTCGTCCGCCTTGACGCGCGCGGCCGTCAGCACGAGGCTCCGCGCCGTGCGCTGGCCCACCACCTGCGGCAACAGCGCGGACACGCCACCGTCCGGACAAAGAGCAACGCCCTGATGCGCAAAAATGAAAAGCGCCGTGGGGTCGCCGATCACATAATCGGCCGCGAGCGGATAGAAAAGACCTGCGCCCGCCACCGCTCCCCGCACCGAAACCACAATCGGACGATCGAAGGCAAGAACGGTTTCGGCCAGCACGCGCAAGTTCGACAGCCGGCGAGAGAAATCGGCTTGCCGGCTGGGAACATCCTGCTCCAGCGCCCGGACAAACCCGGCGACGTCGCCGCCCGCTGAAAAAATCTTCCCTTCGCCGCGGATCAGGATGCTTCGAACCTGCACACTCTCCTGGGCGTCGCGAAACAGCTGCACGAGGCCGGGCAGCATCGTCTGCCCGATGGCGTTGCCGAATTTGGGCCGGTTGAATGACACCCGCAGCACTCCGTTCTCCAACTGAACGAGATAATCGCCATTCTCGTGTGCCTCAAACATCTGATGGTTCCTTTATTGGACTGGCACAGTGCACCGCGACGGACTCAGTTCCCCGTGTAACGACCCTTGCGCTTCTCGATGAAAGCCTGCGTGGCCTCGCCGACGTCATCCATCTTCATCGTATAGATTTCGTAGGCGAGCGAGGCTTCGAACGCCGTCGACGCCAGCTGTTTGACCACCAAATTGAGCGAGGCCTTGGTGTAGTTCACGGCATGCGGCGGCAAACTCACCAGCTTCTCCACCATGTTTTGGACATGCTGATCCAGCTGATCATCGGGCAAGCAACGATTGATCAAGCCGATCTCTTCGGCCTTCTTCCCATCCAAGGGCTCGCCGGTCATCAAATATTCCTTGGCGCGATGGATGCCGACGGCGAGCGGCCACAGCAGCACGCCGCCGTCGCCGGCGACGAGCCCGATCTTCACATGGCTGTCGCAGAGCCGCGCCGTGTCGGAGACGAAAACCATGTCGCAGGCCAGCGCCATGCTCAGGCCCATCCCGTAGGCCACGCCACGCACCTTGGCGATCACCGGCTTCTCGCAATCCAGGATCCCGATCACGTGCTTACGTGCATAGCGGGTGGCACGGTTCACGTGGGAGATTGCTTTCTCGTCCTGGCTGTCGCCGCCGACCAGGCCGCCGATATCCGCACCCGAACAAAAGTCCTTGCCTTCGCCCGTGAAAATGATCGCCTTCACATCGGGGTCGACTAAAAGATCTTCCCAGATCGTGGCGAGCTCGTCGCTCATCCGCTGAGTGACTGCGTTTCTCCGGGCAGGGTTGGAGAGCATGACCGTCATGATGCCGTCGTTCAACGACAGCTTGAGCGCCTTGTAACGAGAATAATCCAGACGTTCCGGCGGACCGAAATTCATGACTGCCCCCTCTTCTCTTTAACCATAGCTATAGATTTGCAACAGAGAATCATAGCAGCCCGCCAGACTGCGGACACCAAAATCAGAGCGCACGTGCCTTAGTCGTGAGAAAATATCACATCCCTGAAGACTATCTGATTTCCCAAATTAATGTTTCGCATCGTTCCTGCGATCCAACAGAATTGGCGGTTAGCTCAGGTGGGCTTTGCAGTGCGAAAAGCGGGTGGTAAATGGATAATCGCGATCTTTTTTCGTCCGACCACGAGTCTTTCCGCACGGAAGTGCGCCGATTCGTCGAGAGTGAAGTGGCTCCCCATCATTATGAATGGGAACAGAAGCGCAGCTTTCCCCGGGATCTCTGGCGCAAGGCGGGCGAACTCGGCCTGCTTTGTTGCAACATGCCCGAGGCATACGGCGGCTCAGGCGCGGACTGGCTCTACAACGTCATCGTCATCGAAGAATTCTGGCGCGCCGGTGTAAGCGGCCCGGGCAGCGCTTTTTTGGTCCACTCCGATGTCGTAGCTCCCTACCTTCTGGCCGGAGCCAGCGAAGAGATCAAGCGTCACTGGCTTCCGATGATGGTTCGGGGAGAGGCAATCGCCGCCTTGGGCATGACCGAACCGAGCGGCGGCAGCGATGTGCAGAACATCCGCACGACCGCGGTGCGTGATGGCGACGACTTCATAGTCAACGGTCAAAAGATATTCATTTCCAACGGTATCAAATGCGATTTCGTCGTACTTGCGTGCAAGACTGACCCATCCGCACGCGCCAAAGGCATCAGTCTCCTGTTGGTGGAGGCCGACCGCAAAGGCTTCAAAAAAGGCCGCAATCTCGAGAAGATCGGCCTTCATTCCCAGGATATCGCCGAACTTTTTTTCGCCGACGTACGCGTGCCCGCGGGCAACCTTATCGGCGAGGTCAACGGCGGTTTCAAAGTGCTGATGGGCAATTTGGTCCAGGAACGCCTGTCGCAAGCGGTGCGCAGCACGACCGTCTGCGAGACGGCGATCGAGTGGACCGTGAGGTATACGCGCGAACGCAAGGCATTCGGGCAAACCATTGGGGACTTTCAGAACACGCAATTCGTGCTGGCCGACCTCGACACCAAAACCACCGCGGCGCGGGTGTATACGGATTGGTGCATCAAGCGACACATGCAGGGAAACTTGGATCCCGTGAACGCGGCCAAGCTCAAGATGATATCCACCTCGCTCCAAGGTGAAGTCTTGGACAAATGCCTGCAATTCTTCGGCGGCTACGGCTACATGCGCGAATATCCGATCGCTCGTGCCTTCGTCGATGCGCGCATGACGCGAATCGGGGGAGGCTCCATCGAAGTCATGCAGCAGATCATCGGCCGCGATCTGTTCAAACGTATTCAGTGAGCCGGTACCCGCTCATGCCCAGCCGTGACGTTCATCCTTTGCCGATCGCGATCGAGGAAATCGACCGCGATTGGCTTACGGCTGCCCTGCGCACCCGAGCGCCGGGAGTCGCGGTACGCGCTTGCGAGATCGTGGATATGAAGCGCGGCACCTGCACCAAGATCCGGTTGCGCCTGCACATGGATAATGCGGGCAGAGACGCCGGTATTCCGGAGACTGTGGTCTTGAAAGGCGGCTTTGAGCCGCATAGCCGCGACATGGCCATCATGCACGAGCGTGAGGCACGGGGTTATCGCGATGTCTTCCCGCTTCTAAAGCTGCCGACGCCGGCCTGTTTTTTTGCAGACTACGCAGCGAGCCAGCGGCAAGGCATCGTCATCATGGAGGATCTCGCCGCGCGCGGCGTGATCTTCTGCGATCCATTACGGCCGCATTCGCACGAACAGGTCGCACGCCGCCTCGGCGTGCTCGCCCACTATCACGCGCAAACCTGGGACAGCCCGGATTTCGTGACCGGCGGGCGCTGGGACTGGTTGGAAGACGTGATCGCCACCACGCCGAAGTATTACGCCCCCTACCTTGAACCCGAGCACTGGGAGCGCTTCGTCAACGCGCCACGCGGCGCCGCGGTCGCGAAGCGGTTCCTCGACCGCGACTGGATCCGCGACACGTTCGGTCGCATGCTGACTCTTTCACGCCGAGTGCCGCAGGTCCTGGTGCACAGCGACACGCATTTGGCGAACCTTTATTGGGATCGGAACGGCGCACCGGGATTCTTCGATTCCCTGCCCGGCCGTTCCCCGCCGATGGAGGAGATCGCCTACCACGTGGTCTGCGCGCTCGATCTCGCCGACCGGCGGCGGTGGGAAGGTGCGCTGGTGCGTCACTATCTGGACGAGTTAGCGCGCCACGGCGTGGCCAATCCGCCCGGCTTCGACGACGCGATGCGTCAGTTCGGCGCGTTCATGGCGCGCGGCTTCATCATATTCCTGTTCAATGAGTCTTTCTTTCAGGACGAAGCCATCAACACGGCCTACACGGCGCGTTTCAGCGCTGCCATGCTCGATCACGACACCAGGGGCCTGCTCAGCGCGATAAATTGAGTGAGCGCTCGATTCAGGCACCCGATTTGGGCATCATGCGCCGCCCATTGGAATACATTATCTGCTCGATCTGCTCATCGGTGAGCCCGGTGAGGGCCTCTGCAACGAAATCTCGCGGGCGGGCAACGCCTTCAGGATGCGGATAGTCCGAGCCCATCAAAATGGGCGCTGTGGTGCCGATCTCGTCGACGATCTTCTTAACGTCGTCTTCAGGATAGGCCACGGCGAAACAATGGCGATTGAAGATCGCGCTCGGCCGCTCCTTGAGCTGGCCGTGCGACCAATAGCCTGCGCGCGCCATGCCGCGCATTTTGTCCATCTTGTGCAGGAAGCGGGGCAGCCATTCGGCGCCGTTCTCGACGCTCGCCATTCTGAGCTTGGGAAAGCGCGCAAAGAAATTGGCGTAAACATAGGACGACAGGGTCATCATCACCGGGATTTCACTGAAGGTCCACATCCATTGCCAGGCGCTCTGTCCCTTGCGGCGATTGCGCAACGGCTCCTCGCCCCACTGGCGGACGACATGATGTAGGAAGCTGGCATCGCCGACGTGATAGGTGATCAGCACGCCGGCCTCGTTCAGCACGCTCCAGAGCGGATCGTAATAGGAATCGGCCGGCGCACGGCCATCCATGCCCGGTCCCATCGGCAGCGTCACCGCCCGGCAGCCATTCTGGATCAGCCATTTGGCCTCCTTCACCGCCCAGTCGAGATCCCAGAGAGCCAGAATCGGCGTGGAATAGACCCGGTCCTTGTAATTGAAGGTCCACTCATCGAGGATGAAATGGTTATAGGCATGCAGCGCAGCGCACGGTCCCTCCCAGCCGCCCTTTTGCAGGCCGAATACATAGAGCCAGCCAAACGTCGAAACCATCACCCCTGGGAACAAAAGACAAGACTCGACACCGAATTCGTCGAGCTTTTGGACTCGACCTTTCAGCGTGTACATGTCCGGCTGGATGGGGATGCGGACGTCCATTTCCTTGCCCTGGGCCACTGCGGCGAGCCACTCCTTCAGCTTGCCGGGAGGAAACACGACTCCGTCGGCGAACTCGGTGTTCTCCACCTTATGATCACCGAGAAAAAGGGAATACTCTCCGGCGTCATCGTATTTGCTCTGAATGAGCCAATCCTGGTGATACTTTTCCGGCAAATACTTTGCCATCATCGAGAAATTCAATTCCTGGATGTGCGAGTCCGCGTCAAAGATCGGCCCGTTATATACCGGCGTGTTCTGACCTTGGTCGCGTTTCTTCAGTGGTGTCACAGACATGTTGGCCGTCTCCTTACTCTGCGTGATCGCAGCACTCGCGGGTTCCATTCAAACATGCTTCTCGGTAAGCGCCAAACATCCCTCCGCAGGCATCACGTATGAAATGTCTCCGGAGTCCCGCGAAGCCCTTTACCAGCCCTTGCCCGACGCGACCAAGCGCTCGAGCAGCGGTGCGGGGCGATAGCGAGGACCTAAACGCGTGCTCAGCTCCTCCATGGTCGCGAGAATTCGCTTCAGACCGTAGCGCTCAGCCCAGAACATCGGTCCGCCGAGATGCTTCGGAAAGCCGTACCCATGACAACATGTTACGTCGATGTCGCTTGCCCGTAACGCGATCCCCTCTTCGAGAATCTTCGCGCCCTCATTGACGAGCGGCGAAAGCATCCGGGGCATGATCTCCTCGTCCGCGACTTTGCGGCGCGTGATGCCAAGCTCGGCGGCGAGCTGCTCGATGACTTTCGTCACTTCCGGATCGGAAATGGCCTTGCGGCCGTCATAACGGTAAAAGCCCGCGCCGCTCTTCTGGCCCTTGCGCCCGGAAGCGAGCAGGCGCTCGAGGATGGGTGAGATCCGCTCCTCTTTGGGCAAGCTCGGCGCGCGCGCCTTGCGCACCAACGCCGTGACGTCCAGCCCGGTCAGATCCCGCACCGCGACCGGCCCCATGGCCATGCCAAAATCGAGCGCGACGCGGTCGATCTGCTCCGGCGTAGCCCCCTCCTCGAGCAGATACTCCCAAGCATAGTTGTAGAACTGGAACATTCGATTACCAATGAACCCCTCGCAATTGCCGGCCAGCACCACGATTTTGTCGATGGTCTTGCCGAGCTCCATCACGGTGGCGATGGTCTCCGGCGAGCTTTTCGCGCCGCGCACATTCTCCAGCAGCTTCATGACATTGGCCGGGCTGAAAAAATGCGTTCCGACGACCTTGTCCGGCCGCGATGTCGCGCTCGCGATGTGGTCGATGTTCAAGCTCGAGGTATTCGAGGCGAGGATGGCGTGCGGAGGGGCGAGACGATCGAGCTTGCCGAATATTTCCTTCTTGAGCGTCATATCCTCGAAGACCGCTTCGATCACCAGGTCCACGTCACCGACTGCGGCGTAGTCCGTGATCGGTGTGATGCGCGCCATCGCGGCCCGCATCTGATCGGGCGTCGTGCTGCCGCGCTCGACCGAGATTGCATAGTTCTTCTCGACGATGCCGATGCCCTTGCGCACCGCCTCTTCGGACAGATCGATCAGCACCGCGGGAATCCCCGCATTGGCGAAGCACATCGCGATTCCGCCGCCCATGGTGCCGGAGCCGATCACGGCGACCTTGCGCACGGGCAAGGGCCTGCTTGCGTCGAGGCCCGGAATCTTGCGTGCATCGCGCTCCGCCTTGAACTGATACACCAGGGCGGCGTGCTGGGGGCTGTTTCGGCACGCCTCGGAAACCTCCTGCTCCAGGCGGTCGCCTACCTCGAACGGCTCGCGGCAAGCGACCTCCACGGCGTCGATACATTTCCAGGGCGCGAGCTGCCCCCGCGCGCGCCGTTCGATCTTCTTGCGAAAGTCCGCGAAGATCTTCGGGTCGACACCGCGAACCTTGTCGTCCGTGCGGCTCGTTACTCGCAACGGCCACCGCTCGCTGACCGCGCGGCGGGCAAAGGCGACGGCCTCAGCACGTAATTCGCCGTCCACCAGTTGATCGAAGACTCCTTGATCGAGGCCGAATTGCGCGTCGAAATGCTTGCCGGAGGTGATTATTTCCATCGCGATCTCAGGACCGACGAGGCGCGGCAGGCGCTGCGTTCCGCCAGCGCCCGGGATGATACCGATGTTCACTTCAGGCAAGCCGAGCTTCGCGTCGCGCCGGGCGATGCGCCAATGACAGGCGAGCGCAAGCTCGAGTCCGCCGCCCAGGGCCGTGCCGTGGATCGCCGCAATCACGGGCTTTTCGCTTGCTTCAATTGCCTGCTGAATATGGCGCAGCCGCGGATCCTTGATCGGCCCCTTGAACTCGTTGATGTCGGCTCCGGCGATGAAGGTGCGGCCCGCGCAGATGAGTACGACCGACTTTACATTGGCATCGGTACTGGCTCTCTTCAGGCCCTCATGCAGACCCTCGCGCACCGCATGACCCAAAACATTCACCGGCGGGTTATCGACCGTCAAAATGGCAACGTCGCGGTCGGTCTCGTAATTCACCACAGCCATCGCTTCCCTCTCAGTTTTAGGTACCGTGTCGCAGGCGGTCGGTCAGGTATCGACGCCGGCGGCGTGTGCGTATGCACGTTATTCCCGGGATCGGGCTGTACCTTGGGGTCGCCATCATAACGTAGAAGGGTCTCGAACCGACATGCGCGGCTGTCGATCATGCATGTGATAAATCGGATAGGCTAAGGAGGGCCGCTTGCCAATCCGCGGGCGGGAGCGCGATGTTAGGGTGGTTTATTATTCCAGTGGTTACCCGGGAGGAGTTGGCATGACGGAAGACGCTGCGGAGCTTGATGCTCTGCGCAACAGCATTCGCCGTGTGCTGACCGAACATGCCTCGCGCGAGCGTATCCAGCGTTTTGTCAAGTCGACCGAGCTGTACGATAAGGCGCTGTGGGACGAAGCAGCCAATCTCGGGTGGCTGGCTTTATCCGTTCCGGAGGACAGCGGCGGACTCGGCCTTGGCATGAACGGCGCTGCACTCCTTTACGAGGAGCTCGGACGCGGCTTGGCGCCTGTGCCGGTGCTCGGCACCCTGCTGGTGGCCGAGGCGGTAGCCGCGGTGGGCACTGCTGCACAGAAGGCCGCATGGCTGCCGGACCTCACCTCCGGCACTGCACCGGCTTCATTGGAAGTGATTGATCCGAAGAGCAAGAAGCCGTCCGTGCGGCTGCGGCGTCGGCCCGATGGCACCGTCGTGCTCTCCGGGGATGCGCATGATCTGCTCGACGGAGCCGCCGCCTCGGCGTTGCTCGTCAGCGCACAGAGCGAGGACGGCGCCGATTACCTCGTGCTGGTGCGGCCCCGCGAGGACGAGGTGACGGTCCAAGCCGAGGCCCTCGTTGACCGTACCCGGCATCTGGCACACGCCCATTTTGACGATCTCGTGCTTCCCGCCGACCGCCTGCTCGGCGAAGCGCCGTTGAGGGCCGGCCTGACCGATGAGTTGCTGGGACACGCCGCACTCGCGCTCGCCTGCGACGGGCTGGGCTTGGCCGATGCGGTGCTCGCGATCACCGTCGAATATCTCAAGACGCGCGTGCAGTTCGGCAAGCCCATCGGCTCGTTCCAAGCGCTGAAGCATCGTTGCGCAAACCACAAGGTGGCCCTCGAGTCGACGCGCGCAATGACTTATGAGGCCGTGCGCCACTGGGCTGAGGGCCGCAGCGATGCCGCCGCTCGATCCTCCCTCGCCAAAGCCCATGCTTGCGATATGGCTGCCGTTATTGCCACTGATGCGGTTCAGCTCCATGGCGGCATCGGTTTTACCTGGGAGCATTCCTGCCACCTCTTTTTGAAGCGAGCCAAACTCAACGAGGCGCTATTCGGCACACGCTCGGCTCACGAGGACCGCGCGGCGGCATTGCTTCTCGGCCCGAGCGCCGCGGCATAAGGAGAAACAGATAGTGACGCGCCGCTTCGATCCGCTCGCCAAAAAAAGCGATTTAGAGGCCTTCCGTCAGGAAGTTCGCGCGTGGCTGCAGGCCACGATCCCGCCGAACTGGCACGATACGATGGCCGACGCCGATGAGCGCCGGTTTGTCGAGTTTCAGCGCGACTGGTTCGTCGAGATGAAGAGAGTGGGCCTCGGTACGCCGCATTGGCCGAAGGATTGGGGCGGCCCCGATCTGTCGCTGCGGCATCAGGTCATCATATTCGAAGAGATCGCGCACATGGATGCGCCCACCGCGGATCTATACACCATCACGCTCTATCATCTGCCGGCGACTCTTTTCGGATACGGCACGCCCGCGCAACGTGAACGCTATCTCAAGGGCGCTCTCGAGCGAAACGAGATCTGGTGCCAAGGCTTCTCCGAGCCCAATGCGGGCTCCGACCTCGCTTCCCTCAGAACGCGCGCTGAGCGCAAGGGCGATACCTACGTCGTCAACGGCCAGAAGATCTGGTCGTCCTTTGGCGCTCATGCCGATTACTGCCTGCTGCTCGCGCGCACCGACCCCAACGCGCCGAAGCATGCCGGGATCTCCTATTTCATCCTCGACATGAAAACACCCGGCGTGATCGTGCGTCCGATCCGGCAGGCCACCGGCAGAGCCGAGTTCACGGAGATTTATTTCGATAACGTCGTCATCCCGGTCGAGAACCGGATCGGCAAGGAAAACGAGGGCTGGAGCATCGCCCAATCGACACTGTCGGCTGAGCGCGGGCTCATCATCTTCGAGCATTCCGAGCGCTTGGCACGAATGCTCGAGCGCGATCTCGATGCGGCGCGCAAGAACGGGGCCGCGTGGTGCCAGGACGATGAGTTCCGGCGCGCCTATATGCGCATCATCGCCGATATGCACGGGCTGCGCGCGCTCATCCGCAAGATGCTCTCCGAAATCGAGGCCAATCCGGAAATGGGCGGCGCGTTGATGCCCCCGCTGATCAAGCTCCATTTCTCGGAGCTGTTGCGTCGCTACACGGAGTTGCGGTTGCGCATTGGCGGCTTGTCCACGCAGCGGCGCGAGCCGGTTCCGATGGCCGGGGGTTACGTGAGCAGCGAACCATATGTATGATTTTCTCTGGAGCTATGCTTGGACGATCGCAGCGGGCACCAATGAGATCATTCGCACCATCGTCGCGGAGCGTATTCTGGGTCTGCCACGGTGAATGACCTCGCCGCGCCAGTCTCGGTTTCGCCGAACCATCGCTTCGACGAGGCGGCACTCGCGCGTTTCCTGCAGGGCAAGCTGCCGGGCTTCGACGCGCAGTTCGAAGTGCGGCAATTCCAGGGCGGCCAGTCAAACCCGACCTACCGTATCGGCACGGCGGCAGGCAACTATGTGCTGCGCAAGAAGCCGGCCGGCAAACTGCTCCCCTCCGCGCATGCGGTCGATCGAGAATTCACCGTGATGCGGGCCCTCGCAGGCTGCGTTCCCGTGCCCAAAATGTATCTGCTCTGCGACGATGAGAGCGTCCTCGGTCAACCGTTCTACGTGATGGAGCACATCGAGGGCCGGGTCATGCCCGATGCACGGCTGCTCGATGCGCCGCGCGACGAGCGCCGCGCGTTGTGTCTGGAACTCGTCACGGTGCTCGCGCGGCTGCATCGCGTCGATTACCGAGCGGTCGGGCTTGGGGAATTCGGCCGCTCGGAGGGCTATGTCGCGCGGCAACTGGCGCGCTGGTCCAAGCAGTATGTCGGCTCGCGCGTCGAGGAAAACGCGGATATGGACCGGCTGATCGCCTGGCTCGAGGCGAACCTGCCTGCGACTGACGAATCCTCGGTGGTGCACGGTGACTATCGCACCCATAACGTGCTCTATGCGCGGCATGAGCCCCGCATCGCCGCCGTACTCGACTGGGAGCTTGCGACCATCGGCCACCCGCTCGCGGATCTCGCCTACTGCTGCCTGCCCTACCACGTGCCTCCCGAGGATGCGCGCGGATTTCAGGGCGATACTCCGCAAGCACTCGGGATTCCGTCCGAGGAGGAAATGACGGCAGCCTACCGGCGGGAGGCGGGCCGTGCAGAGCTTCCGCATTGGCGCTATATGTTGGCCTTCTCGCTGTTTCGCAGCGCCGCTTTTCGCGCCGGTGTGTACAAGCGTGCATGCGACGGTACGGCTTCGAATCCTCAGGCGCTCGATTTCGGGCGGCGCTTCCGCGAGACTGCGACTTGGGCTTGGCATTTCGTGCAATCCAGCCCGAAAGACTAACGTCCGGCCTCCTAAAGTGGAGATTCCCTAGCATGACCATGTACCAGCGGTCACCGCAAGCTGAAGACCTGCTCACCCGCGTGCGCCGGTTCATGGCGGACCATGTCTATCCGGTCGAAGACCTCTACGAGCAACAGCTCGCCGAGGGCGCCGCGGATTTACGCGTGCCGCCGGTCTTCTACGAACTACAGCGGCGCGCCCGTGGCGAGGGGCTGTGGAACCTTTTCCTGCCCGAGAGTGAATTCGGCGCCGGTCTCAGCAACCTCGAATATGCGCCGATCGCCGAAGAGATGGGCCGTGTCGAATGGGCCTCGGGTGTCTTCAACTGCGCGGCGCCCGATACCGGCAACATGGAAGTCCTGGTGCGCTATGGCAACGAGGCGCAGAAGGAAAAGTATCTCGCGCCGCTTCTCGAGGGAAAGACCCGCTCCTGCTTCAGCATGACCGAGCCGGACGTGGCATCCTCGGACGCCACCAACATCGCCACACGGATCACGCGCGACGGCGATCACTATGTCGTCAACGGTCGCAAGTGGTTCGCTTCCAATGCCTATCATCCGGACCTCGCCTTTTACATCCTGATGGGGCGCTCCAGCGAGGACGCGCCGACGCATCTGCGACATAGTCAATTGCTGATCGATGCTGACACCCCGGGCATCAAGCGCCTGCGCTATCTGCCGGTGCTCGGGTATTCCGATCTGCCACGCGGACATGGCGAAGTGCTGTTCGAGAACGTCCGCGTGCCGGTGGGGAATATGCTCCTCAGGGAGGGCGCGGGCTTCGAGATCGCGCAGGGCCGGCTTGGGCCGGGGCGCATACACCACTGCATGCGCATCGTTGGCCAGTGCGAGCGCATCTTCGAGAAGATGTGCCGTCGTCTGACGACGCGAACCGCGTTTGGTCGCACGCTCTCGCAGCACGGTGTCTGGCAGGAGCGCGTAGCGCAGGCACGCACCGAGATCAACATGGCACGTCTGCTCGTGCTGCACACCGCGGACCTCATCGACCGAGTCGGCGTGAAGGCCGCGCGTAGCGAGATTTCGCAGATCAAAGTCGCCTGCGCACAGATCGGCAACCGCATCGCCGATATGGGCATCCAGGCATTCGGCGCGGCCGGGCTCACCGACGATTTCGGGATGGGCTATCACTATGCGCGCATGCGGGTGCTGCGAATCGCCGATGGGCCCGACGAGGTTCACAATCGCACGATCGCGAAGCTCGAACTGAAGCGTTTCGAACAGCAGGCCGGAAAATGAACAGCGTTGCTCTTATAGATGTACGACGAGCCAACCCGCGGAGAACCTAGCTCATGAACGACGAAACCCCGGTGACTTATGAAGTTCCCGCCCGCGGTGTGGCGCGGTTGACGCTCAATCGGCCGCGTGCGCGCAATGCACAGAACCTCGATGTTCTGCACTCGCTCGATACACAGTTCACCCGGGCGATGCGCGACGAGAACATTCGCGTGATCATCGTCGCTGCCGCCGGCCCCGACTTTTCTGCCGGCCACGATCTGCGGCAGGGCCTCGGCGAGGAGGACGCCGATCGGTTCGGATCGCGTAGCTCGAACGGCGATTTCTCGGCACCGGGCGGCGCCGGGTACCTCGCGCGGGAGGACGAGACTTACCTGCAGTTGAGCAGGCGCTGGCGCAACCTGGCCAAGCCGACGATCGCGCAGGTGCACGGCCGCTGCATCGCAGGTGGCTTGATCATCGCCTGGGTTTGCGACCTGATCATGGCGAGCGAGGATGCAACGTTCATGGACCCGATCATTGCCTGGGGAGGAGCCGGCGTCGAATACTTCGCCTATCCATGGGAACTCGGCCCGCGCAAGGCAAAGGAGTTTCTATTCACCGGCGATGTCTGGACGGCGCAGGAAGCATGGCGGCTCGGCATGGTGAATCAGGTCGTTCCCGCCGCCGAACTGGCCGAAGCGACGTTAAGACTCGCAACGAAGATCGCATCCAAGCCGGGCTTCGCGCTGCGCGCCGCAAAACAGTCGGTGAATGCCGCCACGGACGCGCAGGGCCAAGCGCACGCGATGGACACGGCGTTTCACATCCATCACCTGACCCACTTCCACAATCAATTGTTGCACGGCGGCATGGTGGATCCCGCCGTGATGCCGCCCATGTACACGCCGAAATCGCTGAAATAAAACTGGCTACAGAAACATTCGCAAGCTCCTCTCGGGATTGAACGGCGAGCGACCCACGGCGCCGGAATGGTATCGCGCGATGTCGGCGACTCCCATGGAGACTTTTCGTGTCGACATTCAGGGCGCGAGCATCGAAGTGCTTGCGTGGGGACAACGTGGGCATCCCGGAATCTTGCTTGCCCATGGGAGTCGGGCGCATGCCCATTGGTGGACACCCGTTGCGCCGATGCTCTCCAAGACGATGCGTGTCGTTGCACTGTCCTACTCCGGGATGGGTCAGTCGGATTGGCGGGACACGTACTCCATCGATTTAGAGGTCGAGGAGCTGTTCGGCGCCGGTGAGGCGGGCGGACTATTCGCCAGCAGCACCCCTCCCTGCTTCGTCGGGCACAGCTTCGGCGCCAGGGCAGTGGCTCGTGCCGCTGAACTGCGCGGCGCCGAGCTCGGCGGTGCGATCCTAGTCGACAGCGCAATTGCCGGTTCTCTGCAAAACCGTGCCGCCGGAATATCCGAGAGCCCTCGACGTTATCCGACGCTCGCCGCTGCGCTCGCGCGCTTTACCCTCGCGCCGCCACAAAGATGCGAGAATCTTTTCATTCTCGATGAGGTGGCCCGAGCCGGCTTGGTTGAAGACGAACACGGCTGGAGATGGCGCTTCGACCCTCGATTTCGCCACAAGTTGCAACTCAACGACGCGTGGCAATCCATCCACCAGCCCGCCTGTCAGCTCGGATTTGTTTACGGAGAAGACTCGGCGTTGGTCACTGCGAAGCTCTTGTCCGCTCAGCGGCAGAGAGTGGCACGAGGAACGCCATTCATCGGCATACCGATGGCAGGGCATCACGTGATGTTCGATCAGCCGGTCGCGCTCAGCGTGGCGATTCAATCGATGATGCTCGCATTCGATGCGTACCGCGGGTAAGTTGCGAGCGAGGAGCGACCCATGACCCTTGAGATCAACGAACTCGGACTGCGTTGCGGGCTGGCGCCGCGCCCCATGCCACAGGGCGCGAAGTCGATTGCAGCGCTGGTCGACGCACTCCCACGGACCAAAGAGCCGGCATTGATCGATCGCGATGGAACCCTGACCTATGCCGAGTTGAGCGCGCGAATCGGCGCTGCGGTCGCTCGACTCGCGGGTCGTGGCGTCGGCGCCGGCACCGTGGTGGCAGGCTGCGGCGTCAACTCCTCCGCACTCGCCATCGTGTTTTTTGCGGTCCAACGCCTTGGCGGCGTCTGGGTCGGCATCAATCCAGCGCTCGGTCCTGCTGAAAAAAGCGCTCAGCTGCACGATTGTGGGGTAAGTCTGGTTCTCGTGGGCGCCCCCAGACACGATGAAATGATCGGGATCTGCGTCAAACTGGCGAGGCCGCCTGGCGTCCTGGGTCTCGAGGAGGAGGCTCGCGAATTCATCGCGATGGTGGCGCGCGGCGAATCGCCGCAGCTGCCCCCCCTGCCCGACCCTCATGCGCCCGCAGTCATCGGGTATACCAGCGGGACGACCGGAGCGGCAAAGGGCGTGGTGCACAGTCAGCACGGCCTCATGAGTTTCGTCAACGGCAGCCTGGCGCTGGCACACGGTCAGTGGATCGCCGGAGCGCGCCGAGGCGTCAGCATCAGCATGACGATCATGAATCTGATGGTCTACGGCCCTGTGCTGGCGCTTGCCGCCGGAGGTTGCATCGTCCTGATGGACCGTTCCGATGCCGAGGGCGTGGGGCAATGGATACAGACTCATCGCGTCGAGATCTTCAACGGCGCGCCGACGACTTTCTGGGATTTACTCTGCAAGCCCACCTTGCAGCATCTCGATTTGAGCTCGCTCAAAGCCGTCTGTCTCGGTGGCGGTCCGGCGCCGCTCGATCTTGTCGAGGCGTTCAGCGCACGCTTCGGTTATGAGCTGCGCGCGGACTACGGCCTCAGCGAAGCGCCGGCAAGCGTGATGCTGGGCAGTCTCGATCGCCGTGACAAGGTCATGGTTTACGATGAGGCCGGCAAACATGTCCGCCTCGCGATCATGGACCCTGCGGGGCGGGAAGTTGCGCCGGGAACCATCGGCGAGCTCTGCATCGGCCCCCACGAAAGCGGGCAATGGGCTGGCGTCTTCACCGGCATGCTCGGCTACTGGCACCGCCCCGAAGAAACGCGCGGCGCGTTCCACGGTGCCTGGATGCGCACCGGTGACCAGGCGACGATGGACGATGGAGAGATACGCATAGCGGGCCGCAAGAAGGAAATGATTCTGCGCGGGGGCGCGAACATTTATCCCGCGGAAGTCGAAGCCGTCGTGCGCCGTCATGCGAGCGTCCACGACGTCGTGGTCCTCGGGCTCCCCGATCCCCGTCTCGGCGAAGTGGTGGCCGCCTTCGTCAAGCTCACCCCCGGCGCGGCGGCGAACGCCGATCTCTTGATACGACTGAAAGAGTTCTGCCGGGCGGAGATTGCGCGTTACAAGGTTCCCGAACGGTGGTTTGTCGTCGATGACTTTCCGCGCAACGCGCTGAATAAACCGCTGCGCGCATCAATCAAGACCATGACCGAACGCGAGATCATCTGAGCGAACGAATGCTTGAGGCGGCTTATCTCAGCGTTGTGCCGACCTTTCCAGCCGCATCCAATAGATCTTCGCGCAGAATCTTTAGTGGATTTCCGGTCATTTGATGTTCCAAGCCAATGAGGGCCATGATCCGCAGAACTCCATCGGCGCTCTTGGGAACCACGGTGGCAAGAACGGTGATCCCCCGCATATATCTGCCCGAGTCGACAGCCACTTTGTCTATTTTGGCGCGCTTCACCTGGTTGTACCACTCCGTAAAAAGAGGCGGGCGTTCCCAGCGAAGATCCTTAAAGCGCCTTCGCAGTTCTTCCTTGGACAGATCGAGCTCAGCGGCCACCAGCCGACCCGTAGCGGCGGTCAACGTTGGAAACCTGCTTCCCACGTTGACATGAAGACTTACAAAGTTATCCGCGCGGGCCACGCTTAGAACGACCAGTCGGTCCCGATTATCGATCTCACCGGCAATCGCCAACACACCATGAGTCAGGGCGAGTCGATCGAGATGCGGTCTGAGCCACTCGCGAGAAATTATTGGTCCCGAGCGCCTCTTTCGCGAGCGTAAGAAGGCCCGCGCCCATCCTATAGGTCTTTCGGTTTACGTCGAACGCGACTAGTCCCTCATCCGTAAGAGCGCGCAGAAGGTGATAACACGTACTCGGCACGATACCGACTTTACGAGCGATATCGTTCACGCCAAGGCCAGGTCCGCCGGCTGCGAGCAACCGCAGGATCGTTGCCGCACGTGCGACGGCTGGCGCCCTGCTCACCCCACGGGAACTCCGCGATTTGGTCTTCTTCAAGCTTGCTGCCATTTCTCCCCATCCTTCGCGCCACTCTTGCCGGAATTACTTCTCGAGCAGAACGATGGCGGCAATTGTAACGCCGATACGTACGAACCTGGAGGCCTACAGGCAGCGAGTACGCCCCTCGCATTCTCCATATGGAATAGCTCTTTTGTATATGGAATAATGGGACAAGTCTAGTTATCGCACCCCCAAGCACTCGAGGCAACGCATGAATCTTCGGAATATCAAGGAGTATAAATTCGCTCCCGTCGAGCAAACGCTGACATTCAGAGACTCGATCATTTATGCGCTCGGCTTGGGCTACGGTTTCGATCCGAACGATCGGGCCCAATTGCAATTCGTTTATGAAGACGGCCTGAAGGCCGTTCCGTCGATGTGTTGCGTGTTGGGCTATCCGGGTTTTTGGATCCGCGCGCCCGAGCTCGAGCTCGATTGGGTCAAGTTGTTGCACGGCGAACATTATTACGAGATTCATCAACCGATTCCCACCGCGGGCAAGGTGGTGGCGCAACACCGCATCGTCGGTGTGGAGGATAAGGGTGCTGCTCGCGGCGCCGTGGTGAGTCTAGAGAAGCAGCTTCACGACGCATCCGGAGCCCTGCTTGCGCGAATCGAGCAGACGAATTTTTGCCGGGGCGACGGCGGCTGCGGCAGTTTCGGCAAGCCGCCGAAGGAGCGTCCGCCGCTCCCGGACGGGGCGCCGGACGCCGTCCATGAGATCAAGACTTCGCGGCAAATTGCACTGCTCTATCGGCTGAGCGGGGACTACAACCCTGTGCACGCAGATCCGGAGATCGCCAAGAAGGCGGGTTTTCACGAGCCGTGGACGGCAGGCCTGTGCTCGATGGGCTTGGCGACGCGCGCCACGATTGAAAAATTCTGCAATAACGATCCGAGCCGGATCAGATCGATGTTCGTGCGCTTCAAGAGCGTATGTTTCCCCGGCGAAACGATGCGCTATGAATTCTACATAACAGAGAACGGCGCGCGCTTTCGCGCCGTTTGCGCCGAGCGCGAAGTGATAATCTTGGATCGCGGCGAAGTCACGTTCACAAAATGAAGGCTGAGCGATAGGATCGAGTGGAAGGCTGCTAGGACAGATTTAAGGAGAGAGCGATGTTGGAGGGAAAGGTAGTCGCCGTAACCGGCGCGGGGCGCGGAATCGGACGCGAGATTGCGCTCCTATGCGCGCGCAAAGGAGCGGCCGTTGTAGTCAACGACCTGGGCACCAACGCCGAGGGCGACGGGACCGATCAAGGGCCGGCGGAAGAGGTGGTCTCCGAGATCACTAAGTTCGGCGGACGCGCAATCGTGAATGGCGCGAGCATAGCCGATCCCCAAGGCGCGGGCTCAATCATCACCGATGCGATCAAGGCGTTCGGGCGCATTGATGGCGTGGTCAACAACGCCGGCATTCTGCGCGATCGCATCTTTCATAAGATGAGCGATGTGGATTGGCGCGAAGTGATCAACGTACACCTGGACGGTTACTTTCGGGTATCGAAGGCCGCGGCGCCCCATTTCAAGGAGCAAGGGTCGGGGGCTTTCGTGCACTTCACCTCGACATCCGGTTTGATCGGCAACTTTGGCCAGGCCAATTACGCGGCCGCGAAAATGGGGATAGTCGGGCTTTCCAACTCGATCGCCCTCGATATGCAGCGCTTCAACGTGCGCTCGAATTGCATCGCTCCTTTCGCGTGGAGCCGGCTGACCGCGACGATCCCCGCCGAGACCGACGCGGAACGAGAGCGAGTCGAGCGATTGAAGACCATGTCGGCCGACAAAATTGCCCCGTTGGCCGTGTTCTTGCTGTCGGATGCGGCCAAGCAGGTGAACGGTCAGATTTTCGCAGTGCGCAAAAATGAGATCGTCCTGTTTTCCGTGCCCCGCCCCATCCGCTCGATGCACAAGAGCGAGGGCTGGACACCCGAGACGATTGCCAGCGAAATGGCACCGGCGTTTGCGTCAAGTTTCCGCAAGATCGAGCGCACCGGCGATATTTTCAACTACGATCCGATCTGATGTCGAACCCTAAGCTCGCGTCGATGGATGAAATACCTTGGGGACAGGCATGAGTAAGGATATTGGCATTCTCTCGTACGGCGCCTACATTCCGCAGCGGCGCTTGCAACGCAGCAGCATTTACGCCGCCAATGCGTGGTTTGCGCCTGAGCTGAAGGGCTCCTCGAAAGGCGAGCGCGCCATCGGCAATTGGGATGAGGATGCCATCACCATGGGCGTCGAGGCCGCTCGGGACGCCCTCACGGGCTGGGATCGCGGCATGCTCGGCGGACTCTCGCTAGCCTCGACGACGTTGCCATTTGCCGATCGCCTGAACGCCGGCGTGATCAAAGAGGCGCTCAATCTCAAGGATAGTGTAAGTGCGCTCGACAGCACGGGGAGTTTGCGCGCAGGCAGCTCTGCGCTCATCCAGGCGCTCAAGGCCGCCTCGGCGGGTGGAGCCCCGCAGCTGTGCATCGCGGCCGATTTGCGTAAGGCGGCGCCGGCTTCGGACGCCGAGCTTGCCTTCGGCGATGCGGCAGCGGCGATGCTGGTCGGCTCGGGAAAGCCGATTGCGAAGTTTTTGGGCACGCATAGCATAACGGTCGACTTTGTCGATCATTTCCGCGCCACCGGTGTCGACTTCGATTATTCCTGGGAGGGCCGTTGGATCCGCGATGAAGGCTATATGAACATCGCGGCGAAGGGGCTGAAGAGAGCGCTCGAGACCTTCGGTGTTGCGGGTGAAGATATCGGCCGCTGCGCCATCGCCATCAGCTCGCGCGGAGTTCCCGAAGCTCTCGCCAAGAAAGTAGGCCTGAACGCTCAGGCGCTGATCGATCCGTTGAGCTCCCAGGTCGGCGATGCGGGCGCGGCGCATCCGCTGCTCATGCTGGCGTCGGCGTTCGAGCAGGCTGAGCCCGGGGAGAAGATCCTGCTGGTCTCGTTTGGTCAGGGGCTCGATGTGTTGCTGCTGGAGGCTACGGCCGCGCTCAAGGATCTGCCCCCCCGGATGGGTGTGGCCAAATCGATCGCGCGCCGCAAGCCCGACGAGAACTATCTGCGCTACCTGTTCCATCGAGGGGCGTTGCCGCTCGAGCGAGGCATGCGGGCCGAGAAGGACGAGAGACAACCCGCCACAACCCTGTACCGCAACCGAAAATCCGTATTGGCGCTGGTGGGCGGCCGCTGTACCAAGACGGGCACCGTGCAGTTTCCGAAAAGCGATATCAGCGTCGACCAGACCGATCCCGGCATCGGCACGCAAGAGGACTATCCGCTCGCCGAGAAGCAAGCCCGTATCGCCACTTACACCGCGGACCGTCTGACCTATTCACCCGATCCGCCCACGTATTACGGTATGCTCGATTTCGAGGGCGGTGGACGCCTCACCACGGAGTTCGCAGACGTGGATGCGGCCAGTGTCGAGGTGGGTCGTGTCATGCGCATGGTCTTCCGTATCAAGGCGGTGGACGAGAGACGTCATTTCAAACGCTATTTCTGGAAAGCCGCGCCGGTCGCGTGAAGGAGAAATCGGATGCCACGAGGAATCAAAGGTAAGGTTGCCATTCTCGGCATGGGGTGCGCGAAGTTCGGCGAGCGTTGGAATTGCGATTCCGATCAGCTCATGGTCGAAGCCTATAGCGAGGCGATCAAGGACGCCGGCATCGAGACCTCCCGCATCGACGCCGCCTGGCTCGCTTCGGCGTTTGACGCGGTCAACATCGGCCCCTCGGGACTTCCGCTCGCCATGGCGCTGCGCCTGCCGAATATCGGCGTGACCAAGGTGGAGAATTATTGCGCCAGCGGTACGGAGGCGTTTCGCGGCGCCGTCTACGCGGTGGCCAGCGGCGCCGCCGACATCGCCTTGGCGATGGGCGTCGAGAAGCTGAAGGACACCGGCTACGGCGGGCTGCCTGTGCGCACGCGCGGCACGACCTACGACATGACCGGTGTCGTCGGCTCGGCGCCAGGGTACTTCGCCCAGCTCGCCTCCGCCTATCGCGCGGAGCACGGTGTCTCCAAAGACGATCTGAAGCGCGCCATGGCGCACGTCTCGGTGAAGAGCCACGCCAACGGCGCCAAGAATCCCAAGGCGCACCTGCAGAAAGCCATCGACATGGACACGGTGCTCAATGCCCCGATGATCGCCGAGCCGCTCGGCCTGTTCGACTGCTGCGGCGTCTCCGACGGCGCGCCTGCGCGATCGTGACCACGCCGGAGATCGCCCGCTCTCTGGGCAAGCAGGACATCGTCACCGTCAAGGCGCTGCAGCTTGCGGTCTCCAACGGCTGGGAGTCGCAGGGCTCGGGCTGGGACGGCAGCTACTTCCACACCACCCGCGTCGCGGCCTCGCGGGCCTATCGAGGAGGCCGGCATCACCAATCCGCGCGAAGAGATCTGGCTGATGGAGGTGCACGACTGCTTCTCGGTCACCGAGCTGGTCACCATGGAGGACCTGTACGTCTCAAAGCCGGCGAAGGCTGGAAGGACGTGCTCGACGGCTTCTTCGACGCCGACGGCACCATGCCCTGCCAGATCGACGGCGGCCTGAAGTGCTTCGGCCATCCGATCGGCGCCTCCGGCCTGCGGATGATCTACGAGAACTATCTGCAACTGCTCGGCCGCGCCGGCGCCCGCCAGCGCAGCAAACCGCCGCGTTTGGCGTTGAGCCATAACTTGGGCGGCATGCCCAACCAGAACGTCTCGGCCGTGGCGATCGTAGGCTTGGCCAACTAGCGCCCGCAGAATCAGGTTCCCGAGCGCCGGCTTCAAGCGGGCGGCGCTCGTCATGATGATTTTGTCCAACCATGAAAAATTATCACGATTTCACCGGCAAAACCGCGCTCATCACAGGGTCGAGCCGTGGCCTGGGCCGACAAATCGCCTTGGCGCTTGCGGAGCACGGCGCCGACATCGTCGTGGCGAGCAGAAAGCTCGAGAGCTGCGAGAAAGTCGCCGAAGAGATCCGCGCGTTGGGCAGGCGCGCTTTGAGCGTTGCCTGCCATGTCGGCCACTGGGATGAGCTCGACCGCTTGGTCGAGCAGGCGATCGCTACGTTTGGCCGCATCGACATCCTGGTAAACAACGCCGGTATGTCGCCCGTCAGCGAATCCTCGATCCAAGTTTCCGAGGCGCTTTTCGACAAGATCGTCGCGGTCAACTTCAAAGGCCCGTTTCGTCTGGCGGCGCTCGTCGGATCGCACATGGTGTCCAAGGGAGGCGGCAGCATCATCAATGTGACCAGCGTCGGTGCCGTGCATCCGGCGCCGATCTATGCGCCCTATGCGGGCTCCAAGGCCGCGCTCAATACCATCACCATGGCGCTCGCGCGGGAATTCGGGCCGCTGGTGCGCGTCAATGCGGTCATGCCGGGCTCATTTCGCACGGACATCTCCAAGGCTTGGCCGCCAGACAAGGAGGCCACGACTCCGACTGCGCTGAAGCGGTTCGCAGAGCCCGAGGAGATCATCACCTCGATCCTCTACCTCGCGAGCGATCACTCCAGCTTCACCACCGGCAGCGTGATCAGGGTCGATGGCGGCCGCTATGCTCCCTGAACGGCCGCCGGTTTTCTGAACCGGCGGCGCACACGCTACAATGCGTTGCGACGATAGGTGATATAGCGCCAAGGGAGCAACCAATGGATACTCGCCTGCAGGAGCTGCTCGATCATCACGAGATCAAGAAGCTGCTCAATGTTTACTGCCACGGCTGCGACAGGCTCGACCCCGAACGCATGGCGAGCGTCTTCCACTCCGACAGCTGGGTCGACCACGCGGCCGAGCATTGCCCCGGACCCGATTTCGTCGCGGAAACCATGGCGGCGCAGCAGGCACACACCAGCATGGTGTCCCATCTGCTCGGCCAGTCGCAGATCGACGTCAAGGGAGATCAAGCTGCTTCCGAGACCTATTTCTTCTGCACCTTGCGGGGCTCCGCTCAAACGGGCGCGAAGCTGTTGACCTTCCTGGGAGGACGCTACGTCGACACCTTTGCGAAGGATGCGGGCGAGTGGAAGATCAAAAAGCGCGTCTGCGTGCGTGATTGGTCCTATTCGCAGGTGGTGGAGCAGGATTTCCTAGCGGCTGTTCCCTTCATCGACGGCGCCTGGTCCGGAGAAGATCCGTCGTACTCGGTGCTCGGTATCAAGCACTCCGGGTCGCCGCCGGTTTAGGGATGCTGCTCAGGCATCTGGGCGCAGCGTCTCGGCGATTTTCTTGAACTGCTCCGGATCCCGGCCGCTCGCCCCGGCCAGCCGGCGCAGCGCTCCCGCCGTGGGCTGAGGGGGCTTCGCCGGTACCACTGGGATCGACTTGCCGCGCCGCTCGAGCTCGTGGCGCAGGCGCTTCATCAGTTTCGCTTTGTTCTCCTCATTGGGTGTCATCACCTGAGTGAAGTCGTCGACGAGCGGCAGGATCGGCAGCGAGCGTTCGACACGGAAGAGCCCGCGGCCATTCTCGAAAGCGACGTCGCCCACAAACATCTCGCGCCCCCGGAACGACAGGCTCGCCTTGCCGCTGGACCAGGGCGCCCCCTTCGGCACGACAAGGTAGAATCCCGAGTCGACTCGCGTTATTTTTCGGGCGCGCACCGGCAGCGGGTAGCCGTCCGCGTCGCAGAGAGTGACGTGCCCGACGTCGCCCGTGGCGATCGCCCGCTCCGCGAGTTCCGGCCACGGCGGCTGCGCCCACTTGGCAGCCTCGCTCGGCTCGCCGGGCGGCGCGGGATCGGATAGCGCTGCCTTGAGTCCCTTCGGCGCCTTCCATTCCAGAGGCGGCTGATCCATCGCGGCCGGGTCTTTCCACCAGCGGACGTGGGTGGGCGTGATGCAGACCAAGATCCGCGTAAGATAGGTGACCGCCTGGCGCACCGTGTTCCAGTCGACGATGTTGGGATCGAGCACTGGCGTTACGATGGTCTCGCTGATGTAGCGCTCCAAGTTCGCCTGAAAGTCGGAGTCGCGGACCGTGGCGAGACCCGCGATGGAAACCACCGGCTGCTCATCCGCGCCCTCCACCAAAAGGCCCACCTTGGGGTTCTTGCGCGCTCGCTCGGCCTTCACGGGATAGGCGAGCCCCGTCATCAGGTCGAGAGTCGTCAAATCTGCACTGGAAAAGAACAGCGTGGGCGTGTCGATGGGCACCCCGGCGGCACTGACGCTCGCATACTCCGCCGTGAACTGAGAGACGACGAAGCCGGCTATTTCCTTGGGCAGTTCCTGGGCAAAGCTCATCGTCGTTTCTCCTGCTCATCCATCGTCGCCGGCTGCTTGCCTGCGCACGGCCCCTAGAACTGTGAAATCTCGAGCCGCAGCCGCTTCAGATAGCTCGTCTTGAACTTCCATTCGCCGCCGATCTTGCAATAGGTTTCGTGGTAGTGGCCCCAGCCGCGGAGGGCCTGTCGGGGCAGCATGACGATATCTGACATCGGCCAGATTCCGCGTGCTTCGGCTTCGGATAACACTTCGAGCAGAGGCGAATGGCCCTGGTGCACGCTGCTCGGTGAGACAGATAGGTGCTCATCGAAGATCCGCCGCAGGTCTTTGCCCACGAACTTCTCGCCGGGACAGCCGTCTTGCCCGCCGGCCGAAACCGCCTGCTCATACTGGAACCATCCATCAGGCGCCCATAGTGCGAGCCAGCCTTCGCAGTCGCGCGTGTCGACGGTGTAGAAATAGCGCGCCTTCAGCCGCTTCAATGCCTCCAAAGCGATCAGCTCCTGCACAGGATCCATGCCGTTCTCCTCACTAGCGCACGCCTCGAGGTCGAGTCGCACGGGTTTTCATCTCTTTGCCAGCGATTTCAGATACGAAACCTGATCAGCCTCGGCCGCGCGGCGTAGCGGTTGCACCACGGGATAGAACACATAGTCCGCCACTCCGCCGAGCACTTTCGGGTTGCCTTTCCACCAGCTGCCGCGGTAGAAGCGGCGTTTGATTCGCCAGCCCTGTGCGGTGCGCGCGAACTCGTCGTCGTAAAAGCCGCCCATCTCGAAGAAGTCCTCACCCCTGAACGCACGGACTTTGACATAGCAGATGCAGTTGGCGCGATCTGCGTCGACCCTCACTTGGTGATTAGTGATGCGGTGCAGGCAGCCATCGAGCGGCGCGTGCGCGGATTTCATGTCGCGCCGGAGGCCTTCGCGGTCGCTCCAGCCGATGGGTGGATTGTAGTCGGCGTGCACGTCAGGGGCGAACACCTCATCGAACAGCTCGTAGCGATTGCTATCGATCGCCAGTGCATAGAGATTGAGTGCGTTGATGATCTGCCGCGTGTCGTCGATGACCCTCACCGTCTTTGCGAGATCTGCGTCGTTCATGCCGGCCTCCTGCGCGTCGGGTTGCCGCTCATGCCCAAGCACCGGCCTTCGAACGGCTAGTCATTGTTTGTCCCCCTACATCGTCATCGTTATCGTCGTCGTCATAATCGTCGTCCCGTCACCAAGATCATGACATCCGCAAGCCTAAACTAGAGTTCCTCCTAGGTGATCGCTTGTGGCGCCCCGCTTCCCATATAGTGGGATAAGAGCCGGTGGAAATGGATCACCGAGAGCTCCTGCACGGGGCTTGGCATCGGTCCCGCGAAGCCTTGTGACTTCATCCCCTTTTGTACCTGCGACATGTTGGCGAAGTCCTGCGGCAGGATTTTGCGCCAACTCTCCTCGCTCGGCTCCGGCAAATTCACCCACTCGGTCGCCGGCTCCTGTCCTTGCGGAAAACGCTCCAGGACGTAGACCTCGAAGATGCAGGCGTCGGGGTCGTAGCCCTTGGGCCTCGCGCGATAGCACAGCGCGTGGGTCGGACCCAGCAAAATCACGGAATTCGGGAAAATGTGCCAGTCGTGGCCCACCGCCGTCAGGTGCGCGTCATCAATTTTTGGCCACATCACGCCGCGGGCGGCATCATCGCGTTGGGCGGACGCGATCAGGTGGGCATTCACCTGCTCGGGCGGTGTTCCCGGCGGGAGCTCATCGACCAGTCGATTGGCGGCGCTGACGAGGGTTGCTGTCGTCGTCGCATCGAGTGTTCGGGCAAGCTCATTATGGAACTCCGCCGCAATCGTACGTGCGTCCTCGCCTTCGACCGTTCTTACGCTGGCGATGCCGGCCCCGGAGCGTTCGCCCTGCCGGGGCTTGCCGAGTCCGTGCCAGCTGCAGTGGTTCTCCGCTTTGCACCACCAATTCGTGTTGGCGTATTTCTTCAATTGCGGGTGCGTAACGTCCACGTGATAGCTCTCGACGAAGGCTTCGATGGCGACCTTCCAATTGCATTGGAAGTTGAGCCACTGGCGCCAGCGATAGCGCATCTTGTCGAACTCGAAGGCTTTCAACATCGACACGGCAGGCTCGAGATACTCCTTCAAGGGAGGAGAAGCGGGATCCATATTGATCCATACCCAGCCTCCCCAGACATCGACCTTCACCTCTTTGAGCCGCAGTCTCTCCTCGGTCACGCAACCCCAGTCATCGCGATCGAGGACAAAGACGTTTTTGCCATCCAGATTCCACGTCCAGCCGTGGAAAGGGCAGCGGAACTGCCGCGTCTGCCCGCGGCCCTCCGTGAGCCGCCGACCTCGATGCTGGCATACATTGTAATAGGCTGAGATTTTCTCCGGCGCGCTGCGCACCACGATGATGGATTCGTCCAGGACGTCATAGGTGACGTAGTCCCCCGCCCTGGGAAGCTCTTCGATGCGGCATGCGATCTGCCAAACTTTCGACCAGAGCTTGTCTTTCTCAGCCCGCGCGTATCGCTCCGACAGGTAGGGTTCAGTGGGAATGACCACAAGACCTTGCGGAGCGCCGGTCGCTGGAGCAGTAGTCACCGAACGCATCTGGAGGACCCCTCTGTCACTGCAAGCCGCCGAGAAACATACGAGCGCGAGTCGTTCTATGAATGCGGGCTGCGCGGACACATTACAATCAAAACTCCGATGCCCGCAAGCATTTGCAAATCGATTGTACTATTACAATTTGGGCGCACGCTTTACAATCAAAAAACCGGCTACTATAGTTTCTCGAGACTGATCCAGTAGGCTCAGAGCTATGCGCATTCACTGGAGCGGGGGCCGGCGGGATGTTCGACGCACAAAAATACGGTCCTTGGGCCGTCATCGCGGGAGCCTCGGAGGGCGTCGGCGAGTCCTTTGCGCGCAGACTGGGGCAAGCGGGCATCAATCTGGTCCTCATCGCGCGCAAGCAGGCTTCGCTTGAACAGGTGGCGCAGAAAGTCCGCGCCGCGAGCGCCGTACTGGTGCGCACGTTGCCGCTCGATCTCACCTCACCCGATGTCCTCGAGCGCGTCCGCGCGATCACGGACGACATCGAAGTGGGACTTCTGGTCTATGTAGCCGGCGCCAACCAAAGCATGCAGCGCTTTTTTGAAGCGCCGCTCGAGTCCGCACTGAGAGTGGTGCGCTTGAATCCCATTGGACAGGTTTCCCTCGCCCATCATTTCGGCAAGAAGATGTCCGCGCGTGGACGCGGCGGCATCATCCTCATCGGCTCATTGGCAAGCGGTGCCGGGGCCACACCCCTGGTCGCGTACTGCGCGTCGAAGGGCTTCACACAGATCTTTGCAGAAGGTCTGTGGTCGGAGCTGCGGCCGCGCGGGGTCGACGCCTTGTACGTGGTACTCGGTGCAACCGCCACGCCGAACCGGGAGCGTCAAAGCGAAAGGCCTCAGAAGGGCCGTTCAGAACTTGACGATGACCCGAACAAAAACGTGATGCAACCGGACGACGTGGCGGAACAGAGCTTGGAATGTCTGCCCGACGGTCCGATTTTGGTGCCGAAGCAGGTGGCCGCCTATTACCAGCAGCTAACGACCCTGCCGCGCCGGGAGGCATCTGAATTGATGCGCAAGATGCTGGGCGGCTTCTAACGGGCTAGGCGCGTGGCAGATGCATCAGGTTTGCGATGTTGTTCTTCTGGATCGCCGACGAACCACCCCAGATCGGCATAACCAAGATATCGCGCACATAGCGCTCCATCGCAAATCCATGCGCATAACCATAGGCGCCCAAGACTTGCTGGCAAGTGAGCACGATCTCGCGCGCAGTATCCGCGACATATAGCTTCGCCATCGAAGTCTCGACGGCGCTGGGTTGTCCCGTATGCACCTTCCAGGCAGCATGCGAGAGCATCGAGCGGCAGGCTGCCAGCTTCGTCTGTACATCGGCGAGCATGTGTCGAATCGACTGAATGCCGCACAGACGCACCCCGAACTGCTTGCGCTGCTGGCTGTACTCCCAAGCTTCGGCAATCGCCGCCTCTGCGATGCCTATCGCGAGCGCCGGGACACCGAGCTTCTCCGCCTCGAGAGTAGGCCCCGCGAGAAGCGACCAGCCCCGGTTCCACGCCGCTTCGCCGCCGACCACGTTCGCGAACGGCACCGAGACCTCCTCCAAAACCACGTCGTTCGTAGGCAGGCCGCGCACACCCATCGTGCCGATCGACTTCATCGTGATACCCGAAGCGCTGGTAGGCACCAAGACCAGCGACAAATTCTTGTAGCGTGCTTCCGGCGCCCCGGAGCGCACCAGCATGTAGATATAATCGGCGAATTGCGCGCCCGTGCACCAGCGCTTGTATCCGTTGAGCACGACTTTGTCGCCCTGACGCTCGGCCCTCGTTTTCACACTCGCCAGGTCGGCGCCGACGTCCGGCTCGGAGAGGCCGTAGGCGAACAGCAGTTTGCCCTGACAGAGATCGGGAAGCAGCCGTTGCTTCTGCTCTTCGGTGCCCGACTCAGCGATATTGAGACTGCCGTAGCAGGCATTTTGGATGAATAGGCCGGCGAGCGCCGTGCTGCGGCGGGCGAGCTCTTGGACGGCGATCACCATCCCGAGGACATTCTTACCCATGCCGCCATACTGTTCGGGCACCGTAAGTCCGCATAAGCCGAGGTCCGCCAGTCGGCCGAGCATCTCGCGCGGAATGAAGTCCTCCCGGTCCCAGCGCGACGCGACCTCGGGGGGCACCTCTTTTGCCAAAAAACTGCGCACGAGATCCCGCAGAGCCTCGGCGTCCTCGTGTTCACTCAAGTCCAAGATCCGAACCTCCGTCTATTTTCCCGAGTCACGATGAGCTTTAGCGAGGCAGGCCCAGTCCCGCGCTTGCGGTCACCCGCCGGTATGACTGACGACCGCCCGCTCGCCGATTACCTGCGGCGGCGAATAGCCGCCCGGCCCATATTCGACCAGGATCATGCCGCAATTGTGCGGCACATGCGTGCCGTTCCAATTGCCGGTGATGTAAGCCCACAGCGTCTTCATCACACCGCCGTGGCTCACCACGACGACATCGCGGCGCAGATGAGCCAGAGCAAGGCGGTCGAGGATCGGACCCACTCGTGCCTCGACATCCTCGAAGCTCTCGCCCCCCTCGGGTTTCCAGGTCCAGGGGCGCTTCGGATCGTAGCCCGGAGTCGTGCGAATCGAATCATAGGGCTTGCCCCGGAGCGCGCCGACATCACGTTCGTAGAGATTGGGTTCGATCTCGAGCGGCACACCGAGGACGGCGGCGATCACGCGGGCCGTTTCGCGTGCGCGCAGGTAGGGACTCGACACGACGAGTTCGACGCTGAAGAGTTTCGCGATCGCGGTACCCGCTTCATGCGCTTGTCGATATCCGAGCTCGGTCAGCGGCAGCTCCTGTGGATTGCTTGCAAATATCCGGTCGCGATTGCCAATGCTCTCGCCGTGGCGGATCAAAATCAGTCTACCCATGGTCGATCGATCCCTCGTGTTCGAGAGAAAATGATCTCACATCAGCCGCGAGCCTCGGTAGCGGGACGCTCGATGCCATAATGTGGGACACGCATTACCCCTGGCGCCCCCGGCCCTTGCAATCTGTCCGCTATAATCGGCCGCGCACCGCGCCACAGCGTCGGTGCCAAGCCGATAACACGCCGATGGCGGGGGAGGATGACATGGCGTTGCCCGAGAATCTGAGGGAGTTCCCGGACTCCTCGACGCTCATAGAGCTGGCGGCGAAAGCAACCGGTCTCGACGACTTCGGCGACCCGCGTCTGCGCCAGCCACTCGATGCGATGGTTGCTTCGTTCAAGCGCGACGCGCGGCTCAAGATGACGCCGAAGGCCCGTGAGTATGCGGTCGGCACGCTGATCGACTACCTGGGCTCTCGCATGAAGATCGTCGCGGACCGCAAACGCTATCCGGAGATCGCCAAAGTCGAGGTGCGCGAACCCTGGATCGTGATCGGGCCGCCGCGCTCGGGATCTACGCTGCTGCATACGTTGTTGAGCATGGACCCTGACGCTATCGCGGCCCCACACTGGGTCTGCGCCGAGCCCAGCCCACCGCCCAAGCTCGGTGAGCCCAGCCCCGCGCGTCTGGCCGCGGCGAACGCGCGCCTGACCAAGTTCCTGGATCAGATCCCGGACATGCGCATCATGCACTCCTACTTCGTCGAGGAGGGTGCGAACGCGCTGGGCGAAGATGGCCACGAGATCATGATCATGGCCAACACCAGCAAAGGCCATTGGTACTACTATGCGATCGACGGCTACATCGATTATCTGCTGAGCGCCGACCACAGCGCGGCGCTCGACTTTCACCATGAGTTCCTGCAGCACGTCCAGTGGGGCCAGCCGAGGAAGCACTGGGCGCTCAAGGCGGCCGACCATCTCGTCTGGCTGCGTAACCTGCATGCACGCTATCCGGACGCCAGGTTGCTCTGGACCCACCGCGATCTGGCGCAGCTCTTCGGCTCCGTCGCCAGCGTCTTCGTCACCGCGCGCGGCATCAGTGGACCCGTCCCGCAGGAGGCGCGCAAGGGCCTCGCCAAGCAGGCCATCGAGCTTGAGCGCCGGATCTTTCATCACGGGATGAAGGCGCGCGAGGAACTCGGCGAGGACCGCTTCTGCGATATCGCCTATCACGACATGATCGTTGATCCCTTGACGACCATGCAGCGGATCTACGCGCGCTTCGGCCGGGAAGTGAGCCCGGAGTTCGCCGCAAATATCCGCGAATGGGTGGGCCAGAACCCCCAGACCAAACATGGCGTGCACAAGCACTCGCCGGAAGACTTCGGCCTAGACGCCGAAGTCATCAACCGCCAGTTTGCGGCCTATACGGAGCGCTTCGGCTTCGGCTTCGGCATCCGCCCGCCGCCGACGGTGTGATGGCACCGGCTCAGGGCTTGCTGCATCGCGCTTGAACAAGGGCCATCAGCTTGCGCATGTCGACCTTGCCGGTCGAGAGCAGCGGCAGTTCCGTTCCCTTGAGTGGAATGATGTGCCGGGGAACCTTATAACTGGAAAGTCTCTCGGCAAGCCCCCGTTTGAGTCGGGTCTCGTCGATGTCGCCATCGGTGATTACCGCCGCCGCGACGATCTGCCCCCGCTCCTTATCCGGTAGACCCAGGACGATGCTCTGCCCGCCGTCCACCAGAGGACTCAGCGCCGCTTCAACCTCTCGCGGAGCCACATTGGCCCCGGCGGTCTTGATCATGTCGCCCATGCGGCCTTTGAGATAGAAGAATCCTTCGGAATCAAACGCTCCGACATCGGCCGTTCGCCACCAGCCATCGGGCTCGAATACCTCGCTGCGGTGCTTTCCATAGTAGCCCTCCATCATGAAGGCACCCCGGATCCAGAGCTCGCCAAGCTCGCCCGTTGCGCACTGCTTACCCGTCTCGGCGTCTACGATCTTGGCCTCAAAGCCCGGCAGGACTTGGCCGCCCGATCCGCGCAAACGCTCCGGCAAGTCGCTCTCATCGGGACATAACGTGATCGATCCGCCCACTTCGGTCATGCCATAGATGGTGTGACGCAGGCTCGGATCCCGAGGGCGGAGCTCGGGTGCCAGGAGCGGCCAGAGATTACCGCGCCGGACGGACGAAAAATCTCGATGAGGATAGGTCGGATCGGTCGCCAGGCGCGCGATTGTCTGCGCATAACCGAGAGTGAAAGTCGGCCGCTCACGTTCCAGGAAATCGAGAATGTCACCCGTCGCGGTAGTGTTGGTCGCGACGATGCGGGCGCCCGCAAGAAAGGACGCGAGCAGCGCCCAGCTGAAACCCGCGACCCAGAACCACGGGGCGGTTCCGAACAGCACCTGATCTTTGCCGTATGCACGGATCTCGTTGACGTTATTGAGAGTGCGAAGCAGGCTCCCATGCGCATGAATCACGCCTTTGGGAGCCCCTGTCGATCCGGATGTGTGGATGATGGCCAATCGATCGGCAGGACCTACACGCTGCTCGACGGCATCCAGATACGCCTCATCGACCGTCGAGGCCGAGGATTCGAGTGCCTCGATCGACCAACCCCCATCGCTTCCTTCAGGCAGGGACCCGCTGAACCATATCCTGCGCAGCCAGGGCGCAGTCACTGAGCGAATCGGCGGCGGACGCGTGTAATCGAGTTCCGGGAAAGCCTTCTCCAGCACGTCGGTAAATCGATGCGAGCGGAATGCGGCCGTTGCAAGCAAATATCCCGTGTCCGAGTTCCTCAACAGCCCACGCAACTCTTCCGCCGTAGACAAGGTGCTCAACGGAAGGACTACAGCGCCGATCCGTGCGGCGGCCAGCATTCCAATGACGAACTCCGCGCCGGAGGGATACAAAAGGGCGACGTGAGACCCCTTCCTCACACCACCAGCGAGCAAGCCGCGAGCCAGCCGGCGCGAACGTGCCTCGGCTTGCGCGTAGCTCAGGCGGACATCGTCGCATACGAGGAACAGGTGCTCTCCCAACGTCCGCGCCTGCCGACGCGAGAGCGCGCCGAGTGTGAGTGGCAGATCGTCTCCTGCATCGATAACCGTCGAAGTCATGATTCGTTGTCCAGTCCTAACGTTAAGAATGTGCGCACGCCGTCGGAATCCCGCAGCGGCGCTTTCAGTGAGTGAAGCGTCGCTCGATAGCTTGCCGGCGCCCTCTCAGTTCGGTGCGACGTGCTTCAGGCGTTATCCTCGCCACATCCCGCGGCAAGTGTCGATCGATTTCAGCATAGGAGACCAGGCGTGCCGTAGGGGTCGCCACGCCCTGAGCGAAGTACCAGCGCACCATCACGGTACCCTTATGGCTATCCACCGGCGTCAGCCAGTTGCGAATGCCGGGGTCCCGGTGACAGATCACTGCTCGTATCTTGCCATCCGCATCGATGACCGCTTGATGCATGTTCAAGGTGCTTTGATGAAACGTATAGTCAACGGCCTGATTCCAGCTGTCGCCCAGTTGAATTCCCCAATATCTGGGGTTGGGCGGATCGAGCTCGATGACCAGCGCCTGGTCAGGCTCAATTCGATACGCGAGCATGTTGTACGTCGCGTTGTTGGCGGCTGCCGAGGCGCCGGTGAATTTGGGGACCGCAAATCGGTTCCAACCGCCGGCCATGGTGAACACATCCTCAACGGCCTTGATGGACACTCCGAGCACGAGGGTCCTCATGAACCGGACCGCATCTTCGAGCCGCCGAATCATCTCCGCTTCGCCGTAAATCACGGGTCGCCGCTCGAGGTCGTCCATGATCTCCACCTGCATTTCGGTGCGTTGCTCGCTGCTCCAATCCACGAAAGCCTCGCGCACCAGAATAAAATTTCGGTTTGACGCCGGGTCGAGTGGAATCCAGTTTCCCTCGTGTGCCGTCGCGCTCGCGATCAGCTCGAAACTCCCGTCCTGTTCGATCTTTAGGGCGTCGAGATCATACTCTCCCAGTAGCTTCAACCGATCCGCGGGCAGCGTGAGATGTGCGTTCAGCGCCTGAATCACCACGAACAGTGAATTGCCGCGCCTACCTCGGATTCGATAGGTACGACGGCCATCGAGATAGGTGCGAGTGTAGATAAAATCCGGATTGGGTATGCCCCAGGTAAAAGTCATGGGATCAAACAGCGAGTAGAAACGAGGATAGTCAGGTCGCGGTGCAACCGCGACTTGGAAAGCCTCTGCCTGAACTTGCTGGAACAGGTAGTAGGCCTCATTGCGCTCGCGCTCGCCTGCGGCGAAACGATGGTTGAAGATGCTTTGACGGACTTCTTCGAGCCCGCGCAGATAGACCGCCCAAGCCTCTTCCATCGCTTCCGACATATCCAGTCCCCCCTTGAGAGTCGTCCCCCATACTGCCATGACTAGGCCGCCTTGACGACTCAGCTCACAATGCGAAATTTCCTCGCTGGGCCCGCTCTATCGAACGTTGCCGTGCCCGCCGAATGCTACTAACCTCGTCTTGCTTCGGTACACCTCCTGTCTGGTAGCGAGACACCGCTTGAAATTCGGCATTACCTTTTGGCCCGCCCGGCGCAAGATCATCGTACCGTTGGCCAAAAAAGCCGACGAAACCGGTTTTGAGTCCGTATGGATGGGCGAGCACGTGGTATTCCCGAGTCGCATCGAAACCCAGTACCCCTACCGAGACGTTGACGCGCCGCTGGCGACAACGCCGCTCTATGATCCCATCGTAACGTTCGGCTATCTTGCCGCGGTGACGCGACGCGTGAAGCTCGGCACATCGGTGTATGTATTGCCGCTGCGCCACCCGCTCAACGTGGCGCGCATGCTGGTGACTTTGGATGCTTTATCGGAAGGCCGTTTTCTGTTCGGGGTCGGGGTCGGATGGCTTCGCGAAGAGTTGGAGGCGCTGGGCGTGGAATATGCCGGCCGGGGCCGCCGCACCGAAGAAATGGTCACCATCCTCAAGCGCGCCTGGAGCGAGCCTCGGTTCGCCCACAGCGGCGAATTCTTTCGCTTCCCCGAGATCGGGTTCGAACCCAAGCCGGTTCATGGCTCGATTCCAATCCTATTCGGCGGGGAAGCGGATGCGGCACTCCGGCGTGCCGCACGGTTCGGCGACGGGTGGATCGGAGTTCACATGGCCCCGGAGCGAGTGCCCGCCATTTTGGACAAGCTCCGACGCTTGCGCGCCGACAGTGAACTGGCGGCGCAACCGCTCGAAATAACGGTCGCCTGCGAGGGGGCGATGCCGACACGAGCTCTGGTCGAGCGCTACGCCGAGGTAGGCGTGCATCGGCTGCTCATCGAGCAGCATTTGTTTGCGACGCCCGATCGCCGCGTTGAAGGTGCCGCCGACAATATCGAGCGATTTGCGAACGAGATCATCGCCCATCAGTCCTGACGCGCGTTTTGCATTGTGGAAAATCCGCCCTGGGCACCCGCTCCCTCGGGTTCGACATCCAGTACATTTGGATAGCGTGGCGCGCCACACGATCGCCCCGCGAATAACATGCACTGCGTTGAGCAACAGGGGAACTGCTCGGCATGCCAAGCCAATCATTGCTGCGCGCGCCGGTAGCGGCAGAACTTAGGGCGCCGCGCGTCAACAGGGGCGAGTAATGGATGCGCCTGATACGACCTATGACTTCATCATCGTGGGCAGCGGCGGCGGCTCGGTGCCTGCCGCACTCGTGATGCAGGAGCAGGGTAAACGCCCACTGATCATCGAGAAGCAACCGGTTATCGGTGGATCGAGCGCCTTTTCAGGCGGCGTAATCTGGATTCCCAACAACGATCGCCTGAATGAAGAGAACGGCGACGATTCGCCGCAACGCGCGCGAACCTATTTCGACGCGGTAGTCGGCGACTCGGGTCCGGCCTCCTCTCCACGACGCCGCGATGCCTACATCCGCCACGGTACGGAGATGGTCCGCTTTCTCGAACGCCAGGGCATGCAGTTCATACATGCGCACTGGCCCGACTACTACGATACTCGACCGGGCGGCCTTGCCCAAGGGCGATCGATCGAAGCGCCCCTGTTCGACGTCAGAAGACTCGGCGAATGGGCGCCCAAGCTTGCGCAGCATCCGATGACGGGCAGCCTGCCCCTGGTCAGTGGGGAGTCGGTCCGTATTTTCGTAGCGACGCGCACTTGGAAGGGCCGGAGGCTTCTTGCCAAGCTCGCGTACCGGATGATTCTGAAGAAGGTCTTCGGCAAGCAGTTGCGCGGCGCGGGGAACGCCTTACAAGGCCGGCTGTTCGAAATCGCGCTGCGCCGAGGTATTCCGATCTGGACCGATAGCCCGGTAAAGGATTTCATCCTCTCGAATGGCCGAGTAACGGGCGTCGTCGTCGAGCGCGAAGGCCGCTCTGTGCAACTCACGGCGCGGCTGGGAGTCTTGATCAACGCAGGCGGGTTCTCGCGCAACCTCGCCATGCGCGAGCGCTACCAGCCGAAACCTGCCTCGGTGGCCTGGACCCATGCCAATCCGGGCGACACGGGAGAAATGATCCAGGCGGCGATGCAAGTCGGCGCTGCGGTCGATCTCATGAACGAGTCGTGGTGGCTGGCCTCGTCCTACCTGCCCAATGGCACCACCATGGGGATGCACTCGCCGAATGATATCGGCAAGCCGCATTGCATCGTCGTCGATGCCAAGGGCAGGCGCTTCGCCAACGAGTCCGTCTCGTACATGGAATTCGGCCAGAGGATGTATGGCGCGGGCGCGGTGCCCGCGTGGGCCGTCTTCGACCATCAACATCGCAGCAAGTACCTATGGGGAACGATCCTGCCCCGCTTCACCCCCAAGTCGCTGATCGAAAACGGTTACCTGAAAAAAGCCGTCTCCCTGGAAGAACTCGCGCGCCAATGCGGCATCGACCCCGCCGGCCTTCTTGAGACCGTCGCGCGCTTCAACGGCTTTGTCGCCCAGGGCACCGATGCGGATTTCGGGCGTGGCGAGGGCGCGTACAACCACCTTTCCGGCGATCCGAAGGTCAAACCCAATCCCAACCTGGGTACCATCGAGCGTGCACCTTTTTACGCCGTCCAGCTGCAGCCGGGAGACGTCGGCACGTCCGGAGGACTCCTGACCGACGAGTTTGCCCGTGTGCTTCGAGCCGACGGCGCGATCATTGCCGGCTTGTATGCCACCGGCAATAGCACGGCTTCCGTCATGGGACGTAACTACCTCGGCGCCGGAGCGAGCGTCGGACCGTCGATGACGTTTGGCTACATCGCGGCACGGCATGCCGCCGGAGCCGGCGACTGAGCATCGATGCCGACTTCGCTCCTCATACGCTTCGATTAAGGTGAGCATGAACCGGGTGGAAACGGTGCATTTCATGTCCGAAGGCGTGCGCTGCGAGGCGGACCTTTATCGGCCGCCGGGCTTCGATCCTGCGCGCCCTTGTCCCGGGCTCGTCATCGGACACGGTTTCACCGTCGCGCGACGCAGCCTCGTTGAGGAAGGTAAGCTGTTCTCGGCGGCCGGTTACGTGACGCTGGCAATTGACTATCGGCATTTCGGAGGCAGTGCCGGCGATCCCCGCCACCGGCTCTACCCCATGAACGAGGTCGAGGATTTTCGCAGCGCCATCGACTGGTTGGAAGCTCAGCCGGGAATTGACCCGAACCGGATCGGCCTGTGGGGCACAAGCTTTGGCGGCGGCATTGCGACCTACGTCGCAGCCCACGATCTGCGGGTACGCGCCTGCGTCGCGCAAGCCCCCATTCTTGACGGAGATTTCTGGATCCGCTCACTGAATCGGGAGAGCGATTACCTCGCCATCCGGGAGTATCTGATCGCGCAGCGGCGCCGGCGCGCCGCGAGCCCCCCGGGCGGCGAGGAGCCGCGCGCGCCTTTGGGCTCGCCGGCAGCCGACGGATTTTCACCCATGCCCATCGATCCGGTGATGCGGCAGGATGTGACCCACTGGTTTGCGCAGACCGGCGAGCCGCTGATGCATTCGGCAGCGGACATCACGGTGCAATCCTTCGAGCGCGTGATGCAGTTCGATGCGGTGCGCGCTGCCGCGAAAATCGCACCGCGCGCTTATTGCATCGTGCAACTCACCGGACGCGATGTCTACCATCCGCAGCAGCCGATCCAGGAGGCTTTTCGAGCGGCGGGTGAGCCGAAGCACATGGCCTCGATCCCCATCCAACAGATGGATTGCTACAAGCCGGAGGGACGCGCAAGAACCATCGGGGCTGCCATCGCCTTCTTCAATCAATATCTGCAGTAGATGTCCGCCGATTACCTCATCGTGGGTGCCGGTTCGGCGGGTTGCGTGCTTGCGGAGCGGCTGTCCGCGAGCGGCAAGCGCAGCGTGCTGTTACTGGAGGCCGGACCCGCGGATCGCCATCCGCTGATCGCGATGCCCAAGGGCATGGCGAGACTCTACTCCGATCCGCGCCACATCTGGTTCTTCGAGACGATGCCGGACCGCGACATCCCTGCCGAGACCTGGCTGCGCGGCAAGGTGCTCGGCGGCTCGTCCGCGATCAACGGCATGATGTATTTCCGCGGCCACCCGGACGACTACGACGAGTGGGTGCGGCGCGGCGGGACGGGCTGGGGCTGGGAGGAGATGCGGCGCGTATTCCGCGAGATCGAGTCGATCGCATTGCGGATCAGCGTTCCGGCCGAGCGCACGGCTTTGACGGAGGCGTTCATTGCGGCGGGCCAGAGTCTCGGCGTGCCGCGCGTCGAGGAGCTCAGCGACGCGCAGCAGGTAGGAGTGGGCTACCCGACCCAGACTGTCTTCAAGGGCCGCAGGCAAAGTGCGGCCGGTGCCTTCTTGAAGCCCGCACGTTCGCGGCGCAACCTGCGCGTCGAGACTGACGTGACCATCGATCGAGTGCTGTTCGAAGGGAAACGCGCGGTCGGGGTGTGTGGGCATCGAGGCCAAGTGCCGGTTGAATATCGGACGCAGGGTGAAGTGATCCTCGCCGCGGGCGCGCTGCAGTCGCCGCAGTTACTCGAGCGCTCCGGTATCGGCGATGCCGAGCGGCTCGGGACACTCGGGATTCGAGCGATTCATCACAGCCCCGGGGTGGGGGAGAACCTGCTGGAACACCGGCTGCTGATGATGCGATACCAGGTGCCTGCACGGATGAGTGCGAATGCGCAGTATCACGGCTGGCGTCTCGCCCTACACCTCGCGCGCTACGCACTCACGCGCACGGGACCGATGGCCACGGGAAGCCACGATGTCGGCGCCTTCGTCAAGACGCAGCCGCAGCTGTCGCAGCCCGATGCGGAGATTCTGATGGCGCCCTACTCGCTCACATCCTCGCCCAAGGGCGAACTCGCCACCGATAGCTCGAGCTCCATGCACTTGTTCGGCTATCCGCTGCGCTCGCGCAGCCAAGGGTCTGTACACATTCGAGCGGCCGAGCAAAGCTCGGGCGCCGTGATCCGCCCGAACTATCTGAGCGACTCCTACGATCAGCAGGTGACGGTCGCGATGTTTCGTCTGATGCGCCGCTGGATGCGCGAGCCCGCGCTGCAAGGAATCGCCGGAGCCGAGCTGCTTCCCGGGCCGGGTGTCGAGGACGACACATCGATCCTGCACGCGTTTCGCACCCAAGGCGGCGCGGGTTTCCACGCCTGCGGCACCGCACGGATGGGCGGGGATGATGCCGTCGTCGACGCGCGACTGCGCGTGCGTGGCGTATCCTCGCTGCGGGTGATCGACGGTTCGGTCATGCCGACGATGGTATCCGCGAACACCAACGCTCCCATCATGGCAGTGGCCTGGCGCGCCGCGGAGCTCATTCGCGAAGAGGAGCGAAACTAGCACCCGTCGCCGGTGTTACAACCGGAAGAATTTAATGGCGTTTTCGCTCAGGATTTTGCGCGCGGCCTCCGTGCCGACATTCTTCACGATGTAATCGATGGCTTTTCCCGTGTAGCCGAAGGTGCCCTCGCTGTGCGGGTAGTCGACGCTCCACATGACATTTTCCACACCGATCACATCGAGCTGCTTCAGCCCGACGGGATCGTGCATGAACGTGGCGGCGCAGTGTTTCGCCCAATAGTCCCGCGGCCGCATCTTCGGCACATAGTCGAGCAGAGGCGCATAGGATTCCAAGACGAGCTCGGCGTTTTGCAGCAGGCCCGGCACCCAATGGATGCCCGCTTCCACAAACGCCACGCGCAGTGCCGGATGGTTATCGAAGACCCTGCCGAAGACCAGCTCGCTCCAGATCTGCGGAAAATCAAGCCCCGCCACACTGTTGATGACGGTGATCGCGAGCGCACCGCCGCCGCCGTATATCATCCCTTCCGAGATGTGGAAGCAGAGCGCCATGTCGGCTTCTTCGAGCGCATCCCAAAGCGGCTTCATCCTGCGAGTCGAATAGTAGATCTTCTTGCCATCGGGATAGAGACCCGGGTTGCACGGTAGCATCAACGTTTTGAGGCCCAGCGCCGCCGCCTCGAGGACCACTTCGCGCGCCTTTTCGGGCTCCCAGTAATTGGCGAGTACGCCCACACCGTAGAAACGGCCGGGTGCGCGCCGCTGCAGTGAGGCAAGATAGCGATTGTATTCGCGGAAAATATATTCGCGCGCCTCGAAATCCTTGAGATGAACCAGACGCATCAGATTTTGCGGAAAGGCGATCTCTTTCGCGATGTCTTCGCCGTCGAGGTCGACAATGCGCGCCTCCATCTCCCAACCGCCACGGCGTGCCTCCATCGATCTGCGCTAATTGCTCGGCTCCGGGCGGATAAAACGACTTGCCGTCGAGGTACGTATCCCAATGACCTCGTGCGTCGTCATAGCGTACGCGCGGCACACGCGCTGAGATGCGCGGGCGCATTTTCGTACCAGAAATCAGTGCCTCCGAGGCAAATATGGCTGTCCGCCGAGACGATCTGCAGGCCACTCAGAGCGCCCAAAGAAGGTCTGTCCGGATTTCTATCTGGAAACGGTCCTATCCCTCGGAAAATGAGCTCGCGGTTGCGCGTGTCGACTGCCTCTTGCATAAGGCTATCCTCTTCGTCGCGTATTGCGTCGCTCTTGGTTAGAACGCCTGCGGCTCAGCGATTCTCCTCGTTCGCGCGCTTCTCGTCTACGCGCTTCCAAAACTCGCCCCAGCTCGGCCACGCATCCGGCAGAAGACCGGTAGCGAGTATTTCACCGCCCTCGATGACGCCGGCGCCATGCGAAGGCCGGGTCAGGGCATCGACCATGAACCAGCGGTGGAACCGCCGGCGCTCGAAGTACCAGCGCCCATCCTGCCGCAAGTAGCTGTCCCAATACTGCAAATAGCCGACGCCCCAGTCGGTCGGGCGCTCTGCCTCGTCGCGACAGTACACGACGCCTCGTGCCCGGTCGGCCGAGTCAAAATCGATGATGTGATTGCCGACAAAGTGGATCGTCGTTCTAGCCTGGCTCAAGGCTTGCGTGAACCATTGCTTCAGCGCCTCACGTCCAGAGAGGCCCTCGCCGACCTGCACGTCCTCCACGAACAGCTCGACCAGAACGTCTATGTTGCGCGTATCCACCGCCAGCGCATAGCGATGAGGTAACTGACGTATCGAATCAAGAGACTCGAGCCGATCAATGCGCTCTTCGAGTGTCTGGGGAGAGCCGTTTGCGGTCATTGTGATGATGGTAACTTGCGAGGATGCCATTTGCACGCCGCGCAAAGCGAGCCCGAAGATACGGTCCTGAGTTGATTCCACACTATGAAATAGGCTTCGCGCAATCGCGGATCGATGACTGCGCGGGCATTGCGACCGCAAACGAGTCGAACCTAGAATGCCACGACGAGCCTCATGCGAGCCGCACTGATCATGACCGACATTGTTCAATCCTGGAGCCCGCGAGCATAAATACCGCGCCTCAGTTCAAGGTCGTCTACCTGGCGAAGCGCAATCCTGCCGTGAAGGCGGAGGACTGGCCGCGCACTTGGCGTTCGCACGCCGCGTACGCCGCTCAGTTCCCGGTGATCTACGCAGAGTTCAGCAGCATTTACTACTGCGCCCGGGTGCTGCTGCCGTCAATCAACGGCGTTCTGATCGAGCCCTCCGAAGCCGCTCGCGACTATGATGGCGTGGCTCTCGTGTCGAGTCCGACCGCCGATGGTTTGCCCGTGAAATGCCGCCCGAAGTGGCCGCGAAGATCGACCAGGACGAGCTTCGGTGTTCAGCACCTACGTCCGAAATTTCTCATTCCGTTGTAAAGAAGTAGTCGTGCACGGCGACGTTCCCGGGAAGGCCGCGGTGATACGGCTGCTCGCGCGAAAGACCGGGCTATCCCGAGGAGAGTTCTTAAGGCACTTGAACGGCAAGTACGCCGACAGCGCCAAACGCGCCGCCGATGCGTCGGGCAAAGCGGTACGTTATGTGCACAACGAGGTGATCGAGGAGCCGCCCCCGGGATATCCCTTCGATGGAGTCACCGAGACCTGGTTCGCAAACGCAGACGATGCGGCAGGCTCGTTTGCCGACGCGGCCCTTGCGCCTCTCGCCCAGCAATTACCCGCGTTCTGCGATCTCAAGCGCTCGGTCACGCTACTGACGAGCGTTATCATGCGCTTTCCCCGCGTGTGAGCTCGACTGTTCACCCGCGAAATGGGGGGACAAAATATCCTACAATGTGGACACTAAAACGCGTCGAGGATGGATACCGTGGGGAGTAAGTCGAGCGCTCGCAGCGGCACGCAGAGCGTCGAGCGCGCGATAGCCCTGCTGCGCGAAGTCTCGGCCCGCGCTCATTTTGGGTGGCAGTTGGGCGATATCGCCGCACGTTGCCAGCTCAGCCGCAGCACCACGCATCGGATTCTCGCGCATCTGGTTCGACAAGGCTTGGTGGTGCAGCGTCCCGCGGACCGGCATTATTTGCCCGGACCCTGTCTATTCGAATTGGGTCTTGCGCTTCCCGAGTACGGCGACCTGCAATATGTCGCCCGTGGCCGGCTGACGGCCCTCGCAAACTGCAGCGGCGGCGTCGCGTTCCTCTACTTTCGAAGTGGAGACGACTTTGTCTGCGCCGTGCGCGCCGGCAAGACGGAGACGAAGGCTCTGACGATTGTTCCGGGCACGCGCAGACCCCTCATCATGTCGGCGGGCGGCGCCGCAATCCTCCGCGCGTTGCCCGCCGAGGAGGCGCGCGCCATCATCCGCCGCAACCTCAGCAGCCGGGAGGCCCGGGCGCGACGCAGGGCTATCACTGCTCTGCTCTATCGGACGCGCGAAGAAGGGCTCGGCGTCGATGCCGGCTACTTAGTACCCTCGGTGAACGACTTCGGCTACCCGGTACGGGACGCGAATGGCGCGCCCTTCGCTTCAATCACCCTTTCAGGACCCGAGCTGAAATTTCCAGTGTCGCGATTGGCGGATATGCATCGCTTTCTCAAGACCACCGCAGAAGATCTTCAGTCAAGGCGCTAACGGCGCCTGAGGTCGAAGCGGCTCCTCACCACCGGCGGCGGCGTTGGGCCGCGCGCACGCGGTCCCTCAGTTCGACCGCCCGTTGCTCGGGCGTGACCACCGGCGTATCGCGCGGCAAATAATCGCGCACCCCGAAAAGCGGCACGCGTTTGATGATCGGCAGAGGATTGCTGTCGCAATCGTACCACCGGCCGTAGACCGTGCCCTGCTTGAAACCCGCCGGATCGAGCCAGTTCGGAACGCCGGGGTCCTGCAGCGCGATTACGGCGCGCAGCTTGCCGTCCGAGCTGATCTTGGCCATTGCCCCATTGGTGCTGCTCAAACGGTAGACGTATTCCACGGCGTCGTAGTACGGATCATTGAGCTGGATGTTCCAATAGGTCATGACCTTGGGCATGTCGGTTTCAATGATCAAGGCCTCGCCGTCCTCGAGCTCGAATACGGCGGGCCAATAAACCTGTTTGGTGAGACCCGGGCCATAGCGCACCGGCTCGAAGACGTTGATTCCGACACGCTCTTTGATGCCGTTCTGCAGGCTGAAAAACATCTTTGCCATGTTTTCCGGAAACTTGGCCATCAGCTGGATGCGTTCGATGATCTCGTCGGGACGGAGCCCGGGCTTGGCGGGCACCGGATCGAGGCACTCGATTGAAAGCTGCGGATCGCGTTCGCGGCCCCAGTCCCAGCTGCGATAACGGACGAACAATACATTGGCCTCCCGCGCCATCCGTCCCCAATTGCCCGTATGGGCCGCCGGCTTCTGCGCACTCACCAGAACCTCGAATTCTCCGTCCGCACCTATCTGCAAATCTCGATCATCGAAATCCGCGTTGTGAGTGATCTTGGAAAGATCGTCGACCAAGCCAGCCGTCTCACGTGCGGTGGTGAATGTCAAAAGCTTGCAGGTGCCGCGGTTGCCTTGCACGCGGTAGCGCAGATCGCCTCTGACCGGAGTGTAGAGGTAAATATCATCCGGATTCGGTTGCATCAAATAGACCGGATTCCATAACGGCGCCCAGTCGGGATGTTCCGCATCGGCGTGAAAATACACAAAGTATGCATAAGACAAATTCATCATGATTTGCCGATAGACATCGGCGCGATATTCGGCGTCGCTGGGTCGCCACGTATTCGTCAGCTGACGAACCGCGCCTTCGAGGCCTCCCAGATATTCCAATATCGTCGGAGCTACATCGCTGCTCACGGCTTTTATACTCATGAAGAACTCCCTGTGAGCGATCCTCCTACTTTCATGCCCGAACCGCAACGGGGCTGCCGCACCGAGGCGTACGATCCGCTTGCCGCCGATCCAGGCGAGGGCTATCGTGACCGGGGCAACGTGGGGATCAACAAGATGGACCGAGTGGGGATCGAGTTCCTGACTGCCTTCGGGCTGCCTCCGGTGCCGTTCGTCAATCTCGCCGCCGACCTCGGCTGCCGCTATATCTCGATGGTGTTGGAGCCGCTCGATTACAACCCGCACGGCTATCCGAGATATTCGCTCAGGCAGGATCGCTCCCTGCGGCGCGAGATGATAGCGGCGATGCGCGACCGTGGCGTTACCTTATCGCTCGGTGAAGGATTCGTGGTTCAGCCGAATCTGGACGTGCGCGAAGCATATGCTGCCGATCTCGATATCATGCGCGAGCTTGGCGCCGAGCGCATCAACACCGTCAGCTTCGATCCGGACCTGCGCCGCAGCTTTGATCAGTTTGCTCTGGTGACTGAAATGGCGGCCTCGAGAGGCATCGACACTGTCGTGGAGTTCGCGCCCTGCTTCCCGATCAGCGACCTGCCGACAGCTCTTGCCGCGATTCGTCACGTGGGACGTGAAGATTTCAGGATGCTCATCGACACGATGCATCTGGGCCGCAGCGGCGGGGGCGCTGCGGATATCGCCGCCCTGGCTCCCGACATGATTGGCTATATCCAGCTTTGCGATGCACCGCTCCTGCCGACATATCCCGATTATTTACAGGAAGCCATGTACGAGCGCATGGTGCCGGGCACGGGCGAACTACCGCTGCGTGACTTCGTTGCCGCACTGCCGCGACATCTCGTGCTCGGCCTCGAGGTGCCCTTGCGCTCCGAGGCGGACCGGGGGGTCAGCACGGAACAGCGGCTCCGCCGTTGCGTCGAAACGACGCGCACACACTTGGCCGAGTTGGCCCATTGAGGACGAATTCGCGCATGGACGATGTCGCCCTCGCCCAAGTCGCATTGAATACCGCCGACATCGCGGCCACGCTGCGGCTCTATTCCGAATTGTTCGGGTTCGACAACGGCGGCGGCGGCGTTGCATGGGGCGATATCGCGCGGGTCCAAGGGCTCGAGCCCGATGCCTATTGGATGCGATGGTGGATGGTGGGGGCGCAGCCATTTTTCCAACTCGAGCTTTTTCATCACGGCCGTCCGAAACAACGGCCGCTGCCGCAGGATTGGCGGCCTTGCGACCATGGATGGGTGCGCTTTGGGATCGCAGTGGACGACTTCGATCGCGTGGCTGCGGGGCTGCAGCGCCGGTCGATCCCGGTTCTCGGCGCGGCGGGCAGCCCGGGTAAGCGTCATCTCGCCTTCCGCGACCCGCACGTGGGCGTAATCCTCGAAATCATGGAGGGTGCCGCGACGTCGTGTCCGGCCCTCATCTACGCCACAAGTTCGGTCCCAGACATCGCCCGGGCGCGCCACCTCTACCAAGAGGTTCTAGGCGCCGAGATCCAGCCACTCGAGCTCCTGCACAAGCCCGAGGATGAGTGCCTATGGGGTCTGGCGAATGCGCATCGCGAAGGATTTCTGGTGCGCCTGGGCGATCGCTTCCTGGAAATCCTGTCGTACAAGGACCCAGCCGGACGGCAGCAGCCTGCCGATCATTGCATCGTCGATCAGGGCATCATGAATGTCGGGCTGGGCTCGCGAAATGTGCCCACGATCCGCGCGCTCATGGCACGCGTCCAAGCGGCGGGCCTGAAGATCACCATTCCCGTCGTCTTCGGCGAGGTGGCTGGCACTTATGTCATCGAGCCCGACTTCTCGATTGAACTCGTAGGCATTCCGGCGCATTTGGATAAGAGTTATGGGTTCGTGCCCATCGGCCGCTTTGTTGCGCCGTATGCAGCGGGAGAACCCAAAGCCGGCGCGCCGTAAGCGGCTAGGTTTCCATATCGTGGACCAATAGCTATGTTCCATATCGTGGGCAAATCGCTTCAGCGCCTCTGCCTGGACAGTCAGGCATCGATCAACATGGCGCCAGTAGCCGTTGGCTGAGCAGCCGGCGGAGACCCCCCTTACGGAGCGTGATGATGAGCAGCTACGACGGCCCTATTTTTGACGGCGATTCCCATATCTTCGAGAAGGATTTCGGCTTCTTCAAGCAATACTTGCCGAAGAAATATCATGAGCGTTGGCTGCCGGCGCGCAAGGTCGGTCGCGACGGGTACGGTTTTTATGTGGGCGACCAGCTGGTCGCGAACTTTGAAATTGACCCCAGCGGCCTGGTGCCACCCCCCGGCAAACTCAAGGAATGGCTGCGCGCGGTCAAAGCCGGAGAATCCAACGTGAGCGGCTGGATTAACCCGACGCCCGACATGTACGACCGCGACGCACGCCTGCAAAAACTGGACGAGTTTGGCGTCGAGGCCTGCCTTTTATTTATCGGCGAGATCAACGCCGCGCTTGGGTATTTCAGCGAGGATGCGACCGGCAATGCGGTTCTGCACGCTTATAACGAATGGCTGCATGACGCTTGGGGTTTTGCCTACAAAGAGCGCATCTATACCACCGGCTGCCTGACCCTCTGGGACACGCCGAGCTCGATCGCCGAAGCCGAGTGGTTGATCAAGCGGGGCGTACGCATCGTGGTGGTCCCCATGGGTCCCGCACAGGGTAAATCGCTCGCCCATCCGGACTTCGATCCCATCTGGGCGCGGCTCAACGAGGCGGGGGTAATTGTCAGCTTCCACCTCTCGGAAGCCACCTTCATGCATCCATTGATTCGCGCTTGGGGCGAAAAGCCGCTGCAGCAACGCCGTCTCGGTCAGACGGCATGGCAGTGGATGTTCTGCTACAGCGAAGTTCCTGTGCAGATGACGCTTGCCAACATCGTCTATCACAATTTCTTCGCTCGCTTTCCCAACATCAAAATCGCCAGCGTTGAAAACGGCGCCGCTTGGCTGCCGAACTTCCTCGTCAAAATGGACAAGATGCGCGGTATGGCGAAGAACGGCTACTGGCCGTGTGGCCAGCTCAAGGAGCGGCCAAGCGCCATCTTCAAGGAGCACTGCTACGTCGTCGCGTATCCCGAGGATCCCGTGAAAGAAATGATCGAGCGCATCGGCTCGTCCAAATGTCTTCTCAACGGTTCGGATTATCCTCATGCTGAAGGTGTGCCCACGCCGCGGGATTTCACGACGGAGGCTTTGAAGGACGTCGCTCCCGCCGATGTGCGCGCAATCATGTATGACAACGGCCGGCGCCTGCTGCCGAAGGTTGCCTAGCGGGGCGGCGCATGCAGGTGACAGAGGACTCCGTCGATCCGCTCTTCGAGGAGCCCTACGTCCTTGTGAACGAGTTGCGCGACGCACCCGTTGCCCACCGGTATGTGCACGGCGGCTTCACGGGTACTGACGCGCGGTTCTCCTTTTATTTCCCGTCGACGGAGCGCTACCAAGGACGCTTCCACCACAACACTTACCCTCTCGCCACCTCCGCCGACATCGGACCCTTCCCCATTGCCTTCGATGTGGCGATCGGTAACTTGGGCTTTACCCTCGACAGTGGCGCTTACTACGTCCAGACGAACAATGGGGGCCGCTTCGATCGCGGCGCGCGCGATCTGTCAGTCGCCGCCTAACGCGCCAACGCCGCGGCCGCCAAGTTTTCTCGCATCGTCGCGAGCGAGCTTTATGGCACGCATCGCCCCTTTGGATATCTCTACGGGGGCAGCGGTGGCTGCTACCAAACTGTGGGCGCCGCAGAACTCACGAGCGGGGTGTGGGACGGCTTCATGCCCTTCGTGATGGGCAGCAACAATGCGGTGCCCAGCGTCTTTGCCGTGCGCATGCAAGCGCTGCGCATCCTGCGAAAGCGCAGCAAATTCCCCGCAGTCATGGACGCGATCAATCCAGGCGGTAGCGGCGACATGTACGCAGAACTCAACGAGGAAGAACGCGCGGCGCTTACGGAAGCGGAGCGCTTCAGCAGGGATTGCGTGACCTCGCTCTGTGGGCCGAAAAGGGTGTCAGGCCTTCGGAGACGAGTTATCGAATGGTCGACTCCCAAGTAGAGGTTCCTGCACGCGCCGAAGAGCGTCGAGGTCCGCAACCCGTCATCAACCTAAAAGCCAATGGCGGTGCGCGCGCCGACGTGGCCGTCGGTGAACCCGTCCACTTCACGGGCATCATCGAAATGCCTCCGGGCGCAGGCCAGGTGGTTGCGGCGGACTGGGACTTCGAGGGCCTCGGTACTTATCCGATTCGCGAGAGCTTGGCGGCGGCGCAAGTCAGCCTGTCCGCAACGCACACCTATTCCGAGCCGGGGACCTACTACGCCGTGCTGCGCGCTGCTTCACACCGAAACGGGGACAAAAACTCGCCCTATGCACGCATCGAAAATATCGGCCGCGCACGCGTGGTAGTCACTTAGCGATAGCGCCTCACTGGGCGGCCTGCTTGGCCGCGATGTAGCCGAAGACGCTCGAGGCGCCGATACTCTGGCCCGCGCCCACGTAATAGGAGCCGCACAGAGACGCCGTGCAATTGCCGGCCGCATAGAGTCCCTCGATCACGCTGCCGTCGGGGCGCATCACCTCGGCCCTTGCGTTGGCCAGCACGCCACCGCTGGTACCGACGTCGCCGGGCCAGATCGCGGCGGCCCAGAAAGGCGGCTCGGCGACGGCACCCATGACCGGATTGGGCTTCACGTCAGGATCTCCAAAATAGCGGTGGTAAGCGTTGGTGCCGCGGCCGTAATCCTCATCGACGCCGCTCCCGCACATCTTGTTGTAACGCGCGATGGTCGCCTTCAGGCCGTCCGCATCGATCCCACATTGCTGTGCAAGTCCCTCGAGTGTGCCGTCCTGATTCACCCACCCGCGTCTCACCCAATCTTTGGGGATGCCGCCCGGCGGTTGGAAGCTGAACATGTAACGCTTGCGGTGGCGGATATCCATGACCAGCCAGCAGGGAATGTTGGGAGTTGCCGCATGTCGCGCATAAATGGCGTTGCCGACCTCCATATAAGACGCAGTTTCGTTGACGAAGCGCTTGCCGGCCTGGTCCACCAAAATCCCGTAGGGCTTGTTCGACTCGGCAATGGCGATGCGTTGCGGCGCTCCTTCCGGCCGCCACGCAATATTCCACCATACGGCGTCCATCGTGCCCAAGCCTGCGCCGACTCGTTCCATGATCTGGATCGCCTCGCCCGTATCGCCGGGGTTCGTGAAGGTCCAGGCGTCGGAAATGGGGGGAGCATGGTATCTCTCCCTCATCTCGGTGTTGCGCGCAAAACCGCCGGCGCAGACCAGCACGCCGCGGCTGGCTCGGATGGTCTTCGGCATCCCTCGGTGGCGGATGTGAACTCCCTCGATGCGGCCGTTACGCACGTCGAGATCGATCATCGGCGCCTCTGTCCAGATGTCGACGCCCAGCTTGAGGGCGATTTCCAGCATTCTCCCCTGCAGAGATCCGCCGCAACCGTTGAGGTCCCGGCCCGTGAGCTTGCCGGTGAGGAAACGCCCCGCCACTTGAGCCGCAAGCAGCTTCCCCTTCATGTTGGCACCGAGGAGCGACAAGCGCGACACTTCAGACAGACGCACCGGGCCGGGAAATGTCGGCGGGCGCGTGCGCGCTTTCCATTCACCCAGACGGTTCCAGTCGAAGAGTTCGGCTTCCACCGCGCGGCCGACCGCATGACCGCCGGGCAGTTGTTCGTAATAGTCAGGATAATTATGACAGCGCCGGTACTTCATCCCCTGCGCTTCCATGGTCGTGACGAACTCATCGACCGCATCGACGAATGCCTCGCGGCGAGCGGGGGCTGAATAGAGATCGTTCTGACCCACGAAGTGGGCCATGTAGGTGAGGGCCGCCTCGCGAGAGTCTTTGATTCCGTCGCGCTTCATCAACGGGTTGTTCGGCATCCAGATCACGCCGCCCGACAAGATGGATGAGCCGCCGATCAACGGCGTCTTCTCCAAGAGCAGCGCGCGAATTCCAAGAAGCTTCGCCTTGATCGCTGCGGCAAGCCCGCCGCCGCCGCTGCCGACGATAACGAAATCATAGCTTGGATCAGCCATATCCTCACGCCCCCTGCAGGGCGCGCAGTACGCAACCCCTCTGTCTGCAGCTTAGATCACAATCGAGCTAACAGGGAATCCCTAATGCCGGCGGTCGTTTCGGAGACTACAGGCTCATCACATAGTCCATGAACTCGTTGTAGGCCTGCTGCGAGCCTGCGCATGTGATCTTGTCATCGCCGCCCTCCATCTCAGCGAACCGCGCGATGTTGTTTTCGATGCGCGGCCCCTTCCAGCCGCAGGCGCACTCCTCGTCCCAGTGCATGGTGACTTGATCGCCGGAAATAAAGCCGCCCCAATAAGTCTCGGCGAGCAGGTCGAATAGCGCCAGCCGGCCGGTCTGGGCGCCCTCGCGCGGCAGCTGCCGCGCGTCGCGGTCGAGCAAGATCGGGATGGTATAGGGCATGAAATGGAAGTAGCCGTACGCACACATCGGGGCGAAGCCGGCACATTCCGACATACCGTATACGCTGCACCATTTGTCGATGCCGAAGAATTCCTTGATCAGCTCCTTCCAGTTGGCCGGCGCCTCCTTGAAGCCCTTCATGCCGCCTCCCGACAGGATGATCGAGCCCGGCGCAAAGGAGCACTTGATGCCCTTCGCCTTACCGGCGAGCGCCACGCGCGTGAGGTCGCCGAACGTGCCGCTGATTTTCACGCGACGGCCGCGGAACTCCTCGATCAGCTTGCTGAACCAGGATTGCAGATCCTGCTCTCGCCGACGTCCCTGCTCGATCATCTCCTGACGCTTCTGCAGCAGCACCGGATCGAGCCCGAGGCGATCCAACTCGCCCTTGTCCTCCGCCGCCTGCATCCGGCCGGCGAGCGACATCAAATCCGCGGAAACCGCGGTCTGATAGAGGGTGTGATAATTCTCGGGACCACCCGCGGCGGGGATGTTGAAGAGGTTCATCATCTTCAGGCCCATCTGATGACCGCCGCGATAGGCGGCGACGAAGGTCGGCAGAAAATCATTGGTCGGATCCACGCCCGTGGAGGCCCGCGTTACTTCGGAATAGCCGGATTTCCAGGCCGGCCATTCGACCAGCGAGCGTGGAATGAAGCTTAGCTTGCCAGTCGTTCCGGTGGAGTGACCGACCATCATGCCGTAGGATTCGAGCCGGTCGAGCCAGCCATCCAAGCTCGCCAACCCGCCGAGATCCATCTTCCGCAAATCGTGCAGCGTGAGGCGGCTGAGCCATGCCGTCAGCTTGGAGAAATCGCGGGTTTCGATGAGGCTGAGCGGATAGCTCTTATAGACGCGGTGGTCGAAGAACAACGGCAGCGCATCGCCAAAACTGTCGATCCGGGTCACCTCCTGTTTTTTTGCCAATCTTTCCAGCGCGGCGACGCTGTCCTTCATCTGCGCAAAGCGCAGCTGCAGCGCTGCGAGCTGCAGCGGCTCGACATCCTTCAGCTCGAGCTGCAATAAACGCTCGTATTTGTATTGCGTCCAGCTTCCTGGATGCGTCGGCAACAGCGATAGGGAAAGCTCAGAGGCGGTCATGATGTTCCTCACGTATCGTCAATTCTAAAGCCTCGTGCAGGGCAGCCGCCGTGGGCGCGTCGTCCTGGGCGCGCCGCATGTCGATCAGCGAGGGCGTGAACTGCTTCAGTCGATGAAATTCCCCGCCGCGAACGAGATTTGCCCATTCCGGCTCAGCGATCATGCCGCGGCCCACGGCCACGAGGTCGAAGTCGCCACGCTCGAACATTTGCATGAGGCGCTCGTAGCATCCGAGACTCTGTTCGGCGGCCCGGCCTTCGGCCATGCTTTGCCACATGTCGATATCGAGACCGACGGAGCCGCAAGTCATCGTGGGTTTGCCGGTGAGCTTCTTGATCCAGCCGGCCAGATTGAGGTCGCTGCCCTCGAACGCCGGAATCCAAAACCGCCGTTCCGAGCAGTCGAAAAGATCCACACCCGCCTCTGCGATCGGGTTGAGCAGCTCCTCCAGCTCCTGCGGCGTGTCGGCGAGCCGCGCGCCATAATCGACCAGCTTCCAGTTCGAGATGCGCATCAAGATGGGGACGCCGGGTCCCACCCGTCGGCGGCATTCCGCCGCAATCTCGGCGGCAAACCGGGCGCGTTTGCGGGGCGAACCACCGTAGGCATCGGTGCGGCGATTGAGCGCCGCCCAGAGAAATTGGTCGATCAGGTAGCCGTGGGCGCCATGGATCTCGACGCCGTCATAGCCGAGTCTCATTGCCGTTTCGGCTCCTGTGCCGAAGGCCTCGATGACCGCGTCGATCTGCTCTTGGGTCATGCCGTCGCAGACCTTCTTGCCGGGCTCGATGTAGCCGGACGGGCCGATCAATCCGAGTTCCGGCCGGTAGCGTACTTCGCCGCTGGTCATGTCGATGGTGCTGTACTTCAGCCCGACATGCCAGAGTTGGGGGATCGCGAGGCCGCCGGCCGCGTGAACCGCCTGGGCGACCTTGCCCCAGGCCGCGAGCGCACGCGCGCCGTAGAAGCGACCCATCATCAAGTTGTCGCCCGACGCGATGTGATCGACATACACGCCTTCGGTCATGATGAGGCTGGCCCCGCCGGCGGCGCGGGAGGCGTAGTAGTCGATTACGTCGGGGCCCGGGGCACCCCGCTCGTGAACGAACCGGCCCATCGAGGGAAGCACGATCCGGTTGCGTAGGGCGGCACCGCCGAGTTGGAACGGCGTGAACAGCCCCTGCAAATCAACTGGCTGAAGCATGTTTCCTTAGATCAACCTAGGATCTCTCCAGCGCGAACTCGCTGAAGCGCGGCTCCAACTGCAGACCGATCGCGTTGAATATCAGAGACAGCATCGAGAACTGGCTGAGGACCGTTAACATCTCGAGGATTTGCCTGGGTGGGAAGTGCTCCGAAAGCGCCTTCCATGCTCCATCCGTGAGCTCGCGAGTCCGAGTCAATTCCTCCACGGCCCGCAGGACCGAGCGCTCCTCAGCCGACCATAGGGCATCATCCGAACCCGCTTTGATCGCCTGAATGTGTTCTTCGCCCATCCCGAGGCGGCGCATCATCCGGTTGTGCTGCCCCCACAAGTAGTCTGTCCGATAAAGCCAGACGACGCGCATAATGATGATCTCGCGCAGCCGGGCCGGAATCTCTGCGCTCTCTTGAACTTTGAGGTTGAAGTCGAGAATAGCGCGGCTCAAGCGGGGATGGCGCGCGAAAGTAAGCGGCATGTTGAGGGTCTCCGCTTTCTCGGCACCGACTATGCCTTCGAGGAATTCGCGAACCTCCGGCGTCCATTCGGCAGGCATCAGCGGCGCAATGCGCACGGGGCGATCAGGCATTTCTATTCTCCGTTTATCTTTAACGACGTCGATGCAGTTCGATTCTTCCGCAGCATGGCGTCACCAGCGCCTGCGCAGCTGAACGCCGATATTGCGCGCGCGCAATATCTTGTCACGCTCGGCAGCCGTCACGGTCGGCGTAGAGCTCGGCAGGTGTTTGCGGATGTCGCTGACGGGTACTTTGGTCAGCGTGGGCAGCGGATGGGAATCCGCACCGTACCAGCGGCCCACCAGCATACCGCGCCGAAAGCCGCCGCTGTCCAGCCAGTTGGGCACTCCGGGATCCTCGAGCGCAATCACCGCGCGAAACTTGCCATCGGCATCGAGCCGTGCCTGATGCCCATTCAGGCTGCTCTGGCGGTAAGCGAATTCGATCTGGTTCCACAGCGTGTCGTTGAGCTGAACGTTCCAGTATTTACAGGTCTTCGGCAGGTCGGTTTCCACGATCAGCGCCTCCCCGACCGCATAGTCGTAGATGGCGCACCAATAGCGCTGCGGCCATTCGGCGCTGTTACCCATGTTCTCGAAGCTCGTGAGCTCCATCTTGTTCAGACCCAGCCGCTTCGTCGTGCGATTCTGGTTCTCGAGGCAGATGCGCGAGAGATGGGACGTGAAGTTGCCGAGTACGGCGTCGAGCCGCGGCGCAATGTCCTCGATCGTCGGACGTGGTTTCCACGCAGGCACGTCGAGCCGCTCGATCGCGAAGCGCGCCTCCTCTTCCTCGCCCCACGCGTACGAGAATTGCCGAATCAGCAGCGAGCGCGAATCGGGATGTAGATAGCGCCAGTCGCCTGTCCAGCCCGCAGGCCGTTCGGTGCTGAAGATCACCTCAAACTTGCCACCGGGCCCAAGCGTCAATCCATCGGCATCATAGTTGTTGAAACCCGGGCGCGGGTCTTCCGCGCCGAAGAATACGGGACTGACCGCGAAGCCCATCACCCTGTTGCTGCCGCGGGTACCTATCACGCGGTACACACCGCGGCCGTCCACCGGCGCCATGTGATAGAGTCCGTCCGGGTTGGGCTGCAACAAGAAGATCGAGTTCTCGAACGGCATCCAGTCGGGATGTTCGGAAGTAGCCTGGAAAAACCAGATATAGCCTTGGGCAATGTTCATGACAAGCTGGCGGTAAAGCTCGGCCCGCGTTTGTTCGCTCTTAGGATCCCAAGTGGTGTCGATCAGATCTCCTGCGGGCTTGAGCAGCTCGATATAATCCGTCCACGCCTTCAGGCCACCGGGAGTCCGACGGGCGCCGGATGGAAGCGGCGCCTGCGCTTGCACCGCAGAAGTCCTCAAATCGAGCATCACACTTGTGCTGATGGCGGCCAATACATCGCGGCGAAGCTGCGATTTGAGTTGCTGTTCCGCACCCTCTAGCTCGTCCTTATCCATCAGCTTCCCCTCTCCCCAGAGACCCGACCGTCCCACTGCAACATTAAGCCGCCGCAGCATAGGCGTCTACCATTCGATGCCGATGCTACGTACACTGCCCTGTGGCGCAAGCCTGGGGTCCGGGAACTGACCATGAGCGGCATGCTCGAAGACGAAAAGGCGATCCGCGACCTGATCTCGCGTTATTGCTTCGTGGTCGATAGAGTCCCGGAGCGCGACGCCGACGCATTTTCGGCAATGTTTACCGAGGACGGCGTCTGGAACGGTGTCTCCCTCGGCAAGCGTGTCGAAGGCCGGAAGCAACTGCGCGATTTTATCTCGGAGGTGTACCGCAGCGATGCAATCTACCGTCATCTGGTCGCGAACGCGATCATCACCGTCGACCGAGATCGCGCCACCGCGCATAGCTATGTACACGTCTCAAATCTCGCGACGGGCACGCCGGTTTGTCTCATGATTGCTTTTTACGACGATGAGCTTGTCAAGCAGAACGGCAAATGGCTGTTTAAAGCGCGCAACGTACGGGATGATTGAGCGCTTGCGCGGTCCGCGCTCGCGAGCATAGAGTAGCTGCTATTGCCTTGGACGACGTTCGCAGTGATCGTGCAAGCGCGGGGAGCAAAATCGATGACGCTTCGGATCGTCGTAGTAGGCACGGGCTTCGGCAAACGCACGGTCGCACCCATCTACCAGTCACTCGGCTGCGAAGTTAACATCGTATCGCCTCACGACGCCGCGGGTGTGCAGGCGGCGATCAAAGCCCCGTGCGATCTTGTTTCGATCCACTCGCCGCCATTTCTCCATCTTGAGCACGTGAGGCTAGCTACCGCCTCCGGCCGCCATGTGCTGTGTGACAAGCCTTTCGGCTGCAATGCGGTCGAAGCCGGCGAGATGCTGAGTCTCGCGACGAAGGCCGGCGTCCTCCATTTCCTGAATTTCGAATTCCGCTGCCATCTGGCACACGTAAAGGCGAAGGAGTTGCTCGATGGCGGCGCGATCGGAGAGCCGCTGCACGCGACCTGGACGGGGATTCTCTCATATGGGCGCCAGATGCCTTATCGCTGGCTTCACGACAAAGACAAGGGCGGCGGCTGGCTGGGGGCGTTTGGCAGCCATGGAGTCGACTTTTTCCGCTGGATGTTTGGAGATATCGTCGCGGCCGGCGGCCAGCTACGCACCGACCTAAAAATGCGCCGCGACCGTGATCCGTCGAGCGATCGAATGAATCTGTGCACGGCCGAGGACGCGTTTACCGCGTGGTTGCGGATGAAGAATGGCGTCACCGTAACGATCGACTCCGGCTATTCCACGGGCGCTACTTTTCCCCAGCAGGCGAGGATCATCGGCAGCGAAGGCGCCCTGCAGATCAACGACATGATGGAGCTGATCGTCATTCGTCCGGAACGGGAATCCGAGCGCTACGCCTATCCCTCGAACGACCCCGACCCTCATCAGCCCGCCATTACCTTCTGGCTCACGAAAGTCTGCGATGCGGTCGCACACCGACGACAGATCACCCCGGACTTCAATGCCGGGCTCGCTTGCGCCAAGGCGCTAGACATGTTGCGCGCGGCCGCTCCGACCTAGCATCGGCGCCGCGCAGACGCGCACTCGCAACTCGCCCGCTCTCCGAGCATTGGTGCGTCCTTGGACAGGACAAATACTAAGCCCGGCCGACGTCAACCCTCTTTCCCCTTTTTCCCGATACTCTCAAGGTATGGGCCAATCAAGGCCGCATAGTCAGGACCCAGCATCAAGGCACTGTTGGCAAGGCGTTCGACATGACGCGCTTGATCCAAGCTGACGTCCTGACACAATTCGATGGCCAGCTTGGCCGTACCCATTTGCTCGCCGTCCTGCTTCACCAGATGTCGGCAGAAATTCATGACGTCTTGCTCAAACGTTTCATCGGCAAATACCTCGTGGACCAGACCCATGATCATTGCCTTGTCTGCGGCGACGCGCATGTTGGCCATGATCAGATATCTCGCCCAATGAGTGCCGCAAATACGCGTTAATCGGCTGACGCCATTGGAGGCGGGAAGGACGCCAAACAAGCCCTCCGGAAAGGCATAGTAGGCGCTCTTCGCAGCGAGCCGGAAATCGCAGGACAGCGACATCTCCAAGCCGCCGCCCACGCAAGCGGCGTGATGTGCAACGACGATCGGCTTTTCAATATGCTCCATTTCGTCGTAAATACGATGCATCCCGTGCGCGCGCAATCGGTGCATTTCACGGATGGCCGACCCGGTCTTTTTCCTGCCATCGTCCGACTCTGAATGATCGAACAAATCTGCGCCCGCGCAAAAATAACGCCCGGTCGCGCGGATGAGCATGACTTTGAGCGCCGGCGTGTCGCGGAACCGGTGCAAAGCGGCTTCGAACAGCTCGAACAATGGCCCGCTCAACGCATTGAGCTTCTCGGGACGATTGAGCGCGGCAATGAGAATTGGACCATCTTCTTTGACCAGAAGGTGCGGAGCGTCGGACAAGGTGTGCTTCTCCTTTATTTGACTTAACTACGGGTTCCAGGAAGGCGTAAACCGGCTGCGCCTTCACTGCAGCCTCTTTGGGCGGCACCATGAAGGTCGTAAGTCGCTTGTATTTCGCCACACCCTGGTCGGTGGCTCAGCGCACCGGGCGACCGGTCTTAGTGGCCCAATCGGCGATCAGCTCGGCATAAAGATCGTTCTCGATGAGAGCGTCCTTGCCATCGACCGAAAATTCAAGGGAGGCAATCGACCCCGTTTCGAACAACTCCTTGGCGCGCGTGAGGTGCAGCTGCGCGGCGCCGGTCCACCCCCACCCGGTGTGCAGCGTGCACCTCGCGCCCGCAAGCGGCAAACCCAGTACGCAGAGCGGCACGGGAATCGCGTCGATCAATTCGGCCCCTACTTCGGGAGCTGCCAAGGGGAACACCAAGGCATCGGCGCCCGCTTCGACATAGGCGCGGCCCCGCTTTATCGCAGCCTCTACCGAGCCGCTGCCACCCCCGCCATAGGCCACGGGATAGAGCTCATCGCAGCGTGCGATGATCACGAAAGCCGGGTCGCGCCGCGCCTTGACGCAAGATTGCAGTTTGGCCTGCATCTCTGCAATTGGCAGAAGTCCGTTCACGAAGCTGGAGTGCTTGGGATTGACCTCGTCCTCCACGTGGATCCCCGCGATCCCGGCCCGCTCATAACGGCGCGTGAAGTGGAACGCGTCGGCCACCGTTTCACCCATACTATCGGCATCGGCGATCAGCGGTATGTCGATCGCCGCCGCGATGCGCGCTGCCTGCTCGATCTGTTCCACCTGCGAGAAGATACCGATATCCGGCAGCGCATAGTGAAATGCGCTGCACGCGTGGCCGCCCAGGTAGGCCGCCTTGAATCCCACACGCTCTACGATGCGCGCGGTGAGTGCACTGTAAACGTCGGCGGCAATGAAGTGATCATCGCTGTTCAGCAAGTCGCGCAGCTTCTGTGCCGCAGAGCCCATGCCATTCTCCCGGTGACAACGCTGCGCGATTATACCTTAGCGCCGCATGCAGCCCCGCCGTCAAAGCCGCGGTTTGACATGACGTCGGCACGTTCGGAGAATAGCCTCGATGGCTATGCTGACTGATCCGGGAGCCGCAACCACCTTTCCCCAGTTGGTCCGTGCGGCCGCGGCCGCCTATGGCGACGACGTCGCAATAACTCTCAAAGAAACGACGACCGCGGATAAATCGATCACTTTTTTGGAGCTTGACCGTCAATCGGCGGAACTGGCCAAAGGATTGATCGCACGAGGCGTAGGCAAAGGAATGCGCGTCGGTTTCATCTATGGGAACAATCCGTCTTTTGCCTTGATGCTGGCCGCGATTTCGCGGATTGGCGCGATCGCCGTTCCAATCAGTACGATGATCAAGTCCAATGAGCTGGTACGCGTCCTGCGTCAATCCGACGTGAGTGGCCTCATCGTACAACGAAAGCTGCTCGGCAAGGACTACGTCGATCGTGTTTGCGACGCTCTGCCCGAATTACGGGAGCGCGATACCCCCGATTTACGGATCTCGCGGACGCCCTACCTGCGTTGGATCGTTTCCAGCGGCGATGCGCTGCCGCCGAGCGTTTGCGACCAGCGCCTACTCCTGGACGCGGCCCGTACGATGAGCGACGAGATGCTGTTGCAAATCGAATCCGAGGTCCACCCGGCTGACCAGATGATCGAGATTTACACGTCGGGTTCGATGGCGCTGCCCAAAGGGGTGAAGCACAATCATGGCCCGGTCCTGCACCGCGTTCATTACCTCAGATCGAAGTCGAATGCGCAGCGGGGGATGCGGCTTACCGTATTTCAGCCGATGTTTTGGGTAGGCGGGCTAATGATGTCCCTACTACCCAATTGGGAGGTTGGCGCGACATCGGTCTGCATGGAGGCGACGCCCACCAGCAGTCTCATGGCCATGGGCAGTGTGCTCACCGAAGAGGACCTCAAAGCTTTGCCGACGCTCGGCACCAAATGGGCGCTTGGGATGACGGAAACCCTCGGACCCTATTCCTACGGAGATATTCTACGTGTCCCGGGTTACCCCCTTTGTGCGCCGTTGGATCATATCGTCGATCGGTTCGAGATACGGGTCGCAGATGATGAAAACTTGGTCCGCGAAGGAGAAATAGGCGAAATCCAAGTACGGGGGTATGCCCTCACGCCTGCGCTTCACAAGGTGGAGAGATTCGACTGCTTCACGCGGGACGGCTTCTACCACACCGGCGATAGGGGACTCGTCGAAGGCAGCCGGGTCCACTTTGTCGGGCGCAGCGGCGATGTGATCAAGACCGTCAGCTCGAACGTTTCTCCGGCCGAGGTCGAGATGGAGATGCAGCAATTGGAAGGGGTGCACTCCGCATATGTGGTTGGGTTGCCGGACCGAGAGAGAGGGCAACTGGTTGCGGCGGCTGTTGTGCCCCGGGGTGGGGTCGTTCTTGATTTCGTATTGATAGAGATGAAGCTGCGTGAACGATTGTCCAGCTATAAGGTACCTCGAGCGTATGTGGCGATGACTCGCGAGGAGGTGCCTATGCTACACAGTAATAAAGTCGCGAGACGCCAGATCGAGCGACTCTTGGCTCAGAAGCTCGGGCGCGAGGGATGGGAAAGGTTAGGGCGTCCGGAACTTTCAGACCCCCCTGGAGACTAGCCGGCAGCCGATCCACGGAGCGGCAACGCCGCGTGGGCGTCTTCAGCCCTCTGTCGTGGCCGTCAGCGCCTGCATGCGCGGCATGATTTTTCTCACGACCGGATCGGGATTGAGGTGCTCCGCGACCGAGGCGATCCGTCCGTCGCGGATCCTCAGAACAAACACATAGTCGTTCTCGTAGACGTCGCCGTCGGGGAACTTGCCGTTCGATCGGATCTCCGCCACCACGCGGTCCTCCTCCGCCGTCAACGAGTCAATCGTATAGTTGAATCCGCCGACGAATAGCGAAGCGAGCACCTTCACGCCGCCCTGGTAAGTTGCCTTGTCGACCGTACCCAAAGTGGTCCACGCAGTCATGCCCGGGGCCAACAGTTCGTCCGGAATGTCGCCAGAGAACAAGCCGGCGAAGAATTTTCGGGCGACTTGATGGTGGGGATGACTCATGGATTCTCCGCCCTCAGCTCATGTAGTTGCCGCCATTGACGCTGAGCGTGTGCCCATTGATGTGCTTGGCGGCGACCGAACATAAATAGGAGATCGCCGCGGCAATGTCCCAGACTGAACCGGGATGGCCCATCACCGTCATTTTGGCGCGGGTGGTAACGAACTCCTCGTCGAAATGCTCGCGCAGGAGCGGCGTGTCGATGAAGTTGGGCGGAACACAGTTCGTCGTGATGCCCTCGCGCGCGAACTCCATCGCCAGCGCCTTGGTAAATCCGGCCAGCCCACCCTTTGAGGAGACATACGCACTCATCTTTGACGCGCCGACTTGCGTACTCGACGAGGTGACGTTGACGATACGGCCCCACTTCGCCGCGAGCATGTCGGGGATGATCGCTTGGGTGCAAAACAGCGGACCCTTCATATTGATGGCGAACATCCGGTCCCAGTACTCCTCGGTCACATCGAGGAACGGAACGTTACCGCTGATGCCGGCATTGTTGACGAGGATAGTGATTGGGCCGAGCTCCCTGCGAGTTCGCACGGTGGCGGCGGCGACATCCTCCTTGGAGGAGACGTCGACCTTGACTGCGATCGCTTTATTGCCTTCCTTCGCGATCATGTCGACAGTGTCCTGCGCGCCGCGCTCGTTTCTGTCCCATACTGCAACCGCGGCGCCGTCTCTCGCCAACTGCACACAGCTCGCCTGTCCCATTCCACTGCCGCCGCCCGTCAAGACGGCCACTTTTCCTTTAAGCGACACTTCTCCCCCTCCTCATCATGTCGAAGACGTCAGATCCTACCCCAAACCCTCTGGCCGGAAATTGGTGTAGCGTCGAAGATTCCACGCTGTGGACTACGGCCCGCCCGGTTCGCGCTGCAGCGCTGCATCAAGCGCCGAGTCGAACCAGCATTTCGCCCAATCGCTCGCACGTTCTGCGCACGGCATCGTAGTGCCCTTCTTTGTCGATTCGGGGACCGATGAGCTCCAGGTCGAACGCGCCCTCGAAGCCGCCCTCTAAAATCCATCCGATGATTCGCTCAAGCGGGATCGCACCGTCTCCCGGAACCGCACGGCACGAGAGCGCGCGGTCTCCAAGCACATAATCGCTGACTTGGACCAAGTGGCATCGCTTCGTCGCGCGCTGGATCGTCTCGCGCAGCGCCGGCTCGGTCCAACAGGAGAATATGTCCATGCACACACCGATGCCGGCCTGTTCCGCCAAAAACACCGTGTCCCTCAATGTATGGACCAAATGAAGATCAGTGTAGAGCGCGGGTGCCGGCTCAATCAGTAGTTCGACGCCCGCCTGTCGCGCCTCTGCGGCGCAAGGGGCGACGGCGGCGCAAAACCGTTGCGCGGCCTCCTCCCAAGTCAGAGCGCCGCGTCCGCCGGTCGTCATATAGACCGTTTGGGCTGAGATCTCCTGCGCGGCGGCCAAGGTACGCGATAATTCGCCTCTTGCCGACTCGATCTTGTCGTCCTCGTCCAGGCGATGCAGTGTCATGAACGGGTGGACCATGGTTGCAAACCGAAACCCGGACCCGCGCAACAGCGCGACCGATTGGTCCCAACCCTCGGCGCGCATTTTCATGGTCGACGTGCTTACTTGGCGGGCCTCGAGCGAACGCCAGCGCTCTACATCGGTCGCGAGTGGCACTCCCGGAAAGCAAAGATTGTTTACGGAGATCCGATCGTGCATAAAAACTCCTGATTCTCTCAGCTCAATCAAATCCGCCGCGAAGCTGCAGGATCGACAGGGCGCTCGTGTACACGGAGAAAACAACGCAACTGACCCACTCCCAGAAGGCGAAGCTCAAGTATGCGGGAACGGCTTGTTTGCGCCATTCTAGACCGACCCATGGCAGTTGCGGTAGCGCACGAGATACATAGGCTTGGGTGAGGCTCACCAGCAGGATGGGAAGCAGCGCTGCGCCGGCGATCACGCCCGCGTAGATCCCTGGCCGGCCGGGAATACTGCGCACCCGTCGGCGTATGCTTCGATCCACGAGGCAATAAGTCAGCTGCACGGTTCCAACGCACACGCCGACGAAGGCCGATAATGCAAGTATGTCGTGGCTCCTGGGAATGTGGAGAAATCGCGCGGGCAACAAGGCGCAGCACACCATGCAGATGTAGCCGAGGCCCATCGCCCAGATGCCGACCGTCGAGTTCGCGGCATTCGACCGCCTGCGGCTCCAAACCAGCGCCGCGACCCAACACAAACCACCCAACCCGCAGAGGGCGACGCCGCCCCAAGCCCAGCGATATCCGTCCGGGTTGCGGTCAGGGTAGAGCAAGCTCGATATCGTCATGTAGCGCCAATCATATTCGGAGGGGTAAAGCTCTCCCGCAATCCACAGGCCGCACCAAAACACCAACACTCCAAGGGGTGCCGCTGCGTGAAAGGTCTGCCGGGAGAATGTCCGCATTTGAAGTCCCTCGGTATGTTCAGCTTATTGCGAGGGCTGTCATCGAGTAAACTCAAACCTGACTGTCAGAACAAGAACCGGGAGGGGAACGATGTCGCCGGATTTCTCTACGACCATACGGGCGCAGCGGTTTCTGCTTTGGCTGTCGCTCATCTCGGCGGCCATCTTTTTCTTCAGCTGGGCCTGGATGATGGGGTTCTTCCCGCCGCCGTCGCCTTCCCTTCCGGCGGACCAGGTCGTCGCGCTCTACACCGAGCACATTATCCGCTTCCGCGTCGGCGTTGTTCTGGCGCTGATATGTGGCGCCTTCATGATGCCCTACTCGCTGGTGGTCTCGATGCAGATGGCGCGACTGGAAAAGGGCGTGCCAATCTGGGCGATCCTGCAGTTGATGTGCGGTTTGATCAACGCCATGTACATATGGGGTCCCGTCCTCGTCTGGGGAGTCGCCGCGTTTTCTATCGACCGCGCGCCTGAATTGACGCTGTTGCTGCACGAGCTCGGATGGCTTTCCTACATTACCCCTCTGACCGTTTTTCCCTTGAACATGCTGGCGATCATTGTGGTGTGTTTCAGCAAAGACGAGGAAGACCGTAATTCCGCGTTTCCCCGCTGGATCGGCTATCTGACGGCGTGGCAGGCAGTGCAATCATTCGGGGGCCCGATTGCGCTGCTCTTCAAGTCCGGTATCTTTTCCTGGAGCGGACTGATCCCCTTCTGGCTACCGCTCTGCCTCTTCGGCGTGTGGTTCGGTGCTCTGTCGTTCACCCTTTTCCGCGCGCTGCGTCACCAACAACAGAGGGCCTTCGCGGCCTAAAAAAGCCGCCCATTCAGCCTCGACCCGCGTTAGAAATGCAATCCAATCCAGACCATGGCCGAATCCCCGGCGAGGCCGGCATTTGGATCCTCATCTTCGGTGAGATGAGTTTCTTTGCATCGCTGTTCGCGGCGTTCCTTTACTATCGCGGCCGAGATGTGAGCGCTTTCACCGCGTCGCAGGCGCAACTCAGCAAGGCGGTGGGGCTTCTAAACACGCTGCTGTTACTCACCAGCTCTTTGTTCGTCGCGTTGGCTGTTCGGGCGACCGTGCGCAGGCGCACGGTCGCGGCGCCCCGACTCTACATTGCGGGTTTGGCATGCGCCGCGGGCTTCATTGTCCTCAAGGCGTTCGAGTATTACACGCTGTTTATGCGCGGCATAACCGTCAGCAGCAACGCCTATTTCGGTTTTTACTTCGGCCTGACAGCCCTTCATCTGGGCCACGTGCTGATCGGCTCGGGAGTGCTTCTGGCGCTCGCCCTCGCAACGCGCACACCGTCGACGGAGGCCAAGCGTTTCGCACTCATCGAGAGCGGCGGATGCTTTTGGCACATGGTGGACGCCTTGTGGGTTATCATTTTCGCCCTGCTTTACCTGGTGGAGTGAGCCCAATGCGTGGGGTTCTGCGTGACCGGCTGGTCATCGTGTGGCTGCTGCTGATCGCGGCAACCCTGCTTTCCACGGAGCTGGGAGGCGCACATGGGCTTGCCCGGTCCGGCGCCCAGGCCGCTGTAACCACGGTCGTTCTCGCCATTGCCTTTGGCAAAGTGGCGGCAGTCGTATTCAATTATATGGATATACGTCGTGCCCCCCGTGCCGCTGAAAATCTTGTGGGGCGCTTGGCTGGCGGTCGCCTTGACTGTACTCACCGGCATCTACCGAAGCGGCCTATAGCATCGCCCGCGGACGCTACGCCCGCGATTGCGCCTCGAATTGGATTGGCAGCGAGCGCAGGCCCCAAATGCCCAGATAGGGTCGCCACGTGACTTCTCCCGTCACTCTCGGTCTGCGAAGTCGCTGGGCAATGAGGTGCACGGCCTCCTCGAGTTGCGCGCGGGCGAGATGCATGCCGATGCAAAAGTGGACCCCGCGGCCAAAAGCCATATGCTGGTGGGCATTGGTCCGCTCCGGGCGAAACTCCATCGGCTCGGAGAAGACCGACGGATCCCGCCCGGCCAATCCCATCATAAAGAAAAGTAGCGTACCCGCCGGGAACGAGACATCCGCGTATTCGAAGTCCTTCGCAACCGCACGATATACACTGGCGATGCTGCTGTGACGCAAGGTTTCTTGCACCACTTTGCCGCAAAAGCCGATGTCCTCGGCACACCGCTCCCAGTGATCCGGATGCTGCAGCATGAGATACATGATCAGCCCGAGCATGTTCTTCGAAGTGTCGTAGCCCGCGGCCACGAACATGATGAGGTTCTGGCGGATCTCCGTCTCGTTGATTTTGCCGGCGATTTTCGCGGCAATCATGGCATCGAGCAGACCCTCATTGCCGACGCCGTGCCGCTCCCGCTCCCGCACCGCCGAGTCGGCAAAGTCCCAGAGCACATCGAATCCCCGCAGCATCGCCGGCAGCACGTCGCGGTTGAAGGTCGTGGACGCCGCCTGCGTTTCGAGCGCATCGCGGATGCGAGGAATGATTTCGGCCGATACTCCGAGGAGTCCGCAAAATACCGTGATTGGAAAAAAGGAGGCGAAGTCGGCGAAATCGAACTCGCCCCTGGGAGCCCATTCGTCGAGCAGATCGGAAATCACGTCGCGCATCAGTGCGCGATAGCGATTGACATTGCGGGGCGTGAAGCTCGCTTGGGCGCTGCCGCGCAGGCGCGTATGTTCCGGGCCATGGCGCGCAATCATCATTTCCGACATGAAGCGGCCCCAAGGGGTCTGTTCCGCGCCGTAGAACTCCGCGACGCCGTCGAAGTAAGGACGCAGCGCGTCGTCCATATAAAGAATGTCCTTGACGGCTTGATAGCCGTGAATGACATACCCACCGACGTTGCTCTTTGCGAGCCAAGGGTGCTCACGACGCGCAGCTTCGACATAAGCCGTGGGGTCGGCGGCGAATGCCGGCTGCTCCACCGGCAGTAACGGCAGGTCCATCTCTGTGAGCAATTTCATCGACGGTGTTCCTGAACCTCGAGGCGCTACGCCTTGCGCACGTACGTGGGTTCGTCGGCACCCGGCATATTGGGGAACGCACCGTATTCGGGGCTGTTGATGAAAGGCGCCGACAAATCCCCCGGGCCCCGGTAGTACACCGCCCAGTGCCGCCACTGATATCGCCAATGGCCGCCCTCCTCCACATAGCGGTCGTAATAGATTCCGATTGTCGTGACCGCGGTGCCGTCGGCGAACTTAGCGTGCTCCAGGCAATGGACCCTGCCGATCGCCGTACCCGCGCCGACCTCGAGAACCGGTGGGCTGAAGGTCATCAATACCCGTTCGTAGACACCCAATAAGCGCGCGATGGTGCCGGAGATCTCCGCGCGCCCGCGCATATGCATGCCGGCGATCTTCCACTCGCCGTTTTCGGCGAAGCACTTGCCGAACGCCGCGGCATCCTTGCGCCAGACGGCATCGATGTACCGCGCATACAGTTGGCGGATCCCGCTATCGGCAACATAGAGTTCGGTCATTTATGCCTCCTTAAATTGGCTTCCAAATCGGCGCGCCGCGCTCGGCCCGCAAGGACGGAATCACCCGCCCGTCGACATCGGTGACTCCATATTCCTGCGCGAGCTCGGCGCTGATGAACGTGCCGCCGCTGCGTCGCAGGATGTGCGGGTCCTTGGCGAGAGCGGCAATGACCCGTCCCGGGAAACTCGACGGAGCATCCGGCGGCACTGTTGAGCTGCGTGGCCATGGCGGAAACGGTGCGCAGATTCTGCTGCGCCCGCTCGGTGTAGGTGAACCCCTGCCACAGCGAGATCGAGGTCACATTGTGAGGCTTGAGCTCAATGGCCATGTCACGGGCCATACGGTCGCCGGCCGTCTTGCACGTGCCAAAAATGACCCCGTAGGTATAGGTCACTCCCACATAGCCTGAGATCCCCACGATCAGTCCGGATTTCTGCGGCGTCATGATTCGCGCGGCGTGCCATGCGGCCACGAAATAGGAACGCAGGCCGACATCGATCATTTCCCAATTGGAGAGAGGCTTCTCCCAGAACGAACCGGGTTGAGTCAGCTCCGCGGGCAGGGCAATTGCGTTGTTCACCAACAGATCCAGGCGACCTTGCTCTTGCTTGACCTGCTCGAACAGCGCGGCGACCGCATGATCGTTTGCATGGTCGACTTGCACGGCGATGCCCCTGCCGCCGCGGCGGTCGACTTCGGCAGCCGTTTCGCCCACCGTGCCGGGAAGCGGGAAGGTGCCCGGCGAGACGGTCCGGCCGGTTACATATACCGTCGCACCCTCGTCTGCGAGTGCCAACGCGATCCCCTTGCCCATGCCGCGACTGGCGCCTGTGACGATCGCAACTTTGCCTGAAAGTCCGCGCATAGAGCCTCCATCGCAATGCAGTTCTCACTCGCCGAGGCAGTCATCTTACCTCAGCGACCCAACAGGGCTGGTCAGGCGCGGGCCTTCATCTCGCGCGGCGGGACGGCAGGCGCGCTTTCGATCTCCACCTTCAGCTTTTCGGCGAAAGACTTTGCAAGTTGCGGCAGCAGAGGTCTGCTCATCGCCTCCCACATTGGCGCCATCGGCCCACTGCCGGCAACGCTTACTCGCAGCGCGACTTCGGTCTCCTCGGCGCCCTTTTGCAAGGCCGTATAGGAGCCGCTTCCTTGCACCGGATCGCCTTCCAACCTGTAGGAGAAGTTCACGCGCTCCGGCTCGTGCCACTCCTCGACGTGTACCAGGACTTTCACCGTGCGGACAAGGCCGCCTACACCGACCTTGAGCGTCCAGCGCGAGTCGTTTGCATCGATGACCGTGCATTCGCGGTAGCCAGGCATCAGAGCCGCCCACCTTTGCATATCCTTGACGTAAAGCCAGATAGCACCGATGCCGGCATTGATCGTGACTGACCGCTCTAACTCGATCATGCGGACCGACTCAAAGACCCAGCCGAGCGATTTCTTCTTCTAACACGGTGCTTGGGTTGCCGGTCGCATGACGGCCGGCGAGCCAGCCCTGGGTCATGCCGCGCGCATTCGACATACCGCTTTGCATGACGGCGCCCGTCTCCATGCGCGCCACGGAATTGCCCGCGGCATACAAGCCCGCGATCGGCTTGTCGTCCCACCCCATGACGCGGGAATGCTGATCGGTCAGCAGACCCGCCGAGGGAATCGCGGTACCGCCCATCCGCTTGAGTTCCACCGCATAGAAAGGCGGCTTGAGCAGGGGACCTAAGTTCGGGTTCGGCTTGTGGAAAGGATCCCCGCACATCCAAGTGCTCCAGGGATGAGTTCCCCGCCCGAATTCCGGGTCTTCGCCCTTTTCCGCGTGGCGGTTGAAGGTGGCGATGGTCGCCTCGAGCTGCGTGGCGTCGATGCCGGCCTTATCCGCCAGCTCGCTGATTGTGTCGGCGACCCATCCCAATCCAGCGGGCCAGTCCTGGCCGGGCGTGATCGGACCGAACGGATATTTTTCGCGTACCTGGCCGTCGATGATGGCCCAGCACGGAAAGTTCGGGTGCGTCTGATCGCCGCCGTCGATGAGGTCGATCGTGTAATAGAAGGAGCGGTAAAAAGCCTCGTTGCCGAAGCGTTTGCCCTTGCGGTTGACGACGATCGTATGAGGCTGGCCGATAACCGGCAGAGCGCTGCGCCACAGCGGCTTCCCCTCCTCGTCCTCCTCGCCGGGCACATTGAAGCCTAGCGAGGTGATGTCGGGTACCCGCGCGGTGCGCGCGCCAAAAGGCGCCGCCAGCCGGAAGTTCGAGCCGTCGATGGTCGAGAACACCATCGATCCGAGTTCGAGTTGCTGACTCAGTGTCTTGTTGTAGTCCTGATTGCGCTCATAACTGCTGGCTGCAATGACGACAGCGCGACTGGCCTTCACGAAAATATCCTTGCCGTCCTTGCGCACGCGCACGCCGACGATACGCTCACCATCGCCGATCAGCTCTTCCGCACTCGCGCCGGTAAGCATGGGAATGCCGCGATCCAGCGCACCCTTGACAAAGTAGGCCGCCAAGCCCGGTCCGAGGCAGCGTTCGTCCTTGCTCAGGCGTTCGCCCATGAGGGCAAAGTCCCACTTCATGAGGTTCGCAACGCCCCCGCGTGCGAACATGTCGCGATGGGTAAGCCCGTAGGGCATCTGCGGCGAAACGCGCGTTTTTTGCTGCCACTCCCCGAGGGTCGCACCGGGAAACGGCACGACTTCGAGCATGCGGCCCTCGGCGACGCTATCGTTCGTGGCGCGATAGTAGTAATCGGGACAATCGCGGATCACCTCCATCTTCAGCCCGATCCGCTCTTCGAAATATCGAAGTGCGTGGCGCGCGTGAACGACCGTGTTGAGAATGGCGAGGTCGGTCCCGTAGCCCATTGAAAGTCGCTTCAAATAGCGAAACCCGCTGTCGACCGAATCCTCGAGTCCGAGCGCTGCGGCGTGGTGATTACCCGCCACCCACACCTCCCCCATCGACAGCGCCGTGACGCCGCCCACCTGCTCCGATCGCTCCAGCACCAACGCTCGCGTTCCCTGATCGTGGGCTGTGATTGCAGAGGACAAACCGCCGATTCCGGAGCCGATCGCGACGACACCCGCCTCGAGGTGCCAATTCTCCGGAAGGTTTCGCATCATGGTGATTCTTGCTTCATGATCGCGCTTTATCGTTCTTGCGCTGCGCTTCTACGGCGGTCAGCAGCGGACCGATCTTCTGATCCGCGAGGATGGTGCAGAAATACTCGTGCAGGAGATTGATCTTGCCATCTCGCAGCGTGAACACAAAGCAGTATTGATTGCAGTAGCCCTCGCCGTTGGCGAGCGTCGCATCGCCCTCGAACTCGACCGCGACGCGATCGCCTTCGGCGATGATCGACTTTACGGTTGGGCGCAGTCCCGTCGGGATGAGCTCTTTGAACGCCGCGGCATTTGCCACCATGTCCTCGTAGGAGCGTGTGCTCGACAGCTTGCCGAAGCCTTTCGCCACTGCGCGCGCGTCCGGCGTGAGGCACGCCTTGGTGGCCTCTCCATCACCGCGACTGAACGCCTCGATGAATTCGAGGACCACTCTCTTGTTGCGTTCGCTCATGGTGTCCACCCTCGTCGCACGTGCAGCGCTACCAGGAAGAGCGGCCGGCGAGAAAATGCTTGAGTATCCTCTCGATCGCCGCGCCCATTTCCGCATTGCTCACCGGACGATCTGTCAGCATACGGCTGTAGTACCAGCCCTTGTGCATCATCACATAGAGCTCAGCGGCCCCGACCGGATCCCTGCAGGGAATATTGTCTTTTATCGAATACTCTTCAATCAGCGCGGCGACCTGGTGAACGCCCACCCAGGCGCGTCTCGAGGCAGCTTCCCCAAGCTCAGGGAACCGCGTCGCCTCGCTGAAGATCAGCCGGTTGATCTGCAAGATTTCCCCGCGCAGGCTGATGCGTGTCATGTGCTCGATATAGTCGCGGAGCTTCGCCTCGAGCGTGTCGGACGACGAATGGTAGATGGGGCGCAGTCCCACCCCGCCCACCCGTCTTACCTGCTCATCCACGATGGCGCGGAATAAGTCCGCCTTGGAGGGAAACCGGGTGTACAACGTGGTTTTCGAGAGCCGTGCGGCTCGGGCCACCTGATTCATGGAAGTTGCGCCATAGCCATGGGCGATGAAAGCCTGTCGCGCAACGCGGATCAAGCGCGCCTCAAGCTCCACCAATTGCTCGGCGTTCGGCCGGCCGCGCGGCCTGCGGCGCTCTTGTGTCAGGACAAATTTTTCTTTTGCGACCATTACGGTTTCAAACGAGAGCCCCCTCGCCCACCAGCGTCGTCCCTACATCCGTTCAGCAGAAATAATACTGATCGTCCTCATTACAGCATGCGCCCCGCCGCAGCCGGACGTCAACAGGCCGCAGCTCGCCTGGAAGCAAAGAGCGTAACGGGATAAAGTGAATTTGATTGCGAAGGCACATATCGACTTCGGCGCAGCTAACAGCGGGGACCGCAATGAGCAAAGAGCTTTCGGGAAAGGTGGCCATTATCACGGGAGGCGCCGCCGGAATAGGCCGCGGCACCGCCGAGCTGTTCGTGGAGGAAGGAGCGAGGGTCGTTATCGCCGATGTCGACGAGGAGCGAGGAACATCGCTCAGCGCGGTCTTGGGCGACGCCGCGCGTTTCAAGTACACGGATGTGGCAAAGCGACAGGATGTCCAGGCGCTCGTGAACTTTGCAGTCGCAGAATTCGGCAGCCTGAACATTATGTTCAACAACGCCGGCGTGTCCGATGCAGCGTACGGCAATTTGTTGGACGACGACTTCAATCACTTCGAACGAGTGATGCGCGTCAACGTGCTCGGCGTGATGCTCGGTACTCAACTCGCCGCGCGGCACATGGCGGCACACGGCGGCGGCTCGGTCATCAATGTGGCATCGATCGCCGGCGTTCAGCCCGGTCACGGGTTTTCGTGTTACCGGGCATCCAAGGCGGGTGTAATCCACTTCACCAAATCTGCCGCGATCGAGCTCGGACCGCATTTAGTCAGAGTGAATTGCATTTGCCCCGGCAACATCCCGACGGATATGGGCACTTTCGCCACCCCCGCGCCTGGGATGACTCAGAGTGATGGCGATCGAATACAGCAAGCGGTACGCGCCGTCAGGATGACGCACCAACCCTTGCAGCGGCAGGGGCAAACGAACGACATCGGGCAAGCTGCGGCGTTTCTGGGAGGTGACCGGTCGCTCCAAATCACCGGGCAGGTGTTGTCGGTCGACGGCGGAGCATCGACGGGGATGGTTCGCAGTCAGATCGCTGAAATCATGCAGGCACGCGCCGCCGCGCTCAAGGGGTGAGGAGCATTCGACGGTCCAGCCCCGCGCTACGAGCCGACTTTTATTTCAACGCGCACCGAAGGCGGAGCATTGGGCGAGTAATAGTTCTCCACCGTCTCGATTGCATGCATTGATTCAGGCTTCATCCAGTGAACCGACCAATGGCCGGCGCGAATCGGGCTGTCCGTGCTCGGAATGTCTCTCACGACGTTTCCCGGTTGATGGTAGCGAATGTGCGGCGATTTCCCACCCGTATCCCAGTCAAGGAAAAACCCAGGCCAATGATGATGATGCATTGGCTCCGTCTTGCCGGGTTGCGGCATGGTAACTTCCAAAACACGCACCAACGTATTTTCGAAGATAACCTTATGACTTTCAGGGGCCACAGTTACCGCATCATACCCTTGCGGAAAATTCGACTCGTCCTGAGTGAACCCGAGAACTCGCCGATACCCGACTGCGATCAGGAGCAGCAGCGCCGACGCGATCGCCAGCCGAGCCTTCGGCTTAAATGACTTGGGCCTCATCGCATCTAAGATACAACCAAGTTGACCCGTTATCTAAGGACGCCTCTTGACAATGCATGTATATACATTTAAAGTTCGTTTGAAATGAAGCTGCAATCACTTCCGTGTTATTGCGCGACGCTGCGCCAAGCGGCCAGAGCGATCACCGCTTTGTACGAGGAGGTCCTGGGCGAGCGCGGGCTGCATGCCACCCAGTTCACAGCCCTGCAAATGCTCAAGCACGTTCCGAATCTGACGACTACCGAGCTTGCCGATGCGATCGGGATCGACCAGACCACCGCGACGCGGACGCTCGCACTGATCCGCAAGAGCGGCCTTGTCATTGACAAGTCAGGCAGCGACCGTCGCGAGAAGCGTTGGGCACTGACTTCCGAGGGACAGGCAACCTACCGGAATCTTTTACCCAAGTGGGAAGCAGCGCAAGCGTCCTTGGAAAAGCAATTGGGGAAGTCGGACGCCGCGGCGCTGAAGAAAGCGGCTTTCTTTGCTGCGAACAAGTTGGGGTCGAGATGAAGCGCCGCAATGAAGTTGCAAATGCAGCGACGGCCGCTGAAGGCCGGGATAGTAATTCAGCCATACATGCATATACATTCATAACGTTCAATAACCCTGTTCCTACACAATGGAGAATCGCCATGACTATTTCACGCCTAAGAAAATCACTGAGTGGCCCCCTGTTGCTGGGGCTCACGGGCTTCGTATTGCATTCGGGCGCAGTCGTTGCGGCAAGTCGCGCAAATGACGCACAATCACAAGCAAGAGAGCTTCTTGCCGGTACAGCGAAACTCTCCGTAGTGATCGCTCCATCTGCTGCTCTCCGCAACGGAAAATCTGAGCCGGCGCTTGCTCCGCAGGAACAGGCACGCCGCCTCATTCTGGGAGCACCGCGCGCCGCAGGGCCGACCCCCAACTATGCTGCACTCAACGTCAAGGGGACAGCATCGCCAAGCGTAGAGCGAGCGAGCAGGCGACCGGCATACCCCGATGCCCATGCGCTGGCCGAGCGTATGATCAGGGGAGCAGCGATCTAATCATCTGGATCGATCTCTTCTGGTGTAATTTGGCCGAGGGGGGCGTGGAGGCAAATAGCGTGGCTAGAGTAGTGAGAATGCACGGCTTCGGCGGCCCGGAAGTGCTATCCGTGGACGAGATGACCGTGCGCGACCCCGGACCGGGTGAGGTGCAGCTCGAGGTCGGCGCCATCGGCCTCAATCGCGCTGAGACCATGATCCTCAGTGGCGCGTTCGGTCAGAAAACGTTGCCGTCCAACATCGGCTACGAATGTGCCGGCGTGATCCGCTGCATCGGCCTTGACGTAAAAGGTTTCATGGTCGGTGATCGTGTAGCGATACTGCCAGGCTTGCCGATGGAGTACGGCGCCTGTGGTGAGACCGTGCTCTGCCCCGCCGACCTCTTGGTGAAAACGTCCGAGGGCCAGTCCGATGTCGAGGCAGCGGCAACCTGGATGCAGTTCACGACGGCTTACGCAATCCGCGCCTACCGCCCGATCGAGCCTGGCGACGCTGTGATTATCACCGCCGCCTCGTCCTCCGTCGGCTTGGCGGCCACCCAGTTAGTGAAGGCGGATGGCGGCGTGCCGATCGCGGTTACGCGCGGCCGGGGGAAGGTCGACGCTCTGAAGCGGCATGGCGCGCCGCACGTGATCGTAAGCGACGAGCAGGACGTGGCGCAGGCGGTGCGCGAGATCACGGGTGGCCGCGGTGCGGCGATCGCCTTCGACGCGGTGGCCGGACCTTCGTTCCCCTCGATCCTCGGCGCCCTGGCCCAGGGTGGCCTCGCAATTGTCTACGGAGCTCTGGGTGGAGAGCCGACACAGTTCTCTGCGCCCTACGCCGAGTTCCTGGAGCTCACGATCCGCGGCTACGGTGCGCATCATCTCATCGCCAACCCGAGCCTGCGGCGCGAAGCAATCGCCTATATCCGCGAGCGGCTCGCGGACGGAAGGTTCCGCCCGATCATCGACCGGACGTTTGGTCTGTCCGAGATCGTCGTAGCCTATCGGCACCTGCTCGCAAATCAGCAGATTGGCAAGATCGTGGTTACCGTTTGAGACCGGCAACGAGCAATCGACAATGGACATTGCCGCGCCTTTCTTGAACCGTAACTTCATGCAGCTATGCTGGGTCGTCCCGGATCTTCGAGTTGCCATCGACGGTTGGGTACAGACCTGCGGCGTTGGCCCTTTCTTTTGGTTTGACAGCGTGACTTTCGATGGTGGCCGTTATCGCGGACAGCCGGCGGACTTTCCCGAAATCAAGGCCGCCATTGCCTATGCAGGGGACGTCCAGATCGAGCTCGTCTGTCAGGAAAACGACCTCCCCTCTTTCTGGCGCGACACGGTCCCCCGGGGCCAGTGGGGCTTTCACGATGCGGCGCTGTGGTGTAAGGATTATGATTCGGAACGCGCCGCTTATACGAAAGGCGGTGCGGAGGTCGCCTTCGAAGGTCATAGAGCGGGCTTTCGAGCCTGCTGGATCGACACCCGGTCCTCTATCGGGTTTATGATTCAGCTGATTGAGGCAAACCCGACCGCGGAAGCCATATTCGCCAAGATGCACGCGGCTGCCAAGAGTTGGGACGGCAAGGACCCGATCCGTCGGTTAGGCTGACCGCAAGCCGATAGCGCTGATCACCGCCATCTGCATCTTACGAGGTGAAAAATGCTCAAACAGATTTGTTTCTTCAAAAAGCGGGCGGACATGACCATGGAGCAATTCATGGATTATTACGAGAACCAGCATACGCAACTGGCCAAGAAGATCGGCAAGCCGGGCATTCCCAACGCCCTACGTTACGTGCGGCGCTATCTCACCCCGGTCAAGAATCCGGTCACCGGAGAAATCCATGATCCGGGCTATGATTGCATCATGGAGATTTGGTGGAAGAGTCGGGAAGACTTTGAGAACTCGCAGCGCCTGATCAGCGATCCCAAGCGGCTCCCCTATACCCTCGAAGACGAAAAAAAGCTGTTCGCCTCGCATGCCAATCCGATCTGCCTCGTCGAGGAGCACGATTCGCCGGTGGGTCCCGAAGGGATCATCTACGATTGGGTGCCGGCTGCCAAGGCCGCAAGCTAGGCCATTGCAACGAGCGGGGAGAACTCCATGAGCGGTCTGCATGAGCTTCCGGAAAAGGTCTTCAGGCTGATCGAGTCGGGCGTGGTCGCCGAATTCTCGACGGTGTCGGCGGCCGGTACCCCGATCGACACGCCGACTTATTATTTTCCGAGCGATGACATGGAGACGCTCGACCTCGCGACGGGTTTGCCTAACCCGGCGAAGGCCGAGCGTGCGCGACGCAATCCCAAAGTGGGCTTGCTGATCGAAGGTACAGCGGATGAGCCCATCGTGGTGGTGCGTGCGCACGCGGCCGTCCGTGACCGCGACATCCAGGCAAATGCCATTCGCTACCTCGCCGAGACGGGTTACCGAGGGATCAGCCACGGAATCACCTGGGAAAAGGCGCGGTTGGCCGTCACTTACTGGTCGCGGATCATCGTCGAGAACAAACCTGAGAGGGTCTATTGGTGGGACAAGCGGGAGGCGCTCGACCAGCCACCGCGGGTTTGGAACGCGGCACCCGGGACGATTTATCCACAGTCCGATCCGGCGCCGTCGGGAAAAATGCAGCCTTCCGCTTGGCCGGTGCGTGCCTGGCAAGACGTCGCCCAAGATGCCGCGGCAAGCGGGGCGCCATCGCATCTCTCCGTGCTCGATGCGGACGAATATCCCTTACCGATGCGGGCGCGGTCTTTCGAGCTGGTGCGCGAAGGCTTTCGGCTGGAGATGCCGAAGGGCACTCCCTGGAAACTGGAGGGCAAGGCTTCGCTGACCTTCGCGGGCTTCCGTACCTTTGTCGGCGAGGCCGTGCCGGAAAATGGCACCATCCTGTTGCGGGTCGAACGGTCGCTACCCCAGCATCCGTCGACGCTCGACACCAAACAGGTGCTGCAGCCAAGCGCGGATACGCTCGCGAAAGCGCGGGCGCGGCTGGAGCACGAGGCCCAGCGGCGTGGTCAGTCGCTGCCGATCATCCCGCTCGAGCCGCCGCCACGCACCCGTATTGCGATGATCCGGCAGGCACGCATCGAGAGCGCCTCCCCGATCACAGGACTTTCGAAGGAACACGGCAATCGAACGACCTGAGGCTGCAGTCGCCACCCCCATCGCAACGACGGGCGCCCGTTGAGCGAGGCGGTCGCGTTTTCCGCCGTGATCGATGGGCCGCGCCGCACCCTCATCACGGCTTCGATCATGCTGTCCTCGCTCATGCAATCCCTCGACAACACGATCGCCAACGTCGCACTGCCGCACATTCAAGGCTCGGTTTCCGCCACGCAGGACCAAATATCGTGGGTGCTCACGTCGTACATCATCGCCGTCGCGATCATGACACCCTTGAGCGGTTGGCTGGCGGGCAAAATCGGCCGCAAGCGCGTGTTCCTCTTTTCGGTCGCCGGCTTCACCGTGGCATCCATGCTCTGCGGGCTGGCACAATCGCTTTCGCAAATCGTACTGGCACGGCTGCTGCAGGGGTTCTGCGGAGCCGCACTGGTGCCCCTCTCGCAGGCGACGCTGCTCGATATCAATCCTCCGTCACGGCATGCGCGTGCGATGGCGGTTTGGGTCATGGGAGTGACCATAGGTCCGATACTTGGTCCGGCACTCGGCGGATGGCTAACCGAGAGCTACAACTGGCGTTGGGTGTTTTACATCAATGTGCCGTTCGGCGTGCTCGCGTTCCTCGGCGTTCTTAGCTCCATGCCGGAGAACCCCACTCATCAATCGCGCTTCGATTTCTTCGGCTTCACCACCTTGAGCGTCGCGGTGGGCTCGACCCAATTGATGCTCGATCGCGGGCAAATCAAAGATTGGTTTACATCGACGGAAATCCGCATAGAGGCCGCGGTCGCGGCGCTTGCCTTATATCTATTTGTCGTGCACATGTTGACCGGCAGGCGGCAGCGCTTCGTGAGTCCCGCTCTGTTCACGGACTGGAATTTCATCGCAGGCAACATCTTCATCTTCGTCACGGGCGCGGCGCTTTTCTCTTCGCTCGCGTTGCAGCCTCCGTTGCTGCAGAGCTTGCTGAATTATCCCGTGGTCACTGCCGGTCTCGTGACGGCGCCCCGAGGGATCGGGGGCCTGATCGCGATACTTGCCCTCGGACGCATTGGAGACAAGATCGACGGCCGCCTGGTCATTGCCGCGGGCTTTGCAATTACAGCCTGTGCGCTTTGGCAAATGACCCACTTCGATCTGCAAATGGGCACCTCTCAAGTAGTATGGTCCGGCTTCTTGCAAGGTGTGGGATCCGGCATGGTCTTTGCGCCCTTGTCGGCGGCGACTTTCGCCACGCTCCGTCCCGCGCTGCGCAATGAAGGGACCGCGATTTTCGCCCTCTTGCGCAATCTCGGTAGCAGCATTGGCATCTCGGCAGTAGAGACGCTCTTGACTCGTAATACACAAATTATGCATGCGACACTCGCTGAGCACGTCAATCACTTCAGCCCCGCTTTGCGCACACAACTTATGGGAACGGCACCGAGCACACGCGCACTTGCCCAGTTGAATGCGACGGTGACCCAGCAGGCGGCCATGGTCGCTTACAACGACGACTTCAAATTGTTGATGATCCTTTCGATTGCGGTGATTCCCCTGGTCTTTCTATTACGCAAAGCGGTTCGTAGGCCCGCGCCCGCGGAACAGGTTGCCGTGGAGTGACGCCCGCGCAATCACACGGCGGCGGTGCGCAGAGCATCCGCCACCCTTTTCATATGGTCGATGTGTTGATCGGTAGTCGTGAAACCCATTCCCATCGTTACGATAGAGGCGTGAGTGCCGCCGATATCGCGCCAGCGCGACACCGTTTCAGCGACAGCCTCGGGGCTTTTCGCCCGCAGCATGTTGCAATGGAGCCCGAACTTCTCGGTAGGCCGGGCCGATTCTTTCAAGTACTGGCGAAGTTTCGCCGCCTGCTCGAAAGCGTCGGCGGCTCCGTCGGCAAAGATGAAGCCGTCCGCGAGTGCAGCGGCGCGTCGCAGCGCCACGTCCGCGAAACCACTCAGCCAAATCGGAATTGAGCGGCGCGGCCGCGGATTCAGCGCCGCGCGATCGACCCGGTCAAACGTACCAGTGAAATTCACAAGGGGTTCCGTCCACAGACGGCGCAACAGTTCGATCTGTTCCGCCACGCGCTTGCCGCGAACATGGAAGTCCTGACCCAGTGCGTCGTACTCCACATAGTTCCACCCGAGGCCAATGCCAAGCCGGAACCGCTCGCCCGAAAGCAGATCGAGATCGGCCGCCTGCCTAGCAACCAGCACGGTCTGACGCTGGGGCAGAATCAAGATGCCCGTTACCAGCTCGATCCGTCTCGTGATTCCGGCGAGGTAGGCAAACATCACGAACGGGTCGTGAAATGGGTCTTTATCTGTATACGGACCCGAAAGCTTCGGCTCACGATCGTGGGTTGCGCCGAGCACATGGTCGTATGTCAGTAAGTGATCATAGCCCAGCTCTTCTGCAGCAAGCCCTATGCGGTACACCGCGGCCGGATCGCCCTTGAGCTCGGTCTGCGGGTAGATGACGCCAATTCTCATATCTGACCCCAGCTCTTTAATCGCGCCCAGGAATGCCTAGAGTTTACCGGCCGGAAGCGCCGCAGCGTGCAGCGGCGCTTCCATTTGATGCACGATCGGCAGAACCTCTCGCGCGAACAATTTCGTGCTGTTTTGCGCTTCGTCATGCGGCATGGTGCCAAACTGAGCAACGATCGTAATCTCCGAGAAGGAACACGCCCGCTGGGCTGCCACAATCCTCTTGATGACCTCCTCCGGCGTTCCGATCATCAGATTCGATGCATGATAGCCGGGTGTCTTGGGCTTCCCGGCAGGCTCCTGGCTCGCCACCGCAGCGAGCACCGCCGTGGCGGCGGCCTCCCGGGCTGCGTACGCCTCGTAGCCTTTGACGCCGACGAAATTGGAGGAGTCCGCAAATCCGTAGTGCAACGCGACATCCCGGTTGGCGGTAATCAGGTACTCTTCAGCCTTCTTGGCCTGTTCCATCGTGGGCGTGCAATACATGAACAGGACGTTCTTGGGCTGACACGGCGGCAGCCCGATACTTTGGCGAATGGTGTTCACGAACTGCACTTCCTTGCCTGCCTCCTCAATCGGTTTATTTCCGACGAAGAGCGGCACCATGCCACGACGGGTGAGTATTTCCAGGGAATCGCGCGTCGCAGAGGATCCATGGATACGCGAAAAAAGATCCCGACTCTTGGGCGCGGGCCGCAGCGACGTCTCTGAAATCTTGAAGATCTTACCTTCGTACGAGAAGCGCTCTCGGGAAAATGCCAGACTCAGGATATCCAAGGTTTCGTCGAAGCGCTGCCGACTCTCTTCGCGCGGAACTCCAACGGCGTCAAATTCAGATTTCGCAACACCGCGCCCCAGGCCGATCGTCGTGTAGCGCCCATTCGAGAGAATATCGAGATACGCGATCTGGTGCGCGAGGCGAACGGGATGCCACCAAGGAGCAACGGCGACCATCGTGCCCAGACTGACGTGCCGTGTGCGACCTGCGAAGTACGAGAGCACCTGGAGCGGGTTGGGCGTCATTCCGTAAGGAGTGCCCTGATGCTCGGGCGCCCAGATGCCGTCAAACCCCAGCGGCTCGGCCAAATCACCGATGGCCAACCCCGCTTGCACGCACGCATAATCAGGCGTGGCAGGGCCATGGTCAATATTCCCGCTCTGGAGGCGGTCCCAGTCCTCAGAGTTGTGTGCGAAGACACCTAGATTTACTTTCACTGCGGAGCGCTCGGCGCATGACAAGGCGCCTGGGAGTAGGTCAATGTGGCTTCGACCGCCAGTCTGCGGCACGGGATCTTAGAAATTGACGAGCATCGTCCAGCTCGGCGTCGCTCAACTCCTCGAAGCGCGGCATCCCATTGGGCAGCAGTGCGCCGTCATGGACGACGCGCCGAAAAGCCTCCGCAGAAAGTGGAATGCTGGATGCCCGCAGATCCGGCGCGGCTCCTGCCGCAGCCGCGTTCATCCCGTGGCAAACAAAGCAGTGCATGCCAAACACTCGCGCGCCACGCAGGGCCTGCGCGTCGTTCGGTTGATAATCCGGATCGTCAGCCGGCCTGAGGCTCTTGGCTTCCTTCGGCGGCAAAGCCGCCTTGCCGTCGAGCACGAAGGTGAGCACACGGCGCGGGGTGGTGCGGTAATCGATATGATATTTGGCGAGCGCTTCTCCCCACAAAGCCGCACTCGTGCTCAAACCGCTCAACACCGTGATGTACTGCCGCCCTTCTACCGAATAGCTGATGGGCGGCGCGAACACCGGCGCGTTCGCATCGAACGACCATAGCCGCTTTCCCGTGTCCGCCGCATAGGCATTGATGCTGTCGATTTGCCCCTGCACGACGAGATTGCCGGCAGTCGCCATGGCGCTGCCGCTTTCGGGGCCCGGCGTCGGTTGCGCCCAAACGCGCTTCTGCGCGATGGGATCCCAGGCCTCGAGACGGCTCGTGTGATCGAGCGGATCTTTCAAATCAGGCAAAGTATTCATGGTTGCACTTTGGGTGGTCCATACCGGCGAATCCTGTCGCCAGCGGTCATTCGCCACCTCCCAATCGGTCCACGTCATAGCCCCTTCGCGAGCGGGAATATAAGCGAGCTTTGTCTGCGGACTGAAGGCCATGGTGTACCACCCATGGCCTCCCCCCGAGTATGGCCACATCGTGAAGGTCGTGCCGTTCGGGTAGCGAGCGGCAGGGTTCTCCACCGGCCTGCCGGTCTGCAGATCGATCCTGGAAGCCCAATTTACTTTGACGAACGGCTCCGCAGAAATGAGCTTCCCGCTGGTACGGTCGATGACATAAAAGAATCCGTTCTTGGGCGCCGTCATCAGAACCTTGCGCATCTGGCCGCCGATCGCAAGGGAGGCAAATTCCATATCGTTGGTCGCCGTATAGTCCCAACTCTCACCGGGGTTGATTTGGTAATGCCACTTATAAGCACCTGTGTTGGCATCGAGCGCCACGAGCGAGCAGAGAAATAAGTTATCGCCCTTGCCCGCGCTGCGCGCCTTGTGATTCCAGGGTGAGCCGTTGCCGACGCCGATGATCACGTTATGGGTCTCCGGATCGTAAGACATGGCGTTCCAGACAGTGCCGCCGCCGCCATACTTCCACCACTCACCCGACCAAGTCTTGGACGCCATCTCCATGGCTTTGTTCTCAAAGCCGTTGGTCGGATCGCCGGGGACAGTATACCAGCGCCAGAGAAGCTTCCCGGTGTCGGCGTCATATGTACTGACGTAGCCGCGTGTCGGCCCCTCGTCAGCGCCGCCAAAGCCGATGATGATCTTGCCGTCGAAGGCCCTCGGCGCGCCGGTGATGTAGCGCTGATCTCTTGACGACGTGGTGATAGCGGTCCATACCGGTGAGCCGGTGCGCGCATCGATGGCGATCAGGCGGCCGTCCGCCGTGCCCAAGTAAATCTTCCCATTCCACCAGGCAATGCCGCGGCTTCCCCAGGCAGCCCTTATCTTGGGTCCCGCGTGTTCCGGCGTCTTGGCGTCGTACTGCCACAAGGGCCGACCCGTCTTCACATCGACGGCATGCACGATGCCCCAACCGGTCACAAAATAGAGCGTGCCGGCGATCTCGAGAGGCGCGCTGACCGTGTTGCCGGGCGGCAAGTCGATGAACCAAGCGAGGCCGAGCCGCGAAACACTCTGCGCATCGATCTGTGTGAGGGGGCTGAAATGTTGCTCGCCGTACGTTCCGCCGGGTCCCGCCCAATCGACGCCGGGGCCGTTATCGCTCAGCCGGGCGTTGTCCGCGCCATCCGTTACGGCGGCGTTGCCGACGGCAGCGAGCCAAAGCGGAAACACGAATCCGATGAAAAGAGCACCGATCGTTCGCCGAGCTCGCTCCCCTAACAGCAATTCGTCCATTTGATGTCTCGCACTCTGGGTTACACGGGCTGCGGCCCGAGCGGGGTTCGTGAGGCATTGCCGGCGCAAAACCGGCTCAATAGACCACAAAACCGGTGTAACAGTCTCGATAGTTGCTACGCATTTTTAGATCTTTCGCGCATCTTGGGAATGGCGCGAAGTCCAATCGACACCGATGTTCTTCGTCCCTACAATCATTCGCAGGTTAAGAGGCGCGACTCGGGCCAGGACCCGGCTAGGGGAAAATTTAAGAACGAGGGCGCCTCGGGAGGCTTAAGTTATGTCGACGAGCAACACGCTTAGCGAATCGTTCACCGATCTCGCAGTCCAGGCGCACCCAAACGGTTTCTATCGCGCCCTGCGAGAAGGCGACCCGATTCACTATGACGAGAACCTCGGTATGTACCTCGTGTCACGGTACCAAGATATCGACATCGTGCTTCGTGACCCCATCACCTTTTCGCAAGAGCGCGGCTATTACAAGCAGTGGGCACACGGCTATCTGGAGGAGCTCAAGAGCATTCTCGAACGCGAAGGCGGCGGTTTCATCCCTGATGTCGTCAACATCGACCCACCGCGCCACCGGCGTGCGCGCCGGTTGACGGAACAGGCCTTTACCAGACGGCGGATAAGATTGCTCGAACCCGAGTTCGAAGCGCTTGTCGGGGAGATGATCGACAGGCTGGCGGACAAAGGCGAGGCCGAGGGTCTCACGGAGATCGCCTTGCCGATGTCGATCAGCTTCATTATCAAGAAACTCAAGGTCCCCGACCTCGACTCCGAGACCATCAGGCGCTGGGGAAATGCCTATAACGCGCAGTACAGCCTGATGCAGACGCGCGAGCAGTTTCTAGAGAACGCGACCAAGATCTGCGCGCTACAAAATTATGTCATTGCCCTCGTGCGCCGGCGCCAGGCCCAGCGCGACGAGGACATGCTCTCCGACGTCATCGATGCTCGCATCGATGACGAGAATCCGGCGCTCAGCTTCGAGGAGCTTGTGGCGACGGGGCGGGCCATGTTGATCGGCGCCCACGATTCTATATCCACCGCGTTGACGAACATGTTGTTCAAGGTGGCCACCGATCCCGAGATTGCGGCGCGCTTCTACGAGTCGGCGGACAATGATGCTCGCATGGGGCGGTTTGTCGAAGAGCTCCTGCGGCTGGAACCGCCGGTTCGCGCACTTTCCCGCATGACCACGAAGGCAATCGAGCTCGGCGGTACGCTGTTGCCGGAGGGCGCGCACCTCCTGGTGCTCTATGCGTCCGCCAATGACGACGAATCCGTGTTTAGCTGTCCTCGCACCTTCGACATGGACCGGCCCAATCTCGCCAAGCAATTATCGTTCGGCGCAGGGGCTCACTTGTGCCTCGGAGTGGCGCTCGCACGCATGGAGCTGCGCATCGCCGGTATGCAGATCGCGAAGCGCCTCAAGGACATCCGACTGGCGATACGCGTCGAGGAGATTCGCTATGTGCCTACGGTTGCCACTCTGACCATGGAGCGCCTTCCCCTGAAATTCTCGCGACGGTAGTGATCCAGAGTTTTCAAGCGGTTGCGGAAGGCTATTGCTTTCTTGAGGCGCCGCGCGCTGACCGCGATGCCGTCTGGTTCAGCGACCCAGTACTCGGTGGCCTGCGCCGATTGTGGGCCGACGGTCGGGTCGAGTCATTCATTCCGGACAGAAAACGCATCGGCGGCGCCGCAATCAACGCAGACGGAGCCATCATCTTCAGCGGCATGGGCGGTGTCGCATGGCTGAATTATGAGACGGGAAAGTCGGGCACGTTGCTCGAGCGCATCGATGGCAAGCCGATCGCCGCCGTGAACGACATCTTTCCTGATGGCAAGGGCGGCCTTTATTTCGGCACTTCGCACATCGCTGCGCGCGAACCGGGCGAGCCCGCCCAGACGACGGCCCTCTACCGGCTCGACCCGAGCGGACGTGTCAGGCTTCTTTGGGATGGATTGCATGTCGCCAACGGCATCGGATTGAGCCCCGACGGACGCCGCCTCTATCTGAACGAAAGCTGGGTCGGCACCTTCGCCTATGATCTGTCGGCTGACGGAATGCTCAGTAACCGCACATCACTCTCTGCGCAGGAGGATTGCGACGGTCTGGCTGTCGATTGCGAAGGCGGCATATGGATCGCCTGCTTCTCGTCGGGGTCCATCATTCGCGTGCTGCCGAATGGCAAGCTCGACCGTAGGGTGGCGTTGCCTGTTAAGAACGTGACGAGCCTCTGCTTCGGTGGCGCCGACCGGCGCGACGTCTACGTCACCACCGGCGGCGATGACGGGCTCGACGCGCTTATGAAGGGCCTTCTCCCACCGCGAACCGCAAGCCTGTACCGTGCGCGCTCCGAAGTGGCCGGCCTCACCGTCCCGTTCACCCATTTTCGCTGTTCTGTCGCGCCATGACGATCCAGAGCGGATCCGCACCGGCCGGCGAGCGATCCAGCACGGTCGGTGGGGCATAGCCACCCGCGTTGCTGAAATACGCCTGCACGACCTCGAGCCGCTGCCTCGCCGGCAGAACGTGCCAGGCTCGTATGGCCTTCGTCGGGAAACAGCGATGCGAGAGCGCAACCACGTGCAAGCCCCCGGGCCGCAGGACTCGCGCGCAGGACCGAAAGACCTCCACAGGGCGCGTCAAGTATTGAATCGATACGGCATTCACGACGGTGTCGAAACTCGCCGTGTCGTACGGGAGCTCGGGTTGAAGATTAAGGTCCTGGACGAGGTAATCGGTGAGCCGGGGATTCTTGGCGAGCTCGAGGGCGTTCATACCGAGCCCGGCGACCCGCGCGAACTCCTTATCTTCGGGTAGATGGGACACCCAAGATGACATGAGATCGAGAATTGCGCCTTGCTGCGGCAGAAGCTCGCGGTAGACCTCCGTGAGCGCGGCGATCGTTGCGGCGTCGATGTGCACCACAAAGCGCGGCATCGAATAGAAGTGCGCGTCGTCCGTTTCGTCCTGTCGATCGAAGAAGGCCGGCGGCAGTTCAAGCTCCGGGGACATGTCGACAGTGTAGCAGTAGCGCCGCGGCCTTCGAATGTGCGATGGTGAGTCGATGAGCGGCATTCAGAGAGTCGACCTGTGCGTGCCCGCAGCGGAACTCACCGCTCTAAAGCGGCGCCTCAACGACACGCGCTGGCCCGACGCAGAGACCACCGGCGATTGGTCGCAGGGCGTACCCGTAGCGCGAATGCGCGCGCTCATCGAGCGTTGGGCGGGTGACTATGACTGGCGCCGCTGTGAAGCCAGGCTCAACCAGTTTGGACTCTACGCGACGGAAATAGATGGTCTACTGATCCAGTTCCTGCATATTCGTTCGCGGCGCCCGGATGCGCTGCCGCTCTTGCTGACCCACGGCTGGCCGGGTTCGATCATCGAATTTCACAAAGTAATCGAGCCCCTGGTGACCGGAGCACCGGACCAGATCGCCTTTGACCTGGTAATTCCTTGCCTCCCCGGCTACGGTTTCTCGCAGAAACCGAAAAGCCCGGGTTGGACCGTAGAGCGGATCGCGCGCGCCTGGGTCACGTTGATGGCAAAGCTCGGGTATGAGCGCTACGCGGCTCAGGGTGGTGATTGGGGCGCTGCGGTAACCGTCGCAATGGCCAAACTCGCGCCTCCGCAGTTGGTAGGGATTCATCTAAATATGCCCCTCGTCACCCCGCCGGCTTCCGAACGAGGCGAGCCCGATACGGAGCAGCAGTCGGTGTTGAAGGCGCTGGAACTCTATCGTCGGGATGAAAACGCCTATGCCCGTCTGCAAGCGACACGTCCGCAGACGATAGGCTACGGCCTGGCCGACTCGCCGATTGCGCAAGCTGCGTGGATTTACGAGAAATTCTATTTCTGGTCGGACTGCCGCGGAGACCCGGACGGGCTCTTCACGACCGATGCGCTGCTCGACAACATCATGCTGTACTGGCTGCCCGGCACCGGCGCTTCGTCCGCCAGATTATATTGGGAAAGTTTTCGAAAGGCCTTCGGTCCGACGGTTCTCGAGCTACCGGTGGGTTGCAGCATCTTTCCGAAAGAGATCATACCCGCTACGCGCCGCTGGGCTGAGAAGTACTATCGCAACCTGATTTATTGGAACAAGCTCGAGCGCGGCGGGCATTTCGCTGCATTCGAGCAACCGGCCCTGTTCGTAGAGGAGATGCGCAACTGCTTCTCTCGGCTGCCGTAAGCCACAGCCCGCACTCGCCTCTTAACAATTCGCACCCTCAATTCAACCGGAGGCACAAGTCAGGTGCGCTGCCGGTGGCCTTTGCCGCGCTCTCCTTTCGCGCTCCTGCGTTCCGGGTCGCTCGAGGAAACGAATTGCAACGCGAGGTTGAACAACTCGCGAAGTTGATCAGGCCGGATAATCGACAGTCGAACCAAGACGGTCGGATAATCGGCATAGTGGTCGGTGATGTAATAGATCTCGGGATGTGCTTCGATCAGCGCGGCGCGCCGCTCGAAATCAACTCGAAATACGGCGCAATTCGCTTCGGCGGACCTGTTCACTGGTACGCACGCCAGCAACTTGCCGCGCACTTTTAGCGCCGGAGCTCCGTACATCGTGCCCTCAACGACTTCCGGCAGCGCGAGCCCGATTTCTCGAACGAGGTCAAAATTGGCAGATGTGCGGACCATAACTGCGGCTCTCCCGGGCGCGCTGCCGCTCCGCGCCGCGCGCCCATTTCCCCGAAATATTGCTGTTCGGGCCGATGCGGCGCCGTAGGCGGTTGGAGCATGCTACTATCCCTCACGAAAATCCAACAATTTCATGAGCTTGCGCTCTGGCAAAGTCTCGACTCTTTGCTCGGGCCGGCGCTCCGCCGGCGGGCAGAACCTTCGACCTCGGCGCGCGTCTTACATGGCGGCCCCCTTTTTGTGACAGCATCGCGCTTTGTGAGATTGCTCAGCCCCTTTTCTTAATTTCGGAAGCCAGGAAACATTCAAGTGCAACGACAAGTACACAGTTCGTCCCTCTTTATCGGAGTATCCGCAGCGCGGAGCGCGATTGCAGCAAGCGTGCTTGCTCTCGTGGCGTGCGGCGGGGACTCGAGCGGGCCGCCCCTCACTCTTTCGGGCACGGTGAGCGGGTTGACTACCAGCGGACTGTCCCTGACCACGCTCGGTGTGAACCTTGAAATCAAGGCCGGTGCAACGAGCTTCACCTTCGGACCGATACTCACCGACGGGGTCGGTTATGACGTCACCGCGCCTAACCAACCCGCCGGACAGCTCTGCACGGTGACAAACGGCACCGGCACGGCGACTACGGCCGATATTTCCAATGTGGTGGTGACTTGCTCGAACCAAACCTTCAATGTCGGCGGCACGATCACCGGCCTCACCGCGGCGGGGCTGGTGCTGGCCAACGGCAGCGATTCGCTCAGCGTACCGGAGGGGGCGTCTTCCTTCACGATGCCTACCGCGGTCGCGTATGGCAGCGCCTACAAAATCACCGTGACCACACAACCGACCGGCCTCACTTGTGACGTGGCCGATGGCACGGGAACGGTGGGAGCCACCGCCGTCACGAACATAGCCGTCACTTGCACTGATCAGGCTCCCGCCGTGACTGGAAGCATCAGCGGCCTCGAGCGCGCGACGGGTCTGGTACTGGCTAATGGCACCGAAACGTATGCAGTGCCCACGGGTGCCACGAGCTTCAAGCTCGTCGCGTCGCAGTCATCTGGCAGCACGTATGCCGTGCGCGTGCAATCTCAACCGACTGGGATGACTTGCTCGGTCAGTCAGGGCGTCGGAACGATGCCGACGCACAATGTCACCGACGTCTCGATTACCTGTTCAGACGAGGCCTACAGTCTGGGTGGAGCGGTGGCTGGGCTCACCTCGCCAGGCCTCGTGCTGAGCGACGGCAGTGACTCCTACAGTGTGCCGGTCAACGCGACCAACTTCACGATGCCCACAACTATCGCCTCCGGCAGCGGCTACAGGGTGAGCGTTCAGACGCAGCCAGTGGGGTTGACTTGCACGATCACCGACGGCACCGGCACCATGCCCGCCGGCGCGGTCACGAAGGTCGGCGTCATGTGCGCCTCGACCAGTTACACGTTAGGCGGATCGATATCCGGATTGAGGACCTCTGGCCTCGTACTGACAGACGGTATGGACGATCTTTCGGTCGCGGCGAACGCCATATATTTCTCGATGCCGAACGCTCTCGCTTACGGCAGCGATTACACGGTCAGCATCAAAGCTCAGCCGGGCGCAGAGACCTGTCAGATCGGCCAGGGCACCGGCACGATGAGCGGACACATCGGCACCGTCGAAGTCACTTGCGGATCGCCCGCCCCGCCGCCGTAGAGATGCAGCGGCGGCGGATGATAGCGGCGAGTGCCTAATCAGCGAGAGGCGCCGGCTTCCAGCGCCAGTGTCTTGATATCGTTGAACATCACCTGCGGCTGTAAAAAAGCCAGGGAGTAGATTTCCCGAACCTCGCCGCGGGAGTCGATGAGAAACATTTTCAGCATGTGGTGCAGGGTGCGTGTGGCATGGCCTTTCTCGTCCACATCCACGCTGACGTCCTGGCCGAAATCATCAAGCACGGGAAGCAGATCCGGTACTCGGCGCGCCGTCAGGAAGCGCCACTCGAATTTCGGATCGATCGTAAATTCTTGGCCGTAACTCGCGAGGACCGCGGGTGTGTCGTGGGTCGGATCCAAGCTGACACTGACGAAACGAACACGCCCCGAGAGCGCGCGGTCGTCCCGCACGCGATCACGCAAATTCGCGAGCGTCGTATGCGCAAACGGACATCCCAAGGGGTCGACGCAATACGTGTAGAAGAATGTCAGCAGGGTGATCTTGCCTTGTGTGACAGCCGAGAGCCTGACGGCGCGACCCGCACTATCGAGCAATACGGCATCGGTTACAGGCTGGATATTCTGTAGCTTATAGCTACCCGGCGGCGGCGGCAGAGAAATCCATGCGCGGCGCCGTCGCCACGCCGGGATCTACGCTGGCGCTCGCTATATCAGCGAAGCCGATGAGCGACTGCGCCAGGACGGCGCCCGCCAGCCTGCGAAGCGGGTGCATCAACGTACAGATGTATCCGCGAGCGATGCCACGCGCTGCGGCTTGGCGGTGAACTTCATGTGATGCGGGCGGCCGAGTCGCTCCTTGGTGAAGTCAACCTCGAACGCGGGCTTAAGCTCATTGCCGTCCCAATTGAATGCGCGCAGGAACTGTTCGTTGTCCTTGCCCTGTTTGTCCCATTTCGACAGTAAGCTGGACGTGATGTAGACGCGGTGGCCGTCCCAGCTCTGAGACACCATATTCACCTGGCTGCCGGTATGCTTGCTGTAGGTTTCGTCGCGGATGCTCGGGATCGGTCAGATCGAAGTAATGCGTGGTGCCGTCCATGAAGGTATTAACCCACAGGCCCTTCGCATCCGCGGTGATCGAAATATCCACCGGCAGGGGTATCTTGGCCGGATCGCCGATCGCGGCGACGTCTTTTGCAGCCCACTCCCGCGAGCGTCGCGCTTGACCAACCAGAGCTGCGAGGTCAGGGCCGTGGCGGTGATCGCCCAATTCTGGCCTTCCGGCAATGCCCAGCGAATCTCGAGCGGCGCTCCAGGCACGGCGAGGATCTGCTCCGGCTGCATGGTCTTGAGATTCCACATCACCATGGTATTGCCGAAATGCTTCATCGCCTCAGGGTCTTTCACGACCTCGCCGAGGGCGCGCATGTAGTTGTTCGAGCCGGCGAAACTTGACGTCAACAAGGCATTTTTCGCGGGGTTGACAGCAATGTCGTAACCGTAGCCGTCGCCCTTGACTTGATCGATCGTGGAGGTGGGCATGGGGTACTTGGCGACGAAATCACCTTTGTTGTTGTACACCGACATGCCGGTCACACCACCCTTATCCGCCACGTTCGATAAGTTGCCGATCAGCATGCGGCCGGGCAGCGCGTAAAACGTATGGGGTCCCGCGTAACCGGTCTTCGCCGGCAGATCGTCGATCGTCTTCACGAGTTTCGGATGAGACGGATCGCTGCCCACATCGAAGACGTAGATCTTGCTGTCGTCGAGGCCGCCGGCCCAGAGATATTTGCGGTCGTCGGTGAATCCCATGTGATGGGCTTCGCCGCGCCCGCCGACGGAAATCTTGTGAATGACTTTTCCGTAGGTTTTGGACGAGGGATTCGCATCGACGGTTACGAGCTTGTCGGATCCATCGCCCAAGCCGGGCACACCGAGCGTCCACACATGGACGAAATCCTCCTGTCCTTTGATCAGCCCGGACATGTAGGGCGAATTGCAAGTCTCGTCGCCATAGGAGGCGTTTGCGGCAATGCTCAGGATCGGCGACGCTGCACGTGAGCATCCATCGGCTGTCGATTCTCATGATTATCTCTCCCAGGGCCGCCCGTCAGCCCGCCTTCGGACAAATTGCCGCGACAGCCTGTGAAAAGCAAGCCGCCATGCGGAATCCCGGCTCTTCGCCCCTCCTTCGGCCCGACACAGGACTCAACGCTTTTGTTGCGACAAGAACTCCCGCATCGCCAGCGCGATAGGTTCAGCGTGTGTTTCGAGCGCGAAGTGTCCAGTGTCAAAAAAGCGGACGTCCGCATGCGGAATGTCTCGCTTGAATGCGTTGGCGCCCGCCGGCAGAAAGAACGGGTCGTGCTTGCCCCATACGGCAAGCAGGGGCGGCTTATGCGTGCGGAAATAATCCTGAAATGCCGGGTACAGCGAGAGGTTGCTCTTGTAATCGCCAAATAAGTCGAGCTGCACCTCATCAGCGCCAGGACGCGCGAGATAGAAGTTATCGAGCGACAGACCGTCCGGTGACACAGAAGCCGCGTCGGGTACACCATGGGTGTACTGCCAGCGTGTCGTGTCCGCGGCGAGAAAACTGCGCAAGGCGTTGCGATTTGCCGTCGACGGATCTTGCCAATACGCACGGATGGGCTTCCAGCCATCGCTTAGGCCCTCCTCGTACGCATTGCCGTTCTGAGAAATGATCGCAGTAATTCGTTCGGGGTGCCATGCAGCCAACCGAAATCCCGCCGGAGCGCCGTAGTCGAACACGTAGAGTGCGAAGCGGTCGAATCCCACTGACTCGGTAAATCGGTCGATGACACGCGCGAGGTTGTCAAACGTGTACTTGAATTGACTTCGCGCCGGCATATCCGACTGACCGAAGCCCGGCAGGTCGGGCGCGACGATATGGAACCGATCCGCCAGGAGCGGGATCAAATCCCGAAACATGTGCCCTGCACTGGGGAACCCATGGAGCAGCAGCAGCTTCGGGGCACCGGGCGCTCCCGTCTCACGATAGAACACCTTGAGAGAGTCGACCTCGACGGAGCGGTACGTGACGGTTGGCATGGCATTTTCCTTAAAAAAAGTGCAACTGGTCAAACGCTGGTGTGGAATCCAGATTGGATGCGTAAGTCACGGGGCTTTGTCATGCACCGATTCCAGGATTAGGTCGACCACCAACTCAGGCGCGGTGACGATAGGAGTGTGGTCCACGGGGTGCGCGCGCACCCGAGCTTTGAGGCGATCGGCTATGAACCGTTGCGTCTCCGGTGCGATCATCCGGTCCTGTTCAGCGATAAGAGCCCGACTCGGGCGGTCCCGCCAGAGGGGCCGATCGACGGCGACGCTGATGCACGCCGGGGAAATCGGTCGTTGCACGGCCGAGAGCCATGCTTGTTCCTCACGGGTCGCGTTTTGGGCAAATGCCGTCGCGAACGCGCCCAAAGGCAGCCAGATGAGCCCATGACGGTCGGGCAAGAGCTTCGGCGCCTGAGGGTGGGGGGCGGTCCGATAAAATACGTCGGCGACCGTCTCGCCTTCCGCCGGCGCGAGACCCGCGACATAAATCAGTGATTTGACCCGCTCATTTCGGGTCGCTCCTATGACTGCGCCGGCGTAGGCGTGACCGACGAGCACCAGTTCCCCGTCGACGCGCTCCGACGCCCGATCGAGCGCGGCCACGTCATCCGCCAACGACGTGAGGGGTAACGCCGCAGCAATCGTGGCGACGCGCTTCGCTTGGAGCAAATCGATCACCTTCCGCCAACTCGACCCATCGGCCCAAGCGCCATGGGCTAGAACGACACTCACACCATTTCCGGACACTTCGGGCACCCTGATGATTGAACGCGAGTCATAACCGTCTTCTGAGCGCCAGAGAGGTTATGAAGATCAGCGTAACTTGTCAAACGCATTTGAGGCAGTTATGGTGCGACGCCATAGAGGTGCTTTGCATGTCCCAGAAGCCCCCTGCCATATTCATCACTGATTCGGCGGGGCTGAATTTTCTAAATTCCATCGCGACTCCGCTCGACAGCGAAATCGACTGGATCAGCGATGGCGAGGGCTTGCTGACCTGGTTGGAGCAAGCACATCTTGTGCCTGCAGACGTACTCAATGCGATGCGCAAACAGGCAAAGCCGGGGGAAATCGACCGGGTGGCAGCGCAAGCGCGGAGTCTGCGTGAATGGTTTCGGACACTCATCCACGTGCGCAGAGGCAAGCCACTGAAAGCGACCGATCTCGCGGAACTCGAACCGTTGAATCGGCTACTTGCCCGCGATGAAGGATTCGGGCGCCTCGTCGCGCAGAGACGCGGGAAAACTACAACGATTGCGCTTCAGCAAGCACGACGCTGGGCATCGCCGGAAGCGCTTCTCCTGCCGATTGGAGAAGCGCTGGCGAAGTTGCTCGCCGAGGAAGACCTCGTGGACGTGAAAGCATGTGAGGGGATGGCCTGCACGCTGATGTTTGCGGACCGCACGCGAGGTCGTTCGCGTCGATGGTGCAGCATGGACATCTGCGGCAATCGTGCGAAGCAGATTGCCCACCGACATCGATTGAAGCTATCGCGCTGAACGGAGGAGCTCGCGATACTCTGTCTAGCGCTGGGCCTGGAGATTCGATGAGGTGGGAAGCCAGATCTGCCGTCGGATCACAGTGGCCGGGCCTTTGTTGGGTCCGGTTTGAGCGATTGCAATGTAGAAATAGGCGCGCTGCGATCGCAATGATTGTGGCAATAGCCTGACATATAGGCGCGTCGTGTGATAGCCGTCAGGGAACGTTTGGATCGCCACGGCCTCGGGCACATAGTCGACGCCTGGTTTCGCCGTGGCGGGTTCGGTCCACCAGGTGAACGAGCTATTTTTTTGCAACAGGTTGCGATGCAGCCGAATCTCGGCGAAATGATCGTCCGATCTCACTTGAGAAGCCTCGGCCGCAATCCTCAGAGGTACCGCCCTCGCCGCCTTCGCCTGCGGCGCGCTAGGGGCAGTATCTTTCTTCACAGAAGCGGCTGTTTCGGTCGCAGCGGAATTATCTGCTGGCGGCTCATTGGGCGGGGCAGAAGCAAGCTCAGGAGTCGCGACTTCCGCAACCGAGGGTGCGGGTGAAGGCGGGTCAACCGTCTTGGGTGGAGCAGTCGACCGCAGCTGCGCCAACACGCCCGCGGTTGTCAGGCTCACGACTAAAAAAACCGCAGCGGCGCGCCACGGCATCTTGGATTGCTGCCGACGGTCCGCCTGCGTCAGCTCTTGCAACGGGGTCACCGAATGTTCCTGGGCTCTGTCCTTTATCAATCGATGCATCCACAAACGCACACTGATTGAGCGTCCCGCACGATGCCAAGACAGCCCTTTCTGCAGAGCTCTCCACTGTCGACTCGTGAGTCCCTGAGGGCGCACCAAGCTCACGTCGTAATCGCGTGCCAGCGTGGCGGGTCGCGACTCAAAAGGATGGGTTCCGGCCAGGAGCTCATAGCAAATGCAGGCCAGTGCGTAGAGGTCGTCACGCGGATCGGCGCGCCGACCTTCCAATTGCTCGCAGCTGGCATAAGCGGGGGTCCCATAATTGGGACCGTGGTCGACGTGCTCCGACCGCGACTTGGCCGCCGTGAAGCTATGCGCAGCACCAAAGTCCAGGATACGGAGCTCACCCTCACGGGTTATAAAGATGTTGCGCGGCTTAAGGTCGCCATGAACAACCCCGCGCTCGTGAGCTTCTGCCAATCCCGCGCCAAGCTGCTGGATCAGCTGCCACGCCTGCGATCTGTGCATGGTTGCGGGACGCAAGCGATCAATTACGTAGCTGAGCGGCTCGCCCTCGAGCAGCTCCATTGTAAAAAAGACCACATCGCCGTCGCAGTCCAGGTCGTAAACATTCACGATGTTTCGGTGCGATAGGGCTTGAGCGCAATGAAATTCAAGGCGCAAATTCGCGAGAGTCTGCTCCGAGCAATCCCCTCCAGCGTGCAGTATCTTCAATGCGACATATTGCTGGGCCTCGGGGAGTGAGATCCGAAAGAGATCGAGTGCCTTGAACACCAATCCTTTCGCGCCGTCCCCGAGCCGTTCTTGCAAGACGTATCGATCGCGCAAAACCTGGCCAATGGCTATGGAGGATCCAATGGTTACGGAAGATATAGCGTCCGAAGTCAATGGGGCAGATCGCGCCCTATCCAGATCAATCGTCGAATCATTCATGACATGAGACATAGATGTCGCCCTACTCCCGCGACCGGGTTACGACAATTGAAGGCTTAATCAATCGGCTCCGACTCTGGCTCGAGTCGCCGGAGCAAGCTTGTCGCGATTCTCCGTGCCTGTCTGTAAGAAAAAGCCGCCTTCCGCGCCCGTATTCCATAGCACTCCGTTCAGGGGGCATAAATCATGCCCGCACATATGCAAACGCCCGTGCGCCCGATTTCAGCGCCACCCAGACCCGGGTGTATTCCGACACTTCATATCGATCCGCCGCGACGAGTTCCAGGGCGGTGATTTCAAAAACGGTTCCCGCCACTTCGTCGCCCGGATTACTGCTGCGCACAGCGATCGAATGATGGGTCTTTCCGCTCGTCGCAACGACAGCAGGGTGTCGAATTGGGATGAGCAGTGTCGAGAACCCCGCGAGTGAGTCCGGAGAGCCACTTAGCTCGCGCCCGAAGTTCGCCACCTGCACCGCCCTATCGCGCAAGGTTCCGTATGAAAAGAGCCGCACCGACGCGTCCAATGCGCCCTCCAGGTAATGTAACCGCTGAGACCTTAGGGGTTTAGCTTATGAAACACCGACCCCGCAGGGGCGCTACCACGCCACCGATGAGGGAGTTTATCGCTCGTGACTTCGTCTCACTAAGATATTTAAAAGCAATCACTTATGTATTTAATTTCACCTGGAATCGACCGCGAACGCCCGCGTCGGAGGCCGCGTAAGCTACTGATTTCTTTAGGGAACAGGCTGGGAGCGCGAACGGGATGGCCAGTCCCCGTCAGAGCGACCCTGCATCCAGAAGCTATTGCCAAGCTTGCGCTGGCCGAAAGTGCCGCAGTATCCACCGGGACCTAGCGGGTTGACCGGTCCCTCGGAAGCTAGCAAATGGTATTTTCGTCCAGGTGTTTGCGCCATTCGGGGGGGGGTTGTGCGGTACAAGGCGGCAATCGGTTCGCAGGCGAATCCACTTCAAATGAATCCACTCGTAAGCAAGGCTCATCGCAAGGAAAGACGCTGGAGCGCTGAATATGCCGCGCTACGCCAACTGTGCCTTGCGTCGGGCCTCAATGAAGAATTGAAATGGGGGCAAGCTTGCTACGATCTAGACGGTAGCAATGTGGTTTTGATCCATGGATTCAAACACTATTGCGCTCTGCTTTTCATCAAAGGCGCCTTGCTAAAGGACCCGAAGGGCATTCTCGTTCAGCAGACTAAGAATGTGCAGGCCGGCAGACAAATCCGGTTTGGCTCTCTTCCGGACATCGACAAACAGAAAGCGGCGGTCAGGGCCTACATCAGGGAGGCCATTGCGGTTGAGAAATCCGGCGCGAAGGTGGCGATGCGAGGCGTAGCGCAATTCGCTGTGCCCGAGGAATTTCAAAAGCGTTTGGATGATGACGCTAAACTAGCCCAAGCCTTTCACGCTCTCACCCCCGGCAGGCAGAAAGGTTATCTGCTGCATTTCGGCGGAGCGAAACAATCGGCGACGCGCGCCACGCGCGTTGCAAAACATGTACCCAGAATATTGAAAGGGCTGGGACTCGATGATTAAGCCTGGCGGTGATCATTCAGAAGCCGATGCCAGCTTGCTGAATGAAATTCAGCTTGGGCTCACCAATGAGAAAAAGACGCTGCCGTCGAAGCTGCTGTACGATGCGAAAGGCTCCGAGCTGTTCCAGCGAATTACCGAACTTCCCGATTACTACTTAACCCGAACCGAAAAAAAATTATTGCAGACAAGCGCGGCCGACATTGTTGCCGCGTTGCCTCTTGAGGTGGGTCGCGAGCGCGCACTGGTGGAGTTCGGCGCCAGCGACGAGAGTAAAGCTGTTTCCTTGCTCGATGTCGTGGAGAGCAATTTTTCAGCCTATCTTGCAATAGACATTTCTCCGAGCGTGCTCGGGCCCATCCGCACGCGCATGCAGAAGAGTCATCCGCAAATCAAGGTGGAAACGCTGGTGGCCGATTTTTTGCGGCCGTTGGCGATACCGAGGACCCTCACCGAAATGTCCATGGTCGGGTTTTTGCCCGGAAGCACCATCGGCCAATTCTCCCCTGCCGCCGTCATTCAATTTCTCGAGAATGTCCGCTGCGCACTTAGCGGGGCGGTCCCGCCAGCCTTCGTGATCGGCACGGACCAATGCCGGGACGCCGGGCGCGTATTACGTGCCTATGACGATTCAGCCGGTGTCAGTAGAGCGTTCAACCTCAACATATTGTCGCATCTCAAACGCTTGACCGACTCCGATCTGGACTTGAACGCCTTCGAACGCAAGGTGGTATGGAATCCGCGCGAAGAACGAGTGGAAATGTACGTTGAAAGTCGCACCGCACAGCGCGCGCGGATCGCGGGGCGTTCGATCCGCTTTGCCGAAGACGAGACGATCCAGATTGGAGTCAGCTACAAATACGGAAAAGACCGGTTCCTATCAATCGCGGCGGCCGCTGGCTGGAGTTCCGCCGGCTTCTGGCAAGACTCCGAGAAGCTGTTTGGAATTCACCTGCTTCAGGCAAGCTAACTTCTGAGGCTGTCGAGTCCCACTCACCTGTGCGACCTTGCAGCCGCTTCGAGCCAGATCATCAGCGGCTCACGCACGATGTCCATCTCAGAATACTTCCAGCGCTCCTCCGAATAGTTGTTCAGCAGCGTCCAAATGGCCTGGACGCTTTCCACATCCGACTGCATTGAGGATAGAGGATCGCTGTACGTGTGGAGACTGAAGGCTACCGCGTCGGAATCCGGCAGCCTCCTGAGTGTCTGTCTCTCGACGCGGATCCACAGCAACTCGCCGGCGCGGGCCGGGTCACGGCACAATTCAGCAAGGACTTCGCGCATCGCCGCCGCGTTCGCCGCATGAGGATCATCGTGAGGGAAAAAAACCGTCGCCAGCGGAGTGATTTGCCAGTTGAATCGCTCGCACGGAGTGGAGGCATGAATGCTGCCCAGTACGCGATTTATCTTTCCACCGAGCTTATGAGTCAGTTGAGGTACCGGCTCATGGGCCCACTCCATGCCATGTCCGACCGAGCCGACTAGGCGACCCGAGCTGGAGTAGGCATTCGATGCGGCCGTGATCTGGCGGATCCCTCCGACCTCCTCCAGGAGCATGAAATCCTCTTCGATGAGGTAGCTCACCTGCATCAGCGGTTCGGTGGAATCATCATCTAGGTCGAGTGTCCTGCCGGTGATGAGAGACCGGACCACCGAGCCGCTCCTTTCAAATGACTGTGGATGGTCCGCCGCCAGATGCGCCGTGATTCGGTCCCGTAACTCCCGCTGCGCGGGCAGTGAGCTGGTAGCGTCCGATAGTAAAAAGGTCTATGAGTGTCCAGTCGCTCACACTTCTGACGCATCATTTCCGCATGTTCTGCGCCGATCAGGACCCAATTCTCCGGCCGGATGGGGCGCAGACCGAGTTGGAAATCGGCGGCAGCCCAGCGATATGGTCGGTACAAGGGCCACGACGGTCCAGCGAGAATGGGGTGCGTGTTGTTACCCGATCGCATTGGACCGTACCGTTAGGCGGCGCGCCCGGAGATTGCCAATTCCATAAAGCGAGGCGCCCACCAGCAGCAGGACCCCGGTCATGCAGGCCACCTTGAGTATGGCCAGGGCCGGATGCTCTTCGTCCGGAGGCGGGACGAATGCTACGACGATCGAGCCGGCCGTCGCCATCAGGCCGATCAAGGCGACGAAGACGAGCGTCGGCCGTCCGCCCCAGATGCGGCCTTCTCCTTTCATCTGCTGCTCCGGAAGATAACTTGATGGCGGCGCCGAAGAGCAGGAGGAAAGGCAACATCGACGTGACGACCATCATCTCGATGAGGACATTGTATGCACCGCGTACGGACGTCCCACTCTGACCCAACACGACCAAGGCCGCAACCAGTGCCGCCTGCACCCAGATCGCGTTGGCGGGAGACCCGTGGCGCGGATGAATTCGGGCGAAACTCCGCGGTAGGTAGTCGGCAATCCCAACTGAGGCGGGTATCCGCGCCAGTGCGCCGAGCCACAAACACAGGCTGCCGATGCGGTCGAGAACCACGCACGCCGCCCCGACTGGAACCAGCCAGTTCAGTCCCAGATGCGCCGCCGCATGTCGAATCGCCTCGATGACACCGTATACGCCGCTCGCGCGCTCCGGCGGGATGGCGAGCAGAATGCTCGCGGTGCCGATGATGTATACGGCGGCGATCATGGGTGCGGCAAGAGTCAAAGCTTTCGGCGCGGTACGGCGCGGGTCCCGGATCTCGCCGCCCATGAATGACACGGCTTCGGGCCCGGTCCAGGCGAAAGCGAGCGTCGTCCAGAAAATGACATCGCTGAGCCGGAATGCGGGCGCGATCGTGTGCCGATTGATGTCCGTTGCCGGCCCGAACCGCCAACAGCTCGCCAGCGCAAAGCCGACCAGCAACAACGTACCTAACCATCGCGCAACCGCTCCTGCGCTGTTGAGCCACTTGGCCACCGACAGTCCGCGAACATTCAGTGTCGCGCAGATCGCGATCATGATCAGCGAAAAACAAATGAAGTAGGTCGGCGTGCCGGCAGTCGTCGTGTTCGTCGGCGACCACAGCAGAGAGCTGCCCGCGATGAAATAGAGCACGGTGGGCAGGAACGCGAGTGTGCCGGTCCAGTACGTCCAGCCGGTGATGAACCCCGCGAACGGACCGAACGCACGCGCGCTCCACGCATATATACCGCACCCATCGGGAAATCGCGAGCAAAGGTAAACGATGCAAACCGCCAACGGCACAAACATCGTGAGCCCGCCGATCAGCCATACCAGCAGGAGCTCGGTCCGGTCGCCGCTGCCGTGGCGGTCCACTGCAACGTGCATCCGGCTGTCACCAGAAACAGCGTGGTGTCCAGAAGACCCATCGCGGGCGACAGACGCGCCGGCGCCGATGTTGATCCACCCTCGTCAGCGGTCTCTCCCCTGACAGATTCGTCTTTTCTGACAAGCGCGACTCCCCCAGGATATGCCTCAGTGTACCGATAGGCAGCGAGGTTCACCGATGGAACTAAAGAATCCCCAGAAATGCGATTTTCCCGACGGCTTGTAGAATTCCGGTCTCGCCGTTCGTCGTTGTAGTGAAGGCCGGGGAGAGAACTTCAAACTCCAACCCCAGAACACGGAGACTCCAATGAGAAAGCTCAAACTCATCGAACACATCTCGCTGGATGGCGTGATCCAGCTCTCGAGCGATGACGGCGATTTTCCCTACGGCGACTGGACCGCGCCCTATCGCACCCCCGCTGGCCGCGATGCAATCGTCGCCGCGCATGGCGGGCGCTTCGATCTGCTGCTCGGCCGCCGCACCTACGATATCTGGTCCGGCTACTGGCCAAAGGCGCCGAGCAGTCCGCTGGCGGACGGCCTCAATGCGGCAACAAAATATGTCGCTACTCACCGGTCGGATAGTCTTGAATGGGGTCCGTTCGAGGGCCTTGGACCGGACATCGTCGAGCGCATTCGCCGCATCAAGGCGCAGGACGGCCCGGACCTCATCCTCTGGGGTAGCTCGACACTGACGTCGACGCTGCTCGAACATGCGCTCGCGGATGAAGTTTTGCTGGTCGTCTATCCGGTTCTGTTGGGCACGGGGAAGCGGTTTCTTTCGCAGGGAACCCCGCCACGCTCATTCGAGCTCGCCAGCACGACAGCAATGCCGTCCGGCATCATCCTCAGTTCTTACAAGGCCGCCGCGCCTTTGAAGACCGGGTAGTTCGACCACGCGACATCGCAGTCAAGCCATTTCTTCCGCGCCTTTCGCGAGACCTTTGAGGATTTACCTCTTGCGGGATGTGCGATCAGGCTCATTTCCCACGCACCTCTCGTCGGATCTTCGGAACCAATCCCTTGAACTGGCGGCGTCAAGCGGGCGGCGCGGTAGATCCCTGCAAAGGCGGCGCGACGAATCGACTCAATATCGGATGATTCGCTCAGTTTGCAATTTCGAAAATGCTCTCTAGTACGACGCACACGCCTACCGGGAGACTCGCCATCCCGAAAACCAGGCGAGTCGATGCCTTATCAGCTCCGAACACATTGACCAGCAATTCCGATGCGGCGTCCGCGACCTTTGGATGATCACGAAACTCGGGCGTGGTGACGAGAGAAATTCCGAGACGGACGACGCGCGTCACTCTGTCGAGCGACCCCAGATGCTCCTTGGCGAGCGCAAGAGCGTTCAATGCCGCCAAGCGCGTCGCCTGCCGTCCGTCTTCGATGCTTAAATTGCCGCCGATGCGCCCCAAAAAACCGGGGAGCGCCGTCCTCCACGGGCAGCGTCCCGCTTAAAAAGAGCAAGTTCCCTGTCTGCACCGCTTCAACATAAGCCTCAAGCGGTGTTGGTGGACGCGGCAGACTTATGCCGAGGTCCTTCAGCCGCTGCTCGGCACTGGCATTTGTGCTCGTGGACATCAATGTTCTCCTTGGATATCAGTCGAGGGCGGCCGCGGAGGCCGGCAAGAAACGCCAGCCTCCTTTGTAACCACGCGCACCTCCTCTGCGATTACATTACCACCGACCCAGATGCGCGCCGCCGTCAACATGGAGCACCTCGCCTGTGACCTGGCTCGCTTCGGTGAGATAGAACACCGCCTCAGCGATGTCCGTAGCGGCCGCAATCCGCCCAAGGGGTGGGAGTGTGCGCAGGAAGTCCTTGGGGTTGTTCTTATGAAGCGGGGTGTCCACGATGCCTGGAGCTACGACGTTCACACGAATATCGTGCGGTGCGTACTCCATCGCGAGACTACGAGATATCGCGTCGATACCGCCCTTCGTGATCATTGGAACGGATGCGGTGAACGCCGCAAGCGGATGATCGACGATGGAAGTCGTGATGCTCACGACACTGCCGCCGCCCTTTTGCGAGAGCATCTGCTTGACGGCCAACTGCGTCATATAAATAAAGCCTTCCAAGTTGGTGGACGACAATGCTCGGAAGTCCTCGGGCGTGTAATCGGTGAACGGCTTTGCAAAGAAGATTCCCGCATTGTTCACGAGGGCATCCACCGAGCCGAACCGCTGTAGCGCGGTACCGAGGATCATCTCGGCCGTCGAAGCCAGACCGATGTCGCCATCCACCAGAGCCAGCTGGTCAGAACGTTGCAGCTCATTCTTGCCCGTGATTTTCCGCGAGTTACCCACGACGTTGTAGCCGCGATTAAGAAATAGGTTGGCAGTCGCGGCCCCGATTCCCTGAGAGGCTCCTGTCACAATGATGGTCTTTTGTTTCGTAGTCATATGAGTTTTCCGCCTTGGCTTGCGCCTGTAAGTGCTGAATTTCAATCGCCTTCTCTTGGGATGGATTCTCCCGCTCCATGTCGCGATTGATTAGATGGGAAACTCCAGAATCTAATTTCCAAAAATGGCAGAATAGCCTTTATGACGCACCTCGACGACGTCCAGATATTCGTGAAAGTGGCGCAGTTCGAGAGCATCAGCCGGGCAGCCCGCTCCTTGGGCATGCCGATCTCGACAGTGAGCCGGCGGCTATCGGTGCTTGAGTCCGCGCTGGGCGTGTCGCTCCTGAGACGCACGACGCGACGCGTGAGCCTGACTGCGCAGGGGCGTGAGTACTTCGATCAGTGCCGGGAGCCACTGACCCTCTTGGAAGAGGCCGAGCGAGCTCTGACTCTCGGGCAGAACACTCCCGAAGGCATGTTAAGGCTGTCCGTTCCGGTCATTCTGGGTCAGGAGCCTTTCTTGAACTTCCTCTCGGGGTTTCTCAAAGCTCAGCCGCGGATCCGGGTCGACCTCTTCATCACGAATCTGTTCCTCGATCTGGTTGCGGAAAACCTTGACGTGGCGATCCGCTTCGGCGAGTTGGAGGACTCGAGCGCGGTCGCCATCCGCATCGGAAAGAGCGTTCGCTATATCGTTGCGTCCGCAGAATACTTGAAAGGCCGAAAGCATCCTCTCGAGCCTGCGGACCTCGGGCTGCACGATTGTGTGACTCTCAACGCCAGGAATAACGAGACTGACTGGGACCTGGTCAACGGTAGGAAAAAGGCACGCATCCACGTCTCCGGGCAGATATCGAGTCGCGATTTCGATTCAGTCAGCTCCTTCGTGTATCGGGGTCATGGTGTCGGACTACTGCCGTCCACCTACTGCGACGAAGGCCTTGCGAGCGGTTCACTTATAAGGCTGATACCAAAGTGGACCTCCCCGCAAATCCCGGTCTTTATTGTCTACTCAAATCGAAAATTCCTGCCCTTTAGGCTGAAGGTCTTCCTCGAAGCGCTGGCAGCCTGGAAGACTCCACCGTGGTCCCGGGAGTGAAGAGCCACCGCGAGGCATGGAGCGCCAGGCTCTACGTGCCGGCCCACGCAGTGCGTGGCGAGGCGCGTCCAACGACGGTCCCCTTGCGAATGTGGTCTCAGGCGGGCGCTAAGCTCGGAGATTCAGCCAGCGTCTTGCATCCCGTTGTCAGTAAGTCCGTTTAGTGCTCGGCTTATCACACCCCCACTCTGTACGTGTATTCCCAAATCCTCTCACGATCCCGCTCAGCAGATAGTCGGTACTCAGCTTTGAGCGCGGCGAAGCCTACGCTTAAACGCATTTGCTTCTAAGCGTTTGGGCTTACCGCTCTTCTCACGCTTTATCAACGCCGGACGAATAGCCTCAATCTCCTGACCTCGCTCTTGCTCGCGGCGAATGAGGTCGCGAATGTACTCGCTGTCGTTCGTGTAGTCGCCACGCTCGACCTGCGCCTTGATCCAGTCGTCCTGCTGGTCCGTCAGGGTAATAGTTTTGCGTACGGTCGCCATGCTTGGATCTCGCAGTTCATCAATAGTGTGAATTCATCATATCTTTGGTGCGAGGCAGATTCGATCCAAACTCAACCGAACCTAGCGCCGCGGGAAGCGTGCAACGAAAAGAGCCTGATCAGTTCACCCTCGAGATTGATATGTGTCAATTGGTCTTAGGTGCGTTTCGCGAAAGTGCGGAAATGCCTCGAATTCTGCGACGTATCGTGGGCTTCTCAGAAGCTGTTTTTGCTCACCCCGCGCAGAAAAGGAGATAGAAAGCAGAGGTTTTCTTCCGGCGGTGACGCGTAAGCTATTGATTTGAACGGTGGGTCGTGTAGGGACCGAACCTACGACCAATTGATTAAGAGAAACAAGCCGTACCTCCTAGCACTTTGTTATTTTTGTATTTTTTGGAGCGCTCGGTAGAGGACTATCGTTCGAGTTCCCCGAAATCCTGAAATTTGGTCAAAAGAGACTCCTTTTCTTCGGGCCGCCCAGGTCGAAACGACTACGGCGGGCTCATGCCGATCAATGCAGTTACGTACGCACGCGGATCCCCGCCGACGTCGTCAAGCAGATTGCGGATCTTGGCCCCATCGATCGGCGTGTCGCCGATGCAGACTCCGCCCCCCGCATACGCGGTCCCGATACGCAGCGGTTCGGCACCAAGGGTCGCCCGCACGCCATCGAGCCGAGCCAGGCGATCGGGAGGAACGGCAAACACGAGTTCGAACTCACCATGGCAGCTCGCGACGAACGGGAAGGCCGGCAAGCGAGCGGCCGCGCGCAAGGCTTCAACCTTTCGGTGCAGCAGACCGGAGAGTGCCGTTTCCACGCGAATGCCGACGCCGTTGAGGCGAGCCAACTGATCAAGCGTCGCGACGAGGCCATCGCTGGTATCCATTGCCGCGCTCGCGACGCCGCGAAGGGCACAGCCGACGGCGATCCGCACGGGAGGCGCGTAGTCGTCCTCAGTGAACCCGTGGATGCCGAGCATTTGGGCCGCAGCAAGGGCACCACCGAGCCCAACGCCCCCGGCGACGAACACGGCGTCTCCCGCGCGCAATCCCACACGCCGCAGTGCTTGGCCGGCCGGGACCAGTCCGAACCCAACCACCGTGATGGCCAGCGCCGGACCGACGCTCGTGTCGCCACCAAAAATACCGATCCCGCTGCCTCGCAGGCCGCTCGGACCCCGACCGCCATGCGCGACTGCACCGCCTCCTCGTCGCCGCGGGGCAAGACCACCGATAAGAGGAGCCCGATCGGCTCCGCGCCGACGGCCGCCAGATCCGAGAGCACGGAGATTGCCGCAATTCGTCCCGCGGTCGCGGGATCGGTGTACAAGCCGGCGGCAATTTCCTCCGCGACAGTGTCGACCTTCATCGCGAGCCAGCGCGCTTTGTCGAGGGGCACAAACTCCGCATCGGCCTCGTGCATCGACCCGATCGCCGACGGCGGCCTTGGCAGCAGAGCGGCCCATCGTGACAACAATCGATTTTCGTAGATGGCATCGATCAGCTGCATAGATGAATCCTTTCCGGCAACAGCTCGAACGATACCCGGGAGGCGCGAAAGATCTCGCCGTCGAGCTCGAGATCGCAGGGTTCATCGAGGACCACCGACGCCCGCGGTGCGCTCCACGACCGCGTCCCAGGCAGGCCGACGAATCGGCCACGAGCCAGGGCTGCGAGCGTGCGGATCGTGCGCAGGCGACTCATGCCTTCACATAAGTTCACCACGAACCGGCCCGCCTCAACGGGGGTGTCGTACTGGAGTCCACCCGCCAGCCATGGTGTCTTGGCGACGCCGAGATGGGTCAACGCAAATGTTGACGAGGTCTCGTGCACAACGAGTGTCGCGGAAAGATTCCGCCAAGTCGCAATCGTCCGCAGCGCGGCCCACATGATGGCTCCGTCGACCCACCAGCGCTTTAGGAGGCGTAGCACGCCATCCTCGTGGTTGAAGCGTGCATTCGCGGCGGCCGTGACGCCGACCGACGCGCTGACGAGGAACGCACGTTCTCCCCCATCCCACCGCGCTATTCCAACGTCGCGCGGCACCGCATGCCGTGCGTCGATCCGCATGGGGATTCCGGCGATCTGCAGTTTGAGCGGCTTGTGTGCGTCGTTACTCGACCCGAGGCCCACGGCCCCCAGGGTGAGTTCGTCGAGGGTGATCGCTCCCCGCAAGCGGACAAGAGCGTCGATCACGGCATTGACGGTACCATCTCCGCCCGCGGCAATGAATGTGCGGATTCCGTCGTCCAGCGCGGCACGAATCGGCGCGTCGTTCCCCGTCGGTTCAGTCTCGACGACCCGCGCTTCGAACGCATCGTCGATGTGCACCTTGACCGCGGCGTACCTTGCTCGGCCCCGGCCGCGCCGCGCATTCGGGTTCAGGAGGACGAGCGCTCGTCGAGTCGGCGGATGGTGGGGTAGCTCCATCACGGTCTCATACCTGTCTTAGGACGGGTCTTCGGAACATCGCCACGATCGATGCACCGAAAAGTATCCACGCCATCAATGTCCAACGGGGCTCGATGGCGGCAGCCTCACCGAGGTGGACCGCGACAAACCCGTGCACTGACGTCTGGATCCCAGGCCACGCATCGTTGTCGGTCATTGATCTCCAAGCGAGCACGTGGGCGCCAACCAGCATCACAGCGCCTACGGACCACAACGCGATCCCAGCCGAAACCGTCAGCCGCGGCTGCACCAGCCATCCCGATGCCGCGAGGCCGAGCGCAGCGAACGAGGCGCTCCACACCACCGCGGCGCGACGACCGAACCGCACCGCGACGGTGTTGTAACGGGTGGCGCGGTCCGCTTCGACGTCCTTCAGGTAACCAAGGAGTACGAACACGGCGTAGGTACCAAACGACGACGCCATTGCGGTACGGACAGCTCCGTCGGCGAGGGCCTCGGCGAGCCCGCCCCCCCGGCCATGCGCCCCAGCAGCGGAAGCAGCGCGACGACCGCCGAATTCCACGGCGGACCGCCCCACCACCGCCGCTTTAGCGGGGTGTAGGTTGCGAGCATGACGATCGCGATTGCCGCAGGCAGTGCGGCCGCCGGGGACAGCCACGCGATCACCGCGGCGCATGCTGTCAAACCGCCGAGGCTTGCGATAAGCACGGTGCGTTTGTCGATCGCGCCCTGTACGAGCGGTCTCTCTGGCGCCGACAATGCATCGGTGTCGGTCTGAAAAACATCCGTGAGCGCCTGACCCAGTCCGTACGATAAGAACAGCACCACGAACGCCGGCACCACGCGAGCGATCGGCGCACGCGCGAGGGCAAGCCCTGGCAGGGCGGCTGCTCCGGATACGAACATAAGGTAGGGCCTACCTGTCACCCACAGCGAGCGCAGCGCGTTCAATGGGCCTCTACGATCCCAAACACTCGCCCGAGCCGCTCCAAAACATCCACGGTGCGACCGAGGTCCTCCTGTGTATGGCGTGCATTGATCGTGATCCGCAGAATGCTCTGGCCGCGAGGCACGGCGGGATACTGCGCCATACCGGTTTTCACGCCTGCTTGGAACAGCGCCACCGCGAACGGCCCGAGCAGCGTCTCGTCCCCGACATGCACCGTAAGGATCGGCGAACTGAGCGGCGGGACGCGCAACCCCACGTCCTTCAGACCCTTCCACATGCACCGTGTGTTGGCCCACAAGTGTTCGCGATGCTCGGGCTCGTCCTGCATGACGGCGAACGCCTCGGTAACGGCGGCACAGGTCGGTGCGGGCAACGACGCGGTGAACAGGGCCCCGTGTGAGAGAAAGCGGAGGTAGTCGATGAGAGCTTCGTCGCCGACGACGTAACCCCCCGCCGCCCCCGGAGCCTTAGAGAACGTGCCCATCAGGACATCCACCGCGCCGCGCATCGCATAGTGCTCCTCTATTCCACCTCCGGTGGCACCAAGGATGCCGACCGAGTGGGCATCATCGATCATCAAGCGCGCCCCATACTTGTCGGCGACACTCCGCAGACCGGGCAAATCGCACAGATCTCCGTGCATGCTGAACAGCCCATCGGCAACGATAAGGGCCCCCGGCGCGCCCTGCGTGAGCTGCGCGGCGAGGGATTCGAGGTCGCCATGTGCGTATGTCAGAACGCTCGCCCCACTGTAGGCGCAGCCGTCATGAAGACTCGCGTGCGAGAACCGGTCGGCAATGACCCTATCGCCACGCCGCAACAGCCCCGTGAGAATTCCGATATTTGCCTGGTAACCTGACGGAAAGACCAGGCACTTCTCACGACCCAGCAACGCTGCGACGCGTTCTTCAAGCGCCCGCAGCCAGCGATTGTGGCCCCCGAGTACCTGTGCACTCGGCGTCCCTACACCGGCCTCGTCTATCGCGCGATGTGCGGCCGCACGTACCCTCGGGTGCAAGTGCAGCCCGAGGTAGCTGTTCGAGTCGAAACACACAAGTTCGCGCGTCTCGCCGGTCGACGCATCCCTGGCGAGGATCCGATGATCGAGTGGTCCCTGGAGCTCGATACGATACATCGCATCGAACACACCAGCCGCGCGGACTTCGTTGGCGTACTCGTGGAACCGCCGACACTTCTCCAGCGGATCGGGGCCCTCACTGCGAACGAACTCATTGATGTTGAACGGGCGCGGGGACGGACAATCCATGCGTTGACCCCTTGTTATTGCAGGACCCGACCGGTGACTAGCACACACCTCTTAGCATCGGATGGTGAACATCGATAATGGCCGCATGGCAGTGACAAAGCCACCAGGTTGGAGCAGAAGCTCGCCAAATGTTTCGGCCTTTCGGCCTAGAGTTCAAGCATTTGCGCACTCTCGCGAAAGGCCCTACGACCAATTAATGCGCAGAAAAATAGGTAGAAACGTAGAGGTCTTCTGCGAAGGGCGGTGCGTAAGCTATTGTTTTAAATGGTGGGCCGTGTAGCCACCACATTTACGTCATAAGCCATTGATTTATAAATTAATAAAATTGCCCTGATTCGTAACCGTCCGGTTTGGGCCGCATGGCCGGCGGAGCTCGCCGTACCCATGATGGGCTAAGTGGGCACATTGTAAGTGTCCACGTAGGGGTTCGGTGGGCATTTTCGCGGAAGAGATTGTCACGATTGACACGCTGGGGCGACGGACTGGGCCGCGGATGCGGCACACGATTGAAGAGAAGCTGCGTATCGTTGAGGAGACGCGGGCGAAGGGTGCCTCGGTGGCCATGGTGGCCCGCCGTCATCACGTCAACGCCAACCAGGTATTCGCTTGGAGGCGGCAGCATCGTCGCGGATTATTGAACTCGCAAGGCGCGAAGGACGATGCGAAGCTGCTGCCGGTGACGGTAAGCACGCCGACCGTGATGCCGACCGAGCGAGTGGCGCCGACAGCGGCGAGCCAGAGTCCTTCGGAGCCTAAGCAGGCCTCGCGGCTCATCGAGATCAGGCTCAGCAACGGTCATATCATTGTGGTGCGCGGGCGTGTGGACGCCGAAGCGCTCTCGTGTCATCGATCTTCTGGTGCAGCGATGATTGCACTGCCCGCGGGAGTGAAGGTGTGGCTCGCCGCGGGAACGACCGACATGCGCAACGGCTTCGATGGACTCGCAGCACGCGTGCAGACGCAGCTTGAGGAGGATCCGTTTTCCGGCCAGCTTTTTGTGTTTCGTGGCAAAGCGGGTGATCGGGTGAAGATTCTGTGGTGGAGCGGCGATGGGTTGTGCCTCTTCGCCAAGCGTTTAGAGCGCGGACGCTTTGTGTGGCCCCAGGCGACGCATGGGACGGTGAGTTTGAGCGCCGCGCAGCTCTCGATGTTGTTGGAAGGGATCGACTGGAGACGCGTCGAGCGCACTCACGAGCCGCACCTCGCGGCGTAAAAGGCCTTTATTTATAGGCTTTTTCTCTCGCTTTGGACTTTCTCCTTGATATAATGGCGCATGCCTAAAGCGGCAGATCTGCCGAACGATGTCGAAGCCCTCAAGGGCATAATTCTCGAGCGCAGCACCAAGCTCGAAGTCGCCGAAGCGCTGCTAATTTCCCAAAAACTTGAACTCGAGAAGCTGCGCTTCGAGATCGCGTACTTGAAGCGCATGAAGTACGGCCGCTCCTCGGAGCAGCTCGATCGAGAGCTCGTGCAGATGCAGCTCTCGATCGACGATCTCGAGGCAAGCCTCGCTGCCAAGCCCCTCGAGGTGCGACCCGCGCCGAAGGAGCCGCCCGCGAAGCCCGCTCGGCGGCCATTGCCTGCCGAGCTTCCTCGCGAGGAGATCCTGCACGAGAACCCCTGCGCGCGAGATATTCGCATCAGACTGCATGGGCTCCTGGCGATGCCACCCGCGCGAGCAGTCGCAGGAGCTCTCCACGACCGGCGCTGAATGGCACAGCCCGACTTTCGGCGTCCATCATGCTAAATCTATTCGCTTTATACAGGTAGTTGTATAATTATACAAGTAGATGTATAATGATCGGTGTGGAAGTCACACGTAAACCGCTGCAGTTTGTGGGTTCCAGCCACGATGATTTGAAGGCTTTCCCCGATGAGGCGCGTCGGGATGCCGGTTTCAATTTGGATTTTGTGCAGCGAGGCCTCGAACCGGCGAACTGGAAGCCGATGAAAACTGTGGGTCCTGGAGTGAAAGAGATTCGCGTGCGGGACGCGACCGGGGCCTATCGCGTAATCTATTTGGCCACACGTCCCGAAGCGGTTTATGTACTGCATTGCTTTCAAAAGAAAACCCAGAAGACTCGTAAAGCGGATATCGAGCTAGCTGTAAGCCGCTTCGCTCAGATTGGAGATTAGAATCATGCGCAAACGCAATATTCGACATACGACGCCTGCCAACCGCAGTGTGTTCCATGACTTGGGGTTCGATGAGGCCGAGGCGCGAGTTCTCGGCATGCGTGCCGACCTGATGGCCGCCCTGCGCGTACACATCAAAGGGCGGGGCTGGACGCAAAGTAAGGCCGCTAAGGAACTCGGCATCACTCAGCCCCGTGTATCGGCACTGATGAAAGGTGCTTGGCGGGATTTCAGCGCGGACATGCTATTGGTGCTGGCTTCTCGAGTGGGATTGCAACCTACGTTGAAGTTGGCCGCTTAATCACCTAAGGAACTGGCCCGAGGGACAAAAAGACGCTGCTTTTTTGCTAAGGTCTTCGCTAATCTCCAGCGATTTCACCGCCGAAGTGGACGTACTTGGACGTCTTAGAACGCTATTGGATGGTGGGCCGTGTAGCCACCACATTTACGTCATATGCCACTGATTTATAAATTAATAAAATCGCGTTGATTCGACGATGCCCTAGTCATGCCCCCGCCAAATGGTGGCTGTATCCGGCGGTCAGTGGACGTCAATCGACTTCTGTCGGCTCACGCCGCCAATTTCAGCCTTGGCTTGAGTCCGGCCTCGATGCCAGTCGAACTAGCATGTCCAAACTGAACTGACCGAATTTACCGCGCTTGATATGGGACACCCGAGCATGGGTGATGCCCAGCGTCTTCGCGGCTTGAGTCTGACGTCAGGCCGCTCTCTTTCAGCCATTGTTCCAGTCCTCTGAGCAACGTCGAGCGCATGACCAATTCGTCGGCTTCAGCCTTCGGGAACAGATCGTAGACCGCCTGACCGCGCCCTCAAATCCGTAAAGCTCTTTAGACAGCCTTCGGTCTGAAGGTGGGTCGGGGTCCCTTATGTCCGTTGAGCGCCAGAATGCGCCTCGGCGTGGAAAATTAGCATGAAGGGTGCTCTACGCACACGCAAGACCGCCCCAAAGGGCCGGTGCTTTCGGCCATCATCGAACGGGATCATCGTGCAGTCAACCGCCATCGCGCCTGGATGACAGGTTTCAAGTCGGCTCGAAATGCAGCCGTCACGCTCAGCGGAATCGAGTTGGCGCATCGGATTCGAAAGCGGCAGTTCTCGTTTGGTCCCGGCGGTCAACGGCGGTATTGGTCCCTGAAGCAGTTCTGGGACCGGCCTTGGCTTAGAAAGCAACCGCCCCAGCCCTCTGAGGTTGCTCATGCCCGCATCCGCGAATGCATCCGAGCTGCCAAAAGTTGTCCGTCTCGTCGACTCTCTTCCGAAGCCGCAGTGGGAAAGATCCTGCGACGCGAACTGCGGCGGATGGTCTAAGACGAACAACGCCGCCTCTGGTGGCTTTCCGCTTGAAAGCCTACTCCCCTAAATGCCGTAGCGGACATCGATTGGTCGATCGGTGGATCCAGACCCCGCGCACTGCTGCCCGAGCAAGAACGCTTGGTGCCATCGTTCAATTTTCTTGCCCGACTCCCCGCTCGGCTTTCTTGCAGACCCAACGATTTTAGAACTTTAGCACTTTCACGTAACGCACGTGAGGCAACGAACGAAGCTTGTGCTGAATCACTTCGGGCAGCACTTGATCCACGCCAACGATGGCGATGGCATCCTGGCCGGCGGCTTGGCGGCCCAGATGAAAGGTCGCGATATTAATATTGGCCTCCCCGAGGATGGTCCCGAGCGCGCCAATGAAGCCGGGCTTGTCCAAGTTGTTGATCAAAAGCATCACCGGATGGAAGTCCGCCTCCAATGCCATTCCTTTCACTTCGACGATCTTCGCGCTTCCCGCATTCACCACACCGGCAAGCGTCCGCCAACGCCCGCCGGTAAGGACCTTTATCCGGATCAGCGACCCATAGATCGGGGAAATCTCCCGTGTCGATTCAGTCAGCGGGGTACCTTTCTGCTTCAAGATAGAGGGCGCTGACACCATGTTCACATCCGGTATCAGCGGTCGCATCAAAGAAGCCAGCGCAACCGCGGTCAGGGGGTGGGTATTGAGGTGTGCAACCTCTCCCTCATATTCTATCTCGACCGCCTCGAGTCCGTCGTCGGCGATTTGACCCGCGAATGCGCCGAGTTTGTCGATGAGCCCGATGAACGGCTTCAGACGCGACGCCTCCTCCGCGCTGATGGAAACCATGTTAAGCGCGTTGGCGACGGCACCCGCCAGCAGGTAGTCCGACATCTGCTCGGCTATCTGCAATGCGACGTTTTCCTGCGCCTCGTTAGTGCTTGCGCCCAAGTGCGGGGTCGCAACGAAATTCGGCGCGCCGAACAGGACGCTTTCCTTCGCCGGCTCGATGATGAAGACGTCGAAGGCGGCGGCGGCGACATGTCCGCTGTTGAGCGCCGCCCGCAAAGCCGCCTCATCGACGAGGCCGCCTCGCGCCGCGTTCACGATGATGACGCCTTTCTTCGTCCTGCCGAGTGCCTCTGCCGACAGGATGTTTTTGGTATTGTCGGTCAACGGCGTGTGCAATGAAATCAAGTCGGCGCGCGCCAGCAAATCGCCGAGTTCGACCTTCTCCACACCGAGTTTGACCGCGCGCTCCAGCGAGAGAAAAGGATCGTAGGCGATCACTTTCATTTTGAGAGCCAGCGCCCGTTCCGCGACCAGCGCGCCGATATTGCCGCACCCGATCAGTCCCAAAGTCTTGGCATAAAGCTCGACGCCCATGAAGCGGTTCTTTTCCCATTTCCCAGCCTGGGTGGAGACGTCGGCGGCGGCGATTTGGCGGGCTGCCGCAAAGAGCAAGGCAATGGCGTGCTCGGCCGTGGTAATCGAGTTCCCGAATGGCGTATTCATCACCACGATGCCGCGCGCGGTGGCCGACGGGATATCAATGTTGTCGACACCGATGCCGGCTCGACCGATCACCTTCAAGCTCTTCGCGGCGGCAATGATCTCTTTGTCAGCTTTGGTCGCGGATCGAACCGCCAGGCCGTCGTAACCGTCGATGATGCTCAACAGTTCGGACTTTTTCAGACCAATGCGCACATCCACCTCGACCCCGCGGCTGCGAAAGATATCGAGGGCTTTCGGACTCAATTCATCGGCAATGAGAACCTTGGGCACGCTATGTCCTCATCCGCCGACCTTGCGCCGTCCGAGACAACAGTCGAATGCCCAGTCGAGCCACGGAGTCAAGGCTTGGACATCGCTTCGCTCGATCGTCGCGCCACACCAGATGCGCAAACCCGGAGGTGCCGACCGATACGATGCCGCGTCGAGCGCCACTCCCTCTTTTTCCAGCGCCGCAGCCAGGTTTTTGGCAAACTCCGCTTGTGCGGCGTCCGGAAGCGAGGTGACGCGCTCATCGACAACCTTGAGGCAGACGCTGGTGTTGCTGCGATTCGCGGCGTCGGACACCAGAAAATCCACCCACGGTGTCTGCGCCACCCATTCCGTGAGCACCATCGTATTGACGTTTGCACGAGCGTGTAGCGCATCGAGACCGCCGATGCTCTCCGCCCACTTCAATGCATCGATATAGTCCTCGGCGGCGAGCAGTGACGGCGTGTTGATGGTGGCGCCATCGAACAACTCCTGATCGAGTTTGCCTCTCTTGGTCATGCGGAAAATCTTTGGCAGCGGCCGAGGTGGCGCATAACTTTCCAGGCGCGCCACCGCACGCGGGGAGAGAATCAACACGCCGTGAGCGCCCTCCCCGCCCAGCACCTTTTGCCACGAGAAGGTCACCACGTCGCATTTGGACCACTCGACGGGCTGAGCGAAGACGGCACTGGTCGCATCATTGAAGGTAATGCCTTCCCGATTCGCCGGGATCCAGTCGAAGTTTGGAATTCTCGCACCGGAGGTGGTTCCGTTCTGCGTGAAGACAATGTCCGCCACATTACGGGCAACGGACAGATCAGGCAGCACCCCGTAGGGCCGGCCGACATGAATACGGCAATCGGCGAGCTTCAGCTGTTCGACGGCATCGTTCACCCATTCTTCGCCGAAGCTCTCCCAGGCGAATACGTCCACGGGGCGCGCGCCGAGCATCGACCACAGGGCCATTTCCACTGCGCCTGTATCAGATGCCGGCACGATCGCAATCTTGAAATCCCCCGGCACGCCCAAGAGTGCACGCGTGCGGTCGATCGCCTCTTTGAGCTTGGCCCTGCCTGGTTTGGAACGGTGCGAGCGGCCGAGCAGCGCACCTTCGAGGGCTTTGAGATTCCATCCCGGCCGTTTCTTGGTCGGACCCGATGAGAACCGGGCATCAGCCGGACGGACGCCCGGCAGCGGCATGCATGTGGTCAAATTCTACTCCCATCCTTACAGATGAGCGTCCGCCGTTGGGAGCGGATGGCCCGCTGCGAAGGATAGAGAATCCTTGCGATCTGTCAATCGATTGATCGCGCTAGACAATAACGTGTGGTCATAAACGTATGCCGTATAACCCCAATAGCGGTCTGCGATTACGTTAGGATTTTGCCGACATCAACACTTCGGCGGGCCATCCATCTTGTCTTCAATCAGTACCGAGCGCGTGCTCAAAGTTCATTGAGACCCGGCAAGCGCCGCTACCTGCTGAGCACTGGAACGGGTGTCGCCTCCCTTCATGAGCGCACTTCATCGACGACTTGAACCAACAGGAGATCCTCGGCGAGACGGGCGGCGAGTAGCTTCGCTACTACCCGACAATCACCCGCGAACCGCATCCAAGTCAGGGCCGCCTGATGACTTCGATTGAATCCGGCAAGCTGCTCCGCTGCGGGAATCGCTACAGACCGACCGTCACGCCGCCTCGAGGTCCCGCAGCTTAGGAGCCTGCGCCGGATCGCCCGTCCGTGCGGTTATTTAGGGGCGACTGATCCCGGCGCCTCCGCTGGCGGCCGCCGATCCGCACCGCTGGCGGTCGTCGGTGCTTTGGCACACAATCGCTTTCCCATGAGCATGCATCCCCACAGCCCCGGTCGCCCACGGATCCCGGCGTCGCAGTGCTTCTCGACCCTCCGATACGTATGAGCCCGAGCCGACCGTCGCACCCGGCCCGCCTAATCGGGGCCACTCTTCTCCTGTTGTTGGCCGGCTGCGCCGTGGGCCCGAATTTCAGGAGGCCGGCGCCTCCCGATGTCGCCGCTTTCACCTCCCCTCCGGCCTCGGCCACGGCCGCTGTCCCGGAAGTCGCTGGAGGGGACGCCCAGCGCTTCACTCGAGGAGCCGACATCTCCGGTGAATGGTGGACGCTGTTTCATTCGCCCGCGCTCACCGAGCTGATCGAGCAATCGCTCAAGAACAATCCCGACCTCAAGGCGGCGCGCGCGGCACTATCGGTGACGAGAGAGAATGTCCTCGCGCAACGCGGTGTTTACTATCCCAGCGTCGCGGCAAGCTTCGCCGCTTCCCGGCAGCGCCAGTCGGGCCAGATCGCGCCGACGCTCAACTCGAACGCGTTTCTCTACAACCTATTCACTCCCGAGGTGACCGTCTCGTACGTTCCCGACGTTTTCGGCCTGAATCGCCGGACCGTGGAATCGTTGAAAGCGCAGGAACAGGAGGCGCGTTTTCAGATGATCGCGACGTACACCACGCTCACCGCCAACGTCGTGGTCACGGCGATTCAAATGAGCTCGCTGCAGGGGCAGGTGGAGGCGACCCGGCGGCTCATCGACAGCAACACCAAGGCCCTGGAGATTCTCAAGTATCAATTTTCCAAAGGATATGCGAGCCGGCTCGATATGGCCGCGCAGGAATCTCAGCTCGCGCAAGTCGCCGCAACCCTTCCCCCGCTCGTCAAGCAGCTGGCCCAGCTTCACGACCTTTTGGCGGCGCTCACCGGCCGGTTTCCGGCTCAGGTGCCGGAGGAGAAATTCGACCTGTCGAGTCTGGAATTGCCGGGCGAACTGCCGGTGAGCCTGCCCTCGCTGCTCGTGGAGCAGCGCCCGGACGTCCTCCAGGCCGAGGCGAACTTGCACGATGCCAGCGCCAAGATCGGAATCTCCATCGCGAATCGGCTGCCGAGTTTCCCCCTGGTCGCCAATGCCGGCAGCTCGGCCGCCTTCATGGATCAGCTGTTCACGGAGGGCACCGGTTTCTGGGGCGTGGGCGTGAATGCAACGGCGCCCCTATTCCAGGGAGGGCAACTCCTGCACCTGGAGCGCGCCGCCAAGGCCGCGTACACCCAAGCCGCCGAGCAATATCGAAGCACGGTCCTCGCCGCATTCCAGAACGTCGCCGACACCTTGTCAGCGCTCGAACAGGATGCGGAGGCCTTGCAAGCAGCCAAGACCGCCGCGGATGCCGCCAAGCTCACCCTCGACTTGGCGCAACGGCAATGGCACGACGGCTACGCCAGCTATCTGGCGCTGCTGAGCGCCGAGCAGGCGAATCAGCAGAGCCAGATCAATCTGGTTCAGGCAGAGGCCAGCCGCTATGCCGACACGGCGGCATTGTTTCAAGCCCTGGGAGGCGGATGGTGGAATCGCGCGGAGCTGGCCGCGGACCCTCGTGAACCCTAGGCATTCGTGGGCGATCGCCGTCGCGTCGATCGCGGCCGCCGCGGCGTTGAGCGGCTGTTCGAAGAGGGACGAGCCGCCGCCGGCGCCCGTGACGGCCGGCAACGTGAAACTGACTGCGGCGCAGCGGCAGAGCGTGAGCATTTACACGGTCCGGTCGTCCAGTTTCCACGACACGGTCGAGACCACCGGGGTGGTCGATTTCGACAACGATCAAGCCACGAGCGTGTTGTCGCCGATCTCGGGCCCCGTGTCGCGCCTGTCGGTATCCCTCGGTCAAAAGGTCAAGAAGGGGGAGCCGCTCGCGACAGTCGACTCGCCCGACTTTGCGGCGGCCATCAGTGCTTACCAGAAGGCGCTCGCCACGGCCAAGACTGACCGCCACCTGGCCGACGTCGACAAGGATCTCCTCGAGCACAACGGAGTCGCTCAGAAGGAAGCGGCACAGGCCGAAACCGACGCGGCCAACGCCGAGGCGGACCGGGACGCGGCGCTGCAGGAACTCGTTTCGCTGAACGTTCCTGAGCAGGCCATCAAGGGCATCCAGCGGGGCCTGCCGATATCGCACGCCGAGGCAACGATTCGTTCGCCGATTGCCGGAACGGTGGTGGAGAAGTTGATCACGCCCGGGCAACTCCTGGCAGCGGGTACGACGCCGTGCTTTACGGTCGCCAACCTCTCCCGCGTCTGGGTCATGGCGCAGATTTTCGGGTCGGATCTCGCGTCGGTCAGGTTGGGAGATTCCGCCGAGGTGTCGAGCGGCGCAGGCTCGAAGAGCTTTTCCGGAAAAGTGGACAACATTTCGGCGCTGGTCGACCCCGACACCCGATCCGTGCCGGTGCGCGTGGTAGTCGACAATCCGGGCGACTTGCTCAAGAAGCAGATGTATGTCCGGGTCCGGATCCGGAGCGGCGCGGAAAGCAGCGGGTTGCTCATACCCGTCTCGGCGGTTTTGCGCGACGAGGAAAATCTGCCGTTCGTGTACGTCGTTGAATCCGATGCCGGCTTCGCCCGCCGGCACGTCACTTTGGGTAATCGCACCGGCGATCAATACGTCATCCCCGAAGGGCTCGCGGCCGGGGAGCGGATCGTGGTCGATGGAGGTCTTTTCATCCAGTTCATGCAAAGTCAATGAGCGCAGAGCCTCCGCCGTCGGGAGCCGCGCCCAGCTCGTCGATCATGAATCGGATCGTCGCCTCCTCGCTCCGCCAGCGCTTTCTTGATCCTGCTCATGACGGCCGTGCTTCTCGGCGCAGGCACATGGTCGTTGCGGCGGCTCCCGGTCGATGCCTACCCGGACCTGTCGCCTCCCATGGTCGAGGTAATCACTCAGTGGCCGGGCCGTGCCGCCGAGGAGGTCGAGAGGCTGATCACGGTGCCCGTGGAGCGGGAAATGAACGGCATCCCGCGGCTGTCCACCATACGCTCGATCTCGCTCTACGGTTTGTCCGATGTGATCCTCACGTACGACAACGGGACCGATAATTATTTTGCCCGTCAGCAGGTCCAGAACCGGCTGCCCGATCTCACCATGCCCACCGGCGTGAGTCCCTCGCTGTCGCCGATGTCCGCCCCGTCCGGTCTCATCTATCGCTATGTGCTGCAAAGTCCGGACCGCTCGCCGATGGAGCTCAAGACCTTCGAGGATTGGACCATCGAGCCGCAGTACAAATCCGTGCCCGGCGTCGCCGACGATTCCGGCTTCGGCGGTGGAACCATGCAATACCAGGTGCTGCTCGATCCGGCCCGGGTTGCCTCGGTGGGGTTGTCGGTGTCGCAGGTGGAGAGCGCGCTGACGGCCAACAATGACAATTCCGGAGGCGGTTTCTACTCGCAGGGCGGCGAGTTCTATTACGTCCGCGGCTTGGGCCGGCTGGAGACGCTCGATGACATCGGCAACGTCGTGCTCGCGGTGCATGACGGCGTTCCCGTGCTGGTCAAGGACGTGGGCAAGGTGGTCATCGGCATCGCCCCGCGGCTCGGAGAGTTCGGCTACGAGAAGCAGGATGACGCGGTGGAAGGGGTCATCTTGCTTCGCACGGGAGAGAAGACGCAGGACGTGCTGAAGGGGGTGGAAGCGAAGACCCGGGAGCTCAACGATCAGATTCTGCCGAAAGACGTGAAGGTCGTGCCTTTCTACGATCGAAGCGATTTGGTGGACCTCACGACGCAGGTCGTGGAGCGAAACCTTCTGCGCGGCATGGTGCTGGTGATCGTGGTGCTGATCTTTTTCCTGTACGACCTTCGCGCGGGCTTGATCGTGGCGGCGAGCATTCCGCTCGCGCTGCTGTTCGCCTTCATTTGCCTCGATCTTCAAAACGCCTCGGCGAACCTTCTCTCCATCGGCGCGATCGATTTTGGAATCCTGGTGGACGGCGCGGTGGTGATGGTGGAGAACATTTTCCGTCAGATCGTCGCGCGCAAGGGCACATCGCTCAACGTCAAGGACATCGTTCTGGATGCCGCGGCGGAGGTGGACCGCCCGCTCTTCTATTCGGTCGCGGTGATCGTGGCAGGATTTCTGCCCATTTATGTACTCTCGGGGCCTTCGGGGACGCTGTTCAAACCGATGGCCGACACGATGGTCTTCGCGCTCGTTGGCTCCTTGATCGTGACGCTGACGCTCTTGCCGGTGCTCTGCGCATGGTTCATGCGCAACGGCGTGCGGGAAAGGCGCAATGCGGCGTTCGAATTCATCAAGAACGCTTACACCCGCGGACTCGATGCATGCCTTGAGCGTCCTTGGACGACGACCTTTGCCTCGGCCGTTCTGCTGGCGGTCTCGCTGCTGCTCATTCCTCGAATCGGCGCCGAGTTCATGCCGCAGCTCGACGAAGGCGCACTCTGGGTGCGCGCGACCATGCCCTACACCATCTCGTTCGACGAATCGGCGAAAATCGCGCCCAAGGTGCGCGATATCTTGAAGTCATTCCCCGAAGTGACGACGGTGGCCTCCGAGCTCGGCCGTCCCGACGACGGTACCGACTCGACCGGCTTTTTCAACGTCGAGTTCTACGTCGATTTGAAGCCCTACGCGTCCTGGAACGGCGATTACCGCAACAAGGCCGGGCTGATCGAGGCCATCAATCGCAAGCTCCAGGCCTTCCCCGGCATCACCTTCAATTACACCCAGCCGGCAGAAGATGCGGTGGACGAGGCAGAGACCGGCTTGAAAAGCGCATTGGCCGTCAAAGTCTTCGGCGCCAACCTGGAGACCCTTCAGCAGAAGGGAAAATCCATCAAGCAGATACTCGAGCGGGTACGCGGAATCCGCGATGTCACCTTGGTTCAGGAGCTCGGCCAGCCAAGTCTGTCCATCAAGATCAATCGCGCCGCGATCGCGCGCTACGGCCTGAACGTCGCCGACATCAACGCCTTGGTCCAGACGGCCATCGGCGGCGACGCCGCCACGCAGGTGGTTCAGGAAGAAAAGCAGTTCGATCTCATCGTCCGTCTCGAGCAGGAATACCGGGACAACCCCGAGGAGATCGGTAATATCTTGGTGGCAACAGCCGCCGGACAGCAGATTCCGCTCAAGGAGCTCGCGGACATCCGCGTGACCAACGGTGCCTCGTTCATCTACCGCCAGAACAACTCGCGCTACATCGGCGTTCAATTCTCGGTGGAGGGGCGGGATCTGGCGGGCGCGGTGAACGACGCCATTCAGCAGGTCAACAAAAAGGTGAGCCTGCCTCAAGGATATCGGCTGGATTGGGGCGGCGAGTATTCGGAATACACCGCTTCGCGCGCGCAATTGAGCGTGATCCTGCCGCTGACCTTGTTCCTGATATTTCTCCTGCTCTTCGCCCTCTACAGTAATTTCAAATTTCCCTTCATCACCGTGCTCGGCGTGCTGCTGTCGGCGCCGGTGGGCGGCATCGTGGCGCTCTGGATCAGCGGCACGCCGTTCTCGGCGTCCTCCGGCATCGGCTTTCTGGCCCTGTTCGGCGTTTCGGTGCAGACGGCCATTGTCTACATTTCCTATGTCAACGAACTTCGACGCGATGGGACCCCGCTCCCCGAGTCCATCCGTCAAGGCGCCATCCTGCGCTTGCGTCCTATCATGATGACGGCGCTGGTCGCTGCCTTGGGGCTGCTGCCCGTGGCTTTGGCCACAGGCGTCGGCACCGATACTCAGCGGCCGTTCGCGCTGGTCATCGTCAGCGGTTTGTTCACCCGCCTGTTGATCAGCATCTTCCTAATGCCGGTGCTCTACACTCTGGTCGCCCGCTCCGGAGACCGGTTGGAAGTGTGAGCTTGGAAATCTCTCGAGCAACGCTTGATGTGTCTGCGCCGAGACCGGCTCGACGCGAATCCATTCCAAGGCCCCACCGCTTACGATTGACCTCGCTGTGTACCGAGAGACCGAGAGAGCGGACGTCGGAGGCACCGAAATTTGCGCGGGGCGGAACGGCGACTAACATCCACCGATATCCGCCAACAGCCACACCTTTTTCTGGTCCGATTTGAGGGTAACTCTCTCCGGTTTTCCAAAAATATCTGTAGATTCCTCGATATAACGGCGACCTTCAATTCCCTCCCTGGCAAGTATTGATATCTATTGCCATTGGAGGCAACATTAAGGCTAGGACGCTCTTTTGCTGGAGGACCATACTTTGAGCAGCAGTCTCAATGTCCAATTGACAGACGCGCTTCGCAAGTACGTTGACGAACGGGCGAGCGATAAGGATGTGTACGCGACGCCGAGTGAGTACATCCGCGACTTAATCCGCCAGGACATGCAAGACCGAGCGATCGCGCTGAATGTTTTGGAGGGTCTCGATGATCTAAAGCATGGCAGGCTGTCATCCAAGTCGATTCGCGACTTGAAGGATGAGGATTGAGACACAGTGCGACGTTCGCGGTATGTACTGACCGCAAGAGCGGCCGCAGACCTGCTTGAAGCGCGAGCCTGGTCGCGTGCGCGATGGGGCAAGGAACTGACGCGCAGATACTTCGATGACCTGCACGAGGGCGCGCAGTTCATTGCTGAGAACCATGCGGCGCTGCTCGGGCGGCATGAACTCGGCGGAGGAACCAGCTTGTGGGTATACCCGGTTCGGGAACACTATATCGTGTACGAGCCCCTCGCTGAGCGATTCATCGCTGTTGTCGCCGTGATTCGTCAAGGGCGCGACATACCAACTATTCTCCAGAAATGGTCAGCTCCAATTCGTCGCGAATTGCTTGAGATCAGAGCCAAAATCAAACGTGGTGAAATTATTTGGCCGCCGCGGTCCGCCGCCAGGCCGCGTCGGAAGAAATGGGCCCGATTGGTTTCGGTCTCTTCATCAAGCGTCCAGGAAGATTCAAAACGCTGGTGGCATTGCATACCGGTGATGTTCGTGGCGTTCGCGACGAGGAATAGGCGTCCGTGCGATTGGTCGTGCGATAGCCATGGCCCAAGGATTCAGATGGCGATGAAAGTCAGAAGGAAGGATAGCGGCAAACTGCGGATCGGCGATGATTGGAATGCGATCCGCATCATCGCGCTGTCTCAGAGTAATCCGCTCAAAGCGATTGCCGAGTTCGTTGAGAACAGCATCGATGCGCAGGCGCAGACCGTTACAATCACTCGCAGCCGAGAACACGGCGCGCACTATCTGTCGATCAAAGATGACGGCAATGGAGTTCCGCGCGATGCCGATGGAGTTCCAGACTTCAAGTACGTCGCCACGCACATTTGCGACTCCATCAAAAGGCACCTGAAAGCCGACGGCAACGGAACCGGGCTGCAGGGGGAGTTTGGCATTGGTCTCCTGAGCTTCTGGACGGTCGGCGACAGCTTGACGATGACTTCCATCGGCGCCGACCAGCGCGCTTATCAAATGACGATGAACAAGGGCGATTCGCGGTACGAGGTGAGCCCGCGCCGGGTTTTATTCGCGGAGAAAGGCACAGAACTCAAGGTTGGGCCGCTGCTCGAGGGCATTCGCAGCTTGAGTGGCGAAAAAATCCAGTGGTACCTTGCCTCGGAACTCCGCGATCGAATTCGGGACGCAAGGGTCCGGGTCACGGTGATCGACAAGCTTGCTCGCAAACAATACGCGGTAGAACCCCGCCGGTTCGAGGGACGATTGCTGCACCAGCTGCCGCCTGTTCGTACCGTTTACGGAGATGCGTACGCGGAATTGTACCTGGCCGAGCCCAGTGAGCGCGCGCGCGTGGCATTGACGCGTGCCGGTACGCGAGTGATTGAGGATCTGTCGACTCTGCCCGGGTTGGAACACATTCCGTGGCCGTCACGTTACGTGCAAGGCTTGGTGGATGTGCCGTTCTTGAACCTCACGCCAGGGACTCGGACTGGGATAATTCAGGACGAGCGCTATGCAGCGTTGATCACCGCATTGAAACCCCTGGAAACTCACCTCAAAGGTTTAATCGACGAACAGCAGCGCGCCGAAGAGGAACAGGCCAGTCAGCAGTCCTTGAAAGCCATTCAAAAGGCATTTCACGAAGCGATGCTCGCGCTGCCGCGCGAGGAATATGATTGGTTTGATGTCCAAGGCCGCGCACGCCAAGAGGGCGCCACCGCAAAATCCAGCGTTAGCGGGGTCGTGGACGGTACTGAATTGGAAAGTCTTTTGCCGGGGTTGCCGGAATCGGGACCCGCGGAATCTCCGCAACGGCAGTTCTTTGACTATGCCGGGCCGCTGTTCAGTGTGGTGGTGTCGCCGGCCGCGAGTACGACGCCGCTCAATGAGACTCGCAAATTCCGGGCATTGCCGCGCGATCGATCACGAAGGCGTGTCGTCGATGATTTGCAGTTTGCATGGCAGGTGCTGGAAGGCGAGGGCACATTGCAGTGGAGCACTAACCAGGAGGTCGAATATCAAGCGCCAGCAGCGCCAGGTCTCGCTCGTCTAAGCGTGACCGTGACCCAGCGGGATACTGTCTGCACTGCAGAGGCGCTGATTACCGTGACCGACAGTCTGGCGGCGGCCGTAAGTCCGGCCGCCGCCAATGCGCGCGGATTGCCGGGCTACACGTTTGAGCGGGCGGCCGGCGAACTGTGGCGATGCCGTTTTGATGCCGAACGCAACATTATCGTGGTCAACAGTGGTCACCGCGACTTTGTATTCGCGACGCGCAATCGGGCCCTGCAGCTCCGTTACTTGGTGCGGCTATACGTCAAAGAGCTGGTGTTGAAGAATTTTGCGGGAGCATCGGCGGATCAACTGCTCGAAAGAATGATAGAGCTGTCGTTGTATGCGGAGGAGAAACTCAAATCGGGATGAGGCTCGATCCTGGAATCCATTGACGTTCGCCAACAGCCAGGCTATTTAGGGACTCAAGTTGCGGGTAAGTTTTACCCCGGAACGGCGATGGGCGGCGTGCCCCCCCCCCCCCCCCCCCCCCCCGCGGATGCCTGATAGGGGCAGTTGTCTCGGATCTCTGCAGCAACCCTTACGGGGACTTCGGTCAAGATTCCGTTCTTTAATCCCTCGATCAGGACAAGCTTCGAGTTGCTCAGTCTGCTCGCGATAAACCTCCCCGCGTCGGCACCGCTACCTCTCGCGAGCTCGCCGGTCATGATCAGCGACGGTGCGACTATTCTGTGCAGCCAGAGATCGATGTCGATCCCATTGTAAAGCTCGTAGGTCCTGATGAAGACATCGTCGTCGATCTCATCGAGTTGGCTCAGACGGTCGCGCACGGCAGCAGGATGTTGCGCAAGGAACTCCTCCGTGTACCACGACTTCACCAAAGTCGACATGGTGTGCTTGACACCCTGTGTCTTAAGATTAGCGAGCAGCGCGGCGGCCGCCTGTCGATCCTGCTGACTGCGGGCGGCCGGAACGGCCAGAAGGCACAACGCCTCAACGTGCTCGGGATACTTCGACGCGTATGCGGCGGTGATGAGCGCCGAGCCTCTCGAGTTCCAACTCGCTGGCGTCGCGAGGCAAATTCCCGTGGCCGCGCAGGTCATATGTGACGCAGCGGAAGCGCTCCTGTAGGTGGGCTATTACTCCCGTCCAGACCTTTTGTGTCGAGCCATTGCCGTGAACAAAGATAATCGGCTCGCCTGTGCCTTGAACGCCAATCCACTGCCCGTCCATGCGCCTGCTAACCAAGACCCAGACGGCCTTCGCGAGGGGCATCCACTTCCGTCGGGGGCCTACTGGCCAAGGGTCGGTGATCGAGCGCGCAGCGCATGTTGCGCTGATACCCTTGGCTCTTGGCGAGTAACGGTAGCAGCTTGCTCCGGAGCCCGAGCAGTTTGTGCGGCCAGCGCGTGCCGACGGCGCCGTACAGATAAGACATCCGTTGCGTCTGAAGAATGTACGGTCGCTCCCTCGATTCCCACCGCTGGAGTGCCTCTTCCACGCCCTTGCGGCCCGTCAGCGTACGTGCCAAAACAACCGCATTGACCATAGCCACACACGCGCCCTGGCCGAGATTTGGCGCCATGCCATGGGCTGCATCGCCAACGATGCACACACGCCCCTTCGACCACGACGAACAGGTCACATTGAAAAAAGGCCGCCAGTGTTCGGCCGGATGGCGCGGCATGCGCTCGAGATAGCTCCTGTATTGGGGGTGCGAATGCGCCCAGGCCTCGAGATTGAAAGGCTGTTGGGTGCGTCCGGCGATGTCGCTTTCCGGACAGCAGAGAAACACATAGTGCTGGTCTTTGCTGGCAGGCGCTATGCCGATGCGGCGACCGCCGACCCACATCTCCACACGCCGCTCGTTCACACTGTCGCCTTCCCTGCGCGGGATCAAATGACGACCGCAGCCATCCTTCAGATCGACGATCGAGGTGGCGAGCTGAAGGGAATCGCGTACCTTCGAAAATACGCCGTCAGCGCCGATCACGAGATCGGCCTTCTGGCCATAGCCGTCCTTGAACTCCAGTCTTCCCGCCGGATCTGCGCCCAAGACCGGCGAGCTGTTAACGATCTCCGCGCCATGCTGTATGGCGCACTCGGCCAAAATCCGGTGCAACTCGGTGCGCAGGACGACGATCAGCTCTGGCAGCGAATCGTTGCCCCGCCGCATGTTGATCTCGCGGTGGTTATGGTCCAAAAGCGCACGCGGCGCTTGCGATCGCACGCCGGCCGCAGCGATTTTGTCGTAGACGCCTATCTCGCGCATTGCGTCCAGGGCGTTTTGCCAGAGATAGAGCCCGGCGCCGATCTCGCGCAACTCGCGACCTCGCTCATGCACGCGGACCGCCCATCCGCTCTGGGCCAACGCGGCCGCGGCAGCGAGCCCCGCCAATCCCGCTCCGGCGATCTCAGCTACTGGTTTGTTCTCGCTCATCGCCATGTCTCCGCTTCCAAGAGCCCATTCTCAATATTGCCAGTACGAGGCACGCGACTGTCGATCCCACAAAGGTCGCGACGCCCATACCACGGTAGCCAAACGCTTCGGCGAGACGATCACCGACCACCGGACCGAGCGCCGTCGTAATCGCTATGCCGCCGCTCAAGAGTCGGACCAGCGCGCCGGACGGATCCAGTTCCGCCCCGACCGCAAAGGCGTAAGCCAGAATAGGGCAGAAGACGACCCCCCAAACGCACAGGATCCACGTGTAGACCACGCCGTCATGGCAGAAGGCCAACCAGAAATAACAAAGTCCGGTGGTGAAGCAGGTGAAAATCAAAGGCCACAGCGGGCGAAGGCGACCCGCAAGCCATGCGGCAGCGGCGGCACCGAGGAGACCTGATATCGTGCCGAGACCGAGGGAGCGTCCGACCGCTTCCTCTGTCATGCCGACATGCCGGCCAAATCGCTCGATAAGCGCCCAGACCGCGGCGTAACAGAGCCACACGAGAGACACCGCGAGAAATACGCCGATTCGTGCGCCGCGCCGTGTATCGGGTGCTGATCGTGTTCCGGCCTCGGCTGTTGGCGGCTGCCAGTCGGGCAACCACCTGGCGAGAGCGGCGCACCCGAGGCACATGACGCCGTATGCAATGAAGTAGCCCGCGAAAGAGGTATGCTCGTAGATGATCGGCATGACGGCGAAAAACACCGCGGCGCTGATGATGTTGCCAAAGTTCGCTCGCATGAAAAGCCGCTGCGGATCCGGCGAACGACTCAGCGATGTATTGAGGCCCGCCGCCATCCATCCGAGGCCCGCACCTGCGATTGCCCGTAAGACACCCACCACGATCGGACCGCTTGCAAAGCCGGTCAGTAGATTGGCGGCGCCGGCAACACCGCCGCCCACGAGCGCAACGCGGGCCACCGAGATCGTGCGGAGGGCGTAGGCGGCGGTCGTGACTGTCAGTGCCATCGCACCCAGCTCGATGGTCGCGAGGATCGCCGCTAGCGACAGGGAGAAATGATAGCCTTCGGTCAGAACGCCGATGGTGAGCGTGACATAGCTGAGACCACCCCAGGCGACGCTGGCACCAGCCAGCACCGCCACCATCGATCGCAGTCCGACAGCGGGCTTCGTCAATTGAACTTCTGGGTTCAGATTCGTGGCTGGCGCTGAAATAAGGCGAGGGCCGGCGGCGCAACCACTTCGGGTGCCTCGCGCAGTATGGTATGGCGCAAGATCGGCAAGATGGCCAGTCCCGCTTTGGGCATTGCTGCCGCGATCTGGGCATTGAGCAGCGGATTATCAAAGACGCTCAGAAATACATCCTTCTCGGTGATGATCTCATCGAGGATTAAGGATACCCGAACGCCCCGCCGCGACAAACGATGGCCGCAACGAAAGGTCATGATGCAGGACTGGGCATCATTGTGATGGAACTGCAGTGGGTTGCGAGCTCGGGATATACCTTTGCCAATCAATATAAACGGTGCTAGCTTCCGAACCCCAGTCTCTTCGATGGATCCTCATGACCGCAAAACGGCAACCCATTGAGTACGCGGACGCGAGCGCCGAAGTGCGCGCCGTCTATGACGACATCATGGCGACGCGTAAGACGGATTGGGTCAACAACTTTTGGAAAGTGCTGGCCCATGATCCACCAACCCTCAGGCGCATCTGGGGCAATATCAAGGAGGTCATGGGACCCGGGGCGCTCTCCCCCTTGACCAAGGAACTTCTGTACGTGGCGGTGAGCGCATCGAACGGTTGCCACTATTGCATTGCTTCCCACGGTGCTGCGGCCCGGAAGCTAGATATGACCGAGTCGCAGTATTCCGAGCTATTGGCCATCGTCGGTCTTGCGAATGAGACCAACCGTCTCGTGACGGCGCTCGGTGTCCCAATAGATCCGGCGTTTCTCTGACCCTGTGACGACCCCGCCCATCGCTGCCGCTGTTGCGGCCTTTCTCGCACCGGCGTACGACGGCGGTTTGCTCAGTCGATTTGATTCTAAACCGAACCGAGGCAGAGTTCGGCCGTGTACTGCCGATCGAATAACCGGGTGAACAGCGGCCGCCAAGATGGGAGAGTGAAGTGAAGAGCATGCGAGCCGCGGCGATCATCTTATCGTCCGCGCTACTGGCTGCGACGGCAGCCGTTTCCGATCCGGCGACGACGCCCAGCCTGAATGATGTTTACGCGGTGCTCGCGTCGAAGCGATTCGTCGACCTGACCCACACCTTTGGCCCCAAGACTCCGCACTGGAAGGGGTTCCACGAGGAGACCGTCATCGACCTGTACACGATCAAGAAGGACGGCTTCCACGTGCAGCAATTCACCCACGTCGGACAATGGGGCACGCACATCGATCCGCCCGCCCATTTCCACGAAGGGCTGCGCACCGTCGATCAGATCCCGCCGACGGAAATGGTGCTGCCGCTCGTCGTGCTCGACGTGCATGCCAAGGTGGCCAAGAACCCGGATTACACCGTCACCCTCGAGGACGTGCAGGCGTGGGAGGCGAAGCACGGCCGCATACCGCCGCATGCGTTCGTCGCGATGCGCACGGATTGGTCCAAGCGCTGGCCTGATCAAGATGCAATGCAAAATCGCGATGCGGCCGGCGTGGCGCATTACCCGGGTTGGAGCAAGCCGGTGCTGAAGCTCCTGTACGAGGACCGCGGCATCACCGCCTCCGGGCACGAGACCACGGATACGGATCCGGGTGTCGCCACCACGAAGGATGATTACTCCCTCGAGAGTTACATCCTCGGACTCAATCACTACCAGATCGAAATGCTCGCGAACTTGGACCAGGTTCCCGAGGCCGGTGCGATCGTCATTGTCACGTGGCCGAAGCAGGAGGGAGGCACCGGATTCCCGGCGCGCGTCATCGCCATCGCTCCCTGATCGTCCAGTGAGCGCGCAGCGCTGGTCATCGGGTCTGGCATTCTCGCTGAGCGCGATCGGCGCCGCCGTCGGTCTCGGCAGTATCTGGCGATTTCCCTACCTCGCGGGAGCCGGGGGCGGATTCGCGTTCATTTTGGTATTCGTGATCGCGTGCCTGGTGTTCGGCGCTCCCGTGCTCGTGGGCGAGATCGTGATCGGCCGCTGGTCTCGCCGCAGCCCGCCGCAGGCGGCCGGAGAGATTGCCGCGCGCTTCGGCTACTCCCGAGGGTGGAACGTCGTCGGCTGGACGGGCTCCATCGCCGGCCTCCTGATCATCTCCTACTACACGATGATTGCCGGCTGGGTGCTCGCCTATACCTGGTTTTTTCTGTCCGGAAACTACGTTCAGGGCGCCGCCGCGGCCGTTGGCAAGTTCCATGCGTTCATTGCCGATTCGCGGGCCGTGTCGCTATGGCAGCTCGGCTTCTTCGCGCTGGTGGCGCTTACTTCGGCACGCGGTGTGAATCGCGGCGTCGAATGGGCGAACCGCTGGCGGGCGCCGGCGCTGCTTGCGATACTGCTGGTGCTCGTGGCCTATTCACTGGCGACCGGCGATGTGCCGCGCGCGCTCCGGTTCGCCTTCGCCCCCGATTTCAGCCGGCTCACGCCGGCGGTCGTTCTCGGTGCCGTGGGCCAGTCGCTGTACGCCTTGGGCGTCAGTGCCGGAATCATGATCGCCTACGGGGCGTACATGACGGCCGGAGAGTCGCTCGGGCGCGTCGTGCTAGCCGTGGTCGGGTCGATCTTCGCGGTGTCCTTGCTCGCGACGCTGGCGATTTTTCCGCTGGTGTTTCATTACGGCCTCGATCCGGCCGGGGGACCGCAGCTCGTTTTTGAAGTGCTGCCGGTCGCGTTTGCGGAAATGCCGGGAGGGCGGGTCATCGGCACTCTGTTCTTCGCGCTCCTCATTCTCGCCGCGTTCACGCCGTCGGTGGGGTTGCTCGAGCCCTGGATCGCGTGGCTTGTCGAGCGTGCTCGAATGCCGCGGCCCATCGCGGCAGGCCTCATCATGGGTTCCTGTTGGCTGCTCGGCCAGGGCTCCGTGCAGTCGTTCGGGCGGTGGGCCGACTGGCATCCATTGAGTTCGGTTCCGAGGCTCGCGTCGCTCAATTTTTTCGGTCTCATGGATTTTCTGAGCGCGAACCTGCTGATGCCGATGTCGGCGCTCCTCGTCAGCCTGTTTGTGGGCTGGCGAATGCACCATCTGATTCCGGATGAGGAGTTGAGCGGCTTATCCGCGACGTCGCGGCGGCTCTTGGGTTTTGCCCTGCGCTATGTGTGTCCCCTGGGGATCGTCGCCGTCGTCATCGTCGGCTTCCTGGGTTAGCCTCCCATCCGGGGGGGATGTCCGCGCATCTCCCGCAAAATGAAGATCGAGCGCGCCTGCCGCACGCCGGGGATGCGATAGAGTTTCTCGCGCAGGAAGCGTTCGTAGTCGGTCGTGCTCGAGGCCGCGACCCGCAGGTAGTAATCGAAATCTCCCGCCACCAGCGCGGCCTCGATCACCTGGGGCAAGTTGGCGATCGCCTTCTCGAACGCATCCAGGACATTGCCGGTATGTCGTTGTTTCTCGAGCGTCACCTCGACGACGATCGTCTCGGGTAGACCGACCGCGGCGCGATCGATAATCGCCGTATAGCCCTTGATCACCCCGTTCTCCTCCAGAGCCCGCACGCGGGTCCAGCACGCCGAGGGCGAAAGTCCGATGCGCTGCGCAAGGTCGGTATTCGAGAGCCTCCCGTCGCGGGAAAGCTCATCGAGGATCCGATGGTCGAGGTCATCGAGCCGGATGGCTGCATCGGCGGCGGAGAGGGTGGAGTTGTTCATATACCCTGATCGGAGTGGGGGTCGACGCCAGAAGTATCTCCTAAAAAATACAAAAACGGCAGAAGATTCTTTCGCAGAAGCGACAGCCATGTCCCGCCTTTGAAAGCACATTCGGTCGGGGCCGCACTAATATCGGAAGCGTCGGGCCGCGTGTTGCTGACGGGATGCAGTGCGTGCCCTTTGGGAGAGAACCAATGACAATGTCGAAGAACAGGCCGATCGGCGGCTCGCTGCTGTGTGCCCTTTCCATACTCTGCGTCGCGCTCGGTGCCGCCTCGGCGGCGGCCAGCGACACGGGCGGGGGTCCGCAGCAGGGTGCGACCCAGGGTCCGGCGGACACTAGCACCACCCTCGACGAGGTCGTGGTGACCGCCGAGACGTATAAGTCCACCGCGCAGAGCACCCCCATCAGTATCTCTGCTCTCTCCGGCAGCCAGCTCCAGAGCAGCGGCATCACCTCGCTCGAGCAGGTCGCACGGGACATCCCCGGGCTCTCCATGCGCAGCGCGGGGCCCAACCAGACCGAGTTCGAGGCTCGCGGTATCGCCTCGAACGGCGGCAACTCGCCGACCGTGGGCTTCTATCTGGGGGAGATTCCGCTGTCGCCCCCCGCCATGGGACAGATCGGCAAGGTCGTCATCGACCCGAATCTCTATGATCTCGACCGCGTCGAAGTGCTGCGCGGACCCCAAGGAACGCTCTACGGCGCGAGCTCGATGGGCGGCACCATCAAGCTGATTCCCAATGCACCCCAGCTCAACACCATCACGGGCACCACGGATGGGACTCTTTCCCACACCGATGGGGGGCGCGCCAACGGCAGCGGCGACTTGATGGTCAACTACTCCACCAGCGACTACTGGGCGGTGCGCGCGGTAGGCTCGTACGACTACCGCAGCGGCTGGATCAGCCGGACGGTGGTGAACCCGTTCCCGCCAGATGTGCTCGCGCCCGATGGGCCGCCTTACACGCGCGGCAATGTGGCGGGCACGCCGGCAAGCCAGATCATCCCCGACGTGAACGACGCCCATACGTACTCCGGGCGCGTCGAGCTGCTCATACAGCCGAACGATGCGGTGCATATCAACCTGCTCGCGCTCACTCAGCATTCAACCCAGGGCGGCTATGACGAATTCGATTCGCCCCCCGGACCTGCGTACATGACGCACTTTCAGCCGTACCCGCTCAGTGAATCGATCGAAGACCGGGTGGACCTGTTCTCCGGGACGGTCGAGGCGGATCTCGGTTTCGCCAAGCTGACGAACGCAGCGGGCTATTTCAACCGCCACATGGAGCAGGTCCAGGACGCCTCGGAGGCGACGTCCTGGACCTTGGAGTCGTTTCTGGTGAGCCCCGCGGAAATGGCCGCGGTCGGCATGCCCACGTACATCCAAACACCCATCTATGAAGCGGAGCCGGAGCATCAGTGGACCGAGGAGCTGCGCTTGAACTCCTCGAATAGCGACACGCTTCACTGGACCACGGGCCTTTTCTACAGCCGGCTCAATTCCTCCTTCATCGAGCAGCAGAACGCGCCCTACATCGCCGCGCTGTCGCAATTCCTGACCCCGCCCATGAACAATCCGACGGGGCTCACCTTCGGCATCGACAATGAGTATGAGATCACCCAGAAAGCGGTCTTCGCCGACGCCTCCTGGCAGTTTGCCCCGACGTTCAAGGTCGAGGGGGGTCTGCGTTATTTCCACTACAACACGGACGCCTACAACAATCAGTGGGGTTACTTCTTTACCCCGCAAGCGGGGCCGCTCGCGAACCCGCCGGGCAACTTCGCCAATGCGAGCGGCGTGATTCCGCGCGCCGACGTGGCCTGGATACCCAATCAAAATCTCACGACCTACGTTTCGGCCTCCAAGGGCTTCCGCCCCGGTGGGGCGAACATGACGATTCCCCTGACCGCCTGCCCCGAAGGCGGCCCCGCCACCTTCGATTCCGATACCGTGTGGAACTACGAGGCCGGCGAGAAGGCGCTGCTCGCGGATAATCGGATCAGGCTGAATGCCGATGTCTACTACATCAAATGGGACAAGGTCCAACAAACCGCCTTGCTCTCATGCGGTACTCAGTACACCACCAACGCCGGCGACGGCAGCAGCTACGGACCGGAGATCGAGATCGCGGCGAAGATCACCGATCGCTGGACGCTCTCCCTGGCGGGGACATGGACCAAGGCCAATATCACCAGTGTGAGCCCCGGCTACGTCACATCGCTCGGAAACTCAGGCTACAGCTTCCCCGATTGCTCCGGCCCCGGCCACTGCAGCAGCGTGCCCATCCTCAACGTGCCGAAGGAGACGGCAAGCGCCGCCATCGAGTACGCCCAGCCGCTCGGCAATCTGACGATGAAGGCGCGGCTTGACGGCTCGTACACGGGTTCTTCATGGGATGAGTCCTATTCGGTCATCCAGCTTCCCGGCTATGGCATGGCGAACTTCCGCGTCGGACTGAGTGCCGACCGCTGGACCGCGACGCTGTTCGTGAACAATCTCACCAACAAGATACCCTGGGTTTCCGCGAACAATACGAGCTTCAGCTTCAACATCGGGCCGTTGACTCGTATCTCGACGCTGCCGCCGATGACCATCGGAACGCAGGCAAGTTACCGCTTCTGAAGCGAGTACTTCTGGAGGACACCATCGTGAAATCGAGCACCAACGCACTGGTCCCTCATTACCGCTGGGACGACATGCCCGCGGAGCAGCTCAAGAAGGGGCTGAGCCGCAAGCTGATCACCGGCGAGCGCATGATGATTGCGCACGTGTATTTGAAGAAGGGCGAAGTAGTCCCCCGGCACTCGCACGACAACGAGCAGCTCACTTACATCTTAAGCGGTGCGCTCCACTTCTGGTTCGACCGCGAGGGCGTCGAGCAGGAAGTCATCGTGCGCGCCGGCGAGGTGGTGGTGATTCCTTCCAACTTGCCGCATCGCGCCGTGGCGCTCGAGGATACGCTGGATGTCGACGTGTTCTGTCCCCCGCGTCAGGATTGGCTCTCGGGTACCGACGCCTATCTTCGAGGCTGAATGAGCGATTACGACATCGAGCCGGGAGTGCCCGCGGCGATCGCGCGCTTTAAGCTGCCCGAGAGCTTGGGCTTCGGGCTGGTCGATGCGCCGGTGATGTTCGAGGCGCAGTGGCGCGACGGCCGGTGGGAAAGGGCGCGCCTGCTGCCCTATGGCCCGATCGAGCTCTTGCCGGGCGCGCGCGCGCTACAGTACGCCGAGTTGGTCTTCGAGGGCATGAAAGCCTATCGCGTCGGACACAGTCGGCCCAATCTTTTCCGCCCCGAAATGAATTGCAAGCGCCTGCAACGGTCGGCGGCCCGGCTGTCCATGCCCGCCGTGCCCGAGGCACTTTTCTTTCAGGGCATCAGTGCCGTGGCACAGGCGTGTAGCCCCATCATGCCGACGCAATCGGGACGCTCCTTGTACTTACGGCCGTTCCTGTTCGGCACCGAAAGCGGCTATATGCTGCGAAATTCGCGCACCTTCCGCTTCATGGTCATCGGCAATCCGGTGGAATCCTATGCATCCGGCCCGATGCAGGTCGTCATCGAGCGTGCCGAGGTGCGCGCCGCCGTGGGAGGCATTGGCGAGGCGAAAGCGTCGGCGAACTACGCTGCTTCCTTGCGGGCCTCCAATGCCGCGGTGGAGCGGGGCCGTACGGTCGCCTTGTGGCTCGACGGTACCGAGCACCGCTATCTGCAGGAGCTCTCGGGCATGAACATCTTCGTCGTCCTGGACGGTGAGCTGCATACGCCAGAGCTCGACGGTGCGATCCTGCCCGGGATCACCCGCGACTCGCTGCTCGTTCTGGCGCGCAGCCTCGGCTACAAAGTGCACGAGCGGCGGATATCGCTCGACGAACTGCTCGAGGGCATCGACAGCGGTCGGTGCGGTGAGATGTTTGCCTGCGGCACGGCTGCCATCGTGAGTCCCATTGCCGTGCTGGTGGACGGCGATACTCGCGAATACGAGCTGCGGCAAACCGATGGGGTCGCGAAGCATCTGCGCGAGGCGCTTCTCGCCATCCAGGAGCGGCGTGCACCGGACCCGTTCGGTTGGACGCGAGAGCTCGCTCTCGCCTGATCCATCGCTTCGAGCCCATGAGCTACGCGATAGTACTTCGAGAGACCGGTGGCCCGGAGCAGCTTCGCTACGAGGCCGTCGAGGTCGCCGATCCCGGACCGGGTGAGCTCCTCATTCGCCACACGCTGATCGGTGTAAATTTTCACGACAGCTATGTGCGCTCCGGACTCTACAAGACATTGAAGCTGCCGGGGATTCCGGGACTGGAGGGCGCAGCCGTCGTCGAGCGAGTAGGACCCGGCGTGAGCGGGATCGCGATCGGCGATCGGATCGCTTACATCGATGCCTCCTACGGCGCCTATTCGCAAAGGCGCCTGTTGTCGGCTGGTCTGGCGCTGCGTCTTCCGAGGAGCGTGACGGACGAGGCGGCCGCCAGCCTGACCATCAAGGGCTTCACCGCCTGCATGCTGCTTCGAAAGGTCCACGCGGTGCGCCCGGGCGAAACACTGTTGATTCACGCCGCGGCGGGCGGTGTGGGCCAGCCGCTCGTCCGGTGGGCCAAGCACCTGGGAGCAATCGTGATCGCGACGGTGGGATCCGAGGAGAAGGCCGCAACGGCGCGCGAATGCGGCGCCGACCACGTCATTCTGTATCGACAGGAGAGCTTCGTGGAGCGTGTCGGAGAGATCACCTCGGGCAAGGGGGTGGATGTCGCCTACGATTCCGTCGGCGCCGATACCTTTTCAGGCTCGCTCGAGAGCCTCGGTTACCTTGGAACGCTGGTCAACTTCGGCCAATCATCGGGCGCAGTGCCGCCGTTCGCCGTCTCGCGGCTGGCGGCCAAATCAAACACCATCGTGCGGCCCATGCTGTTCCATTACATCCGCGATCGAGCCGCGTTGGAATCCGTGGCCGAAGAGAGTTTCGGGGCCATCGAGAAGGGCGTCATTCGGCCCCAGATCGCGTTGCGCCTGCCGCTGTCTCACGCGGCGGATGCGCACACGCGAATGGAGTCGCGAACGACCGCCGGTCAGATCGTGCTCGTTCCGTGAAGATTTCCACGGACCCGTGCAGTACTACCGCTCGCCGCCCGTAGATTCCTTGGGACACCGCGCCTCGTAAAGAGGGGCAGCGTCAGCGCATCTTCGCCGTGGTCACGGCAAAACGATGGGCGCCGACCTCCGCTATCGCACCCTCCGAGTGCCGCTAGCAGGAGGGACGATCGGCCCCTGAATCCAGGGCGAGGCCGTGGGGGCGGCCCAGGGTAGTTTCACTGCGTGAAGCAGCGGTGAAACGCCTCATCCCACCCGATGAGGCGATTCGCGCTCGGCTTACGCATCTCCCAGTAAGCGGCCGAACCTTCCGGCCACAATGGGAATAGAACCGTGCATCCGTGGCTTCATGGCAGCGCTTCCCGCAGCGGGTTTTTGAACGGGCACTTTGCCCCCGCGGTGTTTCTGGGGCTGATGCTGTGCGCCGTCGCCCCGATCACGCGCGCCGATCCGCCGACGAGCATGCCGCCAACCCCGAGCGGCAGCCTCGCCGATCGGCTCAAGGCGGTGCAGACCGGAAATGAGTCCGGCGCCGACACCCTGCCGGACTGGCCGCCGATCAGCGCCTCGGACGCCGCGGCAAGTCGCGAGATCGTCCTCGCCCCGGGCCTCATCATCGTCACCGCCGTGAATGACGATTATTACGGCGACTTGGAGTCGATGAAAAAGATCGACCACGTCGATCAGAATTCGGTGCATCTGCAGTACTCCGCGACCGTGCCCCCGAACGCTGCGCCCGCATTTGCGGCCGGCCAGCCCGGCAATGGCGCCAAGGAGCCGCTCAAGCAGGCCTGTGGCCGGCTGATCGATGCCGCCGATCTGAAGAGTGCGCACCGCTACAGCGAGCGCTTTTGCCGCCAGTCCGAGGAGCATTTCCCCGGCAGCACCGCGGTCAGCATCTCGACGGACCTGCTCACGAAGCTCCGTGCGGGCGAGGAGGTGAGCTTTCAGTACGCGCTCAACAATGCCTTCAAGTCACTCGCAAACATGGGACGGATCCTCACCGGACCCGGCGCGTTGTTCGTGAACTCGAAGACCGATCCGAACATGATGGCTTGCATCCTGCACCGGGTCGAACCGGTCGATCTCGCCGCCCCGGTGCTGCTCGACGGGCAACCGACCATGCTGCCTGCGCTGCATGCCGCCTGCACGACGGCGGAAGGGCAGGAGCATTTCTACTTCCTCGATCATCCGGGTAATCCCATCACGCTGGCTTTTCAGGGCGCGAATATGGGCGGGCGGCTGCAGGTCATCAAAATCCAGCAGGCATCGCCCGAGTCCGTGCGCCGGATCAACGCGGCTGCGGCCGCAGGCAGCGAGTCGAGCGCCGCCAAATCCCGCCAAGCGCTCGAGCAGCGCCTGGCGGATCACAAGGCCGTCGACATCTACGGCATCTACTTCGACTTCAACAGCGCCACCATCCGCGCCGAGTCGGAGAGCGTGCTGCAGCAGATCGCTCAGGTGCTGCACGATCACCCCGACTGGAAGCTGCAGGTCGCCGGTCATACGGACAACATCGGGGACGCCGCCTTCAATCTCGGGCTGTCGCAGCGGCGCGCCGCGGCCGTCAAAGACGCCCTCGTGTCGCGCTACGGTATTGCCGCCGACCGGCTGACGACGGTCGGGTTCGGCGCCACCCGGCCCGTCGATACCAACTCCACACTGGCCGGACGGGCACGCAACCGCCGCGTCGAGCTGCAGCGGCCGTGATTCCGGCGAAAACGCAATACCGTCACGCCGCCGGGCGGCTCGCGCGGGTCGCGGCAATGAGCGCAGCGCTCGCCGCGGGCGCGTGCAGCCAACACGGCGGCAGCGACAGCGCATCCACGGTTCCTCAAGGAGGCGGGGGCGCCGGCGATGGCGCGCGAGCGGCGACGTTGCCGGGAGTGACCATCGGCCCGAACAAGAGCTTCGCCAAGGTCAGCTATAAGCCCGCGGTGAAGCCGATCGAGGAATCCGGCTTTGCCAGGACGCTCGCGGGCGCGAGCAAGGACGGGAGCGCGCTGGTATTCCACAACGCGCCGGCGGACATCCGCGCCCTGAAGGGCGGCGATGTGCTGCTGATCAAGAACCAGTTGGCGCGCCGGGTGCTCGCCACCCAGGCGGAGGGCGAGGACACCTACGTTGCCACGGCGCCCGCGATGATCACCGATCTCGTCGCGGACGGGGAGATTCACATCGATGCGCCGCTGGTGTTCCGCCGCGCCGCGCCGCGTGTAAGCGTCCGCCGGGAGATGCCCGCATTGGATCTTCTGAACCTGCTGATCCCGGCTGCGCATGCGCAATCGGCCGAATCGCTCATCGAGCAGCAGATGGAGGACAAGGAAACGAAGTATCAGCTGAGGATGGCCCTGCAAACGGCCATCCTGGCCGACTGGAAGCTGACGCAGTTCAGATACAGCGCCGCCGATGGCCTGCTGAACTTTACCCTGGCGCTCGCGAAGGACTACCAGGGGTTCGTCGGCAAGGTCGCGGCAAGCGGCTTCATCAACAATTTCAATTTCTGGTCGGACATCAGCGTCAGCCGGGGATTGGTGAACACCATCGGCGCCGGCATCAGAAACCTCAGCGGCACGCTGCACTTCGACTGGGAGATCGCCAAGCAGACGCCCGGCGGCTGGGGTCAGGCGGATCTGGTCAAGCTGCCCGGCGCGCTGTCGCTTCCCCTGGGCGCCTACCTTTACGGCCTGCCTCTGAGCCTCGAGGTGAGTTCCGCCCTGGTGATTCACCCGGCGCTGACCGGCGGCAAAGAGGTCAGCACCGGCGGCTTTACGATCACCATGGGCGGCCGCATGAGCACATCGATCAGCTCCACCGGCGCCGTCGATCAGGGATCGAGCTTCGATGAGACATTCCAGATCACCAATGACACCGGTCTGTCCGCCGTCGCGCCCAACGCAATGGTCATCGCCTACGCCGCTCCCCGGGTGGAGCTCGCCATCGACGCCTTCGGCTCGTACAACCAGCAGCTCGGCACGCTTGAGGAGACGCTCACATCGAAGTTCGCGAGCGGCCTCGATGCCGTGCAAGCCGCGGCGGCAAAAATCATGAATAGCGTGGCGCCCGGGGTCGATACGGGGCTCAACAAGATCAAGACGCAGAACGTGCTGCAGTCCAAGGCCGACGTCTATGCGCAGCTGGTTTCAACCGAGGGCGCGGTTCACTCAGCCACCATCTCGATGCTGCCGTGCTCGAAGAAATGGATTTCGTTCGAAGGAGTCGTGGGCACTGCGGCGGACATCGCCGGCCTCACGCCCAATGCGAAGAGATCCGCCGTCGTCTTTCAGAAACGCTATGACCAGGCCGACCCGCCCAGCAGTTTTTGCGAGAAGGTCGGCGAATGAAACCCCAATCCCTCTATTCAGGAGCCCTGCTTATGAGCAGTCACCGATTGATCGCGCTCGCGGTCGGCAGCCTCATCTCGACTGCGGCAATCGCCGATGCGAGTTATCAGGAGACCATCCAGCAGACCGGGGGAAGCGCTGCGCAGATCATGGGGCTCGGGGGCTTATTCTCTTCCAAGTCCAGCGCCATGAAAAAGCCCAGGTCCGTGATTGTCGTCGTGCAGGGGAACCGCATGGCGCGCGTCGGCACGACCACGACCGTCATTTACGATCTGGATCAGCAGACGATGACCAAGGTCGATAATGTGAAGAAGCAGTACGCAACCGCCACCTTCGAGCAGATCGAGGAGCAGTCCGCCACCGCGGCAGCGCAGGCGAAACTCGCGATGGATCAGCACAAGTCCGATCCCACCCCGACGATGCCCTCGGGTCTTGCCAACAACCCGCCCTCATTCGACGCCAAGGCGAATGTCACCGGGGCAACCAAGGAGATCAGCGGTGTGCCCACGCACGAGGTGATCCTGACGATGAGCATGTCATTCCAGCAGCAAAACGGTGGCACGGACTCCCTCGGCTACTACGTCTCCAACGACCAGTGGCTGGCCGACAATGAACCACCCGGCTGGAAGGAGATCCAGGACTTCAACATGCGGCTCGCGGGCAAGATGAAGATCATGGTGATGAATGATCTGGTGCAGGGACTGATCGCGACGCATCCGGGGCTTGGCGACGGGCTGAAGAAGCTCGGCGAGGAGCAGGCCAAACAGCACGGCGTACCGGTCATGACGGTCCAGCGCTTCGGCGGCCGAGGGCAGGGCAGCTCCACCGCGAGCGCGAGCGGCTCCGGGGTCCTCGCAAACCAAGGAACCTCGATGGCGAGCGAGGTCGCCTCCAGCACGGCCACCGAGGCGGCGCAGAAAGAGGCCTCGCAGATCTCTGCCAATGGCAATACCGGCATCTTGGGCTCATCACTCATGTCGGCGCTTGCCAACACATTCTCCAAACACGCCTCCAGTCTTACCCAGTCCGCCGCCAACTCGGCGTCCTCGAAGCCCACCAAGCCGGGGTCTTTCGATCAGGTGATGATGGAAACGACCACGGTACTTTCGAACTTCTCCACCGAGCCCGCACCCGCTGCGGCATTCCAGATTCCCGCCGGCTACCAAAAGCTCGACTGGCACGAAGCGATGACCCGCGCCCAATGATCCATGCACTAAGGAGCACCCATGCGTCACCGATTCATCGTCTTGTATTTTGGTTGGGTTCTTGCCTTGCCGCTGGTCGCAAACGCCGCTGCGCCACAGCCTCCCAACGGCAAGCCGGTGCCCGTGTTAAGCCGCCGCCGCCCCACACGCCCCCGCAGAAGAAAACGAAGTGCTGCGCGGGCCGTGCACAGGCGCAGCCCAAGCCGCCGGAGCCCGGTAAGTAATACCGTCGATCCATTCGAGGATCGTACAATTCTTTGCGACGCGCTATATTCAGCGACGGCGGCAATCGCGACGCTCATGGAGAGGAAATTCATGCGCTGGTGAAGGAGCTTTATCGAGGCCTTGCGCCGACGGCAAGAACAACCTAGCAGGCCTCGAGGAATCCTATGAAATGCAGCACGCGCTTGAGAACCAATTGCCTTTTGCTCAGCATCGCTTTGCTCATGCTCTCGTCGTCGGCGTTCGCCGATGACGAGTTGCCAAAATCTCGGGCTGAAGCCATCGCCTTGGAGGCGAAGGACGCATTGCCGCTAACCCGATTTTATGACCCGCCGCGGCCCCTCGCCGCGGCCGCGCCGGGTACGTTGATCCGGGCGGAGCGCTTCTCCGGCTACAGCTTGCCCGAGGGTGCGAGCGCGGTCCGTATCCTCTATCACTCCCGCGCGTTGCACGGTGAAGACATTGCCGCCTCGGGCGTGGTCTTGATTCCCGCCGGCAAAGTGCCGCCTGGGGGATGGTCCGTCATCGCCTGGGCGCACGGCACCAGCGGTGTCGCGCGAATGTGTGCGCCTTCCCTGATGAGGGACATCGAGTACGGTGACGAGGGGCTGGTGGCCATGGTCGAGGCCGGATTCGCCGTTGTCGCGACCGACTATGCGGGACTCGGCACGCCCGGCGCCCACCAGTATGACAACAAAATCTCGCAGGCCAACGACGTCGTTTATTCGGTCTCAGCCGCCCATGCCGCAGTGCCCGATCTTGGCGGCAAATGGGTTGCTATTGGCCACTCTCAAGGCGGGAGTGCGGTTTGGGGTGTCGCCGAGCTCGAGGCTACGCTTAACGATCCGGGTTACGCCGGCGCGATATCGGTCGCCGGTGACATGAGTTTCGAGGCCTACGAGGCCCACGATGCCGAGACGTTTGATCCCATCACGGATCTTTATTGGCCTTTTACTGCGTTCGGTATCAAAGCGAGCTACCCGACCTTCGATATCAGCCGGATGCTGACCCCGCCCGTGCTGGCGCGCTACCACGACGTCACTACGAAGGGCTGCTGGTATTACGCCTACGCGGCGATGAAGGAGATCGGCCAGCAAAGAGCCGTCAATCGGGGCTGGGATCGAGCGCCCGAGGCTCACCGCTACAACCAAGACAATCGAAGCGCGAACAAGCCGATCCGTGGTCCCCTGCTGGTACTCGCGGGCGACGATGACAAGTCCGTGCAAATCGCCAATATTGCGGCGAGTGTTAAGGACGCTTGTCACATGGGCCTGCCGATCGAATACGTCCATCGTCCAGGCCTTGATCACGACCCACTCATGCGCAAGACAACACCCGAGCAGCTCACTTGGGCGCGGGATCGGCTTGCAGGAAAGCCGTGGAAGAGCAACTGCGATGCAGTCGTTCCCGAGTGAAGACCCTCCCCTCCAATGCGGCGCCGATATGAAGATCAAAGATTCCGCGAAGCGGCAACCGGCCCTTGAATAGCGCCCTGCTCAGGCGTCGAAGCAGTCACCGGTGTCCGACCGGCAGGCGCGAATAAGTTGGGCCACGCGATAATGAAGGTGGGGACGACCCACGCAATGATATTGCACAACCAGGCGATGTTCGGACTTGCATCGGTGTCTAGATCCGCGAATCCAGGAATCGCATCGATCACACGATCCGTCACGAAGATGAGCGTTATGGCGTAGCTCCGGATCATCCATTGCCGGTGCTGCTGAAAGTTTCGGCGTCGAATGCAGTAGAAGGCAACGGCAGTGGTCACAAACCAAAGTATCGCTTGAGTTGTCACGGCGATTCGGAGCGGGAGCTCGTTGCGAAGGATCGTCACGACGATGCCGAGTGGCGCCGATAGGGCGACCGCGATCACATACGAGCGCCCGAGAGTTCGGTGCACCTGTACGTATCGCTGCCGCAATCGGCTGGAGAATTGGGTTGCGCCCAGGCAGAGCGCGGCGGCACCGGTCAGCCCGTGAGCGAGCAACACCCATCGCACCGGGAAATAATAAGTCCAGAGCGGGTCTGCATGATCGACGATGAAGCGCTCATTGTTGTAAATCACGAAGAGCGTCAGAAGACCGAGCACTCCGAAGAGAATGTGCTTGGGTTGGATGCGCAAATGCGGCCTGGGTTGGTGTAATGCATTCATCGGGAACCTCCCTGTGCGTTTCTTTGTTTTTCAATGTACTCGATTTCTTTCAGTGAGCGGCGACCGCTCTTGTCCAATGCGAGACTCTGTCGGTACATGCGCGCCGCCTCATCCCGTTGGCGCAACTCGACCTAGGCGTGACAAGATAGGCCGGTTTCATCGGACATCCCCTTTCCCGTCCATGGGCCCACCGGATTCCAATTCTGCGCCTGACGGCGGCGGGCGGTCAAAGCGGGTGCCCGCTCATCTGATGTTGGGGGCGAGCGTCGCTGGGAAGCCCGGTCAAGCATTCTCCTCAGCGTTCCTCGCCATCAGGCCTCTTGGTCGGCGCTGTGACCTGGACCGAATCGATAAAGCTCTCGGCCTCTTCGTCGATGGGGTAGTCGTCGGTGCCGCCGCGGTGCGAGTAGCTGATCGTAAACCCCAAGCCGGGTCTGTCCGGGTGTTGGCAGTACAATGCGATGTTCTCGATTCGCAGTTTCTTCGTGAAGAATGGCGCGATACGTGCCTTTTTGTCGACGCTGATCCCGTGGTATCGGACGCATGGGTAGCTGCGCTCGGACGAATATTGGATGCTCAATTCGACCGGATCGAAGCGGTCTGCGGGTGAATCCTTAGCGACCCCTTCACGGACGTATTCGGTGAAGGCATCCGTGCCCGCAAATGTCGGAATACGAAAAAGCATGACGGTGGCAACGAAGGTCTCACCGCCGTTGGCGCCATCCTTGCCAAAAGCGATTTGGGAGGGTGTTTGCTTGATTCCGTACCAACCACTGGAAGCGGGCGCGTGCACGTCCAGTACAGGGTTGGGAAAATCTTGATTGGGCGCGACCGGGTGAGTTGCCGCGACCGATTGGCCTCCGAACGAAAGAAGTCCCACCATGACCGCGCCGATGAGCCAAACTTGCACAGCGCCGGCGTTATCCATCGGATTGCGCATCGCTTTCGAATGTGAACACAGGATGTCCTTTCTATTGCTCCTGCGTCGAGCATCGCGCGTTGCGATGGGGGAGTCGAATTGTTTTCTCACGGGATCATTGGCTAATACCGGCGGGTGCATCGGATGAATATCGAGATCTACGTGCAACTCCATCAGATGCCCGAAGCTTGCGACGGCTCGAGCCAAGTGGCTGAGCACCCGGTAAGTTGAGATGATTGGCAAAGCCGTGCTTGCGGCGTCCGTGCTGACCGCGAGCTGCCTCGCGGGAGCGGTTGCCGCTCCGCTCATGACCCAGCCGCCGGTGTCCGATGCGCAACTGGCCGAGGTGCTGGTCGTCGGCAAGCAGCCGGGCCCGGGGCTCTGGCGCATATCGAAAGGGGATCACGACCTCTGGATCTTCGCAGCGCTGGCACCCTTACCGAAACGGATGATCTGGGACACGACGGATGTCGAGAAGCACATCGGGCAGTCTCAAGCCGTGCTCGCCCCGCCGCGCATCGACCCACACGTCGGCTTTTTTCGGGGACTGACTTTGCTCCCGGCGCTGCTTCGCGCGCGTCACAATCCGGATGGGCGAACACTCGAGCAGGTGGTGCCGCACGATCTGTACATGCGCTGGCTGAGCTTGCGGGTGAAGTACCTCGGCAGTTCGAGTGACGAGAAGCTGCGCCCGATGCTGGCCGCATTTGATCTCGCCGATAGCGCGCTCGATAAGGAAGGGCTCGAGGATGATCCCGGTATCTGGAAGCGCATCGAGAGCATCTCGCGCCGCGCGCGAGTGCCGATCGAGCCCGTCGTGCTCGATCTTAAGATTCCCGATGAAAAGGCCTATGTCCGCGACTTGACGCAGATTTCCACGGAGCGCGAGCTCACCTGTCTGCGATCGGTAATCGAGCACTTGGAGAAGGACGTTCCATCCCTTCGCGAACGTGCCAACCTATGGTCGCTCGGCGACGTCGAGCGGTTGCGGCCGCTGTTGCCGGCCGACGAGCCCATCGAGTGCTTCGACGCCGTTATGAGCGTATCCCGATTCCGCGCGGAGTACGATCAGGTCTCCGCGCAGCTCGACGCGCTTTGGATCGCGAGCGCGGAGCAAGCGCTGCAACGAAATCGAAGTACCCTGGCCGTCGTCGGGATCAAAAAGCTTCTTGCGGCGGATGGCTGGCTGGCGCAGCTCCGCTCGCGTGGCTACGAGGTCCGGGAACCTTAGCGCTCGCTTCCGCCGACGCTACTTCTTCAGAGGCGGCGTCTGATATGCTCGGGTGAGTGCCGCCGCAGAGCGGCGCTCGGAGGGATTCCTGTCATGGCCTTGCCTGACCGGCCGCGCATCGTCCGATGAGTAACGATCGTGACAACCGTCCCGGGGGCGGGTCCGGTGAATTCCTCATCACGTTCGGTAAGGCGGTCCTCACCCTCGTCCTGGGCATTGCCGCGCTCGTCGCACTGGGGCTGACCGTCTGTGGATTTCTGATACCGTCGGGCTCAGGCGCGCCCCTGGTCGTCGGCTCCTTGATCGCCACGGTGCTGCTGGTGGTGGCGATCGTCTGGTTGTGGCGGTAATGCGTGGGGCCGGTGAGTTATGCGCAATCGACGCCTGCGGTCCATGTCGCGCTCGAATGGCTGGCGTATTTCATGGGAGCGCGAGTCTATTTCCGCCTGCGTCGAGGCAGCCCGATCGATGTTCCGCGAGGCGATCAGTGGCTTCTGCTCGCATGCACATTGTTCGGCGCGGCCGCGGGCGCTGTCGGTCTGCACATCGCCGAGAGCTGGTCGTGGATTTCAGGTCAGCCGGTCCGCTACTGGATCTCCGGTAAGTCCGTGCTCGGAGGGTTGCTCGGTGGGACGATTGGCACGGAGATTGGAAAGCGGGCGATTGGGTGGCGCTCTTCCACCGGGGATGCGTGGGTGCCCGCCCTCGTCGTCGGGCTCGTGATCGGCCGGATCGGCTGTCAACTGTCCGGCACGTGGGATATGACGTACGGGTCGCCTACAGGACACGCCTGGGGTTGGAATTACGGGGATGGCGTTCCGCGCTATCCGACCGCATTGATCGAGCTCCTCGCGGTGCTTGCGATTTGGGCGGTGCTGAAGTCGCGCCATTGGTCGCGGCCGGGCCAATTGTTCAATGCATTCCTGTTGTGCTATTGCCTGCTGCGCTTCGTGATCGATTTCCTGAAGCCGCCGTTTGGAGCCGCCTCACGAGGCGCGATCCCGATCGACCAGTTCGCCGGCCTCACCGCAATCCAGTGGACCGCGCTGGCTGGGTCTGTGTGGATGGCGGCGAGACTCCGAGGACCTGGTAGGACCTAAAGTGCCGAAGACGCGACCTTATCTTTACTACGACAACACGGTCTCGCTCTGCGAGCACTGCCTGCGGCGGATCGAGGCCAAGCATGTCATTTCCGAGAACCGGGTTTGGATGTACAAATGGTGTCCGGAGCATGGGCACTCGAAGGTCCTGATCGCCTCCGATGCCGCGTATTGGCGCCTGGGTCGCGAAAACTACATCAAGCCGCCGGAAATGCCCTTGCGCTTCAACACCGAGATGCACTGGGGGTGCCCCTATGATTGCGGGTTGTGCCCTGATCACATGCAGCACTCCTGCTTGACCGTCCTCGAGATCACCGACGAATGTAATCTGGCGTGTCCCGTTTGCTACGCGAATTCGGGTCCGCATCGCGCCGGACAGCACCGGGACCTTGCCACGATCGAGCGCATGCTCGATGCCATCGTGGCCAACGAAGGGGAGCCGGATATCGTGCAGCTCTCGGGCGGTGAGCCCACCGAGCATCCATTGTTCTTCGAGGTTCTGGATGCCGCCCGGCGCCGGCCGATCCGCCATCTCATGCTCAACACCAATGGCATTCGCATCGCGAAGCAACCCGGCTTCGCCGAGCAGCTGGCGAGGTATGCGCCGGGGTTCGAGGTCTATCTTCAATTCGACTCATTCGAGCGTGAGGCGCTCATGCTTCTGCGCGGGGCGGATTTGCGCAAAGTACGCGAGCAAGCGCTCGAGAACCTGAATCGGGCGGGGCTGTCGACCACGCTGGTGGTGACCGTGGCCCGCGGCATCAACGATCACGAGCTGGGCGCCATCATCGAGTTCGCGAGCCGGCAGCCGTGCGTTCGGGGTGTGACGCTGCAGCCCATCCAGTTTGCGGGACGAGTCGAGGGGCCGAAAGCCGATACGGCGCGGCTATGTCTCGGCGAGGTGCGCGACGCGATCCTCGCACAGACCTCGATGTTCCTGCCGCAGGATATCATCCCGGTGCCATGTAACCCGGACGCGCTCTCCATGGGTTACGCCTTGAAGACGCCGCAGGGCATCATGCCGCTGACGCGGTTCGTAAGTCCGGACGTGTTGCTCGCCGGACCCCGCAATACATTGGTTTTCGAGTACGACCCGGCCCTGAAGGGTGAGGTCTTCAAGCTGTTCGCCACAAATCTGAGCCCCGAGGGGCAGGCGAATTGTCTGGCCTCGCTCCTGTGCTGCCTGCCCAACGTGCAGGCACCCAAGGACATCAAGTATCAGCATGTCTTCCGCGTGCTGATCATGGCATTCATCGATGCAGTCAACTTCGACGTGCGGGCCATGAAAAAATCCTGCGTGCATATCGTGCAGCCTGACGGCCGGATGATCCCCTTCGAGGCGTTCAATTTACTGTACCGCGACGCGCGGGTGGAGGAGCTCGCGGCGCGGCGGCGCGAGCTCGACACCCTCTATGCACGGAGTTAGCTCGAGACCGAACGTCTCGTAGAATCCGACAACGCAATTTCGATGTAGGCACGTCGACGCATGCGCCCGGTCATGGTGGCCATGAGGTCAGTGAGCCGCATGATTACGCCATATTTGCGGCGGAACGCCTTTTGCACTTCCACGATCAATGCCGGGTCCCCGACTATTTGGCCACAGCCTTCGACCCAAGCGCTGCGCACATTGCCGCGGACGTCGCAGGCGGCGAGTTGAACTCGAGGCGTCGCGCGAATCCTCTTGACCTTGCCGGCATCGCCTTCACTGAACACGTAGTAGCGCCCGCCCAGCTCTGCAATCCACACCGGTGTCTTCACTGCCGCGCCATTGCGGCGGTATGTGGCTAGATTCACATACCTCTCGGTGCCGGGCTCGAATCGCGATAACAGGTCAGGCATGCGAGCCATTGCGGTTGACGAACTCCCAGACTTTCGAGATCACGACCGACCCTTCCCCCACGGAGGAGGCCACGCGTTTTACCGATCCCGCACGCACGTCGCCGACGGCGAAGATGCCGGGCTGAGAGGTGGCGAAGGGCGAGTCGGTGGAGCCGGCGGCGGATCCCGTCATCACGAACCCCTTGCCGTCGAGGTTGACCAGGCCCGACAGCCAGTCGGTATTGGGCGAGGCCCCCACCATGACAAACAGGGTCCGCGACTTGACGACGCGGGTGGAATCCGTCTGCGCATCTCGGATGGTGACTGCCTCGAGTCGGTCAGAGCCGTGCAATCCGGTCACCTCGGCATTGTATTCGATCTGAATGCGGGGATCGGCTTCAAGCCGGCTCGACAGATACTTCGACATGGAAGCCGCCAGGGAGGCACCCCGCACCAGCAAGCGCACGCAGCTTGCAGAGCGGCTTAAGTACATGGCGGCCTGACCCGCGGAATTGCCGCCGCCAATCACCACCGCTTCGGTCCCCTTGCAGTAGCGCGCCTCGATCTCGGTCGCCGCGTAATAGATTCCCGCCCCCTCAAACGCCTCGAGCCTGTCGATGGGAAGGCGGCGGTACCGCACTCCGGTCGCAACCACCACGGTCTTCGCGCGAACGCGCTGACCGTTGTCAAAGGTGCCGCAGAAGCTCTCATCCTCGAGCCGCTCGAGAGCCACGACGCGGCGCGGCATGACGAAACGTGTGCCGAACTTCATGGCCTGCACCTCACCGCGCCAGACCAGATCCCCGCCGGAAATGCCCGTCGGAAATCCCATGTAGTTCTCGATTCGACTCGAAGCGCCCGCCTGGCCACCGATTGCGGTGTCCTCCGCGACCAGAGCGCTCAGGCCTTCGGCGCCCGCGTAGACCCCGGCGGCCACACCCGCAGGACCGGCGCCGACGATGAGGACGTCAAACCGTTCACAGTCGCGAAAGTCGAGGTTGAGTCCAAGCAGCCGGGCAACCTTGTCGGGCGTGGGATCGGTGACCACAACGCCGCGGCCAAAAATCACCGCCGGCTGGGCCGGGGCGAGCCCGCAACCGCGCGCCGTCGCTTCCGCTTCGTCGCTCCCCAGAGCCAGCGAGGTGTAGGGAATGCGGTTGCGATTCGCGAAGGCCGCAATGCGGCGCACATTGAGGTCCTCGTCCTCGCCGATGAGCCGCAACGTGCTGTCGCCTGCCTCGAGTTGGCGGCGTCGCCGCGCCGAAAAAACCGTGATGATGATGTCGGACATCTCCGGGATTTTGGACATTAACGCGAGCATCGCTTCACGCGGCACTTCGATCACCCGGGTTTCGCTCACCGTGCGCATTGCGAGCGACCAGGCGCCGCCGCTGAGGAATGAGATCTCCCCCATGAACTGGGCCGGGCCGAGCGTGGACGGCAAATGCCGTTCATCGGTGTAGGGATTGACCACTTCGATCTCACCGCTTTCGATATAGGTAAATCGATCCGCCGCTTCTCCCGGCCGTGCAAGAAAGAGGCCCGCGGGATGAGTCACCGCTCGGCCTATGCTGCGCAACGCATCAACGTGCGAGGCGGCCAGCGGGATACGCTGCATTTGGCGTAAATCTGCGCCAATCGATTCCATGCGGGCGATTCCTCTCGCGGCTGCGACGGCAGCCGGTCAGTGGGTTATTGTGGTCCGGTTGCCGCCATAAGCAAAGTGCGGGCACACGGCCAAGTAACCCAGGTTTCGGTAAGCTCCCCCGACTCAGTACGAAAGGGTTCTACGATGCGTATGCGACTCCTCGCCGTTTTCATCGCGCTGCTGGCTCACCTCACGGCCGCCTACGCCGACGCCCCGAGCGTTCACCTCGAGGACATGGATAAGAGCGCCGATGCATGCACGGATTTTTACCGGTATGCGAACGGCCGCTGGCGGGAAAATAACCCCATTCCGCCTTCGATGGCGCGCTGGAGCCGCCGCTGGCAAGCGGGTGAAGACTCAAAAACCCAGTTGAGGGACATTCTGGACGCCGTCGTGCAGCGACATGACTGGCGGCGCGGCAGTCCCGAACAGCTGATCGGGGACTTCTATAGCTCCTGTATGGACGAGAAGCATATCGACCAAGCCGGGCTTGCATCCGTGACGCCGATCCTCGGGGAAATCGATGCGGCTCGGACGCCTTCGCAGTTGCAGGGTGTGATTCGCCACCTTCAGAGCGTCGGTGTGCTCGCGCCCTTCGCGTTGCGCTCAATCCCGGACCTGCACGATCCCGCTCAGACCATTGCCGACATCGGCAGCGCGGGGCTCGGCATGCCGGACCGTGATTATTACTTGAGGCCGGAGCCCCGATTTAAAGAGGCGCGTGCGAGGTATCTGGCGCACGTGGTCAAGATGCTGCAGCTGGCAGGCGCGCCGCCACAGCAGGCACAGCACGATGCCGAGTTGGTGTTCCGGATGGAAACAGCCTTCGCAGTCGCCTCACTCGACAACGTCTCGCTTCGCGACCCGAAGGCGACGGATCACAAGATGCCGTTTGCGGCGCTCAAGCGCCTCGCGCCCGCCTTCGACTGGGACGCCTACTTCACCGACGCAGGCATTCCCAAGAATGATCTCAACGTGGAAGAGCCGAAGTTCCTGCGCGCGGTGAACCTGGCGCTTCAGCAGACCTCCCGCACCGACTGGCGGGCGTATCTGCGCTGGCAGTTCCTGCATGCGTCGGTCGATGGCCTGCCGACGCCGTTCGTCGAGGAGAACTTCGCCTTTTACGGGGCGTATCTCGGGGGCGCCAAGGAACTCAAGCCGCGCTGGAAGCGCTGCGCCGAAAGCACAGACCGTCTGCTCGGCGATGCGCTGGGCCAGAAATACGTCGAAAAGTTCTTTCCGCCGCCGGCGAAAGAGCGCGCTCGGCGGATGGTGACCGACATCATCGCCGCGATGCACGACACCCTGAGCTGGACTCACCTGGATGAGCCCGCAGACCAAGGAGCAGGCATTGGCAAAGCTCGCAACGCTTCAGCCCAACATTGGCTACCCGGACAAGTGGAAAAGCTATGCCGGAGTGGACATCGTTCCAGAGAACTACTGGAGCAATCTACTTGCCGCGGGCACCTGGAATGTCAGCGACGACCGCGGACGGATCGGCAAGTCCACCGATCGAGGCCTCTTCGAGGAGACGCCGTCGACGTCCGATGCCAGCTACAACCCGCTGCTGAATGCGATCTTCTTTCCGGCGGGTATCTTGCAGCCGCCGGCCTTCGACCCATCGGCCGTGGATGCAGTCAATTACGGCGGAATCGGGGTGGTCATTGGGCATGAGATCAGTCATGGCTTCGACGATGAGGGCGCGCAGTTTGATGCGCAGGGGCGCCTGCGCAATTGGTGGACCGCCGAGGATCTCAAACGCTTCCATGAGCGCACCGCGTGTGTGGCACGCCAGTTCGATGGTTATTTCATCGAGCCCGGCATTCATCATAACGGCCGGCTGGTGTTGGGAGAAAGCATCGCGGATCTCGCGGGCGTCAAGGTTGCATTCCTGGCATTTCAGAAGGCGCAGCAGCAACACCCGGCACCGACGGTCGATGGCCTGACTCCCGATCAGCAGTTCTTCATCGCCTGGGGCCAGTGGCGGGGGGATGAGATCCGCCCCGAAGAGCAACGTCGCATGGTTCAAGGTGATCCGCACCCGATCGCTAAATTTCGTGTGATCGGTCCGTGCTCGAATCTCGAGGAGTTCGCGCGCGCCTTCAGCTGCAAGAGCGGGGCGGCGATGGTGCGCACTGGCACGCAGCGCTGCGAGGTGTGGTAGGGACGCGCGATGCGGGCGGGCGCCTGCAAGCAGTTATTGGCGTGCAACGCCCGCATGACCGTCCGCGCGCACACGCCGGGCCTCCTCGGGCAAAATATGCTACTGAAGCTGCCCCCGGCGATGATACTTTAGCCGCGCTGCGCGTCACGGCTGGCACATTGATTCAGGGAGGATGTTTGATGACCTCGGTTGATTCACTCAAGTCCGGTACGAGCCGCGACGCCGCGCGTGTGCGCATAGCGGCGCAACCGCTCGAGGAGCTAAACCCAGCCGATCCGCTGGGGTTCGTCGGCGATACGGTGGGGTATGTCTTGGCGCGCCTTCGCAGCGAGGACCCCATTCACCGCTCTCACAGTCCGATCCCCGCCGTTGGAACCTACTGGTCGGTTACGCGCTACCAGGACATCGTACAAGTCGAATCCAACCACGATGTCTATTCATCGGCCGAAGGCATCACGTTGTTGGACTTCCCGCCGGGCGATGAGCAGAAGCTTACGATGTTCATCGCCATGGACCCCCCTAAGCACGACGAACAGCGAAGGTCGGTCAACCCGATCGTTGTACCGGCGAACCTCAACAACTGGCGGCCTCTGATTCGCGAACGCACCCGCCGCGTGCTCGATGACCTGCCGCGCAACGAGACATTCAACTGGGTGGAAAAGGTTTCGATAGAGCTTACGACTGCCATGCTCGCCACCTTGTTCGATTTCCCGTTGGAAGATCGGCGCCTACTGTCGCATTGGTCCGATATGGCCACCGCCCATAAGCTCATCAATCCCGATGCGCCCGAGCCTGAAGTGCGCATGGCTGAACTGCGAAAAATGCTGGAATATTTCACGCGCTTATGGAACGAGCGCGTCAACGAGCCGCCCCGTACTGACTTGATCTCGATGCTCGCTCATGGACCGGCGACCCGGAACATGGGGCCGGCCGAGTTGATGGGAAACCTTGCCTTGCTGATCGTGGGCGGCAACGACACCACGCGCAATTCGATGACCGGTGGCCTGTTGGCTCTGAATGAGCATCCGCACGAGATGGCCAAGCTGCGTGCCAATCCGGCCCTGGTCGAGAGCCTGGTACCGGAGATCATTCGCTGGCAGACCCCGATCGCCTACATGCGCCGCACGGCACTGGCGGATACGGAATTGGGTGGCAAGCGGATTCAAAAGGGCGACAAACTCGCCATGTGGTATCTGTCGGGAAACCGGGATGAGTCGGCAATTCCGGCGGCGGATCGCTTTATCATCGATCGCGAGCGGCCGCGCCAGCATCTATCGTTTGGTCACGGCATTCATCGCTGTGTCGGCAACCGGCTCGCCGAGCTGCAGTTGAAGGTTCTGTGGGAAGAACTCTTGTCCCGACCTGGCGAGGTCAAGATAATGGGCGAGCCGACGCGGGTGCGGTCCTCGTTCGTGCGCGGATTCAGCCATCTTCCAGTGCGGATTTCTGTTTAGATGCTCGGGAACCCATGGCGGCGCATTGTTCGAGTCGCGTCACGGGTGTCGATCACCCTCATCGTCGCGATCGCCGCCACCTGGGGTGGCTTTGCGCTGTGGTATCAACTGCCGAGTCACGACGCACTGAAAGCTTTCGGGGTGACCTTGTGGGGCGGTTTCGGCCTTGCCGTGCTGGTCGCGCTGTGGAGCAGGCGCATCGCGCAGGGTCTATGGGCTTTTTTGGCGATGTTTGCCATTTTGCTGATCTGGTGGCACCAAATTCCCCCATCGAACGACCGTGTCTGGGCCGACGACGTTGCTCAAATAACGTCCGGCGAGGTCCACGGGGAGCAGGTCACGCTGCATAATGTGCGCAATTTCGATTGGCGCAGCGACAGCGACTACACGCAGCGTTGGGAGACGCGGCACTACGACTTGAACAAATTGCGGTCGGTTGACATGGTCATGTCGTACTGGAGCGGCCCGGCGATCGCGCACATGCTGGTTTCATTCGGATTCGATGACGCAGACTACGTCGCGTTCTCGGTCGAGATTCGGCCGCGGAAGGGTGAAGGCTTCTCGGAGATTGGTGGATTCTTCAAAGAATTTGGACTCAGTATTGTCGCGGCCGACGAGCGTGACGTGATCCGCGTCCGCACCAATGTGCGCGGGGAAGACGATTATCTATATCGCATTCAGTTGCCGGTATCGGCAATGCGCTCCCTATTCCTCGCCTATATCGACCAGGCGAACAGTCTCGTAGACGAACCTCGCTTCTACAACACCGTGACCGCGAACTGCACCACGCTGGTTTATCACATGGTGAAGCGGATCGTGGGTCACCTTCCATTGAACTACAGTCTCCTGCTGACAGGGTATCTGCCCGAGTACGTGTACAGAATAGGCGGCTTGGACTCGCACTATCCGTTCGAAGAATTGCGTTCCCGGGGACGGATCACCGATCGAGCGAAGGCGGCGGACCACAGCGAGAGCTTCTCGACCGATATCCGCAAAGGAATCCCGGGTATCGAGACGCCCAATTAGCGCCTGTATTGCGGTGCGTCCGAGACCGCCACCGCCTGCCGGTGGCATGACCGCGGCCGGTCAACACTGGCGGGGAGGATGCAATGCTGGCAGGATCCATGAAGACATCCCCCGCGTCGATCGATGCCCCGCAATTAATACTCTCTGGAGCCAATCATGAGCAGGTTTTTCCAAACGCAAGGCATTCGCATGCTCGCCGTCTCGGCCGCTTTCCTCGTATTCGCCGGTGCCGCTTTGGCGGTTGATGTGAAAGTGAAATTGACCGGCGCGGAGGAGACGCCACCCGTGTCGACTTCGGCGTCCGGTGCCGGAACCATCGCCATTGCTGCCGATAAATCAGTCAGTGGCACCGTCAAGACTACGGGGATCGAGGGGACGGTCGCACACATTCATGTGGGCGCGCCGGGCCGGAGCGGGCCGCCCATCATTACCCTGAACAAGGAGGCGAACGGCGTTTGGTCAGTGCCTGCAGGCTCCAAGCTCACCGATGAGCAGTACGCCAGTTTCAAGGCCGGCGATCTCTATGTGAATGTCCATAGCGCCGACCACAAGGCCGGAGAGATTCGCGGTCAGCTCAAGCCCTGATCCTCGATCAGGCGAGCGGCAGGCGCACCGATGGTCTTGGTGCGCCTGCCGACCGTAAACCACTAGAACGGAGTCACGCTGTTGTCGACTTTGCCGCTGAACAGAAACGGCAACACGTGAATCTGCTCCCTGCGAACCGCCTCGAGGTCGTTGGGATCGAGGCCAAGGGCCTGGATGATCGTCGGTGCGACCTGTTGGTTGGACACAGCGCTTTTGACGACCGCCCGATCCATCCCATCGAGCGACACCAGTAACGCGGTGTGCACATCATCCTCGTTGAAGCCGCCGTGCTCGGCGAGTTTCGTCCCGCCGGTGAATATGACGCCGGTGTTGACCTTCAGGATGATGTCCGGGGTGCGTGGATCCGCTCCGGGGTTGTTGAATTTATTACGCAACGATTGACCGGCAAAGATTTCTTGGATGCCGAGAGCCTGTTGGTTCACGGGCTTGCTGAGCGTTGCGACTACGCCCGGCGCGAGGGAGGGGTCGGTGAGCCAAATGAGCGATCCGTCATCGGAGATGTCGAACGCGTCGGCCGAGCCAATCGTCGCCGTCGGCTGGCCGCTGCCGATGCCGCGGCGCTTCGTGACGTCGATCGGGGACTGCCCATGCTTCGCGCTGACGATGATCAGCGTCGAGTCGTACAGCCGCTGCGCCTTCAATTCCTGGACGAACCGTCCGATCGATTGATCGATGAAATCCAGCTCGCCGGCAAGGGCCTGCCCCGGTGTTCCGAGCACGTCGGTATAGCCGCCTTTGAGCCCCGAGACCGGATCGAGCGCGAGCTTCTCGCCGACGCTGACCGACTGGAAGTTTGTGCCGAAGAGCGAGGGGACCCCGACTTTTTTCGTACGGTCGTGATTGAACCCATCGATCTGATTCAGCACCGCCTGCACATGCAGCAGGTCGTAGCACTTGATGTCGTCGAAGCTGTTGGTCCAACCGTCGTCCGGCGTCGGATCTGCGAAGGGAACCGGCGCGCAACCGGCAAATTGCGCCAGCGGCACGGGGATCGAGTTGATCTCGGGCCCGTAGAAATCCTCGACGCCCTTGCCGCTCGGCCCATTGGTCCATTCGTAAGAAGGATGCTTGTCGGTCCAGGCCGTGCGCCCACCGGCTGCTCTGACCACCTCGAAGATCGTGTTTACGCGTAGATACTGGTGAGGCAGGATGGTTTTGCAGCCGTCATTCGGATCGCGTACCAGATACTTTGGATTCAGTCCGCCGCCGCCGTCGAGCTTCGTGAGATCGATATCCACTGCCTCGTCCCAGGCCACATTGGTGCCGATTTTCCCGGGGCAGCTGCCGCCGGGATTACCGAGGCCATCGGTTTGCGCGGGAGGAGACAACGCCCGGTTATAGGTATCGTCGTACCACAGACCCGTGGTGACCGGCGAGCCGCCCGTGACCAGCGAGGCGAGCCCGGGAAAGGAATCGGATGGCGATGAGGTCGAATTATTCGTGTAGGTAGCGCCGTGGCGGCTCAGATCGGCCAGGTTCGAGTCGGGGTGCGATGCAACGTAGTTCGACAAATCGAGGGCATGCAAGCCGTCGACGCTGATGAGTAGTACGTGCTTGACCTGGTGATGGCCTAGCAAGCCGTCGTCCGACTCCGCGTGCGCCTGAAGCCCCAATGCCAGGCAGACGCCGTACGCGGCGCCCCATAGTCTGCGGTTCATAGTGTTCCCCTTGTTCGCTGCTTGTTCGGAATTGCCGGATCATGAGCGTGCGAGCCCGCCAGCCCGGCCACGCTACGATCTCTGTGTTACAGAGTTATGGACGTTATGAGTCAGTCCGAAGCTGCGTCATGAGAACGAGATCTATAACCGCCCGGGTCCTCATCGGCACCGCCCCGGTGCAGGGCCGCGTCTGACGAGGCGGCCTGAAGGCGCTGCGGCAATCTGTACAATACCGGGATGCGTTCGCATTCTTTCGATCGGCTGAGGGGCGCGGCAGCGCTCGTGGCGCTGACGGCAATGATCTCTCTCGGCATTGCCGCGGCCGATAATTCGCAGGACGAAAACGCCCGGATCGCCGACTGGCGCGCCAAGCGCCTCGCGTCGTTGACCAGCGAAACAGGCTGGTTGACGCCCGTCGCGTTGTACTGGCTCAAGGAGGGGGAGAATAGCTTCGGCCGCGCGCCGGACCGGGCTTTCGTGATCGATGATGCGGCCCTGGCGGCGGACACGGGTGCATTCATCTTGACGGAGGGGCGTGTTCGATATGTCGCGCACGCCTCGCAGGCCATGACCTATCTCGGTAAGCCGGTCACGAGCCTCGCGCTTATCCCCGATGTCGATGAGCAGCCCACGGAGCTGATCGCCGGCTCGCTGCATTTCATGTTGATCGAACGGGGCGGGCACCTGGGCATCCGCGTGCGCGACAGCGTCAGCCCGAACCGGTTGCAGTTCAAGGGCCTTCGGTATTTTCCCGTTCGATCCGACTGGCATATCCAGGCGCACTTCGAGCCTTATGTGCCCGAGCGCCGCATCCCGATCGTCAATATTCTGGGGATGACGGAGGAGATGACCTCACCGGGAGCCATCATATTCGAGCGCGATGGGCACTCCTGGCGCTTGGATGCGATTCTGGAGGCGCCGGGAGATCGGGAGCTGTTCGTGATGTTTTCGGATGCGACGAGCGGTACGCAGACCTACGGCGCGGGCCGCTTCCTGTATGTCGGTTTGCCGAGCGGGGATCGTATCGATGTCGACTTCAACGAAGCCTACAATCCGCCCTGCGCATTCACGAACTTCGCGACCTGCCCGCTGCCGCCGCCGCAGAATCAGCTCGCCTTGGCCATCGATGCCGGCGAGCTGAAATACGAGCGCGCGCATTAGATTGCAATCTGCGCAGCGGGCTCCCTGGCGGCCTTGTCTTGAAGCCGGCTCATGCAGAGGAGCGCGGTGATCGAGGCGAGCATGATGTACAGAGCCATCCAGCTGTTGGTGTGGAATCTGGCATAGAGGGCGGTCGCCACGATAGGAACGAAGCCGCCCCCCAAGATCGCACCCAACTGATAAGCCAATGACATGGCCGAGTAACGCATCCGCGTATCGAATAGCTCGGCAAACATCGTACCGAGAGAACCATAGGCGAGTGCATTGAAGGAAAGCGCGATTGTGAGCGCCGCGGCGATCCATGCGAACGAGCGCGTTTCGATCAGCCGGAAAAGCGCAGGCGCCCAAAGACCGATCAATGCGGTGCCGATCATCATGATGCGACGGCGACCGAAGCGGTCCGATAAGGCACCGGACAGTACGCAGATGGGCACGGCCACGAGCTGCGCAACGAGCGTGCCGCCTAGCATCGTAGTGCGCGGCAGATTGAGCCCGGACGCGCTGGTGCCGTAGGCAATGGCGTACGTCACCACGACGTAAAAGATCGCGTGCAAGGGCAACAAGATACCGGCCGCCAGGACGATACGCGCCGGATAGGTTCGCATCGCGACGAGCACGGGCTGTCTCGAGTGCGCCGCTGGCGCTGCGCCTTGCGATTGCTTCAAATGCCGGAAGGCCGCCGTCTCCTCGATGCGGAAGTGCACGAATAAGCCAAGGACTATCAGAATGACGCTCAATAGAAACGGGATGCGCCACCCATAGGCCATGAAGTTCTGAGCCGTCGTGAGGCCGCTGGCCGCGAGGACCACCAGGTTTGCCAGCATGACGCCGACGAAGACACCGGCCTGCGCAATCCCGCCGTACAGTCCCCGTCGCGCGCTCGGCGCGCTTTCGATTGCGAGTAGCGTGGCGCCGCCCCATTGGCCGCCGACCGCGATTCCCTGCAAAAGGCGCATTAGTATCAAGGCAAGCGGCGAGAACACGCCGGCAGTGTGGTAGGAGGGGAGCAGGCCGATGAGCGTCGTCGCGAGACCCATCAGCAGCAGTGCCGCGACGAGTGCTTTTTTGCGCCCAAGCCTGTCGCCCAGGTGTCCGAACAAGACGCCGCCAAAGGGTCGGGCGATGAATCCGACCGCAAACGTGCTGAAGGAGGCGACCAGCGCGAGGAACGGCGGCATCGTGGCTGGGAAGAAGACCGTCGGGAACACGAGGGCGGCAGCGGTGCCGTAAAGCAGAAAGTCGTACCATTCGATGCTCGCGCCCGCGAGTCCCATCAGCGAAAGTTTCAGCGCCGCGCGGTTCTCACTCATGTCTTCTCTCTCCGGGGTTGCCGCCTAACGCAGCTGACTCTCGAAGAATGCGTAAGTCTCCGTCAGTTCTTCGACGGACTGATCGAATGAATTGCCGATGCCGTGCCCCTGCCCGGATCGCTCCACCAGCAGGATCGGATGGATCGAGGCGGAGTCGGCTTGCAGCATTGCGGTCATCTTGCGCGAATTGTAGGGTTCGACGCGCGGATCGTTCTCCCCGGTCGTCATCAGCACGGCCGGATAGGCCGTACCGGCGCGGACGTTATGATACGGCGACTGCTTTCGCATCCAGGCGAATTGGGCCCGATCCTTCACGGTACCGAATTCGGGCGTGTTGTAGGCGCCGTTGGCGGTTAACTCGAAGCGCAGGAGATCGAAGATGCCCACCTCCGCGGCCACCGCTCGATAGAGGTCGGGATTGCGCGTCAAGGCGAGGCCCATGAGAAAGCCTCCGGCGCTGCCGCCGAGGATGCCGAGGTGGTCCTTGTTGCCGTATCCATTGCGGCCCAGCCACATGGCGCAGGCGGCGAGGTCGTCGCTCGAGACGGTCTTCGTGGCCAAATGCGCGGCCAGATGCCACGCGTCGCCGTACTCGCCGCCACCCCGGATCATGGCGACCGCAAAGACACCGCCGCGCTCGAGCCATGCGAGCAATCCCGGATCGAAGTAGGGCGAGGTGACGGATCCGTAGGCGCCGTAGGCATACAACACGGTGGGTGCGGTACCGTCGCGCTTGATGCCCGCCGCATGCACGATCTCGAGCGGAATCTGCGCTTTGCCATCGAGCGACGGTACGAAAACGCGATCCACGGCGATCTTCGAGAAATCGCCCGTCGGGATGACGGGAAAGCCGGCCGGGCGCACGGTGTTGGTTTCGGCATCGTAGGCGAGCCAGGTGATGTCGGTCGTGTAGTTGCGGTAACGAACGATGATCGGTCCGCCTTGCGGATCCGCGGCCACGCTCGCTTTCGAAATCTTGGGAATCGGCATGACATGGCGCAGCGCTCCGTCCACACCGAACAGCCGTGCACTGCTGTCACCGCCATCGATGTCCTCGGTGATGAATCCATCGCGGACCGGAACGACGTCGCTGATCACGACTTGACTCGCCGGCACGATCACCTTTGCGGCATCGAAGCTCCCGCCGGGCAGGAGAGCCACCACTTCGCCTCGCGAATCGCGCTTCTTGGCAACGGCGAAGAAAGCATTGCCGACGAAAGCCCCGCCCAGTTCGCCGCTGCTGCCGATGCCCGCGTCCGGTGTGGCGACGAGCGCGAAGGGCTCTTCACCGCGCCGCAGATACATGGAAGCGTGCACACCGTCGCCGGCAGAGACCTGGGCCACTTGCACGCTGCCGTCGGCCGAGGTTGCCAGATAAAACTCGCTCTTCGGTGAAAGCCCGTCACCGAAGACGTACTTGTCCTTCGACGGATCGGTGCCGAGGACATGATGGAAGACCCTGATGCCGGCCGAGGCGTAGGAGCCATCGGCGTTCTGCGGCCACCGCGTGTGCAAGAAACCCTTACCGTCGCCATCCCAGGCCATCGCGACAGGGCTTTGGCCGCCGCCGACGTGCGGCACGGTGTCGGCGAGCATTTTCCCGCTGATCGCATCGACGACGTGGATCGTCTCGTCCTCGGATCCGCCGAACTGCGTTGTAAACGCCACTTTCGTGCCATCGGGCGAGACGGCGAGTGTCTCGATCGCCGGTGGCACACCGCCGACGGCCTGCGCGGCCGGACTGAACAAAACGCGCTCCGCGCCGCCGAGACGGTCCAGAACCATGAGTTCTGGTTGCGCTTGGGGCGGCGTTTCGCGCTGGTAGAAGAGACGGCCGCCGCGGATGACGAGGCCGTAGCGAACCGGCGGGGTCCGCTCCAGCTCGGCGATCCGCGCCTTGAGGCCGGGGTAGGCCGAGGTCGCTTGGAGATAGCCGAGCGCGAGCGTGGTCTGCGAGTCCGCCCACGCCTTCACCTGCGGGTCGTTGCCGTTTTCGAGCCAGCGGTACGGATCCGCGACGACCGCTCCGAAGTAGACGTCGTCGACCGACACCGTCTTCGTCGGCGGATAGGAAAGGCGTGCGCCTATTCCATTTGCGCCGAGGAGCACGACCGAGCCGCCCAGAACCATCGGGAGCCAAGGATTTCTTCTTATCTTCATAGGGTGTCTCCACCGGACTGCCGCCTCGTTATAGTCCCAGCCGGCAGAAAATGCACGCCGGGATGAGCAGGGGATTGCCCGCGCCGCGTGTCAATATTCGATTTCCGTGGAGAGTCCCTTCGCTATACTCTTGGGCGCTATCCGGTCTTGCTGGGGATGGAGAAAAACAATCAACAGGTCTAGCCCGTTCTTCCCTCTGCAATTCGGGCGCCGCCGCCGCCTTTCGCTGTTGGGCCTGGTCCTTTGCATCGCGCCGCTCTCGAGCCACGCCGCCCGATGGGTCGAGGTCGGGAACGGCGCCGTGCCCACGGACAAGGTGTTGGTCGACACGGATTCCATTCAGAAAACCGACGACATCATGATAGTCGACATTGCCACCACCTACGCGACCCCGCGTGCGAACTCCCACAACATCACGATGGATCGGCATGTGCAGCGCACGGCAATCAAATGCGCGGAACGGACCTTTGTCGGCATTGTGACGACGGGGTATTTGGGGGACAAGCGGGTAGGCTCGGGTGGGGAGAAGGCGGACTGGAAGAGTCAGTTCATCCCGCTTCCGGATAAACCGATGAACAACCGGGTTCTCACGCTCGTCTGTGCGGCCGGTGCGGGCGCCGGGGCACCGGCAACGCAAGCCAAGCTTTCGTCGGGATCCGGATTTGTCGTCGACGGATCGGGCGCGGTGCTCACGAACGCCCACGTGATCAACCACTGCAAATCGATCATCATCAAGGCCATGAGCGCGCCGCCCGTCGCTGCGATCGTGGACGGCGTCGATCCGAAGAACGATCTGGCGATCCTTCGAGCCATGGGCGCAATCGGGGAGCCGGCCCATTTCCGGATTCAATCGCAACCCGGGACGCTCGGCGAATCGGTAGGCGTGATTGGGTTTCCGCTCGCCGGCATTCTCTCCTCGGAGCCGAAAGCGACGTTCGGGCAGATCAACTCGGTCGCCGGGATCAATAACGATTACACGCTCTTGCAGATATCTGCGCCCGTACAACCCGGCAACAGTGGTGGACCGGTGCTGGATGCGTCCGGTCTCGTGATCGGGGTGGTCGTGTCGCAGGCGTCCCCGACCATGGCCGCAGTGGCCGGGAATATTCCCCAGAATGTGAATTTCGCCGTTCGCGGCGAGATTGCGCAGATTTTTCTGGCCGCGCATGGGGTCAAGGTCTCGACCGGCCGGCGGTGGCACACGCGTTCTACCGAAGAGATCGCGGCGATGGGACAGAAGTCGACCGTGTTGATTGCTTGCGTGATGGAGTAAAGAACAACGGCCGGCCTCCACAGGCCTCTTCGGGGTGGCGTGCGGACACAGGCGGAACAGGGAGTAAGGCCATGGGAATCTTCGATCGATTCAAACGATTGCCGCCTCGGGAGGCATTCGTCAAAGACTACATCGCCGCCTTGAGGCGGTCGGGCGAGAAGCGGTCGGTCGAATTCAATGAGAAGGATTTTGAGCTCTTGATCAAGGCGGCAGACGGCAAGATTGCCGGCGTGCGCCATCTCGCGAATTGTTATCGCGAGCATGACAAGGCGCCCGAGGATCAACGCAGGGCGATCATCGACAAATTCGTGCGCGCCATGATCGAGCCTTCGCTGCCGGACGATTGGCCGAGCGTGATGCCCATGATCCGCCCCACGCTGAAAGACCGGGGCGCCGTGGAGGTGACGTACCTGCAGCAAAAGGCGGTGAATCCAACCACGGCGGAGGTCTTGCCGTTTCAGCCGTTGACGTCCGACCTGGCGATCTTTCCAGTGGTGGATCTTCCCGAGAGCATGCTGGCGGTCACTGCCAAGAAGCTCCGGAGCTGGGGGGTGGGGCTCGATCAAGTCGTGGAAGCGGGTCTGCATAACTTCAGAACCGCCAACAGGGCCAATGCGTTTACGTCCTTCGGACGACTGCAGGTGGCGCAAGTCGGTGATTCGTACGACGCCACTCGACTTCTGCTCAGCGAACAGATTGCGGCTCTCGGCCTGCAAGGTCAGCCGGTGGCGCTCGCGGCGGATCGGGAGCTCTTGATACTGGCCGGGTCCGCGGACCTGCCGGCGCTCGGGGACATGGTGAATCTCGCGATGCAGCGATTCAAGGAGGGTGTTCGGTACGTGAGCGCGCGACCGGTGGTACTCATCGGGGGGACTTGGCGAGATTTTGAGCCTCCCGAGGGCGTCGCCGAGCCCTTCGGTCAGTTTCGACGATTCATGGACCATCGCCGATACGAAAATCAAGGCGATCTGCTGCGCAAGGATTTGGCGGCCCGCAGCGAGGATGTGTTCGTCGCCAAGTACGTCCTCGGGTCGAACGACAATGGAGTCACGTACCGGTCGAACGTCTCGTGGGGCGAGAACGTCGTCACGCTGCTGCCGGAGGCGGATCAGATCTCGTTCTACCAAGGCTCGACGAAGACACTGCGCCGCAGCAGCTGGGAGCGAGCGATGGCCGTGGTCAAACACCGGATGGAGGTGACGGATCACTATCCGCCGCGTTGGAAAGTGAGGGGCTTTCCAACACCGGAAGAGTTTGCCGCGATGGGAGTCGAGACGATCGAGAATGTCGGCTGACGACGGCGATCCCGGTCAAGGGGAGCGCCCAAAATCACACTTGTAACACGATCGGCTGGTCCGGCAATCGATTTGCAATCCGGCGGCGAGAGGCTGTAAAAAAGGGGCAAGCTCTTTTGCACCTAGGCCGCGCGGAGCAATCCATGAAAATCATGATCAGTATTTTGGCCGTTGCTTGGTTGGTGTCTGGCTGCGCCTCACTCACCACCACCCCGGACGACGATAGCATCACGGCTGCGGAGTTGGACGCGAGAACGGGTCTTTGCAGCGACGCGACGCCGCCCCCCTGTGCCCCTGCGCGCGACTAACCCTCGGGTCACCGGGTAGGCAAGGCGAGGCGCCCCGTTCCATCGCCGAGGGCTCGATCTCGGGGGTCTAAGTCTGGGCGTCTTTGACGTCTTGCTCGACGTCGCCCAGGTCTTCTTGAATCTTGCCGAGGTTTTTTTCGAGGACGCCTTTGGCTTCCAGCGTCTTATCACCCATGAGCTTGCCGGCCACTTCCTTGATGCTGCCTTTCAACTCCTCGACGCGGCCCTGCAATTGGTCTTTGTTCATACGGATGCGCTCCATTACCGAGGGAATAGTCCCGAGCAGCAACTTAGGCCAGCCGGCCGGCCCGTGTCTGTACGCAGCCCCACGGAGCCGTGTGAAGATTGGAGCCTTGGCGAGGGATTAGCACAATCGGACCAAGGACTAATGCAAGTCGCGTCGCCGACTCAGGTACTGTCTTAGCCTTGCTGCAGCTATTTGGATCTGCGAGTCAATGCAAATCCTTATCAGGATCCGTTCGGTCGCACTTGCCGTTTGCGGCATCGCCGCGCTGGCCCCAGCGGTGCCGGCGTACGCGCAAGCGGGCGGCGTGGTCGTCGTCCGCGGTGGCGGATACCATGGTGCCTACTACGGTGGATACCGCGGCTATTACGGTTACCGCGGTTGGTATGGCGGTTACTACTATCCGTGGGGATGGGGCGTCCCCGGGCCTTATTTCGCGACCCTGCCGTATTACCCCGCCTATTGGTACGGCGCGGGTCCTTATTACTATCCGGGCAACGCTTACGTCCAGACCGTCGCCATCCGTGCGCCTACCGGTCGCCGACCGGTATGGAGCGAATTGATTGTCTACCCGAAGAATGGCCAGAGCCAGAATCAGCAGATCACGGACAGGTACGAGTGTTACCGCTGGGCAGTCTCCCAGCTCGGATATGACCCAACCTCGGCGGGTGGCGGGACGGTGCGAGGCGACCTCACCGATTACAACCGCGCCCAAGCGGCGTGCCTCACGGCCCGCGGCTATAGCGTCAAGTAGTCACGCGATCGTGGAGATCATTCCGCGGGATTGACTCTGCAGGAGCAACGTCTGCGCGGGTACTGAGATTTCTTTGCAGGAGCACCAATGGCTAAAAAAACGAAACGGCGGCCTTTCAAAGCGTGGTCGAGCGAGGACGTGAAGACTCTGCGGAGCCTGGCGAAGGCCCGTATGTCGGGACCCCAAATTGCGAAGAAGCTCAAGCGCACGCCGGGAGCGGTGAGTCAGAAGGCGTTTTCTTTGGGAGTCAGGTTTCGGTCGGTTCAAGGAAAGAAGAGATAGGGCACTTGTTAGGTCGACCCGGCCGCGGCGGCATCCGGTGCGACGAGGGCGGTCAGATCGAGATGCTGCCCCAACTTTCCGCCGACTTTGCGAGAGTCGATGAGGCCGTAGCCGCGCACCCAAATGCTGTAGGTTGCCGCGGGCAAGTCCGGGATGAGGTAGCGGCCAGACTCGTCGGTCACCACAATTTTCGCGAACCGAGTCTGTAGATCATGCGTTTCGGCGATCACCCACACGCCGGCTTCCGGTCCGCGGGCGCTGCTGACGGTACCGCCGATATCATCCGACCCGATCTGCATTTCGCTGCGCGCCGACTGGGACGCCGTCATGCCGCCCGTCGCGAGCAGGCCGAGCGCCATGGCGACGAATACGCGATCAGACCATCCGCTCGATCTCATATTTGCAGTAGCGACCGCTTCTGAAGTCCCGGCGCGTATTCTAATCGCCGAGCCCGGCGGCCGCGAATTACGCCGAGTGAGGAGAAGGGCGGGGCGCGCCCGGTCAGCGTGTTGCCGGGCGGGGAAAAGGCGGGGGTGCGCGGCCTGGCCTGCGCGGCCTCGACCTAACGGAGAAGCCTGTCCATGTCCGCCTGCATGCGCTGTTTGTATTCATCCGACCATTGAGCGCCGGGTTTCACTTTGGCGGACGCGGGCGGATTGGTCGTTGGGGGAGGCTTGCTAACGGTGGCGCGAGGCGCGACCTTTAACTTGAGAACAGGTCGTGGTGATGCGGGATTGGGATTGCTCATAGACTCGTGGGGTTGATGGTTACTGCGGCAGTGAGGGCCGCTGATGCGGCGATGTCAAACAAGAAGGTCGATATGGATTCGACTTCGGATACGGAAGCTGCTGCCATGCAAAGGAGAGCTTAGCGCAATCTGCGCATCAATCAATAGCGACAGCCAGGCAAAGAATTGTAAGGATCCCTCTGACACTCCTCGCCGGGCGAGCGCCGGAAGCCCAGAATGAGCGCCGTGATGACTGCCAGCAATCTGCAATACGACGACAGCGGGCGATCCAGGCTTCAAGGCGTGGACGTGCTGCGGGGCTTGAGCGTGCTGCTGGTGACGCTGCACCACATCCATCTGCGCTTCTGGATCAACGATTACGACGTGGATCATGTACTCCCGAAGCCGGTGAACCAAGTGCTTTTCTGGTCCGGATACTATGCGGTGATCACGTTCTTCGTGATTTCGGGCTTTCTCATCACGGGTCTCTCGATCAGGCGATGGCAGCACCTCGGCGGCATTCAGATGGGGCGCTTTTACACAATGCGAGCTGCACGGATCCTGCCCTGCCTGCTGGCGTTATTGTTGATCTTGAGTGTCCTTGATCTTGCAGGCGCGCCCGAGTTCGTAATCGAGCCTGAACGGGCCTCATTGGCTCGAGCCTTGTGGGCCGCGCTGACGTTCCACGTGAACTGGCTGGAAGCCACCACGGATATCTTCCGGGGAGCGCAGGCCAAGACCCTTGGGGCCAATACGCCTATCTATCCTGTATGGATGGAATCGCCTTCGGCTGCCTCACCGCACTCGCCTGCGCACGATTGCAGCTCAGCCGCCGGACACTTCGGGTTGCGCTCCCGCTGGGCGCCGCCCTCTCGTGTGTCGTCTTGGCGACGTGCAATGAAGACACGCACGGGGGATCGGCTCGCTACGGTCTCAATGTGACCTTGCTTGAAAGTGGCGTCGCGCTGATGCTGCTCGCCTTGGGAAGCGGCGTCGGCAATCAGGCCCTATCGTACGGCACCCGTTGGGTTCGCCTCGTCGGGCGCAGCAGCTACGAGATTTATCTCATCCACATGATCGTCATATTGGCGCTGATAGACTTGTTCAAGCGACTCAAGCCCCCGCGGTCGACGATACCGGGGTGGTACCTCGCCATGCTGCTGCCGAGCCTGCTTCTGGGCTATGGGATATCCAGATACTTCTCGGCGCCGCTCAACCGCCGATTGAGACAACGACACGACGGCTCGATCGGTTGAGGCGGCTTCGGCGTTCGCCGGTGGCCCGCCGTCAGGAAACCCCTGCGCGCTCAAGGGCGGGAATGCGATACATTGCCGGGTCTGCTCGGGCAATAGGTGGAAAGACAGATGCGATCAAAATCGGCAGGGCCGGATGGAAAAGAAAACGCGACCGAGCGGCGGCTTCGCCGGCGAATGGCGCTCGTCACCGGCTTGAGCCTCTGCGGGATCGTGGGTCGTGCAGCCGCGAGCGAGCTCGTCATCGGCCGGGACGCGCTGCAGACGCTGGTGGTCGCATCGGTATTCAAGGATCAGGGACGCTGGTATCTCGCCAAGGGCAAATGCTACGCCTACTTCGAGCACCCGCATGTCGCGCTCGAGGCGCCAAGAGTCATCATCGACGCACACCTGTCGTCGCGATTGGGAGTGACGGTCGGGGACTCTTGCGTCGGCACCGAGCTGATGTCGGATGTGAGAGTTTCGGGAAAGCTCGTAGGTTCGGGCTCGCACATCGAGATCGATGACATTCGAATCGACAACGTCCGGGACGAATCCGCGCGCAACGTCATCGAGCTGCTGCAATCGGCGACCGGGCGCGCCCTGCCGAAATCGGTGAATATCGATCTGCTGCCGCTGCTCAAGCCGACGAGCGTGCCGGGAACGGACATCAACGTGTCGGCTACGAATCTCTCGATCGCGAGCGTCACCACGCTCGCCGATGCGGTGAACGTCGACTTCGAGGTCAAGCTAACCGCCCGCTGACCCCGTTTCATGGGCTGCGGGCGAGCCGCTGGCTACGGGACTTTCCGGCACTGCCCGTCCTTGCGTGCGGTGTGGGGCGTATAGGCGAAATATTTACCGGTCACCCGGTTGATGGTCACCGCGGTGGCTTCGGATGACTCGCTGAATCCGTGATCGACGTAGGAAATCGTCGAATCGGCAATCGACACGTTCACGGCGGCTTTCCAATCACGACCCGATTCTGAATAGATCTGCACGGTTCCCGCATCGGTATTGACCTCGATCAGCGCGAGCCGTGTCTGCCGGTCATCGGCGCTCACGCACTCCAACTTGAACGTCGTCGCCAGAGCGGGCGAGACGAATCCCACGAGCAATGCAAGCCCGGCCATCGTTTTCATGTGCGCGCAGTTTAGCCTAATGCGTGGACCTCGCAGGTGGCGTATGGACCCCGGCGCGGTTGTGGCCGTTGGGCTTGTCGAGCGCATCGTTGCCGCCGCGGACCCTCGCCAGGCATGCCGTGAATTCCGCGCCGAAGAGGAAGATTTGGGAGGTGTAATACAGCCACAACAATAACGCCACGAACGAGGCGGCGGCGCCGAATGCGGTGGGCTGTGTGGAATGCGCCAGATACAACCCGACCGCCCAGCGCCCCAGATCGAATAATAGGGCGGTGAGCGCGCCGCCACCCGCCACTATTTTCCAGGGTAGGCGCCGCGCCGGCATATACCGGAATATGAGCGCGAACAGGGATGCCACCAGCAACAGCGAGAGCACGGTATCGAGCACCCCGATGGCCCCCACGAGCGCGGCGTGCTCGCGCGCGATGCGGTCGCGCATATGGGCGATGCCCGTCGTGATCGTCAGTGAGACGAGCAGCAGGAAGCCGAGCGCCAGGACGAATCCCAACGACAGAAAGCGGGTTCGGATCCATCCGCGCCATCCTTGGGGCACGAGCGATGCGCTTTCCCAAATCTGGTCGAGGGCTCCTTGCAGGGCCGCGAGCACCGTGGTCGCGCTGATGAGCAGGGTGACGATGCTCAGTGCGGTGGCCCATACGCCTTGCATCTGCTGCGAATTGAGGGCGGCGCCCAGGAGTGTCCGCGCCGTCGAGGGCCCGAAGAGGGCGCTCAGTTGAGTGCCGACGAAGGCATGCGCGGCGGTCGCGCCGACCACCCAGCCGGCCATCGCGAGCAATATCACCAGGAGCGGGGCCAATGAGAATGCGCAGTAAAAAGCGAGGGCCGCCCCGGTCGTCGATGCATTGTCCGTGTTCCAATAGCGTGCGGCACAACCCACCAAGGCAGTCACCTGCTTGAGGGTCCTCGGCTCCAATGGGCTGGTCATCGATGCTCGATCTCGATTTTGGGGAGCACGGTACCTGCCGAGATTACCGAAAGGGCGCAAGGAGAACAGGTGCGCCGCGTCGAAAGCGGTCGGATCCGACGTCCGCTCGGGTCGCCCTCTGACGTGCCGCGCGCAACCGGTTAGACTAATCAGCCGATTATGAGACTCGACCGTCCCGCGACGCGCTGGCAGCTCGGAATCACTTCCGCATTGCTCTACACCCTCGCGTTCAACGTGATCTTCTTCGCCCAGGAGCTGTTCCTGGTGCTGCCGAAGGCGCTCACACCGGGCCTTCGCCCCACGCTCTTTCACAACAATCACACCTGGCAGGGATCGAATCCGCGGGTTGGCTTATTGCAGGGCACGGGTGCCCTCGCCATTTTGTCGATCGGAGTCACCTGCGCGTGGCTGCTGCCGCGCGCACGGCGCGGGTCCTCGGCCGTCCGTCTCCTGCTCATCTGGCTTGCCTACAACGGGCTGGTGCAGTCGCTCCTGCAGGTCATCATCGGAGCCTTCAATCCGGGCAATGACGTGGGCATGGCCATGTCCTACCTGCGGCTGGGTGCCGCGGTCAAGACCCTGGCCGCCGCTGCCGCGTTCGCCGCCATTGCCGCCTTCAGCCGCTCGCTTGCGCCTCGCCTCCTGAGTCTCGCGGAGGAGCCCGCGGATCTCGCCGGTGCGCGGGCACGCAGCGGCTTCGTGATGCGGGTCGCGACCCTGCCGGTGCTCGCAGCGATCGTGCTCATCATCCCGTTTCGCGTTCCGCGCGGCTGGATCGAGGTGGCGCTGGTGCCGGTGATCGTGAGCATCGCGGGCATGCCGTGGTGGCAGCTCTCGGCCCGGCGCCTGACCGATGTAAAGGCGGCGGGGCGCTCGAGCGCTGCGGCGCTCGGCTATTCACTGGGCGCGGTCGTTCTGCTGCTGATCCTGTTTCAGGGGGTGTTGAGGCCGGGAATTCGCTTTTTTTGAGCCGCGAGGGCGGGAGCACCCGTGCGCGCCGCCGACCGGCTCCGAGGCGAGGTTGGCATGGATTGGCGGGCGCGAGACTGGATTCTGCGCCGGTCCCGCCGGAGAATGGGCGACTTCGCGATGACCTACCGAAATGACGTTCTGAGATCCCTGTTCAAAACACTGTCCCGCGCACCGCTGTGGGCGCTGTACGCGCTCTCGCGCCTGATCTACCTCATCGCCTACTACGTGGCGCGGCATCGCCACCGGGTGATCCGCGAGCAGCTCGCGAAAGTGTTTCCGGCGCTCGACGAATCCGAGCGCCGGGCGATCCACAAGCGCTTCATGAAGAACTTCTGCGACGTGCTGGTCGAGCTCGTCAAATCGATGACCATCGAGCCCGGCGAGATGATCGAGCGCGTGCGGGTCGAGAACCTGCCGGCGTTGCGCACCCATCTCGAAGCGGGGCGCTCCGTGATGTTCGTGACCTCGCACCTGGGCAACTGGGAATGGCTTCTGCAAGGGGTGACGCTGCAGTTGGGATACCCCGTGGATGCGGCCTACAAGCCGCTCCACGATGCGTGGGCCGAGCGCCTGGTGCTCGAGGTGCGCTCGCGCTTCGGCGCCCGCCTGATCCCTGCCAAGGAGCTGCTCGCGGACTTCCTGCGGCGGCGCGGCGTGGTGCGCGCCCTCGCCATGAACGCCGATCAGGCGCCCGTGTCGACGGACAAGCGCTACTGGACGCCATTTCTCGGGCAGGATACGGCCTTTTACGTGGGTGCCGAGCAGATCGCCCGTGCCATGCGCCTGCCGGTGCTCTATCTGCTCATGCGGCGCGTGAGCCGCGGCCGCTACGAGGTCGAGGTGCGGGAGCTGTGGGACGGGCGTGAGACACTCGAGCCGAACGCGATCACCGAGCGCTATGCGCGCGGCTGCGAGGCGGATGTCCTGAAGCATCCCGCGGACTGGCTGTGGTCCTACCGCCGCTGGAAGCTGCAAAAACCCCTGTATGGGGGCACCTGAGCCGACTGGCACGCGGGGCGCGCCCGCCCGTCAGCCGGCGGGTTTGCCGAGCTTGCCTTGCAGGTGCTTCGCGAGATCCGCAATCGTCGGGTGGTCGAACAGCTCGGTAAGGTCGATGAGGCCCGGGTAGTCGCGATCGATGTTCTCGTGAATCTCGATGAGCTTCAGCGAGCTGGCGCCGATCTCGAAGAGATTATCACTCACCTCGATCCGCTTGCCCGGGAGAGCCGCTTCCGCGATCGTCTGCAAACGCGCCTCGAGCTCCGAGCCGGATACGTGCGAGCCTCCCTGTGCGGCGCGCAGCGCTTCGAGCGAGGCGATGTCCGCGTCGAACTCTCCGTCCGCGTACGCTTGCTCGAGCAGATGACGCTGCACCTTGCCGCTGGTGGTTTTCGGGATCCGCTTCACCGGAATGACGTGGCTCACCTCGATGCCGGTGTGCTCGTTGATCAGACGGTTCACCGCCGCCACCGTCGGCAGGAACTCCTCGAGCGTGCCCCGATGCAATACGAACACCACCAGCTCCTCGCCCTGCGCACCCCGCTTGGCGACCCCGGCGGTCACCACCTTGTTGAGATCCAGCCCCGGTGCGCGCTGTGCGATGTTCTCGAGGTCGTGCGGATAATAGTTCTGTCCGTTGACGAAGATGATGTCCTTGCTGCGCCCGGTGATGTACAGGCCGCCTTGGTGGAAGACGCCCAAGTCCCCCGTGTCGAGCCATCCCTGCGCATCGAGCGCCGCGGCCGTGGCCTCCGCGTCGGCGAAATAGCCGCTCGTGACGTTCGGGCCCCGGATCAGGATGTGCCCGACGCGGCCGTCCGGCAGCGGCGCGCGCGCATCGTCGGCGATCCGCAGCTCCATATTGGGCAGCGGCTGCCCCACGCACATCAGCTCGATGACTTCGCGGGCATCGGCGGGATTGACCTCGATGGCCGAGCCCACGCCGAGCGTGTGCCGGTTGGCGCGAATCCAGCGGTAATCCGAGCCGTGCTCGGGAAATGCGGCGGCGAGACAGGCCTCGGCCAGCCCGTAGACCGGATACATCGCGCGGTGCTTGAGCCCGGTATAGGCGAGCGCCTGCATGAACTCGTTCACGAGCGCCACCGAAATCGGTTCCGCGCCGTTATAGATTCCGCGCAGGCAGGACAGGTCGACGTTCTCGAGGCGCCGGTCGCCGAGCACCTTGAGGAAATGGCGATAGCCGAAATTGGGCGACGAGGTGAGCGTCGCGCGCTTCTTCGATGCGAGCTGCAGCCATAGCAGCGGCCTCCTCACGAACAGGTCGGTGGGCATCAAATTGATGTGCGAGCGGTGGGCAAACAGGATCAGATAGAAGCCGATGAGCCCCATGTCGTGCGTGAGGGGCATCCAGCTCAAGGCGATGTCCGACTCGGTGTACTTGTCGACCTCGGTGGCTCCTCGCGCGTTGGCGAGGAGGTTCGCGTGGGTCAGCATCACCCCCTTGGGCTCGCTGGTCGACCCGGAAGAGAACTGGATGAAGGCGAGGTCGCCGGGATCGGGCCTGTGGATTTTCGCCTGCCGCGAGATGTCGCCGATCGACTCGACCAGCACGCACCGCGACTTGAGCTGTGCCATGAGCTCGGTCTCCCCAACCTCGGCGGCGAGCGCCTGCAGACGCTCCAGATTCTTCGAGTCGGTGTAGAGGAGCGGCCGCCCGATCTTGCGGGCCACGCGCAGGAGCTTGTGCCGATGCTCGTCGCTGATTCCGACGGCGAGCGGAACCGGCACGATGCCGCCCGCGATCGCGGCCCAGAACGCATCCAGGAACTGCTCGTTGTTGGAGAGGAAGATGATCATCTTGTCGCCGCGCTCGGCGCCCTTGGCCTGCAGGTGATGCAGGATTCCGAGCGCGCGGGCATACACCTCGCCGAAGCTCACGCGCCGCTCGGCGCTTTCGCCCTCGATGTAAGTGACGACGCGATCGACGTCGCGATTGCCCTCGAGGATGTCCGTCAGCGTCGTGTACTTCATCGTACCTCTACATTCATCAGAAGATGGGAGCGCGGGCGCAGATTGATTTGCGCCTCGATGTCGATCGGATCCTGGTTCACGCGCGTCAGGCGAAAGCGCCGCGTCATCCGGGTCACGTGCACCAGCATCTCGAACATGGCCATGTTCTCGCCGATGCAGTGCCGCGGGCCGACCGAGAAGGGGATGTAGGCGAAGCGATGGCGCTCCTTCGCATCGATGCCGGCGAAGCGCTGCGGCTGAAACTCCTCGGGCGCCGTCCAGAACTCCGGATGGCGATGCAGTGTGTAGGGGCTGATGAAGACATCGGTGCGCGCGGCCACGGGGTATCCACCGAGCTCGTCGGCCTCGAGCGTGCGGCGCGTGAACAGCCATCCCGGAGGATAGAGCCGCAAGGCCTCCTGAATGACCTGATGGGCGAACGAGAGCGATTCGGCCGAGGCGAGGCCGAGCACGTCCTCGGCGGTGCGATCCGCCTCCGATTCGAGCTCGGCCGCCACCTCCGGATGTTGCGCGATGAGGTACCACGTCCAGGTGAGCGCCGCCGCGGTGGTCTCGTGGCCGGCCACGATCAGCGTCATCACCTCGTCGATCAGCTCCTTGTCGCTCATCGGCGCATCATGGGCGTCGCGTGCCGCCATGAGCATGCTCAGAAAGTCATGGCGCTCGTCCGGCTCGCGCCGGCGGCGCGCGATCAGCTCGCCGATCGGCTTGCCGAGCGAGCGGAAACGAAACGCGAATTTCAAGTCGCGGTTCTGTTCCTTGGCGACGACTTCGAACGGGTTCGCCCCGAGTTGCCGCTCCATGCGCTCGAGGTCATCGCCGAATATCGATTCGAGCACGATCTCGAGCGTGAGCTCGCTCGTGTCGTCGGTGAGGTCGACGGGCTCGCCGCGCGCGGCGAGCACCGCCCATTTCTCGGCGAACTTCTCATTCACCTCGTGAATGAGCCGGCTGAAGCGGTCGATCACGCGCCGGTGAAAGTCCGGCTGCATCATGCGCCGCTGGCGGCGCCAGAAGTCCCCTTCGCTGGTCATGATGCCGTTTCCGAGCAGGATCTTGACCCGATCCATGCCCTGACCCTTGGTGTAGTTGCGGTGGTTCGACAACAGCACGTGCTTGATGTCGTCCGGATGATTGATGACGTAGTCGTACACGCCGCGGCTCGGCGCGAAGACGCGGTAAACATCGCCGTAGCGCGCGAAATACTCGCACAGCCGCGGCAAAGTTTCGTCGTTCCCGCCGAGGTCGTAGCCCTCGGCAGGACCGGGAGGAAGAGGGCCGGTTTGCATCCGCGTATTGTAGCGCAGCCGCCGCCCTTCTTAGGCTTGCGCGCCCGATCGCCGTTACCGACAATGCGGCGTGCAGAAAAAACCCGCCGGCGACCTTCGCAACACCCTCTACAACCAACAAACGCGCTCGGCGCGCCGGCTCACTCGCACACGGCTCGCGCTCTACAAAATGCTGGTTCCCGTGGCCATTTTCATCGGACGCAGCATCTGGCGCTGGTGCACGCGCATCCGGCTCGAGGGTGCGGAGAACATCACCGCGGCGCTTGCGCGCGCGCCCTCGTTCATCCCGGTCTACTGGCATCAGCATCAGCTGTTCTGCGTGAAGCCGCTGCTCGAGATGCGCGACGCCGGCGTCAAATTGGGGTTTCTGATCTCACCGTCCGTCGATGGGGAGATCGGCGCGATGCTGGTACGCAAGGTGGGCGCCGAAGTCATCCGCGGCTCGTCCTCGTACACCGGCGCGCGCGCGTTGCGTGACTACTACCAGGCGCTCGCGCACGAGGGCATCTCGCCCGCGATCACGCCCGACGGTCCGCGCGGTCCGCCCTGGAAGTTCAAGCCGGGCGCGATCCTGCTCGCGCAGATGTCGCAGCGGCCGATCGTTCCAATGAGCTATGCCGCCTCGCGCGCCTGGCAGATCCAGTGGGACCGCTTTGTCATCCCGAAGCCCTTCGCGCGCATCGTCATCGTGATCGGGCCGCCGGTCTATGTCGGCAAGGGGCTCGACGCCGAGGGCTTGGCCCGGCTGCAGTCGGAGATGGAGGAGAATCTGCGCAATCTGTACGCCCGCGCGCGTGGTCTCATTACGTAAAATTCGGCATCAAGCCCCGCCAATACAAGCGCTTATCTTGTATTCCTGATAACCTGTGCGAGAATTCAGGTGTATCCGGCCGTTGTCAGGGAGTCGGGAAACTGTGTGACGCATTCGCGTTTCGGTTCAACTCGAGTGGCAAACTGTTGATCCACAAGTGCAAATACCGACCGGGGACCCGCTCAGGCGCATGGCGATAGCACCCACCGATCCCCGACATCCGGATCTCACGGCCTCGGACGTGTTCTCCCCTCAGACCTGGCCGCGTCGCGATCTTCGCCCGACGGTCGGTCTCGACGTCATCTGCACGAAGATCGCGGTCGACTTTCAGACCATGACGGCCGCCAATGCCGCCGACTGCCTCGTCGACAACCTCGAGATGTTGCGCGAGGCGACGCGCGCGGATGCGGTGTTCCATGCCGCACTCGACACGGAAGCGGCCGTATTCATCGACGTGCAGGTGGCGCGCGGCATGCTCGCCACCGGTAATCCCGAACAGCTTCGCGGCCAAAGCCTTGATGCGCTGCCGTGGTTGAAGTCGCGGTTGGCGGCGCTGCGCGTGTCGGAGCTGCGCGATACCGGAAAGCCCCGCCCGGACCAGGCCGAGGATTGCGCGATTTGGGCGAATCTCGGCATCGGCTCGATCCTCATGATCGGCTACTACATCAACGGGCGTGCCGCCGGGCTGCTCGCGCTCGCCGGGGCCCAGCCCCGCGACAACTGGGAGGTGCAGCTGCACCTGCTCATGAAGCTGCTCGGCTCGAGCCTCGCGACCGGTCTCGAGCGCATCGAGATCAAGGCGCACGTGAGCGATCTCGAGGAGCGCAACGACCTCGCCCTCTACAGCGCCAACGACGGACTCTGGGATTTCGACACGGCGAACAACCGCGTCTATCTGTCGCCACGCTGGAAAGCCATGCTCGGCTACGATGAGGCCGACGTCGGGCAAGCCCCCGACTGGCGCACCCTGGTCCATCCCGACGACATGTCGCGCGTGCAGGCCGCCATCCGCGATCACGTGGCCGGCAAGACTCCGATCTTCGAGAGCTTGCATCGCATGCGCCATGCGACCGGGGAGTGGCGCTGGGTCATCAGCCGCGCCAAGGCCAAGGTCGATGAGAAAGGCCGCCTGCTGCGCCTGGTGGGCGTCGAGCTCGACATCACGGAACGCAAACTCTACGAGGAAGCGCTCTTCCGCGAAAAGGAAAGCGCGCAAATCACGCTGCAGAGCATCGGCGACGGGGTCATCACCACCGATGCCAAGGGCGTCATCGACTATCTGAATCCGGTCGCGGAGTCCCTTACCGGCTGGCGCCTCGAGGACAGCCAAGGGCGGGCGATCGAGGAGATCTTCCGGGCGTTCCACGAGGAGACCTGCGAGCCGTTGGAGAACCCGCTCGCGGTGGCGATTCGCCGCACGCGCTCCATCAAGTCGGTGCGCCCGATGCTGCTCATCCGGCGCGACGGCAACGAGATCTACGTCGAGAGCACCGCATCGCCCATCCGCGACGGATCCGGCGCCGTCTCGGGCGGCGTGCTCGTGTTCCACGATGTGAGCGAGGCGCGCGAGCTCAACCGCCGTCTGTCCTATCACGCGAGCCACGACGTGCTCACCGGGCTCGTCAACCGGCGCGAATTCGAGAATCGCATGGAGCGGGCGCTGAAGAGCGCCAAGGCGCGCGAGACCTCCTATGCCCTCTGCTGCCTCGATCTCGACCAGTTCAAGATCGTCAACGACACCTGCGGCCACAGCGCGGGCGACGCCCTGCTCGGGCAGGTAGGATCGCTCCTCAAATCGAAGGTGCGCTGGCGCGATACCCTCGCGCGCTTGGGCGGCGATGAATTCGGGATCCTGCTCGAGAGCTGCTCGCTCGATGAGGCGATGCGCACTGCGGAGTCGCTGCGCGAGGCCGTGCGCAACTTCAAGTTCACCTGGGAAGAGCGCACGTTTCGCCTCGGGGCGAGCATCGGCGTGGTGCCGATCGCCGCCGAGAACGCCGATGTCGCCTCGGTCCTGTCGGCCGCCGACAGCGCCTGTCAGGCGGCCAAGGAGGCGGGCCGCAACCGCGTGCACAGCTTCGAAGAGAACGACATCGACCTCATGCGCCGGCGCCGCGAGATGCAGTGGGCCGCGCGCATCAACAATGCGCTCGAGGAAGGACGCTTCGAGCTGTTTCGCCAGACCATCCTGCCGCTGCAGCACGCGGAGGAGGGCGCCCACTACGAGCTGTTGCTGCGCATGCGCGATGAGACGGGGAAAATCGTCGCGCCGGACAATTTCATCACGGCCGCGGAGCGTTACGGGATCACCCCGAGCATCGATCGCTGGGTGATCGAGAACGCCTTCCGCTGGCTGGTCTCCGAGGCCGACGAGCGCGAGAAGCTCTGCATGTGCTCGATCAATCTATCCGGCCAGAGCCTGGGCGATGACAAGTTCCTCCCCTACGTGATCGACCAATTCCATCGCAGCGGCCTCGATGCCAGCAAGATCTGTTTCGAGATCACGGAGACCTCGGCCATCGCGAGCTTCTCGCAGGCGAACCGCTTCATTCAGGCGTTGAAGGAGCTCGGCTGCAAGTTCGCCCTGGACGACTTCGGCACCGGCCTCTCCTCGTTCGGCTACCTGAAGCACTTCCCGGTCGATTTCCTCAAGATCGACGGCAGCTTCGTCAAAGAGATCCTGCACGATCCGATCGATCGCGAGATGGTGCGCTCGATCAACGAGATCGGACATCTCACGGGCAAGCAGACGATTGCGGAATTTGCGGAAAACGTCGAGATCATCAACATGCTGCGCAGCCTCGGGGTCGACTACGCGCAGGGCTATGGCGTCTCGCAGCCGCAGCGCGTGCTGAAGGCCGCCAACATCGCTTGAGGGGTTCCGGCGCCTTCAGGGCTGCCAGTCGAACCGCATGGACAGATCCACCGCGTGCACGTGCTTCGTGATGCTGCCCACCGAGACGTAATCGACGCCGGTCTCGGCGATTTTCCGGACGGTCTCCAAGGTCACGCCGCCCGAGGCCTCGAGCTTCACGGGACGCGCGGCACTACGATTGAGGGCCACGGCCTCCGACAAGTCCTCGAGCGAGAAGTCATCGAGCAGCGCGATGTCGGTGCCGGCGGCGATCGCCTGCTCGAGCTCATCGAGGCTCTCCACCTCGACCTCCACCGCGACCTTGGTCCCCGATGACTTCGCCGCGGCGACCGCGCGGGCGATGGAGCCTGCCGCCATGATGTGGTTTTCCTTGATCAGAATTCCGTCGAACAGCCCCATGCGGTGATTCTGACCGCCGCCCACCCGGACCGCGTATTTCTGCGCCGATCGCAGCCCGGGGATGGTCTTGCGGGTGTCGAGCAGGCGGCAGCGGGTGCCCTTCAGCCGCTCGGTAAACGCATGCGCCGCCGTGGCGGTGCCGGACAGCAGCTGCAGGAAATTGAGCGCCGTGCGCTCGCCGGTGAGCAGCGAGCGCGCCGGCCCCTGAATCTCGAACAGCGTCTGATTGGCCTCGACCTGCGCCCCCTCGGCGATTTTCCAGTGAATTCGCGCCCTGGGATCGAGCTGGGCAAAGGTCGCATCGACATAGGGGATCCCGCAGAGGGTCGCGCTTTCCCGCGTGATCACCGCCGCCCAGCCGTCCGTGGCCGCCGGAATGAGCGCCGCGGTCAAGTCCCCGCTGCCGAGGTCCTCCTCGAGCGCCTGCGCCACTTGCCGGGACAGGTCGGCTGGTATCGGCACGGAAGTCATGAATGGACCGCCTTGAGGGTAAAAGCCTGGAAGAATAGGCAAGGCGCCCCAATACTTCAATGATGGCTCAGCCGACCGCCCTCGCTTCCCCCTGCATCAAGGTCTGCCTTCTGGACGACCATGGGTATTGCACCGGCTGTTATCGTACAATTAATGAAATTGCGAGGTGGACCGGTATGACGGCCGCCGAGCAGCGAGCGGTGCTCGAGGCACTGCCCGCGCGCGCGTCGATGCGGGCACCGTCACCGAAATGAACATTTTCTGGAGATCGATATGAATGCGATTGAACGGATCAAGAGTCAGCTGTCTTCTGCGCCGGTGGTCCTCTATATGAAGGGGACGCCGGATTTCCCGCAGTGCGGATTCTCGGCCCAGACGGTCGGTGCGCTACGCGCCTGCAAGGCCGAGTTCGCGCACGTGAACATCTTCGAAGATCCGGAGGTTCGCGAGGCGCTGAAGACGTACTCGAACTGGCCGACCTTCCCGCAGCTCTACGTGAATGGCGAGCTCGTCGGCGGGTGCGACATCACGATCGAGATGTACAAGAGCGGCGAGCTCAAGCAATTGCTGGCGGAGGCCGGCGCGGTCGCTGCCTGACGGCGCACCGGCGACAGACGCCTCAGAGCCCGTCGGGCCCCAAATCGGCGGGGGGCTCGGCGGCGGCGTCCGGCTCGACTTCCAAAGGTCCCATGGCCGCGAGACGGCGGCGACTCGCCTCGAACACCCCCTGGAATTGATTGCAGACGGCACAGAATAGATCCGCCGATCGCTCCGCATCGTAAGCGGCCGAGTGGGCGGAGCTCGTATCCCAGTCCAGGCCTGCCGCCAAGGTCGCCCGCATCAACACCGTTTGACCGAACGCGACGCCGCCCAAGGTCGCGGTGTCGAAGCACGAGAAAGGGTGAAAGGGGTTGCGCTTGATCTGCGTGCGCGCGACGGCGGCGTTCAGAAAATTCAAGTCGAACGAGGCGTTGTGGCCCACGAGTATGGCGCGCGTGCAATCGGCGTTGCGCACCGCGGTGCGTACCTCGCGGAAGGTCCGCTGCAGGGCATCGAGCTCGGAAATGGCCGGCCGCAGCGGGTGATGCGGATCGATGCCGGTGATCGCGAGCGAGGCCGGCTCGATGTTCGATCCCGCGAAGGGCGTCACGTGATAGCGGTGGGTCTCTCCGCGGCTCAAGGTGCCGTCCGATCGCATTTCGAGCAGCACGACGGCCATCTCGAGCAACGCATCGGTCTTCGAGTTGAACCCGCCGGTTTCCAGATCGATGACGACGGGCAGGAAGCCGCGAAAGCGCGTGGCAAAGGTGATGGGCGGAAGCGGGGTCATGCCCGTGCAGTCGGCGCGAGGCGCCAGCCGATCTGCTCGCCGGCGCGATAGGGCACCACGCTGCCGCCCCCGAACTCGTAACGCGCCGGCACCGTCCAGGGCTCGCGCACCAGCGTGATGCGCTCCTCGTGACGGGGCAGTCCGTAGAAGTCGGCGCCGAAGTGGCTCGCAAAGGCTTCCAGGCGGTCGAGGGACCCGCTCGCCTCGAACACCTCGGCATAGAGCTCGATCGCCGCGTGCGCGGTGAACATCCCCGCGCAGCCGCACGCCGCCTCCTTGGCCGCGCGTTCGTGGGGCGCGCTGTCGGTTCCGAGGAAGAATCGTGGATTGCCGCCCGTGGCCGCGCCGATGAGGGCGCGGCGGTCGCGCTCGCGCTTCAGGATCGGCAGGCAGTAGTAATGCGGCCGGATCCCCCCCGAGAAAATCGCGTTGCGATTGTGCAGAAGATGCTGCGGCGTGATCGTGGCGGCGACTCCCGTGCGCGCGCCCGCGACGAACTCGACCGCCCGCGCCGTGGTGATGTGCTCGAACACCACCTTGAGGCGCGCAAAGCGCTCGATGAGGGGCTCGAGCAACTCATCGATGAAGACCGATTCCCGGTCGAACACATCGACGTCCGCGCGAGCGGTCTCGCCGTGCACGAGAAGGGGCATGCCGCGCTCCTGCATGCGCTCGAGCACGGCATAGGTCCGGCCGATGTCCGTGACACCCGCATCCGAGTGCGTGGTCGCACCCGCGGGATAGAGCTTCACGCCGTGAATGAAACCGGCGGCGAGTGCGCGATCGATCTCCTCGGGCGCGGTGGCGTCGGTCAGATAGAGCGTCATGAGCGGCGTGAACGCGCTGCCCGCCGGCAGCGCCGCGAGCACGCGGTCGCGATAGGCGCCCGCCGCTGCCGCAGTGGCCACGGGCGGCTTCAAATTCGGCATGACGATGGCGCGCCCGAACCGTTCGGCGGTGAAACCCACCACCGAGGCGAGCGCCGCGCCGTCGCGCAGGTGCAGGTGCCAGTCATCGGGCCGTCGAATCGTCAGAACGCTCATCGGTCAGGCCGGCCAGCCACGGCGCAGCAGTTCGAGGGTATAGCGTACGCCGAAGCCGGTGATTTCGGTGGTGATGTGCCCGAGGCCGCCGTGGCGCGTGCCCGCGGCGAGATCGAGGTGCAGCCAGGGAATGCTGTTCGGAACGAATCGGCTGAGGAAGCGCGCGGCGAGAATGTGATCGCCTTTCGAATCGAGTGCGCACTGAAGGACATCGGCGACGGAGCTCTCGATGTCCGTGTCGAAATCCTTGTCCATGGGAAATACCCACACACGCTCGCCGCTCGCCGTGCCGGCCGCTTCGATCCGATCGCGTGCCGCCGGTCGATTGGTGAATGCGCCGCTGTAGCGCTCCGTCAAGGCGTAGACGCACGCACCCGTGAGCGTGGCGAAGTCGATGATGGCGTGCGGCTTCTCGCGCGCCGCGAGACCCAACGTGTCCGCGAGCACCATCCGGCCTTCGGCATCGGTGTGAATCACTTGGATCGTCGTGCCATTCAGAGCCCGCACGACATCCTGCGGCTTGTAGGCGAGCGGACCGATGCGATTCTCGGTAATGGCGAGCCAGCAGTCGACCGAGAGCGGCGAGCCGAGCGCCTGCAGCGCATACAGGCAGCCGACCGCCACTGCGCTGCCCTCCATGTCCGTGTGCATGTCGAGCATGCTTTTGTGCGGCTTCAAGTTCGTGCCGCCGGTGTCGAAGCAGATTCCCTTGCCCACCAGGCTCACCCGCGCGGAGCGGCCGCCGCGGGGCCGATAGGTGAGTCGCGCGACGCCCGCATCGCGCGCCGCGTTGCCCTGGGCGACCGCGAGAAAAGCGCCCGCGCCCAGGCGCTTGAGCTGGGCCTCGCCGTAGAATTTGTAGTCGAAGCCCGCATGCCGGGCGAGCTCTTGCAGGAGCCGGCGGTAGCCGGCGGCGTCGAGCGTGTTGGGGGGCAGCGCCGTCAGCCAGCGCGCGACGTTGTTGCCGGCCGCGGTGGCGAGGGTGAACCCAAGGTCGGCGACCTTCTCCCCCGTGGCGAGGTCGATACGTGCCAGTGCGGGTCGCGGTTTCGGCTTGCTCTTGAAGGTCGCGAACCGAAAGGCCGCCGCCTCGAGGGCGGCAACCGCGGCGTTGAACACCGCCTGCGCCGTTTCCGAACCGCACCCCTGCTGCCACAGCAACAGCGACTCCGGCTCCGATTCCATCACGGCGCGCGCGAGCTTTCCCGCCGCTTGCAGCCGTTCGAACGGGCTGGCTTGAACCGGGGGGCACGCCGCCACCAGGAGCGTCTCGGCGCGGGCGCCGACCCGAAGGCGGCAGCAGTCGCCTTCCTTTTGCACCGTGCGGGCGTAGAGCTCGCGCAGCATCGCGGCATGCGGCACGCCCGACCAGTCGGCCGCCGACGGCTTGAGCGGCAGAAATACGACGGCCGCGGAATACTGCGTGAGCTTCGAGGCGGAAACCCGGGGCGTAATCTGCCGCACGGGGACGGTGAGGGAACGGAAGGGGAAACGAATCGGCATATCTGTTGACGCTCGGTGGCTGTGCAGCTCGGGCTATTCGGCCCTGCCGCGCGCTTCCCGCCGATTTATTGCGAGCATCCTGGCAGCCAAACCCCTTTGCTTGACCGTGAAAAACCAAACCCCGAAGATAGCACTGCTAATGAAGCGGCAGTTCGCGCAGGGGCGCGGAAACCTGCCTCCATCTTAACAGGACAGTGGGGTGCGTGCATGGGCACGTACCCGTCCCGCAAGGCTTCCTCCTATGACGCAGCAATCCCCCTTCGAAGACATCGATCCGGCCGAAACCCAGGAATGGCTCGAGTCGATAGACTCGGTGATGCGCGCGCAAGGCCCGGAGCGCGCCCATTTCCTGCTGGAAAAGCTGGTCGACTTCACCCGCCGGTCAGGCGCCTATTTGCCGTTCAAGCCGAACACCGCCTACCTCAACACGATCTCCCGGGCGCAGGAGCCGCAGTATCCCGGCGACCGCTCGCTCGAGCGGCGCAACGAGGCCTACATGCGCTGGATTGCGCTCGCCATGGTGGTTCAGGCCAATCATGCGAGCGCGGAGTACGGCGGACACATCGCGAGCTACGCCTCCGCCGCGACGCTCTACGAGGTGGGCTTCAATCACTTCTGGCGCGCGCGCAGCGCCGAACATCCCGGGGACATGATCTACATGCAGGGGCACTCGAGCCCGGGCATCTACGCGCGGGCGTATCTCGAGGGGCGGCTCGACGAGGCGCAGCTGCAGCGCTTTCGCCAGGAAGTGCGCGGCGGCGGATTGTCCTCGTATCCCCATCCCTGGCTCATGCCCGATTTCTGGCAATACCCCACCGTGTCGATGGGCTTGGGTCCCATGATGGCCATCTTCCAGGCGCGCTTCGTGCGCTATCTGGAAAACCGCTCCATCGTGCCGCGTTCCGATCGCAAGGTGTGGGCGTTCTTGGGCGACGGTGAGATGGACGAGCCGGAGTCGATGGGTGCGCTCACCATGCCGGTGCGCGAGAAGCTCGACAATCTGGTGTTCGTCATCAATTGCAACCTGCAGCGACTGGACGGTCCGGTGCGCGGCAACGGCAAGATCATCCAGGAGCTCGAGGCCGCGTTCCTCGGCGCCGGCTGGAATGTCATCAAGGTGCTCTGGGGGTCGCGCTGGGACCCCTTGCTCGAGCGCGACCACAAGGGCCTGCTCAAGCGCTTGATGGAGGAGTGCGTCGACGGCGAATACCAGAATTTCAAGTCCAAGGGCGGCGCCTATACCCGCGAGCATTTCTTCGGCAAGTATCCGGAGCTCAAGGAGATGGTCGCCAACATGTCCGACGATGAGATCTGGCGCCTGAATCGCGGCGGTCACGATCCGGTGAAGGTCTACGCGGCCTACGCCTCCGCCGTCGCCAACAAAGGCTCGCCCACCGTCATTCTCGCGAAGACCGTGAAGGGCTTCGGTCTCGGCAAGACCGCCGAGGGGCTGAATGTCGCGCACCAGCAGAAAAAGCTCGGCGAGGAAGATCTGAAGGCGATGCGCGACCGCTTCAACATCCCGATCTCCGACGAGGAGATCTCGAAGCTCTCGTTCCGCAAGCCGGCCCCCGATAGCGAGGAGTTGGTCTATCTGCAGGCGCGCCGGACCGCGCTCGGCGGTTATCTGCCCGAACGGCACTCCGCGGCGCCGCCGTTGCCCGCCCCGCCGCTTGAGAGCTTCAGTGCGCTGCTCGAGGGAACGCAAGAGCGCGAGATCTCGACCACCATGGCGCTGGTGCGGATTCTCTCCACCCTGGTCCGCGACAAGAATATCGGCAAGCACATCGTGCCGATCATCCCGGACGAGGCGCGCACCTTCGGCATGGAGGGCATGTTCCGCCAGATCGGCATCTATTCCTCGGTGGGTCAGCTCTACACCCCGCAGGATGCCGACCAGCTCATGTTCTATCGCGAGGACAAGCAGGGACAGATTCTGGAGGAAGGCATCAACGAAGCGGGGAGCCTGTGCTCTTGGATTGCCGCCGCCACGGCGTACTCGAATCACGGCGTCAGCATGATTCCGTTCTACATCTATTACTCGATGTTCGGATTTCAGCGCGTCGGGGACTTCATGTGGGCCGCCGGCGACAGCCGGGCGCGAGGCTTTCTCATCGGCGGCACGGCCGGCCGCACCACCCTCGCCGGCGAAGGCTTGCAGCATCAGGATGGCCACAGTCAGCTGGTGATGACGGCGATTCCCAATTGCGTCGCCTACGATCCCACCTACGCCTATGAGCTCGCGGTCATCATCCAGGACGGCTTGCGGCGCATGTACCAGGAGCAGGAAAGCGTCTTCTATTACATCACCTGCATGAACGAGAACTACGCTCATCCGGCGATGCCGGCAGGCGTCGAGCAGGGCATCTTGCGCGGCATGTATCTGCTGAAGAGCGGCGGCAAGGGCAAGGTGCGGGTGACGTTGTTCGGCTCCGGCACCATTTTGCGCGAAGTGCTCGCCGCGGCAGAGCTGCTCGAGAAGGATTTCGGCGTTCCCGCCGACGTGTACTCGGTCACGAGCTTCTCGGAGCTGCGGCGCAATGCGCTCGACATCGAGCGCTGGAATCTGCTGCATCCGGCGCAGGCGCCGCGCGTACCCTACGTCCGCGAGGCGCTCGGCGACCGTGCCGGGCCGTTCATCGCCGCCACCGATTACATGAAGACCGTGCCCGATCAGGTTCGTCAGTGGATACCGGGCCGCTACGCGGTGCTCGGCACCGACGGTTTCGGACGCAGCGACTCGCGCGCCGAGTTGCGGCGCTTCTTCGAGGTCAATCGTCACTACATCGTGCTCGCCGCGCTCAAGTCGCTCGCCGACGACGGCAAGATCGAGATGGGCGAGGTGACGAAGGCCCTGAAAGCCTTCGGCATCGATCCGAAGAAACCCAACCCGGTGACGGTCTGAATCATGGCGAGCAGCGTGCAAGTTCTGGTTCCGGATATCGGCGGCTTCAAGGATGTGGACGTGATCGACGTGCTGGTCAAGCCGGGCCAGCAGATCGACAAAGAGACGCCGATGATCACGCTCGAGACGGAGAAAGCCGCCATGGACGTGCCGGCACCGGCCGCGGGGCGCATCGCCGAGATCAAGATCAAGAAGGGCGACAAGGTGTCTCAGGGGAGTGTGATCCTGGTGCTCGAGAGCACGGATTCGCCCGCGGAAGCCGCACCGGCGGCGCAGGCGCCCGCCCCGGGCAAGTCACCACCCGGCGATGGGCGGCGTGCCGCGCTACCGGACAAGCCCGCGAGCCGCGAGGATGCGGCGGTTCCCGAGGATGCGGCGGCGCCCGAGAATGCGCCGCGCGGTGCGAGTGCCTCGGCAGGCGCCGCGGTGAAGGGCGAGCCGCCCCCGCAAGCTCCGGCCCCGGCCAAGGCAGCGGATCCGGCGAAGGCGCCGGCTGCGGCGAAGGCGCCGGCGGCACGCGCCGCGTCCGCGGGTGGGGTCGATGAGAAGGCATTCTCCACCGCCTACGCGAGTCCCTCGGTACGGAAATTCGCGCGCGAGCTTGGCGCGGATCTCGGCAAGATCAAAGGCACGGGCCCGAAAGGCCGCATCACGCACGAGGATGTGAAGGCGTATGTGAAGAGGCTCCTCAGCGCGCCGCCGGCGTCGCCTTCGGGAGGACTGCCGAAGGTGCCGGTGGTGGACTTTTCGCTGTTCGGCCCGGTGCAGACCGAGCCTTTGTCGCGCATTCAGGTGATCTCCGGTGCCCGCCTGCAGGCGAGCTGGATCAACCTGCCGCACGTGACGCAGCACGAGGACGCCGACATCACCGATATGGACATCGCGCGCGTCGCGCTCAAGGGCAAGGCGACCGAGGAAGGCGTGCGCCTCACACCGCTCGCGTTCATCATCAAGGCCTGCATCGTCGCGCTCAAGAAGTTTCCGCGATTCAACGCCTCCTTGGACGCCTCGGGGAAGAATCTCGTCCTCAAGAACTACTATCACATCGGTTTTGCGGCCGACACCCCGCAGGGGCTCCTGGTGCCGGTGATTCACGATGCGGACCGGATGAATCTGTTCGATCTCGCGCGCGCGCTGTCGGCGCTCTCGGACAAGGCCCGCGCCGGCAAGCTCTCGGCGGCGGAGATGCAAGGCGGCTCTTTCACCGTCTCGAGTCTCGGGGGCATCGGCGGTACGGCCTTCACACCCATCATCAATGCGCCGGAGGTGGCGATCCTCGGCGTGTCGCGCTCGGCGCATAAGCCGGTGTTCGAGAAGGGCACCTTCGTGCCGCGGCTGATGCTGCCGCTGTCGCTTTCCTACGATCATCGAGTGATCGACGGGGCGCAGGCCGCGCGGTTCGTCGTGTTTTTGAGCCAGACGCTCGCCGATGTGAAGGCCTTGCTATGAGCGAGCTCGAAGTACGGGTGCCCGACCTCGGCGACACGAAAGCCGCGACCGTCGTCGAAGTGCTCGTGTCGGTCGGCGCTCAAATCCGCCTCGACGATCCGCTCATCACGCTCGAGAGCGAGAAGGCCTCGATGGACATTCCATCGAGCGCGGCCGGCGTGATCGCCACGATCGCGGTCGAGAAAGGCCAGGAGGTCTCCTCCGGCACGCTCATCGCGACACTCAAGGAAACCGCGAAACCTGCGGCGGCGAAGGCGCCAGCCGCGCCACCGCCAGCCGCGCCACCGCGAGCCGCGCCGGCGCCGGCCGCGGCACCCCCGACCAAGACCTCGGCAGCGCCTCCCGCGCCCGCCGCCGCCCCGGCGGCCGCTCTCGATCTCATCGTTCTGGGCTCCGGCCCCGGCGGCTATACGGCGGCATTTCGGGCGGCGGATTTGGGTCTCAAGGTCACCCTGATCGAGCGCTGGCCGGTACTCGGCGGGGTGTGCCTCAACGTTGGGTGTATTCCCTCGAAGGCGCTGCTGCACGCGGCCAAAGTGATCGAGGACGCCGACGACATGTCCTCCGCGGGAATCGTATTCGCGCCGCCCCAGATCGAGCGCGCGAAGTTGCGGGATTGGAAAAATCGCGTCGTCACGAAGCTCACCAACGGACTGAACGTGCTGGCGAAGCAACGCAAGGTCGACGTGCTGCGCGGCGAGGCGAAATTCATCGGCCCGCACACCTTGGAGCTCAAGTCTGCCGACGGATCGAAGCGCGTCGACTTCAAGCAATGCATCATCGCCGCCGGCTCGGAGTCGGTGCGCTTGCCCGGCTTTCCGGACGATCCGCGCATCATCGATTCCACCGGAGCGCTCGAGCTGCCTGAGGACTGCAAGCGGCTGCTCGTCATCGGCGGCGGGATCATCGGACTGGAAATGGCGTGCGTGTACGACGGCCTCGGCACGACCGTCACCGTCGTCGAGCTCGCCGAGGGGCTCATGCCCGGTACCGATCGCGACCTGGTGCGGCCGCTGCAAAAGCGGATCGAGAAGCGCTATGCGCGCATCATGCTCGGCACGCGAGTCACCAAGCTCGAGGGTCACTCCGCAGGGCTACGGGCGACTTTCGAAGGTCCCGACGCGCCCGCGCCGCAAGAGTTCGATCGAGTCCTCGTCGCGGTAGGGCGCAGCGCCAACGGCAACGCGATCGATGCGGCGGCGGCGGGGGTGAAAGTCGACGCGCGCGGCATCATCGCGGTCGACCAGCAAATGCGCACGAACGTGCCCCATATCTACGCCATCGGCGACATCGCCGGGCCGCCGATGCTCGCCCACAAAGCCACTCATGAGGCCAAGGTGGCCGCCGAGGTGGCCGCGGGCCAGAAGTCTTCCTTCGATGCGCGCTGCATCCCCGCGGTCGCCTACACCGATCCGGAGATCGCCTGGGTCGGCATCACGGAGACCGAAGCCAAGGCGCGAGGGGTCGAATACACGAAGGGTATGTTTCCTTGGGCGGCGAGCGGCCGCTCGCTCGCCATCAATCGCGACGAGGGGTTCACCAAGCTGCTGTTCGACAAGGCGACCCACCGCATCATCGGCGGCGGCATCGTCGGCACCAATGCCGGCGATTTGATTTCCGAGGTCGGGCTCGCCATCGAGATGGGGGCGGATGCGGCCGATATCGGGCTCACCATTCATCCGCATCCGACTCTTTCGGAGACCGTCGCATTCTCGGCGGAAGCCGTCGAGGGGACGCTCACGGATCTGTACATCCCGAAGCGTTGAGGCGGATTCGCGCTCAGGGCGCGGCGATGCAGCTGCGGATGAAGGCGCTCTTTTGTGTCCCGACCAATTTTTTGGCGCGAGCCTGGTTGATGCAGGCCGTGCGCTTGGCGTGCTTTGCGGCGGCCTCGTTGTCGGCGCTCGATCCTGAGTTGGTGCCGCCCGGCGTGGCGGGCGCGGCCGCTCCGCTCGGTGCGGATGCCGGCGTCGATGCGGCGCCCTCGGCCCAACCGGCAAGAGCCGCTAGAGCGAGCAGGGATGCAACTGCCGGCAGCAGGACGCGCATGGGTCGACCTCGGATGATCGATCCAGGATAACCGCCGCACTCCGGCGAGCCGATGACGCACGGATGAAACTTGCTTAACCTTGCGACGGGCCTCGCGTCGCGAGCGCCTTGAGGCGTTCGCGCGCGCGCTCGAGGTAGCGGCGCTCGTCCGGCGCCTGACCGCTGCGTTGCGATTCCCACAGCGTCTCGGCCAGCGCTTCCATCAGCACGTGATCGGCGTCGTGCTCGCTGCCGAGCCGGGCTGCGAGGGCTTGCTCGAGCTCGCGCACCCCCGGCGGGCGGTCGATCGAGGCCTGCTCGCGAACCGCGATATGCAGCCCCATATGTAAAAAGGGATTCTCCGCATCACCCCCGGCGGAAGCCTCCCATGACTGCACGGCCTCGGTATCGCCCACCAGGGATTGGTATTCGGGGTGCCGCGCGATGACATCCGCGATCAGCGACTCGAGCGGCGTCATCGGGATGCGCATGAGATGCTTGCGCCAGGCCTGCGCATAGCTCTGACGCAACTGCTCGCGCGTGTAGCCGCCGAACGCGCCGGACGGCGTGCTCACGGCGTGGGCTCCTTGGTCTTGTGCCGATATTCACAAAGATCCGCGATGATGCAATTCGGGCAGGCGGGCTTGCGCGCCGTACAGACGTAGCGGCCATGCAGGATGAGCCAATGATGCGCATTCTTGAGGAACTCCGGCGGCACCACTTTCAGTAATTTGTCCTCGACGGCGCGAACGGTCTTTCCGGGCGCGAGCCCCGTGCGGTTCGCCACTCGAAAAATGTGCGTGTCGACCGCCATGGTGGGCTCGCCGAACGCCGTATTCATCACGACGTTCGCCGTCTTGCGGCCGACCCCGGGCAATGCCTCGAGTGCGTCGCGCGACCGCGGCACCTCGCCGCCATGCTGCTCGACCAACGCCTTGGAGGTCGCGATGATGTTCTTCGCCTTGTTGTTGTAGAGGCCGATCGTCTGGATGTAGGGCGTGATGCCGGCCACCCCGAGCGCAAGCATGGCGGCGGGTGTGTTGGCCACGGGGAAGAGCTTTGCGGTCGCCTTGTTGACGCCTTTGTCGGTGGATTGTGCCGATAGGATGACCGCGACCAACAGCTCGAACGGCGTCGAATAGTCGAGCTCGGTGCGCGGGTTGGGATTGAATTCGCGCAGCCGCTCGAAAATGGCGCGCCGTTTTGCAGGATTCATGGGGTCACGCCGGAGCGGCCGCGCTGCGCTTCGGCCTTGATCGCATCGAGTTGCTCGCGCCGTTCACGCGCGCGGCGCTCGAGCCGCTCGGTATGAGCCTCGAAGCGCTCGTAGTTGAGCGCCGGCTGGTTGGGCGCCGGCGGCGAGCCCGGGCGCATCTCGATGCAATCGACCGGGCAGGGTGCAAGGCACAGCTCGCATCCGGTGCAGCGCTCGGCGAGCACGGTGTGCAGATACTTCGAGGCACCAACGATGGCATCGACGGGGCAGGGCGGCAGGCAGCGGGCGCAGCCGATGCAGCGCTCCTCGTCGATCCAGGCGACCGTCGGGGGCGATTCGACGCCGTTCGCAGGGTTCAGCGGCAGGTACTCGCGACCCAGCAATTCGGCCAGGGCCTCGATGGTGGCGCTTCCCCCCGGGGGACACTGATTGATCGGCGCCTCACCGCTCGCAATGGCGAGCGCATAGGGACGGCAGCCCGGGTAGCCGCACCGCGTGCACTGCGTCTGCGGCAGCAAGGCTTCGATGCAGGCCGCGGCGCCGCCGTTCTCGACGGCACCGCTCATTTCACCCGCATGCCGGGCTTGGCGCCCATGTCGGGAGACAATACGAAGATGTCTGCGCCGCCGGGGCCGGCGGCGAGCATCATGCCCTCGGAGGTGCCGAAGCGCATCTTGCGCGGCTCGAGATTCGCGACCACGACGATGAGCCGGCCGATGAGCGATGCCGGATCATAGGCCGAGCGGATACCCGCGAAGATCTGGCGCTCGCCGAGCTCGCCGACATCGAGAATCAGCTTCAGGAGCTTGTCGGCTCCCTCGATCAGCTGCGCATCGAGCACCTTGGCGACGCGTAGATCGGTCCGCAGGAATTCGTCGATGGAAATGCGCGCGCCGGCGGGCTGCGCGGCGGCCGGTGCGGCGGCCGGTGCGGCGGCCGGTGCGGCCGGCGTGGTTTCCTTGTCGGTCTCGAACAGCGCATCGAGCTGCTTCGGCTCGACGCGGGTCATCAGGTGCGCGTAGGGATTGATGGTATGGGCCGCCGGGAAAAATGCACGTTGTCCCCAGCCCATCTGCTCCGGAGCGAGGTTCAGGAACGCCTGTACCTTGAGCGCCGTTTCCGGCAGGACCGGGCTCAACAGGATCGAGGCATACCAGAACAGGGCGAGGGCGGTCGAACAGACCTCATGCAGCGCCGCATCGTTTGAGGCGAGCTTGGCGAGCTCCCAGGGCTTGTGCTCGTCGATGTATTGATTGACCTGGTCGAGCAGGCCGGAGATCTCGCGCAGTGCCTTGCCGTACTCCCGATTCTCATAGAGCCGGGCGATGGGCTCCCAGCATTGCTCGGGGCTTTGCAGCCGGGAAAGAAGATCCCGCGCGGCGCCGTGAGGAGGCGAGACCTTCCCGCCAAAGCGTTTGGAGATGAAGCCGGCACAGCGGCTCGCGATGTTCACGTACTTGCCGATGAGATCGCTGTTGACGCGGGCCACGAAGTCATCCGGATTGAAGTCGATGTCCTCGACGTCGCCATTCAGCTTGGCCGCGATGTAATAGCGCAGCCACTCGGCATTCATTCCGAGCTCGAGATAGCGCAGCGGGCTGATGCCGGTGCCGCGGGACTTCGACATTTTCTCCCCGGAGACGGTGATGAACCCGTGCACATAGACGTGGTTCGGGGTCTTGTAGGGAGCGCCCGCGAATTTGAGCATCGCGGGCCAGAAAAGCGTATGGAAGTAGATGATGTCCTTGCCGATGAAATGGATCTGCTCCGTAGCGGGTGCGGCGAGGAACTCCTCGAACGTCCGCGCCTCACCGCGCGCCCGCGCCTTGCCGGAATCGAAGTAATTCTTGAGCGATGCGAGATAGCCGACCGGCGCGTCGAGCCACACGTAGAAATACTTGCCCGGGGCATCGGGGATCGGAATCCCGAAATAAGGCGCATCGCGCGAGATGTCCCAATCCCCGAGCGCCTCCTCGCCCTTGCCCGTCAGCCATTCGCGCGCCTTGTTGACCACTTGCGGCTGCAGCCGGTGCGGCGCGTTCAGCCATGACCTCAAGAATTCGACACACTTCGGATCGGAAAGCTTGAAGAAAAAATGATCCGACGTCTTGAGCACGGGCTTTGCGCCGGACAGCGTCGAGTACGGATTGATGAGCTCGCTAGGCGAGTTGACGATGCTGCACACCTCGCATGCATCGGCGTATTGATCCTTCGCATGGCAATTGGGGCATTCGCCCTTGATATAGCGATCGGCGAGGAACATGCCCTTTAAGGGGTCATAGAACTGCTCGACCGGCTTGATGTAAATGAGGCCGGCTTTCTTCAGCCGCTGATAGATGTCCTGCGAGAGCTCGGTGTTCTCCGGCGACTCGGTCGAATACCAATGGTCGAAACCGATGTGGAAGCCCTTGAGGTACTTGGGACGATCGGCCGCGATGCGCGCGACCAGCTCCTGCGGCGTGATTCCCTGCTCTTCGGCCTTGAGCATGATCGGGGCCCCGTGTGCATCGTCGGCGCCCACGAAAATCACTTCGTTACCCTGCATGCGCTGGAAGCGCACCCAGATGTCGGCCTGGATGTACTCCATGATGTGCCCGATGTGGAACGGGCCGTTGGCGTAGGGGAGTGCGGTGGTAACGAAGAGTGTTCGGGCCATCCGGACAGTTTACAGCGGTCAGAAGGGTGATTCACGCGGCGCGCCGGGAGCGCCCGCGCAGGCTCGAGGGACGCAGCGACACTCCCGGGGTTCGCTGCACTAAAATTGCTTCCCCGCGGGAGGTGGCAACGGCGCCGGTCGTGTCGAAGAGATCAGGGTCCGAAGCGGCCGACTGCCCCAACCGCTCGATGATCTTCATGCCGTGAGCGGGTAGCAACTTCCCTTAAAGCTATATATCGCTCCCCGGCGCCGGGGCTGTCAACGGAAGAATTGAGCGGCATCGAGCAGAAATTCCGCCGGGGCGGCGCCGCACCCCCGACTCCCGGCCTAACTCGCCTCGCGAAACTGCTCGAAGCGGCCCTTGTTGATGGCTTTTTTGTAGGCTTCCTGCCCGGTGATCACGCGCTGATCGAGCAGCGTCTGAATGGCCGCATCCATGAGCCGCATGCCCGACGCGCTGCCGGTCTGCATGCCGTTTTCCAGCTGATCCATCTTGCCTTGACGAATCAGGTTGGAGATCGCGGGCGTGTTGATCAGGATCTCGAGCGCGGCGACCCGCCCTTTCTTGTCGGCTTTCGGAATGAGCTGCTGCGACACCACGCCGCGAAGGCTGGTCGAGAGCATGGTGCGCACGTGGGGTTGCTTGTCGGCCGGAAAGGCATTCACGAGGCGATCGACCGTGGCCGCGGCGCCGTTGGTGTGCAGCGTGCCCATGACCAGGATCCCGGTCTCGGCCGCCGTCACCGCGATGCTCATGGTCTCGAGGTCACGCAACTCGCCGACGAGGATGACATCGGGATCCTCGCGCAGCGCCGACAGCAGCGCGCTCGAGAACGAGGTGGCGTGCACGCCGATCTCGCGCTGGCTGATCAGGCAGTTCTTGCGGGCATGCACGAACTCGATGGGGTCCTCGATGGTGAGGATGTGACCCTTCTCGCGCGTGTTGATGTCGTCGATCATCGCCGCGAGCGTGGTGGATTTGCCGGAGCCGGTCTTGCCCGTGACCAATATCAGACCGTTGTTGACCTTGCACAGATTGCGTACCGCATCGGGTAGCTTCAGCTCGTCGGCGGTGCGGGCCTTGGAGGGGATCACGCGAAACACCCCGCCCATGCCGTTCAGTTGCCGCATGACGTTGACCCGAAAGCGCGCGACGCCCGGCATGGCGTAGGCGAAGTCGGTGCCATCCTTCGCCTCGAAACGCTCGAGTGCGAGCTTCGGCATGATCTCGTAGAGCGTGGTTTTGACCATCTCGGCCGCGAGCGGCTGATTGCTCAGCGGCTTGAGCTCGCCGTACTGGCGCACGCGCGGCGGATCGCCGGCGAGGAAGTGCAGATCCGATCCATCGCGCTCCAAGACCTGCTGCAGAAAGGGGTCGATGGCGGCCATGGCGGCTTCAGGAAGCGACCGGCTCTGAGGGAACGGCCATCGCCACGTCGGTCACGAAACGCTGGAATTGCCGCTTGTCCGTGGCGTAGGTGTAAGCCTGTTCGGGATCGACTTCCTTCGCCTGGATGGCGGCGAGCAGCGCCTGGTCCATCAACTGCATTCCGTATTCCTTGCCCATTTGCAGCTGGCTCGGAATTTGGTGCGACTGATCGGTCATGATCAGTTTGCCGATGGCCTTGGTGAGGACCATGATCTCGCAGACCGCGCGCCGGGCGCGTTGATCGGGCGTCTTGACGAGAACCTGCGTGATGACGGCAATGAGACTCGAGGCGAGAAAGCTCTTGGTCTGCTCGCGCTCCTCCGTCGGCAGCGCATCGACCACCCGATCGATGGTCTTGGTGGCGCTCGTCGTATGCAGCGTGCCGAGCACCAGGTGTCCGGTCTCGGCAGCGGTCATCGCCATGGAGATGGTCTCGGCGTCGCGCATTTCGCCGACTAGGATCACGTCGGGGTCCTCGCGCATCGCGGCGCGCACGCCCTCGGCGAACGTCGGCAGGTGCGTGCCGAGCTCGCGCTGGATGACCTGGCTCGATTTGCTGCGATGGACGAATTCGATCGGGTCCTCGAGGCTGATGATGTTGAGGCTTCGGGTCGAGTTGAGATAATCGATCATCGAAGCGAGCGTCGTGGTTTTGCCGGTGCCGGTCGAGCCGGTGACGAGGATCATGCCCTGGTGCTGGTCGCAGAGCTTGCGAACGATGGGCGGCAGTCCGAGCTGGTCGATGCTCGGCATCTGCGTCGGAATCGAGCGAAACGCCGCGCCGATCCCGGTCTCCTTGCGGAACACATTGACGCGAAAGCGCCCGCCTTCGGCCGAGACGTACGAGAAGTCGAGGTCGTTGCCCTCCCGCAGGATCTTGATCTGCGAGGGGTTCAAGACCTCCGTGATATAGCTCTCGAGCTCGCCCTCGCCGAGATCGCGGAATTTAATCGGGACGAGATCGCCTTGCATGCGCAGCATCGGCGGCACGCCAACGGCCAGGTGCAGATCCGAGCAGCCCTGCGCCACTCCGAGCTTGAGGAACGCATCGATTCTTGCCATAACGCGGGAGCCTACCCGTAAGCATTTGGATTTTCGAGCTTTTGGGCCTACCAAAGGCGTTTTTCGTGAGCTGCGTCTAGCCCCGGCCGACCGACAGGCGGTCTGGCTCACAATTCAAAGGAATTTCTCGAGCGCGAGCCGCAGCTCGTCCATCGACTGCGGGCGCTTGCCCTTGTCGAGCGACATGCACCTCATCACCACGTTGTTGAGATCGATGGGGAGCGATTTGTTGATCTCGACCGGTGGGCGAGCCTTGCCCTGGACGTGCTGGTACATGACCGACATGTGATCGCCGCGCGAGTAGGGCGGCACGCCGGCGAACATCTCGTACATGATGACGCCCAAGCTGTAGATGTCCGCGCGCTCGTCCACCTTCTTGCCGAGGATTTGCTCCGGAGCCATGTACTTGGGCGAGCCGATGACATAGCCGGTCTTGGTGAGCTGGGTGTCGCCCTGGTGCTGGGCCGCTGCCACGCCGAAGTCCACGATCTTCAGCAGCCCCTCGTTGTCGATGAGCACGTTGGCGGGCTTCAGGTCGCGATGCACGATGCCCACCTGGTGGGCAACCGCCATGCCGGTGGCGATGTCCATGCCGAATTTCACGGCACGTTTGAGCTCGACCGGCTTCTCGTTGATGATCTCCCCACCGAGCGTGTGCGAGGGGAAATACTCCATCGAGATGGCATAGTTGCCGCGGATGTAGAGAAAGTCGTAGATGCGGATGACGTTCTTGTGCGTGATCTTGCGGCTGTATCGCAACTCGTGCACGAAGCGCTTCATCATCTCCTCGTCGGAGGAGACGTTGGCATTCAAGAACTTGAGGATCAGGCGCTCCTCGACGACGGTGTCTTCCATGAGAAGCACCGTACCGAACGCGCCCTTGCCGATCTTTTCGATGAACTTGTAGCGGCCCTCGATGACGTCGCCGGGGGTGAGCTGGGTGATGTCGAGTTTGGCCTGCGCCGCCTGCGCGGCCTCGGTCTCGTGGATCACTGCCGCGAGCTCCTGGTTGTCGACCAGCAGCGTTTTCGACGGCTCCGAGAGCTGCCCCGCGCGTTGATTGGCGAGAATCTGCTGGGTGGAAAACCGGCTGTCCATCTCGGTCATGGCCCGGGCAAGCGCCTGGCTGATGGTGCCGTCGCCGCCCGTGGCGACCGCTTGCAGCTTCATGCGGATGGTATCGGCGCGCCGCTCATCGACGAGCTTGGCGATCGCCGAGATGGCCTCGACCTTGATCTGAGTCTCGGAGCGCTGCAGGAGCGGCAGCAGATGCTCGATGCTTTTCTGGTCGCCGACCCTCGAGATCGCGCGCACCACCGTCGGCAGCGACTTGGGCTCACCCTGCAACATTTCGATGAACCGCGGCAGCGCCTTGGTGCTGCCGATTTCCGCCAGCGCATCGACCGCGCGCTCGCTCACCCACCAATCCTTGTCCCGGGTCGCCTCGATCAACTGCGAGACGGCGCGCTCATCCTTGGTCTGGTTCAATATCTCGATGGCTGCCCGGCGAATGTCCTGGTTTTCGTCCTTGATGAGGGCGAGAACGGCATCCACGACCTTCGGGCCGCCGATCTTCCCGAGTGCATCCGCGGCGCGGGTGCGCACCCACCAGTCGCTGTCGGCGATCACCTCGAGCAGATATTTGACGTCCTTCGAGCTGCCGATGACGTTCAAGACCTCGACCGCCGCGCGCCTCGCGTACTCGTTCTCGTCCTTGAGCACTTCCACCAGATACTTGATGGTGTCGGGGTGATTCGCCTTGATCACGACGTCGACCGCTTTGTTTTGCACCTCGATTTCCGCATCGCGCAGCATGCTGGTGATGAGCAGCATGTCGAAGGGACCGTCCATCTTCGACAGCGCCGACAAGGCGGTCGAGCGGATCAGCTTGTTGTTGTCCTTGAGCTGCTTCTGCACCGCCTGCTGCACCGTCGGGGTATTGAAGCGGGCGAGCGTCTGGATGATATGCAGGCGCGACATCGGGTCCTTGCCCTCGATGCGGGCGACGAGCTCCGGGATCGAGGATTCATCGGCGATCTCGCCGATGATCTTGAACAGCGCCGCCCGTTCGGTCGGCTCCTGCGAATAGGCGGCGTTCAGCAGGTCGCGCACCGTAAATCGAGTCTTTTGCGCCGTGATCACATCGAGAATGGCGGGCTTGGGCATGCCCTCCTTGCCCAGGGCATCGAGGAGCGCCTGCGCCGGGTAGCTGCGGCTCGAGGACAGGGCCCACGCGATCCCCGAGGTCGCCCGCCCGTTGGCCTCGGCCATGGCCTTGAACACTTGCGGCAACGTCCGGGCATCGATCAGCTTCGAGAGAATCTCGACATAGGCCATGGTCTCGCGCTTATCGGCGTTGGCCAGCGCATCGACGATCGGATCGATGGCGCTCGGCCCAAGCGCGAGCAGCCTCTGCAGGGCCTTCTGGGCCGCCGGGGCTGTCGGATTGCCGGTTGATTTGACCTCGGCGATGAACCGATCGGCACGATAGTTGGAGAACAACGACATTCGGCCCTAGCTACGCTCCCTCGTTGCAGCCTATTCTCACCGTATCTGCGCGGAACACCGGGGCATTAATTCTCATTTCAGGAATTATGCCACACCGCACGACGGCGGCCGCCTGCGCTAGAATGACCGGCATGACTCCCTCCGACGACACCGCAGCCCTGCGCGAGCGCTTGGGCGCGTATACCGATCCCTATCTGGGCCGCACTCTGGCACAGGCCAAGGCCATCGTGGGGCTCAGCGTGCAACGCAATGAGCTGCACATCACACTCAAATTCGGGTTTCCCTGCGCCGACTACGCGGCGGAGCTCAAACCCGCGCTGGAAAGCCATCTGGCGCCGCTCAGCCAGGGGCTGCCCATCGAGCTCACCCTGGTATCGGAAATCACCGCCCACGGGGTCCAGCGCACCCTCAAGCCGCTGGATCGCGTCAAAAACGTGATCGCCGTCGCATCGGGCAAGGGCGGTGTCGGGAAGTCCACCGTGGCGGCCAATCTGGCGCTCGCGTGGGCCGCCCAGGGCGCGCGCGTCGGGCTGTTGGATGCCGACATCTACGGTCCCAGCCAGCCCCTGATGATGGGCGTGGCGGGCCGCAAGCCCGAGAGCCCCGACGGCAAGCACATCAATCCTCTCAAGGCACATGGCGTCGAGGTGATGTCCATCGGGTTCATGATCGACGCCGAGCAACCCATGGCGTGGCGCGGGCCGATGGTCACTCAAGCCCTGACCCAGCTGCTCGGCGAGACCAACTGGGGCCAGCTCGACTACCTCGTGGTGGACATGCCGCCCGGCACGGGCGATATCCAATTGACCCTCGCGCAGCGGGTGCCCGTGAGCGGGGCGGTCATCGTGACGACGCCGCAGGACATCGCGCTCCTCGATGCGCGCAAGGGACTCAAGATGTTCGAGAAGGTGGAGGTGCGGGTGCTGGGGGTGGTGGAGAACATGAGCGTGCACGTGTGCAGCCAGTGCGGCCACGCGGAGCACATCTTCGGCAGCGGCGGCGGTGCGCGCATGGCCGAGCAGTACGGCGTTGAGCTGCTGGGCGAGCTGCCGCTCGATATACGCATTCGCGAGGAGGCGGACGGGGGCACCCCGACCGTGGTGGCCGATCCGCAGAGCGCGCGGGCGCAGGCTTATTTCCGGATGGCGCGGCGCGCGGCCGCCCGATTGTCGACCTTGAACAAGGACTACAGCTCGGTGTTCCCCAAGATCACGGTCGAAGCGACGTGAGCATCAAGAGCGACCGCTGGATTCGGCGCATGGCCGCCGAGCGCCAGATGATCGAGCCCTTCTCGCCGGATCAGGTGCGCGTCGCCGACGGCTACAAGATCATCTCCTACGGCACATCGAGCTACGGCTACGATGTGCGCTGCGCCGACGAATTCAAGATATTCACCAACATCAATTCGACCATCGTCGATCCGAAGAACTTCGATGAGAAGTCGTTCGTCGATTTCAAGGGCCCCGTTTGCATCATTCCGCCGAACTCTTTCGCGCTCGCGAGCACGGTCGAGTACTTTCGGATTCCGCGCACGGTTTTAACAGTTTGTCTGGGAAAATCGACGTACGCGCGCTGCTTTCGCGGCGATACGCGGGTGGCACTCGTCGACGGCACCGCTCCGACGCTCGAGGAGATGGCCCGGCGTCACGCCGATGGCGAGATCTTCTGGGGCTATAGTATCGGGCCGAACGGGCGCCTGATCGTGACCCTGCTGGATGCGCCTCGATTCATCGGTCGCGACTCGCTGCTCGAGATCGAACTCGACAACGGCGCGATTATCCACGCGACGCCCGACCATCAATTCATGCGGCGCGACGGACGTATGGCGGCGGCGCACGGGCTGCGACCCGGCGATTCGCTCATGCCGCTGTATCGCGATTTGGTTCGCGGATATGAGATGGTCTATCAGCCGCTGGACGGGCATCTCTATCCGACGCATCGTCTGTCGCTTTCTAGCCGTGCGATTGCCGCGCTGCGCAGTGATCCTTCAGTCTTCAAGCGCTTGCCGAGGGATGCCGCGGCGCCGACAGCGGCGTACCGCAATCACAAGGTCGCCGCCGTCCGTGAAATCGCGGGCGACCACGATGTGTACTGCCTGACCGTTCCCGAGGCCGGAAATTTTGCCCTGGAGGCGGGCGTTTTCGTCCACAACTGCGGAATCATCGTCAACGTAACGCCTTTGGAACCCGAGTGGGAAGGCCACGTCACGCTCGAGTTCTCCAACACCACGCCGCTGCCGGCGAAGATCTACGCGAACGAGGGTGTCGCGCAGATGCTGTTTTTCGAGTCGGACGAGGTGTGCGAGACCTCGTATCGCGATCGCGGCGGCAAATACCAAGGCCAGCGCGGGGTCACGCTGCCGAAGGCCTGAGCGCGGTCACTGCGATCCGCGCCTGCTGAGGCTCTTGATCCGCATCGCGAACTCGAGCTTGCCATCCCGCGTGCGCTCGGCCTGCACCGGCACCCAGCCGAGCGAGGGTGCGAACCACATCCGCAAGACGCGCCGGTCGTTGGCCGTGTGGCGGCTCGCCACGATGACCGTGTCGAATTCACCGATGGCGGTCTTGAGCATCGCATGGCCCTCGCGGGTGTAGATGAATTGCTTCACCTGGTCCTTGTCGATGATGTGGAAGGTGGGCGGCATGTTGCCGTTCTTCAGGTCGAGCATGACCTGAATCTGGATGGAATTGAGATCCTGGGTGCCGGGCGCGAGGGTGAGATCGATCGGCTTGCCTTCGGAGGATCCGATCGCATGCCCGGCATTCCAGTCGAAATCGAAGTTCACCGACGCCGACCCCTGGTGTCCTCGATACCGGTCGGGCTTGACCTGATCGCCCACGATCGAGAACCAACTCTCCTGGATGACATCGTCGGAGTACACCAGACGAAAAATGCCCCGCGCGCTGATGGTCCATTTGTAGACGTAGCGCCCGGGCTCTCTGTCGCGCCGCAGCTCGAGGTCGCTGACGCCGACCGAGATGTCCTTCCATTCCGCGACATAGTGGGAGGAAAACGGCTCGATGTCCGCCGCCGTATGCGATTGCGGCGGTTGCGCATCTGCGGACCAGGACGGGCCCGTGAGCGCCATCGCGAGACATCCCACCACTCGTAGCTGCATTCAGTATTCCTCTGCGCCGTCGTATTGTACGGGAGACGAGAGCAGCGCTCCGTCGAGATAGGCGGCGCCGCGCACGTAGCGCAGCCGGCCCGCGCAAAACCAGCGCACGGCGAGCGGGTAGATTCGGTGCTCCAGCACCTGCACCCGGGCCGCGAGGCTTTGCGCATCGTCGTCCGCCTGCACCCGCACCCGCGCTTGTATCACCGCGGGACCGGCGTCGAGCTGCTCGGTCACGAAGTGCACCGTCGCGCCATGCTGCTCCTCGTGCGCCTCGAGCGCCCGCCGATGGGTGTGCAGGCCGGGAAATTTCGGCAGGAGCGCGGGGTGGATGTTCAGCATTCTGCCTTCGTAGCGCCGGACGAATTCGGGCGAGAGGATGCGCATGAACCCGGCGAGCACGATCAGCGAGGGTGCATAGCGATCGATGGCCGCGGCGAGCCGCTCATCGTACTGCGCGCGGGATGCGGACGGGTCGGCGGCGATGAGGTGTGCGGGAATGCCGAGGTCGCGCGCGACACCGAGCCCCGCGGCCGCCGGCTGGTCGGCGAAAACGGCGGCCACCCGGTAAGCCGCCGGGTCGCCGCTGTGCTCCACCACCGCGCGCATGTTGCTGCCCCGTCCCGAGATCAATACGACGATCTGCGGCGGAAGCGCGCTTGCCCTCACGCGATGACTACGCCGTGCGTGCCGGCACGCACCTCGCCGATGATTCGAGCGCTCTGGCCGGCAGCCTTCAGGATCTCGATGGCGCGCTCTGCATCCCCGGCGGCGAGCGTCACGGTCATGCCGATGCCGCAATTGAATACGCGGTGCATCTCGGCATCCTCGACGCGTCCGGCCTTCTGCAGCCAATCGAACACCGGATCGGAGCTCCATGCCTTGCGCTCGAGCACGGCCTCGAGCCCCTCGGGCAGCACGCGCGGTATGTTGTCGACCAGGCCGCCGCCGGTGATGTGCGCGAGCCCGTGCACCGGGACTTCCTCGATCAAACGCAGCAGAGGCTTCACATAGATCCGCGTGGGCGCCATCAGCCGATCGATGAGCGCCACACCCTCGACGGGCGTCGCCGGGTTCGCACCGCTGACCTCGAGGATCTTCCGAATGAGTGAAAACCCGTTCGAGTGCGGACCGGAGGAGGGAAGTCCCAGCACCACATCGCCGGCCGCGGTGCGCGTGCCGTCGATGATGCGGTCTTTTTCCACGATCCCGACGCAGAATCCCGCGAGGTCGTAATCCTCGCCGTGATACATGCCAGGCATCTCGGCGGTCTCGCCGCCGACGAGCGCGCAGCCCGCCTGCACGCAGCCCTCGACGATGCCGGCGATGACGCGTTCGGCGATCGCGACATCGAGGCTGCCGGTGGCGAAGTAATCGAGGAAAAACAACGGCTCGGCACCCTGGACCACCACGTCGTTCACGCACATGGCGACGAGGTCGATGCCCACGGTGTCGTGGCGTCCCGTATCGATGGCGAGGCGCAGCTTCGTGCCGACACCATCCGTGCCCGAGACCAGCACGGGCTTGCGATACCGGTCGAGCGGCACCTCCACCAGGGCGCCGAAGCCGCCGATCCCGCCGAGCACTTCACGGCGCATCGAGCGGCGCACGTGCGGCTTGATGCGCTCGACCAGTTCCTCGCCCGCATCGATATCGACGCCGGCCGCTCGGTAAGTGACGGGTGCTTGCTCAGTCATTCGAATCCTCGAGTAAGTACGGGCCAACCCGGCAACCCGGCCAGCTGTGGTATTTTACATCAGAGAACTTAAGGACTTACGCGATTACGTCATGTCTAGAAATTTCCTTCTCGGTTGTGCCCAATTCCGTCTGTGGCTGTGTGTTCTTGCGCTCGCCGGCGCGCTATGCCTGCCCGGCGCGAGCCGGGCGCTCACGCGGGCCGATCTGTACCAGGCGACGGTCCCGCTGACCGAGCGCTCCGAGGCCGGACAGGCGGCGGCATTCGAGGCGGCGCTGCGCATCGTGCTCATCAAGGTGACCGGCCGCCGCGCGGTGGACCAGGATCCGGCCTTTGCGCCGCTCCTCTCCAGCGCTCGGCGTTACGTGCAGCAATACCGTGCCGCGTCGGACAATCAGCTGACCGTATCCTTCGACGGTGCGGCCCTCGATCGCTGGATCAGCCAGAACAACCAGCCCCTCTGGGGCGGCGAGCGTCCCGCGACCTTCGTTTGGCTCGCCGTGCAGACCGGGCCGCAGACGGGGTCGGTGATCACGGTGGAAGATCCTTCGCCCATCAAGTCCGAGATCAACGCGGCCGCGGCGCTGCGCGGCGTGCCGCTGATCTGGCCGACCGCCGCGGACCTCTCGAGAAACCACATCGACTATGCGGCGGTGACCACGGAGTCGCCCGCGACGCTCGCCGATCTCGGCCACCGGTTGGGCGGCGGGGGGACGCTCATCGGGCGTGCGAACGGCTCGGGCGATGGCGCCGCCGTGCGTTGGACCCATGTTTACAATGACCACAGCAGCGAGTTCTCCGGAGCGCCTGCCGAAGGGGTGAATCGCGCCGCCGACACCTACGCATCGCTGTACGCGGTCAGCGGCACGCTCGCACCGCTCGATATCGAGGTGACGGGAATCGCGAACCTCAAGGACTATGCCTCGATCCAGAGCTATCTGCAGTCGCTCGGCTTCGTCTCGCACGTGGATGTCGAGGCGTTGAGCGGCGATGCCGTGCGGTTTCGCCTGACGATGCGCGGCGGCGCCGAATCCTTGGAGCATGCCTTCTCGCTCAATGGCCGCCTGCAGCCGATCGCCGCCGGCGAGAACGGAATTCAGCGCTACCAGCTGCAGCACTGATCGCCGTGCGTTGGCTTCGCCAAATCCCGAACTGCCTCACGGTGTTGAGGATTGTTCTGATCGCACCGATCGCCGTGGCGCTGCTCCATCATCAGCTGCTTACGGCGCTCGGCTTGTTCGCGTTCGCCGCCTTCTCGGACCTCTTGGACGGCTACCTTGCGAGGCGCTACGGCTGGCGAAGCGCCGTCGGCGCCGTGCTCGATCCGGCCGCGGACAAGCTCTTGCTCGTCACGCTGTTCGTGGTGCTCGCGGTGATGCACTTGGTGCCCGTGTGGCTCACGGCGACGGCGGTCGCGCGCGACGTCATCATCGTGCTCGGCGCGCTCGCGTACCGGCTTTTGCTGGGCCCGGTCGAGCCGCGGCCGAGCGGCGTGAGCAAGCTCAACACCTTGTGCCAGGCGTTTTTCATCGTCGCCGTGATCGCGCGGCAAGAGTTCGCAATGCCGGCGGAGTGGGTGATCATCGCCTTGGGCGCGCTCGCCTTCCTCACCACCGCGGTGAGCGGCATCGATTACATCCTGCGCTATGGCAAGGCTGCCTTGGAGGAGTCGAGGTCCCGCCGCACGCTCGAGCAGAAGGGCACATGAGGCAGCTCGCGCTCGGCGTGCAGCTGCGCGCCAACGCCGTGTTCGCGAACTTCCACACCGGGCCGAATCCGGAGGTGCTCGCCGCCCTGCATGCGGGCGGCGCCGATCCGATCTGGCTCTGGGGTGCTCACGGCAGCGGCAAGACCCACTTGCTTCAGGCGGTATGCGCGGCCACCGAGGGGCCCGCGGCATACATTCCCCTGGCGCGCGGCGCGCCGCTCGCGGAGTCGCTTCCCCCCGAGGCACTGCGAGGTTTCGCCGCGTGCGGCGTGGTGTGCGTGGACGACGTCGACGCCATCGCCGGGGATCTCGCCTGGGAGAAGGCGCTCTTCAGCCTGTTCAACGAGGCGAAGGAATCGCATGCGCGGCTGATCTTCGCCGCGCTCACCGCGCCGCGCCAAATCGAGTGGCGGCTCGACGATTGGCGATCGCGGGCGGGATCCTGCGTCGTGTATCAGGTGAAGGAGCTCGACGAGGCGGGACGGGCTCAGGCGCTCGAGCTGCGGGCCGCTCAGCGCGGCATGAAGCTTCCGCGTGAGACGCTCGAATATCTGATGAAGCGCGTGCCGCGCGATCTGCATTCCCTGTTCGAGATACTCGACGAGCTCGACGAGGCCTCGCTCGCCGCGCAGCGGCGACTCACCATTCCTTTCATCCGGGATGCGCTCGAGAGACACGCAGGTACCAAACCATAGCGCAGAACCATGCGAATGTGAGCAGCAGGCTCGCGGATCCCGCCCACCGGGCGGCGGGATTCGCCAGCAACTCGGTGATGGTGAATATCAGATAGGGGATCGAGAAGAGCGTGGCCCACGCATAGGTGTAGCGCTCGCCGCGCACGAGCCCACGTAACGGCGCGAGCAGCGGAAGCACGGCGATCCCGCAAAGAAGCCAGGAATAGCCCGCCAACGCCCAGCCGAGCACGCTCGCCGCGACCCCTCCCCACAGCCAGAGGGTCGCGAGGCGCGCGCGGCGGGCGACGCTCAAGCGTCGCGCTTCAAGCGTGATGCGAGGCGCGCGACCCGTGCGCCGAGCGCGCGGGCGAGATCTCCTTCGGCCTGCGAGAGGGTTCCCTGGCCGCTGAGTCCGGCGACGTGGCTTGCGCCGTAAGGCGTCCCACCGCTCTGGGTCGCAGTAAGCGCTTGCTCGGTATAGGGCAGGCCGACCAGGAACATGCCGTGATGAAGCAGCGGCAACATCATGGAAATGAGCGTCGCTTCCTGACCGCCGTGCATGGTCTGAGTCGAGGTGAACACGGCGGCCGGCTTGTCGGCGAGCGCACCCGAGAGCCACAGGCCGCTCGTGCCGTCGAGAAAGTGCTTGAGCGGCGCTGCCATGTTCCCGAAGCGAGTCGGGCTGCCCAAGATGAGGCCCGCGCAGCCGATCAGATCCTCATGGGTCGCGTAGGGCGGGCCTTCATTGGGGACTGCAGATTCCGGTCCGCTCGCGCCGATCGGTGCGACGGTGCGCAGCCGAGCTTGCATTCCCGCGATCGTCTCGACGCCGCGGCACACCTGCCGGGCGAGCGCGGCGGTGCTGCCTTGGCGCGAATAATACAAGACCAGGATTTGGTGCATCGGTAAGTCTCGTGGGAATCGTGTCGATCACTGTCGGATGCAGCGTCGGCGCAACGGATTATTTGCGACCGATTGGTTATTGTCTAGTCGCCCATTGTTTGACGGCCCTGCGTGCTGTTGCTAGTGTCAATCAGCTATGTTGCGCCTATTCGCCGTCGTCATCGGGATTTTGTGCCTGACCGGCTGCCCGAGCGGCCCGCCCGTACAAGAATTGAGCGATGCACGCCAGGCGATCGCGGCCGCAAACACGGCGGGCCTCACCCCCTCGACATCACCGGACCTGTACGCGGCAAACGCCGCCATCACCCGCGCGCAAGCGCACCTCGAGGCGCGCGAGTACGTGCGCGCGCGGCTTGCGGCGGAAGCGGCGAAGCGCCATGCCACCGCCGCGCTCAACGTCTCGGCGCACGCCGCCGAGTCCCCGCCAGGCGCCGGCCCCGCCCCGCGATAGCGGACCGGAGGCGGATCGTTGTGGGTGAGGTCGATCGCCGCTTTCGCGTCACGGGCCGGGTGCAAGGCGTTTACTTTCGGCACAGCACACGCCTCGAAGCGGAGCGGCTGCAGCTTGCGGGGTACGCGCGCAACTTGCCCGACGGCTCGGTGGAGGTGGCGGCGCGAGGCGCGCCCGATGCCGTCGAGGAGCTGCGGCGTTGGCTGCATCGAGGACCCCGCAGCGCGCGCGTCGAGGCGGTCGAGGAGCTCGAACCGCGCACCGAGCTCCATGACGGTGCGTCCTTCGTGATTCTCAGCGGCCCATCCGATCCTTGATCTGAGCGACGCCGTCCGCGAGCGCTATCTCCGTCGACTCGGTGTCGCGCCGATGACGATATTCGAGCTTTCCCGCATCGAGGCCGCGCTCGCCCACGACCAGTCTGTGCGGTATGCCGATGAGCTCTGCATCGGCAAACTTGACGCCCGGCCGTGCGTCGCGATCGTCGAGCACCACGTCGATTCCCGCCGCGGACAGATCGCCGTACAGTTGGTCGGCCGCCTGCCGCACCCGCTCGGACTTCTGGTAATTGATCGGCACCACGATGACGTTGAACGGCGCGAGCGGCTCGGGCCAGATGATGCCGTTGGCATCGTGATTTTGCTCGATGGCGGCCGCGACCACGCGGGTCACTCCGATGCCGTAGCAGCCCATGAACATGCTGACCGACTTGCCTTGCTCGTCGAGGACGCTCGCCTGCATCGTCTCGCTGTAGAGCTGTCCGAGCTGGAAGATGTGGCCGACCTCGATGCCGCGCGCGATCTCGAGTGTCCCATGGCCCGTCGGGCTTGGGTCACCGGCGATGACATTGCGGATATCGACCGCTTCGAGCTCGGGCAGATCGCGTCCCCAATTGACGCCGGCGAGATGCACGTCCTTCTCGTTCGCGCCGCAGACGAAATCGGCGAGGCGGGCCGCGCCGTGATCGACGTAGACCGCTCCGCGAAATCCGACCGGCCCGATCGAGCCGGGCTCGCTTCCCGTGGCCGATCGCACCCGCTCGGCGCTCGCCATGCGCAGCGGGCTCGCGACGCCGGCAAGCTTCTGCGCCTTGACCGCGTTGAGCTCGTGGTCGCCACGCAGCACCATGGCGACGACGTCGCCTTTGCTGCCCTCGACCAGCAGTGTCTTCACGCATTGCTGCGGGGACACCTTGAGAAATGCACTGAGCTCGGCGATGGTGCGGACACCGGGAGTCTCGACCCGGCGCAGCTCGGCGGTCGGCGCGGGGCGCGGTCCCGCGGTCGAGGCCGTGGCCGTTTCCAAATTCGAGGCGTAGTCACCCGAGGTCGAGAAGGCGATCGCGTCCTCCCCGGAATCGGCGAGCACGTGGAATTCCTGCGAGACATCGCCGCCGATACTGCCGCCGTCGGCCTGGACGGCACGGAACTTCAGGCCCATGCGCGTGAAGATCCGGGTGTACGCATCGAACATGGCGCGGTAGCCTTGCGCGAGGCTGGGCTCGTCGATATGGAACGAGTAGGCGTCCTTCATGATGAATTCGCGCGCCCGCATGACGCCGAACCGCGGGCGGATCTCATCCCGGAATTTCGATTGGATCTGATAGAAATTTACCGGCAATTGCTTGTAGCTGCGCAGCTCGCGGCGGGCGATGTCCGTGATCACCTCCTCGTGCGTCGGGCCGTACACGAACTCCCGCTCATGCCGATCCTTGAACCTCAGGAGCTCGGGCCCGTACTTGGTCCAGCGGCCGGATTCCTTCCAGAGCTCCGCCGGCTGAACGGTCGGCATCACCAGCTCCAAGGCGCCGGCCCGGTCCATCTCCTCGCGCACGATGCGCTCGGCCTTCTTCAAGGTGCGTAGTCCCATCGGCAGCCAGGAGTAAAGTCCCGCGGCCAGGCGGCGAATCATCCCGGCGCGCAGCATCAGCCGGTGGCTGATCACCTCGGCGTCGGCGGGCACGTCTCTGAGCGTCGAGATCGGGTACTGGGATAAGCGCATGGGCGCGTATCTTACACGAGGCCCCCTGGTATCATTCCAGCGCATGAGCGACCTCGAGGATCCGCATTCGCGCCCGCGCGGCGTTTATTGGCTGCCGAACCTGCTCACCACCGGTGCGCTATTCGCCGGCTTCTATGCGGTGGTCGCGGCCATCGACTGGAAATTCGACCTGGCGGGATTCGCCGTGTTCGTCGCGATGATCTTCGATGGGTTGGACGGTCGCGTGGCCCGCTGGACGCACACCGAGAGCGCGTTCGGCAAGGAATACGACAGTCTGTCGGACATGGTGTCGTTCGGCATCGCCCCCGCCATCGTCACCTATCAATGGGGCGTCGCGCGCATCGCCGAATACGGTCCGCTGTGGCGCCGAGTCGGGTGGCTCGTGTGCTTTTTCTACGCCGCCGCCGCGGCTCTGCGGCTCGCGCGCTTCAACTCACGCTCGGCGACGCAGGACAAGCATTACTTCGAGGGTCTGCCGAGCCCCTCGGCGGCCGCCGTCGTGGCCGCCTCGATGTGGCTCGCGAGCGACCGGGTGAATGTCGGCCTCCCCGGTCTCATCGTCGCGTTCGTGGTCACCGCGTGCGCGGGTGCGCTCATGATCAGCCGGTTCGCCTACTATAGTTTCAAAGACATCAGCGCCGGAGCCCGGGTACGCTTCACCCAGATCGTGCTGGTGCCGCTCGCGTTCGTGTTCATAGCCCTGTTCCATCCCATCTCGCTGCTCCTCATCTTCGGCGGCTACGCGTTATCGGCACCATCCCTGTGGCTCTACCGCAAGCTCTTTCGCCGCCGCACGCGCGGCTCCGTGACCCCCGCATGAATCGCGCGCTGCGCAGCGAGTATCTGGCGGCGCTCGGCCTCGAGACCTGGACGCTGCGCTCCAGGCCCGCCGTCGGGGTGCCTTCCGGCGGGGTATCGGGCACGCCGCCCGAGTCCGGCGTCGAGCATCTCGATTGGCCGGGGCTGCGTGCCGCGGTGGCCGCCTGCACGCGCTGCAGCTTGAGCACGAGCCGCACTCAGACGGTGTTCGGTGTCGGAAGCCTCAATGCCGAGTGGCTCATCGTCGGCGAGGCGCCGGGCGCCGAGGAGGACCGCCAGGGCGAGCCGTTCGTGGGTCGCGCGGGCCAGCTGCTCAACGCCATGCTGCGCTCGATCGGCCTCGCGCGAGAGCAGGTATACATCGCCAATGTCCTGAAGTGCCGCCCGCCCCGCAACCGCGATCCGGCCCCGGTGGAGACGGCGCAATGCCTGCCGTACCTGGAGCGGCAGATCGCATTGCTCAAGCCGAAGATCATGTTGGCGGTGGGTCGGATTTCGGCCCAGAATCTGCTGAAGACCGACAGCTCCCTCGGCCGCCTGCGCGGGCAGGTGCATTATTTCGGCGTCAACCGGGTGCCGTTGGTGGTAACGTACCACCCGGCGTACCTCCTGCGCGAGCCGGCCGAAAAGCGCAAGGCGTGGGAGGATCTGAAGTTGGCGCGCGAGGTGTGTACCGGTGTCCAGCGTTAAGCGAGAACGCGAGCTCGCCGCAGTCGATATCCGCCCGATGAGCGAGCTGGACGTCCCCATCGTCGGGGCCATCGAGCGCGCCGGCTATCAGTTTCCCTGGAGCGAGGGCATCTTCCGGGACTGCCTGCGGGTGGGCTACGTGTGCCGGGTGGTGGAGGTGGGCAGCGACATGGCCGGCTACGGCATCATGTCCGTCGGCGCGGGGGAGGCGCACGTGCTCAACGTCTGCATCCGCGATGAATACCGGTGCCGGGGGCTCGCCCGCAAAGTGCTGCTCTACTTGCTCGAGCGCGCACGCATCGCCGGCATGTACGAGGCATTTCTCGAGGTACGGCCGTCGAATACCGCCGCGGCGAGGCTGTATCATTCGCTCGGGTTCGAGCAGGTCGGCATCCGCCGCGGCTACTACCAGGCGACGGTGGGACGCGAGGACGCGCAGGTGCTGCGCCGGATCCTCTATCCCGAGCCCAAATCCGCCGACGAAAAATGAGCGCCGATTTCGCGGGCTCTCGCGCCAAGCGGCGCAACGGCTCGTGGCCTTGCGATATCGATTCGCGTCGGTGGCGCGCCCCTAGTTTGCCCCGATCTGGGTCATGAGCGAGGCGTTGTCCCAGAACAGGTATTCCTTGTCCATGGTGCCCTGTTTGTTCCAATGCGCGAGCGTGGCCATCGGCAGGTGGTAAGTCTTGCCGGTGGGCTGGATGACCTTTCCGCCAGGCAGGGCCATCGGCTTGGTGAATGTTCCATCGAGAAAGCCCATCACGGCGGTCCATTCGCCCTCCGCCGTCCCGAAACGTACGGCGTGCTCCGTGATCCGGTTGTCGGGCGCAAACGTCCACATGAAATTCAGCTCTTTGATGTGGTCGGGAATCCCCTTGGTGGTGTGACCGTCGGGGTGCGGCGGCGAAGCCGAACATCATCGGTCCCATCCGAGCCATTTTCATCGCCCATCCTCCAGATTGTCAGGTCATTGATCGTGACTAGTCTCGATCAGATGCGCCACCGACGCCACTTTGCTTCCGCGGCTTGTAAGGAATTCGGCGAACGGCGGGATGCTCCGCCCGTATACTCGGCGCGTCTTTCGGCGCAGAGGCGGGGCGAGGGTTCCTGGGTTATCGTGTTTGTGAACATCACTGTGGACATGGCGGGGCATCGTGGCGGGATCTGAGGCTGAAATATCTAAGGAAATCAATCGTCGAAGGACCTTTGCCATCATCTCCCACCCGGACGCCGGCAAGACCACGCTCACGGAAAAGCTTCTGCTGTTCGGGGGCGCGATCCAGATGGCGGGCACGGTCAAGGGGCGCAAGGCGACGCGGCATGCGACCTCGGACTGGATGCGCCTCGAGCAGCAGCGCGGCATCTCGGTCACCTCCTCGGTGATGCAATTTCCTTTCGAGGACTGCATCGTCAACCTGCTCGACACCCCGGGGCACGAGGATTTCTCGGAGGACACCTACCGCACGCTCACCGCCGTCGATTCGGCGCTGATGGTGATCGACTGCGCCAAGGGCGTCGAGGAGCGCACGATCAAGCTCATGGAGGTGACCCGGCTGCGGGACACGCCGATCATGACGTTCGTCAACAAGCTCGATCGCGACGGACGTCCGCCGATCGAGCTCCTCGATGAGATCGAGAGCGTGCTCAAGATTCAATGCACGCCGCTCACCTGGCCCATCGGCATGGGCCGCGACTTGCTCGGCGTCTATCATCTGCTCGAGGACCGGATCTACGTGTATGTGCCGGTCGAGCGCGGGCGCGTCGGCACCCACGAGACCATCGACCGGCTGGAGAGTCCCGAGGCCAAGGAGCTCTTGGGCGAGCGCTACGATGGGTTTCTCGAGGAAGTCGAGCTCGTGCGCGGCGCGAGTCCGGCGTTCGATCTGGAACGCTACCGGGCGGCGCGCCAGACGCCGGTATTCTTCGGCTCGGCGGTCAACAATTTCGGCGTGCGCGAGCTCTTGAGCTCCTTCGTGAGGCACTCGCCGGGACCGCTTCCGCGCACCGCGCTCGAGCGCACCGTCGATCCCACGGAGCCGAAGTTCTCGGGCTTCGTGTTCAAAATCCAGGCGAACATGGATCCCGGGCACCGCGACCGGATCGCGTTCCTGCGCCTATGCTCGGGGCGCTACCTGCGCGGCATGCGCCTGCATCACGTGAGGCTCGACAAGGAGGTGCGCATCGCCGATGCGCTCACGTTCCTCGCGGCCGACCGCAGCCAGGCCGAGGAAGCGTACGCGGGCGACATCATCGGGTTGCACAATCACGGCACCATCAACATCGGCGATACGTTCACCGAGGGCGAGCATCTCACCTACACGGGTGTGCCGAATTTCGCGCCGGAGCTCTTCCGCCGTGCGGTGCTCAAGGACCCGTTGCGCATGAAGGCGCTGCAGAAGGGGCTCTCACAGCTCTGCGAGGAAGGGGCGACGCAGCTCTTCAAGCCGTTGCGCAACAACGATCTCATCCTCGGTGCGATCGGCCAGCTGCAGTTCGAGGTGGTCGCCTTCCGGCTGCAGGACGAATACAACGTGCAGTGCGTTTTCGAGCCCATCAACGTGGTCACGGCGCGCTGGATCCGCGTCGCGGACGAGAAGCGGGGAGCTGAATTCCGCGACAAAGCCCACGATAATCTCGCGCTCGATCATGCGGGCGAGCTCGTGTATCTCGCGCCCACGCGCGTCAACCTCGAGCTCACGCAGGAGCGCTGGCCCGACGTCACGTTCCTGAAGACCCGGGAGAATCTGGCGGCCTGACCGTCAAGGAGAGGACTGAGCCTCGAGCGCTTCGAGCCTCGGTCCCTCGACCCGCCCGAGCTGCAACGAGGCCTCGTAGAGCACGACGCCGAACGCGATCAGCGCTGCGAGAATGACGATCGAGGCCCTCACATGGCGCGCCTCGAAGCTGCGGAGCGCGGCAGCGTACGCCACCAGCGCGAGCAGCGCGGCCACCACGATGATCGCATCGACGCTCACCCGCTGCCAGTAGCTGCCCCCGAGGTGCAACCACATCCCGAACTCGTCGAAGGTGAGCGCGAGCGCAATACCGTAGGCGAGGGCGCCGCCGCGCAAGGATTGGCCGCTCGGCAGCCGCAAGAGCAGATAAGCACCGACGCCCGCCAGGAGAAAGATGCCGTAGTTCAAATGGTGGACGTGCGTGCCGTGCAAGAAGAAATAAAAATTCGGCATGCGGCGCGACATGATGAGGAACACCACGATGCGCGCGGCGACGAAGGTCAGAATGAAGGCGAACAGCGCGAGGCGCGCGAGCCGGGTCGATTCCAGCCGGGTCGGTTCCATCGCGATCATGATATCGCGAGTCGCGGGGTGCGGCGCGGGTGAAACGCCTTGACGCGCGCAATGAAAGACTCGAGCTCACCGTTCCGCCCCGGCAGGGCGGCCGCATAGCGAAGCTCGGAATAGCAGCCGCACAGCGCGCTGACCGCGCCCCCGATGTCGGGCCGTAGGGCGGCGATCCGGGCCGCATAGCCTTCCGCGCCCTCATGCGGCGCGCGCGGCAGGCCGATGCCCGCGAGCTTGCGGCACAGGCGGCGGTAGGCGATCACCACAGGATCCTTCGGTTGCGGGCGCTGCTCGCGGCGCAGCTGCCACATGAGCCAGCCGAACGCGAGCGCAAGCCCGGCCGCCATGACCAGCACGACTTTCTGCGCGTCGGGCTCGCGGATGCCGAGCCGCTCGAGCAGCGAGAATTGAGCGAGCTGATCGAAGTGCAGAATCCGCTGCCGCCACACCTGGCCGAGTGCATCGAGACGCAGCTGAAGGTCCTGAAGCCAAGGGAGCCGCGCATGCCAGCCCGCCGCGAGGCGGTTATCCGCGAGCCGGTCCTCCAGCCCGGCCTCGACGCGCGCCGGGGCGACCGCCGAGGTGGGGTCCACCCGCAGCCACCCCTCGCCAGCGACCCAGATCTCGTCCCATGCATGCGCATTGCTCTGCCGGATGATCCAATAGCCGGCATACGGGTTGTACATACCGCCCTGGTAGCCGGTGACGATGCGCGTCGGGATGCCCACGGCCCGCGTGAGCGTCGCGAAGGCCGCGGCATAGTGCCCGCAGAAGCCGCGCTTGGTGTCGAAGAGAAACTCATCGACCGAATTTTCGCCGAGCGGGGGCGGTGCGAGGGTGTAATAGAACTCCTCGCGCCGGAACAAGTCGAGCACCGCCGCCGCGTAATCCTTATCGCCCGGATGCGAACGGCGCAATTCGGCGGCGAATGCGAGGGTTCGCAGATTGCGGCCCGGCGGCAGCGCGGTGTCGCGGCGCCGGGTCGCTTCGGGGAGTGTCCCCTGCGTGTGCACGTGGGTATGGGAGCGCGCGCTCACCTCGATCGGTTTCGAGACCGGCCGCGGCTGCTCGAGCGTGTAGTCGCCGGTGAGGTGGGCATCGGGCACGTTCCAGCTGTCCGGCCAGTCGAGCGCGAACAGCCAGTTGAAGGAGGTCGGCTCCAGGCTCAGCGTGTAGAGATAGGCCGGACCCGAGGGCGTCCACATGCCGGCGCCGCGGATGCCGGGCCCTTCGTTGCGCCACGTGTGCCCGTCGGTGTCATGCAGCACCGGCCCGCGCCAGTACCGTTCGCTCGCCGGCGGCGCGGCGCCTTCGAAACGCACCCGAAAAGCGATCTCGTCGGAGAGCGCGAGATCGACGATGTCGCCGGGGCTCATGGTGTCGCTCAATCCCGAGCGCGCGCGGCCCTCCGAGGGCAGGTGCCACAACGGTGCATCGAAGCGCGGGAAGAACAGCCATAGCACGAGCGCGATGGGCAGCGCCTGCGCCGCGATGCGGCCCGCATAGCGCAGGCTGTGCTCCCAACCACCCCGCCGCGGCGCGAGGGCGAGCAAGGCCGCCCCGGTGAGCCATGCGACGCCGAGCAGATAGATGAACAGCCAGAACGACTCACTGCGCAGCAGCGCCGAGAGGCACAGGAAATAAACGATCAGCGCCACGGCATACAGATCGCGCCGCGCCCGCGTCTCGAGAATTTTCAGACCCGCGATCAGGCACAGCAGCGCCGTGCCTGCGGCGAGTCCGTTGAAGGTTCGCAATTGCAGGAACAGGATGAAGATGGCGGCCGCCGTGATGCCGAGCCGCACCGCCCGGCCGGGGGGCGCGTAGCCGCGCGAGGCCAGGAAAAGCCGGATCCCGATGCCGGCGGCGACCACGGCCGTCACCCACCACGGCAGCGTGCCCACATACACCGCGAGCGCGAGGCCCGCGCAGAGACTCATCGCGCGCAACTGCGGGTAGCTGACGGCGCCCGGTGCGGCGGGTGCGAACCTCACGCGAAGTCGGTCCGCGGATGGGCCGCGAGCGCCCGCAAGCAGCGCGAGCGGTGCGCGGCACCCCGCCCTGGCGGGATCTCGGCGCCCGGAATCCGAAGGCCATACGGCCGCGCGGCGCGTGATTCGCACGCGAGCACCCAGCGGCACAGCTGGGAGAGTCGTGTCTCGCTGTCGAGCCCCTCGAGCGCGCACCATTCCAGCCATTCGGGCAGCGCGCCGAGATCGGTGTAGCTGCGCACCGAGGGCTCGCCGCCGCGCGCAAGCGTCTTCCAGGCCATGTGCTTGAGCGGCACACCGGGCGCATAGGCGCGAAGACCGGCAAACTCCTCCTCACCGCGAGTCTCGCCGCGGGAGGAATGACCGCGCTGCGCCGCCGTCGAGGGGAGCGGCCGGTGCCCGGCCGGCCGTGGGGCGACGAAGGCGGTGAGCGTCGCATTGACGTACGTCCAGGCGCGAAACCAGCCGAACGGCTGCAAGGTGCGAACCTCGATCTGATCCCAGCGCCGCACCCCGCGCCGCGCGACCGGTGCGGCGAGCGCCAGGCGCTCCTGACCCTGGGACGCCACGCTCGCGCTCGCCTGCGACGGGACGCCGGAATCGAGCCGGATCTCGAGGCCGCTCCGATCGAGCGCGGACTCGTTGCGCAGCAGGAAATAGAACTCCGCATCCGCGCCCTCGAACGCGTCCGTTTCCGGGTTCACGTCGAGACTCAATCCGGAGAGATTTCGATGGCAGTGATGCATGGCCGCGAGCGCGAGCGACACCATGAAGAACGCGAAGGCGAGGGCGAGGTTGCTGTTGTAGTTGAGCGCTGCGATCAGCATGGCCGCGAGGAGTGCCGCGAGCACGAGTCCGAAGCGGGTCGGCAGGATATAGATGCGGCGCCGGTTGATGATGAGCGGCAGGGAGTCAATGCCATGCCGGCGCACGGCCCAGGCACGCAATCGAGCGACCGAGGCCCGCCGCAAGCGGCTGAAGACCCCCGCGCTCAAGGCACGGGAACGGCCTCGAGCAGTCGATGCGCGGCGGCCGGCCCGCCGTCGCGCTGCTCGATGCGATGTTCGACGACGGCGGGAAAAACCGCCTGGACATGCTCGGGAATGACGCTGGTGCGGCGCGTGACGAGCGCCCACGCGCGCGCCGCGCGCAGCAGTCCGATGCCGGCACGCGGCGAGAGCCCCACGGCGAGGCCCGCGGCGCTGCGGGTATGCGCGATGAGCGCCTGCACATAGTCGAGCAGCGCCGGGGCGACATGCACATCGAGCACCCGGCGCTGCAGCTCCTGCAGCGCTTCGAGACTCGAGACGCTCGTGAGGGCATTGACCAGCTCGCGCCGATCGGTGCCGCTCAGCAGCTCGCGCTCGGCCGCCGCCGCCGGATAGCCCAAGTGCACGCGCATGAGGAACCGGTCGAGCTGAGATTCGGGCAGCGGGAATGTCCCGACTTGCTCCTGCGGGTTTTGGGTCGCGATCACGAAAAAGGGGTCGGGCAGCGGCATCGATTGGCCGTCGATCGTGACCTGCCGCTCCTCCATGGCCTCGAGCAGCGCGCTTTGTGCCTTGGGTGAGGCGCGATTGATCTCATCCGCGAGCACGAGCTGGGCGAAGATCGGACCGCGCTGGAAACGGAACGTGCCCGTCTCGCGCTCGAAAATCGACACGCCCAGCACATCCGAGGGCAGCAGGTCGCTCGTGAACTGTACGCGCTGGAACGATAGGCCCAGGGTGCGTGCCAGTGCATGAGCGAGAGTCGTCTTGCCGACGCCCGGAATGTCCTCGATCAACAGATGTCCGCGCGCCAGAAGGCAGGCGAGGCAGAGGCGGATTTGCTCCTCCTTGCCGAGAATGACGCGGTTCAGCTGAGCGAGAATGGCAGCGATCGTCGCGCTCGCGGGCGATGTGCTCATGAGCCGCGCAGCCGGTTCACCCGGGCAATCTGCGAGGTCACTTGCTCGAGTGCCGCCCGCAACTCCCCGAGCCGCGCCCGATCCTTTGCGACCACCTCGGCGGGGGCGTTGCGAACGAATTCGACGTTGGCGAGCTTGGAGTCGAGCTTCGCGAGCTCGCTCTCGTCGCGCTTGAGGCGCCTCGTCAGCCGTTCGAGCTCGGCGTTGGGATCGATCAGACCCGCCATCGGCACCAGGATCTCGAGCCGGCCGACAAGGGCGACCGCGGAGATCGGGGCCGGCTCGCCGCCCGCGAGGATGCGCGGCTCCGAGACGCCGGCGAGCCGCATCAGAGAGGCGCGGTTGCGCGCGAGATATTCGGTGTCCGTCGAGCCGGCGTTTTGCAGCAGGACCTCGAGGCGGCGCGAAGGAGCAATGTCCATCTCGCCGCGGATTTGACGCACCCCCAGGATGAAGCTCATCACCCACTGCATCTCCGCTTCGGCGTCCGCATCCGTCTCGATGTCCTCGGCGAGCGGATAGGCGCTCACCATGATCGAGGGACCGGTCGCGCCCGCGGCATCGCGCACCCGCTGCCAGATCTCCTCACTGATGAAGGGCGCGAGCGGATGCAGCGCCCGCAGCAGCATCTCCAGCGTGTCGATCAAGGTGCGCCGTGCCGCCCGCTTCTGCTCTTCGCTCGAGGATTCGGACTGCAGCACGGCCTTGGAGAGCTCGAGATACCAGTCGCAGAACTCGTTCCAGGTGAACTCGTAGAGCGCGCTCGCGACCACATCGAGCCGGTATTCCGCGAACCCGCCCGCCACCCGGGCGAGCGTGCGCGCAAGACGTGCCCGGATCCAGCGGTCGGCGAGGCTCTGCCCGGCGGTGCTGGCCTTGGCCGCGAGCTCCTGGCCCTCGACGTTCATCAGCACATAGCGCGCGGCGTTCCACAGCTTGTTGCAGAAGTTGCGAAAGCCCTCGACCTTCGCGAGGTCGAAGCGCAAGTCGCGGCTCTGCGTTGCGAGGGCCGCGAAGGTGAGCCTCAGCGCATCGGTGCCGAACGACGGGATGCCCTGCGGAAATTGCTTGCGCGTCGCGCGCTCGATGGCGGGCTTCATCTGGGGCTGCATCAGCCCCGTCGTACGCTTGGCGAGCAGCGCCTCGAGGGAGATGCCATCGACGATGTCGAGCGGGTCGATGACGTTGCCCTTCGACTTCGACATCTTTTGACCGTCGTGATCGCGGATCAATCCGTGGATGTAGACGGCGCGAAACGGCACCTCGCCGGTGAATTTGAGGCCCATCATGATCATCCGGGCGACCCAGAAGAAAATGATGTCGAAGCCGGTGACCAGCACCGAGGTCGGGTAATAGGTCTCGAGCTCGCGAGTGCGCTGCGGCCAGCTCAAGGTGGAGAAGGGCCAGAGCGCCGAGGAGAACCAGGTGTCGAGCACGTCATCGTCCTGGCGCAGCGCGACCGACGGATCGATGCGGTACTTCGCTCGCACCTCCTCCTCGCTGCGCGCGACGAAGCACCGGCCCTCGCCGTCGTACCAGGCCGGTATGCGATGTCCCCACCAGAGCTGGCGGCTGATGCACCAATCCTTGATCTTGTGCATCCACTCGTAATACACGGCCGTCCAGTTGTCCGGGATGAACTGAATCCGGCGCTCTTCGACGGCCTTGAGCGCCGGCTCGGCGAGCGGTTTGATGTCGACGAACCACTGATCCGTGAGCAGCGGCTCGAGCACGGCGTTGCTTTTCTCGCCGCGCGGCACGGTGAGCCGATGCGGCTCGACCCGCTCGATGAAGCCGAGCTTCTCGAGATCGGCGAGCACGTGCGTGCGCGCCTCGAACCGGTCGAGCCCGCGATAAGCGGGCGGGACGGCCTCGTTGAGCCGCGCGTCAGGCGTGAGGATATTGATCAGCGGCAGATGATGACGCTGGCCCACCTCGTAATCGTTGAAATCGTGCGCGGGCGTGATCTTGACGCAGCCGCTGCCGAACTTCGGATCGACGTAGCTGTCGGCGATGACGGGAATCTCGCGCTTGGTGAGCGGCAGCCGAAGCCGGCGGCCGATCAGGTGGCGGTAGCGCTCATCGTCGGGATGCACCGCGACGGCGGCGTCGCCCAGCATCGTTTCCGGACGCGTCGTCGCGACCACGACGTAGCCATCGGCATCGATGAGTGGATAGCGCAGGTGCCACAGGTGGCCGTTTTCTTCCGAGGAGACGACCTCGAGATCCGAGAGTGCGGTCTTCAGCACCGGGTCCCAGTTCACCAGACGCTTGCCGCGGTAGATGAGCTTGTCCTCGAACAGCCGCACGAACACTTCGGTGACCGTGCGCGAGAGCTCCGGATCCATGGTGAAGCGGTCGCGGCTCCAATCGACCGAGGCACCGAGCCTGCGCATCTGGCGGGCGATGATGCCGCCCGATTGCTCCTTCCATTTCCACACCCGCTCGATGAAGGCGGCGCGTCCGAGATCGGTGCGGCTCGAGCCCTCGGCGTTGAGTTGCCGCTCGACCACCAGCTGCGTGGCGATGCCGGCGTGGTCGGTCCCGGGTTGCCAGAGCGTATCGAAGCCCCGCATCCGGTGATAGCGGATGAGGGCGTCCATGATCGTGTCCTGGAACGCATGCCCCATGTGCAGCGTCCCCGTGACGTTCGGCGGCGGGATGACGATGGAGTAGGGCGTGCCGCGGCCGCTCGGCCGAAAGTATCCGGACTTTTCCCAGAACTCGTAGGTGCGCGATTCGATGTCGCCCGGCGTATAGGACTTATCCATGGTACCCATCGTCTTCGGCGCGGCACTGGTGGGTCTCGAGCGCCAGCTTGGCGTCGCGGTACGCCTTGAAGCGTTCGCGGCCGAGCCGCCGCCGCCCCTCGTCGGCATCGATGATCTCGGCGATGCGCGCGAATCGCGGCAACCCCTCGGGCAGGCGGTCGCTGAGATTCACCAGCAGGTCGGCGCTGTCGACCGGGTCGATGTCGAGCGTCACGTGCACCGGCGTGCCGCGATCGGACAGCTGCTCATCGCGGCTGACTCGATGCGGCACGAAGGCCTGATCGTCGAACGTCCACAAGAGCTCATCGCACCGCTTGGCCTCCCCGTCGGTCGCGCTCCAGATGATGACGCGCGCATTGTCGCGGTAAGCCTTCGCCGTGAGCCGGCAGGCGAAACGCTGCCGCCGCTCCGGATCGGTGCTCGGCAGGATGTAGAAATCGATCCGTTCGGTCATTGCCCGATCGCTCTCGCGGCCTCCCGTGCGGCTACTTCACGCGCGCGGCGCGGTGGAGCAAAAATTCGGTGAGCAGCGGGACCGGACGGCCGGTGCTGCTCTTCTGCGATCCCCCGACCCAGGCGGTACCGGCGACGTCGAGATGCGCCCACGCCAGGTCCTTGGCGAATTTCGACAGATACGCGGCCGCCGTGGACGCGCCGCCCTCGCGGCCGCCGACGTTCGCGAAATCCGCGAAATTGCTCTTCAGCTGCTCGGCGTACTCCTCGCCGATCGGCAGGCGCCAGGCGCGGTCGTCGGCGCGCGTGCTGGCGGCCAGAAGCTCGTTGGCGAGCGGCTCGGTATTGCTCATGAGGCCGCTGAAATGATTGCCGAGCGCAATGATGCAGGCGCCGGTCAACGTGGCCACGTCGACCACGGCCGCCGGCTTGAAGCGCCGGCTGTAGGTGATGGCATCGCACAGCACCAGCCGCCCTTCCGCGTCCGTATTCAATATCTCGACGGTCTGACCCGACATCGTCGTGACGATGTCGGCGGGCTTGACCGCGCGGCCATCCGGCATGTTCTCGGCGGCGGCGACGATGGCGATCACGTTCAAGGGCAACTTGAGCTCGGCGGCCGCCCGCAGAGCACCGAGGACGGTGGCGGCGCCGCTCATGTCGAATTTCATCTCGTCCATTCCGGGAGGATCCTTGAGCGAGATGCCGCCCGAATCGAACGTGATGCCCTTGCCGATGAGGCAGATCGGCGCACTGTCCTTTCGACCGCCGCGATACTCGCAGACGATCAGCCGCGGCGGCTGCTCCGAGCCCTGGGTCACGGCGAGAAAAGCGCCCATCTTGAGCTCCTTGATCCCGGCCTCGTCGAACACCTTGGTCCGCACGCGCGGCAACTCGGTGGCGAGCGCCTCGGCACGCTCGCCCAGATAGGTCGGCGTGCAGATATTGGGGGGCAAGTTCGCCAGATCACGGGCGAACGCGCTTCCCGAGCCGATGGCGGCCCCGATCTTGACGCCCGCGGTCATGGCCTTTGCGGAGCGCGCGTTGTCGGCGGCCACGGCGAGCGCGGCGAGCTTGGGCGCCTTGGGCTTCGCGCCGGTCTTCAAGTCGGGAATCTTGTACATTTGACCCGAATAGACTTCGGCGACCGCCCGGGCGCGATAGCCGGTCTCCATGGAGGGCACATCCTCGAGCGCAAGATAGACGATGGCGTCGGTGGCGCCTGTCTTGAGCAGGGCGCGAGCGCTCGATTGCAGGGCTCTGCGATAGGGCTTGCGCCCGAAACCCGCTCGAGACCCGAGTCCGATCAACAACACGCGCTGCGCGGCCACGCCCTGCGGATGCGGCAGGAGCAGCGTCTCGCCCAGCTTTGCGCCGAAATCGCCCGCGGCGTGCAGCCGTGCGATGATGCCTTTGAGTTGAGCGTCCAGCTGGCGCGTGGCGGCGCCCAGCTCACCGCCCTCGTACACGCCGACGACCGCGCAGCCGGTCGCGCTGCGCGCTTTGGCGTCGACGATTACCTTGAATTGCATGGGTCCGCTCCGCTTTTGTTTGGCTGTTTCATGCGAATAGTTTACTAGATTAACGCGAAGGCTCTAAGCTCGTTGCCATGAAGTGGATCGTTCAACGCTACGTCCTGCGCGAGGTCGTGCAGACGTGGGTCGCCGTCACCGGCATCCTGGTGGCGATCCTGGTGTCGAACCAGCTGTCGAAAGTGCTCGGCCGGGCGGCGGAGAACGATTACGGCCGCCACATGGTGCTCGATCTGATCGCGCTCGGCGCGATCATGAATCTCTCGGTCATCGTGCCGGTCGGGCTCCTGCTCGCCATCGTGCTCGCGCTCGGCCGGCTGTATCACGACAGCGAAATCACGGCGTTGCAAGGCTGCGGCTTTGCGCCGATGCGCATGCTGGTGCCGCTCACGGGGTTCGCCGTGCTGATCGCCGCAGGGCTCGCGTGGCTCTCGTTCGTTCAAGTGCCGCTGGCCGATCGCGAGGCCCAGCTCCTGCGCCAGTCGGCGGTCAAGGAGGCGCAGTTCGGGCAGCTCGACGCCGGACGCTTCCGCTCCTTCATGAGCGGGGGCGGCAATGGGGTCTTTTACGCCGAGCGGGTGGACGCGGAGGGCGTGCTGCACAACGTGTTCGTGCGCCGCGAGACCGCGGACCGCATCGAGGTCGCGCTCGCCGATACCGCGACATACTCGAAGGCGGGCGCGAGCGGGCTGCATTTCGTCACCCTGTTCAACGGCAGGCGCTACGAGGGAATTCCCGGTCACAGCGACTTTCGCGTGATCGAGTTCAGCGAACACGGCATTCCCATCGTGACGCCCGAGCAGGCGCTCAGCACCGAGAACGATCCGGACACCAAGCCCACGCGCCTGCTGTTGGGCTCGAGCGCGCCGGCCGACGTCGCGCAGCTCGAGTTCCGGGCCTCGAGCCCCATCATGGCGATGGTGCTCACGCTGGTGGCGGTGCCCTTGAGCCGTCTGCGGCCGCGTCAGGGCCGCTACGCCCGCGTCGGCTTCGCCATCATCGTCTACCTGGTCTATGCGAACCTTTTGTCCGCCTGCAAGGTCTGGATCGAGAAGGGGCAATTGCCGCCGCTGATCGGCGTGTGGTGGGTGCACATTCTCGCCCTGGCATTCGGTCTGTATCTGGTTTACCGCGAGGGACGAGGCACGTGAACATCATCGACCGGTACCTGTACCGCACCATCATGCTCTATACGGCGATGGCGATGGCCGTGCTGCTGACGCTCGGGGGCCTGTTCCTGTTCATCAGCCAGCAAAGCGACATCGGTACCGGCGATTACGGCACCGGCGATGCGTTCCTGTATACGCTGCTCAACCTGCCCATGCAGGTGTTCGAGCTGCTGCCGATCGGTGCGCTGATCGGCTCGCTCATGGGTCTCGGCGCCTTGGCGGCCGGCAGCGAGCTGGTGGTCACCCGGGCCTCGGGGGTGTCGGTGTGGCGGATGGCCTGGCCCGTGGGTCTCGCCGGCCTCACACTGTCCCTTCTCATGTATGCGGTCGGAGAGTACGTCGCGCCGCCGCTCGCGCAGTTCGCCAAGCGCGAGAAGACCACCAGCAAGCTCGCCGACATCAGCTTCGCCGGCACGAGCAGCGCCTGGGTAAAGGACGGCAACCTCATCCTGCGAGTGCAGACCGGTGAGGTCGATCAGTCCTTCGGCGGCGTCTCGCTGTTCGAGTTGGCGGGCCCCAACCGGCTGCGCTCCATCAAGCGCGCGGATCGCATCTCGGTCGCCGATCCCGGCCGCTGGCGCATGCACAACGTCGCGAACACCACGTTCAGCGACGATCATGTCGAGAGCGGCGTGGTGGACGAGGTCACCATCCGCTCGACCGTGAATCCGGATTTCCTGAGCCTCGCCGCGACCGATCCGGACCTTCTCACGTTGAAAGGGCTCAAGTCCTATGTCGAGCACCTGCGCCGCAACAGTCTCGATGCCTCGTTCTACGAGATCGGATACTGGTCGCGGATTGCCCGCATCTTCGCGATGATCATCGTGACGCTGCTCGCGCTGCCTTTCGTATTCGGACCGCTGCGCACCTCGGGCGCCGGCACGCGCACGGTCATCGGGGTCATGCTCGGCATCGTATTCTTTTTGATCACCCGTACCGTGGAGAACGGCGGGCAGCTGTTCGGGCTGAATCCCGGGCTGGTCGGCTGGCTGCCCACCGCCGTGCTCGGCGTGTGCACGCTCATCGCGATCTCAAGAACGCGCTAGCAAGACCATGCGGGTCCGCGAGAGCCGGTCCTGCAATGCGAGCCGCTCGGGATCGATGTAGAGCCACAGGACGCCGAGCCCGGCGGGCGCCCAGGCCACCAGAGCCCAGAGGAATCTCGAGACGGCGCGCGCGAGCTTCAGGGGCTTGCCGGCGTCGGTGACGGCGCGCAGCCGCCATGCGCGCATCCCCAAAGTTTGACCGCTGCGCGTCCAGTTGATCACGTAGTAGGCGCCGACCATCAACAGCGCGCCGGTGCGAAACGCCCACCACCGCAGCCAGCCGCTCTCCTCGGTGACCGCGCCGCCGTGAATGAGCACGATGACCAGGGTGTACACCATGAGCAGCGCGGCGAGCAGCAGGGCGTCATAGATGAGCGATGCAACGCGCCGCCCGAAGCCGGCACTCGTGCCGCTGATCACGGGGTCGGCGCGGGCGAGGAGCGCGGTGCAGGCAGTTTCGACCGGGGCGGCCGCGGCGGGCTTGGTCTCTTTCGGCACCAGCAGTTGCTCGAGCGGCCGGAATATGGCGTCGAACCGGTAGTTCGCAATCTCGAAAGCCCGGTTCTGCGCCTTGGCATCGAGCGCGGCGTCTTTGCTCGCCGCCACCTGGATCCAGCGTTTGTCGCCCACCGCGACGCCGGTGACGGTGATGAGGTTGCCGTCGGTGAGCGTGAAGACCGCCTTCGAGGGCTTGCTGAAATCGATGTCCGACGCTGTGGCCACGTCATCGGCCGTGAGGCCGCTGAGCGTGGAGGGCGAGGGCGTGAGTGCCTTCGGCTCGAGGAGCTTGCGGCCTGCCGGCGGCGCACCCTCGAGCGCGAACCCCTCCCCGCCGTCCTTGATTCGGTGCAGGACGTAGCTCTGACCGGCCGAACTTGAACCGGCCGCGCGTGAGCCGGCTGCGCCGGGGGTAGCGGCACCGGGGCCGCCTGCAAGCTTCTCATCGATGCTCTGGATCGAGTTCGTCGGCACATCGAGCAGTCGCGAATCGATCCAGACGCGCGGCTCGACGTCCGCCGTGATGCCGGGCTCGATGGTGTAGCTGTGGTTCTCGCCGCCGCGGCGCGCGAAGTTACCCTCGCCGATGGGCTTGCCGACGATGACGCCATGCTTGCCATCCTTCGCGATCACCGTGATGTCGGTACCGGCCGCGCCGGGCTCGCTGGGATCGTTCACCCCGATGATGGAAAAGTTCGCCGGATCCGAGGTCTTCTCCTCGACGATCTTGGCATCGGCCAGGGAGAGCAGGAGCTTGCGGACTTTCGAGGCGTCGGCCGGATACCCGGCGCGCTGCGCGAGGGTCCATTGATCGCCCGCGCGGCGCAGCGTGACGCCGGGCGTGGGGCTGCCCTTGCGCAGGTCGATCTCGCTCACCGTGCCCAGCTCCGTCGACAGCCCCGGGATGAACACCGCGCCCGCGGTGCTGCGTTCCGTACCGTTGCGCCGCGATCCCAGATACAGCGCGCCGCACAGCACGACGACGGCGGCCACGAGCAGCGCGAGCAGGCGGCGGTGGGTCATGCCGGCCTCCCCGCGCTCGCTCGGCGCCGGCGGCGCAGCGAGAGAATGACCGCCCCCGCAATTGCGACGACCAGCGGCGCGATGGCGATGTTGAGCACCTTGATCCACATGTCGAGCCGGTTGATCTCCACATCGAGACCGCGCTGGGTCTCGCGAAGCTCCTTGCGCACGTGGGCCTTCTCGGCCGTGAAGCGCTTGAGCTCTTGTTCCTGCTCGGGCGTGAGCATGAGCGAGGCTTGATCGTTGCGCTTGCTCTGCAGTTCCGTCAGCTTCGACTCGGTCTGCTGCAGCTCTCCCTGCAACTCGAGCACCTTGGCGCGCAGCCGGTCATCGGCCTGGCGTTTCAGCGCCTCCACCCGCTCGAAGGGCCGCGAGAAGGTCGCGCGTCCCCGGATGCTGATGAGCGCACTCGAGCCGCTCAGGTTGTCGAGCGCGTTGGCCACGAGATCGCCGTTGTTGGCGAATGCCTGGGCGATGCGCTGACCCATGAGCTCCCGTGTCTGCACCCACATGTAATCCATCAGCATGTCGGTGTCGGCGACGATCACGATGTTCGCGGGCACGGTGGACTTGGCGAGGTGCGCGACGGGCGGTCCGGCGGCGGGCGGCTGATCGGCCGGTGCGCCTTGCGGATAGGCTGACGATACCGGGCCGGTGATGCGCGCGGCAATCGCGTAGCGGATGCCGGTGGGCTTGAATCCATCGCGCAGGCTCGCCGGATCGGTCATGGGTCCGAAGCGCGCGGCCGGCAGCGGCTCGGCATCCTTCGAGCTCATGAGCAGCGGCTCGAACTTGGTGCTCGCGCCTGTGCGCGGCGCGAGAAAGCCCGCGGTCGCGACGTTGATCGAATCGAGCGTCGCGGTGATCACGTCCTTCGGGTCCATGTCGGCGCGGCGCAATCCGAGAATGCCGATGTGGCGGGTCGGCGGCCCCTGCATGCTCGCGCGCACCTCGAGACCGAGATCGAGATCGGCGACGATCTGGGCGGGATTGTAGGCGACGCCCCAGGCCGTCAGCAGCGGCTCGAGGTCCGAAGCGTGGCTGGCGGCGGCGCTTGCAAAAGGATTCTGCTGATCCTGTCCGCTCGTATCCGCACCGCTGTCGGGATCGACGAACAGCAGCACCTTGCCGCCGCGCATGACGAACTGATCGATCGCATACAGCGTCTTCGGCGCGAAGTTCTTGGGATGCACGATCATCAGGACATCGACGTCCTTATCGATGTGGTCCAGGTCGGTGGCCAGCGTGCGGATGGTGAAGAGCTGCTCGAGCTGCGAGAGGATCGGCCACGTCTCGCCCATCTGACCGGTCATCGGATTGAACTGCCCTTGCATGGGCAAGGTCGAGACGAGCCCGATGACCTCCTTCTTGGGCGTCGCCAGCTCCTGAATGAGCTTCGCCACATCGTACTCGAGGAATTCCTCGCGATCCGGCGCGAAGCTCGGGATGACGGAGCGGCCGTCGGTCGAGTTCGTGCCGGCGAGGCCGAAGTACACCGAGTCGCCGCCGCCGTTACCCAGTTGCAGCGGTTGCAGCCCCGCCTCGGCGGCGCGATCTTCGTCCTCCGAGAAGGGCTGCGGATCGATCACCTGCAGGCGAATCTTGCCTCCCGAGCGCGCCGTGACTTCCTCGAGAAACTCACGCACCCGGGCGGCGTACGGCATGATCAGCGGCGATTGCTTTCCGGCCGCATCGCGCGAGAAATAGAAATAGAGGTTGATCGGCTCTTTGATCTCGCCGAGGACTTGCTTGGTGCCCGCACTCAGGGTGTAGAGACGGTTCTGCGTCAAGTCGAGCCGCAGACCGCGCAGCCCGAGATTCGACAGCATGACCACGCCCAAGAACAGAACGGCGAGCGCCACGAGCCCACCGATGCCCACCCCGGCTCTTTGCCAACGATTCGCTTTCACCTATTCCGCCTTCTTCATGTCGAGAACCAGCGCCGTCGCCGCCAGCCAAAAGACGATGAGCGCCGCGAAGTACACCAAGTCGCGCAAGTCGATGACGCCTTTTGAAATGGCCTCGAAATGCGTAAAAAAGCTGAGCGACGCGATCGCATCCACGATGACCTGCGGGAACACGCCGCGCACGAAATCGAGCACCAGGGGGAAACCTGCGAGGAGAAATACGAACCCGACCAACGCCGCGGTGATGAACGCGATCACCTGGTTGCGGGTCGCGGCGGAGAGGCACGTGCCGATGGCCAGAAAGCCGCCCGCCATGAGGAAGCTCCCCACGTAGCCCGCCACGATGGCGCCGTTGTCGGGACTGCCGAGATAATTCACCGTGATCCAGATCGGGAAGGTGAGCGCCAGCGCGACGCCGGCAAACGTCCACGCCGCGAGGAACTTACCGACCACCGCCTGCCACAGCGTGACCGGCAAGGTCATCAGGAGCTCGATGCTGCCGCTGTTGCGCTCCTCGGCCCAGAGACGCATCGAGATGGCGGGAATGAGCACGAGGTAGAGCCATGGATGCCAGCGGAAGAACGGCTGCAGATCGGCCTGGCCGCGCTCCAGCAACCCTCCGACCTGAAACGTGAACACCGCGGCGAGCACGAGGAATATCACGATGAAGACGTACGCGAGCGGTGTCGCGAAATAGCTCTTGAGCTCACGCCGGAAAATCACCAGGGTCTTGTTCAAGGCGATGCTCCCCCATCGGCTGCGGCGCTGCCGGGTGCAGGCGCCAGTGCATCGTGAGTGGATGCGCTTGGCCGGGTGAGCCGGCGGAACACTTCGTCGAGCCGGCCCGACTCCAGATGCAGCTCGGGCACATCCCAGTTCTGCCGCGTGATGAGCGCGCTCACCGCGGGCAAGGCGCTGCGGCCCTCGCGCGGAACCGCCGTCAGCCTGAGCTCGCGCGCGTCCGCCTCGACGTCCGCCACTTCGGGAAGCGCCGCGATCTCCCGGCGGGCGGCCTCGAACTGATCGGACCCCTCGAATCGCAAGCTGACCGCGTGGTGATACCGGGAGCGCGCTTCGAGCGCCGCCGGCGACTCGTCCGCCACGATGCGTCCGTCGGCGATGATGATGGCGCGCGTGCACACCTCGTGCACCTCTTCGAGGATATGAGTCGACACGATGACCAGCTTGTCCGCGCTGAGCTCGTTGATGAGGCGGCGCACCTCATGCTTCTGATTCGGATCGAGTCCATCGGTGGGCTCGTCCAGAATGAGCACCTGCGGATCGTGGATCAGGGCTTGAGCGAGTCCCACCCGGCGCCGAAATCCTTTGGAGAGCGTCTCGATGACCTGGTCGATGACCGGGGCAAGCGCGAGGCGCTCGATCACGATGTCGCGCCGCTCGCGGCGCCGCGCGCCGGTGAGACCACGCACATCGGCGATGAAATCCAGGAATTCCGCGACCGTCATCTCCCCGTAGCTGGGAGCGCCTTCGGGCAGATAGCCGATGCAGGACTTGGCGGCGACCGGGGCCTCGAGAATATCGTGGCCGCACACCGTGACATCACCGGCCGTCGGCGCGATGAATCCGGCGATCATGCGCATGGTGGTCGATTTGCCGGCGCCGTTCGCGCCCAGAAAGCCGAGCACTTCGCCCGGCGCCACCGAGAAGGTCAAGTCGTCCACGGCAAGAATGTCGCCATAGCGCTTGGACAGGTTTTTCGTTGTGATCATGGCCGGCTTTGAGCGCGTTTTGCGAAGCAGGTTCCCTAAAGTTTCAAGCCCCGCTTCAAGGGCAGCCGCACTAGCCGCCGCCGGCCTTCTTCTCGATGGCCGTCTTGTTGTCCTTCAATATGCGTCTTACCTCGGGTAAAGGCGGCCGATCCGCCATGCGCGCGATCAGCTCGGCCAGCTCGTACCACTTCCGACCCCACTGTACCAGACGGACCGCATCCGCGATCACCTGCTCGCGGGCGGTGTCGGCCTGCGGGGGCGGCGTGATTCTAGCAGGTTGCTTGCCCGCGGCTCGCGCCGCGGGTGCATGCTCGAGGGCCCTGCGTTCGGTGCGCGTGATCTGGGGCGTGCTCACCGGCGGCGGCGCGCGGCGCTTCGTGGAGGCGAATTGCGGCATCTCGCGCGTGGCGCTCGGGCTGTCGGGCGCGCCGCGGCCGGTACCGGGCTTGTGCGCGGGCCGCTTCGCGGCCGCGAACTTAGGCATCTCGCGGGTCACGCTCGTAGTGCCGGTGGGGCTCGCAGCCGGTGCCGGCGCCGCTCTGCCGCGCGCGGCGCGCGTGGGATGCTCGGGGCGCGGGGCGGGTTCGGGGCGCGGGGCGGGCTCGGCGTGTGGCGGTTCCGGAGCCGCCTCGGCGGCCGGGACTTTGAGGTCGCGCTCGTTATCGGCGTCGGCGAGCGGAATGAAGCGCTCGATATGCTCGGAGCCGATCAGATTCGCGAGGAACGTCATGAGCTCGAGGGAGTCGGAGAACCGGGTGTCGCGCTGCGCGATTCGAGCCTCGACCTGCGCCTTGAGCGCAGCCGTCTTTTGCGCGGCCAGATCGATGATCCAGCGGCTGGGGCGCTGGTGCTCCGGCCAGGGCTGCACCTTCCAATAGCTCTCGCTGTCGAGCCCCGTGTACCTCACGTGCAGCTCGAGGCTCTTGAGCCATTTATCCAGCAGCTCCAGCAGGCGTTGATCGGCAGGTGTTGCCATGGGGTTCGCTCCAGGCGGCACCCTAAACGATGCGCCGGCCGATGGCTACCGGCGCGTTCTCAATGCGTGACGCGGGCGGGGTCTGCCCGGCTCGCGTAGACTCTGCGGCCATGTGCGGGATTGCGGGAATTATCGGCTCACAGGCGAGCCTCGACACGGTAAACGCCATGACGAGCCTGCTCCGCCACCGCGGGCCCGACGGGGGCGGGATCTGGAGCGCTCCCGGGGTCGTCCTCGGCCACCGGCGCCTGTCGATCATCGATCTCTCGCACGCCGGCGATCAACCGATGACGCTGGGCCCGCACGTCCTCACCTATAACGGGGAGATCTACAACCATAAGACTCTGCGCGCGCAATCGCCCGGTCCCTGGCGTTCCAGCTGCGACACCGAGGTGCTGCTGCACCTGCTGGCTCGCGAGGGCAACGCGGCGTTGCAAAAGGTCGTCGGCATGTTCGCCTTTGCGATCTGGGACAGCGGCACGCGGCGCTTGACGCTCGCCCGCGACCGGCTCGGCATCAAGCCCCTCTATTACCGGCTCACCGCCGACGGCATTGCCTTCGCGTCGGAGCTCAAGGCGCTCCTCGTGCTCGGCAAGCCGCCGATCGATTCGAGCGCCGTTCGCGACTATCTCTTTCATGGCTACATCCCGGCGCCCAAGACGATTTACCGCGGCATCTCGAAGCTCCCCGCCGGTCACACGCTCACCTGGGAGGACGGCCGCGTGCGCATCGAGCGCTACTGGGAGCCGTCGGCCGAGATCGAGGTCCGCAGCGCGGACCAGACGTTGAATGCGCTCGATGCACTGCTGCGCGAGGTGATTCCGGAGCACACCCTGTCGGATGTGCCCGTGGGTGTTTTCTTGAGCGGCGGTATCGATTCGGCGCTGACCGCCTGGTATCTCGACGCCCCGCATACCTTCACCCTGGGCTTCGAGGCGAGGCACCGCTCCGAGCTCGAGGCGGCGCGCGCCGCGGCGGCCCATCTTCACACGGTGCATACGGACATGACGGCGCAGGCTGCCGACTTCGAGCAGGCGCTCGAGACGATCCCACGCATCTTCGATGAGCCGTTCGCCGACAGCGCCGCCTGGTCGAACTATCTGATCGCGGAGTTCGCGCGCCGCGAGGTCACGGTGGCCTTGAGCGGCGAGGGCGGCGATGAGATCTTCTGCGGCTATCCGCGCTACTGGTCACGCATCGGCAGCCGATCGAGCCCGCTCAATCGAGCGCTCGCGCGCTGGCTGCCGCCGCTGTCGCGCCTCGGCGCCTCGATGCAGCGGCGCGCCGATGTGGGGCTGCCGGCATTCGCCTCAGCCCTCGGCGGCATGAGCGGGCCGCAGACCGATCACTTGCTGGCGCGCGAGTGGCGCGAAAGCGACTACGATTATCTGTGGTTCTACCGGCAGTTCTGGCGCGAGGGGCAGAGCGCACTCGCGCAGCTGCGATGGCTCGATTTGCACACCGACCTCGCCGAAGGTCTGCTGACCAAAGTCGACCGCACCAGCATGGCGCATTCCCTCGAGGTAAGGCCGCCGCTGCTCGATCATCGGGTGGTCGAATTCATGCTGAGCGTCGACCCGGCGCTGCTCATCGATCAGCGGGGTCAGCGCGGCAAATTGCTGGTCCGGCGCCTGATGGCGCCGAGGCTCCCGGCCGGTCATCTCGAGCGGCCGAAGTCCGGTTTCGGTCTGCCGGTGCATCGATGGCTCAAGTCGCATCCGCGGGTCCTGCACGAGGCGGTCGCGCGCCTGCGAGCCCGCGGCGTGTTGCAGCGCTCGGTGGGTCCGCAGTTCCGGCGGGCGTGGTCGCTTCTGGTGCTCGATCGATGGTTCACCGCCTTTGGCTGAGGGAGCGCTGCGCATTCTGTTCGTTCCGGTATCGGGCCCGTACGGTATGGGTGAGTTCGCGCGCTCGGCGGCGATCGCGAGCGCCGTGCTCGAGCGCTGGCCGGCCGCCTCGGTGCATTTCGTGCTCAGCCGTCAAGCGCCCTATGCCGCCCGGGCGCCTTTTCCGGTGACGCTGCTGCCCTCGTCGGCGACGTTTCATTCCGCCGCGGTCATCCATCTCATGCGCAACTGGCGCCCCGACGTCGTCGTGTTCGACAATGCCGGCCGCTCGAGGCAAATCGAGGCCGCGCATCGCCTCGGCGCGCGCATCGTCTTCATCAGCTCTCGCCGTCGTCAACGCCGCAGGGCATTTCGCCTGCGTTGGATGCGCCTCATCGACGAGCATTGGATCGCCTATCCGAAACTCATCGCCGGCGATCTCGGTCTTCTCGAGCGGGTGAAGTTGAAGCTCCTCGGCCGCCCGAGGATTCGCTATCTCGATGTGATCCTCGCCCGCCGGCGGCGCGACGCCACGCAGCCCGTGCCTGCGGCGCGTGCCGCAACCGGCGCGGGCGAGGTCGTGGTCATTCCGGGAGGCGGGACGGGCCATCCGGGGGCGGAGGATGCCGCGAGAGAATTCCTGAGCGCGGCGCGAAGCCTCGCCGCAGCGGGGTTCGCGACGACCTTCGTAGGTCCCGCGGAGGAGGGGATCGCGTCCGCTGCGAACTTCACCCAGGTGAGCGCCTTGCCGCAAGCGGATCTCGCCGAGCTCATGGAACGCGCGCGGCTCATCGTCGCCAACGGCGGCTCGACGATGCTGCAGGCGATCGCGTGCGGTGCGGCCTGCGTCGCGGCGCCGATCGCGGGGGATCAACCCGAGCGAATCCGCCGCTGCGTCGCGGCCGGCGTGGCCGTGCAGGCTGCGCCGATCGCCGCCGACATTCAGGCGAAAGCCGAGGCGCTGCTCAACGACGAGGCCACGCGTGGCGCGCTCGTGCGGCGTGCGGCCGGCCTCGGGCTCGCGAACGGCCTCGAGGTCGCGCTCGCGGCACTCGAGCAACTCAAGCCGCGACGCTGACGGTACGCCATGCCGAACGCCATTCTCCTGGGCTACGATCCCGACCAACCGTCCTTTCGGCACCGGATGCGCAGTCTCGTCGCGTCCCCTCGAGTGCGCCGGCTGGGACGTGCGGCTGGAGCGCTTTCCCGGCGGCCGATACGGTCTGCGAACCTGGGAGCGGCGCACCCTGCTTCGGTGGGCGCACGTCGTGGTGCTGCATCAGATCAAGCTGAGCGCCTTCGAGGCGCGTCTTTTTGGCGCGCTCACCCGGCGGCGTGTATTCGATGTGGATGATGCGATCTATGTGCGAAAGCCGCGCCGCCTCGGCGAGCCGCCGCACGAGTCGATTTGGCGACGCAAGAAATTTGCCGCGACCTGTCGCGCGGTGGACGCCGTGGCGGCCGGCAACGAGGTCCTCGCCGGAGTCGCGCGCGGCGCGGCGCGCTTGGTCGAGGTGTTGCCGACCTCGATCGACATCGCCTGTTATCAGCCGAGCGTGGCGGGTGCCGAGGGCGCGGTCACGATCGTGTGGATCGGCAGCCCGGAGAACCTCACCTACCTCGAGATGGTGCGTCCGGCGCTCGCGCGGCTCACGATCCGCCATCCCGAGCTCAAGCTGCGGGTGATCTGCTCGCGTTTTCCGAACTGGCCGGAGATCAACGTGGAACGCGTGGCGTGGAGCGAGGCCACGGAGGCCGCGTCCCTCGCCGCTGCGCACATCGGCATCATGCCGCTCACCGACGATGCCTGGTCGCGCGGCAAATGCGCGTTCAAGCTGCTGCAATACATGGCCGCCTCGCTCCCCTGCGTGGCATCGCCGGTCGGCGCGAACACCGAAGCGGTCATCGAGGGCTTCAACGGCTTTCATGCCCGCGATGAGCTCGAGTGGGAGCGTGGTCTCGAGCGGCTGATCGTATCGCCGCCGCTGCGTGCCAGGCTCGGCGCCAACGGACATGCGCACGTGGCGAAGCGTTATTCCTTGCGCGCCTATCAAACGCACTATCTCTCGCTCCTGGCGCGTCTCGCCGCCGAATGACAAAATGCCGCCCGACATGCCCGTGTTCCATATCCATCAGATCCTGACCCATTACACGCGGCGGGAGGATTTGGACCCCGGCTTTCTGGTGCTCGATAACTCCTCGAACGAGCGGCCCGACTGGTACGAGTATTGGCCGATGCGCCGGTTCCTGATGCGCGAGCCCATGGATGAGAGCGCGTTCTACGGATTCCTGTCGCCGAAATTCCGCGTGAAGACCAATTTGAGCGCGGCCCAGGTGCGGGAGTTCATCGAGCGATCGCCCGAGGCGGACGTGTATTTATTCAGTCCGAGCATTCACAACAGCGCCTATTTCTGGAACGTGTTCGAGCACGGCGAGTTCGAGCACCCGGGGCTCGCCGGCGTCGCCGCGCGCTTCCTTGCGCGCATCGATCCTTCGGCCACGCATCGATGCGCTCGTCTCGGACTCGCGCAACACCGTGCACTCGAATTACTTCGTGGCGAAACCGCGCTTCTGGCGGGCGTGGCTCGCGGTCAACGAGCAGCTGTTCGCCATCGCCGAGACGCCGGGCGATGATCGCTCGGAGAGGAGCTGCGCAGGCTCACCACCTACCGTGGCACTGCGAATGTGCAGATGAAGATCTTCGTCCTGGAGCGCGTGGCGACCTGGCTCTTGACGCGCGATACGGCGTTTCGCACGTGCGCCCGCGATCCCTTCGTCTCCCGTGCGCGCATTTACAAGCTGCCTCTCGCCGTGGTCTGCGATGCGTTGAAGATCGCCTATGCCACGCAAGGCAGGCAGCAGTACAAGGAGGTCTTTCGCATGTTGCAGCGGCTTCGCTCGTTCTTGAATTTTCAGGTGCGCGTCCTCGCGCGACTCGGACTCTTTCGGGTCCGTCCGACGCTGCGCACGCTTGGGTCCTATTGGCAGTCGGACGCGCGCTGAAAGGCGGACCATTCACCATGCCCGATTCATCGGCGCGCACGTTCTGGCAGGGACGGCGGGTATTTCTCACCGGACACACCGGCTTCAAGGGCTCCTGGCTGTGGCTCTGGCTACGCAGCCTGGGAGCGAAGCTCACCGGCTACGCGCTCGAGCCGGCCACCGTGCCCAACCTCTGGAACATCGTCGAGGCCGGCACGCGTGCGGGGGAGTCCCCGGTGATCGCCGACATTCGCGACGCCGCACGGCTCAAGGCCGCGCTCGCCGCAGCGGACCCGCAAGTCGTTTTCCACTTGGCCGCGCAGGCGCTGGTGCGCGAATCCTATGCCGATCCGCTCGGCACCGTTGCGACCAATGTGCTCGGCACCGGCGCGCTGCTCGAGGCATGCCGTGGGCTCGCGCGTCTCGAATGCGTCATCGTCGTCACCAGCGACAAGGTCTATGAGAACGATGGCGCGGGACGTCCGTTCGAGGAGGGCGATCGGCTCGGCGGCCGCGATCCCTATAGTGCCAGCAAGGCATGCGCCGAGATCCTGACGCGCAGCTTTCGTGAGAGTTTCTTCGCGTCCGGCCCGCCGGTGGCGACGGTACGGGCCGGCAACGTGATCGGCGGCGGCGATTGGTCGGCCGACCGCTTGATTCCCGATTGCGTTCGAGCGCTGAACGCCGGCAGGCCCGTGAGTTTGCGCTACCCGGACGCGGTGCGCCCTTGGCAGCACGTCTTCGAGCCGCTCGGCGGCTACCTCGCGCTGGCGCAGTCGCTGGTGCACTCGCCGGAGCGCGCGCCGCGCGCTGTCAATTTCGGGCCGGATGCGGCATCCTTTTCGACGGTGAGAGCCGTGGTCGAGGCGTTCAGCGCCCGCTTCGGAGGCAAGCCGGGCTGGGAGCGAGACGCATCGGCACAGCCGCGCGAAGCGCAAGCCTTGACCCTCTCCTCGGCGCTTGCCAGCCGGGCGCTCGGCTGGCAGCCCGCGCTCGACATGGATCGATCATTGCTCTGGACCGCGGATTGGTATCGGGCGCACGCGGCGCGGGAGGATATGTTGAAGTTTTCCGAAGCGCAGCTCGCACACTATCAATCATTCGCCGGCCGACGCCGATGAAGTGCGTCATCCTCGCGGGCGGCAAGGGCACGCGCATCGCCGAGGAGTCGAGTACGCGACCGAAGCCCATGCTCGAGATCGGCGGGCGGCCGATTCTCTGGCACATCATGAAGCTCTACGCCTCGTTCGGCGTGAACGAGTTCATCGTGTGCCTCGGCTACAAGGGCTACATGGTGAAGGAGTATTTCGCCAATTATTTCCTGCATCAGGCCGACGTGACATTCGACATGGGGGGCAATCAAGTGGAGTACCACGATTGCCGCAGCGAGCCATGGAAAGTCACGCTCGTCGATACCGGCGAGGAAACCATGACCGGCGGCCGGCTCCTGCAGGTGGGCAAGTACTTGAACGCGGGCGAAGCATTCTGCATGACCTACGGCGACGGGCTCGCCAACATCGACATCTCCGCGGAGATTGCCTTCCATCAGGAGCGCGGGCTCAAGGCGACGGTGGCTTGCGTGCGGCCGCCGGCGCGCTTCGGCCGGGTGGTGGTCGACGGTGCGCGCGCGACCTCCTTCGCAGAGAAGCCTCAGGCCGAGGGCGGCTTGATCAACGGCGGGTTCTTCGTGCTCGAGCCGAGCGTGCTCGAGCTGATCGACGGCAGCCATACCGTGTGGGAGAAGGAGCCGATGGAGAGCTTGGCGCAGACCGGCCAGCTCGCGGCATGGGTGCACTTGGGGTTCTGGCAGCCGATGGACACGTTGCGCGACAAGCAGCACCTCAACGCCCTCTGGGAGGCAGGCGCCGCGCCGTGGAAGCGTTGGCACACATGAGCGCGCGATGACGGGCCCGGTGACCGCGTGCCGCTCGTGCGGCGGCCGGCTTGCCATCACCATGGCGGATCTCGGCCTGCAGCCTCCGTCGAACGCCTTTCTCGCCTCGTCCGCCGAAGTCGCCGCCGAGAAGCGCTACCCGCTGCGCGCCAAAGTGTGCGAAGTGTGCAAGCTCGTGCAGGTCGATTACGACGTGGCGCCGGAGGAGCTCTTCGGCAACTACGTGTATTTCTCCTCGTACTCCGAGGACTGGCTCGCGCATGCCGGACGTTACGCCGAGATGGCGCGCCGCCGGTTCGAGCTCGACTCGAGGAGCCTCGTCGTCGAGCTCGCGAGCAACGACGGATACTTGCTCAAGAATTTCCTGAAGATGGGAATCCCGGTGCTCGGCATCGATCCCTCCGACACCGTCGCACGCGCCGCCGAGCAGATCGGCGTGCCGACGCGGGTCGAGTTCTTCGGCGAGCCGCTCGCGCGCCGGCTTCTCGAGGAGGGCAGGAGCGCCGACCTCATCGTCGGCAACAACGTGCTCGCCCATGTCCCGCGGCTCAATGACTTCGTCGCCGGCATCGCCGCGCTTCTCAAGCCGGACGGTACCGTGACGATCGAGTTCCCGCACCTGCTCAAGCTCATCGAGCACGTCGAGTTCGACACGATCTACCACGAGCACTACTCGTACCTATCGCTCACCGCCATCGAGCACCTGTTTCGAAGACACGAGTTGCGCCTGTATGACGCCGAGGAGCTGACGACCCACGGCGGATCGCTGCGTATCTTCGCGGCGCATGCCGGTCGCGAGCGCTCGGAGAGCGCCGCGCTGCGCGGCTTGCGGGCGCAGGAGGCGCAAGCCGGGTTGGGCGAGCTCGCCACCTATCACCGCTTTGCCGAACGCGTGGAGGCCTGCCGGCGATCGCTCCTCGAATTCCTCGCCCGGGCCAAACGCGAATCGAAGCGCGTGGCGGCCTACGGTGCCGCGGCCAAGGGCAACACGCTGCTCAACTACTGCAACGTCACGCCGCAGGACATCTCGCTGGTCGCGGACCGGAATCCTCACAAGCAATCGAAGCTCCTGCCGGGCACGCATATTCCGGTGGTGACGCCGGAGGCGCTCATGCAGGCCCGCCCGGACTACGTGCTGATCCTGCCGTGGAATCTTCAGCACGAGATTCGACGGCAGCTCGACGGCATCCACGCCTGGGGCGGCCGCTTCGTCACCGCGGTGCCGCAGGTCGCCGTCGATCCATGATTTTCCACGACTCGCCATTGTCGGGCGCATTCACGGTCGAGATGCAGCGGATCGAAGACGAACGCGGCTTCTTTGCGCGCAGCTTCTGTGCGCAGGAGTTCGAGGCACGCGGACTGCCCGCGACGATGTCGCAATCGAGCGTCTCCTTCAACGCGCGGCGCGGGACGCTGCGCGGCCTGCACTATCAGGCGCAGCCGCACATGGAAGACAAGCTCGTGCGCTGCACTGCAGGGGCGGCCTACGATGTCATCGTCGATCTGCGGCCGGATTCTCCCACGCGCCTGCGCTGGTTCGGCACCGAGCTCAGTGCCGAGAATCACCGCTCGCTCTACGTGCCGAAGGGGTTCGCGCATGGCTTCATCACGCTGAGAGAGGACACCGAGATGCTCTACATGATGTCCGTGCCGTACGTCCCGGGCGTCGATCGAGGCGTGCGCTGGAACGACCCGGCGATCGCCATCGTCTGGCCGCTCGAGCCTGCCGTCGTGTCCGCGCGGGACGCGGCCTACCCGCTCATTTGAGGCTCGCTTGGGGAGACCACGGGTGCTGGTGACGGGAGCGGGCGGATTCATCGGCCGCTGGAGCCTGCAGCCTTTGCGGGCCGCGGGCTATGAGGTATGCGCCGTCCTCTCGCCCGGGACGGAGCGGCTCGAGGCGCGCCTGCCGCTCGCCGGCATCGAGGTTCACCGCGCCGATCTCACCGGGCCGGCCTCGATCGATGCACTGCTCGAGGCCACGATGCCGACGCATCTGCTGCATTTCGCGTGGATCGCCACGCCGGGCATCTACGCGCAGAGCAGCGAGAATCAGCGCTGGCTGTCCGCCTCCCGGCACTTGCTCGCGGCCTTTGGGCGGTGCGGCGGCGTACGCGCGGTGATGGCGGGAAGCTGCGCGGAGTACGATTGGTCGCAAGTCGCGGTTTGCGACGAGCGCTCGAGTCCGCTCGCGCACGGAGAACATGTGAGTCCCTACGCGGCATCCAAGATCGAACTGCAACGCGCGCTCGAGTCGTACGGGCGCGCGCACGAGCTATCCTGGGCCTGGGGGCGGATATTCTTCCAATACGGACCCGCGGAGCATCGCGACCGCCTCGTCGCCTCGGTGATCGTGAACCTGCTGGCCGGGCGCGAAGCGCCGTGCACGCACGGCCGCCAAATCCGCAGTTTCCTGCATGTCGAGGACGTCGGCGCGGCCTTCGCCGCCCTGCTCGCAAGCGAGGTGCAGGGACCGGTCAACATCGGCTCGGGCGAGCCTCTCTCGATCGCGGAGCTTCTCGGGCGGCTCGCCGGCCGGATCGGCCGCCCGGAATTGCTCAAGCTCGGTGCGCGCAGCGCGCCCTCCGCAGAGCCGGCCGTGCTCGTGCCTGATGTCGGCCGGCTGCGGGATGAGGTTCGATGGCGGCCTCGCTGGTCGCTCGATGCGGGACTCGAAGACACGGTTCGATGGTGGCGGGGGGAGCTCGCATGATTGCACTGCCCGAGTGGCACCCCATGGCGGTGCACTTCCCGCTGGCGCTCACCGTCACGGCGGCGCTCGTGCTCAGCGCCGCGCGCGCCAAGCGACTCGAGCGCTACGGCGCGACGCTGGGGCTCGTGGGTACGTGGAACCTGTGCCTCGGCGCGGCGGGCGTGCTCCTTGCGCTGGGGACCGGCCTCGCCGCGGTGGTCAGTCTCGATCTGCGCCGGCGGCACGCGCAGCGGTGGCGCTGCATGTGCGGTGGGCCATTTTTACGAGCGCTGCCCTCATGCTGTTGGCGGTGTGGCGCGGCGCGGGAATGGATGCGAAGGCGCGTCCTTCGCGCTTTTTCCTTCTGCTGTTGTGGGCGGTGACCGCGGCGCTCGTGGTCACGGGCTACCGCGGCGGCGAAAATGTGTATCGGTTCGGCGTCGGCGTCGCTCACGCGGCGGCGCTTGAGGGGCTTCGCCACCGGAGGTTAACGGTCATGAGCTTGAATGCAGCGGAGCTGGAGCGATTCGTCAACGGCGTCTGGGATCAATCGATCGTTGCGGAGCTGTGCGAGTACGTGCGGATCCCGAACAAATCGCCGCTCTTCGATCCGGACTGGGAACGGCACGGTCACATGGAGCGCGCCGTCGCGCTGATGGCGGACTGGGCCAGCCGCCAGCCGATGGCGGGGATGCGCTTGCGGATCGCGCGGCTGCCGGGCCGCACGCCGCTGATTTTCATGGAGGTGCCGGGCCAGACACCCGAGACCGTCTTGTTCTACGGCCATCTCGACAAGCAGCCGGAATTCACGGGCTGGCAGCAGGGGCTCGGTCCGTGGGAGCCTGTGATTCGCGACGGGCGGCTCTACGGCCGCGGTGCGGCGGATGACGGCTACGCGATTTTTTCCTCGCTCACGGCCATCGCCGCCCTCCAGGCGCAGAAAATTCCTCATGCACGCTGCGTGCTCCTGATCGAGGCGTGCGAGGAGAGCGGGAGCGTCGATTTGCCTGCGCACGTCGACGCGCTCGCCGCCGACATCGGGAGCCCGAGCCTCGTGGTCTGTCTGGATGCCGAGGCCGGCGACTACGAGCGGCTGTGGCTCACCACGTCGCTGCGCGGAAACATCGTGGGCACGCTCGAGATCGACGTGCTCACCGAAGGCGTGCATTCGGGCGCGGGCAGCGGTATTGCGGCGTCTTGTGTCGATGTCGCTGCGCACTCTGTTGTCGCGACTATCCGATTCCGAGACGGGCGTGCTCAAGCTCGCCGAGCTCAAGGTCGAAGTGCCCGCGGATAGGCGCGGCGAGATCGCCGCCACGGCAAGGCTGCTCGGCGGCTCGGTGGCGGCGCGCATGCCGTTTGCTGCGGGGGTGCGCGCGATGTCGGCCGATCCGGCGGTGCTGCTCGAGAATTCGACCTGGAGAGCCGACGCTGACCGTCACGGGGATCGACGGGTTGCCGGGTGTCGGCAATGCGGGCAACGTGCTCGCCCCGCGCCTCGAGGTGAAGCTCTCCTTTCGCCTGCCGCCGACCGCGAACGCCGACGCGGCCGCCGTCCGCGATCCGGCGAACGCTCGAAAGCGATCCGCCGTACGGTGCGCGCGCTGCGTTCAGCTCGGGCGCCAACAGCATCGGCTGGAATGCGCCGCGCACGGAGCCGTGGCTGGAGCGTGCCGTGCGCAGGCCTCGCGGCAGTTCTTCGGACAGGAAAGCATGGCCATGGGCGTCGGCGGAACGATCCCGTTCATGGCGATGCTGGGCGAGCGGTATCCGGGCACGCAGTTTTTGGTGACCGGGGTTCTCGGCCCGCACTCCAACGCGCATGGCCCGAACGAGTTCCTGCACATCGACTATGCGAAGCGCCTGACCGCGGCCGTCGCCGACATCGTCGCCCGCCACGCGGCGCGCTGAGAGCGGTGCGCGACGATGCCTGCCGGGGGTGCAGCTCTCGCGGGACTGCACGTCCCGGCGCCGATCACATGCTCGGCATATCCCCGGTGAAGTAGGCGATCACGTAGGCCTTCAAGGTTGCGTCGGCCTGCGGTGTCCCATACACCTTGATGGGCGCCCCGCAGCCAGCCCCGCCTTCAGGTCGGCCAGTCCGGTCGTGGTGGTGATGTCGATGGGACTCACCGTCACGATGCCGTTGGTCCGGTCGACCTGATAGACGAGCGTCGCGGAGCCTGTGGTGGTGCTCACATCCACGGTGACCGGCATGGCGCCGCCGGCGACCGTCATGGTGAACGAGCTGCCGTTGAGGCCGGTCGATACGTTGCCGAGCGGCAGCAGCGCAGGCATCAGGATGCTCGCATAGGCGGCCCATGCGCCCGAATTGGCGGGATCGTTCCAGATCGCGTAGCTCACGCCGTAGGAGGGTACCGCGCCCACGGTGCCGCCGAAGTTCACGCTGCCGCCGGTCGCCGCGACGAAATCGCTGATCGCGTCGCCGCCGTCCATGAGCACCGTCGGGTACGCGAAGTTCCACCACTTGTAGCCGGTGATGGCGTTGCCTTCGAAATCCGTGCCGTTCGCCGTCGTGGCTCGAGATGTAATCCATGCGTGTACACGTAGTCGTCGTTCGCATCAGCGAAGTTGCGCGTATAGGTGAAGTCATGGCCATGCTCGGCGCGGAGATCGCAGCCGTCGTAGCGCGCCGTCTCGATGTCGATGCTCTGGGCGACGAGCGGCGTGGCCAGCGGATCGACGACGCTGGCGTGCACCTTGAAGCCGCGCACCAGATCCTCGCTCGAGAGGAAGCCGGGTCCCATGCCGATGGGCTTCGAGTCGGCGCGCCGATTCTGGGGCTGGCGGAAGAAGAACTGCGTGTTGGCGTTGATGGTCAGCGGCACGCCGCGTACCCGATTCGTTCTCGACCAGTCACCACGTCGTTGCCGGCGTTGACATGCAGCACGTGGCCCTCGGGGCTGACCCATACATTGTTGAACTCGCTGCTCGCCCAGATGCGCACGGCCACGAGCGTGCCGTTCTCCTGATAGCGCGCGGCGACGCGCACGTAGCTTGCCGACCAGGGACGATCTCCGAGGAGAAGTTCTCGATACGGTGCTTGGTCTTCGCGTCGAGATCATAGAAGATCGTGCCGTTGACCGAGTCGGCGATGATCGTGAGCTGCTGCGGAGCCGGCGACGGCCGTCTCCGGATTCGCGGGCGGCTCGACCGGGAACTCCTTGGTGACGGTGATCGAGGAGTTGATCCGAGGAGATCGCCGTCACGTCGCCGTAGGTATGGCGCAGCACGAGGCGCGTGAGATCGTGGCGCGGGTGCCGGCGCACCGGGCCGTCGAAGTTGACCGCCCAGATCGTGGGGCCGCCGCGCCACGGGCACATGCCCGATGAGGAACGCGGGATGCGCGAGATCGAACTCGAGATCGAGCGCGTTGTTCTGCGCTCGTGCTCACGACCGAGCGGCGAGTCGAAGTTCACCGTCACCGGCACCGTCAGGTTGGCGCCCGAGCCCTGCGTGTGCTGGATTTGAATCTGATTGCTCGCGATCGTCGTGCTCGCCGGCGCCGGCGAAGCCCGCTTCGGGATTCGACGCGGTGGTGAGCAGAATGTCGGCCGGATTCGCCGCTCACGGTGAGGACGGCGCCCGTGTAAGTGCCGGCCGGAATCTGGCATTGCCGATGAGCTCGTCGAGCTGATCGAGCATCACGAGATTGGTGAGCGGCGCCGGGGAGCGGGGCCGTGTAGACCGTCACGTTGCCGCCGCCGCCTTGCGGGATCAGCGCGATCGACAGGATCTTGACGCCGATCGTCGCCCAGTCCTCCGTGGATGCATCGCTCACCAATCACCGCAAGATTGGCGTTTTGCGGCGTCGAGGTGGTGGTGCTGGTGCTCGAGGTGCCGGAGCTTGCGGAGCCGCCGGACCGCCGCATGCAGCGACGAGCAGACGCGGCCGACGAGCAGAGCGGCAAGAGTCGCGAATGAGTTGAACATAACTCACAATCTCCTTGAGTTGACGATAATCTCAGGTGTCGTTGCCGCACCTGTGGACCGCGCCTTCGATGGCATCCCAACGCTCGAGGTGCTGAGGGCGTTGACAGATTGCGAGTGCGCCGACGCGCCTAGAAAAAGCGGCGTTTTGCTGTCTCTAAACGGCAGACAACCGGACGCGCGCGGGCCGCAAAAAGCGCCGTGATGCCGGATCAGGGGCGCGGTCGCCGGAGGTGCGAGCCGCGGAATCGCAGTGAGCGTATCCAGGCGCGTCGATATGCGTGCTCGATATTCTTGGCGAATCGCGCCGCGTCCATGAGCGGAGAGCGCTGCATGGCGCGCGCAGCGATGCGCGCAGCATGCCGAGCGCGGTCGATGTATCGGCGGCGAGCGCCGCGGCTGCGGCGACGAACGCGTCGTCCGACTCCGCCGCGAGATCGAGAAGATCCAGGTGATAGAGCTGGCTCAAGCCCGCACGGCCGACCGAGGTCGTCGCCCACGCGCGTGACGGTGGGCACGCCCATCCAAAGCGCATCGAGGCTCGTCGTATGTCCGTTGTAGGAAACGTATCGAGGCCGAAGTCGATCTCGTGATAGGTGCGCAGGTACTCGGCGCGCGGACGGAACTCGACGAAGCTCACGCGCGTCCGCGGCGTCTACTCCGTGTGCGCCGAGCCGCGCGAGCAGCCGAAGGCGATGCCGACCCGGCGGCGCCATGCAGCTTGAGCCGCGCGTCGGGCAGCGCCTGCATCACGCGGCCCCAGAGCTGCAAGGTGTGCTCGGTGAATTTGCACGGGTTGTTCAAGCAGCCGAGCGTCAAGTAACCGCGCTCGGCGGCGGGCAGCGCATTCACCTCGGGCACTTCGGTCAGCGGGTCGTAGCACCAGAACGAATCGGCGAGCCGCAGCGTCCTCTCGGTGTAGTGCTGCTCGTAGTCCAGCCGGGTCGAGGCGCGGATCGCTGAGGCGGTAGTCGATCGCATCCATACCGGTTGTGCCGGGATAGGCGAGCCAGGCGATCTGCACCGGAGCGGGTTTGCGCGCGAACACGAGCGGCCGCCCACCCGCCATGTGCATGGTGAGATCGACCAGAATGTCGATGCCGTCGTCGCGGATTGCACGGCAGAGCTGCGCGTCATCGAGCGCGCGCACGTCGCGCCATCCATCTGCGTACTCTGCAATGCGCCGCGTGAGAGAATCGGGGCGTTCGACGCTCGAGTAGCAATAGACCTCGAGCGCGCGCCTGGTCGTGATGCGAGAGCAGGGGCACGGTGAAAAGCGCCTGACAGTGCTCGCGAAAATCCGGCGAAACGTAGCCCACCTTGAGCCTGCGATCCGGCGACAGATCGCGCGCCGGATCCGCCTCGCAGCGGCACCGAGGGGAGCGGCGAAGCGCGCGCTCCAGCGCGCGCATTCCTCGCGGATCGGCTCGCGCTTCGGCTGAGTCGAAGCTCAGCGAGTAGGCGAGATTGCCGTGCGTCGCCGGATTGTCCGGATCGATCTCAAGCGAGCGGCGGTAGCAGCGCGATCGCCTCATCGAGGGCGCCTGCATCTTTGAGCACGTTGCCGAGATTGTCGTACAGCGCCGCGTGGCGGGGGTCGACCTCGAGTCCCCGGCGCAGCATGTCCTCAGCCTCGTCGCTGCGGCCGAGCGTGCGGAACAGGCACCCCGCATTGTTGATCGCGGCCACGTATTCGGGACGGGCGAGCAGCGCGGCCTCGTACGCCGCCATGGCGGCGGCGAAGTCGCCGAGCTCCTTCTGCACGTTGCCCATGTTATTGAGCGCTTCCGCGTATCCCGGCCGCAACTCGACCGCACGCCGATATTGCGCGAGCGCGTCCGGCCGCCGGCCGAGGCCCCGCAGCGCGTTTCCCAGATTGAACGCGGCCTCCGCATGGGCCGGCTCGCGCGCCGCGAGGGCGCGCAGCAGCGGCTCGGCTTGCGCGAATTCGCGCCGCTGGCAGAGCGCGATGGCGAGGTTCACCGTGTGCGCAGGCGGCCTGCGGCTCGATGCGCCGCGGCGGCCTCGAAGAGCTCGATGGCGCCGTCGATATCGCCGCATTCGCGCAGCACCGCGCCGAGATTGCCGAGGGCGGCCGGCATCGTCGGCTTTTGAGCGCGAGCGCGCGCGGTAGGCCGTCGCCGCCTGCGGCGAGGGCGCCGCGCGCTGCAAGGCCACCCCCAGCGCAAAGTGCGCGTCGAAAGAATCCGGACTCGGCCGCGGCCGCGCGCTCGATACGCGTGCCGACGCCTCGTCCCAGCGCTCGAGCGATTGCAGCACCTGCCCGAGTCCGAGCTGGTAGCGGCGCATTGCCCGGGATCGCGCTCGCCGCCGCGCTCGAAATATGCTCGAGCGCGGCGATCGAGCCGCTGCTCCTGCAGCTCGAGAAGCCCCAGGCGAAACAGCGCCGGGGGATGCTCGGGCGTCTGCCGCGAGCACTTCCTCGTAAAGACGCCGCGCCTCGGCGAGATTGCCGGCGCGATGGTTCTCCGTGGCGTGCTCCAGCCGCGCGATCGAGGTCGGACGGCTCATCGCGCGGCCGGACCCCGGCAAGCAGCGCCGCCCCGTGCGGCGGCCCGGGCGCCCCGGGCCGGAGCGGTTGCCGCAGAGGCACGGCCTGAGATAAACTGCCTGCGATGGCGGTGGGATCATCTGTGTATCTTAAGCCCCGGATGACCACGCGACTCGAGAAGACCTCAAACGCCAGCTCATGCTCGATGGCCGCACGTTCATCTCGCCGTGTCGCCGGAGGGCTTGAAGATGACCCTGAAGGGAAGGAGCAAAGGTCAGGAGCTGCGCTGGAGCGACCTGGTCAACGGCGAGGCGGCGCTCGCGGTCGCGCTCAACGCCTCGGTGGGCACCTTCGAATCGCCGGCGATTCCGCGCGCGCGCGCCGCAGCGAGCGCCGCGCAAAAAAGCACGCGCGGGCGCGCCGCGGCCGGTGGCCGCACGAAATCGAAGCGCATCACGCGCCCGGCGCGAGGGTAAGGTCATGGATCTGGGAATTCGCGGCCGCAAGGCCATCGTGTGTGCATCGAGCCAGGGGCTCGGCAGAGCATGCGCCCAGGCGCTGGCCGAAGCGGGCGTGTCCGCTGGTCATCAACGGCCGCAACCGCGACGCTGCTCGAGGCCGCGGCGCAGGAAATCCGCAGTTCGAGCGGCGTCGAGGTCACGCGCGGTCTGCGCAGACGTGTCGACCGCGGAGGGTCAGGACGCACTCCTCGAGGCGTGTCCGGCGCCCGACATCCTGGTGAACAACAACGGCGGCCCGCCGTTTCGCGATTTTCGCGAGCTCGACCGACAAGCGCCATCCTCGACGGACTGACGATGAACATGGTGACGCCGATCGAATTGGTGCAGCGGGTGATCGACGGCATGGCCGCGCGCAAGTTCGGCCGCATCGTCAACATCACCTCGCTCAGCGTGAAGATGCCGCTCGCGGGACTCGATTTGTCGAGCGGTGCGCGGGCCGGACTCACGGCCTTTCTGGCGGGCATCGCGCGCAGCGTCGCCGGTAATAACGTCACCATCAACAACCTGTTGCCGGGCAGCTTCGACACCGCGCGCCTGCGGTCCGGGCTTTCGCGCCGCGGCGCAGCGCACCGGCGAGCCGGAATCGGTGGTCGAGGAGCGCGCGCGGCGAGAGCATTCCCGCGAAGCGCTTCGGCACGGCCGGCGGAGTTCGGTGCAAACTTGCGCATTTCTGTGCAGCGTGCACGCCGGCTACATCACCGGCCAGAACATCCTGCTCGACGGGGGCGATTACCCCGGAGCCTTCTGACCGCGGGCGATGAGCGAGTCGCGCGAAGCGTGCGCGCTGCTCGAGGCGCAGCGAAGGGCCTTCCGCGCCGAGCCGGCGGATGCGGGCGTACGGCGGGACCGCCTTACGCGCGCCGTCGAGCTGCTGGTCGACCGGCAGGACGCCATTTGCCGGGCGCTCGTCGAGGATTTCGGCCGCCGGTCGGAGATCCTCACCCGCTTCGTCGATATTTTGCCGTCGCTCACCTCGCTCAAGTACGCCCGCCGGCACCTCGGACGGTGGATGCGGCCGCAGCGGCGCAGGATCGGCCTGCCGATCGGCGCTCCCGGCGTGCGTGCCGAGCTCGTGCCTCAGCCGTTGGGCGTCGTCGGACTCATTGCGCCCTGGAATTTCCCGATCACGCTCACCTTCGGGCCGCTGGCGGGGATTCTCGCCGCCGGCAATCGCTGCCTCATCAAGCCCTCCGAGCACACCCCGGCGGCGAGTGCGCTGCTCGAGACGCTCGTGGCCGAGTATTTCGAGGCGACGGAAATTGCGGTGATCACCGGAGGCGCCGAGCTCGCCGAGGCGTTCTCGCGGCTGCCCTTCGATCACTTGATGTTCACCGGCTCGACGTCGATCGGCCGGCGCGTGATGGCGGCCGCCGCGGAGCACCTCGTGCCCGTGACGCTCGAGCTCGGCGGGAAGTGTCCGGTGCTCATCGGACGCTCCGCGCCGCTCGCGCGTACCGTGGACCGCATTCTCCTCGGCAAGCTCACCAATGCGGGTCAGATGTGCATCGCGCCGGACTATGCGCTCTTGCCGGAGGACATGCTCGAGCCGTTCGTCCGCGAGGCCCGCCTGTGGATGGAGCGCACCTACCCGCGCGCGCTCTCGAATCCCGACTATCCGTGCATGGTGAGCGAGGGCCATGCGGCGCGAATGCGCGCGCTGCTCGCGGACGCCGCCTCCAAGGGCGCGCGCCTCATCCCGCTCGGAACGGATGCCGGGCAGGGCGGAATGCAGCACCGCTCGGTGCGCCCGACCCTCATCCTCGGCGCGACCGATGACATGCGCGTCATGCAGGAAGAGATCTTCGGGCCACTCCTGCCGCTGCGCCCGTATCGGGACATGAGTGGCGCGGTCGCGGAGATCAATGCGCGGCCGAGGCCGCTCGCGCTCTATTATTTCGGCAAGGATGCCGCCGAGATGCGCCGGGTGCTCGGGCAAACGGTGTCGGGGGGAGCGGCGGTGAACGATGTGGCCGTGCACTTTCTTGCCGAGGAAATGCCTTTCGGAGGCATCGGCGCGAGCGGAACCGGTGCCTATCATGGCGAGCACGGCTTCTGGCGGTTCAGTCATGCGCGCACCGTGCTGCATCAGACCCCTCTCGATGTGCAGGGCCTCGTGGGTCTGCGGCCCCCTTACGGGAGGCGTGCGGCGCGAATGCTGAAGTGGCTGATCCGCAAATGACGACCGGCGCGGCTGCCTCGAGGCCGAATAATTCCCCGGTCCTCATCGTGGCCGCTGCCGGCATTTTGTTGCTGACCATGGGAGTGCGTCAGTCGCTCGGACTGTTCGTGCTGCCCATCGTCGCGGCGACCGGGGTGAGTCTCGTGTCGGTGAGCTTCGCGCTCGCCATCGGTCAATTCGTCTGGGGTGCGGCTCAGCCGCTGCTCGGTGCGGTCGCCGATCACTACGGTGCGTATCGCGTGCTCATCCTGGGCGCCGTGCTCTTGGCGGCGGGCGCGCTGCTCGCGCCGTGGAGCGCAACGGGCTACGGATTGACCCTGTCGCTCGGTGTCCTGTTGGCCGCGGGCACCGCCGCCGGCAGCTTCGCGATTCTCGTCGGCGTCACGGCGCGGTCGTTGCCGGCCGCGAGCCGCTCGCTTGCCGCGGGTCTGATCAATGCGGGCGGCTCGCTCGGACAGCTCTCATTCGCGCCACTCCTGCAACTGGTCATCAAGCACGCGGGCTGGGCCACCGGCATGCTCGGAATCGCGATCGCGGCGCTTTTGACGCTCCCGTTTGCATGGCTGTTCCGGGGTGAGTCAGCGGCGGGTCATCCGACGATCGGGCCGACGAGTGCCGTCGGCCTGCGCGAACAATTGCGCATCGCCGTGCGCGACCGAAGTTATCTGTACTTGAACGTGGGTTTTTTCACTTGCGGCTTTCACATTGCATTCCTGGTGACCCACTTGCCGGGCAATTTGCAGCTGTGCGGCCTGTCGGCCACCGTGGCCGCCAATTCGCTCGCATTGATCGGGGGCTGCAATGTGATCGGCAGTCTATGGGTCGGTTGGCTGGGACGTCGTCATCGGATGAAGATCATCCTGGCGTGGCTGTACGCGAGCCGCGCGGTCGTCATCGTTTGCTATCTGGTGATGCCGAAGACGGCGTTGAACGTGTATCTCATCGCGGGCGCGCTCGGCCTCAGCTGGCTCGCGACGGTACCGCCAACGGCCGGCCTGGTCGGCAAGCTCTTCGGCACGCGCTACCTGACGACGTTGTTCGGACTCACCTTGCTCTCGCATCAGATCGGTGGATTCCTGGGCGCGTGGCTCGGTGGCGTCGCGATGGCGCGGCTCGGGTCGTATGACTGGGTCTGGTATGCCGACATCGTGCTGGCGCTCGGTGCGGCGATCATCAATCTACCGATCAAGGAGGCGGTGCCCCTGCACGCCACCCAGGAAGCCCCCGCCTGACATTGCGCCGCCGCGTGCGCGCCGCCGCGAGCGCGCGGCTAGGGCGCAGGTTTCGGGCGATTCATCCGCGGCAACAGCAGGATCAACGCCGCGCCGAGCGCCGTCTTCGCCGCAGGTCCGATCCACGCCATATGGGGACTGCCGTCCCAAGCACCGAGCCCCATGGTCGCGGAGGTGTTGTTGGCCGCATGAAACAAAACGCATACCAAAATGCTGCCCGTCCCGCCGTATATCCAGGCGAGCAGAAACGCATTTCCAACGACATCGGCGGCAAACAATGGGAAATCCGCGCCGTATTGCGGCACGCCGTGGATGAAGAACAGCGGCAGGTGCCATAAGGCCCAGAACACCCCGACGATTGCGGCACTTGTGATCCGGTTGAAGCGCCGCTCGAGCATGGGCTGCGCGACGCCGCGCCAACCCAGCTCCTCCAGACCTCCGCCGAGAATCATGGTCAAGAAAATCAGCGGCACTCTCGACAAGTCGTGAAACGCCGGAAAGGCGGGGGGTTGCGCGCCGAACCATGCGGCCAGAAGGTCGAGCGTGAACGCCACGATCGGCGGCAGCAGGAAGGCGACCAGATACCAGGCGAGCGGCACGCGCCAGCGCGTAAGGCTCACCGCGTAAGCGTGCAGCGAGCCCTCGCGCGGCGTGAGCGCCACCGCGATCAAGGCGGCCAACGTGGGTCCGAGGCCGCCTGCGATGTAGAGCGCACTGAAGGTGGGGCTGGTGAATACGCTGGCGCCGGCGGGGATCAAGGGCGCGAGGGGCCACCAGGCGACCCACGTGATGCCGAAGGTCATCACGAGGTAGAGTACCAAGCGCCCGCTTTGATCGCGATTCACCCGCCAGACTCGCGCGGCGCGCCGAGCGCATCCAAGAAAATGCGGGCGAATGCCGGCCCGGTGCCGGATTCCTCGTGCTTGAAGTACACGAACACATCCGTGCACGTCGCCGTCCTGGCCGCGACGGTCTGCGCCCAGCGCACCAGATCGTGCGGCGTGTATCCCTCATCCCTCAATCTGAAGTAGGCGTAGTCGGCGGTGATCTCGACGGGGGTCGAGAGTTTCTCGCTTTCAGCGACGCACAGTGCGATCCCTTTTGACCGCAGGAGCCCATACACCTCGTCGTCGAACCAGGATGCATGGCGAAACTCGAACGCGGCGCGAGTACCGCTCGGCAACAGATCGAGGAAGGAGGCGAGCAGGCCGGCATCCTTCTTGAAATAAGGCGGCAGCTGAAAGAACAGGACCCCGAGCTTGGCGCTCAGGGTTTGCGCGGTCTTCACGAAATACTGCAGGAGCTCATTGCAATCTTTGAGCCGCGCCGTGTGGGTGATGCGCTTGGGAGCTTTCAACGTGAGCTTGAACGGCTCCGGCGTCGCCTCGCTCCAGCCGGCGAGGATTTTCGCGTTCGGCGTGCGGTAGAACGTGTAGTTGATCTCGACGGTGTTGAAGCGTTGCGCGTAGTAGGGCAGCATTTTCGCCGCGGCGAGCTTCTCTGGATAGAAGCTACCCCGCCATTCGGGATAGTTGTAGCCGGACGTGCCAACCCACATTGCCATATCCCGGTATCGTTCGGCAGGTGCTCACGAGAGTCAAGCCGCCCGCTAGCGATTCGCGGCGTGCCCTCGGACCGTGGCGACGAATTCCTCGCCATAGCGGGCGAGCTTTGCCTCGCCGACACCGCGGATGTCCGCAAACTGACCGAGAGTGACCGGCCGGCGGGCGGCAATCTCGCGCAAGGTCGCATCGTGGAAGATCACGTACGGCGGCATGCCCTGCGCGTCCGCGAGCCGCTTGCGCAACGCGCGCAATGCGTCGAACAGCTCTTGGCCCTCGTGCGCGATGGCGGACGCAGTCCCCTCGGAGGTCTCCGGCCCGCGTGTTTTCGCGGACGTCGGCGACGGAGCCTGCACGATGTGCACGGAGCGCTGATCGCGCAACACTTCCCAGCTCGATGCGTTGAGGATAAGCACCGGATAGCCGTCCTGAGTCTCCGACACGAGTCCCTGGTTCCGCAGCGATCGGATCAGCTCGCGCCATTCCGGCACGCGCCACCGGTTGCCGATGCCGTGCACGCTCAGCGTGTCGTGGCCGCGCGAGAGGATTCGTTCCGAGCGGCTGCCGCGCAGGATATCTATGATGTGGGCCGCGCCGAAGCGCTCGCCGCGCTGCGCAAGGCGCGCAACGCAGGACAACACCTGCTTCGACTGCACGGTGCAGTCGATCGAGCGACGAGGCTCGCAACAATTGTCGCAGGCCCCGCATGCGCCTTCGAAGATCTCGTCGAAATAGCGCAGCTGAATGACGCGCCGGCACTCGGTGGATTCGGCGTAGCTCAGGACTTGCCGCAACTGCTGGCGCGCGATGCGCTGCTCGTCCTCGAGCGCCTCGCCCGTGGCGGGATCGACTTTCTGCTGGATGAGAAACTCCGCGGTGCGGATATCCTTCAGGCCGAAGTAGAGCGTGCAGAGCGCGGGGTCGCCATCGCGTCCGGCCCGGCCGGATTCCTGGTAGTACCCCTCGAGGCTTCTCGGCAGATCGTAGTGAGTGACCCAGCGCACGTCCGGCTTGTTGATACCCATGCCGAAGGCGATCGTGGCGACCATCACCTGCGCATCATCGCGGATGAACGCTTCCTGGTTGTCGCGCCGGACCGCCGCATCCAGGCCGGCGTGGTAGGGCAGCGCCGCGATGCCCGCGCTTTGCATTTGGGAGGCCAGCTCCTCGACGCGACGGCGCGAGAGGCAATAGACGATGCCGGCTCCTCCCGATCGCGCCTGCGCCAGCACGCCCGCCAGGGTGCCGGAGCCTTTCGAACGGACCCGGTAGAAGAGATTCGGACGATTGAAGCTCGATATGTGCCTCGCCGGATCGCGCAATGCGAGCTGTTCGGCGATATCGCTCCGTACGCGGGCCGTGGCAGTGGCGGTGAAGGCCAGCAAAGGAATCGTCGGATAGCGCCTGCGCAGCGTCGACAACTGCCGGTACTCGGGGCGGAAATCGTGTCCCCATTCGGACACGCAATGCGCCTCGTCGATGACGAAGGCGCTGATGCCCGGATCGACGCTCAGCCGCCGCAGCGGCCCCTCGAGAAATTCGGCGAGCAGGAGCCGCTCCGGCGCGAGATAGATGAGCTTGTACTCGCCTCTGAGCGCTGCGGCCAGCCGCTGCCGAATCTCGTCCCCGCGCAGCGTCGAGTTGATGAACGTGGCGGCGACGCCGTTGTCCATCAACAACCGCACCTGATCCTGCATCAAGGCGATCAGGGGCGAGACCACCACGCTGAGCCCCGGACGCAGCACGGCCGGCAATTGGAAGCACAGCGACTTGCCGCCGCCCGTCGGCATGAGCGCGAGCACGTCCTTCCCGGCGAGCACGTCGCGCACCACCGCCTCCTGGCCGGGGCGAAAGTCAGTGAACCCGAAGACCCGATGCAGTGCCGTGGCGAGATCCGTCATGGCAGCATTTTATTCCAACGGCGCCGGGCCGGGCTCCCTTTGCCCGCCGCTTACTGCATGCAGGGCTGAGTCACCACGTTCACCAGCGTGCGACTCCGATCGAACAGGTTGCCAAGTCTCGACTGCGTGCCCGCATCGCCGGGAATCTCCTTGCTCTCGACCATCCCGTTCGAATAGCTCGCCTCGAGCTCGGTGTACAGTCCGCAGCTCATGGTGACCTCGACGGACACCAGTTTCGGCGTCACGACATCGGATATCTGGGCGTCGAGCTGCTTCCAGGCTTCTTGATTTTGGCGGACGATTTGTGCGAACTGCGCCGAGTAGGGATTGGCGGCCAGCATCACCTGTGCGTGGGCCGGTTCGCGGGCGGTGGCGAACAGGATGATGAGCGACGCGATCGACAGGGTTCGCACTCGAGCCTCCCAGCTGCGGCGTGGCAAGACGGCCGCACGCGAGGGGCGGCTTCCAATCCATTGTGCTCCGGAGCGGCGGGCCGGGGCGGGGCGTGCTTCACAATATCACGCGGGTTGCCTGGGCTGGTTTAAGGGCGAGTGGCGGCGTTGTTGAGCGAGGTGACTCAGGTTCAGGGATCAGCGGAGCCTTCGTCGGCGGATAGAGTTAGTGAATGGCGGTCACGTTGGCCGTGGGAGCGCTGATCACCACCACGATACCGCCGCTCGGCGGATTCTGCACCTGCACGGCTCCCCCTAGAGTGCGGATTCTATGCCGCAGAGACTCCAGCATCAGGTTCGCCACATCAGTTGGCCTCTCAGGCAGGACGCCGCCATCCGCCGCAAATCGAAGCGACAGTTGCTTGTCGTCCATCGAGCCGATCAACTCCAGCTCAGTCACCGAGCAGCGATCGATTCCGACAATCAGCGCCTCCTGCGAGCTGCGGAACAAGGCGATGGAGGCCCGCGAGTTCAGCCGGGGCTCCTCCGCCGGCAGATCGTCGACGCATTTGATGTGGGTCCGTTCGCACGCATTCTTCAATTGCCAACGCAACGCAGCGAATAACCCGACGTTATCCAACAGCGTCGGTCTCAGTTGCTCCGTGAGACGCCTCGTCAGCACAATCGCCGATGCGAGCGCCTGCCGCGCGCGCGTCATCTTGTCGTGAGCCGCCGGCCCCATGGCACCGGCTATGTGCGGTGCCAACGTGGTGAGGTCCATCACGGCACCGATGAGGTAGCCGCCAAGATCGTCGTGCAGCTCCCGCGCCAGCCCGGACCTTTCGCGCTCGGTCAGCTGCTGAAAATGGCTAACCATCTCAAAAATCGTGTTCAGCTCGGCCGTCATACGCACCTCCGACCTCCCTCACACTCGAAATTAGCAGAACGCCCTCCGGTGGACGCAGTCCCCAGCACCTCGTCCGCTGTAGGATTCCTCGGACGCGCGCCGGCACGCATTGGAAGCGTGACCTGCTAGCGTCAAATAATTGACAGAGTGTGATGCAGGTGATTGCGCGATAGGGGTCAGGTGTCTGGGTGCTCGCTCTCCTCGTCATGGCTGACGCCTGCGCCGAGGCCTGCACCGCCGCCCGCCCCACCGCCCAGTCCACCGCCGCCCTGTTTCGCACCCTCCTTGTCGCTCTCCTTACCGCCCTTGGACGGTGTCGCACGCGAAGGTCCCTGTTTCGGAATCAACAGGTGCAGGGGGACCGGCTGCAGATCGAGCGCCTGGCGAATGAAATCGCGCAGGCACACCACCAGCGCCGCCGTCTCAACCGAGCGACCGGCCGCGAGTTCAGCGGCTGCCGTCGCCGCCAGCCGCACCTGCTCCTCGGTGCCGAGCAAAATGATGTCGGACAAGGAGGCTTCGACCGCGTCGCGAATACGTCGCGATCGGTCGGAGCCCAGTCGAATGCCATCCGCAGATCCCTCGGTCCCGCGGGCAGGCGCGCGCTCCGCGTCGCCTCTGAAATCTCTGCGATGGGCGGGACTCACTGCGAGATCGCCCGTGAAAGAGCCGCCCAACGTCTTATAAGCCGCAATCAGCGTGCGCAAGCGCTCGTTGATCTGGCGGTTCTCACGCTCGCGGCGCTGCTGCATCGTCTGCATGGCGAGCAGGCGGATGCCGACTCCGATCAGGGTGATCACGCTGAGTCCGAGCAGAGTCGAAAGCAGCGCAGGCCAGGAGGTAAAATCCAGATTTCGCATATCGCACCCATGATGAGGACCCCTGAACTTCCGGGTAGCGATATAGTCGAGTAAGAGCTGACGCCCTGGCAACCGCCTATTTTTCTCCGCCGGGCAAACACTGAACTCGCATAGGAGGAACTCGGCATGAAATACGCAACGCTCGGCAATACCGGTCTCGTGGTCTCGAAACTGTGTTTCGGAACCATGACCTTCGGGGATGGCAGAGGAATGTTCAAAGCCATCGGAGCCGTCGGCCAGGCGGCTGCCGATGAGCTGGTTGGGACATCGATTGACAGCGGTATCAACTTCTTCGATACCGCGGATGTCTATACGGAGGGTGAGAGTGAAAAAATCCTCGGGCAGTCGCTGAAGAACCTGAGGATCGCGCGGCAACATGTCGTGATCGCAACCAAGGTCTACGGGCGTGTCGGCCCGGGCCGCAATGATGTCGGGGCCTCTCGTGGTCACATCATGGACGGCGTTGAGGCGAGTCTGCGGCGCTTGCAGACTGATCATATCGACCTCTATCAGATCCATGGCAACGATTCGGTGACGCCAGTGGAGGAGATAGTCCGCGCGCTCGACACCCTGGTGCAGCAAGGGAAGGTCCGCTACATCGGCTGCTCGAACTGGCAGGCCTGGAAGATCGCCAAGGCGCTCGGCATCAGCGAGTACCGGAACCTCGCCCGATTCGCCACGCTGCAGGCCTACTACTCGATTGCCGGGCGCGATCTGGAGCGGGAAATCGTGCCGCTCCTGGAATCCGAAAAGGTTGGCCTGCTGGTCTGGAGTCCGCTTGCCGGAGGCCTGTTATCAGGCAAATACACACGAACGAACCAGAAGCCTGAGGACTCGCGCCGTGCCGAATTTGACTTTCCCATCGTCGACAAAGAGCGGACTTGGAAGATCCTCGATGCAATGTCCCCGATCGCGAAGGCTCATCACTGCAGTCCGGCACGCGTCTCCCTTGCATGGCTGCTGGCGAAGCCCGCGGTGACCTCGGTCATCATTGGTGCGAAGCATTACGAGCAGCTCAAGGACAATCTCGCGGCGGTCGATCTCACGCTCACGCCGCAGGAGCTCGGACGGTTGGATGAGGTCAGCGCACTGCCGCCGGAGTATCCAGGATGGATGTTGCAATTTCAGGGCGCCGATCGCCTGGACGCGGTGGATCGGCTGAAGCGTTTCCGTGAGGCGAGTAACTAGCGCGCTGGGTGCGGCCTGAGCTGCCGCGTGAACTCGAGCGTGATCGGTAAGGCGGCGCTCGTGCAGCGGGTGCGACGTCGCCATCTATACGCTCTCGGATCCTCGTCGCGCAGCACCTGAACGCGGCGCGGCTTTGGCTGCCCGAAGCTGCGCCCCTGTACGGGTGGATTCGGGATCTTTATGCGGACGGTGGGCGAATGCCGGTGATGGTGATCCGCGTGTGGGCACCATCGATTGGTGAGGCGAGGACCTTGGAGCGCGCGCACATCATGGAGTGCCTGGAGGGTCGGCTCGAGATATTGAATGTCGAGCGGAAAATCCTGGGCCGACAGGGACAGCTGATCTGATGAAAATTAAACCGTGCGGCATCCCGTTGCGCGCGTGATGCGGGATCTCGGGCGCGATTGAGCTGCGCCCGAGACAGCCCTGCGCAGCCTAGAGGCGGGATCCGCCGCGGCGACCATTCAGCAGAAAGGCCACGACGAGCACCGCGACGATCAGACCAATCGGCCCGATTCCCCATCCCGCGCCCATCCCCCAATAAAGGCCGCCGCCGCCGCCGAACAAAACCAAGAGAATTATCAATATGAGCAGAGTATCCATCGCTATCCTTGTTCTGATGTTGCTACCGGAGGTCCGGCTGCACAGTTAATCCGATGTCGCCGCCGATGGATGTAGGCGCTTTGGCTCATCCAACGGTCGTTTCACGCCCTGAGGTGACGCCGTTGGACTACAGCGGCCCATCACCGAGGTGGGTGATCATGTTGCATGGACAGCCCATCTTTGCCATTCGAAAGCGCCTCGCCAAACCAGTTGTCCGCCGCCGATCTTCTAGAAACTCTGCGCCGGTCGGAGCTGGAAATCGAAGCCGAGAAATCCTCGCTAGCACGCACGCTGCACGACGAAGTCGGCGGGCTGCTGGTCGGTGCGGTGATGGATATGAGCTGGATCGCGCAGCGGAGCGACCTCGCGGATGTCGCGAAGGACAAGCTCGCCCGGGCTATCGGGTTACTGCGCGCGGCCATCGATATCAAGCGCAAAGTGGTCGAGGCCTTGAGTCCGAGTCTGCTCGATCAGGTCGGGCTTTGTTCGACCATCGCTGGCATTTGAAGGCAAGTTGCGATGCGGCCGGCGTGGTTTACTCGGAAAGCTATCCGCTCGAAGAACCCCCGTTTTCCGCCGACTTCAAGCTCGGGGTGTTTCGAATATTTCAAAAAGCGCTCACGCAGATTTTAACGGACGGCGTGCCGAGGGAGCTGTCGTTGCGTGTGGAAATCATCGGGGACACACTGCATTGTCGACTGGCGAGGCCGATTTCGGGGTCGCCGAGCGCGATCCCCGATGAGGGCCTTGTGAGCACGCCCCTGCATCATCGCGCCCGTCAACTGGGCGGAGCCTGTCAGTGGCTCAACACCCTCGAGGGCACTGAGGTCAATGTGAGGATCCCGATGCCGCCTGCTACTCCAAGAGACTAGCGCCAACGCTCGATGAGCGCCCAACCGTCCGGCCAATCTCCGATGCCGCTGGCGGCGTTGATATGGCCGCGTCCTGAAAGGCGCACATGTTCGGCGCTCGAGGCAGCAACCTGCGCATCGGTGAAGGCCGCGCTCGCGTACGGGTCATCGTCGCTGCTGACCACCGTGACCGGATGGTCGCGCAAAGCGCGGGGCACCGGCGTGAAGCCCGAGGGGGCTGCCCGGGAAATTGGTCCCGGACGGATCGGGAATCGCCACGAGAAGGGCGGCAAAGTATCGCGTTGCATGACGCGCGCGACGGCGGGGTGTTTGGCCTCCCATAGCGATTGCCAATGAGCGGGGCCGGAGTTGCCGATGCCGGGGACGAGAAGCACGGGGCGCATTTGAAGGTTCTCCTGAGAGTAGATTATAGGGCGGGGGTTCACTGGGGCGGGGAATGCCGTCCAAATCGCTCAACTCTGGTACGCTCAGACGAAGCGCCGGGCGGCGCATGTCTTGAATTCATACGCGATGAGTTGCCTTGATAACGGAGGGATCAGGCGGTGGGCATGCTCGATCGGTGGCGTGAAGGTCGTGGGGCAGTGTTGCGCAAGGAATACGACGACATCATGGGCCGGATGCGGGACGCGGACGAGTCTGCCAGGGCGGCGTTCCTCGCCCACATCCATCATACGATCGACCATGTGATCGGCTATTACTGCTCGGCCTCGATGTCCAGGCGTAAGGCATTCCTGGAAAAGATGCGCAAGACCTCATTGGCGATGTGGAAAAGCGGCGATTGGCCATCCGCGCTCGGCTTGGGTATTTCGTGTCTCAATGCGCAAAGCCGGGTCGTCCCGGGCGATGATGCGGCCTATGTGAGGCAGGCCACCGACCTTCTCATCAATGAGGCCTCGCAGCACGCTGCCGTCGCCACGGCGGATTCGCCCTCGGAGACCGGCTAAAACTTGTACCGCACGCCGATGGTGGGGTTGATATTGGTCGAGTGCAGGTAGCCGCTGGCCACCCCGTCGTGCACACCGCTGTACATGGCGCCCAGGTAAGCGTCGAAGTGCTTGCTCAAGTAATAGTCGGCGTCGAACGAAAAAGCCTCCAAGCTGCCGCTGCAGCTGCTGTGTGCCGGGCTCGAGCAGCCGGCCTGCTTGCCCGTGCCATAGGCGTTCTGTTGATAGCCGTAGTAGGCGGCGGTCAAGTCGAGGTGGGGCAGGACGGTGTAGCGCGCACCGGTCCAGTAGATATTCAAAGTCTTCGAATCGGCATAGGCATTGTTAGTGACGAAAGCGAGAACGTAGCCGCCGATGTCGTTGAATCCAGCGCTCAAGGGTCTGTCGGGATTCGCGTACTTGATGTGCTCGTAGCCGGCAAAGACCTTGAAGGGATCGATCTTGTACGATGCCATGAGGGCATACGCCGTATTGTCCGAGATGGTCGCTGCGAGAGAATTCGATATCGAATACCCGAGCGACGGAAGCTCGGCAACTTGGACGGCGGTCAAGGAGGTGGCGATGATTGCGCTATTTTCCTTCGAGTAATAGGCATCCACGGAGGCGCCCGCGTACGCCGCGCCGAGATCCGCTTGGAACGTCGTGTTGGCCGAGCCGCTCGCCCCGTTGAATTTGTAGAGCGCGGCGCTGTGTGCAAGCCCGTTGAAGTCGACCGAATACTTCGCGGTGGAATCGAGCCGGTTATTCTCCTGAGCGCCTCCGCCGGAATACGTATTGGAGGCGCCCAGCAGGCCGAACGCGGTGGCGTTATAATTGGGGTCGTATTTGATGACCCCTTCCGTGATCAACGTGATCTGGCGGCCGAAGGTGAGCGTTCCGAACCGTCCCGATTTCAGGCCGACCCAGGCCGTCTGGAATGCCTGTCCCGCGGAGCTGCCATCCACGCCCACGCTCTGGGAGCTCAAGCCTCGTCCATTGTTGACCGTCAGCGATTTCAGCGAATCGGCGATCTCGCCCGATTGCGGGTTGAAGAAGGTCTCCAACTGGAAGATGGCCGACCAATCGGCGATCAGGGGCTCAATGCCCTGCAGGCCGACTCTGGATTGGCCCATGTTGCTCGGCGTGAGACCGCTCACCGAGCCGCCGCTGTTCTGGCGCACGATGTTGCCGCTGGCCGCCGGACGGTAGGGAGTGAACGGTGCGCTGTGGGTGTCATATTGCAGTCCGATGTCGATGACCCCGTAGAGCGTTATGCCGTGCCATGTCAGACTGTCGTCGCCGGTGATGCCGGGCCCGGTTTTTTGCTGCGCGAGCGCAGGAACCGTGAGCGCCGTGGCGCCCAGCATGAGAAAGCAAGCCCGCCACCGGAGACTAAAAGGGCGCGAAGCGCCCTCGGTTTCGAGCGCGTGCGGCGGGATGTCACGTCGCGGGGGACGTGTTCTGTCCATGAGATTCAATGGTGTTCCCTGATGTTTGACAGGCGTATTCTTGAATGCCCGTCGACTCGTCAGTGATTGTATGAATCGGCAGGGAGAGCGGAAATACTGAATGGAGCTCATGACATGCCCAATCGGCATAAACGCCGCTAAAAACAATCCCGCGCATTTCACGAGAAGGCCTCTACCAGATTCAGGCGCCGGCCGAGCGTGACGCAATGCGTTGGAGAGCCTGATTGAACGCCAATCGAAAGACGGTTTTCGTCGTCCTCGCTATTGCGATCGCCACTGCATGCGTCTTCATTTTCGAGGGCATCTACCAGGAAGCCAAGAAGGCCGCGATCGCGAAGCTCGATCAGCAAGAGATGATCTATGCGCACCAGGCGGCGAGGGGCATCGAGGAGTTCTTTGCAACCTGGACGGCCACCTTGGCCACCTTGTCCCAGATGCCCGCGGTGGCCGAGGACGACCGCGAAGGCAGGGCGGTGCTGAAGCTCTTCTACGAAACCAACCGAGCCCGGATCATGGAGATCACCCGCGTGGATGAGAAAGGCGTGATCCGCGATGACTTTCCCGACGGCAATGCAGTGGGCCTGGATATCTCGCAGCAGTCGCACATGGTGACGCTGCTGCGCGACCACAAGCCGGTGCTCAGCGAGGTGTTCAGGACCATCGAGGGAGTGGATGCGATTGCCCTGCATGTTCCCGTCACGCAGGGCTCGGAATTCAAGGGATCAGTGGAAATCCTCGTCGACTTCAACAGTCTCGCGAAGCGCTATCTCGATGTGGTCAAAGTGGGCGCCACCGGTTACGCCTGGGTGATCAGCCAGGCCGGAACCATTCTTTACACGCCGGTCCCCGGCGTTGCCGGCACGTCCATATTTGAGGCCGACAAGGGCAATCCCTCCTCGGCTGCGTTGGTGAAGGCCATGCTTCGGGGCGGCGAAGGTACCGCGCAATATACCTCGCGCAGAGTCGGTGTGCGGGAAGTGAGCCCGATTCGGAAGTACGCGGTCTATGTCCCTGCGCGATTGGGAAACACCTTCTGGTCCATTTGCGTCGCCTCGAGCGAGCAGGATGTCTTTGCCGATCTCACCACCTTCCGCAACAGATTGGCCGTGGCCACGGGCCTTTTGTTCGTTGTCGGCGTGGTTCTGTCGACTCTCGGTGCACGGGCTTGGCTGATCGCCAAAGAGGAGGAAAAGCGCGCGCGTGCGGAGCTGGAGGTCGCGCGACAGCGCAATCAAGTCACCCATTTATCGCGCGTCAACATGCTTGGCGAATTGTCGGGATCCATTGCGCATGAGGTCAGCCAACCCCTGACCGCGATCTTGAGCAACGCGCAGGCGGCGCAACTCATCCTCAAGCGTTCCGAACCGAATCTGAATGAAGTGCGCGATATTCTTGGGGAGATCGTTGCCGACGATCAACGAGCGGGAGACATCATCCGTCGCCTGCGTCTGCTCCTCAAGCGCGGTGAAGTGCAGTTCCAGCCGGTGGATGCGAACGATCTCGTCGCCGAGGTCCTCAAGCTGCTGCGGAGCGAGCTCATCGATCGCGGCATTACGGTACGCCTCGAGCTTGACCCGAATCGGCCGATTTTGCGGGCCGATCGCGTGGGGCTGCAGCAGGTGCTGATCAACCTCGTCAGGAACGCCTGTGACGCGATGGCCGAGTTGGCGAGAGAAGCCCGTGTCCTGACGTTCCAAACCGGCGTGGGCGAGCAGGGCTTCGTGATGATCTCCGTTTGCGATGCCGGTCCCGGCGTCGCCGACGGAACGCTGGAAAAGGTGTTCGAGCCCTTCTTCACCAGCAAGGAGGACGGCATGGGATTGGGATTATCCGTATGCCGCACGATCATCAACGCTCATGGCGGAAGGATGTGGGCCGAGCACAACGCGGGCGGCGGCGCTGCGTTTCGCCTGCTGTTGCCCGCGAATCCGGCCACATCAGCCGGCTGATGGTTCGGTCAGTCCCCGGCGAGGCTCGCTACGGGGTCGTTTCGGCGCGCACCCAACTCGAGTCGGGGTCGAAACTCGCGAGACTCTTCGCGAGGTGTTCGGTGTCATCGCCCAGATCCTTTTGATAGACCACGCCGTCCTGTCCCACGATGAACGTCATGACGCCGCTCGCGCGGTATTGTGCGGGCCAAGCCACCGCCGCAAATCCTCCGCTCAGCACGCCATCAACCACGTAACTCCTGGCACCGCCTGGCATCGAGGGTCCCTGCGCCTTCAACAAGCGGTAGTAATAGCCGTGGTAGGGCGAGTGGGAGCCCGCCTCGTATCCTTCCTCGGCCGCCTGGGCGAGAAATGGGCCCGCTGGGCTCTGCGGCTCTCCCGCCTGGGCTTCCCAGTACAAACCGTTGCGGCGGCCAGGATCGCTCATCAGCTTGCCGGCATAGGATTTGACCGCCGTGTGCTCGGGGTTCATGGACGCGTAATCATTTTCGGCGTCGACGATGCCTCGGCATGCCGCGATCGCATCGAGCTCATTGCGGCCGATGCGCTGGATGATGACCTCTTGGGCACCGGCTGCACCGTCAAACATCCACTTCCCGTCGATGCGCACGATCGGGGTCGGCAGCTCGAAGCCGCGGGCTCCGACCGCGAGTAGTTTGCGATCCGGTCCTTTAGTGATCAGGACGTGCCGGGTCTGGTACGCCTTCACGAAATTCGAGCGGTCTTTCTTGTCGGCGACGGGATCTCCGGATTCCACCATCTCATCGGAACCGGGTCCGAAGATGGCGAGCAGACGGGCGCTGTCGTTGTCTTTGGCCGCCGCCACCAGGGCACGAACCGCCTGCGGAGCCGTGTCGAAACTCTCATGCGCCGAAGATCCAGCGGTCTGTGCCTCGGTTGCCGGGCTGCCGAGCAACAGGACCAGCAAGGCACCGAGCAGGTGCGGCGAAAAGCGCCAATACGTCTTCATCGTGCTCATCGCTGGGCTCCTCGCTGTCGATTGCTGGGCGCGGCCGATCGCGTCCCGCCTTGACCCACGCTGGCCTGGCCCCTGTTCGACGCTGCACGGTCCGATTGAGCCCCGCCGCCGCCGCCGCGCCCCGAAGAGGCACCGGTAAAGGCGGTCTGCCGATTGCCCCCGGCCGGCGGCGGAGTCGCCGGACGAGTTGCGGAGTTCGCCGGGCGCCCTGCCGGCGTAGCCCCACCCGAGGGCGCACCGCCCCGATTGGGCTGCTGGCCGGTTCCCCCGAAGCCACGATCACTGGCCGGCCGGCCGCCGCCGTTGGCGGGGCGTGTCGCCGGGCTCGCGGGACTTCCCGGACGGGTCGCCGGGCTTCCCGGACGAGAGCCGCCACCTGCGGAGCCGCCCGGCGTGGACGGCCGTGCAGGCATGGTCGAGTTGCGCGGGGGTTGCGAGGCCGAACCAGTGCCGGGACGCGAGCCTTGATATTGCTGCTGACCTTTCCAAGCAGGCTGCGAAGTCGCGCCGCCGGTTCCCGGCTGCTTGTTGCTGCCGAAATTGTTGTTGATGGTTACGTTGTTGCCGCTCTTATTGTTGTTGCCGCTGCCCGTGACGTTGCCGCTGCCCGGCGGCCGATAAGCTCCCGGCCGATTGCTGACATCGCTGCCGACGAGCCGCGGCGGGGTATTGCCCGGCCGCTGATTTTGGTTGCCATTGAAACGGTTGTAATAGTTGCTGCTGTTGTATGCGGGCAGCGTGCTCGCACGATTCCAGCCGTTCGCATAGTTCGGCGGCGGCCGATAACCATATCCAGGACGGTATCCCGGCGGGTAGCCGCGATTGTAGTGGGGCGCGTAGACATAAACGTTGCGGCTATAAGGATGGCCGCCATACCAAACGCCACCGTAGCCCCAGTTCGGATACGGGTAGTAATTGTGGTTGTTGAACATGCTGCCGACGATTACCCCCGCCGTAAATCCGATCAGGCCGGCGGCGATCACATCGCCCGTGGTCGGGCCCACGACGGGTGCGGGGGGCGGCGGCGTCACATACACGACCTGTGGATTGTAGGTCGGCACATAGATGATTTTCGGATCCGCCGGCTGAATCACGATGACCTGCTGCTTATCGACGGTCTGGGTCTCGACTTTTTGTTGCGGCGTCGACTTCAGATTGCCCACCGCCGCGGCTTGCGCGCGCAGCCGCTGCACCGAGGCCATCACCGCTCCCTGATCCGCGTTGAAGGCTGACCCCAGCTGCTTCGTCCAATCGAAGTTCTGGCACATCATGTCCACGACCGATGGAAACAGGACGAGTGCCTGCATCGGCGCCCCAAAACCCGCCTCCTTGGCGGCATCTTGAAGCGCCTGCCCCTGCAGGTTGGTGTTCTGGAGGAGCCAATTGCCCCCGTCCATGACCTCCTGCGGATAGGACGCGGCGGCGAGCACCTGCGCCAGCAACGCGTCGGGATACAGCGCGACGGGCGCAAGCAGCTCATCCAGATTCGCGGGCGTCATGGCCTCGCCGGAGGCGGGCGGTGCCGCCTGCGAGGCCTCCGCAACCGCGGCCGTCGACGCGGCCGGCGGCGGCGCGTCCGCAGGCGCGGGAGCTGCCTCCGCGGAAGCCGCCTGAACGGGGGCCGCTTCGGCCACGGGCGCGTGATCTCCTTTGGAGCCGCAGGAGGCGAGATTGAACGACACCACCAGCAAGAGGTTCGGCAGAAAGGCCGATCTCCTCAGCGGAGTAATCCAATCGCTCGTTGTGCAGTGCATAGGGTACATCTCGCAGTAGGCCAGACGCGCAAACTCATGACGCCTCTGGCAAGTGAACACGGCCATCGCACCGATGTGCGCGGGCTATATCAACATGCGCTCTGGTGATTTGCGATGCGACCAAGGGTGCATGCACTTCGTCGCCGAACAGGGGGTGGACGCGGTCGCGGCCGATCGCGATCATTTCGGGTACAGCAGCTGCACCTCGACCTCGAGGGTCCAGGTGGAGGCGCCGGTGGGCGCAACCACATTGTAGTAGGCGGTCGCTTGGACATTGATCGATTGGTGACCCCACTTGAACAGTTGGCCAAGGCCCAGAGACACCGGCACAGTCCACCGTTCGCCACCGCTCGCCTCCCAGTCCGCGGTGAGAGTCGGTGAAAAAGTAAGGTAGCGGTTCGGATTATCTTTGAAGCTGTAGTTGACCTCCGGCTGCAACTCCATCTGATTGACCGCCGGCCGTCCCGCGTTGCCCGCAAAAGACCAGATGTTGTTGATCAGGCCACCGAACGTCCACTGGGTGCCCGACCACTGCAGCCCCGCGGTGGGTCCTGCTCCCCACTTGCCCTGACCCAACGCATCATTGGTGGCGGTTGGCAGCTGAAACACCGGTCCGATAGCCCAGACCAGATCTCCCGTCCGCGTGGGAGAAAGGAACGCCGAAAACTGGGTATCGCCCACCCCCTGCGTCCTGCCCTCGCCCGGAGCGGCCCCAGGCTGGTCGATGAGCGGCAGAATGGTGCGGGTGATGATGCTCCAAGCCGGACTCACGCCGAATGGAATGACGGGCTGAAAAGTCAGCATCTGCGAGCTTTGGTTGTGCGGCTCGAGCCCCAGGTTGTCGTCGTATATAAATTGCAGGTTGGTCAGGTCGGCGAACGGATTTTTAGCTTGCTGCACGAGCGACTGGGGGTTTTGCGCGAAGGCGGGCAAGGCAAAGACGCATAGGAGCGCCGCCATCGCGCAGCGGACTTGGAAGAGCTCGAATGTCATCCCTGGCATCGCCCGGTTTAGGTCTTGGTGGCGGCTCAGTCTAGAGACTGCCGAACCATTTGTCGTACAGCCGCTGATAGGAGCCGTCCTCGCGAAGCGCGAGCAGCGCGATGTCAATCTTCTTGCGCAGAGGGCTATCCAACTGCAGCATGATCGCGACCGGTGCAATGTTGATTTCGGCGCCGACCACCTTCACTTGTCCTTGTCCCTCGTGCGATGCGTAGTAGCGCAGGATCGGCGCGCCCGTCACCACGGCATCCACTTTTTGCTGCAAAAGAGCTTTGAACAACTGGTCGGTTGTCGAGAACTCCTGGACCTGCGCATGGTGTTCCTGAAGATAATCGACCGCCAGGCTGTGCGCGACCGTGGCGACCTGCTTACCGGGGAGATCATCCGGCCCCTCGATGGCGCCGCGAATCTGCTGGACGGTCAAGGTCGTCGTCAACTGCGCGGTATAGAAGGCGACGAACACGACGCCTGCGAACATCCAGAGGACCGACAGTGCGCGAGCCAGCCATTGTCTCGGCATTGCCTCCGCCTGCGTGGTCAGCGTAGAGAGCGCCCAGTAACCTGCTTCGAAGATGCCTGGAAAGTAGTTCCGACTCGAAAGCGCATCGTCCTTGCGCCTCCGTTCGAGCAGCCAGACCAGGTGCGCCGGAATCAATATCAGCAATAGAGCCATGCCGAGCCAGGCTATCGTGGTTCGCGAAAATATCAGACGCAGCAAATCCCATAAGGGGTTCGTGCTCGCGGTCTGGTGCGTATCGCGCACCATGATCTGCAGCCCGGCGTTCAATGTCGGAAACGAAAAGTCAAACACCTCGTCACGCCCCGACGTTATGAGCATGGCCACTGTAAGGTCCGCGCCCTTGGACCGCATCGCCTCTTCCAAGGCGCTTACGTCGGGTGCGATCTGATAAATGGTCTTACGCTTCAGCCGCGCGGCGATCGCATCCCACAGATCGATGCTGAATCCGGTCAACGATCCGTTCTGTTCCATGACGAACGGCGGAACTACGAACACGACCACACGAATTTCCGGCAGCTCGCCGGTTGCCGGAACGGTCGCCCCAGTGCCGCGCTGTGCGTGGGCGGATGCCGCAAGCGCAGTGCAGATCATCGTTACCGCCGGGAGAACGTGGCCCCTCTTCATCGGACGCTCCTTCTGCGTCTCTGCGACCTCCGCCCGCTCGACGTTCCCCATTCGAGCTGCCGCCGTCGCTCGAACGATGCATCGAGATTGTGCCGCATCACTCGCGGCTTGAACATAAGTACAAGGGGCAATCGCCGTGACATGAGCTCGAGACGGTGAGCGCAGGCGGGCAGACGGGATGGGCGGCGCGGTCGCGGCCGTATTGGGCTCCAAGCAGCGTAGCAATAGGTCGGGCGCCCGTTCTTCGCGTACGGGCTCCAGCTACCATACGTACCCCTGCGCCACGATGACGCCCTTGGCGCCCGCTCCTTAATGATTGTTCCCGGAGCCGGCTGGCTACTTCGGCTCTTCGATGACAGCTTTGAGCTTTCCACTCGTGATCGCACGCTTGAGCGCCGCGTAGTCCTCGTCATTCTGGTCGGCGTAAGCGACGGAGAAAGCCTCGATCGCCTTATCGAATGCGTCGCTCTTGCCGAGATAGCCGCTGATCAGCGCCGGATCACCCGAGCGCGCGTGGGAGAGCGCCAGCGTATGGCCACACCATTTGGCGTCTATGAGCATCTCGGCTTTGCCGAAGGTCTCGACGGCGAGTTTGATCTTGATGTCTCGTAGCTGGCGAATGTAGCCCTGATTCCCATGCATACCCTCGGTCCAGCCGAGAAAGATGTCGCTGACCGGCTGCATGAGCCGCTGACCGTTCACGACGCGCTGTCCGTGGTTTGGGTATTCGCTCTTGCCGGCATAAGTCTCCAGCACCGAGGCACGGGCCTGCTTGCCCTGGAGAACGAGGGAATTCCCATCACCGTCCGTGAACAAAGCCACCCAGCAACCGGTGCCGACGCTGCCGACGTCCAACCACTTTGATCGCGGCATCCCTGAGTTCATAGCGGTCGATCAACGCTCGAGTAGCTGGTGCCAGGCTCTCGCGATATCGGGCGAAGGACCTCTTCACGACCGAGTGGATCTCCCCGGGCTTATGCCCCTTCCAGTGAAAGATCGTCGGAAGCTGGTCTTCGATGACCGGTGTCTTGCCCGCAGCACCCTTGAAAGTGGGGAAGAGATCTTCCTCGAGGCAGCGGGTCCGCTCCTTCTCCATGCGCTTGATCGCGCGTTTGCGGAACTCGGGATTATCGAAGGTCGCGATGATCGTTTCGATATCGACGGCCAGATACCATAAGTCCAACGGATTCATTTCGCTGAACTCGCGCATGTGCTCGCGGTACGAGCGGACGCACGTGAGGACCGCATCCCTGGCGATGGATTCGCTCAAGTTATTGTTACGGCAGGCAACCACGAAGCTTGCCGCGAGACGCTTGAGGTCCCACTCCCAGGGGGCTGGCAGGGTTTCATCCAAGTCGTTGATGGCGAAGATGACGCGCCTCTCCGGGGTACCTAAGCCACGGAAGTTGCCCAGGTGAGCGTCTCCGCAGCATTGCACAATGATGCCAGTGGCCGGAGTGGTCGCGAGGTCCACCGCCATGTTGAGCGCCGATCCTCTGTAGAAAGTGAAGGGCGACAGGGCCATGCGCCCGTGCCGAAGGGGAAGCAACTCAGGGATACGCCCCTTGTCACCTTCCAAGACTAGGCGGACAGGGTCCGGCCGACCGGCGGGCGCCTTCCAGACCGCGTGCGCTTCTCGCGGACAAACGTCCCTTAAGTTCTTGCCCATCGCGTGACGCTCGGCCTGCGAATGACGATGGGAAAATAAACGGTCTCGTTTGGATTTTGGTCGTGCTGGACGCGTGCGCGATTTCATCGTTCGTGTACATGTCCATCCCGCCTATTTTCCTCATCGTGAGTTTACGGCCCTCGTGGACACCATTCGGGGAATCGACTTTCATGGACTCTTGCTGCTGCGACCGTGCGGACTCCATTTTGATTCTCCCTCCCAGAGATTTAAGTCGATATTGTCGAGAATTTCATTCGAAGAACAATTCGCCCTGGTACGTATTCCATCGCGAGTGGTACCTAATCGACGGCTCGCAACTGGCTGCGAGGGGCAGCCTTAGGAATTTTTGGCGACCGAAAGGCTTGGCGACCAGGATGCGACATATGAGTCATTGATTATTGATGATGTCTGCCGGGTTCGAACGGGTCCCTTGGTCAGACATTTGAATGCCGCGATCTCGATGTGTAGACTGATGTGTGGGAGGTGACACATGGCTACCAATCTTTCGCTCGACCCGAAGCTCATCGAGCAGGCCCTCAAAGTGAGCGGTGAACGCACAAAGAAGGCCGCAGTGACGCGCGCGCTCGAGGAATTCATCGCCCGTCGAAAGCAGAAGCACTTGCTCGATCTGATGGGCAAGCTCGAATGGGACACCGACTACGACTACAAGGCGGAGCGTTCACGTCGATGACCATGCTGGTCGACACCAGCGTATGGTCGCTCGCCTTTCGGAGGGACACGCCGGTCTCTGCCCCTGAGGTGCTGGCACTGCGAACGGCGATCGAGGGCGGCGATGCGATTGTCACTACGGGGCTGGTACTGCAGGAACTGTTGCAGGGCTTTGCGGGCCCGCGTGCCCGCAAGGACATCGTGCAGCGATTCGCAGCCCTGCCGCTCTTGGTGCCAGATCGGCAGGACTACATTGATGCCGCGGATATTCGCAACGTTTGCCGGCGTGCTGGGGTCCAGATCGGGACGATCGATGCGCTGCTCGGCCAGCTGTGCATCCGCCACGAATTGACTTTACTGACGACGGACGCGGACTTCACGCTCGCCGCGCGCCATTGCCCGCTGCGCGTCTGGAGTCGCACGCTCTAGGAGCGACAGGCGTAAGCAGTCGCACAGCATCTGCCGTCCATCGTTTCCAGGATATGTTTTCGTATCGGTTCGTACGGGGAAAAGCGCGAGCGCGAGCGTGGTTCTCGCTGATGGGCAGCTCCGCTGTGCGCTCGATCAAACGCACCACCGTGCGTGACGCGCATTACATGAAACTCGCGGAAGGCCCGTACCTTGGATTTCGGCGAGGTCCCGTACCTGGCAGGCACGCTTTCGCGATCGCGACGGCGTTCAGCAATACAAGGCGCTCGATGAGATCGCCCGCCACGATTACGACGGAGCGAAGCGCGCGGCCGAGGCCTGCGCGAATTTTCTGATTACCGGTTGCAGTATTACGCGCTTTTCACGATTGCAGCTGCAACTGGAGCCGCGGGACGAGACAAACTTTGGTGATCGACGGAGGACTGGGCTTACCAGCTTGAACGCACTGACCGGCGGTGCTGATGCGGGTCATGCCTTGGTGAATCATTTGGCCGCGGATAACCTGAAGGCGGCGATTGACCTGGTATGCGTCTACGATCCGACGCCCGCAACCGACTCGCGATCTGGCTGTGGCATCCTTGTGTCAATGTTCGCGTTTCTAATCCGCAGGCGATGGTGGTGGCTCGGAGCGATCGCCACGGCGCTGGTCGTAAGCCTGGCCGCGCTGTCGCTGAGTTCCATGCTCGAGCACGCGGTGCGAGCGCGGATCGAGTCCGCGGCCGTGCGCCATGGCGCAGTTGCACGAATCGGGCTGGTACACATTGGTGTCTGGCCGTTGCTGCGACTGGAGGGATTCGATCTCCACTTCGGTCATGGAGTGCAACTGCATGCCGACATGATCGCGGCCACGTGGCCCGGCCGTTGGCGACTCGCAGTTCGCGCCGCCACTCTGGCGGGACCAGCAGGCGTCAGGGTGAGCTCGGCGGCCACTGCCTGGGACGCGGCGGGCATATTCGGCGAGGACCTCCGGCTCACGCTGGTGGAGCCACAGGCCGGCCTGTCAATCCGCAAGCTGGCGTATCCGGTGGGCAGCGCGTGGAATATTCAGGCACGTGGGCTCGATCTGGGACGCCTGTTCGACGTGCGGCGCGACGCCCACCCGCTGCTCGATGGTGGTATCGCGGATGGCCGCGTGGACCTTCAGGCCAGCATCGATGCGCTCCGTTTCCACGTGGACATGGGCGCGCGCGGCGCGCGCTTGGGGGCGCTGTCGGATAACGCCGACGACGAGCCCCAGCTCGGCGATCCGACAGACGTGACCATACGATTCGATGGCGCCTGGCGCCGGATCGAGGGCACGATCGAGATCCCCGAGATCCACGCGACGGTGGCCGGTGCCGCCCTATCGGGCTCGATCACACTGCGCGATCTCGACACCGATCCGGTTGTCGATCTCGCACTCGGCATGCAGCATCTGGACTTCGCGCAGTTGCTGGGTGCATCCGGGCTCGCGGTGCCCGAAAGCTTGGGAATGGCGCCCGGCGCCGGCCGTGACCTTGGCTCGGCCACGATCGACGTGCGTGTACGTGGACGCCTGGCGGTCCCTGCCTCGCTCTCGGTAAGCCAAAAGATCGACTTCAGGCCGCCACGTCAGATGCCGCCGGCAATCGCGCGGCTGCGCGGCGATTTCATCTTCAGATCCGAGGACGGTCCCGGGCCGCACCGCCCCATCGACGTCTCGCTCGCGTCCCCGGACTTCATCGCCCTGCACGACGTTCCGCCGTTGTTCGTGCGCACTCTGCTGCTTGCCGAAGACGCAGGTTTTTACGGACATCGCGGCATCGACCTGCGCGAACTACCGACCGCGCTGCTCACCAACTGGTCGCGCGGCGGCGCCGCGCGCGGCGCGTCGACCATTACCCAGCAGCTGGCCAAGAACTTGTTCCTGTCGCGCGACAAGCAGCTCGGACGCAAGCTGCAGGAGCTGGCGATCACGTTCCTGCTCGAGTCGGCGCTCGGCAAGGATCGTATCCTCGAGATCTACCTGAACATCATCGAATGGGGACCGGACCTGCGTGGCCTGCGGCCCGCGACCCGCCGCTATTTCGCTCGCGAACCCCGAGAGCTGACGCCGGCCGAAATGGCATTTCTTGTCGCCATCATTCCCGGGCCGATCAAATACCAAAGCTCATTCGCGCATGGCACCCCGGGGCCTGGGCTGCGCTCACTGATCGACGAGCTGCTGGCGAAGCTACGGTCGGTGGATGCGATCGGCGAGGAGGAATATCGGCAAGCCCTCGACGAACCCATCGTCGTTGCGGGCGGCAGGCCGCGCGGATGATCGGCGGCGGCTGGAAGCGAGCGCGCGGGGATCGACAAAGTCCCCCTGGCGCACGGGGTGGACACCGGAGATAGAGATCTCACCCGCAACATCCGGAAAAGGATCAGCGATTTCGTACGGAGCTTCTGGGTTTCCTGTAAATCATTGATTATATGGCGCTCCCTACCGGAGGGCATTTCGCATCGGCGCAGCGCTCTTCACACGCCTACCGTTTGGTGGCGGCAGCGGGCTGAACCAGCTTGTCGGCAAGCCAGAGCTTGATCAGCGACTGCCGCGTCACGCCGAGTCGGCGCGCTTCACGGTCGAGTGAATCCACCATCCAAGCGGGGAAATCGACGTTGACCCGCTTCGCATCGGTGCCAATACGCCGAGCTTTGTTGAGATCAAGGTGTTCCACGATCTTCTCACCGGCATCAAATTTGCGATCAAAGGTCTTCGCTTTCATATATCGCCACCTCATCATCCCGTGATCGCCTCACGGAAATTAGTCGAATGTTGTCGCCGCGCCGGGTGATGATCGCGGACCAATGCTTCTCGTCGATCTTCCCGATCAGCAACCAACGGGGTTCATCCGTAGTGCGAGCAGGAATTTCCACCAAACCAGCGTCGGCCCAAAGCCTCTGAGCCGCTTCGAAATCAATGCCGTGTTTACGCTGGTTCTCAGCGCTCTTGTCCGGGTCGCATTCGAAACCCATGACGCCTCACCCACCAACACCAGTATAATTAAGGTATAGTTATTATACCCATTGCCGGTGAGTTCACCAACTCCGCTGTTCCTCGACCTACGCCTCCAGTTCCTCGGACCAGCAATGATTGGTTCGTCAGCTCATTCGTCACTCGTGGCGAATGGAATGTGTTCACGGCCCCGATGCCTGCACCTTTGATGCACGACTGCTCTCGGTCAAGAAGTGACTCGATCCCCAAGAGCGTCGCGGCGTTCGTTGCGGCCACTACATGCTCGAAATAGCGGACAAAAAGTGGACATGGAAGCATCGCCTTTTTGTAAGTCATTGATTATTGGCGCTCCCTACCGGATTCGAACCGCTGTTACAGCCTTAAGAGGGACGCAATCCAGTCCAGGACTGTCTGCCGCCATTTTACATTTCTAGATGTTTATAGGCATTTTGAGTATCGCTGTCCATCCGTTTCCAGCATAATGTTTTCGTACTGTTTCGTACGGGGACATTACAGCCTTGGCCGATTTATCAAAAAAGCGCGAGCGCGAGCGTCTCAAAGTCCGGCGCTGGCCGCATTACATGAAACTCGCCGAAGGCGCATACCTTGGATTTCGGCGAGGTCCCGATACCTGGCAGGCACGCTTTCGCGATCGCGATGGCGTTCAGCAATACAAGGCGCTCCATGAGATCGGCTGCGACGATTACGACGGAGCGAAGCGCGCGGCCGAGGCCTGGTTCTCGCAGATGGGCAGCCCCGCTGTGCGCTCGATCAAACGCACCACCGTGCGCGACGCGCTCGGGGCGTATTTGACGGATCTCAAGCGTCACGGGCGCGCCGACGCAGCTCGAGATGCGCGCGGCCGGTTCAAACTGACCGTCGATAAAGACCCGCTTGCCGACCTCGCGCTGGAGGCTGTCACCCGAGATGACTTTGAGGAATGGCGCGACCGGCTGGTGCCCGGGCGCAAACCGCGTTCGGTCAATCGTCAGGTGCGCTCGGTCGTTGCTGCGCTCAATCGTGCCCACGAACTCGGCCACGTGGGGAATCCCGCGGCCTGGTCTGTGAAGTCCTTGGCCGATAACACCGAGGACGAGGGCGATACTGCGATATTTCTGAACCCCGCGCAGCGCGCGGCGTTGATCGCCACAGCGGACGAGCGCACCGGTGCATTCCTGCGGGGCCTCGAGCTCACCGGCGCGAGGCCGAAGGAGCTTGCTGCGGCGTGCGTTCGAGACTTCGATGGCAAGGCGGTCAAGTTCTCGCATCGGAAGGGGAGGCCTGCAAAAGTGCGCGTGCGCTACACGGTCCTTGGTCCCGAGGGCGTCGAATTCTTCGCGCAACGCGCTGCCGATAAACTGCCGCCGGCGCCGCTATTCACCGAAGACGGCAAACAAACCTGGCGCCGGCACATCTGGGCCCGGCAGATTCGCGCGGCCGCCAAGTCGGTCAACGAAAAGGCGCGGGGTGCAGCGCGCATTCCGTCGGGCGTCGGTGCCTACTCGTTCCGCCACGCGCGCATCAGCGAGCTGCTGCAGGTGTTCAACGTGGACCCGCTCACCGTGGCGCACCAGACCGGCACGAGCCTCGCGATGATTGAGAAAGCCTATATGCGATTCATCCCGGAGGCGCTGCAAGAAAAGCTCGCAGGGCTCAAGGCAAAGGCATGAAGCGCGTGAAGCTCATAGCCTTGATGCTGTGTACAAATGTACATACAATTGGCGTTAATAGATTTGAACCGGGGTAAGGCTAGCCTCGGTGAACGCAAACGATAAGACGCCAATGCGCAAAGAGTACGATTTTTCCAAAGCTAGACGCAGGCCTGTCGCGGCCCCGGCCAAGGGCAAGACTCGGATTACGATTCGGATTGACGACGACTTGTTGGCTTGGTTTAAGCAACGGGTCAACGATGCTGGTGGTGGAAACTATCAGTCGCTGATTAACGCGGCGCTCCGCCATCATATTAAGCGTGAGATCGAGCCGTTAGAGGCTACGCTGCGCCGCGTGTTGCGGAGGAACTTCGAGCCACCGGCTGACGCTTTCCGCCCGATCGCGGCCGGAGTGAATGCCGATGGGTCGGACAAGTTATTCCAATGTTTGCGGGTCAAGGCGCCGGTTGGTCTGGCGAATGCGGATCGCCTAGCGCAGCTGCTCACGATGTAGTACATTGTAATACATGAGCACCTTGACACTGCGTGTACCGGATGACCTGGACAGGGCCCTCGAGCGCCAGAGCGCCGCTCTTGGAATTTCAAAAAGCGATCTCGCGCGTGAAGCCTTGAAGCGCTATCTGAGGGTCGCAGAATTTCGAACGCTTCGCACCAAACTAGTTGCGCGTGCGCAAGCGGGCGGGATCAATACCGATGAAGAAGTATTCGAAGCGCTCAAGAGGAAGTGAGGATCGCACTTGATTCTTCGGTACTCATCGCGGCACATATTAGCCGTGCGGGCGTATGTGCGGAATTGCTTGAGGATGTTCTGCTTCACCATGAGCTCGTAATTTCCGACTTTATCCTTGAGGAACTGGGGCGAAAGCTCATCGAGAAGTTCAATTTTCCTAAGCGCGATGCTGATCTAGTCGGTGCCTTCCTTCGTCGAGTCAGCATTGTCGTTCGGCCCGCCGATTTGCCGTCAGACCTGTGTCGAGACCCTGCCGACGTACCGGTACTGGGCACTGCGGTTGCCGGTGAATGCGCGCTACTTATCAGCGTCGATCGCGATCTTCTTGATATGCAAACGATTCAGGCAATTCCGATTATACGTCCGGGCGAGTACTGGCGGCGCGCTGCCGAGTTCGATTGAACTGCCGATCCCTCCGCCACCTGTCGTGAATGGCCGCCGAGGGAACCAAAATCGCAACTTTCCCAAAAACGACCTCTCCGACCGGCAACGTCTTGCGGCGCAATTCCTCCGATTCAAGGGACAACAGAGTCAGCTCAATGCGGGGGTGCGGTATGCGGATTTTGTTCACTACCTATGCAGAGAACAACTCGCGAAACAGCCGTTGAGCCTCGCGCAACCCCTCCTCGGTGAACACCACGGAATTGGCTTTGCCGACCGGGTCAGTGATGTAGCCTTTTTCATGCAGTCGATGCATCGCATCCCAGTCAAATCCCTTCCAAGCGCGACACCCGTCGTGCAGGCCGAGAAATAGGAGTGCAAGCACCGCGTCGTCGATCTTCGCCGTGTTAATGTGCGTCACAATCGTCTCCGGGTCAAAGCTTCCAAAGCTCGCGGCTCAAGTCCCCGGTCAATCCGGAACGACTTCTCGCGCATCGCAGGACTTGACGTAGCGCTCGAGCTCGCCGGTGGTAATGTAAATCCGTGCGCCGTCCTTTTGGATCTTGATCGCACCTTCGCCAATTCGATGATAGAGCTGCGCTCGGCTCATGCGAAGAATGCGGCAGGCCTCAGATATTTCAAAACGCAGCGCCGGCAGCACACTGACCGCGTTTGCGGCAGCGAATATCCCGGCTGAACGGGATGGTGCGTTCACGTCGCTCGAACTATGGATGTCGCCGCTAGTTGACCGGCTCGTCGCCGGCCGTGTGGGGGTCCTGATGTCGTCACTCACAGGATGCTCCGGTATTGCGCGCAGCCCGATAGAGTATCGCAGTGCCTCGGGTTTAGGCCCCATTCGTTTCGCCCGAAAGCCCCATCGAATATTGAGCGCAACGCGAAAAACTAACGGGTCCGAGGTTCATGGGTCCTGACCTTTTCCTCCTGCTTTCTAACGGCGTTCACCGCTATCTGCTCGGACTCGATCAGTGGCGGATGCATTTGCGCCAGGAGCCGTCGGATGTCGCGAGCGACTTCCCAGTGTCCTTCGCGTTCGAGCACATCGTGTAGAACATACCAGCCTTGCTCCACTTCGCGACGGGTTGCGACGAGGGTCGCCTTACCCGGCTCCGGTTGATTGCGGTCGCGACGAACATACGACGTAACCTTCGCCTGGATGTAGGTGGACGAGTCGCGCTCGGCAGAGCGAAAAACGCCATCTGTCTTTGGAACTCGTGACTCACCGCGCACCGCCCGCTCGGTTGCGTTCGCGGCCATGCCCTGTTCACGCAAATGTGCAGCAAACTGTTGCCTCCAGTCGCGAAGTGTCGCTTTGCGGATGTTGAGTCGCACACCCTGCTCGCTCATGGCTCGGACGACGACGTGGACGTGGGGATTGCCCTGGTGGGTAGCAACGCCATCGCGTAACGATGCTGAAGCGCAAATTGGTCTATAGCAAACGCTCGTACTGCCGCCGCGAGCTTGTCGGCGGCGTGCCCTTCGGCATTGAGAAGATGAGGTTGTGCACAAGCTTAGGGGGCTTGCGGCCATGGGCGACCGCTCGATCCGTATGGCGGCGCAGGACATCCAGGTCGAGGTCCCAATCGAGCATCAAATCCTTCTCAAATCCTCGTTCCATCAGCCTCTCGCCCGTGTCGGTTTCGATTTCATTTAGACCTCGGCGCCCGATATAGTCAAAATGGGCGCCGACGCCGTGCAATGTCCGAGCGCCGCCGGAAACTTTGATCATGACCTCCGGCACCCGACGGGCAGTCCTTGCGATGGAGGCCACCTCGCTCGGGGTCAGTTTCGCCTCCGGACCGCGCCGACCGAAGCTGGCGATATCGAGGCAGGGACGCTCTGTCCTGAGATCAACGACTCGCTTTGGCATCATCGGCCTCCCAGCTGGCTATGTTCGCCGCGATCAAGCATTTGAAATGGGCGCGCAATGCTTCGAAGGCCGCGAGCATCCCCCGAAGATCTGCCGTCGTCAGTCCTTCGACCCGCCCGGTCTGATGACCGACGCGGGCGATCTGATTCAGATTCCGACCCACCGCACCTAGCACGCCGGCGGCCTGCCTGAGCTCGGCGAGCTCGCGGTCGGGGAGGGGCGATACCCCGCGCAAGTGAGAGCGAACGAGCATCGAGACATAGGTTGCCGACGCGAGTCCCCGGCGAGCGGCGCGTTCACGAAGTAGAGCGCGATCGTGCGGTCGCAGCCGCACGTAGACACGAGCGCGTGGGCCGATCGGTTCGACTGCAAGTACCCTGGCATCGCTCGAGGGCGCCATACCGACGACGCCGATCACCAAACGCTTGAGCACCGCCGATTCAGTCAACCCTTGTCGTAGAGCACTCGCCCGCAGCCGCAACTTGAGCTGCGGATCGACTCGACATTGGATGCAGGGACTTGCGGCCATGTCGAACATCGTCTGACACGAGCGGCAGTTTGCCCATCCGGCAAAACGCACGAATTGACCGCCGAATGCCGCACAATTTACGGTGCCGGTGTCGACCAGGAACAAGCGTGCGGAGCGCATCGGGCCGCAGTCGGCCAACTGCGGTCATATAGGGCGTCGAAATGCCAGCCCGGAAGCGGGCGCTCGGGCGTGGGACTAAGGTCCGATCGACGGTGCAAGTTCGCGTCGGGGACACTCGCATCGATGGGTGGCGGATTTTCGCTGCCGTTCGGAGTATTAAGGGGCGCGGCAAACTGCTTCACGTATGAGCGCGCTTGCCAACTGGCGACTGGAAGGAGACTGAAATGAGCCGTTCGCGCGAATACGTCATTCTTGGGTTGGCCGCGGCCGCAGTCGGCGCCGGGATTGGCTACTATCTTGCGCACCCGGCCCGGACCGAGATAGCCGGGGCTGAGCTTCGCAACGTCGCGCTCTCGCTGAACGCGCCTGAAGGCACGCTCACGACGGAACAAAATCCAGCCTTCAAAGCCGCGGCCACGCCTTCCGCGCCTGCGCCGCCACCTAGCGCGACAGGAGACTGGCCGAGCTACAACAAGACGCTGACTTCGGAGCGATTCTCGGACCTCGGTCAGATCAACACCAAGAACGTCGGCAAGCTGAAGGTGCTATGCACCTACGACACCAAGCGATTCACGTCCTTCGAGACCGGCCTGCTCATGGTCGAAGGCGCGCTGATCGGCACGACTGAATTCGATATCTTTTCGCTCGATCCGGCGACCTGCGCCGAGAATTGGCGGGTGCATGAAGAGTATCCCGGCTACCTTCTACCGACGAACCGCGGCGCGGCCTATATGGACGGCCGGCTCTTTCGCGGCACGGAGGACGGCCGTGTACTCGCCTACGATTTCAAGACCGGCAAGCGGGTGTGGGAGACCACGATCGGCGACGCCAAGAAGAATGAGGTGGTGCCGGCGGCGCCAATCGCTTGGGAGGGCCTCGTGTTCATCGGCAATGCCGGGGGCGACCAGCAGGGCGTGAAGGGGCGCGCCTACGCGCTCGATGGCAAGACGGGCAAGATCGTCTGGGAATTCTATCTGGTGCCCAAGTCCGAGGACGATCCGGTTCGCGGGCCCCAGGGCGCGACGCCGCTTGACGGTTCGACCTGGAAGAACCCGCCGGGAATACCGAGGGGCGGCGCGGGAGCCTGGACTCCATATACCCTGGATCCGAGGACCGGTCTCTTTATTCCCGCCGGCAACCCGGCCCCCGACTACGTCAACAGCGTCCGCGAGGGCGCGAATCTCTTCAGTGACTCTGTCGTGGTGCTGGACGCCAAGACCGGCGCTTACAAGAATCATTTCCAGCTCTACCCCACGATTGGCACGATTGGGACGTCTCCAATCCGCCGATTCTGATCAACACCGCAGGCGGCAAGAGGTTGCTGGCGGTTTCAGGCAAGGATGGATTCCTGGTCGGCTTCGATCTGGCCGACAACAAGCAACTGTACAAGACGGCGGTCACGACCATCGAGAACGCCGATGCGCCCTTCTCGACCGAGACGGAGACGCATTTCTGTCCGGGCGCCGGAGGCGGTGAGGAGTGGAACAGCCCGGCTTACAACCCGCAAACGAATCTCATCTATACGGGCGACGTCGACTGGTGCACCACGGTCAAGATTCAAACGACCGAGGAACTTGCCGCGGCCTCGGCGACCTTGCGTTCGAAGTAGATGCGTCCCTCGGTCCCGCGATTACGGATCTGGGTGACGGCGACCATGTGCAGCGCATGGTTGACCTTGCGGTTGCCCCGTAAGGAGAGCCGGTGGACGACACGCCCACCGGAGGACCGCTCGACGGGGGCGGTGCCGTTGTAGGTGGCGTAGGCGTCTCGGTTCGCGAACCGGCGGACGTCGCCGGAGTATCCGATCAACTGGGCGGCGTGGACCGGGCCCACCCCATAGACGTCAGTGACCGAGCTTCCCGAGGCTTTCACGGCCAGTCGGATGCGCCTGTGCGACGCCTTGATCTGGTCGTCGAGGCGGCGCACGTCGTCGAGGAGCTCGAGGACGAGGTCGAAGCGCATCTGCTGGACCGGCGTCTCGGGCTGAACCTTGGCCAGAAGCGCCTCGGCATTGGAAACGTACATTTCCTTGGCAATTCCGCCCGGCGAGAGCTCGGCAAAGAGCGCGTGCAGCCGGCAGATGACCCGAGAGCGTGACGGCCGAGGTCGCTATTGCGCTTGGAGAGCAGCCGAAGTACTTCGCCGTGGTCGGCCGGTTCGACCGAGCGCAGGGTCGGAGCGCGCAGGGCGGCGATGGCGATCGAGTGGGCGTCGTTGGGGTCGTTCTTGTTCGAGCGCCCGGTGGCGAGCACCCGGATGCGCGACGCCAAGGTGGACGGAACGTCGAGCACTTCCTCGCCTTCAGCAACGAGCTGCTGGGCCAGCAGATAGCCAAACCCACCGACAGATTCGATAGCCCAGGTTCGCTTCTCGAACGGCTCGGCCCAGCGCAAGAGCTGTTCGATCTGGCGGTTCGTCGCTCGGACCTTGACGCTTGCGACTGGTCCTCGTCCCCATCGATGGCGACCGCAGTGTGCGAAGCCTTGTGCGGGTCGATCCCGATCATCACCTTCATCACTGCCTCCTTGGTCGTGGGAAACCACGGGGGCACTCCTGCTTGCGGACGTCGTGCTCGATCCTCTTTTGAGCCACTCCGTGGCGAAGTCCGAGCGGGAGGCTCTTCGTACGAAAGCCAGTCGGCTGACGCCGGCGGCAGGCACTTTTGAGCCAGCCCGCAGGGACCTCTAGATGCTACGAATCAGCCGCAGCACCTTCCACAAGTCTCAAGCAGGCACTTTCGGGCTAGTGCTCTTGGGTTCGTCACCGGCTTGCCTATTGACCTAGAGTACTCTGCGTCATAGAGTAGAAGCCGATGGTGGCGACATGGACTCCCTAGCTGCAGGCGAGATGCTGAGCGAGGTCGGTGCGGTACAGCGCCGCGTGAGGGGCGACCGACGCGCGACCTCGGTGCCGTTGCTCGTGTTCGGAGTCCTCACGGTGATCATCGCCGTAGGTGGTCCCAGATTCGTTTGGGCGCCCGTCGTGGCGCTCTTCTTTCTGGCTCCACTTGGTTTTCTGTTGGTTGCACTCATCTACAGGAGGCGCGAGATCTCCCTTGGGGTGGGGGGCCGAACGCGGGCGTACAAGATCGCCGCGCTAACGACACTGGTGGTTCTTCCCTTCTTTGGTTTCCTAGTTGGGGAGTACGCGGTCGTCGGACTGGCATTGGTGATCATCGCCATCCTGCAACGGAACGTCGGACTTGGACTATGGGCTGTCGTCTTCGGAGTCATTGGAGGTCTGGAGCGGTTCTACCTAATCAGCAATCGCTTGTACCCCGTGGCTGATGCATTGGGCTTCAATCGCAGCACAGATGGCTACTTTTCATGGGGATCTGCTCTCGTGTACGCCTGCCTTGGTATGGCGATGATCGCTGGTGGTTTGTACGCCCGACACCGCGAAGGTGCGTAGAGGTGGCCGCTCGAGATCAAGGCGAGGCATCTGAGTTGCCGCATCCGTCTGCGGGACTGAATGAGGTCGTGCACCAGCGCACCAGACTCGGCATCCTCACGGTTTTGGCTGAGAGTCACCGAGCCGACTTCACCTACCTCAAATCGACGCTCGGACTCTCTGACGGCAACCTTGGCAGACACCTAGAGATCCTCGCCGATGAGGGTCTGATCGACATCACGAAGGGCTATGAGGGGCGGCGCCCACGGACGTGGGCCGAGATCACCAGCGCCGGGCAAGCAGCGTTGGCGGCTCAGATGGCTGCAATGAAGGAGCTCGTCAGCCAATACGAGGCAAGCACCGTGACCACGCAGAATCCGAAGATTGCTCGAACGAAGGATCGTTCGCCAAAAGCGGCTGATAGGGAGAAGACGACTCCACGACCCGCGATGCCGAGATTGTCTGGAGCTTAAGTTCTGACTTTCCGAACCTGAAAAGATGTCCCCTACCGCCGGCTTGAGGCCTATCCAGCACCTTGGAGATTGGGGGGACATCGAGGAATGAACGCCGAAGGGGGTGTGTCAAAGCAATCCTTGACCGATTCCACTCTTTTCCCGAAGGGCCCTTTGTTGGTGAATCGCATGGTTACACGAGTGAAGTAGGTACGGCCATCCGCAGGAACGATCTCCGTAAGGACGAACTGCGCGTGGGCTTGATCCGGTTCGACGGACAGGTTTCTTCAGTTGATCATGCCGCCTGACGGTCGGCGTTGTGGTTGACGGCTTCGAAGTGAGCCGGGCTCATGTAGCCGAGCGTCGAGTGCCGCCTGCTCGTGTTGTACCAGCCCTCGATGTAGTTGAAGACGGCGCGTCGAAGCCCGGCCCGGGTCGGCCAGGGCCTCGTGTCGATGAGCTCGCGCTTGATGGTCGCGAAGAACGATTCGGCCACCGCGTTGTCCCAGCACTCCCCCTTGCGACCGACCGAGAGCACGACGCCGTTGCCCGGGCCAGCTCGGCGAAGTCCCGACTCGTGTATTGGCTGCCCCTGTCGGCATGGAAAATCACGCCCCGCTGTGGTCCGCGGTTGGGAACGCCATGCGAGGGCGTCTTCGACGAGCTCGGTGCGCATGTGATCGGCGATGGCCCAGCCGACGACGCGGCGAGAGGCCAGGTCGATCACCGTGGCCAGGTAGGCGAAGCCCTCCCAGGTCGAGATGTAGGTGATGTCGCCGACATAGCGGCGGTCGAGTTCGGCGCACGGGGCGAAGTGGCGTCGGATGAGGTCCCGGGCCCGCTCGGCCGCCGGGTCGGCGACGGTGGTCTTGCGCCAGCGCTTCTTGCAGCGGCCCCCGAGGCCGGCCTGGCGCATGAGCCGGGTCACCTTGCGCTTCCCGACGCCACGTGGCGATGCGGCGAGCTCGTCGTGGATCCGCGGGGCGCCATAGGTGCCCTCGGAATCGCGTGGATGGCCTTGATCTCCTCGAGCAGTGGCGTCGGCTGATCTGGCGGGCCGAGGGGGTGCCGTTGCGGCGGTCATAGAAGGCGGACTGGAGACCTCGAGCAGAGCACAGCGTCCGTTGCGACGTTGTGACCTGCCAGCTTCTCCGCCTCGATGAAGGGGTGCAGCTTCATCGGGTCTCCTTGGCGAAGAAAGCCGTGGCACGCTTGAGGATCTCGACGTCCTCTTTGAGGCGAGCGGTTCTCCCGGCGCAGCCGGGTGAGCTCCTCGCTTCTCCTCGGTCGTCAGGCCCTGGCGCTCGCCGCGGTCGATCTCGGCTTGTTGCACCCAAGCGCGCACGGCGGTCTCGGTCAGATCGAAGTCCTTGGCCACCTGGCCGATTGTGCGATCGCCGCGCTGGCACAGCTCGACGATCTCAGCCTTGAACTCCGGGGTGAACGAGCGCCGCGGGCGGGGCTTCTTCCTCTCCATGGTCTCCATTTTGGACATCCTTTCCGGGGCCGTGCGCCTGATGGTGGATGTCCGTCAAACCGGTGGAAGCCCATACTCTTGAACTCGCCGAAGCTAGGCACGTTCTCCATGCGCCAACTCTGACCTTCTACACGCCCCGACATGCTGTCCCGGCCCGTCCCACCCTCCCGGCGACGCTCCTATCACTTGTCAAGTCCCTTTTCGGGGGCTCGGGAGTGAAAACAGCGGACAGAACAATGAGGAGCCACTCGTCGTCGAGGGCACGCTCTTATGAAGTCACGCGTTTTCAGTTCGTAGGTCCCGGGCGCGGGTCGGCGAGTCGCTGGGAAGTCAGCCCGAGGGCGACAGTACTGGGATGAGCCAGACCCACGCCCGGGGATCTCAGCCGCGAGGCAGGTAGCGATAGACCTCGCGGGCGACGTAGCGCTTCAAGATGCGGATGACGTCGCGCTTGGTGCGTCCCTCCTTCACCCGGCGCTCGAAGTAGGCGGTGGTCTCTGGGTCGTGGGCGATGCGGACCATGACGATGCGCCACAGCGCGCTGTTGGCCTGGCGGTCCCCGCCCTCGTCGAGGCGGAAGTGGCCGGTGATCTTCCCCGATCCGCCGGGATGGGCGCGACCCCGCACAGGTGGGCCCAGGCGGCTTCGGAGTGCAGGCGCTCGGGGTTGTCGCCGGCCGCGATGAGCAGCGCCGCCGCGGTGTCGGGCCCGACGCCGAAGAGCGCGAGCAGCTCGGGCGACGTGGCCGACGAGGAGGCCGATCTGCTCGTCGAGCGCGGCGAGCTCGTCGTCGAGAGCGCTGACACGGTGCGCAGCGAGGACAGCGACGACTTGGTGGCCGCGGTCACGGGATCGGCGAGCGCTCCGGTCGCAGCTCGCCGCCTCAGCGACGAGCGCTGGGAGCGTGAGCCCTTTGAGACGGTGGTGGAGCTCCTCGGGGCGCTGAGCCGAGGTGGCGCATCTGGACGAGGGCCTTGACCCGCGCTTGGCGCGCGGAGCGCTTGGCGACGACGAGCACCCGGATCGCCTCGACGCCGCCGTCTCGCGTCTTGGGACTGTCCGCTCGCCCGGCCGCTCAGAGCGCCGCACGGGCGGCTTCGATCGCGTCGAGGGGATCGGACTTGCCACTGCTGCGCCGCTCCTGGCGGTTCGGCCGGTCGACCTCGATGACGTCGATGCCCGCTCGGCGCAGGAACCGGGCCAGCCCGGCGCCATACGAGCCGGTGCCTTCGACGCCGACCTTGGTGACCTCGCCGAAGCTCTCGAGCCAGGCGAGCAGCGCCTCGTAGCCAGCGGAGTCGGTCGCGAAGGACTCCGTGCCGAGCAGCCCGCCCAGCGGATCGAGCGCCGCAGCGACGTGGACGTCGAGGTGGGTGTCGACGCCACCGGTGATGCCGCGCGGAGCTTCTACGATGGTCATGGCCATCCCTTTCTTCCTTAAGCGGTGTGAGGGATGGCACGGCCGTCCCGGGTCGGAGTGACGGGGGTCCGGCTTGTTCCTGCAAGCCCGGACCAATCACCCAGCTCGGAACGGGACGTGCCGTTTTCAAAATTCGGCTGGAGGCCTCGGTCGACGACGCTACGTCAGGCGTCCCAGTCAGACCAAAGCAGCCAGCAATCCCGAAGCTATTGAGGACCAGCATCCGGCGGTGGACCCTCAGAGAAGTATCAATGTACTGGGAGCACCGATCTGTGGACTACGAGGTCTGGACAGGACGGTCGGAGGACGGGCTTTCGGGTACGTGCTCATCCAAGCCGAGGACGCCCAGCGCCAGAAGATGCGGAGCGTTGATCCGGACGGAATGCAGGAACTGGTTGCGACATTCACTGCCGGGGGCTGGGACCAAGCCCGTGCCATCTACGAGGAGATGTACGAGCGGATGGCCTTCTTCGAATTTGGCAGTCGAAACACCCACGGCAAGACTGACCACTACCCGGCGCATGGGGGCACTCTCTCGGTGGGATCACCCATGTAATCAACGGATGGGGACACGATCACCCGTATAACCGGCGAACGGGGCTACCCAAGACGGCTAGATGCGGTCCTTCTTACTGCGAGACAGGTACGGCGACACTTGCCCCCAAAGACCCACTCGGCTGGGTACGTCCAATGGTCCAACTTGGGACGCCGCCACCTGGCGGGTGCGGAGAAATACGTCCAAACCGCTGGAACGAATTTCAGAAAGAAGGCGCTCCAAGGGTTGCGTGACGGTGATCCCGTTATATGGACCTTCTCGGTACAGCTCCCGCTGACGGGTCTCGTCGTGAATGACTATGTCCCTCTCCATCCGTTCGGCCGCAAAATACGACCGCCAAATCCCCGAGAACAGAAGCTTGGCCCAGACGGCGAGGCTCGGCTTGCCCCGGTATGGGTCGATCGTGACGACCCCACCGGGAACCGCGATCCCCCTCTTTGGGTCGAGAAGCCTCTCGTCGGCTGACATCAGGGACATTGAACCACCCTCACCTGGGTCGACCTGTCTCTGACCCGGCGTTCGGGGGCAGTCCGAGCAAGTTGTTCGTTTGGTGGGTTGATCGTCTTTAGCAAGATAGCTAAACTTCAACCATGGATGACGATGCCGGCGTGTTCCGTGCTCTCGCTGACCCCACCAGACGGCAGATCCTCCAGGATCTCCAAGCCGGTGAGCTCACGGCTGGTGAGATCGGTTCTCGGTTCACGATCAGCGGCCCATCGATCTCTCGGCACTTGGGTGTCCTCAAGAACGCCGGATTGATCCTCGAGCGCCGAGACGCCAATCGGATCTACTACTCGCTCGTTGAAGAGCGTCTTGCCGTATGCGTTGGCCAGTTCCTCTCGGTTGTCTGTCCCGAACAAATCGTCTTGCGTCAACGCCGCAAGCGAAAGCCTTCGATCCAACCCAAGGGGGTTTGACATGCTAACCAACTCCGTCGAATGCACGATCGAACGACGTTTGCTTGTGAACTACCGGATCGATCCAGAGGTGGTTGAGCGACACCTGCCAGCGCCCTTTCGTCCGCAGCTTGTGTCGGGTTGGGCAGTCGGCGGAGTGTGTTTCATCCGCCTTGGAAGTCTTCGACCGAATCACTCCCCAGGGGTAGTGGGCATTACGACCGAGAATGTCGCCCACCGCTTTGCCGTCGAGTGGGACGACGACTCAGGTACCCAGGTCGGCGTCTTCATTCCCAGACGCGACACTAACTCTCGGATCACGGCTCTGGCCGGGGATCGGATCTTTCCTGGGATGCATCGGATGGCTCGCTTCGAGGTGCACGAGCACGGCCCGGACCTTCGTCTAGGCGTAGAGAGTCGTGATGGCACGCTTGGGCTCTCAGTGAACGCGAGGGAGAGTCAAACGCTGGGAGGTGAGCTATTCAGCTCCCTCGAGCAGGCCATCGATTTCTTCCGCCGAGGATCGCTCGGATTTTCGCCGAGCGGGTCGTCCTCTTGCCTGGAGGGTGTGCGACTGCAGGCCCAGAGCTGGGACGCACGACCAGTGGCGATCGAGGACATGAAGTCGAGCTTGTTCGACGACCACGAGGCATTCCCTAGCGGGTCATGCACCCTCGATTTTGGTCTCGTCATGAGGGATCTTTTGGCCAAATGGGTCACTCAAGGCACACTTCAGGCTCGCTCAACCGCTGGAGTGCCGTAGGCGACGTTTTCAGCCCCGTCGAGGTTCATACTGCACTCTGTGCCGGCGTAAGGGGGCAGCCTGAACTCAGGGAGCCCCGCAGTGCTGCTTAGGTTCATGGATTCCTTTCATTGATGCAGCGAGGGACCAGACAAGTGGATCTCCTTGGTGCCAGCCGCTAACCGGGACGGCGACGGTGAGCTGAGCGCCCGCTAACCCCTGGGGCAGTCTGCGCGTCCAGCGGACGATGTCATTGTTCGCAAGTACCTGGTCGCCTTGGTAGTCGGCGTACCACTGGCCACCGGCTTTCGACCGGTGTGCCCAACCAGATTTTCGCATCCGGGTGCTGACCTCCGACTCGACTTGCGACACCGGCTGACGAGAACTGAAAGACGTGTATTCGGTCACAGCAGGGATAGTCGAGGTGCATGAGCGTGTGATGACTGGCTCGTATCCCCTGAAATCCACGTTGGTCACGTGCGCTGGAATCGCGTCTGCGAATCGCGGATAGTTCCTTGAGTATCTGGCCGCCAGGGTCACCAGTGGGCCTGATCGCAGCAGCTGTCGGAAGAGTTATGGCCGCGCTGACGATCCCTATCAGTAAGGCGCTGCTACCGGCACGCCCAATCCTCACGAGGCACAGCGTAAAAGACGAGCCCACGGTTCCGGCGTAGTGGGACACCCCGTGCAACCACGACGGGGTGAAAAGCTGGTCAAATGTCAACGATCCCACCATTGTCAAACAAAGCTCTGGTCTCGCGCCACTACGAGGACTTCATCAACCGGCGAGACCTCAGCGCCGCTGACCGTGATCTGCGACCAGACTTCATCGACCACGCGGCTCCGCCCGGCACGCCACCAGGCCCCGAGAGTGCGAAAAGTTGGATCACCATGGTGCTGACGGGGTTCCCGGACATCCAAGTGCGAGAGGAACAGAGCATCGCAAGCGGTGACATGGTCGGAGTTCTTGCCTGTTGGAGCGGTACCCATGATGGTCCGTTCTTTGGCATCGAACCGACAGGGCGGGCCGTTGAAATGCGGGGGATGGTTCTTTGGCGGATCGCTGACGGCCAACTTGCCGAGCGATGGGCCGTCCTCGACTACGACGCTCTCCTGGGAGCGATCAGCGCTGGCTCATGAGCCCATAACCGGCGATAGGTGACAGCGTCACCAAAGCGATGGTTCTCATGTGTAGGTCACGATGATGGCCGGGCTGCCGTGTCCAACCACACTTCCTCCAACAGCGACGCAGTGCTTTGACGAGCTACAAGAAACCGCCCAAAGCGGCAGAAACGAGACCGTCCCTACCGTATTCCAATGCGTGCCGTCATCTGCACTCACGAAGGCATCACCGACGAACTCTCGCGGAAGGCCGACCTGGGAGAAGCCCACGGAGAGACAGAACTCCCCACTACAAGAGACCACAGAACCTATGCGTCGAGACTCATGCCTCCACGTACTTCCGCCGTCCGAACTCACCACCGGCGACGCACTCCCGAGTGTGTTTGCGTCGTCGCTCTGGACGAGGCCCACACACCGTCCAGCTTCGGGGCATGAGATCGGGGCGAGTGCTGTGGCGAGGGTGCCCTCACCTCTCAACAAGAGAGGCCCCGCCACCACGGTTGTCTGCGCCCAGGTCGCACCGGCATCGTGACTGACCGAGACCACCGAGGGACCCGGAGTACTCGACGAGGACTCGGTCCCTCCGGCGAAGCAGGTCGAACTTGTTGGGCAGACCACGGATGCGACGGGATTGAAATGACGCGGACGCTCGGTCGTCCAAGTGACGCCCCCGTTGGTCGTTCGGGCGACGTCGCCATATCCGGCCACGAGGCAAATCTTGACCGTTGCACACGCCACGCTAAGGGCTCCCCCAATCACCGGAAGCGTCTCGGCGGACCAGTGAGCACCACGGTCCCTCGTCACAAACACCTCAGGCGGTGCGTTGAGGTTGTTGGGGTTTGACTCTGCACCGACGACGCACGTGGTCATTGACGGACACGCAATCCCCAGTAGCTCCGCGGCGGTGGGGGTCGTCATCAAAACCCGCCAGCGAACACCTCCATCGGAACTGCCGATAATGACGCCTACTCCCGCCGTGCCGTACTGCCCGGTCGCGTAGCAACGCGCTGTAGTTGGGCAGGAGACATCGGCCAGGGAGCTCACACCGGCAGGAATCTCCCTGGCCACCCATTGCGCGTGACCGCTCGCGACGTCCACGAGCGACGAAGTGGCGTTTACTGATGCTCCAACTGGAGCGGGTGTGCCCGGAACGACAAGTAGCCAGATCGTGCAGAAAGCTATGACCAGTAGTGACAATCCTGGTATGGCCCGCCTCGCCACCCGATCATTAGATCATGCCGAGGATCATGCGTGCTCATTGCCGGCGAAGTGGGGCAGTCTCTACTCCCAACCGAACACCTCGACTGTTGGGTCGCCGGGAGCAGTCGAGCGGGTCGCTGATCCATGCACTCCTAGGTGACCATCTGGACGGATGCAGTGTGTCGGTTGAGGAGGAAGAAGGGCGTTTGTATCGGAATCCACCAGCCCATCGATGATGGCGAGTGATTGACAGACGGCTTCATCTTGGGTCGCAGCAGTCCATTCGCCAACTACGGCTAGCCAACGTGCCCTCGGCAGAGCGGCGTACCACGGGGCATCTGGTGGATTGTCGCTTAGCTGGGGGTAGCCGTCGCCCCACCACCACACTCCTGGCGAATCCTCAACCAGCAAGTAGTAGTAACTGCCGAGGGGTTCCGAGATTTGGTAGAGGGCGATTTCCGCAGCCTGCGACGCTTCAGGCGTACCCTCGTCATGTTCTCCGAAAGGCATGCGGTCGAGGCGCCGCCGAAGCCCCGTGCGCTCAGACCAGCCCGGATGGTCATATACGGCAAGGAGCACGGGAACACCGTCAGAGTCCACCTCCACGGTGACGTCAACGAGTCGGGCGGCTGCTAGGAGAAGTTGAGGTTTGTTGCGGAAATATCGGCGCAGTTCGTCGGCAACTCGAACACCCCAATCGGGCGCTGTGGCCGCTTTCACCCACTCGTCGGCTGTCCATCCCACTCCTGCATTTTGGCTCGGACGACTGCCACCTATGTGCCTGCTTGAGACTTGTGGAAGGTGCTGCGGCTGACTCGTAGCATCCAGAGGTCCCTGCGGGCTGGCTCAAAAGTGCCTGCCGCCGGCGTCAGCTGACTGGCTTTCGTACGAAGAGCCTCCCGCTCGGACTTCGCCACGGAGTGGCTCAAAAGAGGTTCGAGCACCGACAGTCCGCAAGCAGGAGTGCCCCCGTGGTTTCCCACGACCAAGGAGGCAGTGATGAACGTGATGATCGGGATCGACCCGCACAAGGCGTCGCACACCGCGGTGGCCATCGATGGAGACGAGGACCAGATCGCAAGCGTCAAGGTCCGGGCGACGAATCGCCAGGTCGAACAGCTCTTGTGTTGGGCCGAGCCGTTCGAGAAGCGAACCTGGGCCATCGAATCTGTCGGTGGAATGGGCTATCTGCTGGCCCAACAGCTGGTTGCCCAAGGTGAGGAAGTACTCGATGTCCCGGCCACCTTGGCGTCGCGCATCCGGGTGCTCGCCACCGGGCGCTCGAACAAGAACGACCCCAACGACGCTCACTCGATCGCCATCGCCGCCCTGCGAGCTCCGACCCTGCGCTCGGTCGAACCGGCCGACCACGGCGAAGTGCTCCGGCTGCTCGCCAAGCGCAACAGCGACCTCGGACGCCAACGCTCCCGGGTCATCTGCCGGCTGCACGCTCTCTTTGCCGAACTCTCTCCGGGCGGAATTGCGAAGGAAATGTACGTTTCCAACGCCGAGGCGCTCCTCGCCAAGGTGCGGCCAGAGACCCCGGTCCAGCAGATGCGCTTCGACCTCGTCCTCGAGCTCCTCGACGACGTGCGCCGCCTCGACGACCAGATCAAGGCATCGCACAGGCGCATCCGACTGGCCGTGAAAGCCTCGGGAAGCTCGGTCACTGACGTCTACGGGGTGGGCCCGGTCCACGCAGCCCAGTTGATCGGATACTCCGGTGACGTCCGCCGGTTCGCGAACCGAGACGCCTACGCCACCTACAACGGCACCGCCCCCGTCGAGCGGTCCTCCGGTGGGCGTGTCGTCCACCGGCTCTCCTTACGGGGCAACCGCAAGGTCAACCATGCGCTGCACATGGTCGCCGTCACCCAGATCCGTAATCGCGGGACCGAGGGACGCATCTACTTCGAACGCAAGGTCGCCGAGGGCAAGACGAAGAAGGAAGCGCTGCGCTCGCTCAAGCGTCAGGTGAGCAACGCCGTCTACCGCCAGCTGCTCCTCGACGCTCGATAAGAGGTCCGGGAGGACACCCAGGGACGACTCAGTGCCTGCGTGACCGGCTCTCACCCTGCAGACCGGTTCTTCGGCGAAGTCACTCCCGAACCCGGAGAAACACTACGCCGTCGTGTCCTTCCATGACGGTTCGAATCGTCGCGCTTGGAATCACTCGAAATAGGGGTCTTGACACAAAGAGGATTCGTACGGGGTCACCCGCGCGGACTACTCATCGCTGAGGCCCGATCGTCCAAGTGTGAGAGAAGCCCCGCCGGTGGCTGACCCCTCGAACCGGGCTTCAGGAGAAGGCGAGCGGCGCGTGCCGGACCCCGGCGATGACGGGGCTGGCCGTCCGCTCCACCCGCCCGGCCGGCGACACCGAGGCGAAACGCTCGACCAGCATGCTGAGCACGACGCGTCCCTCCAACCGGGCCAGCGCGGCCCCGAGGCAGAAGTGCGGCCCGAAGCCGAAGCTGACGTGAGGATTGGGATGGCGATCGACGCGGAGCTGATCAGCATCAGTACCGAACACCTCTTCGTCGCGATTGGCCGACGCGTACAGCAAGAGCACGGGGTCGCCCGCCGCGATGGCCTGGCCCCGCACCGTGGTGTCGGCGGTCGCCGTGCGCATGAACGAGATCACCGGCGTCGTCCAACGCAGCAGTTCCTCGACTGCGTTCGGGATCAGCTGCGGGTCGGCCCGTAAGGCGGCCCACTGGTCGGGGTGCTCGGCCAGCGCGGCCAGACCCGCCGAGATGAGGTTGCGCGTCGTCTCGTTCCCCGCCACCAGGAGCTGGATGAGGAACATGGCCAGCTCCGGCTCGCTCAGTGTGTCGCCGTCGGATCCCTTCTCCGTGCCGGCGGTGGCCAGCACCGAGACGAGGTCCTCGGCCGGCGCGGCGCGGCGCTCCTCGGCCACGCCCACGAGGTAGCCCCACATCTCTGCCTGCAGTTCGCCCCGCTCGGCCTCGGTGCGCTCGCTCTCGCCGGGGATCACCGCCTCGGACCAGTCGAAGAACTTCGGCCACTGCGACCCGTCGACGCCGAGCAGCTCGCAGATCACCAGCAGGGGGAAGGGGATGGACAGCGTGGGGACGATGTCCACCGCCTCGCCCGCCTCGATCGTGTCGATCAGTGCCCGGGCCTTGGCGGTCACGCCCGCCTCCATCAGCCGCACCAGCGTGGGCTTGAAGCCCGGCTGGACCAGCCGGCGGTAGCGGGTGTGGCGCGGCGGGTCGGTGTGCATCATGGTCGGCGGGTCGTCGTACGTCGTGCCGATCTCGTCGGTCAGGATCCCGCGCGACGAGCAGAACCCGATCGGGTCGGCGCCGATGTGCGACACCTCGGGATGCGTCGCCACCGCCCAGAACCCTCCGCCTTCACGGTCGACCCAGCAGACGGGTGCGGTCCGGCGCAGCTCGGCGTACAGCGCGAACGGGTCGCCGTCGGCGTAGAGCGATGCGTCGAGCAGGCCGCCGGCGTCGACTCCCATGCGGTCCCCGGCCTCAGGGCCGCTCAGGCGACGATGATGCCGTTGGGCCGCGGGTCACCCTGGGCCTCGAGCAACGCGTAGTACGCCGCCAGCGTGTTCTCGCCGTCGGAGACCGATTCGACAGAGCCGTCAGCGGCGAGGTTCAAAAGCGCGCCCTCGATGATGAAGCAGACGTCGGTGTCCTCCGTGTTGTCCTCGGGCACGTGCAGCGTGTGGACCGAGTTCGCCGGCTCGAAGAGGTACGAGCCGGCCGTCACGTAGAAGTCGTATTCGAGGTAGTGCCAGCGGCCAGCCGAGGTGAAGGCGTCGACCGATCCGGTGTGGCGGTGCGTCTGCAGCTGCACGCCCGGACGGAACCGGTTGAGGATGACCCACGTCCCGTGCTGGACGTCGAAGCGCACGACCTTGAGCAGCACGCCGATGCCGGTGTCGGCCCAGGGCGCGTCGTCCTCCCCGACGAGGCGCACGACGTCAGGGCTGGTGGGGCTGGCGATCGACATGGGTTTCGGCTCCTTCCGTCTGCCGGGCGTGTCAGGCCGGCAACGGCGCGAGCGTATCGAGGTCCAGGGCCGCCTCGAGGGCCGCCGCCGTACGCAGCACGACCAGGTCCCCGTGCTGCGGCCCGATCAGCTGGATCCCGATCGGCAGTCCCTCGCTGCTCGTGCCCGCCCGGACCGTGGCGGCGGGTGATTTCGTCATGTTGAAGGGGTAGGTGAACTGGACCCAGTTGGCCGTCCGCTCGCCGTTGACCGTGCTCTCCAACTCACCGGCGTAGGGGGCGACCGCGGAGGTCGTCGGGGTGACGAGGATGCGCGACGTGCGGAACAGCTCGACGAGGCGGAGGTTCATGAGGTGGTAGTGGTCGAAGATCTGCAGGATCTGCTCAGCCGTGGTCTCCTGCGCCAGGTTGACGAAGTGGCGCAGGACGGGGTGGACCTCTTCCCAGCGCGGATGGCCCAGGTAGGGCCGCAGGGTGCGCAACGTGGCCGCCGCCGTGAAGGTCAGGAAGTCGTCGACGGGGTCGGCGTCGAAGACGGAGTCGAGCACCGTGATCTCGGCGCCCAGCGACTCGAGCACCGAGACGGCGCGGTCGCAGGCGTCCGCGATCTCGCGGTCGACCGTGGCGTAGCCGAGCGTGGGGGAGTACGCCACGCGGACGGGCACGTGCGGGTCGTCGAGCGCGGCCAGCCAGGAGGCTTCGGGTCGCGGCAGGGCCTGGAGGTCCGTCGGGTCCGGCCCGACGGCGACGTCGAGGGCGCGGGCGACGTCGCCGATGCGCATCGCCATCGGCCCGTTGGTGGAGAGCCCGAGCCAACCGGGCGGGTGGGGCCCGCCACCGGGGACGCGACCCGAGGCTCGGCTTCATGCCTGACAGCCCGCAGACGGCGGAGGGGATCCGGATGGAGCCGCCACCGTCGGACCCGGTGGCGAGCGGCACCATGCCGGCCGCCAGAGCCGCGGCGGCCCCGCCCGAGGAGCCACCGGGACCGCGACTCGTGTCGTACGGGTTGCGGGATGGCCCGAAGATGGCGTTGGTCGTGTTGCCCATCCAGCCGAACTCGGGGGTGTTGGTCTTGCCCACGACGACGCAGCCCGCCGCGCGCAGGCGGGCCACGAAGGGATCGTCCACCGTGGCCGGGGGATCGTCGGCGTGCAGCGCAGAGCCGTAGGTCGTGACGTACCCGACGGCGTTCTGCAGGTCCTTCACACCGAGGGGGATGCCCGCGAGCGCCCCGGGGTCCTGGCCGGCGGCGATGCGTTCGTCGATGGCACCGGCCTCGGAACGGGCGCGCTCTGTGTCCACGGCGACGAACGCGTTGTAGTGCGGGTCGAGCCGTTCGATCTGCGCCAGCGCCACCTCGGTCAGCTCCCGCGCGCTGACCTCCTTCGTGCGCACCGAGCGCGCCAGGTCCTCGATGGAGGTCGTGCGGAAGTCGATCTCAGCCATGTGCGTACCTCATGCTCTCCCGAACGCCCGCGCCTGCGACTGGATCTTCAGCCGGCCGACGGCGAGAGACCAGCGATCGCCTCGTCGAGTTCGATGCCGATCGGGATGATCGCCGGGGCTGGGATGGTGATGCCGTTGTCGACGTAGCGCTGCAGATGGGCGCGGCACTCGTCGATGGAGCCGTGCACGATGAGGTCGTCGACCACCTCGTCGGGGATGGCGGCCAGCGCGCCCTTGCGGTCCCCGGCCGACCAGGCGTCCCACATCGGCTGGAGCGCGGGGCCCCGGCCGAGCCAGCGGTGGAATTCGGCGTACGCCTCGACGTTGAGGTACGCCGTGATCATGCGCCGGCCGATGTTCCGGGCCACCGCCGCGTCCTCGCAGACGATGACGAAGATGCGGGCGACGATCTCGCGCCGGGCGCCCTCGGCCGCCTTCTCGACCTCGGCGACCGACGTGGCGACGTCCTCCGCGCTGAGCCAATTCGAGGATCGCCCCGTCCGCCTCGCGTCCGGCCAGGTGCAGCATGCCCGGACGCAGCGCGGCCAGATAGATGGGCGGCAGCTGCTCGGGGATGAGCGCCAGCTTGAACCCCTTCACGCGGAACGTGTCGAACTCCTCGGTGACCTTCTCGCCGCTGAAGGCCAGGCGCAGGAAGCGCACCGTGTCGCGCACCCGGGCGTACTGGCGTTCGAACGCCAGCCCGTTCCAGTTCGCCACGATGACCTCAGAGGATGCACCCAGGCCGCAGGCGACCCGTCCCGGCGCCGCGTCGGCCAACGCGGCCAGGCTCTGCGCCAGCAGCGCCGGGCCGCGCGTGTACACGGGCGTGATGGCGACGCCGAGGTTGAAGGAGGGCTCCCACGCCGCCGCCAGGGTCAGAGGCGTGAACCCGTCGGCGCCGTCCACCTCGGCCGACCACAGGTCGGTGTAGCCGAGGCTCGCGCAGGCGGGCGTACCACTCTCGATGCGCATGCAGCGGGATCCCGCCGAAGGGGATCGTGATCCCCGCCCGCCGGGCCGGCGTGGCCGCGCTCACGCCTGCACGCGCTCGTCGGCGCCGGCCGAGCCGTTCGGAGCCGGAGGACCCTCCGGGCCATGCTGGAACTCGGGGTCGTCGAAGATCAGTGCCAACTCGGTCTTCTCTTCGTCTTCGTCGTTGGACGGCACGGGGAGGCCCCAGAGCGCCATCCCGGCCTCCATGCGCCGGATCACCGTCTCGATCACCTCGACCCGCCCGTAGCGCTTGTTCTCCGACGAGATCACGTCCCACGGCGCCAGCGGGACCGTGGGTCAGGCGCAGCATGTCCGAGACCGCCGCGTCGTACTGAGGTCGCTTCTCCCGGTTGCGCCAGTCCTCGTCGGTCAGCTTCCACGACTTGAGCGGGTCGTCGCGGCGGCGCAGGAAACGGCGCAGTTGCTCCTCGTGCGACATGTGCATCCAGAGCTTGATGACGATCATCCCTTCTTCGGCCAGCGTGTGCTCGAAGTCGGTGATCTCCTGATAGGCCCGCCGCCACTGCACCTCGGTGGCGAGGTTCTCCACCCGCTCGACCAGCACGCGTCCGTACCAACTGCGGTCGAAGATCGTCATGCCGCCCCAGCCGGGGAGCGGGGGCCAGAAACGCCAGAGGAAATGGTGGCGTAGCTCGTCGGGGGTGGGCGCCGCGAACGGGGCGACGTGGACGTGGCGGGGGTCGAGCGGCTCGACCAGCCGCTTGATCGCGCCGCCCTTGCCGGCCGCGTCCCACCCTTCGAAGACGATGCACACCGGCGGACCGAGCTTGCCGTCGTTCAGTTGGCCCCCGTTGATCAGTCGCAGGTGCAGCAGACGCCGCTGCGCCTGGCCGAGGCGCTTGCCTTCCTCGTCCTTGGAGAGGCGCAACGAGAGGTCGCAATCCTCGAGACGGGGGTAGTCCTCGAGTCTCTGATCGTGCTTTCCGCCGGCCGAGCCGTCATGGTGGCCGTCGCTGTGACCACCGTGATCGTGCTTGCTCACGTCGCCTGTTGTAGTCGATCCGCCCCGGGTGCGGCGAGAGCACCCCGCTCGACGCGAGATCCGGCGGACCCCACGGGCGTTGGCGCGCCAGACCGGACGGCATCGACCACGTGGCGCACGAGGTCCGCCTGCCCGGCGATGACCAGCAACTCCCGGTTGGAGAGGTGGCCGACGCGGCCCACCTTGCGTCCCGAGGGGTCGAAGATTCCGATGCGGGCGCCGACGTAGCGAGCCGAGTCGAAGCTGAGCGAGGCAACCGCCCGTGGGCCGCCGCCTCCCGGGCCGGCCTGGGCGCACATCGCCTCGAGCTCCTCGAGGGCGAGCCACGACTCGTCGTTGTAGGAGAGAACCAGCAGGCCGCAATCGACCGAGGCGACGACCGAGGCGAGCGCGTCCGCCATCGTCCGCTTCGAATTGAACGCCGAGCGCGTCGAGGGGTCGCGGGCGTCGACCCGCTTGCGCGCCACGCCGTACGCCTCGGGCGCGTCCCAGGCGACCAGGGTCTCCCACACGTGGTAGTTGGTGAAATACCGGTGCTGGTTGTACGGCGGGTCGAGGTAGGCCAGGTCGAAGCGGCCGAGCCCGAGCGCGAGCTCCACGGCGTCGCCTCGTACGGCGCGGCCGGGCCCCTCGAGCAACGCGGGCACGTGCAGCTCGAGCGGGTTGAACGACCGGGGCGCCCACTGCTTCACGTATGCCATCTGCACGCCGGTCGTCGAGTCGACCCGGTCGGCGGCCTCGATGAGACTCGTCAGCAGCAGCGGGTACAGCGCCGACCCGGCGAATTCGCGCTCGATGGCGTCGCGCGCCGCATCGATGCGCGCCGCGTTCTCGGGCTGGAAGTACCGCGCCTGGCGGCTGAACATCTCGGTCACGTAGCCGTCGGTGCCCGCCAGCGCGTTGAGACGGGCGAGGGCGGCTTCCAACGCGTCCGTGTCGGTGGCGGTGGCGTCCTCTTCGATGTAGGTCCGGGCGAAGACGTGGGCGTACCGTGCGCTGTCGACGGCGGTGACGTGGACGCCGAGCGCTTTGAACGCCTGGGCGACCCTGGTGGTGCCCGTGAAGAGATCGAGCGCGGTGCGGGCGCCGGCGGCGCGGCAGATCTCGCTCAGAACGGGGATTAGCCGGCGCTTGGACCCGAGGTACTTGATCACGCGACGTCCATGCGGGAGTTCGGGGTCGTCACGGGGACCCACCCTACGATGGGGCGCCATGGCGCCCGGGGACCGTGATGGATCCGCACCGCCGCCCGCCGCCGACGCCGAGGAGCCGTCGCACTGGGTCAGGTGGCACACGGCCTACGAGGACCCTGCGTCCAACCTGTCGCTGCGGCTGCACACCGTCCAATCGATGGTGCGGGAGGTGCTCGATGTGGTCCCGCCCGACCACGCGGGTCCGATCCGCATCGTGAGCCCGTGCGCCGGCCAGGGCCGCGACGTCATCGAGGTCGTGGCCGAGCATCCCCGGCGCGCCGACGTCTCGGCCCTCCTGGTCGAGCTCGATCCCGGGCTCGTCGCGTTCGCCCGGGCCCGGGCCGCCGCCCTGGGAGTGGGCGCCCAGGTGCGCATCGTCGAAGGCGACGCCTCCTTGTCGCGCTGGTACGCCGAGGACGTGCCGGCCGACCTGGTCCTGGTGTGCGGGATCTTCGGCAACATCAGCGCCGCCGACATCACGGCCACCGTGCACGCCCTGCCGTCGTTCTGCGCCCCGGGGGCGCACGTCGTGTGGACCCGGCACCGTCGGACGCCCGACGCCACGCCGGCCGTCCGCGCCGACTTCGCCGCCGCCGGCTTCACCGAGATCGCCTTCGTGGCGCCGCCCCAGACGGTGACGGCCGTGGGACTGCACCGCTTTGAGGGGGCGACCGCCCCCTTCGATCCCTTTCGTCGCCTCTTCGACTTCGTCGGCGACGGCTGCTTGCCCGCATGAGCGAGCCCCAGGGCGCGGGCCGTCCGGCGCGGCACCGGCTCCATCCTGTCGAGCTGCTGTCGATGGCCTGGTCGACGTTCCGCAAGGAACCAGCGCGGGTGGTCGTGCCGGCGCTCGTGATCTTCGGCCTCGACGCGCTGCAGGGCACCTTCTACACGGTCGTCGCGGTCGACCACCTCGGCTGGGAGTCGCTGGCCGGCACGTTCGCCTATGGCGCCTCGACGCTCGGCCTGACGTTCTACAGCGGCATGCTCGAACGGCTGGTCGGTTCCGTGGAGCGCAACGAGGCGCCCGAGCCGATCGGCCAGGTGTTGCGCACCCTCCCGTGGGGCCGCCTGCTCCTGGCCGAGCTCGGCCTGATCGTGATCGGCACCATCACCGGCGCGCTCTTCTTGGGCCCCGGCCTCGTCGTCGACACGATGTTTGCTCTGGTCGGCCCGCTGATCAACCTCTTGGACTCCTCGGTCCCCGATGCGTTCCGCCGCTCCGTCCGCTTGGTGCTGCCGCACTTCGTGTTGGTGTTCTGCTTCATCGCCCTCCCGGTGGCGATCGAACACGAGCTCCTGGTCCTGGTGGCGGACCTCATCCCGCACGAGAAGGTGTTCGCCATCTTCCTCACCACGTTCGTGTTGGGCGACCTCTGTGGCATGGCCATCGGCCTGATGGAGGTCACGCTCGCCGAGCGACTGGTCCGGGGAGCACGCGGCCCGGGGGAGGACCTACGCTCGGGCGAGGTGGACCTGCCGGACTGGACGACCTGACCCTCCGGTCAGGCGGTGCTGTGAGGAGGACACGATGGAAGAGACGATCCACGGAACCACGATGCCGGTGCTCGAGCTCTCGCTCCAGGCCGGCGAGTCGATCGTGTCGGAGGCCGGCGAGTTCAGCTGGATGTCCGACTCGATCCAGATGCAGACCAACACCGGCGGGGCGATGGGTGGCAAGGGCATCATGGGCGCCGTCAAGCGCGCCGTGGCCGGCGCCTCCGTCATGATGACCACGTACACGGCGCAGGGCGGGGTCGGCTCGGTCGCCTTCGCGTCGAAGGTCCCGGGGCACATCCTTCCTATCGACGTGGCGCCGGGCAACGAGTTCATGGTGCACCGCCACGGCTTCATGGCCGCGACGCCGGGCATCGAGCTCTCCATGGGGTTCCAGCAGTCCTTCCGCGGCGGCATCTTCGGCGGCGAGGGCTTCATCCTCCAGAAGATCGGCGGCACCGGGCGCGCCTTCGTCGACCTCTCGGGCGAGGTGATCGTCTACGACCTTCAGCCGGGCCAGTCGATGCGCATCCACCCCGGCCACGCCGGCTTGTTCCAGGCGTCGGTGACGTTCTCGGTCCAGAAGGTGCCGGGAATGGCCAATCGCTACATGGGCTCCGACGGGCACCACTTCGCCGTCCTGACCGGACCGGGCCGCATCTGGCTGCAGTCGATGCCGATCCCGGTCCTGGCCGGCGTGATCGGCGAGTACATGCCGGACAAGGACGACCACCGCGGCCACGACGTCGCGGCGGGCGCAGCCGGTGGGGTGCTCGGCGGCCTGATCAGATAACGCGGAGAGGTCGCGGCGGGCCGGCGAACCGGCGGGTCCTACGTCAGGTTGATGGCGTTGGGCGGCACGGCCAGCGACACCGCCTTGCCGTAGTGCGAGAAGACGATCGTGCTCACGTCACCGGGCGTGTCGTTGACGATCTTGTAGACGATCGGCTTCCCCTTCGCCGCGATGTACATGTAGCCGGTCGACTTCTTGCCCCCACTGACGACGGAGTCCTTGACAATGACGACCTTGTGGCCCTGGTACGTCGTGGGCTTGCTGACGCTGAGCGGTGCCGTGTGGCCCTCGAAGGCGGCGAACACGAGGTCGTCCGCATCGAGGAACTGGTCGAAGGAGACGAACCGTTCGTCGACCGCCGAGATCTCGAGCCATCGGCCGCCGTACTCCTTGGCCTCGGTGGCCGACGACACGGACTGCCAGTACTTCTTCGGCGCGTTGAAGTAGAGGATCGGGCCGACGCGCTCGAGCTGGATGTTGTAGCCGTTCTGGACGAACGTGCCGCCGCCTTCGCCGTCCGCGTTGACCTGGAGGTCGAGGTAGATGGGCTTGCCGCCCTGCGTGATCTTGCCGTCGACGCGGACGCTGCCGATCTTCCCCTCGGCCCCGATCGCCTTGAGGAGCCACTCGTCGGCCGGCGAGGCGTGGGCGCCTGCGGCGGTGGTGGTCGTGGTGCCGGCGGCGGGTTTGGTGGTCGTGGTCGAGTGGGGCTTGGTCGTGGTGGTCGTCGCCTTCGCTCCGGCGGGCAGGGCCGGTCCGGCCGCGACGGCGGCGGCCAGGGCCAGGGCCGCCACGACCGAGAGGGCGGCGCCGCCCGACGTCAGGGCAGAACGACGGATTCGGCGACGCGGGCGCGACGCGGCAACGGCAGGTTTCGGGTGCTGGGCCACCCCAAAAGGGTAGTGGGGTGCCGTGAACGGGTGGATTCGGGCCCGCACCCGGCGCCGCACGACCGGTGCGAGGCCGAGGTCACATCGGGGTGTGCGCTCAGGCGACGGAGTCGGGCTGGTTCCATTCGATCCAGCCCATCCCGCGTCGTCCGTCGTCCGTCTGACACTCCAGCATGGCCCGCGGAAACCGGCTGATCCGTCCGTCGTCGTTGCGCAGAAGGACCGGGCCGAACGCCACCGGCGTGATGTCGAGGCCGAGGGCGAGGGCGCCCGGCGCGTCGCCTCCGCCGAGCGCGCCGGCGGTGAGGTCGATGCGGGCCCGCCGCGGGAAGCCGTGCTGGACGAGCTCCTCGCTGACCGAGAGGGCGTTGAGCGGCGCCACCGTGCCCGGCGTCTGCACGTACCCGAAGAACATCGGCATCCCCGGGACCCGGATGTCCGCCAGGTGCACCCGGGTGCCGTCGTCGAGGCGGAGCGAGCACCAGCACCAGCCGAAGGCCCACCAGTCGCGCACACCCCAGGAGTGGTCGCGCTCGACCCTGCCCGTCGACGTGCAGCGTCTCGTCGCCGATGGTGACCGTGCCTTGGACGGTGCACGGGATCTCATAGCGGGTGGTCACCGAGTAGTGGTACGGCACGCCGTCGGTGTGCCACGTCAGATCGGTCCCGAGGCGTGAGGGCGTCCCCGGTATCACGCCCGCCTTCTCCCGGTAGGCGTCGGAGGGCTTGGCCACGACGACGGCGGGGCTGTCGGCGATGAGGCGGAACTCCTCGAGCGGGCGCTGCAGGTCCACCTCGACGCGGCCGACCGAGTCCGACGCCGAGACGAGGCCGTCGCCGGGCGGCACCGGGGCGTGGTAGTCGGCCGCGCAGACGCCGGGGGACCCGGGGCGCACGATCCAGGCCGTCCACCAGGCCACTTGGCGGTTCGGGTACAGGCCGAGCCGCAGCCAGCCCCCGAAGGACCCGTCGGCCTGGACGAAGTCGCAGTAATACGACTCGTTCCACAGGTCCTCGGCGTCGGCGCCGTGGCGCCCCTCGTCGGCGGGATCGACCGCGTACGGCGCGCTCATCGGCCCGGCCCCGGGCGCATGGCGGTCGCGCCGGGCGGACCCGGCACCTCGACGATGACCTCGTCGCGGTCGTCCCACTCCGTCCGCAGGGCCTTGGACATCACGGCGTGTTGGAAGTAGAGCGTGGTGATGTACGTGAGCTCGAGGATGGCGAGATCGTCGAGGTGACGCCGCACTTCCTCGAAGAGTGCGTCGGGCACGCGGCCGTGGTCGTAGACGAGGCAGTCGGTGTACGCCAGCACGGCGCGCTCGGCGGCGTCGTACGTCCCTTCGGGTGCCACGCTCCACGCCGGGATGTGGGTGATCTTCTCCTCGGGCATCTCGAGCCCGCGCATGGACTTGGCGTGCTGGCTGAAGACGAATTGGCTGCCGGCGGCCCAGCCGGCGCGGATCTGTCCCAGCTCGCGGAGCGTGGGTGGGAGCAGGCGGTCGGGCGACTGGTAGAGGCCGAACCCCTTGACGCAGTGATCGAGGATGTCGGGACTGTTGGCGAAGACGGTCCACCAGTCGCCGACGGTGCCGTCCCACCTCCCGGGCTCGGCGACGGGGTCGCGCCCTTCGAAGAGCCACTCGTACATCGACGTGACGATTGGCGCGGTGGCCTCGTCCTTGGGGACCTGGCGAAGTCTGGGCATGGGCGTCTCGGTGCTCGAAGGGACGTGAGGGGCGGGGCTCGGCGAGGAGTCGGACGTTGCGGGCGGCGCGTTCAGACCCGGGTGGGTTGCGGCGGCGCCGACAGCTCGGGCTCGGTCTCCATGTGGACATGGTCGGCGCGGGCCGGGCGGTGCGCCACGTCGTCGGGCGTGAAGTCGCGCAGCCAACAGGCGAACTCCAACAGGATGCCGTCGGGGTCCTGGAAGTAGACGCTGCGCACGTAGACGCCGGCGTGCAGGTCCTCGCTGATCCCGAATTCGGAGTCGTCGTGGTTGGCGATCTCGGTGCACTCGACGCCGGCCGCGAGCAGGCGGTCCCGGTACTCCTCGATCTTCTCGGGGGCGACGTCGAAGGCCACGTGGTTCATGGATCCGATGGCGCTCGTCAGGTCGCCTTGATCGGGCCGGGCGGCCGGCGCGCTGACGCCGGGCACGCCGTCGGGCGCGTTGGGGAACCAGAAGAAGGCGAGGGAGTCTCCGCCGCCACAGTCGAAGAAGAAGTGCTGGCCCATGCCCGCGGGCAGTTCGATCGTCTTGACCAACGGCATGCCGAGGACGTTCGTATAGAAGTCGACCGTCCGCTCCATGTCACGACACACGAGTGCGAGATGGTTGACGCCCCGCAGCTCGAATCCGCCCTTGCTGCTCGTCATGGATCTGACCTCCCCTGGCGCCACCGACGTGTCGTCGTGATGGCCGTTCGCCGGCCTGCGGCGCCGGCCACAGGATAGGCCGCAATCCGCGCCCACCCCCAAGCCGTATGACCTCTCCAGCCGCGCCACGCGACCACGGTGTGAGGAAAGGACGGGTTGACCATGGCCACAGGAGTGAGGACGCACAAGCGAGGACGGTCGCAGCGAGGACCGGCCGTCGGGGCCCGACGTGTCGGGGGTCTGGTGGCGGCTGCCGCGTGCAGCGGCGTCGCGCTGATGGGGACGTCGCTGGTCCTGGCCGGCCCGGGCGGCGTCGCCGGCGCGACGAGCTCGCACCAGACGGTCCACATTTCCACGGCGAAGGTTCCCAGTGTCGGCACGGTGTTGACCACGAGTGCGGGGTTGACGCTGTACCGCTTTTCCAACGACCCGACCGGCACCGCGACCTGCACGGGCGCCTGCGCCAAGATCTGGCCGCCGGTGCTCGCTTCGAAGGGTGCGCACATCGCAGGCCCCAAGGGCGTGAAGGGGCTTTCGCTCATCAAGGTGGGCAGCCACTACCAGTTGGCGTTCCACAAGGTCGCGCTCTACCGGTTCACGGGCGACAAGAAGAAGGGCCAGGCCAAGGGGCAAGGCGTGGCGAACGCCTGGTTCGCCGTCCTGAAGAGCGGCCTCCCGGCGACGGCGGGTGCGCCCGCCCCGGTGACGCCGACCCCGGTGACGCCGACCACGACCACACAGGCGCCCACCACCCAGGCGCCCACCAAGAACCAGGCGCCCGCCACGACGACGCCACCGCCGGCGTCGCAGACCCCGGTCACCCAGGCGCCCGTGACCACGCCACCGACGTCGCCGCCGACGACACCCCCGACGGCACCTCCGGCGACCACGACGACCACGCAGCCCTCGTCGGCCGGTGGTGGGGGCGTGAGCTTCTAGGTCAGGAGCGACCCGCGCGTCACCTCGACGTGATGCCCACCATCGGCGCGTTCAGGCGCTGGCCCCCCATGGAGCCGAGGAACGGTGCGTCGCCGAAGGTGAAGATCCCACCGTCGCCGCCTTGGAGCCAGTAGCCGTTGCCGTCGCGCGTCGCGGTGATCCCGATGATCGGCGAGTTCAGGTTGGTGCCGTACATCGAGCCCAAGTCGGCGGCGTCGCCGAAGTTGGCCACGTTGCCGTTCCAGCTCGACAGCCAGTAGCCGTTGTCGTCGCGCGTCGGCGCGATGCCGCTGACCGTGAAGCCGTCGGGCGCGGAAGAGAGGGAACCTTCGTTCGGTGCGTCACCGAAGTTGAACACCTGGCCGTTGGCATCGACCATCCAGTACCCGCCGTCGAGGAACCCCGGCGCGACGGCCGTGATCGGATACGGCGGCGGGGTGCCGCCCGTCGAGCCGTAGAACTTGGCGTCGCCGAAGGCGAAGACCCCGCCGTCGCTGGCGATCAACCAGTAGCCGCCGCCGTCGAGCGTGGGGACCATGCCGATGATCGGTTTGTTCAACACCATCGAGCCCGTCGAGCCGTAGAACTGCGCGTCGCCGTAGGCGAAGATCCCGCCGTCGCTCGCCACGAGCCAGTAGCCGTTGCCGCTGGGCGTCGCCGCCATGCCCACGACCGGCTTGTTGAGCTTCATGGAGCCCGTCGAGCCGTGGAACTGCGCCGCGCCGAACGTGAAGATGCCGCCATCGGAGGCGACCTGCCAGTAACCCGGCGGCGGTGGTGGCGGTGGGGCCGGGCACGACGGGCTGGCCGCCGGCGCCACGTCCTGGTCGTACGCGCTCAGCGACGGCGTGCCGCCGACCGTACCGCCGAAGGAGAGGCTCGCCAGGTACATGGGCCGGATGCCGCAGGAGAGATAGCCGATCGTCGTGCCCTGCCAGGCGGCGAAGGCCATGACCGTCTGCCCGCTCGGCAACGAGTAGACGCTGGGCCCGCCCGGGCCTGACATGCCCGGCTCGCTGGCGAGAAGGGGGCTCCCGGACTCGTCGGTGCAGGGGCCCAGGGGTCCCGTGCAACTGGCCCAACCGATCCCGTAGCTCGCGGCGCCCTCGAGGCTGGCCGAATAGAAGAGGTAGTACGCGCCACCGGCCCCGTCGGTCCCCGGGCCCGCTTGGTAGTACATGTTGGGCCCCTCGATGACCCCGCTCTGCCACGGGAACTGTGCGTCCGCGATCAGCGGTGTCGGGTTCGTGTCGGGCTCCGGCAGGAGCGTCGAGAGCAGCGGGACGGACCAGATCGACGTCGCCAGGGCAGGGTTCTCGTGGTTCCCGTCGTTCTTCCAGATCAGGTACGAGTCCCGCCGTTTGGGGGTCGGTGAAGATGTCCGGGTCGATGCTGCCGCCGCCGTTCCCGCCGATGACGGGCGACCCGTAGGCGTCGTCCTGACACACGACCGGAGACGAGCTCGGCGAGTACACACCGAGCGGGGTGAGCGACGTGGCGACGCCGATGCACTGGTCGTTGGGCGCCGAGGCCTCGGTCGCCGTGTAGTACATGACGTATTGCGACCCGTTGTAGGCGACGCTCGGTGCCCACGTGTTGCCGGGCTCGGCCCATGCGCCGAGTGACGGGAGCGGGTCGTAGTTCGAGGCCGACCAATTCACGCCGTCGCTGGACGTCGAGACCTGGATGTTCACGGTCTGGGCCGCCGAGGCGAAGTTCTGGGTGGAGAAGCCGTAGTACGTGGCGCCCGCTCCACACGGGAGGGCGGTGTTGCTCCCCGAACCGTCAACCGGCCCACTCGCCGGTATGCACATGATGTCGGGGTCGGGGAAGTCGCCCGGGTGCACCGGCGCCCAGTTGTCCGCCGCGGCGGGCGTCGCCGCGGCGACGGCGAGCCCGAGGGTACCGACCGCGGCGACCAGTGTCGCCAGGGACGCCATGCAGAAGGCGCGCCGCCGCGAGGCGCGGGGACGGGAAGTATGGGATGGGGGGGACACCGTCCTCCTTGGTCGGATGCTGCCTGTCGCCTGCTCTCCGTCTCCCCGACCGCACAAGGCTACCGATCGCAGCGAGGTGCCCGCGTTCGCCGGACTGGGACGGCCGAACCGGGCACAAGCCGGTAGATTTCGTTCTTCGGTCGCAGAGGTCTCGACGCCGTGACACGCCGGATGCGTGGGAGGCCAGGCGGCGGGACGAGAGGCGACGAAGGAGACGATCCATGGCGGGGCAGACCCACACGCAGCGCGACAAGGTGGTGGACGTCGGCTTCAAGATCATGAACGGCACCCACCGCGCCATCCTCGCCGTCACGGGCGGCCGTTTTCCGCGCAGGCTGCTCGGCATGGCAGCGGTCGACCTGACCACGATCGGCCGCAAGAGCGGCCAGCCGCGGCACACGATGCTCACCTCGCCGGTCAGCGACGACTCCCGCGTGGTGCTGGTGGCGTCCAAGGGCGGCGACGACCGCGACCCGCAGTGGTACCTCAACCTGTCGGCCAACCCTGACGTCGAGGTCGGCATCGACGGGATCACCCGCAAGATGCGGGCCCGGACGGCCTCCCCCGAGGAGAAGGCGGCGCTCTGGCCCGACATCGTGGCGGCCTACAAGGGGTACGCCGGCTACGAGAAGCGGTCCGAACGCGAGATCCCCGTGATCATCTGCGAGCCGCGGGCGACCTGAGCGCCACCGCCGCGACCACGGCGCGAGCGCCGCGCCGAGCCGTCGGGACCGCCCCGGTGACCAGGGGTACGATGCGGCCAATGTCGATCGAGCCCACGGGCTCGCCTGATGACGAGGCCGGAGCGCTCGTCGGGGCGGACCAAGGAAGTGCAGACGGGGCCTTCGACCTGAGCATGGCCGTCTCGCAGCTGGCGTCGAACAGCACGGACACGCGCCTCATGCTGAAGCTCTTGGCCTCCCAGCTCGCCGACGCGCTGGGGGACCGGTTGATCGTCGAGCGCGCCGGCGGCCGCTTCCGCAAGTCCGACGACATCAAGTCCGTGCGCGTCACGCTCGGCAATGACACGCTCGAGGCGAGCGTCGCCGGCCCGTCGGTGCAATGCACCATCGGGCATTCGTCCGGCGGCATCCGCATCCGCAGCGAGCAGGTGGACATCAACACGTGGCTGACCCGTCTGCTCACCACGCTGCAGGCCGAGGCCGCCACCAGCGAGCAGACCCGCACCGCTCTTGAGAACATCGTGATTGGAGGGCCCACATGACCGACCCGACGCCCGAGGCCGTGCCCCTGGCGGCCGACCTCCCCAAGGACGCCGCCCACCGCCTCGAGGAGCTCGAGCACGGCCTCTTCACCTCCGACCTCTCGGTCAACGAGTTCCTGCTCGTGAAGGAGGCCGGCTTCCACCCGCTCGGCTTCGTGATGGGCTCGTCGATCTACCACATCGGGCTGCAGACCCGGAAGTGGGGCGAGAGCCAGGAGCTGTCCAAGCTGACCGAGGCGATGTACACCGCCCGGGAGCTCGCCATGACCCGCATGGAGGAGGAGGCCATCGAGCTCGGCGCCGACGGCGTCGTGGGCGTGCGGCTCGATGTCAACTACTACGAGTGGGGCAACGATTCGGCCGAGTTCATCGCCTTCGGCACCGCGGTCAAAGCCGAGGACGGCAAGTCGTATCGCAACGTGCAGGGCAAGCCGTTCACCTCCGACCTCTCCGGTCAGGACTTCTGGACGCTGATGCAGACCGGCCACACGCCCCAGGGCCTCGTCATGGGCACGTGCGTCTTCCACATCGCGCACCGCAAGCTCACCCAGGCGCTCGGGTCCATGGGCCAGAACACCGAGCTACCCAACTTCACGCAAGCGCTCTACGAGGCACGCGAGCTCGCCATGACGCGCATGCAGGACGAGGCCAACGCGCTCAAGGCGAGCGGCATCGTCGGTGTGCGCCTCGAGGAGAAGTCGCACCAGTGGGGCTCGCATACCATCGAGTTCCTCGCGCTCGGCACGGCGGTCACCAAGGGCACCGGCGAGGTCACGCTGCCCAAGCCGACGACGATCATCTCGCTCGACAACTGATGGCCGATTCCGCCTCTCCCGGGGACGACCCCGCGCCACCGCCGGGCTCGGCGGCGGGGGGAAGCGACCTGCCCGAGGCGGCCCTGCGCCGCCTCCAGTCGAGCTCCTTCTCGTCGGGCCTCACCGTGCCGGACTTCGCCGCCTGCCTGGATCTCGGCCTCGAGCCGGTGGCCCTCGTGCAGGGCTTCTGCGTCATGCAGTGGGGTTGGTACGGGCCGGGCTCGAGTTACATGCGCGGCATGAACCCGTACTCCTTCGGTTCCCAGTCGGCCGGGTCGTACTCGGAGACGTACCGCTGCCCGCACGGGTACGTGTCGGCCGAGCACCGCATGTGGGGCCAGAACCTCGAGCAGCCCTGGGTCGAGCAGGCGTGGGCCCACGGCTACGGCACCGCCTACGCACGCATGATCGAGGAGGCGACCGATCACGGCGCCCACGGGGTGATCGGCGTCGTCGACCGGGTGTCGAACGTCGCCGACACCGGCACCACCGAGTTCCACTTCCTCGGCACCGCGGTGACCGTGGAGGGCGGCTCTCCGCCCGCCGGCGGCGTGCCCTGGAGCACGTATCTCGCCGGCCAGCGCCTGACCAAGTCGATCGAGGCGGGGTTCATGCCGGTGGCCGTCGTGGCCTCCCTCGCCTCCGTGCGGGTGTGGGCCTACTGCATGACCGAGTACTACATGGAGGGCCAGGTCGGCTGGGGCTACGCCGGCGGCGGGCCACAGCTGGTCGAGCAGGTCAGCAAGGCCCATATGGCGACGCGCCAGCTCGCCCGCAAGCACGTGCGCGAGCAACTGGCGGGCGACGAGCTCCACGGGGCCACGATCGACGTCGTGCTCCGCGAGCTCTCCCAGGGCGACGAGGTCATCGACTGCACGCTGCGGGGGAACCGGATGCGCCGCTTCAAGGACTTCGACCCGCTGCCGCCACCCCGCCCGACGGTGCGCCTCTCATGACGACGAGCGCCGCCCCGACGCCCGACCTCCGTGCCGAGATGCGTCGCGGCGCCGAGTCGCTGGCCACGGCCGCGCCCCCCTCCCGAGAGCGCGGGATCACCTCGGACCTCTCCGTCGACGAGGGCCTGTTGATCCACGCGGCGGGGTGGGAGCCCGTCGACCTCGTCACTGGCGTCGCCGTCGTCTCCGTGCCCTCCGGCGTGTGGAACTGGGGCGCCGGTTCCATCTCACTGGCTTCCGATGCCCACAACGCGGCCGTCGACCAGGCGTCGCGGGCGCTGCGGGCCGAGTGCGGCAAGGTGCATGGTCACGGCGTCGTCGGCGTGCGGGTGGACGTGAGCGTGAACCCGCATCACATCAACGTCGAGCTCGTCGGCACGGCCGTCCGTCCCGTCGACGGGCAGGACCCCCGCGGGAACGACGCCGCGCTCGCCATGCCGTTCGTGTCCGACCTCTCGGCCCGGGACTTCACGCTGCTGCTCCGGGCCGGCTGGATCCCCGTCGGTCTCGCGTTCGGCGCCAGCTTCGTGTACGCGCCCCGCCGCACGGCCGGCGCCGCCATGCGCCAATCGACGCAGAACGTCGAGCTGACGAACTACACCGAGGCGATGTACTCCGCCCGCGAGGACGCCATGGAGAACATGCAACGTTCGGCGCTCGAGGTCGGCGGCCAGGGGGTCGTCGAGGTGAAGGTCCACGAGGGCCCGATGAGCTTCGCCCGGCACGCCGTGAGCTTCACCGCCTGGGGCACCGCGGTGAAGCTGGTGGCCAAGGAGCACCAGTTCGTCGAGCCCCAAGTCGTGCTCCCGCTGGACGACGTCGTGGTGACGTTCGACGCGCAAAGCCTGCGCAGCGGCAATCAGGGGCGTCGCCGATGACGGGCCGGATGGACTGGGACGCCTGGGCTCGCTCCTTCGAGTCCGTGAAGGGAGCCGATGCGTTCGCCGCCCTGTTCGCCGAGGGTGGTCGCTTCTGCGACCCGGTGACGGCGTGGACGACCGACGTCCGCAAGGTCGCCACGGACACCGACGCCATCTTCCCGGACTGGGCGCAACGGGTCGATCGCATCCGCGGCGGCGACGACTGGGCCGTGTTCGAGTGGACCGGGACGGCCACGTTCAAGGCCGGCGAGGGTCCGGGCATCCCCGTGAAGATGGAGGGCGCCACCGTGGTGGAGGTCGACGACCACGGGAAGGTCACGTCGTGGCGCGACTACCTCGACACCAACGAGCCCACCCAGCAGATCCAGGCCGGGCTCGAGCGGTTCGCCGAGGGCGGCTGAACCCGGGCCGGCGGGCCGGCCGGTTCAAGCCTCCTGCGCCACCGCCTTGACGTGGGTCAGGCGGGCGTCGCGCTCGGCGTCGTTCTCCTCCGCCACCCGCTCGTCCTCCGCCATCTCGGCGTCGATGTCCGTGTCGGCGAAGCCGATGACGCCCATGTCCTCGAAGCCCTTGCGCAGGATCGGGCCCCACAACCCGATGTCGCGGAGGATCGGCACGATGCGCATGAACAGGAAGTTGCGGAACTGGCGCCAGGTCTCGCTCTCTTCGACGTACGTCGTGAGCTCCTGGGGGAGGTCGAGGCGCTCGAAGACTTCCTGGCCCAAGAACCGGTCGCGCATGAGGTAGCAGGCCTCGACGCAGAAGGTCTCACGCTCGTCACGCTCGGCCTGGGTCAGCTGGGGGTAGTAGTCGCGCAGCGCGAGGCGGCCGAACATCACGTGCCGCGCCTCGTCCTGCATCACGTACGCGTTCAAGGATTTGGCGAGGGGCTCGGTGGCGTTGTTGCGGATGATGCCGAACGCGGCCAGGGCGAGGCCCTCGATCAGCACCTGCATGCCCAGGTACGTCATGTCCCAGCGGCTGTCCGCGATGACGTCGTCGAGGAGCGCCTTGAGGTCCTTGTTCAGCGGATAGACCAGCCCGAGCTTCTCGTAGACGTAGCGGCTGAACACCTCGACGTGGCGGGCCTCGTCGATCACCTGGGTGGCGGCGTAGAACTTCGAGTCGACGTCGGGGACGGTCTGGACGATCTTGGCCGTGCAGATCAGCGCGCCCTGCTCGCCGTGCATGAACTGGCTGAAGCGCCACGCCTCGACATGGCGGCGCAGCTCACCCTTCTGCTTGTCGTCCCACTTGTCCCACCACACCGTGCCGAACAGCGGGCTCAGCTCGTCGGGCATGCCCACCGGGTGCTCCGGGTCGACCTCGAGGCTCCAGTCGATCCGGTCGCTGCCGATCCACTGGCGCCGCGTGCCCTTGTCGTAGAGCCGCAGGAGCTGGTCCCGGCCACCCTCGTAGTCGAAGTCGAAGACGGTCTCGGCCGGGGAGTCGACCCCCCACTTCGGCTCGAACGCGAGGTCCGGGTTGTGCACGATCGGGCTGGCGGTCATGAGCCCCCCTTTGTCGTCGATGGAGCCGGAGTCGCCGGCTTCCGCTGCGATCGACGCTACCCCGTCAAGCTCCGGGCGTCATGCCCGTGTGGACCGGCAGGGCGGCTCAGCGGAAATCGAAGGCCGCCTTGATGGCGCCGCTCTCCTCCTGCGTCGCCAACGCCACGAAGGCCTCTCGCCACTGCTCGAGGCGGAAGACGTGGGTCAGCATCCCGGTCATGTCGACGCGGCCCTCGTTCGCCATGCGCAGGTAGTGGGCGATCCCGTGCATGCGGATGCCGTCCACCTCCTCGACCCCGAACGCGTTCGAGCCGACCCAGGAGATCTCCTTGAAGTACAGCGGCGACCACTCCCACCGTTCCGGTGCGTGCACGCCGCTCTTGACCATGGTGCCGCGGGCCTTGAGGAGGCGGACGCCGATCTCGGCGGTCTGCGCCGTCCCCACGGTGTCGTACACGACGTCGATGCCGCCGGGGTGCGCCATCGGCAGCCCACTGCCCTCGAAGCGCTGCAGCACGCCGCCCGACCACGCGGCCGCCTCCTCGAGCAACTGCTCGACCGGGAACGGGTCGAGCACCGTGGCGCCCAGGCGACGCGCCAAGGCAGCCTGGGCGGGAAAGCGGGCCACGACCAACACCTCGACGTCGGGGTGGAGGGCGCGGACGATGGCCGTGACGGTGCTCCCGAGGGCGCCGCCGCCGTAGACGAGGACCTTGCCGCCCGGCGGCGGCGGATGACGCGTGACCGAATGCAACGACACGGCGAACGGGTCGGCCAGGACGGCGACCTCGTCGCTGACGCCTTCGGGCACCGGGATGAGCATCGATTCGTGGGCGGGGAGATACTCGGCGAAGCCGCCGGGTGCGTCCTTCGACGTGCCGGTGTGGATGCCCGCCGCGATGGGCCCGCGCGTGAAGTGCCAGCACATGCTGAAGTCCCCGGCCTGACAGGACCCGCAGGGCGGATCGATGCCGCGAGGCCCGCACGAGAGCCAGGGGTTGAGCACGACCCGCTGGCCCACCTCGAGCGACGTCACCGCCGGGCCGACCTCGACGACGTCGGCGACGACCTCGTGGCCGAAGACCGTGGGGAACGTGAAGTAGCCGTTCAACGCGCTGTCGCCGTAGTCGTCGCCGAAGTCCATGAAGACCATCTTGGCGTCGGACCCACAAATTCCGGTGAGGCGGGTCTTGGCGACCGCCCAGTCGTCCCGCACGAGCGTGGGCCGCTCGAGCTCCTTGAGGACCATCGGCGTGTGCGACAGCCCGACGAGGAGTTGGTTCGAGTCGTCGGGGGGCGTCCAACGCTCCGGTCGCACCCCGTAGAGCAGTCCCTGCATGATCCTCCCCCGCGTCTCTTGGCTTGCTCGCTCGGCGTTAGAAGCCGAACATGATGATGTCGGAGTTGTCGTTGTGGGCCGCCCGGACGGCGATCAGGATGACGAACAGCACGATCCAGGCGAAGCCGACGATGATCCCCGCCAGCGCCAGGCCTTCGCCGCGCTGCGTGCCGGCGGACTGGCGAATCTGCGACCGGGCGACGAAACCGAAGATGACGGCGAGCACGGACGGCACGAAGAGGAACCAGCCGAGGCACGCACAGACGAGCGACGCCACGGCCAATCCGTTGTTGCGCGCCCCCGCGGGGTTGGCGTACGGCGGGTACTGACCGTAGGGCTGGCCCGGGTACGGGCTGCCATACGGGGCACCCACGGTGCCGGGCGGCTGGCCCAGATACGTGGGGGATGGGCCGGCGTACGGAGTCGCCTGGCCCGCGTACGGGTTCGGTTGCGCCGGGGAGGACAGGGGGTCGGGGCCGGGTGCGACGGAACCAGGTTGCGCCGGTGGGCCCGACCCGGGCGGTCCCGTCCACAGCTCTGGTGGATACCACTTGCCGTCGGAGGCCAACCACCATCCGGGCCCTTGAGAGGTGTCGCTCATGGCCTCCACCGTTCCGCGCGTATGACGGGATGGAGCATAGGGGTCGCCAGACGGTGCGTCGGGGCGTCACACGAGATACGGGCAGTGTCGACACCCCGAGTCGCAACAGCGGCCACGACGCGCCAGGTACGCCGCGGTGAGCACGGTGAAGCCGGTTGCGGGGTCGACGTACGTATCCGAGCCCGACCGCAGTGCCGCCTCGTGGGCTTGCACGATCGCTTCGTAGTCGGGTCGGTTCGCCGAGAGCCGATCCGGGTGCGGATCGGTGAGGGGCCGCGCAGCGAGCGGCTCGGCCGGTTCGCTCATGCGAGCGGAGGCCGTGGCGGCCGGGCCCTCGGACGGGCCCGGCCCAGTGCCACTACCTGCGGGTGGTCTTCTTGGCCGGAGCCCGGCGGGCGACCGTCTTGCGTGCCGGCGTCTTGCGGGCCGGCGCCTTGCGGGCGGCGGCCACCTTCTTGGCAGGAGCCTTCGCCGGAGCGGCGGCGGTCTTGCCGGCCGCCTTGACGGCGTCATCGGAGGTCGGGAACGCGCCCTTGGTCAGCTTCGGCGCCTTGGCCGGGGCCAACACGGCGTCCTTGAACGCCTTCACGGGCGTGATACGCGCCTTCTTCGACGCCTTGATGCGGATCGTCTCGCCCGTCGCGGGGTTGCGTCCCATGCGGGCCGGCCGGTCGACCTTCACGAACTTGGCGAAGCCGGTGATGGCGACCGGCTCACCCTTCGACACCACGGCGGTGACGACGTCGGTGAAACCTTCGAGGACGGACACCACGGTCTTCAGCTCGACATCGGACTGGACCGCGACTGCTCTAGCTAGTTCACGCTTGTTCATGGCGCCATTGTGGCCGACGCGCCCCAGAATGCACATCTTTCGGGAGATTTTTGGCGATTTTTGGCTCCTGCGCCCTTTCGTGTCCCCGCCCGGGAGACCGTATTGCTTGGTCGCGTGTGAGCCGTTGCCGTCTCTTTAGCGGGCGCTATGTCGAGTACTGGCGCCAGTAGGGCCGATCCTCGACGCGCTTTTGCATGAGGATGATCACGTTGCCCCAAGGATCGTGGCACCAGGTGGTCTTGAGCCCGGCAACGTCCGCGAGGCCCGATGTCATGAACGCCACGCCGCGGTCTTCGAGTTCCGTGCGGGTCGCCGCGACGTCGTCGCAGACCATCCCGATGTGGGTCAGCCCCGGCCGAGTGACCGTTGGGTCGTGCGGTCCGTTGAATTCGATTCCGGCCGCCGGGTATTCGATCAACTCGATGACGCGGTCGTCGGTCCCGAAGCCGACGATCGCCGCGGTGACGACGACGGGCGCCAGCACCAGCTCGCCCATGTCGTGCTCGATCTGGGGCCCTTGCATGGTGTACGGCGGCGACAGCACGACCAGCCCGAGCACTTCCGAGTACCACCGCACGGCGGCGTCCACGTCGGGGACACAGATGGCCGAGTGCGCGAGGCTCCTGAGCATCGAGTGAGCGTAGGCCGAGGAGTTCGGCGTGAGGGCGGCTCGAGGGCCGCTACGTCCAGCGAGCGCGCTCGTGCTGGAGGCGTTTGTTCCAAAAGCGCGTCTTGACGTGGACCCGCACGGCGACCTTGCGCATCACGATGAGGGCGACGAAGACGAACGGCGCGAGCACGCCACTGAGGGCGCTCAGGGTCATCACGCGGACGCCTCGAGCAGGATTTCCTACGTCCATGCCGCAAAGGTATATCGAAAAAATAGGTGCAGTGCAGTGCCATTTGGCACTAAGCAGTGGATTTGTGGCCTTCGGCACTGAGCAACGCTTCCGTACATGCGTTAAGCAATGTCTGATGCGGATCTGGTGTGTACATGGCTGACGCGGGCGCAGACCCCTCCCAAGCGAGCGCCGCACTCCCGCCGGAGGGGTCGGCGGCCCCGAAGCGACGACCTCGGGCGCGCCGCGCGAGGGGATCATCGCGTGGGTCCTGGTGGTGCTGGCCTCGCTGCTGATCCCGATCTCGGTGATCTCGACGTGGGCGATCACGACGGTGACCAACACGGACCAGTACGTGGCGACGATGGCGCCGCTGGCGACGAACCCGGTCGTCGTCAACCACCTGGCGACCAAGTCGACGGACGCGCTCTTCTCGACCAAGGCCGTACAGAACAGGATCACCGACGCCCTGCCGGCGAAGGCGAAGCCCATCGTCCAGCCGATCACGAACCAGGTGAAGAACTACGTGCACGGTGTGGCCCTCAAGGTCTTCGAGAGCCCGCAGTTCAGCCGGCTCTTCAACGCCCTGAACCGCCGGACGCACGACACGGTTGTCGACATCCTCACGGGCAAACAGAACAACCTGACGAAGGCGGGCCAGGTCGTTCTCAACCTGTCGCCGTCGCTCAACCAGCTGATCGACAACCTGAGCTCGCGCGGCGTCACGCTGTTCAACCCGCTCAAGCCGATCCTGGCCCAGAACAACAGCGGCCTCGGCCTCACCGTGGTTTCGAAGTCGCAGGTCTCGAAATTCTCTGCGCTCTTCAACACCCTCGTGACGCTGGGGTGGGCGCTGCCGATCATCTCCGTCGTGCTCGGCATCCTCGGCATCGTGATCGCGGTCGAACGGCGCAAGACGCTCCTGCGCATGTCCGTCGGGATCGGCATCTTCGCGCTCGTGTTGTTGGGCGTGCTGGCGTTCGGGCGCACGACATTCCTGGGTCAAGCGTCATCGCACCACCTCGACGTAGGGGTAGCCGGGGCGGTCTGGGACACCGTGCTGCGCTTCCTCAAGCAGGACCTACGGTGGACCCTGCTCGCCGCGTTCCTGGTCGCACTCGGCGCCTGGGTCGCCGGTCCGGCCCGCTACGCGGTGTGGATCCGCACGAAGGCGGCTGCCGCGTGGCGCTGGCTGGTCCGCCAGGTCGAGGCGCTCAGCTCGGGGGCGCGGCAGGGCCTGGCCAAGTCGTCCGGGGCCCGCAGGACGGGGTCGTGGATCGACGAGCACATCAAGGGGCTGCGCGTCCTCGGCCTGGTGGTCGGGGGGCTGATCGTGCTGCTGGGCGGCAACGTGACCGGCTGGACCCTCCTGGTCCTCGTCATCGTGCTCGCGGTGTATCTCGGTCTCCTGCAATTGGTGGTGCTCTGGGCGCGACGCGTCACGAGTGAAGCCGGGGAACCGGCGGTCGGGAGCTGAATCGGGGCTGGGTGGTGCGCCGGGTGCCGACGACCTGGGGATAACTGGGACCAAAGTCACACATCCCCCGCAACGGGACTTTCGAACCTGGTTCCGGTGTTGGAACCATTGGAAACTTGAGGCAGTGCGTGTGACAGGCCATGAGGGGGCGGTCACACAGGAAAGGTCGTTATGACAGTGCTCAGCTTGATCATCGGATCGATCGCCTTGTTCGTAGCGAGTTTCTCCGTCTGGTACACGATCTGGCATCGGCGGGTCGAGGCCGCCTTCGAGCGCGTCCCGGTCGAGAGCGGCCGCTCGGTCCACGTGCTGCGCCGCGACGCCGACCTGGTTGCCGACCGCAGCTAATTGGACGCTGCACGCCGGCGCCCGGACGCCTGCGACGGGGCGGAACCCGGATTCTTAGCTGGCGTTTAACCAGCGCCCCTAGGCTTTCTCCCATGCCCGTACGGTGGCGCATCATGCTGGTGGCGATCATCGCCGCCGCGATCGTCGGTGGCTTCATGCCGCACGGCGTGCTGTCTGCCGCGCAGAGCTCAGCCACCGAGATGGTGCAGGTGGCCGAGGCCCCATTGGCCGCCCTCCCGAATTGTGACGACGTCACGTGCGGCAAGGGCAGCCCCGCCCCACCGGCTCCCGCACCCACGGTGGCGCTCGTCAGCATGGTGGTCGGCCTCGCCGTCGTGGCGATCGCCGCGGCCCGACTGCGCCGCCACCGGTCCCAGGCCGTGCCGCTGCCGGCCGGCAACGAGGACCGCCTGCTGCGGCCACCGCAGTTCTCCTAGCTCCACCCGTCACCCCGACGTCGGGGATCCGCCGCGCGCACCGACGCGCCGCCGCACGACGTCATCGATCACGAGGAGGCCGCAGCGCGGCCTCCGTGGAGCTCCGAGCCGACATCCGTCCGCGCTCGGCCAATTTCAGGAGAACGAAAATGTCGAAGTCAACCAATCGGCGCGGCCCACAGGCGCGCCAGAACACCCCTCATTCATCTCATTCATCGAGCAAGTCGAAGTCCGACCGATCAGGCCCCCCGACCCGCGCCGGCGCCGTCCTCGAGCGGCGAAAGCCCGCGCCGAACGGGCTCAAGCGGTTCCGCCTGCGGCACCCGGTCCTTTCCGCGCTGCTCCCGGTCGTGCTCGTCCTGGCCGTCGTCGGGACCATGGTGATCGTCAAGGTCACGTCCGGGTCGTCGGGGCCATCGGCCGCGGCGTCGCAACTGTCGACCGACGGCGCCACCGCGCCCGCGGCGGACCCCGGAACGAATGACCTGCCAGCAAGCGTGGTCGCGGCCCTCGACGTGCCGGCGACCACGCTCGACAGCGTGGGCCGCCCCTCTTCAGTGCCCCTCCCGACCAGCACCGGTGACGGCTCCGTCCTCGCGCGACGCAGACGGCAAGGCGATCATCACGTACGTCGGGGCCGAGTACTGCCCGTACTGCGCGGCGGAGCGGTGGGCCATTGCGGTGGCCCTGTCGAGGTTCGGCACGTTCACGGACCTGGCGGCCACGCATTCGTCGTCGAGCGACGTCTACGCCAACACGCAGACCCTGTCCTTCTACGGGTCGCACTACGCGAGCCAATACGTCGACTTCCAGCCGGTCGAGGAGGCGACGAACCAGGCGGTGAACGGCACGTACCCGACGTTGCAGCAGCCGACGGCGGCGCAGTCGAACGAGCTGGCCCGCTTCGACACCCAGGGGAGCATCCCGTTCCTCGACATCGGAAACAAGTACGTCGTGGTCGGGGCGAGCTACTCACCCCAGGTCCTGGCCGGCCTCAGCCAGTCCCAGATCGCCCAGCAGCTGGCCAACCCGAACAGCGCGGTGGCCCAGGCGATCGACGGCACCGCCAACGTGATCACCGCGGCGATCTCCCAGGTGACCGGGCAGCAGCCCACCAGCGTGGCCAGCTCGCCGGCCATCGCCGCCATCGAGAAGTCGCTGGGGTCCTGACGTGCGGGCGCTCGCAAGGCGGACGGACGCCGCGCCCATGTGGGCGCAGGTGACGTCGTTCGCCCTGTCGCTGGCGGCGGTCGGGATCGCCTCGTACCTGACGGTCACGCACTACACGGACCCCGCCGCGCTCGCCTGCCCCGACAGCGGCGTCGTGAACTGCACGCTCGTCACGACGAGCTCGTGGTCCGTGGCGCTCGGGGTCCCGGTGGCGGTCTGGGGCCTGGCCTGGTCGCTCGTGATGACCGGCCTGACCACGCCCTGGGCGTGGCGGGCCGGTTGGGGCCGGCTCGACCAGGCGCGGGTCGTCGGGGCGGGGTTGGGCGCCGCGACGGTGCTCTACCTGGTCTACGTGGAGCTCTTCCGGATCGGCGCCATCTGCCTGTGGTGCACCGGCGTCCACGTGATCACCGTCTGCCTCTTCGGCGTCGTGCTGGCGGCCCGGGCGGGGCGGCGGGAGACCGCCGCCCTGGCCTGAGGCGCCGCCGGGGCGGCCGCTGCCTGAAGCGGGGGATCGAAATTCGAGATCGGTACCTTTGCATCTAGAGGGATCGGGGTACACGAACACACAATGACTGTGAGAGGCCGCGCCGGGGTCGAGGAGAGGGCGCGGGTGGAGGAGGGGCAATGAGGAAGCGGCAGCGCGACCTGCCTGGTGGCGTGTTGGCTTCGGAATGCGCAGCGTTCCTGAACGGCACGCTCGCCGAATACTGGGAGGAGGAGGGGACCTCGGTTCCGGTCTGGAGTTGGACGAACCTGCTCGCGCACGGCAGTCAGGACCAGATCACCGACATCGTGCACCACCCCTCCAAGCCGCGCCGCACGGGCCGGAGCTGGCGGATCGCCCGTTCGTACCTCGCCTACGAGGTGCTCGAGATCGCGGACGGGGGCGTGTCGCTCGACGAGTTGCAGGCGACGATCCTCATCCCGCTCGAGCTCGAGCTGGCGGCGCACCCCGAGGTGAGCCGCTGGACCCCGCGGCGCTGGGTCGACACCGTGGACGAGGCGATCCGCAACCAGCACTCGACGTTGGAGCTCTGAGCCCCACCCGCCGGGGTGCCCGGTCAGGGTCTCAGGAGGCGGAGGCCTCCCGCTCGATCCAGCGCTCGACCGTCCGCGCCAGGGCCGGGAGCGGGAGCGCGCCCACGCGCAGGACGAGGTCGTGGAATTGGCGCAGGTCGAACGCGGCGCCGAGGCGATCGGCCGCCAGGGCGCGCAGCCGCACGATCTCGCGGCGCCCGACCATGTAGGCGAGCGCCTGGCCCGGGAACGAGATGTAGCGGTCGGTCTCGGAGGCGACCTCGATGGGCGGGATCGGCGTGTTGTCCGCGAGCCAGTCGGCGGCCTGCTGGCGGGTCCAACCGAACGCGTGGAGCCCGGTGTCGACCACGAGGCGGCTGGCCCGCCACGAGTCGGCCGAGAAGAGGCCCATGCGGGCGACGTCGTCGGTGTAGAGGCCCATCTCGTCGGCGAGCCGCTCGCTGTAGAGGCCCCAGCCCTCGGCGCACGCCGTGTCGTGCAGCACGCGCCGCGCCGGCACGAGGTCCGTCGCCTCCATGGCGATCGTCAGCTGGAAGTGGTGGCCCGGCACCGCCTCGTGGAACGCGATGTCCTCGGCGCCGTAGCGGTGCCGCTCCTGGGGCTTCGAGGTGTTGAGGTAGTACGTCCCGTGCCGGGACCCGTCGATCGCGCCGGGCATGTAGTAGGCCGCCGCCATCCCCGCCTCCTCCGACTCGGGGACCGGCTCGACGGTGCAGGGCTCGTCGGGCACGGTGGCGAACCAACGCGGCGCCTCGAGCTCGGCGGCGGCCACCACCTGGCGGGCGTGCTCGAGCATCTCGTCGCGCGTCGAGTAGCGCAGCTCCCGGTCGTTGCTGAGGTGGTCGAAGATCTCGGCCAGGTCGGTCGTGCCCCACAGCCGCGCCCCCGTCTCGGTCAGCTCCCGGCGCACCTGCCCCACGATCTCGCGCCCGACCGCGTGGAGCTCCTCGGGGGAGTGGGTGGTCGAGGTGTGGAGCCGCGCCATCGCCCGGTACATCGCGTCGCCGCCGGGCAGGTAACAGAGGCCCGGGTGGGCGTCGTCGCGCGCGGCGGGGAGGATGTCGGAGGCGAGCACGTCGCGGTACGCCGCCAACGCGGGCCGCACCCGGTCGTCGATCGCCGCGCCCACCGCCTGCTTGAACCCGTCGTCCTCCTGCTCGGACCGGGCTGCACCGCCGAGCTCGGGGTCTTCGATGAGCAGATCGAGCTGCACGACGGCCGACTCGACGAGCCGGGCCACCGCCGTGCGACCGGCTCGGGTCCCTTCCCTATGGCGCTCCGCCGCGGTGGCCAGCAGCGCCGGCAAGGCGCCCAGCCGGGTGAGGTAGCCGTCGCGGCGCTCCTCGGTGTCGAGCTGGAGCTTGGGCAGCGTCGTCAGGACGCCGGGCACCGGCGCGACGAAGGTGTCGCAGATCGTGAACTCGGTCAGGGGGACCTGCGCCGCGTCGGCCATGCCCCGCGCCAGCACCCGCACGAAGTCGAGCGTCTGGTGCTCGGTCTCACCGAGGCCGCCCTCGGGGTGCTCCTCGGCGCGCCGGGCGATCGACTCGAGGGCGGCGCCCACGCCGTGTTCCCCCTCCGCGCTCAGGTCGGGCAGGCGGTCGTCGAAGCCGGGGAAGCCGTAGAGCGACCCGGCGAGCGGGTCGGCGTCGAGAACGGTGGCGAGGAGCTCGGCGGCCAGGTCATCAGCGGGCATGGCGCGCCAAGTTAGCGGGCTACCGTTTGGCCTTCTCGAGGAGGTGCTGATGGACATGGCCGACGGCGAACCCATCTCGTACATGGCGCTGCAGCCGGGCGCCGTGGTGGTGACGGCCTCGGGCACGGAGATCGGGACCGTCGAGCACGTGCTCCAGATACCCGAGCTCGACGTCTTCGACGGCCTGGTCGTCAAGACGCATCACCACGACGTGCGCTTCGTCGACCGTGACCAGGTCACCGACATCACGACGACCGTCGTCCACACGACCATCGCCGACGACGAGGTCGCGTCGCTGCCCGCACCGTCCGGCCCGCTGGTCCTGCACCCCGACACCGCGCACGACGAGGGGCCGTCGCTGACGGCGCGCTGGGGGCGGCTGTTCGGCCGCGAGCGCTGGAAGGAGCTCGAGTAGGGCTCGGGGTCGGGCTCGAGCTCGGCCGTCTAACTCTTGGCGGGTTGGGTCTGGGGCCGGGCGATCGCCGCCCGCGCCTCGGCGGGGCCGACGACGAGGTCGTGCAGGTCGCCGTTGACCTCCAGCCGGCTCGACACTTCCACGCCACCCGCCTTCACCGGCTCGAAGCCGGCGGTCCGGATCAGTCGCTCGACGCCGTCGGCGGCACGGTCCTCGTCGGTGACGTAGAAGAGGACCGCTCGCTCCGGAGACCGGTTGCTCGACGGCTCGAGGAGCGTGCCCGACATCGTGCCGAAGGCCATCGCGAAGTGCGCCCCCGCCGGCAACCACGCGGCGATGACGGTGCCGGAGGCCTGGCCCGCGGGCAGCAGGCGCTCGACGTTTCCCTTGGCGTCGAGGCCGACCGGGTTGCTCGGCACGACGACGACCGTCTCGGTGAGCGCATCGGCGATCTCGTCGATGACGCTCTGGAGCACCGAGAACCGGAGGGCGAGGACGACGGCATCGGCGCCCTTCAGCGCGTCGTAGTTGTCGGCGGCGACGACGGCGGCGGGGCCGATCTTCGCCGCCAGCGCATGCGCCGAGGCGGCGTCGGCGCTCGCGAGGCGCAGGCTCTCGCCGCCGCTGGCGAGGAGACGGGCAATGACCGAGCCGAGTCCTCCGGTGCCGATGATCGCCGTGGTCATGCGGGCAACCTCCTGCGAGTGACCCCAGTGGATATCTGGAAATAAGGGTAGACAGTCAGGGTCGCGGGCCTTACGTTTACCAGGGCCTGCGCCGCGATGCACAGGTCCGCAAGGTCTCTGCGTTCGTTGTCGATCGCTCGATGCACCCGTCGTCACCGCAGCACCGGCACACCTTCGTCGGTGCGCCGAGAGTCCCGATCAGTGGAGGTGTCACATGGCCGAGCTCCCACCGCCCCCCGAGAGGATCGTCCTCGCGCACTTCATCGTGTCGAGCGACGTCGAGCGCTCCAAGCGCTTCTACACCGAGGTGCTGGGCGGCCGGGTGGCCTTCGAGGGCCCCGGCGGCCTGACCTACGTCCAACTGGCGAACAGCTGGATCATCATCAACGTCGGCGGCGGGCCGACCGACGACAAACCGACGGTCACGCTGGAGACCCCGCAGGATCCCGACCGGGTCAGCAGCTTCTTGAACCTCCGCGTGGCGGACGTCCACGCCCTCTACGACGAATGGAGCGCCCGGGGGGCGGACTTCCTGACGCCGCCGAAGCAGCACCAGTACGAGATCCGCTGCTACATCCGGGATCCCGACGGTCACATCATCGAGGTCGGGCAGACGACGGACACGAGTGGCGACTGGGTGCCCGCCCACTGGCCGTCCGACCTGGCCAGCCCGCAGTCCGAGTAGAACGGCCAAGAGGGTTCAGCACCGCGACATCTCGCCGACCGACGCGAGCTCGTCCGTCCCAGACGGGATCCGTACGAGCCGCCGGCGTCGAGCCAAGAGAAAGGCCATCATCCGATGCGTTCTGACATCAAGCCGGGGGGCGTGTTCCCGGACTACGAGTTGCCGGACCACACGAACACGGTCCGCAAGCTGAGCGAGATCCAAGGGAGCGATCCGCTGATCTTGACCCTCGCCCGGGGCAGCTACTGCCCCAAGGAGCACCAGCAGCACCTCGAGCTGGCGGCCAATCAGCCGAAGATCGCGGTGTCGTACACGCAGATCGCCACGATCGCCACCGACGATCATCACACGATCCAGGAGTTCCGCCTCTCGGTCGGCGCCCAATGGCCCTTCCTCTCCGACCCCGACCGGACCGTTCAGCGCGACCTCGACATCGCGGAGTACACCGACCCCGAGCACAACCCGATGATCCCGCACACCTTCGTGCTCAAGCCGGGGCTGATCGTTCACTCGCTCTACAACGGGTACTGGTTCTGGGGGCGCCCGTCGTTCGACGAGCTGTGGCTCGATCTGCGGGCCGCCTCGGCCGAGATCCGTCCCGACTGGGACCTGAGCAAGCCCGGCCTGCGCGAGGCGTGGGACAAGGGCGACTACTCGTCGTTCCACGGGTGGGACCGGAAGAAGGGGTCGGTGCCGACGTCGTACCAGTCGTAGCAAGGTCGACGATTTCGTTTTCGCTTTGGTTTTGGTCGAAGGGCAGGTGGTAGGGGTGCGAACGCCGGTGTGCCAGACGCTCGGTATCGAGCAGCCGATCGTGCAGGCGCCGATGTCGGCGGTGCCGGAGCTGGCGGCCGCAGTGTCGAACGCGGGTGCGCTCGGGATGCTGGCCTTGACGTGGTCCACCCCGGCGGGCGACCCGGTCCGTGAGACGGTGGCCCTCACCGATCGGCCCTTCGGCGGGAACTTCATCCTCACCTCGGATCACCACACGCGGGTCGAGCAGTCCCTCGAGGCAGGGATGCGGATCTTCTCGTTCATGTGGGGAGATCCGACCGACTACGTCGCGCAGGTCCACGAGGCCGGCGGCGTGGCGATGCACACGGTCGGGAGCGCGGAGGAGGCACGGCGCGCCGTCGCCGGCGGCGCCGATGTCATCGTGGCGCAGGGGTGGGAGGCCGGCGGCCACGTGTGGAGCCGCATCGCGACGCTGCCGTTGGTGCCGGCCGTCGTGGACGCCGTGGCGCCGGTGCCCGTGATCGCGGCCGGTGGGATCGGTGACGCCCGCGGCGTCGTCGCCGTGCTCGCACTCGGCGCGCAGGCGGCCTGGTTGGGCACCCGCTTCCTGCTGGCCGAGGAGATGCCGGTCCACGAGGAGTACCGCCGCCTGCTCGAGGAGGCGGCGGAGACCGACGCGCAGTTGTATCCAAACCTCTTCGAGGTCGGATGGCCGGACGCGCCGCACCGGGTGCTGAAGAACTCGACCGCCGAGAAGTGGGAGGCCGCCGGCCGTCCGGCGCTGGCGAGCCGACCGGGCGCGGGCGAGGTGATCGGCCACTTCGCCACCGGTGACGCCATCGAGCGCTACTCGACGGCCGCACCGATGGTCGACACGACGGGGGAAGTCGAAGCGATGTCGTTGTGGGCCGGACAGAGCGTGGGGATCATCAACCAGCCTCAGACGTCGGCCGAGATCGTCGCCGAGCTCGTCTCCCGGCTCTAACCCTCGATGCCCTGGTTCCCCGACTTCGCCGCCGCCACGGAACTGGCGCGCCGTGACTCCCGCAGCGAAGGCCGCGCCGACCCGGTGACGCAATACCTGCACGCCATCGAAGAGGGCGAGTCCAAGACGCTCGAGTCGATCTGGCCGGGGGAGATCGTTCTCGAGGACCCCCGGGCCGGCACGATCAAGGACCGCCGGCAGCTGCGACGGTTCGTCCGGGACAACCGGGCGCGGTTCACCAAGCTCCACGCGACCACGGAGATCGTCGCGTCGACGAGCATGGGCCGGCGCGCCGTCGTCGAGTTGCTGGCCCATCTGGACGACAAGGGGGAAGAGACGGCCTGGCCGATCGCGGTGGTGGCCGAATCACCCGACGACGACTCCGTGTTGTTCAGGACGTATTGCAGCCAATTCCCTGTGGACGGCCGCCGCCACGTGCGGCCGCCGATCCTGCCGGCGGTCGACGACAAGCCGCCGGACGTGGTCGGCCGTCATCTGGACGCCCTGGCCGCGGGTGAGATCGAGGCCGTCGTGGCGACGTTCGGGGACGACGGCTATGTCCGCGAGGCCATCGGGCCCCACGCGTGCCACCAAGGCCTCCCGGCCGTGCGGTCGTTCTTTTCCGAGCTGTTCGGCTTCGGGGGCGGGATCGAGCTCGAGTGCACGTGCATCACCGACGACGAGACGCGCTGCGCGTTCGAGTACAACTTCGTGCACTGGGGCAGCCACGCCGTGCCCCCGCAGGCCGGCATCGCGGTGTTCGAGCGGGACCCGGCCGGGCTCCTCTCCGCGGTGAGGATCTACGACGACGTCGAAGCGCCGGCATGACGCCGGCACCGCGGCACTTTTGGTATTTGTACCGTAGCAACGAAGAGGAGATCCCGATATGAGCGACTATGACGCAATTGTCTTCGGCGGAGGCGCGCCGGGAGAGCACTGCGCGGCGGCACTGGCGGCGCGCGGCCTCAAGGTCGCCGTGGTCGAGCGAGAGCTGGTTGGTGGTGAGTGCTCGTACTACGCCTGCATCCCCTCGAAGACGCTGCTGCGCCCGGGCGAGGCCGTCCATGGGGCTCGCGACGTCGGCTCGAGCGCAAAGGTCGACGTGCAGGCTGCGTTGAAATGGCGCGACTACATGGTGTCGGACTACTCGGACAAGGGGCAGGAGAAGTGGTTGGCCGATCGGGGCATCGCGTTGATCCGCGGCAACGGCCGGCTCGCCGGCACCGGCGTCGTCGAGGTCGACGGAGTGCAGCACACCGCGGAGCACGTCGTGATCGCCACGGGTGCGGCTCCGTTCGTGCCGCCCATCCCGGGGCTCAGTGACACCGAAGGCGTGTGGGGCACCCGCGAGGCCACGAGCATGAAGGAGGTGCCGCACCGCCTCCTCGTGCTCGGCGGTGGCCCGGCCGGTGTCGAGCTGGCGCAGGTGGTGCAGCGACTCGGGGGTCAGGCGGTGATCATCGAGGGCGCCGATCACCTCATCCCCCACGAGGCCGCCGCGCTGGGCGAGGCACTCGGGGAGGAGTTGAAGCGGGACGGCCTCGAACTCGTCCTCGGGACCGAAGTCACCGCTGTGCGCAAGGAGGGGGACGACTTCGTCGTCGAACTCAGCAAGGGTGATGCCCTGCGTGGCGATCGGCTGCTCGTGTCCACGGGCCGCCGTCCGCGCGTCGAGGGGATCGGTCTCGAAACCGTCGGGATCACACCCGATCCCCACGGGGTCAAGGTCGACGAGTACCTGCGCGCCGGCGAGCGGCTGTGGGCCATCGGCGACGTCAACGGGATCTGGCCCCTCACGCACGTCGGCGAGTACGAAGGCGACGTGGTGGCGTCCAACATCGCCGGAGAGCCGCAGAAGGCGAACTACGAGGCGGTGCCCCGCGCCGTCTACACGGACCCCCAGGCCGCGGCGGTCGGCGTGGCGGAAGGGACCTACAGCGCCACCGCCGCGCTCTCCGACACGCCGAAGATGGCGACGTACTCGCACTCCTACGCCGACTCGAAGGGCTTTCTCACGCTGGTCTCGGACGGCGAGAGGCTGACCGGAGCGTTCGCATTGGGCCCGGAGGCCGGCGAGTGGCTCCAGCAAGCCACCCTCGCCGTGCGCGCCCGTGTCCCGGTGGAGGTGCTCTACGACACCATCCAGCCTTTCCCGAGCTTCTCGGGGATCTTCGACGCCGCACTGAAGGAGCTGCGCATGGCGATGGCCAAGTTGCCGTTGCCGCCTGCGCCGATGGCAGCGCAGATGGCGCGGCCGTAAACGCGTCAGGCGGTCGATTCGCTGCGCTCTTTGTCGGATTCGGGCTCCGTCGTCTTTGCGGGACCGGAGGGTCGGGGTCGGGCCAGCACGATCTGCACGGAGGTGATGGCCAGCACGGCCAGGGTGATGACCCGTTCGCTCTTGGCCAGTTCGCCGAAGATTGCGTAGACCTGGATCCCGCCCGCAATGGCCTGGGCGACGAGGACGAGGGCGATCGCCCTGAGCCCTGTGACCTCGGTATGGACGTCGTGCGCGGCGGGCGACGTGACCCAGGCGGCACAGGCGATGAGCACGGCTCCGAGCGTCCAGACGAAGTCGTACGGTTGGGTTTGCGGCAAGCCGTGGGCCTCCTGGACGGCAAACGTTGCATCCGCAACGGTCGAGGCCAGGATCCCCAGACCCAGGAAGATCCACATCGCATCCGGCCGCCATCCGAGCAGTCCGTAGACCCCGAGGATCGCGCCGATCAGCAGGAGGTCGAGCACGGGATAGCTGAAATCGACCACGGTGGCGGCAGTGCTCTGCAGGGCCTCACGTGCGACCGGCTGGATGACGATGGCGAAGCCGGCGGCCAGCACGAGGAGGACGACGGCGACGCCATCCATCCACCGATGGAGCTCGAACCGCTTGATCCGGATCCTTATGAGGAGTCCGATGCCGAGCGCCATGAGTGGGTACCACAGCAACCAAAAGACGTCGGCGAACGAGGGAAACGGGACGACGGCCTTGCCCTCATACGCAATGCTCCAGCCGATACTGCCGCAGCTCCACAGCAGCATTGCCGCACCGAAGGCCAGCCAGGCACTTCGAGTCCTCGGCTCGTAGATGGCACGCAGGATCACCAATACCGCGGCGCAGAGCGTGACGAAGTCATGGATCCATGCCTGATAGATCCACGCTGGGCCGCCCAAGTGGAAGACCTCCCCGAGCGCTTCGAAGAGGATGAGAACGGCCAGGAGAATCAGGGCATAGTCAATGGCCCGAGGTCGGCGGAGAAGCTCTCCCTCCGCGTCGATCTCTGCTCGCGTCAACGAGGCGTCATGTGACGCGGCTCCAGGGGTCATGGACGTCGCCTTGAGAGGTGGTGGGCCGCTCACCAAGGTAGACGGTCGACCAAAGACGAACGGTGGTGGCACGCTCGATGCATCCGCCGAGTTCCTGAGGCTCTCGACCCGGCCGAGGCGATCTTCGGCGACTCGTCGCAGGGGTACTGGATCTCGACCGCCCGAGGCGCCGTGCCGAGTTATGGCGATGCCCCCGCTGACGGCGACATGAGCGGCACCAAGCTCAACGGGGCGATCATCGCCGCGGCGGGGTTTTAGAGGATCCCTGTAACGAAAAAACCCTCCAGCCCCCGTCTCTCGGGGGGCCAGAGGGTCTTCGCGTGGGTCACTTGGTGGAGGCGATGGGACTTGAACCCACGAACCTCCTGACTGCCAGTCAGGCGCTCTACCAGCTGAGCTACGCCCCCAGTGGCGGACGATCACGCTAGCAGTCGGGCGCGTGCGCTCCTGTCCGGCGGGCGCCCGTTCTTCTCTGTCGCCGACCGCGGGCGGTGCTCGGAAGAGGGCCGTTGGCCTGGCCAGACGTGCCCGGAGCCTCGCGTACCCTGGTGACATGGCACGCGCGTACGACGTCGAGGCGGTCGAGAAGAAGTGGCAACGCCTCTGGGAGGAGGAGGGGACTTACCAGATCGACAACGACGACCCCCGGGAGAAGTACTACGCGCTGTGCATGTACCCCTATCCGTCAGGGCCTGCCCACCAGGGCCACGTGCGCAACTACACCTTCGGTGACCTGGCCGTTCGCTACCAGACCATGCAGGGCAAGGGCGTGCTTTCGCCCTTCGGCTTCGACTCCTTCGGCCTGCCGGCGGAGAACGCCGCCATCAAGACCGGGACCCACCCGCGCGTCTTCACCGAGGCGCGGATGGCCGAGCTCAAGTCGTCGCTCATCCGTCTCGGCGCCGTCTACGACTGGCGACGCGAGATCTGGAGCCATCAACCCGAGTACATCAAATGGAACCAGCTGATCTTCCTCAAGCTCTGGGAGGCCGGCTTGGCCTACCGGCAAAAGGCTCCGGTCAACTGGTGCCCTGGCTGCCAGACGGTCCTCGCCAACGAGCAGGTCCTCGCGGACGGCACGTGCGAGCGCTCCGGCCACCTGGTCGAGCGGCGTGAGCTGGAGCAATGGTTCTTCCGGATCACGGCCTACGCGGACGAGCTGCTCGACGGGCTCGACGCCCTCGACTGGCCCGAGCGGGTCAAGGTCATGCAGCGCAACTGGATCGGCCGCTCCGAGGGCGCCGAGTTCGACCTCGTGGTGCAGGGCCGGGAGGACCTGAAGCTCCGCGTCTTCACGACGCGCCCCGACACGAGCTTCGGCATGACCTACGCGGTGATCGCGCCCGAGCATCCGCTACTCGACGCCCTGACGACGGACACCCACCGCCAGGCGGTCGACGAGCTCAGGCAGCGGGCGAGTCATGAGACCGACATCGAGCGTATGAGCGAGTTCGCCGACCCCGCCTCGCTCGACAAGCGGGGCGCCTTCACGGGTACGCACGTCATCAACCCGTTCAACGGCCAGCCGGTACCGCTCTATGTGGCCGATTACGTCCTCATGGGCTATGGCACGGGCGCGATCATGGCGGTGCCCGCCGAGGACGAGCGCGACTGGGCCTTCGCCACCGTGCACGAGTTGCCGATCGTGCGCACGGTCCAGCCACCGGAGGGGTGGGACGACCAGGGCGGCGAGGCGTACACGGGGGACGGCGTCAAGATCAACAGCGGCTTCCTCGACGGGCTCGACATCACGACCGCCAAGGCGCGCGCCATCGACTGGCTCGAGGAGCAGGGCGTCGGCGAGCGCAAGGTGAACTACCGCCTGCGCGACTGGCTCGTGTCCCGGCAGCGGTTCTGGGGCTGTCCGATCCCCGCCGTCTACTGCGACGAGCACGGCGTCGTGCCGGTGCCCGAGGACCAGCTGCCTGTTCTCGCGCCCGACGACGTCGAGTTCCTCCCCACCGGGCAGTCGCCGCTCGCGCTCAACGAGCAGTTCTTGCTGACCACGTGCCCGATCGACGGGGGGCCGGCCACCCGCGAGACCGACACCATGGACACCTTCGTCGACTCGTCGTGGTACTTCCTCCGCTTCTGCGACCCGTGGAACACGGAGCAGCCCTTCGCCTCGATCGCGGCGCAGCAATGGATGCCGGTCGACCAGTACATCGGGGGCATCGAGCACGCCATCTTGCACCTGCTCTACGCCCGCTTCTACACGCGCGCGCTGATCGACGTCGGCCTGGCTCCGGGGATCGAGCGCGAGCCGTTCAAGCGCTACCTCGCCCAGGGCATGATCCGCATGGACGGCACGAAGATGTCCAAGTCCAAGGGGAACCTGATCGCGCCCGAGCGCTACTACGACACGGTCGGGGCCGACGGGCTGCGCCTGTTCCACCTCTTTGTCGGGCCTCCGTTCGACGACATGGACTGGTCCGAGCAGACCGAGCAGGTCATCGACGGCTGCGGGCGGTACCTCGACCGGCTCTGGCGCGCCTGCACCGAGGTCGTGCCGGCCCGCGAGGGCCCCGACGCGCTCACCGACGACGACGCCGAGATCCGTCGGGCGGTGCACCGCACGGTCGCCGACGTCAGCCGGGAGCTGCCGCGTTGGTCTTACAACACTGCCGTGGCGCACTGCATGGAGCTCCTGAACACCCTGCAGCGCTACGCGCGCGAGGACGTCGGGGTGCACACCGAGGTCTGGGGCGAGGCGCTGGGCGCGCTCCTGCGGCTCCTCGCGCCGATGACGCCGCACGTCACCGCCGAGCTCTGGGAGAACCTCTGGCCGGGTGAGTCGAGCGTGCACCTCCAGAGCTGGCCGACCTACGACCCCGAGCTCGTGCGCCAGGACACCGTGACCATGGTCGTCCAGGTCAACGGGAAGGTCCGTGACCGGGTCGAGGTCGACGCGTCGATCTCGGAGTTCGATGCGGAAGCGAAGGCGCTCGGCTCGGAGAAGGTGATCGCGGAGTTGAACGGCCGCACGCCGCGGCGGGTGGTCGTGCGGCCGCCGCGCCTGGTCAACGTCGTCGTCTGACGGCGACCGCCTCCAGATTGCCCGGCGAAGGGTCAGGTTCTACGCAGCCCCGTCGATCGAGGCCGGCGGCACGCTCCTCACGTAGAACGCAACATTTGCGCCCTTGAACCATATGGCCAGCAGCGTGGAGGACACTCCGATGGCGACCGAGGCTCCGGTTGAGATCACCGAGTGCGGCAACGCGGCCGCCAGGGCGAAGAGCGTGAGTCCGGGGGCTAGCAGATACCAGGCGTTCAGCGGCCAGAGGCGCGTGATCATCCTCCAGCCGATCCGAAACGAGGAATCCACCGACGGCGAGGTCAAGGCGAGGGCAGGGACGACGAACGTCAGCACGATGTCCACGACCAGGGTGACGGCCAGAATCGCAATGGTGAACCCGGCGGGTACCGATGTGCTGGTCGAGGCCTGTGACGTATGGGGGAAGGTGGCGATTGCGACCGGGACGAACGCGATCGCTGCGAGCAGGCCGACGAAGATCCCCAGGAGCAAAAAGCGCCCGAAGAAATGCCACGACAGCGTCCAAACCTCGCGTGGCCACATGCGGGCGTTGCGCAGTCTGCGCAGGAACCACACGCGTTCGGTACCGGTGAACCCGACGAGGAACACCTCGAACACGATCAGCACAAGGGTCCACAACGCGACCGGATGGACCCGTCGGATTCCGAGCTCGAAGCCTGCGGCGAGGACGAGCGGAATCACGACGAGCCACGGGCTCGCAATAAGCGCGCGGGCACTCCATTTGAGGTCCGTCCAGTACAGGTCCCAGGCACGCCCCGATTGCGGAGTCGGGTCCGGGACGGAATTCCCCCATCCGACGGGCACGCCGGGGTCCCAGGCGCCGGGGTCAAGGACGTCCCGCTTGGGTACCCCGTACGTCTTGCTGTCGTCGGGAGGCTGCCAGTTCCCGTCGGGCCCCGGCTGCCACCCTTCGGGTGTGTCGTGCCGGAGTCGTGTCCGGACGTCGTGGATGTACTCGGTCCAATGCGAGCCGTCCCAGTAGCGAAGATGATCGCCGCCGCCGGTTGGATCTGGGTACCACCCCGCCGGTGGTAGGTCGCTCATGTGATGTGGCCCCCGCGGTTGCGCCAAAGGTGCTCGTTCCGAGGGCAGAACGTACCGCTGTGGGTCGTCATGCGGCCGCCGCGCCTGGTCAACGTCGTCGTGTGACGGACGCCACGCAAAGGCCCGCCGCGCGCCAGCACCTTCGTATATGGAGCAACCTCCCGGCTGGGCGGAGTTTCCAGTACCCAGGACTCCTGGAAACGCGCTTTCAGGAGTCAGGACTCCTGGAAAGCACCGCCAACCAGGAGAGCGGCCCAATAGCGGCAGCGAACCCCAGGCGGCTCGAAAACGAGCGGCCGAGTACCTCAGGCCTCGGTCTTGAAGCTCGCCAGCATCTCCGCAAACACGTCCGGGTCCATCTTGTAGGGCGAGTAGAAGCTGAAGCGGTCGACGATGTCGCCGAAGCGCCGCTTCACCTCCGCCGCCACCTGCTCGGGCAGGGCGACCACGGCGAAGGCGTTGAGCACGTCGTCGTCGATCATCTCGCCCATCTTCACCCACTCGCCGCGCTTGGAGAGCGTGTTGAGCTCGGGCTGCAGATCGCCCCAGCCGGACAGCTCGAGCACCGGGCGGTAGGCGGGTGTCGAGCCGTAGAAGGCGATCTGCTGGCGCACAGCGTCGCGGGCCGCCTCCATCTCCTGGTCGTTCGTCCCCGTCACCACGAAGCCCGGGTACGAGATGATCAGGTCGCTGACCTTCTTGTCGTTCTTGACCGCGCCCCGCTCCAGCGCAGCCAGGCTCTTCTCTCGCAGGTAGCGCTCCGTCGTGAAGCCGTGGACCAAGAAGCCGTCGGCGACCTCGCCCGCCACCTCGGTCATGTGCTCGCCCACGCCGGCCAGCAGGATCTTCGGGTTGCCGTGCGGGTTGGGGCCCGGGTTGAAGAACGGCGTCATCAAGGTGTGCGTGTAGAACTCGCCGCGGAACTCGAGCTTGTCGCCCGTCTCCCACGTCTTCCAGATGGCCCGGATGGCGAGGATCAGCTCGCGCATGCGCGGCGCCGGGTGCGACCACGGCATCGAGAAGCGCTTTGTGATGTGCGGCTTGATCTGGCTGCCCATGCCCAGCATGAACCGCCCCTCGGTCAGCAGCTGCACGTCGTTGGCCAGCACGGCCAGCGTCATCGGGTTACGGGCGAAGGCCACCGTGATGCCCGTGCCGAACTCGAGCTTCGACGTGGCGCCTGCGCCGATGGCGATGGGCAGGAACGGGTCGTGGCTCGTCTCGGCCGACCACACGCCGTCGTACCCGTCCGCCTCGGCCTTGGCCGCCTGCTTCGCCACCGTGCTCGCATCGCCGAAGCCGATGCCACCGTCGATCTTCATGGCCTTCCTCATCTCCGTGACCTCCTCGCCACCGTCGACACCCTCGCCCCAGCCCCAGCCCCAGCCGCCCCAGCCCCGCCCCAGCCCCAGCCCCAGCCCCAGCCCCAGCCCCAGCCCAGCCCCCGGCACCGCCCTCACTGCTGGTCCTCGCCCCGCAGGTACCGCTCGAGCTCGGCGGCGATCTCGTCACCCGTCGGCACCTCGTCGACGCCCATCGCGTTGCCCTCGGAGGCGTCGATGCTCTCCTCGAGCTTGCGCACCATGGCCTGGTGCTCCTCGTTGTCCGAGATCAGCTGGTCCACCTGGCGGCGCGAGCTGTCGGCCGCCCGCCGCAAGGCGGAGGAGTCGATCTTCAGGCCGGCCACGCCCGCCAGCCCGTCGAGCAGCGCCGCGCTCGGCGTCGGGGAACGGCATCGCCGCCACGTAGTGCGGGACGCGCGCCCACAGGCTGACCGTGGGCGTGCCGATCTGGCCGAAGCCGAGCTCCAGCGCGGACAACACGCCCGCCGGTACCTCGAGCTCGCCCTGCACGATCCCGACCTGCTCAATCAGGTTCGACGAGCCCACCGGTGCCGTGGCGGCCAACCGCACCGGCCGGGTGTGCGGGGCCGGGGCGGGGAACGCACCCAGGCCGACCACCATGCGCACGCGCCACGAGCGGGCCAGCCCCACGACGGCGTCCGTGAAGGCGCGCCAGTGGAAGTCCGGCTCTGGGCCGACGAGGAACAACATGTCGCGCCCGTCGGCGTCGGTGCCCTGGCGCACGACGGTGCGCGGCCACGTCAGCTCGGTCGTCACGCCGTTCACGATGCGGGCCACCGGGCGGCGCGCCCGCTGGTCCAAGAAGTGCTCGCCGTTGAAGGTGACGATCGTCTCGGTCGTGCCGCTCCCCAGCAGCGAGGCGATCGCGGTGGTGGCGCCGAGTCCGGCGTCCACCCAGCCCTCGAGCGAGACCACGAGCACCGGGTCGTGCAGGACCGGCTCCCTGTGCACCTCGAAGATCGAGGTCAGCCCTCCCGGGCCCTCGGGGCTCATGGCACCGTCTCCAGCGACTGCTCCGCCATCTCGAACAGGCGCCCGACCTGCGCGGGGAACGAGTCGACGCTGCCCTGGTCGCCGGCGCCGGCGCCCGCCACGTAGCGGGCGTAGACGCCCTGGAGGATGCAGGCGAGCTTCCAGTAGCCGAAGGCGACGTAGTAACCGACCTCCGAGATGTCGAGGTCCGAGACCGCGCCGTAGCGCGCCAGCACCTGGGCCCGCGTCGAGAACCCGGGCGCCGTCGTCGGCGAAAGCCCGAGCACGGCCATCTCGTCCGTCGGGTCGGCCCAATAGACCATCAGCAGTCCGAGGTCGGCCAGCGGGTCGCCGAGCGTGCAGATCTCCCAGTCCAGGATCGCCCGCACACGCCCGTCGTCGGCGAGCACGACGTTGTCCATGCGGTAGTCGCCGTGGACGACCGAGGTGCGCTGCTGCTTGGGGATCCGCCGGGCCAATTCGTCGCTCACCCGCTCGACCAGGCCGCCGTGGTCGACGCCCTCGACCTGCATCTGCTCGTACTGCCCGCGCCAGCGCTTGAGCTGGCGCTCGATGTAGCCCTCGTGCCGCGCCAGGTCGCCCAGCCCGACCGCGTCGGGGTCGACGTCGTGGAGCGCGGCCAGCGTGTCGGCCATGTGATCGCCGATCGTCCCCCGCGTCGCCACGTCGAACGCCTCCTCGGCCTGCGGCGCGCTCCGCAAGATGTGGCCCTCGACGAACTCCATCACGTAGAAGGGCCGCTCGTTGACCGACTCGTCGGTGCAGAGCCCGAGCGCCACCGGGACCGGGATGCCCGCTGGCCCCAGCGAGTCGATGAGCCGGTACTCGCGGGTCATGTCGTGCGCCGTCGGCAGCACGTGGTGCAGCGGCGGCCGGCGCAGGGCCCAGGACCGGCCCTCGGCGTCCTGCACCCGGTAGGTGAGGTTCGACCGCCCGCCGGCGACGAGGGTGAACGTCAGCGGCGGGCGCAAATCGCCCAGCTGCGCCGCCATCCACTCGGTGACCTGCTGCTCGTTGATGCCTTCGGGTGCCCCTGACACGGGTCCCGACGCTAATCGGTGCGCTCGGGGAGCCACGCGCACGGGGGCCCGAACCGTCGTTCCCGACCCGCGACAACCATTAGCGTCGTTGCTCGATGGACGTCACCGACGAGACATTCCAAGACGAGGTGCTGGGCCGGAGCACGACGGTCCCGGTCGTGGTCGACCTGTGGGCGCCCTGGTGCGGGCCGTGCAAGACGCTGGGCCCGATGCTCGAGAAGGCGGTCGCCGACACCAACGGCGCCGTCGCCCTCGCCAAGGTGAACGTCGACGACAACCCGCGCGATCGCCCAGTCGTTCGCCGTCCAGTCGATCCCGGCCGTCTTCGCGATCAGCAACGGCCAGGTGGTGGACCAGTTCATCGGCGCGGTCCCCGAGGCGCAGGTGCAGGCGTTCGTCCAGGGGCTGGCGCCGGCGCCGAGCGAGGCGGACAACCTCGTGGCGGCGGGCGACGAGACGTCGCTGCGCAACGCCCTCGACCTCGAGCCCGACCACACCGGCGCCATCGAGGCCTTGGCCCGCCTGCTCATCGACCGGGGCGACGCCCCCGAGGCCCTCGCGCTGCTCCAGCGGGTCCCCGAGACCGAGGCCATCCGCACCCTGGCCGCCGAGGCCCGCCTCCTCGAGGCCGGCGTCGACCTCTCGGGGACCGACAGCGCCGAGATCGAGGCCAAGCTCAACGAGCTCCTCGAGCGGGTACGCGACGACGACGCCGCCCGCCAGGAGTTCGTCGACCTCCTCGAGGCCATGGGCGCCAACGACTCGCGCACCAACGAGTACCGGCGCGCGCTGGCGGCGCGGCTGTTCTGATGACGCCCGGGGCCGCGGGCACCGCGGCCGCCCCCGCCGACACCAGCGACCCCCTCCACTCCCGCACCCCCTTCACCCCCGGCGCCTCGACGCTCGATCTCGGCGGCCGCCGCTACGACCTCACCCACCGCGCGCTCGTGATGGGCATCCTCAACCGCACGCCCGACTCCTTCTACGACAAGGGCGCCACCTACGAGCTCGACAAGCTCTGGGCGCGGGCCGAGCAGCTGGTCGACGACGGCGCCGACATCCTCGATATCGGCGGCGTCAAAGCGGGCCCCGGACCCGAGGTCACCGAGGCCGAGGAGCTCGAGCGCGTCGTCTCGGTCGTCGCCGGCCTCGTGGCGCGCTTCGACACGCCCGTCTCCATCGACACGTGGCGCGCCTCGGTGGCCCGCGCCTGTTACGCCGAGGGCGCGGTCATGGGCAACGACATCAGCGGCCTGGCCGACCCCGACTACGCGCCCGCCGCGGCCGAGCACGGCGCGGCCGTCGTCATCACGCACATTCGCCTCGCCCCCCGGGTCGCCGATCCCGACCCGCACTACGACGACGTCGTCGCCGACGTGGCGTCGTTCCTCACCGCACGCGCCGACGGTGCCCGGGCCGCCGGCGTCCCCGCCGAGCGGATCGTGCTCGACGCCGGGCTCGACCTCGGCAAGACCGCCGAGCAGTCGCTCGCCTTACTGCGGGCCTCGCAACACCTCGCCGGCCTCGGCTACCCCCTGCTCCTCTCCGCATCCAACAAGACGTTCTTGGGCAAGGTCCTCGATCTGGAGATCACCGAGCGGGGTGCCGCTTCCATCGGCGCGGCGGCCCTCGGGATCTCCTGGGGCTGCCGCATCGTCCGCGTGCACGACGTGCTGGGCACCGGCCGAGCCCGTGACGCCCTGGCCGCCGTGAGCGAGGCGCAGTGAGCGAGCACGCGCCGGCGTACCTCGTGCGCGGGGACGACGCGTCCCTCGTCGCCCAGGAGGTCCGCACGTTGTTGGCCCAGGTCGTCGGCGACCGGGACCACACGCTGGTCGTCGAGGAGATCGGCGGCGCGCCGGGGGACGAGCTCGACGTCGGCGCCATCGTCGACGCCTGCCTGACCCCACCCTTCCTGATCGACCTGCGCGTGGTCGTCGTCCGCGACGCCGGGCGCCTGTTGACGGCCGACGTGCCCCGGCTGGTCGAAGTCGTGCAGGATCCGCTCCCGACCGCCGTGTTGGTGCTCGTCGCCGGTGGCGGGACGATCCCGGCGCCCCTGATCAAGGCGATCGCGGCGCACGGCGAGGTGATCGACGTCACCACGGGCAAGGCGGGTGAGCGCAAGGCCTGGTTGAGCGAGCACCTGCGAGCCGCCCCGGTCCACCTCGACCGCGGCGCTTCGGACCTCCTGGCCGACCACGTCGGCGAGGACCTCGGCCGGGTCGAGGGGATGCTCTCCGCGTTGAGCGCCGCCTACGGCGAGGGAGCGAGCGTCACGGCCGACGACCTCGAGCCTTACCTCGGCGAGGCGGGCAACCTGCCGCGCTACGCGCTGACCGACGCCATCGATCGCGGCGATCCGCGCACGGCGCTGCGGGTGCTGCACCGGCTCTTCGAAGCCGGCGGGCTCGCCGCGATGCAGATCCTGGCCACGCTGCACGGGCACTTCGCCAACATGCTCGCCCTGGACGGTGAGGACGTGATGAGCGAGCGCGATGCCGCCGCCGTCCTGGGCACGGCGCCCTTCGTGGCCAAGAAGGCACTCGAGCAGTCCCGCCGCCTGGGCAGCGAGAAGATCGCCACGGCCATCAAGCTGATCGCCACGGCCGACCTCGACTGCCGCGGCGTGAGCGGGCTCGATCCCGAGATGGTCATCGAGATCCTCGTGGCGCGCCTCGCCACCCAGACTCGGCCGGCACGCCAGACACGCCCGAACCGCGCCCGCGCCGGCTCGCGTCGCTAAGGGCGGATCCGCTCGGCCACCCCAAGCATCCAGGGGAAGTCGACCGACTGCACCACGCAGTAGGCGAACAGCCAGACCAAGAGGCGGTCGGGGTCGAGCCCGAGGAGTCCCGCCATGCGCTGCACGAGGGCTCTCGGATCGGTCACCAGCCGGTCCCGGCAGTTGAGTTGGTGTTGCAGCGCGTCGTACGTCGGGTCGCCCACGAACGGCTTGGGATCGATGACCAACCACGGCGCACGTGCCGCCCGGAGCACGTTCTCGGCATGCAGGTCCGTGCAGAGGAGTCGTTCCTCGGTGGCGCTCCCCGGCAGCGAACGGAACAGCGCGACACCCTCCTCGGCGAGGCGGGGATCGATCCCGACGCCGCGTCCCTCTTCGAGCTTCCGTTCGAAGCAGTCGGCCCAGTAGTCGCATAGGTCCTGGAGTGGACGGAATGTCGCGTTCGCCGAGGGTCGGCGCCAGAGGCGCCGCAGCAGCCCGGCGAGGACGACGTCCTGCTCCGCTTCGGGGCGCGTGGCCAAAGTGGTGCCGGGCGTGCAGCGCTCGAGCAGCAGTGCGTTCGTCGTCGCAGAGAGTCGCTCGTCGGCGTACACACGGATCGCTCCATCCCCGCGCCATTCGCGCAGACCGGCCGCCTCGTCGTCTGCCTCCATGTGGCGCCAGGAGACCTTGAGCACCACGTCGCCGAACTCAGGGGATCGGGCCGGCGCCACCCATGCCGTCTGGCCCCCAGGTTCGTAGGGGTCGCCCAGTGCGAGGGACCAGCGCGCCGCAGCCTCGTCAACCTGGGCGGCGAGCCCTTCGAGCCAGCGCTCGCGTCCGTCCTTCCGGCAGGCCGAGCCGAGGGAACTCGGAATAGGGAGGTATGCCACCGACCGTCATTGTCGCTCGCGTGCGGGCTGTCCGGCGCAGCCGCACACGTTGAGGACGTCACCGAGGCCGCAGAAGTCAAGCAATTCCGAAAGTCCCCCGCAGGCGCCGTGAAGGTGCAACGACCGACCGCAGCGCGCCGCGGTCAGGTGCAGGCGGGCAAGTGCATCAACCGCGCTCAGGTCGGCGGGCACGAGCCACGAGACATCGAGATCCACCTCGGAAGCTGGAGTGTGCAGTCCCGGCCCCATCCCGGCCGCCCTACCCGGCCAGCTCGGACGGAAGGCCGAAGAGCCCGAAGAGCGCGGGGTCCAAGAAGACGTGGATCGCCCCGATGCGACCGTCCACGACGTCGAGCACCTGGATGGAGAACGCTTGAGGTACACCGCCAGGCTCGCGGGGCCGGTAGACAGCGACGGCCGGTGAGCCGTTGGCGCCGACCGGAGCAAACCTCTCCTGGCCGAAGGCATCGGCCTTGAGCATCCAGCGACGGATGTCGGCCGGCCCTCGCATCCACAGCTCGAAGGGGGGCATCTCGAGAATGGCCTCCTCTCGCAGCAGGGCGACAAGGCCGTCGACGTCGTCGCGTTCGAAGGCGTCGATGTAAGCCGCCAGGACTGCGTGGTCGTCCGCCGCCGGCTGGCTGGGGGTCAGGTCCCGGTCGGCGTCATCGATGGCCTCGCGGGCTCGGCGCAGCGCACTGTGCACGGCGGTGGTGCTGGTCTCGAGGAGCACAGCGACCTCGGCGGCGCGCCAGCGCAGGACGTCACGCAGGATGAGCACCGCGCGCTGCCGCGGCGCCAGATGCTGGAGCGCGGCGATGAACGCGATCCGCACCGACTCGCGGGACAGCGCTTGCTCGGAGGGGTCGCCGCCGGACAGGACCATCTGGTCCGGCGTGGGTCCGACCCAGAACGCCTCGGGACGGGCATCACCCCGCACTAACTCGCCGGTTTGCACGGCGGCCACGTCCATCGGCAGAGCCCGTCGCGCCCGGCCCTTCGACAGGTCGATGCAGACGTTGGTCGCAATCCGGTAAAGCCATGGCCGCAACCCTTCGCGGTCCTCGAAGCGATCGAGCGCCCGCCAGGCGCGGAGCATGGTGTCCTGCACTGCGTCTTCGGCCTCGTGGATCGAGCCGAGCATCCGGTAGCAATAGCCGGTCAGCTCGCGCCGGTACTGCTCCAGTTGCTCGGCGGTGACCGCTCCGCTGTCCGGTGGACCGCTCACGAGCGCAGCCTATGGCTGGGGTCGCTCATGAGAGCGGCGACAAGCAAGCCGGCGTCAGGAGGAACGCGCCCGACTCGTGTTCGGCTGCGGTCACCAATTCGATCGTGGCCTTGCCGACGTCGTCGGGCGTGAGGCCGGGTCCCGCCTCTTCGAGGTATTGCTCGACAGTCTTGCCGGAGCGGCGCGCGTACGCGGCCACCGCCATCGCGCCGAGATCAGTCTCGGACGTCAGCTTCGGGAGAATGGAGACGAACCGGATGCCCAGATCCTCGCGGGCAGACTCGTCGGCCGCGTAGTCGGTGATGAAACGGATCGCAGCCTTGGCTCCGGCGTAGCCGCCGCTCAGCGGTGAGCCCATCAGGGCCGCGCCGCTCGACATCGCGACGACATTGCTGCCTGGGCGGAGCGGAAGGAGGAGCGCCTCGCGCAGCCAGTGGAAGGTGTGTCGCACGTCCACGTCCCAGTTCCGACTGAAGGTCTCCCAGGTGTGGTCCTGCAGGCGCTTGGGGAGGGGCGCCGCACCGGCGTTGAGCACGAGCGTGTCCGGCTCGTACTGGCTGATGAGCGTTCCCGCGACGACGGGGTCGGCGGCATCGGCCACGACGGGGATGAGCCGTTCACCCAGTTCGTCGCGCAACGCATGCAGCGGATCGGCGCTGCGGGCGACGGCCACGACGCGGGCGCCGTCGGCGTGGAACGCACGTGCGATGGCTCGCCCGAACCCACGGCTGGCGCCGGTCACTAGTGCGGTCTGGGTTGCGTTCGCATCGGTCATCGGAGGACCTCCTTCTCCGGGGCCTGTCCCCGTCGCCTTTACAACCGCCCGGCCGCCGAGAAGTCGTCGCGGGGTTTCTTGGGACCGCGACGACTTTGTGGGGGCGGGGCAGTTGCACCTGGTGGAAGCCGAACCTCACGGGCGCCTCGAGGTCAACCTCACCGTGCGTGATCCGGTGGCGAGCGCATCGTGGTACTCGCGGCTGTTGGGGATGGAAGAGCACTACGACCACACGTCGAACGACGGCGCGCTGCGCTACGTCGCCCTCTTCGAGCCGAGCAGCCAACTGGTGCTCTGTCTCGTGGGCCATGCCGGGAACCGGGGTGACAGGTTCAGCGAGCTCCAGACGGGTCTCGACCATCTCGAGTTCCTCGTGACCCGACGGGAGGACCTCGACGAGTGGGCCGATCGGCTGGACGAGCTCGGCATCGAGCACTCCGGGGTCAAGGAACTGGATTACACCCCGAACGCGATGGTCGCCTTTCGCGACCCCGACGACATCCAGCTCGAATTCTTCTGGCGGGCGCCGCAGGCGCCGAAGAGGGGTCCCCGAAGGTAGGAAGGAAGTCGAAGCGGCGCGCCGACTATTCGGCGGAGGCGGCCTCGATCTTGGAGATGCGGCGCACCAGGCGGGACTTGTGGTTGGCCGCGGTGTTCTTGTGGATCACGCCCTGGGCGGCGGCCTTGTCGATCCGCTTCACGGCCTGGCGGAGAACCTCGGCGCTGTCCTCGACCCCGCCCTCGGCGGCCGTCACGGCGGACTTGGTGCGCGTGCGCATCTCGGCCCGGACCGACTTGTTGCGCAGACGGCGCTTCTCGTTCTGGCGGTTCCGCTTGATCTGGCTCTTGATGTTGGCCACGTGAAGAATCCTCGGTGTTTTCGAAAGGGCCCGGCGGAAGGGCGTGAGCCCACCGGTTCGGAGCGACAACTGTAGCAGGTGGAGGGCACGGCCAGGCAGGCGTGCCACGGCGGCGAGGGGACCAACTTCCCTGGCCAGGCGGTCGGTGGGCGGCCGGGAACAGGGGGCGTGGCCGGTACGATCGACAGACCGTGCCCGCCTCCGCCAACGACCCAGCCTCCGTTGCGATCGAGCGCATCCGGAACTTCTCCATCATCAGCCACGTCGACCACGGTAAGTCGACGCTGTCGGACCGGATCCTCGAGATCACCGGCGCCGTCGACCCCCGCTACATGCGGGAGCAGTACCTCGACTCCATGGACATCGAGCGCGAGCGGGGGATCACCATCAAGGCGCAGAACGTGCGGGTCGAGCACGGCGGCCACGTGCTGCACCTGATCGACACGCCCGGGCACGTCGACTTCGGCTACGAAGTGTCGCGGTCGCTGGCGGCGTGTGAGGGGGCGGTGCTCCTGGTGGACGCGAGCCAGGGGATCCAGGCGCAGACGCTGGCCAACACGTACCAGGCCATCGAGAACGACCTCGAGATCGTCCCGGTGCTCAACAAGATCGACCTGCCGGCGGCGGACCCGGTGCGGGCCGCGCTCGAGATCGAGCACGTGCTCGGGCTGCCGGCCGAGGACATCTTGCAGATCTCGGCCAAGACCGGCGAGGGCGTGCCCGAGCTGCTCGACGCCATCATCGCCCGGATCCCGCCGCCCAAGGGCGACGCGACGGCGCCCTTGCGTGCGCTGATCTTCGACTCCTCCTACGACCAGTACCGCGGCGTCGTGAGCTCCATCCGTATCGTCGACGGGCGTCTGTCGGCCGACGCCCGCCTGCGCTTCATCCAGGCGGGGGCCGTGCACGACGTCGAGGAGATCGGGGTGCGCACGCCCTACGCCCTGCCGGTCAAGGCGCTCGGGCCGGGCGAGGTGGGCTACCTGATCGCGGGGATCAAGGACGTGGGCGAGGCCCGCTCCGGTGAGACGGTGACGACATCGGTCGGTGGGGCTTCCGCCGCGCTGGCCGGGTACCGCGACCCCAAGCCGATGGTCTTCTGCGGGTTGTACCCCGTCGACGGCGACGAGCTGCCGGACCTGCGCGACGCGTTGGACAAGCTCAAGCTGAACGACGCGTCGTTCACGTTCGAGCCCGAGACGTCGCACGCCCTGGGGATCGGCTTCCGCTGCGGGTTCCTCGGGCTGTTGCACATGGAGATCGTGCGGGAGCGCCTGGAGCGCGAGTTCAACCTCTCCCTGATCGCCACCGCGCCGAGCGTGGCGTACCGGGCGTTCTTGACCGACGGCGCCGAGCTCGACGTCGACAACCCGACGGAGCTGCCGGACGCGAGCCGGATCGACCACATCGACGAGCCGATGCTGTCGGCGACGATCATCACACCGAGCGAGTACACGGGCACCGTGATGGAGCTGTGCCAGGGCCGGCGGGCCGAGATGTCCCGCATGGAGTACCTGTCGCCCGAGCGCGTCGAGCTCGTCTACACGATCCCGTTGGCCGAGGTAGTCATCGACTTCTTCGACCAGCTGAAGTCGCGGACGAAGGGCTACGCCTCGCTGGACTACGAGCCCGAGGGCTACGCCACGGCGAACCTGGTGCGCGTCGACGTGCTGATCAACCACACGCCGGTCGACGCCTTCTCGACGATCGTGCACAAGGGCTCGGCCGACGTCTACGGGCGCAAGATGGCCGAGAAGCTGCGGGAGCTGATCCCCCGGCAAATGTTCGACGTGCCGATCCAGGCGGCCATCGGCGGGCGGATCGTTGCCCGCGAGACGGTCAAGGCGAAGCGCAAGGACGTCCTGGCCAAGTGCTACGGCGGCGACATCACCCGCAAGCGCAAGCTCCTCGAGAAGCAGAAAGAGGGCAAGAAGCGGATGAAGAACATCGGCCGGGTCGAGGTGCCCCAGGAGGCGTTCATCTCGGCCCTGCGGCTGGGGGACGATTAGCCGCGCTGGTGGGATGTCTGCTGCGCCGGTATAGGCGAAATCCTGCTCATTTCGCGAGAAGTGAGCAGCCCGTTCTGCTCGGTTGCCCGGACTGAGCAGTCCCTTCTGCTCTCCTCCAGTGGTTTTGAGCAGAATTCCGCGTAGGCAGCCCGGCCGAGGGTCCCGGACCCTGGTCGCACGGCGCGCCCGAGGGTGGGGCGCTGGCACTCGGTAAACTTGAGTGCCAGGCACCCCATGAACCCTCACGCAGAACCCGCATCGCATCCCGACCACGACGACGAAGCCGAGCTCAACGCCCGGCGCGCCGCGATCCTCGAGGCGGTGGTGAGCGAGTACATCGGGACGGCGGAGCCGGTCGGCTCGTCCCACGTGGCCAACGCACCGGGGGTGCAGGTGTCGTCGGCCACCGTGCGCTCGGAGATGGTCGCGCTCGAGCGTGACGGGTATCTGGTGCAGCCCCACACGAGCGCCGGGCGCATCCCCACGGACAAGGGCTACCGGTTCTTCGTCGACCACCTGACGGCACCGGGCGTGCTCGGACCGATGCAGCGCCGCCAGGTCACCGAGTTCTTCGACCACGTGCACGGCGAGATGGAGACGGTGCTCGAGCGGGCGACGGGCCTGTTGTCCGAGCTGACGTCGTACGCCGCCGTCGTGGTCGGGCCGTCGCACGAGACGGCGACGATCCGCTCCATCCAGCTGGTGGGCCTCTCGCCGGTGCACGCCCTCCTCGTGGTGGTGCTGTCCGACGGCGCCGTCGAGAAGCGGACGGTCGACCTCGACGCCGAGGCCACCGAAGAGGCCCTGTCGGACGCCGGCGCGGTCCTCACGGCGCACCTGGCGGGTCAGACGCTGGCGGGCCCCTGGCGGACGCCGCCGAGCGGTCACCGGGAGGTGGATCACCTCGTGGGGCTGGCGCTGACGGCGCTCGACGTCATGGGCGGCTCTATCGAGGCCGACCAGGTCTTCGTGGGCGGCCCGGCCCGCCTGGCCGAGTCGTTCGAGGCGGTCGAGACGGTCCGGTCCGTGCTGAGCATCCTCGAACAGCAGCTCGTGGTCGTGACGTTGCTCCGCGACGTGCTCAGCCGGGGCTGGTCCGTCGCCATCGGCACGGAGCACGGCTTCGAGCCGTTGTCGTCGTGTGCCGTGGTCGTGGCGCCGGTCACCGTCGACGGCCAGGAACTCGGCGCGGTGGGGCTCCTCGGGCCGACCCGCATGGACTACTCGCGCACGTTGGCCGCCGTCCACGTGGTCGGCGAGCGCCTCGGCGAGCGCCTCGGCGGCGGGGGTGGAGGTCACGATGGCGGTCACTGACGGGCTCGGCGACCTCTACGAGCTGCTCGGCGTCCGCCCGGACGCGTCCGACGAGGAGATCAAGCGCGCCTACCGGGCGCGGGCGCGTGAGCTGCATCCCGACACCAACCAGGGCGACCCCGAGGCGGAGGCGCGCTTCAAGCAGGTGACCGTGGCCTACGAGGTGCTGCGCGACCCCGAGCGCCGGGCCCGCTACGACCGCTTCGGGCCCGAGGGCGTCTTCGGCGCTCAGGCCGGCGGGATGGGCGGCTTCAATTTCGAGGGCGGGCTGGGCGACATCTTCGAGGCCTTCTTCGGACAGATGTCCGGGTCCGACCGGCGCCACGGCCCGCAGTCCGGCGCAGACGCCGAGGTGCGGTTGGACCTGCGCTTCGAGGAGGCCGTGTTCGGCTCGCAGAAGGAGATCTCGGTCCGCCTGCCCGCCATGTGTGGGGCGTGCTCGGGGCGGGGGACGGCGCCGGGCACCGACCCCGAGACGTGCGTCGACTGCCAGGGCACCGGCGAGCTGCGCCGGGTGCGCCAGTCGCTGCTCGGACAGGTCGTGACGAGCGTGGCCTGCTCGCGGTGCTCGGGCACCGGCGAGATGATCCCCCACCCCTGCCCGGACTGCCGCGGCGAGGGGCGGCGCATGGAGGAGAGCACCTTCACCGTCGAGGTGCCGGCGGGCGTGGAGCACGGGTCGACGCTGCGGCTGGCCGACCGTGGGGCGGCCGGACAGCGCGGCGCGCCGAACGGCTCGTTGTTCGTGCACCTGAACGTGGCGCCGGACCCGCGCTTCGAGCGCCAGGGCGACAACCTGCACACGACGCTGAGCGTCGGCGTGGCCCAGGCCGCCCTCGGCGTGGAGACGCAGGTCGAGGCGCTCGACGGGCCCCAGCGCCTGACGGTGGCGCCCGGCACGCAGCACGGCCACATCGAACGGATCCGCGGCCTCGGGGTGCCCCACCTGCGCGGCCGCGGGCGCGGCGACCTCTACGTGCACGTCCTGACCGAGACGCCGACCGGGCTGACGCCCGAGCAGGACGAGCTGCTGCGCCAGTTCGCCGCCTCCCGCGGCGAGGACGTGGCGGCGCCCGGCACCGGTGGCGGTGGCGGCGAGGGCGTCTTCTCGCGCCTGCGATCAGCCTTTGGCTGACGCCGCCCCCTCCTACGCCGCCATCACCGTGCGCGCCGCCGCGGCGGCGCAGGTCTTCGTCGACGATCCGGCGCTCCCGCTCCTCAGCGAGGAGGACGTCCACCACCTCGGCCGCGTGCTGCGGCTGCGGTTGGGCGAGGAGGTCATCGCCACCGACGGCCGGGGGCGCTGGGCCCGCGTCACCTGGCAGGGCGGCCCCGAGGTGACGCCGGTCTCCGGGGCGCCGGGGGTCGGCGGGGACGGGGCGGTGCAGTCCGAGGCGGCGGCGGTGCCGGCGTTGACGGTGGCGTTCGCACCGGTCAAGGGCGAGCGACCCGAGTGGGTCGTGCAGAAGCTGACCGAGCTCGGGATCGACCGCATCGTGCCGTTGCTCAGCGAGCGCAGCGTGGTCCGCTGGAGCGGGTCGCGCGGCAAGGCGACGGTGGACCGGCTGCGCCGGGTGGCGCGGGAGGCGGCGGCGCAGTGCCGGCGCGTCTGGCTGCCCGAGATCACCGACGTCGTGCGCTTCGCCGAGCTGGCGTCGCTGGGCGCCCCGGGCGAGGTCGTCCTGGCGCAACTGAGCGGCGACCGGCCCTCGGTGGCGGCGCACGTCGTGGCCGTCGGCCCCGAGGGCGGGTGGAGCACCGACGAGCTCGCATCCGGGCTCCCGACCGTCGGCTTCGGCCTCAGCGTGTTGCGGGCCGAGACGGCGGCCGTCACCGCCGGCGCGCTCTTGGCCTCGCTGCGGACGGGCACGGTGGCGGCGGCGGACGCGGCGGCGGCCGGGAGCGCGCCCTGATCCGGGCGGATGGTCACCGGCCGGACCCTTGGCCCGGTATGTTCGCGCGAGTGATCAGGCCACAGCAGAGGGAGCGCTGCCCCCGGGCATGACCGACTGCCTCTTCTGCAAGATCGTGGCGGGCGAGGTGCCCTCCGACAAGGTGTACGAGACGGAATCGACGTACGCCTTCAAGGACATCCACCCCCTGGCCCCGCTGCACGTGCTCGTGGTGCCGAAGCGCCACATCGACGACGCCTCGGTCGTCACCGCCGAGGACGGGCCGGTCCTGGCCGAGATGCTCGTGGCGGCGCGCGCGGTGGCCGACGAGGCCGGGCTGTCCACGCCCGAGCGCGGCTACCGGCTCGTCTTCAACGTCGGCCCCGACGCCATGAACTCCGTGCCGCACCTGCACCTCCACGTGCTCGGCGGCGAACCGCTGAAAGGACACCTGCTCAACGCATGATCGCCTTATGACCACGGCCCTGCGCGCCGAATGCTTCGTCCCCGGCAACCACCTGATGGCCGGGCTCCTCGGCACCCGTGACGAGCACCTGCGCCAGATCGAGCAGGCGTTCCCCGACGAGCAGATCGTCGTCCAGGGCAACCGGATCTCGGTGGAGGGCCCGGCCGCCGAGGTCGTGGTGCGCCTCTTCGAGGAGCTCATCCTCTTGGCCCAGGCGGGACGGAACCTCGACGAGTCCACCCTGGCCCGCACCATCGACATGGTGCGCGAGGACATCCGGCCGAGCGAGGTGCTGCGCTCGGAGGTCGTACGCGCCGCCGGCGGCAAGACGGTCCGTCCCAACACGGCCGGCCAGAAGCGCTACGTCGACGCCATCTCCCAGAGCATCATCACCTTCGGCATCGGGCCGGCCGGCACGGGCAAGTCGTATCTCGCCGTCGCCCAGGCGGTCCACGCGCTGCAGTCGCGCCAGGTGCAGCGCATCATCCTCACGCGGCCGGCGGTCGAGGCGGGCGAGCGACTCGGCTTCCTGCCCGGCGACCTGATGGCCAAGGTCGACCCGTACCTCCGACCGCTCTACGACGCGTTGTACGACCTGCTCGAGCCCGAGGGCGCGCAGCGGCTGCTCGACCGCGGCACCATCGAGGTGGCGCCGCTCGCCTTCATGCGCGGCCGCACGCTCAACAGCTCGTTCATCATCCTCGACGAGGCGCAGAACACGACGCCCGAGCAGATGAAGATGTTCCTGACCCGGATCGGCTTCGGCTCCAAGTGCGTCGTCACCGGCGACGTGACGCAGATCGACGTGCCGGGTGGGCGCTCGGGGCTCGTCGGGCTCGAGCCGGTGCTCGGGGGGATCGACGACATCGCGTTCGTGCACCTGACGCGCCGCGACGTGGTCCGCCACAAGATCGTCGGGGACATCGTCGACGCCTACGACATGGCAGAGGGGCGGACCGGTCACACCCAGTGACCATCGACGTCTTCGCCGCCGACGAGCAGCAGGCTCATCCGATCGACGTGGGCCGGTGGGCCCGGCTGGCGCGCGAGGTGCTGGCCGCCCGTGGCATCAAGGGAGAGACCGAGGTCTCGCTCCTGTTCGTCGACGAGGAGGCGATGGCCCGGCTCAACGAGCAGTTCCTCGGCAAGTCCGGCCCGACCGATGTCCTGTCGTTCCCCATCGAGGACGAGCCCCTGCCGTCGGGCCGCTCGCCCGACTTCGGCGGCACGGGTCCGGGCTCCGAAGCCGAGGAAGGTGGCGGGCTCACGCTCCTCGGTGACGTCGTGATCTGCCCGAGCGTCGCCGGGCGCAACGCCGAAGAGCACGAGGTCCCGCTGGACGACGAGATCGCGCTGCTGGTCGTGCACGGGCTGCTCCATCTGCTCGGCATGGACCACGAGATCGACGCCGAGGCCGAACGGATGGAGGCGCTCGAGCGCCAGTTGCTGGCGCGCTTCTACCGGGTCAGCCCGGGGGCGTGAGCGTGCAGCCGCTCCTGGCGGCCTCCTTCGGCGCGGAGGACGGCATCCTCGTCGTCATCATCATCGTGCTGCTGGTCGGCTCGGGCGTGCTGGCCATGGCGGAGACGAGCCTCGTGCGCATGAGCCGGATCAAGGCCAAGTCGCTGGTCGACCAGAAGCGACGCGGCGCCCGCCAGCTCGAACGGCTGGTCGAGAGCCCGGCCAACTTCCTCAACCCGATCCTGCTGCTCGTCCTGATCTGCCAGCTGGTCTCGGCCACCCTGGTCGGCATCGTGGCCGAGCACCTCTTCGGTGGCCTGGGCGTGGTGCTCGGCATCGTGTTCGAAATCGTCGTGATCTTCGTCTTCTTCGAGGCGGTGCCGAAGAACTGGGCGGTGCAGAACGCGGACCGGGCCGCGCTGCTCAGCGCGCCGATCGTGAACGCGCTCATCCGCTTCCCGCCCATCCGCTGGCTCTCCAAGCTGCTCATCGGGTTGGCCAACCGGATCATCGGCGCGGCGAGCGACGACGAGGGGGGCACGCACGAGGCCTACATCACCGACGCCGAGTTGAAGGCGATGGCCGACGTGGCGCACGAGGAGAACGTGATCGAGGGCGACGAGCGCACCTTCATCCACTCCATCATCGACTTCGGTGACACGGTGGCCCGCGAGGTCATGACGCCGCGGCCCGACATGGTGACGGTCGAGGCCGATGCCAGCGTGCGCCTCGCGTTCGAGACGGCCCTGGGGGCGGGCTACAGCCGCATCCCCGTCGAGGAAGAGGGCATCGACGACATCATCGGCATCGCCTACGTCAAGGATCTGGTGCGCGACGAGCGGGCCGGCAAGTCGGACCAGCTCGTGCGGCTCAGCATGCGCCCGGCGCACTTCGTCCCCGAGTCCAAGGACGTGTCGGACCTCCTGCGCGAGATGCAGGAGCAGAAGTACCACATGGCGATCGTGGTCGACGAGTACGGCGGCACCGCCGGCCTCATCACGCTCGAAGACCTCCTCGAAGAGCTCGTGGGCGACATCGTCGACGAGTTCGACGTCGAGGAGCCGACGGTCGAGGCGCTCGCCGACGGCTCGGTGATGGTGAACGCGGGGTACTCGGTGGACGACGCCGACGAGCTGCTCGGGGCGGACCTGCCGCAGGGCCCCTGGGACACCGTCGGCGGGTTGATGCTGGACCTGATGGGCCGGGTGCCCAACGCCGGGGACTCCGTCGAGGTCGACGGCTTCCGGCTCACCGCGCTCGACGTGCGGGGACGGCGCATCGGGCGCATCCGGATCGAGCCGACCGGGCGGCCCGACGACGACGAGGACGGCGACGGCGAGGACGAGGCGGCGGGCGCGGGCGTGGGCGCGAGCGCCCCGGCGAAGGCGCGGCGGGTGCGGAGCGGGCCGCCGACACGTCGCGCAGCGGTAACTGAGGGATCGGACGATGCGTTCGGGGTTCGTCGCCGTCGTGGGTCGTCCCAACGTCGGCAAGTCGACGCTGGTCAATCAGATGGTGGGCACGAAGGTGGCGATCACGTCGTCGCGGCCCAACACGACGCGCCACCGGATCCTCGGCGTGCTGCACGACGACGAGGCGGACGCGCAGGTCGTGTTCGTCGACACGCCGGGCATCCACCGCCCGCGCAGCGCGCTCGGGACCCGGCTCAACGACACGGCGACGGACGCGCTGCACGAGGTGGACGTGATCCTGGCGATCGTCGACGCCACCGCGGCCATCGGCCCGGGGGACCGCACCGTGCTCGACCGTGCGGTGAGTCACATCCGCCGCGCCGCCGCATTGGGCGCGGGCGGTGCGGGCGGCGAGAGAGGTGTCGGCGTGCCGGGCCTGGTCGTCGTCGTGAACAAGACCGACCGGGCCACGTCGGATCGGGTGATCGAGCGACTGGCCGAGGCCGAACGAGGCGGTCGACAGGCTGGGCGGCCTGGCGGAGGTGGAGTACTTCCCGGTCTCGGCACGCTCGGGCAAGGGCATGGATGAGCTGACCGCCTACCTCATCGCGCGCCTGCCCGAAGGGCCCCCCGTTCTTCCCGACCGACGTCGTCACCGACACGCCCGAGGCGCTGTGGGTGGCCGAGCTGGTCCGCGAGCAGCTGCTAGCGAAGACGCGGGACGAGCTGCCGCACGCCATCACCTGCCGGGTGACCGAGTGGGAAGGGCCGCACATCCGCGTCGAGATCATCGTCGAGCGCGATTCGCAGAAGGCGATCGTCATCGGCAAGGGCGGTGAGGTGCTCAAGGCCGTCGGCATCACGGTGCGCCAGTCGCTCCCCGAGGGCACGTACCTCGACCTGCACGTCAAGGTCGAACGACGCTGGCAGAACCGCGAGGAGATGCTGGACCGCCTGGGCTACTGAGCGGCGGTCGGCGACGCCGCTGCTGGCGCTACCGCCCCGTCGTCTTCGTCGTCGAGCGCCCTGCGGAGGAACGAGTCGACCTCGCTGCGATCCACCGAACGCCGCATCGGCGGCAGCGTGGCGAGGAGCACGCCGCGGTAGGACGCCGTGGCCAGACGCGGGTCGAGCACGGCGACGACGCCCTTGTCGTCGGCGGTGCGGATCAGCCGGCCCGGCGCCCTGCGCCAGCAGCGTCGCGGCGCGGGGCAGGTCGACGAGCGAGAAGGCGCGCCCGCCGGCCCGGTCGCGCCGGGCTTGGAGCAGCGGGTCGTCGGGCCGTGGGAAGGGGAGCCGGTCGATCGTGACGAGCGAGAGTGCGGGGCCGGGGACGTCGACGCCCTGCCAGAAGCCCATCGTGGCGAAGAGGCACGACGTCTCGTCTTCGGCGAACTCCTCGAGCAGTCGGCCCTTGGGCTGGTCGCCCTGCGAGCAAGAGCGTGTAGGGCAGCTCGGGCGCGAGCGCCTGGGCCGCCGCCTCGGTGGCGCGCCGGCTGGTGAACAGCGCCAGCGTGCGACCGCCGGCGGCCTCGATCAACAGGGCGAGCTCCTCGAAGACCGCGTCCTCCGCGCCCTCGGCGCGCCGGTCCGGCAGGTGGCGGGCCACGTAGAGGAGCGCGTGGGACCGGTAGTCGAAGGGGCTGCCGACGTTGAGCTCCTCGGTCGGGAAGTCCTCGAGGCCGACCCGCTCGACGACGCGTGGCGGGATCGTGGCGCTCGTCAGCACCGCGGTGATCGTGCCCCAGAGCACGCCCGCCAGGGTGGGCCCCACGTCGATGGGGGAGAGCCGCAGGCGCGTGTTGCGCCGCGTGCCGTCGACCCACGCCGACCTCGTCGTCGGTGCGCCCGACCAGCCGGTGGAGGTCCTCGGCCAGGTGGGCGGCCGCCTGCAGGGTGCGCGTCTTCCGGCTCGCCTTGTCGGGGTCGTCGGCGTCGCCCGAGACGAAGCTGCGCTGCGCGCCGCTGCGCCGCAACGCGTCGACGACACGGCGGCTCACCTCCGAGGCGCGGGCCAAGAGGTCGGACAGGTCCTCGTCGTCCGGCGACCGGGTGCCTTCGTGCAGGACGCGGGTGCCGACGCGGTCGGAGAGCAAGGTGCCGAGGAGGTCGCCCGCCGCGGCCAGGGAGTCGAGATGGTCGGCGTCGCGCGCCTCGACGAGCGGGCGGGCCGCCGTCACCAGCGTGCGGAAACGACCCGGGGTGAGCTCGACGCCGAGGCTCGAGGTCATGACCTCCTCGAGCTCGTGCGCCTCGTCGAAGACGACCACGTCGTGCTCGGGCAGGACGACGCCGCCGCTGGCGAGGTGCGCGCCGTAGAGGTGCGTGTTGACGACGACGATGTCGGCCCCGGCCGCCCGGTCGCGGGCCGCCTCGGCGAAGCAGCTGCCGCCCGACGGGCAGTTGAACGCGCCGGGGCACTCGCTGGGGCCGACCGAGAGCATGTTCCAGGCGCGGTCGGAGGGCTCGAAGGAGAGGTCGGCCCGGTCGCCCGTGCGCGTCGTCTGGGACCAGGTGACGAGCTCGCGGACCTCCTCGACCATCCCCTCGGGGGCGGACCCGGCGCGCTCGGCCGGCGCCGCGCCCGGCTCCGGCGCCTCCCAGTCGGGCTCGTCGGCCCGGCCGGCCGTCTGGTCGCCCAGCTCGGCCTGGATCCCGCTCGAGCCCACCTCGGCGACCCGCTGGCGGCAGATGTAGTTGCTGCGGCCCTTCAGGACGGCGAAGTCGAGGGGGACGGGCAGCCCGAGACCGGACTCGACCAACGGCAGGTCCTTGTTCGCCAGCTGGTCCTGCAGCGCCTTGGTCGCGGTGGCGACGACGACCTTCTTGCCGCTGAGCGCCGCCGGCACGAGATAGGCCAGCGACTTGCCCGTTCCCGTCCCCGCCTGGACGACGAGGTGCGTGCCGGTGGCCAGCGCTTCGGCGACGGCGCGGCACATCTCCTGCTGCTCGGGCCGGTGCTCGCCGCCGGACATCTGCGCCGTGATCTTGTCGAGGCCCTCGACCGCGTCGTCGCCGGCCTGCCGGGCGTCGGCGGCCGATCCGCCCGCCGCGCCGATGACCTCGATGTCATCGAGTTCGCCCCAGTCCTCCTCCACGGACCGATCATGCCCGCCGCCGGGGACGCTCGCCGACCGGGACGCCCGGCTCGGCCCCCGGTCGTCCCCGTGGCACCTTCACAGCCGCGGTAACGTCCGTGTGCAGCGGCGACACTCCGCGCTGGACCGAAACGAGGCGGAAGTGGAACAAACCCACTGGTGGACGACGGCCTCGCTCCTTCGACCCGGCGGCACACGTCGATTGGCCGCCGGGGTACTCGCCTCGGCGACGATCGCGGGGCTCTGCTGCTTCGGAGCGGTGGCGGGGCCGGCTTCGGCCTCGATCGCCGGCTCGGCGTCGTTGAAGCTCTCCGGTGCCGGAGACGGGACGCTGAAAGAGGGGGCTTCCGGACTGTGCACCACGGCCCGGGACGAGGGGGTCGACCTGATCGATCTGGTGGGCTCGGTGACCCACTTCAAGACTGCGGCCACCTGGTCGCTCGTCGTCGCCTCCCAATCCACCGCCAGCGGAACCTTCAAGGTCTCCGCCGGCGGCAGCCCGGGCGGCCAGCTCGATCCGATGGTCAAGCACGCCACCGTGTTGCAGTCGGAAACCGCGATTCTCAACTCCACTTCCGGCTCTTATACCGTCAAGGGAGACAAGGGCACGCTCGACGTCACCTTCGGAAGCGGCAAGAAGGCGAAAACCGTCAAGGGCTCCTGGGACTGTTGAGGTGGCGCGGACGGCATCGCGCCGCTGACTGAGCGCACCCGCCGCGTTTAGCGGCCGACCCCCACGACGACCTCCGACGACAGCTCGTTGAAGGCGTTCTCCCCGAAACCCGTCCACATGTCACGAGCCGGCGGCGGCATGTTGGCCAGCATCCGGGCGCGCTGCTCGTCCGTCATGCGCTCTCGGATCAAGCCCAGGATCAACCACACCTTGTCGCCCTGGTACCCGGCCAACGCGTGCCCGGGCAGCTGCCCCCACTCCTCCGCCTCGATGTTCTCCGCGGACAGCGGCAGCGCCCGCGCCTCCTCGACGTCCAAATGGGACACCAACTGCGACCGCAGCGCCTCGAGGCTGTCCACCACCGCCGCCTGCGCCGCGGCGTCGCCGCCCGAACCGGGCCAGGCCGCCAGCGAGCTCCGCGCGCTGCCGAGCAGACTCGAGCGCCTCCTCGTGCTCGCTCTCGAGGCTGTCGAGCAGCGCCCCGTCATCCGGGCATCGCTCGCGCAGGCGGGGAAAGACGATGACCTCCTCGCCCTCGTGGTGCGCCTCGAGGAAGAAGAGGACGTTGTCGTAGTAGTTGGCGAGCTGGTCGACCCGTGCCGCGTCGCCCGGGAGTGATCCCGCCCGACGAGCTGCGGGACCGCGCCGAGGGTGTCGCGGAACACCCCGTGGACGGCGTACATGTCGGTCACGTCCGGACGCGCTGCGCCTGCCTGTTCTGCCATTTGGGAGCCTCCTTGTCGTGTCGCCAAACCCCGGACTCCTCCCAGACGGGGCGTCCACAGTCCAGCACCTCCGACTGACCCCCTGCTGAGAACGCCGCCAAGTTCCCCTCGGCGACGCCGCGGTAGGTTCGGTGGGTGACCTCCACCGCCCGGGCGCAGGGGGGCGCCGGCCACCATCCCAACGGCAACGGCGCCGGCGCCACCAACGCCGTGACCCCGGACCCCGTCCCGCCCGAGCTCGATCTCAGCCGCGTCCCCACTCACGTCGCCTGCGTCATGGACGGCAACGGCCGCTGGGCCAACGCCCGGGGCCTACCCCGCACGGAGGGTCACGCCGCCGGCGAGGAAGCGCTCCTCGATGTGGTGAACGGGGCCCTCGAGATCGGCATCAAGTGGATCACGCTCTACGCGTTCTCGACGGAGAACTGGCGCCGTCCGCCCGATGAGGTCCGCTACCTCATGAACTTCAACCAGTCGTTGCTCATGCGCCGCGCCGAGGAGCTCAACGAGAAGGGCGTGCAGATCCGCTTCGCCGGCCGCCGCGACTGGCGCGTGCCCGCGCCGCGTCCTCAAGCGCATGGACGAGTCGATCGAACTGACCAAGGACAACCGGCGCATGGTCATGACGATGGCCTTCAACTACGGCGGCCGCGCCGAGATCGTCGACGCCGTCCAGCGCCCTGGTCGCCGAGGGCACGCCCGCCTCCAAGATCGACGAGAAGGCGATCCGCCGCCACCTCTACTTCCCCGACATGCCCGACCCGGACCTCGTCATCCGCACGTCGGGCGAGACCCGCATCTCGAACTTCCTGCTCTGGGAGATCGCCTACAGCGAGCTCGTCTTCCCCGAGACCCTGTGGCCCGACATGCGCCGGCGCCACCTCTACGAGGCCGTCATCGACTTCCAGCGGCGGGTCCGGCGCTTCGGCGCCGTCGGCTGATTTCCCCGCTCCGGGCGGACGGCCTTCCCTCCCGACCCGATCCGTCATCCGGGGCTGCGACAATGGAGGGGCCATGACCTGGACCCGGATCGCGACCGCCCTGGGCGCCTTCGTCCTGCTCGCGCTTCTTCGTGCTCATGCTGGTCGCCGGCCCGTGGGGGGCGACCACCGGGGCCTTCGTCGCCATCGCCCTGGTCGGGCTGATCGCCGCGGGCAGCATGCTCTACGGCCGGAACTCTCGATACGGCGCCGTGGCCGCCCGCAACAAGGCCGCCCAGGAAGCCCACGACCGTGCCGCCGACCTGGCCGCCGACGCCCGCCGGGCCGCCGCCGAGGCGGCCCACCGCGGCGAGCGCTTCTGCCCGATGGACCCGGCCCTCGCCTCCGCCACCACCAACGGCAACGGTGCCACCCGCACCAACGGCCACGCCACCGCGACGAAACCCGCCACGCCACCGCCGCCCTTCTCGTGAGCCTGTTCCGCGACAAGGGCGTCGTCCTCCGCACCTACCGCCTGGGCGAAGCCGACAAGATCATCGTGTTCCTCACCGAACGGCACGGCAAGGTCCGCGCCGTCGCCAAGGGAGTCCGCAAGACCAACTCGAAGTTCGGCGCACGACTCGAGCCGCTCACCCACGTCGACCTCCTCCTGTGGCAGGGCCGCAGCGACCTCGACATCGTCAACCAGGTCGAGGTCCTCGACGCCTACCGCCCGATCAGAGAGGACCTCAACTTGGTCCCCCGCGGCCTGGCCCTCCTCGAGGTCAGCGACCAGATGGCGCAGGAGCGCCACCCCGACCCCGCCCTCTACTCGATGCTCACCGGCGCCCTCCGCGCCCTCGCCAACCCCAACCCCGGCGCCGACCCCACCCTCGTCGCGCCGAGCTTCTTCCTGAAGGCCCTCGTCCTCGAGGGCGCCGGCCCGATCCTCGATGAGTGCGCCAGCTGCGGCCAAACGGAGCCCGCCATCGAGCTCGTCGCCTTCGACCTCGTCACCGGCGGCACGCTCTGCCGCATGCACCGCAGCGGGCGCCCCCTGAGCGCGCCCGCCCTGGCGTTGTTGCGCCGCATCCTCGGCGGCGACCTCGCCGGCGTGCTCAGCGGCCCGCCGCCCCCCGGCACGGACGAGGTGGCCGAGCTCGCCACCGAGGCGATGGAGGCGCACCTCGACCGTCGCATCCGCTCGGTGCGCTCGACGGCCAACCTTTGAGCGCGTTCGGCGTCTACGTCCACGTCCCGTTCTGCCGGGAGCGCTGCGACTACTGCGCCTTCGCCACGTACACCGACCGCGACCACCTCATGGAGCGCTACGCCGACGCGTGCGTCCTCGACGTCCGGCGCGCCTTCGCCGCCGGCGACCTCCCCGTCCCGACGTCCATCTTCTTCGGAGGGGGCACGCCGTCCCGCCTCCACCCCGACACGCTGGGCCGCGTCCTCGAGGCCATCCCGCGCACGTCCGACGCCGAGATCACCGTCGAGTGCAATCCCGAGGACGCCGACGAGACCCACCTCGATGCGTACCGGCGCGCCGGCGTCACCCGCGTCTCGTTCGGCCTCCAGTCGACCAACGCCCACGTGCTCGCCGGGCTCGGCCGTCGCCGCGTCCCCGCCACGGCCGAGACGGTCTCCGCCGCGGTGGCGGCCGCGGGCTTCACGACGTGGAACCTCGACCTGATCTTCGGCTCGCCGGCCGAGAGCGACGACGACTGGGCGCGGACCCTCGACCACGTGCTGGCACTCGAGCACCCTCCGCCGCACCTGTCGGCCTACGGCCTCACGGTCGAGCCCGGGACGCCGCTCGCCAAGGACCCGCTCCGCCACCCCGACGACGACGTCCTCGCCGAGCGCTACGAGCGCGCCGAGGCGGCCCTCACGGCTGCCGGGTACCACTGGGAGGAGATCTCCAACTGGTGCCGCCCTGGTCACGAGTGCCGCCACAACCACCTCTATTGGGACGAGGGCGACTACGTCGGGGTCGGTTCGGCCGCGCACTCCCACCGCGCCGGCACGCGCTGGTGGAACGTGCGCACCCCGGACCGCTACATCGCCGCCGTCGAGGCGGGGCGCTCGCCCGAGGCCGCCCGTGAGGAGCTGACCCCCGCCCAGCGCGAGTTCGAGGCGCTCTCGTTGTCGCTCCGCACACCCCAGCGGCGTGCCCTGGGCGAGCCTGGAGCGACCCGAGGAGCTCGACGGTCTCATCACCCGGGACGGCGACCGTGCGGTGCTCACCGTGCGCGGCCGCCTGCTGGCGAACGAGGTCAGCGCCCGAATTCGCTCCGCTATCCTGCACCGATGACCCCGCCTGACGAGACCGGCGACAACGCCGCCGCGCCTTCCGACGACCTCATGGAGAAGGTCGTCCGCCTCTGTCGCCAGCGCGGCTTCATCTTCCCCTCGGCCGAGATCTACGGCGGCTTCCGCTCGACCTACGACTACGGCCCGCTCGGCGTGAACATGCTGCGCAACGTCAAGAACGCCTGGTGGCGCTCGATGGTGCAGCTGCGCGACGACGTCGTGGGCCTCGACGCCGCCATCCTCGGCCCGCCCGCCGTCTGGGAGGCCTCGGGCCACCTGGCCACGTTCACGGACCCCCTCGTCGACTGCAAGAACTGCCACGAGCGCTGGCGGGCCGACAAGATCGAGGGCGTCTGCCCGAACTGCGGCTCCAAGGACCTGACCGAGGCCCGCGCCTTCAACCTGATGTTCAAGACGCACGCCGGCCCGGTCGAGGACGAGGGCCACGTGGCGTACCTGCGGCCCGAGACGGCGCAGGGCATGTTCACCAACTTCGCCAACGTCCTCAACACGACGCGCAAGAAGCCGCCGTTCGGCATCGCCCAGGTCGGCAAGTCGTTCCGCAACGAGATCACGCCGCAGAACTTCGTCTTCCGCACCCGTGAGTTCGAGCAGATGGAGATGGAGTACTTCGTCCCGCCCGACGAGGCGCCGAAGTGGTTCGACTACTGGCTCAACGAGCGCATGCAGTGGTACCTCGACCTCGGCATGACGCCCGAGAAGCTGCGCCTGCGCCACCACGATCCCGAAGAGCTCTCGCACTACTCACGCGGCACGGCCGACGTCGAGTTCCAATTCCCGTGGGGCTTCGACGAGCTCGAGGGCATCGCCAACCGCGGCGACTACGACCTGACGGCGCACGCCACCAAGTCGGGCGTGACGCTCGACTACTTCGACCAGCAGACGAACGAGCGCTACACGCCGTACGTGATCGAGCCGGCGGCCGGGGCGACGCGGACGATGATGGCCTTCCTGCTCGACGCCTACACCGAGGACGAGGTCGGGGGAGAGGCACGCACGTCGTTGCGTCTGCACTGGCGGCTAGCGCCGTACCAGGTCGCCGTCCTCCCGCTCTCGAAGAAGGACACGCTCGAGCCGCTGGCCCGCCACGTGCTGTCGCTGCTCCAACCGCACTTCATGGTCGACTACGACGTCACGCAGAGCATCGGCCGCCGTTACCGGCGCCAGGACGAGATCGGCACGCCCTGGTGCGTCACCGTCGACTTCGACTCGCTCGAGGACGATGCGGTCACCGTGCGCGATCGCGACACGACCGAGCAGGTGCGGGTGCCTATCGCCGATCTGCTCGGCGAGCTGCGTCGGCGCACGGGCGAGCTCTAGCTCTCGTAAAGTTCGGCTGAGTCGGGGGGAGAAAGGTCGTGGCCTCTCGTGGGCCTAGCCCACTCGGGCGCGACTGGGATACCCAGAAGCGGCTACGGCGTGAGGTTGCGCAGCCTTGGGATGAGTCGCTTTGCATCCCGTTCAGATTCAAGGGCTGACTTGAGGGTCGAAAGTGTCGCCGAATCCTCCCGAGCCCGGTTGTGTCGCTCCTCGGGGTCCACGGTCAGGTTGTGTAACTCCCACTCGCAGGCGGCCGCCGCCGGCAGGAATGGAGAGGGGGCGACGCCTTGCGACTTGTACCAATCGTCGAGGCGCTCGTAGTAGTGGTTCAGCTTCCACAACTCTGGGCCGCCGCCCTCTCCGGTCGGCAGCGTTGTGACGACCGACTCGATGTTGATCGGCGGCTTGATCGGCTCAAAGGGAGTCCCGTTCAGGACATTCACCTGGGTCACGCCGCGGGTGACGTCGTCCTCGGTCATGAAGTAGATCGGCGTTTCCACGGAATCAGCGGACGTCGTGTCTCGCACGATTCCGCTCAGGTCTCGTCCGGGCAGCGGGTGGGTCTCGTCATGACGGGCGGCCACGTCAGCCGCCGCCTGCTCCACATCGATCCCGGCCAGGCCGAGCAGGGTCGGGATCAGGTCCACGTGGCTGGTGGGGATATCCACGCTTCCTCCCGCCGCGATGCCCGGTCCGGCGACCAGCAGGGGCACCCGCGTCGCTTCGTCGAACGCATTGCACCACTTTTGAATTAGCCCGCCGTGCGCTCCGAGGAGATCACCGTGGTCTGAGGTGAAGACGACGATGGTGTCGTCCGCCATGCCGCTGCTTTCCAGCGCGTCGAGGATCCGCCCGATTGCTTGATCGACCAACTTGAGGAGGTAGTAGTAAAGCCGCCGGTAGCCGAGGTCAGTGGCCGTCTCGAAGATCATCTGCGGCCATAGCGCCTTGAAGGCCTCTTGGCAGGCCGGGCGACCGGCGAAGGAGTCGGACTGCGACGGCGCCTCGGGGATCTCGGGCACCGTGTCATCGGGTGGTCCGTACTGGAGGATCTGCTCCCAGCCGAATCCGGAGAAAGCGATGTCGTGCGGGTTCACGAAGGAAGCCACCGTCAGCCAGGGGCCTTCAGAACGAGCAGAGGAGAGCTGATCGAAGAGTTGAACCACCTGTTCGGCGAAGACACCGTCACGCACGGTTCCGCAGTCGGATTTTTCGGCCCCGTGCGGCTCACGACCGATCCAACCCGAAAAACCGAACGGGTCGAGACGATCGGCTCCTTGATAGGCGGCGATTGCGTCAGGAATCGGCTTGCCTTCGTCGTCGGAGGCCTTGAGTCCTTCGTGGGTGCCAGGGATTACGAGATCGGCGAAGGAGATGTGCCACTTGCCTCGGTAATGGGTCTGGTAGCCACCAGCCCGGAACCAATCCCCGAGAGTGGGCACCGAATCCGGGTCGAGCCAGTGCATGCCAGGATCGGAGCTTTGCTTCGCGGTCCCGTCTGTCGATGTCACCCCGTGCAGCGAGGGGTACTGCCCGGTGAATAGGGTCGCTCGGCTCGGCGTGCAGGCGGTCGACCCGGCATAGTGACGATGAAACTCCAGCCCCCGAGATCTGATCGATTCCCGAGCCTTCATCTGCGCGAGGCGGAACTCCTTGACGCTCGTCATCTCGTAGGGAGGTGCGTAGCGCTCCTCGTCGGTCATGATGAGAAGCACGTTTGGTCGATCCATCGTGGCAACGTAGCGCGGGTTATCTACCCGCCGTGTTCAGTGACGATCCATTGCGAGTCGCACGCGCAAGATGTCCCGCTGCCGGCTGGAAGCACTTGAAATTAGGCTTCTGAGCGATGGTGAAACTGGTCTTTTGCGTACGCAAGCGTCCTGACATCGATGAAGTCGAATTCCACCGGTACTGGCGGGACGTCCATGGGCCCCTGGTAGCAGGCGTAGCGCCGGCTCTCGGCATCCGTCGCTACGTTCAGGTCCACAACGTACCGAGCCCTCTCAATGACGCACTCGCCGCCACCCGCCAAGCACCTGAGTGTTTCGATGGAGTTGCTGAGTTGTGGTTCGACAGTGCTGACGCCATCTCTGCTGCTGCTTCGAGTCCGGAGGGTGCAGCTGCAGGCGAAATGCTGCTAGCTGACGAGCGGCGATTCATTGACCATTCGCGTTCGCCACTATTCATTGCTGAAGAACACGAGGTCATCTAGCCAAACGAATGTGCCCCGGTTCGTCGGTCTGAGGGCACGTGGCAAGGAGCTGCTCGCCAGCTCTGAGCTTCTCTGCATGGTCTCTCCTCCAAATGGTCTCTTTGTCCCATGCGCCATGAACGCTGCCGGCGCACACTGCATGTTGGCGGGATTCCGAGAGGTCAACGCGGTATCGGGAGGGGAATGGGCGATTACGTCCTCGAGAGCAATCCAGCTCTTGGGCGCTTAATCGAGCGCCTCGGCGCGCAGGGCAAACGTCCACGGCCTGAAGAGAGCGCAAGCTCCCAATACGCCAGGCGCTTTCAACGGCGCGGGCGGTCCAAGACCCCAAAGCGCGCCCGCGAGAATGTGACGACCGCCGGCGCACAGAAGCGTTCTGAGGTCGCAAGCTTCGTAAAGCCAACATCCATCGTCGAAGACGACCTTTGTGTGATCCACGAAGACCTACAGGCCGCTGACGAGATCGTCCTGGTCGATTCGGACGAAGAGCCAGCAGCTTTCGCGGAGCAGCGCGGGGACGGCGAAAGCCTCTTCGTTGGCGACGAAGCGAATGAGGTCCTCGATATCTATGGTCACGCAGACCTAGACGAATGTGGAGAGTCGGCATGGGGAGACGCCGAGGCCTTCGACCAAATGGGCACGCTCCTCGAAGAGGACGAGGGTGGCGACTGGATTTTCGATGCGTTCAAGGCCTGGATGCTCGAGGTCGAGGAAGCGATCGCGTAAAGAACTACCCCAGATCGCGGAGGGGGGACACTCGTTAAGGAATGCCGCGGGGTTGATCTCCCCAATCCGCGCTCCCCTGTCAGGTCGATTACATCTCACCCATTTGATCTGACTCAGGCGACTCGGCGGTACTTGTGCACCGCCAGCGGTGCCAGGACGATCAGGAGCCCGAAGCACCAGGCGAGCGACGCCCAGACGGCTCCCGTGTCGTGCAACGGTCCGCCGGTCATGAGCGAGCGACAGGCGTCCACGACTTGGGTCACCGGTTGATTCTTGGCGAAGGCTTGCAACCACCCGGGCATGTCGCTCACCGGCACGAAGGCCGACGAGGCGAAGATGAATGGGAAGAGGATGGGGAAGACCATCGTCTGTGCCGCCTCGGCGTTGGGCGCCGACAGGCCGATCGTGGCGAACCCCCAGCACAGCGTGTAGGAGAAGAGCAGGACGATGAGGGCACCGCAGATGAACAGGCCGAAGTTGGTGCCGATGCGGAAGCCGACGGCGAACCCCACCGCGGTGATCAAGATCACGACGAACACGTTGCGCAGCAGGTCGGCCGTCGTGCGCCCCGCCAGCACGGCCGAGCGAGCCATCGGCAACGCCCGGAAGCGCTCGATCAGCCCCTTGTGGAGGTCCTCGGACAGTCCGACCGCGGTCGAGACGGCGCCGAACGTGACCGTCTGGACGTAGACGCCGGGTATCAGGAAGTCGACGTAGGGCACGCCAGGAATGTGGATGGCGCCGCCGAAGACGTAGACGAACAGCAGCACGAACATGATCGGCTGGATGGCCGAGAAGACGATCGTCTGCTGGTTACGCGACAACGCGATGATGTTCCGCCACGTCACCGTCAGCGCGTCTTGGATCGTCCAACTGAGGCGGCTGCCCTGCTTTCGCTCGACAGGATGTTCGAGGGTCTTCGGGAGTGCGAGGGTCGTCACGCCGCGTCCTTTCCATCGGTCTCGGCGGCGCGACGGCGCCGGGCGGCTTTGCGTGCCTCCCGGTCCTCTTCCGTCTCCGCTTCGGTCTTGTGGCCAGTCAGATTCAGAAACACGTCGTCGAGGCTGGGTTCCCGCAAGGCGAGACCACCCACCGCGATCTGGGCGGCGTCGAGCGCGCGCAGGACCTCGGCGCCGACGGCGGGCCCGTTCTCCACGGTCAACTCGACGATGGTGCCGTCGATGATGGGCTCGCGGTCGGTGAGTGGAGCGAGCAACGGCACGGCGCGCTCCACTTCTTCGGCACCCAGCAGGGTCACGGCGACCACCGAGGTGCCGAGACCCGCCTTGAGCTGGGCCGGGGTCCCCTGGGCGATGACGGTGCCGTGGTCCACCACGACGATGTCGCGGGCCAAGCGGTCGGCTTCTTCGAGGTATTGCGTGGTGAGGAGGACCGTCGTCCCTTCGGCCGTGAGCTCCTCGATGACCGCCCAGAGGTCCTGGCGCCCCGAGGGGTCCAGACCCGTCGTCGGCTCGTCGAGGAAGAGGATCGGTGGGCTGGCCACGAGTGCGGCGGCGAGGTCGAGGCGTCGGCGCATGCCACCCGAGTACGTCTTCAGCGGCCGATCGGCCGCATCGTGCAGCGCGAAGGAGTCGAGCAACTGCGCCGCCTGGTCGGCGGCCACCTTGCGGCTCAAGTGCGAGAGCCGCCCAATCATCCGCAGGTTCTCGCGGCCCGTGAGGTTCTCGTCGACCGTGGCGTACTGGCCGGCGAGCCCGATGATGCGACGGATCACGTCCGCTTCCTTGACCACGTCGTGGCCCAGGATCGTGGCGGTCCCCGAGTCGGGCTCGAGGATGGTCGAGAGGATCCGTACCGCGGTGGTCTTGCCGGCCCCGTTCGGCCCGAGCAGGCCGAGCACCGTCCCGGTCTCGATCTGCAGCGACACGCCGTCGAGGGCGCGCACGTTGCCGCGGGGGAAGACCTTCACGAGGTCGTGCGCCTCCACGGCGACAGAAGATTCGTAGGAATTGGCCATCGACAAAGAAACTTAGTGATAAAGTTATTTACGTGTCAAGACAATGGTCCAAGAGCGAGCTCGGGCAGCAGCTCCGCGACGAGATCACGGGGTACTTCGGCGCGGCCAGCGAGTTCAACGAGAGTGTGGCCAAGAAGCTGAAGCTGAGTCGGACCGACATGCGCTGCTTGGAACTTATTGGTCGCCACGGCCCGCTGACCGCGGGCCGCCTCGCCGAAGAGAGCGCGCTCACGACGGGGGCGGTCACGTTCATCCTCGACCGGCTCGAGGAAGCGGGGATGGTGACCCGCCGACGCGACACCGAGGATCGCCGACGGGTCTGGGTCGAGATCAACCCCGACGCCCAGCAGCGGCTGCAGCAGATGCAGCAACCGGTGGCCGAGCAGATGCGCGAGGTGACCCAGCACTTCAAGGCCGACGAGCTCGCCATCGTGCGGGATTACATGCGTCAGGCCAAAGAGGTCTTCCAACGCCAGGTCCGCGGGGCGGTCCACGATGCGGTGCAGCAGGCGAAGAGCATGGCCGAGGACGCAACACGGGAGGCACGCGAGACGGCGCGAGATGCCATGCGGGAGGCATCCGAAACGCGCGCGGGAGGCACGGGAGGCCGGGGGTCGCGGCCGAGGCGGGGCGAAGCTGGAGTGAGGCGCCCGGCGGCACGGCGGGGCGTCGCCGGACGAATCTGAAGGGGCGAGCGCTGGAAGTAGGCTGACACTCCCGGCCCAAAGTGGGACGGACAGCGACCCGCTCGTGCTCGCCGCTTGCGACGGGGCCCGCTTGACCAGGGCAAGGAGACCCCGATGCCGTACGTCTACGACTTCGACCACTCGCACCCACGTCCTCCCATGGAGCTCAAGGACCTCCTGGGCGGCAAGGGCGCCAACCTGGCCGAGATGACGTCGGTACTGAAGCTCCCGGTGCCGCCGGGGTTCACGATTTCGACCGACGCCTGCCGGGCGTACATGAGCGGAGGCTGGCCCAAGGGCCTCGACGCCGAGGTGGCGGCGGCGCGGGAGCGCCTGGAGAAGTCGATGGGCAAAGTGATCGGCGACGCCGCCGACCCGTTGCTCGTGTCGGTGCGGTCGGGGGCGAAGTTCTCGATGCCCGGGATGATGGACACGGTGTTGAACCTCGGGCTCAACGACGAGTCGGTGGAGGGGCTGGCGAAGCAGACGGGGGACGAGCGGTTCGCGTTCGACTCCTATCGACGCTTCATCGCCATGTACGCACGGATCGTGTTGGAGCTGCCGGGCGAGGAGTTCGACTCGTTGTTCGACGCGGCCAAGGAGCTGGCGGGCACGGAGTCGGATGCGAAGGTGCCGGTGGAGCTGCTGCGGTATCTCGTGGAGTCGTACCAGCAGATCGTCGAGCGCCACACGGGCAAGCCGTTCCCGCAGAAGCCGGCGGACCAGCTGCGCGGGGCGATCGAGGCGGTGTTCCGGAGCTGGAACGGGCCGCGGGCGATCGCGTATCGCGAGCGCGAGCACATCGCGCACGACCTCGGGACCGCGGTGAACGTGCAGGCCATGGTCTTCGGCAACCGCGACGACAACTCGGGCACCGGCGTCGGTTTCACGCGTGACCCGGCCACGGGGACCAAGGGCGCCTACGGCGACTTCCTGGTCAACGCGCAGGGCGAGGACGTCGTGGCCGGCATCCGCAACACCGAGCCGATCGCCGAGATGAAGAAGCAGTTCCCCAAGGTCCACGCCGAGCTGCTCAAGATCTTCGCCCGGCTCGAGTCGCACTACCAGGACATGTGCGACACCGAGTTCACGATCGACCAGGGCAAGCTGTGGATGCTGCAGACCCGCGTCGGCAAGCGCACGGGTGCGGCGGCGCTCAAGATGGCGGTCGACATGGTGCGTCCGAGCGACCTCGGGATATCCAAGTCCGAGGCCGTTTCGCGTATCACGGAGGACCATCTCGACTCGGTGCTGCACCCGCAGTTCGCCGGCTCCGGGTACAGCGTGTGGGCCAAGGGCCTCGGGGCGAGCCCGGGCGCCGCGGTCGGGCGCATCTACTTCACCGCCGACGACGCGGCCGCCGCCGCCGAGCGCGGCGAGCAGGTCGTCCTCGTGCGCAACGAGACGTCGCCCGAGGACGTGCACGGCATGCTGGCGTCGGAGGGCATCCTCACGGCGCGCGGCGGGCTGGTCAGCCACGCCGCCGTCGTGGCGCGCGGCTGGGGCAAGCCCGCCGTCGTGGGCGCCGAGGTGCTCCGCCTGGGCGACCGCCAGGTGACGGCCAACGGCGTCACGCTGTCGGAGGGCGACTGGGTGTCGCTCGACGGGGGCGCCGGGATCGTCGTGGCCGGGCAGGTGCCGCTGACGGCGGCCGCGCCACCGGCGGCGTTCGAGACCGTGCTCTCGTGGGCCGACGACATCCGCAAGGGACACCTCAACGTCCGGGCCAACGCCGACACGGGCGACGACGCCGCCAACGCGCGCAAGCTCGGCGCCGAGGGGATCGGCCTGTGCCGGACCGAGCACATGTTCCTGGGCGAGGACCGCCTGCCCGTCGTACGGCGGATGATCCTGGCGCAGACGCCGGGCGAGGAGACCGACGCGCTCGAGGAGCTGCGGCTCGTGCAGCGCGAGGACTTCTTGGAGCTGCTGACCGCGATGGACGGGTTGCCGGTGACGGTGCGCCTCCTCGACCCGCCCCTGCACGAGTTCCTGCCCTCGACCGAGGAGCTGGCGATCAAGGACGCCACGGTGGGGCTGAACCCCGAGGAGCGTCGTCTCTTCGAGGCGGCGCTGGCGTGGCGCGAGGCGAACCCGATGCTCGGGACGCGCGGCGTGCGGCTCGGCGTGATCAAGCCGGGTTTGTATGCGATGCAGGTGCGGGCGCTGATGGAGGCCGCCCGCCAGCGGGTGGCCGACGGCGGGCACCCGATCGTCGAGATCATGATCCCGCTGACCGTGACGCGCGAGGAGCTGGCGCTGGCGCGGGGCTGGGTCGAGGACGCGGTGGCCGACGTGAACAAGGAGCGGGCGCCGCGTCCGTCCAAGGGGGCGAAGGCCGGCACCGACAAGGGCGGCAAGATCGACGTGACGATCGGGACGATGATCGAGACGCCGCGGGCGGCCCTGCGGGCCGACGAGATCGCCGAGGTGGCCGACTTCTTCTCCTTCGGCACGAACGACCTGACGCAGATGACGTTCGGCTTCTCGCGCGACGACGTGGAGGGGCGGATGATGGACGCGTATCTCGAGCTCGGGCTGCTACCGCGCAACCCCTTCGAGGTGGTCGACGCCGGCGGCGTGGGCGAGCTCGTCCGCCTCGGCACCGAGCGCGGCCGGGCGACCCGCCCGTCGCTCAAGGTCGGCGTATGCGGCGAGCACGGCGGCGACCCGACGTCGATCGACCTCTTCTACCGGGCCGGGCTCGACTACGTCAGCTGCTCGCCGTTCCGGGTGCCGGTGGCGCGCCTGGCCGCCGCCCAGGCGGTGCTGGCCAACGGGCCTTCGCCGGCGGCTTCCGAGGGCGCTTCGAAGAAGGCGTCCAAGAAGGCCAAGGCCGGCTGATCAGGCGGCGGCGGGGGCGGCCTTGCCGGCGTCGAGGTAGCGCCGCAGCGCGATCAGCGTCCAGATCCCCTCGACGACCCCGAAGGGCCACGCGCCCGAGAGAAAGCCGTAGGTGCTCGAGAGGGCGCAGCCGAGGGCGAAGAGCAGGACGAACGTCCGGCCCCGTCGCTCGAGCGCGTACATCAGCATCATGAAGGTGAGGGCGCAGACGCCGTAGATGGTGACGAGCATCAGCCGACGCTACGCCGCCCGCCGCGGGGGCCCGTTCGGGGCGGGACAGGGCCGCGGTACGGTCGTCCCGTGGGGATCCCCGACGAGGAAGTGGCGCAGGTCAGATCGGCCACGGACATCGTCAATTTGATCAGCGAGCACTCGGCCCTGAAGAAGGTCGGGCGCCGCTGGAGCGGCCTCTGCCCGTTCCACACGGAGAAGACGCCGTCGTTCAGCGTGAACGCCGAAGAGGGCTTCTACTACTGCTTCGGGTGCCACGCCTCGGGCGACGCCATCTCGTTCGTCCGCGCCGTCGACCACCTCGACTTCGTCGACGCGGTGCGCTTCCTGGCCGACCGGGCCGGGCTCACGTTGCACGAGGACCAGGAGGCCGGGCGCGACCACCAGCGGCGGTCCGAGCTGCTCGACGCCATGGAACGCGCCGTGGCGTGGTACCACGAGCGGCTGATGAAGTCGCCCGACGCCGGCCCGGCGCGCGACTACCTGCGCTCGCGGGGCTACGACGGCGACGTCGTCCGCCGGTTCCGCCTCGGCTGGGCGCCGGACGACTGGGACACGCTGGCCAAGTCGCTCAAGCTCTCGACGAAGGTCATGTCCGACTCCGGCCTCGGCTTCATCAACCGGCGCGGCCGGGCGCAGGACTTCTTCCGCTCGCGCGATCTTGTTCCCGATCTGCGACCCCTCGGGTCGGCCGATCGCGCTCGGGGGGCGCATCTTGCCGCCGCGTCCGGGTCAGGAGCCGCCTGAGCGGCCCGAGCCCAAGTACAAGAACTCGCAGGAGTCGCCGATCTACACGAAGCGGCGCACGCTCTACGCGCTCAACTGGGCCAAGCAAGGGGTCATCGCCCAGGGCGAGGTCGTCGTGTGCGAGGGGTACACCGACGTGATCGGGTGCTTCGAGGCGGGCGTGCCGTGGGCGGTGGCGACGTGCGGCACGGCGCTGGCCGAGGAGCACTTCACGCTGCTGCGCAACTTCGCCAAGCGGATCGTCCTCGCCTACGACGCTGACTCGGCCGGGCAGAGCGCGACGTCGCGGGTCTACGAGTGGGAGCGCAAGCACGAGGTCGACGTCGTGGTGGCGGACCTCCCCGGCGGCAGCGACCCCGGTGACCTGGCGCGCACCGACCCCGCCGCGCTGGCGAAGGCGATCAAGGAGGCGCGGCCGTTCCTCCAGTTCCGCGTCGACCGCATGCTGGGCACCGGCAACCTCACGACGGCGGAGGGGCGCGCCCGCGCCGCGGAGGCGGCGTTGACGGCGGTGGCGGAACACCCCGACGACCTGGTGCGCGACCAGTACGTCATGCAACTGGCCGACCGGTGCCGGGTCGACGCGGCCAAGCTGCGCGAGCGCCTCGAGCACCTGCGCGCCCATCCGCCGGCCGAGCCGGCCGGCCGGCACGGCAAGTCGCGTCGCGACGAGCCGCCGCCGAGCGAGTACCCGGAGGACGACGGGGAGCGCTTCGGGCCCGACGACGGCAGCGACGCCGCCGTGGCGTCGGCGTTGAAGCCGGGTCCGGGCATGGAGGCGCTCAAGCTCGCCGTGCACCGTCCCGAGTTGGTGGACGAGCGCGTGCACGCCGTGTTGTTCGCCGACCCGTTGCAGCGCGACGCCTTCCTGGCGCTCCTCGACGCCGAGAGCGCGCACGGCGCGGCGGAGTCCGCGTCGCCGGAGGTGGCGAGCGTGTTGCACCGCGTGATCGTCGAGGAGCCGGTCGAAGGCGACCCCGAACTCGGTGACCCCGTCGACTCGGTTGTCACGGTCCTGTTACGCAGCGCGACGCGGCGAGCGCTCGCCGAGATGGAGATCGAGTCACGTAGCAGCGACGATGGTTGGCGTTCCGGTGCGGCCGAGACCGCTCAGGTGCGCCTCTGGCTGGACCAACTGGAGGAATCGGGCACCGGGCGCGATGCCGCTGAGCGGTTGGTAGCGTGGTTGGTCGAGAGGCAGGCTTGACGACCGTGGCAGGGGCAGGGTGAACGAAGATTCAGCGATCGCGATCGACGACGACGGTGTCGACGCGTCGCTTGCTGCCCCATCGGATGCGCTGGCGCCGATCGCGCACGTCGCGTTGCCCCCCGGCGTGTCCCAGGTCGAGTTCGACGCGATCCTCGCCGTCGGTCGCGCGAAGGGTCGGCTGACGCAGAGCGAGCTGATCGAGGCGCTGCACACGGTCGAGCTCACACCCGAAGTCCTCGTGGTGCTGATCGACCGCGTGACGACCGAGGGCGTCACGCTCGTCGTCGAAGAAGAGGTCGAGGTCGAGGTCGAGGTCGCAGAGGTGACCGTCGAGGTCAAGGCGCGCAAGGCGCCGCGTGCGGCGGCGAAGGCCAACGGCGCCGCCAAGACCGAGGCGCGGCGCGAGACGAACGGCAAGCGGGCGACGTCGTCGGGGGAGTCGGGCGGCAGCGCCGAGGACCCCGTCCACACGTACCTCAAGGAGATCGGGCGGGTCCCGCTCCTCAACGCCGAGCTCGAGGTGGAGATCGCCCAGACGATCGAAGAGGGGAACGCGGCGGCGGCCCGGCTGGCGGCGCACGAGCTCGCGCTCACGGGGGAGGGCGACGAGCAGGACCTCCTCGATGCGACGGAGATCTCGCGGAACCGCCGCCTGATGCGCAAGGGCCTCAAGGCCAAGGACGAGCTGATCGAGGCGAACCTGCGCCTGGTCGTCTCGATCGCCAAGCGCTACCGCAACCGCGGCCTGGCCTTCCTGGACCTGATCCAGGAGGGCAACCTCGGCCTGATGCGCGCGGTCGACAAGTTCGACCACACGAAGGGCTTCAAGTTCTCGACGTACGCCACGTGGTGGATCCGTCAGGCCATCACGCGCGCCATCGCCGACCAGGCGCGGACGATCCGTATCCCGGTGCACATGGTCGAGACGATCAACAAGGTCGTGTGGGCGCAGCGCCAACTGCTCCAGGAGCTCGGGCGCGAGCCGGCGATCGAGGAGGTCGCGCAGCGCGTCGAGCTGCCGATCGAGCGCGTGCGCGAGATCCTGCGCATCAACCAGGACACGGTCTCACTCGAGCAGCCGGTCGGCGACGAGGACGACTTCAACCTGTCGGACCTGATCGAGGACAGGGGCGCCGTCGTCCCCGACGACGCGGCGACGCGCTCGCTGCTCGACGCGGCGGTGCGCGAGGCGCTGGGCCACCTGTCCGAGCGCGAGCAGGACGTCGTGCGCCTGCGCTTCGGGCTCGACGACGGCAAGATCCGCACGCTCGAAGAGGTGGGCAAAGAGTTCGGCGTGACCCGCGAGCGGGTGCGCCAGATCGAGTCCAAGACGCTGGCCAAACTGCGCCGGCCGGACGCCGCCCACCTGCTGCGGGACTACCTCGAAGAGTCCTACCGACGGACCCTGCAGGGTCCGGCCCGGACCTACGACTTGGTCGTGGGCTCGCCGTTGAGGATCACGGTCTTGGTCTCGAGGAACGGGCAGCAGGCCCTCGACGCCACCCTCGCGGCCGATGCCCGACTGCTTGAAGCCGCCGAACGCCACGCCGAAGTCGGTGCGGAACGCGTTGTGCCCGACGGTGCCCGAGCGCAGCTGCCCGGCGACCTGGCGGGCCCGGTCGACGTCGTTGGTGAAGACGGAGGCGTTCAGCCCGTAGATCGTGTCGTTGGCGAGCTCGATGGCGTGGTCCTCGTCGTCGGCGGGGATCACGCTGAGCACGGGCCCGAAGATCTCCTCCTGCGCGATCGTCGAGTGGTTGTCGACGTTGGCGAACACGGTGGGCTCGATGTAGTAGCCGCGCTAGAGGTCCGCGGGGCGGCCGCCGCCGGTGACCAGCGTGGCGCCCTCGTCGATGCCCTTGGCGATGTAGCCCTCGACACGGTCGCGCTGGCGGCTCATGGCGAGCGGGCCCATCTGGGTCTGCGCGTCGAAGGGGTCGCCGACCCGGACCTGAGAGAACGTGCCGGCCAGCGCCTCGACGAACTCGTCGTGGCGGGACCGGCTGACGATGAGCCGGGTCAGCGACGAGCACACCTGGCCGCTGAGGAAGCACTCGGCGCCGGAGATGGCGCCGGCGGCGGCCTCGAGGTCCATGTCGTCGAGGATGACGGCGGCGGACTTGCCGCCGAGCTCGAGCGTGCAGCGGGCGATCCGCTCGCCGCAGAGCGAGGCGATGCGGCGGCCGGCCGCGGTCGAGCCGGTGAACGTGATCTTGTCGACGCCGGGGTTGCGCACGAGCAGCTCGGAGACCTCGCGGTCGGCGGTGACGACGTTGAGGACGCCGGGCGGCAGGCCGATGTCCTCGGCGATCTCGGCGAACAGGTAGGCCGCGCCCGGCGCCTCGGGCGAGGACTTGAGGACGACGGTGCACCCGGCGAGGAGGGCCGGGGCGATCTTGTAGGAGATCAGGCTGATGGGGGCGTTCCACGGGATGATCGCCCCGACGACGCCGACGGGCTCGCGCACGAGCAGGCCGAACTCGCCGCCCATGGTCGGCTTGGCCGGCTCCTCGAAGGGGAACGTGTCGGCGAGGCCGGCGTAGAAGTCGAAGACGCCGGCCATGCCGGGCGCGATGTACTGGGCGATGGCGAAGAGGGCGCCGGACTCGCGCGGCCAGATCTGGCCGGCCTCGGCCGCCTTGCCGCGCAGCCCCTCGCCGATGGCCCGGAGGTACGCGGCGCGCTCGGCGTGCGACATGCCTCGGCCACGGGCCGCGGTCGAAGGCCTCGCGGGCGGCGTCGACGGCGCGGGCCATGTCGGCCTCCCGCGCCTCGGGGACCTTGAAGTACGGCTCCTCGGTGCTCGAGTCGATGACCTCGATGAAGTCGGTGGAGGAGGGCTCGACCCACTTCCCGCCGATGAAGAACCGGTCGTCGTGAAGGATCGGTGTGGCGGTCTTCTCGATGGTCATCGCTGGGCCCTCCCGTGTCTGGTGTCGTCGTCGAACCTACGCGAGAGGTTAGAGGGGCGGGGCGCTTCGGGGCACTCCCGGCGACTGCCGGCGTCGACCGTTGCGGCTGTTTCCTGGGGCGCTGTTCAGGGGTTATGGCGGCGCCGGTGACCCGTTGGACCGCTGATATCGTGCTGGGGCTGTTGGTGGACTTTGCGTCACCTTCCGGGGTAGCTCAATGGCAGAGCAAGCGGCTGTTAACCGCTAGGTTGTGAGTTCGAGTCTCACCCCCGGAGCATTCTTCTTCGTTCTCGCTGGTCAAAGTGGCTAACGCGTTCAGCTCTCCGCCGTGTTCTTCCCATTTCGACTTCGTCATGCCGCGCCACGTGCTCGATCTCCTTCCAAGTCCACGCTCAGGGCCATTCGAGCCATCTGCGTTGGGATTGAGTGCTTGCGCGAGCAGAGCGTCGCGCTCGTCAGCCGCGTGCTCCCTCTCAGCGCCGATGTGGTCCAAGTCCGATGGCACGGACGAAGTGGTTGACTTGACGATTGCCTTCTCGGTATATGACCCGGCGCGCCTCACGCTGCGCACCCCCGGAAGCAGCTCCCGAGAGTCCGCCTCGCTTATACCCGTGCTCGACGGCCTCGACGTTACCGAGATCTCTCGCGAATCTGTAGAGCTGCGATCGGGTTGTGCTCACGATGGCACCTCTTCTTTTGTCGCTCGGTCGGCCAGGATGACCCGCTCCACGATGGACCGGATCACCTCGGGATCGTCGGTCGATTCCATCAAGGAGAGGTCTTCCGGTGACACGGGTACGCACCCCAGGCCACCGTCTTCGAAGGACTGGCGCCAGCCCATCCAATTCTCGCCGAGCTGGTCCTCGTCGTTTTCCTCAATGGCATTGATGAGTCCCACCACCTCGATCATGCCGTTGCCTCCGACGTCGTACTCAATGAACAGCACCGTCGCTCCTTTCCACTTCGTCCGCCGAAGTCGGCGCTCGCTGGATCAACTCGCTGAGGTGTGCACGTAGAGAGGAAAGTTCGGCGTACATGCCGTCGATGCTCGCCTTCATTGTTGCGAGGTCGTGGGCCACGCTGGACGACTCCGCCTCGATGAGTTCCTCGACTTTGGGTTTCTCATCGTTGCTGGAGATGAAATAGGTGGCGACGGCTGCGGTAAAGATCCCGACCAGTGCTACGCCAGTAATGAACATCACCGATGCGACAACCCGTCCGGTTGTTGTTGTCGGGTCGCCGTTGGTTCCGACTGTGGTAATCGCTCCTATCGACCACCACAATGCCTGAGGAAACGTGCGAAGACTAGCGTTTGCGTGGGAGCGCTCTGAGTTGTAGATCACGGCAGCCCCCGCGAACACCGCGACGACAGCCACGACGCCGACGAACGCCATCGCGCGTTCTGCAAGGTGCCGACGAGAGCGGACCACGTATTCGCCGGCTATCCCAATCACTCGCAGCAATCGAAGCGGTCGGAGAAATGGGACACACACCACGATGAAATCGAGGACGTGGGTTCTCACGAAACGCCCCCGAGCTGGTGCCAGGTAGAGGCGAACGAAGTAATCGACGGCAAACGCGACCCAAATCAAGATGTTGGCGACTAAGAATGCCGCCTGCTCCCGCGGCGTGAGATAGACGGCCAGCGGAATCAAGAGAACGGCAAGGAAGATCAGTGCCAGCGGGACAAGGACGTAGTCGGCGCTCCGCTCCCATGCTTCGTAGCCGCCGTTCGCACGGTAGTCCGCTGCCCACCCCATCGAACGAAAATCTAGTGGGCCAAGCATGACCTCACCTGGTGAACTACACAGCCCCATGAGCGGCCACAACGCCTCCAAGGTCAGCGAAAGGGGCTAGGCCCCGGCGTTCGACTTCAAAGGCGTCGAGACGAAGTCGCTCCCGTTCTCCGCTCCGAAGCACGAAGTACTGCCCAAATTGCTGGATCGATCAGCCCAGAGCGATACCCACAATGGGAGCGTTGAGCGGGAGCGGTGAAGCGGAGCCTGCTGGCGAGAAGTCGCCGTATCCATATACGGCTCCGCTGGCGCCCGCCTCGAGGTAGCCGCCACCGTCCTCGCTGACCGCCATTCCCTCGATGTCCGGGGTCGGGGGCGTTGCCCCGTTCGAGCCGAAGAATTGCGCATCGCCGTAGGAGAAGATGCCGCCATCCGCCGCGACCTCCCAATAGCCATGGCCGTCAGGTGTGGTCGCCACGCCGACGACGGGCTTGTTGATGTGGAGCGATGCGGCGCTACCGTCGTAGACGGCGTCGCCGAAGGCGAACACGCCACCGTCGGACGCCACTTCCCAGTAGCCGTGCCCGTCCTTGGTGGACGCGATGCCGACGATCGGTTTGGCGAGGTGATACGCCGCCGCGCTGCCGTAGAAGTTCGCATTTCCGTAGTTGAAGACGCCACCGTCGGACGCCACCTCCCAGTAGCCACCTCCATCCGGCGTCGCCGCCATGCCCACGACGGGGGCATTGAGGTGGAGGCTTCCGGCTGAGCCGTGGAAGATGGCGTCGCCGTAGTTGAAAATGCCGCCGTCGGACGCCACCTCCCAGTAGCCGCCGTGATCAGGAGTGGCCGCCATGCCGACGACCGGCTTGTTCAGATGGAGCCCACCGGCGGAATCGAAGAACGGCGCGCCGCCGTAGTTGAAGATGCCGCCGTCCGACGCAACCTCCCAGTAGCCGGCAGCGTGGCTTGCCGGGGGCGCAGACCCGCCTCCGCCACTTGGCGGCGGGGTGCTGTTGGCAGGGACGGAGACGGTGTTGGACGTGGCGGCGGGTGATGCTCCGAAGGCGTCGGTGGCCTGGACCTCAAACGCGTAGCTCGATCCGGGTGCCGTACCGCCTGGCAGCTCGTACGAGGTCGCGGACGCTGGAAGCTCGACGGGCGTGACGGGTGCGCCGTTCACCAACGGCGTCACCGTGAAGCCGGTCGTCCAAGGGATGCTGAACGGCGGAGGGCTCCAACTGAACTCCGCGTTGCCACTGGTGACCGCCGTCGTGGGGGATCCCGGGCTGCCCGGTGCCTGCCCGAGGGCCAGGCCGGCGACGAAGTTGAGTTCCGTGGCGCTGCCCTCGATCGCATCCGTCGGAGTCTGGGTTCCGGCCGCGGCGAGCTGGGCGGGCGTGTAGTCCCCGACCGGCCCGTAGCCGTAGCCGGACTGCCAGAGGTCGCCGCTCGTGTCGAACGCGAGCTGCTGCGAGCAACCGTTCGGCGTGCCCACGACCGCCGCCGGTGTCGGGTTCGTGCTGTTCGCGGTCAACTGCGATGCCGAGTACTCGGTCAAGTCGTCATCGGAGCAGGTGGACCACCACAGGTCGCCGCTCTGGTCGAAGGCGAGCGCCGCCGGTTCGGCGGTGAGCCCGGAGATCACGACGGCGGGATCGGGCGAGCCGGAGGTCGCGAGCTGCGTCGGCGAGAGCTCGACGAGTTGGCTCGCCCCGCTGTTGGCCACCCAGAGGTCACCGGAAGGGTCGAAGGCCAACTGTTCGGGTCGGTTGATCCCCGTCGGCGTCAGTGCAATTGCCGGAGTCGGATCCCCGGAGGCCGTGAGTTGGGAAGCGGAGTACTCGGTGATCGTGTTCTGATTGGCGTCACTGTTGGCGACCCACAGGTCGCCTTGGCGGTCAAAGGCCAGACCCGCCGGACGGCATTGGTTCTCGGTGCAGCGTCCGGAACCGATGATGATGCTCGGCGAAGTGGCACCGGTGGCACCGGGAGGGAACATCTCGATGTTGTCGCCGTTGTCATTGGCGATCCAGGTGTTGCCGTTTGCGTCCAGGGCCACACTGGTCGCCGTGTCGATCGGCGCCCCAGTCGCCGAAATGATCACGCCGGGAGTCGGTGGGGGCCCACTGACGAACTGCGACGAGGTGAAACGCACGAGGTTGTCGGCGTTGTAATTGCCGAGCCACAGGTCCGAGCCGACGAAGGCAAATCCCTCCACATAGTCGACGCTCGGCGGGGTGGCGGAATTCGCCTGCAGGACGTAGGTCGGCGTCGGGCTGCCGGTGACCTGTTGCGACGGCGAGAACTCCGAAAGCGTCGAGTAGTTCGAGTTCGTCACCCAGAGGTCACCCGAACTGTCGAAGCGGACTTGGTACGGGTTGACGATGCTGTTCGATCCGTCGGAGCTCACCACGGCGTGCGGCGCCGGTGATCCGCTCGATGTCAGCTGCGTCGACAGGAACTCGACGATGTCGGCGCCAGTCTGGTTGGTCACCCAGGCGTCGCCGGATCCGTCGAAGGTGATCCCGGTCGGCACCTGCAGGCTGCCGCTGGTCGCGGAGATCGTCACCGTTGCCGCCTGCGCCCCGCCGGCCGCGAGTTGGGTCGGCGTGAAATCGGTGAGGGTGTCATTGCCGGAGTCGGTCAGCCACAGGTTGCCGGTGGTGGTGTCGAAGGCCATCTTCTCGGGACCGTCGATGCTGTTGGAGGAGCCGCTGATCACGGTCGTCGGAGCCGGACTCCCGCTCGAGATCAGGTCCGCCTTCGCGTATTCCCAGATGTTGCTGCTGTCGGCGTTGAGCACCCAGAGATTGCCGGAGGAGTCGAAGGCCAATGAGATGGCGCCATGGGTGTCACCGGAGATGGTGACGGCGGGTGTTGGGTCCCCGCTCGCGGTGAGTTGGGCCGCGGCGTATTCGTTGATCGACCCCGTTGAGGTATCGGGGACCCACAGGTCACCGGATGAATCGGCGGCGACGTCATAGGGGCGGTAGACGCCGGGAGTCGGGCTGGTGATCATCGTCGAAGGCGCGACGTTGCCCGTCGACGGCAGGGGATACGTGGCGATCGAGCCGGGCGTGCCGTTGCCCGTGTTGGTCACGACGATGCGTGGGGTAAGCGACGACGTGGCTTGCGCCGGTGCCGCCGTCAATGCGGCCACCCCGACGAGGCCGAGGCTCAGGACGGCGAGCGCCCCCAGCCCGCGGCCCGCGGCGCGTCCGAGTCCCACAAGCTTCCCCTCCATGCTGCCTCCCGGTTCCGATCTCGCTGTCGCCACCTGTGCGCGATCGAAGAAGTTTGGCACGCCGAACCCGGGGATCGCAGCCACGACTCGCCCTGACTTGCCCCGCGACGCCGGCCAGGCCGCCGCCGATCGAATCGAGACGCGACCAGTTGCTCGAATAGCGGGGTCCAGAGTCCGAGCGCGGCTCCAGAAACGTTCTGGGTCTGCTCCCTGTATGAAGATGGCGGGGCCGGGCGGACCGGTGGCGCCAGGGGGCGACGACGGGGGAGCGATGCTCGAGGACCAGAAGATCTTGATCACCGGGGCGACGGGGCGGGTGGCCTTCCCGATCGCCCGCGCCCTCGCGGCGCGCAACGAGGTGTGGGGCGCGGCCCGGTTCACCGACCCCGGCTCGCAGGCCAGGCTGGAGGCGGTCGGGGTGCGGCCGCTTCCCCTCGACGTGTCGAGCGCGGACTTCTCGTCGCTCCCCGATGACTTCGCCTACGTGTTCCACGCCGCCATGGCGTCGGGGGCCGACGGCTGGGCGTCCGCCTTCGAAATGAACTCGCAGGCCTCGGGCCGGCTCCTCTTCCATTGCCGGAACTGCCGGGGCTTCGTCTACTGCTCGACCGGGTCCGTCTACCAGTACCAGGGGCATCGGCCGCTGAAGGAGAGCGACCCGCCGGGCATCCCGCAGGAGGGCGCGTACAACAGCTACAGCTTCTCGAAGATCGCCGGTGAGGCGGTGTGCACATGGATCTCGAGCGAGTTCGGTGTGCCGCTCACGATCATTCGGATCTGCTCCACCTACGGGCCTGAGGGCGGGGCCCCGGCGGACCGGCTCGAGAGGATGCTGCAAGGACGGCCGATCCGGTTGCATCCCGACGCGCCGAACAATTTCAACCCGATCTACGAGGACGACTACGTCGAGCTCGGGGTCAGGGCCCTCGAGGTGGCCAGCTCTCCGCCCGTCGTCGTCAACTGGGCCGGCAGCGAGACGGTGAGCGCCGAGGAGTACTGCGCCTACATGGGCGAGCTCGTGGGCATGTCGCCCGACATCGTGTACGACAGCTCGGTGCACACGGCGCTGTGGCCCGACGTCACGCGCATGCACGAGGTGCTGGGCCGGACCAAGGTGCCGTGGAGGGTGGGGTTCCGCCGGATGATCGAAGCGCGGCACCCCGAACTCCCGCTCGAAGACGCCTCGTAGCTTCTCGGCGGCCCGACTGGGCCGAACAGGTGTCGGGCTGACACCACTTTCGCTTTGGCTCAGATTATTCTCAGCGCCAGGTGGATTTCAGGGGGTGAGGGATGCGCGGGCGAGCGACCGTGCTTTTGATCTTCGCGATTGCGGCGCTGTTGCTGGCGAGCTGCGGCTCGTCCGGCACGCCATCGTCGCAGTCGCCGCTCTTGAAGGTCACGCCCGAACCGGGGGCGCGTCCGGGAGAGCTGGCGCCCACACTCGGTGCACAGTCGACCAACATCTCGCGTGAGGGTCCCGTGCAGTTGGGCGTGATCGCCGGGCTGCTGGACGGCACGCCCATCTTCTCGGGTGACTTCGCGGACCCTTACATCCTCCGCACGAAGAACGCGCTCTACACGTTCGCCACCAGCACGGTCACGACGCAGTTCGCCAAGGCGGCGAATATCCCGGTCATCGCGTTGACGGCGGGGAGCGACTTCACGGGTCACTATCTAGGGGACGCGCTGCCGAAGGTGCCGAAGTGGACCGTCAAGGGCTTTCAATGGGCACCGGCCGTCTGGGCCCGTCCGGACGGCACCTACGTGATGTACTACTCGACGCCCGCCACTGTCTGGCTGGCCTGTCAAGGCGCCAAATTGGCCCCGGGCTGCGTGAAGACCACACACGGGAAGAGCAATGCGGAATGCATCTCCCGGGCGACGAGCTCCCAGCCGGCGGGTCCGTACGTGGATAACTCGTCGAGCGCATTCATCTGTCCGACCAACTTGGGGGGAGCAATCGACCCGAGCGTGTTCGTCGCCTCGGACGGCACCCCCTGGCTCCTCTGGAAGAGCGACGGCGACTGTTGTCACCTCCCAACGGAGATCTACATCCAGCAGCTCAGCTCCGACGGCCTGAGCGTGGTCGGACAGCCCTATCCCTTGCTCGGGGCGACGCAGCGTTGGGAAGGCAAGCTGGTCGAGGGGCCGTCGATGGTCGAGAACAACGGCCAGTTCTGGTTGTTCTACTCGGCGAATTCGTGGGGCACACCCAACTACGCGATCGGCATCGCCCAGTGCGCCAGCATCACGGGGCCCTGCACCAAGCCGCTGAACGGGCCCTGGTTGGCGAGTGAGCCCGGTGGCCAAGGTCCCGGTGGGCCGGAGTTCTTCCAGGTCGGCGGCTTGGTGTGGATGGTGCACCACGCGCTGGCGCACGGGTCAGTCGGGGAACGACGCACAACGGCGGATCCACGTCGACCTGATCTCGTTCGGCTCCGGAGGGGTGCCGCACGTCGCCCCACCGGTGGTCTCCGCGGCGTTGGCCGAGCTGTTCCTCTACTACGACGACCCCAAGTTGCCCGCCGCGCCGAAGGCGGCGTTCGTGAAGGTGATGCGCGCCGTTCCCGGAATCTCCGCGGCGCAGACGCGCGCCCGGCTTCTGGCGGACGGTGCGTACGTCTGTGGCGGCCTCGGTCAGGGACGCAGTGCGACGTCGATGGACGTCGTGCTCGGGCAGCGTGGACTGAATGCGTTCCAGGGCTACACGCTCGGCATGTTCGCTTCCGAATATCTGTGCTCCAAGGACTCACTCGAGGCGTTGAAGGACCTTCAGGATCTTCTGAACGCCAAGGCGTGATCACCGGTGGAGTGACTCGTCCGCATTAGGCACGCAGTGTCATGCCGGGCGTTGGGCAAGTCGATGCTCCTGCGCGCTCAGATGTCGCACGCTGCGCTGCGATTCGACCGGCGTTTGCGTCGCGAACGGAGCGCGTAAGGGCACAAAGTCTCTATTGGGACTCCACGACGTCGCGTAGCGTTCCCCCTGGCAGGCGGTTGATCGGGGGAAGAGCATGACGAAGCCTCAAGCAAGTGGGGACGGCGCGACTCTGGACGGGTCCGAGGATGGTTCGGGATCACCTCGCCGGAGGTGGTTCGCGATGGCGATAGGCCTCGCCGTCCTCCCGATCGTGGTGGCGGCGTGTTCCTCCAGCCCGTCGTCTTCGAGCTCATCGACGACATCCGTGTCGAGGGGACTCTCGGCGGCGACGGTCAAGACACTGCAGACACAGCTCGCGAGTGTCGGTTGCTACACCGGCGCGGTCGACGGCGTCATCGGGTCCGGCACGACGCAGGCGCTGCGAAGCTTCCAGTCGGCCGCCGGGCTGAGCGTCGACGGCGTCTACGGATCGAACACGAAGGCGAAGTTGTCATCTGCCGCCGCAGCCGGCTCGAAGATCTGTTCGACGACGAGCTCCACGTCGACGTCGACGACGGGGTCGTCCGGAGTACCGAGCGCCGCGACGGCTGCGATCAACGCCTACGAGACGACCAATGGCCCCAAGTCGGGAACCTGGGTGATCACGGGGTCGAGCGCCTCGAGCGTGGATCCCTCGTACGTCCTGTTCCACATCGGGCCCGCGCCCGGCTACGAGAGCACGGTGCAGGGCGGCTACGGGTTCGTGCACGGCTCGGGGAGCTCATGGACCGTCATCGGGTTCGGCTCGTCCGAGGTCGGGTGTCCTCCCGGCGCAGCGGGCAACCAGGTCGTGCCGACCAACGTGCTGACGGGTTTCGGGCTTTCCTGTCCTCCGTCCTGAGCCGGGGTCGGGGTCCCGCCCAGGGGACAGGGTGGTCGGGGGTATTCGGCCAGCAATGCCCCTTGGCTTCCTGCAAAATATCTGGGGGTTGGCCGATGACAAGGCGCCAATCGGGTACCCGGACAGCGAGGAGGCCCGCCGTGCTGCACCTACCGTCCGTCGCAGTGGGCCGCCGCCTCGGGTGGGCGCTCGTCTTGGTTCTGGGAACTGTGCTGACGGTCGTGTCGACGGCCACGCCGGCGAGCGCAGTGGGAGGTGGCTGGTCGATCGTTCCCTCGCCCAACTCGAGCGCGTCGCAGTTGAACAGCCTGAATCAGGTGAGTTGTGTGACCGCCTCGGACTGCTGGGCCGTCGGGGCGGTCGAGCTCGGGTCGTACGACGCGACGACGCTCGCCGAGCACTGGAACGGCAGCGCCTGGTCGATCGTGGCCACGCCGAATCCGAGTTCGTCGACCTTGAACGTGTTCAACGGCGTCGACTGCGTAAGCAGCGTGGACTGCTGGGCGACGGGGTTGGGGAACGGCACGAGTAGCGCCGACGTGTCGCTGATCGAGCACTGGAACGGGAGCGCGTGGTCGCTTGTCACCGCGCCGAGCCCGGGCTCGGTGAGCATCCTTGGTGGCGTGGATTGCGTGAGCACAGTGGACTGCTGGACGGTCGGCCATTCCGATGGGCAGACGCTGGCCGAGCAGTGGAACGGAACGTCCTGGCAGGTGGTGAACACGCCCGACACCGGCCCCTCCGAAGAGAACGAACTGAGCAACGTCACGTGTGTGGGCGCGGCGAACTGCTGGGCCGTAGGGGACGGAGAAGTTGGGGGGCTCGAGGAGACCTTGGCCGAGCAGTGGAAGGGGACGGCCTGGTCCATCGTCAGCACGCCCAACTCGAGCCCTTCCGAACAGAACGGGCTGGCCGCGGTCTCGTGTGTCGGCGGCTCGACCTGCTGGGCCGTGGGCTTTTCCGACAGCGGCGCCGGCGGCGTCCAGCAGACACTGGCCGAACAGTGGAACGGCACGAGTTGGTCGATCGTCGCGACCGCAAACGCGAACACCACCCAGGACAACTCTCTGGTGGACGTGTCGTGCCTGGGGTCGAGCGATTGCTGGGCCGTGGGCACCTCCTTCGACGCGGGGATGAACGAGCACGCCCTGACGGAGCAATGGAGCGGGAGCGTGTGGTCGGTCGTCCCGGCCGCGGCCAGCTCGTTCCAGACGATTCTCGGTGGCCTCGCCTGTCCGTCGGTCGCCACGTGTTGGGCGGTCGGTTCGGGGGCGAGCGGCAACGGGGGAACGCGCCAGACGTTGACCGAGCGCCTGAGCATCCTCGGCTACTGGGAAGTCGGGAGCGACGGCGGGATCTTCAACTTCGGCAGCGCCAACTACTACGGGTCGATGGGTGGCCAGCCACTCAACAAGCCGATCGTCGGCATGGCGAGCACGGCTGACGGGCAGGGGTACTGGGAGGCCGCCAGCGACGGCGGGATCTTCAGCTTTGGCGACGCGACCTTCTACGGATCGATGGGCGGCCAGCCACTCAACAAGCCGATCGTGGGCATGGCGACCACCGCCGACGGAGCTGGGTACTGGGAGGTCGCCGGCGACGGCGGCATCTTCAGCTTCGGCGACGCCGTGTTCTACGGCTCGATGGGCGGCCTCCCGCTGAACGCACCGATCGTGGGAATGGCCGCCAACCCCTCCGGCGGTGGGTATTGGGAGGTGGCCAGTGACGGAGGGATCTTCAGCTACGGCGACGCGCTGTTCTACGGCTCAATGGGCGGCAAGGCACTCAACAAGCCGATCGTCGGCATCGCGTCCACCCCGGATGGCGGTGGCTACTGGGAGGTCGCCAGCGACGGCGGCATCTTCAGTTACGGCGACGCCATCTTCTATGGCTCCATGGGCGGCCAGGCGCTCAACGCGCCGATCGTCGGCCTCGTGGCCACGCCCGACGGCGCCGGGTACTGGGAGGTGGCCCGCGACGGCGGGATCTTCAGCTTACGGCGATGCCCTCTTTGAAGGGTCGATGGGCGGCCAGGCGCTCAACGCGCCGATCGTCGGGGCGTCCAGCCCGTCATAGTTGCACACCGGAACGGATTTCTTCCCCGGAGTGACCGAAGACCCTAGAAAGCCTCGATTCTTCCCCATAGGGTGAGATCAGTTGGAACTGGCCTTAGCGGGGGCAGCCCGATGAGTTGGCGTGGGCGGATGTGTGTCCCTTCGAAGTGGTGTCGTCGATCGATCGGAGATGGACCATGCGCGGTAGCAACACTTTGGCGAAAGTCGCAGTCGCGGCGTCGACACTTGCCCTTACTTTGCTCACGGCGATCGGCGCTCTCTCATCTGTGAGCGACGCAGCCACCTTCACACCTCACGCCAGCGCAACCTGCGCCCAAGTGGCCGAGTTTCCTTACGGGAGCTCGGTCGTGGGCATTGCGGCGACGCCGGACGATGGTGGCTATTGGATGGTCACCAACAACGGCTACGTCGCGGCCTGTGGCGATGCTCCCTATCTTGGTCAGCAGACAACTCTGAACGCGCCGATCGTCGGTATTGCGGCGACCACTGATGGGCTGGGCTACTACCTGGTCGCTTCCGACGGAGGGATCTTCACCTTCGGCGACGCCCAATTCCAGGGTTCGACGGGAGCGATGCACCTCAACAAGCCGGTGGTGGCGATGACGGTCGACCCGGTGTCCGGGGGCTATTGGCTCGTGGCCTCCGACGGCGGGATCTTTGCCTACGACGCTCCGTTCCTGGGTTCGACGGGCTCGATGGCCCTCAACAAGCCGGTCGTCGGCATGGCGGCGGCGAGCGGTGGGAACGGGTATTGGCTCGTGGCCTCTGACGGCGGGATCTTCGCCTACAACGTTCCGTTCTGGGGCTCCACCGGAGCGATGCACCTGAACAAGCCGGTCGTCGGCATGGCCGCGGACGCCGTCTCGAGCGGCTATTGGCTCGTCGCCTCGGACGGCGGGATCTTCGCCTACCAGGCGCCCTTCTACGGTTCGACGGGCAGCCTCGTTCTGAACAAGCCGATCGTGGGCATGGAGGCCGCTTCGAGCACCGGTTATCGGTTCGTAGCCTCCGACGGCGGGGTGTTCGACTTCGGGACTTCGGGCTTCTACGGGACACCGGTCTTCGCCCCACCACCGGCGCCCGCACCCGCGCCCACTCCGACCCCGGCACCGGTCGCAGGTTCGCCTTCTTGCTCGCTCAATTTCTCGAACCTCTCACCGCCCGACGGCTACGAGGAGGTCGCCACGATCACCTCGAACCAGCCGAATGCCGGCGTGACGCTGACCAAGCACTACAAGACGACCACGAGCACCGACAGCGGGTCGACCGACGCCGGCGGCAACGCGACGATCGACTTCAACATCGCGAGCGCCGATCCCGGGTACACGGTCGTCGTGGACGCGAGTGTCGGAGCCGCATCGTGCAGCAAGAACTTCACACCGAGTTAGAGGCATCCGCGATGAGCTTCCTGCGAGGATTCCTGCCCCGGCCCGTTCGGCGGGCCATGCACCCGGTCCGTAGCACGGCCGGATCGCTCAAGCGCCGAGCCACTCCGAGGTCGGTCCGCAAGGTGCAGTACGCCCGGCATCCCGTCGGGACTGCCACGACTCGAGTGGGACGCTCCGTGCGGAGGTCGCTCTTCAAGTAGGGCGGCGCGATTGGCAGTCTCGCTTAGTTGGCATTGCGTCTCGATAGAGACGCGTCGACCTCGGCAAGAAGTCCCCCACCCTGACCAGGGAGTTCCTCACGGCGCCGAAAGGCTCCCGACTCGCTCCGCACCCCGTCCTTGCCTGGGATGGTGAAGCTCTCCCTGACCGCCTAACCTATCAATTCCATAGAATTAATAGGGATTAGCGAAGAGGCGGTCGCTGCTGCGATCAAGGAGCAAGCGGGTGGCGCGGAGACATGAGGCGGAGACGAGGCGGATTCCAGCCGGGACTCGCGTGCCGGTGGGGTGGCACTCGTGCGGCCTCGCCACCGGGTCGACGTGAACGTGACCCTGGCAACGCCGCCGCTGCTCGAGCTCAAGCTCCCGTGCGCGCCGCCGGTGACCACCACGCCCGCGTCGCCTTTGCGCCGACCCAAGAGCCCAGCCGTGGGGCTGGTCGTGCTCGGTGTCCTGTTGACGTTCGGGCCGATCGTCGGGGGCCTCTTCTCGCGGACGGCGGCCGGCCAGCAGATGATCGACGACTTTGCGCCGCACATGCAGGCCAGTGCGCTCGCCCGCTACGACCACGAGATCCTCGTTCTCCGTCACGCCGCCTCCGGTGTCGATGCCGTCTACCGCACGCAGGACGTCGCCGCCGGTCAGTTCCCAGGTCTCGATGAGTTCCGGCGCGACTCAACGGTGATCGTGGCGCGCGCGGCGAACCTGACGCAGCGCGTGCGCGATACCGAGCCGCAATACCAGCAGGTCGCCCAGATCGGTGGGTTCGACCGCATCCCCTTCCTTATGGTCGCCTGTGGCCTCGTGGCGATCTACGCCGGATGTGTGCTGTTGGTCGGTCGGCGCGGCCAGGCCCGGTCGGTGGTGATCCTGGCGGTGGTCGCCGGCGCCGCCATTGCGGTGTACCCGTTCGTGAGCAACTTGTCGGCCGGGGCGCAAGCGGGTCAGGGGATGCTGCACTCGCTCGCCCCGGTGATGACGTCGCACGAGGTCCGCCAGCTGCAGGACGACTTCATCGTGTTGGTCAACACCGACGGGGAGCTCGACACCACCTTCCGGGCGGTCCCGCAGCCGGGGCGGTCCGGCGCCGAGATTGCCGCGTTGGTCGGCGACTGGCCGAGGCTGTCGTCCGACTTTGCGTCGTTGGTGGGGACGATCAACGACAACATCGGCAACTTCGACGCCCTCGACGGGCTCGATACGGACAGTCGCGACCTGGGTCTGGCTGGCCTCGGTGCCTTTCCCTATCTCCTCGTGGGCATCGGCGCGCTCACGGCCGGACTTGCGATCGCGGCGTTGCCGCGTCGCCGAAAGGACACATGATGCAGGGTCGGACCCGGGTTTTCAGGCGAGCGGCCGGGACGGCGTGTGCCGTCTTCGCCGTGGCCGTCGGGCTCACGCTGTCCGTCGCGCCGGCCGGTGCGAAGAGCGCAACCGGTGGCGGTGGCCGCGAGCTGGTCGGATTGTTCCGCCTCACCGCCGGCTCCGCCGCTGGCGACGAGCTCAGCGGCACGTATTTCCGGATGCTCGAGCCGGGTGCGAGCCCGACCAGCGGCCCGTACATGAAGAATGCGAACTCTTCCGCCGACGGCGGGGAGGCAACGCTGCTCCAGCCGGGCACCGCCGGCGGGTTTCGCACGAACCAGTATCAGGCGCAGCCGACGCCCGGCTTCGATGCGGGTGGTGACTCCCTGGCCGACTCGATCACCACGCCGACCGCATTCTTCGGCGTGAAGTTCAGCATCTCGACCAACCGGGTCGACCTGCAGACGAAGACCGCCTGCGCGCCGCCGATCGTCGTGTTGAAGAACGGGAAGCTGACCGCCGACCTGTCGTCGTGGGCGGCCTCGTGGAACAACCAGAACTTCAACCAGGGCGCGCCGAAGCCGGTGTCGAGCACACAGGCCAAGTCGCCGGGGCAGCAGCAAGCACAGCAGGCGTGGAACTTCTTCTCCCAGCGCTGGCTCGGTGCACAGGCCAAGGCCACGGTCTCCGGCGCCGGTGCGACGGGCACCTACGACCCCAAGACCGGCAAGTTCGTCCTCCAGTGGACCAGCCTCATCGTCGGAGGCCCGTTCAATGGGTTCACCGGTCTCTGGCATCTCACGGGCGTGTTCCAGCCCAGTGGTCGGGCCGGCGCCGGGTCGTAGCATGAGCCTGACGCTCCGCCCCGCGGCCTCGCCGACGTCCGAGCAGGCTCCCGCCGTGACGCCGGGTCGTCTCGCTGCCGCGATCGAGGTGGTGGACGCGACGAAGGTGATCGACGGGGTCACCGTGCTCGATGCCGTGTCGTTCACCGCCCGGCCCGGACGCATCACGGCGTTCCTCGGGCCGAATGGGGCGGGAAAGTCGACGACCCTCCGCGCCATCCTCGGGATCGATCGCCTCACGTCGGGGCGAGCAACGATCGATGGGCGACCGTTTCGCGACTGCCGTCGGCCGGCGGAGACGGCGGGCGCACTGCTCACGCCCGACGCGGCCCACCCCCGCCGCACCGCACGCGCCCATCTGAGCGTCGTCGCCGCGAGTAACGGCCTCGAACGGGGCTCGGTGCAACGTGCGCTCGAGCTCGTCGGCCTGAACGCGATCGCCGATTTGCCCGTGGGCCAGATGTCACTCGGGATGCGCCAGCGCCTGGGCCTCGCCACGGCGCTGATCGGCGACCCGGCGGTCCTGATCCTCGACGAACCCCACAACGGGCTGGACGCCGGCGCGATCCGGTGGTTACGCGGGGCCCTCCGCTCGTTGGCCGATGCCGGGCGCACGGTGCTGCTCTCGAGCCACCTTATGTCCGAGATCGAGCTCATCTGCGATGACCTGGTCGTCATTGCCGGAGGACGCATCTGCCTGGCCTCGACTCTGACCGAGTTCGTCGGCGCCACGGCCCCAACGGTCCCGCTCGAGGAGCGGTACCTGCGTCTGGTGGGCGAGCTGTGAGCTGGGCGTGGCGGGGCGAGCTCCTGAAGATCGGCACGGTGCGCGGGCAGTGGGTCAGCGCGCTCCTGGTCGTGATGGCCATCCCGGTGACCTCGTTCCTCGTGGTCACCACCGGCGGGCTGGCCCACGGGGAAGCCACGACCAGCGGCGCGGCAACGGGCACGCTGGTCGGCCTCCTGGCGTTCGGCGCGTGGGCCGCGATCGTCACCGCCGGGGAGTACGCCCACGGCACGATGCTGACGACTTTGACGACCGTGCCCCGTCGCCCGGTGCTCTACGCCGCGAAGTTGGCGGCCGTTGCCTCGGTCGCCGCTGTAGGTGGCGTCCTCTCCGCTGCGATCTCCTTGCTCGTCGTGGTCGGCGTACGGGCGCCCGGCGCGTACGGCGTGGGGGACCCGGCGGCGCTGTTCAGCGTCGTCCTGGCGGTGCTCGCCGTGGCCGCGCTCGGAGTGAGCGTCGCCGTGATCACCCGATCCCCGAGCGCCTCGGCCGCCATCGTCGTCGTGGTGTTGCTGCTGCCAAAGGCGGCCAGCGGGCTGCTCGGTGGCCTCCAACCATGGGTCGTCGGTGCCAGCCCGGCCACCGTCGTCACGGCGATGGTCGGCGGGTCGCAGGTGCCGGCGAACCAGGCCTTTCCCGCCGGCACGGTGGCGGCCGCGCTCACGATGTTGGGGGTCACTCTGGCCGTCGTCGGCGCCGGCGCCTTCGCCCTGCTCCGTCGGGACGGTTGAAGGAGCTGGCCGGAGTCGCCGGGCTGGCGGCCCTCAGAGCCCGTTCGTCCGCAGGAGGAGGTTCGTTGCCTCCGCCGAAGAGGGCCGGCGGTCGACTCGGTCGCCGGCCACGGCGAGGGCGATCGATCGTTGCCCGGCGCGCGCCGCGGCCGCCAGGATGGTCAGCTCGATGATGTCGCGTTGCGTGTGGCTTCCGCCCACCGCGCTGGCAAACGGACGGGCTTCGGAGAGCAGGTCGACGGCCCGCTCGTAGCGCCCGAGCGCGAAGGAGTGAAATCCTTCGAGCACCGTCACGCCGACTTCTTCGGCCACGAGCCGGTTGGTGCCACTCGTGTGCCGACGGTTCTCCGCCAGCACCCGCTCGTTGAGCTCATGGGAGCCGGCCAGGCCGAAGGCCATCACGGCGTGCCAATCGTTGAAGATGTAAACGGGCTCTCCGAGCACGGACTCCACGTCGACCGCCAGCGGGCGCGCCCGGTCCTCGACGTCGTTCCCGTAGAGCATGAGCCGCCACAGCAGCGAGGCGGCGTCAACGAGGTTCAACCATTCGGTTGACCTGGCACCGCGGATGGCTCCGTCGTAGAGGGACAACACGCCCGGGTGATCGCCGAGTTCGAGGCGGTAGAGCGCGTCGTGCCACCAATTGTGGACGGCGAAGAAGCTCGATTCCCAGAACGGCGACGACGCCTCGATGAAGGCTCGCCCTTCCGACTGTCTTCCTTGCATCTCGAAGACGTGGGCCAGGGCGTGGCTGGCCCAGACGTCGCGGGGCTCCTTTTGGAGGGCGGCCCGAGCGGAGATCTCGGCTCGCTCGTAATCGCCGACCTCTTCGAGCCCGAAGGCGTACATGCCCTGGACGTACCCCCAGCCCGCCTTGTCGGGGGGCCACGCGGCGAGGACCCTCGCCACGACACCCTTGATGTCCTTGCTCTGTCCGAGGAAGAAGTAAAGGTCCTGGGCCACCTTGAGGGCGAGGAGGTCCCGCGAGTCATGGAGCAAGGCCCGCTCCAAGAAGTGTGTGGCCTCGTCCCATTGACCCCGCGACCACGAATGCGCCGCGCGGAGGTGCAGCACCTCTCGCTCGCCGAGATCGGTCACGTCGTCGAGGTCCTCGAGGATCTTGCGCGCGCTCGACATACCGTCGGCCGTGGTCCCGTACAGATGCAGGTAGGCGCGCAGCACGTGGCCGAGGACCAGACCGTCGTCGGCGGCCACCACCGCCTCAGCCGCCGCGACCGGTTCTCCGCTCAGCGAGACCAGGTCCTGCACCGCCGCATTGAAGAGCGATGTTCCCTGTTCGGTCTCGCTCTGCAGGACCGCGCCCCAGCGATCCGTGGCCACCGCACTCACCGAAGGGCCCTCCCTAAAGCCGATTAATAAGATCGGATTTGTTCATTATGACACCTCGGTGCCGCTCTCGTCTAGAACCGGACGCCCCTACACATTGTCGCCCGCGAGGAGTCAGGGCTGCGCGGCACGCGCGCTCCTCGGCGGTGCGACCGCTCCCTCAGAGCCGCTGACGGGCTTCGCGATCGGAGCGGAAGCGCGCCACCCAGTCTTGGGAGAGGTCGTCGGCCTGGCGCCGCGGTGGCTTCTTGCCTTCGGGCTCCGGCGGGTCGATGCCGAGCTCGTCGAGGATGCGACCGATCGTCGCGGCGCGGCTGGCGATGAACTCGTCGTAGAAGACCCGGATGGGCTCGCGACCCGTGGCGTGGAACCAGTCTTCCCAGTGGGCGTCCCATTGGTGGAGCTGGTTGAGCAGGTGCTCGATGGCCTCGTAGTCATAGTCGGCGTCGGGCGTCCGTTCGGTTTCCTCGGCATCGACATCGGACTCCGATTCGGTGCGCCATTGCTGGGTTTGGATCGCCCTCCACAGCGAGACGGCCTGCGCCACCTTGTCCCGTCGCCTGATGAAGATGATCTTCAGATTCGGGAACGCCGCGTTAAGGCGTTCGTTGAACGTCGAGCCTTCGAGCCCCGGCAGCTCCGCCATCCTGACTCGGAAGTCGTCGATGTAGTTCCACATCATCTTGGCGCCGAACACTCCGTTCGGTGTGGTGGCTCGTTGGAGCACGTAGCCGAACCACGACTCGAATTCGCCGGGGTGCTCCTGCCGTCCCGGCGTCGTCGGCGCCAGCCGGGCGGCAATGTCCTGCACGGACGGATCCTCGAAGTACTGGCGGGGTTGGCGGGGCAGACCGGTCCCGCGCAGCCGTTCGAAGTACTCGTCGGGCACGCCCGCCACCGCCGTCGCCCTCAGGAGCTCGCAGAGCAGCGTGCTCCCGCTTCGTTGTGTCGAGCAGACCAGGTACGAGATACCGCCCTGACGCGGGTCTGGATCCACGCCTTAATCCTATCTTTTTTAGCGAAACAGTAGTGATTGCTAGGCTGATGTACGGATGAGACCGAACGTCCTCTATCTCCATTCGCACGACACCGGTCGCTACGTACAGCCGTACGGGTACCCGGTCCCGACGCCGAACATCCAGCACCTCGCCGATCAGGGCGTCCTCTTTCGCCAGGCGTTCTGCGCCGCGCCGGTCTGCTCAGGCTCGCGGGCCGCGTTGCTCACCGGGCAGTGCACGCACGCGACGGGCATGCTCGGGCTGGCGCACCGGGGCTACCGGTTGGCCCACCCCGAGCGGCACATCGTCAACGTGTTGCGCGAGGCCGGCTACTGGACCGGACTGGTCGGGGAGCAGCACGTCTCGGCGGAGCCTGACGACCTCGGTTACGACCACGTCGTGGATCTCGACTCGACGCGGGTGAGCGAGGTCGCGCCTGCGGCCACCAAGCTGATCGCGACGCGCGCCCGAGAGGACGCGCCATTCTTCTTGTCGGTCGGGTTCTTCGAGACGCACCGAGAGTTCTTCGAGCCGTCCTCGATTCGCGACGTCCTCTATTCACGACCTCCCGAGAACGTCCTCGACAACGCGCAGACGCGCCGCGACATGGCGTCGTTCCGGGCCAGCGCGCGGGCGCTCGACCAAGGCGTCGGCACCGTCCTCAATGCGTTGGAAGAGAACGGGCTGGCCGACGACACGTTGGTCTTTGCGACGACGGACCACGGGCTCGCGTTCCCCGACGCCAAGTGCACCATGTACGACCGGGGCATCGGCGTCATGCTCTTGCTCCGGGGACCAGGGGGCTTCGAGCGTGGCCGCGTGAGCGACGCCCAGGTCACCCACCTCGACCTGTATCCGACGATCTGCGACGTCGTGGGCCTGGAGCACCCGTCCTGGCTCGAGGGAAGGTCGCTGCTGCCGCTCGTACGCGGTGAGGTGGCGGAGATCCACGACGAGATCTTCGCCGAGGTCACGTACCACGCCGCCTACGAGCCGCAACGAGCGGTTCGGACGCCGCGCTACAAGTACATGCGACGTTACGACGATGAGCATCCCGGCCGGGTGCCGGCGAACCTCGACGACAGCCTGACCAAGGATGTCCTTTTGGCCGCGGGGTGGGCGGACGTCGACCCACCGTGGGAGGCCCTGTTCGATCTGTGGCTCGACCCCTCGGAAGGCAGCAACCGCATCGACGACCTGTCCCTGTCCGGGGTCGCCGAGGATCTCCGCGGACGACTGCACGACTGGATGGTGCGAACGGAAGACCCGCTCCTCGCCGGGCCGGTGCCGCCCGCGCCCGGCACGGTCATGAACACGGTGGACCAGCTGTCGGCGAGCGATCCCACGACACCGCCCACGGCGCGCAGCCAAACCCTCTCCCACCGGCCGCGCAACGGCACCCACGACGCCTCCGGAGGCGAGAGCTCGGACTGACGCGGTGCCGGGCCGAAGGGGGAGCGGCCGCGCCACCGGGAGCAGCGTGCGAGCCGGTGGCCCGATCACCAGGGTGATGCGGGTCTCACCCCCTGGACCGGTAGACGATCCCGACCTCTCGTGCGTGGTTGAACGTGTCGTCGACCAGGACGGGATGCAGCCCGCGTCGGTGCAGCAACGAAGCGGCGATGGCGGCTCGATAGCCGCGGGCACAGTGCACCCATATCTCCGCGTCGGGCTCCAGGACGTCGATCGCCGCGTCCACGCAATGGAAGGGAAGCGGGATCGAGCCCTCCACCTTGCCCAGCGCCGACTCCGCGTGTTCCCGCGCGTCGAGGACCACGAGGGAGGACCGATGCGATAACGCGGCCTTCAGGTCGGCGAAGTCCGCCACCCGGTAGCTGACGCTCTCGGCGCTCGGGGCGTAGAGGGCGCCGTGCACCTCTTCGATGCCGATACGGGCGAGCGCGCCCGCCGCCTTCTCCACCGTCGCCCAGTCGTCGGACACCAACGTCACGGGTGAGCCCCAGGGGATCGTCCAGCCGATGAAGGCGGCGAGCGAATCGCCGGCCTCCACGTTGACACTGCCGGACCAGTGGGAGGCCGCGAAGCGCCGGCGCTCGCGCAGGTCGATCACCGTGGAGGCCGACCCGCCTTCCGGGTCGTGGCGAGCGCAGCGACGGAGCAGAGCAGGGAAGTGGTGCTCGGCGACCTGGCGGTTCAGCGGCCCCATGTGGGCGTAGTAGCGGGGAAACGGTCCGCGGTTCCGTCGGACCTCGCTCACGAAGGTGTCCTCGTCGCGGGTGAGCACCAGGTTGCGGTGGAGCTGCTCGCCGAGCGTCACCGGCCCGGTGCCCGAGCCGGTGGCCCCGGCCGCGCAGAAGCTGCCGAACCCGTGCGTGGGGTAGAGCAAGGTCTCGGGTGCGAGTTCCTTGACCTGTTCGTTCAACGACCGCCATTGGGCGCGGGCCAACACGTCGGTGGCGTCGGGGTCGTACAGGTCGGTGCGCCCGGTCGTATCGTAGAGCAACGACCCGCCCGAGAACCACGCATCGGCCCCGTGACCCGTCGACGCGAGATAGGACAGATGGTGCGGGGTGTGCCCCGGTGTATGGCGGACCGTCACGCGCAGGCCACCGCCTACGACCGCGTCGCCGTGGCGCAGACCCCGCCGGTAGGGGCCGAACGCCACCGGCTCACCCGCCGCGACGCCGTAGACCGCGTCGCAGCGACGGGAGAGGGTCAAGCCGCCGCTCACGTAGTCGTTGTGGATGTGCGTCTCGAGCACATGGGAGATCGTGAGCCCGCGCCGGTCCGCCTCCGCCACCACGCGGTCGACGTCGGTGGGCGGGTCGATGACGATCCCCACGTCGCCGTCGTGGACGATGTAGCTCCGGTTCCCGACGTCGGCCACGTCGATGACGATCACCTGTGGTGCCGTCGATCGTGCGGCTCGCACCGGAATCCGATCGCGCGCGGCCGTGCTCGCGGCGAGCACCTGATCGGCGATCGACGCCGCCTGCTCGCGGAGCTCGGCCACGGCAGTGGTCTCGTAGAGGTTGCCGCGGCGCAGGGCCCCCATCGCCCAGAGCCAGCCCTGGGCGTGACCCTCGGTCGACAGCACCCGTCCGTCCGCTGCCGTGTCGAGGCCCAGGCCGTGGGGCCCTGGACGGGCGCCGCCTTGTTGGGCCAGCGAGCGGAGCAGGGGATCGGCCGCGAAGTCCAGCTCGTAGCGCGGCCCGGTGCAGTTCACGAGCCAATCCGTCGCCCAGCCCCCGCCACACCTTTCGCCGCGGCGGAGTGTCACCAAGAAACCGCCCTCGTCGACGTGGACCTTGTCGAGGCGTCCCTTCGCGACCGTCAGCTGGCCCGTGCGGATCGCCCGTGTGAGCACGTCGGCGGACCCGGGTGGGATCCGGTGTCGGTGCACGTCCCACTGCCGCTGCACGAGACGAAGAAGCCGGTCACGCTCCGGCTCGGGGAGGCTCGACCACACGACGGGGGTCTGGCGTCGCAGTTCGTCGAACACCGAACGCCAGTCGCGTCCGTGCAGCTCGCCCTTCTCGACTTGCGCCCGCACCTGCCTGACGATCTCGCGGGCGGAGCGTGCCCCGTTCCACGTGGCGGTCGAGCCGTCGGGACTGGGCGCCGGCATCGGGTTGCAGTCGTGGGCCCGGGGGAACAGACCGCGGCGCGAGCACGCGTGGAGCTGGCCCCGGTGCCCACGCGCCAGGAGCAGCGCCACCGCGTCCACCGTCGTGAGTCCGGTGCCGATGAAGGACACCGAGTCGTCGGCCCCGATCCCGTCGAGTGCGTCGGGCCGCCACGGGTCGGCGACGTAGCGATAGGCGCCCGGGCCGAGCGAGCCCTCGATGGGGTCGCGTGTGGCGCCGAGACCCGTCGCCAGCACGACGGCGTCGACCCACACGGCCGTACCACCGTCGCCGAGGATCAGTGACCGGTCGCCACCGCGGTCGAGACCGACGACGGCTTCGGGGTGCACCTCCACGGCGATGGTGGCACGGGTGCATTCGATCGCCTCGTTGAGCCGATCCACCAGGTAGGAGCCATAGACCTGGCGCGGCACGAAGTCGGGGTGACGACACGGGTGGCCAACGGCCTCGAGCCAGGCGACGAAGTCGTCGGGACTGTCGGGGAAGGCGCTCATGCGACCCGCCGGGACGTTCAAGAGGTGCTCGCTGTGCGGCGTCGAGTAGGCCACCCCTCGCCCGAGCGTGCCCGAGGGGTCGAACACGTCGATCCGACCGCGCCGGTGCCCGGCTGCTCGGAGGGCATGGAGCGTGAACAGCGCGCCGCTCGCTCCACCGCCGATGACGGCGATCGACGGTCCGCCGGCCCCCTCTTGCTTGGCGACGCGGCTGCCATCGCTGGGGGGTCGCCGGGCGTCCATCAGTGCCCTAGCTGGCCTGGGCCTCGGTGAGCAGGCCTTCGATGTCGACCAGACAGGAGGTGGCGGGGTTCACGGTTACGGCCGTGGCCAGCGGTGCCAGGGCGTTGGCGAGTTGGGACTCCGCCGAGAGGAACTTCGAACGGTAGGGGCCGTAGAGGGGCGAGAGAAAGGTGAACCCCTCGTTCTCGAGGTTCTCCAGCTGCGTCGTCAGCGGGGCGAGCGCCGGCGCGAAAGCGCTGTAGGCGTTGGCGAAGGCGACGAGAAACGGGCCGACCGTCTGGAGGAAGGGCTGGACCAGCGGCGCCATCGCGAACGCCTCCGAGGAGAACGGTCCGAAGAGCGGAGCGAATGCCACCAACGACTGCAGGCCGCCCGGGTCCGCCGGTGCGGCGAGTGGGTAGGGACACGCCGGGAGATCCGACGGCGCCGTGGCCCCCGTCGGCGCCGTCGCCGGGGGCGTCGAGGCCGCCGTGGTGACGGCCGGAGCCGGTGTCGTGGTTGCGGTGGTGGTCGCCGGCGACGTCGCCGCCTCCGGGACCGCCACCTGTGCGGCGCTCGTTCCTACGTCGGTCGGCGAGACCGGAGACAGGGTCGTCGCCGCGGAGGAGACGGGCGCCGGAGCCGGAGCGGGCGCGTCGACGGACTTTTCCTTCGTGACCGTGGTGTGCTTGGTGACGGTGGTGTGCACCGTCTTCGTCTGGTCGCCGGTGACGCCGAAGGTGGCCAGTGCGGCCACGGCCAGCACCGTCACGACCGCAGAGACGAGTCGGACCGCCCGCAGGCGCGTGACGGGGTTCTTGGGCGCCATCAGGCGTGTCCGGGCGACGCCGCCCAAATGTTGTTGCAGCGCTCGCAGACCTCTTCGGGGACGACGCCGATCTTCATGCCGAGCGCAAACACCTTGCACCCGAGGCACAGTCCCAAGCCGGCCTCGAGGAAGGCGGCGACCGACATGAGCCCGAGCACGATCTGCGCGGCGCCCCAGTACCCGAGGACGGTCAGGATGAGGGACGTGGCCGAGAACGTGAGGCCCATCCCCTGGGCAAATCGCTTCGGTGGGCCCGCCACCGGGCGCTCGGCGATCGGCAGGCGTGGCGTGATCACCCGCGTGACGAGCTGACCCAGGGGGCTGAACGTGGGGCCCGCCAAGACCCGCGCCAAGAAGCCGTACGTCAGGACCGCGGTGACCCACTTGAGGTCGAAGGCGATGGTCAGCAGCGACATCACGAGGACCCCCGCCGCGACGAGCCGGGCCGACACCTCGTTGACCGGGTTGGGGAAGGAGAAGATCTGGCGCAGCCGGGAGTGGCGCGGCGTTGGGGACGATGCGGTCCCGGTACGTGCATCCGTCGTCATGTGTGTGCTCCCCTCACTCGGCTGACGCCGCACTGCGACCACGTCGCAGGGCGCGCTCGGACAGAAGGACCCCGGCCAATCCGGCTACGGCCAGGACCGCGACCAGCGCGACCAGCCAGTCGGGCGCCTGCCAGCCGCCTCCGCCGCTCGAGGCGGTGCGGCTGATCTCGATCGTCTGCGCCGTGGGCGACGTGGCGCCCGACGCGCCCGGAGCGGTGGTCGTCGTGGACGAGCCGCTCGCGCTCGGAGACGCACTCGCCCCGGTACTGCTCGGTGTCGAGGCGGCGCTGCCGCCCGCGGTCGAGCCGGAAGCGGTCGAGCCGGAGGCGGCGTGCGTGCCCGGTGTCGTGGCGGCGCTGCCCGCCGCCGGGGCGCCGGCGCTCGACGCCGCGGGGGCGCTCGATCCGGCGGCCGGGACGAAGCGGCCTGTCAGGTTCCAAAAGGCCGAGAACCCGTTGAAGGGCCCGCCCACGACCTGACTCGACCACTGGAGCGTGAAGGCTCCGGTCGACGCGTTGTAGACGCCGGTGACCGGCGTGGTGTTGGCGGGAGTCGTGCCGTCGGGTTTGGGGGAGCCCTGGTTGAACTGCTGGTTGTTCCACGAGACCCCGAAGCTCTGCATATTGCCGCTCAAGGCGCTGCCGTTCGCCACGACGCTGGGGGCGGGTACGTGCAGGCCGGTCTGGGGGTCGACCGTGTTGGTCGACGTCGAGAACTTCACCCCTTCGAAGGCGACCGGTGTGGTGATCTGGTTCGCCAGCGCGTTGCCCGAGCTGTCGAACGCCGGCGACGGCTCGGGCTGGTAGCTCCCGGTGACCAGGCCACCGGCGGAGCCGGGCGCCAGCAGCGTATACGTGTTGTCGCTGCACGCCGAGTCGCTGTTGGAGAAATAGGGGCCGGCGCTGTTGGTGCCGCCGGAGAGGACCATGCGCAGGTACGTCCCCGACGCGCTCCCGCCGCTGCAGGACCCCGGAGACAGTTGGAACGTGCCGACGAGCGGGGTGCCCCCGGCGGCGGCGACGGGAGTGTCGGAGATCCACAAGACGATGGCCGTCAGCTGCGCGAGCAGGGCGAGCCCCCCGAGCGTCACCGCCGCGACCATGATCGGGCTCCGGTTCGATCGGGTGCGTCTCATTTGGCCGGGACGAACGTGCCGGAGAGGTGCCAGTCACCGGTGAAGCCGTTGAACGGCCCGCCGACCACCTGACTCGTCCAGGTGAGCACGAACCGGTGGGTCGCCGCGTTGTACGTGCCGGACACAGGCTGGGTCAGTCCCGGACGCGTCCCGTTCGGCTTCGGCGAGCCCTGGTTGAAGTACTGCTTGTTCCACGCGGCCGACCACGCCTCGACCTGACCCGACAGCTTGGCGCCCTGTGCGTAGATCACCGGTGCGGGCACGTGCGTCCCGGTCTGCGGGTCGACCTTGTTGGTCGCGATGGAGAAGTTGATCGCCGTGAAGCTCTGCGGCTGGACGATCTCGTCTGCATTGGCACCTCCTTGCGCGTTGAAGACCGGGTTCGGGCTGGGCTGGTACTTGCCCGTCACCAACCCGCCCTGCGTGCCCGGCACCGCCAGCGTGAAGGTCTTGTTCGGGCACGTGGAGTCCGGGTTCTGGAAGAACTGCCCCGTGGTCACGTTGCCGTGCGGGAAGATCATCCGGAAGTACGTCCCGCTCACCGCGGCACCGAAGCAGGCGCCCGGGTCGAGCTTGAACGTGCCGACCAGGGCGTGCTTGGCGCCGTTGCTCGTCGCGGCCGTGGCGGGAGCGGCGGTGCCCACCCAGCTGAGTGCGGCCGCTGTCAGTGCGAGGGGCAGCGCACCGCGCTTGAGGGAGGATCGCCTCATGACGCCCCCTGCCCGACGGTGACTCTCGGCGTCGCCGTGAGCGACCCGTAGGTGGTCTCGGCGCCGGCGCCCGCCGTGTGGCGTCGGCGCGGGATCCAGGCCACCACGGCCAACCCCGCCACCAGCGCGCCCGGGATCACGAAGAACCACGGGAAGAGTGGGAACGGCGGCAGGCTCGCCACGGCCTGGTAGCCGTCCACGCTGTCGCTCATGACCCCGATCATCGGGGTCATGTCGTTCAAGATGTGCACCCAATCGGCGTCGAGCGCCGTGACCGCGGGGTAGCGCGTCGCGATCTGGGCCGACGTCAGCCCGGCGTGTTCGAGGGCGGGGATGACGTCGAGGCGGATCGCGCCCTGCCCGACGGCCATGGTCCCGAAGTAGCTCTGGATTTTCTGGACGTTCTGGGCGGTCTCGATGTCGCGGAACGCGCTCATCATCTGCCCGCCTTCGGGTGCGCGCTCGAACATCTGGAAGATCGCCGGTGCCGCGACCAGGCCGACGCCCAACACCACCAACGTCCAACGGGCCCAGCGACGCCCGCGTCGGGATGGACGGACCAGCGCGACGATCGCCACACCGGCGATCAGCACGCCCGGGATCACGAAGAACCACGGGAACAGGTCGAAGCTCGGCAGCGCGGCCACCGCCTGGTAGTTGCCGAGGTTGCCCTGCACCTCGTCCATCAGGTTCGTCATCGTCGAATCGATCGCCGGCCATTGGTGGTCGAACGAGGCGAAGTCAGGGAACGCCTGGTCGAACGTGGCCTGCCCGCCGAGCTCGCTCGCGACGCCGGCGTCGGTCTGGCGGACGCCGGCGTTGATTTCGCGCAGCTCGGCCTGGTACCCGTCGATGCGCGCGGCCGTCATGAACGGCTTGAAGGCGGCGATCATCGTCGCCCCCTGGGGCGCCTTGCTGAACATCCCGAAGGCCAGCGGGGCCGCGGCGAGGCCGACGCCGATCACGGCCACGGTGACCAGCGCGCCGCGCCGCAACGGGGTTCCCGCCGATTGGTTTTCAGAGCGAAGCGTCACGCCCTGCCTGCCGCCTTTCTACTAAATCCATAGGAATAGTAGAATTAAGCGCCGGGCGCCGTCAAACGGGAGGCAGGGATGGCCCGCCGGGAACGGAAGAGGGCCAGGTGGGACGCCGAGACGCCGGGGCCAATCGGGCGCAGTCTGCGTGGGCTCAGGCGCTGAGGCTGGGCGAAGTCGGCGTCATTTTTCGGCGCCCGGGACTTGGTCCACCGAGGGTCCCGCCGCCGATTCAGTTCGCGCCCCCCACGCCCGCGAGTAGTCGAGGGCTGACGTTCTGGTGAGCTACCGATCCGTTGTGACGTTCTGCCCAGGCCACCGATTGATGGGCTGGAGTCAGGATTGTGAACCACGCAGAGTCAAATACAGCGCTGTGCGCGATCGCCAGATCGGGGCGAGGAGGTAGGAACCGCGGTCACGTTGGGTCGCCTGAAGGGTTCTGGTCGTAGACCTTTCGGACCGTTTCGGCCGCCGTGCTCCGGCTCCGTGGACGCTGAAGTCGACGCGGCCCGCAATGAATAGGCAGGTCGGGGTTTGTGAACCGGTGAAATCGATATCGAGTGGCCCGACTGGCTGGTGTATCGCTGCTCGAAGGACGTCAACCATTGGGAGGTGCCGACCGGTTCGTCGGTCTGGCGCCGCAGTCGAAGACGAACAGTCAGCCCTAATCGATCCATAACAACTTCAGAGCGCCACTGAATTAGCTTGCCTGGGTGCGTTCTCCGCATCGGGATCAACGCCCTAGAGATGAGGTCATCGCCGAGTGATCGCCTGCTGCGCGCGTGCAAGGTTCTCCTGGTTGCCAACGGTGTGGAGAACCTGTTCACGCATCAACACGCGCGCTTTTGGGTTCCACCCTTCACTGCATCGCAAAGCTGGAGGATGGGCCGATCGCTTACGCCGCGTCTTCGTACTGGCCGGATCGCTCTCTGTGTTGGTGACTCTGGTCGTCGGGTCCGGCGTCGATGATTCAAGCAGCGCCGCCGCCGCTTCTTCGACCGCCTTCTCGATCGAGACGAGCCCAGCGCTCGATCCACCGTTCAATCCGGCCATTTCCGACTACATCGTGCGCTGCACCTCCGCGACGACATCGGTGACCACCACTGGATCGGGTCCAGTCACCATCGGGGGAACGACGTTGCCGGGACCGGCCAGCGCCAATGTGCCGCTGAGCGCCGGCCAAAGCCTCACGGTGTCTGAAGGCGGTGCTTCGTACGAAATCCGCTGTTTGCCGAGTGACTTTCCCGACTACACGTCCTCAGTCACGGGCACTCCTCAAGCCAGCGGCTACCTCCTGACGCTCGGCCAATATGCCGCGGTGTTCGACAAGGACGGCGTGCCGGTCTGGTGGTACAAGGACCCGGGCTACTTCTCACCCACCGACGCCAAGTTCCTCAGCCCCACCACGGTCGCGTACTGGGATGGTCCCACGCAGAGCTACGAGCTGCGTGGCCTCGACGGATCGCTCCAAGGCGACGTGGGTGGGGGGACCGTTCCGTTGGACTTCCACGACATGCAGCTCCTCCCCAATGGGAACTATCTCGGCATCGAGGTGGTGACGACCGATTGCCCCGCCGATCCGTCCGTGTGCGTCGATCTGTCGTTGTGGGGCCTCTCGGCGCAGTCGTCGATCCTCGACGACGTGATCGTCGAACTGAACCCGTCGAACCAGATCGTCTGGGAGTGGGACCCGGTCCAGCACGTGAACATTGCTGCGGAGAACGTCAACTGGCGTGATCAGTATCCCGATGTCATTCACATGAACTCGCTCGAGTACGACGGCAACGGGGGCATCATCTTCAGCGCGCGCCACCTCGATGCCGTGTACCGGATCGACATGGCCACGGGCGACATCACCTGGAAACTGGGTGGCACGCCGACCCCGCAGAGCCTCACCGTCGACGGGGACCCCTACGTCGATGGCGGAGGTCAACTCTTCTCCGGCCAGCACTACGCCCGACTCCAACCTGACGGGTCGCTCACCGTGCACGACAACGGAACCAGGGCAGATCGACCACCGCGCGCGTTGCAGTTCACGATCGACACCTCCACCAACACGGCCACCGAAGTCGAGCAGCTCACCGATACACGCGCCCCGACGTCCCCCTATGAGGGCAGCGCTGAAAAGCTGCCCGGCGGCGACTGGGTGGTCGATTGGGGTGGAGGCGACTTCACGACTGAGTTGAACGCCCAGGGCGTCCCGCAGCTCACCATCACGTACCCCGGCTCGGTCTCGTATCGCAGCGCCGACGTGCTCGCGTCGATGGCAGCCTTGCGCCAGGGCATGGACGCCATGGTCGCACCCGCGACGTATACGCCACCGACGTCGGGCTACTTGCTGGCCGCGTCCGACGGTGGCGTGTTCGCGTTCAACGCACCCTTCTTCGGATCGATGGGCGGCCGTTCCCTGAACGCCCCGATCGTTGCTCTCGCGGCTGACCCCGAGACGGGCGGCTACTGGCTGACGGCGTCCGACGGCGGTGTGTTCGCGTTCAACGCCCCCTTCTTCGGATCGATGGGCGGCCAGCGGTTGAACAAGCCCATCGTGGGCATGGCGCCGACGCCTGACGGTGGGGGGTACTGGGAGGTGGCGTCCGACGGCGGGATCTTCGCCTTCGGGGACGCCCAGTTCTTTGGGTCGATGGGCGGCCGGCCGCTCAACGCGCCGGTCGTCGGCGTCTCATCCTCCCCCGATGGACAGGGGTACCTCGTGGTGGCCTCGGACGGCGGAGTCTTCGCCTTCGGGGACGCCCAATTCTCCGGGGCGATGGGCGGCCAGCATCTTGCTGCGCCGATCGTCGGCATCACCGGGGATCAAGTGACGGGCGGCTACTGGGAGGTGGCCTCGGACGGTGGGCTGTTCGCGTTCAATGCCCCCTTCTTCGGGTCGCCCGCCGGCACGACGTTGAACGAGCCGGTGATCGGCGCGGCCTCGTTGCCCGACGCCCAGGGGTATTGGGAGGCGGCGACCGATGGAGGGATCTTCAACTACGGCGCCGCATCATTTGCGGGATCGCTGGGCTCGGCGCCGCTCGATGCACCCGTGATCGGCATCGCCGCCAGCGGCACCTGACCCCCGCGCTCGTCCCGCTCAGAGAGCTGACATCCCTCACCGTCGCGCGCCGACCGGTGCCGCCTGGTCGTGCGCTCAGATGTCGAGGGAGACGACCGGGCGATTCGACGCAGGAACGAGTCAGGCGCTGAGACTGGGCAGGGTCTGCGCCAGAGCCGGAAGGTCGGCGTCGGAGTGGGCGCTCTCTGCGGGCTCGGTGCGGGCGACCCACACCCGCTGGCCCGGCTCGAGCCCGAGGTCCGCCGCCGTGCCACGGCTGAGCTGGACCCAGCAGTCGTCGCCGCCGGACAGGTCGACGTCGACCTTCACCTCGAAGCCGAGGTGGGTGACCCGGCTGACCGTGCCCTCCACGGCGCCGGCCGGCTTCGAGGTGTCCGCGGCGGGGTGGATGGCCAGGTCGTGCGGGCGCACCCACGCGCCGTTCAGGCGCGTCGCCGGTCCGAGGAAGGTCAGCACGAACTCGTTGGCCGGGTGGTCGTACATGTCCGAGGGCGTGCCGACCTGCTCGAGGCGCCCGTGGTTGATGACGGCGAGGCGGTCCGCCACTTCCATCGCCTCCTCCTGGTCGTGCGTGACGAGGACGGTGGTGACGTGCAGCGTGTCGTGCAGGTCACGCAGCCACTGGCGCAGCTGCGTGCGCACCTGCGCGTCCAGCGCGCCGAAGGGCTCGTCGAGCAGCAGGACCTTGGGCTCGATCGCCAGCGCGCGCGCGAGGGCCATGCGCTGGCGCTGGCCGCCCGAGAGCTGCGAGGGGTACCGCTCGCCGAGGTGGGCGAGGCCGACCAGCTCGAGCAATTCGTCGACCCGCGCCTTGATCTCGGCCTTGGGGCGGCGACGGATCTCGAGCCCGAACGCCACGTTGCGACGGACGGTCAGGTGGCGGAAAGGCGCGTAATGCTGGAAGCAGAAGCCGACGCCCCGGCTGCGCGCCGGCGTGTTGGTCAGGTCCTCGCCGTCGATGCGGACGATGCCCGAGTCGGCGTTGTCGAGCCCGGCGATGATCCGCAGCAGCGTCGACTTCCCACCGCCGCTCGGGCCGAGCAGGGCGGTCAGCGAGCCGGACTCGACCTCGAGTGACACGTCGTCCACCGCGACGGCGTCACCGAAGCGCTTGGATATCGACTCGACCTCGATGCTCATGCGTTGGCCTTTCCGTGCCACGCCTCGCGGTTGCGGTCCGTCAGGGTCAGGAACAGGAGGACGATCAGCGCAGCGAGACACAAGGCTACCGCCCCGATATAGGCGCTCTGCGGGTCCAGGTTGCTGATGCTGTCGTCGATGAAGAGCGTCAGGGTCTCGGTCTTGCCGGCGATGGAGCCCGAGACGATCGCCACGGCCCCGAACTCGCCCAGCACACGGGCCGTCGTCAGGGTGACGCCGTACGCCAGGCCGCGGCGGATGTTCGGCAGCGTGATCCGGCGGAACACGGTGAAGGGTCGGGCGCCGAGGGTGCGGGCCGCCTGCTCCTGCTCGGTGCCGATCTCCTGGAGCACCGGTAGCACCTCGCGCACGACGTAGGGCAGGGAGACCGCCGCCGACGCGATGACGATCCCGGGGATCGAGAAGATCACCGTGATGCCGCGCGCCGCAAGCCAGTTGCCGAACCAGCCAGTGTGCCCGTAGACGAGGATGAGGGCCAGGCCGATGACGACGGGCGACAGCGCCAGCGGGATGTCGACCAGCGCGTCGAGCAGCCAAGCGCCCGGGAAGCGGTGACGGGCCAGGATGATCGAGACCCCCACGCCGAAGGCCGTGTTCAACGGGACCGCGATCGCGGCGACGAGCAGCGTGAGCCACAGCGCGTGTAGCGCATCCGGCGCGGTGAGAGCGTCCCACGCCGCGCCCAGCCCGTGTTCGAACGCCCGGTAGAAGACCGAGCCCACGGGCAGCACGACCAACAACGCGAGGTAGCCAAGCACGCCGAAGCGCAGCGGCAGGCGCCAGGGGGAGTCCTTCACGTCACACCGACTCGGGGACGTCGAAGCGGCGTCGGGCCCAGCCGATCGCTACGAGCACGATGAGCGCGATCAGAACCAGGACGATGGAGACTGCGCTCGCGGCGGGGAGGTCGCCGCTCTGGGAGAGGCTGAAGATCCACGACGACGCCACCTCGGTCTTGAACGGGATGTTGCCCGAGATGAGGACAACCGAGCCGAACTCGCCGATGGCGCGGGCGAAGGCCAACCCGGCACCGGCGAGGACCGACGGCAGGAGGCTGGGCAACAAGATCCGCCACAGCACCTGGCGCCGGGTGGCGCCGAGGGAGGAGGCGGCGTCCTCGATCTCCGCATCGAGCTCGGCCAGGACCGGTTGGACGCTGCGCACGCAGAAGGGGAGCGTCACGAACAGCAGCGCGGCGCCGATGCCGAGGCGCGTGCCGGCCAGGTCGACGTGGAACGGGCTGCTCGCGCCGTAGAGCGCCAGCAGCGTGAGGCCGGCCACGATCGTCGGCAGCGCGAAGGGCAGGTCGATGAGCGCGCTCACGAACGCCTTGCCCCGGAAGTCGTCGCGCACGAGCACGAAGGCGATGGCGAGGCCCGCGACGGAGTTGACGATGGCGACGATCAGCGCCAGCACCAGCGTCAGCTTGAGCGCGGCGACCGCCTCGGGCTGGGTGACGGCGGCCCAGAACGTGCCCCAGCCGTGGCTGAACGCGTTCGTGATGAGCGCGGCGACCGGGAGGAGGACGAGGAGGGAGAGATACGTGACGGCGAGCGTGGGCCCCGCCGCCTTGGCCCCGAACGCGCCGGCGTGGGCCAGCGCGGACGAGGACTCGCGACCTGTCTTTCCTCGCCCTGGCTCACGCCCGGACGGCGCGGCACCTCGGGCCGGTGGGCCAAGACCGAGATCCCCGGCCGTGGCGTCGACGTTGCTCACCGCTGTGTCCCGCTCTGCTGTTGCTCGGCCCGTCCTACCCGCTGGCGGTCGACACGCCGAGCGACTCTTCGTCCTTGGCGACGATGCCCGTCGTCGGGTCGAAGAACTTCGTGTTCAGCTTGGTCCACCCGCCGAGGCTGTCGATCGTGAACAGCGTCTTGGGCTGGGGGAAGTTGAACTCCTTCGCCACCGACGCCAACACCGGGCGGTAGCCCTGCTGGCCCCACACCTTCTGGCCGGCGGGGGAGACGAGGTAGCTGACGAACGCCTTGGCCGACGAGCTCGCCGTCTTGGTCACCGCGATCGGGTTCTGGATCAGGATCGTCTGCGGCGGCGTGATGATGTCCACCGGCTCGCCCTGCTTCTTGGCGTAGAGCGCGTCGCTCTCGTAGTCCAAGAGGACGTCGCCTTGGCCCGAGAGGAAGGTCTGCAGCGCGGCGCTGGCGCTCGAGGGTTGGGCCACCGTGCTGTGCAGCAGCTTTGCCAGGTACACGTTGGCCTGGGTCGCGGTCTTGCCCTGGTGGAGCTCGGCGCCGTAGGCGGCCATGAGGTTCCACTTGGCGCTGCCCGAGCTGAACACGTTCGGCGTGATGACGCCGACGCCCGACTTCACGAGGTCGGCCCACGTCGTGATGTGCTTGGGGTTCCCCGGGCGCACGACGAAGCTCACGATCGAGTTCGTCACCATGCCCTTGGTGGCGGTCTTGTCCCACGAGCTCGACACGAGACCCGCCTTGACCAGCTTGTCCATGTCCGGCTCGAGCGCCAGGTTGACGACGTCGGCCGGGAGCCCGTCGATCACCGACGTGGCCTGCGTGCCCGAGGGGCCGAAGCTGGGGGAGATGCTGACGCCGCTGCCCGCGCTCGTCTTGGCGAAGTCCTGGTCCAAGACGGTGTAGGCGGGCTTGGGGGTCGAGTAGGCGACCAGGTTGACCGTGCCGCCGGTCGCCGCGCCCGCCGGGAGCGCAGCCAGGGCCAGCGGGGCCAGAGCCAGGGAGCCGACGGCGAGGCCCCGACGAAGCCGGTGACTCGGGTGGGGCGCGGAGCCGGATTCGGGCCGCGCGAAGACATTGGGAATACACGTTGACGACGCATCCGAAGGATCTTATGTGATCGGATTCATAAATACAATGCAGTAGGTCAGGTTTAGGCGTCGTACCAGGTCACCGGGGTGTCGGGTGAAGGTGTGAGGGCCGCCGGGACCGATCCGGCGGCCCCAGCTCGGCTGTCTTCTCAATAGACGTTGGGCAACAGGCGGAGCGCCTCGTTGCTGAGGGCCCAGAGGATGGCGAAGAGGATGGGGGCGCCCACGATCCACGTCCGCAGCAGGCCCCAGGTGGACCAGAGCCACCAGCAGGCCGCCGTCGCGGCGAGGAGGACGGCGGCCCACAGCGCGAAGAGGGGCCACGCCGCGCCGTCGCTCTGGCCGGCCGGTGCGGTGGTGGCGACCGTGTGCGGGCGGCCGTGCGGAGCGGGGTCGGCCGTGCCGTGGAGGCGGGCGTAGACGTAGATCACGCGGTCGGGCGAGAGGCTGGCGAGCGAGCCCGTGCCGGCGGACGTGCCGAGCACCAGGAAGCCGCTGGTCGAGGGGACGGTGGGCAGGCGACCGCCGTCGACGAGGTGGCCGCGCACCGTGTAGTGGAACAGCCCCTGGGCGGTGCGGACGGTGATGGCGTCGCCCGGCTGGAGGTTGGGCACCCGGGCGAAGGGCGCGCCGGCCGTCGCCGCCTTGCCGAGGATCACCGAGTTGCCCGCCTGACCCGGCAGCGGCGAGTCGACCAGGTGCCCGGGGCCGGCGAGGAGGTCGCCCGAGTTCGTGCCCTCGACGACGACCGTGTCGTGCAGCCCGGCCTGCGGCGCGCTCAAGAGCGCGACGGGCGCGCCGGCGGGGATCTTGGCGCCGCCGAGGTACGGCGCGACGGGGCTGGCCGGAGAGAGCAGGCCGCGCAACGTGGCGTAGAGCTCGTGCTGGCTGCGTTGCTCCTGGAGCCCGCTCAGGCCGAAGGCGAAGGCGCCGAAGAACGCGGCGGCGACGCTGGCCACCATGAGGAGGGCGAGGAGGATCGAGACGGGGGTGGGGGCCGGCGCGCCCGTGCGGCGCCCTGTGGACGGGCGCGGCGCGTCCTCGTCGGCCGGGGCGCCCTCGGCCGGGTCCTCTTCGGCGCGGTTTTGGTGGCCGGCCTCGGGTGCGTCGCGGGTCGCGTCGGGCGCTGCCGTTTTTGTCGCCGTCGCGTCGGGGCCGGCGGTGGTTGCGTCGGCCTCTCCACCGGTCGAGTCGGTGACCTCGATCACCACTTGCCGCGCCTCCGTCCCACGCGCAGGCCGAGCGGCGCGGCGACCGCGCCGAGCGCGCCGAGCCCGAAGACCATGGCGATGGGGAAGCCCGACGTCCACAGCGCCTTGATGGGACTGAGCTCGCTCGGGACCATCTCGATGCGGACGGGGTCGACGACGTGGCCGTTGCCGCGGGCGCCGACGCGGGACGTGGCCTTGGAGAAGAACGCGGCGGAGAAGGCGCCGCTCCCGCCGGCCGCCAGGCCGAAGTTCGGGTTGAACGTCGGGGCGGCGTCAGCGCCGGCGCCCGGTGCGCCCGTCGCTCCGCCGTTGCCCGAGGCGCTCGACGTGCCGAGCGGGGGGACCTGTCCGTTCTGGGCGGCGACATCGAGCGCCGCCGCCTGCGTGTAGTCGGCGAGCGCGCCGAGGCCGTTCGCCGTGGTGAGGGGGAGGTAGCCCGGCGGCAGCTGTCCGACCGCGGTGCCGGGCGTTTGCCCGGTGGAGGCGGTGAACTGTAGGAACGACGCCAGGTCGGCGGCGTCGCTCGACGACAGCCCGGTGGTCGGGACCGCCGCGTAGACGACCATCGTCCCGGGGTAGGCGGCCGCGCCGGCCGACTGCTGGAACGTGGCGTAGGGGATGGGCCAGGTGTCGGTGCTGGCGTCGGGGGTGAGGAGCGACGCCGCCGCGGTGAGCGAGCCGGCGGCGGGCGCCACGAACGTGCCCGTCGTCGTCTGCAGTCCGGCCGTGTTGAGCAGGTAGCGGTCGTCGTCGGCCAGCGGCGTGATGCCGATCATGAACTGGTCGCCCGGCGTCTGGCGCGAGTCGGTGGTGAGCTTCTCGCCCAGCGCCTCGCCCGGGTTGGGCTGGTCGCACAGGATCGTCGAGTTGGGCTCCGCGTACTGCATGGCGAGGCTGATGTCCTCGAGCGAGGCCAGCGGCGCCGCGACGAGCGGCTGCCACGGCACCGGGTCGTTGAAGAGGCAGTCGTTGAGGTCGCTCTGGTAGAAGGCGGTGGGCTCGAACGTCGACAGCAGCGGCCACTGGTCGACCGGGAGGCTGATCCCCTTGTAGGCGGGGTTGACCACCATGCCCGACGAGTCGGGTGTGCCGTTGAGCCACGCCCGCGCCGTGGGGTCGTCGTTGATGTAGGTGGTGAGGGCTTCCATGACGTCGGAGTCGCTCGACATCGCCACGAGCTCGGACGCCGCGTCGGAGAGCGCGCCCGGGATGTCGATGGGCGTGATGCCGGGGTTGAGCTGTTGGAACTCGGGGTCCTCGGTGATGTTGAGCGGGTTGGCGGCCAGGCCCGGTTCGTTCTGCTTGACGAAGAGCTCGCCCGGATACGACTCGGTCAGGAGCTTGGCCAGCAAGAGGGGCGTGAGCTTGAGCGACGTGTAGGGCTGCCCGTTGGCGTCGTCGATGTTGTACGTGATGGCGAACCCGGTCAGCGCCACGGGCGCGTTGACCACCGGTTTGCCGTAGCCCCCCGGCTGGTCGTAGCTCGTGAGCGCGGCGTCCGCCGCGCCCGACGCCACGAGGTTTCGGGCCTGGGGCTCGCCCGACTCGAGGTGGTCGATCGTGAAGTCGTCCTCGCCGTTGAGGCAGAACGACGGGTCCCACTGGTTGGTCGCCTGAATCATGAGCTCGGAGCCGTAGACGTCGACGGTGTTCGTCGCAGCGGACCCGGTCAGGCTGCAGGCGTTCGGCTGCGGGGCGAACGTGAGCGGCACGGTGATCCGGTTCTTCCAGTTCGACGCGCTCCACCAGAGGCTGCCGGTGTCGGTGAGGTCGGCGCCGTCTTCGAACTCGCTGGTGTTGGCGTTCGAGCCCGGGGCGTAGGCGCCGGTCGCCTCGCACTGGTTGGTGTCCGCCACGGTGGGGGCCTCGTTGCAGCTGATCCCTTCGATCGGCACGGCGACGAGCGCGCACGCCACGCCCTCGGCGCAGCCCAGGTCCGCGTTCTGCTGCGACGTGAAGACGTCGAAGTCGGTGCTGCCGTCGCCGTTGGTGCCGGTGACGCCGAAGGTCTCGTTGCTCGGGAGCGCGGACCCACCGACGTCGTCGGACTCGGGCGCCTCGCCGGCGCAGCCGGCGTTCCCGCCGGCGTAGGTGGTGCCGTCGGCGGCGACGAAGGGCACCCAGTACTGCACCGGCGCGTCCTCGTCGCCGGCGCACGCCGCCGGCAGGGGCGAGGGGGCACCGACGACCGGCGCCTCGTCCGTCGGCGGCGTCCTGGTCGAGGCGGTACGGCGGGTAGGCGTCACCGAGGCTGTCCTGGTAGCGCTCGGTCCACGTCTGGGTCCAGCACGTCTGCGGGGTGAGCTGCTGGGCCGCGGGCGACGCTCGAGGAGTCGACGCCGCGACACTCGAGGAGCACGAAGGGGTACTCCTCGTACTGGGCGCCGGCGGAGTTCTGGTCGGATACGACGCCGCCCGTCGGGTGCGCCCCCGACCACGAGACCTGGACCTCCTGGCGACCCTGGAGGTTCGTCGTCTGGCTCACGTTGAGGGTGATCGAGCGCGAGTCGACGACCTGGCTCGTGCCGCCCGACATCTCGGTGCGCGTGGCCGTCGACGTGACGCTCACGGCCCCGGTGTCGGCGCTGCTCGAGTCGGCGCTGCTCGGCGGGGCCCCGAGGAAGACGGAGATGACCAGGCTCAACAAGAGCCCGGTCGCCATGCCGGCCGTCAGGCCCGCCAGGACGAGGCGTCTCACGGCGCGACTCCTTCTCCGGGATCGGGGTCGCGCTCGGTGTCGGTGGCGGCGGCGGTGGCCGGGCGGAGCCGGCGGCGGAAGGCGATCAGCACGGGCACCGCGAAGACGAGGAGCAGCGGCACCACCGCGTACGGCGCCAGCTTCGCCAGCGCCGACTCGGTGGCGCTCACCGGCAGGTCGGTCCCGTCGATCGTCGGGACCTTGTCGGTGTTGTTGTGCAGGCTGACGCCGCCGGGTTGCGACGCCGTGGCCGCGGTGGCGCCGGCGCCGGTGCTCCCGGTCGAGCCCGTGCCCGACGAGGTGGCCGCGGCGCCGGGTGTGGCGGCGGCGCCGCCGGAGGACTTCGAGCCGGCCGCGCCGGGGTAGGAGCCCGACGCGTTGGGGTTGGCGCCGATGCCGTTGGGGGTCACGCCGGCGGCGCACGGGCCGGCCCCCTGCTTGTCGCACGACGGCGGGAGCGGGGCGATCTGCGCCAGGTAGTTCGTGTCGGGCTCGCCCGCCACGAAGGTGGGGTTGTTGCACGTCGCGATGTTGAGGTTCGTGAGGTCGAGCGACGGGTCCGCCTGCTGGAGCTGTTGCACCTGACCGAAGGCGGCCTCGACCAGGTTGACGGGGAGCGACGAATAACCCAGGTCGCCGATGCCGCTCTGGCCCTGACAGATGTCGTAGTACTCGAAGTCGGCCAGCGTCTGGCGCATGGCGTTGGTCACCCGCGTCTCGGGGCTCGGGTACGCACCCGTCGGCTCGATCATGTAGACGTACGACGACAGCGGGTACGTGCGCGGGTCGGGGTCGGTGTACACGTTGGTCAGGTTCTGCAGGAGGTAGTTCGGCGAGCTCTGGTCCATGTTGATCTGGGCGTCCTCGAGCGCGACGGCGACGTTGTACTGCGTCGGCAGCGTGAAGTAGCCCGCGCTGTTCAGCACCTTGGCCACGGGGTAATTCACGCTGAGCGGGTAGGAGTACTCGACGTAGCCGATCGCCCCGTTGGCCTCGCTCGACGACACGTAGTTCATGGCCGAGTTCGAGCCGTTCTGGGCGATCTGGTTCCCTTGACGCGGGAAGTACTCGGTCGGGCCGGGCGCGCCGGCGAAGGGGTTCCAGAGGTTGGGGAACTCGGTGGAGAAGTAGTCGGTCAACTGGTACGTCGATCCCGAGCCCTCGGACTGGACCACCGGCACGATGGGCAGCGACGGCAGCGCGACGCCGTTGTTGTCGGCCGTGATGGCCGGGTCGTCCCAGTTGGTGATCTGGTTGGTGAAGATCTTGACGAGCGTCTGGCCGGAGAGACGCAGCGTCTCGTCCTGCTGGCCGTCCACCACGATGTGGTACGGGAACGAGGTCCCACCCGCGGCGATCGGGAGGTAGGCGTAGGGCCGGCCCTGCGAGGTGTCCGACCCGCCCTGGAAGCCCTCCGAGGTGACGGCGAAGTCGGACGTCTTGTTGGAGAAGTCCTGGCGCCCGGCGGCGTCGCCGTCGGGGTTGAAGTTCACCTCGACGCCCTGGGAGGCGACCGACGCCACCCACTGGTTCACGGCGTTGGCGGCCCAGCTCGACCCCGAGCCCGAGATCGAGGGCAGCGGGTCGGCGCCGGCTGGGGGCGCCGCCGGCGCGGCGGCGACCAGCGTCGTGATCGACGCCGTGGCGACGAAGAGGGCGAGCGCGAGGGCGGCGCGGGGGCGCAGCCGGCTCATCGGACCTTCCGTTCGCGCACGATGACGCGCAGGACGACGAAGAGGGCGAGCACCATGAGGAGCAGGACGCTGGCCGCGCCGAAGGCGCGCGTGATGGCCGTGGGTTCGTGCGTCGTGTACATCGAGTAGATGTAGAGCGGCAACGAGTTCATGGGCGTGCCGAAGGGGCTGTAGGTCAAGAAGCTCGAGGCGGTCGAGCAGATGAGCGGGATCGCCGTCTCGCCGATGCCCCGGGCGATGGCCAGGATGAGCGCGGTGGAGAGCCCGACCCGCGCCGTGGGGAGCACGACCCACCACACGGTGCGCCAGTGCTTGCCGCCGAGCGCCTCGCTCGCCTCGCGCAGCGAGTTCGGCACGACCCCGAGGCCGACCTCGCCGGCGCGGGCGATGATCGGCGTCATCGTCACCGCCATCGCGATCGAGGCCGCGATGCCCGACTTGGGCAGGCCGACGTACACGATGAGGAACACGTAGACGAAGAGGCCGGCCAGGATCTCGGGGAGGGCGGTCATCGCCTCGACCACCGTCCGCACGAGCTGGCTGAACCGGCCGCCGACCTCGCGCATGAAGATGGCGGTGCCGAGGCCCAGGGGTAGCGAGATCGCCACGGCGATGCCGATCTGGACGGCGGTGCCGATGATGGCGTGGTAGATGCCGCCGTGGTTGAGCGGCGCGTTCGGCGTGACGCCCGCCATGTCGTGGGTGAAGAAGTTCACGTGCACGAGGGCGTGCCAGCCCTTGGCGAACACGTAGACGATGGCCGTGCCGAGCGCGAAGAGGACGATGGCGGCCGCCACGTAGAGCGTGGCCGTGACGAGCCGTTCCACGACGATGACGCGCGCGTTCTTGACCGACAGGACGAGGGCGTAGACGGCGAGGAAGGCGACGTACCAGCAGATGAGGAAGCCGAGGACGCCGCTGAAGTCCAAGATGTGCTCGTAGCCGACCTCGACGAGCGCGAAGGACGCCACGAACGAGCACACCAGCGCCAGGACGTCCTCGCGACTGAGCGTGCGCGTGCGACACGGGCGCGGGGTGGCCGGCGGCCGCGGCTCGGCGGGAGGGTCGGCGCCGCCCGGGCCGGTGTAGGGGCGCGGCGCGTCGTCGACGTCGGGGTCCTGTGGCGGAGCGAGGTCGATCGTGGTCACGTCAGATGACCGTGAGGGACGAGTTGCGGCTGCGGCGGATGATCGTGGCGGCGGCGCTGTTCACGACGAGCGTGATCACGAAGAGGACGAAGCCGGCGGTGAGGAGCGCCTTGAGCTGGTCGGGCGTGGCGTTGCCGAAGTTGGCGGCGATCAGCTCGGAGATCGTCTGGGCCCCGGTCTGGAGGATGTTGGGCTTGATGATGTAGTCGGGGGCCACGATGATCAGCACCGCCGCCGTCTCGCCGAGGGCGCGGCCGAGCGCCAGCATCGTGCCGCCGATGATGCCGCCCTTGGCGAAGGGGAAGACCACCAGGCGCGCCCCGCCCCACCGCGTCCCGCCGAGCGCCATGGCCGCCTCGCGCTCGCCGGCCGGGGTCTGGTCGAAGACGCCGCGCATCACGGCGCAGGCGAGCGGCGTGGCCATCATGGCGACGGTGAGGCCGGCGATGAAGACGGAGCCGGTGTACTCGGACTGCTGCCACACGGCGGCGTGCGTGTCCGTGTTGACGTGGAAGATCGGGATGAACCCGAGGTACTCGCTCAACCAGCGGGCGACCGTGATGGCGTGCGGCTCGAGCAGGAAGAAGGCCCAGATCCCGTAGATGATGCTGGGCACGGCGGCCATGAGGTCGATGGTCGAGACGAGCCACGACTTGATCCGCGCCGGTGCGTAGTCGCTGATGAACAGCGCCATCCCGAGCGCCAGCGGGAAGCTGACGACCATGGCGACGAGCGCCACCTCGACCGTGCCCACCAGCACGGAGGCGATGCCGATGCGGTTGAGCTCGGGCTGCCACTGCGTCTGGGTGAAGAAGTGGAAGCCGTAGTGATGGATCGTCGGGATGGCCTGGTAGCCGAGGAAGACGCCGATCGCCCCCGTCAGGCACAGGACCAGCAGCCCGATCGTCCGGGCCACGCCGTGGAAGACGCGGTCGGCCGGGTCGTGCTCCGCCGTGAGCCGACGCGGGACGACGTCCGCCCCCACGCCCGGGGCGAGCGTCATCCGAAGCGGCCCCCCACGTAGTCGGCCGTGCGCGGGTCGGTGGGGTGCTCGAAGATGTCGACGGTCCGCCCGCGCTCGACGATCTCGCCGGGCTCGCCCTGGGCGGCGAGGAAGAACGCCGTTTGCTGCGAGACGCGCGCCGCCTGCTGCATGTTGTGCGTGACGATGACGATCGTCACCTCGGCGCACAGCTCGGCGATCGTCTCCTCGACCCGGCGCGTCGAGGTCGGGTCGAGGGCGGAGCACGGCTCGTCCATGAGTAGCACCCGCGGGCTCACGGCGAGCGCCCGGGCGATGCAGAGCCGCTGCTGCTGGCCGCCGGAGAGCGCGCCCCGGGGCGTGACAGCCGGTCCTTCACCTCGTGCCAGAGGTGCGCGCGCTGCAGGCACCGCTCGACGAGGTCGTGGCGTTCGCCGCGGCCGATCTTGGTGCCGGCGAGGACGAGCCCCGAGGTGACGTTGTCGGCGATGGACATGGCGGGGAAGGGGTTCGGCTTCTGGAACACCATCCCGATGTGCCGCCGGGCCTGCGTGATGCGGTAGCTCGGGGCGTAGATCTCCTCGCCGTCGAGGTAGACCTCGCCCGCCATCTGCGCGCCGGGCACGGACTCGTGCATCCGGTTGAGGATCCGCAGGAACGTCGACTTGCCACAGCCCGAGGGCCCGATCAGGGCGGTGACGGTGGCGGCCGGGGCCGACAAGGAGACGTCGGCCAGGACCCGGGTGGCGCCGAACCACGCGGAGATCCCGACCGCCTCGAGGCCGGCCGGCCCCGGTGCGGTCGACGGGCCCGCCCCCTCGCCCGCCGCGCCGCCGGGCGAGGGACGAAGCCGCTCCCCGAGAGTCGCCCGCATGCTCACCGGCCTAGGACCCCGCGGCGCCGACGATGGGCTTGACGAGCGGCAGCGATCCTGCCGAGCCGTCGAAGCCGGCGGAGCCGTAGTTGAACACCCCGCCGTCGGAGGCCACGAGCCAGTACCCGCTGCCGTTCGCCGAAGGGACGATGCCGACGATCGGCTTGTTGAGGTGGATCGACCCGGCGGAGCCGTCGAAACCGGCGTCGCCGTAGTTGAACACCCCGCCGTCGGTCGCCACGAGCCAGTACCCGCCGCCGTCGGCGGTGGCGGCGATGCCGACGATCGGCGCGTTGAGGTGCAGCGACCCGGCCGAGCCGTAGAAGCCGGCGTCGCCGTAGTTGAACACCCCGCCGTCGGCGGCCACGAGCCAGTAGCCCTTGCCGTCGGGCGTCGGCGCGATGCCGACGATCGGCGAGTTCAGGTGGATCGACCCGGCCGAGCCGTAGAAGCCGGCGTCGCCGTAGTTGAACACCCCGCCGTCCGTCGCCACCAGCCAGTACCCGCCGCCGTCGGCGGTGGCGGCGATGCCGACGATCGGCTTGTTGAGCGGGACCGCCCCGGCCGAGCCGTAGAAGCCGGCGTCGCCGTAGTTGAACACCCCGCCGTCGGAGGCGGCCAGCCAGTACCCGCCGTCATCGGACGTGGGCGCGATGCCCACGATCGGCTTGTTGAGGTGGAGCGACCCGGCCGAGCCGTCGAAGCCGGCGTTGCCGTAGTTGAACACCCCGCCGTCGGAGGCCACGAGCCAGTAGCCCAGCCCCGTATGCCCGACGGGCTGCACCGTGAAGGTGGCGGTGCCGCTCGAGCCGCTGAAGCCGGTGCCCGGGAGGTACGTCGCGCTGAGGCCGTCGGTGCCGACGGGCAGCTTGGTCGTGGTCAGCACCGCCTTGCCGCCGCTGAGCGCGGCCGTCCCGAGGTCGGTCGAGCCGACCTTGAAGTCGACGCTCCCGGCGGCCGAGGACGGCGCGACGGTGGCGGTCAGCGTCACGCTCGTGCCCGCGGGCTGTGGGCTGGCAGGCGAGACGGACAGCGCCGTGGTCGTGGCGACCAACGGCTTCACGGTGAACGTGGCGTTGCCGGTCGAGCCGGTGAAGCCCGTGCCGTTGGCCGGCGTGTAGATCGCGCTGAGGTCGTCGGTGCCCACGGGCAGCGTCGTCGACAGCGAGGCGTGGCCGCTCCCGAGGGTGACCGAGCCGAGGTCAGTGCTGCCGTCCTCGAACTCGACGCTGCCGGTCGCCGGCCCCGACGTCGTCGGCGTGACCGTCGCGGTGAGCGTCTCGCTGGTGCCCTGGAACTGCGGACTGCCCGGCGAGACCCCGAGCGCCGTCGTCGTGCCGACGCTCGTCACGACGAGCGAGGCGTCGCCTGTCGAGCCGATGTAGCCCGTGTCTGCGGCCGGCGTGTAGACGGCGCTCAGGCTGTCGGTGCCGACGGGCAGGATCTGGTTGGCCAGCTGCGCGGTGCCGCCACTGAGCGTGACCGAGCCGAGGTCCGTGGTGCCGTCCTCGAACTCGATGCTGCCGGTGGCGGGCGCGGACGAGACCGGGGTGACCGTGGCGGTCAGGGTCTCGGGCGTCCCCCACGGCTCACCCGAGCCGCTGGTCGGCGCGACGCTGAGCCCCGTCGAGGTCGAGACGCCGTTCACCGTGAGCGACGCGTTCCCGGTCGAGCCGGCGAACACGCTGCCGTCGGCCGGCGTGTAGACGGCGCTCAGGCTGTCGGTGCCGACGGGCAGGATCTGCCCGCTCAGCTGCGCGCTGCCGCCGCTCAGCGTGACGGTCCCGAGGTCGGTCGTCCCGACCTCGAACTCGACGCTCCCCGTCGCCGGGCCCGACGACGCCGGGGTGACCGTGGCGGTGAGCGTCTCGGGCGTGTCCCACGGCTCACCCGAGACGCTGGTGGGCGAGACGGTGAGGCTGGTCCCGGTCGAGACGGCGGTGACGAGCAGCGTGGCGTCCCCGACCGAGCCGCTGTAGCCGGTGCCCGCCGCGGGCTCGTAGGTCGCGGTGAGGTCGTCGGTGCCGATGGGCAGCGACGAGGTCATGAGCTGCGCGCTGCCGCCGCTGAGGGTGATGGTCCCGAGGTCGGTGGTGCCGTCCTCGAAGTCGACGCTGCCCGTGGCCGGCGCCGACGACGCCGGCGTGACCGTGGCAGTGAGCGTTTCGTTCGTCCCGACCTGCTCACCCGAGCCACTGGTTGGCGAGACCGCGAGTGACGTGGAGGTCGAGACGGCGTTCACCACGAGGGTGGCGCCGCCGCTCGATGCGCCGAAGCCGGTGCCGTTGGCCGGCGTGTACGACGCCGTGAGGCTGTCGGTCCCGACGGGGAGGAGCTGTCCGCTCAGTTGCGCGCTGCCGCCGCTGAGCGTGACCGAGCCGAGGTCCGTGGTGCCGTCCTTGAAGTCGACGCTCCCGGTGGCCGGGGCCGACGCCGTCGGGGTCACGGTCGCCGTGAGCGTCTCGGGCGTGCCCCACGGCTCACCCGAGCCGCTGGTCGGCGCCACGGCGAGGGCCGTGGTCGTCGATACCGCGGTGATGGTGACCGTCGTTGCCGCGTTCGACGCGCTCGAAGCCGCTGCCCGCGGTCGGGGTGTACGTCGCGGTCAGGTTGTCCGCGCCGACCGGCAACGGCGAGCCCAGGGTGATCGCAGCCTGGTCGCTGCCGTTGACGCTCACGGTCCCGAGGTCGGTCGAGCCGTCCTTGAAGTCGACGTTGCCGGTGGCGGGCCCCGAGTTGGTCGGCGTCACCGTCGCGGTCAGCGTCTCGGCCGTGCCCCAGGGCTGGGTGCCCGGCTCGGACGCGGCCAGCGAGAGCACGGTCGGCGACTCGGGGTACACGACGCTCCACGTGCTGTTCGTCGTGTTGATCTCGATGTCCGCCGAGTCGTACGTGGTCGTCTGGCTCTTGCGCGGCGCGTTCGTCTCCAGCCGGAGCTGGTACATGCCGGCGTAGCCGTCGGCGGACGTGTCGAGGTTGGGGTAGGCCGTCGCGAGCTGCGAGAGCGTGAGGTCGCCGCTGCCGCCGGTCTCGACGGGCTGCGTCGCCGTCGTCAGCGGAGACGGCGCCGACGCGTTCGGATACGTGGTCGACGATCCGAGTTGCGTGCCCGACCACGACGAGGGTGGGTTCGAGGTGTTGGGGCTGATCGGGAGGTAGCCGTAGAGCGTGGCCACGGAGTCCCCGGCCCGCACCGTCGAGGTGCCCTCCACGTACGCCGCGAGGGGCGAGTCGGTGAGGCTGCCGCCCGTGATGACACTGCCCGAGGCGTTGTAGAAGATCAGGCCGCCGACGGAGCCGGGATCGGGCTCCCACGGCGGGACGGTGACCGCCCCGGCCGGGGTGGCTTCCAGCGCGAGGCCGGCGAACATGGTGCCGCCACCGGCCAGGACGGCCAGCACGAGCGCCGTGCGACTCACACGGCGTGTGGTCCGGCGGAAGAGCCTGTTCATGACGAGATGCCTTTCGTTGAGGTGACAGCGAGGGTGCGACGCTCCGGTTCGGAGTCCGACGCGGTGGGCGGGCCCGTGGGGGACCCGGTTGTTGCTGCGCCGGCGCGCCCGCCGCGGCGCCGGCGTCGGCGTGGCACGAAGACGCCGAAGATCAGGCCGAGCGCGATGACGAGCGCGCCGCCGGCGGCGTAGAGCCACGTGTGCGACGCGCCCGACCCACTGGGCGACGGGCCCGCCGCCACCAGCGCGCTCGACGGTTGCGTCGGCGTCGTGGCGCCGTGGCCCTGCGGCGCGTGGCCGGCTCTGGCCGCGGTGCTGCCGCTCGCGGCGGCGCCACTCGTCGATCCCGACGCGTGGGCCCCGCTGGCCGAGGCCGGCGTCGACGGTGGGCTCAGGTCCGAGGCCGGCAGGAGGATGCTCTCGATCGACTCGGAGGTGCCCGAGTTGCAGTTCACCGGCACGCTGTCGACGGCGTGCCAGGTCGTCCCGGTGACTTGGATGTCGAGCGTGGGGTAGCGCACCTCGTAGGGCTGCTCGTTCGCCGCGCCGAGGTAGAGGCGCAGCTGGAGGAAGCCGTCCCACTGCGGCGCGAAGTCGTGCATGAAGATGGTCAAGGAGTTGTCGCCGCCGGTCGCCGCCGCCATCGGGTTGGCCGGGTTCGTGTAGCGCGACGAGGCGGTCAGCTGCGCCCCGCTCCAGTCCTCGGGCGCCAGCCCCTTGATCGGCTGGTAGGCGTACAGGATGGCGGTCCTGGTCGCGCCGGCGTACGCCCCGGTGGCGGCGGTCGTGGACACGGCGCGCCAGGCGAAGGGCGCCGTGTCGACGCTCCCGCTCGTGATCTGCTGGCCCTGCGCGCTGCACAGCCCGATCGAGCCGTCGGCGTTGGGGTCGCTGTAGGGCGCGCCCGAGCCCGCCGCCCCGGCGCCGCCGGCGGACAGGAGACAGAGCGCGAGCCCCGCGCCCAACGCGACCGAGGCGGCGAGCAACGAGTGCGCAGACGCGCGCGCCGCACGACGCAGCCTGCTCGACCTCTGGTTGACGACGACGCTCATTAGGGACACACGGCCTCTGACTCGCTCGCCCCACTTGCCTGGCGGGGCAAACCACCTGCGGTAACGTCTATTGACGATAAAACTTATCATATTTAGTAATTCGCTAGAAATAATTGAGAGAAGGCCACGCCGCACCACCCGGCGGGGGAGCCGCCCGGAGAGGTCGAGGCGAGGCCGGCCGTCGTCTTCGGGGGCGTCGTCAAGCCCTTGGGACGCCGACCGACCCCGCCTCACGCCGTCCCCTCGGCCGGGTGACGCCAAGCCGAGAGGGGGCGAGGGGGAGCGACGCGGTCCGCGGCACGATGCGGCTGGAACGTCCGCGTCACTCAGGCCTGCAGTTCGTGGTGATCGCCTCGCCGCCCGGCGGTGTCGGTGTGCACTGGGATCGCGCGTGGGATCGACGGGCTGGGCTCCGGCCGACCGGTCAGGCGTCGCCGAGGTCGACGTAGTCCGGCGTGACGCCGGCCGCCATCACGAGGGCCTTGCCGGCCGGCTCGTCGAACCAGGCGGTCGTGGGTGAGCTGGGGTCCGAGAACAGCGCCTGCACCCAGTTGAGCGAGCTGCCGGGCTCGAACGGGGTGGTGGAGCCGGCGTCGCTCTGGCGGAAGATCACGTAGTCGGTGATCGGGCTGTCGTAGACCGCCTTGCTGTCACCGGGCGTCCCGCTCAGGAGCGACACCCCCGCCGAGAGGGGCGTCGACGTCCCGGTCTGGGGGAACGTGCTGCCGTGGCCGGCGTTGCCGGTGCCGCTGTCGTTCGTCCCGAACGCCGCGTTGGGGTTGTAGAAGTAGCCGCTGTTCCAGAGGCCCAGGCGGGCCTGGGAGAACGGCACCAGCGTGTCGGCGGGGCTGGCGGCCGACGTGATGGCGCTCGGGTCGTTCTGCTCCACCGTCTTGATGTTCGGGTTCGACAGGGTCGGCGTGCTCCCGCCGTTGGCGGTGGTCAGGTCGGCTAGGAACGTCTTGTAGATCGTCGAGCCGCTCGGCGGCAGCAGCGGGATGATCGTGTCGCTCGACCCCGAGCTGTTGCCCGGCAGCGCGTTCCACGTCGTGACCGCGCCGGTGTAGATGCTGAGCAGCTCGCTGGCCGACAGGCCGGTCGGGGCGTGCGTCGAGGCGCTGTCGACGGCGATCTCGACGGCGTCGGTGCCGATCTCGACCACGTGGAGGTAGCCCCAGCCCTGGTTGCCCGCCTGTGTCTGCTGCGCCGAGGTGGGCAGGCTCGAGCTGAAGATGTAGTTGATGACCTCGGGGTCGTTCTGGTCGGCCAACAGGGCGCTGAGCGCGTTACCGCTGCTGCTGATGCGCTGCACGGGGTCGGTGCCGGCCCGCAGGACGTCGGTCGGGTTCAAGGGGACCGAGGCGGCCCCGGCGGTCACGCTGTTCGTGTAGGCGGAGCGCCCGTTGGCGTCGGGCGTGGCGCTGAACGCCACGAGACGGTTCTTGTCGCCCGAGCCGTTGAACCCGGCGGCCCCCTTGCTGTCGCCGTCAGCGGCGAAGGCGAGCGCGAACTGCGCGGTGTCGCCACCGACGCCGACCACGTCGCCGGAGTACGGGGCGTAGTCCGCCGAGGCGGATCCGCTGGTGATGGCGGGCAGGATCGTCGCCGCGAGGCCCACCAGGCCGAGCGCGAGGACTCCACTTCTCTTGTTCACGGACACCCTTTCGGTTGCGCTTCACGTCGCTCCGCCGCGCGCACGGCAACGCCGGAGGCGCCCAATGTAAACAATTCTTAGATTACTAATCAACTTAGTAGGAAATAACTCTCCAAAAGTTTGTCCGGAGTTGTGAGGAGGGGTGCGTACGACCGGCGCTGAGCCCGGGCGGTGGACGTCACCGCCCGGGCTGGATCAGCGGCCTGACCTGGTGTTCCTTACGCGGCGACCGGCTCCCGGCTGCCGTAGGCGGCGAGGCCGTAGATGACGACCACGCCGATGGCGATGTAGGTCAGCGACCAGATCGGGTAGTACGGCATCCACCAGATGGCGCTGATCGCGGCCACCGCCCCGGCAAAGATCCCGAGCCACCGGCTCACCTGCGAGCGGGCCAATACGCCGAACGCGCAGAGGATCAGGATGATCCCGACGATCAGCCACAGCCAGCCGTAGTTCTTGAGCGTCGTGCCGAACAGCGCATTCTGAAGGTTCTCCGGCACCGCCCCGTGGTAGCGGAACGCCCAGATGGCGTCGAAGATGCGCATGATCCCCGCCACGCCCAGCGCGATGGCGGCGAAGACCAGCCAGCCTTCTCCCTTGTTCTCCATGCCCCTGCCTCCTGTGTAGGCGGAGCCGATGATCGGCCCCGCGTCGGCGCCGGGCTACCCGTCGGGGGCGAGCCCGACCTGCGGGCAAAAGGTTACGACGGGGGTTGGAAAAAGGGGCGGATCAGTTCAGTCGGGGTCTCGCCAGTCCTCGTCGTCCTCGCCGGCGTCGCCGTCGCCCGGCGTGGAGGTCTGCATCCGTTCGATCCAGCCGCCCAGCTTGCGCCCGAGCTCCTGGACGCCGCCCGCCGCCCGCTCGAGGATGCGGGCGAAGCGCTCGCGGTAGTGCGCCACGGCGTCCTCGTATTCCGCCGACGGCGGAGGCTCCTGGCCCCGCCGCGCGTAGTCGCCGTCGCGGATGCGGTCGTAGGCGCCGGTCTGCACCCACTCCATGAGCTCCTTGACCCGCTTGACCGCCACCGGGTGCGTGAGGTTCAGCTCCGACCAGAACCGCGTGTGGCGCGAGAAGAGGTCGTCCTCGCTGTCGTAGTCGGCACACTGCTGGAGGAAGACGTCGAAGTTCATGCCGGGCACCGAGCCACCGGCCAGCGACATCAGCACGCGGCACGGCTGCAGCGGGTCGGCCATGACGAGCGCGGCGGCGCGGTCGGCCGACAGCTCCGCGGCGCGGTGCCATTCGAGCAGCGCGAGGTACATGGCGCGCACCGGCAGCCCGAGCAGCAGAGAACGCGGCAGGGCTCCCTGCATGAACTGGCTCAGGAGGAGCAGCGCGGTTGTGTAGTAGTAGTGCTCCGACAACACATGCGAGAGCTCGTGGCCGAGGACAGTCTCGACCTCCTTGGTGTCGAACGACTTCAGCATCGAGGAGTTGACGACGACGATCGGCGTCTTGGCCCCGATCGTCATGGCGTTCACGTCGGCGTTGTTGATGAGGTAGAGGGCGGGCGTGCTGTCGAGGTCGAGGATGCGACTGCAGCGCACATACGTCTGGAACACATCGGGCACCTGGCCCGGTCCCAGCCGGATGGCGTTGCCCATGACGATCTGGCGCAGCCGGCGCTCGTGGCCGAGGTCGGTCAGCCGCTTGACGACCGTGTCGAGCAGCGGCACCGAGTGCAGCGCGGAGGTGGCCGCCTTGTCGGCCGGGTGCTCGTAGGCCTTCGGGCTGATCTGCTCGTAGCCCCGGACTACTTCGATGGCCACGGGCGGCCTCCTGTCGTGTCCTCGTTCCCGAAGGCCGACACTAGGCCCAGACCGGCCAGGCCGGTGCCCGCCTCGGCCGGCCCGAGCACGCCGCGCTCAGAGCCGGCTGTTATAGCCCGCGATCGTCTGCGTGACGGCGGACGCTGCGTTCGAGATGGCCTTGGCCGGCGACACTCCGCTCGTGTACATCGAGGCCTCGGCGTTGGCCACGTCCGTGCGGACGTCGTCGTAGGGGCCGATGACCGAGCCCGACGTTGCCGACGAGTTCACGCCGTTGTTGACCTCGTTGTAGGCGACCTTGTAGCCGGGGTTGGTCGCCCATACGTGTTGCAGCGTGGCGGTCTGCGTCGACGACTTGCGGACGGGGATGTACCCAGTTCCCGCCGCCCACGTGGCGACGCTCTGGGTGTTCATGAGGTAGCTGACGAACGTCCACGACGCCGCCTGGTCGAGCGCGGACGACTTGTTCGAGATGTAGATGCCCGAGCCGCCCGGCTCGATGCCGCCCTTGACCGACGAGCTGTAGACGGGGAACGGCCCGACGCCGAGCTTCACGTTGGCGTACTTGCCGGCGCCGAGCAGCTGGGTCACCGCCCCGAGCGCGGCCGACGTCTCGATCGTCATGCCGTACTTACCGCTACCCATCCCGAGCAGGTTGTCGTAGGCGTCGGGGCCGGTCGAGGGGTTCGTGGCGGCCTCGCCCGAGCGCACCAGCTGGCTGAGCTGACTGAAGATCGAGACGGCCGTCTTGTTGTTGAACACGGACTTGGTCGCCCGCGCGGTCCGCCCGTTGCTGTTGTTGACGAACGGCTGGTTCGCCGTGGCGAGCCACGTCTCGAGGTGCCACGGGTCGAGGACCAGCGCCATGGCGCTGCCCGATGCCTTGAGCGCCTTGGCGTCGCTCACCATCTGCGGCAGCGTGAGCGGGGGATCGTTCGGGTTGAGCCCGGCCTTGGTGAAGGCGCTCTCGTTGTAGAAGAGGATCGGCGCCGAGACCGCGAAGGGCAGGGCCCACTGCACGCCGTTGACCTTCCAGTAGGCGAGCGGCCGCGGCAGGTAGTCACTCGTCGGGTACTTGGCCGCGTTCATGCACGACTGCACCGGCAGGAACGACCCGGTGTCGATGGCCTGTTGGGTGCGGACGTCCTCGAGCTGCACGACATCGGGCAGCTGGCCGTTGGTCAACCCGGCCTCGTACTTCTGCCACGTGTCGTCGTAGCCGGCCTGGGTGACGAGCGTCACGTGCACCTTCGCCTGCGAGGAGTTGAAGGCGTTGACGATGCCCTGGAGTACGGGCAGGTTGGCCGAGGAGGCCGACTCCCAGAACGTGAGGTCGACGATGCCGCTGTGCTTCGCCAGCGCGGAGAGGTTGCAGGAGGGCACCTTGGTGGCGGCGCCGGCGGGGGGGCCGGCGGCGAGGGTCGTCACCGTGGTGGCGGTGGCGACGGACGTGACGAAGAGTGCGGCGGCGGCAAGCCGCAGGCGGCGGGCGGGGCGCATGCCTACTGCCTAGCACCGGTGCCCGGCCTGGCCGGGGGCACCCGGTGCCGGGCACGCCGTGTCCGAGGCGCTGCTTTGGTCATCTCGCCGTACGCCGTTCAAGAGGTTGAACAGGTCTCCAATTCGACCCTCCGTGCCGGATTTCGGTTTCTATTGCTGGTGGCCTCAAGTTTTGGCGCGGAATCATGAGGGCAGAGTGGATTTCCCCGAAGTGTTGCGCCCAACGTAGAAATTCTCTGAGCAAACTTGAGGGCGACCTCATAGCCGTTCTGAAAACATCAACCAGGGCCCCATTTGGTCGCCGCTGAATTACTTGACGGCACCCGCCGTGAGGCTGCGCACGAGCTGCTTCTGGAAGATCAGGAGCAGGATCACCAGCGGCACGAAGGCGATCACCGCGCCTGCCAGCGAGACGGGGATCTCCGACACCTGCGTGCCGAGCAGCTGCTTCAACCCGATCTGCACGGTGTAGAGCGGCGTCGACCCGCCCGTGGCCACGAGCGGCCAGAGGTACTGGTTCCAGGCACCGAGGAACGAGAACACGGCGAGCGCGGCCAGCGCCGGGCGGGCCAGCGGCACCGCCACCCTCGTCATGAAGCGCAGATGCCCGTACCCGTCGAGCTGGGCCGCCTCCTGGAGATCGCTCGGGATCTGTAAGAACGCCTGGCGCAACAGGAAGATCCCGAAGCCCGTCGCGAGGAACGGGATGGACAGTCCCGCGTACGTGTTGAACCAGTGGAACGACGTCACCGTGTCGAGGTTCGTGATGAACGTCACCTCGAAGGGGATCATCAAGGTCGCCAGGCAGACGACGAAGAGCGTGCGCTTGAACGGGAAGCGCAGGAAGGCGAACGCGTACGCCGCCAGGATCGACGTGACCAGCTGCCCCACCACGATGATGCCGGTCATGATCGCCGACGTCGCCATGTACTTGGACATACCGCCCGAGGTCCACGCCGTGACGTAGTGGCTCCACTGCGGGTCGGTGGGGAAGAGCGGCGGGGGCTGTTGGTCGAGCTGGTTCGGCGCCAGCAGCGAGTTCACGATCGTGACGTAAATAGGGAACAGCACGATGATGGCGAAGACGGTCAGGATCGCGTAGCTGCCGAGCGAGCGCAGCCGGCGACGGGGCCGGCGCGGGGAGGGGACGACTTCGGCGTCGTCGGCCCCCGGCGGCGTCGGGCCGGCGGTCGCCACCTCGGGTGGCGTCAGGTCCTTCACCACGAAGGTCCCCGCGCCCGCGCCCGCGCCGCGCTCAGCGGGCATAGCTGACCCTCCGCTCCAAGAACCGCATCTGCAACAGCGTCAACCCGAGCGTGATGAGGAAGAGGACCGTCGCCATGATGGCGGCCGTCCCAGGGTTGTTCTCGATCTGCAGCGTGTTCACGATGTTGTAGACGAGGACGTTGGTGTGCAGCCGCACGGCGTTCTGCGACCCGATGAGGATGTCCACCGCGCCGAATGCCTGCATGGCGTAGATCGTGCTCACGATCACGGCGAAGAAGATCGTGGGGGAGAGCAGCGGCACCGTCATGCGCCAGAAGCGCGACCAGGCGTTGGCGCCGTCGATGCGCGCCGCCTCGAGCAGCTCGTCGGGGACCGACTGCAGCCCGGCGGACATGATGATGAACGCCAGGCCCAGGAACTGCCAGACGGTGATGACGGCGACCGCGGGCAGCGCCCAAGTGGAGCTCTCGAGCGCAGGCGGGGTCGGGTTGATCCCGAGCCACGGCAGCAGCCCGACCACCGGGTTGAGCAGCGTGCCGAAGACGACGGACGCCACGGCGACCGACGAGACGACCGTGGACGAGAAGATCATCCGGTAGATCGCCATCCCCTTCAACTTGCGATGCGCCGTCACGGCGAGCGCCAGGCCGAGGACGAGGCTGATCGGCACGACCAGGGCGACGAAGAGCAACGTGGTCACGAGGCTCTGCGTGAACTGGGTCGAGGTGATCGTCGGGACGATCTGGTGCAGGCCGACGTAGTGGGCGGGCAGTCCCGGCACCGGAGGCGTCTGGTACAGCATCAGCTTGAAGTTGCGGAAGAACGGATAGAAGCAGAAGACCCCGAAGAGCACGAGCGCCGGCAGCAACAGCAGATACGCCAGCACCGCTTCCTTGCGCCGCCGGGTCCGCAGCAGGCCCCGCCCCCTGCCTCCGCCGCTCTCCACGGCGGCACCGATCGACTCGGGCCCGCCACCCAGTCCGGCGGCGACGGTGGTCACGACGGCCCCAACCGCTCGCCGGTCGTCGCGTCGAACAAGTGGTACGCCGCCGGGTCCGGGGACACGGCGATACGGACGACGTCGCCGATCTTCGGCTTCGGCGCCGCGGCACTCTGGCGCACGATGATCCGCGTCCCCGTCTCGGTCGCACAGATGACGTGCGTCTCCGCGCCGAGCAGCTCCACGATGACGACGCTGGCGGCGATGGACCCGTCCGCGCTGAGATGGATCGCCTCGGGCCGCAGCCCGAGGACGATGTCGGGCCCGGCGCCCCGGACGGCGGCCGCCACCTCGGGGGGCAGCGGCACGGACGCACCGGGGAACGCGACGCACAGCGCGCCTGCACCGCCTCCGCCCCCCTCGCCGCCCTCGCCCTCGGCCCCCAAGGCCCCGCTCTCCACGAGCATCCCCTCGATCAAGTTCATGCCCGGGCTCCCGAGGAAGTGCGCCACGAACGTGTTGGCCGGCTTGGCGTAGAGCTCCTCGGGCGGTGCGACCTGCTGCAGCTTGCCCTCGCTCATGACCGCGATGCGGTGCCCCATCGTCATCGCCTCGACCTGGTCGTGCGTGACGTAGAGCGTCGTCGTCGCCAGGCGCGACTGGAGCTCGACGATGTCCGCCCGCGTCTGGACGCGCAGCGCGGCGTCGAGGTTCGACAGCGGCTCGTCCATCAAGAAGACGAGTGGCTCGCGGACGATGGCCCGGGCCAGCGCGACCCGCTGGCGCTGCCCGCCCGACAGCTGCGCCGGCTTGCGCCCCAGCAGCGCGCTCGAGGCCGAGCGTGTCGGCGGCGCGCTTGACCCTCGTCGCCCGCTCCTCCTTCTCGATGCTGCGCTGGCGGAGCGGGAACTCGATGTTCTTCGCCACCGTCAAGTGCGGGTACAGCGCGTAGCTCTGGAAGACCATGGCGACGTCGCGGTCCTTCGGGTCGACCTCGTTCACGACCCGCTCTCCGATGGTCACGGTGCCCTCGGTGACGTCCTCGAGTCCGGCGACCATGCGCAGCACGGTGGTCTTCCCGCAGCCCGAGGAGCCGAGCAGGACGAGCAGCTCGCCGTCGACCACCTGGAGCGTGAAGTCGTCGACGGCGGTCGTCTCGCCGAAGCGCTTCGTCACCCCCTCCAAGCTGACCTGGGCCAAGGTCCTCCTCCCCGCCGCTGCACGCCGATGCCGCTAGGTCCGTCGATCGGTCAGCCGCACGGTAGCGGGGTGGGCTCGGCCGGGGCGGGTTCGGCGACTCAGTTCGCCGGGAGCTGCCACCCCATGCGCTCGGCGATCTCTTTGCACGTCGGGCACAGCCCGTAGCGCTTGGGGTCACGTCCGGGCACCCATTCCTTGCCGCAGAGCGCCCGCACCGGCACGGCGTTCACGATGCCCTCGACGACGCTCGGACCAGCGGAGACGTACTCGCCCGCCTTCTCGCCCTCCTTGGGCGTGTAGCCCTCGAGGACGATGTGGGCCATCCGGTCGTGGTCGCCGTCATCGAGGTCGGGACGGGGGCGGGAGGGCGCCAGGGTCGTTCCGGTGTCGCCCTCGGGGGCCAGCGACGCGCTCGAAGGTCGGAATCACGTCCCTAGGCTAGATCTCTTCCCTTTTCCAGGCGCCGGGCGGGCTGCCCGCCGGGGCGGCAGGGCGCAGAAAGGGGCGGTGACCAGGGTAGTTGGCGTGGGAATGACCACCCCTTCTTAATGGTTTACCAGTCAGAGGAATTCGCACTTACGTCATTACGTGAGTACGGACCGACCAGAAAGAAATAGCGATGACGAACGAGAATGTGACACTCCCGTTGCTCCCACTCACCTCAGGGGTGGTCCTGCCGGGGATGGTGTTCACCATGGCGCTCGAGTCCGATGAGGCCCGCGCCGCCGTGGAGTCCGCCCGCTCCGCCGGTGGACGCCTGCTGCTCGTGCCCCACATCGACGGCCGCTTTGCCAGCGTGGGCGTCGTCGCTGAGGTGATGGAGGAAGGCGACCTGCCAGGCGGCACGCCCGCCGTGGCGATCCGCGGTGACCACCGCGCCACGATCGGGACCGGCGTGCCCGGGACCGGCAACGCCCTGTGGGTCGAGGCCGAGCCGATCGAGGAGCCCGAGGCGACGCCGACGGCCGTCGAGCTGGCTCGTGAGTACCGGGCGGTGCTGGAGAACATCTTGCACACCCGGGGCGCGGGACGGATCGCCGCGGAGCTGCGCGACATCACCGAGCCGTCGCGTCTGGCCGACGTGGCCGGGTACTCGCCCGACCTCTCGTTGAGCCAGAAGGTCGAGGTGCTCGAGACGCTCGACGCCGAGGCGCGGTTGCGTCTCGTGTTGGGTTGGGCGCGCGACACCCTGGCCGACCTGACGTTGCGCGAGAAGATCAAGACCGACGTCGAGGAGGGCATGGAGAAGACCCAGCGCGAGTTCCTCTTGCGCCGTCAGCTCGACGCCATCCGCAAGGAGCTCAACTCGTTGAGCGGCTCCGACGGCGACGGCGAGGACCCGGACGACTACCGGGCCAAGCTCGAGAGCGCGCAGCTGCCCGAGGACGTCCGCAAGGCCGTCGAGCGCGAGGTCGACAAGCTCGAGCGCACCTCGGACCAGAGCCCGGAGACGGGCTGGATCCGTACGTGGCTCGACACAGTGTTCGAGATCCCGTGGGGCGTCGAGTCCGAGGACCGTCTCGACATCGCCGAGGCGTCTCGGATCCTCGAGGAGGACCACGACGGGCTGAAGGACGTGAAGGAGCGCATCCTCGAGCACCTCTCCGTGCGCAAGCTCCAGGCCGAGCGCGGCCTGGCGCCGGTGAACGGCCAGCGGGGCTCGGGAGCGATCCTGGCGTTGGTCGGCCCTCCGGGTGTCGGCAAGACGTCGTTGGGTGAGTCCGTCGCCAACGCGTTGGGCCGCAAGTTCGTCCGGGTGTCCTTGGGTGGCATCCGCGACGAGGCCGAGATCCGTGGGCACCGGCGTACGTACGTCGGGGCGCAGCCGGGCCGGCTCGTGCGTGCCCTGCGCGAGGCCGGGACGATGAACCCTGTCATCGTCTTGGACGAGGTGGACAAGATCGGGACGGACTACCGGGGCGACCCCTCTTCGGCGTTGCTCGAGGTGCTCGACCCGGCGCAGAACCACACGTTCCGTGACCACTATCTCGAGGTGGACCTCGACCTGTCGCGCGTGCTGTTCATCGCGACGGCCAACGTCGCCGAGACCATCCCTGGGCCGCTGTTGGACCGCATGGAGGTCATCCGGATCGACGGGTACACCGAGTCGGAGAAGGTCTCCATCGCCCGGCACCACCTCGTGCGGCGCCAGCTCGAAAGGGCAGCGTTGCGTGAGGACGAGGTCACCATCTCGGACGACGCCTTGCGTGTGGTCGTCGCGGACTACACCCGCGAGGCCGGCGTGCGGAACCTCGAGCGTGAGCTCGGGAAGATGCTGCGCAAGGTGGCGACCAAGCTCGCTTCGGGTGATGCCGTGGCGCCGGTCACCATCGAGAAGGACGACGTGCGCAGTTGGCTCGGCCGGCCGCACTTCTTCTTCGAGGCGGCGGATCGGACGTCGGTTCCCGGCGTCGTCACGGGATTGGCCGTGACGGGTGCGGGCGGTGACGTGCTGTTCGTCGAGGCTTCGGTCTCCGACGGGCCCGAGGGGTTGACCCTGACCGGTCAGCTCGGTGACGTCATGAAGGAGTCGGCGGAGATCGCCCTCTCCTACGTGCGCTCGCACACCGAGGAGTTGGGGATCGACCCGGCTTCGTTCACGGGCAAGCGGTTCCACGTCCACGTCCCGGCCGGTGCGGTGCCCAAGGACGGGCCCTCAGCGGGTGTGACGATGACGACGGCTCTGGTGAGCCTGTTGCGTGGCGTGCCGGTTCGCTCCGTCGTGGGCATGACCGGTGAGGTCACGCTGCAGGGCCGGGTGCTCCCGATCGGTGGCGTCAAGCAGAAGGTGCTGGCCGCCCACCGGGCCGGGCTCACCGAGGTCGTCCTGCCGGAGCGCAACGGCCCCGATCTGGAAGATGTTCCAGAGGAGGTCCGTGACGTCATGAAGTTCCACCTGGCCGCCACGATCGGCGACGTGCTCACCCCGGCTCTGTCCGGGGAAGGCGCGGCGGACGAGCCGGCGCCGGAGAGCGAGCTCGTCACCGCGGCGTGATCGCGGTGGTTCGTCCGGGCTGTATTCGGTTCGGCCTTTCATGGTGGGCGCCCCGGCTGCCCGACCTGAGGCGCCGTGCCGAATACAGTTCGCGAACCTTCGCCGGGGTCGTGCTGACTCCGGGCCATCTAAGTTTGTGAGCGTCCCCGGCCGGGAAGACTGGCCGGGGACGGCAGGCCATCGATCGGAGCAGCCATGGACGACAAGGACATCACGAGGCGGATCACCGAGCTGGCCGCCGAGGAGCAGCGCCTCGAGGAGGCGCACGTCGGAGAGGGCCTGTCCGACGACGAGCTGAAGCGCAAGCGCGAGCTCGAGATCTCGCTCGACGAGATGTGGGACCTCCTGCGCCAACGCCGCGCCAAGCGCAGCGCCGGCCAGGACCCCGATGCGGCGGCGCAGCGCTCCGCCGACACGGTCGAGGGCTATCTGCAGTAATCAGAGAAGGGTGCGCCAAGTCCGGCGCACCCTTTTTTCAGTCCGAGGGCCAGCGCCGGTTCAGCGCCGGGGCGATCAGCCCGAGCAGCCCCCGCAGGTTGCCGACCGTGACGTCGAGGAAGTCGAAGGAGTCACGCCACACCGTGATCTTCCCGTCGCGCACGACGAAGCGTCCGTAGACCCAGAAGCGGCTGGCGAAGCGGCGGAACGCGAGCTCGTCGACCCGGTCGGTCAGGACCACGTCGCCTTCGGTCGCCACGTAGTTGAGGTGGGCGCGGAAGACCACACGGTCCGGGCGCATGATCGGTCGGGCCAGCATCTCGAGGCGATCCCGGCCGTGCACCGTCGGGAGCCCCACGTTGGTGTACTCGAGCTCCTCGTCGACCAGCTCGAGCACGGCGTCGACGTCGGAGCGGGCCCAGGCGTCGAGGAACGCCACCACGACGTCTTCGGGCGCGGTCGGTGCGGTCGGTGCGGACGGATCGGCCGGAGCCGGATCCGGCACCGCGGAAACCGGGGAGGCGGACTTGGATCGCTTCGGTTGCGGAGTCGGCACGGCGCCTCGCTTCGTGGTCGTCGCGTTAGACGGTAGTCCTGCCTCCCTGGCGGCGCCTCTTCCACAGCAGCCACAGCGACGGCCCCACGGCGAGCACGACGAAGACGAGGATCGCCAGCACGAACAGCGACGTGTAGGACCCGTAGCCGCCGTAGGAGAACTTGACGGTGTGCACGCCCGGCCCGACGTCCACGCCGACCACCGCCGGGGCGACCATCACCGTCGGCGCGGCGTGCCCGTCGACCGTCACCTGCCAGCCGGGGTCATACGACGCGCTGAGGACGACCGTGGCGCGGCGATTGGTCTTCACCACGGCGCTGGCCGTGCCGTTGGCCAGGTCCGCGTGCTCGACGACGACGTGGCCCGGCGGGCCCGTGAGTGCGGCCGCCGAGGTGGCGGTGGGCGGCGATGCCGTACTGCCGTTGAACGCCACGGTGAGGTCGCGGTCCTCGCCGAGGAGGGGCGAGTCGAGCAACGCCACGCTTTGCGACCCGACCGTGGCCCGAGTGGCGGTGAAGATGCCCGTCGTGTCGTACACGTGGAAGTACCCGGGGTCGGGCAGCGCCCACAGGCAGTAGTCGCCGACACAGCGCACCTGCATGGCCGGCACAGGGGGCTGCATGTACGGCCCTTCCGACGGCGTGATCATGTAGCCGATCCCGAACAGCGGGTAGTCGCCCGGGTTCGAGTCGTCGAAGAAGTACTCGGGGTCGGTCATCAGCGACGCCGTGCGCAGCGTGTACCCGACCTCGTCGATGTCCTTGCTCTCCAGGTACTTGTAGACCGGCACGTCGCCGATGGCGAGGTTGGCGCCCAACTGGTTGTTGGGCTGGCCGGCGTAGACGCGGCCCCGCGGGTGGGCCTGGACGTAGGCGAGCAAGGAGTCGAGCGCCGGCCCCTGGTAGGCGTCGCTGGCCTCCTGGGCCGCCACGTTGGCGCCGTTGCCCTCGTTGTACGTGTCCTGCGAGGTCCAGGCCGGAATCAGGAGGGCGACGACGGCGGCGATGCACACGCCGGCCACCACCCATCGCCCCGCGGGCCGTTGGAGTCGCGCCCGGTTCTCCTGGGACAGCACGTGCGTCAGGGCGTCGTAGAGGAACCGCCCGAAGAACGCGATCCCGATGCCGGCCAGGATGATCCCCGAGAGCTGCACGCCTATCTGGAAGCGCCGGATGAACACGTCCGAGCTGCCCGGGAGGATCTTGTACAGCACGCCCCACGTCGTCCGCCCGAACGTCATCAAGAGCGTGACGACGAAGATCGTGACGAGCGCGCGGCCCGCCACGAACGTCCGCCACCGGAACAGGCACACCACGAGCCCGACGCCGACGAAGATCGTGATGACCGGGAACCAGTGGTTGGCGTCGAACAGGCGGCCCGTGAAGAGCCAGTCGAGGGTCTGCCGGGCGCCGTACCCGTTCTCGAGGCCTGTCGTCTCGAGGACCTGGTTCTTCGCCGCCCAGTGGGACTGGGCCAGCAGCGGCACGATCACCCAGGCCGACGCCAGGAAGGCGGCGACGCCGACCAACAGGGCGCGGAGGATCCGGCGACGCAGGTCCGACCAGACGATGAACGGGAAGACGACGATCCCGACGAAGGCGAGGTACCCCGTCTCGTAGTGCAGGGCGGCCGTGACCATCACGAAGAAGACGGCCGGCAGGACCGATCGGCGGATGGAGTTGCGCGAGTCGAGGGCGCGGTACGTGAATCCCCAGGCGAGCGGGAGCGTCCACGACGCCCACAGCTGGGTCCACACCCCGTAGCCGCGCCAGATGTACGCCATGTCCTCGTAGCCGATGCCCGCCGTCGAGGTCAGCAGCGGCGAGACGGCGGCGGCCGCGGCGGCGGTCCAGCGGCTCAAACCGAACAGGCGCGCCGACCAGTAGACGACGAGCGGCCACAGCGCCAACAGCAGGTACATCGACCAGCGGAACACGGTGTCGGGGTTGATGAACGTGCCGAAGAGGCCCGCGGTCATCGACGGCAGGCTCTGGTAGTGCAGGAACTGGGGCGAGCCGAGCCCGAGATACGGGAACCAACTGGTGAGCGGCAGGTGGCCCTCGCTGATGCGGGTTGCCGCGAAGCGCGTCATCTGCTCGTGGATCGAGCTGTCGTCGAGATACGGCACGGCCTTCAACGCCGGGCGGAGCTCCCACAGCCCCCAGACGACGGCGATGAAGACGAGGATCCACGGCGCGAAGTGCAGCCACGACTCCTCCGGCGACGCGTCGACGACCGCCTCGTCCGGCGCCGGGCCGGCCTCTTCGGCCGTCGTCGGTGAAACGGTCGGGGTCGCCGTCACGAGCCGCGCCGCATCGGTCGCGTTCGTTCCCGCACTCGCTCGGCCACGTTCGTGTTCTCCTCCGGCTCGTCCCTCTTTGCGGCCCTCAGCACGGCGCCATGTTGCCAAACCCCCCTGCTGCCGTGGCCGCATACCGGGGATCGGGATCCCGGCGGTCCCCCCTGGCGTCGATAACATCGCCCGCAACCCGGGGGCTGTAGCTCAGTGGTCAGAGCAGAGGACTCATAATCCTTGGGTCGTGGGTTCGATCCCCACCAGCCCTACCCGAGCCCCACGCAGCCCCATGCATCCCCGCGTACCCCCTATTGGGACGCACCCTCGTCGCCGGCCGCCCACGCCACGGCCCCGCCCGTGAGGTTCTCGGCGGTCCATCCCCTCTCGCTCAACGCCTTGGCCGCGGTGGCCGAACGCCCGCCGACGTGGCAGGCCACGACGATCGTCTGGTCTCGCGGCACCTCGTCGAGCCGGTCACCGAGCTGGCCGAGCGGGATGTTCACGCCGATGGGATACGCCCACTCGGCCACCTCGTCGGGCTCTCGCACGTCGAGGAGGAAGACGTCCTCCCCGCGGGCGATGCGCGCCTTGACCTCGTCGGGCTCCACCTCGGCATAGGGCATGCGCCAACCCTATGGCTCCGCGACGCCAGGCTGCGCCTACGAAGCGGCGCAAAAGAACCTCGACAACGACCTGGCCGCCGGCCCAGCCGTCCCCGCCACCGCAGGCTCCGCCGGTACGCTGGTTTCGTGGTCCTGCCTCGGAAATTCCTCAACGACGACGAGGAATTGCTGGCCGAGATGAAGCCGCACTGGATCTTCCTCTTCGGCCCGCTCTTCACCTCCATCGGCGTGTGGGCCGGGCTCATCGTGATCCTCATCGTGTGGCAGAACCCGCCGAGCTGGCTCAACTACCCGATCGTGATCCTCGCCCTGATCCCCGGGCTCTGGCTGCTCGGTCGCTACATCCGTTGGCGTTCCTACGACGTGGCGTTGACCACGACCCGCATCCTCGTGCGCCAGGGCATCATCGGCCGCGACACCGTGCAGTTGCGGCTGCAGCGCATCACCGAGGTCAACATCCGCCAGGAGCTCATCGAGCGGTTGCTCAGTACCGGCAGCCTCGTCATCGACGTGCAGGGCGAGGACGACTCGATGACGCTCGAGTACATGCGCAAGCCGGCCGTCGTCCAGCGCGTCATCAACTCACAGATCAACGAGATCGTGGGCGGCGGCGAACGCGAGGAAGTGCCCGAGGACATGCGGCCCCACGACCAGAGTCACCTCCGCCACCGCGACGACGACGACTACGACTCCGACCACGACCGCTACAACGACGACTACGACCGGCACGACACGCCCCCGTTCGGCGTCGGCGTGAGCGCGTCGACCTCCCAGGAGGACACGCAACCCGGCCGGGGCCAGAGCCGGCCCGCGGCGGCGGCGCCCCAGTCGGGCACGCCCCCCTTCGAGATACGCGACCGTCTCATCGAGCTCGACGACCTGCGCCGCCGCGGCATCCTCTCCGAAGAGGAGTTCTCGGCCAAGAAGAGCGAGCTGCTCAACCGCATCTGACGCGCGCCGGCGACGCCCGGCCGGGGCGGTGGAACCTCACCGCCTGCGGTGCGAGACTTCTCCTCTCCCAGCAGTTCGGGGAACCAGAGGAGGCCGGCGATGCACGCAAGCGTGGTCTACGTGGACATTCAAGACGTCGAGGCGGCAACCAAAGGGGTCGCCGACACGGTGATCCCGAACCTGAAGAAGGCGCCCGGCTTCGTCGGCGCGTACTTCGTGGCCCTGGACGGCTCGCACGGCATGTCCGTTGCGGTCTTCGAGACCGAGGAGCAGGCGAAGGCGGCGGCACCCGCCGAGGCGGGCAACTTGAGCCCGGGGGTCACGCTGACCAAGCACGAGATCGGGCGCGTCGTCGGCGCCGCCTGACACCGCAGGGCCGGAGGGTCCGCCCGCAGCCGCGGGCTACCGTTGGACCCCGTGAGCCTCTCTCGATACCGCTGCGACGCCTGCGGCAACCTCACCCGCTTCGACGTCACCGTCTCGCAAACCACGAAGTCGTTCCACCACTACACGGTCGGCGGCGACCTGGTCATCGAGGAAGAGGAGATCGTGTCCCGCCAGGTCGACGAGGTCGTCTGCCGCTGGTGCGGCCACGGTCGCAGCGTGGTCGAGATCGACGAGGACACCGAGACGGACGCGTCGTCCAAGGCCTCGTGACCGAGCCGCCGGCCGACATCCTGCGCCGGCTGCGTCCCATCCCGACCACGGTCGGTCCGCCCACCACGAAACCCCGCGACGTCGTCGGCGTCGCGCCCGACGGACGGGCCGTGCGCATCGAGGTGGAGCACGGCACCGCCCCGGTGCTGCTCCTCTTCCTCTCGGCGGACTGCCTCGGTTGCCGGGACCTGTGGGCAGGCCTCTCGGACCTGCAGGCGGGCCTCGGCCGTGACGCCCGGGTCGCGGCGGTGACAAAGGCGCCGCCCGTCGAGGACCCGGCGGCGATCACCGCGTTGGCCGCTGACGCCAAGGGACGTCTCCGCGCCCCCGTCGTCATGAGCGAGACGGCCTTCGCCGACTACCGCGCCGCCGCCCCGTTCCTTGCCGTCGCCACACCGCTCGCCGTGCTCATCGAGGGCGTCGCCTGGGGGGTCGACGAGACGCTCCGGACGGCCCGCCTCGCCTTGGGCGGCCCGGCCTCCGCGGGCTGATCGATGCCACGCCGTGTCACACCCCCTGGTCATGCTGCCTTCGAACAGAGAGGGCCAACGCCATGCCGGATACCAGGGAGACCGACACCCAGCCCGAACCCGGGCTCGTCATCGAGTGTGACCGCTGCGTGCTGCAGGCGACCGACGCCTGCGACGACTGCGTCGTCAGCTTCCTTCTCGGGCGCGAGCCCGACGACGCCGTCGTCATCGATGCCGACGAGGCGCGCGCCATGCGCATCCTCGGACAGGCCGGCCTCGTCCCGACGCTCCGTTACAGCAACCGGGCGGGCTAGCGCCGCGGCGGGAGCCGCGTGAAGCGTCACCTGCTCGTCACGAACGACTTCCCGCCCAAGGTCGGCGGCATCCAGAACTACCTCTGGGATCTCTGGAGCCGGCTCGACCCCGCCTCCTTCGTCGTACTGACCGCCTCCTCCGACGCGGCCGCCGCCGCCTTCGACGCCGAGCAGGCCGCCCGCGGCGTGCGGATCGAGCGCGTGCCGGGCTCCATCCTCTTCTTCCCGACCCCCCAGGCACAGCGCGCCGTCACCGACTGCGTCGAGACCCACGGCATCGACCTCGTCCTCCTCGACCCTGCGCTGCCCCTCGGCCTCCTCGGCCCTCGTCTCGACGTCCCCTATGGCGTCATCCTTCACGGCGCCGAGGTGACCGTGCCGGGTCGCCTCCCCGCCGCGCGTGCCGCTCTGGCACGCGTCCTGCGCCACTCGTCGATCGTCATCTCGGCGGGCGGCTACCCGGCCGCCGAGGGACGGCGGGCCGCGCCCGGCCTCACCGCGCCGGTGGTCGACGTCCCGCCCGGCGTCGACACCGCTGCCGTCACCCCCTTCAAGGCGCCGGAGCGCCGCGCCGCCCGCGCCCACCTCGGCCTCCCCGCCGCGGCGCCGTTGCTCGTGAGCATCAGCCGTCTCGTCCCGCGCAAGGGGATGGACGTGTTGATCGAGGCGGCCAACCGGCTGGCGCCTTCGTACCCGGATCTGGTCGTTGCCATCGCCGGGGACGGGCGGGAGCGGTCCCGCCTCGAGCGACTCGCAGCGCGCAGCCCGCTCGACGTGCGGGTGCTCGGCCGGGTCAGCGACGAGGGGCGCGCCGCCCTGCTGGGCTCCGCCGACGTGTTCGTCATGGCCTGCCACAACCGTTGGGGGGGCCTCGAGCAGGAGGGGTTCGGGATCGTCTTCCTCGAGGCCGCGGCGGCCGGCGTGCCGCAGGTGGCCGGGGCCAGCGGCGGGGCGTCCGAGGCGGTCGAGGACGGCACGACGGGCCTGGTCGTCGCCGATCCCTCCGATCCCGGCGCCGTGGCCGAGGCCATACGCACGTTGCTGGCCGATCCGGCGCTGCGCCGCCGGATGGGCCGTGCCGCACGGAAGCGGGTGCAGGAATCCTTCGACACCGACGTTCTCGCTTCTAGGCTGGCCGATGCCCTGGGCGGAGTGGCAGTCTGACCCCCACCCGGCGGGATCGGTAGAGAAGAAGGGAAGCAGGCACTGTGGCCGAACAAGCCACCGAGCACATCTCGGTTGTGGCACCGCCCGAGCGGTGCTTTGCCGTCGCGGCCGACCTCGAGCGCTACCCGGAGTACTTCAACGACATCAAAGAGGTCGAGATCAAGGAGCGCGACGACCAGGGCCGCCCGACCCTGGTCACCTTCCGGACCGCCGCCTTCGGGCGCAGCACCACCTACACCCTCGCCTATGACTACGCCGACGCACCGCACACGCTCGCCTGGAAGCTCACCCAGGGGGACATCACCACGAAGCTCGACGGTAGCTACGTCTTCGACGCCGGAGAAGGCGGCACGACGGATGTGACGTATCACCTCGAGGCAGAGCTGCGAGTCCCGATCCCGGGGTTCATCAAGATGCGCGCCACCAGCCGCATCATGACCTCGGCCCTGCGAGACCTGAAGGCGCAGGTCGAGTCCGGCTCGTGAGCTCCGGCGCGCGCCGGCCTGGTGAGGCCGGCGTGACCTACGGCATCGACATCGGCGGCACCAAGGTGCTCGGCGTCGCGCTGGGCCCCGACAACGAGCGGGTGGGCGAGGCGCGGGTCCCCACGCCCAGGGGCAAGCGGGAGATCGTGGGGAGCCACGTGGCCGAGGCGGTCGCGCTGGTCACCGCCGAGCTCGATCGCAGCCTGGGTGCCGACGGGCCGGACGGGCCGGCCGCCCCCATCGGCGTCGGCGCGCCCGGCATGGTCGACCGACGGGGCCGGCTCTGCTTCGCGCCCAACCTGCCGCAGGCCCACGGGGTCGACTGGACGGCTCTGATCGGCGACCGCCTGCCCGGGCGGGCCGTCGTCATCGAGAACGACGCCAACCTTGCGGTCCTGGCCGAGCACCGCCTCGGCGCCGCCCGTGGCTTTCACCACGTCGTGATGGTCACACTGGGCACGGGTATCGGCGGCGGCATCGTGGTGGACGACCGCGTGCAGGTGGGCGGGGCGGGGTTTGCCGGCGAGATCGGGCACATGGTCGTGGACCCGAATGGCCCCCCGTGTCCCTGCGGGCGGCGCGGCTGTTGGGAGCGGTTCGCGTCAGGCGCCGGGTTGGGCCTGTTGGCCCGCGAGGCGGCGTTGGCCGGCCGGCTCGGCGAAGTGGTGCGGCTGGCCGGGGGCGATCCCGAGAGCGTGCGCGGCGAGGACGTCTCGGCTGCCGCGGCGAATGGTGATCCCGCGGCACGCCGCGTCATCGAAGAGGTCGGTTGGTGGATCGGCTTCGGTCTGGCCAATCTCGCCTGCGTCGTGGACCCCGAATGCTTCGTCCTCGGTGGCGGCGTCGTCGAGGCGGGCAGTCTGCTCGTCGACTCCGCCCGGGCGACCTTCGAGGAGTTGGTCGAGGGCAGGGACAGCCGCCCGCTCGCGGCCGTCGTCCCCGCTGCATTCGGCGAGAGGGCAGGCGCCGTCGGCGCCGCGCTGGCGGCACGACAAGGTGGGCTGTGGTGATCCGCACCGGTGTCGTGCTCCCGACGTTCCGCGACGCGCCAGACGAGGCGTTCGACGCCGCCGCGGAAGCGGTGCAGGCGGGCGTCGACGGCCTGTTCTGCTACGACCACATCTGGCCCCTGGGTCAGCCCGAACGGCCCGCCATCTCGCCGTTCCCGGTGCTCGGCGCACTGGCGGAGCGTCTCGCGCCACGACCCGACGACCGCGGCCCGTTTCTGGGCACGCTCGTGGCGCGGATCGGGCTCGCCCCGCCGTCCGTGCTCGCCGCGCAGTTCGCCGCGCTCGAGCACCTCGCGCCGGGCCGCGTCATCGCGGGCCTCGGGACCGGCGACAAGATGAGCGAACAGGAGAATGTGGCCTACGGGGTCCCGTACCCGCCGGCCGCCGTGCGCCGCGCCGAGATGGTCACACTCGGGCGCCAGCTCGTCGAGGCCGGGGTCACCGTGTGGATGGCCGGAGGCTCAGCGGGGCGCACAGAGGAGGCGCGGGCAGCGGGCGCCGCGGTCAACCTGTGGGACGCCGACCCGGCCGCGGTCTCAGAACGGTCGGCCGCGTCAGAGGGGACCGAGATCACCTGGGCCGGTCCGCCGCCGGGGGCCACGCCGCCGCTGGCCGAACGGGTGCGGGCGCTCCACGACGCGGGTGCGACCTGGGTGGTCTTCGGCTGGCCGGTCGACGTCGACGAGCTCGTGGCAGCCGGCCACGCTGCGGCGGCCGAAAAGCGTTCGGGCCAGGCCGCAAGCGGGTCGTAGACTCAATCGATGGAGTTCCGCCGGATTAACGGGCTGCCGCCCTATGTGTTCGCGACCATCAACGACCTGAAGGCGTTGTCGCGGCGAGCCGGCCGGGACGTGATCGACCTGGGCTTCGGCAACCCCGACCTGCCGTCGCCCGACATCGCCGTCGACAAGCTCGCAGAGGCGGTGCGCAACCCCAAGAACCACCGATACTCGGCCTCGCGTGGCATCCCCAAGCTGCGCAGTGCGGTCACCGACCTCTACAAGCGCAAGTTCGACGTCGAGCTCGACCCCGAGACCGAGGTGGTGGCGACCATTGGCGCCAAGGAGGGCTTCTCGCACCTCATGTGGGTGCTCGTGGCACCGGGCGATACCGCGCTGGTGCCGTCGCCGTCCTACCCGATCCACATCTGGGGCCCGCTCTTCGCCGGCGCCGACGTGCGCCAGGTGCCACTGCGCGGCCCCGACGTCGCGGACGACGACGTGTCCGCCCCGGGCGAGGACTTCTTCGAAGGGCTCATGCACGCGTACGAAGAGTCGTGGCCCAAGCCGCGGGTCATCGTGTTGTCCTTTCCGCACAACCCGACCACGGCGTGCGTGGACCTCTCGTTCATGGAGCGTCTCGTCGCCTTCGCCCGCGAGCACGACATCGTGCTCGTCCACGACTTCGCCTACGCGGACCTCGGCTTCGACGGGTATCAGCCGCCGTCGATCCTCCAAGTGCCGGGGGCCAAGGACGTGGCGGTCGAGATCTACACCTTGACCAAGTCGTTCTCCATGGCCGGCTGGCGGATGGGCTTCGTGGTGGGCAACGCCGAGATCGTCCAGGCGCTCACGAAGCTCAAGTCGTACCTCGACTACGGGACCTTCCAGCCGATTCAGATCGCGGCCATCGTCGCCATGAACGAGGTGCCGGACTACCCCAAGGAGATCAACGAGATCTACCGGTCGCGCCGTGACGCACTGTGCGACGGGCTCAACCGCATCGGCTGGCCGGTGGTCCCGCCCAAGGGGACCATGTTCGTGTGGGCGCCCATCCCCGAGCCCTACCGCGAGATGGGCTCGCTCGAGTTCTCCAAGTACCTCGTCAACGAGGCCGACGTCGCCACCTCACCGGGCGTCGGGTTCGGTCCCGGCGGCGACGGCCATGTGCGCTTCGCGCTCATCGAGAACGAGCAGCGCATCGGCCAGGCCGTGCGCAACCTGCGCGGCGCGCTGACCAAGCTGGGTTAGTCCCGGGCCGCAACGGCGGCTGACGGCGAAGGGACGTCCCGCCGTCGCGGGTCTCAAGGCCCGCCATTCTCAGGTTGTCTCAAGATCCATGGGTCAGGATTCGGCCCATGGTGCAGTCGGTCGACGACCTGACTCTGCGCCGAGGCACCGTCGCACCGCCCGCCGGGTCGACGTCGAGCGAACCTTCGCCCCTCGAAGAGGGTGCGCGGCGCGGCGCTTACCTCGGCCAGTTCGACTCGTATCGCGTGATCGCGTGCTGCGCCGTGGTGCTCCAGCACTCGCTTCTCTGGAACGTCGAGGGAGGGAACACGACGGCGTGGGCCTTCGTGATGCTGTTGCACTTCAGCCGCACGGCGTTCTTCTTCTTGACCGCGTTCTTGCTCACCTACAGCGAGATCCATCGCCCGCGGACCGTGACGCAGTTTTGGTGGCGGCGCTACTGGGAGATCGGGGTGCCGTTCCTGCTCTGGACGGCCATCTACTGGCTGGTCACGATGATCGGCGCGGGCAGCTGGGACCACGCTGGCTCGCTCCTCTGGAACGACCTCGTCTACGGCTACTACCAGCTCTATTTCGTGGTGGTCCTCTTCCAGCTCTACCTGATCTTCCCCTTCCTGCTGCGAGCAGTGCGGGCAAGCAAGCACCACGTCGTGCTCATGACCGTCAGCCTCCTGTTCGCCCTCGCGCTGGCGGCTGACCTCCATTACACGGAGTACTTCGGCGTGGTGGGCCACGCGACCCGCTCGATCATGTCGGTGTGGCCCTTCGCGCGGGATCCCATCACCTACCAGGAGCAATTCATCGCCGGGATCCTGGTGGCGCTGCACTTCGACCAGGTGCGCCGGTTCGTCGAGCGCCGTTGGCGTCAGGTCATCGCCCTCGCCGTCGGCGTCGGCGTCGTGGCCACGTTGTGGTACCTGCTCGCCGTGTGGACCGGCACGCCGACGGGTGGGGCGTCCGACCTCTACCAACCGATCGCCTTCTTGTGGTTCACCGCGGCCGTGGCCGCACTCGAGTGCGGGACGTGGGCCTGGTACCGGCGTCAGACGCGGCGCCTCGGGCTACGGCGTCGTTGGCCCAAGGCGTTCTCGGCGGAGTTCCTGGCGGGGCTGACCGGGGGGATCTACTTCTGTCACGTGCTGTTCTTGAACCTCATCCGGGACGCGCTCGACGACAGCGGCATCGCGGCCCACCTGGGTTGGGCCGGCTTGGTCGTCGTGACGTTCGTGCTGACGATCACGTGCGCCGCGCTCTGCACGACACTCTTGTTGCGCACGCCGTTGGGCTGGGCCCTCACCGGTCCGCTCCGGGCTGAGCAACGGGCGCGACTCGGCATGGACTCAGCTGAAACTCATACAACGGGTACCTAACTCTTAACAGATTCCTTACGTCTTCCCATCGGGTTCTCGCCTGTCTCCCAGTACTGACCCAGCGTGCTTCGGCAAGGTGAAAGTCGTGAAACAAGATTCGAGCGGGGAGAGCGTGCGGAACGGGCACACGATCTGGCTCGTCCGTCACGGGGAGAGCGACTGGAACGTCTCTGGCCTCGTGCAAGGACAGGCCGAAGGTCCGGTTTTGACCGCGGCGGGGCGCGAGCAGGCCAAGCGGTTGGCGTGGTCGCTGCGCCGGTTCCCGATTCGCAGGATCGTCACGAGTGACCTGACCCGCGCCGTCGAGACGGCGTCCGTCATCGGCCAGAAGCTGAAGCGCCACTGCGAGCTCGTCCCTGCGCTGCGAGAGCGGAACTTCGGCGCGGCGCAGGGCACGGCCTTGTCCCGGCTGCGTCCCGAGTGGTCGGGCGTCGACGGCGGTCGCGTGGTTGATGCGGACGCCAGCCCGCCCGGGGGAGAGTCGGTCCGCCACCTGCGGGACCGGGTCGTCGACTTCTTCGCCCAGTTGGCCCGTGAGGAGCACGACGGCGACGTGCTGGTCGTCACCCACGGAGGCGTGATCAGGGTGGCGCTGGCGCACTGTGACCGGATACCGGTCATGCACATGCCCTGGGGTCACGTGCCCAACGCCGGCCTCTGGTCGTTGAGCCCACGCGAAATCCGTCCCCCCGTCCTTCTTTAGGACGCCCATCTCAACCGTGAGGAGAGACACATGAGACCAACGGCACTGGAACTCCCGACAAGGGCAGCGAAGCCCCGGGTCAAGGGTCTGACGATGATGGTCGACGGGGGCCTGCCGACGCGCAGCTTCGAGGACATCGTGGAGAGCGGCGCCGAGTACCTCGACTTCGTGAAGTTCGGCTGGGGGACGGCCATCGTGACGAAGGATCTGCGTCGCAAGATCGACATCCTCGATGCGGCGGGTGTCGACTTCTACTTCGGCGGGACGTTGTTCGAGAAGTTCGTCCTGCAGGACCGTTTCGACGACTACCGCGAGTACTGCGAGCGCTGGTCCTGTCGCTACTTGGAAGTCTCGAACGGCACGATCAGCCTGTCGGCGATGGAGAAGGTGGGCTACATCCGGAAGTTGGCGGACGACTTCCGCGTCATCTCCGAGGTCGGGTTCAAAGACTCGCAGCGGTCCGAGGAGCTCACCCCCCACCACTGGATCGAGAACATCCACGACGACGTCGACGGCGGCGCCTTCCTGGTCACGCTCGAGGCGCGTGAGAGCGGTCGATCGGGGATCTGTCGTGCCAACGGAGAGCTCAAGTCGGGACTGATCGAAGAGATCCTCGAGAGCGACGTCCCGGCCGATCGCTTGCTCTTCGAGGCGCCGTCCACCGAGCTGCAGAGCTACTTCGTGCGACGGGTGGGCGCCGACGTCAACCTGGGCAATATCCCGTCGACCGCGGTGATCGGGCTCGAGACGATCCGGCTGGGACTGCGCTCGGACACATTGGAGTGCTTCGAGGCCCGGGTGTCGTGAGGGAAACGCGCGACGTCTTCCACTTGGCCATTCCGGTCTACGACCTCGACGAGACCCAGCAGTTCTACGTCGGGAGCCTCGGCTGCAAGCTGGCGCGCCGCTACGCCGACCGCATCACGCTCGACTTCTTCGGCGACCAGTTGGTCTGCCATCTGGTGGAGCCGCCGGCCGTCCCCGCCGAGGTGACGCTCTACCCGCGCCACTTCGGCGTCACGTTCCGCGAGGCCCGTGACTTCGACGCCGTGTACGACCTGTGCGTGCAGCGCAAGATCGAGCTGTTCGCCGACGTCAGCGTCCGCTTCGAGGGCCTGGTCGAAGCCCACCGCACGTTCGTGTTGCGAGACCCGGCAGACAACCTGATCGAGTTCAAGCACTACGCGGACCCCCGGATGATGTACTGACGTGGCGGCTCTGGCGACAACGAGGACGGCCCCGTGGCGGCCGGCGGCCGACCCCGCTTCTCGGCCCGAGACACTCGGCGAGCTGGTGCGGCGCCGGGCGCGGGCACACGGCGACCGGGTGTACGTCGAGCCGGCACGCCACGACGGCGTCCTCACCTTCACCTCCCTCGCACGATGGCACGACGCCCTCGCGGCGAGCGCGCCGGCGCGTGGCTCGACCGTCGCCGTGTCGATCTCCGACCCCCTCCAGTGCGCCGCCCTTCTGATCGGCGCGGTCGCCTCGGGCATCTGGGTCGCCCCGCTCGATCCCGCCACCCCTGACTCGGGCCCCAGCGGTCTCGGGTCGCTCACGGCCCGAATGGGTGCGGAACTGGTCGTCGCCGACCGTCCGGCCCCGGCGGACGCCCCCTGCCGCTGGATCGAGCTGACCGACCTGGTGTCCGGTGGTGCGGCCAACGCCGCGCCGGCGTGGGCCGACGTCGGGACGACCGACGAGGGCGGCATCGTCCTGTCGTCGTCGGGGACGACGGGACGACCCAAGGTGATGCGGCTGAGCCAGGACAAGCTCCTCCACACCGCGCGCTCGGTGGTGGCCCACCACGGGCTCACCGAGCTCGACCGCGGCTTCAACCCGTTGCCGCTCTTCCACGTCAACGCGGAGGTCGTGGGGTTGCTCTCCACGCTCGTGGCCGGGGCATCCCTCGTCCTCGACGACCGTTTCCACCGGACCGACTTCTGGGAGCTCGTCGGCGACCGCGGCGTCACTTGGATCAACGCCGTCCCCGCCATCATCTCGCGGCTCACCGAGCTGCGCCCGGGCGAGACCGTGCCGTCGGGGATCCGCTTCGTCCGCTCCGCCTCGGCACCGCTGCCCGTGGCCACCGCCGACCGCTTCGAGGCGGCGACGGGCCTTCCGATCGTCGAGACCTACGGCATGACCGAGGCAGCCAGCCAGATCGCGGCCCACCCGCTGTCGGTGCCGCGCCGCGCCGGCTCAGTCGGAGTGCCGGTAGGGCTCCAGCTCCGTGTCGTCCGGCCCGCCGAGGACGAGTCGGGGTCCGCCGCCGCCGACCCGTGCGCGACGGGGGAGGTGGGTGAGGTCGAGATCCGGGGCGCCTCGGTCATCGACGCCTACGAAGGCGGGGTGCACGCCGAGCGTTTCCGCCCCGGCGGGTGGCTGCGCACCGGCGACCTCGGTCGCGTCGACGAGGACGGGTACCTGTACCTGATGGCGCGGACCGATGACGTGATCAATCGGGGCGGCGAGAAGGTCTACCCCCGCGAGATCGAAGAGGTCATGAGCGCGGACCCGGCGGTCGTTGCGGTCGCCGTCGTCGGGCGGGACGACGCCGAGCTGGGCCAGGTGCCGGTGGCCTACGTCGTCCTGGACGGCGTCGAGGGACCGGACGACGCACCGGACGCGGCATCCGTCGCGGCGCGCCTCACCGACGAGCTCACCCACAAGCTGGTGCGGAGTCGCCGGCCCGTCGCCGTCCACGTCGTGGCGTCGATGCCGGCGGGTGCGACCGGCAAGGTGCAGCGGCACGCGCTGAACGCACTGGCGAGCGAGCCGCTCTTCACGTTCCCCGTCGGCTGATGGCAGAGATGGCGGACGAGTCCCCCCTGCTCCCGGCTCAGCCGGTGGCCGGCACCCGGAAGCGGCTCGACCACATCGACGCCATGCGACCGGTCAAGCAGGTCGGTGTCGTGTCGACGCACACGTTGCTCTTCTTCGCACCGCTCACCGCCGCGGTGGCCGTCGGGGCGTCCCTGCAACTGCTGCACGTCACGCGGGAGGCGTTCTTGTTCGTCTCCGCCTGCATGCTGACGTACAGCGTGCGTGACCTTCCGGGCATCGACCACAAGACGTTCTGGGGGCGCCGCTTCATGCTGGTGGCGGTGCCGTACCTGTGCTGGACGGCGATCTACTTCTTCTTGACCATCCGCTCGGCGCCCGGCACCGTCGGTGGCGACGTGGGGCATCTGCTCTATCTGATCGGCACCGGCTACTACCAGCTGTACTACCTGCTGGTCCTGCTCGAGTTCTATGCGTTGTTCCCGCTGTGCCTGATCCTCGTGCGCCGCACCGCCGGTCACCACGGGCTGCTCCTCTTGGCCAGCGGGTTGACCCAGGTCGCGCTCGTCTCGTCCATGCACTGGGGCCTCGCTCCGGCGTGGATGACGGGGTACTGGGCCACGCGCGAGGTGACCTCGTACCAGTTCTATTTGATCGCCGGCATGGTGATGGCGCTGCATCTCGACGAGTTCCACCAGTGGCTGGTCACGCACGTCTGGACGATCGTCGCCGCCACGATGGCGGCCGCCGGGGCGGCGGAGGCCTGGTACTACCTCTCCGTCGATCACGTCGCCTCGTGGCTGGGCTCGAGCTCCGACCCGTTCCAGCCGATCGTCATCCCCTTCAACATCGGCGCCATCGCCTGCATCTATCTGGTCGGCGTCGCCTTGGTCAGCCGTCGCCGCTCACCGCGCACCCGCAAGGCCGTGCACTCGGGGTCGGACAACTCCTACGGCGTCTACCTGGCGCAGCTGTTGTTCATCACGGTCCTCACGTGGCTCGGCTGGGGCCACCTCAACGACGTGGTGCCCTGGCCCGTGGTCAGCGTGGTCACCGTCGTGCTCGTGTTCGCCGCCTGCGTCGGTCTCACCGAGGTCCTCGCCCGCACGCCCCTGGCCAAGGTCCTCACCGGACGCACCCGCGTCCCGCCCCGCTCGCGCCCGAAGGCCGGCGGCACCGATGTCGCCTCGCCGTCGTCAGCGCCCTCCCCGTCTCCGGAGGTGCACGAACCGGTGGGGGCGCTCAGCGCGACCTGAGCTAGGAGAGTGCGGCCGCTAGGGCGCCGCTCAAGACTCGGTAGCCGTCGTCGTTGGGGTGGGTGTTGGGGCCGAGGGGCGGCGCCGCGCACATCCACGTGAGCGCGCAGACGCGGGCCACATCCGTCGGCACCACGCCCAGTCCCGCGACGTCGACCGGGGTGGAATCGTGGAGGTCGAAGGCGCCGGCGACGTCGGCCATCGGGATGCCCGCATCGGCGTAGGCCTCACGCAGCACCTCGTTCAGCCTCTCGATGACACCTATGCTGGCGCCGGCGAAAGCGTCGTTAGCCGGCCCCCGGATCTCGTCGCCGAGGTAGGGGTCGTAGTGGCCGAGGCCGACGATGCGGGCGTCGGCCGGCGCGGCGCGGCGCAACGCCGTCAGGATCTGGGGCAGCTGTGACGCCACCGTGGTCAGCGCGGACGACACGCAGTCCGCGTCGACGTCCAGGTGGCGCAGGCACGGGAGCACGTCGTTGAATCCGAGGTCGACCGTCACCAACACCGTCGACGGGTGGGTGTGGAAGAAGTCGAGGGCGGTCTCGAGCTGGGAGCCGGCGGCGTAGGCACAGTGCCCGCCGCCCGCGATCATCGTCTGGGTGGTCGCGCCCGGGCAGCCGATCCGCACGAGTGTGAGGCCCGGCCAGCGCGTCGCCAGCCGTCCGGCGAGGTCGTCGGCGTAGCCCGAGCCCGTGGGCTCGCCGTGTGGTCTGGCCAGGGTGGGCTGGAAGCCGACCGAGCCCGAGCCGCCCATGGCCAAGTAGTAGGGAGTGGGTCCGGCGGCGGCAGCGCCTGCGGCAGCCGCGCCGGCGCTCGTGACGGCAACTGTCACCGCCAGCGCCAGAGTTGTGAAGAACAGCGCGACGCGCCGGGCCAGTCGTTTCACGGCCGCCCGGCGCCGGCCACGGTGGTGCGCACCTTCTCGATCGCGCCGTGGCGCGCCACGCGCGCCTTGGCGTCGTGACTATCCGGCGCCACGACCAGATACAGCGTGCGCCGGTCCTCGTCGCCCAGCATGCAGGCGAAGCAGTTCACCGACGTCGTCACCCGCTCGAGCACCTCGCCGCCCTCTGCGACGCGCACGCACTCGGTCGCGAACGCGTTGGCGACCCAGACCGTGTTGTCCTCGCACAGGCAGATGCCGTCGGGTGCGACGCCGGCGAGCGCCGCCCACTCCCGCCGGTTGGTCAGGGTGCCGTCGGCCTCACGGTCGAACGCCGTCAGGCGACCCCCCATGCTCTCGGCGATGATCAGCGTGCCCCCGTCCTCTGCGATGACCGCCCCGTTGGGGAAGGCGAAGCCGTCCGCCGCTTCATGGCTGCTCCCGTCGGGGTCCACCCGGATGAGCGAGGCGGTTCTGACGTCGCTCGGGCCTAGGCGGCCCTCGTAGAGGCCGTCGAGATCGAACCCGAAGTTGCCCGCGTACGCCTGGCCGTTGGTCGCAACGACCATGTCGTTGGCGTGCCAAGTGGCCCAGGGCCGCAGGTCGCCGTGCGGGACCACCGAGCCGTCCTCTTCCCGGCGCATGACGACCCGGTCGAGGCGCGAGTTGATCAGGAGCCGGCCGTCGGGGAGCCAGCCCAGCCCGGCCGGCTCGCCGTCGAAGACGACCTCGACCCGGCGCTCACCCTCGGGCGACACGGAGCACACCGCATGGTCGAAGAAGTCCGAGTACCACAGCCGACCCTCGTGCCAGCGCGGGCACTCGCCGAAGTACAGGCCCGAGAGGAACGGCTCGGCGTGCAGGGTCTCGGTCGTCACGGTTCCACCTCCGGGCGAAATCAAGCGGCACGAAGTTCAGCACATGGGGCACCCGGTGCGGGGGCGGCCCCAGAGCGGTACCTTGGCGGCGTGACGTACTGGGTGATGAAGGCGGTGTTGTCCCCGATCTTCTTCGTGCTGTTCCGGGTCAAGGTCGAGGGGCGGGAGAACATCCCCAAGCACGGCGCGGCCGTGCTGGCGTCGAACCACCAGTCCTTCTGCGACTCGTTCTTCATCCCGCTCGTCGTGAGGCGCAAGGTCACGTTCCTGGCCAAGGCGGAGTACTTCGACAGCTGGAAAACGGCATGGTTCTTCCGCGCGGCCGGCCAGATCCCGGTCCGCCGGGGCGGCGGCAAGGCGTCGGACCGGGCGCTCGAGACGGCCCGCACCGAGGTCTTGGCCGAGGGCAAGCTGCTCGGCCTCTATCCCGAGGGCACCCGGACCCTGGACCAGTACGTGCACCGCGGGCGTACCGGGGTGACCCGTCTCTCACGCGAGTGCGGCGTGCCGGTGATCCCAGTGGGGGTGATCGGCACGGTCGAGGTGCAGCCGGTCAACGCCAAGTTCATGCGGCCGTTCAAGACGGTGCGCATCCGCTTCGGCAAGCCGATGCAGATGGACCCGCCGGAGAACCCGGACGACCCGCTCGACCACGACCACAACAAGTGCCGCGACTTCACGGACGACCTGATGCGGGAGATCGCCCGCCTCTCCGAGCGCGACTACGTCGACGAGTACGTGCCCTCACGCAAACAGGCCGCCGCCTGAACGAATCCGCAGCCCAGGGGATTCGTCAACCGTTGGAAACAGCCAGTTCACAATGAACGCGTAACGTTTGGTCTATGGCTGGCTACGTCGTGCGGATCGCCCTGCCTGACCGGCCCGGCGCCCTTGGCCTGGTGGCCAGCCGCATCGGCGCGGTGGGCGGCGACATCGTCGCCATCAACATCCTCGAGCGCGACAAGGGCAGCGCCGTCGATGAGTTCGTCGTCGAGGTCGAGGGCGACCTGATCGACCTGCTCCGGCACGAGATCCATGAGGTCGACGGGGTCTCGGTGCTCGAGATCCGCGACGCCGGGACTACGACGCCGGCGGGCTGACCACGTAGGCGCACACGTGTGCGCCGTCCATCAGGTGCGCCACCCGCCGCACGGTCGCCCCGGGCAGCGCCTCGCGGATGAACTCGAGCTCGCTCGAACACGCCTGGGAGAACCCGTGGGCGACCGTGAGGATGGCGCAATTGTGTTCGGTGATCCGCCAGCTGCCGTCGGGCAGGCGCTCCGCGTCCGCCAGGTAGCCGTCCTCGTCGAGGATGGCGGTCAGTGCGGCGACCTGCTCGTCGAAGGGCAGGTTGGCCGTGCGCGGGAGGGCGCCCGCGACCCGGCGCCGCCGGCGCTGCTCGAAGAGCTCGTCGACCTGGCTGGCGTCGGGGCCGCCGAGATAGCCCAAGAGCTCGGTCGTGAGGTCCCCGTAGCGCTTGGGGTACAGCGCCTCGGCCGCCGAGGTGAGCTGGTAGACGTGGCGCGGGCGGCCCCGGCCCTCGGTGAGCTCGTCGCGGTGGGCGAGGAGGCCGTCCTCCTCGAGGCGCGACAGCTGCAGGCGGATGGCGGCCGGCGTCAGCGCCAGCTCGCGGGCTACGGCCCCCGCGTCGAGCGGGCCCTGGCGCTTGAGAAGGTTCAGGATCGCCCGGCGCGTCGTCGGCAGCTGCTCGATGGGGGACTCGTCTCGAGCGTCGGCGCCGACGATGGGTGTCGAGCTCACGGCAGGATCAGGTGCACGTCGCCGAACTCGTGCCACAGGTAGCCCTCGGCCAGCGCGGCGTCGTAGGAGGCCTCGAGCAGCGGGCGGCCGGCGATCGCCTCGAGCATGGCCAGGTGCGAGGCCTCGGGCTCGTGCCAGCCGGTCAGGAATCCGTCGATCGAGCGCACCCGTCGCTCCGGTGACACGACGGTCTCGGTCCAGCCTTCGCTCGGGTGCACGTGTCCATGTTCGTCGACCACGGACTCGAGGGCGCGCACCACCGTCGTGCCGATGGCGATGACGCGCCCGCCCGACCGCCGCGCGTCGTTGACCCGGTGGGCGGTGGAGAGCGAGACCCGGAAGTACTCGGCGTAGGGCGGCTCGCTCGCCTCGAGCGAGGCCACGCCGGTGTGCAGGAGGACCGGTGCGACGCCGACGCCCTTGGCCACCAGCCGTGTGAGCACCTCGGGAGTGAAGGGACGCCCGGCGCTCGGCATCTCGGCGGACCCGGGCTCGGTGGCGTACACGTTCTGGTAGGCGGTGATCGGGTAGTTGCCGCGCACGTAGCCGTAGCGGATGGGCCGCCCGTGCCGGGCCAGGTAGCTGTAGAGCCGCTCGGGCGTCTCGATCTGCGAGACCCACAGGCGCACACCCGCCCCGCCCGGGCCGGGGGAGTAGGGGGCGAGGAGGGCCACATGGCCCCCGCCGCTCAGCGCGATCACGTCGCCCGCCGAAGCGCCGAGGTCGGACCCGCCGTCGCGCCGGACCTCGACGGTCCAGAGACCCGCCGGCAGCTGCGTCGAGAGGTGCACCTGGACGGGAGAGCCGTCGGGGGCCGTCCCGTCGACCTCGGCGGCCAGCGTGCCCGACGTGTTGATCACGACGAGGTCACCCTCGTCCAAGAAGCGCGGCAGTTCGGAGAAGTGGGAGTGCACGAGTGCGCCGTCGGACTTCGTCGCCACGAGCATCCGCACCGCGTCGCGCGTCATGCCGCGGTACTCGGGTGGCGCCGGGGCCTCGAGCTCTGGTGGCAGGGAGAACGTCAGCGGGTTGAGCTCGGGCAGGCGCCGGGCAACGGGCCCGCCGAACGTCGGCTCCGCCTCGGGCGGCGCCAACGGCGCGCTGACGGCGCTCATGCGACCGCTCCACTTGCGACGAGCTCGGCCGCCCGGTAGCGGCCGCTCGGTCGATCGCTGTCGATCAGGTCCAAGAACGCCGGGACCACCGTCGTTGGCTCGGGCCGGTCGGAGATGTCCTCACCCGGGAAGGCCGCCTGATGCATGACCGTGCGCAGGTCGCCCGGGTCCACCGACCACACGGTGAGCGTGGGGAACTCGACGGCCAGGACCGCTCCGAGATGCTCGAGCGCCGCCTTCCCCGCGCCGTAGCCGCCCCAGCCCTCGTACGCCTCCACGCCGGCGTCGGACGTGATGTTGATGAGACGCGGGTGGGGCGCGTCGAGCAGGAACGGCAGCGCGTCCTGCACCAATCCGAGCGGTGCGACGACATTCACTTCGAACGCGACACGGAGTTCGTCGAGTGGGTAGTCCGCCAGCGAGGGGAGTGGCGAGGTGCCGAGGGTGCCCGCGTTGTTCACGAGCAGGTCGAGGCCGCCGAGCGCGATCGCCGCGTCGGTCAGCGCGCGTCGATGCTCTGCGTCGGTGGTGTCGCCGGCGACCGCCACGACCCGCCCGTCGTCGGGGGCCTGGCCGCGGATGCGATCAGCGGAGGCATCGAGCGTGGTTCGGTCCCTGCCGTCGATCACCACCGACCAACCGGCCCCGACCAGTCCGGTCGCCAGCGCCTGCCCGAGTCCCCGGGATGCCCCTGTCACGATGGCCACGCTCATGGCTGCCCACCCTTCCGAGCGGCGGGTCCGCTCTTCCTGCCTCAATATAACAAGGTTTCCCTTGTTTTATTGCGCAGCTCAGCCGGGCACGGGATCGACCTCCTGGGACCAGGTGGACGTGGTGGTGCTCGCGGCGAAGTTGCCGTCACCCGAGTAGGCGGCGGTGACGTAGCCGACGCCGATCGGCAGTGCCGCGGTCGTGAACGTCGCCTGGCCGTTCGACACGCCGGCGGTGCCGATGACCGTGCCCCCGTAGGAGAAGGTCACCGTGCCGGTCTCCCCGGAGCCAGTGGACGGCAACACGCTGGCGGTGAGGGTGACGGGCTGACCCGAGGTCGACGGATCGTCCGAGCTGCCGAGGCTCAGCTCCGTCGTCGCCCGACTCACCGTGACGAGCGCAGAAGGTCCCGACGTGCTGGCCCCGAAGTCGGGATCGCCGCCGAACGAGGCCCCGATGGAATTGACGCCCAGAGGGAGTGTGGTGAGGAGCATGTTGGTGGTGGTCACCCCGCCGGTCGTGGACAGCGTCGACGTGCCGATCGGCGTGCCGTCGTCGGTGAAGGTCACGCTCCCCGTCGGGTTCGCGCTCCCAGCGCTCGGGGTCACGGTGGCCGTAAACGAGACTGGTTCGCCGGTGGTGGTGGTGCGCGACGACGCCGTGACGGACGTGGTCGTGGGTTGGGGCGCGACGGTCTCGGTGACGGCCGCCGTCGAGGACAGGAAGTCGGCGCTCCCGTCGTAGCTGGCGACGACGGAGTGGGTGGCGTCGGCGTCGTAGGTGTCACTGCAGGTGACCTGTGGCGGGTCGGACGAAGAAAGAGCGAGTGACTGGCAGCCCGTGACGGCGTTCCCGTCGTCGCTGAGCGACACCGTGCCGCCCACCGGGCCGGCTCCGGGTGCGGCGGCCGACACCGACGCGGTGTAGGTGACCTCTTGGCCCGGGACGGCGTTGGCGGGTGCGGCCGCGATCGTGACGTTCGAGTTGTCCGGGTGGACAGCCAGCACATCAATCGGCGCCGTGCCGGGGCCGAAGAGGACGTCGCCGCTGTAGGTCGCAGTGACCGACTGCGATCCGACCGCGAGGTTCGCGGTGTCGATGGTCGCAGTCGTCACTCCTCCTGCAGTGGCCACCGGTGCGCTGCCGAGCGGGGCGCCTCCGGCGGTGAACGACACCGAGCCGGTTGGCGCCGGCCCCGGCGCGCCCGACACCGTGGCAGTGAGGCGCACGTCCTGCCCGAACACCGGTGTCGCGACGGTGCTCGTGACGCCGACGGCCGTGGCCGCGGCCGGCGCGCCGCCGACGAGACCAAGGGCGTCCGGGTGTGAGTAATCGGCTGTCGCACCGTTGCGAACGGTGGCGAACGTGCCGCTGAACGAGCCGGTTGCCACGACATAGTCGGCACCGGACGAGGGGGTGAACCCGCCCTCGAACACCGGGGCAGCACTCCCGTCGAGGGAGAGTGACCCGTTCAGGATCCTGCCGTAGTCCGGCGCAGAGGTGGGCGGACCACCGATTCCGAAGGCGAGCAACCCGTTCGGCTCGTTCGTCAGTGTGGACGCCTTCTCGAGGTCGATCACGCCGCCCGGCGCGATTCCGACGATGCCCGCATTGGTCATGCTCGACGCAGAAGCGACGCCGACGGTGAGGGTGCCGGAAACCTCGAGCGCTCCCGTGTTGGTGACGGGCCCGTCGAGAGTGAGCGTCGCCGCGCCGGGGCTCGCGGCCTCGGCCGTGAGCGTCCCGTCGTTGTCCAGACCCGAAGTGACCGCAAGGGTCGCGTCGGTCGGATCCCGTCGTAGACGCACCCTCGGTGCCGACAGTCAACGAGCTTCCCTTCGCAACGGTGAGCTCCTCCACGGTGATGGCGGCGGTCTGGTCGACGACGGTGGCGCCGCCGGGGATGCACGCATCGACGGCGGTCGCGTCGGGAACGCCTGCGCTCCAGTTCCCCGCCGTGCCCCAGTCGGCCGTGCCGGCGGCGCCCGTCCAGGTGTCCGTGCAGCTGAGCACCGTGTCGGCTGCGGGCGCGGTGCCGATGCCGGTGGCACCCGAGATCACCAAGCCTCCGGCGATGGCCCCCAGGCCGGCCACGATCGCGCCGAGACTCCGGATCGGCGCGCCGGTGGGCCCCGCGGTGCAGTCCCGGCAGAGTCGGATGGCGAGGTCCCACGATGCCCTCCCAGCGTCCGTGCTGCGTGGCGCGCCGGCCGTCGTCGACGCCGCGCAATGTTCCCTCTTGGTTCGCTCCTGCAGTCTGCTCCTTCGTGCTGCGAACCGGTAGGCCAAACGGAGACCCGTGGCGCAGCATTCGTGCGCGCACCCGGTCTGTCCTCCTGGGCAGCTCGCCTCCAAGAGGCAGCTTCCGATACAGCGTGGCCGAGGAACGCCGAGAGGAGAAAGGCCGTCAGGTCGATTCGGTGGGCGCCCAGCCCTTGGACTTCTCGACGGCGCGGCCCCAGACGGCGTAGGTCGCGTCGGCCAGCTCGACGGGGAGCTGGGGCTCGAAGACGGTCTCGGCCTCCCAGTGTGCCGCGAGCTCGTCGAGCGAGGACCAGACGCCTTCGACGAGACCGGCGAGGGTGGCCGCGCCGAGCGCGGTGGACTCGAGTGTGCGCGGGCGCGCGACGGGCATGCGGCTCTGTTCCGCTTGGAGCTCGAGGAGGAGGTCCATGACGGCGGCGCCCCCGTCCGCCCGCAGCGCGGAGAGTGGATAGGAAGAGGCGGCGGCCATCGCATCGGTCATGTCGCGCACCTGGAACGCCATCGCCTCGATGCACGCGCGCGCCAGTTGGGCGCGGCCGGCGCCGCGGGTGAGGCCGGTGATGATGCCGCGGGCGTCAGGGTCCCATTGCGGGCTGCCGAGCCCGGCGAGCGCGGGGACGAAGGTCACTCCACCGCTGTCGGTGACCGACGCGGCGAGAGGGCCGATGTCGGCCGCCGTGTCGATGATCCCGAGGCCGTCGCGCAGCCACTGGATGGCGGCGCCCGAGACGAAGGCCGAGCCCTCCAGTGCGTAGGCGACGGCGTCACGGTCAGAGCCGGCGTGGGCGCCGAGGTCCCACGCCACGCTGACGACGAGGCCGTCGGGTGGTGGCGGTCGTTCGGATCCGGCGTTGGCGAGTACGAAGCTGCCGGTGCCGTACGTGACCTTCACCATGCCGGGGTCGAAGCAGGCCTGGCCGAAGAGCGCCGCCTGCTGATCGCCGAGGATGGCCGAGACGGGGGCGCCGTCGAGGGCCGCGGCAGCGGGGCCGAGATCATCGAGCGCGGCGGTGCCGAAGCGGCCGGCGGAGGGACGGACCTCGGGGAGCGTGTGGGCGGGGACGGCGAAGAGGCCGCAGAGCTCGGGGGACCACGAGAGGGTGGCGGTATCGAGGAGGAGCGTGCGGCTCGCGTTGGAGGGGTCGGTGGCGTACGTGCCGCCGTCGCGGCCGCCGGTGAGCTGCCACAGCACCCACGTGTCGACCGTGCAGAAGGAGAGGTTGGGGTCGTCGGGCGGGAGGGGGAGGTCGCCGTAGCGAAGGAGCCAGGCCGCCTTCGTGGCGCTGAAGTACGGGTCGAGGACGAGGCCGGTCGTGGCGCGCACCAGCGGGAGGTGGCCGGCGGCGACGAGCTCCTTGCAGAGGGGCGCGGTGCGGCGGTCCTGCCAGACGATGGCGCGGTGGAGCGGTTGGCCGGTGGCGCGGTCGAACGCTACGAGGGTCTCGCGCTGGTTGGTGATGCCGATGGCGGCGACCTTCTCGCCGGGGGAGGCCTCGGCCAGGCGGGCGCCGACCTCGGCGAGGGTGGCGCGGACGGCGGCCCAGATCTCGTCGGGGTCGTGCTCCACCCACCCCGGGTGCGGGAAGTGCTGGGTCAGCTCGCGGTAGGCAACGTCGGTGACCCGGGCCTGCTCGTCGACGACCAGGGCGCGGACGCCGGTCGTTCCCGCATCGATGGCGACCACTTTGGCCATGGGAAGCCGACGCTAACCCCGCCCCGGTGGGGCCATCCGGGGGCCCGGCGCGCTGAACCATCGCGAACAGTCCGTGACCTGGGTGGACGCGGGGGTACATTGGTTGACAAGGGCGTAACTACAGTGCTGTAATGACACAGCATCTCGTGTCCCGGGGGCGGGCCAACCACTATATATTGTGGTTAGGCGAGTTTGGTCCCCTCCGGACGCCTGATGGGGAGGATCCGGCATCACACCCGGACACAGGCGTCTTGAGACACCGCTCCGCTGGAATGGGGTGGGCCGACGGGCGCTCGAAACCGCAGTCCACGCAGCAGAACAGGCACCAGGCAAGCCCCAGCATCGAGCCACCAGGAGGACTTCAGCGCTATGGCCATCGCCCCCCAGCGATCCGAGATCGGCATCCGCCGCTACTACACCACCGAGGGTGTCCACCCCTACGACCAGGTGACGTGGGAACGGCGCGACGCGCGCATCACGAACTTCCGCGACGGCTCCGTGGCCTTCGAGCAGCTGGGCGTCGAGGTGCCGGCGTCGTGGAGCCTGAACGCCACCAACATCCTGGCGCAGAAGTACTTCCGCGGGACGCTCGGCACCGCTGAGCGTGAGACGTCGCTCAAGCAGGTGGCGGACCGGGTGGCCGACACGCTGACGGAATGGGGCCTCAAGGACGGCTACTTCGTCGACGACGAAGAGGCGCAGGTCTTCAACCACGAGCTGAAGCACCTCATCATCCACCAGAAGGCCGCGTTCAACTCGCCGGTCTGGTTCAACATCGGCGTGAAGGGCGTGCCGCAGCAGGGCTCGGCGTGCTTCATCCTGGCGGTGAACGACACGATGGACTCGATCCTCAACTGGTACGTCGAGGAAGGCGTCATCTTCAAGGGCGGCTCGGGCGCCGGCGTCAACCTGTCGCGCATCCGCTCGTCGCACGAGCTGTTGAAGGGCGGGGGCACCGCCTCGGGCCCGGTCAGCTTCATGCGGGGCGCCGACGCCTCGGCCGGGACGATCAAGTCCGGGGGCAAGACGAGGCGGGCGGCGAAGATGGTCATCCTCGACGCCGACCACCCCGACGTGGAGGACTTCATCTGGTGCAAGGCCATCGAGGAGCGCAAGGCGCGCGTGCTGCGCGACGCAGGCTTCGACATGGACCTCGACGGCTCCGACAGCCACTCGACGCAGTACCAGAACGCCAACAACTCGGTGCGGGTGACCGACGAGTTCATGGAGGCCGTGCTGGACGGGCGCGACTGGAACCTGACGGCGCGGACCGACGGCTCGACCGTCCGCACGGTGCCGGCGCGTGACCTGTTCCGCCAGATCGCCCACTCGGCGTGGGAGTGCGCCGACCCGGGCATGCAGTACGACACGACGATCAACCGCTGGCACACGGCGCCGAACACGGACCGCATCAACGGCTCGAACCCGTGCAGCGAGTACATGCACCTCGACAACTCCGCCTGCAACCTGGCGTCGCTGAACCTGCTCACGTTCCTCGACGGGAACGACCAGTTCGACGCCGACGGGTTCAAGGCGGCGGTGTCGGTGGTGTTCACCGGCATGGAGATCATCGTGGGCAACGGCGACTACCCGACCGAGAAGATCGCCGAGACGACGCGGGCCTTCCGTCAGCTCGGCATCGGGTACGCGAATTTCGGGCGCGCTGCTGATGGCCGAGGGCCTGCCCTACGACTCCGACGCCGGCCGGGCCTGGGCCGCCGCCATCACGTCGCTGCTGACCGGGCACGCCTACGCCACCTCGGCGCGCATCGCGGCGAGGATGGGGCCGTTCGCCGGGTACCACGAGAACGCCGAGCCGATGCTCAACGTCCTGCGGATGCACCAGGCCGAGGCGGCCCGCATCGACGAGGACGTCGTGCCGCCCGAGTTGTTGTCGGCGGCGCAGGAGTCCTGGGACCGCGCCGTCGACCTGGCCGAGGCGTACGGCGTGCGCAACTCGCAGGCGTCGGTGCTGGCGCCGACCGGCACGATCGGGCTGTTGATGGACTGCGACACCACGGGCGTCGAGCCGGACCTCGGGCTCGTCAAGACGAAGAAGCTCGTGGGCGGCGGGACGATGTCGATCATCAACCAGACGATTCCCCGGGCGCTGACCAAGCTCGGCTACAACGACGCGCAGGTCGACGACATCGCGGGGTACATCAGCGAGCACATGTCGATCGTGGGGGCGCCGCACCTGGCACCCCAGCACCTGCCCGTGTTCGCCTGCTCCATGGGCGACAACACGATCCACTACTCCGGGCACATCCGGATGATGGGCGCGGTGCAACCCTTCATCTCGGGCGCCATCTCCAAGACGGTGAACATGCCCGAGGACGTGACGGTCGACGACGTCGAGCAGCTGCACATCGACGCCTGGCGCCTGGGTATCAAGGCCGTCGCCATCTACCGGGACAACTGCAAGGTGGCCCAGCCGCTGTCGACGACGAAGAAGGAGGCGGAGGCCATCTCGGGCGGCGACGTGGCGCCGGCCGGGTCCGACGCCGAGGCGCACGACCGCGAGATCGCGGCCCGGATCGCCGAGCTCGAGGCTGCGCTGGCCAACGAGCAGGCGAAGGGCGTCGAGCACGTCGTCGTGGGCGCGGTGCGCGAGCGCCTGCCGCGCAAGCGCAACTCCAAGACGTTCTCGTTCCGGGTGGCCGACTGCGAGGGCTACGTCACGGTGGGCGAGTACGAGGACGGGCGGCCGGGCGAGGTGTTCGTCAAGGTCTCCAAGCAGGGCTCGACCCTGGCCGGGATCATGGACGCCTTCTCGATCTCCATCAGCCTCGGCCTCCAGCACGGTGTGCCGCTGTCCACGTTCGTGAGCAAGTACGCCAACATGAAGTTCGAGCCGGCCGGCATCACGGACGACCCGGAGCTCCGTCTGGTGACGAGCCTGGTGGACTACATCTTCCGCCGCATGGCGCTCGACTACCTGACGCTGACGGAGCGGGCCGAGCTCGGCATCTTCTCGACGCAGGAGCGCACGCAGCCGACGCTGCCCGGTGTCGAGGAGATGGCGACGCCGTCGGTCAGCCTGGTCGACGACGGGCTGAGCGAGGCGACCGGCGGGCCGGCGCCGACGCCGACGCCGGCGACTCCGACCGGGCCGGCGGCCTACGGCGCCAACCAGCCGCTCGCCCGGGCCGAACAGCGCGACGCGCCGTTCTGTTACAACTGCGGCAACCACATGCAGCGGGCCGGCTCCTGCTACGTGTGCTCGAGCTGCGGGACGACCAGCGGGTGCTCGTAACGAGGATCCGCGTCGGCTGACCCCGGCGTACTTCTCTGCAGCACTTCGCAGCCCTCACTCTCATCGGGTGGGGGCTGCGGCGCGCTTGTGCACCCGAGGTCCCACCGTGGCGCGCCGCGGCGCGTTGCGCTCGCCGAAGGGTCGTTCCGCTGCGTTCGGCCCGGGGCGGGGCCGGGGGTTGACCCGGCGGACGTTCCTTGGTACATTGGTCAAGTAATGAACCAAGGAACACCGACGAGCTGCCGCGTGGGAGAGGTGGCCACCAGTAGGGCTTTTCCGGGCCGTTGGTGTGCGTCCCGCGGAGCCGCCCGTGCTCGATGACGGGGTGCCGCTGTTCACGCAGATCGCCGAGCGTCTCTCCGACGAGATCGCCGACGGGGTGCTCGCCGAGGGTCAGCGGGTGCCGTCGAGCAACGAGCTGGCGGCCTTCCACCGCATCAACCCCGCAACGGCAGCCAAGGGGATCAACGTGCTGGCCGACGACGGACTGCTGGAGAAGCGACGGGGGATCGGCATGTTCGTCGCGTCGGGCGCCCAGGCGCGCCTGCTCGAGGTGAGGCGTCGCGAGTTCGTCGAGCGGTTCATCGGGCCGATGATCGCCGAGGCCGAGCGTCTCGGGATCGACCCCGAAGCGCTGGTGTCGCTCATCCGAGAGACCAGCGACAGTGAGAAAGGAGTGCAGGTATGACAGCGACGATCTCGGTCTCCGGGCTGACTCGCCACTACAGGGGCCAACTCGCCCTCGACGACGTGAACGTTGAGATCGGAGAGCCCTCCATCACGGGACTGCTCGGGCGCAACGGCGCCGGCAAGAGCACGTTCATGCGGATCCTGGCGGCCCAGGAGTTCCCCTCGGCCGGACGGGTCGAGGTCCTCGGGGCGAATCCGAGAGAGAACGACGCCGTGCTGCGCCGCATGGTCTTCGTCCGCGAGGACCAGATCTTCCCCGACTTCAAGGTCCGCCACGCGCTCGCCACCGCGTCGTGGTGCTTCCCGTCGTGGGACGAGGACCTGGCGTCCTCGCTGCTCGCCGACTTCGAGCTGCCGGCGAACCGGAACATCAAGAAGCTCTCCCGTGGCATGCGCTCAGCGCTCGGCATCATCATCGGATTGTCGGCGCGGGCCGAGGTCACCCTCTTCGACGAGCCCTACGCCGGGCTCGACGCGGTGGCGAGGCGGATCTTCTACGACCGGTTGCTGGCCGAGTACGCCGAGCGTCCTCGCACGATCGTGTTGTCGACCCACCTGGTCGACGAGGTGGCCGATCTCCTCGAACGGGTGATCATGATCGATCATGGCCGGGTCGTGTTCGACGCTCCGGCCGATGACGTCCGCGGCAGCGCGACCAGCGTGAGCGGATCGCCTGGTGCCGTGGAGGAGTTCGTCGCCGGTCGGCACACCCGCGGTCTCCGGCGTGTCGCATCCCAGCAATCCGTGGTCGTCATCGGCGCTCTGGACGACGAGGACCGGGCCCAGGCTCGCATCCTCCGCCTCCGATTGGAGCCGCTGTCCCTCCAGCAGGTCATGGTCGAGGCCGCAGGAAGCAACCCCGAGCTCGGCGACGCCGACGAAAGGAGAAGCGCATGACCCCGGTGATCAACGCCGCCCGCTACCACCTGGCGCAGTGGTTCAACTACCTCCTTCTGCCCTGGATGATCCTGGCGTTCGCCTTCATTGCCGACGTCGTCATCCTCAAGCTCACGCCCGCGGGCCACGTCCCCAACCGCTGGGTGGGCGGGCTGGGGGCGATCTATTCGGTGATCTTCATCTGCGGGCTCGTCAGCGTGGCCCGGTCGCTGCCGTTCGGATTGGCACTCGGGCTCAGCCGGCGCTCGTACTTCCTCGGTACGTCCCTCCTCGCCGTGATCCTCGGCGTGGGGAACGGCCTGGCGATCACCGGCCTCCAGGCGATCGAACGTGCCAGCGGTGGATGGGGCATGCACATGGCGTTCTTCCGGGTCCCCTACATCCTCGAGGGGCCGTGGTACCTCACCTTGCTGACCTCCACCGTCGCCCTGACGCTGCTGTTTGCGTGGGGAATGTGGTTCGGGCTCGTCTTCCGCCGTTGGAACGTCGTCGGGGTGGTGACGTTCGCCGCCGCGGCAGCTGACCGTCGTCCTGATCGGCGCCGTCCTTGCCACCTGGACCGACGCCTGGTCCACCATCGGCTCGTTCTTCCACACGCTGAGCGCGGCGGGACTGAGCGGTGTGCTGGTCCTCGTCCTTGTCGCCCTGCTCGCCGGTGGCTTCGCGACGATGCGCCGGGTCACGGTCTGAAGGATTCCTGTCCGGTCAACAGTTTCGGCGTCATTAGTTGCGAAGGCGCACGGAGATTCCGGTCACCCTTGGTCAGCCGTCGGGGTGCAGGCCTCGATCATTCCGTCCCGCAAATCCAACGGCTCCTCAGCTCTTCGGACGCGTCGAAGGTCGTCTGCTCTTGTCGGCGCACCGTCACCATCCGCCGCGCGGTCGTCACGCACCGTTCGCGCACCGGTGCGCGTGTGAGCGAAGGGCGAGGGGATCCCAGCAACCGCGATGTCGGTCGGGCTAACGTGCCGCTCCAGAGGGGCGAGCGAAGTGAGGGCCACATGCCGGGCATCTATCCACCGTTGACGGTCGAGATTCCGGAGGGACCTGCGAAGATCCCGCCGGTGAAGGTCCTCACGAATTGGCTGATCTTCATCCCGCAGTTCATCTGGGCGTACATCCTCTACATCGCGGCCTTCATCGCGGCCATCGTGTGCTGGTTCTCCATTGTGTTCACGGGCCAGGCGTCGCCGAGCATGCAGGAATTCATCGCCGGTGTGCTTCGGTACCAGTGGCGCGTGTTCACCGGCCTCTACGTCTGGGCCGAGCCGTACCCACCCTTCACGCCGATCCCGCAGGGATACGCCGACCCGGGTGGCTACCCGTCGCAGCTGCAGGTCATGCCGCCGACCGGAGATCGCAACCGGGGCACCGTCGCCATCCGGATCATCATGGTCATCCCGCAGTTCATCGTGTTGTACGTCCTCAACATCGTCAACGGGGTCGTCCTCCTCATCTCGTGGTTCATCGCCCTGTTCACGGGGGAATGGAACCCGTCGCTGAAGAACTTCGCCGTCAGCGTGTACCGGTGGCAGTTCCGGGTGTTGTCGTACTACCTCCTGCTGAACGACGAGTACCCGCCCTTCAGCCTGGAGCCGTAGCAGCGGACCGCCTTTCCTTGTGGGCCGGGTGGCGCCTGGAGACGGCGCCGGGGCCCGGGCACAATTGAGGGCATGAACGAGCCGCCGGAGCTCCCGCACAACCGACACTGGCGGATGGCCGTGTGGTCCCTGCGCGTGGGGTTCGCCGGGCTGTCCGTCGGGATCGCCGGCGTCATCGTTCTGGCGTCAGGATCCACGCCGTGGCTCCTGGCCGTCGGCGTGATCGTCTGGCTCGCCGCCGCGGCGGTCACGGTGACCGGGGTGTTCTGGGCCCGCAGCGAGCTGCCCGAGCCGCGACCGGGGCTGTGGCCGATGCGGTTCATGCTCCTGCGCGACACGGTGCGCGCCCGGCCCTGAGCGTGCACGCCGCGCCTTCGTCGTAGCCAGCGGCACCGGCCGCAGGTCGCCCCGGCGTCAGCCCGTCGGCGGTCGCCGCCCCGGCTGCTGCACCGGCGTGGTTTGGAGCTGACCGGGGAAGGCCGGCAGGGCGAGCGACGACTGCTGCGTCTGGTAGGCGAGCTGCGCCGCGGTGGCCGAGGGCGAGGCGGCGGGGATCGACGGAGCCGGAGCCGGTGCCTGTTGCAGCGCCGCCGTGAAGTCACCGAACGTGGCGCGTCGCCAGTCGCTGATGTTGGGCTCGGTGACGCCGGTCACGCGCTCGAGGAAGCGGAGGCACGACGTGTGGTCGAGGGGCGCAGAGGAGACGTAGCCGCCCACGGTCCACGGGGAGATGACGATCGCTGGCACACGGAAGCCCGAGCCGATGTTGAGCCCGCCGCCGGGCGTGCCGCCCGGGGAGTTCAACGACGTGAACTCGTCGGCGGTGCCGTTCGGGGGCGTGATGGGCGCCACGTGGTCGAAGAAGCCGTCGTTCTCGTCGTAGTTCAAGATGAACACGGTCGAGTTCCACAGGTCCTCGTTGGCGGCCAGCGCCTCGATCTTCGAGGCGACGAACTGCGCCCCGGCGGCCGGCAGGTACGACGGGTGCTCCGAGGCGACGCTGGTCGGGAAGAGCCAGCTCACGGTCGGCAGCGTGCCGTTCGCACAGTCCTCTTCGAAGGCCATGGTGGGATCGCTGGCCGGCTGCCCGTTGAAGAGCGTGCTGACGCCGAAGGCGCTCTGGTAGAGGCTCGACGTCGTCGGCGCGTCGATGAACTGGCGGAAGAACTCGAGCACGTTCGTGCCGTAGTTGTCGGCCTGCTGGTAGCACTTCCACGAGACGCCGGCGTTCTGGAGCCGCTCGGCGTACGTGGTCCAGTAGTACGTGCCGTTCGGGGCGTTGTTGTCGAGGGCGGGGCCACCGAACTGGCCGGCCGGGTCGACCATCCCCGTCATCCACATGTAACGGTTGGGGTGCGTCGGCCCGAGCACGGAGCAGAAGTAGTTGTCACAGATCGTGAACGCTTCGGCCAAGGCGTACTGGAACGGGATGTCGGCGGCCTCGTAGTACCCCATGGTGAAGGGTCCGCTGGTATCGCTGTCGGAGGCGATGTGGCAGCGCAGCCACCCGTCCATGGCGCCGTTGGACCACGAGTCGTGCTGGATCTGCCAGGCGTGGCTGAGGGATGGGACGGCCTGGGCGGCCGAGTTCGACGTGTCGAGGTGGTACGGCAGCAGGTACGCGTCGGGGTTGTCCGGGTCGGGCTGCTGGAACACCGAGCGCCCGCTGGGCAGCCGCATGGCGCCCGGATCCCCGAAGCCGCGTACGCCCGAGAGCGTGCCGAAGTAGTGGTCGAAGCTGCGGTTCTCCTGCATGAGCAGCACGACGTGCTTCACCTGGCTCAGGTCGAAGTGCGACGGGTTGGCCGAGGCCCCGGCGATCGCCTTGCGGACGCTCGACGGGAGGTACGCCGCCAGCGCGGCGCCGGCTCCGGCGCCGGCTGCCCCCTTGAGGAGGCTGCGTCGAGAGAGCGGGGTGGACAGGAACGTGGATTCATCGGTCATAGGTCTGTGTCCCTTTTCGTGAGGTTGCGTTCGGTTTGGTCGTTGGGTTCGCTGCTGGGTTCGCTGCTCAGTGGCCGCGGCGGCTGTGGCCGTGGCTGTGGTGGTGCGGCGGCGGCGGCGGTGAGCCGGGGGCGACCGGTCCGCCACCCGTCGTCGTGGGCACCGTGAACCCCGTCACCACCCGGACGTGGTTGTTGGAGGTGTCGGCGATGTAGAGGTCGGCCGTGCTCGGGTCCACGGCGACGGCGAAGGGCGTGTTGAGCTTGCCCGAGCTTGCCGGGCCGCCGTTCCCACTGCTCCCCTTGGCCGCGACGGTGTTGACGATCGTCGAGATCGTCCCGTTGGGGGTGACCTCGCGGACGGCGTTGTTGAACGTGTCGGCGATGAAGAGGTCGCCGGCCTGGTCGAGCGCGACGCCCTCTGGGCTGTTCAACCGGGCGGACGTGGCCGGGCCGCCGTCACCGCTGAAGCCGCCGAGGCCACCGGAGGCCTGGTCGGCCGCGACGTCGCCGGCGACCGTCGTGATCACCCCCGAGGTGGAGACGCGGCGGACGACGTTGTTGCCAGAGTCGGCGATGTAGAGGTTGCCGAGCGCATCGACCGCCAGCCCGGTGGGCGAGGACAGCTCGGCCCGGGTGGCGGACCCGTTGTCGCCCCGGTAGCCCGGGGACCCGTTGCCGGCGTACGTCGAGACGAACCCTTGGGGCGTGACCTCGCGGACGACGTTGTTGTACGTGTCGGCGATGAAGAGGTCGCCCTTCGTGTTGACGGCGACGCCCTGAGGGTCGTCGAGCTCGGCGCGCGTGCGCCGGGCCGCCGTTGCCTCGGTCGCCCTCGCTTCCGTCTCCGGCGATCAGGTGGATGACGCCGTCCGGGGTGATCTCGCGGACCACGTTGTCCTCGGAATCGGCGATGTAGAGGTCACCCTTGCTGTCTGTGGCCAGCCCGGTCGGGTTGTCGAGGGTGGCGGACGACGCCGGGCCGCCGTCGCCCTTCTCGCCGGTGCTCTCGTACGAGCCTGCGATCGTCGTGGTGGCGGTGCCGACCACGCTTGCCACGACGTTGTCCGCCGAGTTGGACACGTCGACGGTGCCGCCCGCCGCGGCGATGCCTTGTGGGTTGTCCAAGGACGTGCCCGGCGGCGCGGTGAACGTCACCGCGTTGATGGTCAAGGTGGTTAGGGCGGAGGCTGGCGCGACGATGCCTGCGGCAGTCGTCACGACGGTCCCCGACACTGCAACGGCCGCAAAAGTAAGCCGGGTTCGTCGGGTGGTCATGGTTGTGCACCTTTCCGTTGGTCCGCGTGTAAAAGGACTGACTGCGCATCGGTACCCAGCCTCGGTGACGCTTTTCGGGAGGATCGGTGACCCGAAGATGAAATGAATCCGAACGTTGTGTCGCGGGCGACCTTGTTGGCGCGGACACGCCGGTGTGCGGTGACGACATGGTCGTTGCCGCGCGCACTGGGCAGTGAACGCCGTCAGATACCCGGCGGTTCCGGCGATTGACGGACGCGCCTTTCGAGCGACGGGAGCGCGAACGAATCAACATCGATCACACGACGCCGACGGCCGACGCCGACTTAGATTCGGGTTGGATCCCGCGCGCTCTTCGCTTGGGCGCAACGCAGTGCGTCGTCGCGTGCGCCCGGACACGGTTCGATGCGCCAGGGGCGCTCCCCGTCCCCAGGACACCGACCCGGCTAGATGGTCATACTCATTGACTATCCAGGAGTAGGACCTTAGGCTCGAAGGCGTGACCCTCCCAACCGACCACGACCTGTCCACGCCGGCCCTGCTCCGGGCGGCTCGAGGCGCGTATGCGCAGGCGATGCGCGCCTCACTCGCCGCTGCCGGGGTCGAAGACCTGCCCAAGAACGGGGCCTTCATCCTGGCCGGGATCGATTCCTCTGGTGGACCTCGAACGGACCTGCCAAGGGAGCTTGGCGTGACGAAGCAGGCCGTCAGCAACGTCATCGAGGCACTCGTGGCGAAGGGGTACGTCGACCGCGGCGCCCACCCCGACGACCGCCGCCGCATCACGCTCGAGCTGACGGATCGTGGGCAAACCGCGGTGGACGCGCTGGTACGGGGCATCGAATCCGTTGACGGCGAGTTGCGCGGCCGGGTCACGCCCGAGCGGACTGAGGCCATGCGGGCCGGGCTCCTCGCGCTGTCGCAGATCAAGGGAGCGCGCCAGGAAGCCGGCACCGTCGCGGGCCGGCCGCGCCACCAGATACGGCGATGCTTCCCGATGTTCTCGGTGCGGGACATGCAGAGAGCGATCGCGAGCTATCGAGCCCTCGGCTTCACCGTCATCCCTGACGAGGAGGGCGACGCCCATGCGTTCGCCCGGCGTGAGGCCGCGGGGATCCACCTCGTCACGGACGATCATCCCGGCGGTGGTGTGGCCTACCTCCACGTGCTCGACGCCGACGCGTTGTACGCGGAATGGCAGCGGGCCGACGCGGGCGGGACACTTCACCCGGTGGCGACGACGGGCTATGAGATGCGCGAGGGCGCGCTCGTCGACCCCGACGGGAACGCCCTCCGCTTCGGGTCGGACGTCCCTGAGTGAGGGTCGTGCGGGCGGCTTTTGAAATCACCCTTATTTGGGCACAGTCCCCTGTGATGCGCAGTCCCGTGTCACCAGGCCTGTCGGCACCCCTGCAGGGGGGGTTGCCCTCCTGCTTCGCAACGCATGAGCATGACCGGCTCCTGAGGCTGTGACGCGCGGTGGCAACGAACGAAGCGGAAGTGACCGAAAGCCCTGAGGCCGAACGCAACAACCGGAACCTGGCCGACCTTCTCCAGGAGCTACGGGTCGCCGGCCTCGGCGTCCAGATGTTGTTCGGCTTCCTGCTCGCGCTGCCGTTCACCGTTCGTTTCGGCCAGCTGAACGCAGCCCAGCGCGACGTCTATCGGATCAGCGTCCTCAGCGCAGCTGCCGCAACGGTGCTCTTGATCAGTCCCGTCGCCTACCACCGGTGGGTCTTTCGGCGTCATGCGAAGGCGAAGTTGCTCCGCCTGGCCAACGTCGAGGCACTGCTCGGGCTGGGAATGGTTGCCATCTCCCTGTGCTGCGCCGTGTGCCTCATTCTGAGCTTCGTGGGCAGTGGCTGGATCTTTTCCGTGCTCGTGGCACTCGTCGTCGGTGGCTTCGTGGTGCTCTGGTTCGCGCTGCCGATTGTCGACCGCCTCAGCGCGGACCACTAAAGGAGGCGAAGCCTCTCTCTCGGCCCTACCCTGAGCAGCGGATGCGAAGACCGCTCGAGACGATCGGTGCGTTCGTCGACGCCTTCGTGGCCGCATGGCCCGGCGGTGACGCCGGAGCGCTGGGCGACTTCTTCACCGAGGACGCCGTGTACCGCAACGGGCCATTCGAACCGGTCGTCGGGCGCGCCGCGATCGTGGCCTCCCTCGAGGGGATCATGACGGCGGGCGGGCGGGTCTCGGTGGAGATACGCCACGTCGTCGGAAGTGGTGATCTGGTCATGACCGAACGGGTCGACTTCCTCGAGGTGGACGGCCGCTCCCTCGCTCTTCCGGTCGCTGGGGTCTTCGAGCTGCGGGACCAGCGGATCGCGGCGTGGCGGGACTACTTCGATCTCGCCGAGTTCCGCTCCGACCTGGGCTCGGGCGGCTGAGCCAATAACGTCTACCCCGATTGCAAGACCATCCCCCTTACGCACGACCTATGCACGGAACTATGGTTGTAGGTGGTGGGAGGAGGTGGGCGTGCCAGCTGATCGTCAGCGGTGTGACCTCGGAACGTGGGGTGCACCGACCGAGGGGGGACGATGACGCCGAGTCGGTCTCGTCGGCGTCGGAGGTGGACGACCGCGATCAACGCCACGAGCGGCATCGTGGTGATTGCTTCGGTCGTTGCGGTCATCGAGCTCGAAGCGCCTGTTGCCAACATCGGCCTCGCCGTCGGTTCGGCTTCGACCGGTGCGACGCTGACCGGTCCGGCCCTCGTGAGCCCCACGGTTCCGAGTTGGGCGCAGGCACAGGTGTCGGTCTCGAGCGCACTGAGCGCGGCGTCCGTCACCCCCGCCGCGTCGAGCTCCGACGTGACGGCCGACGACGTGACGAGCGTCGTGCATGCGAGCGGCGCGTCGTCGGCGCTGACAGCCCAAACAGCGGCACCGACGGTGACGTCGACGCCGACGGTGTCGCCGACGCCACCGGCGACCACCCCGACGCCGACGGCCACGGTGGCGACCCTTTCAACGGTGACGCACCGCGGCGGCACCAACGGATTCGACGGCCCGTCGGGTCTCACGGCGAGCGGACAGGGAAACCAGTCGAGCGGCCAAGGACAGACCGGACAGAGTGGTTCGGGCACCGAGCACGCCGGGGGTGTCGAGCCGCCGAGTGGGCCGGGCGGTCATGGTGATCAGCAAGGTCCGGGCGCGACGGATCCGGGCGGACCGCAAAACAGTTCGCCGCAAGGTCAGGGCTCGACCGGTCAGAGCGGACCGCCGCACGGGTCTCCGCAAGGTCAGGGCACGTCGCTGAGGTGGACCGCCCCACGGCGTTCCGCAAGGGTCGGGTGGCCTGCACGGCAGCGGATTCAGCCCACCGCCTCCGACTCCGCCACCGCCTGCTCCCGGTGGCCACCCCTCACCACCACCCGGCGGCCACAGGCCTGGGCGGCCCGGGCCCCCCTGAAGCCGACGGCCTCAGGGACGCGTCCGGCGCACCGTCCTGACCTCAGCCGACGGGCGTGATCTTGTAACTGAAGGGCGCCGAGGGTGGGGTGAGGGTCTGGCTGTGCCGTCCCGACGTCACCGTCACCTTCGTGCCGCCGGCACCGATCTCGACCTGGGCCGGTCCGAGCAGGATCTCACGCTGGCTGGCGTTCGGTTGCAGGATCCCCGCATAGATGGGGTGCTGGCCGACGACCCCGATGCTGACCCACGAGATGCCGGGGCCCGCCGTCACCGTGACGGCGAACGCCCGGGCGGGGATCGTGTAGCTGGCCGTCCCCGACCCGGCGACGGTCTGGGTGGGCGTCAGCAACGTCTTCGTGGGCAGGGCGACGGTGGGCGCGGTGGTGGTGTGCGTGTGGGTCCCATTCGTCGGTGGGCTCGTGGTCGTTCCGATGACACCCGACTCGACGAGCGCGAGGGCGACGCCAGCCGCAAGGATCGCGACGACCACGACCGCCACGGTGACGCGGAGCCAGCGCGGCGCGCCGTAGCGACGGCGTGGCGCGCGGCCGCGGCCACGGCGACCGACGGCGGGCATCTGGTCGGTGTCCGCGAAGCCTGGGTAGCCACCGGGCTCGTTGAAGAGCTGGCCCTGGCCCTGATCGCCGACCGCAGGGACGACGGCGGTCGCGGACGGGTCAGAGCGAACCCTCGTCTCGCCGGTGTGCACGTCCATCGCCGGTCCCTCGACCTCCCACGCCGCGAACTCGCAGCCGCCACGATCGTCGGTCGCGCCCGGATGGGCGCCGACACCCCCACGGCCGTCCCGTGTAGGCCCTTCTAGGATCTCACGCGGCGGGGTCACGCGGGTACCGCCACGCGATCGAGCTGAGCGCAGGCTGACTCCCCCTGGGCAAGGGGGACCTTGGGCGTCTCGCTCGGCGGCCGGAGTTCACGAGGCGTTCGGCCTCATGCTCCTCGGCCCTCGTACGCCGGCGCATCGGGGCCGTGACGCGGGGAGGGTTAACGTGGCCGCTGACATAGGACGACGTGGGGGCATGACGTTGGACGATCTGAACGGCAAGGTGGCCGTGGTGACCGGGGGAGCGGGCGGCATCGGCCGCGGCATCGTCGAGGCCCTCCTCGAGGAGCGGGCGCGGGTCGTGATCGCCGACGTCGAAGAGCCCGTTCTCGAGGCGGCCGTCAAGGAGCTCGGCGAGGTGGGGGAGGTCCGAGGCGTCGTGACCGACGTCTCCTCGCCGGCGTCGGTGGACGCGCTCGCCGCCGACGTCTTCTCGACCGAAGGCGTGTGTCACCTCCTCTTCAACAACGCCGGCGTGACCTCCGGCGGGGGCGGGCGCCCGTGGGAGCAGGAGGCCAACGACTGGGTCTGGTGCTTCTCGGTCAACGTGTTCGGCGTGGCCAACGGGATGTTGTCCTTCGTGCCACGGATGATCGACTCCGGCGAGCCGGGTGTCGTCGTGAACACCTCGAGCATGGACGGCGGGATCGCCCCCGTGCCCTATGCCTCCGTGTACGCCTCGAGCAAGGCGGCGATCTCGTGTCTGACCGAGGCCCTGGCCCACCAGCTCATCGCGGCGGGCACCGATCTGCGCGCCGCCATCTTCTACCCGTCCGGTGGGCTGCTCGACACCGGGTTGTGGACGGCGCAACGCAACCGCCCGGCGGACCTGGCGCGGACGAAGCCGCGCCCGCCCGCCCCCGGCACCACGTTCGAGGAGTTCAAGGCGCAGCTCGAGGCGTCGGGGCACCCGGCGCAGCTGATGGACCTGCGTGAGCTCGGACGCTTCTGCGTTGCCGGCGTCAAGCGCGGGGACTTCGTGATCGGACACGGCCTCGAGGACACCGCGGCGATGTTGCATCGCCGGGCCGACGCCATCGGCGCGGGCCAACTCCCGCCGGCCGCCCTGACCTGATGACCACGACCACGGCGACGACCCCGCGCTACACGATCGTCTCGGCGGACGGCCACGCCGGCGGCGACATCCGCGACTATCGGCCCTACCTGGCCAGCCGCTTCCACGACGAGTTCGATGCGTGGGCCGACGCCTACGTCAACCCGTTCGCCGACCTTCTCCTGCCTTGGGCGTACCGCAACTGGGACAACGACCGCCGTCTGTCGGAGACCGAATCAGACGGCATCGTCGCCGAGGTGCTCTTCCCCAACACCGTCCCGCCCTTCTTCGCCGAGGGGAACCTGGTCGCTCTCCCGCCATCCCCCGAGGACTACGACCGCCGTTGGGCCGGCGTGCAGGCGCACAACCGCTGGATGGCCGATTTCTGCGCTGCCGCCCCGGGGCGGCGCGCCGGCATCGCGCAGGTGTTCGCCAACGACATCGACGACGCCGTCGCCGAGGTGCGTTGGGCCAAGGAGGCCTTCGGGTCGCCGTTTGGGGGCATCCTGCTGCCCTCCATCCCGCCCAACTCGCATCTCCCGCCGCTGTGGGAGGACCATTACGAGCCCCTGTGGCGGGTGTGCGCCGAGCTTGACGTCCCGATCAACATCCACGGCGGGAGCGCCCTGCCCGACTACGGCGAGCACGAGGCGGCGCGGGCGATGATGCTGATAGAGATCCCGTGGTTCAGCCACCGCTCCGTCTGGCACCTCATCTTCGCCGGCGTGCTCGAGCGCCACCCCACGCTGCGCTTCGCCGTGACCGAGCAGGGCGTGGCGTGGTTGCCGCGGGGGCTCGAGACCCTGGACTGGTTCTACGGCCGCATGACGCTGCCCAACGCGGCGGAGTCCTTGTTCTTCGGCGCGGCCGCAGCGAAGCTGACGATGAAGCCGTCTGAGTACTTCGCCCGCAACTTCTGGATCGGTGCTTCCTTCCTGCGGCCGAGCGAGGCGCCGCTGTGCCGGGAGCTCGGGATCGACCACGTCATGTGGGGCGCCGACTATCCCCACAAGGAGGGGAGCTATCCCTATACGACCGAGGCGCTGCGCGTGGCGTTCGCGGACTTCGACGAGCCTGCGGTGCGCGCCATGGTCGAGTCGACCGCCGCGTCGTTCTATGGCTTCGACCTCGAGGGGTTGCGCCGGATCGGCGATCGCGTCGGCCCCCTGGTGAGCGACGTGGCGCGCCCCCTGGCGCCGAACGACTGGCCGACCGAGACGACCTGCAATGCGTTCGACCCGACCCAGATCCTGCGGTCCTGGTGAGGGGAGGCTGAGATGGGAGGAGCCATGCACACGGTCCGATACGGCGCCAAGCGCGAGCAGGTGAACCGTGAGATCCAGGCGAAGAAGGCGGACATCTGGTCCGAGGCGGTCACCGCCGTCTACGAGACCGAGCCGGAGATCATCGCCGCCATCCTGCCGCCGCCCCTCGAGCCGGGGCCCGAGCCACTGGTGCGCATCACCATCACCCGCGTCGAGATGCCCGGCCTGCCCGTGTTCGGGGCCGGCTGGATCGGCGTGCAGGCCCGTCACGAGGACCGGGTGGGGGAGTACCCGATCTTCATGCCGATGACGACGGAGCAGTCCGTGATCGGGGGCCGGGAGATCAACGGCGAGCCCAAGAAGCTGGCCGAGGTGGAGGTCCAGCGCGACGGCGACGTGGTGTCGGCCCGCATCGCCCGGATGGGCTCGGTGATCTGCGAGGTCAACGGGCGGATCGACGGGACGCGGGACAACTACGAGCTGGCCAAGACGGACTTCTGGTTCAAGCTCTCGCCGTCGTGCGAGGCGGCCGGCGTCCTCGACGCGGACCCCTTGCTCGTCTACGGGGAGAAGACCGAGAGGACACGGGTGCACGAGTCGATCGACGGAGAGCTGATCCTCAAGGAGGCCCCGCTCGATCCCGTGGCCGACCTGGTCGTCGTGCGCATGGTCGACCTGAACTGGACCGAGCGAGCCTCGACGCAGGTGGGGCGGGTCATCGGGCCGGTGCCGCGGGCCGGCGTCGAACCCTTCATCCACCAGCGCTACGACGACCTCTCGGTCTTGGGGGCAAAGCGATGAGCGACCGTTACACGATCATCTCGGCCGACGCCCATGCGGGCCTGCCCGCAGAGGGGTACCGGCCCTACCTGGACGCGGCGCACCACCCGCAGTTCGACGAGTACCTGGCGGAGCGCCACGCGCATCGCGACGAGGCGCTCAAGATGAATTACGACTACATCATGGGGTGGGAGACCGAGAACGAAGAGGGCCTGCGCGGCGCCTGGGACATCGAACAACGCGACAAGGAGCTCGACGCGGACGGCGTCGCCGCGGAGGTCATGTTCGCCGACGCCGATGCGATCACCGGCATGGCGTCGCCGCCCTTCGGGGCGGGGTTGAACGCCGGGGAGATCACCGACCCCGAACTGGCCTTCGCGGGGGCGAGGGCGCACAACCGCTTCCTGGCCGAGATGTGCGCGCGCAGCCCGGAGCGCCACGGCGGGATCGCGCTCGTGCCGATCACCCACGGGGTCGAGCGCTCCGTCGCCGAGATCGAGTGGTTGGCCGAGCAACCCGGCATCCGCGGGGTCATGGTGCCGACGATGTGGCACGACCGGCTGCCCTACAACCATCCCGACTACGACCCGGTGTGGGACGCCTGTCAGGCCGCCGGCTTCCCGGTCCACACGCACTCGGGCGAGGCGCCGCAGGACGAGTACAACGGCAACATCGGGATCTACCTGGCCGAGGTGGTGTGGTGGGCCGCCCGTCCGGCCTGGCACCTCCTCTTCTCGGGCGCCTTCGAACGGTTCCCCCGTTTGAAGTTCGTCGTGACCGAGGCGGCGGCGTACTGGGCCGCCGACATGATGTGGAAGTGGGACCAGTACATGGGCGGCGGCCACACGACCAAGAAGATGGCCGCGCTCCTCAAGGGCAAGATCTCGAAGCTGCCTTCTGACTACTTCGGCGAGAACATCTTCATCGGTGCGTCGACGATGTCGAAGGAAGAGATCCGGCGCCGTCACGTATTGGGCTGCGACGTCGTGATGTGGGGGACCGACTACCCGCACCCCGAGGGAACCTGGCCGCACACGCAGGAGCGCCTGCGGGCGGACTTCGGGGGGATCCCCGTCGAGGACGCACGCAAGCTGCTCGGCGAGACGGCGGCCCGCTGTTACGGGTTCGACCTCGACGCGTTGCGCCCGATCGCCGAGCACATCGGGCCGACGCCGTCGGACCTGGGGCAAGACCCCACCCTGGTGACCGACCCGAGCGAGATCGAGACGGCGCGTTGGTGGAAGGCCGAGTACCAGGTGCAGGCGCCGGGCTGAGGCACCACCGGTCGTGAACGACGCCCACATGGAGTACTGCGCCAGCGAGGACTGGCGGCGCCTCGTGCACGAGACGATCCTCCCCGAGGCGTTGCGTGACGTGGAGCTCGGTGACGACGCGATCGAGATCGGTCCGGGGCCGGGCTTCACCACCGACATCCTGCACACGATGACCGGGCGCCTCACGGCCGTCGAGATCGACGAGGGCCTGGCAGCCGCGCTGGCCGAGCGGATGGGGGGCGACAACGTCAACGTCGTCGTCGGCGACGCATCCGACCTGCGGTTCCCCTCCGACCGGTTCTCCGGCGGTGCCTCGTTCCACATGCTGCACCACATCGCGCCCGACGAGGTGCAGGACCGGGTGTTCGCCGAGCTGGCCCGGGTCCTCGTGCCGGGCGCCGTCCTCGTCGCCGCCGACGGGACGTACAACGAGGCGACGGCGGCCTTCCACGAGGACGACACGTACAACCCGATCGACCCCGGCGAGCTCGAGGCACGGCTGCGCCGGGCCGGGTTCGAGGACGTGGAAGTGCGCACGTACGACCTCGGCTGGGTGTGCACGGCCAGGGCCGTTTGATCCGCCTCCTGCACCAGCCGACTTCACCCGCACCGTGACGGTCGTCCTCGCGCTCGCGGCCGCCATCTGCAACGCGCTCAACGTCGTCACCCAACACATCGCCAGCATCAGCGACCCCGGGCACTCCAAGGGGTGGCGGTTCGCGCGTTACCTGCTCTCCAACCCGCTGTGGCTCTTCGGCTGGGTGGCGCTGGCAGGAGCCTTCGTGTTCCAGGCCTGGGCGCTGCACATCGGGCAGATGTCGGTGGTGCAGCCGCTGCTCGTGACCGAGCTGGTCTTCGCCCTGTTGTTACGTCGGTTCTGGGTCCATCAGCAGATCCGCGCCGTGACCTGGACGGCCGCCGCCGCCACCTGCGGGACACTCGCCCTCTTCATCGCCGTGTCCGAGCCCACCGGCGGCAACGCCGTCGCCTCCAGCTCGGCCTGGGTTGGCGCCGTCGCCGCCACCGCAGGGGCCGCCACCGTCCTCGCCCTGTGCTCGCTGCGCGGCTCACCAGTTCGCCGCGCCGTGCTCCTCGGGTCCGCCGCGTCCGTGTCGTGGGCGTTGGTCGCGGCATTCATCAAGGCGACCACCGACACGCTCACCCAGTACGGGTTGGGTGGCATGTTCACCCATTGGCCGGTCTACGCGCTGGCCGTGGCCGGGCTGGCGGCCGAGTACCTGAACCAGGCCGCCTTCCACGTGGGGCCGCTCGAGCGCGTCGCAGCCGTTCCTCGTAGTGGTCGACCCGATCGTGAGCATCGCGCTGAGTGTCTGGATCTTCGACGAGCGGTTCACCGACGACGCCCTGCGCCTCACCCTGGCCGTGGTCGCCTTCGTCGGCATGTGCGCCGCGGTGATCGTCCTCGTGCGCACTGCGCCCGCCACCATGGAGCGCGCCCCGCTCCCGGCTCCCGCGTCGTAGCCCGCGAGGCCGGCTACATCTCCTCGGGTGGGAAGAAATCCACCCAATTGGTCTGCATGGAGGCGCCGTCCGCGATGACGGTGGCGCCGCAGACGTAGCGGGCGGCCGGAGAGCACAGGTACAGGATCATGGCGGCCATCTCGTCGGCCGTCCCCATCCTGACCGTGGTCCCCTCGGCGATCAGCTGTTCGGTGAAACCCTCCTCGGTGAAGCCGACGGTCTCGAGCTCGGATGACACCATCCCCGGTGTCGAGAAGATCCCGGGTGCGAAGGCGTTGATCGTCACCCCGCGGCGCATGAGGTAGGGCGCCAGGGACTTGACCATGCTGACGACACCGGCGCGCGCCGCTCCCGAGTGCACGAACATCGGAGCACCGCGATCGAAGGAGAAGGTGTGGACGACGTTGACGATCGCCCCGCTGTGCGCCGCGGCCATCGGCACCATGAAGCGCTTCGTCATGTTCCACGTCCCGTTCAGGTTGAGGTCCACGACGGCGCGCCAGCCGTTGTCGCTGATCGTGCTGGGTAACGCGGGGAACTGCCCGCCGGCGTTGTTGACGAGGACGTCGACGCGACCGAAGCGCTCGTAGACATCGTCGCCCAGCGCCTCGACCTCCGCGGGCTCACGGATGTTGGTCGGGATGGCGGTGCACGCGCCGCCGTCGGCGGCGATGGCCGCTGCCACCTCCTCGAGCCGCTCCGGCGTCCGCCCGGCGATGACCGGGTGCCCACCGAGATGGGCGACGGCGTGCGCCACCTCGCGGCCCAGCCCGGTGCCCCCGCCCGTGATGACCGCCACCTGGCCCTCGAAGAGGCCGGGCGCGAAGACGGACACCGCCGGTCCGGGCCGCCACTCACGGCGCGGCCGTCACCCGGCAAAGTCCCAGCTCTGGCCCTTCTCGTAGTGGTGGAGGACGTTCTTGGCGATGAGGATGCGGTGCACCTCGTCCGGGCCGTCGGCCAGGCGGAGCGTGCGCGCACCGAGGTACATCTGCGCCAGTGGGAGCTCGCTCGTCACCCCCGCGGCGCCCCAGACCTGGATGGCCCGGTCCACGACCCGGCTGTAGGCCGCCGGCACGAACACCTTGATGGAGCTGATCTCGGTGCGGGCCTGCGGGTCGCCCTGGTCGACCTTCTCGGCGGCGTGGATCGTCATCAGGCGGGCCGACTGCAGGTCCATGTAGCTGTCGGCCACGAAGCCCTGCATGAACTGCTTGTCCTTGAGCAGCCCGCCGTGGACCTCGCGGACGAGCAGGCGCTCGATCATCATGTCGAAGGCGCGCCACATCTGGCCCACCGAGTTCATGCAGTGGAAGATCCGGCCCGCGCCGAGGCGCTCCTGCGCCGCGGCGTGGCCCTCGCCGACCTGGCCCAGCGCGTTGTCCACCGGGACCCGCACGTTGTCGTAGCGCACTTCGCAGTGGTCCGAGACCGGGGCACCCCAGATGCCGATCCCGCGCTCGATGATCACGCCCGGGGTCGAGGTGGGCACGATGATCTGGACCATGCGGCCCCGGCCCCCGTCATCGTGCGCCTCCTTGGCGCGGCACATCACGATGAAGAAGTCGGCGGCCAGGCCGTTGGACGTGAACCACTTGTGCCCGTTGATCACCCACTCGTCGCCCTCACGGACGGCGGAGGTCTGGATGGAGCGGGGGTCGGACCCGGCGTTCTCGGGCTCGGTCATGGAGAAGCCCGACTGCATGGTGCCCTCGACGAGTGGGAGCAGCCACTTGCGCTTCTGCTCCTCGGTGCCGTACTTGACGAGGATCGTCTGGTTCCCCGAGTTCGGTGCCACGACACCGAAGAGCGACGCCGCGCCGATGGCGTAGGCGAGGATCTCGTTCATGTAGGCGTGCGCCATGAAGTCGAGGCCCATGCCGCCGTATTCGGGGGGCAGGTGCGGCGCCCACAACCCCTGCGCCTTGACCCCGTCGGTGATCTCGGTGCGCAGCGCCTTCGCCTCGGCCCGCTCGGCGTCGGTGGCCCCGCCGCGCCGGGAGACCCAAAGCAGCGACTCGTTCGGCAGGATCATCTCGTTGACGATGCGCGCCGTGCGCAGTCGGACGTCGTTGATGTGCTCGCTCAGCCCCGGGACGGGCGTCACGTTGATCGGCATTGGTCCCTCCCCGTGTCGGTGCGTCGGCCCTGCTCTACGGCAGGAACCTTAGAGCCCGGAGGCGGGTCCGCCAGCAGGGGGTACGTCTCGGGAACTTCGCCGGTATACGCGGATTTCTGTTCAAAAGAGTCAGAGGTGAGCAGGAAGGTGTGCTCGTTTCAGTCGACCGAGCAGGAGGGTGTGCTCATTTCTCGGCAAACGAGCAGGGATCGGCGTAGGGCACGTCCGACTCGCTCGAGAGACGTTGATCGCCGTGACGGGCAGCTGATATTTGCCTCCCTGACGAATCTTCTAGGGGGTATCGCCGCCCGGCCCGGCCTGGGCGACCCAGCGGCCCGTGAGCGCGCGCTCGTAGCGGCCGTGGCCGACGAAGCTCACCACCCAGCGGGCCAGGGCGCCGAAGCGGTTCTTGAACCCGGTCAGGAACGTGATGTGGACCACGAGCCACAACAGCCACCCGATGAACCCGCCGACCTGGATCGGCCCGATGTGCGCCACCGCCGTGAAGCGGGAGATCACGGCGAGCGTGCCGAGGTCGTGGTACTTGAACTCCTTGGCCGGCTTGCCGTCGAGCCGGCGCACGATCGTGTGGGCGGCGTGCGCCCCCGACTGCATCGCCACCTCGGCCACCCCGGGCAGGTCGCCGAGCGCCATGAGGTCGCCGACCGCGAACACCTCGGGGTGGCCCGGGATCGAGCAGTCGGGCTCGACCTTCACCCGGCCCGCCTTGTCGAGCTCGACGCCCGCCGCGTCGTGCAGCAGCCCGCCCACGGGTGCGGCGCGGGTGCCGGCGGCCCAGATCTTCGTGGAGGCGGCGAAGCGCTCCTTGGTGCCGTCGGGCTTGGTGACGACCACAGACTCGGCGTCCATGTCGCTCACCATCGTGTCGAGGTAGATCTCCACGCCCATCCGTCTGAGCTTGCTCGCCGTGAGCCGCGAGACCCGGGTGCCCATCGACGCCAGCAGGCGGCCGGTCCCCTCGATGAGCACGACGCGGGTGTCGTGGGGGTTGATGCGCCGGTAGTTCCGCCGTAAGGCCCGGCGCGAGAGCTCCTTGAGCTGGCCCGCCACCTCGACCCCGCTCGGCCCGCCGCCGACGACGACGAACGTCATGAGGCTGCGGCGCTTCGCCTCGTCCGTCTCCGCCTCGGCCAGCTCGAACGCCCCGAAGATCTCGCCGCGCAACGCCAGCGCGTCGTCGAGCGACTTCAGGCCCGACGAGCACTGACGGAAGTCGTCGTGGCCGAAGTACGACGTGGCGGCGCCGCCGGCGACGATCAGGCTGTCGTAGCCGATCGTGAGGTGCTTGCCGAACTCGTCGACGTGGACCTCCTTGGCCTCGAGGTCGATGCGTTGGGTGGCGCCCAGCACGACGCGGACGTTCTCGTAATTCCGCAGCACGTCACGGATGGCCGGCGCGATCTGCCCCTCCGAGAGGATGCCGGTGGCGACCTGGTAGAGGAGCGGCTGGAAGAGGTGGTGGTTCGTGCGGTCGATGATCGTGACGCGCACCGGCTTGTGCCGCAGGGACCGGACCGCGAACAGGCCGCCGAAGCCGCAGCCGATGATCACGACGTGATGGCGGGTGTCGCCGCCGCCAGCCGCCGCCGCCGGGGCGCTCACAGCCGGCTCACGACGGTCTCGACGTAGCGCGCCAAGGGCAGCTCCCGGGCCTCGTCCAGCGTGAACCAGGCGACGTCGTCGGTCGTGCCGTCCACCTCGGGGCGGAGCGTGCCGTGCCACGACGAGACCACGTAGACCAGCCGCACCGTGTGCAGGCTGGTCCCGTCGGGGAGCGTGCGCACGTCGGAGAGCACGTCGAGCAGGGGTCCGGGGACGATGGTCAGGCCGGACTCCTCGGCGATCTCGCGGCGCAGCGAGTCCTCGGGGCTCTCCCCGTGGTCGACCCCGCCGCCGGGAAGGAACCAGCGGCCGCGCAGCGTGAGCATGGGGGCCGCCCGGGCGAGCAGGAGGCGGTCCTCGTCGTCGCGCACGACGCCGTAGGCGGCGATCCTCTGGCGTTCCTTCTCGGCTGGCACCACGGGCATGCTGGTCCCGCTCCGCTCCGGCCGCCAACTCCGATGCCAACTACCCTGGCCGCGGCCGTCTGGGGCCGAACGAAGAGGAGGGGGCAGCGATGGACACCGCGGCCGAGCTCGAGGACATCCGGCGGCTCAAGTACGCCTACTTCCGCACGCTCGACCTCAAGGAGTTCGACGAGCTCGGCGCCCTGCTGACCGAGGACGCGACGGCGTCGTACGAGGACGGCCAGACCGTGCTCGAGGGCCGCGACGCCATCGTCTCGTGGCTCAGCGGGGCCCTGGCCGACCCGGGGATCGTGACCGAGCACCTCGGGCATCATCCCGAGATCACCTTCGCCTCGGACAGCGAGGCGAAGGGCACGTGGTACCTCCAGGACCGCGTCATCGTGCCCGGCGCCGACCTCGAGATCGGCGGGACGGCGTTCTACGAGGACCGCTACCGGCGGACCGGCGAGGGCTGGCGGATCGCACACACGGGCTATACCCGGGTCTTCGAGGAACACCGCACGCACTCGACGTTGGCGGTGCGCTCCTTTACATCTCGCTTCGGTTCGCCGGGCTGAACGTGAAGGCGGGGTCGAAGAGGGTCGCCGGGGCGAGCGCCTTCTCGATGGCCTCGACGAAGTCGGGCTCGAGCTCGACGTCGAGCGCTTTGACGTTCTCGGCGATCTGCTCGGGCCGGCTGGCGCCGACGATCGCACTCGAGACGTTGGAGTTCTGCAACACCCACGCCAGTGCGACCGCCGCCGGCGAGTACCCCGCCTCGCGGCACAGCGCGGCGTAGGCCTGCACCGGCTCGAGCACCTCGTCGCGCAGTAGCCAGCTCATCTCGCCGCCCTCGGGGCCGGTGGCGCGTGACCCCGCCGGCGGGTTGTCCCCGCCCGGGGCGTACTTGCCCGTGAGGACGCCCTGGGCCAGCGGCGACCACACGATCTGGCCGATGCCCTCCGCCTCGCAGACCGGCACTACCTCGGCCTCGATGACCCGCCAGATGAGCGAGTACTGCGGCTGGTTCGACACGATGCGGTCGAAGCCCATGTCGTCGGCCAGACGGACCGCCTCGGCGATCTGCTCCGCGTTCCACTCCGACACCCCGACGTAGTGCACCTTGCCCTGGCGCACGAGGTCGTCGAAGGCCCGCATCGTCTCCTCGAGCGGCGCCTCGTAGTCGAACCGGTGCGCCTGGAGGAGGTCGACGTGGTCGGTCTGGAGCCGCTCGAGCGACGAGTGCAGCGACTCCATGATGTGCTTGCGCGACAGGCCCCGGTTGTTCGGGTTGTCGCCGGTCGGCCAGTACGTCTTGGTGAAGATCTCGATCGAGTCGCGCCGCACGCCCTCGAGCGCACGGCCGAGGACGGTCTCGGCCGCCCCCTGGGCGTACACGTCGGCCGTGTCGAAGGTGGTGATGCCCTCGTCAAGGGCGGCGTGCACGCACGCCCGGGCGGCGTCCTCCTCGATCTGGCTGCCGTGCGTGATCCAGTTCCCGTAGGCCAGCGCCGAGACTTCCATGCCCGAACTTCCGAGGTGCCGATACTCCATGGCCCCGGAGCGTATCGGGGTCGCCGTACGCTCGTTGGGTGGCCGGGGCCGAGACGCTGCACGTACGACGGGGTCTCGACCTGCCGCTCTCCGAGATCACGTGGCGCGCCACCACCTCGGGCGGCCCGGGCGGCCAGCACGCCAACCGCACCCTCAGCCGCGTCGAGGTCGAGTTCGACGTCGAGGCCTCGAGGGTGCTCGGGCCCCGGCAGCGGGCGCGCCTGCTCGAGCGCATCGGGCCCGTCGTGCGGTCCAGTGCGTCGGACTCGCGCTCCCAGGCTCGCAACCGCCAGCTCGCGCTCGAGCGCCTGGCCGCCCGGATCGACCGTGCGTTGCGCGTCGAGCCGCCGCGGCGCGCCACGAAGCCGACCAAGGGCTCACAGGTGCGCCGGGTGGAGGAGAAGCGCCACCGCAGCCAGATCAAGCGGGCGCGCCGTCGCCCCGGCGACGACGACTGAGGGCCGCGGCGGCGGTCTCGGCCTGGGTCAGTCCGCGAAGCCGAACGGCGCGAGCACGTCGTCGAGGCCGCGGTCGATCTGCGCCAGCAGGTCGGGGTCGTCTTCGGCCCGCGGGCCGCGCAACGCCGTGAGCGCGGCGTAGCCGCGGGCGACCAACGCCGCGTCCTCGGCCGGCACCTCGCCGTCGTCGCCCTCGTCGGTCTCGGGGAACGGCGTCCCGACGCTGAGCACGATCTCGCCGCGGTCGCCGGGCCGGCCCTCCATGACGGCGCGTGCCGCCTCGGCGGCCGCGGGCCCCTCCATCTCCTCGGGGTTCGGCGCCTCCCACGTCCCGACGCCGCCATGGGCGGCCTTGATGAACCCGCCGCCGCCCACCCGGCCCCACCGCAAACCCCGGATCTCACCGAGCGGCAGGTGCGGCACGTTCAGGTTGAGCACGGTGCGCACGGGCGCGGCGGCGAGCAGCGGCACCAGCGCCACGGCGAGATCGGCGGCCGATTCCCACGGGTGCGGGTCCGCCCCGGCGCGCAGCGAGACGGCGAGTGCGCTGATGCCGAGCTGGCTCGCCGTCAGCGCGGCGCCGACGGTGCCCGAGTGGAGCACCGACCGCCCGACGTTGACGCCGTGGTTGATCCCCGACAGCACGAGGTCGGGCTTCGGGCCCACGGCCCCGAGCGCTCCCGCGATCACCGACAGCGCCGGCGACGCGTCGAGGCCGTACGCCTCGACCGTCTCCGCTCCCTCGACCACCGCCCGTTGATACGCGATGGCCGTGCCGTCGGTCACGGAGCCGACGGCGGCGCCCGCGCCGCTGTAATTCGAGCTGGGTGCGACGACGACGATCTCGTGCGGGCCGCCCGGGTCCTCGCCGCCGGCCTCCTTGGTCCAGCGCACCAGGGCACGGGTGAGCGCCGCCAAACCGGGCGCGCTGACGCCGTCGTCGTTGGTGACCAGGATCCTCACCTCTTCGACCCTACCGGGGCGCCCTGAGGCCGTCGGTGCCGTGTCGCGGGGCGTTCGGCGCCCGTTCATCGCACCATCACGCGGACCCTCACCCCGATGGAGGCCCTGGTCTGCTTCAAATTCACACTCGATGACGGCCCGAACGCCCAGGATCTCCGTCGCCTCCCCGACGGGCCAGCAGTGGCGCATCGGGCACGGCGGCCAGGAGGTCATCGTCTGCGAGGTCGGCGCGACGCTGCGGTCGTACTCGGCGGGCCAGCACCCGGTCATCGACGGCTTCGGGTCCGACGAGTGGTCGCACTCGGGGCGGGGCCAGGTGCTGGCGCCGTGGCCGAACCGCCTGGCGGACGGGCGCTACGAGTTCAACGGGGTGCGGGCGCAGGCCGCCCTCGACGAGCCCGAGCGGCACAACGCCATCCATGGCCTCGTGCGGTGGCTCCCCTGGACGCTCCAGACCCGGCACCAGAACCAGCTCTCGCTGCGGCTCCAGCTTCACCCCTCGCCGGGCTACCCGTTCTCTCTCCTGCTCGAGATCGAGTACCACGTCGGCCGGGACGGCCTCACCGTGACGACGAGAGCCAGCTCGCTCGACGACGGCATCATCCCCTTCGGCCTCGGGTTCCACCCGTACCTGACCGCCGGGCGCGAGACGGTGGACGGCGCCATCCTCTGCGTCCCGGCCCGTCACACGCTCGACGTCGACGACCGCGGGCTGCCCACCGGCGCGCTCACCCCGGTCGAGGGCACCGACCGTGACTTCAGCGTGGCGCGCTTCGTCGGGCCGGCGGTGCTCGACACCGCGTACACGACGCTCGAGCGGGACGGGGAAGGCCACGCCTGGGCGAGCCTCGATGCGCCGGGAGGCGCCACGGGGGCGGCGCTCTGGGTCGACGACGCCTTTCCCTACCTGATGGTGTACACCGGCGACACCCTCGGCGAGATCCAGCGGCGCCGGCGCGCCGTCGCCATCGAGCCCATGACGTGCCCGCCCAACGCGCTGCGCACGGGCAAGGACGTGATCGACCTCCATCCGGACCAGGAGTGGTCGGCGCGTTGGGGCATCGTGCCGCGGTGAGCGACGTGGACGGGGACAAGTGGCGCGGCAAGGTCGTGGCCGTCACCGGCTCCTCGAGCGGGATCGGCGAGGGCACCGCGCGCGCCTTCGCCGCCGCGGGCGCCTCGATCCTCGTCAATTCGGCTCACTCGATCGACCAGGGTGAGGCCGTCGCCGCCTCCCTTCCCGACGCGCACTACGTGCAGGGCGACATCGCGGCGGAAGGGGCGCCCGAGCGCCTCGTCGCCGCCGCCCTCGAGCGTTGGGGGCGCCTCGACGTGCTCGTGAACAACGCGGGGACGACCGCCCTCATCCCGCACCACGACCTGGCGGCGGCGTCCGTCGACGTGTGGCGGCGCATCTTCGAGGTCAACGTGTTCGGCACGTGGGCGATGTCCGTTGCCGCGATGCCCGCGTTGCGCGAGACGCACGGGGCCATCGTCAACGTGTCGTCGATCGCCGGTGTCCGGCCGACGGGCTCGTCGGTCCCGTACGCCGCCAGCAAGGCCGCCCTGAACCACGTGACCGTGCTGCTGGCCAAGGTGGTGGGGCCCGAGGTCCGGGTCAACGCCGTCGCGCCGGGCCTCATCGACACGCCCTGGACCCAGGACTGGGACGTCGTGCGCGAGGCCGTCCGCCAGATCGCACCGCTCAAGCGCTCGGGGCGCCCGGAGGACGTGGCCCAGGTGATCCTCGACGTCGCCGGTGCCGCCTACATGACGGGTCAGGTGGTCGTGGTCGACGGGGGGATGACCATCGCCACGTAACGCTGGGCCGTCCCGGGCCGCCTCTCCGGCACACGCATGGCAAAGTGCAGGGCATGCGCTTCGTCGTCGTGGGTGCCGGCGCCATCGGTGGTGCGGTCGGAGGTCGTCTGTTCCAACGGGGGTTCGACGTAACCCTCGTGGCCCGGGGCGAGCACGGTCGCGCCCTGCGCGAGGGCGGCCTGGTGCTCGAGGACCCGAAGGAGAGCGTGACGCTGTCCGTCCCGACCGTCGAGGACGTGCGCGAGGTCTCCTGGGCGGCCGACGCCGACGGCGATGCGGTCGTCCTGTTGGCCGTCAAGGGCCAGCAGACCGATGTCGCACTCGCCCAACTGATCGCGGCGCCGCCGTCGACCCCGGTGGTCTGCATGCAGAATGGCGTCGAGAACGAGCGGCGAACGCTGCGCCACTTCTCACGGACCTACGGCATGTGCGTGATGTGCCCCGCCAGCCAGGTCCGCCCCGGCGTCGTCCAGGTGCACTCGGCGCCCATCTCCGGCCTGATGGACCTGGGTTGCTATCCCGAGGGTATTGACGAGCAGGGCCGCGCCATCGCTCACGCCATCGCCAGCACCACGTTCGAGTCGGTTCCCCGGGCGGACATCATGCGCTGGAAGTACCGCAAGCTGCTGATGAACCTGGCGAACTCGATCGAGGCGCTGAGCGGGCCGGGCGCGCGGTTCAGCCCCCTGGCCAAGGAGGTGCAGCGCGAGGGGCACGAGGCGCTGGCAGAGGCGGGGATCGAGGCGGTGAGCGCGGAACAAGACCGGGAGCGCCGGGGCGACGCCCTGCAGATGGCGCCGACGGCGTCGGGGGAGTGGCAGGGCGGGTCGAGCTGGCAGAGCCTCGCCCGCGGGGCCGGATCCATCGAGGCGGAGTACCTCAACGGCGAGATCGTCCTGCTCGGCGGGCTCTACGGCGTGGCGACCCCGGTGAACGAGTTGCTGCAGCGGTTGGCGCTGCGCGCCGCGGCGGAGGGGACGCCGCCGGGCACCTGGCGCATCGAGGACCTGAGCGACCTGGCCGGCGTGCCCCATAGCGACTGAGGGGTCAGCCCCACTCGCCGTTCCGGCCGACGCGTTCGACCGTCGTGCGCATCACGGAGCCGGTCAGTCGGCGTGCAACGCGGCGCCCACCTCGTCGGCCGGTTCGGGACGATGCGCTCCCGGCGTCTCGATCTTCACCTGGTGCACCGTGCCGCTGAACGGGGCAGGCGGCGCGTAGCGGGCGGAGACCGGGAATCCGCTGTCGTGTCCGAGCCGCAGCCCGGCCCCGCCGTGCTGGATCGCAATGGGGAGCGGGCCCTCGACGGCAACCGCGTCGACCTCGATGCCGTCGACGAGCAGGGCCATGCGGCCGGCGCCCTCGGGGCCGATCTCGTAGGCCACGGAGAGGTCGTGGGGTCCGGGCGCGACAGGCGGGCCGGCCAGCTCGATGGCGTCCGCGGCGCGGGCAAAGGTGAAATGCACGACGCCCCCCGACGCGTAGAGGGCGTATCCCCCGAACCAGTCGCCCAGCGCGCAGACCACGCCCTCGGGCGCTTCGGCCGACTCGACGGCGGCGGTGAGGCGGAAGCCACCCCAGAGAAGCGGCACCGACTCGTCGAAGACCGGGCCGCCGCCGGGAAGGTAGGTGCGCTCGGGGCCCGGCGGCCACACCGGCGGGATGAAACCGCCGAAGCGGTCGACCAGGCCGTCGGAGATGGGCAGCACGTTGTTGCGCCCGGCCTCCGCCGCCCACAGGTCGCTCAGGTGGCGCAGCCGTTCCGGCTCGTCGGCGGCGCGGTCGTTGGCCTCGGAGAAGTCGCTCCCGAGGTCGAAGAGCTCCCAGCGGTCGTCGTCGAAGCTGCGGCTGCCGACGGCGAGCTCCTCTTCGTCGAGGACGCCGGTGCTGATGTGGTTCGTGGTCGCCTTCCAGCCGTCGTGATAGATCGAGCGAGATCCGAGCATCTCGAAGTACTGGGTGTGGTGCTGCTCCGCCGTGGCCGGCTCGGCGAGGGTGGAGAGCAGGCTGACCCCGTCGACGCGCTGCTGAGCCACCCCGTCGACCTCGCTCGGGATCTCGAGCCCGACGGCCTCCATGACGGTCGGCATCAGATCGATGGCGTGCGCGAACTGCGGGCGCACGGTGCCGGGCTCCGTCACCCGCTCACCCCAGTGGACGATGAGCGGGGTGCGGGTGCCGCCCAGCCACGTGTAGCGCTTCCAGAGCTTGTGCGGGGTGTTGCCGGCCCAAGCCCAGCCCCACGAGTAGTGGTTGTAGGTGTTGAAGCCGCCCCAGTCGTCGTAGTGCGCCAGGTTGTCGGCGAGCGACTCGCGCACGTGGGCGGTGAACCGCATCTCGTTGACGCTGCCCTCCTTGCCGCCTTCCGCGCTGGCCCCGTTGTCCGAGAACACGAGCACGAGGGTGTTCTCCATCACCCCCAGGCGCTCGAGCGACGTGAGCACCCGGCCGATCTGTGCGTCCGTATGGGTCAGGAACCCGGCGAAGACCTCTTGCTGGCGGGCCAGCATGCGGCGCTGGTCGGCCGAGAGGTCGGCCCAGGCGTCGACCCACTCGGGCCGCGGCGTCAGCTCGGTCCCCGGCGGCACCGTGCCCGAGGCGAGCTGGCGTTCGAACACCTCGGCGCGCCAGGCGTCCCAGCCCTTGTCGAACACGCCGCGGTAGGGGTCGACCCATTCGGGGGCCACGTGGTGGGGCGCGTGCATCGCCCCCAGTGCGAAGTACAAGAAGAACGGCTTGCCCGGCGCCGCCTGCTGTTGGTCCTGCACCATGCGCACGGCCTGGTCGGCCAGGTCCTCGCTCAGGTGGTAGCCCTCCTCGGGCGTGCGGGGAGCCTCGATGTAGTGGTTGTCGCACAGGAGGTTCGGCGCCCAGTGGTTCGTGTCGCCCTGCAGGAAGCCGTAGTAGCGCTCGAACCCGAGGCCGAGCGGCCAGGTGTCGAAGGGCCCGGCGGCGGAACGCTGCCAGCGCGGGGTGAGGTGCCACTTGCCGACCGCCATCGTCGAGTACCCGGCGTCGCGCAAGAGCCGGGGGAGTGTGGCGGCGGACCTGGGCAGGCGGGCGTGGTAGCCGGGGAATCCGAGGGGGATGTCGGCCAGGAACCCCATCCCGACGGCGTGGTGGTTGCGCCCGGTGAAGAAGCTGGCCCGGGTCGGGGAGCACAGGGACGTGACGTGAAAGCGCGTGAAGGGCGCGCCACCCGCCGCCAGCGCATCGAGGTGGGGGGTCCCGATGTCGGAGCCGAACGAACCGAGGTGCCCGAACCCGGTGTCGTCGAGCACGATGACCACGACATTGGGCGCGCCGGCGCGGGGCTTGGGCTCCCGGGGGAAACGGGGCGACGACTCGGCCGCGGTGAAGCCGATCTGCTGGGGTTCGTCCATGGGGCCCGAGGGTAGACGCGTCACCCGTCACAGTGCTCTGCGCAGGGGTAACGTGGCGAACCGATGCACGGCCACGTTCCCGTACCGCCCCAGCCCCACTTCCCGGTGGGCCTCGGGCCGTTCATCGGTTACCTCGCGGTCCGCGAGGCCCGGCCGCTCGATGACCCCGTGGTGCAGGAGCCCGGCTGGGCCGACGAGGACGGTAACGCGCTCGACATGTTCGACGACGTCGGCGAGTGGGAGCCGAGGCACCGGCCGCTCATCAAGGTCATGGCGGTCGTCGTTGCGCTCTCACTCGTCATGGGCGGTATCGGCACGGTGCTCGAGGTCCTCTTGTCCGCTCGCTGAGCGAAAGGCGGACCAACCGTGGTGTCTGTGTGCATCCGGTAAACCTCTCGTGAACTGACGTTGAACCCGGCGGTTCCAACGCTCGCGAAACCTCATCGGTGTTGTAAGAACGCCACCACCAGTCTTGGCGATTGGCGGAAGGGGACTCAAAGTGATGCATCGCGTTGGGACGCGTGTCAGCGGTACGCGTGTAGGGAAGGGCCTGGTGGCCTTCGCTCTCGTTCTCGGATTGGCCACTCCGGTCGCGGTCGTGCTCGGCTCCTCTCCCGCCGGGGCGCAGGAGACGGCGTACACGCCGTCCACGCCGACTCTGGCCACCTTGAGCAACCCGACCACCTGTACGGCGCAGAGCACGGCGACGTGCGCGCCGTGGAACGAGTACCAGGGCGACACCGGCACCGCCGCCTATTCGTCCAACGGCGTGGGAACGGTGCTGCCGACCTACACGCCGGGCGGCGTGGAGACGACGACCGACAACGGCGTCAGTGGCGCGTCGGTCACGGTCCCGAACCTCTCGGTGAGCCCCAGCGCGAGCAGCGGGACCGACGGTGTGGCGCCCTACCCGAGCGGGACGGTCGGCACCCCTGGCCCACTGGACGGCTACTGCGGCTCGGGCGACCAGCCCACCGAGTCGAGCCAGTCCGTGTCGCGCCAGACCCCGGACACGACCCTGCCGCTCGCCCCGTCGTATTTCCCGCACATCGTCCGCAACGCCGACGGGTCGCTGACGGGCTACTTCGACTATCGCCCGAAGGACGCTGACGAGGCGCTGATGGCGGCGACCTCGACCGACAACGGCAAGGACTGGACCTACGACGGCGAGGCGCTCGAGCAGAACCCGGGCTACTGCCCTTCGACCGACGTCAACGACGACGGCCAGGGGCACGCCAATGTGGTGACGCTCTCCAACGGCAACACCTTCCTCTACACGCTGCCCCGGGCGTCCGGAGACATGCAGGGCGTGGGCCTCGTCGTCCACCAGTTCGACCCGACGGCGCAGAACCCGTTGGGCTCGGGCGCCCAGGCGCTGCCGGAGTCCGAGCAGTCCGGTGTCGACCCTGACGGGTTCGCCACCGCGGCGGCCAGTATTCCCACGTCCGGCGGCGTGTCGGTGCCGCTGACCAGCACCGGAAGCGCGAACTCGCCCGACCAGCTCGTGACCGGCGGGTTCATCGATCTCACCGCGGACCAAGCCAATGACATGTCGCCGTCGGCGGCGAACGTGATCGATTGCACCGTCACGCTCAACTCCAACACCATGACCGACTGCACGTCTTCGACCGTGCAGAGCGTCAGCCAGGGCGACCTGATCGAGCAGGTGATCGGCTACGTGTCGGCCCAGACCGGTTCCACGATGCCGACGATCCCGACGGGGCCCAACACGACGAACGGTGACGGCGGGACGGGAACGATCGACATCTCGCCGACGCCAACGGCAGCCGCAGCCACGAGCGGCTCGGGCAACATCGGCTTCACCCTGCCGCTCACTGGCTCCATGTACAACAACAACGCCCCGAACCGGGCGTACCTGGACGGCTCGAACGTCTATTGCAGCCAGTCCAACAACAACCCGACGACCAAGATCGAGGACTGCACGACCGGGCCCGGTGGAGCCGCCTTCACCACGGCCGTGGGGCAGGTCCTCACGTCCGACCCGATCATCCCCGCCACGGCGTACGAGTCCGACCCCGCGTCGGGTGGCATGACCAACGGTCTGGTGGCGCCGGACGGGATCGTCGGCGTCCTGCCGAACTACCCGGGCGCGCCGGAGGGATCGACGGCGGTCATGTACACGGAGAAGGAGCTCTACTACTACCTGGCCGGGGATTCCACCAGCGCAGTGGGGAACGCCTCGGCAACCGTGAGCAAGCGGGTGCCGTGGGGCGCGGGCGCCCAGACGATCGACTTCATCGCCAGCCCGTACGTCTCGGAAAACATGCCGGTCGCCTCGTCGGTGACGACGTCGAACCCGGTGACGGTCACGGTCGGGCTGTCGCTCGACGACAACTCGGGGACGGCCGCCATGGTCCCGGTGACCTGCACGGGGCTTACCGAGGCCGGAGCCTCCTCTGTGCTCAGCGGCTGCACCGTGCCGGCCGCGTACCAGAGCTACACCGAGGCCACGAAGAGCTACATCGGCGCCCCCGGTGCGGCGACCGTCGCCCTGAGCACGTTGGAGGCGACGGGAGAGGGCAGCGCGAGCAACGCCGTCAAGCTCTACAAGAACAACGAGGACGTGAGCATCCTGCGCGTCGCCTACACGACCGATGGGTCGACGTTCAGCTATGCGGGTCTGGCCAACGACGGCATCGTGAGCGACTGCGTCAGCACGTCCGACAGCATCACGTTGGACGGCAACTCGATCGACCCCGGTGTGCCCGAAGTGGGCTGCACCGGTTCGTACCAGGGCGTGAACAACCCGACCACACCTAACAACCCTCCGGGCGGCTTGAACTCCTACGCCACGAACGAGGGGACCCCGGGCGGCCAGAACGGCACCGACATCGGCGGGCTCAGTGGCGGCGACGCCACTGAGATGCGCTGGGTCGGCTCGGCCGGGAGCATCATCGTGAACCCCAACGGCACCTACGGCCTGTTCTTATCCGGGGCATGGGCGGCGGACGGCGATAGCGACGCGTTCAACCAGATCTTCTATTCCGAGGGCACGAACAACGGCGGGACGGTGACGTGGTCGGTGCCCGAACCTGTCATCAGTACGGACTACTCGTTCTCGGCGAGCTACAACCAGGACAACAACGTCAACGGTTACGGCAGCCAACCGCTGGGCATCTCGGCGTACTACGAGGGCCGCGCCTACGGGGCCAGCGTCGTGCAGAACCCCGACGGAACGCTCACCATGGTGTTCGCCGGGTACCGCTTCCCGAAGTCCATCGTGAACGCAGGAAGCGTGCTCGGCACCGAGTCACCGCAATGGACGGTGAGCCAGAACGACCTGACGATGTACCGCAACATCCTGACGACCACGCTGACGTCGTCGACGTCGCCGGCCGTGGCCACACAGACGGCCTTGACGCCGGTCACTTCCCCGGTGGTGGCGGGACAGGCGCAGACCTTGTCCGCGGTCGTGAGCCCGGTCGCACCCGGGATGGGCACGCCGACCGGTACGGTCACGTTCACCGGCGGCAGCGGCACCTTGTGCACCGCGACCTTGAACGAGGCGTCCTCGGACACAGCGAGCTGCAGTTACACCTACTCCGGCCCGCTGCCGTCGCCCGACAGCGTCACCGCCTCCTACGGCGGGGACGCCAACTTCGCCTCGTCCGCCTCCCCGGCACAGAGCATCACGGTGAACCAGGACGTCACGACCACCTCGACACCGGCGGTAACGGACACGACCTCGGGCGATCCGGCCAACCCGGCCGTCGTCGGAGAGTCGGTCACGTTCACCTCCGACGTCTCCGTGAGCGGGCCGAGCGTGAGCACGCCGAGCGGGACCGTCACCTTCAGCGACGGGTCGGGCACCCTCTGCACGGCGACGCTGAACCAGCAGGACCCCAATGCGGCATCGTGCCCGTACACGTTCGAAATCCCCGCCTCGAAGGACAACGTGGTCGCCACGTACTCCGGCGACTCGGACAACGCAGGCTCGGAGTCGACGGCGCTCACCGTGGTCGTTGACCCGGCGAGCACGACGACCACGGTGACCCCGTCCCCGTCGTCGCCGGTGACAGGCCAGCAGGTGACCTTCATGGCCACGGTGGCCACGGTCGCGCCGGGAGCCGGCACGCCGTCGGGCGACGTGACCTTCAGCGACAGCAGCGGCACGCTGTGCTCGGCGGTGAGCTTGAGCGGCACCACGCCGGATACGGCGGCGTGCCAGGTCACGTACTCGTCGGCGGGCATGGACACCGTCACCGCGGCGTACGCCGGCACGACGGACTTCGCGGCATCGCAAGGTTCCACGGGCGTGACCAGCGGCCTCGGCGGGTCGCAGGTCGTACTGCAGTCGTCCGAGAACCCGGCCGCGCGGGGTGACGCCCCGACCTTCACCGCCACGGTGCAGGCCGTGTCGCCGGCGAGCGGGACACCGGACGGGACGGTGACGTTCTCGTTCGCCGCCTCCGGTTCCGGCACCGCGCCGTCCTGCACCGGCGGGGACACCGTCACGCTGTCCGGGGGCATCGCGAGCTGCACGCTGTCCGCCGGACTGCAGACCGCCGAGTCGCCGATCACGGTCGGGGCGGCCTACACGGGCTCTGCGAGCTTCTCGCCGTCGGACGCCATGCCCCTCACCGAGACCGTGAACAAGGGGGCGGCGACCACGCTGACCCTGAAGGAGTCGGCGAATCCGCTGACCGCGGGGAGCCCGGTCGTCTTCAAGGCGACGGTCGCCACGGTCGTCGCTGGCCTCGAACTCCCCCGGGGGACCGTCACGTGGACGATCACGAACTCGAAGGGCAACGCCGTGGCGTGCACGTCGACCGCCGTTTCCGGACAGGCCGTATTGAAGTCGAAGTGCTCCATGGCGGCGGGAGCCCTGGTGGCCAAGAAGTCTCCATACACGGTCACCGCGACGTTCGTGGGCACGGCGAAGTTCGACGGCTCGAGCGCGACGGCGACCGAGGTCGTAGGCGGCTGACCGTTAGGCCGGAGGCTGAGTCGCCGATCGCCGGCGGCGCAGCCACCAGGCCAAGGTTCCGCCGAGCGCCCCCACGCCCACGACGATGAGCGCGATGGCCCAGGCGGCGAGCCCGCCGGAGCTCGCCGGCGCTGCCTGCTTCGGCGCCTGAGTGGTCGTGGGTGCGGGTGTCGTCGTGGTGGTGGTCGCCGCGGTCCCGCTGGCTGCGGCGTGGAACGCCACGATGTGATTCGAAGTGGGCGCCAGGAGGAAGCCATCCCCGATCGATGGCGTCGGGAAGTGGTTGGCCGGGACGCCCACGGTGGCGTGCTGGACGACGGCGCCGTTGGTCGGGCTGAGGCCGTAGAGCACCCCGTCCTGGCCGATCGTCCAGACCAGGCCGGCGGCGACGATCGGGGGGCCGCCACCGGAGGTGGCTTGCCACAGCACGTGGAGCCCGGCGGGGGCCGACGACACCTGGACCGCCACCGGGCCCTTGAGGCAGGGCAGATAGACGGTCGTGCCCACCACCGCGGGCCCGCCGTCGATGACGTCCCCGCATGCGTCGGGAAGTGACGACTGCTCGCTGCCGATGCCGCCGAGGTGCGTGCCGTCGAGGAGGTAGGCGGTCCGGTCCTTGCCGGCGGCGACGACCTGGCCGTCCGACAGCAAGGCCGGTGCGGTCGACATGTCCAGGTCGGTCGCGTTCTCCGACGCCCACGTCGTGGGGGCGTAGTACTGCACCAGCGTGAGTGTCGGGGACAACTCGAGGACCGAGTCGCTGTCGTCGTACGGAGCGCTCGACGACGTGACGGAGCCGTTGCCGGCTTCGACCCAGACGTCACCACCGGCGTCGACGACGGGAGCGGCACCGCCCATCCAGATGGCACCCTGGCTCTCTCCCGCGCCGGAGTCGACCTGGAAATACTTGGCAGCACCGCCGGACTGGGGGACCGATTCCACCCACCCGTGATACGTGGAGCAGTCCCCGAAGTTCCCGCCGTAGGCGAACACGACGCGCTGCGCGTCGAGCGTGAGGCCGGTGCGTTGCAGCAGGGCCGACGGCGTAGACCCGGGCGGGTCGACGTCCTGGGTCAAGTCGACCTTGCCCGTGCTCAGGTCGAGCCCGATCAGCTCGTGGGCGGGGGCCTGGTTGACGAGCTCGTCCGCCACGACGAACACCTCCGAGCGCGCGGGGTCGATGACCGGCGTCCCCGTGATGCCGACCGTCGGAGAGATGTCGCCGCACGGCAACGCGGACGAGGGCACCGGGCTCCCGACGTGAGTGGACCACGCCACGGCGCCTGTCGACGCGGACAGCGCGTACACGGTGTCGTTCTCCGTCGCGACGTAGACGCGTCCCCCCGAGACGAGCGGTTCCCCGTAGAGCTGGCCGTCCAATGCCGGCGACGTCCAGGCGGGACTGGTCAGGTTCACGGAGGTCACGGAGCTGGCGTCGCCCGAGCCCAGGAAGTCGCCGTGGTACACGGTCCATGGGGACGAGCTGGCGCCCGGCGCAGCGGTCGTTGTCGTGGTGGTCGTGGCCGCGGACGCCGGCAGGTCGACCAGGAGGGCCGCCAGCGCGGCGATGCCGGCGAGGCGGAGACGGATCGAGGTGCTCAACCTCGTCCCGTCCGCGGAGACCGAAACTCGGTCAGAGCGCCCCGGACTGCCCGCGGTGGCGCAGGATCGAGTCGACGGCGACGGCCACCAGCAAGACGGCTGCCGTCGCGATGTCCGTTCCGGCGGTGCTGATGTTCAGCAGGGCCAGGCCGTTGGTCAACGTCGCGATCACCAGTCCGCCCAGGAGCGGATGGATCGCCTTGCCGTAGCCGCCGAAGAGGCTGGCGCCCCCGATGACGGCCGCCGCCACGGCGTAGAGCACGTACGTGCCGCCGTCGAAGCCGACGGAGATCGAGCCCAGCCGCGAGGCGTAGACGATCGCCGCCAGGCCGGCGGTGAAGCTGCAGAGGGCGAACGCGACGGTGCGGATCCGTTGCACCTTGATGCCGGCGCGACGGGCCGCCTCCGGGCTGGCGCCGATGGCGTAGATGTAGCGGCCGAGCCGGGTGCGATCGAGGAGGAAGGACGCTGCGGCGATGATGAGGAGCATGAAGGGGATCACCCAGGGCACGCCCTTGAGGGGCGTCAACGTGCCGCGATTGAGGTTGCAGATCCACACCAGGACGATGCCGGCGACGGCCACCGCCCCGATCGTCAGCATCGTGATGCTCAAGGGCGGGGCGCTCAGGCCCTGGGCCCGCCGTCGGGACGTGCGGATGACCGAGCTCGCGGCGTACAGGCCGACGACGACCACCAGGGAGATCCAGCCTGCGGCCGGGGTCATGTTGCCGCTGACCAGATCGTCGATGACGTTGTTCGAGATCGTGATCACGCCACCGACCGCGCCCTTGTCGACGTCGAACACGTAGATCAAGACGCCCTGCCAGCCCAGGAGGCCGGCCAGGGTGACCACGAACGAGGGGATCTTCAGCCGGGTGATGATCACACCCTGGAACGCGCCGATCACGATGCACGCCAGCAGCCCGACGATCACACCGGCCCACCAGGGCCAGTTCTGCGGCGAGCTGATCAGGGCCATCGCAATTGCCGCCCCGACGGCGCCGACGAAGCCGACGGAGAGGTCGATCTCGCTGAGCAGCAGCGCGTAGAGCTCGGCGAGGCCCAACAGGACGATGAAGGCCGCCTGCACGAAGAGGTTGACGATGTTGGTCGCCGTGAGGAAGGAACTGGACTGCACCTCGAAGAAGATGCAGATGACGATGAGGCCGATGATGATGGGCAGCGCGCCGCTGTCACCGCCCCGGATCCGCTTCCACCAGGCCTTGAAGTAGTCGCCCAGCGAATCGGCGAGCACGTCGGGCGCCAGGGCGACCAACTGCTCGTGGTCGAGTGCGCTCGGCTCGCCGCGGCCGGCCTCGCCGCCCGCTTGGGGGCTCTGGCCGGACGCCGTGGGTTCGTCGATGGTGTCGGTCATCGGTCGCTCACCCCGCGGCCGCCGCGCGAGGACTCCCCGGTCGTCATGTAGTCGACTACCACCTGGGGGTCGAACTCGGACGCGGGTCCCTCCGCCACGCGGCGTCCGAGATAGAGGATCGAGATCTGGTCGGCCACGGCGAAGACGTCGGGGAGGTTGTGCGAGACGACCATGACGGTCGTGCCCTGGCTGGAGAGGCGCTTGATCAGGTCGAGGACCATCCGTGTCTGCGCAACACCCAGGGCGGCGGTGGGCTCGTCCATGATCACGAGCTTGGCGGCCGACATGACGGCCTTCGCCACGGCCACCGACTGGCGCTGGCCGCCCGACAGCGAGGCGACGGGCTGACGGATCGACCGGACCGTCGTCACGTGCAGGTCGGCGAGGATCTTCCGCGCTTCGAGCTCCATGCTCGCTTCGTCGAGCAGGCCGAGGCGCAGCTTCTCGTGCCCCAAGAACATGTTCTGCACGATGTCGAGGTTGTCGCACAAGGCAAGGTCTTGGTAGATCGTCACGATGCCGAGCGCCTCGGCGTCGTTGGGGGAGTGGATGTGCACGGGCGACCCGTTCCACAGGATCTCTCCCGCCGACGGCTGCCACAGGCCAGAGATCGTCTTGATCGTCACGGACTTGCCGGCACCGTTGTCCCCGACCAGCGCGGTGACCTTGCCGTCGGGAATCTTGAGGTTCACCCCGTTCAGCGCCTGCACCGCGCCGAACGCCTTGCTGACGTTCCGCAGCTCCAGCAGCGGCGTCCCGTCGGTCATGTTGGCACCCCCCGTCACCGTCGGCTGGATCGGTCAGCTGGCCCAGTGTCCGACCTCCCGCCCCGGACGAACCGGAGCGGGAGGTCGGGCTGAGCTCGCTCTTGTCGGACCGACACTACCGAGAGAGGCCGGTCCGTCCAACGCTTTGCTACGGCGTGATGCCGGCTGCCGTGCAGTCGCTGGCGTACTGGCCGGCGCACAGCTGCGACGTCGGGACGAAGCTGTCCTTGACGATCGTGCTCTTCATGTTCGCCGTCGTGACCCACTCGGGCACCGCGAGGATCGACGGGACGCTGGCGCCCGACGTCGTGTCCTTCGTCGTCCCGTTCACCAGCGACGAAGGCGGCTTGACGCCGGCACGCAGGTAGAGCGCCAGCGCAACGGCGGACTGCGCCTCGAGGTAGATCGGCTTGTAGGCCGTGCCGCACTGGTAGCCCGAGAGGACGTTCTGCAGCCCCGTCAGCGTGGCGTCCTGCCCTGTGGTCGGGAAGGTCTTCGGCTTGATGTGGAGCGACTGCAGGTACGTGATGATCGGTGCACCGGTCTCGTCGTTCGGGATCAGGATCGAGTTCACGCTCGGGTGGGCCGTGTAGACGGCCTGAAACTCCGTCTCAGCGGTCGGCGGGTCCCAGGTGCCGGCTGTGTGTGCCACGGCCGTCCACTTCCCGGACTTGAAGTACGGGTTGATCACGCTGTCGTAGCCCTGAGCGAAGAGCGTCGCGTTGTTGTCCGTGACGGCACCGTGCATGACCACGACCTGCGGCTTCTTGACGTGCCAGGCGGTCTCGCAGCTCACGAGGCCCTGGCCGATCAGCTTGCCGACCTTCACGTTGTTGAAGCTGACGTAATAGGCGCGGCTCCCGCCGAGCGTGAGGCGGTCGTAGTCGATGACCTTGACGCCACGCGACTTGGCGTAGCTCTCGATCTGCGCGCCGACGCCTGAGTCGAGCGGGTCGACGAGGAGCACGGTCGCGCCGTTGGAGATGTCGGTCTGCGCATCGGTCAGCTGCGTCGCGTCACTGCCGAGCGCATTCTGCACGACGTACTGCGACGAGCTCAGGCCGGCCTTCTGCAGGGCCTTGGTGATGTCCGGCTGGTCGAACTCGACGTAGCGCGTCGAGCTCACCGTGTCCGGCAGGATCGCCGCGACCTTGCCGTGTCCGGCCTTCGCGAGCGATTGGAACTCCGACATGATCGCGAAGTTGTTCTTGAAGGAAGTGACGGTGATGCCGGACGGCCCACTGGCGCGCTCGGAGGCCGAAGCCGTCCCGATCACTCCACCGACCAGCGTCGCCGACAAAACGAGGGAAAGCCCCCCGAGCATGCCTGCCCTGCTGAAACGCACATTGTCTCCTTTGTTTTTCCGGCCCGTCCCCTTGGGCGAGGCCCCCGTGACTGCGTTCTACCCGCATTTGGAACCTTCGATTGCGGTTTCGTTGCAGCTTCAAGAAAATCTCCCACGAATTCCGCCTCCTTGCTTGGAGTTTGGGGGTTCGATTTTGTGAACTTGCGCACAAGGAGCCGGTTCTATCGACGGACGCCGGACCTCGATTCCCAGTGCGCCGCGCCACACAGGCCGGCGTCATCGCGCAACGCCGACGCGACGATGTCGAAGTCGTCGGGGAAGTGCCAGGGGTGGTCCAAGCACGCGCTGGCGCATGGGCGTGAAGAACGCCGCGCTCAGCCCGAGACCACCACCGATGACGACGAGGCTGGGCGAGAAGGCCATGACGACGTTGACGACGCCCGCCGCGCCCGCGGCGATCGCACCGCGCCAGATGTCCGTCGCTCGCTTGTCGCCCGCGTCGGCCGCCGCCTCGACTCCGACCGCGTCGAGGTCGCCGAGCCCGGCCTGGCGAGCCAGGCGGGCGATGCCGCTGCCCGACGCCAGCTCCTCGAGCGTGGACGGCTCTCCTCGGCGCCACGCGTGCCAGTCGATGATCGTGTGGCCGACCTCGGCCAGAGATCTCGTCCCGTGGACGAGCTCGCCGCGCAGGACGACGCCGGCGCCGATCCCCGTCGAGATCGTGAGGTACGCCTGGTCCGCCGCGCCGCGCCCGGCCCCGACGATCGCCTCGCCCAGGACGGCGAGGTCGGCGTCGTTCGCGATGTGGGTGCGCAGGCCGAGCTGTGTGGAGAGCTGGTCCGCCGAGAGGAGCTCGGGCCAGCTCTCGGGCAGGTTCGGAGCCCACAGGAGCCTGCCCGTGCGATAGTCCACGTCCCCGGGGAGACCGACCACCGCGTGCGACACGGCGTGTGCCGCATCGAGCGTACGGACCGAACGGATCAGCTCGATCAGGGCAGCCGGCGCCTCGGACCACGTCGGGGTCGGCGCGGACCTGCGGTGCACGACGGTGCCGGCCCGGTCGACGACCGCGGCGCGCATGTGGGTGCCGCCGATGTCGGCGGCGAGAACGAGGTCCTCGGTCACGACGCGAGCGCGCCGTCCGACCCGCTACGCCTCGGCACCCTCGGGGCTGTACCCCGCCCTCTTCAGGAACTTGCGCAGCAGCGACACGTCGTCGGGGCCCACGTCCTTGTGGCCCGCCCGCGGCTCGAAGGTCTCCGTCTCGCCCTCGATCCTCACGACGAGGTGCCCCTTGTGCGTCTCTTGGACCTCGCCCAGCGCCTCGAGCAGCGACACCACGTCGTGCCACTCGAGGTTGTGGCTCAAAGGATGCCGGAAGATGACTGGCCAGCGTGTCCCGTTGGTGGCTGTTCAGGCGTCCCTCTCCCGTTTCCATTTCTTCCGTCCGCTTTCTCGCTCGTCCCTCTCGGCTCATCATCGCACCGGGACCTGCGGTCGCGCCCCTTGGGCGCCGTTTGAGTGCGCGGCGGCCGGCGTGGTGGGCCTCCTGAGCACGGAGGTGCCCGTGGGCTGACCCCGACGGGCCTGACATGCGGCCGGTGCTGGCGGCGGAACTGGGTAAGGGCAACACTGCAGGTGACGCCGAGGAGGTGGTCATGAGGTTCCGCGATCGGGTTGATGCCGGTCGTCACCTGGCCGAGGTCGCACGAACGTCCGACTTCGGCGGCCTGCCCTTGGCCGTTCTCGGACTCCCGCGTGGTGGCGTCCCCGTCGCGTTCGAGGTCGCACGGGCCCTCGACGCTCCCCTCGACGTCCTCGTCGTCCGCAAGCTCGGGGTCCCGTTCCAGCCCGAGTTGGCCATGGGCGCCATCGGGGAGGGAGGCGTCCGGGTCGAGAACGATGACGTCCTGCGGCCCGCCGGCCTCGGCGCGGCGGACGTCGACGCGGCGGAGCGCCGGGAGCGGCCCGAGCTCGACCGGCGCGCCACGATCGGTACCGGCGCGGGCGGAGGCGGCTCGACGTCAGGGGCCGCTGCGTCATCGTGGTGGACGACGGTGTGGCCACCGGCTCGACGGCCCGTGCCGCCTGCCAGGTAGCACGGGCACTCGGCGCGGCAAGGATCGTGCTGGCGGTGCCCGTGGCGTCGCGGACCGCCGCCCTGGAGCTGCGTCGTGCGTGTGACGAGCTCTGTCTGCCTGGCCGCACCGGATCCCTTCTTCGCGGTCGGGGAGTGGTACCGCGACTTTTCGCCCACGTCGGACGACGTGGTCGTCGACCTGCTTTGCCGCGCCTCGTCGGACCGCCACGCACCTACCGACGGCCACCACGACGCCGACGCCGGGCCTCGCCTCGTTCGAGAGGACGATGTAGTGATCCCCTGCGGCGCGAGCGCTCTGGTGGGATGGCTGGCGGTGCCCGAGGATCCGACGGGCACGGTGCTCTTTGCCCACGGGAGCGGGAGCAGCCGGCACAGCCCGCGCAATCGCTTCGTGGCTGCGTCCTTGCACGGGTCGGGCCTGGCGACCTTGCTCCTCGACCTGCTGTCGCCGGAGGAGGCGAGGGACAAGGCGGCCGCCTTCGACATCGGCTTGCTGGCGAGCCGCCTCGGGGACGCCACCCGGTGGGTCGCCGATCGATCCGACTTGTCCGACGCGCCAGTGGGCTATTTCGGGGCGAGCACCGGCGCGGCCGCGGCCCTCCGGGCGGCGGCGCAACCGGGCTCGCGTGTCGCTGCCGTGGTGTCGCGCGGCGGACGGCCCGATCTGACCGGACCCGCCCTCGCAGCCGTGGCGGCGCCCACACTGCTCATTGTCGGCGAACGCGACGAGGCGGTCCTCGATCTCAACCGCACGGCCCAGGCCGAGCTCACGTGTGAGAGCCACCTCACCGTCGTCCCGGGTGCGACCCATCTGTTCGAGGAGCCGGGAGCGCTCGAGTCGGTGGCAGGGGCCGCCCGCGACTGGTTCGTCGACAAGCTCGTGTCGGAGCACTCGTAGTGCCTTCGCTGCTGCCCGACGAGTCCAGCGAGGTCACGGGCGGCGGCCTGGAGCTGCGGCGGTGGTCGGACCCGGCCATCATCGCCATCGCGTTCATCGCGCTCGCGTCGGGGTTCGGGCAATACGGCGCCGTCGCCGCGCTGGGCGACGTCTCCAAGCAGCTCGGTCACGTCGCGCCGGGAGGCTCGATCGCGGACAAGGTCGGCCTGTCCGGGACGAGCCTCGGGATCGGTCTGGCCATCATCCGGTTGGCGTCGCTCGGCAGCCTGCCGCTGATCGGGGTCGCGGACCGCCTCGGCCGGCGCCGGGTCATCCTGGGCGTGACGATCGTCGGATTGGGGCTGACCGTGGTGGCTGCGGCGAGCCCGGGCTATTGGTGGTTCGTCGTGATCTTCGCCTTCGGGCGCCCGCTCCTCAGTGCGACGAACGCGCTGGCGGGAGTGATGTCCGCCGAGGAGACGGGCTCGAAGGATCGCTCGTCGGCCGTGGCGTTCGTGGCGGCGGGCTACGGGACGGGGGCCGGGCTCTCCGCGATCGTGCACAGCCTGGCGTCGTCGACGCTCGGGTTCCGCGGGATCTTCGCGCTCGCCATCGTGCCCCTCGTCGGCGTCTACGCCGTACGTCGTTGGGTCGAAGAGCCCAGCCGGTTCATGGTGGCGGAGGCGGCGGCGGATCATCCGACGCCGGTGTGGGGAGCGGTCGGGGCCCGTTTCCGCGGCCGCGTGATCGTCTTGGCCGTGATCGGGTTCGCAATCTCGGTCGTCACCGGTCCCGCCAACAGCTTCGCGTTCCTCTACGCGCAAGACGTCCTGCATCTGCAGGGGTGGGTCACGGCGGCGACGGTGGCGGCCTCGGGGTTGTCCGGCCTGCTCGGGTTGTTGGCCGGGAGATGGTTGGCGGACCGCGTCGGCCGCCGACTCACCGGCACCGTCGCCCTCGTCGCCATCGCGTGCACAGGAGCGTTCGCCTATACCGGTTCCGATACGGCGTACGTCCTCGGCTACGTCCTCGGCGTGCTGTCCGGCGGTCTTCTCGCGCCGGCGGTCGGCTCCCTCCTCACCGAGTTGTTTCCGACGTCGGTGCGGGCGTCGGTGACGGGTTGGTGGGTCACGGCGGGCGTCCTCGGCGCGGTGATCGGACTGGTGGCGTTCGGTACGGTGGCCGACGTCGGCAACCGGTTCGCCGCCGCGGCGGAGCTGACCTTCCTTCCCGCGGCTGCGGCGGCGGCGCTCTTCTGGCTGTTGCCCGAGACGAAGGGCCAGGAGCCCGAGTCGCTCTGGCCCGACGACGATGAGGCGGAGCGGCCTAGGAGTAGTTGAAGGTCACGGCGTTCGACGTCCCGCTCGCCGTCGTGATCGTGATCTGGGCGGTCGTCGCGCCGGTGCTCGGCGGCACCGTCACGGTGCACGTGTTCTGGGCCGGACAGCTCGTCGGCGCTACCTGCCCGTTGAAGGTCGCGGTGATCTGTCCGTTCGAGCTGAGGAAGTTCGCCCCGGCGATCTGGAGGCCCTGGCCCGCGGCGCCCGACGACGGGCTGATCGACGAGATCACCGGCGGGCCACCGGCGACGGCCGGCGGCGTCGTCGACGTGGCGCCCGAGCCCGAACCGCCTCGGTGCCCGGGGTGTTTCAGCGCCGTGGTGTGGTGCGTGCCGCCTTGCGTCGTGGGGGTCGTGGACGCGGTGGTCGGCGGCGGCACCGCGACCTGAGGCCCGCTGTTGCCGAGCGAGACGGCCAACGCGATCCCCGCCGCGACGACGAGCGCGGCGACCACCACCACCGAGATGACGAGCCAGCGCTCCCGCTGCCTCGCGGGGTCGGACTCGCCCGGGCCGGGCTCCCACTGCGTCGGTGGCCCGACCCATTCGGTGGACGGACCGGGCTCCCACGTGCTCGCTCGCGGTGGGGGAGACGCGGCAGGCGGCGGCGGTGTCACCGGTGGCTCGGCCCCACTCGTCGGCGTGGGCGGCGGGGCGGTACCTGGTGACCGCTCGCGGGCGCGCCGCACGGCGATCTCCATGGCTCCCAGCGCCCGCCGGCTGGGCGTTCCGCGGGGCGGGTCGACCGCCGTCCCATCCGACATGTCACTCCTCCGGCTCGATTCTTCTCTTCCCCGATCCGTACCCAAGTATTCGCGTCCGGGCGGCGAGCGCAAGCGCCTCCGCTGAAGTGGCGTGTCAGGAGCGGCGCTGGCGACGCCGAGCGTTTTCGTGCGACCCTGGCCGCGTGCCGGCCGTCCAACAACTCGTGGTGTGTGACGGGGACGAGACGGGCCAGGAGCTCCTCGTCGAGGCGCTGCGCGTCCTGGCGCCCGACGTCATCGGGTTCGACCTCGAGCAGGTGCATTTCGACCTCTCGTTGGAGAATCGCAGGGCCACGGCGAACGACGTCGTCCGCGACGCCGCAGCCGCCATGAGAGAGACCGGCCTGGGGCTGAAGGCGGCCACGGTCACCCCCGAGATCACCGGTGACGTGGGGAGCCCGAACCGCATCCTGCGCGAGGGCATCGGCGGTTCGGTCATCGTCCGGACCGGACGGCGGATCCCCGGCGTTGCGCCGCCGGCCCACGTCGTCCACCCCATCGTCGTGGTGCGCATGGCCGTCGGGGACGCCTACGGAGCCGACGAGGGCCGCAGCGGAGCGACTGGGTCGTGGGAGGAGCAGGCCTGGCGGACCGAGCGGATCGATCGCTCCGTCTGCCGCTCGGTCGCCGAGTACGCGTTCCGGCAGGCCGCGGAGATGGGCGCCTGTGTCTACGGGGGACCGAAGTGGACCGTCTCGACCGTCTACGAGGGGATGCTGAAAGAGGAGATGGACGCGGCGTCGGCGCGTCATCCCGATGTCGTCTACCGGCCGGTGCTCATTGACGCCGCCTACGCCGGGCTGATCACCGAGTCCAGTGCCAACCCGCTGGTCGTGCCCGCGCTCAACCGTGACGGCGACTGCCTCTCCGATCTGGTGCTCGCCCTCTTCGGCTCGATCGCCGGCGCCGAGTCGGTGCTGCTCGCCCTCGACGACGAGCTCCGCCCACAGGTGGCGATGGCCGAGGCCCCTCACGGCACGGCGCCCTCGTTGATGGGCAAGAACGTGGCGAACCCGATGGCCATGTTGCTCGCGTGTGCGGCGGTGCTGGACCACGCCGCCCACGGCGACGCCGTCGTCTCGGAGAGGGCGGCCGCCATCCGGCGCGCCACCCTCGGCGCGGCGGCCGACGGGGTGCGCACGTTCGACCTCGGGGGCGAGGCGTCGACCTCCGAGGTGGTCGACGAGGTCGTCGAGCGACTCCAACGCACCGCTGCCTGAGCGCCTCAGCGGCTGAGCGCCCGCTCGAGCTGCGCCTTGCTCATCTTGGAGCGGCCTTCGATCCCCTTGCGGCGGGCCTCTTCGTAGAGCTGGTCCCGCGTCCGACCTCCTGGTCCCCGGTGTGAGTGCAGGCCACCGCGACGCTCCGACGAGATGTCGTCCGTCGACGTCCTGCTGGCGGTCCTGCTCTCACCGGCGCGGGCGCGGCCCTTGTTGACGGTGCGAGCGGCGATCTCCTCGGCCAGTGGCTCGGCGTCGCCCCTCTCGAGCAGGCCTTCCTTGATGTGCTCGTACTGGCGTTCCCGCTTCTGGCTCCACTCTTGTTGCGGCATCTCGATCCTCCTCAGCGCGAATGCGGTCCTTGTCGCGCGTACCCCGAAGCGCCCGCCGGCAACCGGCATCGACGTTGCGGAATCGCGGGCGGCCCGCGTCAGGCGAGGCCGAGCGGGGCGAAGAGATCCCCGTGCTGCTCGACGCGCGCCAGGACGTCCGAGGTCTCGAACACGAGTAACGCCGCCTTCTTCTGCTTCGCACAGCGGCGTACCTCTTCTGCCGTCACAGGTGTCGAGACGGTCGGGCGCGTCCTGGCGCGCACCGAATACACCGCGACCGTGGTCTTCGCCGGGTGGTTCTGGCTCCAGTCGATCAGGACTCGTCCCTCTCGCAGGGACCGGCGCATGTTCGAGACGACGAGGTCGCGATGGTCCGTCTCGAGCTTCTGGGCGATGCCGTAGGCGCGGTCCCGCACCCCCTCCCACGTGCTCTTCGAGCCGGCCGGCGCGTACAGCTGCAGGCCCTTGGAGCCGCTGGTCTTGGCGAACGCCTCCACCCCGTCCTTCTCGAGCTCCTCGGTGATGAACCCGGCGACGACGCAGCACTCGACGATCGAGGTGCCTTCGCCGGGATCGAGGTCGAAGACCATGAAGTCCGGGTTCGCCGGCAGCTTGCGGCGCCGGCCCACGTGCCACAACGGCACGTGGAACTCGATGTTGCCCAGGTTCGCCGCCCACGCCAACGTCGCCACGTCGTTCGCCATCGCGTACACGATGTCCTCGTGGCCGTCGGCCGTGGGCACCGGCACCGACGACACCCAATCCGGAGCGTGCGACGGGATGTGCTTCTCGAAGAACGACTTCCCTTCGACTCCGTTGGGATAGCGGCGCATGGTGAGCGGACGTTCGCGGATGTGCGGGAGCATCACCTCGGCGATGCGGACGTAGTAGTCGATGAGCTGTCCCTTGGTGAAGCCGTTCTCTGGGTAGAACTCCTTGTCCAGGTTGGAGACGGACAGCTCCCGCCCGCCGATGGTGGTCCTGGTCGATTTGCTCGTCGGGCTCATTCCACCACCACCTGGTCGGGCTTCTTGTCGGGGCGCAGGCCGCGCCAGGTCGGATGGCGCAGCCGTCCGGCCGGCGTCCACTCCCCGTAGGCCACCTCTCCGACGAGGGCGGGTTGCACGAAGTGCGCGTTCGCCGTCTCCCGCGCCGGCAGGGCGGCATTGAACGGGCTCTTCGTCGTTTCGAGAGAGCGGAAATCCTTCAGCAGGTCATCGCGTGCGCGCTCGCTGAAACCGGTCCCCACCTTCCCGACGTAGCGCAGACCGTCCGGCCCGGGCACACCGAGCAAGAGCGCGCCCAGGCTCCCGTCTCGCTCGCCACGGCCCTCGGTCCATCCCCCGATGACGGCCTCCTGCGTGCGGAATGACTTGACCTTGACCCAATCGGGACTCCGCCGTCCGGGACGGTACGGCGAGGCGCGTCGCTTGGCGACGACTCCCTCCAGGCCGTTCGACGTGGCGGCGTCGAGGATCTCGCGCCCCGTGACGTCGCGAAACGACTCGGTCGTCGTGAACGTGTCGCCCGAGAGATGCAGCGACTTGAGCCGGGCGCGTCGCTCGTCGTAGGACTCGTCGAACAGGACGTGACCCTCGAGATAGAGGAGGTCGAACACGACGAAGCTGACGGGGTCGACCGCGGCGCGGCGAAGCGCCTCACGATGGTTCGCCACGTGCATGCGACGCTGCAGCCGGGCGAAGCTCGGCCGTCCATCCTCGCCCAGCGCGATCACCTCGCCGTCGAGGATGCACGTCGTCATGCCGAGGAACTTGCCCACGTCGGCGAGCTCGGGAAACGCCACGGTCACGTCGAGATCGTTTCGGCTTTGAGCCCGCACACGTCCGCCCTCGACGAAGAGGATCGTGCGGACACCGTCCCACTTGATCTCAAAGGCCCACTGCGCGTCGTCGGCAGGGAGCTCTCCCGGCACCGCCAGCATCGGCGAGACCGAGGTGGGCAGGGGATCTGCGCGGGTGGACGGCCCGTGCCGGTGGATCATCCAATTCTTGTCCTTCGTCTGGAAGAGGACGAAATCGCCCGACGCGCGCTTACCGTGCAGCACGAACTTCACCTCGGTATCGGTCCACTTCTCGGTGTCGTAACGGCCGCTGTCCCAGATCGTCACCTCGCCGGCGCCGTACTCGCCCTTCGGGATCTCCCCGTGGAAGGCCCCGTATTCGAGTGGGTGGTCCTCTGTGTGCACGGCGAGATGGTTCTCCTTGGGCGATTCGGGCAGCCCCTTCGGCAGCGCCCACGAGACGAAGACGCCGTCGTGCTCGAGTCGAAGGTCCCAGTGCAAGCTGCGCGCGTGGTGCTCCTGGATCACGAACCTCTGCCCGGAGTTTTGCGAGCTTGCGTCTCCGCCCATCGGCTCGGGCGTCTTGGCGGGGTCACGCTTCGCCCGGTACGTCTCGAGCCGCGGCGACGCCTTTGCGGCCGCCTTCGACGGTTTCGGTGTTTTGGAGGCCTTCGTAGCCTTGGAGGCCTTCGAAGTCTTCGTGGCCTTGGTGGCCTTCGAAGTCTTCGTGGCCTTCGAAGTCTTCGTGACGCTCGCCTTGGTCGGGCGTTTGGCCGCTGGTGTCACAAGATCCCACCGTAGCCAGGAAGTTTGTGCGTCGAGCCGGGCCGCAATGGGTATGAGCCTCCTACGATGCCGACGAGAAGCCGCCAGGACCCCAGACGCCAGAGGGCACCGTGAACGTGTTCGAGCGGGTGGTTCGCCGGGCCGACCAGGCCCAGCGCCGCCGCCCGCCTCTCGCTTTCCCGGTGGCGGTGGCCAAGAAGTTCGGCGACGACCGGGGCGGGCTGCTCTGCGCCATGTTGGCGTTCTACGGCTTCCTTTCGATCTTTCCGCTGCTGTTGCTCCTCGTCACGGTGCTGGGCTTTGTCGGAGGCGGCCCGCACTCCCTGGCGCACCGGATCGAGGCGTCCGCGTTCTCGACAGTTCCCGATCGTCGGCACCAAGCTGAGTTCCAACATCCACGCCCTGCACGACCGCAGCACCGTGGCGCTCGTCGTCGGCCTCCTCGGTGTGGTCTGGGGATCGCAGGGCGCGCTGCAGACCGCGCAACACGCCCAGGCGGAGATCTGGAACGTCCCCGGTTCCATTCGCCCGAACTTCTGGGCGCGTCTCGGGCGCACGGCGTGTATGACCGTCGTGCTCGGCATCTTCCTCTTGGCGACGACGCTGTTGGCCGGGCTTGCGACCATCGGACACCACGGCGCCTGGGCCGCCATGGGCGCGGCGATCCTCTCGCTGCTCCTGAACGTCGTCCTCTTCGGTGTCGCGTTCCGGGTGCTCACGCCGCGCCAGATCGCGTCCCGCGACCTGTGGCCCGGCGCGCTCGTCGGGGGAGTCGGATGGACCGTGCTCCAGTACGGGGGCGGGCTCCTGGTCGCGCACTCACTGCAGCACGCGAGCCGCCTGTACGGGAACTTCGCCCTGGTGCTGGGACTGCTGGCGTTCCTGTACCTGTCCGCCGAGGTGACCGTCTACGCCGCCGAGATCAACGTGGTGAAGGCGCGCCACCTCTGGCCGCGCGGCATCGTGCAGCCGCCGCTCACACCGGCCGATCGCGAAGTGCTGTCCGCACTGGTGTTGGAGAGCAAACGACGCCCTGAGCAATACGTCGGTGTCGGGTTCGACGACGATCACGTCGACCGCACCGAAGGCGTTGACGACGAAGACTCGCATGACGCGCGCCTCGTCCCCGGCGCTGGCGGCTCGCCCCGCGACGACCGTGTGCCGCCGAGCGCTGCACCGGGCATTCCCAGAACTGCGTGACCGCCGTTTTCTGCAACTCGGTATGGGTATCTCTATGGGTGTACGCCCGACGCGCCGGAGGGAGCGATGGGCGAGAAGGAGGTCGGCCGCGATGACCACGGGCACTCTTACGGGCAACGAACGTGTTGAGCACTCCGAAGTGCAACGCCACGCCGCGAAGCCGCGCGTGCGACTGGGTCGTATCGGGCTGGGTACCGCCGGGGTCGTGGCGGTCCTCGTGTCCGCCTGGGGCGGCATCGTCCCCTTCGTCGGCCCGCTCTTCAATTTCAGCGGCGACGGCTCCGGATCGTGGCACTGGAACCTGGCGCACGCCGTGCTGGCGGTGGCGCCCGGAGCCCTCGGCGTGCTGCTCGGTCTCTTCGTGATCGCCGAGTCGCGCGGCATCGTCGTGGGGAAGGGCCGGCTCAGCCTGGCGACGGCCGGGACGCTCCTCATGGTGTGCGGGGCGTGGTTCGCCATCGGCCCGCTGGCCTGGCCTGTGCTCTCGAACAGCGGGACGTACTTCGCGGCGTCGTCGCACCTGCGCCTCCTCGCCTATGAGGTCGGCTACAGCATCGGCGTGGGCCTCGTGCTCGTCGTGTGCGGTGCGTTCGTCGACGGCTGGGCGTCGCGGCACCAGCCCAAGGCCACGGCCGTCGTCACCGAGCCCGCGGCCGGGCAGACCGCCACCGGACCGGTCGAGTCCGGCATCTGAGGGGGCGCAAAATGAGCACGACCACCCGCGAGGCCTCCGACGCCATCGAGCTGCTCGAGGTCGAGGACATCGAGTTGCGTGACCTCTTCGGTGAGCTTCGCCAGCACCGTGGCCCGTCCGTCGAGGACAGGGCCAAGTACGGTGATGTCGCCAAGGAGATCGTGCGACACGTTGCGACGAGGGAGGCGACCTTGGTCGAGTTATCCAAGGTGGCGGCGTCGGACCCCGAGCTGCGCGTCTTCTCCGAGAGGATCGATGACGCCACGGCGGAACGCCGTTCTCACATCGACCGCGTGGAGAAGATGTCGCGCGGCGTGCAGGGCATCAACCTGAGGACAGGGCAGGACTTCGACTCAGAGATAGACGCGCTCATCCAGGTCGTCGGCACCGAGATCGAATGGCAGCTGGACGAGTTGCTTCCAGCCCTGAGGGGGGCACTCGGGCAGGCCGACCGGGACGTCGACCTGAAGAGCGCGGACCATATTCGGCGACACGCGCCGACCAACCTGGACCCCAACGGCCCGCGTTGGTGGGAGCGGGCACCGGTCGTCTCGCGCCTCATCACGGTGTACGACCACCTGCGCGACTTCCCGAGCTCGAGGCGCCAGGGCTGACACGGCGGCGCCGGCGGGCGCCGCGCGAAACTCGCAGGGTGGACCGTGCACCGGGAACGATCGTCATCCTCAACGGCGTTCCGCGTTCGGGCAAGACCTCGGTGGCACAGGCCCTGCAGGTGCGGGGGCCCGACGTGTGGGTGAACCTCGGCGTCGACGCGTCGCAGCGCGCACTCCCTGATCGCTTCCAGCCTGGCATCGGTCTCCGGCCCGGCGGGGAGCGGCCCGATCTCGAGCCCTTAGTGGCTGCGCTGTACACCGCGCTCTTCGATTCGGCCGCCGTCCACTCCCGCGCCGGCCTGCATGTCGTGCTCGACGTGGGCATCCACGACGGGTACTGCGAGCCCCTGCACGTGGCGCGCGCCGCCGCACAGCGCCTCGTCGGCCTCCCCGTGCTCCTCGTCGGGGTGCGCTGCCCGCTTGAAGTCATCTGGGCGCGCCGTGGCGCCACGTGGGGCCAGGACGTCGAGTCGGCCGACGAAGACCTCATCGCCGCGGTCGAGCGCTGGCAGCACGACGTCCACGCAGACGTCGTCTACGACCTCGAAGTGGACACCTCGCAATCGTCGCCCGAGCAGTGCGCCGAGTCCATCGCCAGCCGCCTGGACGGGCCGCTCGGCGCCGCCCTTTGGGCGTGGGCGGACGCCTAACGGCTCGATGCACCCCACGTGGGCGCCCCCGTCCTCGTTTCTTGGATGTCCGCCGCCTGAAGTTCTGCTCAGTCCGCTCCGGCGGAGGGCATGTGGGACGCTCAGTTACGCGGCCGGAGCCGCCTGCGTCGCCGGCGTCGCCGGCGTCACGATGCCTTCATGCTCGAGATGGGCCTTGTGAGCCAATCTGATGACGTCCTCGGAGACGGATCGCTTGTTGCCCTCGTGCGCAGGGTGATGCATAGGACACGCCAGGTACGGGGTGCCTTCGACCGCCCTCCCCAGTCGCCAGCACCCATTCACGTGGCAGTTGTGGTGCCGGTAGACGGTGATGATGCTGCCCAGGATCAAGAAGTCAGGGATCGCACCGCCGAATCCTGACCAGAACCCGTACCACGTTCCCGACTCGGCGTCCGCTCCCGTGTAACGGAGGAACCAGTGCGCCGAATCCGTCCAGAACACAATGACGACGATCGCGAAGCCGACGACGACGACCGACGACATGACGAAAAGGGCCCGTTTCATACCTTCACTCCCCATCTCTCACATCGGACCAGTGGTCCGAAAGCTGCGACACCGCCGTCACGACGACGAGCCTGAGGCCGGGCCCGCCCCATCGCCCGCTACATCATCGCCCGTCGCGTGCGCATCCCCGCCCGCGCCCGGCGTGGAGCCGCCGCCGAGTCTGTGTTCGACCTCGGTAAGTCGTTGGGTGATGACCGAGAGCTGCTGACCCAGGTCGGCGTGGCCCTTCTTGTACTCCTCCTTCGCCGCATCGGTGTGCTCCTTGATGAACACCGATGCGACGGTGGCGGTGAGGGTGCCTATGAGACCAATGCCGACGAGCATCAAGACCACGGCCACGATGCGGCCGCCTTCGGTGGTGGGGAACCGGTCGCCGTACCCGACGGTGGTGACGGTGACGATGGCCCACCAGAGCGCATCGGGGTAGTCGTGGATGTTGCTGCCCTTGGCGTGCTCCTCGAAGAGGAGCACGAGCCACGCCCCGAGGAAGATGGTGGCCACGACGGCGATGAGCACCCGGAAGAGGCTGTGGTGGCGCAGGATGTATCCCGCTCGCAATTGCCCCTCGCGCACCAGGAGGCTCATCCTCTCGATGCCCACGATGTGCCAGCCCTGGAGTGCGGGCACCACCACGGTGGCGGGCTCAACCCAACGCCGTGTCACGTAGCCGCGCCGGTCTGGGGTGACGACCAGGCGTACGAGGTACTCCACCAACACGATGACCCACAGCGCGAAGAGAAGAGCGACCGCGACCGTGGAGGCGGAGCTGTTGACGTCGGTCGTGAGGACGACCACGGCCAGGACGAGCCAGACCACCCCGAGGACGGACATCGGGAACTTCGTGACCTGTTCGATCCGGTCGACGAGATCGTGCCGTCCACCCGAAGGCTTCGCCCCGGCGACCGTCTCGCGCCGTCGTTGTTCTCGACGTTCCTTCTCTTCGAGGCGCTCCTGCTCCATCCTTTCGAGGCGCTGAATGCGCTCTATGGACGAAGGCTTCTTCTCCGTGGCAATGCGGCTCGGAGAGTCTGGATCGATCGAGTCCACCACCACGGGAAAAGCTAGTGCGCGGGACCCCGGATCCAACGTCTATGCCGTCAGCGGTGGAGATCCAATACCGAGGGCGCCCCTCCGTTCAGGGTTGCGGACGCACGACGAGCACGGAGATCGTCGCATGTGCGATCACGCCGGCAGCGATGTTGCCGTGGAGATGTCCCATGAGACCACCTCGGCGATGGGAGCCGACCACGATCAGACTTGCGTGCCGCTCTTCGGCGGTATCGACGATCCCCTTCCAGGTGGGAGCCGACTCGACCGCGATGCCCTGGGCCCGGAATCCCGCAGCCTTTGCGAGCGACGCTCCGTGTGCGGCGGTGTCTTCGGCGGCGCCCCGCACCTCCGTGGCCTGGTCGGCGTCGAAGTGGCGGTCGCTGACGGGCACGAACCCGACGTCGACCGGCTGCCACACGCAGAGGACGAGCGCATCTCGCCCCGTCGCGAGCTCCCGAGCGGCCTGCTCGATGGCGAATTGCGCCAGTTCCGAACCGTCGTAGGCAAAGAGCACCGGGCCGGTCGGGGCCACCGCCTGGAGCTGAGTCGAGGTCGAGGTCACCATTCAGTCAGCATGTCTGGTGTCGAGGGTCGTGACGGGCGAGCGCGAACGCACTCTCGCCAAGAGCGGGGGAGAGTACCAAGCGGGAGCTGTTCCGTCCAAGAATTCGTCGAGGTCGGGCGTCTGCGGTCGGGCGCCGCTGAGGGCGTAGATCGCGACGCCGATGGCCGCGCCTGCGATGGCGAGCCCGAGGCCGATCCACAGAACGATGCTGGTTCCTTCGTCCAGGGTGCCTGAGATCGTCGAGGCGAAGTAGACGAAGATCGGTGCGATCATGAATGCCGCTACCGCCCGGAAGAGCTCCACAATGGCGAACACACGTTGAAGGTTGTTCGACGGGAGTGAGAAGCCGGCGACGAAGAGCGCGGGTGCGACCGTGGCGCCCAGCCCGATTCCCGTGAGCCCCGAACCAATGAGCGTCAGCACCTGGCTCGGAGGCACCTGAATGCGGAAGACGGCGATGCCGGCCGCGAGCGCGATCATGCCGACCAAGGGCATGTAGTGGAGCGAGCGCCGCCTGATGACCCGGCCGAGCACGAAGGCGGTGATTATCGCACCGGCGACCTCGGGGAGGAACAGCACCCCGATGCGAACCGGGCTGTAATGACCGGTGAGGACGCCGACGGTGAGTGCCGTCGCGGAGACGGACGAAGCTGCGGCGAACAGCGCCACCACGATCCCCGCGACGGGAATGGAGCTCGTGAGCATTGATCGGACCATCAGTAGCGGTCGCTTGGACCGATACTGGTAAATGACAAGGATGAGGATCGTTGCGAGTCCTCCGATCATCGGCACGATCGTCAACGGGTCCAAGAAGGGGTGGCTCGTGAGCTGTGAGGCACCGAAGAAGGCGGCCACGCAGCCGACGGCCGCCAGGGCGATCGCGGGGAGGTCGCGGGGCGAATCGGGATTGGCCGGCGGCGCGTCGTCGAACGTCAGCAGTGCGAGTGCGAGCGCGCCCGCCGAGATCGCGGCGACGATCCAGAACAGTGGTCGCCACGCATTCGCCTCGGCCTGCAAGCCGCCGATGAACGGGCCGAGGGCGACGGCGCCGAAGATGCACATGTTCATGATCACCGCAGTGTCGCGGAGCTTGGTTGGCGGATACCCGAGTGCGAGCGGCGGAACGGCCGAGATCAGCAGCAGGCTGGTACAGAGTCCTTGCAGCACGTGGCCCACGATGAACATTTCCGCGTTTTGCGCGGATGCCGTGAGGGTCGATCCGATGACCAGCACCAGGGCGTAGACGACCATCACCCTGCGCTGCGGCAGGTGCTGGGCGAGTTGCACCGCAAGGACCGTGCCCACGGCGTAGGCGGCGTTCGCCAGGCCCGAGCCGAGGCTCAATGTTTGCAAGCTCGTGTGGAGCTGCTTGGCGATGATCGGCGTCAGAGGATCGAGTGCAGCCGACAACGCCAGGTAGGGGATCAGCGCGAACATCACCATGGCCGCAACGGCGGCGTACCGTCCGGCCAGCGGACCTCGAGGCATCACGGCCTCCTGGATCGCGGCGACCGCAATCGTGGCCTGAGAGTCACCAACTGGATCTCGTAGCGGGCATGTGACTCTCTCCCGTTGCCGACGGCTTTACGCCGAGGACTTGGTGAACGGACAAGCCCCCGTCGTCGAAGCCGTTGGCCGACGCGGCCATGTAGAGCCGCCAGATACGGGTGCGCGGGGCGCCGACCTCGGCCACGGCCTGGTCCCAGTTGGCCTCGAGATTCTCGACCCAGGCGTGCAGTGTCTTTGCGTAGTGCTCCCTCAGCGACTCGACGTCTCGGACCTCGAATCCAGCGTCCTCCATCGCCAGAGCCACTTGACCCACGTCGATGAGCTCACCGTCGGGGAAGACGTAGCGACCGATGAACGAGCTTTGCCTGATGTGCGATCCCCCGACGCTCGAGATGGCGTGGTTCAAGAGACGCCCGGAGTCAGAGAGAAGCCCATAGAGCAACTCGAAATACCGGGCCATTCGGGTCGTCCCGACGTGCTCGAACATGCCGATGGACGAGATGACGTCGAAGCGCTCTCCGCGAAGGTCGCGGTAGTCCTGGACCCGGATGTCCACTTGGGCCGAGAGGCCGGCTGCCGCAACACGTTGGCGGGCCAGAGCCGCTTGCTCGGTGCTCAGCGTGATCCCCACTACCTGGGCTCCGTAGGTGCTCGCCGCGTGGATCGCCAGCGAGCCCCACCCGCATCCCACGTCGAGCAGGAGGGCTCCTTCTCGCTCGTGCAGCCCGAGCTTGCGGCAGACCAGGTCATGCTTGGCCGATTGGGCTTCGTCCAGACGAGTCGCCGGGTCCACAAATCGAGCACACGAGTAGGTCATGCTCGGCCCGAGCACCAAGCGATAGAAGTCGTTGCTGATGTCGTAGTGATGACTGATCACCTGGGCGTCGCGGGTCTTGGAGTGGCGCTTGCCTCGGGGAGACGCTTCTTCGGACGGGCGCGGCAGCGGAAGACCGAGCACCCCCAACTCGGACGCGGAGCGCAGTACCCGGAAGATGAAGCGACCCCCCAACCGCAGGTCCGTCGGCGCCGCCAGGTGGAGCGCCCGCAAGACTGCGAAGAGATCTCCGTCCAACTCCAGTTCACCCGTGACGTAGGCGCGGGCCAGCCCCAGTTCGCCCGGGGCCCAAAGAAGTCGTCGAATGGCGTCGCTCGAGCGCACCCCCACCGTCCCAGGGCCGTTCTCGGGGCCCAAGGTGCTGCCGTCCCAGAATGCGAAACGAACGGGCACCCCTGTCGGGAAGAGCGAGTCGAAGAGCGGTGCGAGGATCGCTGCCACAGGTTTCCCGGTCCGGCGCGGCGCCGCGGGAGTGGCATTTGCGTCCGAGTGAGTCGACATCGGCGCTGCCGGCTTGTCCTGATGCATCAGATCTGAGGACATGACGAGTTACTCCTCTCTTCGGGACCTAGACGAGGCTCACGACGTCGCCAGTGGCGGAGGACAGAGGTTCTCCGGAGAAGCCCCGCGAGAACGCTGAGCGAGCATCTCGTGGAGTTGCTCGTCGCCGCCCTTCATCCCGCTGATAAGCGGCGAGTGGGCCAGCGAAAATGCTCCGGCGAACATGATGAGGAGGGACAGCGCCTCGAGCGGGCCCCAGGCGCCACTGGTCCGCAGGTTGTCGCCGAAGAGGCCGACGCCGATCAGGATGCTGGCCAACGGGTCGGCGAGGACGAGCGAGGATTGCGACGCCACGATGGGACCGGCGTGAAAGGCGTTCTGGGCCAAGAAGACCCCGAGCACGCCGAAGATGATGAGTCCGTACGTTTGCCAGTGCCGATAGAGCGAGGGCCAATCCGAGGCGGCCACGCCGGAGACGACCTTCGTGAAGGCGGCCGTGAGCGCAAAGCTGATGGCTCCCGCGGTCCCGAACATGGCGGCGCGCCACCAACGCGGGCCGCGCAGCGCGAGCAGGACGGTCACCAGGATGGCTCCGCTGCACGCGCCCACTGCGATCAGCCACTCCCACGTGGGCGGTGCCAGGTTGCCTTCTTCGGGATGGGCGAAGAACAGGAAGCCGGCCAGCCCTCCGGCGGCCGCGAGCGCCCCGAGCCATTCACGCCGACCGGTCCGCAACCCGAACCAAATCGCCAGCACGATGACGAGGAAGACGAGTTCGGACGTGAGCACGGGTTGCACCTCGGAGAGTCGACCCAAGTGGAGCGCCACGGCCTGGAGCAGGAACGAGACCACCATCAGCGCGAACCCGAGGAGCCACACTCCCCGCCGCACGGCATGGGTGAGCAGGCTGAGGCGCAAGGTCGCATCGGCGGGGGCGTCTTCCACCCCCATGCGCTGAAAGACGCTCGTCAGGGCGTTGGCCAGCGCCGCGCCGAGCGCCAAGAGGATGACCACCCGACCTGCCTTTCTCCGAAATAGATGTATAATGCAGGTACTTTCGAGACAGTGTATCCGGGAAGAAGGGCGTGCGATACGGCCATGGGATCGTCGACCACACGCGACGTCATCGGCTCCATCGAGTTGGAACTGCTCAAACTCGTCAGACACCTCGAGACCTTCGGGCGGCAAAGCTCGCTCTACGGGCGCGTCGATCGAGCCGGCTACCTGGCTCTGCGGACATTGGAAGAGGTCGGCCCGGTGAGCACCAACGTGCTGGCTCGTGCGCTGCACCTTGACGCTTCGACGGTCACCCGCCAGGTGACGGCGCTCGAAAAAGCGGGCTTCGTCGAGCGCCGCCCCGACCCGAGCGATGGTCGTTCGACGACCATCGTCGTGACATCCGAAGGCAGAAAGACGATGCGCGGGGTCGAACGGGAACGGCGGCGCCGGATGGAGGCGCTCGTGGACGGCTGGAGCGACGCGGAGAGAGCCAACCTGGGGAGAGCCCTCTCCATGCTCAACTCTTCGCTTGTCGAGAACGTGACGCGGTTCGACGACGAAGATTCGAACGGGGTTGCCTAGGCGCTCTGCCCACTGCGGGGTTCAAAATGTCCCAAGCGGCCCGATTCGGGCTCAGCCGACGCCCGCTCATACAAGACAGACTCGAGCATCGGTGGGTTGTGATCGGCGTCGGGTGTTGGCTCGCCCTAAGGGGTCAACCCGCTGAGTGCGCCCCGGGGGATTTGAACCCCCAACCTGCGGATTAAGAGTCCGTTGCTCTGCCGTTGAGCTAGAGGCGCATCGAAGAGTGTAGGCGAGTGACCGAACGTCGCTTGTCGCGAAGAGCGCAAAGCAAGGTTGGCGAGTGGCCCTCGTCATCGCCGGTCCGAGCTTGCGCTCGGACCGGCGACCCCCCCGAGGGGCACCCATGACTGTCTTCCCAGGCAACAGTGCGGCGTGAGAGTACACCACGAAGGCTGACAGGGGCGTCAGGTACACTCCCAGCCGCCCCCGCACCAAGCGGGTGGTTGGGCCACCACTGGGGCGCGTCTCGGCGGCGCGGAGAAGGGAGCGGCGTGGACCTCGAGTTCACGAACGAGCAAGAGGAACTGCGCTCCTCGGTTCGTGATTTCCTCGACAAGGAGTGCTCGCTCCAGGTCGTGCGGGCCCAGGTCGAGTCGGGTGAAGCACCCACGGAGCTCTGGGCCTCGATGGTCGGCCTCGACTGGCCCGCCCTCTCGGTGCCCGAGGAGTACGGAGGAGTCGGCCTCGGCTTCGTCGAGATGGCCGTCGTGGTCGAGGAGTTGGGCCGCAGCATCGACCCCGGGCCTCTCCTGTCCACGATCAGCCAGTTCGCCCCGATGGTGCGTGAGGCTGGCACGCCGGAGCAGCGTGCGCGGTTCTTGTCCGACGTCGCCTCGGGCGCGTGCACCGGCGCGGTCGCCCTCGCCGATCACCCGCGCGGATGGACGCTCGACGACGTCACGATGCGTGCCGAACGCGTCGAGGGCGGCTGGGTCCTCGATGGAACGAAGCACGGCGTCATGACCGGCCACGGGGTCGACGAGCTCGCGGTGATCGCCCGTACGGACGACGGTGTCGGCGCGTTCGTCGTGCCCGCCGCAGACGCGGGCCTCCGCGTCGTCCATTCGCTCGACGCCAGCCGGCCCGTCTCGACGGCAACGCTCACGCAGGTGGTCGTCCCCGACGATCGTGCGCTCGGCGAGCCGGGGAGCGCCGCGACGACCGCGGCTGTCCGGCGCGCCGTCGAAGAGGCCACGGCGGCGCTGGCGCTCGAGACCGTCGGCGCCTGCGACGCCCTCTTCCAGATGGTCCTCGCCTACGTCAAGGACCGGAAGCAATTCGGGGTGCCGGTCGGTTCCTTCCAGGCGATGAAGCACAAGATGAGCAACATGTTCCTGTCGATCGAGCGCGCCCGCTCACTCTGCTACTTCGCGGTGGCGGCGATCGACGAGGACACCCCCGGGCGCGGCACGGCCGTCGCCATGGCCAAGGCGGCGAGCGACGACTGCCAGCACCTGGTGTGCCGCGAATCGTTGCAGTCGTTCGGCGGCATCGGCTTCACGTGGGAGCACGATGGCCACTTCTTCATGAAGCGGGCCACCGCGGACGGGGCGCTCTTCGGTGGCGCATCGGAGCACCTGCTGACCGTCGCCGCCTCCTTGGCCTGACGCCACCGGCGGACACCGGCGGCCAGACTGACGCAGTGCGCCCTGGCGAGTCCTTGATCGGCGCCCTCGGCCTCGAGCCCCACCCCGAGGGTGGGTGGTACCGGCGGACCTGGGTGGCGCCGGCCGCACCCGGAGAGCGGCCGGTGGCGAGCGCCATCTACTACCTGCTCCTCGAGGGTGAGGCATCGGCACCGCACCGCATCGACGCCACCGAGTTGTGGCACTTCTACGCAGGGGACGCGCTGACACTCGGCCGCGAGTGGCCGGACGGCGCACGCGACGAGGTCGTCCTTGGGCCCGACGTCGCGGCGGGGCAGCGGCCCCAGGCGGTCGTCGAGCCTGGCGTCTGGCAGTGGGCCCGTCCGCTCGGCCGCTACACCCTGGTCGGGGCGACGGTGACACCGGCGTTCTCCTTCGAGGGATTCGAGTTGCGCGAAGACGGCTGAACGCGCCGGCGGCGTGGTCAGGCAGGATGGGGTCTCGACCCGCGACGAGGAGGCCGACGCCGATGAGTGAGCACGAGGAGGGGCTGTCGGCCCTGCTGCACGAGACCAGGACCTTTCCCCCGCCCGAAGCGTTTGCCAAGTCGGCGAATGCACAGCCCGTGATCTACGCCGAGGCGGCCGCCGACCGCCTCGGCTTCTGGGAGGCGCAGGCCCGCTGGCTCACCTGGTCCGAGCCCTGGTCCGAGGTCTTGCAGTGGAACGTGCCCTTCGCCAAGTGGTTCGTCGGGGGCAAGCTCAACGTGTCGGTCAACTGCGTGGATCGCCACGTCGAGACCGGCAATGGCGACCGCGTCGCCTTCCACTGGGAGGGCGAGCCGGGCGACACCCGCACCATCACGTACTCGGATCTCCGGACTGCCGTGTGCCAGGCGGCCAACGCGCTCGTCGAGCTCGGCGTGCGGACCGGCGACAAGGTCGCCATCTACATGCCGATGATCCCCGAGACCGTCGTGGCGATGTTGGCCTGCGCCCGTCTCGGCGCGCCGCACACCGTCGTCTTCGGCGGCTTCTCGTCCGACGCCCTGCGCGGACGCATCCTCGATTGTGAGGCGCGCTTCGTGATCACGGCCGACGGCGGGTACCGCCGCGGCGCCCCGAGCGCGCTCAAGCCCGCCGTCGACGACGCGCTGGAGGGGTGCCCCGACGTGCGCAAGGTCCTCGTCGTCCGGCGTACCGGCCAGGACGTGGCGTGGGACGACGCCCGCGACGTGTGGTGGCACGACATCGTCCCGCGTCAGGCCGAACGACACGAGGCGGAGGCGTTCGACGCCGAGCACCCGCTCTACATCATGTACACGAGCGGGACGACGGCGAAGCCCAAGGGCATCCTGCACACGAGCGGCGGCTATCTGACCCACGTCTCGGCAACGCATCGCCTCGTCTTCGACATCAAGCCCGAGACCGACGTCTTCTGGACCGCCGCCGACATCGGCTGGGTCACCGGCCACAGCTACATCGTCTACGGGCCGTTGGCCAACGGGACGACGTCGGTCATGTACGAGGGCACGCCCGACACACCGGGCCGTGACCGTTGGTGGCAACTCGTCGAGAAGTACAAGGTCAACATCCTCTACACGGCGCCCACCACGATCCGCACGTTCATGAAGTGGGGCGAGGACCTGCCGGCCCAGCACGACCTGAGCAGCCTGCGCCTCTTGGGCTCGGTGGGCGAGCCGATCAATCCCGAAGCCTGGATCTGGTACCGCACGCACATCGGCGGTGGGCGCTGCCCGATCGTCGACACCTGGTGGCAGACCGAGACCGGCGGCATCATGATCACGCCGCTGCCCGGCGTCACCGCCACCAAGCCCGGTGCGGCCATGACGCCGCTTCCCGGCATCGGGGTCGACGTCATCGACAACGAGGGGCGCTCGGTCCACAACGACGAGGGCGGCTACCTCGTCCTCACCGAGCCCTGGCCCGGGATGCTGCGTGGCATCTACGGCGACGAGGAGCGATACCGGGAGACGTACTGGTCGCGCTTCCCGGGCCGGTACTTCGCCGGCGACGGTGCCAAGCGTGACCAGGACGGCGACCTCTGGCTGCTGGGCCGGGTCGACGACGTGATGAACATCTCGGGGCACCGGATCTCGACCACCGAGGTCGAGCACGCGCTGGTCAGCCACCCCGCCGTGGCCGAGGCGGCCGTCGTCGGCGCCGACGACGCCACGACGGGCCAGGCCATCGTCGCCTTCGTCACGGTGAAGGGAGGGAGCGACGTCGACGGCGCGGCCGGCGAGGCCTTGGTCAAGGACCTGCGCGACCACGTGGCGCATGAGATCGGACCGATCGCCAAGCCGCGCCAGATCCTGCTCACGCCCGAGCTCCCCAAGACGCGCAGCGGCAAGATCATGCGCCGCCTCCTGCGCGACGTCGCCGACGACCGCCCGCTCGGCGACGTCACCACCCTCCTCGACCCGAGCGTCGTCAACTCCATCAAGGACCACATGTCCGAGGGTGGGGGAGAGGAAAAGGAGTAGGGACCGGGCGATGGCCGTCCTCGATCACGTCATTGTCCCGGTGGCGGACGCCGCGACGAGCCTTCGCTTCTACACCGAGGTGCTCGGGTTCGGGCCCGACGGTGAGGACGGTCCGTTCACCTTCGTGCGCGTCAGCGCAGACACGCTGCTCCTCCTCGCGCCGTGGGGCACCGAGGGCGGGCACCACCTGGCCTTCGCCCTCTCGCCGGACGAGTTCGACGCGGCCTTTGCCCGCATCACGGCGGCGGGCATCCCCTACGGCGACTCGTTCCACGCCGTCGGGAACATGCAGGGACCGGGGAACGAGTTCGGCGCCCGGGGCCTGGCCCCCGCGCTCTACGTCTTCGACCCCGACCAGCACCTGATCGAGTTGCGGCGCTCCTAGCTCCTGTCGTCTGCTCGGTGGCCTCAGGCCGCCGGGTGGACCTCCACGACGGTGGCCGAGCCCATCCCGCCACCGGCGCAAAGCGTGCCGACGCCGATGCCGCCGCCGCGCCGGCGCAGCTCGTGGATGAGGGTCACCAGGATCCGGGTGCCCGAGGCCGCGATCGGATGCCCGAGGCCGACGGCGCCCCCGTTGACGTTCACGATGTCGTGGGGGAAGCCCAGCTTGCGCGAGCAGGCGACGGCCATGGTGGCGAACGCCTCGTTGATCTCGACCAGGTCGACATCGGATTCAGTGAGGCCCGCCTTCGCCAGGGCCCGCGGCACGCAGACCGTCGGCCCCAGTCCTGTGCGCGCCGGCTCGATCCCCGCGTTGTTCCACGACCGCACCGTCGCCAGCGGCGCCAGCCCGTGCGCCTCGGCGTACGCCCGCGCCGTCACGACGACGGCCGCGCCGCCGTCGGCGATGCCCGACGAGCTCCCCGCCGTCACGATGCCGTCGGGCAGCCCGGACAGCACCGGCAACGCCGCCAGCTTCTCGAGCGTCGTGTCTGCCCGCGGGTGCTCGTCCACGCTCACCGTCACGGTCTCGCCGCGGCCGGCCGGCACGGTGACCGGGACGATCTCGTCCGTGAAGCGGCCGTCCTTGGTCGCCTCCACGGCCCTGACGTGCGAGTAATAGGACCACTCGTCGGACTCTTCGCGGGTGATGCCGCACTCGCGGGCCGTGTTCTCACCGACCGTGACGAGCATGTTCGTGTTCGGCACGTCGGGCGTGTTCGGATGGCTGGGCGGCATCCACCGCTCCACGCCGCCGAAGGGGAAAGGCGACTTCTCGAAGAGCATGGGGCCACGCGTCATCGTTTCGATCCCGCCGGCGATCACGACGTCGGCCATGCCCGAGCGGATGTGCGCCGCGGCGTCCTGCACCGCCATCATGCCGGTGGCGCACTGGCGCTGTACCGCGCCGCCTGGCGTGTCGGGCGGCAGGCCGAGCGCGTTGGCCAGGTACCGCGCCGTATCACCACCGCCTTGGAGCACTTCGCCCAAGATGAGGTCGTCGACGTCGGCCGTGTCGACGCCCGCCGCGGCGATCACCGCCGAGAGCGTCTGCAGGCCGATGTCGTGCAGGGTGAGCCCGGCCAGACTCCGTCCGGAGCGCCCGATCGGAGTGCGGGTTGCGGCGACGATGACGGCGTCGGTGGCCTCGGTCATGGCGAGTCGTTCTCTCTTCCTTGTTGGGCCGGCGAGCGCGCCTCGCAGGCCGCAAGCTCGATGCGCCCGCCCGGATTGACCACCAGGGGCGCATCGGCCATGCTGCAACGAACCTGACGCCGGCGTCAACTTTCCGCTCCGGCGTGGACCGAGCCTTCCGGGGGACCGCAGCGTGTTGATGGACGAGCATCTGGGCCGCATGGCCACCGAGTTCGGTGACCGGACTGCGTTCAGCGTCGTCGACGTCGGCACGATGACGTTCACTGAATGGGACGGTGCCGCCAACGCGCTGGCCCGGCGCTTGCTCGATGCGGGCCTCGAGCCCGGCGGTCGCGTCGGCATCCACCTCCAGCCCGACCACGCGCTGCGGTGGCTGGTCTCGTACTCGGCGGCCCACCGTGCCGGCGGCGTCGCGGTGCCGATGAACCCGCGCCTCGCGCCGGCCGAGGTGGCGCACGTCCTGGCCCACTCAGGCGCCACGGCCGTGGTCACCGCCGGCGACCTCGTCGCCGCCGACCTCGAGTCGGGAGTCGGCCTCGCCTTCCTGATCGACGCCGGCGCGGACGGCGGCACGGCGGCGCCCACACCCGCGACGGTGCCGGTCCTCGCATGGGACGACGCGGTCACCGGAGAGCGTTCCTCCTTCCAGGCACCCCGCGGGCAGGACGACCTGGCCGACATCCTCTACACCTCGGGTACCACCGGACGGCCCAAGGGAGTGGCCGTGCGCCACTCGAACGGATCGATGGTCGGCGCCATCGAGCCGAACTGGACCGGCGGCGGATGGCTCCACGCGAGCCCGCTCTTCACCTTCGCCGGCATCGCGCTGGTGTACACCCCGATGAAGTTCGGCCTGCAGGTCATCTACCAGCCGCGCTTCGAGGCCGAGCGTTGGCTGCGCGTCGTGGAAGACGAGCGGCCGGTGTCGGTCTTCCTCGTCCCGGCGATGGCGCACCTCCTGATCGACCATCCGCGTTTCGACGAGGCGGACCTCTCCTCGGTCCAGTTGTGCTCGGTCGGGAGCGCGCCCTCGCGCCGTACGTGGTCGAGCGCTTACAGGCCAAGATGCCCGGCGCCCTCGTCTCCAACAACTACGGCATGACGGAGGCCGGCACCGCGTACTGCATCATGCCGCAGGGAGAAGCGGTCAAGCGTCCCGGGTCCGTCGGCCAGATCGCGCCCCCCGCCGTGGTGAAGATCGTCGGCGACGACGGGGAGCCCCTGCCGGCCGACGACGTTGGCGAAGTCCGCCTCCAGGTGCCCGGCCGCCCGCGCGAGTACTACAACGACCCCGAGGCGACCGCCGAGACGTGGCGCGACGGTTGGCTCATCACGGGGGACCTCGGCAAACTCGATGCGGACGGCTATCTCTACATCGTCGGGCGTTCCAAGGACGTCATCATCCGCGGCGGCAACAACGTGCACGCCGCCGACGTCGAGCACGTCCTGGTCCAGCACGACGCCGTGATGGAGGTCGCCGTCGTCGGGGCGCCCCACTCGGTGCTCGGTGAGGACGTCGTCGCCTTTGTCGTCCTCCATCCCGACGCCGCGGCGACGCCCGACGAGCTGCGCGCGTTCGGCCTCGACCACCTGGCCGACTACAAGGTGCCGCGCCAGTTCTTCTTCGTCGACGCCCTGCCGCGTAACCCGACCGGCAAGGTGGTCAAGAACGAGTTGCGAGCGCGGCTCGCGACCACCCCCGCCTGACGTCGCCGTTCGAAGAGCGTCTTGGCGTCGAGTCGGCGTCTGCGCAGGGTCAGGTGACGCGGATATGAACTCTTCGGGAATGGACCGGAGATTGTGCGTCACGCGTTCAAGGGCGGTGCGCGGGTTCCGTATACTTGGCCCATCGTGAGCACGCAGACACCGACCAGCTGGGTCATCCCGTGTCGTGAGGGGGGAAGCTCCCTCAGCCAATCGCGCGCTGCCATGTCCGAGGTACAGATCTGCGGAATCCCCAAGCTGAGCTGCGGGGAGGTGGCCTCAACGCCCGAGTAGGACGACACAGCGTCCTGGTGTTGAGGAGCCGCCTCCCTACCAAAGGGGGGGCGGCTCTTTTGCATTCGGGCAGGCCACATACCCAGCCGGGTCGCAGGGACGCTGCAGGTGGTGCCCGAGTTCACCTGCGACCCTGAGGCCGCAAACGGAACGGAAACGACGATGACGATCAACCAAACGACCAACCAGAAAGCGAGGAAGACGATGGAGACGCTGTGCCGCCGCTGCAGGTTCCACCCGGCGTCTCCTCGGATCGCGGGGTACTGCTCGTGGGACTGCTACGAGGCGGATGACGACGAAGACGCCGACGGGGAGGGCGAGAAAGCCGCCTGAGCGCCGCGGGCCGCTTGGCGGACCACCTGGTGCTCCCTAGTCCCTCGCGGGAACCCGGATGCCACCCCATTCGGGATCGGGTCGGCCGGTGGCGTAGGCCTGCCGCAGGTTGGCCAGCCAGCCCACGCTGTCGTCGAGCCCGCCGGGGCGGTTGTTGGCGAGCCACAAGTCCCGGTAGCGACCCGTCAGCGCGTCGAGGTCCGCACCGAGCCCGGCGCGGACGTCCGCAGGGACCGAGTCGAGGAATCCATCGCCGCGGAACCGCGCCCGTGCGTCCTCGAGCAGCAGGGCGACCAGGTCGGCGCCGAACGCCACCTCATCCCGCAGCAGCGCCCCGTCGGCTCGGTCGGGTCGTGACGCAGTCGCCGCGTGACGGGCCGCGTCGAGACACTGCTCTACGCCGTCGAGCTCATCGGCGACCAGTCCCTTGGTGAGCCCGCGGCCCACCGGGAGCTGCGGGTAGTAGAGGTTCATCACGAGGGTCGACATGTTCGGGAACTGCGGCGTCACGAGGCGGTGTGCGTCGCCGAGCGACAAGACGGCCTCGGCCAGTCCGCCGTTGGGGTCGTGGAACACGTGTGCGGAGAGCGCCGCCCCGAGGTCGAGATCCTGGTTCGCCTCGAGGCACCACGAGACGGCGGCGCCGTAAGCCAGCGCAGGTTCGCTGATCACCGGCTGTTGGAGGTGCCCGAGGTCGCCCCAGTCGGTGTTGAGGTAACCCGACGCCCCGTGGGCGAGGGCCGCGGCCGCCGCCCGTCGGCAGGTGTTCTTGGCGTTCGTGATGCGACCCAGGACGCTCATCCAACTCGAGGTTCCGGGTGCGACCCAGAAAGGGACCTGCGCCTCGGCGAGCACCGCGCACCGTTCGTCGAAGGGGTACCAGTCGTCGTAGCCCCACTCGCACACGGTGACGCCGGCGGGCAACCGCGCGACCAAATCGGGTCGGCCCGACACCATGTCACCCCACATGAGCATCTCGTGGCCCTCGAGCTCGGGCAGCGAGCGCAACGTGGCGGCCCAGGACAAGAAGTCGTCGATGCGCTCGGCGGGGAGTTCCCAGGCCTCGTCCAGTCCGACGTGGACGCGGTGGCTCGTGAAGAGGGGCAACAGCTCGGCCAAGAGCTCGCGGACGAGTTCGAGCGAGCGCGGGTCCGTCGGCTCGATCGTCATCGGGGCCCGGGTGATGCCGTAGGGGTCGGTGAACCCGTCCGGGGCGATGGCGAGGGGTCGGTACCGCTCGTGGGCCACCCAGCGGTTCATGTGGCCGAGGCAGTTCTGGTTCGGCACGAGCTCGATGTGGCGTGCCGCGGCAGTAGGCGTCGAGGGCCACGATCTCGTCGGCGTCGAGCGGGCTCGATGCCGCGTGCACCTCTTCGTGGTTGCGGTAGGCGAACGTGTGCTCCGAGTAGAGCTGCAGCTGGTTGACCTTGAGGGAGGCCAGGCGGTCGATGAAGGCGTGCAGCCAGGCGGTCGTCGGGACCTTGTCGCGCGAGATGTCCAGCATGACGCCGCGGACGAGAAGATCCGGGTGGTCCCCCACGAGCCCGACGGGGAGCGACCCGTCATGCGTCGCCGCCAGTTGCGCCCGCGTCAACTCGCCGTAGAAGAACCCCGCGTCGTCCGCCGCCACCAGCTCGACCGCCTCCGGGGTGATGTGGAGTTCGTAGCCCTGCGGGGGCAGCGTCGGGTCCCGTCGTCGGACGGGATCCCGATTGGCGACTGTCGCCGCGCCGAGCTCCAGCGTCCGGGGCATGGGGATCAGGTTCACGAGAGCGGTTTGCGGTAGACGAAATAGACGTCGGTGACCTTGCCGCCCACGGCGGCGTACGGGACGACCGGCCCGACCCAGACGACCGACACCGTGTCGGCCCCGCGCCGGCGCAGCTCGTGCAGCGCGCCGAGCAACACGCCCTTGCCCATCCCGCGCCCCATGAGGTCCGGGCGCACGGCCACCGGTCCCAACAGCCCGCGCCGGTTCACTTCGAACGCGCAGAATGCGGTCACGCCACCGTCGGCGCCCTCACCCCGGGCGACCACCAGGTTGCCCTTGTGCAGCGCACGGAGGAGCTCGGCTCGCCAGTTGGACCAGTGGGTGGCCATCCACTGGTCGATCTCTTCGACGTCGTCCGGGCCCGCGAGCTCGTGCCCGCCGGGGTCGCCCGGTATCGCGTGGAGGTCGACGTCCATGTTGAAGTTGGTCTCGGCCCGGCTGTAGTGGCGCCGTTCCAACAGGCACAGCAGCCCCGTCTCCGTGCTCGGGGACCCCCGGCCACAGGAAGTAGGGCGGGTCCGCGCCCGTGATCAGCACCGGGTGTCCTTCGCCGCGGGCCCAGTCCTCGGCGGCCTCGAGGAGAGAGTGACCGACTCCCTTGCCGCGGGCCGGCTCGTCCACCACGAGGAGCCGGACGTGCGCCCCGTCCTCACACGCGACGACGGCGACCACCCCGCGTCCGGGGTCGCCCAACACGACCGCCGGCTGGTCCGCCGTGAAGAGCGCGCCGTCGAGCTCCTCGGCCGTGGGCGGGTCCGCCAGCGCGCGTCGGCACAGGTCGGCGATGGCGTCGAGGTCGGTCGGCTCCTAGCCGCGGAAGCGGATCGGTCATCGGCGCGGCTGGTCGAGCGGGCGACGGGGCATCGGGTTCAGGTTACGCACGCGCCCCCGGCACTGCCCGGGTCGCCGGGCCCGCCGGCCGCGCGGCTACGTCGGCTCGTCGGCGAAGCGAAGACGCGCCAGCTGTGACGCCTGAGCCACGACCTGACCCGTCGAGTCCCACAGGGTGCACGTCTCGTCGACCATGCCGTCGGCCACGAGATTCGCCGTCATGCGGATGCCGAGCCAGCCCGGGGCCGGTCGGGCGCGCACGTACGCCGACATCTGGAGGGTGGGGACCCAGCCGGTGGAACCGATCCGAAACGTCGCCGGCGGGATGGCGTCGTTGAAGTAGAGCAGGGACAGGGGGTCAGGGTCGCGACCGTCGGCGAATCTGGTCCACCCCTGCAGCTCCGCCCGGGCGTCCGGTGGCGGCGGGGAGTCGCCGAAGGGCAGCGTCGCCGGATCGAGCCGCAGGTCCGTCACCTGCATCACCCCCACCTCCGCGCCGCCGGGAATGCGCGGCGGCAGCTGCAGGCACTGCTCGGGATCGGGCGCCCCGAGCGGCTCGACCGCGTCGTAACGCGTCGACGCCTGCTCCGGCAACTCGGCGAGCACGCTGGTCGATTCGACCATGTCCACGCCGTCTTGCCGCAGGACCGCCCGCACCTGGGCCGCCGAACGGCCACGGCGCAGGATCGTTGCCTCGATCGTCGCCGGACCGAGCTCGGCCGGTCGCAGATACGTGATGGCCGACGAGACGATCTCCCAGGTCGGCATCGCCCTCAAGCCGGACGGCTGGCGCGAGCGGCTTGGCCCAGCAGCGCCAGCAGGTAGCCGCCGTTCGGCTTGTCGCCGACGGTCCAGAGCGGGTGCACGTCGGTCTCGTAGGTTCCCGCGGTGGCGCGTGGCCCGCACGGCCGTCGCCACGTCGAAGGAGATGTCCTCGGGTGCGGGCATGCACCGGACCCTATCGGCGGCGATGATGGCGCATGCCCTTCGACCTGGAGGCCACGTTCAGCGACGACTACCCCTACTTCTACGCGGAGTCGATCGACGACGAGCACTCGGACTCGGACACGTCGGAGATCCTGCGCGTCCTCGATCTGCCCGCAGGGTCTCGGATCCTCGACGCCCCGTGCGGCCACGGCCGCATCGCGCGTCGCCTCGGCGCGGCGGGCATGGTCGTCACGGGGGTCGACGTCACGCCGGCCTATATCGAGGAGGCCCGCGCGGACCCGCTGCTGGTCCCCGGCACGGTCGACTACGTCGTCGGCGACGTGCGCCAGCTGCCGGTCGACGGGCCCTTCGATGCCGTCGTGTGCTGGCTGAACTCGTTCGGCTACTACGACGACCCCGACTGCCACCGCGTGTTGCGCGAGTTCCACCGGGTCCTCCGTCCGGGCGGGCGCGTCACGATCGACACGCTGCACCACGACGGCGGCGTGCGGCACTTCACCCCGGCCCCCGACGCGGTGGCCGTCCAACGCGGCGACGACACGATGATCGAGCTGTGGACGTTCGACCCGGTGGCGGGGCGGATGTGCATCGAGCGCACCGCCCACCGGGACGGAGAGACACGGCACGCGTCCTACTTCGTGCGGCTGCCTACGCCGCCTGAATGGGTCGTCTGGCTCGAGGCGGCCGGGTTTCGCGACGTGCGCTTCGAGGCCGGCGGCGGCGGACCTCTCGAGATCCACAGTTGGGAGATGGTGGTCGTGGCCACCGCCTGAGGCCGCCGGGAACCGCCAGGTCGGAACCGGCCGGCCTGCCGCCGGACCGGCGCCCAGAGACCCGGGTTGTCGGGCCGACCGGTCGGTCGGGTAGAACGGCGTCATGACGGCAGGCATTGCAGCGTGGGGCACGTACCTGCCCTATTGGCGGCTCCAGCGCTCGGCCATCGGCGCATTGTTGGGAAGTGGCGGCGGCCGGGGGACCCGGGCGGTGGCGTCCTACGACGAGGACACGACGACGCTGGGCGTGGAGGCGGGGCGACACGCGGTGCGGGTCGGACCGGGTGCACCCGGCGTCCAGGACCTCTTCTTGTCCACGCCGGACCCGGGCTACCTCGACAAGACGAGTGCCACGACGGTGCACGCCGCGCTCGGCCTGCCGCGAGCCTGTGGGGCGTACGACTTCGCCGGCTCGTCGCGCTCGGCGGTGGCGACGCTGCTCCAGGCGCTCGTCGGCGCCGGTGATGGTCGCACGACCATGGCCGTGGTCTCGGACCTGCGTACCGGCCTGGCCGGGTCCGCCGAAGAGCGTGAGAGCGGTGACGGCGCCGCCGCGTTCGTGTGCGCGCCGGAGGGCGCCGTGGCCGAGCTCATCGGGCGCGGGGCGGCGAGCGACGAGTTCCTCGACCGCTGGCGCGTGCCGGGCGAGGCCGACTCGCACGTCTGGGAAGAGCGCTTCGGCGAGGAGATCTACGTCCCGCTGGCCCGGGAAGCGTTCGCCGCCGCGTTGAAGGACGCCGGCGTGAGCGAGGGCGACATCGACCATGCGGTCGTGACGGGGCTGCACGCCCGCGCCACCCGGTCGGCGGCAGCCGGGCTGGGCGTGCGCGACGGCGTGCTGGCGCCGGACCTGTTGGCCTCGGTCGGGAATCTCGGCGCGGCGCACGCTGCGGTGGCTCTGTGCGACGTGCTCGAGCGTGCGCAGCCGGGGCACGTGATCGCCGTCCTTTCGCTGGCCGACGGCGCCGACGCGTTCGTGCTGCGGACCACGCCGGCGTTGGCCGAGGCGCAGCGGGCGCGCCGCGAGGCCGGCGTCCCCTCCGTCGCCGAGCAGGCGGCGGCGGGGCGCGACGACCTGCCCTACGCCTCCTTCCTCACCTGGCGCTCACAGCTCCATCGCGAGCCGCCCCGCCGGCCCGACCCCGAGCGCCCGGGCGCGCCGACCGTGCATCGCTCCGAGGAGTGGAAGTACGCCTTCGCGGCGAGCCGCTGTGTGGCCTGCGGCTTCCGCCACATGCCCCCGACCCGGGCCTGCCTCAACTGCCACGCCATCGACCAGATGCAGTTCGAGCGGCTGGCCGACGTGCCGGGCACGGTCGCCACCTTCACCATCGACCATCTGGCCTTCTCGCTGTCCCCACCGGTGATCGGCGTGATCATCGACTTCGACGGCGGCGGACGCTTCCGCTGCGAGCTGACCGACGCCCGGCCGGACGAGCTGTCCATCGGCGACCGGGTCTCCATGACGTTCCGGCGCGTCTGGACCGCCCAGGGCGTGCACAATTACTTCTGGAAGGCGCGCCCGCTGGCGGGCGCCGCCGCCAACGAGCGAGGAGAGTAGCGCCCATGGGCAGCAGCGGCATCCGCGACCAGGTCGCCATCATCGGTATGGGCTGCACCCGCTTCGGCGAGCTGTGGGACAAGGGCGTCGACGACCTCCTGACCGACTCGACCACCGAAGCGGCGGCGTCCGCTGGGATGTCGATCCACGACATCGACGCCTTCTGGCTCGGCACCATGACCTCTGGTGTGTGCGGCGTGACGCTGTCCCGGCCGCTCAAGCTCGACTACAAGCCGGTCACGCGGGTCGAGAACTACTGCGCCACCGGGTCGGAGGCCTTCCGCAACGCCTGCTACGCCGTGGCCTCGGGCGCCTATGACATCGCCATGGCGGTCGGCGTCGAGAAGCTGAAGGACACGGGGTACTCGGGGCTCACGGGGATCCGGGCCGTCGGCGACGGCACCGACCCGGGCCTCTCCTCGCCCGCCGCGTTCTCGTTCCTGGCCCCGTCGTATGCGCACAAGTACGGCGTCGACCGCGACCAGCTCAAGGAGGTCATGAGCCGGATCGCCTACAAGAACCACCAGAACGGGGCGCGGAACCCCCGGGCGCAGTTCCGCAAGGAAGTCTCGATGGAGACGATCGCCAAGGCACCGCTCGTCGCCGGCGATCTCGGCGTGTTCGACTGCAGCGGCGTCTCCGACGGCTCGGCCGCGGCGGTGATCTGCCGGGCTTCCGATGCGCACAAGTACTGCGCCAACCCGCTCTACGTGAAGGCGCTGTCCTTCGTCGCCGGACCGGCGGCCGGCCCGATCGACCCGGGTTACGACTACACGACGTTCGAAGAGGTCGTTCGCTCGGCCGACGATGCGTACGCCCAGGCGGGGGTGACCGACCCGCGGGCCCAGCTGGCGATGGCCGAGGTGCACGACTGCTTCACCCCGACCGAGCTCGTCCTCATGGAGGACCTCGGCTTCGCCGAGCGCGGCACGGCGTGGAAGGAGGTGCTCGAGGGCACCTTCGACCGCGACGGCGAACTGCCGGTCAACCCCGACGGTGGCCTCAAGAGCTTCGGGCACCCCATCGGGGCGTCGGGTCTGCGCATGCTCTTCGAGTGCTGGCTGCAGCTGCGCGGCGAGGCGCCGCCCGAGCGCCAGATCACGACGGTCGGGCCGGGGCGCACCCTCGGGCTGACCCACAACCTGGGTGGCGCGCCGGGTGAGGGCGTGAGCTTCGTCGGCATCGTCGGCACGGAGCTCGGCTGATGAGCGAGGGGGGGCCGGGCGCCGACCTGCTCGCGGAGACCGAGGACCAGGCGGCGTTGCGCCAACTGGCGCGCGACGTGGCCGAGCGTGAGGTGGCGCCTCGGGCGCACCAGGCCGACGAGGACGGTGCCGTGCCGGCCGAGGTCCGCAAGGCGTTGGCGGCCGCCGACCTGTTGCGCATCACGGTGGGGGAGCAGTGGGGCGGGATGGGCCTGGGCGACGTCGAGGCCTCCATCGTGCTCGAGGAGATCGCGCGGGCCGACGTGTCGTCGGCCATCTGCTGCCAGCTGACGTTCAATGGGCCGCCGCGGGGCATCGAGCACCTCGGGCCCGACGCCATGAAGGAGCGTTGGCTCCCGGCCGCGGCCGACGGCGACGCGCTCATCAGCATCGGCATCACCGAGCCGGACGCCGGCTCGGCGGTGCAGAACATGCGCGCCGCGTTGGTGGAGGACGGACCGGGACGCTGGCGCCTCAACGCCTACAAGAACTATTCGACCCTCGGCGACGTCGCCCAGGGCGTGTTGGTCTGGTGCCGCTGGCCGGGTGGCGAGGGCGCCAAGGGCATCGGCGCCGTCATCGTGCCGACCGACCGCGAGGGCGTGTCGGTCACGGGGCGGCACAAGGGCATGGGCATCCATGCGGCGACCGAGGCCGAGCTGGCGTTCGACGGCGTCGAGATCACCAGTGACGACGTCCTCATCGCCGGGAACCCAGCCGACACGTCGGCCTTCAAGGTGCTGCTCTCACACCTGAACCACGAGCGCTGCGGCAACGCCTCGATGTGCGTCGGGGCCGCGCAGGGCGCGCTCGAGCACGCCGTGCGCTATATGAACGAGAGGGTCATCGCCGGCCGGCCGCTGGCCGACCTGCAGGGCTTACAGTGGAAGCTGGCCGACATGGCGGTCCAGCTCGAGGGCGCCCGGCTGCTGTTGGCCCGCGCCGTTCGGTTGGCCGGGCCCCACGGCACCCCGCCGGCGCTCGAGACCGCGCTGGCCAAGACGGCGGCCAACCTGGCGGCCAAGTTCGTGTGCGACGAGGCCATGCAGATCCATGGCGGCTACGGCTACTCGCGCGAGTACCCCGTCGAGCGGGCCTACCGCGACATCCGCGGCCTGTGCTTTGGCGCCGGCACGGTTGAGGCGCAGAAGAACTACATCGGGCTGCGCGTGGCGAGCGGCGCACGCACCGCCTCGCCCGGCTGGAGGGACTCGCTGGCGTAGGCCGCGCTCCGGCGCGGACGGCGAGGAGCCACCGCCGCCAATCCGTGTGTTCGCCCGTCGACTGTCCTAGGCTCGGGGCCGGGGGCGTGACAGGGGGCGTTGCCTCTGGCGAAGGAGGCAGCCATGAAGCTCGTCGTTCGGTTCCTGACCCTCGGGTGCGTGGTGGCGTTGACCGCTTTGCCCCTCCTGCAGGGCAGCGCCGCCCAGGCGGCGACGATCACGGTGCCGGCCACGGTCAGCGCGTCGAATTGGACCGTCATGCCGAACACGGCGACCGCCGGCAGCAACGACGACCTCTCGGGCTCGGTCTCGTGTGTGAACTCGGACTTCTGCATGGGCGTGGGCGCCAACGGCAACTACTCGTCGAGCTACTACGCCGAGATGTGGAACGGCACCACGTGGGCCCCGTCAACGCTGCCCACGATCAGCGCCGACGACTTCCAGCTGAGCCAGGTCTCGTGCGTGACGGCCAGCTTCTGTGTCGCGGTCGGATTCGCCGACTACGGCTCGACCGAGACGCCTCTCCTCCTGAACTGGAACGGCACGTCGTGGACCCTCGTGCAGGGTGGGTCCGCCGCCAGTACGCCGACCTCCCTTGGCGGCGTGGCTTGCACGAGCGTGAGCTGGTGCGTCGCCGTGGGCTCCGGCGGCACCGACGAAGGGGGGCTCTACGTCGAACTGTGGAACGGGTCGACCTGGGCCCCGACCACTTCGCCCACTCCCTCGGGCGACGAGGGCCTGACGGTCAGTGCGCTGTCGTGCACCACGCCCGCGTACTGCATGGCGGTGGGCAACCTGTACAACGGCTCGACGGACGGCGCGTGGAGTTCGCTGTGGAACGGCACGAGCTGGACCACCGAAGCGATGCCCTCGGCCACGAGCACCACGACGATGAACTCGGTGTCCTGTGTCGGGATCGTGGGCTTCTGCACCGCGGTGGGCTACACCGAGATGACCGGGCCGCCGACGTACGAGAATGCGATCCTGAACTGGAACGGGTCCACCTGGACGCTGGCGCCCCTCTTCCCGAGCACGGTCCCCGCCTTCGGCCAATTCCTCATTGGTGTCAGTTGCTTCAGCGCCACGTCGTGCACTGCGGTCGGCGGTACCTGGACCGACGACGGTGGCAGCACCCAGACCACCGAGGCCTTCACGTGGAACGGCCAGAGCTGGAGCGTGGCCACGTCGCCGAACGCCACCGGCGCGGCGGCATCGTCGTTCACCGGCGTGGACTGCCTGACCAACTGGTCCTGCGTCGCCGTGGGCACGAGCGAGCTCAACTCGAGCACGTCCGAGGTGCCGTTCAACGCCATGGCCCCGATCGCCCGCTCGGGCTACCGCTTCGTGGCCTCGGACGGGGGCATCTTCAACTACGGCGCCGGCGCCCCCTTCCTGGGTTCCATGGGCGGCCAGCACCTGAACGCCCCGATCGTCGGCATGGCGACGATGCCGGCGGGTGACGGGTACTACCTCGCCGCCTCCGACGGCGGCGTCTTCAACTTCGGTTCGGCGCAGTTCTTCGGCTCGGCGGGCTCACTCCACCTCAACGCCCCGATCGTGGGCATCGCCGTCACGCCCGACGGCGGGGGCTACTGGCTCGTCGCCTCCGACGGTGGGATCTTCAGCTACGGCGACGCCCAGTTCTACGGGTCCATGGGGGGCAAGCCGCTCAACAAGCCGATCGTCGGGATTTCCTCGCTGCCCAACGGCGACGGCTACTACCTCGTCGCCTCCGACGGCGGCCTCTTCACCTTCCCGACGGGGCCCCAGGGTCCGCCCTTCTTGGGCTCGACCGGCTCGATCACGTTGAACAAGCCGGTCGTCGGCATGGCCGTGACCCCGACCGGCCAGTACTACCTGGTGGCCTCCGACGGCGGGATCTTCAGCTTCCCGACCGGCCCGTCCGGCCCCGCCTTCTTCGGCTCGACGGGCTCGATCAAGCTGAACAAGCCCGTGATCGGGATGACCGTGACCGCCGCGGGAGCGGGCTACTACCTCGGCGCGGCCGACGGCGGCATCTTCAGCTTCCCGACCGGTGCCGCGGGGCCGCCCTTCTACGGCTCACGCGGCGGCCAGCCGCTCAACGCGCCGATCGTGGGCATCGTGGGGTAGGCCCGCAGGGGAAAGGGCGACCCTGGACCGCCACCTTTTGAGTCGTCACCGATGTGGTGCGCCTCGGCGCACCACATCGGCAGGACGGCGAACTAGCGCTGCATCGCCTTCGTCTCGATGAACTCCTCGAGCCCGTACTTGCCTCGCTCGCGCCCGATGCCCGACTGCTTGTACCCGCCGAACGGCGCGCTCGGGTTGAACTGGCCGCCGTTGATGTCGACCTGTCCGGTGCGCATGGCGCGCGCCACCCGCTCGGCTCGGGCGGCGTCACCGCTCCACACCGCGCCGGCGAGCCCGTAGGGCGTGCCGTTGGCGATCTCGATGGCCTCTTCCTCAGTGTCGTAGGGGATGATCGAGAGCACCGGGCCGAAGATCTCCTCCTTGGCGATCGTCATGTCCGGCGTCACCTCCGAGAAGATCGTCGGCTGGACGTAGAAGCCCTTGTCCAGGCCCTCGGGTGTCTCCGGACCGCCGGCGACGAGCTTGGCGCCCTCCTCGATCCCCTTGTTGATGTAGCCGCGCACCCGGTCGCGCTGCACGCCCGAGACGAGCGGGCCGATCAGCTTGCCGGCCTCGAAGGGGTCGCCCGGGGCGAAGCCCGCTGCGGCGCCTGCCGCCAACTGCTCGACCTCGGCGAGCTTGTCGCGGGGGACGAGCATGCGCGTGAGGGCCGAGCAGGTCTGGCCCGAGTTCAGGTAGCAGCCGAACACGCCGGCCGGCACGGCCGTGGCGAAGTCGGCGTCGTCGAGCAGGATGTTGGCGGACTTGCCGCCCAGCTCGAGCGAGACCTTCTTGATGCCCTCGGCGGCCAGCTCCATGACCCGGCGCCCGGCTCGCGTCGAGCCGGTGAACGACACCATGTCGACCTTGGGGTGCGCCGCGATCGCCTCGCCGACGACCGGGCCGACGCCGCTCACGAGGTTGAAGACGCCCGGCGGCAACCCGACCTCGTCGATGACCTCGGCCAGGACGAACGCGTTGATCGGCGCCACCTCGCTCGGCTTGAGCACGACGGTGCAGCCGGCGGCCAGGGCCGGCGCCACCTTGAGCACGACCTGGTAGAGCGGGTAGTTCCACGGCGTGATGGCGCCCACGACGCCCACGGGCTCGTGCACGACGAGCGAGTTGCCGATCTCCTCTTCCCACGGGAAGGCCTCGGCGGCGTTGGCCGCGTCGGCGAACGCACCGGCCGGCAGCCCGACCTGGATGGAGCCCGACAGCGTCATCGGCATGCCGACCTCGTGGCTGATGATGGTGGCCAGCTCGTCGGTGCGAGCGGCCAGCGCCTCACCGATGCGCTTGAGCAGCTTGCCCCGCTCCTCGCGTGACGTCGCGGCCCAGGCCGGGAACGCGGCCGCTGCGGCCTGCACGGCCTTGTCGACGTCCTCGGCCGTCCCTTCGGGGATCGTGGCGAAGACCTCTTCGGTGCCCGAGTCGATGACCTCGAGCGTGCCCTTCCCTGTCGAGGGGACCCAGGCCCCGTTGATGTAGATCTTGTCGCGCACGTCCATGTGAGGTGCCCTCCCTGGCTCTTGTGTCAGATCGTCGTTCTGCCGTCCCTACCCTACCGAGGCGGCCGGGGTCGGTGACTTGGGCGGCCGAGCCCGACCGCCAGGACGGTTCCGGCGGGCCCAAATCGGCGGACTCAGATCGCCGGGCTTACCCCTTCTTGCCGAGCAACGGGTGATCACCCATGCCGACAGGCTGGAGGTGCTGGCCGAGGACGTCGTGGAAGTGGTCGGCCACCTCGGCGGGCGTCCAGCCGCCGTCGCGCCACATCGCCGCAATCTGCCGGGGGGTCTGAAACAGCGTGTAGGCGTAGCCCGTGCGCCCGAGCACCTGACCGTTGACGTAGGACGCGCCTTCCGAGGCGAGAAAAGCGATCAGCGGGGCGTTGAGCGCCGGGTCCTGGTCGGGGGGCGGCTCAGCGCCCTGGTAGAGGTTCTCGGTCATGCGGGTGACGCCGGCGGGGGCGACGGCGTTGGCGGTGATGCCGTACTTGCCGAGCTCGAGCGCCCAGACAAACGTCATGCCCATGATGGCGGCCTTGGCGGCGCCGTAGTTGGTCTGGCCGAAGTTGCCCCGCAGGCCGGCCGACGACGTGATGTTGACGATGCGGCCGTAGCCGGCGTCCTTCATTAGCGGCGCGGCGTGCCGGACGGTGTTGAACGTGCCCTTCTGGTGGACGGCGATCACGGCGTCGTAGTCGGACTCGTCCATCTTGACGACGGTCCGGTCGCGCACGATGCCGGCGTTGTTGACGACGATGTCGATCTTGCCGAAGCTGCTAACCGCCGTCGAGATGATGTTGCCGGCGGCCTCGAAGTCGCTGACCGAGTCGTGATTGGGCACGGCCGTGCCGCCCGCCGCCTCGATCTCGGCGCAGACCTGGGCGGCCGGGTCCTCCCCGGTGCCCTCACCGCCGAGCGTCACGCCGACGTCGTTGACGACGACCAGCGCGCCCTCCGCGGCCAGGCAGAGGGCGATGTCGCGCCCGATGCCCCGACCCGCTCCCGTCACCACCGCCGACCGACCGTCGAGAAGTCCCATGGCGCCGCACTGTACTCCGGCTCCGTTCACTGACAGCGGTGTCAGGGATGGGGCCGGGGAGGATACGATCGCGGCGACCACGGGGCGATGGACGGTCGCCGGGGTCGACCTAATTGATGCGGTATCGAGCGCTGAGGAGCACCGCCCATGGGCTTCATTGAGAACGCACCCGAGCAGATCGTCGCAGCGGCCCAGGAGCTCCTGTCGAAGGGCTTGGTGGAGGGGACGTCGGGGAACATCTCGGCGCGGATGGAGAACGGCAACGTCGCCCTGACCCCGTCCTCGCTCGACTACCGGGTCATGACGGTGGACGACATCTGCATCGTGGACGCGGCCGGCGAGCAGGTGGCGGGGGAGCGCGGCCCGACGTCGGAGAAGTACCTCCACATGGCGGTGATGAACGCCTACGAGGACATCGCCGTGTGCATCCACTCGCACGCGGTGCACGCCACGATGTTCGCCGTGGCGCACCAGGACGTCCCGAGCTGCATCGACGAGTTCACCGTCTACCTGGGCGGCGACATCCGCTGCACCGAGTACGCCCCGAGCGGCTCGCCGGACCTGGCCGAGCAGGTCGTCAAGGCTTTGGATGCGCGGGGCGCCGCGCTGATCGCCAACCACGGCATGGTCGCCGTCGGGACCACGATGGAGAAGGCCATGCACAACACCGCGCTGGTGGAGCGCTCGGCCAAGATCATCTGGGGGGCGAAGCAGCTGGGTGGCATCTTCCCGCTGCCCGAGAAGGTCAACGAGCAGTTCGCCAGCTACTACACGTTTATGCGGTAGCTGGAGGCGGTGACGCGTTGAGCGACGGCACCGTCCGGGCCCGGTTGGACGAGCTCGGCTTGAGTCTGCACGGGCCGCACCCGCCCCACGACCCGCTGGACGCGGTCGTCGTGCACGACGGCGTGGCGCGCACGTCGGGACAGCTGCCGCGCATCGGTGGCGTGCTCACGTGCCTCGGTCGTCTCGGCGACGACGTGACCGTGGAGGAGGGACGCGAGGCGGCTGCCGTGTGCGCGCTGAACGCGTTGGCCGTCCTGGAGGTCGCGCTCGGCTCGTTGGACCGCGTAGAGCGGGTCCTGACCGTGACGGGCTACGTGGCCTCCGCCCCCGACTTCCACGACCAGCCGACGGTGATCGACGGCGCCAGCCGCGTCCTCTTCGATGTCTTCGGTGAGGCGGGGCGCCACACGCGCTCGGCGGTGGGCGTGGCGGCGTTGCCGCGTCGCGGGGCGGTGGAGATCGAGGTGACGGTCGCCCTCAGGGATTAGGGGCCGAGCGGTGGCGGCTTGTCGAAGGCGGCCAGCATGTCGGCGCGGGCGGCGCTGGCCTCGTCCCAGTACGTGGCGATCCCGGTGTCCTGGAGCTCGCTGATGGCCTCGATGGCGTAGCCGTAGGACGCGGCGGCGATGGCGCCGCCGACGGAGAGGCGGCTGACGCCGACCTCGGCCAGCTCGACGACCGGGGGCGCGTTCGGCGTGATCAACACGCTGACGGGGACGTCGACGGCGTCGAGGACCTGGCGCAGCTCGGCCGGGTCGACGACCCGGGGCGCGAAGAGGACGTCGGCGCCCGCCTCCTGGTACGCCTGCAGCCGGGCGATGGTGCCGGCCAGGTCGAGCTGGCCGTGCAGGTAGTTCTCGGCGCGGGCGGTCAGGACGAAGGGGACGGGACCGTTGTGCGCCGCCTCGGCGGCGGCGCGCACCCGGTCGGCGGCGTGGGCCAGCTCGTAGATCGGCTCGTCCGGGTTGCGGGTGAAGTCCTCGACCGATCCGCCGGCGAGCCCCAAGGCGATGGCGTCGGTGATCGTGGCCGCCACGCCCTCGGGGTCGTCGGCGAAGCAGTTCTCGAGGTCGGCCGAGACGGGCACGTCGACGGCGTCGACGAGTGCCTTGGAATGCGCGAGCACTTCGTCTTTCGTCATGGCCCCGTCGAGGCGGCCCTTGGTCAATGCGAAGCCGCCGCTCGTGGTGGCGATGGCGGCGCAGCCGATGGAGGCAAAGAGGCGGGCCGAGCCCTCGTCCCACGCGTTGGGCATGAGGAAGGGTGCCCCGGGGACGTGCAGGCGGCGGAACAGCTCGGCTTTCTCGGCTTGCGACGGCGCTGGGGTCATGCCGGCACCGTACCGGCGGGGTGGGACAGCCGCGCTAGCTCGCGGGCGCCGCCGCCCGCGCCGCTTCGGCCGGCTCGGGGAACTCCCAGTACTGGATCTCGCACGTCATCGGCAGGATGTGGCGCACGTAGACCGAGTGGATCTTGACCACACCCTGGTCGTCGACGTGCAGGTCGATGAGCTCCATGCGGTCGTCGTTCTTCCGGAAGGCCTCGGCGCGCGCCTGGATCCCCTGGAGGTCCTCGAGCGAGTTCACCGCGAAGCCGTAGTGGTCCATGCGCGGGCACTTCATCGGGTCGTCCTCGGCGATGAGGAAGATGAACTGGTCCCAGTGCACGCAGCTGAGGATCAGGCGACGACGGTCCTCCGTCATCACGGCGATCTCGTCGAAGCCGAGCACTTCCTTGAAGAAGCGGCAGATGTCGGTGCGGCTCTCCTCGCCGAGCAAGTCGGAGGGGAGCGACATCGCTACGTGGTTGAAGCGTGGGTTCCCGGCCGGGTAGTAGGGATGAGCCATCAGCGCGCCTCCGGAACGACCATGACCTTGCCGGCGATCTTCCCCCCGGCCAGGCCCTCGAGCGCGTCGACGATGCCGCCGAGCCCGATGGTGCCGGGCTCGATCAGCAGCTCGGCGGGGAAGCCGTCGGACGCCAGCATCTCGAGGGCGCGTTCGAAGCCGCCGAGGTCGTAGACGAACGAGCCCGTCACGGTGAGCTCGTTGAGGATCATGCGGTTGATGTCGAACGTCGGGTGGTCGATGCCGGCGCCGACCATGACGAGGATGCCGCCCCGTCGGACCTGGCTGAACGCAGTCTCGATGGCGGCGCGGTGCCCCGAGCACTCGAGGACGACGTGCGCCGCCCGTGCGGCCTGGCGTTCGGGCTCCCAGGACGGGAAGACCTCGAGCTCGGCCGGGTCGACGACCTCCTTGGCACCGAGCGCGACGGCGAGCCGGCGACGGCCCTCGTTGGGCTCGACCGCTGTGACGTCGTCGATCCCCATGGCGCGCAGCGCGGCGATGCTGAGCGTGCCGATGGGCCCGGCACCGAAGACCATGACCGAGTCGCCGGGGCCGACACCCGAGCGGGTGATGCCGTGCAGGGCGACCGACAGCGGCTCCGCCAGGGCGGCGTGGCGGGGGTCGAGCCCGTCGGGCAGGCGCAGGACGCCGGCGCCCCGGGCGACGATGTACTCGGCGAAGGCGCCGTCGCTGTACTGGCCGTTGCTCATGTCGTTGCGGTTCTCGCACTGCGACGGCTTGCCCTCGAGGCAGCGCCGGCAGGTGCCGCATTTGGGCGACGTGCCGCCCACGACGAGCTCGCCCACCGACCAGGTCGTCACGTCGTCGCCCACCGCGGCGATGGTCCCGCTCCATTCGTGTCCGGCGACGACGCCCTGCGGCAGGCCCCAGCCGTCGCGCAGCTGGTGGATGTCGGACCCGCAGATGCCGCACGAGTGCACGCGCACGACGACCTGGTCCGCTTCCGGCCGCGGCACGGGCCGCTCCTCGACCGTGACCACCCCGGGCGACTGGTACACCGCGGCGGACATCACGTCGGGAAGCGGGCTGCCGATCGGTCCCCCCGATGACCCTGACATAGGTGTCAGGTTAGGCGCGCTCGGCGCCGTCGTCCCGCTCGGTCAGCCAGGCGAGCCCGCCGGCCAAGTGGCGTAGGTACACCGGCAGCTCCCAGGCCAGGGGGAAGTGGCCGAGCGCGCTGTAGAAGCTGCGCGCCGGGCCGTCCTCGATGGCCCACGCGAGCGGGAACCCGCACTCGGGCACACGACCCTCGGGCACCGAGAGGTCGACCTGGCCGTCGGCCAGCCGCAGGAGGACGCGGGCGTCGGGGCGCAGGTCCTTGAAGAGGTACACCTCGTCGCGCCAATCCCACTGCTCGCCGAGATGCGCCGTGGCGGGGTGTGCGCCGTCGACGACGTCGATGGCGAACTGTTGTGTCCAGGGGTGGCCGTCGAAGCGCGCCCCGATCATGGTCCCGTATTCGGGCCACGTGTGGCTGGCGTCGGTGGCCGAGTGGACGCCGAGGAGGCGCAGGCGCCCCTCGTCCCAGGCCCCGTAGGCGGCGGCCTTCTGCTCGTCCGACCACGGCGTCTCGCCGATCGTGAACAGCGCCAGCACGCGGGCCGAGGCGAGCTGGTGCGGCGAGAGGTCGCGCACGTCGGCGACGACGGTCGGGGCCAGCCCGGCCAGGTCGGCGAGCTGGCAGAGGCCGACGGCGGCCTGGGTCAGGGTGCCGTGCACGCCGGCGGGACCGTCGACGTACGGGGCCACCTGGGTCACGATCAGCATCGAGTCGGCCATTGCCAGCGGAGTGTACGGCTGGTGCCCAGGCGGTGCCGGGTGCTCCAATGCACGTCGGCGAACCTGCCCACCGCACCGAGGAGGATCGACGTGGCCGAATCCGACATGACCCCCGAGGACCTGGCCAGGGCGTTGGCCGTGTTGGGCGCGGCGACCCTCGGCGAGTCGGGCGGGCGCGCCGCGCACCGTCGGCTCCGTCCCGCCTGGCCCGGTGCGTCGTTGGCGGCGCCGGCGTTCCCGGTCGGGTGCACGCCGGGGGACAATCTCGCCGTCCACGTCGCGGTGACGAAGGCGCCCGCCGGCAGCGTGTTGGTGGTCGACGTCGGCCAGGTGGCGGACCGCGGGTACTGGGGCGAGGTGCTCACGACGGCGGCCGAGGCGGCGGGACTGGTGGGGCTCGTGCTCGACGGCGGCGTGCGCGACGTGCGGGCGCTCGAGGCGCACGGCTTCCCGGTGTTCTCGTCGGCCATCGCGTTGGCCGGCGCGACCAAGGACAAGCCGGGCACGGTGGGCGTACCGGTGCGGGTCGGGGGCGTCGACGTGTCGGCGGGGGACTGGGTCGTGGCCGACGTGGACGGCGTGACGTTCGTGTCGGCCGGGTCGGTGGAAGACGTGCTGGAGGCGGGCCGCGCCCGCGAGAGCAAGGAGGATGGCTTCTTCTCGGCGCTGCGCGACGGGGCCACGACGGTGGAGCTGCTCGGGTTGGATGCGGCGCTCGTGCGCGGGCCCGAGGGTTAGAGGCGAGAGTCCGCTCGATGCCGGCCAAGCGCGACGACTGCGCGCCGCCGTCGCTCCCCGCGCACCTCGAGGAGGTTGCCGCGTTCGACCTCGAGGCGAGCGGGTCCCTCGATGACGCCCTGGTTGCCGGCGTGGAGTTGGCGGACCACCGCGCCACCGGATTCGCCATCAGATCGAGCCGGCTGGCGGGCGTCACCCTGCGCAGCTGCGAACTGCACGGCCTCGAGGCGCGCGACGTGGTCTTCGAGGGCTGTGACCTCTCCGGGTCAGACCTCTCCGAGGCGCGGTTTACCCGAGTGGAGCTCGTCGGTTGCCGCCTCTCGGGCGCGGTGCTGTCGATGAGCATGCTCAAGGACGTGCGATGCCGCGACTGCAAGCTGGACGGCGTGAACCTCCGCATGAGTGAGGGGGAACGGGTCTGGATCCTGGCCTCGAACCTGCACGAAGCCGACTTCTATGCCGCAACGTTTCGATCGTCGAGGATGCTCGATTGCGACCTGTCCGGGAGCGAGTTCTCGAAGGCGGACCTCGGGGGCACGCATCTGCAGGGGTCACGGCTGGACGGAGCGAAGGGCGTGGCCGGCCTGCGCGGGATACGCGTCGACGCCACGCAGGCGGCGCTCCTGGCCGATCTGCTCCTGGAGTTGCACGACATCGCGGTCGAGGTGGCGCCGGACGACTGAAAGGGAACTAGTAAGTCCAGGCTTATGAGGTTACGCTTACTAAGTGGGCCGGGACCCTTTTATCGACGAGGTTGCAGCGTCCGTGCAGGCCAGCGTGCGCCTGCTGGTGCAGCGACTGCGCCAGACCACGACCGTCGAAGGCGAGCCCACGTCGGCCGAAACGTCGGCGATGGCCCGGCTCGACCGGACGGGGCCGACGACGTCGGCCGAACTGGCCCGGCTCGAGCGGATCAGCCCGCAGTCGATGGGCGCGACGGTGGCGGCACTCGAAGAACGCGGCCTCGTCGGGCGGGCGCCCGATCCCGATGACGGGCGGCAGTCGATCCTGTCGCTCACCGCGGCCGGCCGTGCGTTGCTCCAGCGGCGACGGAGCGCCCGCAGTGAGCTCCTCGCCGTTGCCCTCGAGTCCGAGTTCACGCGTGCCGAGCTGAAGCAACTGCAGATCTCGGCACCATTGATCGAGCGCCTGGCCGAGCACCTTTGATGGCGCCGGGCGAGGTCAACGATCGCTACAAGTGGGTCGCCCTCGCCAACACCACCGCTGCCACGTTCATGGCGGTCCTCGACGGATCGATCGTGATCATCGCCATGCCGGCGATCTTCCGCGGCATCCACCTCGATCCGCTGGCGCCGGGCAACATCGCCTTCCTCTTGTGGATGATCATGGGCTATCGGCTCGTGCAGGCCGTCTTCGTGGCGACCCTCGGCCGCCTGGGCGACATGTTCGGTCGGGTCCGGATCTACAACGCGGGGTTCGCCGTCTTCACGTTCGCGTCGGTGCTCTTGTCGATCGACCCGTACCTCGGCGCCAAAGGCGCAGTGTGGTTGATCGGGTGGCGCTTCCTGCAGGCCATCGGCGGCTCGATGCTCATGGCCAACTCGGCGGCGATCCTGACCGACGCGTTCCCCGAGGACCAGCGCGGCTTTGCGCTCGGGATCAATCAGGTTTCCGGGCTGGCCGGCCAATTCATCGGCCTCGTGCTGGGTGGGCTGTTGGCCGAGTGGGACTGGCGCGCCGTGTTCTGGATCAACGTGCCCGTCGGCGTCTTCGGAACACTGTGGGCCTACTACCGGCTCCGCGAGGTGGGAACCAAATCGGGTGGACGGATCGACTGGTGGGGTAACGGCACCTTCACGCTCGGGCTGGGCTCGGTGCTCGTCGCGATCACGATCGGGATCCAGCCGTACCACGGCGAAGCCATGGGCTGGACCAACCCGGAGGTCCTTTTCTTGCTCTTCGGGGGACTGGCCCTGCTCGTCGTCTTCGTCTTGATCGAACGAAGAGTGGCGGAGCCCATGCTCCGGCTCTCGCTCTTCCGCATCCGTGCCTTCACCTTCGGGAACATCGCGAGCTTCGCGGCGCGGCTGGGCCAGGGGGGGCTCCAGTTCATGCTCGTGATCTGGTTACAGGGGATATGGCTCCCGTTGCACGGCTACGACTTCAGCTCGACCCCGCTCTGGGCCGGGATCTTCCTGCTGCCGCTGACGGCCGGCTTCCTCGTCTCGGGCCCGTTGTCGGGCGCGCTGTCGGATCGCTTCGGCGCCCGGGGCTTCGCCACGGCCGGCATGCTCGTCTACGCGGCCAGCTTCATCGGGCTCATGCTCCTGCCGGTCGACTTCTCCTACCCGGAGTTCGCTGTCCTCATCGCGATCAACGGCATCGGCATCGGCATGTTCAGCGCGCCCAACACCTCCTCGATGATGAGCAGCGTGCCGGCGGACCAACGCGGTGCGGCGTCGGGCATGCGAGCGACGTTCCAGAACTCGGGCACCGCCCTGTCGATCGGTGTCTTCTTCTCGCTGCTGATCGCGGGGCTGGCGGGCACCTTGCCCACGACCCTCACGAAGGGCCTGGAGCACCAGGGTGTGGGGCACGCGGTGGCCCAGCACATCGGGAGCCTCCCTCCCGTGGCGTCACTGTTCTCCGCCGTACTGGGCGTCAACCCGGTGCAGCACCTTCTGTCCATGGGCGGCCACCTGTCGTCGTTGCCGGCCCAAGCGCAGCGGGTCCTCACCGGTAAGTCGTTCTTCCCCCATCTTCTGTCGGCCCCCTTCCACAGCGGCCTGACGGTCGTGTTCGCCGTCTCGGCCGGCCTGGCGGTGATCTCGGCGGCGGCGTCGTTCGCGCGGGTCGCGGAAGTCGGCCGGCGGTGAGGAGCCGCCGCACGCGAAGTTCGGTGGCGACGGGGAGCTGGTCGGCGTCGCCGCCGGCGACGAGGGCTGACGGCTCGGGTGGGGCCGGGGGGCAGCGGCAGAGCGCGGCCCGGCCGCCGGGACCGGTGTGGTGGCACAATGCGGGCATGAGCGAAGCGACGAACGAAGAGAGAGCCGAGCGCATCGAGATCCGGCGGTTCATCCCCGCGGACGCCGCGCGCATCTTCTCGGTGGTGCGCGACCCGGAGGGCCACGTCGCCATCGACAGCACGGGCATGCTGCAGAGCTGGACGGGTGAGCCGGCGGCGAAGGTGGGTGACGAGTTCGTGATCCACATGGACCGCGAGTCGCTCAACGACTACCCGATGGGCAAGTACGACGTGACGGTCACGATCACGCGGTACGAGCAGGATCGGGCGATTGCGTGGACGATCCTCGGGCAGATCAAGCCGCAGATCGGCCACGTGTACGGCTACGAGCTCGAGCCGGTCGACGGCGGCACGATGGTGACCTCGTACTACGACTGGTCCGACATCGCGCCGGAATGGAAGCAGGCCGACATCTTTCCCGTCATCTCGGAGACGGCGGTGCGGGCGACGCTCGGGATCCTGGAGCGGACGCTGGCGCGCTCGACGACCTGGTAGGAGATCATCGGCCTTTCTGCGTCTGTCCTTATTCGACCATCGTCGAAGGGGAAGCGGACACCGCCGGCGTTCCTTCCAGGGCTGAGGCCTTCTTTCCCTCGGCCAGACCCTTCTCGAACTGGTTCTTGGCCGACCCGAGGTTGCGGGCCAGCTTCGGAATGGCGGCCCCACCGAACACGAGGACGGCCAGGACGGCGACCACAACGATCCCGTCCATTCCAAAAATCTCACTCAGCATGTGACACTCCTTCGAATTTCCTGGTCCCCTGCGGCTCATCGGGCCGACTCGCGCCCACGAATTTCGAGGGGCACGCACTATTCGCAACCGCACGGACCGATGGATGTCCGAAGGCCAAAGGATCTCAGGAAAGCCGCATCCGGGGGCCCCTTCGTGTCCGTATATGAGCCGTCATGCCCGATCATCCGAAGGTCCAACCACGGGTGCGTCGGCATTCTCAGCTGATCGACCCCGTGCACGCAGTGTGCGTCGCACGAGTAACGCCGTCGTGCTGAACCTCGATCCCGGGAAGCTGCTTGTGATCGGCGTGGTCGCCATCCTCGTCCTCGGGCCGGACAAGTTGCCGGCTGCCGCTCGACGGGTGGGCGAGACGTGGACGTCGTTCAGCGAGTTCCGTCGGAGGATGGAGTCCGAGCTCCGCCGGAGCATCCCCGACTTGCCTGCAACCGAGGACCTCATGCGACTGGCTCGCTCACCGTCGGCCTTGTTGAGCCACCTGTCCGAGGCGGGGGTGGGTGCCGATGCGACAACGGAATCCGAGGCCGAAGGCGCCGTCGTGTTTGCGAAGAATCCCGGGCCCCTGTCGGCATCGACGCCAGGGTCGCACCAAGCCCTGGACCCAGACGAACCCGCCGTGGCCATTGCCACGGTTCTGGGTGACGCGAACCTGAACTGAGGATCGACGACATGACGAACCTGTTGGCCTTCCGAGCGAAGGATCGGCCGTCGCCCGACGCCATGACGCTCGGCCAGCACCTGGGGGAACTGCGGCGACGGATCGTCGTGTGCCTCATCGCCTTCGTGATCGCGGCGGCGGTGGCGACGGTGGCCTACGAGCCCATCCTGCACGTGCTCCTGCGACCCCTCTGCGCCGTCAACGAATCGTCCGGACACACCAGAGCAATATTGGGATCGCGGCTGGTGCCGAGTGGCTCGTGCAACCTCTACGTCACGTCACCGCTCGACGGGTTGTCCCTCCGCGTGAAGATCGCAATGTTCGGTGGCCTGATCATGGCCTCACCGGTGATCTTGTTCCAGATGTGGAGGTTCATCGTCCCGGGCCTGCAGGCGAACGAGCGCAAGTACGCGATCCCGTTCGTGTCCGCCGCGTTCGGGCTCTTCGTCGCCGGAGCGGCCACCGCGTATGTCACGATCCCGCACGCGCTGGGGTTCTTGAAGTCGGTCGGCGGTCCCAACCTTCAGGCGATCTACGACCCGATTCCGTACCTCGGATTGATCATCTTGATGATGGTGCTCTTCGGTCTCACCTTTCAGTTCCCGGTGATCCTCGTCTCCCTCGAGCTTGCCCACGTGGTGACGCCGGCGAAGCTGCTCCGATCGTGGCGGTGGGCCGTAATCATCATCGTCGTTGTGGCGGCGGTGGTGACGCCCAGTTCCGACCCCTTCTCCATGTTGGCGTTGGCGCTGCCGCTGGTCTTCTTCTACTTCGTCTCGATCGGCATCGGGAAGCTGCTCGGCCGCTGACGAGCCAGGCGTTCCGTGGCGCTCCGCCCCTTTGGTCACCCGCAGGGTCTCGTCAGAGTCTCAAGCAGGCACCTCGGGGGCAGTCCTGGAGTACGGGCCGCCGGACATTTGGGGGCACCTGCAAGACCTTGAAGACGGCCCGTAAGCGGATCCCACTACGGAAAGAGAATTCGTACGGCCCCGTGCCGCGTGGGCTTCACAGCTCGATCTCTCGATAGAGGCGATGGTGGGCGAGCAGATCGCCGCACCGGCTTCGACAGGCCTGGGCGACCCGAGCATCGATCTCGTATTTCGCTTTGGCTGTGGAGGTCGCGGGTGTCGTGCCACGTAGTGCGGTGACGATGACGTCGGCGACCTCGTCGAGCTCGTCTGGACTGAATCCCAATGTGGTCAGCGCCGGTGTGCCGAGTCGAATGCCTGAGGTGTACCAGGCACCGTTGGAGTCACTTGGTATTGAGTTGCGATTGGTGACCACGCCTGCATCGAGCAGAGCGGCCTCGGCCTGACGGCCGGTGAGGCCGAAGCTGGAAGCCACGTCCAGGAGGACAAGGTGGTTGTCAGTTCCTCCGGTGATGAGATGTGCTTCTCTGCCCAGCAGTCCGTCAGCGAGGGCGCGAGCGTTGTCCACGATCTTGGTCGCATAGGTGGCGAATGAGGGCTGGCGAGCCTCGGACAGAGCAACGGCCTTGGCCGCCATCACGTGGGGCAACGGGCCGCCGAGGACCATCGGGCAGCCTTTGTCTACGTAGGGTGCGTATTCCTCGGTGCACAACACCAGCCCACCCCGAGGTCCGCGCAGTGACTTGTGGGTGGTAGAGGTCACGACATCTGCATGGAGCACCGGATCGAGGTCACCGACCAGCACCTTCCCGGCCACCAGCCCAGCGAAGTGGGCCATGTCGACCATGAAAGTAGCCCCGACGTCGTGGGCGATCTCGGCCAGGATGGCGAAATTGGGGTTCCGGGGGTAGGCCGAGTACCCCGCCACGAGCACCAGGGGACGGAACTCCCTCACCTGAGCGGCGATGGCGCCGTAGTCGAGGAGTCCGGAGGTGGAATCGACCCCGTAGCTGGCCTGGTCGAAGAGCTTTCCGGAGATATTGGGTCGGAACCCATGGGTGAGGTGCCCACCAGCATCGAGAGCCATGCCCATCATGCGTTGGGAGTGGAACTTGTCACGCAGCTCGTCCCAGCGCACGGGGTCGAGGTCGTTCACGTGACCCACTCCGGTCTCGTCGAGGAAAGGCTGCTCGACGCGGTGGGCGAGGATGGCCCAGTAAGCCACCAGGTTGGCGTCGATCCCCGAATGAGGTTGGACGTAGGCGTGCGCCGCGCCGAAGAGAGCTTTGGCGTGGTCGGAAGCCAACGTCTCGATCCGGTCAACCATCTCGCATCCGGCATAGAAACGATGGCCGGGGATGCCCTCGGCGTACTTGTCGGACAGCCAGTTACCCATGGCGAGCAGCACGGCCGGTGAGGCGTAGTTCTCCGAAGCGACGAGCTTGAGCTGGCGACGTTGGGACTCGAGCTCACCGACGATGGCCTCGGCCACATCTGGTTCGGCGGCAGAGATCACCTCCATCGCCGATCGATAGGCAATAGCAACGGCTGGATCGGACATCACGCGCTCCTTCGGACGACATTAAATATTCGCCCAGGCGCACGGCTCTCTCCGGCGCATTGCCGGCGGGTCGATCCCCGGTGGTGCTCCACCCAGACGCCAGTAGCGACCCGCTCCAACGATAGCTCTAACGAGCTGCGGAGAGGAGAGGCACACCTGGTCGAAGTAGGACGACATACGCGAGCCCCGACCGCCACATGAGGGACAGCTCGACTGTCCCCCTATCATCGGGTCTGAGACTCTCGTTGCGGAATGCCGAAGTCGTCCTCTCCCGTTAGCTTGTCGGCATCATGAGCACTTTGGTCCTATTGCACGGCTTTGGATCCTCCTTCGACCACAACTGGCGGCAGACCGGTTGGGTCGACATCCTGGCTGACTTCGGCGTCACTGTCCCAGCCATCGATCTCCCGGGTCACGGGTCGTCCCCGCCGCTGACCGATCCGGCGGATTACTGCGATGTCGATGAAGAGGTGCGGAGCGCTCTACCCGTGGAAAGGCCCATCGCCGGAGTCGGGTTCTCGGCGGGGGCGGAATTGCTTCTCCGTCTTGCTGTCGACGAGCCCGAGCGTTTCGAGCGGATCGTCCTGCTCGGGTTGGGAGACAATGCGTTCGAGTCGGGCGATCCAGCCGCACTCGTGGCGGCGCTGGAAAGCAGCGAAGAGCCCGAGGACGTTCGGGCTCGTACCTTCCGTCGGCTGGCCGGGTCCGCGGGAAACGAGCCGAGGGCGCTCTCGGCCTTCCTTCGTCGGCCGCGCCGGACACTCACCGAGACGGACCTGTCGATACTGGATTTCCCGATCCTGGTGGTCCTGGGCGACCGGGACTGGGTGGGGCCAGCCGACCGACTGATGGCGGCACTGCCGTCGGCCTCGTTGGTCACGCTCGCCGGCGTCGATCACTTCGCGACGCCGTCGGACTTCGGGGCGATTGACGCAACGATCAAATTCCTCGGCCTCGAATGATTTCCGCCGCTCGTCCCTTCAGGCGCGCCGGGACGGTGAGCCGGTCCGGCATTGTCGGGGGAGGCCGGGAGCGGCAAACATAGCGTCAGGTGACACGGCTATCCCCCAAAGAATCTCACTCACAGTCCACCTCCTAAGAGGAAAGAACGGTGCTTGACCACATCTACATCTCAGTTAGCGACGTGCCGCGCTCCCTGGCCTTCTATGCGGCAACTCTGGAGCCATTGGGGTGGAGAGAACTTGGGAGCTACGACTCGGCCAGCGGACCCGCGGAAGTTCCTGATCTCTACGGATTGGCCGACGAGGCTTACGGTTCAGGCGTTACGGTCGGCTCCAGCATTTGGCTGCGTCAGCGCCAGTCCAGTGAGACCGGACTGTATGTTGGGTTTGTTGCTGACAACGAAGCCGAGGTCAACGCCGCGTACGCTGCAGCGATTGAAGCGGGCGGAGCGAGTGAAGGCGAACCAGCAATACCGCGTACTTCGGCCCGAACTACTACGCAGCCAACATCGCTGACTTCGACGGCAACCACCTAGAAATTGTTCACAAGAGCTTCAACCCGCCGAGCCGTCAGCATCTCGTATAGACGGCGTCGATGGCATGGCGGTGCTCGCCGGAACGCGGCCAACGTCGAAGACCGTCATTCAGGGCCGATTAGGAGATTGTTTCAATTCGTCGCGACCGCTGAGGGCCGAGTCACCCCGTCCGCCGGGACGGGGTGACACTCCGGGGCACATATGGGATAGGTCATCGATGGGCCCAGGTGAAATCGCTTATGCACCACGTCTTCTCCTGGGGGACTGCCGACGTGCGGTGCAACGAGGCGAGCCATGTCCGCGCGTCAGGAACCACGGGTCCTGAAACCGGGCCCTAACCTCAGTCTGCGATTCCGTCGGAGCCCGCGTACGCTCAATCTGGGCTGCAGCCGGGGGCTCGTCGGGTCCCTCTGCAAGGGACGTCATCGCACCAGCCCTACTTAACGACGATCGTTCCCATCATGTACTGGTGGATCTGACAGATGTAGTGGTATGTGCCTGGTGTGCTGGGCGCACGGAACGTCTTGGTCTGGTGGGACCCGATCTGGCCGGTGTCGAACTGGCCTCCGGTGGCGCTCAGTGTGTGGGTGACGCCGTCATTGTTGGTCACTGACACGGTGGCTCCGGGAGCCACATCGTCGGTCATGGGGGAGAACATGAAGTTCGAGATCGTGATGTGGTCGCTCGACGCCGACAGCGCCTCCGGCCGCCGTGGGGTGGCCCCCGCCGCCCCCGCAGCCGGCGAGGAGCAGGGCGCCCGCCATCGCCAGGACGACCGCCCCGCTCCTCAACCGCTTTTGCATTCCGCCTACACCGCCTGGGAGGTCGGGTTGAACGCAAGGGGCGTGCCCGAAGGGGTCTGGGCCCCGGGATACATGCCGAGCACGTAGTACAGGATGGCGATGTGCTGCATCTCGACCGGCTGGATCGACGACGACAGCCCGATTGCGGCGGTGGACTTCAGCATCGATGTCTCCGCCTGGTAGGTCTGTGCGGCAATCGTCTCGAGCGTGACGGCCAGCTGCGCCAGCCCTGTGATGTTCGTCACCTTGGCGAAGTCGGCTTGGACCGTGGGCGTCAGCTTCGGGTTGGTCACCGTGACCGCAGCCTTCCCGTGCGACTTCAGCACTCCGTTCCACGCGTCAGCGTGCTGTTGGTGTTGGCCCTTCACCGTGGTTGCGAACGTGGCAACCGCGGGCGGCACCGCGCCGAGCTTCCCGGCTGTCGCCGCCGAGAGGCCGGCGTCGTAAGCGAAGACGGCCAGGTTCTCGAGACTGGCGGCCACCGCGGCGACCGCGAGGTCACCGGTAAGCCCGGCCGGCGGAAACGCCGCCGCACGAAGGGGCTTGACCGACGACACCGGGCGCGTCGCCGCCCCGGCCATGGCGGGTGTCCCGCCCACGACCAGCATGGCGGCGCCGCCCGCAGCTGCGGCGCCGGCGCCCAGAAGGAACGTGCGTCGGCTCGTGGAGCGCACACCGCCCCCCATGGTGTCGATCATGTTCGAGATGCCCTCGCTCATGGCCGGTACGCCGACGTCGTGGTGAAGCTCGTCGAGCTCCTTGGTCATGGCCAAGAGCTCGGACTCCGAGCCCTTGAAGATGTCCTTGCGTCGCTTGCTCACTTGACGGCTCCTTGCTTGGCCGGGGCGGCCATGTTGGTCTTGTAAAAGGCGTTGGGGAATCCAACGGATCCCGCAGCCGCAGGAAGCGCGGCCGCCGTGCCGGGGGACAGCGAGATGAGCTGTGGCGCACCCGCCATGAGAAGCGCCTGCACGGCCAGCAGCACGCTGACGTGCTGCGCCTCGATACCCATGATGGAGGCGAACAGCGCCTTGTTGGTCGTCGACTTCGCCAGCGTCGTGTCCTTCACGTAGGTCTCGGCCGCGATGTTCTCGAGCTCGAGTGCCAGGCCGACCACGCCGAGTGCACCTTGGGCCGCGGTGGCGCCGCTCAAACTGGCGACCGCCTTGTTGACGACTGGGACGAAGGCGGGATCGGGTTTGTTCTGCGCCTTGCCGCCCAGGTGTTTGACCGCGGCGTTGAAGGCATCGGCGTGCTGGGCGTGCTGGCCCATGGTGACCTGGGCGAACTTGGTCACCACCGGGTTGGCGGCGGATCCCCCGATGTAGGGAAGCGTGAGCGCCGTCTTGTAGGTGGCCACGGCCAGGTTCTCGATCGACGCTGCCGTCTGGAGAATCTGCACGTCGCTCGAACTACTGGCCGACGCCGCCGACGCGAGCAGGCCTACGAGGGCAACGCCTCCGGCTGCTCCGAGTAACGGCGCGGCGGTGAAGCTCGTGCGGAGCGACCGCTGGTGCTCCTCGTGGAACGCCACGTTCGTCGCCGTGTCGTCCGGCCCAGAACTGTGGCTGGATTCGACCAGTTCGTCGAGCGCAGCATGCGTGGGTCGCATGGCGTCCGCCTGTAGGTCCTGTGATTCTTCGAGCAGCTCACTGAGCGCTCTCGGATCTGCCGTCATGTGACCTCCTGATGTGATGGATCATGAACAGTTCGGAACGGAATCTGTTCCGGATGTCGGAAAGATCGCGATTACGCCGCGATCTGAAGTCGCGAAAGTTTTGTGACCGCTGCGTCGAGGAGATGCAGCTCCGCCTGCCCGGGAAGCCGATCAACTCTGCGATCGATACGAGCAGCCATCGCACCACCTGCGTCGCCCTCGAAGAGGTAGTTGACCAAGAACCGAACTTCTTCCTTCGGCATCACGCCGGAGCCCACGGGGCGCCACAGACGTTTCAGCGCGAAGCGGGTGAGGCGCTGGGCCTTCGGGCTCTCCGCCAGGCGCCTCGTGGCTTCGGACGCATAGAAATCGATGTGGCCACCCTCCTGCTTCATGATCCGTTTCAGCAGTTCGCGCAGCGTCTGATGGTCGGCCTTCTCCGCAAGACGGCTGTAACCGGCCTGGGTCGTCCATTCGTTGACGGCTCCCCACGCCATGTGCAATGCGATGAACGCCCGGCCGGCGAAAGCGGCGAAGCCGAGGGTGCTGAGCATGGAGAGGACTTCCTTGCGGCGCCGGCTGCTCCTCATTTCCGCGATCCGCGGGGCCCCGGCCCGCTCACCGTGCGCCTCCAGCACCTGTCCGATGGCCTCACCGTGCCATAGCTCTTCGAAGACCCAACACGACAGAAAGGAGGTGATCTCGGGATCCTGATGCGCGGGAGTGAGAAGCAGGTCCCGCAGGTAGCACACGGTGTGATGCTCCACGTCGTGCATGTAGCGGAGCGAGCGCAACGCAGCCGGAGGAAGGGGCTGGTCCTTGAAGTCGTCGAAATCGATGCCTTCAAGGTCGAGCCGCCCGGCTCGGGACTTGTACGAGTCGATGGTGGTCTTCATAACGCCTTGTATTCGTTCCGGCGCCAAAGGGTGGATGCCAAGCCACAAAGGTCTGTCCGACATCCGCCGAGGGCGGCCGCACCGAACGACTTGTACATGGATGACATCGGAGAGGCGAGCGACGCCCAATTGGTCACGGCGATCGCTCGCTACAGCGAGCTGGCTCTCGCAGAGGTCTACCGACGTCACGGCGGGGCCGTCTACGGCCTGGCCAAGAGGGTGTTGAGCAACGCAACGGAGGCGGAAGACGTGACGCAGGAGGTCTTTGTGCGCCTCTGGAACCAACCGGACCGATTCGACCCGTCGCGAGGTTCGCTGCGCTCCTTCTTGTTGGCACAGTCCCACGGGCGGGCCGTCGACTCGGTGCGCTCCCTCAATTCGCGGCGACTCCGAGAGAACCGGGACGCCGATGGTGCGGCGAGCGCCGCCTACGACTTGCAGCACGAGGTGTGGGATCTGTCGGTCGCCGATCAGGTCTCGACGGCGATGGGCGAGCTTCCGGTCGAGGAGCGCCGCGCCATTGAGCTGGCCTATTTCGAGGGCCACACCTACGTGGAGGTGGCCGAGCTCCTGAGTCAGCCGGAAGGAACGGTCAAGACCAGGATTCGCAATGGCATGCGCAGGATGCGCGCCAGGTTGGTCGAAGCCGGGATCCAAGGAGTGGATGCATGATGACCCACGACGAGATCGGCGAGTTGGTCGCGGCGTACGCGCTGGACGCCGTGGTCGGTGACGAATACCGCGACGTCGAGCTGCACCTGGAGCAGTGCCCCCGCTGCCGATCCGAACTCGATGTGTACCGCGACGTCGCCGCCGCACTGGGGAACTCGGTGGCGCCACTTCCCGAGGACCTCTGGCTGAACATCGTGCGTCGCCTGTCGCAGGAGGAGGACACTCCGGCGACGATGCCGCGACTCTTCTCAGAGCCGGTGGTCGAGACCGCGTCCGCCGCCCACCGCCGGCGCCGCCGGCTTTCTACCCGCAGCGGCTTCGCCATTGTCGGCACGATCGTGGGCGCCGCGGCTGCGGCCGCCGTGATCTTGGGCGTCGGACTGATCCGGAGCAACGACGAGGTGTCCCAACTCCAATCGGCGCCGGGGGGACAACCAAGCACCGTCGTCGCTGCGCTCGAAGCGCCCGGCCACAAGATCGTCAACCTCGGCAACGGCAACGCTCGCACGGTCGCTCAGTTCGTCCTGGTCGACGGGCGCGGGTATCTCGTCTCCTCTGCGCTCCCGGCGCTCGGTGATTCCGAGACCTACCAGCTCTGGGGTGTCGTCAACGGCCAGCCCATCTCGCTCGGCCTGTTGGGGCAGTCGCCATCCAATTCGGTCTTCACGGTTGCCGGCTCGCAGGCACCCAGCCAGCTGCGCGTCACCATCGAGCCTTCCGGCGGTTCGGTCGTGCCCAGCGGCACTTTGGTGGCCTCCGGCTTGGTCTGAGCGAGCCGGCGCAACCCGCTGCGAGTCAGCAGATGCGGGGGAGTGGGTCGCCCACGAGCATGTCGACGATCCGGGTGCCGCCCATGACGGTCCGCAGCACCACGATGCCGGGCGGCTCCGCGCGGATCTCGCCGATGCGGGTCGCGTCGCGACCGTAGGCGTGCGCGCGCAGGGCGTCGAGCGCCACGTCGGCCTCCTCGGGCGCCACGATCGCCACGAGCTTGCCCTCGTTCGCCACGTACAGCGGATCGATCCCGAGGAGCTCGCACGCGGCCGCCACCTCCGGGCGCACGGGCAGGAGCGGCTCGTCGAGGACGACGGCGACGTTGGCGTCGCGGGCGAGCTCGTTGCAGACCGTGCCGACGCCGCCGCGGGTGGAGTCCCTGAGCCATCGGGTGGCGGGTGCCGCGGCGAGGAGGTCGTCCACGAGATCATGGAGGGGTGCGCTGTCGGACGCGATATCGGCCTCGAGCGCGAGGTCGCCGCGCGCCAGCATGACGGCGGTGCCGTGGTCGCCCATCGTCCCTGAGGCGAGGACGACGTCGCCTGGTCGGACGTGGCGCGCGTCGAGGTCACGACCGGCGGGGATGGCGCCGACGCCGGCGGTGGTGATGTACATGCCGTCGGCGGCCCCGCGGTCGACGACCTTGGTGTCACCGGTGACGACGGGGACGCCGGCGGCGGCGGCGGCCTCCGCCATGTCGGCCACGACCTCGCGGAGGACGTCGATGGACAGGCCCTCCTCGAGCACGAAGGCGGCCGAGATGGCGATGGGCCGTGCCCCCATCATGGCGAGGTCGTTGATCGTGCCGTGCACGGCCAGCGTGCCGGCCGAACCGCCGGGGAAGCGCAGCGGCTTCACGACGTAGGAATCGGTGCTCAACGCGAGGCGTTCGCCGCTCGGGAGGTTGAGCACGGCGGCGTCGGTGAGGGGTGGGCGCGCCTCGGGGGCGGCGTCGTCGATCGGTGCCGGCTCGAACGCGGGGAGAAACACGGCGTCGAGCAGGGCGGCCGACGCTTTGCCACCCGCGCCGTGGGCCAGCGTGACCACTTGGTCGCGTAGGCGGGGGCGGCGGCGACGGAAGGCCTCGATGCGTGCGAACACCGCCGCCTCGCGGTCGCGGTCGGCGTCAGGTCCGCCGTTTTTCGTGGCAGCGGTCCGCTCGCGCGCCGTGTCGGTCATGCCGGCCACCCGAGCGTCTCGGATGCCTCGGGCACGTCACCCAGGTGGCGCTGCACGGCCTGCCACAGGGCGAACATCAGCGCGTCCTGGGTCTCTTGGATCCGGTGCACGCTCTCGGATTGCACGACGAGGCAGTGCTGCACCGCGGCACTCGTCGCCATGCCAGAGCCCTCGTAGCCGCACAGCCCCACCGTGAGGAGCCCGCGTCCGTCCGCCTCCTCGAACGCGCGCAGCAGGTTGGGCGAGTCGCCGCTGGTGGAGAAGCCGACCGCGATGTCGCCGGGCTTGGCGTGCGCGATCACCTGGCGCGAGAACACGAGCTCGAAGCCCACGTCGTTGGACAGCGCGGTGAGGACGGCCTGGTTCTCGACGAGGGACAGCGCCGGCAGGGGGCGGCCGGAGGGGGGCAGGCGGAACAGCTCCGCCGTGCCCTGCGCGTCGGTCGCACTGCCGCCGTTGCCGAAGGCGAACAGGCGGCCGCCCCGCCGAAACCGGTCCGCCATGGCCGACGCGGCGGCCTCGACCTCGTCGGCACAGCGAGCCAGCGTGGTGGCGCGCAGGGCGGCGCTCTCGCTGACCTTGGTGCGGGCGGACGCCACGAGCTCGGCCATCAAGGCGTCGGCGTCGCGCTCCTCTGCCTCGATGAACGGGTACAGGAAGCCCGTGGGCTCGGGCGGCGCGCCGTTCACGTCAGCCATCGGCGCCCATGAGCGTGGTGACCGCCACTCCCGCGTGCACCAGGACGAGGTCACCGGGGCGCAGCGCGCCGACCAGCCGGCCGTCGACCCGTTCGGCGTGGCCGCCGGCGAGGACCTCGAGGCGTCCCTCATCGAGCACGGCGCGCACTTCGGCGACCCGCCCCTCGTCCGAGCAGGTGATGCAGACGTCGTCGGCGCATGCCGTCGCCGCGGTGCCGTGGTCGTCGTCGGTCAGCAGGCCAGGGTGCTCGAAGACGACGTGGGTGAGCTCCCACAACAGATGGTAGAGCAGCACGAGGTCGCCCGAACGCGCGGCAACGGCGGCGTCGTCGGCCTCGAGCCACACGACGTGGTCGGCGCGGGCACTCGGCGCGTCACCCTCGGGCCCGGTGCGCGCCCCGGCGCCGAGCCAGACGCTGGTCAGGCCCCAGGCTTCGGCCCGAGGGAGGAGGTCCGCGACGACGTCGTCATCCGCCGTGCTCACCACGAGCAGCACGTCGCCCGGCCGCGACAGCTCGCGTACGACCGACGTCGCGCCGGCGGGGCCGCCGGCATCGACGGATACCGCCGGGAGCGCGCGCTTGCCGACGATGACCGGGTGGACGAACTCCACCGCCACGTGGCGTGCGTGGCTGGGCCAGCTCGGGGCCACGCACCACATGGTGGCGCCGGCGGCGAAGCGGCGCGCCAGCGAGAGCGCGGCGGCCGCGAGGTCCTCGGCCGCTGCCGCCGTGCCGTCGGCGAGGAGTGCTTGCTCCATCACGGTCACTATGCCCCGATCCCGTCGGACGAAGCCCGGGCGGCGGCCACCACCACCTGTCCGAGAGCGAGGCCGCCGTCGTTCGGCGGGACCTGCCGGTGCGTGAGGACGTCGAAGCCTCTGGCGTCGAGCTCGCGGCGGGCCAGCGCGAGGAGGAGCGTGTTCTGGAACACGCCACCGCTCAGCGCGACGGTGTCGATCCCGGTGCGGCCGCGGACGCACGTTGCGGCATCGGCGAGGACGCAGGCCACCGCGACGTGAAAACCTGCGGCCATGACACCGGGCGCGACGCCGGCGCGCCGATCCGCGACGAGCGCGTGCAATACGGGTCCGGGGTCCATCAGGGTGCGGCCGTCGGCTTCGGTCAGCCCGAAGCGGTACGTCCTGGTGCTCTCGGGCGCCCGGCCCAACGTCGCCTCGGCCGCCCATTGGAGCTCCATGGCCGCCTGGGCCTCGTAGGTGGCGTCGTGGCGCAACCCGATCAGCGAGCTCACCGCGTCGAAGAGGCGCCCCATGCTCGTAGTCGCCACGGTGCCGACGCCGCTGTCCAGCTGGCGGGCCAACACGGCGCGCTCGTCGGCCGAGGTCGCCTCGACAGGCGCCAGGTCGTCGGCCCACTCGATGCCGGCGGCCCACAGATGGGCCAGTGCCACCCGGCAGGGCCGGCGGACGGCGGCATCACCCCCGGGCATGGGCACGGGGGCGAGGGATCCGGCGCGCTCGAAGGCGCGGTAAGCGGCCACCAGGATCTCGCCGCCCCAGATCGTGCCGTCGTCGCCGTAACCCGTGCCATCGCAGGCCAGGCCGATGATGCGGTCCGTGGAGGGGACGCCGTGCTCGGCCATGACGGCGGCGATGTGGGCGTGGTGGTGCTGGACCTCGGCCAGAGCGGGCGGCCCGGCGACAGGGCCCGGGCCCGGGTCCCGGGTGGCCTCCTCGGCCCAGCGCGTGGTCTGGTAGCCGGGGTGCGTGTCGGCCGCGACGACCAGCGCGTCGATGCCGTAGAGCCCGGCGATCTGGCGGTGCGAGCGCTCGAAGGCCGCCCAAGTCTCCAGGCTGCCCATGTCACCGATGTGCTGGCTCATGAACGCGTCACGCCCCGCGGCGAGGCAGAACGCGTTCTTCAACTCCCCACCGACGGCCAACGTCGGCGGCGCGGCGAAGGGGAGGCGCACGGGGAGCGGCGCGTAGCCGCGCGAGCGGCGTAGCGGCAGTTCCTCGCCGGTCTCGGTGTCGAGCTGGAGCACCGAGTCGTCGCAGGGGACGTGGATGGGGCGATCGTGGACGAGCCAGGCGTCGGCGATCGCGCCGAGCCGCCGGCGGGCGTCGGCGTCCTCGAAGCAGATCGGCTCGTCGGTCAGGTTGCCGCTCGTCATGACGAGCACGTCGGGTGGCGCCGGTCGGCCGGGTGCAGCGCCCGGGACCGGCGCGAAGAGGAGGTGGTGCAGCGGCGTGTAGGGGAGCAGCACGCCCACGCGGGGGTTGCCCGGGGCGACGAGCGGGGAGAGGCCGGCTCCGGTCCGGCGATGGACCAGGACGATGGGGCGCTGGACGGAGGCCAGCAGCCGGCGTTCGGCGCCGCCGAGCTCGGCCAGGGTGTCGGCGACGGCGACGTCGCGCACCATGACGGCGAACGGCTTCTCCAGGCGCTGCTTGCGGACGCGGAGCCGCTCGACGGCGGCGTCCGAGCGGGCGTCGCAGGCGAGGTGGTAGCCACCGAGGCCTTTGATGGCGACGATCTCGCCGCGGGCCAGGGCCGCCTGTGCGGCAGTCAGTGCGGCGTCTGTGCCCTCGACGGTGGCGACGCGGCCGGTCGAGTCGCCCGGGCCCTCGAACCACAGCCGTGGGCCGCAGCGGGCGCACGCGACGGGCTGGGCGTGGAAGCGGCGGTCCGTCGGGTCGTCGTACTCGGCGGCGCAGTCGTCGCACAGGGCGAAGCCGCGCATCGTGGTGTAGGGCCGGTCGTAGGGCAGGCGCAGCGTGATCGTGAAGCGCGGGCCGCAATTGGTGCAGTTGATGAAGGGGTAGCGCGCCCGCCGGTCGGCCGGGTCGAACAGCTCGGCCAGGCAGTCGTCACACGTCGCGAGGTCGGGCGAGACGAACGTGCGCGCGCCGGCCCGCCCGCGGCTCTCGACGATGGCGAACCCCGGCCGGCCGGTCGCCGGCACCGGCGCACTGTCCAGCCCGTCGATGCGCGCGGCGGCAGGAGCCTGGGCGACGAGGCGGGACAGGAACTCGTCCAGCGCCGCCGCCGGCCCTTCGACCTCGGCGAACACGCCCTCGGTGTCGTTGCCGACGTGGCCGGCCAGGCCGAGGGCGGTGGCCAGGCGGTGGACGTGGGGCCGGAACCCGACCCCTTGGACCAGACCGGTCACGCGGACGCGGAGGCGGACCTCCGTGTCCGTCGTGACCAGGCCGGTCACGCGCCCGGACCGCCGCGCCGGCCGAGCGTCACCGCGGCCTCGCGGTGCATCCGCCCGAAGTTGTAGTAGGCCGCGCACGCGCCCTCCGACGACACCATGCACGTGCCGATAGGCGTCTCCGGCGTGCACGCCGTCCCGAACACCTTGCACTCCCACGGCTTGATGACGCCCTTGAGCACCTCGCCGCACTGGCACGCCTTGGGGTCCGCCACGCGCACGTTGGGGATCGTGAAGCGCAGCTCTGCGTCGAACGCGGCGAACTCGGGCCGTAGCTTGAGGCCGCTCTGCGCGATGAACCCGAGGCCGCGCCACTCGAAGTGCGGGCGCAGCTCGAAGACCTCGGCCAGGACGGCGAGCGCCCGCGGGTTGCCCGCCTCGCGCACGACCCGGGCGTATTGGTTCTCGACCTCGCAGCGGCCCTCGCTGATCTGGGTGAGCAGCATGGCGATGGCGTGCAGGATGTCCAGGGGCTCGAACCCGGCCGTGACGAGGGGCAGGCCGTACTCGGCCGGCACGAAGCGGTAGGGCCGCTGGCCCACCACGGTCGACACGTGACCCGGGCCGAGGAAACCGTCGAGGCGCAGGTCGGGGGACTCGAGGATGGCGCGCAGCGGGGGGACGATCGTGACGTGGTTGGAGAAGACGAAGAAATTCGTCACCTCGCGGGCGCGGGCCTCCAGCAGGGTGAGGGCGGTGGACGGCGCCGTCGTCTCGAAGCCCACGGCGAAGAAGACGACGTCGCGTTCGGGGTTTTCGACGGCGACGCGCAGCGCATCGAGGGGTGAGTAGACGAACCGCACGTCCGCCCCGTTGGCCTTGGCCTCCAGCAGGTTTCCTTCGCTGCCCGGGACGCGCATCATGTCGCCGAACGACGTGAAGATCACGTTCGGCTCCAGGGCGACGGCGATGGCGTCGTCGACGCGGCCCATCGGTATGACGCAGACGGGGCAGCCGGGCCCGTGCACCAGCTCGACGTTGGCGGGCAGCACGTGCTCGATGCCGTGGCGGTAGATGGTGTGGGTGTGGCCCCCGCACACCTCCATGAACTTGTACGAATCGTCCTCCGCGAGCGAGGTGATCTGCGCCACCAGCGCGCGGGCCGTCGTCGGGTCCCTGTACTCGTCGACGAAGCGCATCGGCGCCCCCTACGCGGCCGGCATGAGGCGGGACCGCTCGGGCGAGCCGATGATGGCGGCCACGACCTCCGCCCGCTTCTTGAGGACCTCGCCGGCGATGTCGGCGGCGCCCGAGACCAGGTCCCTGACCTCCTCGGACGTGTAGATCGTGTGCCAGGCGTCCTCGAGCTCGTGCCAACCCTCGGGCCCGGCCCGGGTCCCGAGCGCGTAGCCGATGATCACGCCGATGATCACTCCCATCAGGTACCTCCTGTCTCAGTGGTGACGCGCGAATCCCAGAACGCCTCCAGCTCGTCGTCATAGGCCCGGCCCATGAGCTGGAGCGAGGCGAGAGCCAGCGCCGCCTCCTCTTCGTCGATCTTCGACATGGCGAAGCCCACGTGGATGAGCACCCAGTCACCCGGGACGAGCGTCTCGTCCTCCAAGAGGCCGACGTTGACGATGCGCGTGACGCCGGAGACCTCCACGCGGGCCAGGTGACTGTTCTCTTTGGAAATCTCCCGCAGTTGGCCGGGGATGCCCAGGCACATGGTTTGCCTCCTCCTACTCGTCCTTGACGGCGAAGATCTCGACGCGGACGTCGACGACCGGTTCGACCTTGAGCATCAAGACCTTGGGCGGGTCCATGCCGAAGTCGCGGATGTCGAAATGCGACTCGCCGGCCAGGCGGATGGTGCGCTCGTCCACCTTGGAGATGTCCATCAGGTCCTCGTGGTGCCGCGACACGCCGCGGAAGGTGATGTCGCCGCTGACCCGGTAGCTGCCGTCCTTGCCGTTGCCCACCATGGAGTCGAGCACGCCCTCGATACGGGGGTGCCGCTTGGCGTCGACGCGCTTCTGCATCTCGCGGTCTTCGAGGCGGTTCCCGGACTTCAGCCGGTCGACGTCCAGCGACAGGCGGCCGACCGGCGTGTCGGCCAAGTCGACCGTGCCCGTGGGCTCGAGCTCCAGCTCGACGAAGCCCTGGAGGCCGCTGGTACTCGATTGGATCGGGTGCACGTTGGAACTTGCCTCGATCCAGACGGTCGAGCGGTCCGGCGCGATGACGTAGCGGGTCAAGGGCATGGGCGGTCCCTACATCCGCCGGATGCGCAGGTAGCGCGCGATGTCGGGCGCCGAGGCCACGACGAAGACCACCGCGACGAGCACGGCCAGGGCGATCAGCCCCAGGAACACGTAGCCGACGATGTCCACGTGCTACATCTCTCGCATCTTGAGGTAGCGCGCGATGTCGGGCAAGGACCGGATGACGAGCCCGGCCACGGCGGCCACGATCAGGGACGCAACGAAACGACGGATCATCTTGGGGTACCTCCTTCGGCGGGGTGGGCGGGTCGAGCTTCGGCCGCGACGGCGTCGAGCACCTCGAGGCACAGGTCGGCGGCGTCGTCGACCACGGCGGCCACCGCGGGCGAGAGGCCGATGCCCTCGCGCAGGTCGGCCGGCTGGCAGCCGACGATCACGATGCGCCCGACCGAACCTCCGAGCCGTGCCAGCGTGGCCAGGACGATGTCGGGGCTCATCGTGTGGGCGTCGAGCATGGGGGCGCCGTCGGCGTCCGCGTCCGCGGCGCCGGCGGGGTCGCCGGGGTCGGTGCCCACCGCGTCCAGCTCGGGCTCGATCACGGCCAGCGTCCCGGGGGGTTCGCCGATGGGGACGGCGTCGATCAGCACGAGCGTGTCGTAGCCCTCGAGCAGCTCGTAGGCCAGGTGGATGCCCCGAATGCCGTAGTCCTCGGCCCGCACCCCTTCGGGCAGCGGGCGCTGGGCGAGCCGCTGCGCCACCTCGACGCCGAACGCGTCGTCGGAGAGGAAGACGTTGCCGATGCCCGCGACCAGGGTGTGCGCGCTCATGCCTGCGCCCCGGCGTCGAAGCCGGCCGGGAGGGGCTCGACCTCTTCGGGATGGAAGTACAGGTAGCGACCCTGCCACACCAACTCGCCCGCGGCCGGGTCGTCGTCGAGCGTGACGGCCAGATGGAACCCGCCGTCGACGTCGGCGAACACCCCGACGACCGTGGCGTCGCGGCCGTCGAGGAACATGTCCTGCGCGTCGGACCGGCCCGATGGGTGCAGGCGGACGCGCGAGCCCTGCCCGAGCTCGCTCCCGTCCACCGTCACGGTGTCGCGCCACGGGTCCACGGACGCGTCGGTAGCCGGGTCCCACCACGGCGCGGCTTGCGCACCGGATACGGCCGTGTCGGCGTCGGCCGCGTCGGGGGGCGTGGTCAGCGTCGGCCAGGTCGGCTCGACCGGGCGCATCTGGCCGTGCAGCCGGCCCATCGCCTCGGGGGACAGGGCGTCGCAGCGGTCGATGATGGCGGCGGAGCGCGCGTCGGTGCCGCGTGCCTCGGCCTTCTCCGCATCGGTGAGCGTCATCACCCGCAGGGCCAGGATCTCGTCGATCTCGGTGGCGTCGAACAGGTCGCCCGGGCTCTGCTCAGCCACCTCGGGGTGGTCGTAGAGGATGATCGGCGAGGAGAGCACGACCGTCTCGTCCCCGACCACGACGGGATAGGTGCCGTCGCTCCGGCACGTGCGCGCCGCCTCGGCCGCGTCGTCGGGCGGGTCGAGGAGCGAGACGAACGTGGCGCCGTCGGCGGCCAGCATCGTGTGCACCGCCACCAGGCTCGAGGCCATGGCGTCGGCCCGCGTCGTGTCGTGGTCGTCCCACGCGGTCGCGTTCTCCACCGTCACCGTCACCTTCAGGTAGGGCGAGCCGTCGCCCAGGGGAGCGACGGTGACGTGCACCGACCCGTCCACCGCCACCCGCTCACGCACGAAGCGCCCGACCACCTCGCCGCTCTCGGCCGCCACGTCCTCGATCTCGGAGCCACCCTCGAGGCTGAACACACGCTCGGCCCGGGTGACCCCGGTCGCGCGCGAGGTCGAGCGGCGGGAGGTCGACGACGCGGTCGAGCGCCTCGTCCCACTGGACGTGCCGCGCCCCGTCGACCTCCAGCGACTCGACCCGCGCGAAGCCGCCGGCGCCGCGCCCCTGGCCCGTCACCGCTTCGACTCGCCGGCGTTGCGTCTGCAGGCAGCGCACCCGCACGTGGAGGACGGCGTCGCCCGAAGTCGGCCCCGCCGCGGGGGCGAGCAGGCACTCGGTCCGTGACGAAGAGCGCTCCGAAGGCTCCTCCTCGCAGTAGGCCGGCGGCATCAGCACGCCCCACTGGAAGCGCACCTGGTTCTTCGCCGACGACGCTCGATAGGGGTAGAGCACGTACCCCTCGTAGAGGACCGCATCAGCCACCCCCCTCGCCGTGGCGAAGCGGTCGTCCGCTACCACGGCGTCCGGCGCCGTCGTCCTCGTCGCCACCGTCACGGCCGCCCCTCGTCGGCTTCCTTGAGCAGCTGGGCGAACGCCTGGTCCCACGTGGGCAGCCCGCGCCGGGCCTTGAACCGCTGCAGGTCGTCGAGCGTGTCGCGTCCGAGGCGGATGAACGCGCTGCCGGGGTAGTAGGCGTCCATCGTGGCGCGCCAGACCGAGACGGGCAGCCGGTACGACGCCTCCGACGACCACGAGAGCGGCACGGCGGCGAAGCCGGTCGTGCCCTGCGTGAAGACGGTGCCCGAGAAGAGGAGGATGAGCGGGATCTCGCCGTCACCGAGGGCGTGCAGGTACTTGGCGGCCGCCACCTCGAAGTCGTACGTGCACTCGACCGGGAGGTCGAACTCGGTGGCGCCGTCGAACCGCCCGAGCGTCGTCGAGACGTGCGTCCAGGCGAACGGGCGCAGCGAGCTCCCCCATTGCGGCGTCTCCCCGAAGAGCTCGTAGAGCTTCTCCTCTTCGCTCTCGCTGTAGCGGCGGCGCTGCGGCTCGATGCGGATCTGGCAGCGCAGGGCCGCCGCGTGGACCCGCTGCCCGTCCGGTGTCTCGAGCCGGATCGAGAACGCGATCGTCGGCACGGCCGCATGTCGCTCGCAGCGGGCGTCGAGGACCTCGAAGCGCAGGTCCGTCATCGCGGCCGGGCCCGCTCGGCGATGCCGGCGAAGAACTCGTCCAGCTTGCGGTTCGCCTCGGTGCCCCCGTCGAAGCCGCGCCACAGTCGCCGCAGGTGGCCGACGAGCTCGTAACACGTGTCGATCGGGACGATGAAACACCCGGCCCCGCCGCCCGCCTCCCCGTCGGCACCGCGTGCGGCCGCCGAGCCGCGGGCCGGCCCGCACGAGGAACGCCTCGACGTCGGGCTGCATCGAGGCGAGGAGTGGGTTGGACACGACCACGTCGGCCCACGTGTCGAGCGGTAGCTCCGATTCGGTGGCGCCGGCCGGTCCCGGGTAGAAGGCGGCGACGCGGCCGAGGGCGGAGTTCAGGAAGAAGAACGCCACGCTCACGGGGATCTGCAGGCTGTCCCACTGCGCGGGCGTCAGTTCGAAGTCGTCGAAGGCGACGTAGCGCTCGGGGACGCTGCGGAAGTGGTTGCCGCCCGCGCCCTCCGACTCGAAGAGCAGGAAGCACCCCCGGCACGCGCACAGCAGCGTCCGCGACTTCAGGTCCACGAGGTGGCGATGCTCGGGCACGATGGGCTCCGTGCAGAGCTCGCACACCTCCTCGGACTCGGGGATCGGACGCGGCGTGCTCTCCCGGATGCGTGCCAGCACCTCGAGGGCGTCGGTCACCGCGCCGAGACCTCGGCCGGGCACTCGTCGTACTTCGGCTTGAGCCCCAACGCGATGGGCACCGCCCCGTGGTCGTCGGTGCCCTGGGCGGGCTCGCTCTCCTCGACGACGATGCGTGTCACCTCCGGCGCCTTCTCCAAGATGGCCACCTCGACGGCCCCCTGCAACGTCGCGGCGGAGGACGGGCAGCCGTCGCAGCTCCCGAGGAGGCGGAGCTTCACTGCGCCGAGCTCGTCGTCGAGCGCGAGCAGCTCCACGTCGCCCCCGTGACGGCCGAGGAACGGGCGGACCGAGGCCAGCGCCGCTTCGACCCGGGCCTCGATCGAGTCGGGGTGGAGACCCTGCACGAGGAGGAGGCTGGCGACGAGCTCGTCGTCGGCCAGCTCGCGGACCAGGTCGGGAGCGCGCCCCCCGACGATTTCGAGGACCCGCTCGAGCCCCGCCCCGTAGAGCTCCGAGACGAGGCGGAGCAGCTCCTCGGCCAGGTTGAGCGTGCGCGGGTCCGCGCACTGCTCCAGCTCGGTCAGGGCCTGCTCTATGCGCTCACCACTCTGTCGGACGTTCCGGGCTTCAGGCATCGCTCCCTGCTCAGAACGGTTAGAACAACTCTTCGGCGTTCGGCACCCCGGTCGGGCTGTGCAGCTTGCGCACCGTCTTGCCCTTGCCCAGGTACATGTGCACGCCGCAGGGCAGGCACGGGTCGAAGCTGCGCACGGAGCGCATGATGTCGATGCCCTTGAAATTCTCCCGCTTGTTCTCTTCGAAGATCGGCGTGTTGATCACCGCATCCTCGTAGGGACCGGGCGTGCCGTAGCTGTCGCGCGGGTTCGCGTTCCACGGGGTCGGCGGGTACGGGTGGTAGTTGGCGATCTTCCCGCCCTTGATGACCATGTGGTGCGAGAGGACGCCGCGCACGGCTTCGGTGAAGCCGCACCCGATGCCCTCGTCGGGCACCTCGAAGGGCTCCCACGTCTGCGTGTTGCCCGCGCGCACCTCCTTGAGCGCCCGCTCCATGAAGTCGAGCGCCGACGCCGCCGCGTAGGCCTGGAAGTACGTCCGCGCCCGGTCGCGCTCGATCGTGTTGGACCACTGCGGGATCTTCCACTCGAGGTCCACCGGACCGACGAGGGCGGACTTGGGCAGGTGGATCTTCACGCTCGTCCCGGTGGCGTCGAGGTGGTCCGTGTGCACGAGGCCCGAGAGCGCGGTCGACCACAACCGGGCGAGCGGCCCGCCCCCGGTGTCGAGGGCCAGGTGGTCGGCCCCGTCGAACCAGCGCGGCGACATGACCCAGCTGTAGTTGCCGTCGAAGTCGCGCTTCTGGGGCTCGGGGTTGGTGTGCTGGTTCCAGGGGTGGCGCCGGTCGACCGGGTTCCCCAGCGGATCCCGGGTCACGAACATCTCCTGGCCCTCCCAGTCGTCGTAGAAGGAGTGCCCGAGGAGGATGCGGATGCCGAGGTTGATGTCGACGAGGTCGTTGGTGACGAGCTTGCCGTCGACGACGACGCCCGGGGTCACGCCCATGGCCCGACCCCACGTCGTCATGTCCTTGTACTCGAAGTTGCAGACGTCGGGGTCCTGGAAGGCGCCCCAGCAGCCGAGGAGGACCCGCCGGCGCCCCACCTCCTCGTAGCCCGGCAGCGCCTGGTAGAAGAAGTCGAACAGGTCGTCGTGCATCGGGACCACGCGCTTCATGAACTCCACGTAGCGCATGAGGCGGGCGTAGTAGTCGGTGAACAGCTGAATGGTTGCGGTGGTCCCCACCCCGCCCGGGTACAAGGTCGAGGGGTGGACGTGCCGCCCCTCCATCAGGCAGAACATCTCACGCGTGTACCGGCTGACCTGCAACGCCTCGCGGTAGAACTCGCCGGAGAACGGGTTCAGCGACCGCATGATGTCGCCGATCGTCTTGTACCCGTGGTCGCCGGCGTGCGGTGCCTCGGTCCGGTTGGCCTGCTCCAGCACGCCCGGGTTGGTCTCGGCGACCATCTTCTCGCAGAAGTCCACCCCGACCAGGTTCTCCTGGAAGATGTTGTGGTCGAACATGTACTCGGCGGCCTCGCCCAGGTTGACGATCGTCTCACCCAACGCGGGTGGGCGCACCCCGTACGCCATCTGCTGCGCGTAGCACGAGCAGGTGGCGTGGTTGTCGCCGCAGATGCCGCAGATGCGACTGGTGATGAAGTGCGCGTCCCGCGGGTCCTTGCCCTTCATGAAGATGCTGTAGCCGCGGAAGATCGACGACGTGCTGTGGCAATCGACCACCTTGCCCGTGCCGAAGTCGATCTTCGTGTAGATGCCGAGGCTGCCCACGATCCGCGTGATCGGGTCCCACGACATGTCCACGAGATCCTTGGAGCTCTCCTTGGACTTCTTCGTGTCGGTGATGGTCGTTGCCATGCCCCTACCTCCAGATCTTCTTGTAGCCGGTCGTCAGCTCACTGCCCGGCGTGCGCCACTTGGGCTCGTCGTCCAGCGTGTGCAGCGTGATCTTGCGGAGCCCGCGGATGGCGTGGCCGTAGAGGCCGCTCGCCATCGTCGACACCGTTGCCCCGGGCGGTTCGTCCATGAACGGCATGAACTTGTCGGGGAAGCCCGGCATCGTGCAGCCGATGCAGATGCCGCCGACGTTGGGGCACCCGCCGACCCCGTTGATCCAGCCGCGCTTTGGGACGTTGCACTTCACCACCGGTCCCCAGCAGCCGAGTTTCACGATGCACTTGGGCGACCCGTACTCCTTGGCGAAGTCGCCCTGTTCGTAGTAGCCCGCCCGGTCGCACCCTTCGTGCACGGTCGCGCCGAACAGCCATTGCGGCCGCAACGAGTCGTCGAGCGGGATCATCGGCGCCTGGCCCGTGGCCTGGTACAGCAGATAGAGGATCGTCTCGGAGAGGTTGTCCGGGTGCGTGGGGCATCCGGGCACGCACACGATGGGGATGCCGGCCTTCGAGGTCCAGCCCCATCCCAAGTAGTCGGGGACACCCATGGCGCCGGTGGGGTTGCCGGCCATGGCGTGGATGCCGCCGTAACAGGCACACGTACCGGCGGCGAGCACCACCAACGCCTTCGGCGCCAGGCGGTCGAGCCACTCGCTCGTCGTCATGGGCTGGCCGGTGGCGGGGTTGTTCCCGAACCCACACCAGTACCCCTCCTTCTTGATCGCTTCGTTGGGGATCGACCCCTCGACGACCAGGACGAAGGGGTCGAGCTCACCGCGATCCGCCTTGAAGAACCACTCGAGGAAGTCGTCGGCCCCGCCGTTGGGCCCGCACTCGAAGTCGATGAGCGGCCAGTGCACCGCGATCTTGGGCAAGCCGGGGAGGGCGCCCAAGGCGATTTCCTCGATGCTCGGTTGCGTCGCTGCGGTCAGGGCGACCGAGTCGCCGTCACAGCTGAGACCTGCATTGATCCATAGAACATGGACCACTGCCTCTTCGGTTTCTGTCGCCGTCAAGGTTGCCTCCCCGGTCCTCGGCCACGCGCGAATTCGTGCGGCTTTCGGCAGTCTCAGCGCGAGGAAGGCCGGTGTAAATGAGTGTCTTTTGCAACGCCTTGCGGTTCGTTCGGCTGCTTCCTCCACGGCCGACCCCTCGATCGCACCCCCAGATAGGGCCGATTGACGCCCCCGAGTTTGGGTACGAGGATCTTGAAGCCATGGTTTCCGAATCGCGGGTGGGGCAGGCGCCGGCAACCGACGGTGCCGCGCGCTTCGGGTTGGCCCCGCCCCGCCGCTTCCTGCTGCCGGCGATACTGCTTCTGCTTTCGGAGGATCCCGGCTACGGCTACGGGCTCGTGGCGCGTCTGCAAGACCTGCAGTTCGGGCACGTCGACCGGCCCGCCGTCTACCGGGCGCTGGCGGCGCTCGAGCAAGACGGGCTTGTCGAGGCGGCCGAGCCGCACCACTCCGCCTCGGCGCGGCGGATGTATGCCGTCACACCCCTCGGCGAACGCGTCCTTCGCGTGTGGATGGGCGTGATCCGGGAGGAGCACGTCCATTTGGGCGAGGTCATCCGCCGATACCAGGGCACGGGACGGATGGACGCCGTGCTTTCCGAGGTCGAGAGCGGCTGGATCCCCGACGCCGAACTGGGTTGGTCGTCGGTGTCGACGACTTCTCAGTGGCGCCGCCACCTCGTTCATCTCGAAGGTGGCGTGGACGAGTCGGCCGACGACGCTGACCCGGTGTTGCTCCCCGCGCGCCACGGCGCAGTGTCCCGCGACGATCGGCGCTACGCCGCCGCCGCTGCGGCCCAGGCGACTTCGGGTAGCGCCGCCCCCGAAGAGCTGGAGCTGAGTCGCTTCGTCATCGACCCCGAACGCTCGGCCGTCCTGGTCGATGCACGTTCGACGGTGGGGCCCATCTCGTTCGGCACTATCGGTGTCGAAGGATCGCTGGATGCCGCGCTCGTCGATGGCGTGGTGCGGACCGACGTCGCACCATCGGGCTGGCTCACCGTCGACATGACGGCCCTGAGATCGGGGAACAAGCTCTACGACGCGGAGTTGCAGCGACGCATCAACTCGCGGCGGTTCCCCGCCGCTCGGATCGAGCTCCGTGACTGCTCGCCCAGCGCGCCTGGTTCGCGGTATCGCTTGCGCGGGGAGTTGACGTTCCACGGAATCTCGCGGCCCGCCGAAGGCACGGTCTGTGTCGAGTCACTTTCCGACGACCGGATCGTCATCAGCGGCGAGCAGGTCTTCGACATGAGGGATTTCGCCGTGCCGTCGCCCACGCTGCTCATGCTGCGGTTCTTCCCCGATGTGCGGGTCCGCCTCCAAGCGGAGGCGCAACGCATCGACGCCTGAAACGGCGGGTCAATCTGGTGCGACGGTGCGGGGCCGCGGGGCTGGCCGGTGGGTGACGTCCTGCCCAATGCCGCGGAGGCCCACCACCATGCCATCGGAACCCACCGTCGGATTCGCGACGACCCTTATCACTTTCGGTTTGTCATCGGCTTCGACGGTCTGATACTCGAGGTCCAATGGTCTCGACGCGTGTACCGACTGCGTCATCGCGGCACGGACCGTCTCTCGATCCTCCGCGGCGATGAGATCCATATACGCCTCGAAGGTGCCGGCAAAGTCGAGCGGGTCGATGTCATGGATCCGGTGGAATTCGAGGCTCCACTGCACTGCACCCGTGCGCAGGTCCCATAGCCAGCTGCCGACGTGCGACAGCGCCTCGCCTTCCTCGAGTCGCACGTCGATTTCCGCCAGCGTGGCCTGCGACAGACGCTGCTCCGTGACATCCCGGGCGACCATGGCCCACCCGCTCTGCCGCGGTGGCGCCGAGGATGCCGCCACCCGCGGAAGGGGCGCCAGGGAGAGCGACACGGGAGTGGGCAATCCATCGGGTCGTACGACCTCAGAATCGAAATGCCGGATGCGCTCGCCGGCCGACACCGTCGCAAACAACTGATCCATCGCGTCGGCCCAGTGATCCGGAAAAAGTGCGCGCACCGATGTGCCAACGATTTCCGCCGATCGCCGCCCGAACAACCTTTCGGCGCTGTCGCTGAAGAACGTCACGTTCGACGAGGGATCGCAAAAAATGACCGCGTCGTCGGTCAGGTCGACAACGAGGGAGAAAAGCGCCTCCGGTGGGGCTTGCACGGGAACCGTGTCGCCCGCTCTCTCATCGACATGCTCCATCGAACCTCCGACCGGCCCCGCCCCGGAACATCGGTTGCCGCACGGTTTGCTGCCTTTGCCCCGCTCATCCTAAATCTCAACCGCGCCGACGCGCTGTCTCCTTCCGAGCCCGACGAGGTTGCGGCGAGTGGCTTACGCAGCGCCGCAATCGGCACAGCGTCCCAACATTGCGAAGTGGTGGGGGTCGATGGTGAACCCGAAGCGGGTCGAAGCCTCCCGGGTCAGCCCGGAGAACACGGAATCGGGTACCTCGATGAGCTTGCCGCACTCCTCGCAGACGAAGTGGCCGTGGACGGACGTGGCCAAGTGGTAGGTGGCGGGGCCGTGCCCGAAGTGGGAGTGCACGACGACCCCGAGGCGCTCCAGCTCCTCGAGGTTCCGGTAGATGGTTGAGAGATGGATGTCGGGCGCTTCGGCCTGCACCTCGACCGCGAGCTCCTCGGCGGTCCGGTGCCCAGTCGAGCCGAAGAGAATCCGCAGGAGGATCCGTCTCGACGACGTCACGCGCCCTCCGTGTCGACGCACCAGTTCGAGTGCGTCCTCCAGCGTGCTCGCCTCGACCGGCGCCGCTGGTTGTGCCGGGGTTCGCCGACTCACGTTGCGATGGTACCGGTGCCGGATTGTGCCGTCCCGGTTGCGTGGTGATGCCTTTTGCACCTATTGCGAGTAAGTCGCATTAACCCATACAGTGCCAGGAGCCCCATCGCAACGGAAGTCCGGGCGGCTGACCGCGCAACCACCGAAGGGAGAGCTGATGGCGTTGACGGCAGCGACGCTGGGTCTCTTCAAGCCCGGGCGCTGGCGGCTCACGAGACAGGAGCGAATCCGGCTGGCCGCGATGGCGGTCGTGGTGATCGCGCTGAATGTGATCGGCTGGTCGCTGCTTGCCGCGGCGCTGGGCACGCATCTGCACGTCTCGCAGACGAAGGTCTTTGGATTCGGGACCGGCGTCCTGGCCTACACGCTGGGGATGCGCCATGCCTTCGACGCAGACCACATCGCGGCGATCGACAACACGACCCGCAAGTTGGTCGGCGACGGCAAACGACCGCTCGGAGTCGGGTTCTCGTTCTCCCTCGGTCACTCGAGCGTGGTCTTCGTGCTCGCGCTGGCCCTCAGTTTCGGGATCCCGCGCTGAACCTCCAGGTCAGCCAACAATCCTCGGGTCTCCATGCCGCCACGAACATCATCGGCACCTCGGTGTCGGGCACGTTCCTCTACCTGATTGCGCTGGTCAACTTGTTCGTCCTCGTCTCCATCTTCCGGCTCTACCGGCAGATGGGATCTGGGCGCTACGACGCCGAGGAGCTCGAGCGCCAACTGCAAAACCGCGGTCTCATGAACCGCGTGCTGGGCCGCTACGCCCGGCGAATCGACTCCTCTTGGAAGATGTATCCGGTCGGCGTCCTCTTCGGGCTCGGTTTCGACACGGCGACGGAGGTTGCCTTGCTTGTCCTCGCCGGATCGGCCGTCGTGGGGGGTCTCCCCATCTACGCCATCCTCGCGTTGCCCGTGCTGTTTGCTGCGGGCATGTGCCTGTTCGACACGCTCGACGGGTGCTTTATGAACTTCGCCTATGACTGGGCGTTCGCCAACCCGGTGCGGAAGGTCTATTACAACCTCACTATTACGGGGCTGTCGGTGGCCGTCGCTTTCTTCGTCGGCACGATCGAGATCTTGGGCCTGATCGCTCAAGAGGCCAATCTCAGCTCGCCGTTGTGGAATTTTGTGCGTGGGTTCAATATCAACATGGCCGGCTACGTCATCGTCGGCCTGTTCGTTGTGACGTGGGTGGCGGCCTGGGCCTACTGGCGTTTGGCCCGGATCGAGGAGCGGATGACCTTGGAACCGGCCCCGGAGCGGGCCGATTTGGGGGAGTTGGCGCGGGCGCCGGGCGCGCTCGACGATCGTATGCAAGAGGTCGTGTCCGGCTGACCCGGGCTTGACCGACTGTGGCTCGGTAGGCTCCGAACTGAGGTGTAACCGATGCACGAACTGTCGATCTGCAGTGCAATCGCCGATACGGCGGCGCGACATGCGGACGGCCGCTCCGTGTCACAGGTCACAGTGCAGATCGGACATCTCCGCCAGGTCGTGCCCGATGCGCTCCAATTCAGCTGGGAGGTTGTCGCGACCACCACGGCTGAGGCACTGATAGAGGCCGAGTTGATCGTCGAAGAGATCCCTGCCGTCGTGGAGTGTACGAGCTGCGCCGCTCGAACCACGCTCGATATGCCGATCCTTGCGTGCGGCTCGTGCGGGAGCTTCGACGTCACGCTGGTCAGCGGGGAGGAACTCCGTGTGGTGTCGATCGATTTGGTGGACGCGTAGCGGTGGGTCGCTTCCATGTCCACACCGATGGCACGGCGCACGACCACGTCCACGTTCCAGACCATGCACACGACCATCTCGTGGCCAGCGACGGTGGCCACCCCGATGACCCACACAGCCACGACGTCGGGGATCACTCGGGCTACGCAGAGACCGGGAACACGAGGGTCAGCATTCTCGAGGACCTTCTCAGCGAGAACGACCGGGTCGCCGACGACAACGGCAAGCGTTTCGCTGCGACGGGAGTTCGGGCCGTCAATCTCATGTCGTCACCGGGTGCGGGAAAGACGACCCTGCTTCGTAAGACTCTTGAGCATCTGAGCCACTCCCTGCGCATCGGCGTCCTCGAGGGTGACATCACGACGACGCTCGACGCCGATCAGCTCGAAGGAAGCGGAGCGACGGCTATTTCGGTCGTCAACACGAGCGCCGGTTTCGGTGGGGAATGCCATCTCGATGCGGTCATGGTCCGGTCCGGCATCGATCGCCTTCCCCTGAGGGAGATGGATCTGCTCATCATCGAGAATGTGGGGAATTTGGTCTGCCCAGCCGAGTTCCGCGTCGGTGAGCACGCCCGAGCGATGGTGTCTTCGGTTACCGAAGGCGAGGAGAAGCCACTGAAATACCCCGTGATGTTCAGGGCGGTCGATGTCGTCGTCGTGAACAAGATCGATCTCTTGCCTCACCTCGACTTCGACCTCGAGGCCTTCCTGGCCAACGTGACTTCGGTCAACCCCTCGGCGAGGATCATCATGACCAGTGCTCGGACGGGCGAAGGGGTCGACGAGTGGTGTGAGTGGTTGTCGGCGCAGAGTCCCGCCTAGCCGCGATTGGGCGGCGCTACAGAGATTGAATCGCCGAAATACCGACGACCGGCTGGTCCAACGGCAGCCCGCCCGCTGATCCGAAGAACCCCGCGTCACCGAAGCTGAAGATCCCGCCGTCTTTCGCCACCATGTAGTACCCCTTGCCGTCGGCGGTCCGGTCCATGCCGACGATCGGTGCGTTCAGGGGTGCCCCGCCCATGGACCCGTAGTAGCCGACGTCGCCGAAGCTGAAGATGCCGCCGTCGGAGGCGACCAACCAATAACCGCCCCCGTCGGGCGCCGCCGTCATGGCGACGATGGGCTTTTGTAGTGGCAGCCCGCCGGTGGAGCCGTAGAACGCAGCATCGCCGTAGGCGAAGATCCCGCCGTCGGATGCCACGAGCCAGTACCCACTCCCGTCGATCGTGGCGGCCATGCCGACGATCGGTTTGTCGAGCGACATGCCGCCCGTCGATCCATAGAACTGCGCGTCGCCGTAGGAGAAGATGCCGCCGTCCGAAGCGACCAACCAGTACCCGCCGCCATCCGGCGTCGGGGTCATGCCGACGATCGGCGCGTTGAGGTGCGTCCCGCCGGTGGACCCGTAGAAGACGGCGTCCCCGAAAGAGAAGATCCCGCCGTCAGAAGCCAACAGCCAATAGCCGCCGGCGTCGGGCGTGGCGGCCATGGCGATGATCGGCGCGTTCAGGTGCAGGCCGCCCGTCGAGCCATAGAATTGGGCTCCTCCGTAGCTGAAGATTCCACCGTCGCTGGAGACCTCCCAATATCCGGGTGCGCTCAACGGTTTGATGTCGATCGTCAGCTGCGCGTGTCCGAGTAATTGGTTCGAATCGGTGACGCCAAAGGTGACCGGGTAGGCACCCGAGATGGTCGGGATGCCGCTGATGGTTCCGTCGGTATTCAGGGTCAGCCCGGGGGGCAGTGCCCCGGCTGTCACGGACCACGAATAGGGCAGTAAGCCATTCGTTGCTTGGAGTGAGCTCTGATATGGCACGCCGATGGTGCCGACGGTGAGGCTTGTCGTCGTCACGACGGGTGGCACTGAGAGGGTGACGATGGTGCCGCCGAAATTCGTTCCCGCGCCAACGGCCACGCAGTTGACCGCTCCGGCACACGAGACGCCGTCGAGGGAGCCGACTCCGGATGGGGCGGCAGTGTCGGTCCAGCTACCGCCACCGTCCGTGGTCTCGATGATGGACGTGCCCCCGACGGCGGTGCAGCTCGAAGTGGAGATGCAGCTGATGCTTTGCAGCGTGGTGCTCCCGGCGGGAGCGCCAAGGTTCGACCAGGTGATTCCGCCATTGGTCGTTGTGATGACGTCGTTCCCGGCTGCGTAGCAGGTCGTGTCGGTCGGGCAGGCGATTGCGTCGAGAGCACCGGTATAACCGCTCGGAACGGATTGTGGCGTCCACGTTTGACCGCCATCCGTCGTAGCGAGGATCGCTGCGCCGGGGCCCGGTGACGCCGAACCGACCGCGATGCAATGGAGAGGGTCGGAGCAAGCGATTCCGTTGAACGTGGACACCGTTGTTGGGGCGTCCTCGAGCGTCCATGACGCGCCTCCATTCGTGGTGCCGATGATGCTTGGGGCTGCCGAGATCGGAATTGGAATCTCCGACGGCCTGACATGTGGAGGTACTCGAGCATGAGACTGCTGTGAGCACGCCAATACTTCCTGGCGCCGATTCGAGTGACCACACCGAGCCGCCATCCGTAGTGCCGATCAACTCGGGACTACCAAAGATGCCAAATCCGACAGCGGTGCAGTCGGACTCGCTAACGCACGAAATGCCGTTGAGAGCGCTTACCTGAAGCGGAATTGACTGTGGTTGCCAGGAGTATCCGGCGTTTTGAGAGAAGAGAACCGTGTTCATTCCCACGGCAAAACAGTCGACGGTTGTTGGGCAGCCAACTGAGGTGATCCTGCTGGTGCCTGACGGGGCAGAGTCTTCATTCCATGAGAGTCCGCCGCTGGTCGTGCTCATTATTGTCGAGCCCGATCCGTTGCTCCCGCTGTTCCCGACTCCGACGCAGTCGAGCAAAGATGAACAGGCGATGCTGGTGATGTCGACCGCGTTGGTAGGTGGCGATTGGCTAGTCCACTGACCCCCGATGTTGGACGTGCCAACCAGATATCCAGAGGAGTTCTTGTTGGTTCCTCCTGCGATGCACGATGCCCCGTTTGGACAAGCGACTGCAGCCAGGCCTAAGCCGACTGGAATCGAACTCGTGGCGCTCCAATCGGTGAAGTTAGTTGTACTTATAGATGTTGCGTGTCCGCCTGGCTGTTCTCCAACCGCGACACACGTGGTTAGAACCGCACAAGACAGAGAAGTCAACGAACCGATATTGGGAGTTTGAGCGATGGTATCGATAACGGCCCACGTCTCGTTATTTTCAGTTCCTATAACTGCCGGACTTCCATAGACCACTCCGATGGCGGCGCACGTGTCCTGGTTGGAACACGAAACCATTGATAAAGAATCTGTGTCGTTGGGAGCGGATTGCGTGGTCCATGTCGATCCGTCTGTGGAGTGTGCGATATCAACTCCGGAGATTGCTGTGCATTCGTCAGCCGTGAAACATGAAATCGACTGTGCGTCGAAGGTGGAATCTTGCAACGTCCAAGACGCCCCGCCGTTGACAGATTTCAAGATGCCAGAGCCGCCTCCGATGTAACACACCGTGGCTGTAGGGCATGAGACGGTTGTCAGCGTGGATACTCCAATTGGAACGTTTTCATCCGTCCACGTTGACCCGCCGTCGTTCGAAACGATGATCGAAGCAAAGTTGCCGCTGCCGTCGTCACCGACCGCGACGCAAGTGCTCGATGAAGGTGCACACGAGACTGCCTGGACGTTGGGGAGGGGGTGGTAGGACGCTGTCGTCACCCACTGCTGACTCGTGGCTGAGGCCGTTTGATCAGTTGGGATTGCCAGCAATCCCAGAAGGCCAAGTGTCATTGCCAGCGTCGATAGAACGACAACGACGAATCCCCTGACCGATTTCACGGCCACCTCCTCCACCCCGGAGTGCGACTCCGAACAACGTGGCGATGGTATCCCTGCGGCTTTCCGGTTTATTGGCGCGATGGGACACCGAGGAGAATGGTTTCTCTACCCCGCGATTGGGGGGTTGGTCTCTATGGTCGAACGACGTTCGCTGGAACCCGTCCAGCCAGAACGTCCACAACTCCCTGGCAGGCAAGACGTCCCATCCGAGTCCGGGTTCCGATCGTTGCGCTTCCGATATGCGGCAACAGGGTCACTCTCGGCGCGGCGAGCAACCGGGGGTTCACCGTTGGCTCGCCGTCGTAGACGTCGAGGCCGGCGGCGTACAGCTGGCCCGCCTCGAGCGCGTCGACCAGCGCGTTCTCGTCGATCACGGGCCCCCGGGCCGTGTTGACGAGGACGGCGGTCGGCTTCATGAGGGCCAGTTCCGCCGCGCCGATGAGATGGCGGGTCGACTCGGTCAGCGGCACATGCAGGCTGACGATGTCCGAGCGGCTCAACAACTCGTCCAAGGTCGGGACGTAACCACCCATCCCCGTGTCGTGCCGTGCGGTGTGGAGGACCTCCATGTCGAAGCCGGCGGCTCGCTGGGCGACGGCGCGGCCGATGCGGCCGAATCCCACGAGGCCGAGGGTTGTGCCATGCACGTCGCGGGCGAGATGGTCACCGAACCCCCATCCGTGCCAGAGGCCGGCACGCAGATCGTGCTCGGCCTCCGTCGTCAGCCTGGTGGCGGCCAGGATGAGGAAGAACGCCAGGTCGGCGGTGGTGTCATCGAGGACGCCGGGCGTGTTGCAGACCGTGATGCCCACCTTGGTGGCCCCAGCGACATCGATGTTGTCGTAGCCGACCGCGGCGTTCGCCACCACCCGCAACGTGCCGCCTTGCCCGGATTCGAGGACGGCCGCGTCGATGCGGTCGGTCAGGTGGCAGACGATGCCGTCGAATTCCGCCGCGAAGGCGACCAGTTCGGCCGCGGTCGGCGGGGTCGCCGGCGTCACGACCTCGTGGCCGGCGTCGATCAGGGGGTCGGTCCCGCCCTCGGTAAGAGGGCGGGTGACGAGGACGCGGCCCACCTAGTGGGTTGTGTAGTTGATGGCTCCCGCGCCCTTCACGCCGATGGCGAAGCAGAAGCAGTGGATCGGAGCGTTGTCGCTGATCGGGCGGAGCGAGTGCACCTTGTCGGGCGGGATGTAGACGAGGTCACCTTGGGAGATCTCACGGTCCTCGCCGTCGATCGTCATGACGCCTTTGCCGTTCATGACGTAATAGAACTCGTGGGTCGGATGCGAATGGGGGTCGACCAACCCGCCACCGGGGACCTCGAACTCGTTCACCAGTTCGAGGAACCCACCATCGGTGATGTCCTTGAATTCTCGGGACTCGATCATCCACCAGACCGGAACGGTGCCGTTGTGCTCGACGACCGGTGCCTTGGCCTCAATGCTGCGGACGTCCATTCTGAGGGCCTCCCAAGTTTTCCTAGACTGACTGCGGCGTCAGGTTAGGCGGTGGGGCACAGCGGGCGCAGCGCCGTGTCACATCGGCCATCCAGAGTGAGAGCGAGAAATGTCGACAGACGTATCCGGGAGCCGAGTCGTGGTGGTAGCGCCTCTGAGCGAGGCTGCGTGGGAACCGTTCGGCTGGCTCCCCGTCGCCGACACGGATCCACGGGACGGTGAGCACCGCATGAGCTACGAGTGGGCCGATGTGCACGTGAACGTCATCGGCCACGCCCGCAGTGAGGTGCCGGCGACCTCGGACGGGTTGCGCTGCGAGATGCTCTTCCGCCACGACACCCACACCCAGTCGGTGATGCCGCTCAACGTCCCGGCGGTCATCGCCGTGGCGCCGGCGAACACCGAGTTCGCCGACGCCCGCGACGCCGAACTGATCCGTGCCTTCCGGATCGAGCCGCTCGAGCCGCTCGTCCTGCACCGCGGCACGTGGCACTGGGGACCGTTCCCGATCGAGGGTGACGAGGTCCGCCTCTTCAACGTGCAGGGTCTGCGGTACGCCGAGGACAATCGCTGCATGGATCTTGCGGCGAAGGGCCTGGCCGTGGACGTGGTGCTCTCGTGACGTCGGTCGTCGACGGCGTCGACGGCGTCGACGGCGTCAGCGGTGTGAGGGCAGGTGGGCACGTTGGACCTTGACGACGCCGAAGAGGCAGAGGTGTTCTCGGCCACGGTCGCCGACCTCGTCGAGGCGATCACGGCCCGCGAGCTGGGAGTGGACGCGGCGGGGAACCCAGTGTTCACGACATTCAGCCCCGACTGGTGGCCCGGTGGGCGCACCTTCGGGGGCATGGTCGTGGCGCAGGCGCTGTACGGGGCCATGCAGACGGCGCCGCCGGGCTCCGAGCTGCACTCGCTGCACGGCTACTTCCTCCGCCCGACCCAGCCCGGGGTGCAGACGACGCACGTCGTAGAACGGGTGAGGGACGGACGGTCGTTCAGCACGCGCGAGGTCACCAGCCAAGCGGACGGCAAGGACACCTTCCGCCTCGCGTGCTCGTTCCATTTCCCGGAGGAGGGCGAGGACTATCAGCTGCCGATGGCGCCCGACGTGCCGACGCCGCAGGAGATCGAGGGCTTCGAGGCACCGTTCCCCTTCGACGTCCGGGAGATCGGCACCTCAGAGCGGCGCGCGGACGGCACCTACGAGTCGACGCGTCGTTGCTGGTTCCGCACGCGGGAGACGTTGCCCGACGACCCGGCGATCCACGCCTGCGTGCTGACCTACTTCTCGGACATGACGGGCGCGTCGTTTCGCCCGCTCAGCCTGGGGAGCTGGGGGACGCACACCGACGCCAGCCTCGACCACGCCGTCTGGTTCCACCGCCCCTGGCGGGCGGACACGTGGAGCCTGTTCGACATCCATGCGCTGGCCAATGCCGGTGGCCGCGCCACGATCCGGGCGACGATGCACGGCGAGGACGGCACCCTGCACCTGAGCATGGCGCAGGAGCTCTTGATCCGGAAGCTCGAGACGCCCTTGGTGTTCGACACGCCGCCCTGGCTCGAGCGTGCGTCGGGAGGAGACGACAATGGGACTGCTTGACGGCCAGACCGCCGTGGTGACCGGCGGGGGCTCCGGCATCGGCCGGGCGACCTGTCGGCGCATGGCCGAAGAGGGCGCCCGCGTGGCCGTCGTCGACCTCGAGCGCGAATCGGCCGAGACGGTCGCGAAGGAGATCGACGGCCTCGCCTTCGGCGTCGACGTCGGGGACCCCGAAGCCGTGCGCGGCGCGGTGGACGATGCGGCCTCGCGGTTGGGCGGGTTGTCGATCATCTACAACAACGCCGGCACCTCCGCCTTCAACCGGCTGCACGAGTTCGACCCCGCCGAGTGGGACCGCGTGCTCCGCGTCAACCTGACGGGCGTGTGGGCGGGCATCCGGGCCGCCGCGCCGCACATGCTGGCGGGTGGCGGTGGGTCCATCGTGAGCACCGCGTCGATCAGCGGGACCCGACCAGCCGCAGGGGAGGCGCCCTACGCGGCCAGCAAGGCGGCCGTGGCGGCGCTGACGGCGTCGGCCGCCCTCGAATACGGGCCGTCGATCCGGGTGAACTCGGTGTCGCCCGGGATGATCCGCACGGCCATGACCGGCCCGATGTTCGAGTTCATGCCGGACCAGGAGGAGCGTTTTGTCAAGGGGACCCCGGTGGGGCGGGTCGGCGAGCCCGAGGACGTGGCCGACGTCGTGGTCTTCTTGTGCTCGCACCTGGCGCGCTTCGTCACCGGGCAGAACATCGTGGTGGACGGCGGGCTGACGCTGCACGGCTCGGGCGTGGACACGGTCTTCGAGCGCGTCTTTCCTGATCGCTGACGCAGTGCGCGCCGTGCTCGCCGGGACGCTGCGTCCGGGCGGGCGAGCACCCGAACCTCAGCGCACGATCTCGACCAGCAGCACCCAGGCGTTGTACACGGCTCCCGTGACGCCGAGGATCGTGGTCGGCACAAGCCAGTAGAGGCCCCCGCCGGCGTGGGCGGCGAGCGAGATGCCGGCCACGAGACCGGGCACGAGCGCGATCGCCGTGGCGGTCATCCGCGAGATCGACCACAGGACGGGGTCGCCCGGTCGCTGGGCGCGGGTGTGCAGCTGGCTGCGCACCGTCAGCGCCAGGAGCGGCACGGCGGCCACGAGGATCTCGGCGCCGAGCAGGCGGATGTTCTGGGGAACCAGCACCAGCGCGGAGCAGTAGAGGACGAACAGCAGCGTGGCCAGCGTTTCCGCCGCGCGGCTCGGGAGGAAGGTCGGGCCCTTGACGATGTGATCGAGGTTGAGGGCGACGGCGACGAAGAGCAGGCCGGTCAGCGCGGCGGACGCACCGACCATCGCGGTGAAGTAGCCGGACCAGCCGGCCGGGTCGAAGGCGTGCACCGGGGCGGCTTGCGAGCCCGGCCCTCAGGCGTTCGGATCGAACAGCGCCCGGTACAGCATGGTGGTCAAGGTGTCGAGGGCGGTGTCGTCCACGGGCCGGCCGACGAACTCGCGGAGGTAGTGGAAGCGGTCGAGCATCGCCAGCGCGGCCAACCCGGCCGTGTTGGGGTCGAGGTCGTGCCCTGACGAGTCCGGGCCGATCTGCACGGTGAGCGCGTACGAGATGCCCGAGAACGTGCGCCGGATGGTGCGTCCCAGCTCCCGATCGACGGTGGCGAGCTCGGCCCACACGCGGAACAACGGCGCGTAGCGCTTCCAGAGGTCGGAGTACGCCTGCACCCAGCCCCGCACGTCCTCCCACTGGGGCGCACCCGTGCCGCCTGGTGCGGGAAGCACGCTGAACGCGTCGTAGACGTTCTTCGAGTCCTCTGCGGCCTCGGCCACCAAGGCGCGCAGCAGATCCTCCTTGTTGGAGAAGTACAGGTAGAAGGTGCCGTGTGACGTCTTCGCGATGTCGACGACGTCGTTCACCCGGGTGGCGTGGTAGCCGCGCTGGTCGAAGGCGACCATGGCCGCATCGAGGAGCTTGCGCATGGTGCGCCGGCCCTGACTGCGCAGGGCGCGCCTGCTCGCGGGCGCGCCGATCGCGTCGGCCTCGGGGCCCGGGGGGCGGTGGTCGCCGTTCGTCTCGGGCGGCGACGCAGACTTCGGACCGCGACGGCTTCGTGACGCGCTTCGAGGCCCCGGCCTTCTTGGCGGTCGCGGCGCGGCTCGCACCCTTGGTTGCGGTCGCCGGCGCACGCGGGGCTCTCGGCGATCCCATGCCTGGTGAATGGTAGTGCCGAGCCTGATTGAAATGGCTAACCTGACACGATGGTCAGGTTTGGGATGGGGCAAATTTGATGCGTGACCAGGGATTTCTGGGTCTCACTCTCAGGGTGTCCCCAGTTTCGTGACCTCTCCAGCACCCTCGCCGGTGACACCGGTGGTCACCTCGCTCGACGACGCCGTGGCCAGGCACGTCCGGCCTGGCGACACCGTCATTGTGGTGATGGGGCACAGCCGCTGGACCGCGGGGGCCCGGGAATTGGCCCGGCAGTTCTGGGGCACCGACCCGGGGTTCACGCTGGTCATGACGAGCCTCGGCGCCCTCGGCGGCGCCTTCTTCCGTGGCGGGCTCGTGCGCAAAGTCATCACCGCGTACTCGGGCAACAGCTTCCCGACGTACACGCCGAACCCGATCTTCCGCCAGGCCTACGAGTCGGGCGAGGTCGAGGTGGAGCACTGGTCGATCCTGACGCTGAGCCAGCGCCTCGAGGCGGCGGCCCGCGGGTTGCCGGCGATGGTCACGGGGTCGCTGGTCGGCTCGTCGATGGCCGAGAACGACGCGTTCAGCGTCGTGGACTCGCCGTTCGGGCCGCTCGGCGTGCTCGAGCCGCTGGTGCCCGACGTCGCGCTGGTCCACGCCGCCGCGGCCGACCCGGCCGGCAACCTCGTGTTCTCCGAGCCGCTGCTCGACGGCCTCTGGGGCGCCTGGGCGGCGCGCCGGGGTGTCATCGCCACGGTGGAGCGGGTCCTCGACGACGTCGAGGGGCTCGGGCACCGGGTCCGCATCCCCGCGCACCGGGTGCTGGCGGTCGTGGAAGCTCCCTTCGGCGCCCACCCCGGTGGGTGCTACGCGCCGGGCTTGCCCGTCCGCAGCTACGGCGAGGACATCGCGCACTGGAGCAGCGCGGCCGACGCCGCGGCCCGCGACGACTTCGACCGCTACGTGGACGAGTGGGTGCTGGGACCGAAGACCCACCAGGAGTACCTGGACCGGGTGGGCGAAGAGCGGCTGCGGTGGCTGGAGGGTCGTTCCGATCCGATGTCGTGGAAGGCCGACGCCGACGCCACGCCGATCGTCGAGGACCCCGAGATCACGAAGTGGGAGACCGCCGCCTCGCTCGGCGGCACGCGAAGTAGAACGCGTTATCGAAATGGTCGGCGCCGACGCCGTGCTGGCCGGTGCCGGCGTCGCCAATTTGTCCGCGTGGGTCGCGGTGGGCCGCGCGCGCGCGGCGGGGAGCAACGTCGTGCTGACGGCCGAGCTCGGGTTGTGGGGCTACCAGCCGACGCCGGCGGACCCCTACATCTTCAATCAGCGGGTGTTCCCCTCCACGCCGTACCTCTCGGACGCCTCGTCGGTCCTCGGGATGGTCATCGGAGGGCCCGCGACGACCACGGTGGGCTGCCTGGGGGCGGCCGAGGTCGACGCCAACGGCAGCCTGAACTCGACGGAGCTCGCAAGTGGGCGCTTCCTGGTCGGGTCCGGCGGCGCCAACGACGTGGCCAGTCGGGCCACGGCCTGCGTCGTGATCACGCTGGCCCGACCCGAACGGCTGCCCGGGAAGGTGGCGTACGTCACGTCGCCCGGACAGCGCGTGACGAGCGTGGTGACCGACAAGGGGATCCTGCGCCGCGACGACGGCGTGCTGCGAATTGCCGCGGTACCCGCTGGTGACGGCAGTGTCGTCGAGCGCGTCAAGGCGTTCGCGGCGTGCTGCGGCTACGAGCCGCCGGTCGCTCGAACGGTCCAGGAATTGGCGGCCGTCCGTCCTGACGAAGTCCGCGCGTTGCGTGACTTCGACCGCCGGAGGTTGTTCTTGGACTGAACGTGGACGAGGCGGTGATGCAGGAAGGGGCAGGATTGCCCTTCGGCGGTCGTGGATTCTAAAGAGTCGTGGATTCTAAAAAAACGATATGAGTGTGCAAGGGGTGAGCAATGGGCGTGAAGCCCTCCAAGTACAGTGACCAGCATCCCGGGGGGGATGCGCAAAGGATGATTGGGGACGGCATGCGAGTGAGACAGGGATTCAAGGCGGCGTTGGCGACAGTGCTCGCGGGGACCGCGTTGGCAACCGCGTTCGTCGTCACGACCGCAGGCGATGCCGGCGCGCAAACAACAAGCAGTGCGCCCGGGGTGACGTCGAACTCCATCACGGTGGGGACGATCTCGACCCAGACGGGAGTGCTGGCGTCGAACTTCGGCTCGCTGATCTACGGCGAACGGGCCTACTTCGATTACATCAACGCGCAGGGCGGCGTGAACGGCCGCAAGATCGACTACAAGTACGCCCTGGACGACGGTGGCAACCCCACGACGTTCAACCAGCTGGCGAACACGCTGATCAACCAGGACCACGTGTTCGCCGTGACCGGCGTCGGGACGGCGTTCTTCTCGCCGAACCTCTTCGTCGAGTCGGGCATCCCCACATACGGCTACAACGTGACCGGCAACTGGGCCGGCCCGAAGAACCTCTTCGCCGCCGGTGGATCGGTCGAGTACTACCAGGCCGGTGCGCCCGAGGTGGCGTACGTGGCGCGGAAGACCGAGGCCAAACCCTCCATCGCCTTCGTCGCCTACAACGTTGCGGCGTCGGCCGTGGCATGCCAGGCCGAAGAGGAGGCGATGGCGTCGCAGGGTTACGACATCAGCTACACGGACTTCAAGGTGGCGTACCCGGGCACGACGGTGGCCACCGACGTACAGCGCATGAAGCAGGCCGGGTCCAACATGATCGTCAGCTGCATGGACGTCCAGGGGAACGTGACCATGGCCCGAGCGGTCCAGCAGTACGGCCTGAAGGCCACGCAACTTTGGTTCAACGGCAACGACAACCAGACGCTCGCCTCCAACCAGAGCCTCATGCAGGGGATCTACTTCGACATCTCCCACGTCCCCTTCGGGGCGCCGCAGTCCGAATACCCCGGATTGAAGCTCTACATCACGGAGATGAAGAAGTACGAGCCCAACTACGTCGACGACGAGGTGGCGATCCAGGGGTGGGAGTCGGCGGCCCTCTTCGTGGAGGGCGTCAAGATGGCAGGGAACAACCTCACCCAGGCCAACGTGCTCAAGGAGGACAACTCGCTCACCGCGTTCACCGCCGGTGGGCTGCAGGCCCCGGTCAATTGGAAGAGCGCGGGCCACACCGGGCATGCTCCGCCCTACTGCCTCGCCTACATCAAGGTGGTGGGCGACAAGTACGTCCCGACGCTGAACGAGGGGAAGAACGTGTTCAACTGCTTCGAGTCGACCAACACGAAGAAGGACCCCGTCTTCCCACTGCCGGCCGGCACGCCCGCGCCGTCCTGATCGCAGGCGCGTAGGCAGGAGCGGGGGACAGCGGCGCTGGGATGGAGCAGTTTCTCGGCTTTGCGCTTCCGGGACTCCCGTACGGCTGCACCTACGCGCTCGTCGCCATCTGCCTCTGCCTGACGTATCAGGCGACGGGGGTCTTCAACTTCGCATTCGGTGCGCAGGCGTTCGCCTCGGCGTTCATCTTCACGTACCTGACGCAGATCCACGGCTGGCCGGGCTTCCTGGCCTTCCTGGTTTCGGTCGTCGTGATGGGGCCGGTCGTGGGGTGGGCCTTCGACCGGCTGATCTTCAGGAAGATCCCCAACTCCAACTCCGTGGCGAAGATGGTCTGCAGTCTGGCGCTCCTGGTCGGGATTCCGAACCTCTTGCCGGTCTTCTTCGGGGCCCAGAACCTCGACGCCACCGCGACGATCTTCCCGTTCTTCAATCCCAACACGGTCTATTTCACCCTGTGGGGGACGCCGATCAACGGCATCTATCTGGCGACGATTTCGGTCACCGCGGTCGTTCTCATGTTGCTGACCATCCTGCTGCGCTTTACGAGCCTGGGCCTGCAGATGCGGGCAGCGGTGGAGAGCCGTCGCCTGGTGCAGCTCGACGGGGTGAACGCCAACGGGGTCGTCTCAGTGGCCTGGATCGTGTCGAGCTTCATGGCCGGCCTGGCCGGCGTCCTCCTTGCTTCGGTCTATGGGGCGTTCACGTCGGACGACTACGTCACGCTCACCGTGACGGCGATCGCCGCGGCGGCGTGGGCGCTCCTGCGCTCGTTGCCGATCGCGGCCGGAGTGGCCGTGCTGATCGGGGTGGCGACGACCGTGCTCGAGGGTTACATCTCGCCGAACAGCATCTGGAATGCCGCAGTGGTGCCGTCGATCCCGTTCTTGGCGATCGTGGCCGCCCTGCTCATCCTCCCCGGGATGCGCAGTCTGGACTCGAGCCGCGACCCTCTGGCGAACATCGATCCGCCCCCTCCGCCGATTGCCGCCGCGAGCCGGGCGCCCACCATGGATCGCATCATCCGTCCGCTCTGGTGGCTCGTGTTCGCCGGCTTCTGCGTGTCGATGCTGACGTGGTTGCAGGCCCCGTGGACGACGGTCTTCAACAACGGGATCACCATCTCCATCGTGCTGCTCTCCATCACGCTGATCACGGGCATGGCCGGGCAGCTGTCGCTCTGCCAGGGAACGTTGGCCGGGGTCGGTGCCTTCACGGCGGCCCAGGTGGCCAATCACCTGGGGCTGAACCTGTTTGTGGGCGCCTTGTTCGGCGCGGTGTTGGCTGCGGCCGTCGCCATTCTGCTGGCCATCCTGTCGCTGCGACTCCGAGGGCTCGGTTTGGCCTTGATGACGCTCGCCGCCGCACTGTTCTTCGACGCCACCTTCTTCAACGAGACCTATCTGACGGGCGGGCAAGAGGGGCTGCCCATCCAGACCAAATGGCTCGGCACGGGCGTGTTCTTCAACTCCAGCGGGCACGCGATCTTCCTCGTCTCCCTCGGGACGTCTCATCGTCGCGGTCCTCGTGGTCATGATGGTCAAGAAGGGGACGTTCGGCCGGAACCTGGCGGCAATGCGTGGCAGCGAGACCGCTACGGCCGGGCTCGGAGTCAATCCGACGTGGCAGCGGATCATGGTGTTTGCGTTGTCCGGCGCGATCGCCGGCGTCGGTGGCCTGCTCTTCAGCATCCAACAACAAGTCATCAACGCAGGGAACTGGAACGCCGAATTCTCCCTTGTCCTCGTCGTCCTCGTGGTCACCACGAGCGTCACGACGTTGGAGGGCGCGATTCAGGCCGGTGTCGGCTTCTATTTCCTCCAACAGGTCTTCATCGAGTTCCTTCCGAAGATCGGGCTCGGGGGTGTCGGAGCGTCGAGCCTGACGGTGGCTCTCTTCGCCTTCGGCGCGTTGACCTACGCCTCCCATCCCGAAGGAGTCCTCGAATACCAGAAGCGGCGGTGGAACGATCGCTTCGAGCGGCTGTTCTTCAGCCGCGGCTCGCGGCGAGCTCACCAGTGGCACCCTCTCGACCAGGCACGCCAATGGCTGACACCGCCCCCCTGCTGACCCTGCGCGGCGTCTGCAAGTCGTTCGGAGGCATTCAGGCAGTCTCGAGCATCACCTTCGACGTCTATCCGAGCGAGTGCGTCGGACTCGTCGGTCCGAACGGCGCGGGCAAGACGACCCTGTTCAACTGCGTCTGCGGACAGCTCCGTCCGGAGACGGGCGACATCGTCTTCGACGGGACCGAGCTCGCAGAGCTCCCCACCTACAAGCGCGCCCGTCTCGGCATCGGTCGCACGTACCAAAGAGTCGAGGTCTTCACCGACATGTCGGTGTGTGATCACCTCCTCGTCGCCGAGCGGGCCCGGCGCGGTGAGGGCCGGCTGTGGCGTGACCTCTTGAACATGAGCAAGCCGACCGCGCGACGAGATGGAGCGGGTCGAGGCGACGCTCGACCTGGTTGGCATCTCGCACCTGGCGCAGACGTCGGTCAATGCACTCGGGCTCGGGAATTGCCGTCTCGTCGAGCTCGCACGCGCCCTGGCGGCCGAGCCGAAGATCCTGCTGGCCGACGAGCCTTCGTCGGGGCTCGACCTGCGCGAGACGGCGGAGGTCTCCGCCGTGTTGCGGACCGTGCAGCGCGAGCAGGGCACCGCCGTGCTCCTGGTGGAGCACGACCTGAAGATGGTCGGGGACGTGGTCGACCGGGCCATCGTCATGGACCTGGGCGCGATGCTGGCGCAGGGCAGCTTCGACGAGATCATGGCCGACTCGAAGGTGCGCCAGGCCTATCTCGGGCAGATGGGGGCCGCATGAGCAGCATCGTCGAGACCGGCGTCGACGAAACCGAGACGCCCGGCGACAGCGTGCTCTCACTGCAAGGGGTGTGCGCGGCCTACGGGCCTTATCGCGCGCTGTTCGACGTGACGTTCCGCGTGCCGCCCGGCGGCATCATGGCTCTGGTCGGCTCCAACGGGGCGGGCAAGTCGACCGTGGCGCGGACGGTCACGGGCCTCGTGACGGCGACCTCGGGCCGGGTGATGTTCGACGGGGTGGACGTGACCGGCCTGCCGGCGTACAAGATCGCCCGCCTGGGCATGGCCCACGTCGTCGAGGGGCGCGGGGTGTTCTCGAGCCTGACGGTGGAGGAGAACCTCACGCTCGCCTTCCGCCAGCGCGAGGGGCGGGCCAAGCTCGCCGAGAATCTCGAGCGGGCCTACACGGCATTTCCCATCCTCGGGGAACGGCGCAAGCAGATGGGGGGGACGCTCTCGGGCGGCCAGCAGCGGCTCCTCTCCTTGGCCAAGGTGCTCGTCGTGCCGTCGAAGGTGCTCGTGGGGGACGAGCTCTCGCTCGGCCTGGCCCCGGTGATCGTCGACCAGGTCTACGAGGGCCTGCAGGAGATCAACCGCAACGGCACGGCGCTGGTGGTCGTCGAGCAGCAGGTGCACCGGGTGCTGGCCATCGCCAACTGGGCGGTCGTGCTCGACCACGGCAGCGTGGCCTACGAGGGCGATCCCGCCGGCGCCAGCGAGGCCGTGGAGGCGCTGATGGCGCGCCGGGAAGAGGCGGCCGCCTCCGGTGCGGCCGAGGCCGTGGGCGCCACGCCGGCGGGTGGCACGCCACCGCCGGTTGGCTCCGCGGGCTAGCGACAGGGCAGAGTCGAGGTCCGCGGGCGCACCTTCGGGGCTCGGCGGCCGCTTATATCGGGAGGCATGGACATGAGAGAGCCGGTCATCGTCGACGTCGTGCGGACGACGTTCGGCAAGCGGGGCGGATCGTTGGCCGGCTGGCACCCGGCGGACCTCCTCGGCTTCGCATTGACGTCGCTGCTCGAGCGCACCGGCGTCGACCCCGAGCGCATCGACGACGTGATCGGCGGGTGCGTGACGCAGGTCGGCGAGCAGAGCACGAACCTCGCCCGTAACGGCTGGGTGTCGGCCGGTCTGCCCCAGACCGTGCCGGCCACGACGATCGACCGCCAGTGTGGCTCGTCGCAGCAGGCGGTGCACTTCGCCGCCGCCGGCGTGGCCGCCGGGCACTACGACCTGGTGATCGCGTGCGGCGCCGAGGTCATGAGCCGCGTGCCGCTGGCCTCGAACGCCCGCGGCGGGACGGGCCCGTTCCCGCCGTCCTTCCTCGAGCACGTCGACGGACGGCTGTGGACGCAGTTCCGCGTCAGCCAGGTCCTGGCCGACCGCTACGGCATCACCGCGAGGAGATGGACGCCTACGCGCTCGAGTCGCACCGCCGAGCGGCCGAGACCTGGGACTCGGGCCACTTCGACGGCGAGGCGATCCCGGTGCCGATCAAGGCGGAGGACGGCAGCCTGACCGGGGAGTTCCTGCGCACCGACGAGGGCATCCGCCGTACGTCGACGCTCGAGGGCCTGGCTGCGCTGCCGCCGGCGCAGAGCTGGGAGCCCGAGACCGCCCCTGGCATCACGGCCGGCAACTCGTCACAGGTGACCGACGGCGCGGCGGCGATGCTCATCGCGGAGCGGGCGACGGCCGAGGAGCTGGGCCTGCCGATCCGCGCCCGCCTGGTGCACTTCGCCGTGGCGGCCGAGGACGCGGCGATCGTGCTGTCCGCCCCGGTGCCGGTGACGCACAAGCTGCTCAAGCGCTCGGGCATGACGGTCGACCAGTTCGACGCCGTGGAGTGCAACGAGGCCTTCGCCGCCATCGCGCTGATGTGGCAGAAGGAGTTCGCCTACGACATGGAGCGCTTCAACCCGCGGGGCGGTGCCATCGCCATCGGGCACCCGCTCGGCGCCAGTGGCGTGCGCCTGATGGGCACGCTGCTCAACCACCTGGAGGCGACCGGTGGTCGCTACGGGTACCAGACGATGTGCGAAGGCGGCGGCCAGGCCAACGGCACCGTCATCGAGCGGCTGGGCTGACCCCCGAGGACGCCGGCGTCGGCGCCTCCTTCGCCGCGATCAGCGGCTGGACCTTCTTCGTGACGACGAGCCACTCGGTCACGAAGGTGAGGCCCGGCACGAGGCCGGCGCCGAACATCAAGAGGATCCACAAGATGTTGAGGCGCGCCTTGAGCGCGAGGTACCCCGCCGCGATCAGGTACACGATGTAGAGGTAGCCGTGGCCGACGCCGAAGATGGCGAGCTCGACCTTGTAGCCGCCGCCGGCCCACAGGTGCAGGCCCGTGAAGATGAACAACGGGATGATGAGCACGCCGACGATGTTCGCCATCACCTGGTAGCGGAACAGGGCGCCCCGCAGGCCGCGCTCGGTCAGCCTCACTGGGCGCGCCGGACGACGACGGTCTCGCGGTTGCGCCAGGTCTTGGGCCCGTCGTCGGCCAGTGCCGCGAGGCGTGCGTTGTACGCGGCCAACTCGGGGTCCTCGTCGGCGTCGGGAAGCAGCTCCTCGGGCACGTAGGGAGTGGTGACCGGCGAGGCGGCCACCTCATCGGCGTCGAACGAGGCGCCGAAGTCGAAGCTCTGGGTTTGGGCCTGGGGCTGTTCCTGCGGCGTCTGCTCCTGCGTCTGTTGGCGGAGCATGCCCTTCAGGCCGACGGCGTCGTAGTCGGTGTGGATGAGCAGCCACCAGAAGACGAGGGCGAGGAGCCCGAACACCGGCCACATCACGGAGTAGACGTAACTCAGCTGGTTGCCGTCCGCGGCCCGGTTGACCTGCCACCACGCGGCCACGGCGCAACCGGGGACGAGGATGAGCGCCGCCACGTGCAAGGTGATCGCTCGTCCGGAAAGCCAGCGTTCACGCACGTTGGCCATGCTATCTGGGCAGGGTGAGCCGGCGATTGCGCCGGTAACCTGGCCCAATGCTCCCTGCTGTGACCCGGCCCGAACCGCCGTACGTGGGCGACGAGCGCACGATGCTGCCGGCGTGGATCGACTATCACCGCGCCACGCTGCTGCGGAAGTGCGAGTTGCTCGATGGGGACGCGCTGGCGCGCCGGAGCGTGCCGCCGTCGTCGCTCAGTCTGCTCGGACTCGTCCGGCACATGACCATCGTCGAGTGGAGTTGGTTCGAGAGAGTCTTCGCCGGGAGGTCCACGCCCGAGCCGATCTCCACGGACGACGACGTGGACGCCGACTTCAACGACCTCGACCCGGGTCGGGCGATGGAGGACATCGAGCGGTTCCAACGCCAGTGCGCCATCTCGCGGGAGATCGTCGCCGTAACCCCGAGCATGGACGAGGTGGCGGCTGTCTACAAGGAGACCCTGTCCCTGCGCTGGATCATGGTCCACATGATCGAGGAGTACGCCCGGCACAACGGGCACGCCGACCTCCTGCGCGAGCTCATCGACGGCGCCGTGGGGGAGTGAGCGGCGTGGGAGGCGGGGACGCCGACGATGGGCGCGGCGGTGGCCATGGTGGCCATACCGGCCGCAAACGGACCGGCGCCATCACGACCGTCCATCACTACGACTTGCCGCTGCCGTGCGAGTCGGTCTGGTCGCTGATCGGCCAGGTGCAGGGGTACAAGACGTGGTGGCCGTGGCTGCGCCAGTTCGAGGGCGAGGGTCTGGCCGTGGGTAACGAGTGGCGCTGCACGGTGCAGCCGCCCGTGCCGTATCTCGTACGGTTCCGCGTGGTGATCGACCACGTCAAGGCGCCTACGCTCGTGCAGGCGCGCGTGCTCGGCGACGTCGTGGGCGAGGCGACGTTGACGTTGGAGGCGCGGCCGGCGTTGGCGGGTTCGAACGGCGACCACGCTGCGGTCGAGCCGGCCGGGTGCGTGGCCAGCCTGCAGAGCTCGCTCGCCCCGGGGAACACGGCGCTGGCGGTCGTGTCGCGCTTCGCCGCGCCGGTGGCGCGGTTCGGGCACGACTGGGTCCTGGACTCGGCGGCGCGGCAATTCATCGCCAAGGCGGTGGAGCCCGCCCTCGGCGAGCAACTTCCGTAGGCGTGAAGATCCCTTACCGGCAGATCCTGGCCTCGTCCGTCGGCGCGGTGCTGGCGGCGCTCATCGCATCGAGCTTCGGCGTCACGGGCACGATCATCGGTGTCGCCATCGGCTCGGCCGCCGCGACGATCGGGTCCGCGCTGGTGGCGCAGTCGATCGAGCGGGGCCAACACGCCGTGAAGCAGGTGGCCGTGCGCGTCCAGGACAACACGTCGTCCCCGCTCTTGCGGCGCTTGGGTGGGACGGACGCGGCCGGCGGCGCGACGTCGTCGTCGTCATCGGTCGGCTCGGCGGGGGATGCCGCGCCGACGGAGGTGGTCGGCCCGGCGTCCGAGCAGACCACCGAGATGCAATCCGTCGGGGCGTCGGCGGACGAGACGAACCGTCTCGAGATCTCCGCCGCCGCCGAGGCGCCGGCCACCGAGCGTCTCGACGCACGGACGGTGCCGGTGCCCACGGTGGCCCAGGGCACCGGGGCAACGGGCTCGGGTTCGGCGTCCGGGAACGGCGACGGCAATCCCGGCGGCGGCTGGCTGGTCGGACGGAAGTTCTCCTGGAAGGCCATCGCCGGGACCAGCGCCGTCGTCTTCGTGCTGGCGCTCCTGTTGATCACGGCGATCGAGCTGATCGCCGGCAAGCCGCTGGCGGCGATCTTCGGCAGCAACGACACCGGGCCGACGATCACGAACCTCGGCGGCGGTTCCTCACGAGGCACGACGACCACCACGACGACGTCGCCCGCGGGCTCGACGACCACGAGCACGTCGACGACGCCATCGTCGAGCACGACCACCACGTCGTCGAGCTCGAGCAGCACCACGTCGACGACGACGCCGGGCGCCACCACGACGACGACGTCGAGCAACCTCGGGGCGACGACCTCCACGACGACGCCACAGGCGAATACGACCACGACGACGGTCGCGCCCTAACTGCTTCTTGGTTGAGCGTCAGAGCGACGGTTCAGAAGTCACCGCACGGCGTCCCGCCCTTGATCTCGGTCAAGGGCGTCGACGGGTCGTTGGCGAAGAATTCAAGGACGAGACGATCGCTCCCGGTCGTCCCCGGCACCACGATCGACCCCCCGCCGACGCCAGAGAAATCCCCCGCCGGGTAGAGCGGCCGCACGGTGTGCAGCGGCATCCCGAGCGTTGCTCCGGCGCTCGTCTTGAGCAGCGGGTGGCCCGGACCGCTGCGATGCGACCCGGTGCCCACGGCGGCCAGCCCGCCGCGCAGGTAGCGGTACCCGGTCAGGCGGCCCGCCGTGAATTCCAACGACAGGTCGTCCCATTCGACCTCGGTCGTGCCGTGGCAATTCCCCGCCGTGGTCTTGGTCGGTGGGCCGAGATAGCCACCCATCGCCGCGACGCTGTTGACCTGAGGGCTCCCGATGGCGACGACGCCGAGCCCGTCGGGGCCCAGCACCACGTTCTTGGGGCCGAGCGTCACGGGCGTCACGGTCTTCGGGGGACGCGACGACGTCGTGCTCGACGACGCCGCATGGGTGGGCGGGCTGGACGAGCAGCTCGCCCCGAGGACCGCCACGAGCGCGAGCGCGGCGACGATCACCGCCGGGCGGGTGGCCTTGTTCCTGGCGGGCGGCCGTCGTCTGGTCATGCGTGGAGCGCTACCAGCCTTTGAACGCGGCGGGGCGGCGCTCGACGAAGCTGGCGATGCCCTCCTTCATGTCCGCCGTGTACGACACGAGCTCCTGGCCCAACGCCTCGTCCTGGAGCGACGTGGTGCGGTCGACGTCGAGGGCGCGGTTCGTCAGCCACTTGGCGACCCAGATCGCCTTCGTCGGCCCCTGAGTCAGCCGGCCCGCCATCTCCTCGAGCGTGGATTGGAGGTCGGCGCGCGGCACGAGGCGGTTGACCAGGCCGATGCGGTACGCCTCGGCCGCCGGGACGTCGTCGCCGAAGAAGAACAGCTCCTTGGCCTTCTGGATCCCGACCAGGCGGGTGAGCAACCAGGCCCCGCCGGCGTCGGGGGCGATGCCGCGCCGGATGAAGACCTCGACGAACTTCGCATCGTCGGCCATCACGACGAGGTCGCAGGCCAGGGCGAGGTGCATGCCACCGCCCGCCGCGGTGCCGTTGACGCCGGCGATCACCGGCTTCTCGCAGTCGAGGATCGAGGTAACGAGCGCCTGCCAGCCGTCACGGATCATGCGGGCGCCGTCGCCGACGACGTTGTCGGGCGCGTCGGCGGGCTTGGGCCGGGGCGCATAGCGACCGCCGCGCAGGTCCGCTCCCGTGCAGAACGCCTTGTCGCCGGCGCCGGTGATCACGACGGCGCGGACGAAGAGGTCGGAGGAGGCGTCGCGCACCCACTCGGCGATCCGGTCGCGCATGAACTGGGTGAGGGCGTTGCCCGCCTCGGGCCGGTTGAGCGTGATCCAGCACACGCCGTCCTCGATGCGCCGGATCAGGTCGTTCCCGACCGGGTCGCTGCCGGCGTCGCTGGTGTCGGTGTCGGTGCCGCTCATCGATCTCCTGGGTTCCTGGGCTCCGATGCCCGTGGGCTCCGTGGCTCCGTGGTGGGCTGACCGTATATGACGTCCCTGGCAGTGTCGATCTAGGTGGGTCGTTAGCCTGCAGGGTTGTGCCCGGGCCCTACGACGTCACGCCGGACGAGCTCGCGGCGCTGTTGGCGGGCGAGCCGGCCTTCCGCACCCGCCAGGTCTGGGAGGGCCTGCACGTCCGGGTGCAGCGACCCGACGAGATGACCGAGCTGCCCGCGTCGCTGCGTGCCGCGCTCGAGGCGGCGCTCCCACCCGCGCTGACCGAGGTGGCCCAGCGCAGCGCGGACGGCGGTGAGACGACGAAATGGCTGTGGTCCCTGGCCGACGGCGCCAACGTCGAGTCCGTCCTCATGCGCTACCCCGACCGGGTGACGGTCTGCGTCTCGACCCAGGCCGGCTGCGCCATGGCGTGCCAGTTCTGCGCCACCGGCCAGGCGGGGTTCCAGCGGCATCTCTCGGCCGGGCGAGATCGTCGAGCAGGTCGCCGTCGCCATGCGCGCCGCCCAGCCGCGGCGCCTCTCCAACGTCGTCTTCATGGGGATGGGGGAGCCCTTGGCCAACTACGACCGCGTCTGGAGCGCGGTGCTGCGGCTGCAGGGCGAGATGGGCCTGTCCGCCCGCCACCTCACGCTGTCCACGGTCGGGCTGGTGCCCGGCATCCGGCGGTTGGCCGCCGAGACTCTGCCGGTCAACCTCGCGGTGTCGCTGCACGCGGCCAACGACGAGCTGCGCGACGAGCTCGTCCCGATCAACCGGCGCTATCCGCTGGCCGCGTTGCAGGCGGCGTGCCGCGACTACGTCGCCGCCAGCGGCCGGCGACTGTCGATCGAGTGGGCGCTCATCGACGGCGTCAACGACCGGCCCCAGGACGTGGCCGAGCTCGCCGGTCTTCGCCCGCCCGCTGGGCGCCCACGTCAACCTCATCCCGCTCAACCCGACCCCCGGGTACCCGGTCGTGGGCTCGTCGCCCTCACGGGTGCGCGGCTTCCGCGACGAGTTGGGCGCCGCGGGCGTCAACGCGACGATCCGGGTCACCCGGGGTGCCGACATCGACGCCGCATGCGGGCAGCTGGCGGCCGCAGCAGCAGCGCCCCGCCCGCAGCCGGTCCGGTTGGCCCCCGGCGCCGCCGGTCGCTAGAAACACTGTCCATGGCCAAGGCGAAGAAGTCAGGGGTCGTGCGCCCCTCGTTGTTCTGGTTCCTGCTGCTCGACGGCGGGATCGTGGTCCTGGCGCGTCTGGCGCTCAGCCGCAGCGCCTACGAGCAGGCCGGCGGGGTGAGCGGCGACCGGCTCCCGCCCCGCGAGGTCCTCCAGGCCATGCTGGTCGGCACGGCGGTGATCCACGCCGGCGAGGCCGTGGTCGCCGGGCGGATGGCCCGCCGGCGCGGCCTGTCGCCGCGGGGGTGGCGGCTGCAGACGCTGATCGTCGGGTTCCCGTCGTTGCGGGCGCTGCGCCGGACGATCCCGGCCTGACCGGGCCCCTCGGCCCCGCTTCGCCACCGCCCGCGGCACGGCAAGCTGGCGCCATGACAGACACCGAGACGTTCCTCCTCGCCGGCCGGCCCGTTCGTCGGATGGGCTTCGGAGCGATGCAGCTCCCCGGGCCCGGCGTGTTCGGTCCGCCCAAGGACCGCGACGCCGCACTGGCGATCCTGCGCCGGGTCGTCGACGCCGGGGTGAACCACATCGACACCGCCCAGTTCTATGGGCCCGACGTGGCGAACGAGCTCATCCGCGAGGCGCTGCACCCGTATCCCGACGACCTCGTCCTGGTCTCCAAGGTCGGGGCGCGGCGTGACGAAACGGGCCAGTGGCTGGCGGCGCAGCGGCCCGACGAGCTGCGGGCCGGGGTGCAGGAGAACCTCGCCACGCTCGGCCTGGACCAGGTGCCGGTGGTCAACCTGCGCCGGCACCCGGGCGTCGAGGTGTCGTTCGACGAGCAGCTCGGCGCCATGGTGGCGCTGCTGACGAGGGGCTCATCGGCGGGATCGGGCTCAGCACCGTCACGCTCGACGAGTACCGCCAGGGTACGGCGGCCACCACCATCGCCTGCGTCCAGAACGCCTACAGCGTGGCCGACCGCTCCGATCAGGCCGTCTACGACGCCTGCGCCGCCGACGGCGTGCCGTACGTGCCGTACTTCCCGCTCGGGTCCGCCTTCCTGCCGGACAAGCCGGTGCTCAGCCACCCCGACGTCGTGGCGGTGGCGGAGCGCCTCGAGGTGACACCGGCGCAGGTCGCGCTGGCCTGGCTGCTCAGTGGTGGGCCCAACGTGCTGTTGATCCCGGGCACGTCCTCACTCGGGCACCTCGAGGACAACCTGGCCGCGGCGGACGTCGTCCTCGACGAGAAGGCGCTCGCGGCCTTGGGTTAGGGGCGCTCGAGGCGCCGACCGTCGCGCCGCGCCAGCGACGCGAGGTGGCTCAGCGGTTCTTCCAGTTCGGCGCGCGCTTCTCGGCGAAGGCGCGCGGCCCCTCCTTGGCGTCCTCGCTGCTGAAGACCTCGCCCGAGATCTCCGACTCGATCCGGTACGCCTCTCTCATGTCCGTGGCCAGCCCGCGCAGCACCGACTCCTTGGTCTTGCGGACGGCGAAGGGCCCGTTGGCCGTGATGCGGCGACGCGTAGTCGCAACGCCCGCTCCATCACGTCGGCCGGCCGGCAGACCTCGTTCAACAGCCCCATCTCGTACGCCCGGGCGGCGGGGATCTGGTCGGCGCACAGGAGGAACTCCATGGCGGCCGGGTAGGCGATCTGGCGGGGCAGGCGGACCGTCGTCCCGCCGCCGGCGAACAGGCCGCGCTTGGGCTCCATGACGGCGAAGGTGGCCGTGTCGCTGGCAACCCGGAGGTCTGTGCCGCCGAGCATCTCCATCCCGCCGGCGACGCACGTGCCGTTCACCGCGGCGATGATCGGCTTGTAGAGCTTGACGCCGCGCAGCACGGCCTTGACGCCGTCGTCGAGGCGGTAGCCGTCGATCTCGCTCACCTCGCCGGACTTCATCTTCTGCTGCAGCTCGGTGATCTGCGGGATGTACGTCTTGAGGTCGGCGCCGACGCAGAAGTCCTTGCCCACGCCGGTGACGATCGCCACGTAGGCGTCGTCGTCCTCGCCGAAGCGGTCCCAGGCGCGGCGCAGTTGGTAGAAGTGCTCCATGTCCATGGAGTTGCGCGCCTCGGGGCGGTTGATCGTGATCGTGACGACGTGGTCGTCACCCGCGACGTAGTCGACTGACATCGGGCTCCGTTCTCTCTCGGCTCGGCGAAGGGCGAAGAAGGGCTCAGGGACGGCAGGCCGGCGCGGCCCACCGGCGGGGCCGAGACAACCGGCGGATCAGCTTCTTGTCCGTCATCTCGCTGAGGCGGGCCGAGAAGTTGGCCACGCTCACGATGCCGTCGTCGTTCGTCTTCGTCTGCCCGCGGGCCCGCGAGACCAGCGCGACGTCGACGTCGGCCGCCTCGGCGCGCAGCGCGCCGACCGTGCACTTCTCACGGGGCCGCACCCTGAAGGGGTCGAAGCGGAAGTGCTTCATCGCGTTGAGGTGCGTCATTTTGTCGATCTCGGTGTCCGAGACGCCATCGAGATACTTCATCAACGCCTCGGGGGACTGCGGCCACGTCGAGTCCGAGTGCGGGTAGTCGCACTCCCACGTGATGTTGTCGATGTTCATGTACTGGCGGCTCTGCACGCCAAAGGCGTCGTCGATGAAGCACGTGATGACGCGGTCCTTGAAGACCTGGCTCGGCAGCTGGTCGCCGAAGTCCTGGCCCGTCCATGCGTGGTGGTGCTGGTAGACGTAGTCGATGCGCTCGAGGGCGTAGGGGATCCAGCCGATGCCGCCCTCGGACAGCGCGAAGCGCAGGCTCTTGTACTTGCGCAGGATCGGCGACCAGATCAGGTCGGCGGCGGCCTGCACCATGTTGATCGGCTGCAGGCTGATCATCACGTCGATCGGCGCCTCGATCGACGTCATCAGGATCTGCGACGACGAGCCGAGGTGCATGCAGACGACGGTGCCTTCGTCTTCACAGGCCTGCCAGAACGGGTCCCAATGGGCGTTGTGCAGCGAGGGCCAGCCGAGCTTCTCGGGGTTCTCCGAGAACGTGACGGCGTGGCAGCCCTTCTTGGCCACCCGGCGCACCTCCTCGGCCCCGAGCTCGGGGTCCCAGATGACGGGGATCGACAGCGGGATGAAGCGCCCGGGCTCGGCGCCGCACCACTTGTCGATGTGCCAGTCGTTGTACGCCTGCACCATCGCCCGCGCCTCGTCCTTGTCCTGGCGCCGAGCGAAGAGCTGGCCGCAGAACTGGGGGAAGGAGGGGAAGCACATGGAGCCGAGCACGCCGTTGACGGACATGTCGCGCACCCGCTCGTGCACGTCGTAGCAGCCGACGCGCATGTCGTCGAGCGAGGTGGGCTCGATGCCGTACTCCTCGGGCGGGCGTCCCACGACGGCGTTGAGGCCGACGTTGGGGATCACGTTGCCGTCGTAGAGCCAGACGTCGGTGCCGTCGTCCTGCCGGACCAGCTTCGGCGCCGCGTCCTCGTACTTCTTGGGCAGCAGCCCGTCGAACATGCCCCTCGGCTCGATGACGTGGTCGTCGACGCTGACCAGGATCATGTCTTCGGTGCGCATCTGTGTCCTCCCCTAGTGCCCTGAACCGTCTGTCATGGTCGGAGCCGTCGGAGCGCCCGGCGGTTCCCTGACATCCGTGTCATAACCTTATGCGCCTCCCACGGGGAAGTGCGAAGCAGGCTCCGCCCCCGCTCGGGGTCGATAGGCCCCCTCGGCTGGGTGCCGTCAGCTGGGGACCGTCGCCGCCGGCGACGGCGGGTCCGGCACGCCCTTATACCCCTCGAGCAGCTCGGGCAGCGGGTTGGCCGGTTGGGCCAGCGTCGGCGGCTCGGCGAAGCTCATGGCAGAGGGGTCGAGGAAGTCGGCCAGGGTGGCGGCGTTGGCGTCGCGGTTCGTGAGCGCCGGCAGGTTCCACTGCTGCTCGATCGTGGCGAGGACCGACGTGTGGTCGTGCACGACGTCGGTCACCGCCCCCGGCATCGTGTACGGGCTCACCACCACCACGGGCACGCGGACGCCGTACATCGAGTAGGTCGCCGGGCTGGTTGCTGGCGCTCAGGTCGGGCGCGATGTCGTCCGGCGCGATGGCGGCGGGCGGGGGCACGTGGTCGTAGTAGCCGCCGTGCTCGTCGTAGAGCCACACGAGCAGCGTGCGGTGCCAGGCGGGGCTGCACAGCACCGCGTTGACGACCGACGCCACGAACTGCTCGCCCAGCTGGATGTCCTCGGGGTGCTCCTCGGACTGGCACGTCGTCTCCAAGACGAGGTCGGGATCCGCCGCGAACGTGGGGATCGGCGCCGGCAGCATGCCGATGATGCTCGGGATCTCGCCCTGGATCGCCCCCATGTTGCAGTCGACCAGGCTGACGGCGGGGAGCGTGCCGGCGGCGGCGTCGACGAAGAACTCGGCGACCGGCCCGATGTTGAGCGGGTGGCGGAAGAGCGTGTCGACGATGATGGCGGTCGTCGGGGCGTCGCTGAAGTAGTTCTTCCAGCTGATGCCGTGCTTGCTCAGCTGGTCCCAGATCGTGCCGTTGGCCGGGTACACCGTGACGTTCGACGTGTCCGTCGAGATGATGCCCGAGGCCGTGCCGGCCATGTAGAAGCGCCGGTTCGGGTACGTCTGCGCCGGCGCCGAGCAGAACCAGCGGTTGGCGAGCGTGAACGTCTTGGCGAGGGAGTAATAGAAGGGGAGGTCGTCCTCGGTGTAGTACCCCATCGACCCCGGCCCCGTCGTGGCGAACCCGTCCATGGCGCCGCCGTCGATCTGCAGGTGCGTGTCGTCCCACGACTGGCTGCCGGTGTCCTGCGCGCCGATCGCACCGGACTGGTGGTACGCGTACATGCGCTCGTCACCGACCGGGTTGAAGTTGACCGGTTCCTCCTTGGCGTTGAACGTGAACCCGTCCGCCAACGGCTGGCCGCTCACCGGCAGCATGCCGAAGTAGTTGTCGAAACTGTGGTTCTCCTGCATCACCAACACGATGTGGTCGAAGGGGAACGAGTTCGTGTTCCTCCCGACGGGCAGCGACGGGAAGGGCAGCGAGCCCGCACCACGTAGCGTTGGCGCCAGGGCGCCGGCCGCCCCGTACTGCCCCAGGGCCCCGGCGGCGGCCGCGGCCGAGGCGGCACCGAGGCCGGCCCGCAGCACCGATCGGCGGCTGTAGGTGCGGCGTTGACTCATGGTCGTGCTCCTCTCGCTGCGGCGGTCCTCATTGCGGCACGGTCGGACGCGCGGGCGTCGTCTCCTGGGTGGGCATGGCGTTGCTCGTCGGCGGTGGGTAGGCGATTCCCGCGTCGTCGAATGTCCCCAACAGCGCGTTAGCGATCACCTCGGCGTCCACCTGCGGCTCCACCAGCGATGCGATGGGCAGCTGCGGACGGGTGGTGTCCGCCGGCTTGCCGAAGGCGAGCGCGCTCGTCAGGTCACCGGTGACGCTGCGGCGCCACGCCGAGAGGTTGGGTACGTCGACGCCGAAGCGGGTCTCGATGAAGCGCAGGGTCGACGTGTGGTCGAACACGTCGGTCGCCACGAACCCGCCCTTCGTGAAGGGCGACATCAACAGGCACGGCACGCGGAAGCCGAGCCCGACCGGCCCGGCGACCCCTTCGGCTTCTGCGGGCAGCGGGGTCATGCTCAGGAACTCGCCCGGCGTGCTGGCCGGCGGCGTCGGCGGCGCCACGTGGTCGAAGAAGCCGCCGTTCTCGTCGTAGTTGAGGATGAACAGCGTCTTCGCCCACACGTCGGGGTTCGACAGCAGGATGTCGAGCACGGTCTGGACGAGGTTCTCCCCCCACTGCGGGGCGGTCGCCGGGTGCTCGCACTGGAGGATGGACCCGTGGATCCAGCTGACGCTCGGCAGGTTGTCGGCGGCGACGTCCGCGATGAAGCTGGCCGGGAAGTTCTGCGCCAGCCCGTTGGCCGCGAGCTCGAGCCCCTTCTTCGTCTGCTCGGTGAAGGCCTTGAAGTAGGGGAGCGGGTTGAAGAACAGCAGACCCGTGGGGTCGTTGTAGACCTTCCACGAAACGCCCGCATCGAGCAGCTGCTCGGGCATCGTGGTCCACGTGAACTTCCCCGCCTGGGCCAGGCGCCCGGCCACCTGGGTCACGAGGCACGGGCCGCCGTTCTCGCCCGCGGGGTCGATCGTGGCGGACAGCGACATCACGCGGTTGGGGTCGGTCGGGCCGAAGACGGAGCAGTGGTACGCGTCGCAGATCGTGAAGGCGTCGGCCAGGGCGTAATAGAAGGCCAGCTCCGAGCGGTCGAAGTACCCCATCGTGGTGGCGAAGTTCTTCACGCCGTCGGCGCGCAGGTGGGCCTCGATGAAGAGGTCCATCGCACCCTCGTTCCAGCTCAGGTGCTGGGGTCCCCACTCGTGGCTGATGTCGTTCGTGCAGTCACCGTTGTCCTTCGGGAAGTGCTGTTGGAGCGGGAACGGCTCGATGTAGCCGAAGGGGTCCACGCCGGTGCCGGGCACGTAGCCGTACTGCTGGAAGACCGGCCGCGGGCTGCCGCCGATGACGTTCGTGATGACGCCAGGGTCCGAGTACCCGCGCACACCCGACAGCGTGCCGAAGTAGTGGTCGAAGGACCGGTTCTCCTGCATGAGGATGACGACGTGCTCGATGTCCGACAGCGTCGGGTTCGACGTCGCGCTGAGCGTCGCCGCCCGCTCGATCGTGGCGCCGGCCTTCGACGACAGCCCGCCGGACACGACGGCCGCCCCGGCGCCGGCGGCAGCGGCGCCCGCACCGATGGCGAACCCGCCCTTGAGGACGTCGCGTCGGGTGAGACCGCGTCGTCCGATGGGCCCTCGATCATCACGCCGCGCGCCGCTGTCCATGTCCGCCTTTCCAGGTCCCGAGATCTCCCGCCCGCCACAGGCGCGTGGAGTCCTACGGATGCTTAACGCATTCGGATTGACCGTATTGCACCGATCGGCCCCGATCGGGTGCACCGCTCGCCGAGTTCACCCCGCCATCGCGTAAAGGAAAGCCCCGCGCCCGGTCGGTCGGTCGGGGGAGTTCGACCGGGGGCTACCCGCTGGGCAGCTGGGGTGACTCGGGGTTGCTCGGGCGTTGGGGGCTCAGGCGCTGGCCACCTGCAGGTCCCGTGCGGGGGCGGCCACGCCACGCCTGGGCAGGATGATGTCGTCGATGATCCCGTAGTCACGGGCCTCCTCGGCGGTCATGTAGTGGTCGCGGTCGATGTCCTTGGCCACCTGGTCGACCGGCTTGCCGGTGTGGTGGGCGATGATCTCGGACATGCGGTGCGTGAGGGCGAGCACCTCGCGCAGCTGGATCTCCATGTCCGACGGCGCCCCTCGCGTCCCGGCGGAGCCCTGGTGGATCATGATCCGCGCGTTGGGCAACGCGAAGCGCTTCCCCGTGGCTCCGCCCGAGAGGATCATGGCGGCCGCCGACATGCCCATGCCGCAGCAGATCGTCGACACATCCGGCTCGACGTGCTGCATGACGTCGTAGATCGCCATGCCGGCGTAGGCGAGGCCGCCGGGGGAGTTGATGTAGAGATAGATGTCCCGCTCGTTGTGCTGCGCCTCGAGGAACAGCATCTGGGAAATGATCAGGTTGGCCACCTGGTCGTCCACTTCCTGACCGAGGAACACGATGCGCTCGCGCAGCAGCTGCGAGTAGATGTCGAAGGCGCGATCGCCGCGGTTGCCCTCCTCGATCACCGTGGGGACGAGGACCTGGCGCAGCTGGCGATCGAGGTCGAGGCGGTGGCCGAGGTCGTGGCGCATGCTGGGACTCCTTGCTCGTGATTTCTTGCTGCTTGGTGCTTTCGACGTTATATCAAATATGAGATAATGGTGCACCGTGAGCGCACGCCGGCACCCCACCGTCTTCCCCGGCTTCAAGGAGATGGCCGAGCGCCGCCGCTCGGTGTCCGGGCAGCTGGTCGCCCTGCGCCGGGAGAAGGGGCTGTCCCAGGCCGAGGTGGCCGCCCGCATGGGCACGTCGCAGTCCGCGGTGGCCCGCTTCGAGGCCGGTGACCTGGACGTTCGGCTCTCGACGGTCGAGCGCTACACGACGGCGCTCGGTGCACGGCTGGAATGGAGGATCGAGCATGGGTGATTTCGACGATCGGGGCCGTTTGGGACGGCCGGAGTGGCCGGCGCTGCCAGGGCTGCCCGGGGTGCCGGGGTTGCCCGGTGTGCCAGGGCTGCCGGGTTTGCCCGAGGTACCGGGGATGCCCGGTGGCTTCCGGGGAGACCAGCTCTCCGACGTCCTGGCCCGCCGCCTGATGGAACAGCGGGTCGTGCTGCTCCACGGCCCGCTCGACGAGATGACCGCGACCCGGGTCTCGGCCGAGCTCATGACGCTCGATGCCGACGGCGACGAGGCGGTGACGCTGCGTCTCGACTGCGGCGAGGCGAGTCTCGCCCCGGCCTTGACCCTGATGGACGTGATCGAGCTGATGGGCGTGCCGGTGCACGCGCTGTGCCTGGGCCAGGTGACCGGCGGCGCCGTCGGCGTGCTCGCGGTCTGCGCGCACCGCTCGGCGATGCCGAGCACGCGTCTCCTTCTCTGCGAGCCGGCGACGCATATGGAGGCGCACGTACGCAACGTGGCCCAATGGGCCGAGCTGCGGGCCGACGAGCGCCGGCGCTTCTGCGAGCGGGTCGGCGCGGCCGCGGGCCACCCAGCGGAAGAGGTCACCGAGGACCTGCAGCGGGGGCGTTTCTTCGGGGCGGCCGAGGCCGTCGAGTACGGGCTGCTCGACGAGGTGTGCCGGCCCGACGCCGAGATCCGGTCGCTGCGGGGAGCGGACTCGGAGCGCTCGACGTCGCCGTCGGGGACCGAGCCACCGCCCCCGCCCTCGACGCCGATGGGGTTTCGCCCGTCGCGCTGAGCTGCGTGCGTCGCGGGCCGGGCGCCCGGTGACGCTTACCTCGCCGGGGCCTCGAGGCGGAACGTGTCCGTCGCACTGCCGTTCGGTCGGGCATCTCGATACGACGCCCTGAGCACGGTGAAGGCGGGGCCGTCGGGCGTCGAGCGCACGTCCGAGAGGGTGATCGACGCCGGGTAGTCCTTGAACACCCCCTCCGCGCAGTCCGGCGTGCAGTCGTTCTCGTAGACGACGCCGCTTGCCTTCGCCGCGGTGGACGTCCAGGCGGACCAGGTCAGGTCCTTCGCCCCCAGGTTGGCGTCGGCGCACGCGACGATGATCGAGGAGGGCCGCACTTCGAGGGTGACCGGTGGCGGGCCCGTGCAGTCGGCGACGACGCCGGTGGCGCCGGCGCCCGGCCCGTGTCCGCCCAAGGATGCCGTGGACGAGGTGGCGGTCCGGGGTGACGCGGCCGGTCCCTGGGGCGCACCGCCCGAGCAGGCCGTCAGGAACACTCCTGTCGTCACCAGTGCCGGCGCGAGCCAGAGCCACCGTGTCCCCATCCGCATCAATGGCGAGTGTCCCACCTGGGGCTTCCACTGCGGGGTCGGCCCGGCGACCACGGCGTGGCGTGCGTACGATTTGGCCATGCCAAGCGCCGCCGAGCCGAGGATTGCACCGCTTCCCCCCGAGGAGTGGGACGACCGGCTGCGGGCGATCCTCGAGGCGTCGCCGGGTGGCGCCGAGGAACCGATGCGCATCTTCGCCACGTTGGCGAGGTCCCCGGATCTCTTCCGCCGGTGGATGGGCTTCGGCGGGGCGCTCCTCTACGGCAGCCTGCCGAGCCGGCTGTGCGAGCTCGTGATCCTGCGCACGGCGTATCGCTTCGACGGCTTCTACGAGTGGGCGCAACACGTCGAGATGGGCCAGGCCCGCGGCGTCACGGTCGAGGAGATCGAAGCGCTCGGCGGAGATGCGGCGGCGCTCGACTCCGTGCCGTGGACGCCGCTCGAGCGTGCCGCGCTGGCGGCGGTGGACGAGACGCGCGCAGACGGTGCCGTCTCCGACGCCACCTGGGCGGCGCTGTCGGAACACCTCGACGACGCCGGCCTGATCGAGCTCCTGATGCTGATCGCCCACTACCTGATGCTGACGACCGTCCTTCGCTCGATCCGCATGCAGCCCGAGCCCCGGGCCCTCGCCCAGGCGAAGATGGTGCGCGGCGGTCCCCGCCCGTGAGCCCGATGCTCGCGGGACGCTGCATCGCCGTCGTCGGCGCCGGGACGCAGCCGTCCCGTGACCCGGACGCGCCGCTCGGCAACGGGCGCGCCATCGCCGTCCTCGCGGCGCGCGAGGGCGCGTCCGTCATCTGCGTCGACAAAGACGAGGCGGCGGTCGAGGAGACGTGGCGCCTCATCACCGAAGAGGGCGGGAAGGCGGCCATCGTCGTCGCCGACGTGACGACGGAGGAGGGCTGCCGCCTCGCCGTGGGCGACGAGTCCGGGCTGACCCCCGACGGCCTCGTGCTCAACGTCGGCACCGGGTTCGGCATGGGCGTCGCCGGCACGTCGCCCGACGACTGGGACCGCACGTTCGCCCTCAACCTGCGGGCGCACTTCATGGTCGTCAAGCGGGCGCTCGTGACGCTGCCCGACGACTCGTCGATCGTGTTCATCGGCTCGGTGGCGGGCCTGCAGCCGGGCAGCCGCATCCCGGCCTACGACGCGTCCAAGGCGGGCCTCATCGGATTGAACCGCCACGTCGCCCTGGAGGGCGCGCGCCGCGGCATCCGGGCCAACGTGCTGGCGCCCGGCCTGATCGACACGCCGCTCGGCCGCGCCGCCTCGGCGGGCCGTCCCTCGCGCACCCGCTCGCCCGTGCCCCTCGGTCGTCAGGGCACGGCGTGGGAGGTGGCCGCAGCGGCCATCTTCCTGCTGTCCCAGGACGCCAGCTACATCACCGGACAGGTGCTGGCCGTCGACGGAGGGCTGACCCTGATATGAGCGGCGTATGAGCGCCGCTCATTCGGCCCAACGGAGGTCGGGCTCGTCCACCGCCTCGAAGCAGCCGCGCCTGGGCCGCCGCATGGCGCGGTTCAACCGTGCCGTGACCAACCGGGTCGCCGTGCACCTGGCCGGCCTGCTGCCCGGGACCGGCATCGTGATCCACGTGGGCCGGCGCAGCCACCGCGTCTACCGCACGCCGGTGCTCGTCTTCCGCACCAAGGACGGCTATCGCATCGCGCTCATCTACGGACGGGACTCCGACTGGGTGAAGAACGCGCTGGACCACGGCGCGGTGCGCCTGGTCACCCGGCGCCGCCAGCACGAGCTCTCCACTCCCGAGATCGTCGTCGACCCGCACCGCCAGCACGTACCGTGGCCCGGCCGGCTGTTCCTCGGCCTGTTGCGGGTGACGGAGTTCATCGACTTCCACGCCGCCCTCTGAGGCAAGGTGCCGCCGGGGTGACCGAGTTCGTCCTGGTGAGCGGTCATTTGCCGGGAGCAGGCAACCTTCCGCCTCCCCCGACGGGTTGAGGATGGTGATGGACGATCGTCGCCAAGCAAACCAGGCGCAGCCCGAGTTCGAGCGATTCGTCGAGTCGTCCGCCGACCGGCTCCTGCGTGCGGCCTACCTGATCACCTGGGACCTCGCCGAAGCCGAGGATCTCGTCCAGGAGTGTTTGCTTCGCGTGGCCCGGCGCTGGCCCCGCGTCCGCAAGATGGACCACCCGACCGCGTACGCCCGCACCGTGCTCGTGCACCTCGCACTGGACCAAGGGAAACACCGGACGCGCCGGCGGGCCGAGCTCGCCGAGGCCACGGCTGCGCCGCTCGACCAACACGAGGACGTTGCCGCCGTCGCGCGTGCTCGGCCGCGTCGAGGCCAGCGCGGACCTGATGCAGGCGCTCGGAGAGCTGCCACCTCGCCAACGCGTGGCGCTCGTGTTGCGCTATTTCGAGGACCTCTCCGAGGCGGACGTGGCCGAAGCGATGGGTTGCTCGGTGGGCACCGTCAAGAGCACGACGTCACGGGCGCTCGAACGTCTCCGGCGCGTCGTTGACGCCCCGGCGGAGACCGACGGGGTCGTCCGGGCCAACGGGCACGACGACCACGCCGACCACGACGACCACGACGACCACGACGACCACGAACGGCCGAAAGGACACCCGCGTACGTCACGCTGGAGGCCGGGACCAACGAAAGGAGCATCAGCTCATGACGACAGGACTCGAAGAGCAATTGAGCGAAGCGCTGGCCAGCCGCGCGGCATCCGTGCCGCCGACGGCCACCCATCGGCTGCGAACGCTCGATTATCACCCCCGCCGACACCGTCTCGGCGTGCCCGTCGCCGTCGGCGCGGGCGCCGCGGCCAGCGCGGCCACGGCCGGAACGGTCCTCGCGGTCGTCCTCGGTGGCGCGGCGCCGGCCTACGCCGGCTGGAGCCCGGCGCCGACCGCCGCTCCGACCGCCGCGCCGTCGGCCCAGGCCGGCCAGAACTGCCTGAACGCGCTTCCCTCGAACGAGCCGGCGGGCGGCCAGCTCGGGTCGGGCGCCTGGCAGTCTGTGTTGACGGACGTGCGCGGGCCCTTCACCGTGGCGCTGTTCCAGAACGACGGCGCCTACGCCGCGTGCTTCACCAGCGCGTCCTTTACATCGGTCTCCCAGGTCTCGGCGGACAACGGCTCTGCGTCGAACGCGGCAAGGCGCCAGCGGGACGGAGCGCAGCCTGGGTGCAGGCGGGCCGTCGGGGGGCTTGTCGACGGTCACCGTGGGCGGCACGAGCTCGGGCGATCTTCAGAACGTGGTGCAGACACAGCTGTCGACGACGGCGGACGGCCCGTACACGCTCGTCGACGGCCGCGTCGCGTCGGGCGTGACGGGCGTCTCGCTGGTGCTGGCCAACGGACAGGACGTGGTGACCACGGTGGCGGACGGCTGGATGGTCGCCTGGTGGCCGGGTGACACAGCGGCGACCTCGGCGCAGGTGACGAATGCGTCCGGCACGTCGAACGAAGCGTTGCAGTCGTCGGACAAGGGTGCGCCGGCGCCGCCGCCCGGATTCAACCCGGGAGCGTGCGCCGCTGCGGCGGGTGCTTCCAACACCTCCAAGGCCCCGACGGGTGGCTCGACCAACGTGCCGGTGCACTGCACGAGCTCGGGCAGCAGCGGCAGCAGCGGCAACGGCGGCCCGGGACTCTCGACCAACACGGGGAGCACCGGGCCCAGCCTCAAGAGCGGCGGCTGAGCGAGGCCCGCTGCCCTCAGGCAACGACCTCCATGCGCAATCCGGTGGCATCGAGTTCGCCCCCGAGCCGCAGGCACGAACCGTCCAGGTAGCGCCGGGCGGTCCAAGCCAAGGCCAGGGCGTCGAGCACGTCGTCCGGCTGTGCTCCCGAGGCTCGCGCCTCGAGGATGGCAGGGACGTCGACACCAAAGTGCTCGTGCAGCACGGCAATGCGTTCGGCCTGTCCGATGGCCGATCGCTTGCTGTGCTGCATCGGCGCGTCGTGCTGCATGACCGCAAAGCTCAGTTCGGGGCAAGCCTCGAAGAGCCGTTCCTGAAGTAGCGGCGACTGCACGGCGTCGACCTCTCCGACCTTCGCCACGATGTTGAAGAGCTGCTTCGAGAGCGCCTTTCCGCTCGCCCGGCGAGATACCGCGCAGGCCTCCTCGTACGAGCCGGCGCCCAGCACCGCGCGTACCGGAGCGGGGAAGACCGAACTGCGGCGCGGCCCGAGCAGACGGCGTGCCTCGCGGTCGCAGGCGCGTGGCTCGCGGTCGGCCAGGCCGATCGGGATGTCGACGGCGACGACTGCCACGTCGCCGGCCTCGAGGGACCGGATGACGTCGTCGATGTCCGGCACGACGACGACCTCGATGCCGTCGGTGCTCTTCACCAGGCCCCGAGCCGGCACCGTCGCCAGCACCCAACCGACCCGGCAGCCGTCGAGCCCCCCGACACGTGGCGCCGGAGCGCCGCCCCGGCCGTTCAGCGCAGCTCGGCCCAGTTCACCTGGTCCTTCGGCGTCAGCGTGACGGGCCGCCCGATCAGCTCGCTGTCCTCCGCCGCGACCAGCGCCGGTACCCCGCCCTCCAAGAAGGCATAGCAACGGGCGCTCCCGGGCAGGTCGCAGATCAGCAGCGCTCGCTCGGGCTCGCCGTCGCGTCCGTGCAGCACCGAGTACGTGGCGACCGTGGCGGCTCCGTCCGGCGAACCAACGATCTCCACGGGTGCGGCCGGGGCCACGAACGGTGCCGCGTCGCCCACGACACCCGCACCCGGGTCCGTCGACCAGACGCCGTACGCGTGCTTCTGCATGTGCATGCCGACGCCGCTCACGACCCCGTACGCACCGGGATCGCTTCGCAGTCGCTCGGCCAGCGCCGCCAGCGAGTGCGTCATGTAGTTCGACCCGGGGCCCCCGTGGTACGGCAGTCCACCGGTCTCGGTGAGCGCGGCGGCTCGCGCGTCGTCCTCGCCGATCCCCAGCGCGTCCAGCCCGAAGCACACCGACGACGCGAAGCACGAGTACAGATCGAGGTGGGCGACGTCGTCGACGCCGATGCCCGCGCCCGACAAGGCTGCCCCCGCGGCTGCGGCCATGGCGGGGGAGCGCCACAGGTCCGGATGCCCGGCCACGTGCTCGGTCTCCTCTGCGTAGCCCCAGCCACGCAGGTAGACCCGCCGGTCCTCGGGCACTCCCAGCGCATCCGCCTTCTCGGCCGACGCCAGCAGCACGGCGGCCGCCATGTCGACGTCCATGATCGACGTCATGAGCTTCGTGTAGGGGTAGGCGACCATGCGATTGTCCGGCGTCGCGGTGGCAACCTCCTCGGCCGAGCGCGCGACGGGGAACCACGCGTGTGCGGGGCTCGCCGCGGCGACCGACGTCATGGCCGCCATGACCTTTCCCAACGCGGCCCGGTGCTCGCCCAGGTCCCGGCCGAGATGTGCCGCGCCGCGCGTTGTCGAATAGGGCGAAGGTCAGGTACGCCTCGAAGACCGAGTGACTGATCTCCGAGGGATCGAACTGCATGTCCATCGGAAACGGGCGCTTCTCCGCCGGTTTGAAGGACCATGTCGGTTTCTCGCCCGCCTTCTTCAGGCGGCGGACCGTTGCCAACGCCTCCGCACCGACGAGCAGCGAGAGGTCGAGGTCGCCCCCCCTGATCGCACGCGCCGACTCCACAGCGAGCGTATGGGGGACTGATCCGCCGATCCCCGAATAGTGCCGTCGTGACGGCGACGCGCCCAGCCGCTCCGACAGGCGCTGCACGGCGTCGTCGTACTGCCACGACTGCGAGTACACGACGTCGACGCTTTCGAGAGAACGCAGGATCCCCGCCCCGTCCGAGGTCCCCGCGTCGCTCGCGGCGGACCGGGCCACTTCTTCCCACATGTCGAGGGGCTCGGGCGCACCGTCGTCTCCGACGTCGGAGGGATGCCACGTGTGGCGCGCCACGCCGATGATGCAGGTGGCGCGGGGGTCGGCGCCGGCGCTCACGACGACAGGGGCGACAGGGGCGATGCGGGCGACACGAACGACACGAACGACACGGACAACGATCGGGCGCTCAGGAGCGCGACTTGCCGGGCATGGCGATCGCCCGGTCGGCGATGATGTTCTTCTGGATCTCGGTCGAGCCCCCGCCGATGGTCGAATAGCGCTGGAACGCGTACAGCCGCGTCCACTTGCCGCGGTCCACCGAGTCCGGCCCGCCACGCGCCAGCAACCCCGCCGGCCCCAACAGGTCTACCGCCAGCTCGGCCAGCGTCTGCGCCATCGAAGACCACGACAGCTTGGCGAACGGCACCTCGGGCCAGTTCTTCTCGCCCTTCATGATCTTCGACAAGGCCCGCAGCGACAACAGCCGGGCCAGCTCGATCTCGGTCCACATCTTGGCGATGCGGTCGCGCAGCGAAGGGTCTTCCAACGCGCCGGGGTTCACCGAACGGGCCGCCTCGACGACGGCACGCAGGTCCGCCGCCAGGATGGCGATCTGCGACGCGATGCCGACGCGCTCGAAGCCGAGGGTGCCCATGGCCACCATCCAGCCGGCCCCCTCCTCGCCGAGGCGCCACGACGCCGGGATGCGGGCGTCGGTGAAGAAGATCTCGTTGAAGAGCTCCTCGCCCGCCATGTCGCGGATCGGCCGCACATCGATCCCCGGCGCCTTGAGGTTCAGGATGAACGCCGTGATCCCCTCGTGCTTCTTGCCCCGCTCAATCGCCGTCGGGTCCGTTCGCAGTAAGAACAGGCCCCACGTCGCGAGGTGCGCCGAGCTGATCCAGATCTTCGACCCGTTGATGACGTACTCGTCGGCGTCGGCGTCGTAGATCGCGGTCGTCCGCAGGTTCGCCAGGTCGTTGCCCGCCATCGGCTCGCTGAAGCCCTGGCACCAGTGCTCCTCGGCCTCGAGGATCGACGGGAGCCACTGCGCCTTCTGCTCGTCCGTCCCCCACTGGATGATCATCGGACCGATCTGCCAGATCCCGTTCGTGTTGAACATTCCCGGCGTGCGGTACTCGGCCATCACCTCGGAGTAGATGAGCCGCTGCATCGCGTTGATCGTGCGCCCATTGGCGTACTCGGGGCCCCAGTGGATGGCGGCCCACCCGCCCTCGTGGAGCTTGCGCTGCCACTTCTGTCGGCGTTGCTGGCTGGCCTCGCCGCTCAGCTGCGCATCGTCCCCGATCGCCTCGGCCTCGAGGAACGGCGGCAAATTCTCGTCCAACCAGGCGCGCAGCTCCTCGCGGAACTTCTCGTCCTCGGGTGCCAAGGCGAAATCCACGGGGTGAAGGGTAGCCGACTCACCGTGTACCCTGACGCCCGTGTCAGGGAACGGCGCCACCCGAATCGGCGCCCTCCTCTGACCTCCTAGTCGGATCCCACTCACAGCTACCCAAGGGGGAGGGCGGTGGACTTCACCTACGACGACGAGCAGCTGGCGCTCCAGGATGTGGCGCGCACGGCGCTCGAGCGCGAGTGCGATCCCCAGCTGTTGCGCGAGCTGGCGGACGGCGACGCCGGCATCACGCCCGCCTTGTGGTCGACCCTCGTCGACCTCGGCTGGACCGGTCTCCTCGTGCCCGCCGACTACGGCGGCACCGGCACCGGCCTGCTCGAGACGTGCATCGTCTTGGAGCAGATGGGCCGCATCCCCCTGCCGGGGCCGTATTTCTCCTCCGCCGTCGCCGCCACGCTCGCCGCCCGCGCCCTCGGCGCCACCGAGCTGCTCGCCGACCTGGCCGCGGGCACCCGCCGCGGTACCGTCGCCCACGGCGAGCAGGGCCACGGCGAGCCGCTCGCCACCGTTCGCACCCGCGCCCGTCGTAAGGCCGCGCAGTGGGTGCTCAACGGGACGAAGCCCTTCGTGATGGACGGGCACACGGCGGACTGGGTCATCGTCGTGGCCCGCAGCGAGGAGGGCGCGCGTTCGTACTTGCTCGAGTCGCCGTCGACCGCCGCCGGTGTCTCGGTGGAGCTGGTGCCGTCGCTCGACCCGACCCGCAAGCTGGCGCGGCTCACCCTCGAAGATGCGCCGGCGGTCCCGCTCGGGCCGCTGGGGAACCAGTCCCACCTGTGGCAGCGCGTGCAGGACGACATCGCCATCGGCCTGGCCGCCGAGACGGTCGGCGCGGCGGACCGCGCCCTGGCGGAGGCCATCGCGTACACGTCCGAGCGCATCGTCTTCGACAAGCCCGTCGCCACGTACCAGACGGTGCGCCACCGCCTCGTCGAGATGTTCCAGCAGGTCGAGATGGCCCGCGCCGGCTCACAGTTCGCCGCCTGGGCCTCCGACACCGAGGCGCCGGAGCGGGCGCAGGCAGCCGCCATGGCCGCGAGCTACGCCGCCGAGGCGGGGGTCCGGGTGACCGGCGACGACATCCAGCTGCACGGCGGCGTGGGCTTCACCTGGGCCAACGACGCCCACTTCCTCTTCAAGCGGGTCAAGCAGAACGAGGTCCTCGCGGGCGGCGCGAGTGCGCAGCGGCACCGGCTGGCGTCGATCTTCATAGAGTCTGCGTGAGTGACTGACCTCTCCGGATCTCCTCGCGCCTCATCCGGCGGCTCCGCCTCCCGCTTCGAACTGCGGCCGATGCCCGAGGAGCTGGCCGAGCGCTACCGGCGCGACGGCCAGTGGGACGACCGCACGCTGGGGCAGCTGCTGGTCGACGCGCTCCGTGAGGACCCGGGGCGCCGCTTCCGGATCTGGTCGCCGGAGAACCCCTACGTCGGAACGGTGGGGGAGGTGTACGAAGAGGCGCTGCGGGTCGCGGGCGGCCTACGCGCCCACGGTCTCGGCGCCGGCGACCTGGTCGCCTTCCAGCTGCCCAACCGGGTCGAAGCGGCGATCACCTTCTACGCCTGCACGATCGTCGGCGTCACCCTCGTGCCCATCGTGCACTTCTACGGCCCCAAAGAGGTCGGGTTCATCCTCCGTCAGAGCGGCGCTCGCGCCCTCATCACCGTGTCGTCGTGGGGGAAGCGGGACTTCCTGGCCGAGCTGGCCACGATCCGCGACGGCCTCGACGACCTGGAGCTGGTGTTCGTCGTGGGCGACACGGGCGGCGCGCCGGACCTCCTGCCCTTCGACGAGCTCCGCCTCGCCGAGCCGATGGACGGGCCCGTGGCCCTCGACCCGGACACCCCGGCCGTCATCGGGTACACATCGGGGACCACGGCCGACCCCAAGGGCGTCGTGCACACGCACCGGACGCTCGGGTGCGAGGTCCGCCAGCTGAGCGGCCACCAGGCCAACCGCGACCGCGCGTCGCTCGTCGGGGCGCCGGTCGGCCACGCCATCGGCATGCTCGGCGGCCTGCTCTGCCCCCTGGTCGGCGGCAAGGCGATCTACATGATCGACGGCTGGGACCCGCCCACGGTCCTCGACGCCATGCTCGAGGAGGGCATCGCGGCGGGCAGCGGCGCCACCTACTTCTTCACCAGCCTCCTCGACTCTCCCAACTGCACGCCGGACCACGTCGAGCTGATGCGCTACACCGGCTTGGGCGGCTCGCCCATCCCCGACGCCGTGGCCGAGCGGGCCGACGAGCTCGGGATCCTGCTCACCCGCGCCTACGGCAGCACCGAGCACCCGTCCATCACCGGCTCCGACCACGAGGCGCCCCGCGAGAAGCGGATCCACACCGACGGCCGGCCCATGGACGGCGTCGAGATCCGCACGGTGGGCGAGGACGGCAACGACGTCGGCATCGGCGAGCCGGGCGAGATCATCTCGCGCGGGCCCGACCGCTTCGCCGGCTACACCGACGCCTCGCTCAATGCCGAGGCGATCGAGGAAGGCGGCTGGTTCCACACGGGAGACATCGGCGTCATCGACGAGGACGGGTACCTCACCATCACCGACCGGTTGAAGGACATCATCATCCGCGGGGGCGAGAACGTGAGCGCCGCCGAGGTCGAGCAGTTGCTGGCGCACATGAACGGCGTGGCCGAGGTCGCGGTGGTGGCAGCGCCGGACGAGCGATTCGGCGAGCACGGCTGCGCGTTCTTCCGCATGCAGCCCGGTGCCGATGCGCCCGACCTCGACGCGGTGCGGTCGCACCTCTCCGAGGCGGGGCTGGCGCGCCAGAAGTGGCCCGAGGAACTTCGCGTCGTCGACGAGCTCCCGCGCACCCCTTCGGGCAAGGTGCAGAAGTTCGTGTTGCGAGGCCGGCTGCGCGCCGGCGGCTGAATCGCCCCCGTTTACCGGACTGGTCTCGGCTCGGCTCCCACCCGTCGGCCGGGGAGACATTGCACCGCAATCCCAGCGCTGCATCCCCAGTTGACGTACGCTCGGCCTCGGCGGCTGACGCGGGGGAATGAGCGAAAGGCGGCAGGACGATGAACCGGATTCCGGCCAAGCAGCTCGAGTTCCTGAGCAAGGTGCCTCTGTTCGGAGCGTGTTCGCGCAACGAGCTCAGGGACATCGCGAGGCTCGGCACGCCGCTCGAGGTCGACGAGGGCACCTTCCTCACCCGAGAGGACAAGCCGGGCGCGAGTTCTTCCTCGTCCTCGAGGGCACGGCGTCGTGCCGTATGCGGAAGAAGGAGGTTCGGCGCTTCCGCCCGGGCGGGTACTTCGGCGAGCTGGCGATGCTCTACGGCGGGGTCCGTACGGCCGACGTCGTGGCGGCGACGCCGATGGAGCTCCTCGTCTTCGACGCCCGTGAGTTCCGGACCATGCTCATGACGACGCCGAGCATCGGCGTGAAGATGCTGGCGAACCTGGCCGAGCGCCTGACGTCGACGAACGGGCAGTACACGGACTAGCCGAAGCTCGAGGTCTGGGCCCAACTAAGAGCAGGCGCGCCAAAGCGGCGCGCCTGCTTCTCTTTTCTCTGCATTTCCGCCCTCTCGTCTGAGAGGCCCGCCCCGCTCCCGCCTCCGCCCCGCCGTCCGCACTATGGCGGCGGCCGCTCGTTGTTCCGCAGGCGGTTGTGAAAGCCGCACAACAGCCGGCCGTTCTCCTGGGTCGTCCGCCCGCCGTGGGACCACGGCAAGAGGTGGTCGGCTTGGCACCGGGAGCCCGGCGTGTCGCAGTACGCGTGCACGCACTCGCGGTCGCGTAGTTCGATCGCACGGCGCGTCCCGCCGGTGAACAGGCGCTGAGTGGGGGAGACCTCGACCCGGCCCGACGGCTCCATGACGGCGCGCTCCAGGTCGGCCACCGAGAGCCACGGCACGAGCTCGCCCGGCGAGACGACGATGCCCTCCGCCAGCTCGCACACCCGCCCTGACAGCGTCGGCCAGTCGACCAGGACGCTGAAGAGCGGAGCCGGGGGACGTCGCACGCCATCCGGCTGCACGAGGGAGGAACGGGCCGCCATCTCGACGAGAGCGTCGGCCCGGCGCTGGGCGGGGGTGCGCCACAGGTCGTCGACCGTCGGATTGCCGCCCCGCTCCGACCTCGCCCGGGCCCAGTCCGCCTTGAAGAACTCTTCTTCGATCCGCCGCAGCTCGTTCGAGACGATCGACCCCGAGATCGGGTCCAACGTCATCGAACCGAGGAACATCCCGCCGATGCTCGCCTCGAGAAACACGTCGCGCCGGGCCCGCCGTTCCTCGGCCGCGTCTTCGGTGCCGTCGGGGTCGGCCAACTGGTCCCAGTACGCGACCGCCCGGGTGAACTGATCGAAGCGCAACCGCTTCGCCTGCTTCATCAGCAGCGCCTCGTCTCGCGCCAGCGTCTCTTCGTTTCCGGGCCGGCGTACGGCGATCACGGCGTCCAGATGCGCCGCGTTGATCTCGCCCTTCGAGAACGCCTCGGCCACGACGGGGAGGTGACGGAGGTGCCGGCCCCGGCGCACCATTCGGCGCGCCGCCGCATTCGGCAGGCCGCAACTCCGCGCCAGCCACGCGGTCGCCGTCTTGGCCCCGTCGACGGCCCAGTCGCCCGAGGCGTCGTACGCCGCCGCCGCGGTCGAGAGGACGGACTCGAGACGCGAGTGCTGCCGCACCAGCTCCTTGAGGGAGTCGCCGTCGGCGTGGGCGTCGACGTCCTCTGTGAGCAAGTCGTCAATGGCTGCAGCCAGTTCCTCGATCCCCATCGGGTCCATCGCCGATATCGAACGCCTCGGTTGTGACAACGGGCGGTCCGCACCTCCCTCGAGAGAACCCGGCAAATCCGACGAGAAATTCGACCGTGAATCCGCGCCATCACCCGACCGTTCTCCGGCACGTATTCCGAACGTGAGCGAGAAAGGAGCAACCATGATGGCCATCTGCACGTTCTGTGGCAACGACATGATTCACGGGACGACGTGCTCGGAGGAGCTCTTGCGGATCGGCGGCGCCGACTACGAGCCGATCCGGTGGGGCGACGAGAAGGGCTACCGCTTCCAGTACATGACGGAGCGGTGCGGCGACTGCAACGTCCCCAAGGGGGCGGTGCACCACCACGGGTGCGACCTCGAGCAGTGCCCCGCCTGTTACAGCCAGGCGATCTCGTGTGGGTGCATGGACGACTGCACGCCGGGCCAGACGATCAGCGGGACGGCGCCGGCGAGCGAAACGACGACGGCGACGGCGACGGCGACGACGGCGGCCAAGACCTGAACGCCTCCTCCGTCAGCTTCCGGCGCGCCCCTCGAGGTTCTCCTTCATGAGTTGGACCTCTTTCTCGATCTGCGCCAGCGCCCCCGCTGCGGCGGCGGCCTGCGTCGCCTCGTCGAGGCCCTCGGGGAGGGTGAGCCACAAGGAGAGGACGGCCTCGCAGTGCCCCGTGCCGAGCGGGTCGACCACGAACTCCTCGTAGGCGTCGCCGCCTCCGGACATGCCGGCGGCGACGAGCGTCGGCTCCCTGGCGTCCACGATCCAGAGCTCGATCGGGTGCCCGGTGCCGGGCTGGCGCGGGTCGGCGAGCTTGAAGGTGTAGCGGGCGCCGGCCCCCAACGCGCCGCCGACGGCCTGCGGCTCGCCCTCGCTGACCCGCTCGATGTCACTGACGTCGGGGTTGTAGGCGGGCAGGTTCATGAAGTCGAGGCGGTAGCGCCACACGTCGTCGGCCGAGGCGGCGATGGGGGCGCAGGCGACGGCGGTGGGCTCGGAATTGGCCCGGTCGGGGCGGTCGGGACGGGCGCTGGTCACGGCGCCAGTGTGTGCCGCCACCCGGGTCCGCGCAAGTGCCAGGGCCGTACACTCCCCGTCGTGAAGGTCGTCGGGCTGTATCTCGTGCGCAACGAGGCCGACGTGATCGAGACGAACCTGCGCCATCACTTCGCAAGCGTGATCGACGAGGCGATCGTGCTCGACAACGGGTCGACCGACGGGACGCTCGAACTGGTGGCCGAGCTGGCGGAGGACCTGCCGATCCAGCTGGCGAGCGAGGTCGGGGCCGTCTACCAGTCCGATCGCATGACGCGGCTGGCCCGGCTGGCCACGCTCGAGGGGGCGGACTGGGTGCTGCCGATCGACGCCGACGAGTTCTGGGTGGGGATGGGCCGCCCGTTCCGCGACGTGCTGGCGGCGGCGCCGGCGGACGTGCGCGCGCTGTTCGTCGAGCTGGTGAACTTCGTGCAGCGCCGCGACGTCCACGTTGCCGAGCCGGGGTGTGTCGAGACGATGACGATGCGCCCGGCCCGTCCGATCGGTCCGGTGGAGGACACGCCGCGCCTCGTGGCCGAATGTGAGATCAGCTGGGTCGAGGTCGAGCACACGCCGAAGTCGGTCCACCGCGCCGCGCCGGACATCTTCATCCCGACGGGGAACCACCGCACCGGGATCGAGGGCGGGGTGGTCACGGACGAGCTCGCCTGCCTCCACGCCGGGATCAGGGCGCGGTCTGTGCTGGCGAGGAAGCTCGACCACGGGCGCCGCTCCATCGAGGAGGGAAGCCCGCCCGGGTCGGCGTGGCATCTGAAGCGGTGGTGGGAGCTGACGCGCGCCCACGAGTTCGACCGCGAGTGGGCGGCCCTCTCCTACGACGCCGAGGACGGTGCCGTCACCGTCGGCGGCCGGGCCCGGCCGCTCGCCAACGATGATCGCCTGCGCGACGCCGCCCACGCCGTCGCCCCCCAGGTGCGCTTCACGCGGCGCGACACGGCCGGGCCGACGGACGAGATGGAGCCGGCCGTCGGGGCCTACTTCTTCGGGCTCGACACGGTCCCGGGGTGGTTCGACCCGCTCGACTTCCGCGCCCTGGTCGAGATGGACCGGGTGCAGCGCGCCCACGGCGTGACGGGGGACGTCTTCGAGATCGGCGCGTACTACGGCAAGACGGCGATCCTCTTCGGCCATCTGGTGCGGCGGCCGGCGGAGCGGCTCACGGTGTCCGACGTCTTCGAGCACGCGGACCTGATCGACGCCGAGAGCTGGCCGGCCTTCAACCACTGGTACGCCGGAGTGACCCAGGCCGGCTTCGTGGAGCAGTACCAGCGCTTTCACGACGACCTGCCCGAGATGATCGTCGGCCTCTCCGACACGATCGACGCCGCGGCACGTGCCGGCACGTGCCGGCTGGTCCACGTCGACGGCGGCCACGGCTACGACACCGTGCGCGGCGACGCGTCAACCGCCCGGACGTTGCTCGCGCCCGGCGGCATCGTCGCGTTCGACGACATCTCGACGGCGCACAACCCGGGCGTGGCGCTGGCCGTCTGGGAGCTCGTGCTCGCCGGCGAATTCGTGCCGCTGTGCCTCACGCAGCAAAAGCTCTACGGGACGTGGGACGCGGGCGGCATCGACTGGCCGGCCGCGCTCGATGCCTGGGTGCTCCGGGAGCCCGATCTCGGGAGCGAGATCCACACGTTGGCCGGGTGGCCCGTGCGGCGGCTCTTCAGCGTCACCCGGCGGAACGGCACGGTGCTCGACCTGACGACCATCCCCGACCGCGACGAGATCGATGCCCGTCTGGCGGAGCTCGCCGAGCTCAGCTGAGCTGACGGACAGGAGCAGGCCGAGCTGACAGACCGCCCCGACCGCCCAGACCGCCCCGACCGCCCCGCCCCGACCCCCCAAACGGGGGGCTAGTTCTCGGCCGAGGCTGTCAGGTCCGGCCGCAGGATCTCGGCGGCCTCCCGGGCCCGCTGCATCGACAGCGCGACCAGGTCCCCGCTGTCGTCGCCGAGCGCCCCGGCGGCGTGCTGGACGAACGTCCCCACGACCATGGCGCTGAGCATGCGGGCAACCGCCGCCGCGCCACCGCGCTCGGCCAGGTCGGGACGGTGCTTCATGATCCAGTCCTCGATCGAGCTCTGGAACGACGTGAAGAGGTCGAGGCCGACGGCCCGGGCGGTCGTCTCGGCCCGGATCGCCTCGCCCACCATCAGGCGCACGAAGTCCTCGACTTCGAACATCGAGACCAAGATGTCGGCCAGCAACTGCGCCAGCGGCGAGTCGATGTTCTCGTACTCGCGGGTCGGGTCGCGGCGTGTGGACCGGAAGGAACCCGTGTTCGACCAAGACCGCCTCGAGCAGGTCGCGCTTGGAGGGGAAGTAGTGGTAGAGCGACGCCACGTTGAGCCCCGCCGCCGACGCCAGGTCGCGCATGCTCGTCCCGTCGACGCCGCGCTGGGCCATGAGGCTGAGCGCGATCTGGAGAATGCGCCGCCGCGTGGCCGAGCCTTCCCCGGGCGCCGCACCCCGGGCACCGCCGCCGCCGGCGGTGCCGCCGGGACGGCCGGAGCCGGTTGTTGCCGCACCGGCCTGCACGGTGTGGGACTCCATCGTCCTGTTCATGTCACTCTCCGCTCCACTGACTCTTGAACCAACGGGATGATCCGCAACTGCAATTACCGGCACCGCACCGACCATCCGGAGAGTGGTGGGACCCACCCCCGAGCTCGACTCCCCAACGGCCGTTTGCTATATATATGACACGGGTGTCAGAGAACACCCGAGGCGATGACACCCAAAGGTAGGGGGTCAGGGGGCGAGATGCCAGGAATTGACGCGGCGGCCGATTCCGTCGCCCTGCCGTTCGATCCGTACGAGCTGAAGGACACGGTCGGCGGGACCATCCGCGACCCCTATCCGCAGCTCCACGAGCTCTGTCGGCAGTCGCCCGTCCGCACCGGGCCGATCGACCTGGGGGACGGGGCTGACCTGCACGATCCGTCGAGGCCGGCACCCGGTCACGGTCTTCGGGTTCGACGAGGTGGTCCAGGTCCTACGCGACCACAAGACGTACTCCTCGACCGTCTACGAGGACGTGATGGGCATCGTGATGGGCCGCACGATCCTTCAGATGGACGAGCCCGAGCACCGCAAGATCCGGGACCTCGTTGCCTCGAGCTTCCGCTCCAAGATGCTCGAGCGCTGGGAGGAGGAGCTCGTCGCCCTGGTCGTCAACGAGCTCGTCGACGGCTTCATCGAGCGCGGCCGTTCGGACCTCGTGCGCGACGTCACGTTCAACTTCCCCGTGCAGGTGATCGCGCGCATCCTCGGCCTGCCGCGTGCCGACTACCCGCGCTTCCAACGCTGGGCGCTCGAGCTGACGAGCGTGGCCACCAACTGGGAGCGCGGCGTGGCGGCGTCAGCGGCGTTGCGTGACTACTTCGCGGACGTGATGGAGGAGCGCCGGGCCCACCCGGGCGACGACCTCATCAGCGATCTCGTGCGGGCCGACGTCGACGGGGAGCACCTCAGCGACGAGGAGATCTATTCCTTCCTCCGGCTGCTCCTGCCGGCGGGCGTCGAGACGACGTACCGCGCCTCGGGCAGCCTGCTCTTCGCCTTGCTCAACGACCGGGCGCAGATGGACGCGCTCTACGCCGACCGCTCCCTGTTCCCCCAGGCCTTCGAGGAGGTCCTCCGGTGGGAGCCGCCGGTCACGGTCATCCTGCGCCGCGCTGTCGAGGACACCGAGCTGGCCGGCGTCCCCATCGAGGCGGGGGCCGACGTCGCGCTGCTGATCGGCGCGGCCAACCGCGACGAGCGCAAGTACACCGAGCCCGACCGCTACGACATGTTCCGCAGCCAGCGCCAGCACGTCGGGTTCGGCTTCGGCGTCCACGTCTGCCTCGGCATGCACCTGGCGCGCATGGAGTCACGGATCGCCATCACCACGCTCTTCGACCGGCTCGGGCCGCTGAAGCTCGACCCCGAAGCCGACCCGCCGCACATCGAGGGCCTGGCCTTCCGGTCCCCCCTGTCGCTCCCGGTGGTGTTCGACGGGCGCTGACCCGATGGTCGATGCGGGCGGCGCCGCCGGGCCCCCCGGACCCGGGAGCGGGCGGCGGGACGGTGCCCCCGGAGCAGGAAGGTATTTTCGTACGCATGGCTGACGTGAACGAAGGCGCCCCCCTGGACGTCAAGGTCGATTGGGACCTGTGCATGGGCTCGGGCAACTGCATGTTCTGGGCGCCCGAGACGTTCGACCTGAGCGAGGACGGCCACGCCGTCGTGATCGACGCCGCCGCCAGCCCCGAGGAGAAGATCCGCGTCGCGGCGCAGGGCTGTCCCGTCGGTGCCATCTCGCTGTGGCGCAACGGTGCGCAGCTGGACCTCGAGGACGGAGCCTGATGCCGATCGCCGTCACCGAGGAGCACGAGTCGCTCCGCCGCACCGCGCAGCGTTGGCTCGAGGCGCACTGCCCGCCCACGGAGCCGCGGACGCTGGCCGACGCCGTGCCGACGCCGGCGTCGGTGCCGCTGTCGCCGGAGCTGCCCCCGGTGTGGGAGAAGATGGCGGCGCAGGGGTGGCTCGGGCTGCACGTGGCCGAAGAGGACGGGGGCCAGGGCTTCACGCTGGCCGAGATCGCCGTCGTGGTCGAAGAGCTCGGGGCCGCGTTGTTCCCCGGGCCGCTGCTCCCGACGCTGCTCGTGTCGGCCGCCCTGACGTGGCACGCCGACCCCGACGTGCGCCGCCGCCTCCTCCCCGGCCTGGCCGACGGCTCGGTCACCGCCGCCGTGGCGTTCGGTGCCGGCCCGTCGACGAGCGCCGACCGGGCCGCGGACGGGACGCTCACGCTGCGCGGCGACCTCCGACCCGTGCTCGGCCTGCCGGCGGCGCAACTCGTGCTGGTGCCGCTGGGCGGCACGAGCGACTGGTGCCTCCTCGAACGCGCCGTGCTCGGCGACGCGCTCGGTTGTCGAGGCGCTGCCCGCCCTCGACCCGACGCGGGCCCTCGGCACGCTGCGGTTCGCCGGCGGCGAGCTCGCGCTCCCCGCGGCGCAACAGGTCCTCGTCCCCGACGAGACGGTGCACAGCCTCGCCTACGTCCTCAGCGCGGCGGAGAGCGCGGGCCTGGCCCGCTGGTGCCTGGACACGGCGTCGGACTACGCCAAGGTCCGCGTGCAGTTCGGGCGCCCGATCGGTCAGTTCCAGGCCGTGAAGCATGCGTTGGCCGACATGCTCGTCGCCGTCGAGCAGTGTGCCGCCGTCGCCTGGGACGCCGCCGCGGCGTGGAGCGAGGCGATCGACGGCGCTGACGCCGCGGCGGGCAATCGCCACCTGAGCGCCCGCATCGCCGGGGCGATCGCGCTGCCGGGCGCGGAGCATTGCGCGAAGCAGTGCATCCAGACGCTCGGCGGCATCGGCTTCACGTGGGAGCACGACGCGCACCTCTACCTCAAGCGCGCCATGGCGAATCTGCAAATGGTCGCCGGCGGCGACGTCGGGGCGCTCGAGCTCGCCGTGGCGGCAGGGGCGATCGACGGGGCGCGCCGCAACCTGACGTCGGACCTGCCGGCCGAGGCCGAGGCGCTCCGGGCCGAGGTGCGCGCCGTCGTCGAGGCGGTCGCGGCCACCGGCACGGACGACCCGTCGGGGCTGACGCAGCGCGCCGCGGTGGCCGAGGCCGGCCTGATCATGGCGCACTGGCCGCCGCCCTGGGGGCGTGGCGCGTCGCCCCTCGAGCAGCTCGTGATCGACGAGGAGATGGAGGCGGCCGGCGTGCTTCGCCCGCACCTCGCCGTCGGCGCCTGGGCGCTGCCGACGATCATCGCCCACGGCAGTGAGGAGCAACAGGAGCGTTGGGTGCGCCCGACGCTGCTCGGCCGGCTCAGTTGGTGCCAGCTCTTCAGCGAGCCGGGCGCCGGCTCCGACCTCGCCGCGCTCAGCACGCGCGCCGAGCGGGTCGAGGGCGGGTACGTGCTCAACGGTCAGAAGGTCTGGACGTCGCTCGCGCAGACGGCGGACGTCGGGATCTGCCTCGCCCGCACGGACCCGGACGCCGCCAAACACGCCGGCATCACGTACTTCATCGTGGACATGCACAGTGAGGGCCTCGACATCCGGCCGCTGCGCGAGCTGACCGGCGCGGCGATGTTCAACGAGGTGTTCTTCAACGACGTCTTCGTGCCAGACGACTGCGTCATCGGGTCGCCCGGCGACGGGTGGCGGATCGGCCGCACGACGCTCGCCAACGAGCGGGTCTCCATGTCGTCGGGTGCGTCGTTCGGCAACGGCATCGAGTCGCTCATCCGGACGATGGCGCGGCGCGCCGAGCGCGGCGACGTGGTGGCCACGAGCCTGGAGGGGCGCCTCGGCCACCTCATCGCCGAGGCACAGTCGGTCGCCCTGCTCGGTCACCGCTCGACGCTGCGGACGCTCTCGGGCGTCGACCCGGGCAGCGGCTCGAGCGTGCGCAAGCTCCTGGGTGTCGAGCACGAGCAGCGCGTGCAGGAGATGGGGATGGCGCTCTACGGCGCCGACGGTGCCGTGCTCGACGGGAAGGCGCAGCGCTGGGAGGAGGGCTTCCTCTCGACGCGTTGCCTCACCATCGCCGGCGGCACGAGCGAGGTGCAGCGCAACGTGATCGCGGAGCGGATCCTCGGCCAACCCCGGGACCCCGAGCCCGGCTCCTGACGCACCGCGCCGACGCCGCGTCGTGGTTCGCCCGTCGAATAAGCCCCGTGCGATAGTTGGCCATGCGCCTCGCCCCTGACCAGTCGCTCCTCGAGTTCCGGCGCGCGTTCGAGGCCTGGCTGGACGACCACCTGCCGAGCCCCGAGGTCGTGGCGGGCGAGACGCGCACCTCGTCGGCCCACCTCCCGGGTTGGGCGCGGGCGTTCCAGCGCGAGCTCTTCGAGGCGGGGTACCTCGTGCCGGGGTGGCCACCCGAGCTGGGTGGCCGCAATGCGACGCCGCAGGAGCAGATGGCGTATTTCGAGGTCGTGGCCGAGCGCCAGGTGCCCCGTTCGTGCAACCCGCAGGGCCTCTCCATCTGCGCCGCCTCGGTGGTCGAGTTCGGCACGGACGAACAGAAGGAGAAGTTCGTCGTGCCCACGCTCAAGGGCGAGGTCACGTGGTGCCTCGGCATGAGCGAGCCGAACGCGGGGAGCGACCTGGCGTCGCTCACGACGAAGGCCGAGCGCCGCGACGGGCACTTCGTGGTCAACGGGCAGAAGGTGTGGACGTCGGGTGCGCAGGACGCGGACTACTGCCTGTGCTTCGTGCGCACCGACCCGGACGCACCAAAGCACAGGGGCATCAGCACGCTCATCATCGACATGGCGACGCCCGGCATCACGTGCCGGGCGCTGCCCGAGCTCACCGACCCGTACCACGCCGACTTCAACGAGGTGTTCTTCACGGACGTGGAGGTGCCCGAGGAGAACCTGCTGGGCGAGCTCAACGGTGGCTGGACCGTCAGCCAGGGGTCGCTGCGCCACGAGCGGGGGATGCTCTGGATCAACAACGCCAACCGGATGGAGCGCACGATGCGCGGCCTGATGCGGGTCGCCCAGCGTCCCGACGGTCACGGCGGCACGCTGGGCGACGATCCCCGGCTGGCCGAGGCGATCGGGCGCCTGGCGACCGACACGATGGCTATCCGCGCCATGGGGTACCGGGGCTTCACCAAATCCGTCCGCGGCGAGATGCCCCCCGAGCACATGGTCCTCAAGCTCTTCGCCAGCGAGGCGCAGCAGCGCGCCTGCGAGGTGGCCCGCGATGCGCTGGGCACCGACGGCCTCGACCTCGACGGGCCCGGCCCCAACCGCTTCGCCGAGTGGGACATCGCCCACTTCGACGTCGAGCCCGAAGAGGTCATGGGCGCGTTCTACGACGGCGCCTGGGCCGACCAGTACCTCCGCTCCTTCTCCAACACGATCGCGGGCGGGACGTCGGAGATCCAGCGCAACATCGTCGCCGAGCGCGTGCTCGGTCTGCCGCGCGGCTGATCGACGCCGGCGGCACGCCTGACGCGCGCCGGCTTGTCGTCCCGTTGTGTGTCCGCCCCGACGCGCGTCGCGCCATCGCCGCGAAAGCCGTTGCCGATCGGGTGCATCCCGGGGGCCTTGCACGTCTGATGCAAGAACACCCCCGATGCGCCCACGATCGATTGCACAACAAGTCAACGCAAAAGCACACGGAGCACAACGGGAAAGCAACTGATTTCCAACAGCATCGTCCCAGGTAGAGCCGCGATTTCAATTCACACCATTTAGTCAAAATGTCCCATGTCTTTGGGACGGCACTTTCCCGATACTGACCTCTCGGAGGGCAACGCGAGGGGGAAAGTTCAGTGTTTGGTCGTGGCCGGCGCCGGGTGGTGGCGCTCAACTTGGCGATCGCAGTCATGGTCGCCGGCACGGCGGCGGCCGTTTTGAGCGGAGCACCGGCCGGTGGCGCCGGCATCCTCCCCCCGGGCAACCCGCCCGCCAACATCTCTCCGAGCAGCAGCGACTGGCTGACGTCGGTCGACACGGCGCGCGCGCAAGAGGGCCTCGGGCAGATGGACGTCTCGGAGTCGCAACTCGCAGGATTGCCCATCGACGAGCAGCTGTTCACCGTGATCAACGAGGAGCGGATCGACCGCGGCCTCCCGCCGATCGACTACATCACTTCGCAGCTCGACTCGTACGCGCAGTCCGGAGCCAACTCCGGCACCGACCCGTCCTTCCCGTCGGCCGTGACCGGCGGTGCGCCGCTGACATACGGCGGCGCAGTCTGGGCCGGTGGGATGTCGTCGGTGCTCGAGGCGGACTACTACTGGATGTACGACGACGGCTACGACGGCACGTCGACCACGAACAACGCCTGCTCGCTCCTCTCGATCGGGGAGTGCTGGGGCCACCGCGACATCATCCTGCACTCGTTCCCGAACTGCCCGACGGGCGCGCCGGTGCTGTCGATGGGCGGGGCGTACTCGGCCAACGGCTATGGGGGCGGCTCCTTGGCGGCGATCCTCGTGAGCACGTGCGCACCACCGACCGACATCACGACGACGTGGGGCCAGGTGGCGACGTCGGTGCAGACGAACTCGAGCACCATCGGCATCGCCCCGCTCGCCAACGGCGCGGGCTACTGGGAGGCCGAGGCCAACGGCACGGTGGCCTCGTTCGGCTCGGCGCCGAACCTCGGCTCGGTCACGAGCGGGCTCAACGCAGCCATCGTCGGCATCACGCCGACGCCTGACGGCGGCGGCTACTGGCTCGTCGGCTCCGACGGCGGCATCTTCAGCTTCGGTGACGCGCAGTTCTACGGCTCGACCGGCTCGCTGCGCCTCAACAAGCCCATCGTCGGCATGGCCTCGACACCAGACGGCCGCGGCTATTGGCTCGTGGCCTCCGACGGCGGCATCTTCAGCTACGGCGACGCGCCGTTCTTCGGATCCATGGGCGGCCACACGCTGAACCAGCCGATCGTGGGGATCGCGGCCGACCCGGCGACCGACGGCTACTGGGAGGTGGCCACCGACGGCGGCATCTTCAGCTACAACGCCCCGTTCTACGGCAGCACGGGCAGCATCAAGCTGAACCAGCCCATCGTGGGCATGGAGGCCGGGCCCAACGGGCAGGGCTACCGCTTCGTCGCCTCCGACGGCGGCATCTTCACCTACGGCAACGCCCCCTTCGACGGCTCGACCGGCGGGACCACCCTGGTCGCCCCGGTCGTGGGCATGGCGGCGGACAACGTGACCAACGGCTACTGGCTGGCCGCCGCCGACGGGGGGATCTTCACCTTCGGTGGGGCCTCGTTCCTGGGCCGGTTGATCAGCTCGTAGCCCGAGCCGCGGCGAGACAACAGGAAAGAGGAGAAGCCAGAAGAGTCCCCAAGCGCGGGCCTGCGGGGCCGAAATCTCCCGTATTCGGCGCCCAACTGTGGGCCCGGTGGCACGGCCATCGCCGTCGGGTGGCAAGCACGTTGCACGGCCGCGCCATGATCAACTTTTGGGCAAAAGGCCCCATGTAAGTCAGTTCCCCCCTCCGTACCGTGCTGTTGAGGGACGAGGAGAACGAGGGGGAAGAATCGTGCGCCATCGTGTCCACTGTCGCGTCGCGACATTGCTGCTTACGATCGGTATCACCGCGGCGAGCGCGCTCGGTGTCGTCGCCGCCGGCGCGCCCGCCGGCGCCGCCGGGACCCTCCCGCCGAATAACCCGCCGGGCAACATCTCTCCGAGCAGCAGCGACTGGTTGACGTCGATCAACACCGCCCGGGCGCAAGAGGGTGTCGGTGCGATGAACGTCATCGAGTCCGAGTTCGACAGCCTGCCGATCGACGAGCAGCTCTTCACCGTGATCAACGAGGAGCGGATCGACCGTGGCCTCCCGGCGGTGAGCTACATGACGACGCAACTCAACTCGTACGCGCAGGCCGGGGCAGACGCGGCGACCGACCCGTCCTTCCCCTCGACGGTCACGGGCGGCGCGCCGGTCACGTGGGGCGGATCGATCTGGGCGGGCGGCCTCTCGTCGGTGCTCGAGGCGGACTACTACTGGATGTACGAGGACGGCTGGGGCGGAGCGCTCACGTCCAACATCGCCTGCAACCTCTTGGCGCTGGCGAGCTGCTGGGACCATCGCGACGTTGTCCTCGCCACCTTCCCGAGTTGCCCGGACGGCCCGCCGGTGCTGTCGATGGGCGCCGCCGACTCGCCGACCGCCGCCGGTGGCTCGTTGACCGCCATCATCGTCGGCTCCTGCGCGCCGCCGACGGACGTGACCGTCTCCTGGGCGCAGGTCAGTTCCATCGCCGCCTCCAGCGGGGTCATCGGCATCGCCCCGCTCGCCAACGGCGCGGGCTACTGGGAGGCCGAGGCCAACGGCACGGTGGCCTCGTTCGGCTCGGCGCCGAACCTCGGCTCGGTCACGAGCGGGCTCAACGCAGCCATCGTCGGCATCACGCCGACGCCTGACGGCGGCGGCTACTGGCTCGTCGGCTCCGACGGCGGCATCTTCAGCTTCGGTGACGCGCAGTTCTACGGCTCGACCGGCTCGCTGCGCCTCAACAAGCCCATCGTCGGCATGGCCTCGACACCAGACGGCCGCGGCTATTGGCTCGTGGCCTCCGACGGCGGCATCTTCAGCTACGGCGACGCGCCGTTCTTCGGATCCATGGGCGGCCACGCGCTGAACCAGCCGATCGTGGGGATCGCGGCCGACCCGGCGACCGACGGCTACTGGGAGGTGGCCACCGACGGCGGCATCTTCAGCTACAACGCCCCGTTCTACGGCAGCACGGGCAGCATCAAGCTGAACCAGCCCATCGTGGGCATGGAGGCCGGGCCCAACGGGCAGGGCTACCGCTTCGTCGCCTCCGACGGCGGCATCTTCACCTACGGCAACGCCCCCTTCGACGGCTCGACCGGCGGGACCACCCTGGTCGCCCCGGTCGTGGGCATGGCGGCGGACAACGTGACCAACGGCTACTGGCTGGCCGCCGCCGACGGGGGGATCTTCACCTTCGGTGGGGCCTCGTTCCTGGGCCGGTTGATCGCGCTGCTCTAGGACCGGGGCGCCCGCCGCCCCGGACGTCAGAGGATGCCACGGGCGGTGAGGTCGTCGAGCTCCGCCTCACTCAGGCCGACGATGTCGCACCAGACCTCTCGGTTGTGCTCGCCGAGGCGCGGCGCGCCGACGGGCATGGGCCCCGGGTTCTTCGTCAGGCGGGGGAAGGGGGCCTGCTGGCGGATGGGGCCGATGACCGGGTCGTCGACGGGCACGAGGTCGCCCCGCTCCGCCATGTGGGGGTCGGCGAAGATGTCCGCCGCGCTGTAGGCCGTGCCCACCGGCACGTCGTGCTCGACGCAGCGCTGCGTGATCTCATCGGCGGGGAGGCTCGACGTCCAGGCGGCCACGATCCCGTTGATCTCCTCGCCGTTCGCCGCCCGGTGCGCCAGCGTGTCGAAGTGCGGGTCCTGCGTCAGCTCGGGTCGCCCCATGGCGGCGCAGACGCGGGCGAAATTGGCGTCGGAGGCGGCGACGATGCAGACGAAGGTCCCGTCGGCGGTGGGATAGTTGTCGAGCGGCGCCGACTGGCCGACCCGGTTGCCCTCGCGCTCGCGGACGATGCCCAACCGGTCGTAGCCGGCGAGCGTCCACTCGAGGACGCGCAGGATCGACCCGTACAAGGGCGCGTCGATGACCTCACCGGAGCCGCTCGGCGCGGCCTCGCCGGCGCGGCCGCCCGAGCCGTCGCGCCCGTAGAGCGCGGCCACTGCGGCAAAGGCGGCGAACGTGCCGGTCAGGTAGTCCGAGATCGTGACGCCGGGTCGCACCGGTGGCCGGTCCGGGTCACCCGTGATGTGCAGGAGGCCGCCGAAGGCGATGCCGAGCCGGTCCAGGCCCGGGCGCGGTGCGTACGGCCCGCTCTGCCCGAAGACGCTGACGCGCACGTACACCAGGTCCGCCGGCAGGTCGTCGGGACCGAGGCCCCATCGCTCCATCGTGCCGGGCCGGAAGTTCTCGCACAGGACGTCGGCCTCGGCCACGAGGCGCTTGAAGAGCTCCTTGCCCTCGGGCTGGCGCAGGTCGCATGTCACGCCGCGGCGGCCGCGGCCCTCGACGGCCCACGAGAGCGAGTAGTCCGGCCCGTCCTCGACGGGGACGAACGGGCCCATCGTGCGCATGAAGTCGCCGCCGCCGGGCAACTCGACCTTGATCACGTCGGCGCCGAGCTCGCCGAGCAGCCCGGCGCAGAACGGCGCCGCGATCCGGGTGCCCACGTCGATGACCCGGATGCCGCGCAGCGGGCCTCCCGTGGCGTCGCTCACGATTGCGGCTGGCCCTGGTCCCGCTCTGCGATGACCTCTTTCATGGAGCCCTTGGCCTTGCGCGCCGCGAGCGCGTTGAGCGCCGTGGCGGAGTTGTGGACCCAGTGGTGCGCCATGAAGTGGTACTTGAGGGCGTCGCGCTTGCCCATGAGGTTGGCCGTCTCGTTGATGGTCTCCTTGACCGTCTGGGCCGTGACCGGCGGGACGAGGGCGACCCGCTCGGCCAGCTCGCGCGTCTTGGCCTCGAGGTCCGCTCGGGGCACGACGCGGTTGACCAGCCCGAGGCGCCACGCCTCCTGGGCGTCGATCGTGTCGCCGGTGAAGAGGAATTCCTTCGCCTTGCGGATCCCGAGCTCCCAGGGCTCGACGAGCAGCTCCACCCCGGCACCGGTGAGGCGCAGCACCGGGTTCGAGAACTCGGCGTCGTCGGCCGCCACGATGAGGTCGCACATCGCGGCCAGCATGAGGCCCGCCGCCACGCAGCTCCCCTGGACGGCGGCGATCGTCGGCTTGCGGAAGTCGTGGATGCGCAGGCAGCGGTCGAAGTACATCGTCTTCTCGTGGTGGAACTTCCCCTCCGGCGTCTCGCGCATCGCCACCCACGGGTCGGACCCGTCCCCGGCGACGAGCGCCTTGAGGTCGTGGCCGGACGAGAAGTGCTTGCCCTTACCGGCGAGGATCACGACGCGCACGGCGTCGTCGGCGTCGGCCAGGTCGAAGGCGGCGTCGAGCTCGTCGATGAGCGTCGAGTCCTGCGCGTTGGCGACGTCCGGGCGGTTCATGGTGATCGTGGCCACGGGGCCGTCGACCTCATAGATGATCTCGTCGAATTTCGGTGCCTTCTCGGCCATGTCGGTCATCCTCCTGCCGCCATCCTGCCGTGTCGGACGACGCGTCCGGGTCAGCCCCGGGGGAGCCCGAGGACGCGCTCGCCGACGAGCGTCCGCTGGATCTCGTTCGTGCCGGCGAAGATCGACGACGCCTGGTAATAGAGCCACGAGCGCTGCCAGGCGCCGTCGGCGGGGTTGCCCGGGGCCCCTTCCCACAGCGGAGAGGCGTCGCCCAGCACGTCGAGCGCGGTCCGGTGGAGCCGTTTGGACATCTCGCTCCAGTACAGCTTGAGGGCGCTGCCCTCGGGCCCGGGCGCCTCGCCCTTCGAGAGCCGGGTGAGCGACCGCCAGTTGTGGAGCTGGAACAGCCGCACCTCGGTGGCGGCCTGCGCGAGCTCTTGGCGCAGGCGCCAGTCGTCGAAGCTCCCGTTTTCGTTGGCGAGGCGGAGCAGCTCCTCGATGAGTTGGGTGTGGATGACCAGCTGGCGCGGGTTGATGCCCCGTTCGTGCGCCAACGTCGAGCCGGCCACGGACCACCCCTCGCCCTCGTTCCCGACGCGGCGCTCGTCGGGGATGAACACGTCGTTGAGCTCGACCTCGTTGAACTCGGCCTCGCCGGTCGACTGCACGAGGGGATGGACGGCGACGCCCTCGGCGTGCATGTCCACGATCAACGCGGTGATGCCCTGTTGGCGCTTCGGTGCCTCGGGGTCGCTCCGCGTGAGGCACAGGCCCCAGTCGGCGAACTGGGCGTAGGAGGTCCAGACCTTGCGGCCGGTGACGCGGTACCCGCCGTCCACCGGCACGGCGCGGGTGGTCAGCGACGCGAGGTCGCTGCCGGCGTCGGGCTCGCTGAAGAGCTGGCACCAGAGCTCGTCGGCCGAGAGGATCCGTGGCAAGAAGCGCGCCTTGTGGTCCTCGGTCCCGTGCGCCAGCAGGGTGGGGCCGACGAGGTTGATGCCGATGCGCCCCACCAGCTCGGGAGCGCGGGCCCGGGCCAACTCCTCGATGACCACGTAGTTCTCCAGCGCACCGAGGCCTCGGCCGCCGTACTCCTCGGGCCAGGTGACGCCGACCCAGCCGGCGGCGGCCAGGTCGGCCTGCCAACGCCGCCCGAAGGCGACCGTCTCGGAGAGGTCGTCAAAACGAGGCGGCAAGCCGACGCCGTACGGCCACGGCAGGTGTTCGGTGAGCCAGCCCCGGAACGCCGTCGCGCAGCTCCTCCTGTTGGGCCGTGGAGCGCAGATCCATCCGCCGCAGCATGGCACAGCCGACTTCGGAGGTGACACCCGTGTCAGCGATGACCGTAGACTGCGCCGCCGTGGACTTCGACCTCTCGGCCGATCAACAGGCTCTGCGCGAGGCGGCGGCGACGCTGCTCGACGGGCAGGGCGGGGCACGACGCACTGCGGGCCCGCGTGGGCACCGGTGCGGTGGTCGGCACGCTTCCGGGCGCCGGTGCGGGAGCGGGTGCGGACGAGAAGCCAGCGACCGCGGCCGACGTCCCGCGGGGCTACGACGAGTCCGCGTGGGATGCCATGTCCGAGCAGGGTTGGCTCGCCATCGAGTTGCCCGAGGACGAGGGCGGCCTCGGGACTCGGCCTCGTCGAAGTCGCCGTGCTCTGTGAGGAGGTCGGACGCCGGCTCGTGGCGGCGCCCTTCCTTCCTTCGGTGGTGGCGCTCGGGGCGCTGAGCGGCGCCCGAGGCGCGCGCCGATGCGGGGACGAAGGAGTGGCGTGAGGCGCTGGGTCAGGGCTCCGCCGTCGGGTGCGTCGGTGTTCGTGCCCCACGACCGCCTCAGCGTGACCGAGGCGGGGGCGCCGGGCGAGGTGCGCCTGGACGGCGCGATGCCGCCGACGGTGTACGCGCCGTCCGCCGCGGTGGCCGTCGTCGTCACCGACGACGGCGTGTACGTGGTCGACCTCGAAGCGACCGGGCGCCCCGAGCCCGTGGCGGCCATGGACCGGACGCGCGAGCTCGGGATGCTCACGTTCGAGGCGACGCCGGCACGGCGCATCGGCGGCGCCGACGCCGCCGCACGCGTCCTGGACCGTGCCGCCACGCTGGTGTCGGCGGAGATGCTGGGCGCCGCGGACAGCGTGCTGTCGATGTCCGTGGCCTACGCCAAGGACCGCGTCCAGTTCGGCAAGCCGATCGGCTCGTTCCAGGCCGTCAAGCACATGCTGGCGGACGCCCTCGTCGACGTGGAGGGGATGCGCTCGACCGTGTACTACGCGGCGTGGTGCGCCGCCGCCGACGATCCCGACCATGCGCTCGCGGCGAGCATGGCCAAGGCGTGGTGCTCCGATGCCTCGCGACGCGTCATGGGGACCGGGCTCCAGGTCCACGGCGGCATCGGCTTCACGTGGGAGCACGACATGCACCTCTACGTGAAGCGCGCCCAGCTGGACCAGGTCAGCTACGGCGATGCGTCGCTGCACCGCGACCGGATCGCGCAGATCCTCCGCACCCGGTTGGAGTCGGGCTCGGCGCTGTCCTGAACGGCGACGCGGGCCGTACCGGCCGCCGCCGCTCGCTACGGCTTGATCGTGTGGACGGGCACTCCGCCGATCTCGATGAAGATCATGGTCTGCGACTCGACCCCGTGGGCCGCCGACCGGCCGTTGCTCAGGGTCTGCGGGGGCACGACGATCCGCACCCGCGACGCCACGAGGTACCCCGAGCGGATGACGGCCGTCTCGAACACCTGACCCCGTGCGTTGACCGGTTGCGGCTCGCACGACGTCCCGCCCGAACTGGGCACCCGGGCGGAGTAGTCGGCCACCGATTCCGTCCGCGTGTACGTGTCGTTCTTCTTGTTCCACGACGCCGAGCCCTGCAGCATCGCGGTGTACGCGTGCAGCGCGCACGAGATCGCAGGCTCTTGGAGCTCCGTCGCGGTCTTCGAGCTCGTACCCACCGGGATCACCTTCATCTGGTCGGGCGTAGTGAAGTCGATGAGGTGCTGCTCCTTCAAGGTCCCGGTGGTCGCCCCGGACGAGAGCGTGCTCACGAGGTCCATGAGGAACGACGTGGAGCCCGGGGGTGAGCCGAACGTCGTCGCGGTCGCGTTCTGCACGGTGATCGTCGTGGCGTTGGGCGCCCCGACGAAACCGACGACGGCGAAGACGCCGGCCCCGATGGCGAGCACGGCGAGCAGCGCGAGCGGGATGAGGTTCCGGCGAGGCATCCCGCCAACGCTAGTTCCGCCCCCCGCCTACCCGGCGGTACCCCGCGCCGGCGCCGCGGCGAGCGCCGCGACGAGAACCTCAGGCCTCGGCGGCGCGGCGGCGCAACGCCGCCCGGTCGGCCTTGCCGGAACCGAGCAGCGGAAGGTGGTCGAGCCGCACGACCCGCTCGGGCGTCTTGAAGGTGGCGATGCCCCGGCTGGAGAACCAGCGGCGGCACTCCTCGAGGTCGAACGGCGCGCCGGACTCGACGAAAGCGGCCACGCGCTCGCCCATCAAGGCATCCGGGTACCCGACGGCCACGGCGTGCCGGACGTCGGGGTGGGCCTCGAGTGCGGCCTCCACCTCCGAGGCCGAGATGTTCTCGCCCCCGCGGATGATGACGTCCTTGAGCCGGCCCACGATGCGCAACCACCCGTCGGCGTCCACCGTGGCGAGGTCGCCCGTCTTGAACCATCCGCCCCGTGCCACCACCGCCGCGGTCTGCGCGGGATCCGCGTAACCGGCGAATATCTCGGGCCCGCGCACCCAGAGCTCGCCCGGCGTCCCGCGCCGCCGGGGCGCTCCCGACTCCGGGTCGGCCACGCGGAGCTCGACGTACCCGACGGCCCGGCCGTCGGTGTCGCGGGCGATCTCGAAGGGGTCGTCGTTGGTGCTCGTCGTGACGGTAGGGGCCTCGGTGGAGCCGTACGTGCGCTTGACGCGGCAGTCGAACGTGCGCGCCGTGTCCTCGATGAACGCCGGGGTCACCGACGCGCCGCCACTCGAGATGAGCCGTACCGAAGCGACGTCGAACCCCGCGTCGGGGTCCTCGCCGAGGGCCGTCCTCATCGCGATGAAGAACGTCGGCGGCCCGGCCATGAACGAGATCCGTTCGTCGCGCACGAGGCGGAGCGCCAATTCGGGGTCGAAGCGGCGCATGAGCACGGCGCGCATCCCCGCCGCGCCCGGGACGAGCACACCGTTGAGAAGGCCCGAGATGTGGGCCATGGGCGCCGGCATCAGCACGGCGTCGTCGGGACCCAGACCGTGGACCTCGGCCATCAACGAGGCCTTCCAGCTCAGGCCGCGCTGCGTGTGCAAGACGGCTTTCGGTGTCCCGGTGGAGCCGGAGGTGAAGAGGACCAGCGCCACATCGGACGGCTTCGCCGGTCCGCTCCCGGCCGCTACCGGCGTGCCGCCGAGCAGGTCGGCGAGCGCATCGGGATCCGAGATCACGTCCGGCCCGAGGTCGAGCACGAGCGCCGGGTCGATCTGGCCCAGTGCGGCCTCGACGTCGGCCGCGCCGAAGTTGTGCAGGATGGGGGCGGCCACCGCGCCGAGGCGCCAACACGCCCGCACCAGGACGGCCGCCGCCAGGCTGTTCGGCACCTGCCACGCCACGGCCGCCCCCGGGCCCACGCCACGCGCCCTGAGGCCCCCGGCGACCGTGGCGACGAGGGCGTCGGCCTCAGCGGCGGACAGCCGGGTCGCGCCGTCGACGATGTCCCCGGCGTGCGCCGAGATGAGGTCGTCGAGCGTCGGCACGTCCCAGGGCCCGCCGGGGCGGCGATAGGCGCGAGCCTGGCTCGGCACCCAGGTGGGTCGGAGACGGGCCGTCACGGCAGGGGACGATACCCGGGCGCCACTAACGTGACGCCGATGTCAGGCCGGCCGACGGGGGGTCCGTGGACCTCGCGCTGAAGAAAGAGGACGAGGAGTTCGCCGCGTCCTTCCGGGACTGGCTGGACGGACACCCCCAGCGGCCACCCGCCGTCGTCGACCTGGCCGACGAGGTGGCGTGGGGGCGAGCGTGGCAGGCGACGCTGGCCGCCGACCGCTGGGTCGGCGTCCACTGGCCCGAGGCCTACGGCGGGCGCAGCGCGACGCCGGTGCAGGTCGCCCTGTACCAAAGCGAATACGCACGCTCGCAGGCGCCCCAGCCCGTGAACCGGGTGGGCATCAACCTGGTCGGGCCCACGCTGCTCGCCCACGGCACCGAGGACCAGCGCCTGCGCTACCTCCCCGCCATCCTCTCGGCGGAGGAGATCTGGTGCCAGCTCTTCAGCGAGCCCGACGCCGGGAGCGACCTGGCGTCGCTGTCGACGCGCGCCACGCCGGTCGAGGGTGGGTACCTCGTCACCGGCCGCAAGGTCTGGACCTCCTACGCCCAGTTCGCCACGTGGGGGCTGTGCCTCGCCCGAACCGACCCCGACGCGGCGCGGCCGCAGCAGGGCATCACGGCGATGATCGTCGACATGTCCGACCCCGGCGTGGACGTGCGGCCACTGGTGCAGATGACGGGCGACGCCGAGTTCAACGAGGTGTTCCTGACCGACGTCTTCGTCCCTTCGGAGCACCTGATCGGTTCCGAGGGCCACGGGTGGACGGTGGCGGGTTCGACGCTGGCCCACGAACGGGGGACGAACTTCCCGTTCAAGGAGCAGGTCGTGCACGAGACGTATCTGTCGAGGCTCTACGACGAAGCCCGGCGTAACGGTTCGCTCGACGACCCGATGGTGGCGGACGCGCTGGCCGGTGCGTACGTGGAGCTCGGCGTCCTGCGTCTGCACAATCTGCGCACCCTGACGCGGCTCGGCCGGGGCGAGGAGCCCGGGCCGGAGTCGAGCTGGATCAAGCTGACGTGGACGTCCATGACGCAGGGGATGGCCGAGGCGGCGCTGCTGGTGACCGGGCGCGATCCGGCGTCGTCGGAGTCCGGGCCGTGGGCGCGCCAGTGGCTCTGGAGCAAGGCCGCCGGCATCGCGGGCGGCACGTCACAGGTGCAGCGCGACATCATCGCGGGACGGATCCTGGGCCTGCCGCGCTGAGCCGGGTCGCCACAGTCGACCCACCCGCACACCACACGCTTGCCACCCGCTCGCACACCACCCGCTCGCCCTACGTCTGCGCCCGCTTGCCCGCCGTGCGCCGACGGTGGCGCACGAACCACATCATGATGAGCACGCCGACCGCGAGGCCGACGAGGAACGTGACGATGTCGTGCAGCGAATGGTTGCCCGTGACGAGGCGGCCGAACCCGAACGAGCTCGCCGCCACCGAGATCGAGAAGGCCAGCGCCGCGATGAGGTTCCACAGGACGAATTCGCCGTGGCGCATCTTGGCCGTGCCCGAGACGATGGCGGGTGTGAAGAAGACGGCCAGGCGGCCCCAGCGCGCGTAGGCGGTCTCGCCCCTCTCGACGATCCGGCGCCGGCCTTCTTGATGTTTGCCCGGTCGCTCCAGCAGCACGCGGCCCCAGCGGTCCCCGACGGCGTAGCCGACGAGCCCCCCGACCTCGCCCGCCGCGGTCGCCACCAGGACGACGACGGCAAGGTTGAGCTTGCCTTGGCTCGCGGCCACGCCGGCCGCGGTCAGCGCCGTGGCCCCGACCGCCGGGACGCCCGCCCACGACGCAGCGACGGCGAGGAAGAGAAGCAGGTACTGCCACCAGGTGTCCGCGGCCAGCCCCGCGGTTGCGAGCACCATTTCCCGACGCGCTCAGCCGGGGGCGCCGGGTGCGGGGACGCCGCCTGGGCTCACGAGGCCGCCGACGGGTCGGGCCGGCCCGGCGCTTCGGGCGCTCCCGGCCCTCCTGGCGCCGCCGGCGCTCCCAGCGTCGCGGACTGCGGCGCGTCGGACCCGGCGAGCAGGGCGATCCCGGCGATCGCCACGAACAGGCCGACGTAGGCGGAGCCGGAGTGCGCGGCGCCGCCCTTCGAGATGGTCTCGTCGTACACCGCGATCCCGAGGATGACGCTGGTGAAGAGCGTCACGGAGTTGGCCGAGGCCATCGCCGGCGCCAGCACGCCGGTCTTGAGGGCGGACTGTTGCAACGCGAACCCGGTCAGGGCGGACAGGATCAGGATCCACACCGGCCAGCTGGTCAGGAGGGCCGTGACCCCACCGCCGACCTCGGCGACGAACGTCTTGGTGACGGCGGCTTGGAGACCGAAGCCGAGCCCGGCCGCCGCTCCTATCGTCAGCGCCATCGCCGCACCGCGGAAGCGCCGCCCGACGGCCACGAGCACGATGATCAGGACCGCAATCGAGAGGCAGGCGATCCACCACGACGCCGCGCTGGGGTGCGCCGTGCCGCCCTGCGGCTGGCCGGCCGAGATGAAGAAGATGATCCCGGCGACGGTGAGCGCGGCGCCGGCCAGCTCGCGTCGCCCGATGTGCTGCGCGGTCAGCCAGACGCCGAGGGGCAGCGCGACGACGAGCTGGAGCGCGGTGAGGGACTGCACCACGACGAGGGAGGCGCGATCGAGGGCCGTGGCCTGGAGGACCCAGCCGACCGCCATGAGGGCGGCTCCGGCCAGCCAGACCGGTCGCCGCAAGATCTGCACGAGAAAGCGCGGGTCGCCCTCGCCCGCCTCGGTGCTGAGCGTCCCCTTCTGTTGCAACACGGTGCCCAGTGCGAAGAACAGAGCGGCCAGGATCGCCAGGGCGGGGCCCACCCGGCCAAGGTTAGGCCTCGGTATCGCCGCGGCGGCGTAATCTCGCAGCGTGCAGGAATCGGATCTGTGGACCCGGCGCGCCGCCGACAACCTCGCTGCGCTGCGTCACGACCTGGCCGCGACGCAGCGCGACCAGGAGCCCGACCAGGTCCGCTTGCTCGAGAGCCTGCTCTCGTGCGAGGGCGACATCGTCCTCTACCGGCCGGACGCGCATCATTACGCGGTGGGCTTCGGCGAGTTCGCCGACTCACGGCACGTCGCCGTGGTGGTGCCCGGCGTGGGCGACGGGACGAACATGTGCGCCGACTGGATCCCCGGCGCACGCCACCTCTACGAGGCGGCGGAGTCGACCGCGGTGGTGCTGTGGAAGGGGTACGACAACCCCGCCGACCTTATCGCGGCGGCCACCGGCTCGATCGAGTGCACCGACACCTTGGTGCGGGCCGCCCAGGATCTCACCGAGTTCGTGGGGTCCCTGCCCATCGGGCCCGACCACTCGGTGACGCTCGTCGCCCACAGCTTCGGTTCCGTCGTGACCGGCGCCGCCCTGGCCGACTGCGGGCTCCGCTGCACCGACGTGGTCGTCGCCGGCAGCCCGGGCATGACGGTGGACGACCTGCGCCAGCTGCACATGGAGAAGGCGCACTTCTTCGCGGAGCAGGCGCCGGGGGACGCCATCGCCGAGCTCGGCATCTTCGGGACGGCGCCGTCCGCCCCCACGTTCGGGGGCCAGCGCCTGCGCACGAATGCCGACAACCACTCCGTGGTGCACGCGCACTCCAACTACTTCGAGCCGGGCTCGCAGGCCCTGGAGAACATCGTCAACGTGGTCACCGGGCGCTACGCGGACCTCGTCAACCACCGCTCGACCGCAGCGGAGACGACGGGGGCAGTGGTCGCCTGGTGCCTGCGGCTCCCCGTCGTGCCGGTGCGGGCGGTGGGGCGTCACTACCGCGGCCCCGGCTTCCGGGTCATGACCAACGCCACGCGGCTCGTCGAGTTCGGCGCCGCGCAGACGGGCAACTTCGTGAGCGACGCCCTCGACGAGAGCGGACGCGCCGTGGCCTGGATGGCGCACCGCGTCGCCCGGAGCCCCGCCGTCGAGCGCGTCCCCCCGATGTGACCCGCCCGGCGAGGACCTCCCCGACCGTGGGGCCGGACCACCGCGAAACCTGACACCAGCGTCAGCAACGGGGGCGGCCGCCACGCTACGTTTGCCCGGTGCCCGTCTGGCTGAGCGAACAGGAGTACGCGACGTTGCGGGCCGCCTGCCAGCAGATGATGCCCTCGGGCTTCGGCGGGCCGGGCGCCGACGACGCCGGGGTCGCCGACTACATCGACACGCTCCTCGGCGCCTTCGCCTTCGACCCGCCGCGCATCTGGGCCGGCGGGCCGTCGTCGGGTCGTCGCGGCGGGGAGGCCCGCTTCGGGGACTTCGTCCCGCTCACGAAGCTCGACGAGCTGGCCTGGCGGATGCGCCTCGAGGGGTCGCAGGGTCTGCCCGAGCGTGAGTTCAACGGTCCGGTGATCGGGTTGCAGCAGCGCTACCGCGACGGCCTGGCCGCGTTGGGCGCCGACTTCCTCGACGTCGACGGCAAGGAGCAGCGGGCCCGGCTGGGCGCCGCCGACGAGTTCCGCGAGCTGCTGTGGGAGCACTGCTGCGAGGGCATGTACGGCGCGCCCGAGTACGGCGGCAACCGCGACGGCCTCGGTTGGTCCTACATCGGCGTGGAGGGCGACGTGCAGCCGCGGGGCTACAGCGACAAGGAAGTGTCGGAGCCGTGAGCGCACCGGCCGCATCGCCCGGCCCCGCCGGCACCCCCGACGCCGTCATCATCGGGTCGGGACCGGGCGGCGCCACGGTCGCCGAGGTGCTCACGCGCGCCGGCTGGTCCGTCGTGATCATGGAGAAGGGGCGCAACCACCTGCTCGACCCCGACGATCCGACGAAGCCGTCGGGCGACTACTCCAACGACGAGATCAAGTTCATCTCGCGCTACTTCCTCGGCCCCGACCCGCTCGTCGAGCCCCGGGCGTTCCGGCGCAACGCCGCCGAGGGGGAGCACACGCACGTCGGCGAGGTGAACTCCATCCCGACGACGGTGGGCGGGGGCGGCACGCACGCCGATGGGAAGGTCCCGCGCTTTCGCGAAGAGGACTTCCGGATGCTCAGCCTCATCGGCCCGCAGCCCGACGCGCACGTCGACGACTGGCCACTCGACTACGCGGAGCTCGAGCCGTACTACGCGGAGGTCGAGCGCGCCATCGGGGTGTCGGGGCGCGCCGGGGCCAATCCGTTCGCGGCGTGGAGATCAGGCCCGTACCCGATGCCGCCGGGGCCACCCATGTACGGGGCGCTCCTGTCGTCGAAGGCGGCCGAGACCGTCGGCCTGCACCCCTACGAGGCGCCGACCGCGGCGAACAGCATCACCTACGACGGGCGGCCCGCCTGCAACAACTGCGGGTTCTGCGCCTTCTTCGGCTGCCCCATCCACGCCAAGGGCGACCCGGTGGCGCTGCTCACCAAGGCGATGGGCACGGGCCGGGCGCAGCTGATGGCCGAGACATTCGTGACCCGGATCCTCACGAACGGCCGCAAGGCGACCGGCGTCGAGTACATGGACGCGGCGGGGAATACGCACACGATGCCGGCGGGTCTCGTCGTCGTGGCCGGCGGGGCGATCGAGACGCCGCGCCTCCTGTTGCTTTCGGGCCTCGAGCACCCGTCGCTCGGGCGGCACCTCATGGTGCACTTCCAGACGATCGTGGTGGGGCACTTCCCTGCGCTCCGCTTGCACCCCGAGAAGGGGCGATCGGTCACGCACGTGCACGACGACGCCATGGTGCAGGACGACGCGGCCCGCGCCGCCGCCAAGGAGGCGGGCCTGCCCTGGATACGCGGCGGCCTCGTGGAGCACAGCGGCGGTGGGCTCCCGATCATGTCGGCGCGCCACTCGCCGTGGGGCCGGGCGCACGCGGAGGCCATGATCGCCGGCGACCTGCGCGACCACATGTGGGCGTTCATCATGCAGGGCGAGGACCTGCCGTACGCAACGAATACGGTCGACCTGAGCCCCTCGATCCGCGACGCGCGCGGCTACCCGGTGGCGCGGGTCACGTACGAACCCGGGAAGCACGAGCTGGCCGCGTCGAAGCACCACGGCAAGATCCTCCAGCGCGTCCTCGAAGAGATGGGCGCCGGGTACGTGATCCACACGTCGTCGCCCGGCGTCTCGTACCACGGCGTCGGCGCCACCCCGGTACCCGAGAGCCGTCACGTCATCGGCACGGCGCGCATGGGCGACAACCCCGCCACGGCGGTCTGCGACCGCTGGGGGAGGGTGCACCAGTGGGACAACGTCGTCGTGGCCGACTCGTCGGTCTTCCCGACGGCCAGCGGCTACGGCCCGACGTTGACCCTGGTCGCGCTGGCGTCCCGGGCGGCCCACCACCTGGCCGACTCCAAGCCAATGGGCCCCGTCGGCGCCGAGACGGCCTGACGCCAGGCCCGGCCTTACCCCAAATTCCGGCCAAATCTTCGCCCCCCGATTGCAACCGGCCCGCGACCACGCGGGCAACCGCGGCGGAGAAGGCTGACCCCGAAATCAAGGATGCCCCGCAGAGGCCGGGACCACGCATCGGAAGGAAGGGAGTCAGCATGCTGACGGCGGAACGTGTCGACATCATCGAGTTGCTCGAGGATCTTCCTCCGTTCTCGAAGTGCACCACCGGCGCCCTGGACTCGTTCGTGGCCCACGACGCCATGCGTGCCCACTGCAGCCCCGGCGAGGTGCTCTGCGGGTTGGCGCAGGACCACAACCTCTACGTCCTCCTCTCGGGCGAGGCCGTGTTGCGCGTCGGCTCCGACGTGACGATCCGGCTGGAGCCGGGCGATTACTTCGGCGAGCAGGCCCACCGCCACCACCACATCGGCGGCACCGTCGTCGCCGTCACCGACGTCGACGTCCTCGTGGCCGGTCCCCAGGACCTGGCCCGCCTGGAGCTCGCGTCGTCGGCGTCACGCCACCCGTCACGCTTCGAAGCGCCGGCCGAGCTCACTTCGCTCTCGGGCGGCGGTGCCCGCTACCGGCGGCTCTTCCGTCGCAACTGAGCGAGAGTCGGCAGCACCGGCTCCGTCGGTCTTCTTTTGACGCCACCTCGTCGGGCCGCCCGCGTCGTCGCCGAGGCACCCGACCCGCCGGGTCGACTCAGGGCAGCAAGCTCGTGCTGAGCCCGCCGCCGGTGAGCGGCACACAGGGAGCAGGGCTCGCCGCGTAGTTCACCGTGTCACCACTCGCTGTGGCCACGCTCGTCCCCGCTGCCGTCGTGACACGCACGGTCACCGTGCCCGTGCCCGCCGGTGCAGTGGCCAGCAGGTAGTTGCCCGAGAGGACGGTGACCGAGGTCGCCGCCGTCGCGCCGAAGTCCACCTGCATGCCTGGCCCGAAGCCACTTCCGCTGATGAGCACCGGCCCGCCGCCGCGGGGGAGTGAGGTCGGGCCCACCTGGTCGACCGTCGGTGTCTCGTCGTCGAGGAGGGTCTGATCGGCCGGCTCGAGCCCGGCGGTCGAAAGCACGGACGCCGGGACCTCGCCCGGGGGCAGGGTGTTGCAGAGCAACGAGTTGCCGGTCCCGGTCACGTCCACCACGACGTCGCAGGGATAGAGCGGGCCGAGCCTCGAGAAATAGTTGTCGTCGAGGTGGATATGGCCAACGGTGTGGCAGCCCCCGGACGAGAAAGAGTCGAGCGGCTGGTCGTAGACGACGTTCTGCGACAGCGTGATGTACTGCGAGCCGGTGTCGGTGTAGAGCGCGAAGTCGGTGTTCTTCCCGCCGTACGTCACGTTGCCACTGATCGAGAGCTGCCCGGACCAGCCGCTGGCCTGGCTGCCGTTCGTGTAGATGGCGCCGCCGTCGCCGAGGACCTGCATGTAGTCGTAGATGAGGTTGTCGGCGATGACGTTGCCCGAGTTGATGTTGGGGTCGGCGTTGGGTTCCAGGGCGTTGGCGTGCCACCCGGCCCAGCCGATGCTGATCCCGCTGTAGGGGACGTCGTCAATCTGGTTGTGCACGACGGACAGGTCCTCGGTGTAGCCGATCCAGATGCCGACCCCGCCGAGCCATTCGATGGCGACGTCATGGATGTAGTTGTCGACAATGGTGTCGCCCGCGTCGATCTCCTCGCTACCCGCACCAACGTCGGACGGGAGCGGGTCGTTCGTGCTGCCCATCTGGATGGCATTGCCCGAGATGTCGCTGAACGTGTTCCCTTGGATCAGGTCGTCCTGGCTGCCGTACCCCACCGCGAGCCCGCCGCCGCCGAGGTGCGTGAAGGTGTCGCCGCTGAGGCTCACGTCGTGGGTGGCCGACAGGACGACGGCGCTCGGCATCGGCGTCCACGATGCGTAGGGGCACGTCCCCGACGGGTTCACGTACTGGCACGTGCCCTCGTCCCGGGCGGCCCCCGCACCCGTCAGGGTCCAGTCGGCCTGCATCTCGGCGAAGCCGTTCGGGGTGTCGGGCTGGGCCCAGGTGGCGTACGAGAACTGCAGCCCCGAGAACGTGAGGTCGTGCACCGGGTCGGTGAGCGTGCCGTCGACCGTGACGAGTGACTGCTGCGCCGGTGCCGTGACCGTGACGGTCGCCATGTCCTGCCCGGCCGTGGGCTCGTAGAAGATCTCGTCGAGTGTCGTGTCGATCGTCCAGTGGCCCGGGGTCAAGACGTCGTAGGCGTTCTCGAAGAAGGAAGGCTGCGCGGCCCCGGACAGCCCGCCGAAGCCACCCTGGGGGCCGTAGATCCAGGCCAGCTCCTGCAGGCCGTCGGCGGGGAGGTGCAGGTTGTCCCAGCAGGGCTCCTGCATGCGGATCACGTCGCCGTTGACGGACGCGATCGGGCACGACGTCTGCGTCCAGGCGCCGTCGCCGCCCGTGAACACGGCCGAGACGTTCGTGATATCGGGCCAGTTGGCGAGCACGGGCGAGGATGAGACGAAGCCGAACGTCGTCTGGAGGTAGTAGGCGTTCGGAAGGCCCTGCGCCCGCGTCACCCGCTGGCCGTCGACGTAGAGCTGTCCGGTGTCGAAGCCGCTCGGGATTGGCGCGGCCCAGATACCGTTCGTCGCATCGACCTCGTGCCACCCTGTCACGGTCCCGCCGCCGCTCAGCATGGGGTGCGCGCCGGGCGCCGCCTCGTACACGACCTGGAAGCCGTTCGTGCCGGAGTCTTGGGGCCCGAAGGAGAGCGGCGACGTCAAGGCATAGGTGCCGTCCTCGAGGAGCACGTCGACGTCCGACGTCATGTTGCCGTCGAGCGCACGCGCCTCGGTCTGGGCTCCGGTGAGCGAGCATGGTTCGCTCTGGCTGCATTCGGTGCCACCGCCCGCCGGCGCGGCGAAGATCTGCACCGGGGCCGGGTCGATCGCACCGGCTGGCGCGGCGCCGAACGCGAGGACCGCCACGAGTGGAAGGGCGACCGCGACGCAGGCGGCAACGGATGCCGTCGCGTGAGTTCCGCCATGAGGCCGCCCGGGCTCCGCCTGAAGCACTGCAAGGGGAGTGTATAGATGAACGACGCCGATTTAATAGTGAACGCACGGCGCGGGCCTTTGGCCACGCGCATCACTTGGCCCAATCTCCTCGCCCCCGGACCCTCGACCCTGGGCCGTGATGGGCCCCCTCACCGCCGGGGCGGGATGCCTCATAATTGCCTCGTGTCAACGCCCCCCGGCTTCGAGGCGCCACCTGAAGCAAGCGCCTTCGCCATCGACATTCGAGTGGTACTCCCCAAGGTTGCCTGGAGCAGGGCGATCGCATCGTTCTTGAGCGAGAGCCGCGACGAATCCTGGGTCGATGGCACTCGCTGGCCGTCGGTGATCGCCGTCAACCGGTTCGGACAGGATCGGCAACTGCTGGAGGCGCCGACGAAGAAGGAGGCGCTCGCTCAGCTGGCAAAGGTTCGGGCGGATCTCGAGGGGCTCGGACTGCGACGTTGGTGTGAGAAATACGACGTTCCTTGGACGTTCGTGACGGCCTAGCGTCCGCGATCGTCGGAATCGGCTGCCTGCCTTCCACCGATCGTTGATGGCACCGCCGTATTCTTCGCGGGGGAGCGTTACCCGGGTGGGTTTAGGCCTGAAGGGCTGCTCGAATGTGCCTGGAACCCTCGTAGGGTCTAAGCAGGGGACTGATCGGGAGACCCACTCGGATGGAACCCGTCGAAAGAGGAGAGGTCGAGACCACGATGAGCACCCCCGTGATGACGCCGCCGGTTGATCTCGAAGCCCCTTTCCCCGTGGACCCGTCGGACGTCAAGACGATGTGGCAGCAGACCGCACTGGCCCTGTTCATCGCCGTCCCGTTCGTCGCCCTGATCGTGACCGTTCCGGTCCTGTGGGGTTGGGGCCTGAGTTGGCAGGACGTGGTCATTGCGCTCGCCATGTACCTGATCACCGGCCATGGGATCACCGTGGGATTTCACCGCTACTTCACGCACAGGGCGTTTCGGGCTCGGCGGTGGGTCGAGGTGACGATGGCCATCGCCGGGAGCATGGCGATCCAGGGCCCTATCGTTCGCTGGGTCGCCGATCATCGGAAGCACCACCGTTTCTCCGACCGCTCGGGTGACCCGCATTCGCCCTGGCGCTACGGGGCCACCGTCTCGGCGCTCGTCCGTGGTTTCTGGCACTCGCACATCGGGTGGCTGTTCGAATCCCAGACCTCGCAGCAGAAATATGCATCCGATCTCTGCGACGACCGAGTCATCTCGGGGATCTCGCGTTCGTTCCCCCTCTGGGTGGCTCTGTCGATGCTGATTCCTCCGCTGGTGGGCGGGCTCTGGTTGTGGTCCTGGCAGGGTGCGCTATGGGCCTTCTTCTGGGGGAGCCTCGTCCGGGTCGCGCTGCTGCACCACGTGACCTTCTCCATCAATTCCGTCTGCCACCTCACCGGTCGCCGGCCCTACAAGACATCGGACGAGAGTCGTAACGTCTGGTGGTTGGCGGTGCCGTCGATGGGGGAGGCCTGGCACAACTTCCATCACGCCGCTCCGCGATCGGCGCGCCACGGTGTCAGGCGATTCCAGATCGACACGAGCGCGCTCGTCATCCGAGCAATGGAGCGCCTTCGGTTTGTCAACAGCGTCCGCTGGCCGGACTCCGGCTTGATAGCCAAACGCCGTCTTCCCGCTTCCGGTTAGCTCCGTACGGCAGCTCGGGCACCGGACGTCCTGAGAGGACGGCCCAGGAGCCATTCGCCTAGATTGACAGCCTGGATGACACCGGAGCCCGGGTCGACACGGTCGCCGCCGACGCCAGCGACCCCGAAGGCCTGCGTGCTCGGATGGCTGAGCTCTACTGCGAGCCAGGTGCGCCCGGGCTCATCATCTACAACGCGGTCATGGGGGCTCCGGACAAGCTCCTCAGCTCGAGCGTCGAACATCTGCAGACGGCCTACACGGTTGACGTCATCGGTGCCATCGTCGTGGCGCAGGTCGCCGCCCCGGTCATGCGGACGTCCGGATCCGGCACCATCATCGTGACGGGCGGCGGTTTCGTGGACTATCCGATCCCAGCCCTCGCGACCGTCTCACTCGGCAAGGCAGCGCTGCGTTCCGCCGCCACCATGCTCGGCGCCGACTTGGAGCCCGATGGCATCGTGTCGCGACGTTGACGATCGCCGGGCAAATCGTTGCGGGAACGGCATTCGATCCCGAGAACATCGCAAAACGCTACTGGGATGTGGTCGTTTCCGACGGCCCTTGGCAGGCGGAGTTCCGCTTCACGGGCGAATAGGGCTCGAGTTCGCGTCCCTCTTCGCAGGAAGGTCTGATGCGTGCTTCGGAAAGCGGCGATACCACTGCCCTCTCGGCAAAAGTTGGGCGTCCTGACGTTGCCTCGAAGTACCGTGTGTCGATGCCAAAGAGCTTCGACATCCTTTGCGAAATCGAGCCCGCGACCCACCCCGAGCTGACGCACGTACGCCACCAGATCGGGGTGCTCAGCCCTTTGGCGAGTGCGTTTTTGATTCCCGATAACCACATAGGAAGATCGACTGTCTCGAGCATTGCCGTAGCTCATGAAGTTCAGCTCATGGGCGGTCGCTCGATTGCTTGCATCAACGCCCGAGACCGCAACGTGCTCGGCTTCCATCGGGACCTGCTCACCGCAACGGCCTATGGCGTCAAGGAGTTCCTCTTCGTCTATGGGGACAGACCAGAGACAGGAGCGAGGTCAGACGACCTGACGGTTCGCTCCATGATCTCAGAAGCACGAAAGTTCGCACAGCGTCCAGATGTCGATGAGGGATTTCGAATCGGCGTCGCAACTGCGCTGCGTCCGATCCCCGCCTGGAAGCACGATGCAGACTTCTTGCTGACTCAGGTCTCGTTCTCTGCAGAGGATGCAATCCGATGGCGGACGGACAACGAATTCGCCAGTCTTGTCTACGCGGGCGTGATGGTTCTCCCGAGTGTCTCGATGGCCAGGAAGCTCTCGGCCGATGTGCCCCAGTTGGCCGTGCCCGGACCGATCATCCGCCGACTCGAAGCCGACCCAGATGCAGGAGTGGCCATCGCCTGCGATCTCATCATTCAGCTCCGAGAGTCTGAAGCCTTTGACGGCGTACACCTCATTCCGGTCAGTCGATACCGAGAAGTGGCGCGCCGCTTGGAGTCGATCTTGTAGTCACCGACAATGCGGGAACCCGCCGATCGGACCCTCTCTCCTGCCTGCGACTGAGGATCAAAGCTACAGGTCGCCCCGGTACCTACGATCGCCCGGCATAGGTTGCACGCTGACGCCGGCAGCCGTCAGGAACTGTCGGATTTGGGAAGCGTGCTCAACGACGTGCAGCGGTATGCCGCCAACGATCACCCCGTACAGCTCGCCCTGCCTTCGATGGGCGTCGGGCAGCGGCCGCGCTGCCGCGTCCTCGGTGAGCAGCTCAAGTGTTCCGCGGACCTTCGTCCGGCAGTAGACGAGGTAATCGAGGAGTTCGCCCTTGGTGAACACGCGATTCGGGAAGGCGTAGGTGTTCTCGTCAAATGGTCGTGGCGGTACCCAGGGTTCGAACTCGCCGCTGAGGTCGTAGTCCAGGGTCGTGAGCGAGTGGTAGACGAGGAACCAGGGGGCCGAGCCGTGCAATCCCCCGAATTCTGCAGGACCCGTAGGCGCCTCGTCCGGCCACAGGTCTGATTCCCACAGAGGCTCGGGACAATCCGTCAGCGCCGCCTCCATCAGCCGCAACGCCTCCTCGAAGTTCCGGGCCATGCTCCGTACGAACGGGTTCATCGTCCCTCGCAGTCGTTGACTTTCCTAGTAGGAAAGTTTAAAGTTTCCTACTAGGAAAGTGAGGAACTCGCATGAGCACCCCCATCAGTGAGTCGGAAGCAAGCATCGCTCTCGGTTCGATTGCCCAGCGCCGCAAGCAGGTCATTGCGGAAATCAACGTGCCGCCCTGGTACTGGGCGGCCCTGGCCGCAGGCTGGATCGCTCTCGGCGTCATAGCTGACTATGCACCACCTTGGGCGTACATCGCCGGGACCGTGGTGTTCGGGGCCGCCCATGCGTCAATCGCCCCACGGGTCCTCTCCGGCCGTCGGGCGTCTCGAGAGCTGAGCGTGCGCGGCGATCTGGTGAACAAGCGGATCCCGTTCCTGATCATCGGGTTGCTGGTCGTCATGGTGGCGGTGACGGTTGTCATTGCCCTGCTCCTGCATGTTGACGGCGCGCGTCACCCAGCGACATGGGCCAGCATCGTGGTCGCGGCGTTGCTCCTCGTGGGAGGTCCGGCCCTGATGAGCTCGGTCCGCCGACACGCCGAGCGCGCTGTCAGCGTGAGTTAGATGGCGGAACCCCTCTTCGACGAGCTCATTCATCCAAGCACGAGACTGTCGATCGTCGCACTCCTCGCATCGACCGATTGGGCGGAGTTCTCTTTCGTGCGCGATCGCCTCGGCCTGTCAGATTCGGCCCTTTCGAAGCAATTCGCGACCCTTGAAGAAGCGGGGTACATCACCATTGAAAAGGCCCTGTCGAACCATCGTCGACGAGCCCGAGTGGCGTTGACCGATGCCGGTAGGACTGCGTTCGACGGGCATGTTGCGGCACTCCAAGCTGTCATAGCGAACGCCCAGACCCCCGCACTCTGAAGCCGAGCGCTCCTCCCGCCGACCCCTGAATTCGCTAAACATGGGCGATGGACTACGCCGACAGGTTGGCGGTGGCGGAAACGGTGTACCGCTACGCGACAGGAGTTGATCGGCGCGACTGGGCGCTCTACCGCTCGCTGTTCACCGACACCGTGACCATCGACTTCTCCAGCTTCGACCTGAATATCTCACCGGGCGTGGTGAGGGCGGATGACTGGGTGGCCGGGCTCATACCGCTGTTCAGCGGCCTCTCCGCCACCCAGCACTCGATGTCGAACCCGCTCGCCACAGTCGACGGCGACACAGCAACCATCTCGATGTACGTGCAGGCGCATCATGTGTACGACCCGCATGATCCCGCGTCGTGGTACACGGTTGCCGGCTACTACGACGACTCGCTCGTTCGCCTCGACGACCGATGGCTGCTGACCGGTGTGCGCCTTACGGTCGTCTGGCGGGCGGGTGATCCGGCGATCATGGAGCTCGCGCGAGCCGCCGGGGAGCGCCTGCTCGACCGCCGAGCACGCTCGTCCGGTTCGGGGGCCCAGTCGAGCTTCTCGAGGGGGCCATAAGCAGGCCTACTACCCGACGGTCGTACTGAGGGCTTCCGTGATCTCGTCGATTGCTGCCTGCTCGGATTCACTGATTTCCTGACCGTGCTCCCGGTGGGCGGCGGCGACTTTGTGCGACAGCGTGACGATGAATCGACGGTACTCCTCGACCTCCGCCGACGTGCCCTTTTTCCCCAGTAGCGCGACCGAATCGCGCAGGTGTTGTAGACCGCGTTGCTTGAGTTCCTCGGGAGAGTGAGAGTGCGTGTGATCTCTCTCCGGTTTCGCTGCGACGATGTCATCGAGGAGTTCGCTCTTGCCATGCTGCTGGCGTGCCTCCACGTAGGCCTTGGCCATGGCAACGGTTTCGCGGAACGAACCACCCCTTTGCGCAGTCACGACGATCAGTCCGGCGCTCGGTGGCGCTTCCAAGATGAGCTGCCATTCATCAGCCGTGAAGTCAGACTTCGATGTCATCGCCAGCTCCGATCTCTGCATCGCCACTACGGCTCCTTCGCACCGTAGCGTCAAGTCACCGGACTGGTGCCGCAGCGTGGCGACGGGGCCACGCCTGATCGATCATCGCCCGCACGAGTGAGTGCACTCGCGTCCACTCGGTTCCGGGTACGTGCGCCCGCGGGTCGGCGGATCCGGTCACGCTCCTTGGTCAGGCGACGCGGTCGGATCCGCCTCTGGGACGCACCGGGCTGTCGAGGTCCTGGAGAAAATCGAGAATGGTCTGGCCGTAGAGGTTCGGGTGGGTGAAGCGAAACATGTGCCCCGTGCTCGGGAGCACCACTTCATGGGCGTTCGGGAGGCCTTGGCACAGCTCTTGCGCGGCTTGTGCTCCGACGAGCTGATCGTCTGCCGGGGTGATGAGCAGCGTGGGGACGGTCACCTTGGCGAGCTGATCGCGCACGTCGAAATTGATGACGCTGGTGACGCGGGCGCTGTAGGAGCGTCGTGAGGTGTTCTCGATGAACAACCGCCGATAGTCGTCCTGGCTATGGGGAACCTCGGCGTCGTGGTCGAACGGCGAGGCAAGTTCGTGGGCGTGAAAACGCAGGGTGCCTTGCCGGTAGAACGGTCCGACGGCGTAGCGCGAGCCTCGGGCGGCCACACCCTTCCAGCGCGGGAGGGGGTTGGCGGCAAAGCCACCCGAGAGCACCAGTCCCCGCAGTCCGGTCGGCTGTCTGAGCGCGAGGGTGAGGCTGATGACGGCGCCGAAGGAGTCCCCGACGAGCACATAGTCGGAGAGGCCCTCGACCTGTGTGCCCAGGAAATCGGTGTAGCGATCGACCTGGTCGAGCGCTTCGGGGAGGCGCATCGTGCGCACGGGATAGTCCCGGAGGGGGGCGAGTTGGCGCTCGTCCCATGGGGCACCGGAGAAGCAGGGGACCGTGACGAGGGTTGGTCTGGTGATGGGCAAGGTGATCTCTCCTGAAATAGATGACGTGTCACCAAGATAGCATGACGTGTCATCTATTTCCCGTAGGCTGAGAGGATGCAGCCGATCGAGGAGTTCCGCTATCTCGTCCTGGCCGCCCAGCGTGAAGGGGCGCGGGCACTTGCGACGGCGCTCAAGCCACATGATCTGACGCCCTCGCAAGCGGAGGCGATCGCCGTCTTGCGTGACGCCCGGCGACCGCTCACGGTGAGGGAGATCGGCCAGCGTCTCGTCTGCGAAGGCGGGAGCCCGAGCAGGCTGATGAGCACCCTCAGCCACAAGGGCCTCGTGGAATCAACCGTTGGGTCCGACGATGGGCGAACCACGGTGCTCTCACTCACGTCGGCGGGCATCGCCGCCGCCCGAACGGTGAGTCAGATCGAACAGGATTTCTATGGAGCCCTCACCTCGATCTTGGACGACGACCAGGTGGTGTCGGTGCTGCCAGTGCTGCGCGCCCTCGTCGGTCAGCTCCCGGCCGGCGAGGCGTTACAGCGCCGGATCGCCGATAGCGCTTTGGCGAAGTAGCGGTCGATAGTCCGTTGCGCGCCGGCGCTACGCCGGGAGGGTCACCGCGGCCGACCCTGTGCGCTCGGGCAGCAGCAGGATCCCGCCGGCGAGGAAGCAGATCGCCCCGGCGAACGTGCCGAGGTTGGTCACGGCCAGGCTCACCAGCTGCCCGTTCGGCTCCACGTAGGAGGCGATGGCGGAGGCCCCGAACGCGACCGAGCCCACGAGGTTCAACAGCGCGATCCACCACGAGATGTCATGAGGTCGCCAGGCGAATCGACCGTGACAGATCTCGGCCCAGGCCAGCCAGCTCGCGACGAGGAAGCAGATCGACCCCAGGGCGTCCGGTCGCCAGACCGGGTGGTGCGAGGTCGACCGCCCGAGCCCGACGACGAAGGCACTGAGCGTGGTGCGGTTGAACCAGAGTGTCCCGGCGAACTGGATCAGCGACGCCCACCAGTCGATGCGGCCGGGTTGGACCGTGAAGAGCGCCCTGAAGCGGCGGCGTGACGGGGCGCCGAGCCGCGGGTCCGTCGTGGCGGCCTCGAAGTACTGAAGGAAGGCCGCGGTCGTGAAGAAGATGGAGCCGATGAAGTAGGTCAGGTTGTCGGCGTTCGTCCCGACGCCGTCGGCGTACGGCGGCAGAGCCCCGAGCGCGAAGCAGGCGGAGCCGACTGCGAACAGGCAGCCGATCCACCAGGCGACCGCCCGGGGCGCCCACCACGTCGAGCCGGCGCTTGCCGCCCGGGGGCTCTTGCGGTGCCGGCGCGACTCCCAGACCAGTCGGGACCCGTCCGGCCGGACGAGCTCCTCGCGGCTGACAAAGGGGCCGAGGCCCTGCGTCTGCCCGCGGGCCCACCCCTCGGGGACCTGGACGTAGGCGTGGGTCACGGATCGTGATGTTCGCGCGTCACCGCCGCCGCGCGACCCGCTGCGACAGCTGCTAGCGCACGCCCCGCGTCAACAACATCGTGCCGGCGATCGGGCCGCCGCCGTTCGCCACCGCGGCGACCTCGACGTTGCGGCCGCCGGGCCGCACCACCTGGCGCTCACCGCCCTCGCCGCGCAACTGCACGCACGCCTCGTGGATCAGGCCGAAACCGTGCAGGCGGCCGCCCGAGAGCTGGCCGCCGGCCGTGTTCAGCGGCAACAGGCCGTCGCGGGCGATGTTCGCCCCACCCTCGACGAACGGGCCGCTCTCGCCGCGCCCGCAGAACCCGAGGGCCTCGATCCACGTGATCGCCAGGATCGAAAAGCCGTCGTACAGCTGGGCGGTGTCGACGTCGGCCGGCGTCAGCTCCGTGCGCTCCCACATGGAGGCCCCGGCGTCGCGGGCCGCCATCGTCGTCATGTCGTCGAACTGGTCCCAGCTCGGCCGCCCCCGCAGCGCCGTGCCGACGGCGTTGATGTGCACGGCCGGGTGGTCCAGATCCGGCGCGTAGTCGCGGTGCGACACGATCACCACCGTCGAGCCGTCGCACGGTGCGTCGCAGTCGTACAGGCACAGGGGCGACGTGATCATGCGCGCCGCCAGATAGTCGTCCATCGTCATCGGGTCGCGATAGATCGCCTTGGGGTTCAGCCCGGCGTTGGCCCGGTTGTTGATCGGGATCGCGCCCAGCTGCTCGCGCGTGAGCCCGAATTCGTGCATGCGGCGCGTCGCCACCATGGCCAGCCAGTTGGCCGCCGACACGGCGCCGAACGGCAAGGACCACTGCATGAAGCCCCCGAAGCGCGGCACCCCGCTGCCACCACCCCCGCCCCCGATGCCCTGGCGCCCGCCGGTGCCCTGCGCCGTCCCCTCGGTCACCGTCCGGTACACCAGGACGTGCTTCGCCAGCCCCGCCGCCACCGCCAGCGAGGCCGAGATCACGGCGCGCATCTGCCCGGCGCCTTCGCCGCCGCCGTCGTGCCAGTTGAGCGACAGCCCCATGGCGTCCTGCACTTCCGGCGAGGTCGGGCCGGCAAAGCCGGCCGTCCCCGTACCCATGCCGGGATACGTCGACAGCCCGTCGATGTCGTCACGCGTCAGCCCGGCGTCCTCGATCGCCCGCAGCCCCGCCTCGATCGTGAGGTCGATCTCGCTGCGCCCGAGCCGCCGGCCGACCTCGGACTGCCCGATGCCCGAGATGATGGCCCGCCGCTCGAGCGGCTCCTCCGCCGCGGGGCTCACGACGCCGCCCCCGAACCCGAGCCAGAGCCGGCGTCCTCGGCCGGGGTGAAGAGCGGGATCCACACGTCGTCGACGTGTTCGAAGACGACGTGCACCGGCAGGCCGACGCGCACGTCCTCGGGCTCCACGTCGACCAGGTTCGTCGTCAGCCGCACGTCGGGCTGCTCGTCGATGGAGACCCAGGCGATGATGTAGGGGTCACTCCCGGGGATCCACTGCTGATAGTTCACCGTGAACGTCTCGACGTGCCCTCGTCCGCTCACCGCCTCGGGACCGAGGTCGCGCGACAGGCAGCGCGGGCAAGCCGGTCCGGGCGGATGGATGAAGAACCCGCAGTTGTGACAGCGCAGGAGTTGCAGCACCCCGTCCTCGCCTGAGGTCCAGAAGAAGGCGGAGTCGTCGCTGAGGCGCGGCAGGAGACGAAGCGAGGGACCGTTGGCGACCATGGGCGCATGTTGGCACACGCCTCGCGTCGGGCGCCCGTTCGAGAAGACACCTTCGGCCCTCCCCACCGCCCTGCGGACCGACGTCAGCCGGCCAGGACGCCCTCGTCGACGAGCGCCTCTCGCGCCGCGGGGACGCCGCGTACGTGGCGAGCGCGAAAGCCGAACGCCGTCGCCCCGTCGACGTTGGCCGTGTTGTCGTCGAGGAACAGCACCCGGTCCGGTGCCGCCGGCAGCGCCGCCGCCACCGCTTCGAAGATGGCCCGGTCCGGCTTCACCAAGCCCAACTCGAAGGAGACGAAGCGATACTCGAACGCGCCGACGAGAGGGAACTGGCCGAAGTGCGAGTCCCATTGGTAGGCGTTCGTGTTGCTGAGGCACCCGACCCGGGCTGCTGCGCCTGTCTCGGCCACCAACTCGGATGCGCCGGGAAATGGGTCGTTCACCCATGAGCCGAACGTGGCCAGGAACTCCGCCGGCGACACGGGGAGTTCCCAGTCGGCCACGACGCCGGCCGCGAATTCGTCTGGCGTGCACCGGCCCGCCTCGAGGCCCTGGACCCAGCGACAAGCCAGCCAGCGCGCCCACAGCTCCTCGTCGGTGTCGATACCGCTCAGCTCGCGCATCGGCGCAACGCCGCCGACCTCGAAGAGCACACCGCCCAGGTCGAACAGCACGATCTCGATGGATGCCGCGTCGGCCACCGGGCAACTCTACCGGCGGGTCCGGCGCCCTCCTTGTCGTCGCGTCGCGGTTTGCACCGCGCTCTGGCCGAGCGTGAGGAGCAGCGTCGTCGCGTCGTCGACGAGGTCGTCGAGCGTCATGTCGAGATGCCCGTCCAGCCAGGTCACGACGAGCTCGGTCAGGCCGCCCGTCAGGATCAGCGAGGCGACCATCCCGATGCGGTCGTCGGGCGGGCCGCTCACGCGCCACGCGTAGCGCTCCACGAACTGCGCCATGGCGAACATGGCATCGCGCCGGCGTCGCGCCAACACCTCCAGGCCGAGCCCTTCGGAGAAGAGGATCCGTCCCCGGCGGGGGTCTTCCGACGCGTAACGGACCACGGCGTCGACCACGGCCCGGGCGGCGGCTTCCGGTTCGGCGCCGGCGCCGGCGCCGAGAGCGGCCGTCACGGCAGCACGCAGTCCCTCGCCGGCGACGCGGTCGTACACAGCGACGTAGAGCGCCTCGAGGTGCTCGAAGCTCTCGTAGAAGTACCGCGCGTTGAGCCGGGCTTCGGCGCAGACCCCCCGGACGGTGAGCCCTCCGCCCGCGTCGGTTCCGAGCAGGACGTACGCCGCGTCCACGAGTCGGTCCTTTCGCTCGGAGCGGCGTGCGTCGATGGGGACCCCACGCCACGAGCGGCCCGGACGGGGCCCAGGGCCAGGGCCGGCTTCGTCGGGACCGGGTGCTGCCGGGTCCGTGTTGGCAAGAGGGGGGGACGTGGTCATCTCACTTGATTTGGTAACGCTCGTTACCATAATCTTCCCGACACGTCCGCACGAGCACGACCGACCCGGTGCTCTGGCGCGCCGGCGTGCCGTGGCGACACAGTGAGGCGCCACGAACGACTCGGGTGACAGACCGAGCTGAGACAGAGACGAAGAGGGACGCATGAAAATCTCGATGACCCTGAACTACGCCGGCGGCCACGAGGCGTCGGCCAAGCAGGCCGTCGAGCTCGAGAAGGTCGGGCTCGACATCGTGTGGGTGGCCGAGGCGTACAGCTTCGACGCCCCCACGTTCATGGGCTACCTGGCGGCGAAGACCGACCGGCTCGAGATCGGCAGCGCCATCCTGCCCATCTACAGCCGCACGCCCACGCTGATCGCCATGACGGCCGCCGGGCTCGACGCGCTCTCCGACGGTCGCGCCGTCCTCGGCCTCGGTGCGTCGGGTCCCCAGGTGATCGAGGGGTTCCACGGCGTCCCGTACGACCGGCCGTTGACCCGGACCCGCGAGATCATCGACATCTGCCGCCAGGTGTGGGCCCGCGAGGCCCCGCTCACCCACGACGGGGCGGCGTACCACATCCCGCTGCCCGAAGGTCAGGGCACCGGTCTCGGCAAGGCGCTCAAGATCATCAACCACCCCGTGCGCCCGCGCATCCCCATCTGGGTCGCCGCGCTCGGCGAGAAGAACGTCGCCATGACGGCGGAGGTGGCCGACGGCTGGCTCCCCATCTTCTTCGTGCCCGAGAAGGCGAAGGAGGTCTTCGGCCCCTCGCTGGATGCGGGAACGGCCAAGCGCGACGCCTCGCTCGACACGCTGCAGATCGCGGCCGGCGGCATCTTCGCCATCGGCGAGGAAGCCGAGGTCGCACCGATCCGTGATCTCGGTCGTGCCGCCGCCGCCCTCTACATCGGGGGCATGGGCGCCAAGGGCAAGAACTTCTACAACGCGCTGGCTCGCCGGTACGGCTACGAGAAGGAGGCCGAGGAGATCCAGGACCTCTACCTCTCGGGCAAGAAGCAGGAGGCGGCCGCCCTCGTGCCCTCCGAGCTGTTGGAGGCGACTTCGCTCTGCGGCCCGGAGTCGTACCTGAAGGACCGGGTCGCCGCGCTCGCCGAGGTCGGCGTCACCCATCTCAACGTGACGCCGGTCGGGGCGGACCCCGTCGCAATGATCGAGAAGCTGCGCGGCTGGGTCTGAGGCAAGGGGCACCGGACAAAATCCGCGGGGCCGAACAGTCCACGACGCCGGTCGTCGTCGCCGGTGGCAGCGTCGCCGGGCTGGCGACGGCCTTGGCCTTGGGCCGTCAGGGTCATCGGGTGACGGTGGTCGAGCGCGACCCGTTGGCCGAGTTCGCGGACGCGGAGGCTGCGTTCGCCGCGGAACGGCGTGGCGCGCCGCAGGCCCACCAGACGCACGGCTTCCTGGCCCGGCTGACGGTGACGCTGCGACGCCAGTTCCCCGACATCTGGCAGGCCCTGCTCGACGCCGGCGCCGAGTCCATGACGCTGACGCGCGGCCTCGGGCCGCCTCAGGACGGCGACGACGACCTCAACGTGTTGATCGTCCGGCGGACGACGTTCGAGTGGGCGTTGCGGGAGGCGGTGCGGCACGAGCCCACGGTCGAGTACCGACCGGGCTCAGAGATCACCGGTCTCCTCGCTGAGCCCGTCGACGGCGCGGTGCCGCACGTCCGCGGCGCCCGGCTGAACGACGGCACCGAGCTGCAGGGTGACGTCGTCGTCTGCACGGGTCGCCGCGGCCCGCTCGTGTCGTGGCTCGGCGACCTGGGCGTCGATGTCACCGAAGAGGTGTCCGACACGCACATCGTCTACCTGACCCGCTGGTACCGGCGTCCGCACGGCGCGCCCACCGACCTCGACGCGCGCCTCGGTGGCAACTTCGGCTACCTCAAGTACCTGGCCGTGCCGTGTGACGGCTCCACCTTCTCCGTCACGCTCGCGGTGCGATCGAGCGACAGCGAGCTGCGCGGCCTCCTGACGGACCCCGAGGCCTTCGACCGTGCCTGCCTCCTCTTGCCGGGGCCCGATCGGTTCCTCGAGGCGGGGCCGGTGGAGCCCATCGGGCCCGTGCGGCCGATGGGTGGGCTGATCAACCGCCTGCGGCACTTCACCGGGCCTGACGGATCGGCGCTCGTGACCGGGATCCACGCCGTCGGCGATGCGCACACGTGCACGAACCCGATGTACGGCCGTGGCTGTGCGCTCGCCTTCGTCCAGGCCACGTTGCTGGCCGAGGCGTACGCGGAGCACGGCGCTGACGCCGCGGCGCGGGCGGCCGCCTACGAGAAGCTCTCGGCACGCGAGGTCGAGCCCTGGTTCCGCACCTCCGTGGCCATGGACTCCATGGGCGACAACGACGGCGTGCCGAAGGAGCCTGACGCCTTCACGCGGCGCTTCGGCGCGCTCGTTGCCGACGTCATGCTCGGCCAGTCGGCCGACCCCGTGGTCGCCCGCGGCCTGCTGCGCATGATCAACACGCTCGTCCGGCCGGACGAGCTGATGTCCGATGCCGACTTTGTCGGCCGGGTAGCCTCGTACTTCACCGGGCCCGAGGCGGACACATCCGAGCTCGACTCGCTGCGGGTGAGGCGACGCGATCTGCTTCGCGTACTCGCAGCATGAGTGATAGGGGGTAGTACCGATGCACGACCTGATCATCAAGGGCGGGACGATCGCGGACGGGTCGGGCAAGCCGACGCGTACCGGCGACATCGCCGTGGACGGCAGCGTCATCACGGAGGTCGGCGAGGTGGAGGGCGGCGACGCGGCGCGTCATCGACGCCGACGGGCTGCTCGTCACGCCGGGGTGGGTCGACATCCACACGCACTACGACGGGCAGGCGACGTGGGACCCCGAGGTCTCACCGTCGGGCTGGCACGGCGTGACGACCGTGGTGATGGGCAACTGCGGCGTCGGCTTCGCACCGGCACGCGACACGGATCGCGCCTGGCTGATCCAGTTGATGGAGGGCGTCGAGGACATTCCCGGCACCGCACTGGCCGAGGGCATGAGCTGGAACTGGGAGACGTTCGGCGAGTACCTCGACGAGGTCGAGCGCACCGCTCGCGTCCTGGACGTGGCCAGCCTCGTGCCGCACGGCGCCCTGCGCGCCTACGTGCTCGGCGAGGGCCGCGCCAACGACACCGCGACGGCGCAGGAGATCTCCGAGATGGCGGCGATCGTCCGCGAGGCGGTCCATGCGGGCGCGATCGGCGCGTCGACGACGCGCACCATGCTGCACCGGGCGAAGGACGGGGAGTTGGCGGCCGGCACCAATGCCGCGGCCGACGAGCTGGTCGCCATCGGCGAGGCTCTGGGCAAGGCGGGCCACCGTGTCTTCTCCGTGGCGAGCGACATGTGGGACCTCGATCACGAGTTCGCCTGGATGTCGGAGATCTCCATCCGCGCCGGCGTGCCGGTCACGTACCAGGTGCTGCAGGCCGACTTCAACCCTGAGCTTTGGCGCGAGTGGATCGACCGGGGCGTGGCGGCCAACCGGCGCGGCGCCTGGTTGGTCCCGCAGGTCGCCGGGAAGCCGACGTCGCTCATGGTGGGGTTCCAGTCGGCCACCCACCCGTTCGCCCACCACCGCGCCTACCAGGAGATCGCCCACCTCCCGCTCGACGAGCGTGTGGCGCGGCTGCGCACGCCGGAGGTGCGGGCCGCCATCCTGGGCGAGGAGTCCGCACCCGGCGGCTTCGTCCAGCTCCTGCGGGCGAACCTGCACAAGCTCTTCCCGCTCGGCGACCCGCCGGACTACGAGCCGCCGCCCGAGCGCAGTGTCACCGCCTTGGCGGCGGCGCAAGGTCGCCCGGTCGACGAGGTGCTCTACGACCTGATGCTCCAGCGTGACGGCAAGGAGCTCTTGTACCTGCCGCTGCTGGACTACTCGGCCAACAACCTCGACGCCGTGCGCGAGATGCTGACCCACCCCGCCACGGTGCTCGGCCTCGGCGACGGCGGCGCCCACTGCGGCGTGCTGTGCGATGCCAGCCTTCCGACCTTCATGCTCGCCCACTGGGCGCGCGACCGCAGCCGGGGCGAGCAGCTGCCGGTCGAGACCGTGGTGCACCTGCAGACCCGCCGCACGGCCGAGCTCTACGGCTTCCGAGACCGCGGGTTGGTTGCGCCCGGCTACCTGGCTGACCTGAACGTCATCGACCACGACGCCCTGGTGCTCGAACCGCCCGAGATGGTCTACGACCTGCCGGCGTCGGGTAAGCGCCTCGTGCAGCGCGCTCGCGGCTACACAGCGACCATCAAGTCGGGTTTCGTCGTCCGCGAGCACGACGCCTCGACCGGAGAGCTGCCCGGCCGTCTTTTGCGGGGGCCCCAGCCCCAACCGATCGCCGCCGACTGAGTCGGCGCTCCTAGCGGGGCGCCGGGGTGCCGGCCGGGACCGGGAACACGGGGTTCGCTCTCGTGCTGGCCGAGTGGAAGCAGTTGAAGACGTTCTGGCCCTGTGTTGAACGTCGGCACGAACTTCGTCCCCTGGGCTACGACGTAGGCCACGCAGTACGGCGGGGCGCATGGCCACTGTGACCTCCGACCGCCCAGTTGACGGGCGCCGTCAGGCCACCGGCCGTGAAGGACGTGATTGGCATTGGTCTGCTTGATCACGTTGGCCCACGTCAGGTTGTTCCCCGCCGCCTTGACTCCTTGGACGAAGAGCGCCGCGGACTCCCAGCCCTGGATGGCCAGCTCGTTGTAGGCGTACTTGCGGCTCGTACTTCTTCATCTCCTTGATGTAGAGCGTGAGACCGGGGTAGAGGCGGGTCGGAGCCGTGAAGGGCACGTGGTACGTGGCGAAGTAGACGCCCTGCATCAGGCTCTTGTTGGCCTCCAGCGTGGGCACGTCGTTGCCGTTGAGCCACAGTTGCGTGATCTTGACCCCGTATTGCTGAGATGGCGCGGGCCAGGTTGACGTTGCCCTGCACGTCCATGCAGCTGATCACGAAGTTCGAGCCCGGCCTGCTTCATCCGTTGTACGTCGGTGGCTACGGTCGTGCCGGGGTAGCTGATCTTGAGATCGACGTAGCTGACGTCGTAGCCCTGCGACTGCAGCGCCGTTTCCGCGGCCTGGCAGGCGTTCGACGAAGCCGCGACGTTGTAGGCGACCAGTGCGATCGAGGGTTTCGGTTGTGTCTTGCGGGCCACGTAGGCGAACTCCGCCGCGCCGGCCTGGTAGTACTGCGTGGACCCGCCGGCGGCGAAGAGGTTGGGTGGACCGGCCCAGTTGTCGGTGACGTTGTAGCCGTAGGTGGGGATGCCCGACTCGATGAAGTAGTTGGGCGAGAAGAAGATGGTCGCCACGCCGGTCACGGCGAACACGTGATCCTGGTTGATCAACGTGTTGGCCAATTGGTTGAAGGTGGTGGGGTTGCCGCCGTCGTCGAGGGCGTACTTGTAGTCGATCTTCCTTCCGTTGACGCCGCCCTGGGCGTTGATGTACTCGAAGTACGCCCGTTCTCCGTAGATGACCGAGGAGGAATTCGCGGCGAGCGTGCCGGTCTGCGTCGATATCGTCCCGACCGTGATGGAGGTGGGCGTCACGCCGGGTGCGCTGCCTGAGGCAGCCGCCGCCGCGTTGCCGACGGGCAGCAACAGGGTGGACGCCACAATGGCGACCGCCGCCAGTGCCGTACCGACGACCTCTGGGCGAAACCATTTCAGTCGCATGCGCACCCCCCGGTGTCTCGAAACGGTAGGTCGACGACGAAGGGTGCACAACTGCGCTCGGGGCACGCCCTCCAGAAGCAGGCTCAGAGCAGACCGGATGTGACACCGTAGGGGGATGGATCATGTGACGGCGGTCGCGAGTAGCTGCACGACCAACTCGACTGCAGGCGCGATCGTCGGCTTCGTCATCATTAGTGCAATCATCGGGTTGATCGTGTGGCTTGTCCTCGCCAAGTCCCGGGCCGCGGACGCGCATTGCTCGCCTCGAGGGTGAGTTGGCGTGGCTCCGACCCGCCTATGCACGCTTGGCCGGCAGCGCGTTACCGCCTCCGCCGCCGCTTCAGCACTGGGCGCCCCCCCCGACTCCGCAATGACCGATCGCGGCGGACCGATCGCAGAGGGTCGTGAGGACCTGGTGGCCCCGGGGCCACCGCCCGGCTGGTATCCCGACCCCGCGAACAATGACTTCGTTCGCTGGTGGTCGGGACAGCATTGGACGAACTACGCGGGGCCAAAACCCCTCCCACCCGAGCCGATCGTCGAGAAAAGGCCGTGGTGGCGATGGATCCTGTACCTGGCCGCCATAGTCCTGGCCGGACTGATCCCGATGGTCATCGGCGTCATCCTCTGGGCCAACCCGACGTACCGGCGAGTGGGAAGGATCACGGTCTACCTGTCCAGCGCGGTGATCGTCCTGATCGCCCTGCTGTTCGTGCTCGGCGCGCTCATCGACTGATCACGCCGCGCACCTCGTGCCGGCGCTGGGCGAGGTCCCCTGCACGAAGTACGTGCTGACGATCTGTTGCATGCACACGTCCGAGGACCCGTTGAGGAGCCAACTGTGCCCGTAGCCCTCGTACGTGACCATCCCGCCGCCGATCGCGGCCGCCAACAGGTGCGCCGCCGCGTAGGGCGTATTGGGGTCGCCCGTGTTCCCGATGACGAGCGGCGGCTGGCTCCGGATGACGGAGAGATGTGCGATCGCGTCCCCGGTGCTGCGCCAGCCCGGACAGCCGATCAGGTTGTTGGCCACCGCTTCCGCGCCGCCGAGCGGGTACCGGGCCGCCAGCCTCCGCGCCAGCGCTGCGGTGGCCACCGCGCTGGGGTGGTCGGTGACGTCATTGCACGTGATGCTCCACAGCGGTCCGACGAGCGAGTCCCCGTTGAGGTCGCTCTCCAGGCCGATCGCGACCGAGCGCAGCGGCGCGCCGTTGCCGAATGCCGCCGCCTGCAGAGCCGGAAAGTAGCCCGGGGTGAAGGACGGCGCCGAGAGGTAGAGCAGCGTCGCCGTCATCAAGTCACCGACCGTGACCGGGAGGTCGCCGCCGCCGCCCGGCGCCGGCAAGGGGTGCCTGGTGAGCTGCGCCGTGAGCTGCGTGTAGAGGCTCTTTGCGTTGGGGCCGAGGGTGCAGCCCGACGATGGCGGTGCAGTCGTCGAGGACATGGTCCAGTGCTTTCTGAATGGCGGGGGCCTCCAGCGTCGCGTCCGTAGTGAGGGTCAGGTTCGCGTCCACTGCGCCGTCCAGGACCATCGAGCGCACGTGCGTCGGGTACAGCTGTCGGTACACGGAGCCGAGGACCGTCCCGTAGGACAGCCCGTAGTAGTTGATCCGGTCGACGCCGAGGGCCCGGCGCAGGCTGTTCATGTCCCGGGCCGACGTCGTGGTGTCGACGGTGGGGAACAGCTGCGGGTAGCGGGAGCGGCACGACTGGTCCAGGCCGGCGACCGTGCGGCTCGCGCCCGTCGTGCCGGCGACCGCGCTGGCGGCCGCCGCCGGCGACGGGCCGCAGAGCAAGGGGTCGCTCGACCCGGTTCCCCGCTCGTCGAAGCTCACGAGCGTGAATTGGCTCCGCACCGTCGGCGGCACCAGGGAGGCGAGGATGGGGAGGATCAGCACTCCGCTCTCGCCCGGCCCGCCCGGGTTGAACACAATCACGCCCTTGCTGTCCGGCACCGCATGCTCCATGACGGCCAGGCCGAGCGAGCCTCGGGACGGGTCTGCGTAATCGACCGGCACCTTGAGCGTTCCGCAGAGATAGCCCGTTGTCGTCGGACAGGGTGACCATCCGATGTATCCGGCCGACGCCGACGCCGACGCCGACGCCGACGCCGACGCCGCCGCCGCTCCCACGCCGGTCGGGACGCCGACGACGAGGCTCGCGCAAAGGAGCGCCATGAAGGTCAGCCACGCCTGGCGCCTCCGAGGTCGCCACCGCCCGAGCCGCCGCATGTTTCGCCGCCGATCCGGCGTCAGCGCCGGTCGGGGCCGGTGGCCCGCAGACCGCGTCGGCGAAGCCCCGCACGGTCAGCGATTTGATCTTTCCGCCTTCGAGCTCGAACACGTCGCGCACGCGGCTGTCCGCCCCGCCGATGTGCACGTCGATGTCGACGGTCACCGTCGAGCCCTCGACCTCGAGGGGAAGGGGAGTGGGGCGGAAGTCGTCGAAGGTGAAGGTGCGCTCGGTGTAGTAGGCGAGGATCTGGTCGTGCCCGTGGCGCACGTCGCCGTCGACATCGAAGCGGGCGTCCGGCGTGAAGAGGCTGCGCAGCAGGTCGACGTCGTGCGCCGTGACGGCGGCGAAGTAGTCGGCGATGGTCGCCGCCGCGCCGTCGTGACGGGGCGGGAGGCGGTAGATGCGTCGGGCGTTCAGCCCCAACACCTTCGCCTGCGTCGCGGTGGGGCAGGGGGCGAGCGTCCGGCGCAACGCGTCGACCGCTCGGGGGAACGTGGCGTCGTGGTGCGGGTAGTCGCTGCCCCACACGATCCGCTCGGGCCCGACGAACGGGACCAGAGCCGGCAGCGTGGACTCGTCGACCTCGAAGCTGATGGCGCACTGGCGGGCGAAGTACTCCGAGGGAAGCAGTTCGAGGTCCGGGCAGAAGCCTCCGAAGGATTTCGTCTGCTCGTCCAGCCGCTCCAGCCAGAACGGGCCCCAGCCGCCCGAGGACTCGAGGAACACGACGCGCAGCGCCGGATGGCGCTCGAGCACGCCGAAAGCGATGAGCTGCGCGCACGCCAGCATCTGCTCGAACGAGTGCGAGACGGCGTGCAGGATCAGCGGGTTGAACGGCCGGTCGTCGCCGAGCGTCGGCACGTTGACCGAGCTGCCCTCGTGGATCCCGATCGGAACGTCGAGCTCCTCGGCCGCCTCCCACACGACGTCGTAGGCCCGGTCGGACAGCGAGCGACCGAGGCACGGGTTCGGCCGCACGAACCCGGCCACGAAGCCCAGCTCGCGGACGGCGCGGCGCAGCTCGCGGGCGGCGGCCGCGGGGTCCTGGAGCGGGAGCAGGGCGGCGCCGAACAGCCGGCGTGCGTCGGCGGAGCAGTAACCGGCCAGCCAGTCGTTGTACGCCGCGGCGAGCGACACCGCGGTGCCCGGTTCCGGCACGACGGAGAAGTACAGCCCGATCGTCGGGTACAGCACGGCCTGGTCGATGCCCTCGCCATCCATGTCGGCGAGTCGCAGCGCCGGGTCCCACCCGCCGCCGAGGGCGTCGGCCAGGGGCCGGAAGGTGGCGGGGTCGTCGAAGGTGGAGCCGGGGCGGGCCAGGTTGCCGAGTGGCACGGCGAGGATCTCGGTGTCGCCCACGACGACGTGCTCGTACCCGTTGGCGTCCGCGCTGATGGTGGGGCGGATCGGATCGGGCAAGGCGGCCCAGGCCGCCTCGGGCTCGACGACGTGGCCGTCGGCGTCGACGACCGGCCCGGCGTGCGGCGGGAGCGGCAGTGCTCCGCCGTCGCCGTCGCTCACGCGACCGTGGTCCGCCAGTCGTCGACCGGGGGCAGCGGGTGACGGAAGAGCCGGGCCGCGTTGCCGCCGGCGATGGCCCGCAACTCGTCGTCGGGCAGCGAGCCCCAATTCTCGGCGAGGACGAGCTGGGTGTCGGGCCACGACGAGTCGGCGTGCGGGTAGTCGCTCTCCACCATGATGTGGTCGACGCCGATCTTGTGGCGCTGGCCGACGGCGGACGGGTCGTCGATGGAGCAGAACCAGAAGTTCCGCCGCAGCACCTCGCTCGGCAGCATGTCGGTCGGCCACGAGTTGCTCTCGGTGCCCGACGCCGAGTGCGTCAGCACGTAGTCGGCGCGGTCCATGAGCATCGTGACCCAGCCGATGCCACCCTCGGACATGGCGATGTTGAGCTTCGGGTACCGGAGGGCGACGCCGGACCACAGCCACTCACCCGCCGTGAGCAGCGCGTTCACCGGGAAGAAGGTGGGCCACAGCTCGAACGGGCCGTCGTGCGACGGCAGCGGCGCCCAGCCGGCCGACCCGGTGTGCAGGCAGATCACCGTCCCCGTCGCCTCGCAGGCGGCGAAGAACGGGTCCCAGGCGCGGTTGAAGACGGACGGCAGGCCCATGCGGGACGGGAACTCGGGGAAGCTCACGGCCTTGAAGCCGCGGGCGGCGTTCGCCTCGATCTCCGCCGCCGCCACCTCGACGTCGTTGAGCCACGGCAGCTGGAGCGGGATGATCCGCTCGGGCGCGTACGCCGCCCACACCTCGTGGTGCCAGTCGTTGAAGGCACGCAGGCAGGCCAGCCCGAGCTCCTTGTCCTCGGCCCGCGAGTACACGGCGCCGCAGAAGCCAGAGACGAGGGAGGGGAAGCAGAGTGCGGCCCAGATGCCGGCCCGGTCCATGTCGTCGATGCGGGCGGCGATGTCGAAGCAGCCCCGCCGCATCTGGTCGAAGCGGGCCGGGTCCATGCTCCACTCCTCCTTGGGTCGCCCGACCACGGCGTTCAGCCCGACGTTCGGGTAGAGCTTGCCCTCGAAGACCCAGGCCTCGGCGCCGCCTTCGAGCTCGACGACCTTCGGCGCGGCGTCGGCCAGCGCGGCGGGCAGGCGTCCTTCGAAGAGGTCGCGCGGCTCGATGAGGTGGTCGTCCACCGAGATCACCGGGACCTTCACCGCTCGCGGCGCGGGGTCGGGCAGCAGGGTGACCTGCGGCGGGGGTGTGGCGGGCGTGCTCTTCGTATCGACGGCTCCCACGGAAAGCTGACATTATCGTCAGGGAACTCGTCTCGCCCGGGGGTGCGCATGACCACACACGTGGAGGACGTCACCACCGGTGTCGGCCTGATCATCGACGGCAGGGTCGAGGCCGGCGGCGCGGGGAGCTATCCGGTCACCAACCCGGCGCGGCCGGCGGAGGTGGTCTTTCTGGCTCCGGTGACCTCGCCCGAGCAACTCGACCGGGCGGTGGAGGCCTCCCGGCGTTCCCAGCCCGGATGGGCCGCCCTGTCGATGGAGGAGCGGGCGCAGCTCGTCATCGCCGCGGCCGAGGCGGGCGTGGCGGCCGTCGACGCCCAGGACCTCGCCACCCTGCTGACCCGCGAGCACGGCAAGGTGAAGGTCGAGGCGCTCATGGATGCCTCGTTGTTGGGCGGCATGGCCGCCGCCTTCGCCCCCCTCGTGGCCGACGCGCTGGCCCCGAGGACGGTGAGCGGCGGCGCCACCACCGTCAGCTGGGAGCCGCACGGCGTCGTGGCCGCCATCCTCCCGTTCAACTGGCCCGTCTCGGTCATGGGCAACAAGATCCTCCCGGCGCTGCTCGCCGGTGACACGGTCGTCGTCAAGGCACCGCCCACCTGCCCCGGTACGGTGCTCCTCATCGCCGCCGCGATGGCCGCCGCACTCCCGCCTGGCGTACTCAACGTCGTGAACGGCCCGGACGCCGCGCTCGGCCAGGCGCTCGTCGCGCATCGGGGCGTCGACATGGTCTCGTTCACGGGTGGCGTCGGCACGGGCCAGGCCGTCATGGCGGCCGCGGCGGCGACGACCCGACCCGTCGTGCTCGAGCTCGGCGGCAACGACCCCGCCATCCTCGCCCCTGACGTCGAGGTCGATGCCGCGTTGGCCGACCGGCTCTTCGATGCCGCGTTCCCCACCAGCGGACAGGTCTGCATGGCGGTGAAGCGGCTTTACGTCCACCGCGACCGGATGGCCGAGACGGTCGAGGCGTTGCGCGCCCGGCTGGCCCGAGAGGTGGTCGGCGACGGCCTGGCGGAAGAGGTGACGATGGGCCCGGTGCACACCGCATCGGCGCGGGACCGGGTGGAGGCCTTCCTCATGCAGGCCGAGGCGACCGGCGCGAGGGTGCATCGGCCCGGCCGGCTGCGCGTCGAGGACCAGGGGTCCGGGGGGTACTTCGTCTCGCCCGCCCTCGTGGAGGCACCGCCCGCCGACTCGGACATCGTCCGCGAGGAGCAGTTCGCGCCGGCGCTTCCGGTGCTCCCGTACGACGACATCGCCGAGGCGGTCGACGCGGGGAACGACACCCCGTTCGGCCTCTGCGCGTCGGTGTGGAGCAACGACGACGCGCTGGCCTCCGAGGTGGCGGCGCGCCTGGACGCGGGAATTGTCTGGGTCAATGCGCACGGCATGAGCGCCGTGGACATGTACGCGCCGATGGGTGGGTGGAAGCAGTCGGGCTTCGGCGTCGAGCTCGGGCCCGAAGGGATGCAGGCGTTCGCCCGCCAGCGCGTCCAGGTGCGGCGCCCGGGGCCACGACAGACAGGAGGCGCAGCATGACGGTCGTCATCAGGGGCGGCACGGTGGTCGACGGCACCGGCGCCGCGCCGCGCCGCGCCGATGTGGTGATGGAGGGCGAACGCGTCGTGGCGGTCGGGCCCGACGCCGCCTCGTCGGCCGGCGACGCCGAGGTGATCGACGCCGGCGACATGCTGGTCACGCCCGGCTTCGTCGACCTGCACACGCACTACGACGCGCAGCTGTCGTGGGACCCCAACGCCAGCCCGTCGCCCCTGCACGGGGTGACCACCGTGCTCGGGGGCAACTGCGGCTTCTCCATCGCTCCGCTCGGCCCCGAGCACGCCGACTACATCAGCCGGATGATGGCGCGGGTCGAGGGCATGCCGCTGGCGGCGCTCCGCGCCGGGCTGTCCTGGGACTGGAGCTCCTTCGGCGAGTGGCTCGGCCGCTTCGACGGGCGCATCGCCGTCAACGCCGGCTTCCTGGTCGGCCACTCGACGCTCCGTCGGCTCGTGATGGGTGAGCGCGCCGCGGGTGGCGTGGCCTCGGACGAGGACATCGCCTCGATGGTCGCCGCGCTGCACACCGCACTCGACGAGGGCGCGCTCGGCTTCTCCACCTCCCAGGTGCACACGCACAACGACGGCGACGGCCAGCCCGTGCCCTCGCGCGCCGCCGCCCGCATCGAGATGGAGCGCCTGGCCGCGGCGGTGCGCGGCGCACGAGGGAACCACGCTCGAGCTGATCGTGCCGGGCTGCCTCAACGGGTTCAGCGACGAGGAGGTCGACTTCATCGCGTCGATGTCGCTCCTGGCCGACCGACCGGTCAACTGGAACGTGCTCGGCGTGTCGTCCATGAACCCCGACGGGGCCTGGAACCAGCTGGCGGCGGGGACGGCGGCCGCGGCGCGCGGGGCGACGGTCGTCGCGCTGACGCTCCCGCACACGATGCAGATCCGCTTGAGCTTCGAGCACGGAGCGATCCTCGACGGCCTGCCGGGCTGGCGCGAGGTGTTCGCGCTGCCCTTCGACGAGCGCATCGCGGCGTTCTCGGACCCCGAGACCCGCCGCCGGCTGGACGCGGGCGCCCAGTCGGACGAGGCCGGGATCCTGCGGCACCTCGCCGTGTGGGACCGGCTCGTGATCGAGGAGACGTTCGCCCCGGAGAACAAGGCCTTCGAGGGCCGTGCGGTGCGCGACGTGGCCGCCGAGCGCGGGGTCGAGCCCTTCGATGCGCTGCTCGACCTGGTCGTGGCGGACGGGCTGCGCACCGGCCTGCGGCCGCCGATCGGCGAGTCCGAGGCGGACTGGGCGCTGCGGGCCGAGGTCTGGCAGGACCCGCGCGCGATCGTCGGGGGGTCCGACGCCGGCGCCCACCTCGACACGATGTGCGGCGCCATCTACTCGACCTCGATGCTGGGCGACGGCGTGCGCGCCCGCGGGTTGCTCAGCTGGGAGCGGGCCGTCCAGCTGTTGTCCGATGTCCCGGCGCGGCTATACGGGCTGCGCGACCGGGGCCGGCTCGTGCCCGGCGCCTACGCCGACGCGGTGGTGCTCGATCCCACCGCCATCGGGCACCGTGCCGTGCGCACACGCGACGACCTGCCTAGCGGCGCCAGCCGGCTCTACGCAGAGGCGACGGGCATCGGGCGCGTCCTGGTGAACGGCAGCGAGATCGTGCGCGACGGCGAGTTCACCGGCGCCGTCCCGGGCCGGGTCATCCGCTCGGGCACCGACACCGACACGGTGCACGCCGGGTCCGACTGGGCCGGCGCCGCGGCCTGAGCCGCCTCAGAGCAGGCGGGTCGGCAGCGCGACTTCGCGCGTCTCGCCACCTTGGCGGCCGAGCGAATAGGCGAGCTTGCCCTCGACCTCGGTGAACGCCTCGACGAGCTCGGTCCCGAAGAAGACGAGGCCGGTCCCGTTGTCCGTGGCGTAGCCGTCGGGCAGCGTGCCGTCCGCGATCAGCCGGTGGACGAGCGGTCGGCGTTGCTCCTCGACGTCGAAGTGCGGGCTGTTGGAGTAGGGGAGGAAGCCGAGCCCGTTGGTGATGGGCTGGAGCGTGGGCCCGAACGAGTCGGTCGTGCCGCCCACGTGCCAGCAGAGCGACCCGGCGGACACGCCCTTGAGGACCACGCCGGCCTCCCAGCACTCGCGCAGGATGACATCGAGCCCGTGCAGGCGCCACAGGGCGAGCAGGTTGGCGGTGCTGCCGCCGCCGACCCAGATCACGTCCTGGGACAGCAGGTGGGCGCGGACGTCGGGGTAGTTCGGCATCGGGAACAGCGTGAGGTGCGAGCTGACGAAGCCGAGCTTGGCGAACGCGTTGTGGTCGGCCGCCAGCCGGGCCCGGTCGTCGCCGGTGGCGGTGCCGATGATGCAGAGCTTGGGGTGCTCGCCCGCCCGCGCCAGGTCGGCGGCCAGGCGGTACGACGGCCCCGGGCGCAGGTTCGTCGGGTCGGGCCCCTCGAGCTGGAAGCCGATGGAGGTGGCGACGATCGTCGGCTGGCGGGCGGCCATGTCAGGCGGGCGGGACCGAGGCGCGGGTGGACGCGCTCAGTCCGCGAGCACTTCGGGGTTCACGATGTGCAGGGGGCGCGCCCCCGCCATCAGCCGGCACAGGTCCTCGGCGATGGTGCGGGTGTGGTTCGACTCCGTGTCGTACGTGGCGCCGCCGATATGCGGTGTCAGGACGACCTGGGGGAACGTCGTAAGGGGGTGGTCCGTCGCCAGGAACTCGCCTTCGAAGTGGTCGAGGCCCGCGGCGCCGACCTTGCCCGACGCCAGGGCGGCGACGAGGGCGTCCGTGTCGTGGATCTTGGCGCGCGCCGTGTTGAGGTAGATGACGCCGTCGCGCATCTTGGCGAAGGCGTCGGCGTCGATCATCCCGGTGGTCTCGTCGGTCACCGGCGCGTGGATGGAGATGATGTCGGCGCGGGCGAAGAGGTCGTCGAGGGTGCTCGTGGCGTCCGGTGCGTACGGGTCGTAGGCCAGCACGTCCATGCCGAGGCCGCGCAGGCGCCAGCGTAGGGCGCGTCCGACAGCGCCGAGGCCCACCAGGCCGACCGTCTTTCCGGCCAGCTCCCAGGCCCGGTAGCGCTGGTAAGGGATCTTGCCGTCGCGGTAGATCTCGCCCTCGCGCACGTCACGGTCGGCCGGGACGACGCCGCGGCTGGCGGCGAAGAGCAACGCCACGGCGAGCTCGGCCACGGCGTCCGCGTTGCGGCCGGGTGCCCGCAGGACCGGCACGCCGGCCGCGGTGGCGGCGGGGACGTCGACGTTGGTCGGGTCGCCCCGGCAGCTGCAGACCGCGGTGATCGGCTGCTCGTAGAGCTCGGGCCCGCAGCTGTCGCTCTCGACGATGACGATCGAGGCGCCCTCGGCCGCCACCCGCTCGGCCAGCTGCGTCGAGTTGTAGATGCGCAGGGTCGGCTGGTCGAGCCACGAGTCGAGCACGAGGTCGGCCAGCTGTCCCAGCAGGTCGAGGCCGGGACCGCTCACCGCGGCGGTCACCAGGGCCTTCTCCCGAGAGGGTGTCATGCGTCCTTTTCTCCTTTGCCGGCGGGCGTCGTCCATAATGACCTGACCATGACACCCGTGTCAGATTCGTGAGCCCCTCGGCGCGACCCGTCACCGTCGGCGTCGACGTGGGCACCACGTCCGTCAAGGCGCTCGCCGTGGACGAGGACGGGAACGTCGTGGCGCGCAGCCGGGTGGCCCACGGCGTGGTGGCGCCCGAGCCCGACATCCTGCGTCACGACGCGAAGAAGGCCTGGCGGGTCGGGCCCCCGCAAGGCCTTCGACGAGGTGACCGCCCAGCTGCAGGACGGCCCGCACCGCATGGCCGGTGTGGCCGTCGCCTCCATGGTGCCGTCGCTCACCGCCGTCAACCGCGCGGGGGTGCCGCAGCTGCCGGGGCTGCTCTACGGCGACCGCGAGGGGCGCGCCGCCGTTCCCGCCGGCGACGGCGCCGTGTTGCTGCCGGGCACGATGCCCGACGCCGAGGGGTTCTTGGCCTGGGCGGCGGCGGCGGTGCCCGACGCCAGGGGGTACTGGCCGTGCCAGGCGGTGGCGACGTACGCGATCTCGGGCACTCCGGCCATCGACACCGGGGTCACGGCGTCGCTCGGCGCCCTGCACACCCACGGCCGCTGGAACGCCGAGCTGCTCGGCTCGCTCGGGGTGCGTGAGGCGCAGATGCCCGCCGTCGTGCCGATGGGCCAGGCCGCGGCGACGCTGCCCGAGAGCGACGCCGTGATCACCGGCGGCACGATCGACGCGCTGTGCGACCAGATCGTGGCGGGGGCGAACCACCCGGGCGACGTCCTCGTGATCTTCGGCGCCACGCTCATCGTGTGGGCCGTGTGCGACGAGTGGCTCGTGGCGCCGGGCCTCATCAGCTACCCGCACACCACGCCCGACCGGTTCCTGATCGGGGGGCCGTCGAACGCGGGCGCGCTGTTCGTGGACTGGGCGCGGCGGCTCCTGCGCGGCACCCCGAAGCCGGGGCCCGAGCGCGAGCGCCTCGACCCGCGCTTGGGCGAGCCCGGCCGGGTCCCGGTCTGGTTGCCCTACGTGCGCGGCGAGCGGACACCGTTCGACGACCACACCCTGCGCTCCAACCTCTACGGCCTGGACATCGGCTCGGGCGCCGAGTCCTTGGAGCGGGCGGCCTACGAGGCGAGCGGCTTTGTCGTGCGGCGCATGCTGGAGCGCTGCGGCGTGAAGGCCACCCGCATCGTGGCGAGTGGCGGCGGCTCGCGCGTCACGGCCTGGATGGCGGCGGTGGCGGACGCCACCAACCTCCCGGTCGACGCCGTCGCCGTGCCCGAGGGCGCCGCGCTCGGCGCGGCGTACTTCGCCCGCATGGCGGCAGGGCTCGAGACGTCCTTGGACGACTCCGCTCGTTGGTCCGGCGTGGGCCGGCGGATCGAGCCGGACCCCGAGTGGGTCCGCGCCGCGGCCGAACGCTTCGAGAAGTTCAGCGAGGTCGGCACCGGCGCCTAGGCCGGGTGGCGGGCGCCACCGCGGTGGGCGGGCGCCTATCCGTTCGGTGTGAAAGCCACCTTGAGGGCGCCGCTGCGGTCCTGACGCGAGATCGCCTTCAGCGCGGGCCACCACTCCTCGAGGTCGAAGCGATGCGTGAGCATGGGCGTGATGTCGAGCCGTCCGTCCTCGACGAATTGGAGGTAGTGCGCGATGGCGTGCCGGCGCGTGCCCTCGAAGTCCTCCATGCCGAAGGCGTTCGACCCGGCGATCGTGATCTCCTTGAAGTAGATCGGCGTCGACTCCCAGCGCTCTGGCGTCGCCACACCGGTGTAGACGAGCCGCCCCCGCTCGGCCAGCACGCGCACGCCGACCTCGAGCGTCTCCGCCTTGGCGATGGAGTCGTAGACGACGTCGATGTGGCCGGGGTGCGTGACGGGGAGGCCGTCGAGCGGCAGGTGCAGGACGGCGCCCGACCACGCGGCGAGCTCCTCGACGAGCGCCAGCCGCGGCTCGTGGGCGAAGACGGCGGATGCGCCGAAGCGTCGCGCCATCTCGGCCTGGGCCTCGAAGCGGGCGACGATGCCGACCTCGACCCCCGGGTAGAGGGCGGTGAGGATGGCGACGCTGGTCAGCCCGAGCGCGCCGGCCCCGTAGACGAGGACCCGGCCGCCGGGGGGTGGCGGGTGCCGCACGATGGCGTGGAAGGAGACGGAGAACGGGTCGGCCAGCACGGCGGCCTCGTTCGAGATGCCCTCGGGCACCGGGATCAACATCGAATCGTGCGCGGCCATGCGCTCCGCCCAGGCGCCGGGCGCGCCGGTGATGACGCCCACATGGACGCCGGGACCGAGGTCGCCCTTGGTGAAGCTCCAGCACAGGCTGAGGTCGCCGGCCTGGCAGGGCGGGCACACCGGATTGATGCCACGCGGCGCACACGTGAGCCACGGGTTCAGGACCACCCGCTGGCCGACGTCGAGCCCGCGGGCGGCCGATCCCAGCTCGACGACCTCGGCGACGACCTCGTGGCCGGGGACGTGGGGGAGCGAGGAAAAGGCAGCCATCGGGTTGTCGATGTCTCCGGTGTTGAAGTCGCCCAGCACCAGCTTGGCGTCGGAGCCGCAGATACCCGAGAGGATGGGCTTGGTCACCACCCAGTCGTGATGCAGCGGCCGCGCGTCGTCGATCTCGTGCAGGCCGAAGGGCATCTGCACGAGGGCCTGCTCCGCCTCGTCCTCGGGGGTCGGGCGCACTTCCGCCGCGTCGGGCGGCGCCCCGAAGAGCAATGCCTTCACGAGCCGGCCTGCTTGTTCAGGGCGCGCATGCCGACCATGAAGGCGTCGATATCCGCGGTCTTGGCCTCGATGACGGCCTTCATGTCGGGCAGGTAGTGCTCGAAGCGGTCGCTGTCGATCGCGTCGATCAGCGGGCCGGCGACCGACTCGGGTGACTCCTTCGGTCCGTCGTACAAGGGGTCATCGTTGTCCGGCTGGTCCCAGATCTCCGTGTCGATCGCTCCGGGCAGGATCAGCTTGACCGACACGCCCGTGCCGTCGAGGTCGATGGCCATCGACTCGCTCCAGCCCGCCAGGGCGAACTTCGAGGCGGAGTAGGCCGCTTCGGTCGTGATCCCGAGGCGGCCGCCCAGGCTCGACACGTTGACGATCGTCCCCGCTCCGCGCATGAGCATGCGAGGGAGCACCGCCAGCGAGATGGCGACGGGGGAGAGGTAGTTGATGCGCATCGTGCGCTCGACCTCGTACATGGTGAGGCGCGTCACGTGGCGCCGCATCGGCACGGCTGCGTTGTTGATCACCACGTCGAGCCCGGCGTAGTGGTCCCAGACCTCGAGCGCCAGGTCGGCCGCCGCGGTCGGGTCGGACAGGTCGGCCGCCCAGCGCTCGGAGTGCGGGGAGGTGGTGCGGCAGGCGGCGAGGACCTCGTCGAGCCGCTCGGCCCGTCGCGCCACCAACGCCACCGTGTCGCCGCGGGCGGCCAGCTGGCGCGCCACTGCGGCGCCGATGCCCGACGACGCGCCGGTCACGAGGACCGTGCGGCTGCCAGTCGCAGCACTCACCAGCCAACCTCCCCCCGCCGCACGGCGCGTTCACTGCCGGAGAACACCCCGGCGTATCGGGGTGAGCGAGGGGTCTCGAACCCCCGACCTCCAGGACCACAACCTGGCGCTCTAACCAACTGAGCTACGCCCACCGAGGGGCATAAGTGTGGCACACCGCCCAAGAGGCAAGAGCACGACGGGCGGCCGTGCCAGCTTGCGGTTCCCCGCGTTCGGGCGGATGCGCACGACCGCCGAGGGAGCTATGTCAGGCTGTGCGTGCCGGCGACGCGCCGGCCCAGCCCCGGTGGCCGAGCGGACTTAGGCAATGGACTTCTAATCCATCTCACGCAGGTTCGAATCCTGCCCGGGGCGCCTTGGGGCCCATGCCAGCAGGTACCTTGGCCGCACATGGGCAGCGCTCACCAAGACCGTCCGGCCGAAGGCTGGCGGCACACGGCGAAGGACACGCTGCGACCCTGGCGTGATCGCGTCGTGCACCGACTCGGCGGCACGATGCCACAGCGTGGGCTGACGTACGGGCAGCTGGTGGACCTGCTCTACCCCCACCTGCCCGACGACCTGCGCGCCGAGGTCGACGCCGCCGGATCCGGGGACCTGACCCAGCCTTCGACGATCCGGCGCATGCTCGGGTCGATCGAGCATCAGGTAGCTCCGACCGCGTTCTCGGTGCAGTTGACCGACGCGGATGCGGTTCTGTCCCGCGTCGGCGAGGTGGAGCTCCTGTGCGATGCGGCCGACGCGGCGGTGACGCCCGGGCTGCGGTCCGGCGCCTACGAGCCGCATCTCACCGCTGTCTTCGAGCGCCATTGCCGGCCGGGCATGACGGTCGTCGACGTCGGCGCCAACCTCGGGTACTTCTCGCTCCTCGCGGCCGGGCTCGTCGGGCCGAGCGGCCGCGTCGTCGCGCTCGAGCCGAACTCGGAGAACTGCCGGCTCCTGTTGTCGTCGCTGCGGCGGGGCGGGGTCTCCAACGTCGACCTCCTCCCCGTGGCGGCCGACGCCGCACCGGGCTGGGCCTACTACTCCACCCACGTGGGCTCCAACGGCGGGCTGATCGACGACGGGGATCTGCTGTCGCACTTCGGTGTCGTCGTCCCCACCTTCCGCCTCGACGACCTGGTCTCCGGACCCGTCGGCTTGCTGAAGATGGACGTGGAGGGCGCAGAGGGACGCGTGGTGGCCGGCGCGACGCGCATCATCGAGCACGACCGTCCGATCATCACGACCGAGCTGAAGGAAGAAATGCTCCAACGGGTCTCGGGCCGGTCGGTGGCCGACTACCTGGGCTATTTCGGGGACCTGGGGTACCTGCCCTCACTGTTGGACAAGCAGAGCGGTGCCGAGAAGCCCTACGCGTCGGTCACCGAGTTGCTCGATGACTGGGGCGAGACCGACGAGTTGCGGGACGTGCTGTTGGTCCCGCGGCCGCGCTGATCTCAGGCGGCGGTCCTCTACAGGGCGACGACCTGACCGGGGACCGGTCCGGCCAGCGCGTCGAGCAACTCGTCCGCGTCGTTCGTGACGACCAGTCCTTCCACCTGCGGTGCCTTGATGAACCCCTGCGCCACGGCGTGGCCGATGAAACTGAGCAGGTCGTCGAAGAACCCGTCGACGTTCAAGATGCCGCACCGTTTGTCGTGCAGGCCGAGCTGGGTCCAGGTGACGGACTCCATGAATTCCTCGTAGGTCCCGAACCCGCCGGGCAGCATGACGAACGCGTCGGAGAGCGAGGACATCAGCGCCTTGCGTTCGTGCATCGTCGCCACGACGTGGAGGTCGCTGAGGGCATGGTGCGCGATCTCGTGCCCGGCGAGCGACTCGGTGATGACGCCGGTCGCCCGCCCGCCCGAAGCGATCGCGGCGTCGGCCACGACGCCCATGAGCCCGACGGAGGCGCCCCCGTAGACGAGTCCGACACCGCGGGCGGCCAGGCCGCGCCCGACCGCCGCGGCGGCCTGGGCGAACGCCGGGCTGGACCCGGGGCTCGAGCCACAGAACACGCAGACGGCCGGCCGTGTCACGCCACGCTGCCTTCGGGGACGGTGACGGGGACGGGCCCTTCCGCCGCGGGTCGCACTCGCTTGTGCCGCCGCACGATCGTCTCCGCGGCGTCGCTGTCGTGGATGGAGAGCGAGAAGAACACGCCGACGAGGGCGAAGGCCGCCGCGGCCAAGAACGCGTAGTGGTAGGCGCTCAGGTCGGGCGAAGCCGTCGCGCCCGAGCCCTTCACGGACCCCACGCCGATCAGGACCGTCGAGAGGATGGCGACGCCCGTGGCGCTGCCGACCTGGCGCATGGTGTTGAAGAACGTGGAGGCCCGGCCCATGGAGTCACCCGAGATCATGGCGAACGACGCGGCCTGGTTGGGCACCATCACCTGAGCGATCGTCAACCCGAGCACGAACATCAGGCCCCTGATCAGCCAGAGGTTCGTGGTCAGGGTGACCTGCGTCAGCACCAACATCGATGCCGCGAGCCCCAAGAGCCCGCCGGTGATGTGCCGGCGCGGGCCGATGCGCGGATAGATGAGGCGGCTGGCGAACTGCGCGCCGATCATGACGCCGAAGGCCTCGGGGAAGGTCGAGAGCCCCGACTGGAGCGGGGTCAGCCCGCGTGCGTCCTGGAAGTAGAGAGGGATCAGGTACAGCGTCCCCAAGAACGCGGCGGCGGAGACGAACATGATGACGTTCGTCGACCGGAACAACCGGCCCGACAGCAGGCGCAGGTCGACCAGGGGTCGCCGGCGCGGAGCTCGACGAACGTGAAGGCAACGAGCAACGCCGTGCCGACCACGCACGACACGACGACGGTGGTGGACGACCACGACTGGAGCGGTCCCTCCGACACGCCGTACATGAGGAGGCCGAGACCCGCACCGCCGAGGACGAAGCCCGGGACGTCGAAGCGACCAGCGTCGGTGGTGCCCAGGCGCTCGAGGAAGAGCGCCCCGAACGTCACCGCCAAGACCCCGATCGGCAGGTTGACGAAGAAGACCCACCGCCAGCTGAGGTCGGTGACCAGGAACCCGCCGAGCACCGGTCCGATCGCAGGCGCGAGGGTGGTCGGCACCGTGAGGATGCTGGCGGCGCGGACGCGCTCGGCCGGTGGGAAGACCCGGTAGAGCATCGCCATGCCGACCGGCGCCATCATCCCGCCACCGGCGCCCTGGATGATCCGGAACACGACGAGCTGGGTGATGTTCTGCGCCAGCCCACAGAGCACCGATCCGAGGGTGAAGACGACGATGGCGACGAGCAGCACCCGTTTGCCGCCGAAGCGGTCGCCCAGCCACCCCGAGGCGGGGATGAAGACGGCCAGGCTCACCAGGTAGGCGATGACGATGCCGTCGACGGCCGTCGGCGCAATGTTGAAGTCACGCCCGATCGTGGGCAGAGCCACGTTCACGATGGTGATGTCCATGATGTTCATGAACATCGCCGACACGAAGACGGCACCGACCACGACCTTCTGATTGAGTCGTGGTACAGCCACCGTCCAGCCCTTCTTTCCGTGCGAGTAGGGAGGAGCGGTGACGGGGTGGCGAACGGCCGGCATCACTGCTCGGCTCCAACCCCGACCCTAGGCGCCGGAGGAGAGACCCCGGTGCACGCGGGGCGGTGCCGGCCGACGTGCCGCCCACCGGTGCCCGATTTTCAGCAGGATCAGCTCCTAACCTGACGCTGATTCGGCTCGGGGGGTGCGCGGGCACTCGGAGAAAGGCAGGAATGACCACAGCCATCGGGATCGCAGGCGTGCGTCAGCACCGCCCGGGGTCCATCGGCACGCTGGCTGTCGTCGCGGTGCTCTCGATCGTGGGGCCGGCCCTGCTGCCCATGAGCTCGACGCCGGCGGCGGCCGGCGTGCGTCCCTTGCAGTCGATGGCGCACACGGTCTGGTTGTGCCGCCCCGGGCAGTCGTCCGACCCGTGTGCCAGCAGCCGCGCCGCCACTACCGTAACGGCGACCGGCGCTACGAGCGCCTTCTCGACGACGCAGAGCACGAAGGCCGCGAAGTACGACTGCTTCTACGTGTATCCCACGGTGTCGGCGGAGTCGAGCCTCAACTCCGATCTGGCGGTCCAATCTCAGGAGACCCAGATCGCGGAGGACGAGATCGCCCAGTTCTCCTCGGTCTGCAACATCTGGGCCCCGATGTATCGCCAAGCGACCAGCGCGGCGCTCGACGACGGAGAGGCGTTCACGTCACAGGTGATCGACACCGCCTACGACAGCTTGCTGAGCGGATGGAAGGACTACCTGTCCCACGACAACCACGGTCGCCCCGTGATCTTCATCGGGGACTCGCAGGGCGCCGCCCTGCTGATCAGGCTGCTGCGGACGCAGGTCGACCCGTCGCCGCAGCTGCGCAAGCGCCTGGTGTCGGCGATCCTGCTCGGGGGCAACGTCCAGGTCCCGAACGGTCGCGCCGTCGGCGCCAGCTTCAAGCACCTCCGGACCTGTGCGTCGCCGTCGCAGACCGGCTGCGTCATCGCCTACTCCAGCTTCCCGTCCGAGCCGGGTTCCGACGCCGTGGTGGGCCGGGCGGGCCAGGGCATCAGCGTCGTCACGGCGCAACCATCCGCCGGCCAGCAGGTCGCCTGCGTCAACCCCGTGACCTTTTCGTCCGCCCCCGGGGACCTCGTGTCCATGTACCCGAACTTGCTGGAAAAGGTGCGCAGCGTCACGACCCCGTGGGTGACGTTCCCCGACCAGTACTCGGCGCAGTGCATGCACGCCGGGACCGCCACGTGGCTCCAGGTCGAGCCCACGTCGTCGCGCGACCTGCGGACGCCGCTCCCGAGTGAGGGCCCGCAATGGGGCTATCACGTCTACGACGTGAACCTTGCGCTCGGTAACCTCGTCCTCGACGTCGCCTACGAGGAGGCCGCCTACCGCTGACCGGCGACCCCTGGCCCGGGTACACCGGGGTGAGCGTCGTCGCCTCCGGCGCGGGATGGGCGGTCCTAGACTCGGACGATGGTCAAGGTCATCGCCGTCGCCAATCAGAAGGGCGGCGTGGCCAAGACGACGACCGTGCAGTGCCTCGGGGTCGCAATGGCCGAACAGGGTCGCCGCACCCTCGTGGTCGACCTCGATCCGCAGGCCTGCCTCACCTATTCGTTGGGCTTCGACCCCGACGACCTCGGCACCTCGCTGCACGACGTCCTCGTGCGGCGCGAGCGGTTGGCCGACGTGGTGCAGCGGGTGCCGGGGATCGAGGGGACGCTCGACCTCGTCCCCGCGACGATTGACCTGGCCGGCGCGGAGGTGCACCTGCTCAGCCGGACCGGTCGCGAGCACGTGCTCGCCCGGGCACTCATGCCGGTCGTCCACGACTACGACGCCGTGCTGATCGACTGCCCACCGTCGCTCGGCGTGCTCACGATCAACGGCCTCACCGCGGCCGAGGCGGTCATCGTGCCGTTGCAGTGCGAGGCGCTCAGCCACCGCGGCGTCGGCCAGTTGCTCGAGACGGTGGAGGACGTGCGCCAGTTCGCCAACGAGAAGCTCCGCGTCCTCGGCGTCATCCCCACGATGTTCGACAGCCGGACGACGCACTCGCGCCAGGTCCTCTCCGAGGTCGAGGAACGCTACGGGCTCCCGCTGTTCGAGCCGCCCGTGCCCAAGTCGATTCGCTTCGCCGAGGCACCCGGCCTGGGCCGGTCGGTGCTGCAACACGTGCCGACGTCGCCGGGAGCCATCGCCTATCGCGCGCTCTCCACGAGCGTCTACGACGCCATGCAGAGTGCCTGACGTGCCGGACCGCTCGCGGGACCGGTCGCCCGATCCGCTCGGCAAGAGGGCGCTCTTCTGGGTGCCGTCCGCGGCCGACTCGGGATCCGAAGCGGCGGGGGCGGGCACGACCGTCGCGTTGCCGGTCGGCAAGCGCGCCCTGTTCTCGGGGGCGCGACCCGAACCCGACAGCTGGTCAACAGCTCGGGCAACCCCTTGGCCGAGCGCGGATCGATCACTGTGGTCTGCCAGGACTGTGCGCAGACCACACACGTGGGCGTGCTCGACCTGTTGATCTTTCAGTTCCCAATGGGCGTCTGGCTGCCTCGGGGCCGCTTCGACCACCGGATGACGTGTCCGTCGTGCCGCAAGCGCACGTGGTGCAGCGTCACCCTGCGGCGGGACTGAGGCCCTCTCCGCTCGACGGTCCTGCTCTGGGCTCGCCGGCACCGTCCACGTCCTCGGCCCCTTCGTCATCGGCCTCATCGGCCGCTTCGGCCGCTTCGTCTTCTTGACCCTCTTCGCCCGCCGGCTGCACCGTGGGGAGCCGGTTCGTCATGGCAAGGCCGAGCAGGGCCATGAACGCCAGCACGGCCAGTGCGGCGCGCAGGCCGTTGATACGGGCCGATGCGTTGTCGTCCACGATGGCCTGGGCCGTGCCGGAGGGCACCCCGGCCTTTTCCAGCGTCGCACCGAGGTCGGCGTCGCTCACGAACGGGATGCCGGCCGAGAGCTCCACCTGTGCCTGCGACGCCATCGCCTGGGGCACCGCGGGGTCGCTCGAGACGGCGCCGAGGAACGTCGTCGTCAACACGGCGACCAGGACGGTCCCCGCCAGTGCGGTGCCTATCGAGGCGCCCAGGTTGGTCACCGTGTTCTGGATCCCGCCGACCTCCCCGCTCTCCGACGTGGGCAGCGACGAGACGGTGACACTCCCGAGCTGGGAGGCCAGGCTCCCCACGCCCAGTCCGATCAACAGGAGGGGCCAGGTGACGATGTCGGGCCCCGCGCCGGCGTCGAGCGCCATGATCAGGATCACGATGCCCAAGGTGATCATCGCGAAGCCGACGCGCACGACGCGTCGCGGCGACGCCGAGCGGAAAAGACGGGGGACGCCCACCGCGGCGGCGAGCAGCGTGATCGAGAGCGGGAGCAGCCGGACGCCGGTCGCCACGGCGGAGAGCCCGAGCGCGACCGAAAGGAACAACGGGATGACGAAGAAGAGGCCCGATTGCAGGAGGTACTGGAAGAAGAACGAGGTCAGCCCGGCCTGAAGGCCGCGCACGCGCAGCATGCTCGGCCGGATCAGCACCGCGCGGCCACGGTGCAAGCGCCAGTTCTCCCAGAGCAAGAAGAGGGTGAGCACGCCGGCTCCCCCGAGGAGGAGCCAGATGACGGGCGAGGCGCCGAGCCACTGGGGCGCTTCCGGCTTGGGCTGCACGAAGCCCCACGTGCCGGCGCGGATGATGCCGAAGACGATCATCGCCAATCCGACTGCCGAGAGGAACGTGCCGACGAGGTCGAGCTTGACGCCGCGCTCGGCCGGGCTGTCGGCCATGCGCCGAGACAGCGCCAGGATCACGAGGACGAAGAGCACCTCACCGGCGAAGACCCAGCGCCAGCTCGCGTACGTGGTGAACAGCCCGCCGATCAAGGGCCCGAGTGCGACGGCGATGGCGGCGGCGGAGATGACGAGCCCGTACGCGCCGCGGGCGTTCGGAGGGCCCGAAGTTCGTGGCCACCAGTGCGACCACCGCCGGCAGGATGAGGGCGGCGCCGAGACCCTCGAGCACCGACCAGCCGATGATGAGAAAAGTGAGGGTCGGGGCCAGTGCGGTCATGCCCGACCCGCATCCGTAGATCACGCAGCCGATGACGAAGGCGCGTTTGCGGCCGAGGATCTGACCGATCTTGCCGCCGGTGATCATGAAGGCGGCCATGACCAACGTGTAGAGCGTGATGGCCACCTGGATGCCGGTGACCGTGGTACCCACGTCCTTCGCCACGGTGGCGATGGACACGTTCATGACCGAGCTGTCGAGGGCCATGAGGAACTGCGCCGACGCCAGCGTCAGCAGGACGATGCTCCCGCCCGACTTCGCCCCGTTCCCCTCCTCCACTGCGCTCACCGTTGCATTCTGGTCCAGGGTGCCCTGCGAGGCGCTGATAGGCCTCGACGATCAGGGACGCGAACGACTACTTCTTGGCGTTGGATGTGTTCAGCGCCACCGCGGCGCGGATGAGCGTCTTGAGCGCCTTCTCGTTGATCTTCTCGCCCTCGTGGAAGTCGATGGCGCGGCGCACGTTGCCCTCCAGGCTCGAGGTGAAGAGGTGCGACGGGTCCTTCAGCGATGCGCCCTTCGCAAAGGTCGCCTTCACACTGCTCTTGTAGGTCTCACCCGTACAGATGATCCCGTCGTGGTACCAGGTGGGCACGCCCCGCCACTTCCACTCCTCGACGACGTCGGGGTCGACTTCTTTGATCAGGGCCCGCAGGCGCGCCAGCGTCTCGCCCCGCCAGTCGCCGAGCTCCTTGATCCGTGCGTCGATGTGTTGGGCCGGTGTCTTCTCTTTCGGCACGGGCGGCATGTTAGCGAGGGTGCCGCAGCCACGTTGGTTGCCCGATGAAAGAGCTGACGTCACACTGGCTGGCTTGGAACCGCAGGCGACGTGATAGCCGCCCCCAATGGGGAGGATCCCCTCCAGGCGCTCGTCGAGGCGGCCCGCCCCCTGACCTCTCGTGTGTGGGCCGCACCCGCGTGCGCGGCCGGGCTGATCGTGGTCAGCGCGCTGACCAAAGGTGGCTTCTGGCTGCACAGTGCGGAGGTCATCGGCGCCGGTTCGCTGGTCCTCCTCCTCTTGGTGGCAGGCCGAGGACGGGTCGATCGCGCGACCACAGCCGTGCTGGCCTCCTCCATCGCACTCGGCGCCTGGTGGTTCGTGCGCGCCGCAGCGACGGGTCGCCCACTTTCGTTCTTCCCCTTCGGAGCGTCCGCCGTCGGATTCGGAGCCGCCTTCGCCGCGGTGCGGCCCCTGACGTCGAAGCAGAGGCAGGTCGCCGCCGTCGTCCTGGCCTCGGTCGGAGCTTTCGAAGCCCTGGCGGGCTTCACCGGCATCACCCTGCGGACGTCCCCGTTGGCCATCCCGGACCAGAACCTCTGGCGCCTCGCCAGCACCGTGACGTACTCCAACGCCGCAGGCCTCATCCTGGCGATGTCCCTCCTCGTCGCGCTGGGGCTCAACGAGAGATGGTGGTACTCCCGCGGCCTCGTGTGCGTGTGCGTGGCGGGTCTGCTGGCGACGCAGAGCCGGGGTGCCCTCCTTGGCGCCGTGTGCGGGATGCTCTTCGTGCCGCTCGCCCGGTACAAGGTGATGTGGGTCCCGATGGCATGCGGAGCCGTCGCGGGAGTCGTCGCCGTCGCGACGTCGCCGAGCACGAAGCCCGAGCCGATCGTCGCCGTCGTTCTGCTGGTGGTGGTCGGCGTCAGCGTGGCGCTTGGACCCATCCCTGCCGTGTGGGCGACGCGCCGGCGGTTGCTCCTGGTGGTGGCTGGCGGCCTCGTCCTGGCCGGCCTCGCCGCGGTGGCGTTGCACACCGCGGCGGCGAGGCGTCTCTTTACGTCCGCTTCGCTCTTCGATCGCAATCCCGAGTGGTCGTCGGCCTACCACCAGTTCCTGCGCGCCCCCTGGTTCGGAGTCGGACCCGACCGGCTCATTCCGCTTGCTGGGGACCAACGGCTCGTTCGCCCACTACGCGCACAACGAGTATCTGCAGGTCGCCGTAGACGCCGGAGTGATCGGCCTCCTCCTCTTGGTGGTGGTCGTCGTCGCAGTCGCCAAGAGCGTGCGCAGGACGGACGTCGCCACGTCATGCGCCCTCGGCGCTCTCATCACCTTCGCCGTGTGCGGCGCCGTCGACTTCGATTGGCACCTCCCGACGATCGCCCTCATGGGGGGTCTGGTCGCGGGAATGGCCGGTGCCGCCACGGCGCTGCGACCGGGGACCGATGCGCCGCCACCCGTTGCGGCGGGGGCCTGGCCACCCGAGGAGGCCTCGCCGCGCCGGCGCATCGACAGGTCTGAGAAACACCTGGTCAACGAGTAACATCAGGCCCAACGGGATGTGGCGCAGCTTGGCAGCGCGCCTGCTTTGGGAGCAGGAGGTCCGGGGTTCAAATCCCCGCATCCCGACCACCGATCCGGGGGTGCTCACCGACCCTCGGCCAGCCGGCCCTGCGTCAGGCCCGCTCCACCGCCAGCACCTGCCACTCGTCGGGCACGCCCTTGAGGTTGTGGCGGCCTCGGTCGTCGAACACGATGCCCGACCCGACGACGAGGTCGCGCACCGTGCCGGTGACCAGCACCTCGCCCGCCGCCGCCAGCGCGCTCACCCGCGACGCGATGTGCACGGCCAGGCCGCCGATGTCGTCGCCGCGCAGCTCGACCTCGCCGGCGTGCAGGCCGGCGCGCAGCTCCAGGCTCGAGTTGCGCGCCGCCTCGACCATGGACACCGCAGCGCGCACCCCGGCCGCCGGTGCGCTGAACCGGGCCAAGATGCCGTCGCCCGTCGTCTTCACCAACACGCCCTCGTGGCGGGCCAGCAGGCGCCGTGTGTTCATCTCGAACTCGTCGAGCACGGCGCGCCAGCGGCGGTCGCCCAACTCGGCCGTGCGAACGGTCGAGTCCACGATGTCGGTGAAGAGCACGGTCGCCAGCATCCGCGTGGCGGCGTGATCGCCCCGGGCGCCGGTCACGAACTCCTCCATGTCGTCGACGATGGAGTCGAACTCGCCCGCCCAGGGGATGAGGTCGGGACCCGTGATCGTGACGAGGCGCGCCCCTGCGATGTGTTCGGCCAGGTAGCGGCCGTGTGTGCTCAAGGTCGCGTAGGTGTCGGCCCGGGCGAAGACCAGCGCCGGGCATTCGATCGAGGGCAGGCACCAGCGCAGGTCGGCCGAGAACGTGACGAGGTTGAAGGCCGCCGCCGTCGCCGGGCTGGCGCCGCGCCGGGCCGCCCGCCCCCACCACTCCCGGAAGCCGACCCGGTGCGCCAGGCTCGGGGCGAAGATGGCGATGTCCTGGGGCACGTCGCCCTCGACCATCGGCACCTCGATAGTGACCGCGCTCTCCAGCTCCTCGTCGGACACGCCGAAGCCGTAGTCCTCCGCCGCGCCCACCCGCGCCGTGCCGTTGACGATGACGAGCGAGGTGACCCGGTCGGGGTGCGTGGCCGCCAGCCACAGCGCCGCCATGGCACCGCCGCACGAGGCGAGGACCACGGCCCGCTCGCTGCCCGCCGCGTCCATGACCGCCAGCGCGTCGCGCGCCCAGCCCTCGATCGAGGGCGGCACACTCGAGGGGAGCGGATCCGACAGCCCGAGCCCGCCGGCGTCGAAGCGGATCAGGCGGCCGAACGCGGCGACGCGTTCGGTGTAGCGCAGCCAGTTGGGCTCGTCGACGGTCTCGTCGATGCTGATCATGAGCCCGCTGTTGAACTCGAGCACGTCGACCGGCGGCGTCCCGGCCGCCGCGCCCGGCCCCCAGACCTGGAAGCCGATGTGCACGCCGTCGCGCACCGCGTACTGGGTGAGCGGCGCCTCCATACCCGTTGCGGTCTACCGGGCGGCCGAACCGCGTCCGTGCGCCTAGCAGCGCGCGCCCCGCGGAGCAAACGACCGGGCAGCTCCCCGGTCGGCTCGCCGTCGTCGAAGGTCACGACGCCGTTCTTGATCGTCATGGCGTAGCCCGTGGCCCGCTGGAGCAGGCGGCGGCCCCCGGCCGGGAGGTCGTTGACGACGTACGGCGGCGCGAGTCTGCCAGCGCGTCGTAGTCGATGACGTTGAAGTCGGCCAGCGCCCCGGGCTCGACCGTGCCGCGGTCCGACAGCCCGTACAGCCGCGCCGTGTCGTGCGTCTGCTTCTTCACGACGTACTCGAGCGGCAGCGTGGCACCGCGCGCACGGTCGCCGCGTCCAGTGCGTGAGCATGAACGTGGGCATCGACCCGTCGCAGATCGTCCCGGTGTGGGCGCCGCCGTCGGACAGCCCGAGCAGGCCCCGCGGGTGCTGCAGCATGTCGTAGACGTGGTCGAGGTCCCCGCTCGAGTAGTTCAGGATCGGCAGGTAGAGCAGCCCGTGCCGCCCTCACGCGCCATCTCGTCGTAGGCCACCTCGAGCGGCGACACGCCTTGGGCCGCCGCCAGGCCCGCCAGCGAGCGCTCCGGGCCCGGCTCGTAGTCGGGCGGGTCGCCGAGCACGTACGTGCGCCCGTACGCCTTCTCCATCGACTCCGCGACGGCCGGCGACGGCGGCGTCCACGACACGATCGAGCGGCGGATCTCCGGGTCTGCCAGCGCCGCCGCGAACTCGTCGGCGCCCAGATGCCGCTTGCGCAGGTCCACGTACGCCGGGATCTCGGAGAACAGGCAGTACGTGGCGAAGTGCCCCGTCAACAACCCGGTCGCCCGCCCGGCGATCTGCGGGTAGAGCTCGGCGCCCTCGGCGCACGCCTCGAGCGACGCGGCCAGTTGCTTGCGCCACATCTCGGGGTCCTCGTCGACCTGGAGGAGCGCGAACGAGACCGGACGGGAGATCGCGGCGGAGAGCCGGCGCATCCAGTCGACCTCCTGCCACGGGTCGTCCAGGTGCTCGTTGGCGACGCCGAACGGCGCCAGCTCGAAGACGCCGGTCTGTGCCTCGGCCAGCGCGCGCCCGATGCCGAACAGTTCGTCTTCGGCGGCGTACGTCCCCGGCACCACCTCGCCGTCGACGGCCCGGTGCCCGAGCGTCCGCGACGTCGAGAACCCGAGCGCGCCCGCCCGGAGCGCCTCGAGCACGATCGCCCGCATCGCCTCGATGTCCTCCGGCTTGGCCGCCTCGTTTTTGGCCCCCCGGTCGCCCATGACGTACGCCCGCACGGCCCCGTGGGGCACCTGGGTCCCGACGTCGACCGTCCAGCGCCGCCGCTCGAGCGCGTCGAGATACTCGGGGAACGTCTCCCACTCCCACTCGATCCCCTCGGCCAGCGCGGTGCCCGGGATGTCCTCGACGCCCTCCATGAGGCCGATCAGCCACTCGTGGCGGTCGGGCGCGGCGGGCGCGAAGCCGACGCCGCAATTGCCCATGACGAGCGTGGTCACCCCGTGCCACGACGAGGGCGCCAGCTCGGGGTCCCACGTGGCCTGGCCGTCGTAGTGCGTGTGGATGTCGACCCAGCCGGGCGTGACCAGCAGGCCGTCGGCATCGATGGTCCGGGCACCGCCGCCCGAGATCTGCCCCACGTCGGTGATGCGGCCGTCTTCGACCGCGACGTCCGCCACCTGCGGCGGAGCGCCCGTCCCGTCGACGAGCGTCCCACCCTTGATGATCAGGTCGTACACGCTCCGCATCGTTTCACGCCGGACGGCGGCGCGCTCGCCGCGGCGTGGCTCCCCCTCGAAGCGCTGGGTTCAGACCTTGGCCTTGCCCAGGATGCGGTTCATCTTCGTGCCGCACACCGGGCAGGTTCCCTGGGCGGCACGTCGGCCGTTGGCAAGCTCGACTTCCTGTCCGTCGAACTCTCGCTTTTCACGGCACTTCACGCAGTAACCCTCGTAACTCGCCATGGCAACTCCACTCCTTATTTGGTCGGTGATGGCCCTGGACGGCTGTCGAACGTAGCGGGAGGGTTACAAAAAAGGGGGGATGGTCACACGAGCGGGGCCCGCACCGGGCCGCCCATGCCCGGTAGGGTCGGCCTGGTGACGGACAACGGTGCAGGTCAGGGCGGTGGTTGGCGGCAACGGGGGCTGGTGGCGACGGAGGGCCTCCGGGAGACCTGGGAGGGCCTCGCCGAGGTCACTTCCGAGCTGTCGTCGACGGAGTGGGCCCGGCCGACCGAGTGCCCGGGCTGGGACGTCAAGGACCAGCTGTCACACCTGATCGGGATCGAGCGCTCGATTCTCGGCGACGCACCGCCTGCGTGGGACGGCCCGCTGGGCGACCACGTCAAGAACGACTTCGCCTCCATGAACGAGCCGTGGATCGCCGTGCGACGCCCGCTCGAGGGACCGGCCGTCCGCGCCGAGTTCGTCGACGTCACCCGCACCCGGCTCGCCCAGCTGGGGGAGCGGACGGAAGAGGAGTGGGCCGTCGTGGGGTTCAGCCCGGTGGGCCAGGTCCCCTACGCGGTGTTCATGGAGGTGCGCGTCTTCGACTGCTGGGTGCACGAACAGGACGCCCGGCGCGCCCTCGACCGTCCGGGCGGCAGCGGGAACCGGGCGTCGGTCATCTCGCTGGACCGGGTGCAGGGCGCCATGCCCTTCGTGGTCGGCAAGCAGGCGGGCTGCCCCGACGCCACCGCGGTGCGCTTCGACGTCTCCGGCCCGGGCGACGACGCCCGGATCTTCACCGTGCTGGTGGAAGGGAAGCGGGCGCGGGAGACCGACGACGACGTCGCGCCCTCGGTCACGGTGGCGCTGTCGAGCCTCGACTTCCTCCGCCTCGGCTGCGGGAGGGCCACGGCGGAACAGGTGGAGGCCGCCGGCGGTGTGGCGACGGAGGGCGACGCGGCCATCGGCCGCCGGGTCCTCAGCGCCATGAACTTCATGTTCTGAGGCCGCGCGGGTCGCCCGGCGGATGAGCCGTGCGGTCGGGTACTCGGCCGCACCGGTAGAGTTGTCGCTTCGTGATCCGTGCAACCACCGAGCCGATGGAGGGGAACCTCGTCCGCCTGAGCGTCGAGGTCGACGAGCCCGAGTTCGATCGAGCCATGGGCGACGTCGTGCGCACGTTGGCGAACCAGGTGCGCGTGCCGGGGTTCCGTCCCGGCAAGGTGCCGCGCAAGGTGCTCGAGGCGCGCATGGGCGGGGCGGGCGCATTGCGCGCCGAGGCACTGCGCGAGGCGGTGCCGGACTTCTACGCGCGCGCCGTGGTCGACACCGAGCTCGACCCGATCGCGCAACCGGACATCGACATCACCGCCGGCGAGGACAGCGGCGCGGTCTCCTTCGACGCCGTGGTCCAGGTCCGCCCGCTCGTCGCCATCCCGGGCTACGACGGCCTCCAGGTCACGTTGCCGAGCCTCGCCGTCACCGACGAAGAGGTGCAGCGTCAGATCGACCGGCTCCGCGAGAACGACGCCGAGCTCGACGTGGTGGACCGGCCCGCCATCGACGGTGACCTCGTGACGATCGACCTCCATGGCAACGATGCGTCGGGTGCCGAGGTCGTCGGCGTCGACGACTACCTCTACGAGGTCGGCAGTGGCACGGTGGTGCCCGAGCTCGACGCCGAACTGCACGGCGCGAAAGCCGGCGCCATCATCGCCTTCGACTCGGCCAACCCGGAGAGCCCCGAGGAGCGGATCGCGTTCCGCGCGCTGGTCAAAGAGGTCAAGGTCAAGAAGCTGCCCGCCGAGACCGACGAGTGGGCCGCCGAGAGCTCGGAGTTCGAGACGATGGCCGAGCTGCGCGACGACATCGAGGAGCGGATCCGCCGCGTGAAGCTCGTCCAGACGCAGATGGCGCTGCGCCAGAAGGCGCTCGAGGCCCTGAGCGGCCTCGTCGCCGAGGAGGACGTGCCCGAGGTCCTGGTGGACGCCGAGGTCAACGAGCGGTTGCACGACCTGCAGCACCGCCTCGAGGCGCAGAAGCTCGGGTTGGCCGAGTACTTCCAGGCCACCGGCACCTCGCCCGACGAATTGCTGGCCGCGGTCCGGGTCGACGCGGACTCGTCGGTCAAGGCGGACCTGGCGCTGCGCGCCCTGGCGGAGGCCGAGGAACTTCCGCTCAGCGAAGAGGACCTCGATGCCGAGATTGCCACCATGGCGGAGAGCATGGACACGACCCCGGCCGACCTCCGCCAGCGACTCGACACGGCCGGGCGGACCGGCGCGGTACGCTCGGAGCTGCGCAAGGGCAAGGCGCTGGAGTGGCTGCTGGACCACGTGGACCTCGTCGACGAAGAGGGCAACCCGATCTCCCGGGACGAACTCAAAGTGGACGCTGCGGGGGACGACGAAGTCGAGCAAGCCGAGCAGGACGAAGACACGAGTGAGGATGCAGAGGATGGCTAGTCGCCTGGAGGCCTACAACTACAGCGTGCCTTGGGTGGTCGAGTCGACCAACCGGGGCGAACGGCAGTACGACCTCTATTCGCGTCTGCTCCGCGAGCGGATCATCTTCTTGGGCACGCCGGTCAACGACACCGTCGCCAACCTCGTGTGCGCGCAGATGTTGTTCCTCGAGTCCGAGGAGCCGGACAAGGACATCCACCTCTACATCAACTCGCCCGGCGGCGAGATCACGGCGCTCTTCGCCATCTACGACACGCTGAAGTTCATCAAGGCCGACGTCTCGACGTTCTGCTTCGGCCAGGCGGCGTCCGCCGCGGCCGTGCTGCTGGCGGCCGGCGCCAAGGGCAAGCGCTTCGCACTGCCGCACGCGCGCATCCTCTTGCACCAGCCGTGGGGCGGGGTCGAGGGCCAGGCGAGCGACATCGAGCTGCAGGCCAAGGAGATCCTCCGCATGCGCGACCTGCTGTCGGGCATGCTGGCCGAGGACACGGGCCAGACGCAGGAGAAGGTGGCCCAGGACACGGACCGTGACTTCATCATGACGGCCGAAGAGGCGGTGACGTACGGCGTGATCGACGAAGTGATCACGGCCCGCACGATTGCCCCCCTCGAGGCCATCGGCGCCGTAGCCTCGTAGGACCAGTCGGACAGAGTTCGGACGGACGGGAGAAGCTAAGGGTGGCCAAGTTCGGTGAGGGCGGGGACCTCGTCAAGTGCAGCTTCTGCGGCAAGACGCAGAAGCAGGTCAAGAAGCTGATTGCCGGTCCGGGTGTCTACATCTGCGACGAGTGCATCGACCTGTGCAACGACATCATCGCGGAGGAGCGTGACGAGTCCACGGAGCTCAGCTTCGAGGACCTCCCCAAGCCCCGTGAGATCTTCGACTTCCTGAACGACTACGTCGTCGGGCAGGAGTACGCCAAGAAGATCCTGTCGGTCGCGGTCTACAACCACTACAAGCGCGTGCAAGCCGGGCCGCCGGTGGCCGAAGACGGCATCGAGCTCTCGAAGTCGAACATCCTCCTGCTGGGCCCGACCGGGTGCGGCAAGACGCTGCTGGCCCAGACGCTGGCGCGCATGCTCAACGTGCCCTTCGCCATCGCCGACGCCACGGCGCTGACCGAGGCGGGCTACGTGGGTGAGGACGTCGAGAACATCCTCCTCAAGCTGATCCAGGCCGCGGACTACGACGTGAAGCGCGCCGAGACCGGGATCATCTACATCGACGAGATCGACAAGATCGCCCGCAAGAGCGAGAACCCGTCCATCACGCGTGACGTCTCGGGCGAGGGTGTGCAGCAGGCCCTCCTCAAGATCCTCGAGGGCACCACCGCCTCGGTGCCGCCCCAGGGTGGGCGCAAGCACCCGCACCAGGAGTTCATCCAGATCGACACGACGAACATCCTCTTCATCTGCGGAGGTGCGTTCGCCGGGCTGGACAAGCTGATCGAGAGCCGCATCGGCAAGCGCGGCATCGGGTTCCGTGCCGAGGTGCACCGCAAGGACCGCGACGACGGCGAGATCCTGCGCCACGTGCTGCCCGAGGACCTCATCAAGTTCGGGCTGATCCCCGAGTTCATCGGCCGCCTGCCCGTCGTGAGCGCGGTGTCGCCGTTGTTCAAGGACGCGCTGGTGCAGATCCTCGTCGAGCCGAAGAACGCGCTGACCAAGCAGTACGAGCGGGTATTCGCGCTGGACAACGTCGAGCTCGAGTTCACGCCGGACGCGCTCGAGGCGGTCGCCGAGCAGGCGCTGCTGCGCGGCACCGGCGCCCGCGGCCTGCGCGCCATCCTCGAAGAGGTGCTGCTCGACGTCATGTACGACCTGCCGAGCCGCACCGACGTGGGCAAGTGCGTGGTGGACCGCTCCGTCGTGTTGGACCGGGTCGCGCCGACGCTCGTGCCGCTCGGGGGCACGCCGGTCAAGGCGACGCGCTCCCGCCGCGCCGCATCCTGACGGCGCCGGACCACAGGCGCGATCAGGAACCGGTCGCGGTGGAGCCGCCGGACTCCCTGCCCTTCGAAGGCGTCGACGACGCGCTGGCGTGGCTCGACGCCCACATCGACTTCGAGGCGCACATGCCGCGCCGGCGCTCCCTGCCGTCGCTCGACCCCATGTGGGCGCTCACCGGGCTCCTCGGCGAGCCGCAGGAGTCGATACCGTCGGTGCACGTCACCGGGACCAACGGCAAGGGGTCGACCTCGGCGATGGTCACGATGCTGCTCCTGGCCAAGGGTCTCAGCGTCGGCACGTACACCAGTCCGAACCTGCACTCCGTCGGTGAGCGACTGGCGCGCAACGGCGAGGCGATCGACGACGCCGCGCTGGCGGAGGTCCTGAGCGAGCTGGCACTCCTCGAGTCGCTCCTCGAACAGCGGCCCACGCGTTTCGAGTTGCTCACGGCGGCTGCACTGTCCTGGTTCGCCCTCGAGGCCGTCGACGCCATGGTCATCGAGGTGGGCCTGGGCGGGACGTGGGACTGCACCAACGTCGTCCACGGTGATGTCGCCGTCCTGACCAACGTCAGCTTCGACCACACCGACGTCCTCGGGCCGACCCTCGAGGGCATCGCGACGGACAAGGCCGGGATCATCAAGGAGGGGAGCCGGGCCGTGGTGGGGGAGCTGGCCCCCGAGCTCCTCCAGATCGTGCGCCAGCGGGCCGACGAGGTGGGCGCCGCCTCGCTCTGGGTGGCCGAACAGGACTTCGGGTGCGCGTCGAACCAGGTCGCGGTCGGTGGACGGCTGGTGACGCTGTGGACGCCGGGCGGGCGCTACGAGGACGTCCTCATCCCGTTGCACGGCGCCCACCAGGGGCGCAACGCCGCGGTGGCGCTCGCCGCGGCGGAGGCATTCTTCGGCGAGCCCCTGGCGCCCCAGGTCGTCGAGGAGGCGTTCGCCGCGGTGCGCGTGCCGGGCCGCCTCGAGGTGCTGGGTCGGCGCCCACTCCTGCTCGTCGACGGCGCGCACAACGCGGCCGGCATGGTGGCGTTGAGCGACGCGCTCACCGAGGAGTTCGCGGTGGACGGCGAGTCGGTCGCCGTCGTCGGCATGCTGACCGGACGCGATCCCTCGGCCATGTTGGCACCGCTCGCCGCGGCGGGCGTGCGCACGATCGTGGCGTGCGAGCCGGACTCGCCGCGCGCCATGCGCGTCGGCGCGGTGGCGGAAGCGGGACGCGCACTGGGGCTGGCCGTCTACGAGGAGCCCGATGTGCGCGACGCGGTGCGCGTGGCGCGCGGGATGGTGGACGCCGACGGTCTCGTCGTCGTTGCCGGGTCGCTCTACGTTGTCGGCGCGGCGCGCGCCGACGTGTTGGCGTCGAGCGTGCCGTGGGAGGACGCCGGGCGCTGAGGGGTCTCGGCGGGATCGTGGCCGCGGCCGCGTGCCGGACCCGCGCCGGCTCGGGCCCGCCCGGAGTTGTGTAGTGTCCCCTCTTCGTGGACCGCACCCTTGTCATCGTGAAGCCCGACGGCGTCGAGCGCGGCCTGGCCGGCGAGATCCTCTCGCGCCTCGAGGCCAAGTTGCTCCGTCTGGTCGCCGCCGAGCTCCGCACGATCACCAAGGACGTGGCGGAGACGCACTACGCCGAGCACGCCGAGCGGCCCTTCTTTGCTGACCTGTGCGCGTTCATCACACGCTCGCCCTCGCTCGTCATGGTGGTGGAGGGCCCGAAGGACACCTACGCCGTCGTGCGCCTGATGATGGGCACGACCAATCCGGCCGAGGCCGCGCCGGGCACCATCCGGGGCGATCTGGGGATCGAGACGACGGAGAACCTCGTGCACGGTTCCGATTCCCACGAGTCCGCGGCGCGGGAGATCGCACTCTTCTTCCCCGACCTGGCTTCCTGAGCGCCGCGGCGGCAGCCGCCGTTGGGGCCGCCGCAGATGCCCAGTTCAGAACGCAGTTCTGCGGTGTCCGCCTTGTGAACGAACGCGGCGTCCCATAGCCTGTGGGCGCACCAAAGGGCGCCGGTCCCCCCCGGCACCCCCCACATTCCCTCCGGGAGAGTTCCAGTTATGGCAGAAAATCGCCTTTCCTTGCTTGGTCGTGACATGGCCGTCGACCTTGGCACCGCCAACACGCTGGTCTACGTCCGCGGCCGCGGCATCGTCCTGAACGAGCCCTCGGTGGTGGCGGTCGACATCAAGGACGGGCGTCCGCTGGCCGTGGGGGCAGAGGCCAAGCGGATGATCGGCCGCACGCCGTCGAACATCCAGGCCATCCGGCCGCTCAAGGACGGCGTGATCGCAGACTTCGAGATCTGCGAGAAGATGCTCCGCTACTTCATCCACCGGGTCCACCAGCGCCGCTTCGCCAAGCCGCGCATGGTCATCTGCGTGCCCTCGGGCATCACCGGCGTCGAGCGCCGGGCCGTGATGGAAGCGGCCGAGTACGCCGGCGCGCGCCGCGCCTACATCATCGAAGAGCCGATGGCGGCGGCGATCGGTGCCGGCCTCCCGGTGCACGAGCCGACGGGCAACATGGTCGTCGACATCGGCGGCGGCACGACCGAGGTCGCCGTGATCTCGTTGGGTGGCATCGTGACGAGCCAGTCCGTGCGCATCGGCGGCGACGAGCTCGACGACGCCATCGTGTCCTTCGTGAAGAAGGAGTTCAGCCTCGCCCTCGGTGAGCGCACGGCAGAAGAGATCAAGATCACACTCGGCTCCGCCTACCCGTTGGAGCAAGAGCTGCACGCCGAGATCCGCGGCCGCGACCTCGTGAGCGGGTTGCCCAAGACGATCGTGGTGTCGACCGAGGAGATCCGCCGCTCGATCGAGGAGCCGGTCTCGGCCATCATCGACGCCGTCAAGGTGACCCTGGACCGCACGCCGCCCGAGCTGGCGGCGGACATCATGGAGCAGGGGATCGTCCTCACCGGCGGCGGCGCCCTGCTGCACGGGCTCGAATCGCGCCTCCAGCACGAGACGGGGATGCCCATCGTGGTGGCGCGCGACCCGCTGAACTGCGTCGCGGTGGGCAGCGGCCAGTGCCTGGAAGAGTTCGAAGCGCTGAAGCGGGTGCTGATCACCACCTCCACGCGCTGACGTATCGGGTTTCTCCTGGGTGGCTCGGTCACGGCGGTCGCGCCGCACGCTGACGGTCATCGTCCTTGTCGTCCTTTCGCTCTCGCTGATCTCGCTCGACCTCAACGGGCGGACGCACAGCCTCACCTCGGGCATCAAGTCGGTGGCCAACGACATCTACTCGCCGTTGCGGTCGGGCGTGGTCGACATCATCAGCCCGATCGGCAACTTCTTCGCCGGCGCCTTCAACTACGGGTCCGTGCAGGCGGAGAACGAGCAGCTGCAAAAGGCGATCGGCCAGTTGCGCGCCACGCAGGCCGAGAAGGGCTTCGAACAGAACCAGCTCCGTCAGCTCACGCAGCTCGAGAACCTGCCCTTCCTCAATTCGCTCCCCACCGTCACCGCGCAGACGCAGGACGCCTACTCCTCCAACTTCACGGCCACGATCACCCTCGACAAGGGGCGCGCCGACGGGGTCGACGTCGGGTACCCGGTGGTCGGCGCCGGCGGGCTGGTCGGCCAGGTCATCCAGTCGTTCCACCACACCAGCGTCGTGCGGCTGATCACCGACGGGCAGTCGAAGATCGGCGTGGTGTTCGGCCCGAGCAACCTCAACACGGCGATCGTCGACGGTCAGGGCCCGGGAAACGACCCGACGGCGGACCTCGTGCCCCCGCACACCCCGGTGCACAAGGGCGAGATCATGTACACGAGCGGCCTCCAGGCCGCCCAGTTCCCGTCCGGGATCCCCGTCGCCACGGTCTCGTCGTTCCACACGGCGGCGGGCGCCAGCCAGGAGTCCATCACCGTCGAGCCGTCGGCCAACCTCAACCAGCTGGCGTACGTCGACGTCGTCCAGTGGGCGCCGCCCACATGACCGCCCGCTCGATCGTCCGCGTGGCGCTGGTCATCTTCATCGTGCTGATGGTGCAACAGACGGTGATGATCGCCCTGCGCCTCGGCGGCGCCCACCCGGACCTCATCTGGTTGCTTCCGATCACCGCCGCGCTCCTCGACGGGCCCGAGACGGGCGCGATCGTCGGGTTCTGGGCCGGGATCACCTTCGACCTCGTGCTCCCGACGCCGTTCGGCCTCTCGGCCCTGGTCGGGACGATCCTCGGCTACTCCGTGGGGGCGCTCACCACCGCCGTCGACCCCCGGGCGGCCTGGCTCAAGCCGGTGGCCGCGCTCGCGGGCAGCGTCGCAGCGGACATGCTGTTCGCCGTGCTCGGCGCCATCCTCGGCCAGGAACAGATGGTCCAGATCAATTTCCTCGCCCTGTTCCTCGTGGTCGGCCTCTCGAGCGTCGTCCTGGTGCTGCCGGTCAGCCGGCTCATGCGGTGGGCCCTGGCCGGCGAGAACCACCGTCGCTCCCTCGTCTCGGCGCAGTCCGACTCCCGGCTCTGGTGAAGCGCACCCTCCGCCACCCGATCCGCGGCGACCGGCTGCACCCCAAACCCCTCACGCGGCGGTCCCGGCGCAGCCGCTCGTGGCGCAGCGACGGCGCGCCAGCCGCGCATGCGGCCGCGCAAGAGCGTCAACGTTCGCGTCGCTCGTCGGCTCGCCCGAGGAAGAGGAGTCGCGCCCGAACCTGCGGCTGCGGATCATCGCCGTCGTCGTCGTCGTGCTCTTCGGCGTGCTCGTGCTGCGCCTGTGGACGCTCCAGGTCGTCGAGGGCAAGTCCTACGCCGCCGCGGTGACGCGCAACCAGGTCCGGGTCGTCGGCATCCCCGCACCCCGCGGCGAGATCGTCGACCGCAACGGCACGGTCCTGGTGTCGAACGACTCCCAACAAGAGATCCTGCTCTCGCGCGCCGAGGCCGCGCAGAACCCGAGCATCATCGGCGAGGTCGCGGCGCTCGTCGGCGAGACGCCGAAGCAGGTGCAAGCGTCGGTGAACAACGTGCAGTACAGCCCGTACGAGCCGGTGCCGATCGCGACGGGCGTGTCGACGTCGACGGTCCAGTTCCTCCAGACGCACCAGTCCCAGTACCCCGGCGTGAGCGTGCAGACCGTGGCGCAGCGGACGTACCCGCAGGGCGGGACGACGGGGACGCAGGTCCTCGGCTACGTGGGCAACATCTCCTCGACCTACCTCGCGGCGCACCCCAACCAGGGCTACGCGCAGGGGAGCCAGGTCGGCGAGACGGGGATCGAGGCGCAGTACGAGCCGTTCCTGCGCGGCGTCGCCGGGCGCCAGGCGCTCAGCGTCGACGCCAGCGGGACCGTCGTGGGGACGCTCAGCACGACGGCGCCCCAGATCGGCGACACCGTCGTCCTCAACATCGACACCGGCCTCCAGGAGGCCGTCGAGCAGGACCTCCAGCAGCAGATCCTCTCCGACCGCCAGACCTTCGACGGCGTGGACGGCCGGTACCCCTCCGCCCCCAACGGCGCCGTCATCGTGATGGACCCCCAGAACGGGCAGGTCCTCGCCCTGGCCTCGTACCCGAGCTACGACCTGAACGAGTGGGTCGGCGGGATCTCGCAGGCCAACTACACCGCCCTCCAGGCGAGCGCGGCCGAGAACGACTACGCCATCGAGGGCCTCTATACGCCGGGGTCGACGTTCAAGATCGTCACGGCGACGGCGGCGCTGCAGGACGGCATCTGGAACACGGGCCAGTACTACGACGACACGGGCACGTTCAAGATCAACGGCTGCCCGGCCCCGGGCGTGGTCAACGACACGGGCTGCGTCCTGCACGACGACCCCGGCGACAGCGGCGGGTCGTACAACATCTCGGGCGCGCTCACGGTGTCGAGCGACTCGTTCTTCTACAACCTCGGCGAGCTGTTCTGGCAGGACCGCGGCACCTACGGCGACACGCCGATCCAGAACGAGGCCACCGAGTACGGCGAAGGGACGATCACCGGGATCGACCTGCCGGGCGAGGCGCAGGGCAGGGTGGACAGCCAGGCCACGCGGCTCAAGCTGCACGCCGAGGCACCGCAGGCCTTCCCCAACACGTCGTGGTACACGGGCGACAACATCGAGATGGCCTTCGGTCAGGGTGCGACCGTGCTCACGCCGATCGAGCAGGCGGTCGACGTACTCGACGTTCGCCAACTGGAACGCCGGCACCGGCCAGGGGACCCGTTACGCGCCCGAGGTGGCGTCCCAGGTCGTCAACCCCGAGACCGGCAAGGTGCTCAAGTCGATCACGCCCCAGGTCACCGGGCACGTGGCGATCTCGCCGACGAACTACCAGGCGATGCTGCAGGGCTTCGAGGGCGTCGTCTCCAACCGCTCCGGCACGGGGTACAACGCGTTCTTGGGCTTCCCGACGAACTGGAACCTGGCCGGCAAGACCGGTACGGCCTCGAATCAGGCGGGTGAGGAGCCGAACAGCTGGTTCGTCGCCTTCGGACCGAACCCCAACCCGCAGTACCTCGTGCTGGCGGTCATCGCCCAGGGTGGCTACGGCGCCGACGCCGCCGCCCCGCTGGTGCGCAACGTCTTCAACTACATCTACGCCAACCAGGACCAGGTCGCCGGCACCGTGAAGACCCCGACGCCGCTCGAGCCCGGCGAGCCAGAGCCCGCCGCCTTCGAGCGCCCCCCTCGGGACGCCGACGACGACCACGACGACGACCACGCCGAAGCCGGGCACGCACGGCGACGACGAGCCCCGCGGCCACGACGACGACCACGACAGGCCCAGCGGCGGTTGAGGGTCTCGTAGGGTTGGGGCCGATGGAGAGCCTCTGGCCTCAGATCGAACAGCTCCTGCCCAAGGTGGCCAAGCCGGCGCGCTACATCGGCGGCGAGCAGGGTGCGCTCGCGCCCGAGCACGGGCCGGACAAGGTGGCCTGGCTGCTGGTCTACCCCGACACGTACGAGATCGGCCTGCCCAACCAGGGGCTGCAGATCCTCTACGAGATCCTCAACGAGCGGCCCGACGCCGTGGCGGAGCGGGCCTACGCGCCGTGGGTGGACATGGAGGCCGCCATGCGGGCGGCGGGCGTGCCGCTCTTCAGCGTCGAGCAGCACCTGGGCGGCCGAGGTCTTCGACGTCGTCGCCTTCAACCTCTCGGCCGAGCTCGTGTACACGAACGTGCTCAACCTGATCGACCTGGCGGGCCTGCCGCTGCACGCGACCGAGCGCGGCCCCGACGACGCGCTGGTGGTGGCGGGCGGCCATTGCGCGTTCAACCCCGAGCCGCTGGCCGACTTCGTCGACGCGTTCGTGCTGGGCGACGGCGAGGAGGTCGTGGGCGAGATGACCGCGGCCGTCGTGGCGTGGCGCGACGGTGCGCCCGCCGGGGCGCGCGAACGCGACGACCTGTGGCGCAGGCTGGCCGAGATCGAGGGCGTCTACGTGCCGGCACTCTACGAGCCCGAGTACGCCGACGGCCGGCTGGTGGCGACGCGGCCGCTCGACGAGCGCGTCCCGCCGGAGGTCAGCAAGCGGACGGTGCAGGACCTGGCCGACTGGCCGTACCCGCGCAACCCGCTCGTCCCGCTGACCGAGGTGGTGCACGACCGCCTCAACGTCGAGGTGTTCCGCGGCTGCACGCGCGGCTGCCGCTTCTGCCAGGCGGGGATGATCACGCGCCCCGTGCGCGAGCGGCCGGCGGCGCAGGTGCGCGAGATGGTCCGCCGGGGGCTCGAGCGGAGCGGGCACGACGAGGTGGCGCTCACGTCGCTGTCGACGGCCGACTTCTCGGGGATCGAGGACACGGTCCGCGACATCGTCAACGACCCGGACCTCGACGGCCGGGTCTCGGTGAGCCTGCCGTCGCTGCGGGTGGACGCGTTCACCGTGGGCACGGCGGCGGAGATCCAGAAGGTGCGCCGCACCGGGCTCACGTTCGCGCCCGAGGGCGGCACGTGGCGCATGCGCACGGTGATCAACAAGCTGATCACCGAGGAGGACCTCTACGGCGCGGTCGACGCCGCGTTCAGCCAGGGGTGGCGGCGCGGTCAAGCTCTACTTCCTCATCGGGCTGCCGACCGAACGCGACGAGGACGTCCTGGGCATCGCCGAGCTCGGGGCCCGGTGCGCGGAGATCGGCCGGCGCTACCAGAAGTCCGTCACCGTCGTGGCGTCGGTGGGGGGATTCGTCCCCAAGGCCCACACGCCCTTCCAGTGGTACGGCATGGACACGACGGCCGAGCTCGAGCGCAAGGTGGCGCTGCTGCGCGCCGAGGCGAAGCGCGCCCGCGGGCCTGACGATCCGCTGGCACGAGCCCGCCGCCTCGGTGGCCGAGGGCCTGGCCAGCCGGGGCGACCGCCGGATGGGCGCGGTGATCGAGCGCGTCTGGCGCGCCGGCGGGACGTTCCAGGAGTGGTCCGAGCGCTTCGACCTCTCGCTGTGGGAGGAGGCGCTCGCCGCCGAGGGGCTGAGCCTCGACGAGGTGTGCCACCGCGACCGCGACGAGCACGAGGCGCTGCCGTGGGACCACATCTCGGCGGGGCTGCACCGCGACTTCCTCTGGGGGGACTGGCAGGACGCGCTGGCGAGCGTGGCGGTCGAGGACTGCCGCTGGACGCCGTGCTACGACTGCGGCGCCTGCACCGGCTTCGGCCTCGAGCACGTCGTGGCGTCGGCCGTCGCCGCCGGCCGGCGGGCAGCCAGGGCACGGGCCAGGACCTGACCGAGGGGCACCGCATCCCGGTCCAGCTCGTCACGCGTGCCTCCTGAGGGACAGGCGCCGGCTCCGCCTGCGCTTCTCCAAGGCCGGCAAGATCCGGTTCACGAGCCACCGCGACGTGGCGAGGATGTGGGAGCGGGCGCTGCGGCGCAGCGGCCTGCCGGTGGCGTACTCGGAGGGCTTCGTGCCCCACCCGCTGGTCAGCTTCGGCCTCGCCCTGCCGACGGGATGCGAGTCGCACGGCGAGTACCTCGATATCCGCCTCGACCCGGCGGTGCCGGGCGAGACGCCGCTGGAGCGCCTGCCCGGGGCCCTGAGCGCCCTCCTGCCCGAGGGCATCGAGGTCCAGGTCGCGGCGTTTGTCGAGGATACGGAGGGTTCGCTCCAGCAAGAGGTAGCATCGTGTGATTGGGAGTTGGAGGTACTTGGCGTGCCTGGTGAGGATTTGGCGGAGCGGGTGGACACGATGCTCGCTTCTCCGTCCCTGACCGTCCGGCGCGAGCGGAAGGGTCGTCAGGCTGACGACGACATCCGTCCCGCCATCCTGGCGCTTTCGACCACCAGCTCCCTTGGTCGCCTCCGGGCAGTACTGGCCACGCACCCACGTGGCGTCCGGCCGGGTGACCTCGTGATGGCCCTGGGCACCGACGCGGTGCCCGGCCGGGCCTGGCGAACGCATCAATGGATCGAGCGCGACGGCGCACGGTTCGAGCCGCTCACGCTGAGCGGACCCGAGACCGGCGCCGCCGCGACACAGAACGCAAGGAGGGACTTCCCTCATGTCCGAGACCGAATTCAGCCAGACCCCGGAGGGACACCCTCCGGAGGGTCGACCCGCGGAGGGTGCGGAGAGCTCTAGCCCGCCGGCCCCGTCGCCGGCCGCCCAGCCCAGAAAGCCCAAGATCGGCGACACGCGCCCGGCACCGGCGGTGCCACCGCCGCCGCGCGGCGAGGCGGCAACGGCCGCGCCGGTGGTCCCGTTGGTCCGGCCCGGCTCCACCGAGCCGAAGGAGGGCGGCGCCGGCACGGGCGGGGCCCGAGGGCGCGCCCGTCACGTGGTCCTCGTACCCCGCGCCCGGAGCGCTCTGAGCGACCGGAACGGTCCGAGAGGTCCGAGAGGCCGGAGCGGTCCGCGGACGAGGACGAGGACGGCACAGAGGACGGCGAGCGGCCGGCGCGCAACCCCCGGCGGCGCTCGGGCCGGGAGAAGCGCTCGCGCCAGGTAGGCCGCTACCTCGTGTGCGTGCACGTGCAGCCGCACATGACCCAGATCGCCATGCTCGAGGGCCGCTCGCTCGTCGAGCACTACGTGGCCCGGGCGTCCGACGACACGAACCAGATCGACGGCAACGTCTACCGGGGCCGGGTGCAGAACGTGCTGCCCGGCATGGAGGCCGCCTTCGTCGACATCGGGATCCCCAAGAACGCCGTGCTGTACCGGGGCGACGTGCGCTACGACAAGGACGACATCGAGGGCGGGGCGTCGAGCCAGCCGCGGATCGAGGACGTGCTCAAGGCGGGGCAGACGATCCTGTGCCAGGTGACGAAGAACCCGATCGGGGCCAAGGGCGCCCGGCTCACCCAGGAGGTCTCGCTCCCCGGCCGCTTCGCCGTCCTGGTGCCCAACTCGAGCGCGTTCGGGATCTCCAAGCGCCTCGGGGACACCGAGCGGCGCCGGCTGCGCCGCGTCATCGACGAGGTGAAGCCGGCCGGGCACGGCATGATCGTGCGCACGGCCGCCGAGGGCGTCTCGGCCGAGGAGCTCCAGCGCGACGTGACATCGCTCGTCGAGCAGTGGGACGCCATCGAGTCGGAGGCGAAGAAGTCGAACCAGCCCGGGCTGCTCTACCGCGAGCCCGACATGGCCGTGCGCATCCTGCGCGAGGAGCTGAACTCGGAGTACCGCGGCGTCGTCATCGACGACCGCGCCCTCTACGAGCAGGTGCGTGACTACGTGACCGCCGTCAGCCCGGACCTGGCCGAGCGGGTCGAGTACTACGACGCGGAGGAGGAGGGGCTGCCGATCTTCGAGCGCTACCACGTGCACGAACAGCTGCACAAGGCGCTCGACCGCAAGGTCTGGCTGCCGTCGGGGGGTTCCTTGATCATCGAGCGGACCGAGGCGCTGACGGTGATCGACGTCAACACCGGCAAGAACGTCGGCAAGACGAACCTCGAGGAGACGGTCTACCGCAACAACCTCGAGGCGGCCGAGGAGGTCGCGCGCCAGCTCCGCCTGCGTGACATCGGCGGCATCATCGTCATCGACTTCATCGACATGGAGATCCGCGAGAACCGGGACAAGGTGGCCTCCGCCCTGCGCAACGCCCTGTCCCGGGACAAGACGCGGACCCAGGTCTTCGACATCTCCGAGCTGGGCCTCGTCGAGATGACCCGCAAGCGGGTCTCCGAGGGCCTGCTCGAGACCCTGTCCACCGAGTGCATGGTCTGTGCGGGCCGGGGCTTCACCCTCGAAGACTCCGCCCTGCGCTGATGCGCTAGGATTTAACGCTTATGTATGCCGTGATCAGGTCCGGAGGAAAACAGGAGCGTGTGGCCGAGGGCCAGCGTGTCCGCGTCGAGCTCGTGGGCGAGCCCGTGGGGGCCGAGGTGTCCCTCGAGCCCGTGCTCGTCGTCGACGGCTCGACCGTCCTGGCCACCCCCTCGCAGCTGGCCGGGGCCTCGGTCACAGCCAAGGTCGTGGGGGAGGAGAAGGGCCCCAAGATCAACGCCATGACGTACAAGTCCAAGTCGAACCAGCGGCGCCGGTGGGGCCACCGCCAGCACTACGCCACGCTGGAGATCACCGCCATCACGGCGAAGTAGAGGAGCCTGCAATGTCCAAGACCAAGGGAGGCGGGTCCACCCGCAACGGCCGCGACTCGAACGCGCAGCGCCTCGGCGTGAAGCGCTTCGACGGCGCCGTCGTCACCTCGGGCTCCATCATCGTGCGCCAGAAGGGCACGAAGTTCTACCCCGGCGTCAACGTCGGCATCGGCGGCGACGACACGCTCTTCGCCACCGCCGACGGCGTCGTGAAGTTCGGCGAGCGCCGCGGCCGCAAGCACGTCAGCGTCCTCACCGCCTGAATCTCTCCGCACGCGCCGGCGGCGCGTGACGGGCACGCCGGACGGAGGTTGAGCGCACCTCCCGGCGCCTGAGGCGTTACTGTGTGCGGCGGCGGGGGCCGAACTAAGGCGGTGTTCTTGATGGGTGTGCGGATCCTGTCTCGTCCTCGTTTCGTCGGCGGCGTCGTCGCCACGGCGATCGCAACCGGTGCGCTGGCCGCACTGTCGGTGGCGGCCCCGGTCGCCGGCGCCACGACCACGATCGGGTCGAACGCCAACTTCGGCGGATACGCCGGACTGCTGGCGACGAAGGGGACCACGTCGACCACGCTCGTGAGCACGTTCAAGCTCCCGACGTTGAACTGCACCGCGACGCCGTCGACGGCGAGCTACCTCTACGAAGAGGCCGGGCTGGGCGGCGGGATCGACACCGGAGCGAAGTCGTGGTCGCTGGCCATCGCCACGGTGGCCGAGCAGTGTGACAAGGGTGCGCCCGTGTACGCGGGTGCCGTCCTGGCCGGCAGCAAGTTCGACCTGTTGTCGGTCGAGCCGGCGGCGGGCGACACGATCCAGGTGACGGCGACGGAGTCGAGCGCCGGATCGACCGTGACACTCACCGACGTGACCAAGGACAAGTCGCTCACCGAGTCGGGCGCCGGCGCGGCGGTGCAGATCTACGCCGCCGGCATCGTGCCCACCAAGGGCGTCGTCCCGACCTTCACGAGCGTCCCGTTCACGGCGTCGCTCAACGGCGCGGACCTCGGGTCGGGCGCCGCGGGCTACAACCTGACCAACGGCGGCACGACGCTGGTCTCGACGAGCGCGTTCAGCGGCACGCCGAGCGCCTGGACCGAGACGTTCAAGGCCAACAGCTGAGCTGAGCCGGGTGGCACCCCGGGCTTCCGGGGCGCCTCAGCCCGACGGCCGGGAGTGCAGCTCGATCCCGTTGCCCCACGGGTCGGTGGTGAACGCCTGCTGGCGCCCCGTCGTCCCCACCGGCACCGGGTCGCTTACCCGCAGGCCGCGGGCGCGCAGCTCGTCGACGGCCGCGGCCAGGTCGGCGAAGACCAGCGCGAAGTGCTGGCCGACGTTCTTGGGGACCTCGGCCTCGATCAGGTGCACCTGTTGGCCGCTGGCCGTGTCGAGCCAGGCGCCGGGGAACCCGAAGTCGGGGCGGGTGTGGTTCTGCACCAGGCCCATCGTCTCGGTGTAGAAGACGATCCCCCCGGGCACGTCGGGCACGTTGATGGCGATGTGGTCGACGCCGACGGGCTCCACCAGGTTGGTCACGGGAGCGAGCCTACGACGTGGCGCACGATCGCGGCCACGGCGGGAGAGGCGGCCGTCCCGACCGACGCGATGGCGGCGGGCTCGCTCAGCGGGGTCCCCGAGGCGGCGGCCGGGTTCGTGACCACCGCCAGGCCGAGCACGTCGACGCCACCCGCCCGCGCCGCGATCGTCTCGAGGGCGACGGACATCCCGACGACGTCGGCCCCCATCGTGCGCAGCATCCGGATCTCCGCCGGCGTCTCGAATTGGGGCCCCGCCAGCTGCGCGTAGACGCCGGGCCGTGCGGCGAGCACCGCCGTGGCGGCCGGGTCCGGCGTGGCCAGCGCCCGCGCCCGCAGCGCCGGGGAGTAGGCGTCGACCAGGTCGAGGAAGTCGGGCCCGCTGAGCGGGCTGCGACCGGTCAGGTTCAGCTGGTCCTCGAGCACGAGGATGCTCCCCGGGACGAGGTCGTCGCGGATGCCTCCGACCGCGGCCGTGAGGATGACGGTGGTGCAGCCGGCTGCGATCCCGGTGCGCAGCGGGTGGACGGCCTCCGCCGGCGTGACGCCCTCGTAGAGGTGCACCCGACCGCCCAGGACCAGGAGCCGGCTCCCCGCCAGCTCGAGAGACCAGGCGTGCGCCCGGTGGCCCGCGGCCGTGTAGGCCGGAAAGTACGGGAGCGTGCCGAGCGGCACGTCGTCGTGCTCCGAGCCGAGGAGCTCGGCTACGCCCGAGAGGCCGCTGCCGAGTACGACGAGCACGTCGTGGTGCTCCACCCCGATGCGGCGAGCCAGCTCGTGGGCGCTGCGCGCCGCGCGGTCGGCCGCATCGTCCATGCGCCCGATGGTAGGGGGGCCGGGGGTCGCCCGGTGCGGGCCGCGTAACATCGGGCGGGCATGCCCTCCACTTCGGCCCCTCCCGTCCCGCACCCCCTGGCCCCGCTCACGGGCGACGAGATCACCGCCGCCCGCGAGATCGTCGTCGCCAGCGGCCGCACCAGCGTGCCCGCCGACGCACTGCGTTTCGCCTACGTCGGGCTCTGTGACCCGCCCAAGGACGTCGTGCGCTCGTTCGGCCGGGGCGAGAAGGTGGACGTCGACCGGCGCGTGCGGGTCGTGCTGCTCGAGGGCCCCGTGGCCGACGTGACCGAGGTGGTCGTGTCGGTGACCCGCGGCGAAGTGGACCGCTGGGAGGTCGTGCGCGGCGTGCGGCCTCCCCTCCAGATCGAGGAGTCGATCCACGTGCTGGCGGCGCTGCACGAGCACCCCGAGTGGAACGCCGCGCTCGAGCGCCGGGGGATCGTCGACCGCTCCCTGGTCCAGATCGACCCCTGGCCGGCGGGCACGTTCGCCCTGGCGCACGAGGAGGACCGGCGCATCACCCGCTGCCTGGCCTTCCTGCGCGAGTCCCCCGACGACAACGGCTACGCCCGGCCCCTCGAGGGGCTGATGGCCTTCGTCGACATGGGCCGCGGCGAGGTGCTCGAGGTGGTCGACCTCGGCGTCGTGCCGATCCCGCCCAAGTCCGGGAGCTACTACCCCGAGGACAACGGGCCGCTGCGCACCGACCTCAAGCCGCTCGAGATCACCCAGCCCGAGGGCCCGAGCTTCGAGGTCGACGGCAACCTCGTGCGCTGGCAGAAGTGGTCGCTGCGCCTCGGCATGGACCCGCTCGAGGGCCTCGTCCTCTACACCGTCGGCTACGAGGACGACGGGCGCGTGCGCCCGGTCCTCTACCGCGCCTCGGTGAGCGAGATGGTCGTGCCCTACGGCGAGCCCCGACCCGCTGCACGCCTGGAAGAGCGCCTTCGACGCGGGCGAGTGGGGCCTCGGCCGCATGGCCAACTCGCTGACGCTGGGCTGCGACTGCCTCGGCGAGATCCGCTACTTCGACGACGTGTGGGCCGACGAGCGGGGCAAGCCGCACACGCGGGCCAACGCCATCTGCATGCACGAGGAGGACTACGGCATCCTCTGGAAGCACGTCGACATGGTCTCGGGCCGCACCGAGGTGCGCCGCTCGCGCCGCCTCGTGGTCAGCTCCATCGCCACCGTCGGGAACTACGAGTACGGCTTCTACTGGTACTTCTACCTCGACGGCACCCTCCAGCTCGAGGTGAAGCTCACCGGGATCATGTCGACCATGGCCGTGGCCGACGGCGACGCCGGCGCCCACGCCAAGATGGTGGCGCCCGGCCTGGCGGCGCCGTACCACCAGCACCTCTTCAACGTCCGCCTCGACATCGAGGTGGACGGCCCCGACAACGCGGTCTACGAGGTCGACGCAGCCTCCTCGGGCGCGCCGGGCACGCCGGAGAACCCCTGGGGCAACGTGTTCGGCACGACGGCGACGCTGCTCGAGTCCGAGCTCGAGGCGCGCCGCGAGGTCGACCCGTCGCGCAGCCGCACGTGGCGCATCGCCAACCGATCGGCCCGCAACGGCCTCGGCGAGCCGACGGCCTACAAGCTCCTGCCCGACGTCGACGCCCACGTTGCTCGCCCACCCCGACTCGAGCGTCGGGCGCCGCGCCGCCTTCGCCGCGCACAACCTGTGGGTCACGCCGTACGACGCCGACGAGCGGCGCGCCGCCGGCGACTACCCGAACCAGCACCGCGGCGGCGCCGGCCTGCCCGAGTGGACGGCGCAGGACCGGCCGATCGTCGACACCGACATCGTGGTGTGGCACTCGTTCGGCGTCACGCACATCCCGCGGCCCGAGGACTGGCCGGTCATGCCCGTCGAGTACACCGGCTTCACCCTGGTCCCGTTCGGCTTCTTCGACCGCAACCCCGCGCTCGACGTGCCGCCCTCGGCCGACCACTGCCACGACTGATGCCTGAGCACGGCGCGCCCGCCGAGTACCACCCGCCGGTCGAGGAGTACCTCGAGACGATGCTCGGCCTGGCCGAGGAGGGCGTGCCGGTGATCCAGGCGCGCATCGCCGAGCGCCTCGGCCGCTCGGCGCCGTCGGTGTCCGAGATGCTCGACCGCCTGATCGACGACGGCTACGTCACGCGCGAGGGCCGGCGCCTGTACCTCACCGAGAGCGGGCGCGCGCTGGCCGAGAAGGTGGTGCGCAAGCACCGGCTGGCCGAGCGCCTCCTCGTCGACGTCATCGGGCTCGAGTGGCACAAGGTGCACCGCGAGGCGGGGCGCTGGGAGCACGTGATCTCCGACGATGTCGAGGCGCCGTCTCGTCGAGTTGCTGGGCGACCCCGCCACCTGCCCGCACGGCAATCCCATCCCGGGCTCGCACACCGAGGCGCCGGCCGTCGAGACGCGGCCGCTGGCCGAGGTCGACGTGGGCGAGCGGGTGCGGCTCCTGCGCGTGAGCGAGGAGGTCGAGCTGAACCTCGGCTCGCTGACGCTCCTCGACGAGAGCGGCTTCATCCCCGGCGCAGTGGCGCGCGATCGGCGGCCGCGACACCGACGGCACCATGGAGGTCACGGTGGAGGGCGGCGACGGGCGCCTGCGCGTCTCGCGCGACCTCTCCGACCGTTTGTTCGTCGGCGTCCCGTGACGCTGCGGCTGGTCGCCGACGCCGTCTTCACCGTCGACGCCGACGACCGGGTGCTCGCCCCGGGGGCGGTCGAGGTCACCGACGGGCTCGATCTCGTGGGTGGGCGACCCCGCGTCGGCGCCGCCCACCCCCGGCACCGACGTGTGCGACCTCGGCGGCGTGCTCATGCCGGGCCTCGTGAACTGCCACGGGCACTCGCCCATGACCCTCGTGCGCAGCGCCGGCGACGGGCTGCCCCTCGACCGCTGGCTGACCGAGTCGGTGTGGCCGCGCGAGGCGCGCCTGACCGACGAGGACGTCTACTGGGGCATGACGCTCGGCGCCGCCGAGCTGCTGACGAACGGCACCACGACGACGTGCGAGCAGTACCGGCATCCGGCGCCGGTCGTCGAGGCCGTGCTCGACGCGGGCATCCGCGCCGTCTACACGCCCGGCATCTTCGAGGTGCCGGGGTCGCCCGACGGGCCGGGCCAGCACTGGGAGGTGCTGCTGGCTGAGGCGTGCGCGCTCTTCGACGCCGAGGACGGGCGCGCCGGCCGGCTCCATCTCGGGTTCGGGCCGCACGCCGCCTACACCGTCCCGCCCGAGGGGCTGCGCGCGATCGCGGCGGAGTCGAAGCGCCGCGACGCGCTCCTCCAGATCCACGTGGCCGAGACCGCGGCCGAGTGCGAGGACGTGCGGGCGCGCTACGGGATGAGCGCGCCCGCGCTGCTGGCCGACGTCGGCGCGCTCGAAGGGCGGGTCCTCGCCGCGCACGCGGTGTGGCTCGACGACGACGACCTGGCGCTGCTGGCCGGCCACGACGTGGCGGTGGCGCACTGCCCGGGGTCCAACGGCAAGCTCGGCTCGGGGGTGGCGCCGCTGCGGCGGCTCCTCGAGGCCGGCGTCCGGGTCGGGCTGGGCACCGATGGGCCGGCCTCCAACGACGACCTGCACCTGTGGGACGAGATGCGCCTGGCCGCCGTGCTGGCCCGGGCGCTGGCGGGCGATCCCGGCGCGCTCAGCACGCCGGCGGCGCTGCGCCTGGCGACGGCGGGCGGCGGCGCCGCCCTCGGCCTCCCCGTCGGCGCGCTCGAGGTGGGGCGGCCGGCCGACGTCATCCGCCTGCGCACCGACGACCCGCGCTTCACGCCGTCGGTCACCGAGGCCGAGCTGCTCGGCCACCTCGTCTGGGCGGGGGCGGGGTACCTCGTGACCGACGTGTGGGTCGGTGGGACCTGCGTGGTCGAAAGCGGCCGCTGCACGCACATCGACGAGGGGCGTGCGCGGGACGAGGTGGCCCAGCGCGCCCGTCGTTTGCTCGCCTCCTAGGCTTTACCCCCTATGTCCGGCTTCGTCGATCAGGCTCAGCTGCACGCGCGCGCCGGCGACGGCGGCGCCGGATCGGTCTCGTTCCGGCGCGAGGCGCACGTCGACCGGGGCGGGCCCGACGGCGGCGACGGCGGGCACGGCGGCGACGTCTGGCTCGTCGCCTCGGACAACCAGGCGTCGCTGCTCGGCTTCAAGGACCACCCGTTCCGCCGCGCCACGAACGGCGGGCACGGGTCGGGGCAGAAGCGGCACGGGGCGCGGGGCAAGGACGTCGAGGTGCCGGTGCCGGTGGGCACGGTCGTGCGTGACCGCGCCGGCGAGGTGGTGGTCGACATGACTCCCGCCGGGACGCGCGCTTCATGGTGGCCGAGGGCGGCCAGGGGGGACGGGGCAACGCGCGCTTCCTGTCCAACCGCCGCCGCGCGCCGCGTTCTCCGAGCAGGGCGAGGGCGGGGACGAGCGCTGGCTCGACCTCGAGCTCAAGCTCATGGCCGACGTGGCGCTCGTCGGGTTCCCCAACGCCGGCAAGTCCACGCTGATCTCGACCGTGTCGGCCGCCAAGCCGAAGGTGGCGGACTACCCGTTCACCACGCTCGAGCCGCATCTCGGCGTCGTCCGGATCGGCGGCGTGCACGACGGCACCGAGTTCGTCATGGCCGACATCCCCGGCCTGGTCGAGGGCGCGGCCGGTGGCCGCGGGCTCGGGCACCAGTTCCTACGCCACATCGAGCGGGCGCGGGTGCTCGTGGTGCTGCTCGACCTCGGCGCGCTGCTCGTCGCCGGCCAGCCGGCGGCCGAGCAGTTGGCCGTGCTGCTGGCCGAGCTCGAGGCGTACCGGCCCGAGCTGATCGACCGGCCGCGCCTCGTCGTCGGGAGCAAGGCCGACGTCCTGTCCGCCGGCGGCGACGTGGAGGGCGCGGCGCAGTGCGACCTCGTGATCTCGGCGGCGACCGGCGACGGCGTGGCGACCCTCGTCGACCGCCTCGCCGTCGTGGTGCAAGAGGCGCGGGCCGCCGAGGCCGCCGGCGACTTCGGCGCCGCGGAGATCGTCGTGCACCGCCCGGTCCCCGAGGGGGTCGACGTGCAGCGGGCCGGGGCCGGGGCGTGGCTCGTCCTGGGTCGCGCCGCCGAGCGCGCCGTGGCGTTCTCGGACCTGACCAACGTCGACGCGCAGGCCGAGGCGGTCCGCCGGCTGCGCCGTCTCGGGGTCGACCGCGCGCTGGCCCGCGCCGGCGCCCGCGAGGGCGACGAGGTCACCGTCGGCGCCATGACGTTCACGTGGGGGGAAGAGTGATCGCCGTCGTCAAGGTCGGCTCGTCGTCGGTGACCGAGGAGACGGTGGCCCGCCTGTGCGGCGAGATCGCGGCGGCCCGGGCGGACGGCCACACCGTCGTCGTCGTGACCTCGGGCGCCATCGCGGCGGGGTGGGCCGCCCTGCACTCCGGCGGGGCGCGCCAGCGCCCGGCCGACCCCGCCATCCTCCAGGCCGTGTCCGCCGTCGGCCAGCACCGCCTGATGCGCCTGTGGCAGGACGGGCTCGACCCGCACGGCACGCTGGCCGGCCAGGTCCTGCTGGCCCCGCTCGACTTCGTCCACCGCACGCAGTACCTCCACGCGCGCGGCACGCTCCGCCACCTCGTCGAGCTCGGCGTGGTGCCGGTCGTCAACGAGAACGACGCCGTAGCCGACGAAGAGATCCGTTTCGGCGACAACGACCGGCTCGCCGCGTTGGTGGCGCACCTCGTCGGGGCGCAGTTGCTGGTCCTCCTGACCGACGCGCCCGGGCTGTTGACGGCGGACCCGCGGCACGACCGCGAGGCGTCGCTCATCGAGGAGGTCGTCGAGATCGACCAGCAGCTCGAGCGGCTGGCCGGCGGGCCGGGCAGCGCGGCCGGCAGCGGCGGCATGGCGTCGAAGCTGGCGGCGGCCAAGATCGCCACCTGGTCGGGCGTGCGCACGGTGATCGCCGACGCGGCGCGCCCGGGCGTGCTCGCCGCCGCGCTGGCGGGCGAGGCGGGGGTGGGCACGGTGTTCCGCGCCCGCGAGAGCCGCCTCTCGGCGCGCAAGCTGTGGATCGCCTTCGCCCTCGGGGCGTCGGGCAGCCTCACGGTCGACGAAGGGGCGCGGGTCGCCCTCACCGGTGGGGGCCGCTCGCTGCTCGCCGCCGGGGTCGTCGGCGTCGACGGCACGTTCGGGCCGACCGACGCCGTCGAGATCACCGGGCCCGACGGCGCGGTGTTCGCCAAGGGCCTGGTCCGGGTCCCGGCGGCGACGGCGGGAGAGTGGATGGGCCGCCGCAGCCAGGTCGTCGTCCATCGTGACGACCTGGTGCTTGTAACCTGACCCGATGACCTCGCCCGCGTTGGAGCAGCTCGCGGGCCGCGTCAGGGCCGCCGCCCGGGTCGTCGCCCGCTCGACGAGCTCGACGCGCGACGACGCCCTGCACCTCGCCGCCGACCTCCTCGACGAGGAGTGGCCCGCCCTCGTGGCCGCCAATCAGGGCGACCTCGCCCGCGCCGAGGCGGCCGGCATGGTCGAGGCGGCCCGCGACCGCCTGCGCCTGACCGAGGCGCGGGTGCACGCCATGGCCGGCGGGCTGCGCAAGGTGGCCGCGCTGGCCGACCCCGTCGGCGAGGTGGCCGAGGGCTGGGTGCGGCCCAACGGCCTGCGGGTGAGCCGGGTGCGGGTGCCCCTCGGCGTGGTCGGCGTGATCTACGAGAACCGGCCCAACGTCACGAGCGACGCCGCCGGCCTGTGCCTCAAGGCGGGCAACGCCGCCTTCCTGCGCGGCTCGTCGTCCGCCCTCGAATCCAACCGCGCCGTCGTCGGCGTGCTGCGCCGCGCCGCGGTCAAGGCCGGCCTGCCCGAGGACGTCGTTGCCCTGGTGGAGGACACCTCGCACGAGACGGCGGTCGCCTTCATGCGGCTGCGCGGCTATGTCGACTGCCTCATCCCCCGCGGCGGCCCGGCGCTGATCGCGTCGCTCCTCGAGCACGCCACCGTGCCCTACGTCCTCGACGGCGACGGCAACTGCCACATCTACATCGATGGGGCGGCCGACCTCACCATGGCGCACGACCTGGCCGTGAACGCCAAGACGCACCGCTTCGGTGTCTGCAACGCGGTGGAGACGATCCTGGTGCACGAGAGAGTGGCGGCCGAGTTTCTGCCGCGCCTGGCGGATTCGCTCGGCGCCGCCGGCGTCGAGATCCGGGCCGACGAGCGTGTGCGCGCCCACGTCCCCGACGCCGTGCCGGCGCTCGAGGAGGACTTCGAGACAGAGTTCCTGGGCCCCGTCGTGGCGATCGGCATGGTGGACGACGTCGGCGACGCCATCGCCCACATCGCCCGCTACAGCTCGGGCCACTCGGAGGCGATCGTCACCGCGGACGTGGCGACGGCGGACCGCTTCGTCGCCGAGGTCGACGGGGCAGCGGTGTTGGTGAACGCGTCGACGAGGTTCGTCGATGGCGAAGAGTTGGGGCTCGGCGCGGAGGTGGGCATCTCCACGCAGAAGTTGCACACGCGCGGCCCGATGGGAGTGAAGGAGTTGACGACGTTGAAGTGGGTCGTGCGGGGTGACGGGCAGGTGCGGTCGTGAGCCAGACGACGAACGGCCGGCTGGGACTGCCCGAGACCGGGCCGCCCCGGTTCGAGTCGCTCGATGCGGTACGCGTCGGCCTGGCCGAGGTGGGTTACCTGGCCGACGACTCGATCAGCGGCGTGGTCTACCTCGGCCGACCGGCTGGGCAAGCCCGTGCTGGTCGAAGGGCCGGCGGGCACGGGCAAGACGCAGCTGGCGAAGTCGGTGGCCGAGCCTCACCGGCGCCCGCCTGATCCGGCTCCAGTGCTACGAGGGCCTCGACGAGTCCAAGGCGCTCTACGAGTGGAACTACCGCAAGCAGCTGCTGCGCATCCAGGCGGGGGAGCACGGCAAGGGCGAGACCGAGGGGCCGAGCTGGACCGAGCTCGAAGAGGACATCTTCTCGGAGGAGTTCCTCCTCACCCGCCCGCTGCTCGAGGCGATCCGTGCCACCGAGCCGATCGTGCTCCTCATCGACGAGGTCGACCGCGTCGAGCTCGAGACCGAGGCGCTGCTGCTCGAGATCCTCAGCGAGTACCAGGTGTCGATCCCCGAGCTCGGCACGGTGCGGGCCACCCAGCTGCCCATGGTGTTCCTCACCTCCAACAACACCCGCGAGCTGTCCGAGGCGCTGAAGCGCCGCTGCCTCTTCCTGCACATCGACTACCCCGACCTCGAGCGTGAGCGCGAGATCGTGCGGGCCAAGGTGCCGGGCATCAGCGAGGAGCTGGCCGACCAGGTGGCGCGCATCGTGCGCTCGCTGCGCACGCTCGAGCTGCGCAAGGCGCCATCGGTCTCCGAGACGCTCGACTGGGCGCGCACGCTCGTGCTGCTCGGCGTGCAGACGATCGACGCGGCCGAGGCGAGGGACACGCTCCACATCCTCTTGAAGTACCAGGCCGACATCGAGCGGGCGTCCAAGGAGCTCCTGTCGGCCTCGTCCAACTGAGCGGGCGGCACGCGTGCTCGACCTGCTGTCCGGCTTCGTCACCGAGCTGCGCCGCTCCGGCCTGCCCGTCTCGCTGACCGAGCACCTCGATGCGGCCGAGGCCATCAAGCACATCCCGCTCGAGGACCGCGAGGCGCTGAAGTACGCGCTGGCGGCGACGCTGGTGAAGTCGTCGTCGCACTGGCGCGCCTTCGAGACGGCGTTCGAGGTGTTCTTCGCCGTGCGGCCGGGCGTCGGCGCGAAGCCGGCGAGGACGGCGAGCTCGGCGAGGGGGAGGGCGACACCGAGACCGAGGGCGCCCGCGGCGAGGGTGGCCAACGCGGCCAGGGGCGCTCGTGGAAGGGCGGCGGCGGGGGCGAGGGCATGACCCCCGAGGAGCTGGCCGAGCTGCTGTTCAAGTCGCTGATGTCGGCGGACGCCGCCATGATGAACGTCGTCGCCCGCAACGCGGTCGACCGTTACGCCGGCATGGAGCCCGGGCGCCCCGTCGGCGGGACGTACTACCTGTACCGCACGCTGCGGAACCTCGACCTCGACGGCGTCCTGGAGCGCCTCATGGCCCAGTCCCAGGCGGGCGCCGCCGGCGGCGGGCTCACCGACCTCGAAGAGCGGCTGGCGGCCGACGAGTACAAGGCGCGCATCGACAAGTTCCGGCGCGCCGTCGAGACCGAGATCCGTCGGCGCCTCGTCGAGGACCGTGGCGCGCGAGGCGCTGGCCAAGTCGGTGCGCAAGCCCCTGCCCGAGGACATCGACGTCATGCACGCCACGCGCGACGAGCTGGCCGTACTGCACCGCGCCCTGCAGCCGCTGTCGCGCAAGCTGGCGGTGCGCCTCGCCCGCAAGCGGCGCCACGGCCGCAAGGGCCCGCTCGACTTCCGCGCCACCATGCGCCGCTCGCTGTCGACCGGCGGCGTGCCCATCGAGCCGCGCTTCCGCCACCCCCGGCCCGGCCAAGCCCGAGATCTTCGTCATCGCCGACATCTCGGGTCGGTGGCGAGCTTCGCCCGCTTCACCCTCCACCTCGTCTACGCCATCTCGTCGCAGTTCTCCAAGGTGCGAGCGTTCGTCTTCGTCGACGGGATCGACGAGGTGACGCGGTTCTTCGAGGGCGTGGTCGACCCGGCCGAGGCGGTGGCGCGCATCAACACCGAGGCGGACGTGATCTGGGTCGACGGCCACTCCGACTACGGGCACGCCTTCACCGAGTTCGAGCGGCGCTGGGGCGACCAGGTGACGTCGCGCTCGTCGGTCATGATCCTCGGCGACGCGCGCAACAACTACCACGCCTCCCAAGCGTGGGTCGTCGAGGACCTCCAGGCGCGGGCCCGCCACGTCTTCTGGCTGAACCCCGAGCCGCAGCGACTACTGGGGCTCGGGCGACTCCATCGTCGGCGAGTACGGCGCCCACTGCGACGACGTCGTCGAGTGCCGGACGCTGCGCCAGCTCGAGCAGTTCGTCGGCAACCTGGCGTGACCTGACATGAAGCTCCGCGCCTGGATGCGTGGCGACCCCCTGCGCGCCGCGGCGGGGTCACCGACCAGCGACGCCGCGGCGGCCCCCGTCGACACCGCCGGCGAGGACGTCGCCAAGGGCGTGCTGCGGGTCTTCGCCCCTGCGCCGGGGGCCACGCGCATCGTGCTGGTGCGTCACGGGGAGGCCGAGTGCAACATCAACCGCGTCGTCGGCGGGGTCAAGGGGTGCACCGGGCTGTCTGTGCTCGGGCGGCGCCAGGTCGCCGCGCTGGCCGACCGTCTCTTCGAGTCGGGCGAGCTGCGCGATGCGACCACGCTCTACTCCTCCGTCCTGCCCCGCGCCATCGAGACGGCCGAGCGCCTCCGTCCCGTCGTCGGCCCCGGCCCGGCCCAGCTCGGCGACGTCGTGCAGGACTGCGACCTGTGCGAGCTGCACCCGGGCGAGAGTGACGGACTGTCGTGGGACGACGTACTCGAACAGTTCGGCGTCCCCGACTGGGACCAGGACCCGACCGTGCCGATCGCGCCGGGCGGCGAGAGCTGGGCCAGCTTCATCGTCCGCGCCTCCGACGCGGTGCGGGCGCTGGCCCGCCGCCACCCCGGCGAGCGGGTCGTCGCCGCCGTCCACGCAGGCGTGATCGAGGCGACGATGATCTCGTTCCTCGGCATTCGCCCCGAGGTCTACCGCCGCGGCTGGCTCCACATCGTCCACGCCTCCATGACCGAGTGGGCGTGGGTGCCGTCCGAGGACCGCTGGATCCTCCTGCGCTTCAACGACGCCTGCGACATCCCTTTGGCCTGAGTGACTTCGCCCTGCGCCTTATAATTTCCCGCAGGAAATAACAAAGCACGAATACGTATAACCCGCAGACCCTATGCAGCGTGAAATTTCCTTCAGCGCCCGCGCCTATACCGCTGGAAAATTCTGGCGGTCATATTTTTGGCGCCGCTGCCGAGATGGCCTCGTCCGCCCGCCGGACCGGGCCCGGAGGACGGGGCCCGGTCGCCGTCTATCTCTCGGCCTTGGTGGGAGGGTGGCCCGCTCACGCCCTGAGTAGTTGCCCCCCGAGTGAGACGGGGCCAGACTGGCAGGTGGGGGTTGAGCTCGGAGGCGGCGGGAATGAGCAACGCTTCAGGGATGCGGCACGTCGGCGCGTTGGCGGGTGCACTCGGGCTGGTCGTGATCATCGTGAGCTCCGCCCAGCTCACGGCGGGCGCACAGGGGACCTGGGCCACCATGAAGTTGGCGGCCCACGGCTCGAACGTCTATCTGAGAGCGACGTCCTGCCCGACAACGAAGTTCTGTATGGCCGTGGGCCAGGTGTCGTACAAGTTGGGCACGACGACGTTCATCGAGCCGGTCGCCGAGCGGTGGAACGGCACCTCGTGGTCGGGCTCGACGCAGTTGAATCAGGGCGGCCGCGAGGCCATCCCCGACGTCGGTTCGGGAGTCTCGTGCACGTCCTCGACCTTCTGCATGACCGTCGGGACCAACTTCACGTCGCAGATCGGCTTCGCCGAGAAATGGAACGGCTTCGGGTGGTCGAAGCTGGCGGCGCCGCCGTCTACGTCCGGCTTGGGTGGTGTCTCCTGCGTCAGTTCGACGTACTGCGTCGCCCTGGCCAACTTGTCTTCGCCGGCCGGCCAGGCGACGACCGAGATCTGGAACGGCAAGGCGTGGTCGTTGCAGGCCTTGCCCAGCGGCGCGGTGACCCCGAGCGCCCTCTCGTGCGTCAGCACCAGCTTCTGCATGGCAGTCGGAACCGACCTGAGCGGGTCGTACGTCTGGAACGGTCACATCTGGTCGACCGTCTCTGCGGCGGACCCCTTCATCAGCGTCTCGTGCGTGTCGGCGACGGACTGCGAAGCGGCCGCGGTGGTCAACGGCCTCAACGGCACCGTGTCCTTCGAAGGCTGGAACGGCACGACGTGGCAGGCACAACCCGAATCGGGCGATCTCCTGTGGAACTTCTACTACCAGACGTCGTGCGCGTCCGCCTCGTTCTGCGTCGCCTTCGGCGCGACGGAGAACGAATCGACCACAGGAGTGCCGACGCTCGCGAGCGCACTGTGGAACGGGGTGAGTTGGTCGAACATCAGCCCTCCGAGCCTCGGGACGTCGTCCGACTTCTTCGGCGGCGCCTGCCCGTCCGTGAGCCTGTGCGTCGGAGTGGGAACGTCGAGTCCGACGGGAGAAATCGCCGAGGAGTACGCAGGCAGCTGACGGGTTGCGGCGACCCGGACCAGGCCCGCCCCGTCAGGGGCGGGTGTCCGATACAAACTCCTGGCTCAGGCGGTCGGGGGCGCAGCACAGCCAGGCGTCCTCGATCGCCTCGCGGAGCGGCTTCTTGGTGGCGGCCTTGAGCTGCACGAGGACGGCGGCGTAGCCGTCGAAGTGCAGGATGGTGAAAAAGCCGCGGGCACCCGTGGCGAGCACCGCCTCCTTGTCGGCCAGATCGGCGGTGCGCAACGCCAGGACGGGCCCGGCCGGCGGCGTGGCGTCGCCGAAGCGCTTGAGGTCCGCCTTGGAGAACGGGCGCTCCCAGGCGAAGGCCTTGCCGCCGACGAACCAGGTGCGGTTGCCGTGGCGCTCGGCCTCGGTCACCTCGGGCAGTGCGATGAGGAGGCGTGCCGCCTCGTCGAGGGTGACCATGGGTCCGAAGCTAGCGGTAGCGTGCGTCACCAAACTCCGTGCGCGCCATGACCCGCAACCACGTGAGCGCCGCCCAACGCGCCGCCGGGCCACCGATCCTCGAGCCGGGTGACGGGTGGGGCTACTGCATGGCGGCGCCGCTGGACGACGGCGGCACGCCGGCGGTGCCGTCGGGCTTCGGCTGGAACGGCGGCGCCGGCACGGTGTGGAGGAGCGACCTGGCCCGGGGGCTCACCGGCATCATGTTCACGTCGCGCGCCATGAACTCGCCCGTGCCGCCGCCGCACTTCGTCGACTTCTGGGCCGGGGCCTACGGGGCGTTGACCGACTGAGGCCGGCCCCCGGCGTGGTGACGGATGCACCGCTACGCTGAACCTTCCGGCGCACAAAGGGGATCTCCCATGTACAAAGTGCTCGTGGTCGGCACCGACGGCTCTGACACCGCGGATCTGGCGGTGGCGGCGGCGGCCGAGATCGCACGCTCCTGGGGGTCGGAGCTGCACATCGTCACGGCCGTACGCGCGCCGCGCTCGACGACCGCCTCGGCGTCGGCGACGGGCGCACCCCTGGTCGATTCCGGCGCGGGAGACGCGCTGCTCGACGAGACGGCCCGCAACGTGGGCGAGGAGGCGCTGCGGCGCCACGGCGACGGGCTGGCGGTGGAGGCGCACGCCGCGCAGGGCAACGCGGACGACGTCATCCTGGCGACTGCGGCCGAGGTGGGTGCCGACCTGATCGTGGTCGGGAGCAAGGGCATGCGCGGCGCCCGGCGCTATCTCGGCAGCGTGCCGAACTCGGTCGCCCACGGTGCGCACTGCGCCGTGCTCGTCGTCAAGACGGACTAGGGCGAGCGGGCCCTTCTCAGTCGTGGCGCCGGGAAACGAGAACATCTTCGTCGGCGAGATCGCGTCGCACTACGACGACGACTCGACGGGCATGTTCCACCCCGCCGTCGTCGAACCCACCGTGGACTTCCTGGCGTCGCTGGCGGGGGAGGGACGAGCGCTGGAGTTCGCCATCGGGACGGGCCGCATCGGGCTGCCGTTGAGCGAGCGGGGCGTGCCGGTGGCGGGCATCGAGCTCTCGGCCGACATGGTCGCACAGCTGCAGAAGAAGCCGGGGGCCGACGCGATCGACGTCACGATCGGCGACATGACCTCGACGAGGGTCGACGGCACGTTCCGGCTCGTCTACCTCGTCTTCAACACGATCGGGAACCTGGTCACCCAGGACGCGCAGGTGGAGTGCTTCACCAACGCAGCGGCGCACCTCGAGCCGGGGGGTTGCTTCGTGATCGAGGTGCTCGTGCCGCGGCTGCGCAGCCTCCCTCCGGGGGAGACGGCGCAGGTCTTCGACTTCTCGCCGACGCACATCGGTTTCGACGAGATCGACGTTGGCCGCCAGCTCGGGGTGTCGCATCACATCTGGTTCGGTAAGGACGGGCCGCAGAGGTTCTCCACGCCGTGGCGCCTCGTGTGGCCGGCCGAGCTCGACCTCATGGCGCGGATCGCGGGGATGCGCCTGCGGGAGCGCTGGGCCGACTGGGTCCGCTCGCCCTTCACCGGCGAGAGCTACCAACACGTCTCGGTCTGGGAGAAGCCGACCGACTGAATGCGGACCCATTGCGCATGAGCACGGCGCCGCCCGGGCCGCGCCTCGCATTGGTGACGGGGCTGCCGGGAACGGGCAAGTCGACGACGGCCGACGTGCTGGCGGCCGAGCTCGGCGCGGCGGTCCTCGGTCACGACTGGGCCATGAGCGGGTTGCGTCCGTTCCCCGAGCTCCAGGAGGCCCTCGACGCCATGGGCCTACGTGGGCACCGCGGCGTGGGCTGGACGATCCTGTGGGCCCTGGCGCGCTCGGAGCTGCGCCGGGGCCGGCCGGTCGTGCTCGACGGCGTGGCGCGTGCTCCCGAGGTGGCGGGGACCCGTGCGCTGGCCGAAGAGGAGGGCGTGCCGAGCCTGGTCGTCCTGACCGAGTGCTCCGTCGCGGCGCTGCACCGTGACCGCATCGAAGGGCGCGAGCGCGGCATACCCGGTTGGTACGAGCTCGAGTGGGACCACGTGGCCCGTGCACGCAGCGAGTGGGACGCGCTCGACAGCGTCGACCTCACGCTGGATGCCGCCGTCCCCCTGGTCGACAACCTCGCCGCGCTGCGCGAGACCGTGGCCCGGTGGTGCGAGCCGGGTCGGTGACGACCGGGCGCGAGGCATCAGATCAACAGGCGTAGTCCTCGTCGAACTGCGCGCTGTTGTACTGGACGATCTCGGGCGGTCCGGGGAGCTGCGCGCCCTTCCCCACCCAGTTGTTGTAGTCCGCGCACGAGCCGGGACCGCTCGGCGAGGGCAGGTAGTCGGCCATCCAGAACGGGACCGAGGGCGTGAAGTCGCCGACGATGTTATTCCACACGCCCGGGCTGGCGTAGATGCCGACGTCGGCCACGGCATCGGTCTCGTGGAGCGCGTTCAGCGCGCCCTGGACGAGCTGGGAGTTCTCGTTCGTGTCACCCGACCAGTTGCCGTCGGTCTCGACATCGAGCCACCACGGAACCGAGGCGTCGACGCCCGAGGCGTTGGTCGCGTCCTGGTACGCGTTGATGCCCGCCTGGTAGCCGAAGTTGCACGCCTGGTCACCGTTGCAACCCGGCTCGTCGGTGGTCGACGTGCCGTACGTGAGGAAGGTGTAGAGGTTGAGGCCATCGCCCGCCCACGCCGCCTCTTCGGACAGGCACGGGTTGGTGTGCCCCGACGACGAGCCGTCGACCTGGACGATGCCGATCGTGTGGGCGCCGGTCGGGAATCCACTGGAGCACTGAAAGTTGCTGATGTCGTAGCCGTAGGAGCCCGAGGGGAACGAGCCCCCGAAGAACCCTCCGCGCCCCGGGGCCTCCGCCATCCCGACGACCGGTCGGAACAGCGGTGAGGGCGCGGAGCCGTAGTAGTTGGCCGAGCCGAAGTTCGACACCAGTCCCGTGGCGTCCGTCATCCAATAGCCGTCGTCGCTCGGCGTCGCCGCCGCCGACACGATCGGGTGTTTGATCGGCAGGCCACCGAGCGAGCCGTAGAACTGGGTGTCGCCGTAGCTGAACATGCCGCCGTCCGAGGCGACGAGGAAGTAGCCGGCGCCGTTCGGCCCCGGCAGCATCCCGATGATCGGGGCGTTGAGCGTCATGCTGCCGGTGCTGCCGAAGAACTGCGCATCGCCGAAGGCGAAGATCCCGCCGTCGGAGGCGACGAGCCAGTACCCGTTCCCGTCGGGCGTCGACGCCATGCCCACGACCGGCCTGTTGAGCACGAGGCTGCCCGTACTGCCCCAGAAGTGCGCGTCGCCGTAGGAGAAGATGCCGCCGTCGGAAGCGACGAGCCAGTACCCGTTCCCGTCGGGCGTCGGCGCCATCCCGACGACCGGCTTGTTGAGCACCATGCTGCCGGTGCTGCCGTAGAACTGTGCGTTGCCGTAGGCGAAGATCCCCCCGTCCGACGCCACCAGCCAGTAGCCGGCGCCGCCGGGCGTGGCGGACATGCCGACGACCGGCTTGTTGAGGATCGTGCCACCGGTCGACCCGTAGTACGGCGCGCCGCCGAAGCTGAAGATGCCGCCGTCGCTCGCCACGAGCCAGTACGCCGGCGTCGTGGTGCTCGCCCCGGCCGGGGCGGGGGCGGCCGACGGGAGCGCGGCGGCGACGACCACGGCCAGCAGGGGCAGCGCGGCCGCCAGGACGGCGAGGGCGAGACGGCGGATCAACTTCTCAGGAACTCCGCCACCCGGAAGGCGAGATCGAGCGCCTGGCGAGCGTTCAGGCGCGGGTCGCACGTGGTGGTGTAGCGCGCCCCGAGGTCGCCCTCGAGGATCTCCTCGGCCCCGCCGAGGCACTCGGTGACGTCGTCGCCGGTCAGCTCGATGTGGAGGCCGCCCGGCCACGTGCCCTCGTCGCGGTGCACGGCGAAGAACGCCCGCAGCTCGGCCAGGATGTCGTCGAAGCGGCGGGTCTTGCGGCCACCGCCGCTGGTGAACGTGTTGCCGTGCATCGGGTCGCAGGCCCAGACCACGGGATGGCCCTCGGCCTCGACGGCCCGGACCAACGGCGGGAGCAGGGCCTCGGCCCGCTCGGCGCCCAGCCGGGTGATGAGCGTCAGCCGCCCGGGGAGACGGTCGGGATTCAGCCGCTCGCACAGGGCGAGCAGCTCCTCGGGCGTGCAGCCGGGGCCGACTTTGACGCCGATCGGGTTGCGGATGCCGCGGAAGAACTCCACGTGGGCGCCGCCGAGCTGGCGGGTGCGTTCGCCGATCCACACCATGTGCGCCGAGCAGTCGTACCAGTCGCCCGTGAGGGAGTCGACGCGGGTGAGGCATTCCTCGTAGGGGAGGATCAGCGCCTCGTGGCTCGTGAAGAAGTCGACCTCGTGCAGACCTTCTTCGGCCGCGAGGTCGATGCCGCACGCCGCCATGAAGCGCAGCGCGCGGTCGATCTCCGCCGCCACGCGCTCGTAGCGCTGGCCTTCGGTCGACGACGCGACGAACTGCTGGTTCCACAGGTGCACCTGCGAGAGGTCGGCGAAGCCGCCCTTGGTGAACGCGCGCAACAGGTTGAGCGTCGACGCGGACTGTTGGTAGGCGGCGACGAGGCGCTCGGGATCGGGTCGCCGCGCGTCGGCCTCGAACGCGTCGTCGTTGACCATGTGGCCGCGGAACGACGCCAACTCGACGTCGCCCACGATCTCGGTGTCGGCGGAGCGCGGCTTGGCGAACTGCCCGGCGATCCGCCCGACCTTCACCACCGGCACGCCGGCCGCGTAGGTGAGGGCCACCGCCATCTGCAGGATGATCTTGAGCTTGTCTCGGATGGAGTCGGCCGTGAAGTCCGCGAACGACTCGGCACAATCACCGGCCTGGAGGAGGAAGGCTTGGCCGTTGGCCACTTCGGCCAGGTCGCGGGTGAGATGACGTGCCTCGCCGGCGAAGACGAGCGGCGGCAGGGTGGACAGCCGCGCCTCGGCCTTTTTCAACGCGTCGGCGTCGGGCCAGTCGGGCTGTTGCGCGGCGGGGAACTTCCGCCAGGACGCGGCGCTCCAAGGGGCGGACTCGGGGCGGCTCGTCACCACAACAGGTTAACGCCGTAGGATCCCCGCTCATGGCCGCCTTCCGTTTCGCCATGCAGGTCTCCGGCGCCGCATCCCCCGCTGCCTGGAAGGACCTGGCGCGCAAGACGGAGGACCTCGGCTACTCGACGCTCTACGTGCCGGACCACCTCGACGACCAGTGGGCGCCGATGATCGCCTGCGCGCTGGCGGCGGAGGCGACGACGACGTTGCGCGTCGGCACCCTGGTGCTCGACAACGACTTCCGCCACCCGCTCATGGTCGCCAAGGAGGCGGCGACGCTCGATGTCGTCTGCGAGGGGCGCTTCGAGCTCGGCATGGGGGCCGGCTGGCTGACGGCCGACTACGACCAGTCCGGCATCCCGATGGAGCGTCCGTCGGTCCGCGTGGCGCGCCTGGCCGAGAGCCTCGAGATCATGCGCATGCTGTGGCAGACCGGGACCGCCACGTTCAGCGGTGAGCACTACCAGGTGACCGAGGCCAAGGGGACGCCGACGCCGGTCACGCCGGGCGGCCCACCGCTCGTGATCGGTGGCGGCGGCCGGCGCATCCTGACGCTGGCCGGGCAGTACGCGGACATCGTCAGCGTGGTGCCGAGCCTGGCGGCGGGCCACATCGGGCCGGAGGTGGCGGCGGAGGCCGTGGTCGACAAGTACGTCGAGCGCGTGCGCTGGGCGCGCGACGCGGCGGGGAGCGCGCCGACGACCTCGAGCTGCAGTGCTGGACGGCGGCGGTGCAGGTCGTGCCGAACGCCAACGAGGTCGTCGATGCATTGGCGCCGGTCTTCGACCTGACCCCTGACCAGCTGCGCGCCGCGCCGCTCGCCTTGATCGGCAGCACGTCGGAGATCGTCGAGACGTTGCGCAAGCGGCGCGAGGAACTGGGCTTCAGCTACATCGTCGTGCACGAGGCCGAGATCGACTCGCTGGCGCCGGTGATCGCAGAGCTTGCCGGGACCTGAGCGACCCGAGCGACCCGAGCGCGTCGGGATCCTCGGGGGGACCTTCGACCCGCCGCACGTCGGCCACGTCGCCGCCGGCCGCGCCGTCATGGAGCAGCTTGCCCTCGACCGACTCCTCCTCGTGGTGGCGAACGACCCGTGGCAGAAGTCCGGTCAACGCGCCGTCTCGCCGGCCGAGGACCGCTACGCCCTGACCCAGGCGTTGGCTGAGTCGATCCCGGGCGCGGAGGCCAGCCCCCTCGAGATCGATCGCGGCGGGCCGAGCTACTCGGTGGACACCGCCGACGAGGTCCTGGCCGGCGCCGGTGGGCGCCCCGTCGAGCTGTTCCTGGTCGTGGGCGCCGACCTGGTCCCCGAGCTCGAGACCTGGCACCGCGCGGAGGACCTGCGCCGGCTCGTCACCTTGGCGGTCGTGTCCCGGCCGACGGGCGAAACCCCCGAGGTGCCGCCGGGCTGGCGGGCCGTCCGGGTGGACGGACCGCAGGTCGCAGTGTCGAGCTCGGAGGTCCGCGACCGGCTTGCGGCCGGTGCCTCGGTGGACGGATTGGTGCCGCCGGCGGTCATCCATTGCATGGCCCGCCGCGGTATGTACGCTGTGCCCAGATGAGCGCCATGCCGGCCGGGTGGACGGAGCTGTCGGACAGTCCTCGCGTGGACGACGGACCGGTCCGTGCCCAGCGGCGTGCCGACCGCCGGGCGGAGCTCAAGTTGGCTCGGCGCTCACGTCAACGTTGGGCCGTCGCCGCCTGCTCCATCTTGGCGGGTGTCTTCGGGCTCACGGTCGGGATCCTGGACGTGCTCCATTGACGCAGGGGTTGGACGTCCACGTCCAGCTGCCACCGGCCGCGGCGACCGCCGCGGAGTCGGCCGATGCCAAGCTCGGTCGCGACACGGTCGTGCTCGGGATGGGAGAGCTCTTCGGCGTAGTCGACGCGTTCGTCATCACGAGCGCGCAGAACACGCGCCACGTGCGCACGCTGGTCGAGGAGATCGAGCGCGGCGTGAAGGAGGCGCACGGCTTCAAGCCGGTGCGCACCGAGGGTCTGCAGGACGCCACGTGGGTGCTCATGGACTACGGCGACTTCATCGTGCACGTCTTCCTGCAAGAGACGCGCGACTACTACGACCTCGAGCATCTCTGGTCCGGCGCACCCCGCGTGCCGTGGCGCCGCGACGTCGAGAACGCCGGCTGATGCGGCCGCCCGCTCAGGCGGGCGCGCCGAGGAACTGCAAGAGGTAGACCGGCCCCGCCACCTGTGACCCGTTGGCGATCGGGACGGGGGTGCGCTGGCCCTCGATCTCGAAGATGACGCCCGTGCCGAGTCCCACCTCGTTCACCACGGTCGACACCACCTGCGCCACGGCCTGTTCGGTGGCCGTGCCGGCGATCTCGGAGAAGGCGGTGTTGAAGTTCACGGTGACGACGTTGGGCGCCGTGGTCCCCGCCGAGATCACCGTGACGTCGCTCGGGATGGCCGTGGTGAGCCCGGCGGCCGAGTCCCCGCTCGTCGGCCCGACGAGGAGGGCGTTGATGATCGCCTCCAGCGGGGCCGGCGCGCTCACGAGCCGATCGACCGGCGTCAGCGCTTCGTTGGCGTTGGCGTTGAGGAAGTACACCTTGACGCCGACGTAGGACGACGGCTTCGGCTGCGTCGTCGTGGTCGTGTTCTCGTGCGGGTCGAGCAGACCGAACGGCACCCGCGACGAGGCGATCGCGCTGGGCGAGCCCTGCGTCGGGATGGCGCACCCCGCCGCCAACAGGGCGACGGGCACCAACGCCACCAGGCCGAGGCACGCCGCGGACCGAGCGAAGCTGCAGCCGGAGCCGGAGCCCCGACACCCTCACGGCACCGCCCCGTGGTCGCCGACGAGTTCGTCCACCGCCCTCGTGGCCGTCGGTCAGCACGGGGAGCGAAAGGACGAAGCGCGCCCCGCCGTCGGGCGACGACTCGACGCGGACGGCGCCCTGCATCACCGCCATGTGCTCGGCCACGAGCGCGAGCCCGAGTCCGGTGCCCGTCCCCGTCCCCGCCGGCCCGAGGCCGAGCCGCGGTAGAAGCGCTCGAACACCTTCGTCCGCTCGGCCGGGTCGATGCCCGGTCCGGCGTCGTCCACGCGCACCTCGACCGAGCCGCGCCGACCGTGCGCGCCACGGGCCCCGTTCGCCGACGTCCGTCTCGGGGCCGGGCCTCGACCGTGATCGTCGTCACGCCGCCGCCGTAGTGGTCGGCGTTCTCCATCAGGTTCACCAGGACGCGCTCGAAGCGTCGCTTGTCGACGCCGACGCGCCACGTTTCCACTTCGGGGTCCACGTCGACCTCCGGCGTGCCGTGGCGGCGGGCGTCCATGTGCCCGAGGCCCGCCTCCACCGAGCGCCGGACGAGCTCGGAGACGTTGACCTCCTCCAAGAACACGTCGACCGAGCCGGCGTCGGCCCGGGACATCTCGAGGAGGTCGCTCACCATGCGCTGGAAGCGCCGCAGGTCGTCGCTCAGGAGCTGCAGGGCGCGCTGCGAGCGGGCCGGCAGCCGGTCGCGGTCCGTCTCGAGCACGCTGACCGCCGCCGAGAGCGTCGTGAACGGCGAGCGCAGCTCGTGGCTCACGTCCGAGTTGAACCGGGCCTCGCGCTCGATCCGCTCCTGGAGCTGGTCGACCATGGCGTTGAACGAGGCGGTCAGCCCCACGAGGTCGGGGTCGGCCGCCTCGATGTCGAGGCGGGTGTCGAGCTCGCCCGCCCGCGATGGCGCCCGCCGCCGACGGAGACGTCGGAGAGCGGCCGCAGCAGCCGTTGGCTGGCGAAACGCCCGAGGGCGATCCCGAGCAACGTGGTCACTGCGCCGGCCACGAAGAGCGTGACGCCGAGGACGCTGAGCGTGTGGTCGAGGTCCGAGAGGTCGAACACCTCGAAGTAGGCGGAGTGCACGGCGGGGATGGGCAGGCCGACGGCGATCTCGGCCGTGCCCGCCGCGTTGCGGTACGTCTGGGTGGCCGCCGTCCCGTCGAGGACCTCGTGGCGCAACGACAGCGGGATGGACGACGCGTTGACCGACAGCGAGGAGACGTACGCCTTGGAGCGGTGGTAAAGCACCGAGTGGGCGTCGGTCCCCGCGTCGATCTGCGCCAGCAGCGACACGTACTGCGTGTCGCCCGACTCGAGCGTGGTGCGCACGTTCGACGCGTTGGAGAACGCCGTCTGCTGGGCCGCCGTCTCGCGGCCTTCGAGGAGGAAGTGGCGCACCGTAAAGTACGAGATCCCGCCGAGCAGGACGGACAGCAGCAGCGCCCCGAGGCCGAAGACGGCCGTGATGCGGGCGCCGATGCCCAGCTTCACGTCAGGGGACCAGCTTGTAGCCCATGCCCCTCACGGTGAGGATGTGCTGGGGCACCGCCGGGTCGGCCTCGACCTTGGTGCGCAAGCGACGGATGTGGACGTCGACCAGACGCCCGTCGCCGAAGTAGTCGTAGCCCCAGACGCGGTCGAGCAGTTGCTCGCGGCTCAGCACCTTGTTGGGTGACGCCGCCAGCTCGCACAGCAGCCGGAACTCGGTGCGTGTGCAGTGGACCTCGTCGCCGTTGAGCCGGCGCAGCACGCCCTGCTCGGGCAGCAGCTGCAGGTCGCCGAAGGTCAGCGCGCCCGGCTCGTCCTCGGCCGGACGGGCCCGGCGCAGCAGCGCCCGGATACGCGCCGCCAGCTCCTTGGCCACGAAAGGCTTGGTGACGTAGTCGTCCGCCCCGGCCTCGAGCCCGGCCACGACGTCGTGGGTGTCGGCCCGGGCGGTCACGATGATGATCGGCACGGCACTGCTGCGCCGCAGTGCCCGGCAGCACTCGAAGCCGTCCATGCCCGGCAGCATGAGGTCGATCAGCGCAACGTCGGTGGGCGCCTCGGCGAACAGGTCGAGGCCCTCCTCACCGCTGGCGGCGTCCTTTACCTCGTAGCCCTCGCCCTCCAGGGCCAGGCGCATGGAGGACCTGATGCGCTCATCGTCCTCGACAACCAGGATTCGTCCGCTCACAAACCTTCCACTCGACCCGAATCGACACTACGTGACACTACGTGCCACTCAGCTGATCCAGATCTGGGTCGGCCAGATGGATCCACCGATCATGCCAAAGGCGGACTGCCCCTGGGGCGTCGTGGGGTTGTTGAAGTTTTGCACGGTCGGGGTCCCCGATGACCGCCCACACCGCCCGGTCCGTCCATAGGTAGGGCAGGTCGATGGCGAGGCGCTTGTTCACCGTCTTGTAGGCGGCCTCGCGGACGCTCTTCTCGCTACTCGCCCGGCCGGCCAGGAGGGCGGTCTCGACCGCCGGGTCCGCGTTGCGGGCCATGTTGATGGAGAGCGACCCCGAGCTCACGGTCGTCGTGCTCCAGAAGATGTAGTTGAGGTCGGGATCGACCGCGCCGAACTGGCGCCAGCCCAGGGCCTGGTACTTGCCGGCCAGGGCGTTGTTGATCGTGTCATTCTGCTGGACGATGTTCGTGCTGACCTGGAACCCGACGGCCTTCCAGGCCTGCTCCAGATACTGGGCGGCCCGCAACGCGGCGGGGGAGTTGGTCGAGCCGTAGGTGAAGCTGATGGGTCCGCCGTTGGCCTTGGCGGCGGCGGAGACGAGCTTCTTGGCGTTCGACGGGTTGTACTTCGGGTACGGCGTCTTGGAGTAGTAGGGCGACCCCGGCACGAACAGGCCGTTGCTGACCGGGAGCACGCCCTCGTCGATGACGTGGGCGTACTGCTGGCGGTTGATCGCCTGCGCGGCGGCCAACCGGACGCTGGCGTTGTTGAACGGCTTGGCCAGGCAGTTGAGCTGGACACAGTTCATGTCCGGCTCGCCGGCCACGTGCGTGCTGTCGTCGATGTACGAGTAGCTCTTGTTGCCGCGGAACTGCGTGATGATCTGCGGCGTGTCCGTGATCATCAGGTCGATCGTGCCCGACTTGAGCGCCTCGGCCCGGGCCTCCTCGTCGGGGATCGGCTTGAACGTGATCTGCGACAGGTACGGCAGGCCCTTGCGCCAGTAGTTCGGGTTGGCGGTGGCGGTGAAGTGGTCGTTGGGGACCCACTCCTTGAAGACGAACGGCCCCGTGCCGACGGGGTGCGTCGTGCCGTTGGGGTTCGTCAGCATCGAGGGCGCCACGACGTACGCGATCTGGCCGCCGATCCCGCCAGCCAGGTAGTAGGGGAACGGGATCCAGGGGGCCTTGAACGAGATCGTGGCCGCCAGCGGTCCCGTCTGCGTGATGGAGACGAACGTCGGGCTGAGCACGATCCCGGTGAGCAGCGACTTGGACTGCGCCACGAGGTTGGTGACGAGCGCAGCGCCGTTGCACGGGGTGCCGTCGTGGAAGACGAGGTTCGGGCGCAGCGTGATCGTCCACGCCGTGTACGACGCGTTCGGCACGACGGACTGGGCCAGGTAGGGAGCCCAGTCGCCGTTTGGCCAAGATGACCGTGAGCGGGTCGAAGACGGTGCGGGCGTACATGACGCCGACCTCGTCGAAGCGGGCCTGGGTCGGGTCGAACCCCGACTCCTCGGCGTCGACGCCGAAGACCAGCGAGCCGCCGTGCTTCGGCGACTTGGTGCTGATGCCGTTGCGACCCGGGCCGTTGGTGACCGCGCCCGCCAGGTCCTCCCATCCGATGCCCAGAGCCGACGCACCGGCGAATCCGGCTGCGGCAGCTGCCCCGCCTGCGAGCAGCGTGCGGCGATCGAATTTCGAGGCCATCGTCCCTCCGTTTCCCACGAACCCAGCGGACCCCCCGAAGGTTCGCGGCTGACGTTAGTTCCCGGGATTGCACGAATGCGGGCACTACCGTGGAATCCATGCCGGATTCAGTGCCTGACGCCTGGGATCTCAGCGGGTTCGATGCCTGGTTGAGCGGTCGCGCGCCGGCGACCCGCAAGGCGTACACCAGCGATCTGGCTGCGTTCGCCGGCGTGGATGGGCCGCATCGGTGTGGAGGCCCGGCCGAGCGTCGAACGACTGCACCTGCGTCGCTATCTCGCCTCGCTGGGCACCCGGAAGCTGGCCCGGGCCACCGTCGCCCGCAAGGCGGCCGCGCTGCGCTGCTACTTCTCCTGGCTCTTGCGGCAGGGTCGCATCGGCCCCGACCCGGCCCGCTCCCTGCGTGCGCCGACCGGCGGCGGCCGGCTGCCCCGCGTGCTGTCCAACGGGCGAGGTGGGCACGCTGCTCGACGCGCCCGCCGATTCGCCGCTCGAGCGGCGCGACCACGCCGTGCTCGAGCTGCTCTACGCCGCGGGGCTGCGCGTCTCGGAGCTCTGCGGCCTCGACCGCGGCGACGTCGACCTCCGCGCCCGGACGGTCACCGTGCTGGGCAAGGGCTCCAAGCAACGCCGCCTCCCGATCCACGAGGAGGCGGCCGAGGCGCTGCGTGGGTGGCTCGAGCACGGGCGCGCCGCCATGGCGGGCCCGCCCGAGGCCGTGTTCGTGAACCAGCGCGGCGCCCGCCTCGGGCCCCGAGACGTCCGCCGCATCCTCGACCGCCGCGCCGCGTCGCCGACCCATCCGCACGCCCTGCGCCACACGTACGCCACGCACCTGCTCGACGGGGGCGCCGACCTGCGGGTCGTCCAGGAGCTCCTCGGGCCACTCGAGCCTGGCGACCACGCAGATCTACACGCACGTGAGCAAGGAGCGTCTCCGCTCGGTGTACGAGGAGACCCACCCGCGGGCCTGAGGGGGGCGCGAGGCCGCCGAGGCCCCGAAAAGCCCGAGGCCCTGGGGTCCCGCTGTGCACTCAGCGGCTAGAGTGGCACGGCCCGCCACCGCGGTGGGCTGCTACACCTGACCGTCATCACCTGGTGCGTTTCCACGGTCGCCGCCCGCGGGCGGCGCTGCGCCAGGGGAGCAACCGACTGGAGGAACATATCTATGGCCGTCGTTTCCATGCGACAGCTCCTGGAGGCCGGGGTCCACTTCGGCCACCAGACTCGCCGATGGAACCCGAAGATGAGGCGATACATCCTCGGGGAGCGCAACGGGATCTATCTCATCGACCTGCGCAAGACGCTCGGTGGCATCGAGTCCGCCTACACGTTCGTGCGCGACCTCGTCGGCGACGGAGGGACCATCCTCTTCGTCGGCACGAAGAAGCAGACACAGGGGCCGGTCGCCGAGTACGCCGAGGCGTGCGGGATGCCGTACGTCAACCAGCGCTGGCTCGGGGGCATGCTCACGAACTTCACGACCGTGTCGGGCCGCGTGAAGCGGATGCAGGAGCTGCGGGCCATGCAGACGGCCGGCGACTTCGACGGCATGCCCAAGCGGGAGGCTCTCCAGCACACCCGTGAGCTCGAGAAGCTGACGCGCAACCTCGGGGGCATCGCCGACCTCGACCGCCTGCCGAACGCCGTCTTCGTCATCGACACGAAGAAGGAGCACATCGCGGTGACCGAGGCGCGCAAGCTCGGCCTTCCGGTCGTCGCCGTGGTGGACACGAACTGCGACCCCGACGTCATCGACTACGTGATCCCGGGCAACGACGACGCCATCCGTTCGGGCTCCCTCATGTGCCGGGTGATCGCCGACGCCGTCGTCGAGGGCCGGTTCATCGCCGACCACCGGCGCAAGATGGCGCCTCCGGCCCCCGAGGAGAACGCGTCCCCCAGCCCCCGGCCCCGCCGGGCCCCCCAGCAGGTGACCCCCGAGCCCGTCGAGGTGGCATAGGGTGGCCAGTTACTCAGCCAAGGACGTGGCGACGCTGCGTCAGATGACCGGTGCGGGGATGCTCGACTGCCGCAACGCCCTGGAGGAGTCCGGCGGCGACCTGGACCGGGCGGCACAGATCCTCCGTGAGAAGGGCCAGGCCGGTGCCGCCAAGCGGGCCGACCGCGAGGCGTCGGAGGGTGCCGTGGCCGCCGTCCGCTCGGGCGACGCCGCCGCGGTGGTCGAGCTGCGCTGCGAGACGGACTTCGTGGCCAAGTCGGCCGAGTTCGTCGCGTTGGCCGACGAGCTGGCGGCCCTGGTGGCGGCCAAGGGCGAAGAGGCGGTCGGCGAGCTCGACGACGAGATCGACCGCTTGCGCGCGACGCTCAAGGAGAACATCTCCGTCGGCACCGTGCGCCGCCTCGTCGCCACGTCCGGCCAGGTCGTGGACACTTACCTCCACCAGCAGGCCGGCCGCGGCGTGAACGCCGTCGCCGTCGTGCTCGAGGGCGGCTCCGACGAGCTGGCCCACGACATCGCCGTGCACATCGCGTTCACCAAACCGAGCTACCTGAGCCGCGACGAGATCCCGGCGGAAGAGGTGGCAACCGAGCGCGCCACGCTCGAGACGATCTCGCGCAACGAGGGCAAGCCGGAGGCCGCGCTCGAGAAGATCGTCGACGGCCGCATGAACGGATGGTTCAAAGAGCGCGTCCTGCTCGACCAGTCCTACGTGCGCGACGAGAAGCAGACCATCACGGCCATGCTCGGTTCCGCCCGCATCGTGGCGTTCGCGCAGGTCGTCGTCGGCGCCTGAGGCGCTGAGGAACGTGGGAGAGTCGCGCCGCATCGTCCTCAAGATGTCGGGGGAGGCGCTTGCCTCCGCCGCTTCCGACGAGACCATCGACGCCGCCACCGTCGAGCGCATGGCGATCGAGATGGCGCACGCCATGGAGTCCGGCGGCCTCGAGTTGGCGGTCGTCGTCGGCGGCGGGAACATCTGGCGCGGCACGACCGGCGAGAGAAGCGGCATGGACCGTGCGACGTCGGACTACATGGGCATGCTCGGCACGGTCATCAACGCGCTGGCCCTCCAGGACGCGCTCGAGCAACAGGACCAGCCGACCCGGGTCCTGACCGCCCTGTCCATGGCCGAGGTGGCCGAGCCCTACATCCGCCGCCGGGCCATCCGCCACCTCGAGAAGGGCCGCATCGTCATCTTCGCCGCCGGCATGGGCAACCCCTTCTTCACCACCGACACCCCTGCTGCGCTGCGGGCGGCCGAGATCGGCGCCGAGCTGCTCTGCAAGGGGACCCACTCGGGCGTGGACGGCGTCTACAGCGCCGATCCCAAGCTCGATCCCAACGCCACCCGCTACGACGAGATCTCCTTCATGGAGGTGATCAACCGTGACCTGCGGGTCATGGACCTCACGGCCATCACCTTCTGCAAGGACAACAATCTCCCGATCCGGGTCTTCGACCTCATGATCCCGGGCAATATCGGCCGTGCGCTCAACGGTGAGCAGATCGGTACGCTGGTCCGCTGATGGACGAGGACCTCGCCGCCCTGGTCACGGAGGACACCAGAGGAGAAGATGGGCAAAGCCATCGACCACGTCCGCCACGAGATGGGCAGCGTCCGCACCGGCCGGGCCTCCTCGGCGCAGGTCGAGCCGCTCATGGTCGACTACTACGGGACGCCGACGCCGCTGCGCCAGCTCGCCGGGTTCAGCGTGCCCGACGCCATGCTCCTCGTGATCTCGCCCTACGACAAGGGCTCCCTCTCGGCGATCGAGAAGGCGATCCAGACGTCGGACCTCGGCATCAACCCCACGAACGACGGGACCGTGATCCGCCTGGCCTTCCCGCCGTTAACAGAAGAGCGCCGCAAGGAGATGGTCAAGCTCGTGCGGCACAAGGCAGAGGAGGGGCGCGTGGCTATTCGCAACCTGCGCCGCGCGGGACGGCACGACCTCGACGCGCTGCAGAAGGACGGTGAGCTGTCCACCGACGAGCTCGAGCGCGGCGAGAAGGACCTCGAGAAGCTCACGCACGAGCAGGTCGCGCTGATCGACCAATTGCTCGCGCACAAAGAGCAAGAGCTCTTGCAGGTCTGAGGGCGACGAGCGAGATGGCCGACGGCACCGACGAGCAACGACGAGTTCGAAATCGACATCACCTACGAGGAGGGCTTCTCAGCCTCCACCTCCGACGCCGAGAACGCCGACACCGAGACCGAGAACGCCGGAGCCCACGCCGCCGCCGACCCCGAGGCCGACGTCGAGCCCACGAGCTACCACTCCGGGCGCGTGCGCATCATCGGCGCCGAGCCGGCCGGGGACGCCGTGCGTGAGGTGACCGGGCCCGTCGAGGAGGGCCACCCCGAGCTGCCGCACTGGAACGACGCGCCGACCGGGCAGGTCCCCGCCATCCTCGATCGCAGCAACGGCGAGGAGCAGCGGGTCGCCCCGCCCACGTGGCGCGAGGAGGACCACGACTGGGAGGCGCAAGAGGACGTCTTCGAGCCGTCGATGCTCTCCGACGACCTCCCCGCCGTCGGCGCCCTGCTGAGCGAGCGGCCGAGCCAGGAGGACGACGCACGCCAGCCGTGGCACTTCGAGTCCGACGACACGCTCATCATCCCGCCCGAGCCGGCGTTCGAGCCCGAGATCGCCGAGGCGCCACCCGAGCTGGCGCCCGAAGAGCCGATCGACACCGGGCCGCGCCGCCGGGTGTCGTCGCCGCGCCGTGCCCGGCGCCACGACGCCGAGCCCGTGTGGGAGCCCGAGCCGGTCGCCGCCGCGCCCGAAGAGGCACCGCCCGAGGCCGGGGAGGCACCACCCGAGGAGCCCGCCGCCGAGGCCGAATTCGAGACCCGCCGCCGCCGTCGCCCGCAGCGTGCCCTCCAACGTCTCGCCCGCCGCGTCGGCGGCCGCGGCGTCGCGCCTCAGCCCGCCGTCGCCGCCCGAGCCCAAGGCCCGCACCCCGCGCACGTCGCGCTCGACCACCCCGCGCACGGGGAACGTCGACACCGGTGGCGGCAGCCGGGCGCGACATGCGTACCGCCATCGCCGTCGGCGTGGGGTTCGGGGCGATCGGCCTGGCCTGTTTCGCCGCCGGCACGGTGGCCACGCTGATCCTCGTCACGGCGGTGGTCCTCTTGGCCACGGCCGAGGGCTACGCCGCCTTCCGCCGGGCGCAGTACCACCCGGCGACGCTGCTCGGCCTGGTGGCCGTGCTCTCGTTGATGATCGAGACCTACAACAAGGGCGTCGCTGCGCTGCCGCTCGTCCTGGTGCTCCTCGTGGCGGGCTCCTTCATCTGGTACCTCGCCCGCGTCGAGCCGGCGGCCGACCCGGTCTCGGGGATGCTCTCGACCGTCTTCATCTTCGTGTGGATCGGCGCCTTCGGCTCGTTCGCCGCGCTCTTGCTCAACCCGAACCTGTTCCCCGACCGCCACGGCGTCGCCTTCATCCTCGCCGCGGTGATCGTCACCGTGACCGACGACGTGGCCTCGTTGCTCGTCGGCTCGGCCATGGGCCGGCACCAGCTCGCCCCGTCCATCAGCCCGAACAAGACCTGGGAGGGCGTCATCGGCGGCGGCCTGGCCGCCATTCTCGTGGCGGTGGTCGTGGTCCATTTCATCCACCCGTGGACCGTCAGCAAGGCATTGCTGTTCGGGGTCGTCGTCGCCATCGTCGCCCCGCTGGGCGACCTCAGCCAGTCGATGGTCAAGCGGCACCTGGGGCTCAAGGACATGGGCCGACTGCTGCCGGGACACGGAGGCATCCTCGACCGCTTCGACGGCCTCCTCTTCGTCCTTCCCGCCACGTACTTCGTGGTCAAGGCGCTTCACCTCGGCTGACCGCATGCGCTCCGTCAGCTTGATGGGCTCCTCGGGCTCTGTCGGCACCCAGGCGCTCGACGTCATCCGCGCGGAGCCGCAGCGCTTCTCGGTGCACGCCCTCGCCGCGCACCGATCGGCCGACGTGCTGGTCGCGCAGGCGCACGAGTTCCTCCCCGCCGTCGTCGTCATCGGCGACCCGGCCCTCTACGCAACGGTGCGCGACGCCGTCCCGGCCGGGACCGAGGTGCTCGCCGGCGAGGACGGCCTGGCCGAGGCGGCCCGCGGTGCCGACGTCGTCCTCAACGCGGTGGTCGGCTTCGCCGGCCTGCCGGTCACCATGGCGGCCCTCGAGGCGGGGCGCCGTCTGGCCCTGGCCAACAAGGAGTCCCTCATCGCGGGTGCGCCCATCGTCCAGAAGGCGCGCAGCACGCCCGGGGCCGAGATCGTGCCGGTGGACTCCGAGCACTGCGCGCTGCATCAGTGCCTGGCCTCGGTCAGCACACGACCGACGTGTCCCGGCTGCTCCTGACGGCGTCGGGCGGCCCGTTCCGTGAGTGGCCGCCCGAGCGCTTGAGCTCGGTGACGGTCCAGGACACGTTGGCCCACCCGACGTGGTCGATGGGGCCCAAGATCACGATCGACAGCTCGACGCTCATGAACAAAGGCCTCGAGGTGATCGAGGCGCACGAGCTCTTCGGCGTCGACTACGACCGCATCGACATCGTCGTGCACCCCAATCGATCGTGCACTCCATGGTCGAGCTCCGCGACGGCTCGACGCTGGCGCAATTCGCCACCACGGACATGCGGTTGCCCATCGGGTACACGCTGGGATGGCCCGACCGCGCCGCGTCCGCCTTCGGCACGCTCGACTGGAGCCAGCCGCGCACGCTGACGTTCGAGGCGCCCGACCGCAGCGGTGTTCCGCTGCATCGACCTGGCCTACGCGGCGGGCCGGCGGGGCGGCTCCGCCCCGGCGTGGCTCAGCGCGGCCAACGAGGTGGCGGTCGAGTCGTTCCTCGCCGGCGCGCTCGCCTGGTCGGGCATCGCCGACGTGGTCGCCGAGACGCTCGATGCCTGGGAGGACGATCACGTCGACCAGGTCGAAGGCGTGTTGGCGGCCGATGCCGAGGCGCGCCGGCGGGCCCGCGAGATCCTGGCCCGCCGACTCGCCGTCTGAGGCGGGCGGTAGCGTTGAGGGCACCGATGGCCCTCACCGTGCAGGACGCGCCTGCCTCTCCGCCGCCGCAGGACACACTGCCTTCGGACACCCCGCCGCCGTCCCAGGGCAACGCGCGACGCCTGCTCCAGCTGCTGGGGGTCCTCGCCCTCGTCACCGCCGTGTTCATCCTGCTCGGCTGGGGCGACCTGCTCCTCTTCATCGCCATCCTGATCGTGATCGTGATGCTCCACGAGCTGGGGCACTTCGCCACGGCCAAGTGGGCGGGCATGAAGGCCACCGAGTTCTTCGTGGGCTTCGGGCCCCGGCTGTGGTCGGTCCGCAAGGGCGAGACCGAGTACGGCATCAAGGCGATCCCCGCCGGCGGCTACGTCCGCATCATCGGGTTCACGTCCATGGAAGAGGTGCCCGAAGAGGACGAGGCCCGGGCGTACCGCAACCAGCCGTTCGGCAAGCGGATCCTCGTGGCCTCCGCCGGGTCGATCATGCACCTGATCATCGCCTTCGTCCTGGCGTTGATCCTCGTCCTCAGCTTCGGCCATCTGACGAACAACTACACGGTCCAGTCGCTCGAGCAGTGGCCGGCCACGCAGACCCCGGCGCAGATCGCCGGCCTCAAGGCCGGGGACACCATCGTCTCCATCAACGGCAAGACGTTCTCGAACCCCAACACGATGGAAGACGTCATCAAGAGCTCGACCGGCAAGCAGCTCGAGCTCGGGGTCGAGCGCAACGGCCAGCTCGTCCATCTGACCGCGACGCCGAGGGACGGCAAGGGCATCAAGGTCGACGGGCAGAGCGCTGGACAACCGCGGCTACCTCGGCGTCGAGATCAAGCAGGCGACGGCGCCGGTCGGCCTGCTCGACTCCATCGGCAACTCGTTCAACACGATGTGGCAGGTGACCGACCAGGAGGTCATCGGCCTCGGGCACACGTTCTCGCCGAGCGGCGTCGACTCGGTGTTCCACCAGGTGACGAACTCCAAGGACGCGCAGTCCGTCGCCGAGAACCCCGGCAGCCAGCCGCGGCCCGTCTCCATCATCGGCATCGCCAACCTGGGCGCGCAGACCGAGCAGGCGGGGCTGCAGTCCGTGCTGTTGCTGCTGATCACGATCAACATCGTCTTCGCGATCTTGAACATGCTGCCGATGATCCCGCTCGACGGCGGCCACGTCGCCATCGCGGCGTACGAGTGGATCCGCACCAAGAAGGGCGGGCCGTATTACCGGGCCGACATCACCAAGCTCTTCCCCTTCGCCGCGGCGATCCTCGCCATCCTCGTCGTCCTCGTCCTCGCCGGCATCTATCTCGATATCACCCATCCGCTGCAATTACCGCACTGACGAGGAGGTGACATGGAGCTGACATCCTCCCTCCTGTCGGCCCGCCGGCCGACCCGCCGCATCACGATCGGCGACGTGCCGATCGGCGACGGCGCCCCGGTCAGCGTGCAGTCGATGACGACGACAAAGACCGCCGACGTGGACGGGACGCTGGCGCAGATCTACGCGCTGGCCGCGGCGGGGGCGGACATCGTGCGCTGCACGTGCAACGAGGAGGCCGCGGCCGAGGGGCTGGCGCACATTGTCCCGCGTTCGCCCGTGCCGATCGTGGCGGACATCCACTTCCACCACGAGATGGCGCTCGCCGCGCTCGAGGCGGGCGTGGAGGGGCTCCGGCTCAACCCGGGGAACCTGCGCAAGGAGGCCGAGATCAAGCAGGTCGCCGCCGAGGCGCGCGACCGTGGCGTCCCCATCCGCATCGGCGTCAACGCCGGCTCGCTGCATCCCGACCTCTACAAGAAGTACGGGGGTGCCACGCCCGAGGCGCTGGTCGAGTCGGCCCGCAACGAGCTCGCGTTCTTCGAGGAGGTCGGCTTCACCGACGTCAAGATCTCGGTCAAGGCCTCCAGCGTCGCCCTGATGATCGCCGCCTACCGGCTGGCGTCGGAGACCTTCGACCACCCGCTGCACCTCGGCGTGACCGAGGCCGGCCCGCCGCCCGGCGGCCTGGTCAAGGGCACCGCCGGCATCGGCACGCTGCTGGCCGAGGGCATCGGCGACACGATCCGCTACTCGCTCACCGCCGACCCGGTAGAGGAGGCCCGCGCCGGCCGCCAGCTGCTCGAGTCTCTGGGGCTGCGCGAGCGCAAGGGCCTCGACCTCATCGCGTGCCCGTCGTGCGGCCGGGCCCAGGTCGACGTCATCGCCGTCGCCAAGGAGGCCCAGGAGGCGCTCGAGAAGCTGAACCTGCCGATCCAGGTCGCCGTGATGGGGTGCGTCGTGAACGGCCCGGGCGAGGCGCGCGAGGCCGACATCGGCATCGCGGCGGGCAAGCAGAAGGGGCACCTCTTCATCCGCGGCAAGATCATCCGGGTCGTGCCCGAGTCCGAGATGGTCGCCGCACTCGTCACCGAAGCCGAGCGCCTCGTGGAAGAGGGTGTCGAGGCGCGCATGGCCGCCGCCGACTCGAGCGCCGAGGCCGAAGCGGAGGCCGACCGGCGCGCGCTGATCGACGACACGGGGGCCGACCCCAACCACACCGCCCAGAAGATCGAGATCATCCGCCGTCATTCGGACAACTAAGCGCCCGCTACCGTGTTCCGATGGGTAAGGGCGGCGCGAGTGCCATCGTCACGCGGGAAGAGGACTTTCCCCGGTGGTACCAAGAGGTCATCGCCCGCGCCGAGATGGCGGATAACGGCCCCGCCCGCGGCACCATGGTCATCCGTCCCTGGGGCTACGGCATCTGGGAGCTGATGGCGGCCGAGCTCGACCGGCGCATCAAGGAGGCCGGCGCCGAGAACGCGTACTTCCCGCTCTTCATCCCCGAGGCCTTCCTCAAGCTCGAGGCCGAGCACGTCGAGGGCTTCGCGCCCGAGCTGGCGGTCGTCACCCACGGCGGCGGCAAGGAGCTCGAGGAGCCGCTCGTCGTGCGCCCCACCAGCGAGACGGTGATCAACAGCTACTTCTCCAAGTGGATCCAGAGCCACCGCGACCTGCCGCTGCTGATCAACCAGTGGGCGAACGTCGTGCGCTGGGAGCTCCGCCCCCGCCTCTTCCTGCGCACCACCGAGTTCCTCTGGCAGGAGGGCCACACCGCACACGCCACCGAGGAGGACGCCCGCCGCTACGCGCTGCAGATCCTCGATGACGTCTACCTCTCGACCATGGTCGACGTCCTGCGTGTCCCGGTGCTCACCGGCGAGAAGACGGCGCGCGAGCGCTTCGCCGGCGCCAACAAGACGTGGACGTGCGAGGGGATGATGGGCGACGGCAAGGCGCTCCAGATGGGGACCAGCCACGAGCTCGGCCAGAACTTCGCCCGCCCGTTCGACATCACGTTCTCCAACGCGTCGGGCTCGACCGACTACGTCTGGCAGACCTCGTGGGGCGTCTCGACCCGCCTCGTCGGCGCGCTCGTGATGGCGCACGGCGACGATTTCGGACTGCGCCTCCCGCCGGCGGTGGCACCCGCGCAGGTGGTCGTGATGATCGTCAAGGAGGACGCCGCCGTGGGGGAGGCCGCCGCCCGCTTCTGCGCCGAGCTCCGCGCGGCGGGTCATCGGGTGCGCCTCGACGACCGCACCGACACCAGCTTCGGCCGGCGCAGCGTCGACTGGGAGCTCAAGGGCGTCCCCGTGCGGGTCGAGGTGGGGCCGCGGGACCTGGCCGAGGGCAACGTCACCGTGGTCGTGCGCCACCTCCGGGAGAAGAGGACCGTGCCGCTCGCCGGCGTCGGGGCCGAGGTCGACGCCGCGCTGGCGGCGGCCGACCGCGACCTGCTGGCCGAGGCCACCGCCTTTCGCGACGACCGGACGACGGAGGTGGCGACGCTGGACGAGGCGGTCGAGGCCGGTTCGGTGGGTTTCGCGCGGCTCCCGGTCCCTGCCTTGGGGCCCGAGGGCGAGGACCGCCTGGCCCAGCACGCCCTCACCGTGCGCTGCCTCCAACGCCCCGACGGGTCGCTGGCCCGCCCCGGCGAGGCCGAGGCCGACCTCGTCGCCGTGGTTGGCCGTTCGTACTGACCACGGGATTGCTATAATTTCTCAGCTGTCCATTAAGAATCAGTACCTCGTTGAAGCGTGGGCTGCGGCCCACGCTTTCGCTTTGCGGGGGCCAGTTACAGACGAACAGACCAAGAGCGCAGTCCGAGCCCGACCGAAGGAGGTGACGGGGATGACCAGGGAGACGATGGATCTGACCGGTGCCCTGTCGCCGGTCGTCGAGGGCCACGACCTCGAATTGGTCGACGTCGAGCTGCACGGGAGCCAGCTGACGGTCTTCGTCGACCGCGAGGGCGGCGTGGGCCTGGACGACCTGGGCGACGTGACCAAGGCCGTCTCGGCCGAGCTCGACCGGATCGACCCGATTCCGGGCCGCTACACGCTGACCGTCTCGAGCCCCGGCCTCGAGCGACGCCTCCGGACCCCGGCGCACTTCGCGCGGGCGGTGGGCGAGACCGTGACCGTCCGCGTCGACGCCGGCACGGCCGAGGTGCGGCGGCTCACGGGGACGCTGGCGTCGGCGGACGAGACGGGGTGCACCCTCACGGGGGCCGACGTGCCCGGCGGCGAAGAGCGGATCAGCTACGACCAGATCGAAAGGGCGCGGACGGTGTTCGAGTGGGGACCGGCGCCGCGACGTGCGAAGAATGAGAGGGTGAAGCGGCCATGAGCAAGACCAACTTCGAGTTCCTCGACGCGCTGGGCCAGATCGCCCGCGACAAGGGGATCTCGGTCGACACACTGCTCGACGCCCTCGCCAATGCGCTGGTGGCGGCGTACAAGCGTCGCCCCGACGCGGCCGAGGAGGCCGTCGTCACGATCGACCCCGACTCGGGCGAGATCCGGGTCTACGGCCAGGAGCTCAACGAGGAAGGCGAAGTCATCCGGGAGTGGGACGACACGCCCGACGACTTCGGGCGCATCGCCGCGCAGACGGCCAAGCAGGTGATCCTCCAGCGGATCCGCGAGGTCGAGCGGGACATGAAGTACGAGGAGTACGCCGGCCGGGAGGGTGACATCGTCACCGGCATCGTCCAGCAGACCGACAACCGCTACACGCTCCTCGACCTCGGCAAGGTCGAGGCGTTGCTGCCCCAGGCCGAGCAGGTCTCCTACGAGCGTTACGAGCACGGTGCGCGGCTCAAGGCGTACATCGTCGAGGTGCGCAAGACCACCAAGGGACCCCAGATCGTCGTCAGCCGTACCCACCCCGGCCTGATCAAGCGGCTCTTCGAGCTCGAGGTCCCCGAAATCGGCTCGGGCGTCGTGGAGATCAAGGCGGCGGCCCGCGAGCCGGGGCACCGCACGAAGATCGCGGTCTGGTCCAACGACCCCAACGTCGACCCCGTGGGCGCCTGCGTCGGCGCGCGGGGCTCGCGCGTGCGCATGGTGACCAACGAGCTGCGCGGCGAGCGGGTCGACGTCGTCCCCTTCTCCGACGATGCGGTCGAGCTCATCCAGAACGCGCTGGCTCCGGCCAGGGTCCGTGAGGTGCGCCTCGACGAGGAGACCGGGACCGCCACCGTCATCGTGAGCGACTTCCAGCTCTCGTTGGCCATCGGCAAGGAAGGGCAGAACGCCCGCCTCGCCGCCCGGCTGACCGGCTGGCGCATCGACATCAAGAGCGAGACACAGTTGGCCGAGGAAGAGGCCGGCGGCTACGGCGACCAGGAATGGGCCGAAGGCGAGTGGGTCGAAGACGAGAAGGGCGATCTCGTGTGGAAGCCGGCCGAGGGTGGCGAGGCCATCTCGGCGGCCGAGTGGACGCACGCCGTCGAGGACGCGGCCGATGGGTCAGGCAGCGGCGAGAGCGCGGAGGCCGCCGTGGTGACCGAGGCCGTGGTCGAAGCCGCCGAGGTGACCGAGGCCGTCGTGGAGGCTGCCGAGGTGGCCGACGTGGTCGAAGCCGCGGCGGAAGCGGCCGACGCCTCCGCCACCGAATCGGGGGAGGCCGAGGCATAGCGCCGACGCGGACGTGTGTCGGTTGCCGGCGTGCCCGTCCGGCGGACCGGCTGGTCCGGATTGTGCGTCGCCCTGACGGCTCGCTCGAAGTCGATCGCCGGGGCACCGGGCGGGGGGCGTGGCTCTGCCAGGGGTCGACCGACTGCCTGGAACGAGCAGTGCGCCAACGCCGCTTTGACCGGGCCTTTCGGACTCCGGTCGGGGCCGACGAGCTGCAGAGGTTGAATGCGCACCTGGGTGCGGCGTGGGAGCGCCAAGCACCCGATGTGCGAGGATAGGGGGCTGGGTTGACCCCGGGCCCTGCAAAGAGAAGGACGAAGAGAACCACTTGCCAAAGAAGATTCGCGTCTATGAGCTGGCCAAAGAGCTAGGCCTCACCAACAAGGAAGGGCTCGAGCTGGCCCTTTCCCTCGGAATCGGGGTGAAGAGCCACTCGTCCTCCATCGAGGACGCGCAGGCGGACCGCGTCCGTCGCAAGGCCGACGCGGAAGGTTTGCGTCGCCCGGTCCAGCCCGAAGAGCCCGCACCGGCCAAGAAGGCCGCAAAGACCACGAAGAAGGCGGCACCAGCGGCAGCGAAGGCTGCGGGCACGGTCGCGGCCACGTCCGCTTCGGATGTGGCCACCGAGCCGGCGCCCGTTGCCGACGGCGCTGCCGCCACCGCTGGGACCGAGGAGCGCGCACCGGCGAAGAAGGCCGTCGCCGCATCGAGCTCAGGGGCAGTGACCGCACCGGCCAAGAAGGCGCCGGCCCGCAAGGTGGCCGAGGCGCCGACGAGCGCGCCCGAGCCGGCTGCGGCGTCGGCCGGCTCCGCTGCGGAAGTTCCTGCGCGTCCATCGCGCCTCGTGACCAGCCGACCCGCCGCGGCGCCCGCAGCCGCGGCCAGCGCCCCTGCCGCGCCGTCGACGGCTCCCGCCGCCGGCGGTGGCACGGCGGCCCATCCCCCCGCCGCTCACGCGCCGGAGACGGCGGCGCAGAGCGCGCCGACCGTTCCGGGCACCCCGCCCGATCAACGCCGGCCGCGCCCGCCGCTCAGCCCTTCGGGCAGGCCGGTGCCACCACCACCACCGCCACGGCCTCCGTTGGGACCGAGCGGACGACCCATCCCGCCTCCGCCGGGCATGGGTGGCCGTCGCGCCAGCACGACCACGCCGTCCGGGCCCCGTCCCGGCGGCGGCAACTACCCCCAGCGCACGGGCGGCCGCCCCTCCGGCGGCAGCAGCGGCGGTGGCTTCGGCGGCCGACCCTCGGGCGGCGGCGGCTTCGGCGGCCGACCCGCAGGCGGCGGCGGCGGCTTCGCCGGGCGCTCGGGCGCAGGTGCACCGTCGGGTGCCCCACCGCCGGGTGGCCGTGGAGGCATGCCGGGGCGGCGTCCTCCGCAGCGCAGGGCGCGGCGACGCCGGCGCAACCTCGAAGAGCTCGAGCCGACGCAACTGACGACGTATCAGCCGTCGACGGCGCCGGTACCAGACGGCGAGATCATCATCGAGCGCGGCTCGACCGCGCGCGACCTCGGCCCGAAGCTGAACCGCAGCGCGGGCGACATCGTGCGCTTCCTGCTCCTGCAGGGCGAGATGGTCATGGCGACGCAGTCGCTGACCGACGACATGATCGAGCTGTTCGCGGCCGAGATCGGCGCCGACGTGCGGCTGGTCGACCCCGGCGAAGAGCGTGAAGCCGAGCTGCTGAACCGCTACTTCGAAGACGAGGACGAAGAGGACGAGGCCGATCAGCGGCCGCGCGCCCCGGTCGTCACCGTCATGGGCCACGTCGACCACGGCAAGACGCTGCTGCTCGACAAGATCCGCTCGGCCAACGTCGTGGCGGGCGAGGCGGGCGGCATCACGCAGCACATCGGCGCCTACCAGGTGGAGTGGCAGGGCCACCCCATCACGTTCATCGACACGCCGGGCCACGCCGCGTTCACCGCCATGCGGGCACGCGGCGCGCAGGTGACCGACATCGTGATCCTGGTGGTGGCGGCCGACGACGGCGTCATGCCCCAGACGATCGAGGCCATCGACCACGCCAAGGCGGCCGAGGTGCCGATCATCGTCGCCGTGAACAAGATCGACCGGGCCGAGGCCGACCCCCAGCGCGTCATGCAGCAGCTCTCCGAGCGTGAGTTGGTGCCCGAGGCGTGGGGCGGCGACACGATCTTCGTCGATGTCTCGGCCCTGCAGGGCACCGGGATCGAGGACCTGCTCGAGCGGATCGTGCTCGTGGCCGAGCTCGAGGAGCTCACGGCCCGGGTCGAGGGCGAGGCTCGTGGCGTCGTGCTCGAGGCCAATTTGGAAGCGGGCCGGGGCCCGGTGGCGACGGTGATCGTCCAGCAGGGCACGCTCCGCGTGGGCGACCCCGTGGTCGCCGGCGCCGCCTGGGGCAAGGCCAAGGCGCTGGTCGACGACCAGGGCGACCACATCAAGGAGGCACTGCCGTCGACACCGGTCCAGGTGCTCGGGTTCTCCGAGCCGCCGAACGCCGGCGACGAGATGCGCGGCGCCAAGGACCTGGCACGAGCGCGGACGTTGGGTGAGGCGCGGGCGCAGCGCTTCCGTCTCTCCGGGCACAAGCCCGTGGCGGCGGCGACGGGCGCACGGCTGGAAGACCTCTTCGAGCAGATCTCGCGGGGCGAGACCGCCACGCTGAACATCGTCTTGAAGGCCGACATGCAGGGATCGCTCGAGGCGGTGACCGAGTCGCTGAAGCGATTGGAGCGCGACGACGTCAAGCTCAGCTTCGTGCTGCGCGGCATCGGCGGCGTCACCGAGAACGACGTCCAGCTGGCCGCAGCATCGAGTGCCACCATCATCGGCTTCAACGTGCGCCCGGACCGGCGCGGCCGCGACCTGGCCGAGTCCTCCCACGTCGAGATCCGGACCTACGAGATCATCTACAAGCTGCTCGAGGACCTCGAGGCGGCCATGCTCGGCCTGCTCTCGCCGCTCTACGAGGAGATCGTCACGGGCGAGGCCGAGGTCCGCCAGGTCTTCCGGGTGCCCCGCATCGGCGCGGTCGCCGGCTGCTACGTCCGGGAAGGCCGCATCACTCGAGGCTCCAAGGTGCGGTTCCTGCGCGAAGGCACCGTCATCTGGAAGGGATCCATCAATACCCTGCGGCGCTTCAAGGATGATGTGCGTGAGGTGGCGTCGGGGTTCGAGTGCGGCATCGGCCTGTCCGACTTCCAGGACCTCAAGGACGGGGACCTGATAGAGACCTACGAGGAGCGCGAGATCGCCCGGACCTGATCGGCCTCGGCCCTGAGCCGGGGGTCCGTGCGGACGGGCCCCGAGGCAAGGGCCACAGACGAGTGCCACAGGTGAGTGACGAGTCGCACGTGAAGGTCGGGGCACGTGTGGGAGCAGAGGAGCTGACGCGGTGAGCGTGAAACGGCGCACGGCGACGTACCCGCGGGCGTTGCGGGTCAACCAGGTGTTGCGGCAAGTGGTGGCCGAGGAGCTCGAGCGCCTGTCCGACGCCGACGAGCTCCCGATGCTGACCGTGACGTCGGTCGAGGTGGCGCCCGACATGCGCACCGCCGTGGTCTATCTGGCGTCGCTCGACGAGACAGCGGCCGCGGTGCTCGAGGAGCAGCGCGGGCACCTGCAGCGCCTGATCGGGAAGCAGATGACGATGAAACGGACGCCCCGGCTGCGCTTCCAGGCGGACCCGGCCATCGCGGCGGGGTCGCGGGTCGAGGAGCTGTTGCGCGGGCTGCACGAGGGCGAGCCGCCGTCTCCGCGGTGAGGCGTCTCCGTTCGTCGTGTCGCGGGGGTCCGGGTCGGTGAGCGCAGCTCGATGAGCGCGAGCGTCAACGGCCTGGTGGTCGTCGACAAGGAGGCGGGTTGGACGTCCCACGACGTGGTGGCGCGCTGCCGGCGCATCTTCGATCAACGCCGGGTGGGCCACGCCGGCACGCTCGATCCCGACGCCACCGGCGTGCTCCTGGTTGGCCTCGGCCGGGTGACGCGCCTGTTGCGCTTCTTGACGGCGTTGCCGAAGACGTACACGACCGACATCGTGCTCGGGACGGCGACGTCGACGATGGACGCGTCGGGCGACGTCGTGGGCACGTACGACATGGCCGGCGTCGGGCCGGGGGACGTGGCCCGCGCTGCGGCCGCGCTGACCGGAGACATCGAGCAGGTGCCGCCGATGGTCTCGGCGGTGAAGGTAGGCGGCCGCCGGCTCCACGAGCTGGCCCGCCAGGGCATCGAGGTGGAGCGGCGTCCCCGTCCGGTAACCGTGTACCGGTTCGCGACCCTGCCGGATCCGTCTCGCCCGGGGATCTACCGGGCCGAGGTGGAGTGCTCGTCGGGCACGTACGTCCGCGTACTGGCCGACGACCTCGGGCGCGCGCTGGGCGGCGGGGCCCACCTCGACCATCTCCGCCGCACCCGGATCGGCTCGTTCGGCGAGGCCGACATGCGCCCGCTCGATGCGATCGGCCCGGACTCGGTGCTCTCGCCGGCCGAGGCGATGCGCGACCTGGACGTCGTGCGGGTGGACGACTCGGTGGCGGCCTCGATCCGCAACGGGCTGCCGCTCGACCGGGTACCGCTCGGCGCGTCCGGCGACGGCCCCTGGGCCATGCTCGATCCGGCCGGCACGCTGCTCGCGGTCTACGAGGCGACGGAGACCGACCGCATCCGCCCCGCCGTCGTGGTGGCCGGGGACTGACGGGCGCCCGACTACCCTCATCGCGGAATGCCCCCGACGCCCGGACCAGGTACCGCCGTCACCATCGGGGCGTACGACGGCGTCCATCTGGGCCACCGGGCGCTCCTGGCGGACCTGCGGGCGCGCGCGGATGAGGCCGGGCTCTCGACCGTCGTGGTCACGTTCGACCGCCATCCCGCCGCCGTGGTGCGGCCGGAGTCCGCGCCCAAGCAGCTCACGAGCCTCGAGCAGAAGCTCGAGCTGCTGGCCGACTGCGGCATCGACCGCACGCTGGTGATCGTCTTCGACGACGACCGGGCGAACGAGACGGCCGAGGACTTCGTCAAGGAGGTCCTGGTCGACGAGCTCGGGGCGCGCCTGGTGGTGGTCGGCGAGGACTTCCACTTCGGGCACGGGCGTAAGGGGAACGTCGCGCTCCTGCGAGAGCTGGGGGCGCGGCACGGCTTCGAGGTGATCGGCGTGCACCTGACGGGCGAGGGGAGCGAGCCGGTGTCGTCCACCCGCATCCGGGCCCTCCTGGCCGACGGCGCGGTCGAGGAGGCCGCCCGCCTGCTCGGGCGCCCCCACGAGGTGCGCGGCCCGGTCGTGCGGGGAGACGGGCGGGGCGGGCCCGAGCTGGGCTTCCCGACGGCCAACGTGGCGGTGTCAGAGGACATCGCCCTGCCCGCCGACGGGATGTACGCCGGCTACTTCACGGGCACCGACGGCGAAGCCCGCCCGGCCGCCGTCTACGTCGGCCGGCGGCCGACCTTCTACGAGCCGGGATCGGCCCCAGTGCTGGTGGAGGCGTACCTCCTCGACTTCGAGGGCGACCTCTACGGCCAGCCGGCCCGGGTCTCTTTCGTGGGCCGGGTCCGCGGCGACGCCCGCTTCGAGTCGGTCGAGGCGCTGATCGCCCAGATGCACCGGGATGTGGCCGACGCCGAGCGGATGCTGGCGGCGGCCGATCTTCCCTGATCAGCGCCTGGCTGCTAGCATGGATCGCGGCCGGGGACAGGTTCCTGGCTCACTCCGACAACGTTTCTCCGAGGTTCCTCCATGCCCGACACGCAGGCCACCATCGCCGAGTACCGGCTCCACGACACGGACACCGGCTCGCCCGAGGTACAGATTGCCCTGCTGTCTGGTCGGATCAACCACCTCACGGAGCACCTGAAGGAGCACAAAGGGGACCACCACACTCGGCGCGGCCTGATGAAGCTCATCGGCCACCGCCGCCGGCTACTCGACTACGTCCGCAAGAACGACGTCGAGCGCTACCGCTCCATCATCAGCCGTCTCGGCATTCGACGGTAGCGGCGGCACCCACACACACGGGCGTCTCCAGCAGCTGGCTGCCAGTTGCCGGTCACTTCGATTCGCGAGGTGGTCGACCACTGGGAACCAGACGAGAAGATGCCCCCGACACATACGAGGAGCATCATGTCTGATGCCATTTCCGTTTCGGCCCCGATCAGCGGGACCGATCGCACCCTGTACTTCGACGCGGGCAAGCTCGCCCAACTCGCCGACGGCGCCGTCCTGGCCCGTCTCGGTGACACCGTCATCCTGGCCACCGCCACGGCGGCCCGGTCGGTACGAGAGGGGACCGACTTCTTCCCCCTGACGGTCGACATCGAGGAGCGCACCTACGCCGCCGGCAAGATCCCGGGCTCGTTCTTCCGCCGCGAGGGCAAGGCCTCGGACCAGGCGATCCTGACCGACCGGCTCATCGACCGGCCGCTGCGCCCGTCCTTCCCCGACGGCTTCCGCAACGAGGTCCACATCGTGGGGACCGTCGTCGGGGCCGACCAGGTCAACCCGCACGACGTGCTCGCCATCAACGCCGCCTCGGCCGCGCTGATGCTCTCGGGCATCCCCTTCGACGGCCCGATCGGCGCCGTGCGCGTCGCGTACACGACCGAGGGAACCTGGATCCCGCACCCGACGTTCGAGGAGGGCGAGGAGAGCACCTTCGAGCTCGTCGTCGCCGGCCGGGCCCTGAGCGAGGACGCCGACAGCGAGATCGCCATCATGATGGTCGAGGCGGGCGGCACCGAGAAGTCGTGGTCCTACTACGAAGAGGGCGCGCCGAAGGTCACCGAAGAGGTGCTTGCCGAGGGCCTCGAGGCTTCCAAGACCTGGATCCGCGAGTCGATCAACCTCCAGCGCGAGCTGGTGGCGGCGTACGTGGCCGTGCGCGGCCCGATCGAGACGATCCCGTACTCGACATTCACCGACTACGAGCCCGACGTGTGGGAGCGCGTGCAGTCGGTCGGCACCGACGCCATCTCCAAGGCCAACCTGGTCACCTCCAAGGCCGAGCGCAACGCCGCACTCGACGCCGCCGGCGAGGAGATCCGCGCCGCGCTGGGCGACGAGTTCGCCGATCGCCCCGGCGAGGTCAAGGCGGCCATCCGTGGGTTGACCAAGAAGCTGGTGCGCAAGCGCATCGTCGAGGACGGCGTGCGCATCGACGGCCGGGGCATCGCGGACATCCGGCCGCTGTCGGCCGAGGTCGATCTTCTCCCGACGGCCCACGGCTCGGCGCTCTTCCAGCGCGGCGAGACCCAGGTGCTCAACGTGACGACGCTCGGCATGCCGCGCATGAACCAGCTGCTCGACACGATCACCCCGGTCGAGTTCAAGCGCTACATGCACCACTACAACTTCCCGCCGTTCTCGACCGGTGAGACCGGCTTCATGCGCGGCCCCAAGCGCCGCGAGATCGGCCACGGCCTGCTCGCCGAGCGGGCCCTGCTGCCGGTCGTGCCGAGCGAGGAGGAGTTCCCCTACGCCATTCGCGTCGTCTCCGACGTGCTGTCCTCGAACGGCTCGACGTCCATGGCCTCGGTCTGCGGGTCGACCCTGTCGCTCATGGCAGCGGGCGTGCCGATCAAGGCGCCGGTGGCGGGCATCGCCATGGGCCTCGTCTACGACGACGGCAAGTACGTCACCCTGACCGACATCCTCGGTTCGGAGGACGCGTTCGGCGACATGGACTTCAAGGTGGCGGGCACGGCGGACGCCGTCACGGCGTTGCAGCTCGACACGAAGATCGACGGACTGCCGGCCGACGTGCTGGCCAAGGCGCTCCTCCAGGCCAAGGAGGCCCGGCTCACCATCCTCGGCGTCATGGCCGGGGCCATCGCCGAGCCGCGGAGCGAGGTGGCGTCGAGCGCACCGAAGATCGTGTCGATGGAGATCCCGATCGACAAGATCGGCGAGGTCATCGGTCCCAAGGGCAAGGTCATCAACACGCTCCAGCAGGAGACCGGGGCCGACATCGCAGTCGACGACGACGGCGTCGTGGGCACCGTGACGATCGGCGCCAAGGACGGGAACGCCGTCTCCGAGGCGAAGCGGCGGATCTCGCTGATCCTCGACCCGCCGACGGCCGATGTCGGCGCGGTCTACGACGGCAAGGTGGTCAACATCACCAAGTTCGGTGCCTTCGTGAACGTGCTGCCGGGCCGCGACGGCCTGCTGCACATCTCGAAGCTGTCGTCGCTCGCCGGCGGCAAGCGCATCAACAACGTCGAGGACGTCCTCACCCTCGGTCAGCCCGTCGAGGTGCGCGTCGACGACATCGACCCGCAGGGCAAGGTGTCTCTCTCGCTCGCTTCGGCGCCCGAGGAGTCGGCCGGCGGTCACGGCGGCGGCGGCGGTGGCAGTCACCGCGGCGGCGGTGACAACGGCGATTCCGCTCCTTCGTCTGCCCCGGCTGCGCGCGGTGGGTCGTCGGCCCCCTCCTTCGAGGATGCCTTCGAGGCCGAGTTGGTGGCCGACCTCGGCGACCTGGGCCCCGGTGCGGCGGAGTCCGACGCCGGCCGCAGCAACGACCGCGATCGCGACCGCGATCGTCGGCCGCGTGGCCGCTCCCGTCGTCGTTGATCGAGACCTCCGTCCTGCCGTGCGGCATCCGCCTGGTCACCGAGACCATGGCGGATGTCCACTCGGTCGCCGTCGCCTACTGGGTCGGCACCGGCTCGCGTGACGAGCCCGGCGAGCTCGCCGGGGCCTCGCACTTCCTCGAACACCTCTTGTTCAAGGGGACCGAGCGTCGCTCGGCCGCAGCCATCGCGGAGGCACTCGACGAGGTCGGCGGTGACTGCAACGCGTTCACCACGAAGGAGTACACGACGTTCTACATCCGCCTCCTGGCGGAACACCTGTCGCTCGGGCTGGACATCCTGAGCGACATCATGTGGGCGCCCGCGCTGCGGGAAGGCGACATCGAGGCGGAGCGGACGGTCATCCTCGACGAGATCCTCATGCACGCGGACGAGCCGATGGACCTGGCGGCCGAGCGCTGGCAGGCGTCGTTGTTCCCCGGGCACCCGCTCGGCCGCGACACCCTGGGGACGGCAGAGACGGTGCGGCGCATCACCCGCGACGACATCGCCACGTTCTGTGCGCGGTACTACCGACCCGACAACATGGTCGTCTCGGTCGCCGGCGACTGCACGCATGAGGCGGTGGCCGCCGACCTCGAGCAACGGTTCGCCGGGGTGCGAGGAGGCGAGGCGCCCCGCCGGGTCGCCCCGGGCCCCGACGCCGTCGCGCTCGACGTGGTGCGGCGGCCGACCGAGCAGGCCCACCTCGTGTACGGCGCGCGGTCGGTCTCGCGCTTCGACGACGGGCGTTGGGCGCTGTCCGTCCTCAACCACGTGTTGGGGGGCGGCCTCTCCAGCCGCCTCTTCCAAAAGGTGCGCGAAGAGCGCGGCCTCGCTTACTCGGTGTGGTCCGAGCGCGCCGCCTACGAGGACACCGGGTCGCTGGCCGTCGTCGTGGGCACGGCGCCCGACCACGTCGACGAGGTGCTGCGCATCGTCGAAGGCGAGCTCGATCTGCTGGCGAGCGACGGTGTGACCGAGCGTGAGCTGGCCGTGGCCAAGGGCAACCTCCGCGCCGAGATGTTGTTGTCAGGGGAGGACTCGGGAGCGCGGATGAGCCGGCTCGGCGCGTCGCTGCTCCTGCACGGCGAGGTGCTCACGGTGGAAGAGGTTCTGGCGCGGATCGACGCGGTCGACCTGGACCAGGTGCGCGCCGCCGCCGCGCGTTTGGCGGAGGCGCCGCGCACGATGAGCGCGGTCGGTCCGTTCGACCCGGAGAGCTTCGAGTCCCACCTGCCCGCCATGGCTGCCCGGTAGCCTCTGGCCATGATCAGGGTCGGTGTGGTCGGCGCCGGCGGACGCATGGGCCAGGAAGTGTGCCGCGCCGTAGAGGGAGCGACGGATACGGCGCTCGTGGCGGCGATCGACCCGGCGCACGTCGGCGGCGACGCCGCCGGGCACACGATCGTGGGGGAGGTCAACGCGTTGGGCGACCTCGGTGCGGAGGTGGTCGTCGACTTCACCATCGCCGAGGCCGTCCGTCACAACGTGACCCACTACGCCAAGCAGCGCATCCACGCCGTGATCGGCACGAGCGGGCTCGGGGACGACGACGTGGCCCGCATCGGCGAAGCCTTCGACGGTAGCGGCGCCAACGTCGTGGTGGCGGCGAACTTCGCCATCGGCGCCGTGCTCCTGATGCACTGCGCGCAGATCGTGGCGCCCCACATGGACGGTGTGGAGGTGATCGAGCTGCACCACGACGCCAAGCGCGACGCGCCCTCGGGGACGGCGTTGCGCACGGCCGCGTTGATCGCCGAGGCCCGGCGTGCCGCCGGGAGCGAGTCCGCTCGGCCCGGACCCGACGACGGACTTCGTGGTGCCCGGAGCGCGCGGTGCGGCGAGGAGCCGACGGGGTGCACGTGCATTCGATCCGACTGCCCGGGCTCGTGGCGCACGAGGAGGTCGTCTTCGGCGCGGCGGGCCAGAGCCTGAGCCTGCGTCACGACTCCTACGACCGCACCTCCTTCATGCCCGGCGTGCTGCTGGCGGTGCGCGCCGTCGGCACCCGGCCCGGCCTGACGCTGGGCTTGGAGCCTCTGCTCGGCCTATGAACCCCGAAGTCCGCGAGCGGTTGCTGCGAGCGACGTACGACTGCGTGGCGCGCTGGGGCCTGGACAAGACGACGGTCGAGGACGCGGCACGCGAGGCGGGCGTGTCGCGGGCGACGGTGTACCGGTACTTCCCTGGCGGGCGCGACGAGCTCGATCTCCGCCGTGGTGGGATGGGAGTTCGCCCGCTTCTTCCTCCGCCTCTACGAAGAGGTCTCCGACGCCGAGACCCTCGAGGAGGTGATGGAGCGGGGCCTGATGTTCGCCCACCGCGCCGTCGTCGAACACGAGGTGCTGCAACGAATCCTGGTCACCGAACCCGACATCCTCCTGCCGCAGATGACGACGAACGCCGATCAGACGCAAGGGTTCGTCGCCGCCTTCCTGGCGCCGTATCTCGTGCGCCACGGCATGCACGAAGGGGCGGACCTCGACATGGCCGCCGACTTTCTGGCCCGCATGGTGCTCTCGTACATTGCGTCCCCCGGGCGGTGGGACCTCAACGACCCCGAGCAAGTGGCGCTGCTCGTCCGGTCCGAGTTGCTCGCCGGAATCCGGTGAGCGGGTCGGCGCCCGAACCGGCGCCGCCGCCTCCCTGCTACCGCCACCCCGAGAAGGCGGGCCCGGTGTCGTGCGTGCGTTGCGATCGACCCATCTGCACGGACTGCATGGTGTCGGCCGCGGTCGGGTGGCAGTGCCCGGAGTGCACGAAGACGGGGGCAAAGCGCTCGCGCCAGGTACCCGCCTTCACGCACACCAGCCGGGGCCGGACCGGCGTCGTGGGCTCGACGAACCCGACCCCGCTGGTGATCGCCATCATCGTGGCGAACGTCGTGGTCTTCTTCCTCGAGCGCTTCGGCAACGACGCCTACGTCGTCGACAAGTACTCGCTCCAGCCACTGCTGATCCACTACCAGCACCAGTACTACCGGGTGTTCACGGCGATGTTCATGCACGCCAACTTCCAGCACATCCTCTTCAACATGATCGCCCTCGTCATCGTCGGGCCGCCCCTCGAGGTGCTGCTGGGCAAGGTGCGCTTCCTGGCGCTCTACCTGATCGCCGGGTTGGGCGGGAGCGTGGCGTCCTACCTCCTCAGCCCGGCCAACATCCTTGGGCTCGGCGCCTCCGGAGCGATCATGGGCGTGATGGCGGCCTACGTGGTCATCGGGCGTCGGCGCCACCTCCCGATCGCCCCCGTGGTCGCGCTCATCGCCCTGAACCTCTTGATCGGCTTCACCGGGAGCATCGACTGGCGCGCCCACCTCGGCGGGCTCGTCGTGGGTGCCCTGTTGGCGTTCGTCTACGACTACGCCGGCGACCTGCGGGACCGCACCACGGGTCTGGTGCTCACGGTGGGGGCCAGCGTCGTCGTGCTGGCGGTGCTGGGACTGCTGCTCACCAGCGTTGCGCCCGGACACGTGAACTGGAGCTAGAGACCGCCGACGACACCAAAATCAGGGCGGGACCAGGGCCGACCTCGGGGAAGGTGGAGGCGGGCCGACGGGGTCGTTGACAGTGAGACAAAAATCGCCATACTGTGTCAGCAGTGGGTGTGGCAGCAGCACGACCGGACCGGGGGGTCCTCGATTCCCCGAGGGAGGCACGAGGTGGCGTCGTACGCCACCTGGGGGCCGACGACCGGTCCTCCACCCGGGTGCGCCTGGTCGACGGGGCGCTGCGCTGCCTGAGCCGCCAGGGGATCGCCAAGACCACTGTCGACGACATCGCCCGGGAGGCCGGGCTGTCGAGGGCGACGGCGTACCGCATCTTCCCCAGGGGCAAGGACGACATCCTCTCGGCCGTCGTCGAGACCGAGGTGGCCCGGCTCTTCTCGACGCTCGCCGTCGTCATGGGTGAGGCGCACGACCTCGAGGACATGCTCGTGACGGGCATGGTCGAGTCGGCCCGCCAGCTCCGCTCGCATCAAGCGCTGGGCTACCTGCTCGCCTACGAGCCGGGCACCGTCCTGCCGGCGTTGACCTTCACCGGCCAGGACCGGGTGCTCCTGGTGGCGGGCGATCTCGCCGCCCCCTTCTTCGCCCGCTGGCTCGAGCCGGAGCAGGCGTCGCGGGCGGCCGAGTGGGCCGTGCGCATCGTGCTGGCGTACTGCTCGGACCTGCAGGCGGACACCGACCTGACGGACCCGGACGCGACGCGGGCGCTGGTGCGCGCGTTCGTCCTGCCCGGGATCTTGGCCCTCGGGGTCACCGCCGCCAGTGCGAGCGCCGAGACGGCGGCCGGCGAGCCGGGCGGGCAGCCCACGACAGATTTCATCAACAACACCAACCAGACCAACCAGACAACCACGACCACCATCAAGGGGGCGGTGCAATGACCACGCTCGAGAACGAGCAGGAGCAATTCGGATCCAACATCGAGCTGATCGGGCGGGAGAACATCGACGACCTCGAGGCGGTCCTCAGTGTCGTCGGGCACTACGACAAGGAAGGCTTCCACCGCGTCCCGGACAACTGCCCGGCCGAGTTCACGTGGGACTACCAGAAGGGCGCCAAGCCCCAGCTCGACAAGCTCTACGAGAAGGCCAAGAAGGCGCAGTGGAACGCCCAGACCGACCTGGACTGGTCGATCGAGGTGGACCAGGAGAAGGTCGTGATGGCCAACGCCGAGGCGAACGCCGCCCAGATGCAGTGGGACGAGTCCGCTCTGGTGGGCACCGTGCTCGAGAAGTGGGACGAGAAGCGCTTCATGGAGTTCGGCATCCAGAACCAGAACTGGCTGCTCTCCCAGTTCATGCACGGCGAGCAGGGCGCGCTGCTGTGCACGGCGAAGATCGTCGAGACGGTGCCGTGGATCGACGCCAAGTACTACGCCGCGACCCAGGTCGTGGACGAGGCGCGTCACGTCGAGGTGTTCTCGAAGTATCTCGACGAGAAGCTCTCGGGCCACTACCCGATGAACGCGCACCTCGGCATGCTGCTCGACGACATCGTGTCCGACTCGCGCTGGGACATGACGTACCTCGGCATGCAGATCATGGTCGAGGGCCTGGCGCTGGCCGCCTTCGGGTTCATCCACATGATGACGACCGAGCCGCTGCTCAAGAAGCTGCTGCGCTACGTCATGGCCGACGAGGCGCGCCACGTGGCCTTCGGCGTCCTGAGCCTCCAGGAGTACTACAAGGAGCTGAACGCTTCCGAGCTGCGCGAGCGCCAGGAGTTCGCCTTCGAGGCGGCGATCCGCATGAAGGACCGCATGGCCATGCAGGAGGTCTGGGAGCGCATGGAGGTGCCGACCGCCGACGTGCTCAAGATCATGCAGGCGGCGCCCGAGCGCGACGACTTCCAGATCCTCTTGTTCTCCAAGATCGTCCCGAACCTGCGCAAGCTCGGCCTGCTCGACGCGGCGGACGGCTGGCTGCGCCAGAAGTTCACCGAGATGGGCGCCATCGCCTTCGAGCACCTGACGGACTCGACCGAGGACGAGGACGCCTTCGCCGACGGGTCGCCGGCCGAGCGCAACGTCGCCTGAGCGACCTTCGCCCGATCGGCCGACAACTCGCTGGTAGCCTGAGGGGCCAATGAGCCCCACGCAGGACGCGCCCCGTTTCGGGCGGGTGATCACCGCCATGGTGACGCCGTTCGACGACGACGGCGCCCTCGACCTGCGCGTTGCGGCCGAACTGGCCCGCTGGCTGGTGGCGCACGGGAGCGACGGGCTGGTCCTGTCCGGCTCGACCGGCGAGAGCGCCGTCCTGACCGACGACGAGAAGGTCGCGCTGTGGGAGACCGTGGCCGGTGCCGTCACCGTCCCGGTGATCGCCGGCACCGGCTCCAACGACACGGCGCACTCGCTCGACATGACCCGACGCGCCGTGGCGTGCGGCGTGGACGCCGTCCTCCTGGTCACGCCGTACTACAACCGGCCCTCCCAGGCCGGGCTCTTCGAGCACTTCCGGGTCTGCGCCGAGGCGGCGGGCGACCTGCCGGTGATGCTCTACGACATCCCGGTGCGCTCGGGGCGCCGGATCGGCACCGAGACCATGCTGCGCCTGGCCCGCGAGGTGCGCAACATCGTGGCGCTGAAGGACGCGGCGGCTGACCCGCCGACCACGGCGCACCTGATCGCCCAGGCGCCGGCCGGCTTAGAAGTGTACAGCGGCGACGACGTCATGACGCTGCCCTTCCTCGCCGTGGGCGCGGTCGGCGTGGTGAGCGTGGCGGCGCACTGGGTCGCCCCGCAGTTCCGCCGCGTGGTCGACGCGTTCTTGGCCGGCGACCTCGCCGCCGCCATCGCCGGCAACGCCGAGCTGCTCGACTCGTTCGACTTCGAGTCGACGCCCGAGTTCCCGAACCCGCTGCCGGCCAAGGCCGTCATGCGCGCCCTCGGCCTGGCCGTCGGGCAGTGCCGCCTGCCCATGGGGCCGGCGACGCCGGAGCTCGACGCGCAGGCGGCCAAGATCCTGGCCGCGGTGGGCCAGCCGGCGGTCACGGTCGCCCCGCTTGGCTGACCGCAAACAGAACCGGCCGAAGCCGGTGCGGGTCGTCTTCTTGGGCGGGCTCGGCGAGATCGGCCGCAACTGCGCCTGCATCGAGGTCGAGGGCCGCATCATCGTCCTCGACTGCGGCGTCATGTTCCCCGACCCCGACATGCCCGGCGTCGACCTCGTCCTCCCCGAGTTCACGTACCTGCACGAGCGCAAGGACCGGGTCGACGGGATCGTGCTCACGCACGGGCACGAGGACCACACGGGCGGGCTGTCGTACCTGCTGCGCGAGCTGCAGGCGCCGATCTACGGGTCCGAGCTGACGATCGGGCTGGCCCGGAACCGGATCGACGAGGCGGGCCTGGGTGACAAGACGAAATTCGTCGTCGTGCGCGACGGCGAGCGCGTGCGGGTGGGCCCTTGCGACGTCGAGTTCATCCCGGTGACGCACTCGGTGCCCGAGTCGATGGCCTTGGCCTTCCACACGCCCCAGGGCGTGATCTTGCACTCGGGCGACTTCAAGATCGACCTCACGCCCGTCGACGGGCGCCGGATGGACATGTCGCGCATGGGCGAGCTGGCCGAGAGCGAGGGGATCCGGCTCCTGCTGTCCGACTCGACCAACGCCGAGGAGCCGGGCTTCACCGAGTCCGAATCGAGCGTCGGGGTCGTGCTGCGGCGCGTCTTCGCGGCGCAGAGCGGCAAGCGGCTGATCGTGGCGTGCTTCGCCAGCCACATGCACCGGGTGCAGCAGATCATCGACGCCGCCGTGGCGAACGGGCGCAAGGTGGCGACGCTCGGGCGCTCCATGGGCAAGAACCTCGAGCTGGGCACGCGCCTCGGCATCATCAGCATCCCGGACGGGTCGCGGATCGACATCGAGGACGTCGACAGCTACCCGGCCGACCAGGTGTGCGTGATCTCCACGGGGTCCCAGGGCGAGCCGATGTCGGCGCTGTCGCTCATGGCGACGGGGGAGAACAAGTGGCTCCAGGTCACCGACGACGACACCGTCGTGATCAGCGCCCACCCGATCCCGGGCAACGAGTGGTCGGTGGGCCAGGTGATCGACGACCTCTACCGCCGGGGCGCCGAGGTCGTGCACTCGGGCGCGGAGCGGGTGCACGTGAGCGGCCATGCCCGCCAGGGCGAGCTGCGCACGCTGATGTCGGTCACCAAGCCCGAGTGCTTCGTCCCGGTCCACGGCGAGTACCGCCACATGGTCCACCACGCGCGCCTCGCCCTGGAGATGGGCATCGACCCGGCCAAGGTGCTGCTGTGCGAGGACGGCGACGTGATCTCGCTCGACGCCAAGGGCATCGCCCGCGACGGCAAGGTGCCGGGGGGCTACGTGTACGTCGACGGGACGATGGACGACATCGAGGGTGGCGTGCTCCGTGACCGCCAGAAGCTCTCCGAAGAGGGCGTCGTCATGGTCGTGGTCACGGTGAACCGCCAGGAGTGCGTGCTCAGCCGGCCGCCCGCGATCGAGACGCGGGGCTGGGTGTACGCGCCCGAGGCCGAGGATCTCCTCACCGAGGCGAGCGAGGTCGTCGGCGCCGCGGTGACCAAGGCGCTGAAGGACGGCGCGCACGACGTCGAGGCGCTGAGCCGCCACACCCGCCGCGCCCTCGGGCGCTTCGTCGGCGAGCGCACGCGGCGCCGTCCGATGATCGTGCCCGTCGTCCTGATGGTCTGACCGACTTCGCCACCCGAGCGGAGGCTGGGGTCTCCCGACGTCGATGGTGCGAGGGATCAACGTCGTGCGATTCTTCGCCGCAACCACGCACGAGCGAAAGGCGCGTGGGCTAACGTGCCGCTGCTTCTCTTGTCGGAGTTTGGCGCGGCAGAAGTGATCGACGAGGGTAACGGAGGGGTTGGCAAATGGGGATCAGGCGATCCGCGGTCGTGAGGCTTTGCGGGCGTGTGGGTACCGCGCTCGTCGTTGTCGGGGGCGTGGCCATCGGGGCCGCAGTGACGGCGCCACCTCCGGTGGGAGCGGTCACGACGGGTCCGACGTGGTCGGGCGCCACGGCGCCGCTGCCCTCGAATGCCGACCCCACTCCCGACGCCAGCGCGGGCGCCACGAGCTGTCCGGCGCCGGGCGCCTGCGTCACGGTGGGCGGTTACGTCTCGGGCGGCAAGGACGTGCTGTTCGCCGACACGCTCACGAACGGCGTATGGAGCAGCGTCCAGGTGCCGAGCCCACCGGGCGACAACGGCACCGACGCGGACTTCCGAGACCTGTCGTGCCCCGCCGTCGGTTCGTGCGTCGCCACCGGGATCTACGAGAACGGCGCCGGCGCACGGCTGCCGTTCTCGTCGGAGCTCTCCGTCGGGGCGTGGACGACGGTGGTGCTGCCGCTCCCGCCGGCCGAGAGCGACCCCGACGTCGACCTGACGGAATTCGACCTGTCCTGCCCGGCCAGCGGCTGGTGCGTGCAGGCCGGCGGCTTCACCGACCAGTCGGACGACAACCAGGGCTTCATCGACACGCTGTCGGGCGGGAACTGGACGTCCATCGTGGCGCCGTTGCCGGGAACCCCGCCGACGGACCCCGAGGTCGACCTCTTCGGGGTGTCGTGTGGCGCCGTCGGCTCGTGTGTCGTCGCCGGGCCGTACCACCCGTCGAACCAGGAGAACGTGTTCGACCTCCTGAACGCCGGCACGTGGACGCCAGTCCTGGGCCCGGTGCCGGGCAACGCCGCCACCGCCCACGAGATCGAGGTGTTCTCCGTCTCGTGCCCGCCGCAGAGCACGAACTGTGTCGGGGTCGGTGACTACCAGGACACGAACGGGGACAGCCAGAACGCGGCATGGACCGTCTCCATCACGAGTGGCGCGATCACCGCGGTCGAGGTGCCCACGCCGTCCGACGTCGCCGCCAGCGCCGGCGCTTCCCTGAACGACGTGTCGTGCCCAGTGGCCGGGTGGTGCGAGGCGGTCGGCGGGTACAACAGCACGACGTACCCGCAGGGGACCACGGAGGCGGCCACTCTGTCGGGCGCGACGTGGAGCGCACAGCAGCCGCCCGGGATGATCGCGGGGTACAACTTCGGCGTGCTCGAGGGCGTCGCGTGCTCGTGGCCGGGGTCCTGCGTCGCCTCCGGCACGCTGCAGCAGGCCTCGTCGAACAACCAGATCGTGATCAACACGCTGACCAACGGGGCGTGGACCGGCAACGACGCCGTGCTGCCGAACGGAGCCGACCCGAATCAGTACGCCTACGCCGGCCGGCCCTCCTGCGTCGCCGGCTACTGCATGGCCAGCGGCTACTACAACGACTTCGGCCAAGCGCTCGTCGAGACGCACCCCAACCTGACCGGGTACCAGGAAGTCGCCTCGGACGGCGGCCTCTTCAGCTTCAACGCACCGTTCTACGGCTCCATGGGCGCCAAGCCGCTCAACGCGCCGATCGTGGGGATGGCGGTCGAGCCCGACAACGGCGCCTACTACGAGGTCGCATCGGACGGCGGGATCTTCGCCTTCAACGCACCGTTCCAGGGCTCCATGGGCGGCAAGCCCCTGGACAAGCCGATCGTCGGCGTGGCCTTCGACAGCCAGACCGGCGGGTACTACGAGGTGGCGTCTGACGGCGGCATCTTCGCCTTCAACGCACCGTTCTACGGCTCCATGGGCGGCAAGCCCCTCAACAAGCCGATCGTCGGCATGGGCTTCGACGGCCAGACCGGCGGGTACTACGAGGTGGCGTCGGACGGCGGCATCTTCGCCTTCAACGCACCGTTCTCGGGCTCCATGGGAGGCAAGCCGCTCAACCAGCCGATCGTCGGCCTGGCCCTGGACACGCAGACCGACGGCTACTACGAGGTGGCGTCGGACGGCGGGATCTTCGCCTTCAACGCACCGTTCTCGGGGTCCATGGGAGGCAAGCCGCTGAACAAGCCGATCGTGGGGATGGACTACGACTACGCCAGCGGCGGCTACTACGAGGTGGCGTCGGACGGCGGGATCTTCGCCTTCCACGCGCCGTTCCAGGGCTCCATGGGCGGCCAGCCGCTCAACAAGCCGGTCGTCGGCCTCGCCACGGGCTGAGCGCGGCGACGGGGTGCCGCGGGCGCGCCGCTAGCGCCGGAGGAAGCCCACCAGCTCGGCCACGCGGTTGCTGACGACGGCGTCCACGCCGTCCGCCACGACGTGCGCCATGTCCTCGGGGGCGTCCACGGTCCAGGTCGACACGAGGCGCCCGGCCCGGTGCACGGCGTCGACGCCGCGCGCCGTCACGAAGCCGAAGGCGGGGTTCCAGTACTCCGCCCCGAGCTCGTCGAGCAGGGCCAGGGGAGGGTCGACGCCCTCGGTCCAGGTCAACCCGATGCGGGCCCGCCCCGACAGCCCGCGCAGCAGGCGCAGCGCCTCGACGTTGCCCGTCACGAACAGGCAGCGGTCGAGCGCGTCGGCCGCCAGCGCCTGGTCCAGCGCGCCCGCCACCACCTCGCGCCGGGTGAAGTCGACCATCAGGTCGACGTCGCGGGGGACGGCGTCGAGGACCTGGCGCAGCGTGGGGATGCGCACCTCGCCTTCGCCCAGGCCCGCCACCTGGGCCAGGTCCAACTCGCCGACCGCGACGTCGAGGTCCCACAGGCGCAGCAGCGACTGGTCGTGCAGCACGACGATGGCCCCGTCACGCGTGCGGCGCAGGTCGAGCTCGACCATGTCGGCGCCCTGATCGAGGGCGGCGGCGAACGCCGGCAGCGTGTTCTCGCGGTGCGCCACGGGGTCACCGCGGTGCGCGATGGCGAGCACCCGGTCGGGCTCTGGCGCCGGCGTCACCAGACGATGCTCGACGCAGCCCTCGGACCGCGTCGCCTACGCGTTGCTCGAGTAGACCGCGCCCGCCACGTTGGAGATGATCTGGTTGAGCGCGGGCGCGATCAGGTCGTCCACGGCGCCCTGGGTGATGTGCACGCCGTCGGCCCCCCGCGCCACGATCCCGTCGATGACCGACTGGTAGGCTCCGCCCGGGTCGAGCACCGAATGCAGGTCGTCGATCGACACGTAGGGGTACTCCTGCGCCACGCCCTCGACGATCTGGTTGTACGCGTCGACCAGGTCGTTGGGCGTGCCGTCGGCGAAGTACGGGGCGGTGGAGAGGACGACGGCGCCGCCGTCGGAGTGGGCGATCTGGACCGCCGCCTCGAGGTTGGACCTGATGTACGCCGAGTAGCCGGCGTCGGCCAGCGTCTGGTAGCTCCCGTCGAACAGCCGGGTCTGGGTCTCCCAGTACCCGGTCTGGATCACCGTGACGTCGGGATGGAAGCGCGCCACCACCCACTGGAGCTGGTCCTCCCAGTAGGCGCACGCCCCCGGGTTCTCGTAGACCGAGGACTGGTTGCTCCAGACGTACATCGGGGCGCCGTTGGTGTACCCGCAGCCCGCGGCCGCGCCGTCGTCGACCGCGTACGGCGGGTCCGTCTGCGCGATGTACTGGCCCTCGTAGAGCGAGAGCGAGTCGCCGGAGAAGGCGACCCGCAGGCCGCCCGCGTGCGTGGCCTGCGGCCCCGGCGCCTCGTTGATGATCGACACGACCCCCGGGATCGGCGCGCTGAAGGGCGCCGGGAAGAGCGGGGGGTGCAGGGGCGACTGCGCGCTCCCGGAGAACTGCGCGTCCCCGTACGTGAAGATGCCGGCGTCCGCCGCCACGAGCCAGTAGCCGTTGCCGTCGGGCGTCGGCGTCATCCCCACGATGGGCTGGTCGAGGGCGAGGCCGCCGGTGGAGCCGTAGAACTGCCGCGTCGCCGTAGGTGAAGATGCCGCCGTCGGACGCGACGAGCCAGTAGCCGTTCCCGTCGGACGTCGCGGCCATCCCGACGATCGCCTTGTTGAGGTGGATCGCGCCGGTCGAGCCGTGGAACTGCGCGTCGCCGTACGTGAAGATGCCGCCGTCGGCCGCCACGAGCCAGTAGCCCGCGCCGTCGGGGGTGGCCGCCATGCCGACGATCGGCTGGTTGAGGTGGATCCCGCCCGTCGAGCCGTAGAACTGCGCGTCGCCGTACGTGAAGATCCCGCCGTCGGAGGCGACGAGCCAATAGCCCCCGCCGTCGGGCGTGGCCGCCATGCCCACGATGGGCTTGTTCAGCGGCAGGCCCCCGGCCGAGCCCCAGAACTGCGCGTTGCCGAACGTGAAGATGCCGCCGTCGGAGGCGACGAGCCAGTAGCCGCCCCTAGGGTCCGCCGCGCCGCTGACGATGGGCTTGTCGAGCGGGACGCCGATGGTGTCGCCGTAGTAGCCGGCGCCGCCGAACGTCATCACCCCGCCCGCCGAGTCGATGATCGCGTAGGACGACGTCGTCGCCCCCGGCGTCGAGGCGCCGGCCTCGCCGGCGTGCCCGAGGTGCAGCGCGTCGGACACGCCCGGGACGCCGCCGGACGACACCAGCGTCAGCGTCCCGGCGGCGAGCAGCGTCGCCAGTCCGATCAGGGCACGGCGGCCCGCCCAACGAAGATTCGTTCCCGCGCCCCGCATGAAGCCCAGATCATAGGGACGCCGACCTGCGCCGACGGCGCGCCCCGGTCGGACGACTACAGCAGGCGCAGCTGGGAGCCCGCGCTCTCGCCCGGTTCCTCCCGGCGCCGTGCCCGTGGCGTGACCGGCACCGGCGTTGCCCCGCCCGATGCGGCGCCCGCCCTGTCGTCGGCCCCCCGGTCGCCAGCCCGGGTCCCGGGTCCTCGGCCGCGATAGCGGTCGCGCCCCGTCACGCCGCACCGGCGGGCGGCCGCGCGCACGATCCCCTCCACCCGCTGGCGCTCGTCGTCCTCCTGGTACGCCCCCCGCCGCGAAGCGCCCGCGGTGGAGTCGCACCAGGTCGGGCCGTGTCCGGGCCAGCCAGTCGAGGTAGTGGCCGCGCACGGGGCCGCGCAGGTGCAGCGCCACGCCGGCGATCGACGCCGCCCCGGCGGCGGCGCAGGCCTCGACGACCTCGGTCAGCTGCGCCTCGCCGTCGGAGAGGCCCGGCAACACCGGCGCCACGAGGACGCCGCAGTGGATCCCCAGGTCGGTCAGGCGCCGCAGCGCCTCGACCCGGCGGTCCGGTGGGGGCGTGCCCGGCTCGGTCATCTTCCAGACGTCACGGTCGAGGGTCCCGATGGAGAAGGAGACGGCGACGTCCGTCCGCTCCGACGCGGCGGCCAGGAGCGCCCCGTCGCGCAGCACCAGCGTCGACTTGGTCAGGATGCTGAACGGGTTGCGCGCCGCGGACAACGTCTCGACGATCCCGCGCGTCAGGTGGTACTTGCCCTCGGCGTGCTGGTACGGGTCGGTGTTCGTCCCCATCGCGATGTGGTCGCCCGACCACTTGGGCGAGCGCAGCTCGGCGCGCAACCGCTCGACGGCGTTGACCTTCACCACGATCTTGCGCTCGAAGTCCTCGCCGATGCCGAGCCCGAGATAGTCGTGCGTCGGCCGTGCGAAGCAGTAGACGCACGCGTGGCTGCACCCTCGATACGGGTTGATCGTGTGGCGGAAGGGCACGACGCTCTCCGGCGGGACCGTGTTGATGATGGTGCGCGCGTTCACGTGGAGGAACTCCATCCCGGCGTAGGCGCCCTTGCCGACGTGGCGCTCGGCGACCCGCTCGTCGGGGAAGAGCGTGCCCTTCCCCTCGGTTTCTGCCAGCGCCCAGCGCAATGCCATCGCGGTACGATAGCGAACATATGTTCGTAATTCAATGGGTGGGATGTCCACAAAAACGACCAGGTCAGCCAGTAGTCTCGGCTGCACTGTGGTGACCAAGACCCGCGGAGGGAGCGCCACGCGCCCGCCTGCGCGCGCCGCCGCCAAGAAACCGGCTTCCCGCGCCCGCCGCGCCGCGCCGCCGCCGGCGCGGCCGCCGTTCTGGCGCGTCCAGTCCCGCGACCTGTGGGCCGTGGCGCTGATCACCCTCGGCGTCCTGCTCGCCCTCGCCCTGTGGTTCCGCCAGCTCGGCCCCGTCGGCCGCGGCACCGACACGGGCTTCGCACTGCTGGCCGGCTGGGTCCGCTTCCTGTTGCCGCTCGTCGCCGCCGGAGCGGGCATCGCGCTGCTCGTCGACCGCGGCCGCGCGCCGGGCGCGACGACGACGGCGACCGCGACGAGCGCGCCCGCCGGCGCCGACCCGTGGCGCCTGGCCGTCGGCACCGTCCTCGCCGTCCTCGGCGTGTGCGGGCTGTTCGAACTGGCGAAGCACACGCCGACGTTCGCGGACTCGCACGCGCTGAAGAACGCCGGCGGCTATCTCGGCGCGTGCGTCGGGCGGCCGCTGCACTCGGGGCTCGGCACGGCGGGTGCGGCCGTGCTCCTCGTCGCGGTCGTGCTGGTCGCCCTCCTCATCGCCACCGGCGTGTCGATCGCCTCGGTCGGGCGCGCGCTGCGCACCGGTGCGGTCGCCGCCAGCCGCGGGGCCGGCGCCCTGTGGCGCGGCAAGCCCCTCGTGGTGCTGCCCGACCAGGGCGGGCCCGACGACGGGGCGGAGCCGACCTCGCTGGTCCCTCCGCCCGCCGAAGTGGAGGACGACGACCCGGACGTCGCGCCGCCGGCCGAGCCGGACGACTCCGACATCGACATCCCGCTCGACCCCGAGCCCGAGCCCGAGCCGGTGGCGCGCCAGCGAGCCGCCGGTCCCGGCCGCGCCCCGGGCCCCGGGCGAATGGGTCCTGCCCCCGATGAGCATGCTGGCGGCGTCGAAGAAGCTGCGCCTGGACCAGCGCCAGGTCGACGCAGCGGGGGCGGAGTTGGTGCGGGCGCTGGCGGCGCACGGCGTGGAGACCCGTCTGGTCGGGAGCCGGGTGGGCCCGACGGTGACCCGCTACGAGATCGAGCTCGGCCCCGGCGTGAAGGTGGCGCGGGTCACCAGCCTGTCCAAGGACATCGCCTACGCCATGGCGTCGCCGGACGTCCGCATCCTGGCCCCGATCCCGGGCAAGTCGGCGATCGGCGTGGAGGTGCCGAACCGGACGCCGCCAGCTGGTCGCGTTCCGCGACATCCTCGACTCCAAGGAGGGCAAGGCCGCCACGCACCCGCTCGAGGTCGCCATGGGCCGCGACATCGCCGGGCGCGCCGTCATGGAGAACCTGGCCGAGATGCCGCACATCCTCATCTCCGGCTCGACCGGCTCGGGCAAGTCGTCGTGCATGAACTCCATCATCACGTCGATCCTGATGCGCGACACGCCCGACCGGGTCAAGCTGATCCTGATCGACCCCAAGCGGGTGGAGCTCGGCCAGTACGACGGCCTGCCGCACCTGCTGAACCCGGTTGTCGTCGACCCCAAGCAGGCCGCCAACGCGCTGGCCTGGGCGGTCAAGGAGATGGAGCGTCGCTACGGGCTGTTGGCCCAGCACGGCGTGCGGGACATCACGGGCTACAACCAGCTGGTGGCGGAGGGCCGCATCGAGTCGCCGGCATCGGACCAGCGCCTGGTGCGCGACGTGGCGGCGCGCGCGCTCGGCGAGGACCACCCGGCGGTCGAGGACGCGGACGCGGCCATGGCCGAAGAGGAGCCCATCGCGCCGGAGCCCTTCATCCTCGTCGTGGTCGACGAGCTCAACGACCTCATGATGGTGGCGGCGCGCGACGTCGAGGACTCCATCGTCCGCATCGCCCAGATGGCCCGCGCCGTCGGCATCCACCTCGTAATCGCCACCCAGCGCCCGTCGGTCGACGTGATCACCGGCGTGATCAAGGCCAACATCCCGAGCCGCATGGCCTTCTCCGTCTCGTCGCTCGCCGACAGCCGGGTGATCCTCGACCAGCCCGGCGCCGAGCGGCTGGTCGGCAAGGGCGACATGCTCCTCCTCACCGCCTCGACGAACATCCCGCGCCGCCTCCAGGCGCCGTGGGTCTCCGAGGAAGAGGTCCGCCAGATCGTCAGCCATTGGAAGGCCCAGGGCGGTCAGGCCGAGGCGATCGTCGGGATCGACAGCCCTGACGGCGGGTCGGGCGGGGGGAGTGCGATCGACGACGAGGACGACGAATTGCTGGCCCAGGCCCGTGACCTCGTCGTGCGCTCGCAGCTCGGCTCCACGTCCATGCTGCAACGCAAGCTCCGGGTGGGCTTCGCCCGCGCCGGCCGCCTCATGGACCTCTTGGAGCGGGCCGGCGTCGTCGGCCCGAGCGAGGGCTCGAAGGCGCGGGCCGTCCTCATGACGCCCGAAGAGCTCGATGCACTGAACAAGCGGTGAGCCCCGAGAAGTCGGCGCCGCTCATGGTGGCGCCTTTCCGACTCGATTCCCTGCGCGACGCGCCACCGCCCGACGAGCCCGCGCCCCCGGGCCGACGGGCCCATCGCCGTACGGCCGCCGCGACGCGCCGCAAGCACCGGCGCCGGCGCGTGCTGGTGCTGCTCGCCGTGTTCGTCCTACTCGTGGTCGCCGCGGCGTCCTTCGTCGGGATCCGCCTCAGCGCGGCCGCCCCGGTACCCGTCGTGACCGCCACGATGACGCGCTCGGTGCACGTCCCGTCCAGCGCGGTGCCCTTGCCGTGGCCGACGATGGGCCAGGGAGCCGTGGCCATCCCGTCGATCGGCGTGGTCTACCAGTCAGGGCCAGAGCCGCCCGTGCCGGTGGCGAGCCTCACCAAGCTCATGACCGCCTACGTGATCTTGCACGATCACCCGCTCGCGTTGAGCCAGCCGGGGCCGCAGATCACGGTGACGCAGGCGGATGTCGACGACTACGACACCGACACCGTGTCGGACGACTCGAACGCCGAGGTCACGGTCGGCGAGCAGCTGACGGAGTTGCAGGTGCTCGAGGGGCTGCTCATCCACTCGGCGGACAACTACGCCGATCTGTTGGCCCGCTGGGACGCCGGCAGCGTGCCGGCGTTCGTGACCAAGATGAACCAGACGGCGGCCGCCCTCGGCATGCGCCAGTCCCACTTCGCCGACCCGAGCGGGGTCTCCCCGCAGTCCATGTCGAGTGCCGCCGATCTCTTGAGGGTGGCCGGGCCCGACATGGAGAACCCCGTCGTGGCGTCGATCGTCGACAACACCTCTGTCACGCTGCCCGTGGCGGGGACGATCTCCACGTACACGCCGCTGCTCGGCCTCGACGGCGTCGTCGGGGTCAAGTCCGGGTTCACGACGGAAGCCGGCGGCTGCGACATCGTGGCCGTCTTCCGGCCGGTGCACGGCCGCCGGACGCTGCTGCTCGCCGCGGTCACCGGGCAGCAGCAGGGCAACGCGCTGGCCGCGGCCGGGCTGCACGGCCTGGCGTTGGTCAACGCGGTGCAGCCGGTGATCGGGACGACGACCGTGCTGCGGAGCGGCGTGACCGCCGCGCGACGTCGCCGCGGCCGGCCAAACCGTGGGCGCGAGCACGACGGCGTCGGTGTCCATGCTCACCTGGCCGGGCGTCAGCGCCACGCGCGTGTTCCGCCCCGTGCGCCAGGTGAGCGACCAAGCCCGGCGCGGCGCCCGCGTCGGCACCGTGGTGGTCACGGTGGGCAGGCAGCGCACGGCCGTCCCCGTGCGGCTCTCGCGTGACGTCCCGCAGCGGACGATGCTCCAGCGCATCTTTTGACCGCCTAGCGTGAGCGCCGTGCGCGCCCGGGCCCCCGCCTCCTCGGCCAACCTCGGCCCCGGGTTCGACACCCTGGCGGTGGCGCTCGACCGCTACGTGAGCGTGGAGGTCGAAGCGGCCGACTCGTTGCGCGTGGTCACCGAGGGCGAGGGCGCGGGCCTCTTCGACGACGCGTCGCACCTGGCGGCGCGCGTGGTGGCCGAGGTGCTGGGACACGAGCGCTTCGCCGTCACCGTGCGCTCGCAGATCCCGCTGGCGCGCGGCCTCGGTTCCTCCGCCGCCCTGGCCGCGGCGGCGGCCGCGGCAGCCGGGGCCGACGACCCCTTCGCCGTGGCGGCGGCGTACGACGGGCATCCGGAGAACGCCGCGGCCAGTGCCTTCGGGGGGCTCGTCGCAGCGACGTCGGTCGGGGGCGCGCCCGTGCACGCGGCCTTGCCGTTGGCCGAGGCGCTCGAGTTCGTCGCCATCGTCCCCGACCGCAACCTGGCCACGCCCGAGGCGCGTGGCGTGCTGCCGGATCGGTTGAGCCGCGAGGACGCCGTCTTCAACCTGGGGCGCATGGGCCTGCTCGTCGCGGGGTTGGCCGACCCGTCGGCGTTGGTGCCGGCGGCCACCGAGGACCGGATCCACCAACCGGCGCGTACGGCGCTCTTCCCCGAGGCGCCGGCGCTGTTGGCCGCCCTGGTCGACGCCGGCGCGGAGGCGGCCTGCTGGTCGGGTGCGGGTCCGACGCTCATCGGCTTCGTGGCGCCCGAACGCGCCGAGGCGGTCCGGGCGGGCGCCGGTGCCGCGTTGGCCGCGGCCGGGATCGAGGGTCGGGTGATCTCGCTGCGGGCGGACCGACGCGGCCTCGTCTACGGCGACGAGGCGGAGGTCCCGCTCGAGGGGACGGCCTAACTCCCGACCGCGCCGTTCAGCTTGCTCACCGCACTGCGCAGCGCGGTGATCGCGCCGTTCAGGTCGTACGTGTTGAGGACCTGGTTGTAATTCGACTGCGTGGGTTGGGCGTCGCCGAGGATCTCGAGGCTGTTGGCGAGTGTCTGGGCGTCGTTGCGCGCGGCGCACCACGTCGCTCTGTGGTGCGGTGAAGCCCTTGCCGACCGCCAGCAGGTTGGCGTAGGTGTGGACCTCGTTGCCGAGGTCGACGTCCGCCATCTCGAGACAGACGACGGAGTTCGAGGCCGACTTGCACGACGACGCCTTGGACTCGTAGTCGCTGATGTTCGTCGAGCAGCTTGGCGTCGGCGCTCTGGAGCGAGGAGTTCGAGGTCGACGGAGCCGTCGAGCCCGCCGCCGTCGAGCCCGGCGCCGAGGAGCCCGATCCGGGGCTCGAGCTGCAGGCGGCGAGCGCCAGCGGCAAGGCGGCGAGCGTCCAGGCGGCCGCACGGAGACGTCTCGGGGAGGGACGCGTCACGGCCGACGATCGTAGGCGCTCGGCCTCCCTAGACTCGTTCGGATGCCGCGGCGATACTTCATCCGCACGTTCGGGTGCCAGATGAACGAGCACGACTCGGAGCGCCTGGCCGGCCTCCTGGTAGCCGACGGCATGGAGCCTGCGGCGGCCATGGAGGACGCCGACGTCGTCGTGCTCAACACGTGCTGCATCCGCGAGAACGCCGACCAGCGGCTCTACGGGACGCTCGGGCGGCTCAAGGAGCTGGTGGACGCCAAGCCCGGCCTGCAGATCGCCGTCGGCGGCTGCCTGGCGCAGAAGGACCGGGAGCGCATCCAGGAGAAGGTGGGTTGGGTCGACGTGGTGTTCGGCACCCACAACCTCACACGTGCCCCCGTGCTGTTGCGCCGCGCCCGCGACGAGGGGCCGCAGATGGAGATCCTCGAGGCACCCGATCCCGACGGCGGCGCCGAACCGCTCCTGGGTCCCGGCGCCGTCCGCGAGCTGCCGTACGCGGCGTGGGTCAACATCCAGACCGGGTGCGACAATTCCTGTGCGTTCTGCATCGTGCCGTCGGTACGCGGGCCCGAGGTCAGCCGGCCCATGGACGACATCGTCGCCGAGGTCGAGCTGCTCGGCCGCCGGGGCGTCACCGAGGTCACGCTGCTGGGGCAGAACGTCAACTCGTACGGCCGGGACCTCACGAAGCGCCGGCCGCTGTTCGCCGAGCTCCTCCGCGCCGTCGGCGCCACCGCCGGCATCGGCCGGATCCGCTTCACGAGCCCGCACCCCAAGGACCTGCGCCCCGAGACGATCGGCGCCATGGCCGAGACGCCCGAGGTGTGCGAGCAGCTCCACCTGCCGCTGCAGTCGGGCAGCGACGCCGTGCTGCGCGCCATGCGCCGCGGGTACACCGCCGAGCGCTACCTGCAGCGGTTGGCGGCGGCGCGCGTGGCGATCGACGACCTCGCCGTGACGACCGACATCATCGTCGGCTTCCCGGGCGAGACCGAGGACGACTTCGAGGACACCCTGGCCGTGTGCGCCGAAGCCGGGTACGACAGCGCGTACACGTTCGTGTTCTCCCCGCGCCCGGGACACGCGCCGCCGACATGGAGGGGGAATTCGTCCCGCCCGACGTGGTCGCCGAGCGCTTCGCCCGACTCAAGGACGTGGTGGACCGCGCCGCCCTGGCGCGGCACCAGGCTCGGGTCGGGCGCGTCGAGGAGGTGCTTGTCGAGGGCGTCAGCCGCCGCAACGAGGCGATGCTGACCGGGCGGACGCGCCAGGGCAAGCTCGTCCACTTCCCCCGTGCCGATGCGGCCGACGCCGGCCCCGGCGCGCTGGCGCGCGTGCGCGTCACGGCCGGGCACCCGCACCACCTGTCGGGCCGCCTCGAGGAGGTGACGGCCCGGCCGCGCCACCGGGTGCTGATCCCCGTGGGGAGCGCTTGACCGCGGTCGCCCTCGTCGGGGTCACCGCCTCGGGCAAGTCGGCGGTCGCCCTCGACCTCGCCCGGCGCCGCGGCGACTGCGAGATCGTCTCCGTCGACTCAATGTGCGTGTACCGCGGCATGGACATCGGGACCTCCAAGCCCGACGCCGCGGCGCGCCGGGCCGTGCCGCACCACCTGCTCGATCTCGTCGACCCGGGCGAGGAGTTCACGGTGACGCAGTTCCAGGGCGCAGCGCGCGCCGCGCTGGCCGACATCGACGGACGCGGGCGCCACGCGCTGCTCGTCGGGGGCACCGGCCTCTACCTGCGCTCGGTGGTCGACGACCTGGCCATCCCGGGGCGCTTTCCCGCAGTGGCGGCGTCACTCGAGGCCGACCTCGACGCCGGGCGCGTGGCGCCGGCGGAGCTGCACGCGGAACTGGCCGAGCTCGACCCGGTGGGTGCGGCCCGCATGGAGCCGACGAACCGGCGCCGGGTGGTCCGGGCGCTCGAGGTCACGCTCGGCGCCGGCCGGCCGTTCTCCGAGTTCGGGCCCGGGCTCGAGGCGTACCCGTCCACCGGGGTCCCCCAGATCGGGCTGGCCCGGCCGCCCGAGGAGGTCGACCGGTGCATAGCGGCGCGCTTCGACGCCATGGTCGCCGCCGGCCTGGTGGACGAGGTCCGCGGCCTGGCGGCCCGGGCCGGTGGCCTCTCGCGCACCGCCCGCCAGGCCCTCGGCTACCGCGAGATCCTGGCCCACGTCGAAGGGGGCGCCCCGCTGCCGGCCTGCCTCGACGAGGCCGTCCGCCGCACCCGCCAGTTCGCCCGCCGCCAGGCCTCGTGGTTCCGGCGGGATCCCCGGATCGCCTGGGCGACCAGCCCGGCCGAGGCGACGCGGCTGCTCGACGACGCCCTCCCGGTGCACGGCTGAACGACGTCAGCTGCGAGAATGGTGGGGTGCACGCCTCCAAGCACGAGGGCGCCGGCAACGACTTCCTCGTCGTGCTCGACCCCGACGACACGATCTCGTTCTCCGTGGCCCAGGTCCGCCTGCTGGCGGACCGCCGGCGCGGCATCGGGGCGGACGGGATCATCCGGGTCGCGCCGGGGCGTGACGGCGCGGACGTGACGATGGAGCTGCACAACGCAGACGGCAGCGCGGCCGAGATGAGCGGCAACGGGATCCGTTGCCTGGCGCAGGCGGCCGTGGACGCCGGCTGGGTCACGCCGCCGCGCTTCACCGTGAGCACGGCGGCGGGCGTCCGCACCGTCGACTACGCCGCCGGGACCCACGACGGCTGGGCTTCGGCTCGCGTCGACATGGGCCCGGTGCGGCTCGGTCCGGACCAGCCCCAGGAATTCGGCGACCGGCGGGCCCGGACGGTGGACGTGGGCAACCCGCACCTGGTGCTGCTCGGGCCCGACACCGCGGGCGTCGACGTGGCCGAGCTGGGCCCCAAGCTGGGGGCCGAGTTCAGTGGGGGCATCAACGTGGAATGGATCACGGTGCTCGGTGACGACGACGGCGAGTTCCTCGACTTCCGGGTCTACGAGCGCGGCGCGGGCGAGACGCTGGCCTGCGGCACGGGCAGCGTCGCGGCCGCGGCGGCGGCCCGGAGCTGGGACGTGGTGGGCGGCCCCGTGGTCCGGGTGCGGAACCCCGGCGGCATGCTCGAGGTGACGCTCGGGGCGGACGACGCGGCGACCACGCATCTGGCCGGCCCGGTGCGCAAGGTGGCCGACGTCGAGATCCATCCGGGGATGCTCTCTTGAGCAACGTGCTGCCCGGCACGCTGATCGAGCGCGCCTTCCGGGAGCGCATCATCCTCGTCGGCGTCGTCTTCCCCGGGGGCACGACCGAGTCCGTCGAGGACGAGCTCGACGAACTGGCTCTGCTCGTCGACAGCGCCGGCGCGGACGTGGTGGGGCGTGTCATCCAGCGGCGCGACGCACCGGACCCGGCGACGTTCGTCGGACGCGGCAAGGCGCAGGAGATCGCGGCGCTCAGCCAGAGCCTCGACGTGGACACCGTCGTCTTCGACGACGACCTCACGCCGGCGCAGCACCGGAACCTGGAGAAGCTGTTCGGACGGACCGCCATCGACCGCACCGCGGTGATCCTCGACATCTTCGCCCAGAACGCCCGCAGCCCCGAAGGCAAGGCGCAGGTCGAGCTCGCACTGCTGCGGTACCGACTGCCCCGTCTGCGCGGGAGAGGGACTGCGCTGAGCCAGCAGGCCGGTGGGATCGGGACGCGGGGACCCGGCGAGACCCAGCTCGAGGTCGACCGGCGGCGCCTCGTGCGCCGCATGCACCGCCTCGAGGCCGACCTGCGCGAGGTCGAGCGCACGCGCACGTTGCAGCGGCGCAGCCGCGCCCGCGGCCGGCACCGGGAGCTGGCGCTGGTCGGCTACACCAACGCCGGGAAGTCGACCCTGCTCAACCGCCTGACCGACGCGGGGGTGCCGGCGGCGGACCGGCTGTTCGTCACGCTCGACCCGCGTACCCGTCAGCTGTCCCTGCCCGGCGGTGAGACCGTGCTCGTGACCGACACCGTCGGCTTCGTCCGCAAGCTGCCCCACGAGCTCGTCGAGGCGTTCCGCTCGACGCTCGACTCGGTGCACCTGGCCGATCTCGTCGTCCACGTCGTCGACGCGTCAGCGCCGAACGCCGAAGCGCAGATGGCGGCGGTCCACGAGGTGCTCGAGCAGATCGGGGCGTCCGCCGTGCCCGAACTGGTGGTCGTGAACAAGGCGGACAAAGCCCCCGAGGAAGCCAAGTTGCTGGCCCACGCGCTGCCGGGCTCGGTCGTGGTCTCGGCGCGCACGGGTGAGGGGATCGACGAGCTACTGCGTGTGCTCGGTGACCGCCTCCGCGGGTCGGACCGCGTGGTCGAGCTCGTGGTGCCCTGGAGCCGGGGCGACGTGTTGGCTGCGATCCACCGCGAGGGCGAGGTGATCGGCCAGCGCGACGGTGAGGAGTCGGCGACGCTGGAGGTGGTGCTCGACGACGTGGGCAAGGCGCGCTTCGCGGAGTTCCTCGCGTCGTGACGTTCCGCCTGCCGCCCTATCCCTACGACCGCTTGGCCGGGTTGGCCAAGCTGGCCGAGGCGCACGAAGGCGGGATGGTCGACTGTTCCATCGGGACGCCGTACGACCCACCGTTGCCGGCAGTGGTCGAGGCGCTGGCGTCGTCGGGCACCGAGCGTGGCTACCCGGCCTCCGCCGGCAGCCCGCAACTGCGCGAGGCGGCGACGCGCTGGCTGATCCGCCGGTTCGGGCTGGACGACGTGACGTCCGCGTCGGTGGCGGCGTGCGTCGGCACGAAGGAGCTCGTGGCCTCGGTGCCGCACATCCTGCGCCTGCGCACACCCGAGCGTGACACCGTGCTGTACCCGGCGGTGTCGTACCCCACGTACGCCATGGGGGCCGAGCTGGCGGGCTGCCGCGCCGTGGCGGTGCCGCCGCCACCCGGCCGGCTCGGCGGCCTGGATCTCGGTGCCATCGGCGTCGACGACGCCCGGCGGGCGCTCGTGCTGTGGTCGAACTCGCCGTCGAACCCCACCGGCGGCCTCGGTGACCTCGGCGCCGAAGCAGCGTGGGGCCGCGACCGTGACGTCCCCGTCTTCTCCGACGAGTGCTACGCCGAGTTCACGTGGGACGGGCCGCCCCGCTCCATGCTCGAATACGGTGCCGAGGGTGTCGTGGCGGTGCACTCGCTGTCGAAGCGGTCGAACCTGGCCGGCGTGCGGGTCGGCTTCTATGCGGGCGACCCCGAGCTCGTCGAGTTCCTGCGGGCCGTGCGCCAGCACGCCGGGCTCATGGTCCCGGGGCCGGCGCAGGCGGCGGGTGCCGTGGCGCTGAGCGATGAGGCCCACGTCGACGTGCAGCGGGCCCGCTACGGCGAACGGCTCGAGTACCTCGCCGGCGTCCTCGGCGCGTACGGGGCCCCGGTGCCGCTACCCGAGGGTGGCTTCTATCTGTGGGTGCCGGTGCCCTCGGGCCGCTGGCGCGACGCGTGGGCCATGGCGGAGGCACTGGCGAACGACGGTGGGCTGCTCGTGAGCCCGGGGGACCTCTACGGCGACGCCGGGGCGGGCCACGTGCGCATCGCCGTGGTCCAGCCGCTGGATCGGCTGACGTTGGTGGGGGAGCGTCTCGGTAGGGTGAGCCATGGCTGATCTTCAGGCACAGATCGAAGAGCTCTGGGAGCGCCGCGGCGAGTTGTCGCCGGCGGACGTCGACGCCGCCAGGCTGGTGGAGGAGGCGATCGAGCTCCTGGACCGGGGCGAGGCCCGCGTGGCCGAGGTCGACCGGGCGACGGACGAGGTCGTGGTGCACGAGTGGCTGAAGAAGTCGATCCTGATGTTCTTCTCGGTGCGCGGCATGCAGACGATCGAGCTCGGTCCGTTCGAGTACGCGGACAAGCTGCCGCTCAAGCACGGCTTCGCCGAGGCTGGCGTGCGCGCCCTGCCGGGCGCGTCGGCGCGCTGGGGCTCGTACCTCGCCCCCGGCGTGGTCCTCATGCCTTCCTACGTCAACATCGGCGCGTGGGTCGGGGCGGACTCCATGGTCGACACCTGGGCGACCGTCGCCTCGTGCGCGCAGATCGGCGAGCGGGTGCACCTGGCGGGCGGCGTCGGCATCGGCGGGGTCCTCGAGCCACCCAATGCGGTGCCGGTCGTCGTCGAGGACGACGCGTTCGTGGGCAGCCGCTGCATGGTGACCGGCGGCGCCCGTATCGGCCGGGGCGCCGTGCTGGGGGCGGGCAGCTTCCTCGACCCTTCGATCCCGGTCATCGACGCCGAGACCGGCGAGGAGCTTTCGCGGGGAGTCGTGCCGCCGTGGTGCGTCGCCATCCGGGCCAGCCGTCGGCGCGAGTACCCCGGCGGAGAGTTCTTCGTGCCCTGCGTCCTCGTCATCAAGCGCCTGACCGAGGGGGAGCGCCATGACAAGGCGCAGCTCAACGAGGTCCTCCGTGACCACGGCGCCAGCACCTGAGTTGCCATGACGGACCTGCTGGCTGCCACCGTCGACCTGATGGCGATGCCGTCGGTCAGCGGCGAGGAGGCCCAGATCGCGGCGGCCGTCGAGAAGGTGCTCTCGGAGTGCGCCTGGCTCGACGTCGAGCGGGTGGGCGACAACGTCGTGGCGCGCACCTCGCTCGGGCGAGGCCAGCGCCTGGTGATGGCCGGTCACCTCGATACCGTGCCGCCCGGCACGAGCGCCGAGCCCCTCATCAACGGCGACACCGTGTGGGGCGTGGGCGCCTCGGACATGAAGGGCGGCCTGGCGGTAATGCTGGATCTCGCCACCACGGTGCCCGAGCCGACCGTGGACGTGACGTGGTGCTTCTACGCCCGTGAGGAGATCAGCCGGAACCTGAGCGGCCTCTTCGAGCTGTGGGAGCAGCGCCCCGAGCTGCTGGCCGGCGACGCCGCCATCCTGGGCGAGCCGACCCTCGGCCTGGTCGAGGCGGGATGCCAGGGAACGATGCGCGTCCAGATCACGCTGGGCGGCGTGCGCGCCCACACGGCGCGTCCGTTCACCGGGCGCAATGCGATCCACCGCCTCGCCCCGTTGCTCCACCGCGTGGCCGACTGGCCCCCGCGCGAGGTCGTGCTGGACGGCTGCACGTACACCGAGCAGCTGCAGGTGGTGTCCGTCGAGGGGGGAGTGGCCGCCAACGTCGTCCCGGACGAGGCGCGCGTCACGCTCAACCATCGCTATGCGCCGGACCGGATCGAGGTACAGGCGCACGCTTTCCTGCACGAGCTCCTCGACCCGCTGCTCGAGCTCGACGACGGCGACACGTGGGAGCTGCTCGACGCCGGCGACGGTGCGCCCCCGTCGTTGGAGCACCCCTTGCTCGGTTCCCTGGTCGAGAAGAGTGGCGCGTCGCCGAAGGCCAAGGTGGGCTGGACGGACGTGGCCTCCTTCTGGGCGCACGGCGTACCTGCAGCGAACTTCGGCCCCGGAGACCCGTTGCTCGCCCACCACCCCGACGAGCGGGTGACGCGTGCGCAGCTCGAACGCGCCCGCGAGGTGCTCGCCGCCCTACTGACCTGACCCCGGAGAACGGGCTCGGTTGCCCAAACCGCTCCGAGTTGGGCACATGGCTGTGATCCGGGTGCCTGAGATTGAAGGCTCAAGGACGCGAACGACCCGCTGGTTGAGACACCAGGCCGGCGGGAAGGGGCCCACGTTCGGCACTTCGGGGTCGGGTTTGAATCGACGGCGGGCGTCGCGTGGCCCGTTCTCCCAAAGCTGTCCTCCAGGTGGTGGACGTAGGTCGGCGCCGATCGTCAGCGGCGGCGAGCGAACACGAGAGAGGCGGTGAGGGGGCGGACGATCCACCCGTCGTAGCGCGAGTCGATGAGCGCCTCGACCTCGGCGAGCATTGCCTCGCGGACTTCAGGGTCGGCCATCGCCCGACTGTTCGAGTCGGTCCGCTTGAGCTCCGTGTAGTCCCGAGCCGTGTAGCGCTGGTCCCAGCGGTAGCGATGGATCGAAGGCTCTGCGAACTCTGGCGAGGCGACGATCTCTTCGACGAACGAGGGAACAAGCTCCTCGTGTGTGGGGACAGGGTCGTGCGTTCCCGGCAGTCCGTGGCGGCTGAACACGTGATGGACCTCGTCGAAGAAGCCGCGGTCAGCGGGAGAAGCGACTTGGTTGAGCGCGATCAGCGCCAGGTGCCCGCCGGGTCGGAGCAGGGCCGCCGGTCGGGTCATCCGCGCCTCGGGCGGCACCCAGTGGTAGCTCGATGCGGCCACGACCGCGTCGAACGAGCCCGGCGCGAGGTCGACGTGCTCGAAGGGCCCGACGACGACGTCGACGGTCGGGAGGTTGCGGGCGAGGACGGCTGCCAGGTGGGCACCCAACTCGACCGCGGTCACTCTGGCGCCTCGGGCAACGAGGCCTTTCGTGGCTTGGCCTGTACCAGGACCGACCTCGACCACGGCTGGCGACCGCGGCAGTGCGGCGGCCAGCTCGTCGAAGAGGTCGTCGGGGTAGCCGGGGCGCACCCTGTCGTAGAGCTCGGCAACCTCATCGAAGCCAACGCGCCAGGCTTGCGGAAGGTCGGGCATTCACATCTTGCTAGCCCATCACCCCACCCACATCCACGCATCTGAGGAATTGCCGACCAGCGGAGCGCCGAGTGGGAACCAGTCCGTCATCGCGCGAACGACAACCTGTCCCGAAACGCCGGCTGAAGACGTGAGGCTGCAGTCTCACGACGGAGCGCTGTGACACGATTGCGTCGTATGCCTGCCTCGCCGTACTACCGATCGGATCTGGCGCGCATCCATCACGAAGGGTTCGGGTTCCACGCGGATGCGGTGGCACCCGGGATTCTGACGATCCTCGAGCCCGTCCTGGAGCGGTCCGGGCTCGTCCTGGAGCTCGGTTGTGGATCCGGGTTGTTCACGAAGTACCTCGTCGAGGCAGGCCATCGGGTACTCGCGACCGATGCGTCTGCGGCCATGGTCGAGCTTGCCCGTGACTTCGTTCCCACGGTGCCGGTCGAGGTCCTTCGGCTTCCCGAGGATCCGCTGCCGACCGCCGATGCGATCGTCAGTGTCGGTCATGCGTTGAGCTACCTCGACAGCGAGGAAGAAATCGATCGTTCGCTGGCCGCCATGGCGGGTGCGCTCGAGGACTCCGGGGTACTCGCGTTCGACATCTGCGACCTGGAGTGGGGATCTGCCCGGCGCGGGCAGCCGCCCGGGGTCTGGTTCGGAGAGGACTGGGTGCTCACGACGCGTCGCTCGGTCATCGGTGATCGGATCTTCCGGCGTGAGATGACGATGTTCGTTCGTGACGGCGAACTCTGGCGTCGTGATGACGAGACGCACGACAACGTGCTCATCGACACCGGCCGACTCCCAGAGTTCCTTGCTCGGTTCGGCGTCGACGCGGACGTCCGCCAGGCCTTCGGCAACGAGACACTGCTTGCCGGACTCGTCGCGGTCGTCGGCCGCCGCCGAGCCCCCTGACCGGGACCACCTGACGCACCAGCCGGCTCGGGGTGCAGGCTGACCGGCACGAGTGGGGCACCCCATAAGCGCTCCTCAGCGTTACGGTGATCCGGTGGCATCGTCCCCGCTGTTCGCCTACTACGAGGGCATCGACAGGCTGAGCGAACAGTTGGCTTCAGAAGGCGCCCACCAGTGGGCCGAAGCTCTAACAACGGCCATCCGAGGTGGGAGCACATCAGGGGAAATCCTCTCCAACACGGGAGTCGTCCTCCGAGACTTAGCGCAGTCGCCAGATGTGGGGCGCTACAACGTTGACGAGGAAGTTGCTCGGCTGGAGCGCGACTGCCAGGCTCTCTGGGAAGGAACAAACAGGTAGCCCTATACGCCGGGACAGGGTGCAGTGAATCGCTCTCCGAGGTGTCGCCCTGGTCGATAATGAGGAATGCATCAGGACGGACTGTTGCCGGCGACCGGGGTTCGAGTAGGCGTTCAACCACCGCCGAACTCGAGGCCTTCGGCTCGGCTCATTCCAAAAGGAACCCGTGCGCCGATCCTCCGCGGATTCGCGCCGCTGGTGATTGTCGCGTTGATAGTGGTTCTCTTCTTGGGTGGGACCGGAGGCATCTTGGTTGTCGTGGCCATCGGAGCAATGGCGGCGCTCGTCGTGGGCCTGGTTCAACGCGATAAGTACCGCAGCCGCCAGTTGTACAGCACGAGCCCAGACGATTGGATGTCAAGAACAGCGATCTACTGGGGTCCGTTTGACCACACGGGACTGCCAGGCGCGGCGAACTTCGATCGCGAGCACCGCGGCAGCCAGTCTCAACCGCAGGTGAGGTTATTGGTGACCGACGATGGCTTTGTTTTTGGGCCTGGGGGCCACAGAGGGACTCCGATGACCGTGCCCTTCGGCGAGCTGGAGTCGGTCGATCTGATTGAAGGAACCCGCCCCCGGATGCTGGTGGTGACACCGCCGATTGCTGATCGGGTTGGTCAGGTCGTACTTAGGACACTGATGGACGGATCGCCAGGTTCTCCGGTCTCGCGATCAAGGGGGTGGAGGAAGCACTGAGGGAGAGAGGCGCCTCGGTCGACGAGGACTAGTTGCGAGTCTTGACTTTCCCCGTACGATGCTCCTATGGGTTGTCAAGCCCTAATTTCTCGCGAGGTAGTAGGCCGTAGACCTCACGAGCGACGTAGCGCTTGAGGCATCGCACCGCTTCCTTTTTGGTCAGACCTTCCGTCTTCCTTCGATCGATGTACTCGGTGGTGCGCTGGTCGTAGACCATCCGCGTGAGCACGATGTGCCACAGGGCGGAGTTGGCCTGACGATCACCACTGCGGTTGAGTCGGTGTCGTTGGTTCTTGCCGCTGCTGGCGTCGAGCGGTGAGGCGCCGCACAGATGGGCGAAGGCCGCTTCGTTGCGCAGACGTTCGGGGTTGTCACCGGCCGCGACGAGAAGCGCGGAGGCGGCGTCGGTCCCGACGCCGAGAGTCGAGACCAGATCAGGCGCGGTCTCTTTGACCAACGGTTTGAGGATGGCGTCGAGCTCGGCGATCTCCTCTTCGAGCGTGAGGGCCCGTCGGGCCAGCATCCGGAGGCTGAACTTGGTCAGCGACACGATGTCGCGCTTGGTGCCAGGTCGATAGGCGGAGGCCCGCTCGAGGAGTTGGAAGACGCTGAGACCGCGGAGCTCGGCCCGGATGCACTCGGGGGCGGTCGAGACGAGGTTGCGCATCTGGTTGAGCGCCTGGGTCCGACCCTTGCGCGCCGAGGAGCGGGCGACACGCAAAACCCGCATGGATTCGACGTTTCCGTCCCTCGTCTTGGCCTCGCCAGCGGCCTCTCCCGAAAGGGCGGCACGGGCGGCGGAGATGGCGTCTTGGGGATCGGACTTGCCCTTGAGCCGGCGGCGCTGGCGGTTGGGCCGATCGACCTCGACGACGCGGATCCGCTCGGCTTGGAGGTGACGAGTGAGCCCGGCTCCATAGGACCCGGTGCCTTCGACGCCGACGAGCTCGACGGGGCCGAAGTCGCTCAGCCACCCGAGCAGCTTCTTGTAGCCGCCCTCCGTCGTGGCGAAGCTCTCGACGCCGAGGAGGGCGCCGCGTTCGTCCAAAGCTGCAGCTACATGGACGTCGAGGTGCGTATCGACGCCGCCGGTGATGCTTCGTGCCACAGTAGTCACTGTCATCCCTTCGTTGGATTGGGTTGGGGTGACACCGCACCAGCGGGACGACGGACAGGACAGCGACGGGCCTGTGTGAGGCAGGCTCCTATTAGGTCACTCCGTCCGACCGGGGGTGTCGAGTGGGTGACCGGGCCAGGCCGACCGATCGTACGAAGGACAGTCCCAAAGGACGTCAGCCGGATTAGTTGAGTCAGACCTGGCCTGGGCACCCACCCACACGCTGACCAATCCATTCACCGAAGTGGTGGATCACTCAGTGGCCACTTCAATCCTCGCTGCCGGGTAGTTGTTAGCAGTGGCTACGCGACGGAACCCATCCTGGAGCGTTGTACATCAAGTCAGAGTCCGATTCTGACAGTTCGTTCCAAGATTCCGAGCGTGGCGCGCAGGGCCGACTCCGGCACGATCGGGAAGCGTTCTTTTATTTCTCCGTCTATCTTCGACCAGTCGTAATAGGACGTCACGTTCGTAACCCCATCTTCACCGGCGTCGAGGCGGTAACCATAGAAATGCGGATATGGAATATCGGGTCCGAGATTCCAGGCGATCTCCTTATCGCGCTCAAAGAGGATGATGTGCACGGTCACGTCATACTTGCCAAGCGGGACGTCATTGAGCGATTCGCGATCCATATGGATGACGAACGTGTCACCCACCTTCTCTGCTGGTTCGCCAGCGAAGTTCTGCAGCATTCCCGAGGCATCGATAGCCACATGCCCTGCCGGACTTCGCACGATGTCGAAGATCGCGGCAGGTGACGCCGGGATAGGCCGGGTCACTTCGATCCGGTCAGGTAAGTAGACGGTATCGGGCATCTGGTGCTCTCCTCATGAGTGCGAGTGGGCTAACTGGCCAACCTCAAGCCTTATCGGTCCCAGCAGCCTCGCGCATCGACAAGCGGGCCTGCCCTTTGCAACTCCGCAGGGGTGACCCAATCCGCCGGCTCGAAGATGTCGCCGATCACGGACTTCGGAGGAAGTCGCCGTCATCGATATGGCTCAGGGTGCGAACCAACCCGCTGCTGTGAGTGTCAATACCGGTGGGACAATGAAAGGCGCCTCGATTCCCGGCGGTTGCTGACGTACCTCCGTCAAGCGCAAGCCGAAATGAACGAAAGGCGAGGGACAAAATGAGGAGAGCTTTCGTGCTCGTGGGCCCATGGCTCCTCGCTGGAGTCGTGGCCGCGGGTATCGTAGCGAGCGGAGCGGCAGCTGCTGGTGCGGACACTTACCGGGCGGGCCATGTGGCCGTACCCAGGGGGTGGAAGTCCTACAGCTATGGCGGGGCCACCATCTCGGTGCCGCGAGGTTGGGCCGTGAAGCACAACGCCAACTGCCCGAACACGAGCGCGTCGGGCGCCCTGCTCCTCGGGTACCCCAAGGTACTCACGAACTGCGCGAATTATCAGTTCCCGCTCAACTTCGTAGCCCTCTACCAACCCAACCCAACGAACACAACTACAGCAACACCACTTACGGTGAACGGCGTTCCAGTCGAGGTGCTACAGACCTCGACCACCTTCGCGGTGTGGTCCGTTCCCTCCCTCGGCATCGAGATCACCGGCGACGGTGCGGAGTCCGCTCGGATCATGCACACACTGCGGCGCGAGTGATCGTGCATGGGTACCCGATACCGCCGGGAACAGGACGACCTAGAGCGCCGCTGATCCAGAGCCGGAAGACGGCGCCGGTTCTCTGGGTTCCCGCACTGGTGCTCCGCCTCCACCATCGCCAAGGCCCATGGTGATGGCTTGTCGAATCCGCCACGTGGCATATGTGGAGAAGGAGAAACCCTTGGCGAGATTGAACTTCGCGATGGCGATCTCGAGGCCCTTCTCACCCAGTCGGATCCGCTCGTCGGAAGAAAAGATCAGCTCGCGAATACTGCTTGGCCATCCTTGCGACAATCCGGCGATGCGAGACCAACGGTTGTGCGCGGGCGTGAAGACCACCGCCCTGAGCCAGGTGCTACTAACTCGGCTGCTCGAAGATCATCCAGCCAGGGAGCTGCTGCAGCCCGACGGACTGATCGAAGGAGTCGCCGACGCCCAGTGAGTGTGCTTCCATAGGGCACAGCCCAGGCCCTACGGATCACATGTATAACGCCGGGATGAGGCCGATCAGCCGCCGCCCCCCGGCCTTTGGAAGAAGGACTTCAAGAAGTTGGCCGTCGTAGTGACCAGCAGGACGAGTTCATCATCCAATGGTTCTTGAGCATCGACCACGATTTCAATCCGTCTAGACCATTGACCTCGCAAGCGAGGCTTTCGGTAACGCGCGACCGTCCTCCCAGTTTCGTCGACCGCGGCCATCACAGGAAAGCGCAACCACCGCAAAGGTGATTTGTTGTAACTGACTGGGAATGTGTAGCGATGCGAGGACGAATGAACCAAGCCGCGCGCCACGAGATTCCAGTTTTGGAAATCGACGTAGAGGACCCGTTGCCCGCTGGAAGCGTCGAGAAGTTCGTAGGGCGGCATGGCGGACAAGAACCTCAGCGGCTTTCCACCGACGTGAACAACGAAGCGTCGGTCACCAATGAACAGATCGCAACCGCCACGATGGGATGAACAGAGCGATTCACCATCAGCGGTGACAATCTCTCGTGATGAGAGAAACTTGCGGCGTACCGCTAGGTGGGTCCCAGGGAGGTCGGTAAAGCGCCGCCAAGCGGCCTCTCGTTCACTACGCGATTCCGCCACCTCACTGGGCAGAGTGGGGTCGGACTCTCTGTCCCGAGCAGCGGAAGTGTCCGATGGCGTGGCTGACGCATCGGAGTCCGAGAACCTTGCTTGCTCCGCGTCGTCGGGTGGTTCGATCTCCTAGATCTTCGCCGATGCGCTCCATCCGCGCAGAGATGCTACTGCGATTGCAGCGCACCGTCGCCGCATCGCCCGTATGGACAATTTCGTAAGCATTTCAAAACGCTGAGATAACCCCAATCGCGGGACGGTGCGCAGTTCACCCCCACCGCGCGGACGGCAGTTGCCAGTTTTCAAGCGTGTCCGTCGGGTATCGACAACGGATGACCATTCCTCAAGATCCGACTCCCATCGAGCCGGAGCCCGAGCCGAACCCTCCCTCCCCGGTTCCCGATCCTGAGCCCCTGGCTCGCTGAGTCGCCCGTTCCTCTCGACTGAATCCGATCCCTAGCCACGCTCGGGAGTGTCCTCCACGGATGGCTCGGGCACCTCGACCGGAACTAGGCGTTCGGGCACGTCGTCCGGCTCTGTCTCCGGCAGCTCCACGGGTTCATCGCTGAAAGTCATGAGGGGTCAATACCGCGCTCACCGTCGACGAAACCAGTCCACGGAAAGACGTGGTGGGACAGCACCGGCACGTGCCACTAGCTGGCCCCAGCTGCCGGTCAGGAATCGAGCTCGGTCAGCACCTCTCCGATGATCTTCGTGGCCTCATGGGCCGGCAAAGGTTCGCCACCTTCGGCCTCTGCGACCTCGACGGCGAAATCCTCGACCGAATGGGCGCCGCCGATGAGGACGTGGCGCAAGGCTTCACCGCTCGCTTCGGGATCCTCAATCGTCTCGATTGCAGCGCTCACATCGTGCGTCGGAGACTCGGCCATAGCGTGGACGAGGGCCATCGCCTCTTGACGGCCGCTCGGTGTGGACACCGCCGGCTCGCGGTCGGGGTTCTGCTGGAGGTCCCACTCGACCAGAGCCTCGTCATAGCCACCCTCCCCGGGGTGAAGGACACGAGTGGTATCTGCTGTTGCCACTGTTGTCTCACCGCCCGTTAGCTCTTCCTCATCATGACGGCGCTCTTGTCGCACGGGAACGACCAAGGTGCCGTCTTCATTGCGAACGATCGTCATGGGTGATTTCTCCTCGGCCAACGTCGGGACATAGTTCAGCCGTCAAGCTTCATACCCAGTTAGATGTCCTCCCATCCATGACGGCGACCTGGTTTGCGTGCCCTTCGGTCCCCTTTCGGAGCCTGCCCCCGTGCGCCGGGACGAAGCCACTACTTCGAGGCTCGAACCAACCCTTCTAGACGTTCAAGGGTTGCATCCATGGCGCCGATCCACATCGTTCCGTTTTCCATTTCCTTGCGGAATTCAGCCGGTGTGTTTGTGCAGTCGTAAATTTCAACGACGATGGTGGCATCTGGTCCATCCGGAGTCAGCACGAAGCTCCAGCGATGGCCCATCTGGGTTCCGATTCCTGGATGACCTCGCCCTGCGACGGGCTCCCAGCCAATTCGCCCGTCGAACTCGAACTCCACCACGTGGTTGTCCATCTGGTAGTCACCGAGCGCCGGAAAGTACATATTCATGACGAAGACATCGCCGACGCCCGTAATCAGTTCATCGCTTTCCGCGCCGCGAAGCATCCCCGAGCCGTCGAGATGGGTGTGCGCCTTCGGATCGCTCAGGATCCGGAAAATCTCCGACACCGGAGCCTCGATCCGTCGGGAAACTTCCACCGGCGTAGAAGGTTCGCTATCCAAGTTGATCTCCCGAAGTTCTTGGGTCCTGAGATCTTATTTCGGATGACTGAGTCGCTCGAGAGTTGAAATCGAGAGTTGGATCAGTCCGGGGTCTCTACGCCGGTTTGGGGCGAGCACCTGGTCTCCTCAAGTCCCAATCGCACGCACCTCGATCGCAGCCCCTTGTCGAACCTAGTTCGCGCCCAGACGCGATACGGCGCGTTGCAACAGCTGCAGGTCTCGCTGTCCGGGCAACCGGTCGACGCGTCGGTCGATCCGCTCCAGGAGCTCGCGGCCCTTCTCGCCGTCGAAGAGGTACTGCACGAGGAAACCGACCTCGCGGTTCGGCATCACGCCCGACCCGACGGGGCGCCACCAATGCGACAGGGCGAAACGCGTGAGCCGTTGTGCCCGCGGACTGTCGGCCAGACGGCGGGCCGCCTCCGACGCGTAGAAATCGATGTGCGTCCCCTCCTGCTTCATGATGCGGCGGAGGAGCTCGCGCAGGGTGGGGTGCCCGGCCGTCTCGGACAGGCGCGCGTACCCGGCTTGCGTGGTCCACTCGTTGACCGCGCCCCACGTCATGTGGACCGCGATGAACGCCTTCCCGGCGAAGGCCGCCGAGGCGATCGTGGAGAGCGTGGTCAACGCCTGGCGACGCCGGTGGCCCTGCCGCAGCGCCGCGACGCGCGGCGCGCCCGCCACCTCACCGTGGGCCTCGAGGACTTGGCCGATGGCCTCGCCGTGCCACATCTCCTCGTAGACCCAGCAGGACAGGAATGACGTGATCTCGGGGTCCTGGTGGGCCGGCGTGAGCAGCAGGTCGCGCAGGTAGCAGACGGTGTGATGCTCGATGTCGTGCATGTACCGCAGTGATCGGAGCGCGTCGGGGGACAGCCGCTCGTCCTTGAAGTCGTCGAAATCGAGGCCTTCGAGATCGAGCCGTCCGGCCCGGGCCTTGTAGGAATCGATGGTGGTACGCATTACGCCTACTATCCGGAGCGAAGGCGACGCCCGGATGAGCCCAGCGGGGTCCATCCAGATGCGGGAGCGGGTCCGAACAGGTCATAGATGTCCGACATCGATGTAGCCAGCGACGCCCAGCTGGTGACCTCCATCGCTCGCTACAGCGAGGTGGCCCTGGCCGAGGTGTACCGACGCCACGGCCGGGCGGTCTACGGCCTGGCCAGGCGGGTGCTGAACGACGCCACCGAGGCCGAGGACGTGACCCAGGAGATCTTCCTCCGCCTGTGGCGCCAGCCCGACCGCTTCGATCCCGACCGGGGGTCCTTGCGATCGTTCCTGCTCGCCCAGGCGCACGGCCGGGCCGTCGACGCCGTCCGTTCCTCGAGCTCGCGTCCACCAGCGTGAAGTCCGCGACGCGGCGCAGCACGGCGCACGCGGCGTACGACATGCAGCACGAGGTATGGGACTTGGCGTTGGCCGACCAGGTGGCACGCGCCATGAGCGAGCTCTCTGACGACGAGCGCCGGGCGATCGAGTTGGCCTACTTCCAGGGGCAGACGTACCGCGAGGTGGCGCGTTCGCTGGAACAGCCCGAGGGCACCATCAAGAGCCGCATCCGCACCGGGATGCGTCGCCTCAAGGTCGCGCTGGCGGACGCCGGCGTGCGAGGGGTGGACGCATGATCTCCCACGAGCAAGCGAGCGAGATCCTCGGCGCCTACGCCCTCGATGCGGTGGACGGCGAAGAGCTCAGCGAGCTGGAGGGGCACCTCGCCACCTGCCCACGCTGCGAAGCCGAGCTGGACGGCCTGCGGGAGGTTGCGGCGGCCATGGGCAACTCCACCGAGGCGTTGCCCGACGGGCCTGTGGTCGAGCTATTGCCGAGCAGCTGGACCGAACGGCCGCCTCGAAGAAGACCCCCGCCAATGCCGCGCCTCGTCGCTTCGAGCCCGGCGCCCTTCCGGGCCCCGGCACCGGGCCGGACGCGCCGCGCTCGTCGCGCCGTGCTGTTGCTCGGCGCCGTCGCCGTTGCGGCCAGCGCCGTGGCCGTCGTGCTGGGGATCGACCTCGTCCGTTCGCAGAACAACGTGACGGGGCTCGAGCAGGCGGCGCAACGACCGCGGCCGCGCCACGCTCGCCGGCCGAGGTCGCCCTGCACACGCCCGGTCACCGCATCGTGACGCTCGAGAACACGTCACACGATGCCCTGGCGAAGTTCGTCATCGTGCCGGCCGGGCGGGGTTACCTGGTGTCGTCGAACCTGCCCGCGCTCGGGGCCGGCGAGACGTACCAGCTGTGGGGGATGGTGGGCTCGACGCCGATCTCCCTCGGGGTGCTCGGCTCGTCGCCGCACGGCTCCACGTTCACCATCACCGGCGCCACCTTGGCCTCCAAGCTGGCGCTCACGGCCGAGCCCGATGGCGGCACGGTGGCGCCCACCGGTGGCATCGTCGCCAGCGGAGCCGATCTGAGGACTGTTTGACGCCGGCGCCCAGCTGTTAGCTTCACCCCTCATGTCCGAGGAAGCCGCACCCAAGAAGAAACGCCCCATCGAGGTCGGAGCCGAGGCGGAGCCGGTCAAGCTCGGTTCCATGCTCTTGACCCTGGTCGAGCCCCATCGCGGGCACGAGGTCGCCTACAACCGGTGGTACGAGCGAGATCATTTCTATTCGGGCTGCATGGTCGGTCCCTACAACTTCGCCGGCGGCCGCTACGTGGCCACGGCCGACCTCAAGGCGATGCGCGACCCCGACCCGTCGGTCATCACTGGTGAACCGGCCCGAGGCTCCTACATCTCGGTGTACTGGGTCCTCGACGGCTACCACGACGTGTGGAACCGCTGGGCGCTCCGCCAGGTCAATGCGCTGCACGCGGCGGGCCGGATGTTCCAAGAGCGCGACCACGTGCACACCCTCCTCTACAACTTCGCATGGGAGCAACGACGCGACCCCGACGGCGTGCCGGTCGAGCTCGCGCTGGACCACCCCTACCGCGGCTTCGTCGCCACCTTCATCGACCGGGCGGACGACATCACCAACGAGGACCTGTGGTCGTGGTTGCGCTCGGAGCATCTGCCGGGGCTGCTGCCGGGGTCCGACGCCGATCTCGTCGCAGCCTTCACGCCAATTGCGCTCGAGGTCGACGCACCGGGTGACGTCCCGCGTGAGTCGGCCAAGGACAACCGCACCGTGTTGTTGTGGTTCTTGAACACGCCGCCCGAGGCGGCATGGGAGCCGGTGATCGCCGAGCACCGTCGTCGGCTCGAGTCGGCCGGGAAGGGGACGGTCGTGGCGTCGCTGCCCTTCATCCCGACCATCACCGGGACGGACAAATATACGGACCAGCTCTGGCTGGACTAATCGTCGGCAACGGGGGGACGACGGCCTGTCGCGGGCCCATGAAGGCGACGTAGGGCAAGCTGTCGTGGTGACGGTCACCGTGAAGGACGACGACGCAGAGGTCATCAGGCTGTGGCCCGACGGTCCGCCCACCCGGATCGAGAACGTGCCGCCCGAGGTCGCCTACGAAGTCCGCGCCGGGGTCGCAGCCGGCACGACGTTCCTGCGCAACATCGCGGATCCGACGTTGACGGTATACCGGCCGTCGGGCGCCGCCAACGGCGTCGGGGTGATCGTGGTACCCGGCGGCGGGTGGACGATCAACGCGTGGACGCACGAGGGACTCGATGTGGCCCGTTGGCTCGCCGACCTGGGGTACACGGCGTTCGTCCTCAAGTATCGGGTGCAGGGCTCGGGCGCCGATCAGGATGCGTTCGAGGCGAGGATGGCCGACGTCGACGCCTCCTTGGCCGACGGCCTCTCGGCGGGGAAGCTGCCTCGCCGGATCGACGACCTCATCAGCTCCCAGAGCTATCTCGAGGCGAGAGCCGCGTGCGCCGACGACGGCCGTCGTGCGATCGAGCTCGTCCGCGCCGAGGCGGACCGGTTCGAGGTACGCGCCGGATCGATCGGCATGATCGGCTTCTCGGCGGGAGCGTTCCTCGCCGTCGACGTTGCCCTCGACCCCCGTGCCGAGCCCCTCGCGTTCATCGCCCCCATCTACGGCGGCGAGACGCGGGGTGCTCCAGTGCCGGAGGACGCACCGCCGATCTTCGGCGCGGTCGCCCGCAATGACATCTTGCTGAGGATCGTCGAAGGCCTCCACGCCGACTGGTCGGCGGCCGGTCGATCGTCCGAGCTCCACGTGTTCGCCCGTGGAGCGCACGGCTTCGGCACGATCCGCCAGGGACTCCCGTCCGACCACTGGACCGATCTGTTCTTGGCTTGGCTGGAAGACCTGAGGCTCACGAGCCGATGAGCAACGACCCGCCGATGAGGTGCTCGCGGTGAGCATGGACACCGTCGCCACACTGGGCCAGGCGATGGCGGACGGCGCCACGAGCAGCCGTCAGCTGGTCCTGGCGTACCTCTCGCGCATCGAGCGCCTCGACCCGCTCTTCGGGGCGATCCGCGCCGTGTCCCCCGACGCCATCGAGCAGGCGGAAGCCAGCGACGAGCACCGGCGCCGGCACGGGCCGCGCGGCGCCCTCGAAGGAGTGCCCGTCGTCGTCAAGGACAACATCGACGTGGCGGGCCAGCCGACCACGGTCGGGGCCCTCGCCCTCGCCGGCTCGATCGCCGCGGCCGACGCCACTCTGGTCCGACACCTGCGGGACGCAGGAGCCGTGATCCTCGCCAAGACGAACCTCTCGGAGTTGGCCAACTTCCTCACCGAGGGCATGCCCTCGGGCTATTCCTCCCTGGGCGGCCAGGTCCTCAACCCCTACGACCTCGCGGCTGACGCCGAGCGGGTCGAGCAGCGGCACCGCGGTCGCCGTGGCGTTGGACCTGGCGCCTTTGGGCGTCGGGACGGAGACCGACGGCTCGATCATCAGCCCCTCGGTGCACCAGAGCCTGGTCGGCATCAAGCCCACCAACGGCTTGATCAGCCAGGACGGACTTGTACCCGTCGCTCCGAGCCAGGACACCGCCGGCCCGATGGCCCGGACGGTGCGGGACGCCGCCGCGCTCCTCGTGGCCATGGCGGGGACAGAACCCGTCGACGAGCCAGGCTCCGAGGCGCGGCTCGGCCTGGACGCGCTGCGATCGTGGGAGCCCGCACCGGGCGGCCTGCGCGGCGCCCGTCTCGTCCTCGTCCGCCCGGAAGCCGCCCTCGGAGGTGACTCCGAAGGCAAGAGGCCCGTCTCAGAGGCCGTGCTCGCGGCACTCACCGATGCTGGCGCCACGGTGAGCGACACGGCGATGCCCGAGTTGGCCCGGGACGACGAGATGTTCGTGCTGCACTACGAGTTCGCCCCTGCGGTCGACGCCTATCTGCGCCGAATGGGAGACGCTGCGCCGATCAGGACCCTGGCCGAGCTGCGGGAGTGGAACGACACGCATGCCGAGGTCGCGTTGAAGTACGGCCAGGCTCATGTCGACAAGGCCGTCGCGATCGATCACGACGCGACGCGTCGTGAGTACGAGGAGGCCCGCCGGCGCGACCGGGACGCCGTGACGGGGGCCTTGGAAGCTGCCCTCCTTGACGCCGACGCCCTGCTGTTCCGGGCCGAGGAAGGAGCCAGCTGGGCGGCCCGCTCGGGCTGGCCGAGCATCTCGGTTCCGATTGGCTACAGCCGGCGATCGCGCCACCCACTCGGGCTGACCCTCGTCACCCGGGCGTGGTCAGAGGCCAGGCTGCTTTCGCTCGCCGCCGCAGTCGAAACGGCGTGTGGGTTCCGTGCCCCACCCTCGGAGGTGAACCCCTCGGTGTTCGTCAGCCGGGGACTGTGAGGCATTCGCCCCCGCATCCAGAGCTCAGCCGATCACTTCGGCGACGACGACGGAGACGTTGTCACGGCCGCCCCGACTGACGGCTTGGTCGATCAGGCGGTCGACGACCTCGGCGACCTCATCGCCGTTCCCGAGCGCGGTCGCCATGTCCGCTCCGGATACCTCGTTGAACAAGCCGTCGCTACAAACGACGATCCGGTCTCCCGCTTCGACGTCGAGGGTCCTGCGGTCGATCTCGACCTCGGGTCCGACGCCGAGGGCCCGGGTGAGCACCCCATGATGAGGGTGTCGTGGCTCGTCCTCTTCTCGTAGCTCCCCACGCTCGATGAGTTCGGCGGTGACGCTGTGGTCCCGTGTCAACTGAGTCAGCGTTGCCCGATGCCAGAGATACGCCCGGCTGTCGCCCACGTTGACGACGGCAAGATCGCCGTCGGACAGCAGCGCGGTCGCGCAGATTGTGGTGCCCATGCCCTCGAGCCCGGGTTCAGCGCCGGCGTGGTCACGGATCGCCCAGTTCGCGGCGCGTACGGCCGCCTCGAGCTCGTCCATCGATCGGCCAGTGAAGACGGTCGAAACCACATCGGCCGCGGTGGCCGCGGCGATCTCGCCTCCCGGATGACCTCCCATCCCGTCAGCCACGAGCGCAAGACGCTCAGTGGTGACGATCGCGTCCTCGTTGTTCTCGCGCACGCTGTCCGATGTCGCTACGGCCAGCCATTCGCAGGGTGATCATGGGCTCTTCCTCGGTGTCGGGGTTGACGATCGGGACGAGTGGGTCCGCACTCGCCGTGACGAGATGGCGGGCGAGGGTGAGCGCCCGTTGGCGTGCATCGGCATCGCTGTGGAGTTGACCCGCCCAGGCATCGAGCTGTTCGGGCGACGGCCGATGCATGAACGCCCGGATATCGGCGAGCGGCACGCCGGCTTGCCGAAGGGCATCGATCACCCGGGCATCGACAACCTGACCGGGCGAGTAGTAGCGGTAGCCCGAGCTCGGGTCGACCGCCGCGGGGGTGAGGAGGCCCTCCGCCGCATACGTCCGCAGCCGCTTGGCCGAGAGGCCCGAGCGCTCGGAGAACTCACCGATGGCCATCAGGTCGTCCACAACCAGAAGCATGAACCCTCCCCGACGGGGAAAGTCAAGTGGTCCTATTTAGGCCTGAAGTGGACGAACACTCGGCCAAAATTGTGCGAGTCCTTCTCGACCCGGTCGTAGAGCACCTTGATGTCTTTGCGGTCGAGGAATCGCAGCACGCGCTTCTTGAGCTGGCCGCTTCCCTTGCCCGGAATGATCTCGACCAACCGGACCTTCTTCTCGATCGCCTCATCGATGATGCCCCGGAGCGCACGATCGATGTCGTCCCCTCGGTTGTAGATCTCGTGCAGATCCAGCTTGAGCTTCACTGGCTACGGTCTACACCGGGCGGTCGTCCACGAGGCCGCCGCCCTGCTCGCCGGCCCAGACGACGATCGCCCCCAGAGACAATCCACACGAAGCGCGCTCAACCCCGGGCCAGGATCTCCACGTGGGGGATCACGAACACGGCGTCGGGCGCCGCCGCCCAGCGCTGGAAGGCCAGGGCGATCGCCTCGAGCTCGTCGGTGTCGCTGAGCCCGTAGGAGACGGCCTGCTCGGCGATGCGTGAGTAGCGCACGCGGTCGGCCCAGAGCCCGCCCCACCATGCCCGCGAGTCGGGGTCGGCGTAGGTCCACGTCGAGCTCGACACGTCGACCGAGCTGAAGCCCGCCTCGAGTGCGTGGCCCATCAGGCGTGGGCCGATACAGGCGTCGTGCCCGTTGTGCGCCGTGACCGCGAGATACAGCTCCATCCACCGGTCGAGCATCGGGTCATCGGGCGCCCACGTGAACGCCGAGTAGTCGGAGTCACGCGCGGCTAGGACGCCGTCGACCGACAACACACGGCGCAGCGCGACCAACGCCTCCACCGGGTCGGCCAGGTGCTGAAGCACCTGGTGCAGGTGCACCACGTCGAACGACGCGTCCGGGTACTCGAGCGCGAACAGATCGCCCACCTCGAAGCGCAGGTTCGCCAACCCGAGTCCCTCCGCGGACGAGGCCGCCTGCGTCACCACGTCGGCCGACGCGTCGATGCCCACCACGTCGCCCGGGGCGACCAGCAGCGCCAGGTCGGCGGTGATCGTTCCAGGCCCGCACCCCACGTCCAGCAGCGACAGCCCGGGTGAGAGATAGGGGAGCAGGTACCCGGCGGAGTTCTCGGCCGTGCGCCACGTGTGGCTGCGCAAGACGGATTCGTGATGTCCGTGCGTATAGGTCACCGGTACATTGTGACGTGCCCGAATTGCCCGAGATGCAGGCCCTGTCCGAGCGTCTCGATGCGCTGCTCGCCGGCACCACCCTCCGGCGAGCGGACCTGCTCGGTTTCTCCTCGCTCAAGACCTACGCCCCCTCACCGTCCGACCTACAGGGCCACCGCCTCCTGCACGTGACGCGCCGGGCCAAGTACCTGGTGTGGGACTTCGACGACGGCAACCGGATCGTGCTCCACCTCTCCCAGGCCGGCCGCCTCGATATCGAGGAGCCTCCCAAGAAGACGAAGCCCCGCGGCGCCGTGGCGCGCTTTGTGTTCGGACCGGGCGACGGCGGGCTCGACGGCGCCGGCGTCGGCCTCCTTGTGCGCGAGTACGGCACGCAGCGCAAGGCGTCGTGGTGGGTGCTCGCCCCAGGCGACGATGGCCCGCTGGCCGGCCTCGGACCCGAGCCGGGCACCGACGAGTTCGCCGAGCTCATCCGCACGAGCGATTCCAAGCGCCAGCTCACGACCGACCTGCGGGATCAGCACACGATCTCGGGTATCGGGAGGGGTTGGGGCGACGACATCCTCCAGCGCGCCCACCTGTCGCCGTTCGTGTCGCTGCGCTCGCTCACGCCCGAGCAGCGGGAAGCACTCATCACCGCCGCCAACGACGTCATGGCCGAGGCCCTCGAGCTCGAGCGCAAACGCGAAGGCGGCCTCTCCGAGTCGAGCCTGGGCGGTCGCTTCAAGGTTCACAACCACGTGGGCGACCCGTGTCCCGAGTGCGGGACGAAACTCGAGCGCGTTTCGTTCGAGTCCTACGAGATGGCCTACTGCCCGACCTGCCAGACCGGCGGCAAGAAGCTGGCCGACCGACGCCTCTCCCGTCTCCTGAAATAGAGATTCGTCGGCGCTCTCACTCCCCCGAGGCCCCCGAAATCCAGCTTTGGCTCAACAAACGGACCCGGATGTTGAGGCGACCGCCCTATACAGCCGAAGGAGCGATGGCGGTTCGGCCGCCTTAATTGAGCGAGCGCACCACTGTGACGACCTTGCCGAAGATCGTCACGTCCCCCGAGGACCCGTCGAAGATCATCGGCTCGTAGAACTCGTTGGCGGGCGTCAGTACGACCTTGCCGCCCCTGCGGCTGAATGTCTTGACGGTCGCCTCGTTCTCGCCGATGCCGGCCACGACGACGTCGCCGTTGTTCGGCGTCGGGCTGTTGGCGCACGACGACGTAGTCGCCGTCGAGGATCCCGGCGTCGACCATGGAGTCACCCCGCACGCGCAGCATGAAGGAGGGGGCGTTCCCAGTGAATTGCGCCGGCATCGGCAGCAGCTCCTCGATGTTCTCCTCGGCCAGCACGCCCGTCCCAGCCGCCACGTCGCCCACGAGCGGCACGTTGTGTACCGCCGCGGCGGGGAGCTTGCTCTCGGTGTCGGGGTCGAAGTGCACCTGGATGGCCCGGGGCTTGCTCGGGTCCCGGGTGAGGTAGCCCTCCCGCTGGAGGACGGCCAGGTGCGTGTGCACGGTGGCCGACGACGCCAGGCCGACCGCCTCGCCGATCTCGCGCACCGACGGCGGATAGCCGCGGTCGCGCTGGCTGTCAGCGATGACATTGAGGATCTGCAGCCGCTTCCCACTCAGGACCTCGGCCATCGGCTTCTCCTTCGGAGTCCACTCCGGCCTACCGCCGGGTCCCCTCCCTGGGGCGAACATCAGTTCGTGATCCACCACGATACCGACGCCATCCCTCGATAGCAAACATCTGTTCGCTCTGGTGCGCCCTCGTCGGGACTCGCCCGTGGAGCGCGCCAGGCGGCACTCGGCACCCGACGCGGGAAATGACGCTGGGCTCTAATTCCTGCCAAAGGGCCCTGTTGTGACGGCGTTGATTGGCCTACAACCGATATTGCGGCATGGATCAGTCGGGCCCTGCGAGGCCCGCTCCCATGCCGGGAGTGCGGGCGGTCCCTACACGGGTCTCCTATTTCTTACCTCTCCCCGCGTGGGGAAAGCCCGCGAGAGAAGCGGGCACCAGCGCCCGAGGTGGAGGTCCGCGGTGCCCTGCTGCCGGGGATGATGGACGACTTTCGATGGGGAGGCAGGGGATGGCCACGAAGATCGCACGACTGGCACCCCAGCCGACCACCATCCCTGATCTCCACTCCAGCCTGGCCTCTCGGGTGGCAGCCGGCCGGGCGGCCCGCAAGCGCGCCCCGCGGAGCGGTATCGGCGTGTGGGACGAGAGGACACGTGGGCACGATGCGCTGATCACCGTGCTGGCGCAAAGCGAGAGCCGACTGCCCGACGTCGTGCCGCTGCGGCACTACCGGATGTCGCTCTCACCGTGGAATTACTACCGAGGCGCGGCCGGGGTGATGGCCGCCGACCTTGCGTCACGCCCGAATAGCGGCCTGGAGGTCCAGCTCTGCGGGGACGCGCACGTACTGAACTTCGGTCTTTGGGCCACCCCGGAGCGCAACCTCAATTTCGACCTACGCGATTTCGACGAGACGCTTCCGGGCCCATTCGAGTGGGACCTGGCCCGCCTTGTCGCCAGCCTGGTGGTGGCCGCGCGTGACAACGAGGTGAAGCCCTCGCGGGTCGATGCCGCCGTGCGAGCTGCGGTGGACTCGTACCGACGCAGCATGTACCACTACGCGCAGTCGTATGAGCTCGACATCTGGTACGACGGCATGCGGGTCGACCGGTTCGTGCGGCACTTCGAACATGCCGACCGCGGGCAAGTCAAGGTCTATATCGAGAGGGGCAAGACGAGGAAGACCAGTATCGGTGCGTACCCGAAGCTCACGGCGATTGCCTCCGGTCGTCCCCGCATCACGCCGCAACATCCGATCCGCGTGACCTTGTCGGACGAGGAGCAGCGCGAGGTCGTCGACGAATTGCTCGACGGCTATCGCTACACGCTCCGCGAGGATCGCCGCGCCCTCTTCGACCGCTTCGCCGTGGTGGACGTCGTGCGACAGGTGGTCGGGGTCGGCAGCGTCGGCATGATCGTCTACCTCGTCCTCCTTCAGGGCCGCTCCGGCGCCCCCCTCTTCCTGCAGTGCAAACAGGCGGGTGCCTCCGTCTACGAGGCCCAGCTTCGCCCCGCCGCACAGGTCAACCACGGCGAACGGGTCATCGCGGGCAAACGGATGGTGAAGTCTGCGACCGACATCTTCGAGGGTTGGGGGTCGTTGGGTGCCCGTGATTTCTATGTCCGCCAATACCGGGACATGAAGCTCATCGTCTCGACCGCCTTGATAGCGCCCCGGCTCGCGCAATTCGCGACGGCCTGTGGCACGACGCTGGCTCGCGCCCACGCCCGTTCAGGGGACTCGATGGCCATTGACTCCTACATGGGCACAGGCAACGCGTTCACCAAGGCAATGGTCTCCTTCGCCTATCGCTACGCAGATCAGAACGAACTGGACCATGCGCAGCTCGTGTCGGCAATCGCCAGCGGGGAGTGTCCGAGCGCGGGGTAGTGACCGGCAGCCCCCTTTTCCTTAACGGTGGGTTCAGAAGTGCAACGGCGAGCCAGGCGGGGATGGCCCGAAGCCAAGAGAACAGGGTCAGGTGCCCGTCGGTCTCGGTCAGGTGAGTGTCGACCCCATAGGTGCTGCCCGGTCCAGCGACCCTGCCGGACGACGACCAGGGCGCCTAGGCGGCGTCTGTAGGGACAAAGCCCCAGCTCCAGACGCTGTCACAGCGGATTTCTAGGGTCTCCGCATGTACGAACAGCCGTTCGCTCGAGAGGTTGACAGCGAACAGGTGTTCGTGTTCCAATGGCACCTTAGCGAACAGGTGTTCGGATCAGGAGGACGCCATGTCGGTCGCATTTGAGCTCGAGTACGAAACGTGCCGCCCTCGGCTGTACGTCGTGTCGGACCAGCCGGCGCCGACCGCACCTTCCCCCCGGGTGCGCCGCCGCCGGGTGGTCCTCGCGGTCGTCGTACTGGGGCTGCTCGCCCTGCTGGCGCTGCCGATCCGGGCCCTCGGCGGGAGCACTCTCGCCCAGGCTGCACCCTCGCCGGGCCAGGTCTACGTGGTGAAGTCCGGCGACACGCTGGCGTCGATCGCCGCCCAGGCCAACCCAGCTCGGGAGGGAGCGCTGATCCAACAGCTTGCGCGTGAGGTCGGTTCGAATGTCGTGGTCCCGGGGGAGCACGTTTTCATTCCCTGACTATCGTCGGCTGTGTGCGATGCCCCTGGTGCAATGTCGATGACGATCGAGTCGTCGACTCACGCCAGGCCGAGGAGGGCGGAGCGATTCGGCGCCGCCGCGAGTGCCTCGGCTGCGGTCGCCGGTTCACGACCTTCGAGCGAGTCGAGGAGGTTCCGCTGTGGGTCGTGAAGCGCAACGGCCTGCGCGAGCCCTTCGACCGGGCCAAGGTGGTCGAGGGTGTCCGTGCCGCCACCAAGAACCGGCCCGTCTCTGACCTCCAGATGGAGGAGCTCGCCCAGGGCGTCGAGGACACGTTGCGCGCCCAGACGACTGAGCCGACCAGCCAGCAGGTGGGTGTGGCCGTGCTGGAGCGCTTGCAGTCGCTCGATGACGTCGCCTACCTGCGCTTCGCCAGCGTCTACAAGGGTTTTGAGGAGGCCGGCGACTTCCAGCGCGAGGCGGGTCTCCTAACCAAGACGACGGAGCCCAAGCGGAAGTGATCGACGAGACCCCCGCCGTCGTGCTGGCGGTCTATGCCCATCCCGACGACGCCGACGTCGGATGTGGGGGGACGCTGGCGCGCTGGGCCAAGGGTGGCAGCGCCGTGCATCTGATCGTCTGCACCGACGGCGGCAAGGGGACGCGCGATCCCTCGGTTGAGCCCGCGACGCTCGCAGCCGAGCGGGCTGGTGAGCTCGAGGAGTCGTCGAGCGTCATCGGTTTGGCGAGCGTGGACAACCTCGGGTTTCCCGATGGCGAACTCCTGGACACCGAGGAGTTCCGGCAAACCTTGGTCGCTCGGGTGCGGCAGCTTCGACCCGATGTCGTCTGCGGGCATGACCCGACGGCGATCTTCTTCGGCCAGGACTACTTCAACCATCGAGATCACAGGATCGCGGGGCTCGCCCTCCTCGATGCGGTAGCTCCTGCGGCCGCGCTCCCGCATTACTTTCCCGATGCGGGGCCTCCCCACCAGGTGTCCACCGTGTTGCTCTCCGGGACCCTCGAGCCGGACGACTGGGTCGACGTCAGCGACACGATCGAAACGAAGGCGGCGGCCGTCGAGTGCCACCGCAGCCAATTCGCCGGACAGAGTGGCTGGGCCGGAGAGGCCGTCCGTCGTCGGGCCGCCGAAGAGGGGCGGAGAGCGGGCGTGGCCTACGCCGAGGGCTTCCGCCGGCTGTCCCTCAGTGCCTGATCGGCGCAGCACCCCGACCATCCTGCACATCGACATGGACGCGTTCTTCGCGTCCGTCGAGGTGCTGGACGACCCGTCGTTGGCCGGCAAGCCGGTGATCGTGGGTGGCGCCGGCGCCCGCGGTGTCGTCGCCTCGTGCACGTACGAAGCGCGGGCGTACGGCGTGCACTCCGCCATGCCGTCGATGCGGGCCCGCCAGCTTTGTCCCGACGCCATCTTCTTGTCTGGTCGACACAGCCGTTACGCAGAGGTGAGCGGGCAGCTGCACAAGATCCTCGAAGACGTGACACCGATGGTCGAGCCCATCGGTCTTGACGAGGCGTTCATGGACGTGGCCGGCGCCGTCCGGCTGCTGGGTCCGCCTGAACAGATCGCCCGCCACCTGCGACAGCGGGTACTCGACGACCTCAATCTGCGGTGCGCAGTGGGGGTGGGGCGCTCCAAGATGCTCGCCAAACTGGCGTCCCGCGCCGCCAAGCCTCGCGCCAGCCACGCCGGGCTCGATCCCGGCCCAGGGGTCTACATCGTCGAGCCCGACCGCGAGCTCGAGTTCCTCCATGCGCACGACGTCGAGGCGCTGTGGGGCGTGGGGCCGGCGACGGCCAAGCGTCTCCACGAGCTCGGAGTTCGCACGGTGGGCGACCTTGCTGCGCTACCCGTGGACGCCTTGATCCGGCGACTGGGCAAGGCAAGTGGTGCCCACTTGTCGGCCCTGTCCCGTGGCGACGACCCCGACCCGGTGAACCCGAATCGCGCCAACAAGTCGCTCGGCCACGAGGAGACCTTCAGCCAGGACCTCGTGGATCCACTCGAGCTGGAGCGCCACGTGCTCAGGATGGCCGATTCCGTGGCGACGATGCTGCGTGGCGCGTCGACCGCGTGCCGAACGGTGACGGTAAAGGTCAAGTTCAGAGACCTCTCGTTGATCTCGCGTTCGCACACGCTCAGCCGCCCCATCTCGACGGGTGGCGCCATCGGGCAGGTCGCCTCGGCCCTCCTGGCCGGCGTCGATCCGGGCGAAGGCATCCGGCTGCTCGGGGTGAGCGCCTCTGGGCTCACGACAGCGGGCGCCGACCAACTCTCCTTCGACCTTGGCGACGGAATGACCGAGGCGAATCAGAGCGCCACGGCCGTCGAGCAGTCGTGGCAAGACGTCACCGTGGCGGTCGATGCCATCCGCAACCGCTTCGGGAAGACCTCAGTCGGCTCAGCGGGTCACGTCACCGAGGACGGGGTGCAGGTGCCCGCGCGCCGGGACGCTCCGTGGGGCCCGGACGAGTAGGCGGCCACCAGCGGATCCAGTATCCGTGAGGGTGGGTGTCGGCGAGCCGTTCGGGCTCGCCCTCAGGGCCGATGTGCACGAGCGTCGTTGCCAGGTCCGGACCTTCGCGTGGCACCGGCGAGGGCGGCGTGGGCAGGCCGGGAGTCTCGAACGGCGACTCGCTGTAGAGATGATGGACCAGCCGGTCCCCGCCAAGCGCCCGGATCTGCGCGGTGAGGTCCCGCTGCTCCTCTTCCTCGAGGTACGCCGCCACCCACGAGTGGAAGATGACCAGTGGCGCGCCATCGTCGATCGTCGCCACGACCGTGCGGAGATCGGTGAGCATGTCGCCGCGTTCGAGGCGCGGCGGGTGCGTGGAGGCGCGGACGTTGGAGAGGGCAGCGCGGAGGCGGGCGAAGCGCAGGGGGTTGTCCGGCCACTGGCAGGCGAGGAGCCACAGCGCAGCGTCGTCAGAGAACGGGTCGACGGGCGAGAGGTCAAGGCCGATGCGGTCTGCCATGGCTGGGATACGGAGCTTGGGCAGCGAGCGCACATCGTCACGTGCCGAGCAGTCGATCGAGACGGCTGAGCCAGCGGCGCCCGCTGTCAGGAGGCTGCCGTCGGAAGCGGACCGGTACGTGTACGAGTAGTCGTCGAAGAGCAGGTTGAGTCCGGCCGAGGTGCCGAGGTCGAGCAACGACAGCGGCACCTCCCATCGGTACTGCGACGCGACGTGGCAGAGGCCCGGTAACAACGACGTACAGCGACCGACCTCGTTGGTCTGCGTGCTCCGCGTCGCGATCAGATGCTCGAGCTCGGCGCGGTGCGCGTCGCAGAAAGCAGCGAACGCCCCGGTGACGGGTGCTGTCGGCGGCTCGTAGGGCCGACCGAGTAGTTCCGCCACGGTGTCGTAGTACGCGGCCAAGGGATCGTCGAGACCAGAGAGGAGCAGATAGTGGACGGCCGCGAGGAGCAGGAGCGGCCGCCGCTGGGGAACGGGAGCGCCGTCGAGCAACGAGAGGATGCGTGCATCGTCCGCCACGTAGCGGGAGATCTCCGGGTAGATGACGCCGCCGTCTCGCTCGACGGTGGCGGCGAAGCCGCGGAAGTGGTCGGGCAACGGCAGCTCGACCAGCACGGCCGGTTAGAAACTGGCCGGCAGCAGCGGGCTGATGGCGCCGAAGAAGAACCAGAGGAGGACGAGCACGCCGACCGTGCCCACGCCGTAGATCAGCCAGCGCTGTCGGCGGAAGCGCCACGCCGCATAGAACACCGCGGCGCCGACGACGAGACACAGAGCGCCCCAGAACAATGTCTGGGTGAGCTGGACGCTCGAGTCTCCGGCCAGGTCACCACTGCTCGGGTCGGTGTGGAGCCTCGTCGTGGGGAGACCCTTGTTGGGGAAGAGTTGTGAATGCGCGAGCTTCGCCTGGACGATCAGCCGTGTCGAAGCGCTGAAGCGAGGGTTACACGTCGTGAGGGTGAGGTAGTTAGCGAAGACGTTATCGATCACGCTGGTGTCGCTGGGGGAGACCACCGAACTCTTGGTCGTGTCGTACACGAAGATGCCCTGGAGCGTCGTCACCACGATCGGATCGCCGACCTTGACGCCGTCCAAGTTGTAGAAGGGATGGCCGTAGGTCGTGCGGTGCCCCGCGATCGCCGCATTGCCGCCCTGTCCCGGAAGCGGCGTGCCGGTGTAGTGCCCGGGGCCTTTTCGCAGGTCACCGGTGTTGGTGCCCTCGACGACCACCTGGTTGATCCCGATGACGGGGATGCGGATGTCGCCGACCGGTTCGCCCTCTGAGGGGTCGCCCGTCCTGGGGGCGGTGACCGGGGGCCCAGTGGGCAGCTTGTCGAGGGCCGCCGCCTCCTCCAGCGCATGGCGAATCTCTTGGCTGTTGGTCTCAGACTCCAGCGTGCTCCGCAGCTGGTTCTGGGTATGCGACTCCTGGATCGACGTGCCCCAGATTTGGTACGCGGTGAAGAGGAGTACGAGTACCCCCGCCCCAATCAGGATTTTTCCGGTAATAGAAACCGCTTGGCGCCACATCGGATCAAGAGAGACTAGGGCGCTCCGGAATGGGTACCCGGTCAGCCCCTAAGCCCCTCCCTGCTAACGCCCGAAGGCGCTCAGGCTTACGCCGCTACTGTGACCAGGGTCCCGAGCGGGGTGAGGGGGAACACGACGGCTGCGTTGGCGGGTGGCATCTCCACGCAGCCGTCGCTCTGGGGGAACCCATAGGAGCCCCGGACGTAGCCGTGGAGGGCGTCGCCTCCGTTGAAGTAGCTCACCCACGGGATGCCGGGGTCGACGTAGTGCGAGCCGTCCGGGTTGGTGCCGCTCATCGTCGTCACCGTGTACCGGGCGTAGACCGGGTACGTGCCGAGGGCCGTGGGGGCCGCCGCGACGCCTGTATTGGCCGGGGTGCTGTACACCTCCACCCCGTTCTTGAACACGGTTGCCGTTTCGGGCAGCGACTCGCTGACGAGCACGTAGTCCCACGGATTGGCGTCGCCCTTGTTGCTCTGAATGTCTGCGAGGAGGTCGGACCACACCTGCGGCCCGGCGAGGCCGTCGGTCTTCAAGCCGTTCTGATCCTCGAAGTTCATCACGGCACCGGTGGTGATCACGTTGCCCGTTCCCGGCGTCCACAACGACGTGAGTGACGCCGGCTGGTCCTGCCAACGCCACGAGAACGTTCCCACTTGGTCGTCGGTCTCTTGCGACGGCGACGTGACCGGCGCCGCGGGCGTGAAGGTCAGTGGCAGGTAACCGAGCTCTGCCAGCAGTTGTTGGAGCCGGAGTGTCGAACCCGGCGCCACCGTGAATTGAGAGGTCACGCTCTGCGCCAGGCGCTGACCCTCTGAACCCACGACACCCGACGTGCCGCCCGGCACAGTGATCGTCTCGGTCGCCCCGGGGATCAGCGGTCCGCTCGCCTCGTACTGCAGAAGGGTGGGGGAGAGGACGGCCCAGGATCCCGCAACCGCTGGGGTCAACGTCGGCATCGGGCTGCTCGGGGCCAGATCGGTCGAGAACTGCACCGAGATCGTGGAGCCCGCGACGACGTTGGTCCCCGTCGGCGAGACGGAGGCGACGGTGAGGGCAGGCGGTGGCGCGCTCGGCGTTGCCGCCGCCTGCGAACCGAGATGCTCGACGGCGATGAAGCCACCGGCCGCGAGCAGAACGGCAACGGCACACACCGTCACCACCACCCAGCGCCGCGAGCGCTGCTTCGGAGCCGCGTGTTCTCCTGAACTCATGGCAGACGGGAGTCTACCGGGGCCCAGCAGGGCCCAAAGTCCCTAATTCCTCCTCAAGAGCCGCTGTGATCGCGCTGAGGCGTTCGAGATCGACCACCTTGTCACCCCCGGATTCCCGAACGTAGAACGCATCGACGACCATCTCGCCGATCGTGGAAACACGGGCTGATACGACGTCGAGCCCCGCCTCGAAGAGCGCCCGCGTGATGCGGTGCAGCAGACCGATCTCGTCGAGCGCTCGGACTTCGAGGACGGTGGCGGTCTCGGAGGCGTCGTTGTCGACGCTGACGTCGCTCTCGGGCAGGTGCGCAGCCGACCGGCGGCGGAGGGGATAGATCCGTTCCCGCTCGGAGAGTTGCTCACCCAGGGCGAGGCGATCGGTCAACACGGCGGCGAGGTCGTCACGCAGCTTGGCCGTGTCGGGCCACGTGCCCCGGGCCACCTCGACGGTGAAGACCTCGACCGCCACGCCCTCCTCGCCGGCCACGTTGGCCGCGCGGACGTCCATGCCGTTGAGCGCCAGCGCCCCGGCCACCGAGGAAAAGAGCCCGAGGCGGTCGGGTGCGGCGACGATGACCTGCGGGGGTTGCAGTGAGACCGACGGGAGCCCGGTCGCCCGCACTTCGTCGATCAGTTCGCGGTGGGCCGCCACGAGGAGGTCCGGCGGTGCCGGCGCGGCCGCCTCGCCCCGGAGGACTTTGTCGGCGCGCTCGACGAGGTCCGCGACGAGCCCGGCCTTCCAGGCACCCCAGGCCGAAGACCCTGTGGCGCGGCTGTCCGCCTCGGTGAGGGCCGCAAGCAGGTGGAGGGTCGTGCGGTTGCCGGCAGCCCGGGCCACGCGGTCGATGGTGGTCGGGTCGTCGAGGTCGCGGCGCGTCGCCGTGTCGGGCAACAAGAGGTGGTAGCGCACGAGGTCGACCAGCACGTCGACGTCCTCGGGCGGAAAGCCCATGCGGGTCGCCAGGCGTTGCACCACCTCCATGCCGACGTCCGTGTGGTCGCCGGGGAAGCCCTTGCCGATGTCGTGGAGCAGCGCGCCGACGAGGAGGAGATCCGGCCGATCGACGGTATTGGTGAGCTCGGCTGCCAATGCGGCAGCCTCGAGGAGGTGCCGGTCCACGGTGAAGCGGTGATAGGCGTTGCGTTGCGGTTTGTTGCGGACGGCAGCCCACTCGGGGATGAGGCGCACGAGGAGCCCGTGTTGGTCGAGTGACTCGATCTTGTCGACGGCCGGCCGGCCGAGGGCAAGCAGCGCGACGAGGGCGTCCCGCGTCGCCTGGGTCCACGGATCGCTCGGTGGCGGCATACGGTCGGCCAGCCGGTAGAGCGAGCCTTTGGCGATGGGGCGGTCGAGCTCGGCGGCCACCGCAGCGAGCCGGAGGGGGAGTGACGGGTCCGTGGAGACCGGTGCGGAGGAGCTGAGCGCGATCTCACCGTGGACCTCCACGAAGTCGGGACCGAGATCGGTGGGGACGGGGTCCGTGTCGGCGTCGGGGGTGCGACGCCGAAAACGGTGCCTCGGTGGCGGCGTGGGGTCCCACAGCTTGCGACGGCGCCAGACGTCGTCGGCGACCCAGGCGATCTGGCGGCCCGCCGTTGACACGGCGAGCATCAGCGCGTCGGCGTCGGAGAACGCGAGTGCTTCGGCCACCTGGTCCTGGTCCTGGAGCAGCAAGCGGTCGTGCTCGCGCTTGGCCATACGGTGGAGCTCCACCCGGATGGCGGTGAGGAGTGCGGTGGCATCGTCGAGCGAGCCCAAGTCGGCGTAGTCCGACAGGAGCGGCGCATAGGCGGAGAGCGCGCGCAAGACGCTGACGTCGCGGAGGCCGCCATGACTCTCCTTCAGGTCAGGCTCGAGCAGGAACGCGACGTCGCCGGCGGTGGCGCGGCGCTCGGCCATCTGGACCTCGAGCCTCGGCAGGTACTGCGTGCCCAGCCGGTCGCGCCACGCCGCCTTCGCCTTCTCGATGAGGGGATCCGCCAGCTTCTCCTCCCCCCAGACCACGCGCATCGAGGAGGCCGAGGGCGACGCGGAGGTCCTCGGCGGCGGCGCTGAGGACCTCCGCGGGCCGGCGCACCGAGTGGTCGAGGTGCACGCCCTCGTCCCAGACGGGGTACCAGATGGCGTCGGCCACGGTCTTGATGTCCCGGAACCCGCTGTGGAGCAGCACCACGTCGAGGTCGCTGTAGGGGCACAACGAGCTCCGGCCGTAGCCACCGACGGCGAGAAGAGCCAGATGTCGTTTGTTGTCGCCGGCGGCCCGGTCGGCCAATTCGGAGAGCCACTCGTCGGCCTCGGCGGCGTAGGCGCGGCAGAATTCCTCACCCATCAGCCCTGGTTGAGCGAGCAGACGGGCCCGCCGGTCACGGAGTGACGTATCGGCGGGCATGGCGGGAACGTAGCATCGGGGTTGTGAGTAGAGACATAGAAACCAGGGGCGGGAGCAAGACCCCGATGACCTTCACGCACGCGGTCGCCATGACCGTGGTGGCGGTGGTCGGCGTCCTCGTCGCTTTCTGGATCTTGAGCAGCCTGGCGGGGATCTTCTTCTTCTTCGTGAAGGTCATCGTCGTCGTCGCCGCCATCGCGGCGGTGTTCTGGCTGGTCTCCCGCCTTCGGCACCACTAGCCGGGAGTCCAAGAAGCTGGCCCAGCGGAGGCTGGGGCCGGGCGACACCGGCCAGTAGGCTGACCGCCCTGCCGTGTACAGGCGCGGCGGCGTGGCCGAGTGGTTTAGGCAGGGGCCTGCAAAGCCCCGTACGGCGGTTCGATTCCGCCCGCCGCCTCTTCATCGACGCTCTTCGTGAGAGTCGACCGGCGGTGTTGTGTCACGTGACCCCAGGAGTGGGATCCGCTGATGTTTCGTGCTGCATGCCGATCTCTGCCGCTGCGTAGCGGCTTTCGACGTCGAGCTTCCGCAGCAGATTCGAGACGTGAACACTGGCGGTCTTCTTGCTGATGAAGAGACCCTCGGCGATCTGGCCGTCCGTCTTCCCTGACGCCAGGTAACCCAGGACCTCGACTTCGCGTGACGTGAGGCCGAGATCTAGTGCAACCTGAGAGGTGTGTCGGGCCTGCGGTGTCTCCACATCCAGACTGACGCGAGCTCGTTGGGCGAGTTCCTCGGCTTTCGCTTGCAGAGCCTTTGCTCCAATCTCCCTACTCGTGCGCCAGGACTCGAGCAGGACCTTGGCGGCGCGCCCGGGCTTGGAACGCGCCCCGAGAAGCGCCTCTGCTTGACGCAAGCGGCAATATGCAGCGGCGTACCGCCCGCCCAGTGCGTCCCATCGGTCGACGGACTCCTCCCACGAGGCGGCAGAGTCGGACCCCGACAGCCGAATGGCTTCGGCCCGGCACTGCAGGGCAAGTGCAGCGGCTCTCGGTAGCGGCTCTGTTCCCCGTTGTCGCGGAATATCCACCAGCATCTGAGCCTTCTCGGTCAGCTCGGCGGCGAGGAGAGACGCCTTGTCCTCGTCGAACCGGAGGCGCTTCTGGCGTGCCTCGTCCCGCTGGTCGGCCAACGCTCGGGCGCCTAGCGCACAGATCTCGCACGTAGTGGCCTGGTCGTCGGTACCCGCTGCTTGCGCCAGCGCGAGCTCGACATCGCGATAGGCGTCCGCGGGGCGGCTCTCTTCCAACGCCAACTCGGCCCGAAGCAGGTAGAAGGCGCCCCGGAACTGCAGATCAGAGAGGTCAGCGATGAGCTCGTCGATGCGCCCTAGTGCTGTCCTAGCCTCTGCGAAGCGCCCTTGACGCAGGTAGAGGGTCGCTCGACACATGACGGGGTGCGTTTCGCCACAGGCGCCGCCCCCAACTCCGTCTCCAATCTCGTCAAGGAGCTGGCCCGCCTCCTCCCAACGTCCCAGCAGGATCAGGGCGTCGATACTGTTGAGCGCCGCGTGTTGGAGCCGGACACCCACCAGTTGCTCGCCCTTGGACAAACCTTCCAGCGTCACCGCTGCGGCTTCCTCCAGACGGCCGGCCTGGAAGAAGACGTGCACCAGGTTGTTGTACGCCTTCCTCAGATTGTCAGCGTTGTCGATCTCTTCGGCAATCCCTACGGCCTCCTGGGACGACGCGAGCGCTTCATCGAATCGACCCTTCTCTACCAGGCATACCCCCAAGCGGCTGTGGTTGGTGCCTACATCCGAGCGGTTGCCGACGGTGCAGCACATCTCGATGGCCCGTTCGGCAACTGAATGGCACTCTTCGAAACGAGACATGACCAGCAACGTGCAGGCCTGCTCGGAGAGAATCTGCGACAACTCGAACGACGGCTCTCCCGAGGGCAGCAGCCTTGCTGCCTCGTCCAGGGCGGCGAGTGACGCCTTCAAGTCGCCATTCGAAGCGAAGCGGGCCAACCTGACATATGCCATGGCCTTGCGCTTCGGATCGGCCCGCCCGTCGATCGCCTCGACAGACTGTCGGGCGAGCTCCATGGCCCGTGGCAAGGAGTCGGCGAAGAATGCGGCATCGGCGGCCTGCTCCAACAGCGCAGCGCGATCGACCTTGACGACGGACGAGGCCGTCTCGTTTCCGAGTCGAGCCCAGGCCAGAAGCGCACGCGTCAGGTTGAGCTGCGCTTCGGAGAAGGCGAACATCTCTGCCTCGGCTGTCGCCGCAGCCGCGCAGGCGGGCAGCGCCTCGATCCACAATCCGGCCTCCCACCAGTGGGTGGCCAGCTCCACCTCGCGCCAGCCCGGCTCGTCGGGAGCCAGTTCCGGGTGGGCGGTGAGAGCGGCGGCCACGCGATGGTGGAGCCGGGCACGTTCGCCCGGCAGCAGCGCGTTGTACACCGCCTCCCTCACCAGATCGTGGTGGAACCGATATCCCCTGCGGTCGTCGTCGACGACCAGGAGGTGGGTGGCTACCGCTTCGGCTACGGCAACGTCCAGATGGTCGTCGCTCAGGTCGGAGACGTGGGCGAGGAGGCGGTGTCCGATCCGCGAGCCGATGACGGCTGCCGCATCGAGCATGCGCCGGCAAGGCTCTGCCAGGCGCCGCACTCTGGCCACAACCACCTCTTGCACGTCGTCGGGCACGTCATCAGCCCCTGCCGTGAGAAGCTCTTCGACGAAGAACGGATTCCCTCCCGTGCGTGCCGACGTCGTATCCACCTGGGCTCGCATGGGCCGATGGCCGAGTAGCGCCGACATGAGCGCTTCGAGCTCCTCGCCCTCGAGGCCCTTGAGCTCCAGGCGCGCCACACGGTCGATCCGAAGGAGCTCGGCCACCAGCTGCAGCAGCTGGTGCTGATCGCCGGGTTCGTCGGAGCGGTAAGTGGCGATCAACAGGATCGGGTAGGAGGCGAGGTTGCGACTTAGGTAGTTGAGCAGACCGAGGGTGAAGGTGTCAGCCCAGTGCACGTCCTCGAACACCGCGATCAGGGGAGCCAAGCTGCTCAGCTCCGCGAGAGCTCGGGCAAGGACCTCGTAGGTCAGCGTCTTTGCTACTTGGTGTGCCAGGGCCGAGTGAGACCTGTCGGGCGTCACTCTGTGCGCACGCAGCCCACCGGGTGAGACGTCGGTTCGGGCCGACGACATGCCAACGGCTTCCATGGCGGGTCGAAGAGCATCCACTTCGGGCCGGCCCTCGAGCTGGCGCTCCAGATCCCTCAGAAGACCCACTACCGATGCGTGCGGCAGGGGACGTCCCTCGGCCGGCAGGCAGGCGCCAATCGCGGTCAGACAGCCCAAGCCCTTCGCCCGTGTGCACGCTTCGCCGACGAGCCGGGTCTTGCCGATTCCCGCCTCGCCGCCGACGAGGATCGTGGCCCCTGAAGACTGACGAACGGTTTCGAGGCGGGCCGCGAACTCGGCGAGCTCCGGCTGACGTCCAACAAGTTCCAGAGGAGCGAGCCTGCTCGTCATGGAGAGATTGTCGCGCTCTCCGCCTCCGAATGCCTCGGGGGCAGCGCTGGGAGTGGACCGGCCTTCGAGGTCACTCCAGCGCTCTCCCTCGCGGGGTTCTTTCAGCAACCTGCGGACCGGTAGTGACCCAATTGCTGGCAGATCCCGGTGTCCGAACTCTGCACCTGCGTCTTCACTGCCGGGGTCGTGCCCGGGGCTGAGCTGGAACCGACGGTCACGCGTCCGACGACGAAAGCAGCCGCGAGCAGGATGAGAATGGTCGCGGTAGCGAGAAGCATCCGCATGGTTCGTCCCGTCGCCTGAACGGGACCCGGCGCTGAAACGGAGGTCACTGTCATGTCCATTCCTTTCGCTATCCACCGGTCCGGATCAGCGGCCCCGGTCGGCCGGATCTCCGGCCTGCACTCAGGATGTGCTCTTGGCCTGGTCCCGGCATCGGGAGACCTCCTTAGATTCGCTCGCGCCGATCCGTATTCGAAGCTGAGATTTGTCGTTCCGGCGTTCCGGAAGGTGTCGACGGAGCGCCGGTCTGGCTTGCCATCTCATGCCACCGTGATGCCACCTGAGCCATGAACCAAACCGGACGTCCGGGTACGCCAATGCACCGTGAGCTGGAACGATGGTCTCGGATGCACCGTCGCAGACCCCGGAAGACCTCCTGCAAAGCCCCGTACGGCGCTTCGATTCCGCCCGCCGCCTCTTCATCGACGCTCCTCGTGAGAATGCGTTATCTGACGGGAAGGCTCAGTGCTTTAGATGAGCAAACGGGTAGCCCGATCATCTTTGTCGCCGACCCGGCAAAGTTTGCGTGGCGAGCCTCGCTCGTCTATTCAGTTCGGAGACGTACCTCAAAGACGGGAACGGGGTCGGCGAACCCTTTGAGATCGAGCGCTCCCTTGGAATCGAAATCAAAGAGCTTCCCGACACACAAGTCACGTATGGCTGACGAAACGGCGATGCCGCCCGGAGAGGCCACTCCGCACAATCGGGCCGAGAGTTGAACCGCCGCCCCGAACAAGTCGTCTCCCTCTGTGACCGGCTCCCCGACGCTGATGCCGACACGTAGGCCAATGGGCTGCTCTGCATGCTCGTTCCGGCTGCGCAACGAGCGCTGAATCTCTATGGCTGACGCAACTGCAGCCGACACGGACGTAAACGACGCCATGATTCCGTCGCCCGTGTGCTTCACTTCGCGTCCATGCTGATTCTTCAACGCGGTCCGCACTATGTCGTCGTGCTCATGAATCAGCACCATGAAACCCTCGTCACCTAATTCCTGGGTTTGCTGCGTCGAGTCACAAAGGTCGGTGAACAGAATTACCCGAACAGCAGAGTCGACGTAGGCCTCACCTGCTGGGTGCCGGGGAATCTCACCGAGGAACGCATTTATCGGTCCGTCGCCCACCTCGATGATGTTGTCGGCGAGCAGACCGTGTGCCTCTCGGTGCACCGTTTCCAAGGACTCTCGGTCAGGCCCCTCGGCCAGACAAAACACGGTCCCTTCGTCAGCGTCGAACCAATAGGTGACGTAGCGGACGTTGTACCTTTCCTGAACGGCCAGGTCGAGTTCGTGCGCAGCGGCGATATCGGTAGCTGTCGCTCCGGGCGCCTTGTGTCGATCTAGGAACAAGGCCATGCGGGGAAGGCTAATTCAAGGGGCGTTGCGTTGGGAGGGCCGGCGGGCGGCCGATCACCTGAGCCTGTCTGGGGGCCCCCATAGCGAGAGCGCCAGCCGATGGCCATGTCGATAACGCCCAGGTGGGCGGATCCTGGGTCCCTGCTCGGGAGGCTGAGATTCGCCTGGGCCGGCGTCACCGAGAGGATCGCCCCAACGGGAGAACAGATCGGTGGGCCGATTGCGACCGGGCCCAAGACGAAGCTCGGCCCGAATGACCGCGCTCGATCTATGGTCCCGGCGACCCCGGGGGGCTTTGGAGCATGCGAGCGCGCTCGGCGGGTGAAGCGTTCGCCGTCAACGTATCCAACGCGGCCAGAGCAGGAAACAGCGCCATCAGGAATCTGCTCTGCAGGTCGGCGACGGCGGGTTTATCGGCGCTCTGATCGAGGCCCTGCATCAGATTGAGGCGGGAGGTCTCGACCCAAGCAACCACGTCAGGAGCGTCCCGCCACTCCAGCTCGGTCCTCATCCCGGTCAACAGATGCCGTAGCCAATCGAAGGGCGTGTCGAACCACATGTTCGGCGGGCAAAGGCGATTCTTCTCGGCGGTTGACCGTCCGGATGCTTCGACGAGACCCAAGAGTCCTGCTGAAAGGCTGAGGCTGACGCGAGTGATCGGCTGCAAGAGGATCTTGTCGTCGGTGAAGACCGGTCTGGGGGGGTTGTCGCTCAGTCCGGCCGAGGCGCAGTGCACGTGCAGCTGGTCCGGACTGGTCGGGGCCGAACCCCCATCGAGAGTGATGCTCTCCGAATCGATCCGAGTGACATGTCCTAAACGGACCACCCCGTCGATGCTCCGCAAGCGATCGAGCTCGCCGAGACTCACCGTGGCCCCTTTGATCATTGAGGGCTGAATCGAGGGGTCGAGACGCAACATCACCTGGTGCTCCGCGAGCCGATCGAACACGTGCTCGATCGAAGTGCACCCGGCCACGGCCTCCAGCTCCAGGACGATTCCGCCGAATGTCGTCAGGACACCCTCACCGGGCTGGAAGAAGGCACGGTTCAGCACCCATGGATCGCGGGGTCGGATCCATCGGATTTCGTCGGGCGGTGTCCCGTTGTCGAGCAACCAGCACACGGCGTCCATGGCCGTCTTGCCGGCGCCGATGATCACGTATCCATCGGGGGGCGTGGCGACCCTCGTGAGTGCGCCGATCGGGACGCACGTCGCTCCGTCGGCCACCTCAAAGGGTGGGGAATCGGTCGCCGGGACGCGAGAGGCCATGTAGGTGGCATCGACGACGCTCTTTCGGATCGTCACTTCCGTCTCGGCGCCCGTCAGTTGGGAGCGAAACCGCCGATTTCCGAGGTAATCGCACATCGGGAAGAAACGCACCCGGCCCGATGCCAAGAATCGGTGACGCATGATCTCGTCGTAGTAGCCGCAGATTTCCGGTCCACTTGCTCTCTCAAAGAGCCCTGCGTCTCGCCCGTTCGACTCGACCCGATCCTGGCCCAGAGGGGTGGAGTTCACCCCGTAGTTCGCGGAAGGCTGGTGCAGCTGGACAAAGGGGTAAGCATCCAGCCAGTGGCCGCCGGGGCCGTGCCGCCGATCGATGATGACGATCTCGGCGTCGGAATGCTCCATCAAGGTGTCGACGAACCCCATCCCGAGTGCGCCCGCACCGATCACGAGGTAGTCGGTCTCCATGTCCACCCCCAGTGACGAGAGAAACCTTACCCACACCCGGGAACGATGGTCTCGGATGAACCGTCGCAGACCCAGGGAAGAAGGACCTGCAAAGCCCCGTACGGCGGTCCGATTCCGCCCGCCGACTCTTCCTGCTCTCTTGATGCTGCAATGGAGAGCGATGGATGGCGCGGCAGCGGGCCAAAGGGTCAAGCGGAGTCCTGAATGAGTGAGAGCCCGACCCGGGTCGGCGGAACGTCGCGACTCGGGTGGCAGAACGGGACGAACGACCGGATGGCCCTCGGTGCCGAGGCGGACACCCGTCGGCGGGCCGAGCCGCGTCGCATCGAGCAACCCCGTCAGGGCGGAGCCCGAAGAACCGCACCGGCACCCGGACGCAGGGCGGCGCGCCCACCGCGGAGCCCCCGCCGCCCACCGCTGGTGCCGGAGTTCACGTCGACGTCGGCGTCGGCGTCGGCGTCGGCGTCGGCGGGGCGTGGGGCGGGCGAGGGCCGGGCACGGCGCAGCCGGCCCACGGGCCAGAGCTTGCGCAGGCTCGCTCTCTTGTTGGGTGTCGTGGCGGTCGTGATCACCGTCGCAGTGACCATGAGCGGCGCGTTCGAGCACAACGACGCCTTCCCGACTCCGAGCGCGGCGACCCTCGCCGGTTTGAGCGCGCCGCAGCGTGTCGTGGCCCTGGCGCAGAGCCAGGTGGGCTACAGCACGCAACCATCGGACTCGTACTGCAACAAGTTCAGCGCGTACTGGGACGCGGGCCAGAGTTGCGGGAGCGGCCTGAGCAGTGAGGAGTGGTGCGCGGACTTCGCCGCTTGGGCGTGGCGGGAGGCCGGGGTGCAGTTCACCTACGGCTACGCGCCTGGGGAGATCAACGGCGGCGCCGTCAGCTTCTACGAATGGGCGGTCGACAACGGCCTGTGGCACCCGGCGGTGAGCGGCTACGTCGCCGCACCCGGGGACGTCGCGGTCTACGGCCTCTCGTTGGGCTCGAGCCCGTCGGCCGCGCACGTGGCCGTGGTCGTCGACGACCCACCGGGCCAGGCGGGGCCGAATGTGGTGAACGGTGACGGGGACCAGACGGGCTACTCAGTCGTCGAGGTAGGGAACGACCAGGTCACGGTGCACACGGCGCAGGACGACGTGTCCACGCTCGACGGCTACGTGAGCATGCCGTAGCGACGAGCACGGCGAGCGACGCCTGGCTGTCTCGGGGTCGCCCCGTCTCCGGGGGGTTTCGCCAAACGGGTAGAACGGGCGCTCGGCAGATCGAACTTCGAGGGGAGAAGGCAGCGATCATGACGTTCGTCCCATACGACAGGCCGGTTCGGGCGGCTTTCGTCGGTCTCGGTCGCATCTACGACCTGAACGTGCGGGCCTACAAGGGGAACCCCGACGTCGAGGTCGTCGCACTGGTCGACCCCGATCCGGAGCGTCGGGCCCAACGCCAAGCCGACTGGCCCGAGGCGTGCACGTTCGCTACTGCGGCCGAGCTGGCCGCAAGCGGCCTGGAGGTCGATGCGGCCGAAGTCTTACTCCCGGTGCCGCTGCACCCGGACGGAGTCTGCGAGATGCTCGGCTACGGCTGGCACCTGAACCTGCAGAAGCCGATGTGCAGCGAGTTGATCGAGGCCGAGCGGATGCTCGAGGCGGCCCGCACGAATGATCGCGTCCTCCGGGTCATGGAGAACTACCTGTTCTACGAGCCGTTGCGGAAGTTGAAGGAGACCGTCGAATCGGGGGCCCTCGGCGACGTGAGCGGGTACCACTTGAAGATGGTGGGCAGTGGAAGCGGCGGCTGGGAGGTGCCCTACTCCAGCTGGGAATGGCAGTTCAAGCAGATGCGCCGGGGTCGGGGCATCCTGGTGTTCGACGACGGCTGGCACAAGCTCTCGACCGCCCTTTGGTTGTTCGGTCCGGTGCGCGAAGTGCGAGCCTGGGTGGGCGCGACGGAGGTCTTCGAAGGCATCTCGATCGACGCCCCGACGACGATCGCGTGGGAGCACGAGAACGGCATCCGCGGCGTGTGGGACATCACGTTGGCCCCCGACATGTACCTGCGCTCCGACTACTACACCAACGACGAGCGGTGGGAAGTCACCGGTCGACGCGGCTACTCACGCGTGAACCGGTGCACGGGGCGGGGCATCCAGCAGCCGAGCCTCGAGACCTACGTCGATGGGGAGATGCGGACCTTCCACGCCCTCGACGACGACTGGGGCAGCAGCTTCAGGGACTCGGGGCGGCACTGGCTGCGCTGGCTCCGCACGGGCGAAGGACCCTTGCTGTGGAGCGGGGATGACGCCGTCGACGTCCTGCGGTTCGCCTTGGCGGTGTACGCCAGCAGCGAAGCGGGCGGGGCCGGCGTCGACCCGGCCTCGATCCCCGTGGGCTGATCCACTTCGCATTGGCCGGAAGACGGGTCGTCCGGACAACGAGGTCGAGCCCGGCGGGAGGTCGCTACGCCCGGCCGCGGCGCAGTTGTGCGAGCCGCTTCTCCGCCGTGGCCGCATGATCGCGTGCCTTGCTCGCCTGTCGGAGCGCCACCGTCAACGCCACCCGGAGTCGCTTGAGGTCCGCCTCCGTCGCCGCGACCGCCCGCTGCGCCTTCTCGACACTGGCATCGGCGCGCTGCGCATCGCGTCGCGCTTGCTCCGCTTCCCGCTTCGCCTTCGTCACTTGTGTGCTGCTCACGGCGGCGCCGCCGGCGCCACCGGCGCGGCTGGAGGCACGCGGGCCGGGGCGCGTTGGGTCGCTCTTGGTGGCTGATACGAAACCGAGGCCCGAATAGCGCAGCCCGTTCGTCAGGCCCCCCTCCAGGAGCGATTGCGCGCTCTGGGCGTCCGCAAAGGCGGCGTCGAGCGTGGCCTCGAGTTCGAGCTCCGCCGCCTGGGAGATCGTTTGCCCGTCCCGCTCGGCGATGGCGCGCGCCTGGTGCGCCAACTTCGTGACCGTCTCCTGCTTCCGCTTCGTGGCCGAACGAATCTGGGCACCGTCGAGGCTCCGGGTGGAGCGCAGGGTCTCGCCGAGCTCGATCAAGCGACTGATGTCCCGCGGTTGCTCGCGGACGAGCACGTTGGCCATCCAGGCCCCGACCGACGGCTTGCGCAATTGCTTCAGGGACGTGGCGAGATCCTTGTCGCCCGCCTGGCGAGCCTCCGACGCCCGGGCGTCGCGGGCGGCGATGAACTCTTTCGGCGGCAGTCCGTACAGCTCGGTGGCGATGGTGGCCTGGTCCACCGCGCCAGTCTGCCCGCCCCGGGGCCGTGGACCGGGTGTGACGGTCTCAGGGAGATGCGACGAAGCTGAAGCGCACCCGCCGGTCCGGGTTGTCCACGTTGAGGTCGACCAGCACGAGGGATTGCCACGTGCCGAAGGCGACTCGTCCGTCCATGACGGGCAGGGTGACCGACGGGCTCACGAGAGCGGGCAGCAGATGGTCGGCACCGTGCCCGGGGGAGCCGTGGGCATGGCCGTACCGATCGTCGCGGGGGAGGAGGCGCTCGAGCGCGGCGAGCAGGTCGGCCTCGGAGCCCGATCCCGTCTCCATGAGGGCGAGCCCGGCCGTGGCGTGGGGCACGAACGCGTTGACCAGCCCGTCACCGAGCCCGGCGCAGAACAGCGCCAGTTCGGGCGTCAGGTCGACGATGCGCCGACTGGAGGTGTCCGCGTCGATCTCGACGGAATGCATGACACCGACAGTCTGCCGAGCTCAGGGTGGCACCGCCACGTCCAGGTCGACCGGGGGCAGCGACGGACCGAGACTCGTGTGGAAGGAGAACTGCACCGTGAAGGCCCCCGACGTCGTCCGGTGTGAAAGTGCAGCGTGCGGGGTGCTGGTATCCACGCTCGTGTCACATCGTGCTGCCATGCTCGTCGGGATGGGTGACTGGACCGAGGGGGAGGTACTCGGTCTCGACTTCGAGACGACGGGCGTCGACCGCTTCAGCGACGTGCCGGTTTCCTACGCGTTGGTCTCGGTGGTCGGGGGCGTGGCGGTACGGAGCTGGTCGGGCCTGATCGACCCGGGGCGGGAGATTCCGATCGACGCCACCGGGGTGCATGGGATCACGACGGAGCGTGCCCGCCGCGAGGGGATGCCGCTGGCTGACGCCATCGACTTGGTGACCGACGCCGTCCTGGCGGCCGGACGGCGAGGGGTCCCGCTCGTCGGCATGAAGCTCGACTACGACCTGACGATCGTCGACGTGCTCGGGTCCGCGGTTCTCGGAGGGGGCCTGGTGGCACGGGGCTGGCGCGGGCCGGTGCTCGACGCGGGCGTGCTGGACCGACACTTCGACGGCGAGCGCGCGGGTCGGAGAACGCTCGGTGACCTTTGTACGCATTACAACGTGCGGCTCGAGGACGCGCACGACGCGTGGTCCGACGCGGTCGCGTCGGTGGGCGTGGTCCTCGCCCTGGCGGATCGCCATGCCGCGCTGCGCCAGGCCGAGCTGACGCGTCTGCACGATGCCCAGATCGACTGGCACCGCCAGTGGACCGAGGACTGCGAGACGTGGCGTGTCGCGCAGGGCAAGGTTCCCTTCGATCCTCGGGAGTACGTCTGGCCAGTGGCCCCTGTGGTGTTGCCGGGAGCGGCCTGAGCGCTTCGGCTTCGGGCGGCGCTACTTCTTGAGCAGGTCCCAGACCATGTCGACGCCCTCGTCCTCGGCGAGCACGACCTTGGCGGGGTGCTGCTTGTCGATGTGCCCGACGAGTCCGTTGTAGACGGAGTAGCCGACGAGCTCCTGGAGGCGTCGGGGGAACGTCCGGACCAGCGCGGGTGGCACACCGAGCTGCTGGTTTTCCTGCTGGCGGATGTAGCCGGCGCAGTAGTTCATGGCGATGCCGACGCGTCGTTGGTTCGTCCTGTTGGCCCCGCCGCCGTGCCAGAGGCTGCCGACCCAGACGAGGACGCTGCCCTTGGGCATCTCGGCGGGGATCGTCTCGTAGCGCTCGAGCGGATTCGGAGGCTCGTCGCGGAGATGGCTTCCCGGCACCAGCCGGGTGGCGCCGTTCTCCTCGGTGAAGTCGGTGATCGCCCACATGGTGTTGCAGATGATCGGTATGTGTGGCCTCTTCAACGGGATCAGCTGGTCGTCCGCGTGGATCGGCTGGGCCTGCTCGTCGGGTCCGATGGCGATGGAGGAGAGGGAAGAGATGAGCAGACCCGGGTCCAGCACGCCCTCGACGACGGGCAGCACGTTGGGGTGGAGCGGGATCTTTTGGAACGTCTCGCCGTGGACGAGGAGGTTGTAGACGCGCATCGTGTGCAGGCCCTCGAAGAGATTCTCCGCCGGGACGGTGCCGAGGTCGCGTTCGAGCTTGAGGAGCGCTGCGTCGATCTCGTCGATGAACTGCAGCTCGATGGCGTCGGGCAGGATCGTGTAGCCGTCCTCGGCGATCCGACGCAGGTGCTCATCCATCTGCGGCCCTGGGCTCGTCGAAGTGGTCGAAGTCCCTGGGGTCGCCGTCACGGTTCCGATTCTAGAGAGCACGGTGGCGCTGAGCTGCGGCGACGCCCCTCGTTGGGGGAGTGGGGAAATGGCCCGGTGGTAAGGTTCCCCTCCACGGGCCGTTGGCGCAGTTGGTAGCGCACTTGCATGACGCGCAAGGGGTCAGAGGTTCGAGTCCTCTACGGCCCACTCGGTTACCGGCTCATCGGAATTCGGAGCCGCAGGCCTTCCGATTCGGTACGCCTTCTCAGCCGCCCTGACGCCCGAGCACCAAGCCCGTTGGCCAGCGGTGTTCTTGTGTTCTGCTCAGCGGGGGATGGTGTACGAGTAGGGGATGGCGGCAACGTTGTTGGCATTGGGCGCGAGCGTTCCGTAAAGGGAGAACAGGCTGTCGTCGTCGAGGTAGAGCACGCCCGAGACCGTCGAGCCGGGAGCTCCTCTCGGGGTGATCGTCACCGGGATGACGGCACTGTGCCCCGGCTGGACGACGACCGGCGTGACGGTGAGCGGGGCGCCGATGGCGGCCTGCCACAGGTCGCCGGTCCCCGAGGTGACGGCTGGGTCGAACGCCGCCGTCGTCGCTGTGAGCGACGTCATCACGGACTCCGGCGCCGCGGCGCCCGTCCCGAACGGTCCGACCACGTCCGGCGCAATGTCCCACTCTCCGGCCGAGACCGGGAGGCCATTCACCGAGGCGGCGACGCTGAGACCCTGGCCCGATGCGACGTCGGGGTCGCCGGTGGGCGCCCCCATGTCGAACTGGATCGGCTCCGTGCCATTGGTGGTCGCCGTTCCCAAGATCGATGTCGCTTCACTCGGCACCAGGTAGAACGGAATGTTGCCCGTGACGCTCAACGGGACCGTGGCCTGTGCGGAGTCCAAGGCGGGCAGGTTGTACTTTGCGAGCGCGTCCGTACGGCCGTCGATGAAGTACGCCTCGGGCGCGGTGCCGGTGTTGACCACGTGCACGTCGACGACAGCAGGGCGCGTCGCACTTATCTTCGCCGGCAGCTTCGACGTCGAGACGACCGGGGCCCGTTGGTCGAGCGATACCTGGAACGGCTCACTGAGTGCGGCTCCCGAGACCGTCGGTGCGAACGTGATGATCATCGTCCACAGTCCCGCCGTTGGGTTGATGACGTGCACGTTGGCACCGAGGCTGTTGGTGTAGCTCAGGTTGCCTGAGCTGTCCTCGGTGACGAGGCCATTGCTCTGGAAGGCCTGGGACTGACCGGACGGGTCGATCAGCCAGACATAGAACTGGTTGTCGGGGTTGTTGGCCAACGTGACGGAAGCGTTGATCTCTGGGTCTCCTGCAGGCAGGTTGAACTGGTAGTAGTCCGTGACCCCGGTGAAGGATGCCCGGCCGTTCCCACCGGTCAGGTCGCCACTAAAGGTGGTGGGTCCCGTCGGCACCAGCGAGCGCAGCGTCACCGGGATGGCCAAGGCCGTCTGCGAGGGCGAGGAGACGACGAGAGATCCGGCAGTATCGCCCGGTTGCGCCGGTGTCTGGACCGTCAGAGCGACGGCCCCGGTCGCCCCAGGGGCGATGGTGAGTGACGGTGGGCTGACGGTGCCGAAGCTGGCGTAGTCGGCGACGCTCGCTCCGAAGAGGACGGGTCCCGTCGTGCCTCCGTTGGCGGAGTCGCGGCTCCAGATGTACGCCGTCCACAGACCGGGAGCCGGGTCGGCCACCTGGGCGTCGCCGTAATTGCCCACGCCCTGCGGGAGTGAGTAGTCGGCGAGCCTTCCATCGGGATCGACCAGGCTCATCCGGACTCGGGCCGTCAGGGCGCTCGAAGCGCCTTGGAAGGCGATCGATCCGTTCAACCGGTCGGTCCGCGGCGGGACAACGAATTGCACCACCTCGTAGTTGTCGGTGACTCCCTGGTAGTCGATGCTCTTCGGGCTGGTGGTATCGCTCAAGGTGACTTTGGCCGTCTTGATCGGGGTGTAGGCCCCGAGCGTCCGGCTGGACAGGTTGACCGTCTCGCTCGTGGTGCCGAGGTTGGTGAGGTTCTCGGTGAGGTTCTCGGGCGTGCCGGCGGGCGCCACCGCGTTGAACTGCGTGGTGCTCTCCAAGAGCGTGTCGGGCGTGTTGGCCGGTGCGGTGGCGCCATACGACTCGGCCGCCACGACGGCGCGATAGGCGTCGAGCAGGCCAGAACCCTGCAGATCGCCCGGGGCGCTGATGTCGTCGGCCGTGCTGGTCAGGATCTGCTTCACGAGCGCCGGAGTCGGGTCGGCGCCTGCATGGGTCTTGGCGTAGGCCTGGATGACGAGCGCGGCCGTGCCTGCCGTCAGCGGAGCCGATTCGCTGGTCCCCCCGCTCTCTTGAATCGGGGAGGGCTGTCCCGCCAGATCGGTGCATTCGCTGTACATCGCCGTGTCGGTGGAGCACAGGGCCCAATTGATTTCGCCGGGCGCGACGAGAGAGATGGTGGACCCATCTTGCTGGTAGCCACTCGAGCTGAGTGCGCTGATGTTGTTGTTCAGGTAGCCGGTGACTTTGGGGAACTGGAAACCGCCGTAACCGATCTGGGCCGGTGTCTCGTACGTGGTCGACGCACCGGCGGAAATCACGTTCGGGTCCGAGGCCGGCGTGCCAATGGTGTTCGTGACACCGGCGTCACCGCTGGACACGGTGACCGTCGTCCCGGCGGCGACAGCGGAGTCGTTGGCCTGCTTGATCAGGTCCAGGCTGGCCTGGTCGTCGGGGAAGTAGTTGTTGCCGAGTGACTCGTTGAGGACGTTGACATGGTCGACCGAAACCGCGTAGTCGATGGCTTGGAGGAAGGAGGAGTTGAATCCGGCGTCCTCCGCTCCGAAGATGTCCAGACCGACCAGACTGGCGCCCGGGGCAACGCCCTCGATGCGGATGTAGCACGGCCGGTTGAGGGGCAGCGCGCTGTAGTTGCTGATGTTGTAGACCTCGTTGCCCTGGGCAGCGATGGAGCTGGCGTCGAGGAACGCCTCCCCGCCACCGGTGGCGACGCCGGTCCCCTCGCCGCTGAAGTCCTTGTAGTCCGTGAACACCGGGGTGCCGGCGGGAGAACCCGCATTGGCGTAGGCCGGGTTCCGTTGGAAATCGGGGTTCGTCGTGTCGAGCCCGTCCGCGATGAACGCCACTTTGACGCCGGAGCCGGTGATTCCCAGTGAGCGGGCCGTCTGCGCGTTGGGATCGCTCGAGTCGGCATGGATCGCGCTGAGCGCTTGTGGCTCGAGCTCCGGCTGGCTCGAGTTCGAGGAGCAGGTGGTCGCGACGGGCGACCGGCCTGCGGCGGCCGTTCCGGTGCTGGGCGCTTCGGCCAGCGGCGCCAGCTTGATGATCTGGTCGGGGACGACTTCAGCTACGGCCGGATTGGACGTCAGCTGGGATGCTTCGCCGGAAGAGACGGTGGCGGCGACCGCATTGATGGTTGTGTAGGAGTGGACGTTTTGCGCCTTGGTCTCGCTCATCTGGGCAAGGATCGGGCTCTGCTCGCTTGCTTCGTCGGCTCGCCTGGTCCCGACGTCCTGGGGTGAAGCTGGCGCGTTCGGGAGCTGGTCCTTCAACACGACAATCACACGCTGGTTGACGTTGGTCGACAGCGCCGCGGCCTGTGCGGGGCTGAGCGCCGTGGGGCCCGTGGACCCGGAATCGGTCGTGGCTGCCGATGCCACCAACGGTCCGACTGCGAGAAGCGACATGACGATCGCTGCTACCCAGAGCTTGCGGTAAGGCACTTGGTTCTCCTATCGCCGCCTGGGTTTTCGCTCGCTCGGCACCATAGTCCCGGGCAAGGTGTTTTGCGCAAGGACTTTTCGTCGCTCGCCACTGCAATCCGTGATGCCTTCGGCCGGAGTCGAGCCTGCGAGTGAGAGGTGTCAGACGCCGCGAACTTCGTCAGCCGGCACGAGGCGCAAGGGGTCAGATTCGAGTCACCTGCGGCCCGCCCGAAGTAACAGCAGGTTCCGCCTGATTGAGCTACGTGAGAACGGCCTTGACGCGTCGCACCGTTGGGGTCTTGGCGGCGCGCCGAGCCGGCAACCGGGCCGCTCAGGCGTCGGGTGGCGTCTGTTCCGACCAGGCTGCCTGTTCGAGGGTCCCGTCGATCGCGGCTCGCGCGACATCGGCGAGCGGAAGCCGATGGGAGCGGGCATAGGACCGGAGTCGCGAGAAGGCGTCAGGCAATGGGATCCCAGCTCGTTCAGCGATGACGCCCTTGGCCTGTTCAATCACGATCCGGCTCTCGAGCGCCTGAGTGAGCTGTTCGTTGACTCGTCGGACTTCGGAGGCGGCCCCATGTTGGAGGATGCTGATGGCGGCAAGGTCGGCAAATCCCCGCGCCACGATCAGTTCATTTTCGTCGATCGGCGCTCCTTCGACGCTGAAGAGATTCAAGGCACCGATGGTCGTATCGCGGAGCCGAAGCGGTAGGGCGAACACGGATCGGAACCCCGCTGCGTACGCCACCGCGGCGAACTGTGGCCAGCGCTCCGTACCTTCGTCAAGGTTTTGGCAATCAACCCGTTGCCCGGTGCGAAAGGCGTCGAGGCAGGGGCCCTCGTTGGCCTGCAGCTCGAACAGCTCAACGACCTGCATCGCATCGCTCGAGGAGGCACCTAGGCGCAGCTCACCCGGCGGCGACGCCAGCATGACGCCTGCGGCCGAGAATCCGAGGACTTTCACGCATCGTTGTGTCAATACCGTCAGCAGTTCGACGACGTCGAAATCATCTATGAGGTTGTCAGCGATTTCAACGAGCGAGTGGACTATTTCTTGGTCTCTTGATGACTCCACGGTCCCTCCCGGTCCCGTCTTGATCCCCTAAGGATAGGAACATCTCTGTCGGGGTTCTTCGGTTAGATGATAGGCCTGCTCCTAGACGGATTCTGGTCCCTCTCCCGAGAATCTGCGACGGCGGTTTACGACATCGAGGGCGACGTCTCGAACCAATCGGTTCTCGGAAAATGCGGCCGCGCGTAGGCGAATCAGCGCCTCAGTGATGCTCACCCCCGCTTGGACTGAGACCATGCCCGCGGCATTGTTCACGACGAAGTGAAAATCCGCACCGGATTCGAGGAGGCGTTCCACCGCTTCGGGCGATGTTGACGCCTGACGATCGAGCACCCAGTGAGCGATGACCTGAGCCATTACCAACGCGTCAGCATGTTTCTCGGTGCTGAGCTCGCCTGGCTTGTCGTGGTAAAGGTTGAGTGCGCCGAGACGAGCTGCACCGACGCGGAAAGGGAAACCGAACACTGCACGCACCCCCGCCTCGACGGCCGGAGGGGTGAAGGCGAGCCACCGAGGCACGTGCGGTTGGGCCAGATTGGGTTCGAGGACGACCTGGTCGAGTTGATACGCATCGACGCACGGGCCCTCCCCCAAGGTGTACTGCAGCTCCTCGATCAGGCTGCTGACACTGTTGGTGGTGCAGAGCGATCCCTGCGGCACGTCGCCAGACATGAGCATGACCCCAGCTCCGCTGACGCCAACCACCTCGGTGGTTACCTGGCACAGGCGTGTGGGCAACTCATTGCCGGTGCTCGTGGCCTCGAGCTCCGCCAAGATCCGGGCGAGCCTCTCGCCGGGCATTTCGCTAATTCCGTTTTCGGGAGGAGCGCGTTCCGCGGTCCTGGCCGATCCAATGAGTCACTGATGGTTCCTGTCGCAGAGGGCTGCGCTCAATCGGAGCCGGCCATCGTCAGATGGACCCTGAGATGCTGTTCCGCACCCTACTGGCTTGCCTGGAAGACACCGACTCCGTCCGGCAGGTGACCGGTGAAAAAAGGCCTTTTTGTGAGGCGCAACGACCGCTATCATGACGATTGCTCCGCCTGGACCCCGCGGCTCAATCGTTGCCAGCGAGGGGATCCGAAGATGGACAGTGAGCAACTCGCAGATATTTTGAGCGAGTTTGCTCGCACGATGCTGACCGACTTCCCGATCCAGGGCATCCTCGACCATTTGGTTGGGCGTATCGTCGAAGTGATGCCAGTGGACGGGGCCGGGGTCGCACTCATTTCGCCCGGCGGAAGTCCGCGGTATATCGCCGCCTCCAACGGCGCCGCGATGAACTATGAACGGCTGCAATCCGATCTCGGCCAGGGCCCCTGCATGGACGCTTACGCGAGTGGTCAACCGGTATGCGTGGAGGACACGAGGGAAGAGACCCGCTTTCCCGAGTTCACGCAGGGGGCGATCGGGGAGGGACTGGTCGCAGTCTTCGCGTTTCCACTTCGTCACGGCACCGGCCGACTCGGAGCCCTCGACCTGTACCGAAACACCCCCGGGCCATTGGAGACTTCTTGTTTGAAGTCGGCCCAGACCCTGGCCGACGTCGCTGCCGCTTACCTCATTAACGCTGGCGCGCGTTCCGAGCTCGAAGCCTCGCTAATACGCTTACGCGAAGCCGCCCTGCATGATCCTTTGACTGGATTGGCGAATCGGGTGTTGCTGTTTGAATTCCTCGACCATGCTCTGCGGAGAGACTTCCGATGGAGAAAGTTCACGACGGTCCTTTTCTGTGACATCGACCATTTCAAACGCGTCAATGACGCGTTTGGCCACCGGGTAGGAGATGAACTCCTCGTGGCCGTGGCCGACCGTCTGACGGGACTCATGCGACCCTCGGACATCCTGGCGAGGTTGGGAGGCGACGAATTCGTGATCCTGTGCGACGGGCTGGATGAAATCTCGCAGGCGACGATGATCGCCCAGCGAGCCATCGATTCGTTCCACGCGCCCTTTACCTTGTCGGTCGGGACAGTAGAAGTGACACTGAGCATCGGCGTCGCGATCGATGGAGACTCCACTCTTGCGTCGGATGATCTCCTCAATAACGCAGACAGCGCGATGTACGAGGCCAAACGGAGCGGTGGCGGCCGCTGGCAGTTCTTCAAGGAATCCGGTGATCGACCTCTCGGTCAAGATCAGCCTCTCGAAAGACTGCTGCTCTCCACGTCAGCAGTGGATGAGGTGGATCAGCCTTGAGGCAGTGGTGATGGGCTTGCCGGCGTCCTTGTTCTGATTCTCGACTCTGCCGTGAAGGTGGGTCAGGCGAGCCCGCGGGCCTCTTCGACCCGGTGTTTCCACACGATGGCCAATCCAAGGACGACGACGTAGCCGGCCAGGACCAGCCAATGGCTGAGCGCCAGCGTCTGGCCGTCGAGAGACGCGAGGGCCAGCGCGAGTTGGTGGTAGCTCGGCGTGAGGTGAGCGACGAACTGGAGCCAACCCGGCATTTCGTCAACCGGGTTGAAGAGGCCTCCGAAGTAACCGAGCACGAACATGAGGCCAGTGACAACGGGAAAGGCGGCCTCGGTCGCCACGACGAAACCGATGAAGACGCCGAGTACGGCGAACGGGAGCGACGTGGCCCAGAGCAGGACCGTGAGGCTGATCCATGTCCCGGCGGCCAGGCGGACGCCGCCGAAGCCGGCACCGACCGCTTCCACCAACACGATCACGGGGAGCACGACGAGCATGCTGGCGACGACCTTGGTGGCCACATACGACCACGCCGGTATCGGGGTGATCCGCAGTTGGCGGGCCCATCCCGAGGCTCGTTCCATCGAGAGTCGAGTGCCGCCGGCGTTGAGGGCTGCGACCAGCGCCCCGAAGGAGCACATCGAGACCATGAGGTAGACACGCCAGGGCACGGTGCCGTCGACGACGCGCCCAGCCGTTCGGTCACTCAGGAAGAGCATGTAGAAGATGACGGGGAAGCCGACCGTAATGGCGAGGAACTTCCAGCTCCGCAACAGGCGCCCGACCTCGAAGCGGCCGTAGGCCCACAGGGGCGTGAAGCGGCCGTGCCAGCCGTCACGGGGCGTGTGATCCGCGTCCCCAGGGCCGCGCAGGTTGAGCCCATCGGAGAGGTCCGGCGGAGCAATCGAAAGGTCGGTCACCCGCCGACTCCTCCGGATCTGTTTGCGGTCGGGGCGGGGACCGACATGAGCGCCAGCGCCGCCTTGACGGAGTCGCACCCGGTGAGGGCCACGAAGGCCTGCTCCAGCCCGGCTCCGGTGATCTCGAGGTCGCTGAATGGGACGCGCCGACCGACCAGGTCCCTGATGGTGGCGTCGGCATCGAGCGAGTCGATCGAGACGCCCGTGCCACAGATGTCGATCTCCGTGACGCCATCGAGCTCGGACAGTTCCGCGCGGTTCGGTATGTCGGTGACGAAGCGGAGCCGCTTGGTGGCCACGGCCGCCTTGATGGTGGCGCCGGGGCCGTCCGCGACGACCTTGCCGTGGTTGAGCACCACGACGCGGTCGGCGATGTCGTCCGCCTCGGTCAGATGGTGGGTGGCGAAGAGGACCGTGCGACCCTCGTCGCCGAAATCTCGCATCATCCGCCAGAAGCCCTGCCGCGACTCCACGTCCATCGCGGAGGTCGGCTCGTCGAGAAAGACGATCTCGGGGTCGCCTGCGATCGCGATGGCGAAGCGGACGCGCTGCGCTTGGCCACCCGAGAGGCGGTCGGTGCGCCGACGAAGGAGCGCACCGATGTCGGCGCGTTCGATGATCTGTGCGCGGCGCGCCGGCCGCCGGTAGAGCCGCCGGACCAAGTCGAGGGCGTCCCCGACACGGACGCCGGGTGGCAGGCCGATCCCGGAGCCTGATTGGAGCATCGCACCGACGCGGCCGTCCGCCACCGCCCGCCGTGGATCGGTGCCGAGGACCTCGACGCGACCAACCTGGGGCCGCACGAGACCGAGCAGAGCAGAGATCGTGGTGGACTTCCCCGCTCCGTTCGGCCCGAGGAGCGCGAGCACCTCACCCTGGCCGACTTCCAGGTCCAGCCCGTCGAGCGCAATGCGGGAGCCGTAGCGATGGGTGACGCCCTGGAAGGTCAGCGCGACGGGGCGAGGCGGGCCGAGGGCCTGGGCGCCGGGCAGTGTTGCTACAAGGGAAGACAAGAAGTTCTCCGGCGGCTGAGGCCGCACTCTGGATGTCCGCACATCGTACTGCTGGCTACGGCGCCGGGGCATTCGGGCAGCGAGGATTGACGAAGTAATAACACCGTCGGGGAACTGTCCAAGGTAAGAAGCAGATTTACCGGCACCTCGAGGCGCGCAGTGGGCGGATCATGGGCGAACGTGGGGCGGCGTGGACGGCGGAGCTCTGGGGCTCAGGCGCCGGTTGATCGTCCAAACTCGAGTTTCACGGTCTCGACGGGCGCGCGGCTGACCGAGTGGCGCGGCGAGTTGGTTGCACGAGTAGTGACATCTTCGTGGCGACGTCGCACCTGGCATCGAATGTTCGGGACACGGTGACGCCGAGTTGTCCGCAGCGTCAGCTCATTCCGAACCAGCGTCGGCGCCGGCTGGCTCCGAACTCCACCTTCAAGGCGGCGATCTCCTCCGACGCCTCTGTGAAGGTACCGACGGGCTTCGGTCCGCTCAGGAAGTCGCCTTCGAAGCGCGCCACCTTGGGGCCGCCGAACTCGATGTAACAGGTCACCTTGCCCTTGAACGGCTCGGGGGCGGCGCCGCCGCGGAGTTGGTGCACGAGCACGTCGGCCAGCGTGTCCGCCTCGCCCTCGGCCATGACGCCGACGCGGGGAACCGGGGCGCTCGTGATGTCGCCGACGGCGTAGACGTTCTCGAACTTCGTGGCGAACGTCTGGTGGTCCACGGCGATCCATCCGTCCTCTTCGACCAGTGCCGACTCCTCCACCGCCCTGGGCGCCCGGTGCACCGGGATGGCGAGGAACAACGAATAGGGGATGGTCCGCCCGTCACTGAGCGTGGCGGTCTTCGTGGCGGGGTCGAGCGCGGTGGTGCGGGTCTGTGGCCACCAGCCGATGTCCCGCTCCTCGCATGCTTTCAAGATGCCGTTGGAGGCCTGATCCGAGATCGGGATCGGCTTGGGCATCGGGCTGATGACCTTGATCGTGCTGGCGTCCCGCCGCCCCCGCTTCTCGAGATAGTCGTGCAGCATGATCGCGGTCTCGAACGGCGCGGCCGGGCACTTGAAGAAGGGCCCGAGGACCCCGACGATGGCGTCGCCCCCCTCGAAGGTGGGCAGGATGGCCCGGACCCGATTGGCCCCTTCGACGGAGTAGTACTCGGTTCCCTCCTCGACCACGCCCGGCGTTGCCGCGGGGTCGACGTCGGCGCCGAGCGCCACCACGAGGATGTCGGGGTCGTAGGTGCCGCCGTTCGTCACGACGCGACGACGCTCCGGGTCGATGGCGGTGATCGTCTCGCGGACGAAGCGCACGCTCGGCTTGTCGATCCTGGCGTAGGGGAGTCGCACCGCCTCGAGATCGGCGCGACCGAACATGAGGTCGAGCTTGGAGAAGCCGAACACGAACGCATCGCTGCCGTCGATGATCGTGACGTCGACCTCGTCGGGGACGTCCTGCGAAAGCCGCGTGGCCAGCTCCAGCCCGGCGAAGCCGGCACCGAGAATCACGACCTTCTTCATCAACCCTCCTACGACCTGGACTGCTACGGCGAATGCCCTCCGCAGTATGGACCAGATGGAGCTTGCCGCCCTCAGTCGGGCACGAAGACGGCGTGCATCGGTGTACCAGGCTCGCCGTCGGCCAACGCCCCCAATAGGGTTGGCAAACCGTCGAAGCCCGCGGTGCCGCGGTCGATGGACGCGAGCGGAAGGTCACTCTGGGCGAGCTGCTCCAGACCCCGCTCGTAGTCGGCCACGTCGACGCCGAGGACGCCGATGAGCCGGATCTCTTTGTAGACGAGTAGATCCATATTGGAGCCTGCCGGCATGGGCCCTCCCCGGATCCCGGCCACGACGATCGTGCCCTCGCCCCGGACGATGCCGAGCGCCTGGTCGAAGGCGGCGGGCGACTTCGCCGTGACGTCGACGACGACGTCCGCCCCGCGCCGGATGGCGCGGCGGAGCGCACGGGCCGGATCCTCCTCGGTGACGTCGACCACCAGGTCGGCCCCGAACTCGTGCGCGGTCTGGAGCCGGGCCTGATCACGCGGCCCGGCCCCCGTGACCATGATGAACTCGGCGCCCGCGGCGCGCGCCGCGATCAAAGAGCACAGCCCGCGTATCCCGGGCCCGAGGATCGCCACGACGTCGCCCGGCTTGGTCTCGGGCAGCGTGGCGGCCCAACGGACGCCGGCACCCATGGGGTTGAAGAGCGTCGCCGTCACGGGGTCCAGCGTGTCGGGCACCTTCAGCAGCATGCTGTCCGGGCTCAGGTACTGGTAGCGGGCGTACCCGCCCCACAGACCGGGGGCAGTATCGGCCGGGACGAAGCCGTACGAGTCGCCGATGCCGTGATGGCGGCAGTGGCGGTAGTCACCCGCGACACACGATGTGCACGCTCGGCAGGCCTGGAAGACCTCCACCGCGACGCGGTCGCCGGCCGCCACGTCCCACCGTGCGCTGGCCGCCGGCCCGATCTCCTCGATCACGCCGACGCTCTCGTGCCCGGGGATGAAGGCGAAGCCCCCGAACAACTGCCCCGAGAACTGCTCGTGGTCCGTGCCGCACAGCCCGCACGCTTCGACCCGGAGCAGGGCGTCGTCGTCGCCGATCGCTGGGCGCGGGAACTCGCGCCGGCGCAGCGTCCGGGGTGCCTCCAGCACCAGCGCGGGGACGTTCACGTGCAGCGGCTCTCGGTGCCGCTGGTCAGCGGGTCAGCTCGAGGCCGACGAACGTCCCGTCGCTGCGCCAGTTCTCCAAGAGCTTGAAGAAGGCCATGGGGCCGAGGCCGTAGGACGTCCCGAGGAATCCCCCCGACGCGGGTTGCCCCTCGTTGTTGTAGTAGCCCGGGGTGCATTGCTCCTGGAAGGCGCGAAAGTCGCGGGCCGACTCGGCCAGCGTCTGCAACCACTCCGCCTCACCCTCCTCGGTCGCCTCCACGACGAGGTCGTCGTCGATGGCGTGGCGCATGATGTGGCACGCGTGGCGGCTCGCCTCGTCGAGCAGGTGCGGATAGTTGACGGTGAACCCGCCCTGGGTGTGACCGAGGACGAACATGTTCGGGAAGCCGTGGACGTGCATGCCGTGCAGGGAGCGCATGCCGTCCGTCCAGTGCTCCGAGAGCGTGGTGCCGTCCGACCCGACGACGTCGTAGCCCGACCGCCTCGTGTACGCGGTCCCGACTTCGAAACCAGTGGCGAAGATGATGCAGTCCACCTCGTACTCTCGCCCGGCGACGACGACCCCCCGGGTGGTGATCCGCTCGACGCCCAGTCCGTCGGTATCGACGAGTGAGACGTTGTCGCGGTTGAACGCCTGGAGATAGTCGTCGTGGAAGCACGGCCGCTTGCAGAACTGCCGGTACCACGGCTTCAGCGCCTCCGCGGTGTCGGCGTCGCGTACGACCGTGTCGACCCGGGCGCGAATCTGCTCCATCTTCTCGAAGTCGGCCAGCTCGAGGACCGCCCCGATGTCACCGCTCGCCGCGTCGGCCGGGTCCCGCTCGCGCAACCTCGTCAGGAGCTTGCCGATGATGTCGGTCCATCCGTCCATCACCAGGTCCTGTTCGGCGATCCCGCCGGAGGTGAGAAGCGTGAAGTTCTCCATGCGCTCCTTCTGCCAACCCGGGGCGAGGCCGGCCGCCCACGACGGGTCGGTCGGCCGGTTGCCGCGCACATCGATGGAGGAGGGCGTGCGCTGGAAGACGTAGAGCTCCGCCGCGGCGTCGGCGACGTGCGGAACGACCTGCACCGCGGTCGCACCCGTCCCGATGATCGCGACGCGCTTGTCGTGCAGGCCGGCGAGGCCCCCATTCGAGTCCCCTCCCGTGTACGTGTAGTCCCACCGGCTGGTGTGGAAGGTGTGCCCGCCGAACGTCTCGAGGCCCGGGATGCCCGGCAGCTTCGGGCGGTGCAGTGGCCCGCTCCCCATGACGAGGAACCGGGCCGACATGACGTCGTCGCGATCAGTGCGGATCGTCCAGCGTCGCCGCGTGGCATCCCACTCGATGCCGGTGACCTCGGTGGAGAGGCAGGCCCGGGAGTACAGGTCGAAGTGGGTGGCGATGCGGCGACAATGCTCGAGGATCTCGGGGGCGTGGGCGTACTTCTCCGACGGGACGTACGAGGTCTCCTCGAGGAGGGGGAGGTAGACGTAGGACTCGACGTCGCACTGCGCGCCGGGATACCGGTTCCAGTACCAGGTACCCCCGAAGTCCCCGCCCTTCTCGATGATGCGAATGTCGTCGATCCCGCCTTCGGTCAGGCGGGCCGCGGTGACGAGGCCGGCGAAGCCGCCCCCGATGATCGCCACCGTGACGTCGTCGTGGAGGGCGGGTCGGTCGACCCGGTCGACGTAGGGGTCATGGAGGTACTCCGCGAAGCGGCCCGCCATCTCGACGTACTGCGCGTTGCCGTCGGATCGCAACCGCTTGTCGCGTTCGAGCCGGTACTTCTCCCGCAGGGCCTCGGCGTCGAAGTCGGTGTGCGACGTCATCGCCGGACGCTCTGCGGCGTGTGCGTGCTCAAGGTCCCGATTGTCCCGATCATGTGCTCTCGGCTCCTGCCTCGGCGGCGCAGCGTACCAAGGGGTCGGGCGGCGGTTCGCCGGGACCCGCCGCTTCGGGGCACGGCGGGCCGACGGGGCGGCTATCCGCCGAAGCCCGGGCCGATGCCGGTGCTGCCCACGTCGCCGGTGTTCCCGGCGGGGCCACCGAGCGGACCGCTACCGAGGCCGCCGTGGTCCTTGTGGTCACCTCGGACCGGCGGGGTCGGGACGGTCGAGGGCACCGTGGTGGTGGTCGTCGTGGTCGTGGTGGTGGTGGTGGTGGTCGGCACGGTTGCTCCGGTGGCCTGCAACACGCCGGCGACGTCCTGGAACTGTTGCTGCGAGATGCCCTCGCCGGCGAGGAGGACACCCGCCAGGTTCAGTGACGCCTGCGCGGCGGACTCCCGCCGGACCCCCGGCTTCGCGGCGGCCGTCGCGTCGAGGGACGAGGCGAGGGCACGGTCCCCCGGAAGGCCCCCGCCGGCGAGTGACGCCGCCACGCGCTTGATGGCGGTGGCCTGCGCCACGCTCGGCGACGGATGGACGACGGCCGCGGTGCGCGACGTCGACGAGGCGGACGGCGACGTCGGCTGACCACCCTCGAAGACGACCAGCAGGAGCAGCACGGCCACGACGGCGGCGGCGAGGCCGGGGAGGAGGTAACGGAACCAGCGCGGCTTGCGGGCGTGCCGGGGCGGCGCCGGCGGCGCGCGGAACACGGAGGTCGGGGGGAAGGCGGCGGTCGCGGCTGCGACCTGTCGGGTCGTGTCCGCGCCGGCGGCGGCCGGCACGGGGGTGCGCCCGACCGCCCGGAGCGCCTGGCGCATCTCGTCGGCCGAGGCGAACCGCTGGCGCGGGTCGGTCACGAGCGCGCGCAAGGCAATCTGCTGCAGCTCGGGCGGAACGTCGGGGTCGACCGCGGCGCCCGGCACCGGTCGCCGACCGCAGAGCGCCTCGACCATCAGGGCTCCGACGGAGTACAGGTCGCTCTGGACGGTGGCGGGGTGGCCGTCCCGTCGTTCCGGCGCGAGATAGCCCGGGGTGCCGAGCACCACGCCCGTCATGGTGAGGTCGATCGTCGGGTCGGCCCCGGCGCGGACGTCGAAGCTCTTGGCGATCCCGAAGTCGGTGATCACGGCGTGGCCGTTCTCGTCGAGCAGGATGTTGCTCGGCTTGATGTCCCGGTGCAGGACGCCGCACTTGTGCGCCGCGGCGAGGGCCGTGAGCGTCTCGTTCGTGAGCGTGAGGGCACGCGCCGTCGTGAGCGGCCCGCGGGCGATCTCGTCGCGGAGCGTGTGGCCGGGCAGCCGCTCCATCACCAGATACGACGCGGCGCCGTCCTCCCCGTAGTCGAGGACGGCCACGATGTTCGGATGGACCAGGCGCGCGGAGATGCGCGCCTCCTGCTGGAAGCGCGCGCACATCCCGGGGAGGGCCCCGGTCTCGGGCCGCAGGACCTTCACGGCGACCGGACGTTCGAGACGTTCGTCGAAGGCGTCGAACACCCTGGCCATGCCACCCTCGCCGAGCAACCCGTTGAGGCGGTACCGGCCTCCGACCCTGCCGACGACGGCACACGTTTCCACCCCTGTTGTGTACCCGCCTCAGGCACGGCCTAGTCCTGCCCGAGGCTGACCTGCGCCGGGCGGTCGCCGCTCAGGCGGTCGGCCCGGGACGGGCGGCCAGCTCGGCCATCTCGCCCATGACGGTGAGGACGTCGGTGGGGGAGTCGTCGCCGAAATCCCGGTAGAGGGCGCGCACGTTGGCCACGACGCGCTCGGCCTCGCCCCAGCCGGCGTAGGGACCGAGGTCGATGTCCCGCGCGGCGTCCAACGCCGACATGCCGGCCTGGTGACGCACCCGTGCCTCGGAGGTGAGGTACTCGAAGTAGCCCTTCAGGTCGGCGACCGCCGTGGGCGTCGCCAGCGGTCCGTGCCCCGGGACGATGACGGCGGCGCCGAGCGCCAGCACCCGGTCGCAGGCGGCGACCCAGTTCGCCACCGGGCCCGCCCAGACGATCGGGTGACCGCCGTGGAAGAGGATGTCGCCGGTGAAGACGACGCCGTCGTCGGGCAGGTGGACCACGACGTCGCCGCCGGTGTGGGCCGGCCCCACCTCGAGCAACGTCACGCGGCGGCCTCCGATGGAGAGGTCCAGCCGGTCCTCGAAGGTCGTGGTCGGCGGCACGTCGGGGATCTCGTCGAAGCTGAAGGGTGCGAAGATGCGCGCCAGGAACTCGCCGGCCGGCCCCAGCGACGGTGCGGCGCGCATGACGCCCGCCATGGCGGACGGGGGCAGCTGCCCCATCTCCTCGGCGCACGTCGCCGAGGAGATGATGTCCGAGCCGGCCAGGAGCGCGTTCCCGTAGCAATGGTCCCCGTTGGCGTGGGTGTTGACCACCGTGCCGATGTCGTCCGCCGCGGGGGTGACGCGTCGCATCGCCTCGAGCATCTCTGCGGTGAGGCGGAGGTCGAAGAGCGTGTCGACGAGGAGGGACACGCCGTCGCCGGTCACGAGCCCGGCGTTGGACCAGCCCCACCCGCCGTCCGGCTGCAGGTAGGCCCAGACGCCGTCCGCTACCTCGTGGAGCCCCTTGGCGTAGGCCATGGGGTGCATTCTGGCCGCATCCCTGGGCCGGCGGCCCGTCCGCGGCAGGTTCTCAGAGACCGACCGAGGAGAGCGCGGCGGTGATCGAGGGATCCGTCGAGACGGTCGGCGAGCCGGTCGCCACGAAGGGCGCACCGCCGAACTCGTTGACGAGGATCATCTCGGCGGTCCGGGTGGCGAGGGCCTGGCACGTCACGGTGGGGTTCGACCCGCCCAAGGCGTTGGCCAGGGCCGAGTTGTCGGCGACGTACAGCCCGTCGACGAAGCGTGACTTGGCGTTCTCGTCGAGGACCGAATCGGCGTCGGAGGTGCCCATGCGCATGGTCGACTGCACGTGCAGGATGAGCGGTGGCCAGTCCAGCCGGACCACCTGCGTGGCGCCGGCCCCGCGGAGCAGCTCGCCGGCGCGGCGGGCCATGAACTCGCGGTTGGCGATGGTGCGGGCCGAGCGCGTGCCCCGCGGGAACTCGACCTTCGCCACCGGCCCGTTGTCGTCCGCGTTCAGGGCCGACAGCGACACCCGGTTCTGCGGCTCGACGTCGTCGTCGGTGATGACGAGCACGTTGATGAGCTTGTCGATGTTGGCGAGGATCTTCTTCATCGCCAGCCCCATCGGCCGGCCCGGCACGCCGTCCCAGGCCGCGTCGGTGAGCCCCTGGCTCCCGAGATCGGCCGCGTTGGCGCCGTTGTCGTAGTAGCCCTGCATGCCGGCGTTGGAGAACATCAGGCTGAAGGCTTGGATGGCCGGGGGGAGGCCCACCTGCTCGAGCGCGCCGTGCCCCGGCCAGTCCACCCGGGCGGAGGACCCGACGCCGCGCGAGCTGAAGGTGTCGGTCTCGAAGACGCCGACGAGCCAGTCGAAGTAGTGGTCGGTGTAGCCCCGGCCCACCCAGTCGTTCGGGTTGGGCAGGCCGCTGTTCAGCCACAGGCGCGGGTTCTCCGTGGTGCCGCCGGCGAGGACGACCACGCGTGCCTCCTCGGTCGTCGAGGCGCCGCTGTTGGTGTCGCGCCACGTCACGGCGGTCGCCCGGACGGCGCCGTTGACGGTCGAGGTGGCGATGTTGGTGGCGAAGGCGTTGGGGATCAGCGTGACCGCCTTGCCGTGCGGGGCCCACGACCCGGCCAGCCCGGCCGTCAGCGCCATCGGCACGTAGGACACGAGCGTCGTGCGCTTCGCCTTCTGGTTGAACGGCGAGCCGAACGGCTCCTTGCAGCCCTGGAAGCAGTAGCCGCAGAACGTGCAGCCGGTGCCCCCCGGGGCCACGTTCTGGCCGAGCGGCACGGTCGTCCGCCCGGCGGTCCCGCCCGGTTGGAGGATCGCGTTCTCCTGGGCCCGGTACGAGGGCGTTGAGATGTTCTTGTTGGTGTTGTGCGGGATGCCCAGGCTGGCCGCACCCGAGAAGAAGACCTCCTCCTTGGTGCCCTCCGCCGCCGTCTGCACCGGGAGGGTCGCCTCCACCCACTCGTAGTAAGGGATGAGCTCCTCGTACGTGAAGGGGAAGACGCGCGGGTCGTAGTCCGCGGCGTCGGCGCCGTCGTAGCCCATGAAGACGCCGGGCATGGCCCGCGGGCAGTTGCCGTAGTAGTGCAGCGTGGTGCCGCCGACCCCGGAGAGCTGCCACAGGAACGAGTTCTGCGGGGTCTCGCGGTACCAGGCCGGCTGCGAGCGGTCGCCGGGACCGAACCGGAAGTACCCCGTGAGCGGGTTGTTGGCGTCGTTCTCCAGATGCGTCCAGTCCGTTTCGGGGTCGTTGTAGAACGGCCCGGCCTCGAGCAGGATCACGTCGAGGCCCTGCGCGGCGAGCTCCTTCGCCACCACGGGCCCACCGCCCCCGGCACCCACCACGATCACGTCAACGGCCATCGCGCACCTCCCGACCTGTCCCGTTCGTCGTCATTCGCTCGCCGCGGTCTCGCCGCCGAGGTACCCCTTCAATTCGTCCCAGCCTTCGACGGGCCGGTTGTTCGGCGCCAGGGCGAGATAGTTCGTCAGTTTCCAGCCGACCGGCGTGGACGTCACGGTGCGCGTCGTGGCGTCGAACGTGCCGAACTCGCTGAAGCAGCCGAAGCCGGCGAACTCGACCAACGCGCCGGCCAGGAACTCGATCAGCCCCGAGACGGAGTCCTTGACGGGCTCGGTGAGGTCGCCGTCGATGGCCGCGGCGACGTCGGCCGCCTCGGTCTCCAGAAGCGCGAACGCCTTGGTCTTCTCCGCGAAGCTCAGGCGGGAGAAGGGCGACAGGAAGTCCCCGTGGACCGCAGCCGGGTCGACCAGCGTCGCCGCGAAGTTGAGCAGCAGGGCGACGAGCAAGGACAAGGGGACCGCCGTCTCACCGGCGAGCAACACCTGGAGCGCCTTGTCGAGCTCGTCGGCCAGGTCGTCCAACAACACGGGCACGTGGACGGACGGCAGGTTGGCGTTGATCCCGGTCGTGAGCGCCGCCACGAGCTGCAAGAGCGGCTCTTGGGGGACCGGATAGAAGTTGTCGAGCGCGTTGAGCATGAACGCCGTACCGTCGGCGGCCAATCCACCCGGGGCGGTGTCCGACTCGCCCTGCGCGACCGAGTACGCGTCGGGGCCTGGCACCACGAACGCGACGAGCCCGTTGATCGTGTCCTGCGCCAAGAGGTCGAAGATCGGCGCCAGGTCGCTCAAGCCCGGCGTGGCCGCACCAGCCGGCCGCGTCTCGAGGAGGGCCGGCATGTCCACGAGTGCGATGGCCGCACCGATCACGCCGGTGCGCATCAGGAACGCTCGGCGTCCGTACCGTTGCCGGCTTGCCTCTGCCATGCTCACCCCCACCTGGTGAACGCCCCCCACGGCGCAGAACGAATGTAGCAAGGCGCGCCCCCAAGCAGCCGTTCGGTTCGGGCGCCCGCCCGGACGCCGAGTTTCATGAGCGGCCGGGGCACGCGGTGTCCGTTCCGCCGCTCCAAAACGCGGACGGCCCCGGCGTCCGGTCGACTGTGAATAATTCGATGAATTCGGGTTCTCAGCTGCGCATTTGCAGCGCATCGCGAACGAGCGCTGTGGTAGGCACTCAGGTGACTCTCATAGGCCCCGGGCACCAGGCGGCTGTCCGACGAGATCGCAGAGGAGCACACCCACCATGCAAGAGCGCAGCCCGGCCGAGGTGGTCCGACTGGTGAAGGACGAGGGAGTCGAAGTCGTCGACCTTCGCTTCTGCGACCTCCCCGGCCTCATGCAGCACTTCTCGATTCCCGCCCACGGCCTCACGGAGGACGGCTTCAGCGAGGGGTTCGGCTTCGACGGGTCATCCATCCGGGGGTTCCAGCAGATCCACGAGTCGGACATGATCCTCCTGCCCGACCCCTCGACGGCGGTGATCGACCCCTTCCGCCAGCACAAGACGCTCAACCTGAACTGCTTCGTGCACGACCCGCTGACGCTCGAGCCCTACAGCCGCGACCCGCGTTACGTGGCCAAGAAGGCTGAGGCGCACGTGAAGTCGACCGGGATCGCCGACACGTCGTACTTCGGGCCGGAAGCGGAGTTCTTCATCTTCGACGACGTGCGCTTCGGGCAGGACCAGCACTCCGCGTTCTACGAGGTGGACTCCGTCGAGGGGATCTGGAACTCGGACCGCGACGAGGGCCCGAACCTGGGCTACAAGCCGCGCTACAAGGAGGGCTACTTCCCGGTCCCGCCGATGGACCACTACCAGGACCTGCGCTCCGAGATGATCCTCACGATGGAGAAGATGGGGATCGAGATCGAGGTGCAGCACCACGAGGTGGGCACGGCCGGGCAGGCCGAGATCGACATGCGCTTCGACACGCTGCTGCGCATGGCCGACAAGCTGATGCTCTACAAGTACGTCGTGAAGAGCGTCGCCTTCGCGGCCGGGAAGACCGCCACGTTCATGCCCAAGCCGCTCTTCGACGACAACGGGTCCGGCATGCACGTGCACTCCTCGCTGTGGAACGGCGGCGAGCCGCTGTTCCACCAGGAGGGCACGTACGCCAACCTCTCCGACATCGGGCGCTGGTACATCGGCGGGATCATCAAGCACGCCCGCTCGGTGCTCGCGTTCGCCGCGCCGACGACGAACTCCTACAAGCGGCTCGTGCCCGGCTTCGAGGCGCCGGTGAACCTCGTGTACTCCCAGCGCAACCGCTCCGCGGCGTGCCGCATCCCGGTGTACTCGCCGAGCCCCAAGGCCAAGCGCGTCGAGTTCCGCTGCCCGGACCCCAGCTGCAACCCGTACCTTGCGTTCTCGGCGCTCCTGATGGCCGGGCTCGACGGCGTGGCCAACAAGATCGAGCCTCCGCCGCCCGTCGACCACGACCTCTTCGAGATGTCCGCCGAGGAGCTGGCCAAGATCGGCCAGGTGCCCTCGTCGCTCGAAGAGGCGATGGACGCGCTCGAAGCCGACAACGACTACCTGAAGGCCGGCGGCGTGTTCACTCCCGACCTGATCGAGACGTGGGTCGACTACAAGCGTTCCGCCGAGATCGACGCGGTGCGGCTCCGGCCGCACCCGTGGGAGTTCATGCTCTACTACGACATCTGATCTGGGTCAGTAGACCCAGACGGTCGTTCCCACCGGGTCGATGTTGGCGGCCCAGACCCACTCGATCGCCTCGTTGCTGATGCGGGCGCACCCGTGGGAGACGGGCACCGGAGGCACCTCGCTGTCGCCGTGGATGGCGTAGCCCTCGTAGAAGAACCTCGGCATCCACAGGGTGCCCAGCGAGTCGGTCACCGTGCCGTCCACGGTGCGGAAGGTCTGGAAGACCCCCGTGGGGGTGGTGGCCACGTCGGTCTGGCCGTCCTCGGTGTACGTGTAGCCCCCGCCCGTCGACGTGTTGAGCGTCCAGATCAGTTGGCCGTTGTTCACGACCATCAAGAGGTCGTCCTCGAGGTCGATCTGAATGGCGTAGCCCGCTTCGGGGCGCGGCGTCGGGCGCACGCCCGCCGCGAGCGCGGCCCACGTCGAGGGCCCGACGACGCCGTCGCGGGGCAGGCCCGCCGCCTTCTGGAGCGCCCAGACCGCCTGCTCGGTGCTGTCGTCGAACGAGCCGCCCGTGGTGTCGACCCAGTAGCCCAGCGTGTAGAGCTGTTGCTGGAGCGACGACACAGCTGCGCCGCTGGCGCCCGGGCTAAGGGTGGGTGGCACGGGTGGGGGACTGCTCGGCAGGATCCAGTACCCGCCACCGTCGGGCGTCGCCGCCATGCCCACGATCGGGTTCGGGTTGGGCTGGCCGCCCAGTGAGCCGTAGAAGGCGGTGCCGTAGTTGAAGATGCCCCCGTCGGACGCCACCATCCAATAGCCCTGCGCGGCACTCGCCATGCCGACGATCGGCGCGTTGAGCGGCTGGCCGCCCATGGAGCCCATGAACGAGGCGTCGCCGTAGCTGAAGATGCCGCCGTCGCGCGCCACGAACCAATACCCGCCGCCGTCGTGCGTCGTCGCCATGCCGACGATCGGTGCGTTCAGCGGCTGCCCACCGCGCGAGCCGTAGAAGGCGGCGTCGCCGTAGGCGAAGATGCCGCCGTCCGAGGCGACGAGCCAGTATCCCTTGCCGTCGGCGGTCGCTGCCATCCCGACGATCGGTGCGTTCAGCGGCTGCCCACCGCGCGAGCCGTAGAACTGCGCGTCGCCGTAGTTGAAGATCCCGCCGTCCGAGGCCACGAGCCAGTAGCCGCCCCCGTCGGGCGTGGCCGCCATGCCGACGATGGGCTTGTTGAGCGGGATGCTCCCGGCCGAGCCGTAGAACTGCGCGTCGCCGTAATTGAAGATGCCGCCGTCGGTGGCCACCATCCAGTACCCGTTGCCGGTGGAGGTCGACGCCATGCCGACGACGGGCGCGTTCAGCTGCAGTCCGCCCGAGGGGCCGTACGAGTTGGCGTCGCCGAAATTGACCGGCTGGGCCGGGTTGTCCGGGTAGGCGGCGCCCGCGATGCCCGGTGCGACGGCGACGAGGCCCGGCACCAGCGCCAGGCCACCCACGAGGGCCATGACGAGTCGACGGCGCAGCCGCCCGCGCCCGCCCGGCCCCTGGCTTCGGGAGTCGTTGGATGCTGGGTCAGGGGTTGGCATCGCCACTCCTTTGTCGGCTGCCGGGTGGGCGTCGCCGATGCGGGGCCCAAACGGGCTCTGGGGCATCGCCTACCTGGTCGAGGGTCGGTTCACTGTACATCTCCCGTTTCCGCGGCTGCGGGCGGTCACCCTCCTCGGGCCCAGCGGACGACGTCGCCGACGACGCCGGACTCGACGTCGTAGAGGAAGCCGGCGATCGCCTGCAACGACGAGAGGTACGGGGTGCGCGCCAGGAGTTCGACGTCGTCGCGGAGGGAGGCCGCGTGGTCCTCGATCGGGAGGAAGTCGATCTCGGCTCCCGTGCGGGCGCGGAGCTCGTCGTCGCTCGCACCACTGAGCCCACACTTCGTGTGCTGCATCAGCACGACGGTGTCGACCCCGAGTATCCGGCTCGAAAGCGCCAGGCTGCGCAGCACGTCGTCGGTCACCCGGCCGCCGGCGTTGCGCAGCAGGTGCGCCTCGCCGAGCGCGAGCCCGAACACGGCGCGCGGGTCGACGCGCGTGTCCATGCACGTGACGACGGCGAGTCGTCGCGCCGGCCGCGGGTCGGCGATGCCGGGAGCCGGGGCACGTTGGCTGGCGGCCAGCAGATCGTCGATCAGCGTCACGGCGCGCCGAACCCTTGGCCGCAGTGCTCGTCGAGGGAGGGCGGCGTGCGGGAGACCCCGGCCAACGGCAGGCGAATGGGGAACGGAGGGAACGGCGCGCTGTCCAACATCCCCTGGCGATCGAGCACCGGGGCCACCGGCACGCCGGCGGCGGTGAGCGCGGCGACCAGCTCGTCCCGGCCGCGCGGCGCGATGGCGGTGGCGACGCGGCGTTGCATCTCGGCGCCGCGGGCCGAACGCTCCTCGAAGCCCAGGCCCGCCAGGTCGTCGAGCCCCAGCTGGGTGCAGAGGTCCGACCAGAAGTGCTGCTCGCTGAGGACGCCGAGGGCGACCTGCCCACCGTCCGCCGTGGCGAAGAGCCCGTAGCCGGGGACCGGCTGGGTCGGCCCGTCGTCCGACGCGTCGGCGTCGGCGTCGCGTCCCCCGCTGCGCCCGGTCCAGGTAGCGAGGACGTCGGTCATCGAGACGTCGACGTACGCGCCCTCGCCCGTCGCCCGGCGACCGAGGACGGCGGCACAGATGCCGAAGGCCGCCGACATCCCACCGGCCAGGTCGGCGACGGGCAGGCGCGGCATCGTGGCCGCGCCGCCTTCGGGCGTGAGGGCGCCCGCCCACGCCTGGTAGTTGACGTCGTGGCCGGGGAGGTGCGCGCGCGGGTCGTCCTGTCCGTAGCCCGAGATGGAGCAGTACACGAGGGACGGCTTGGCGGCGCGCACCGTGGCCGCATCGAGGCCGAGCCGCGCCATGACGCCGGGACGGAAGCCCTCCACCACGACGTCGGCCTCCTGGGCGAGGTCCAGCGCCCGCGCCCGGTCGTCGCGGTCCTTCAGGTTGAGGACGATGCTGCGCTTGCCGGCGTTGACCGAGTCGAACAGCCCCGGGTACTGGCGCATGGGGTCGCCGCCGGGCGGCTCCACCTTGAGGACATCGGCCCCCAGCGCGACCAACAGCGACGTGGCGTACGGCCCCGGCCGCCAGATGCTCAGGTCCAGGACCCGCAGGTCCGCCAGGAGTGCCGCGTTCATCGGGCGCCGAGTCTTGCATTCCGGCGCGCGGTTACCCTCATCGGATGCTGGGGTTTTTCTCGTTCACCGAGATCACCGACCCGTCGGCTCACGAGGCCTACAACGCCTGGCACCAGCTCGATCATCTGCCCGAGCAGTTCACGCTCGAAGGGGTGCGCTTCGGTCAGCGCTGGGTGCGCTCGCCCCGCTGCCGGGACGTCGAAGTGGCGACCGGCTCCTTGCTCGAGCCCTTCCACTACATGACGCTTTACCTTCTAGGTGACCGCGAGGCCGTCGCGCCCTTCATGGCGTTGGGGCAGCGCCTCTTCGAGGAGGACCGCTTCTTCACCGCCCGGCGTGCGCTGCTCTCGGGGCCCTTCGACGTGGTGGGCTCGTGGGCCGCCCCCCGCGTCGCCGTCTCGCCCGGGGCCGTCCCCTTCCGTCCGGCGCACGGCGTCTACGTCGTCGTCGGGCCGACGGTCGACGGCGCCGCCCTGGTGGACGTGCCCGGCGTCGCCGGCGCGTGGCAGTTCGCCGAGGACGGGCGCACGGTGACGGTGGCGTTCGTCGACGGCGACTTGTGGCACGTGGCGGAGGACCTCGGGCCCTCGGTGGCGGCCGCCGGGCCCGGTCTCGAGTGGGCGGGACCCTTGGAGCGAGTCGATGCCTTCCGGTGGGACTGGTTCGCTACGCTGACGCCCCAATGACCAGTCAAAGCAAGTCGAAGGCCCAGCGCCGGGCCGAGGCGCAGCGCCGCGCCGCGGAGCAGCGGTCGGCCGAGCTGCGCAAGAAGCGCACGCGCCTCGCCCTGCGCGCCGGCGGTGTCGTCGTCGTGGTCGCCCTCGTCGTCGTGCTCATCGTCGTGTTGAGCAGCGGAGGCACCTCGACGCCGCCGCAGTTCAAGAACCCCCACATCTCGGGGCTCCAGCCCATCCCGGCCTCCATGAAGTCGGACTGGAAGCAGCCCGCCGCCACGACCCCGGGACCCGAGACGATCCCGATTCCGAGCGGCCCGAAGCTGGCCTCGCTGATCAACGTCGCCTCGGGCCAGACGATCGACGGAGTCCAGTGCCAGACGGACGAGCAGACGGTCGTCCACGTGCACACGCACCTGACGGTCTTCGTGAACGGCCAGGCCCGGGTGGTCCCCTACGGCATCGGGATCCCCGGGTTCCAGGCCGTCCAGTTGCAGGGCGGTCCCTTCGTCGAGACCGGCACCTGCTTCTACTGGCTGCACGCCCACGCCAACGACGGCATCATCCACGTCGAGTCCCCGAGCACGAGCGACACCTTCACGCTCGGCCAGTTCTTCGACGAATGGGGCCAGCCGCTGAGCACCACCACGGTGGGCCCGGCGTCGGGCAAGGTGACCGTCTTCTTCACGTCGCCCGGCAAGCCAGCGCAGCTGTACACGGGAAACCCGAGGAACCTGCCGCTGGGCGACCACTACCAGATCCAATTGGACGTGGGCACCCCGATCGTCGCGCCCGTGCAGATCACCAACTGGGGCGGTCTGTAACTCCGGTGGAGGCCGATGTTGTCGTCGTCGGCCTCGGACCGGGAGGTGAGGCGGTCGCCGAGGACCTGGCCGACGCAGGGCTCGACGTCGTCGGCATCGACGCCGAATTGGTCGGCGGCGAATGCCCCTACTGGGGGTGCATCCCGTCCAAGATGATGGTGCGCGCGTCGGAGCTGTTGGCCGAGGGGCGTCGCATCCCCGGCAGGGCTGGCTCGTCCGTCGTCACGCCGGACTGGGCGCCGGTCGCCGCACGCGTGCGGGACGCCACCGACACGTGGGACGACCGCCTCGCGGTCGAACGGCTCGAGGCGAAAGGCGCGCGATTCCTGCGCGGGTGGGCGCGCGTGACCGGGCCCAGCACCGTGGAGATCGACGGCCAGACCGTGACCGCGCGCCGGGCGCTCGTGCTCGGCACCGGCCAGCGGGCGTTCGTCCCGCCCATGTTCGGGGCCGTGCCGCATTGGACGAACCGCGAGCTGATCGAGGCCGATGCCGTGCCCTCGTCGTTGCTGGTGATCGGGGGCGGCTCCGTCGGGCTCGAGCTGGGTCAGGTCATGGCCCGCTTCGGGTGCGCCGTCACGATCGTCGAGGCCGGGGAGCGTCTGGCGGGCGCCGAGGAGCCCGAGGCGTCCGCGCTGATCACCGGCGTCCTCCGGGCCGAGGGCGTCGAGGTCCACATCGGCGCCACCGTCGAGCGCGTGGACCGGTTCGGTGCCGCCGGGGCCCGGGTGGAGCTGGCCGGCGGGACGGTCCTGCAGGCCGAACGGCTGCTCGTGGCCACGGGGCGCCGCAGCGACCTGCACGCGCTCGGCGTCGCTGTGCTCGGCCTCGACGAGGACGCCCGAGGCCTGCCCGTCGACGGCCGCATGCGGGTCAGGCCCGGCGTGTGGGCCGTCGGCGACGTGACGGGCAAAGGGGCGTTCACGCACGTCGCGGCGTACCAGGCCCGGCTGTGCGTGGCCGACATCCTGGGGCATCCGCTCCCCGACGCCGACTACCGGGCGGTGCCGCGGGTGACCTTCACCGATCCCGAGATCGGCTCGGTCGGCGCGACCGAGGCGCAGGCACTCCAGCACGGTGGTGACGTCGTCGTGTTCTCCGAGTCGGTCAAGGACTCAGCGCGGGGCTGGATCCACGGCGCCCAGGGCTTCGTGAAACTGGTGGCCCGTGACGGCGTCGTCGTCGGCGGCACCGCGATGTGTCCCTACGGCGGAGAGGTGATGAGCATCCTGGCGCTCGCCGTGCACGCCGGGCTCACCGTCGAGACGTTGCGCACGATGATCTTCGCCTACCCGACGTTCCACCGCGCCATCGACTCGGCCCTGTGGCCCCCCAACAGTGCGGCGAAGATCGCCGGCGCCTGATGGGGGAGCAGCGACAGGTGGCCCTCGCCCGGCACGACGGTGACCGTGGCCTGTGCGATGTGCTGTTGGAGGAAGGTCCGGTAGCCGGGCGGTCCCGTCCGGTCCTCTGAGCCCTCCCAGATCTGCACCGGCACGTGGATCTCCTCGAGCGAGAACCCCCAGGGGTCCCCGAAGATCCGGTAGTCCTGGACGCACCCCTCGGTCCCTTGGCGCACCGCCTCGCGGACGAAGGCGAGGGCGAGGTCCGGCGGCCCCCACTCCCGCAGGACCGTGCGGTCGGCCGGTGGGAACGTCCGCATCGCCGCGTGCAGCAGCCGGGCGTTGCTGGCGTGGACGATGCTCGCCTTGAGCACCGCGGACGCCAGACCCGGCGTGCGGCGCGTCAGGAACAACAGCGCGCGGTCGGACGTGTCCAGTCCCTTCGTCGTCCCGTAGAGGTCGAGGGGCACGGCGCTCGAGAGCAGCGCCGCTGCGGTCACCCGGCCGCGCAACTTCGCGGCGCAGACGGCGGCGTACGGGCCGCCCGCCGACCACCCCATCACCGCGAACCGGTCGATGCCGAGCGCATCCGTCAGGTGGGTCACGTCGTCCGGCCAGTCGAGGAGCCGGCGCCCGGGCTGGAACGTGGAGAGACCCATGCCCGGGCGGTCGGGCGACACGAGGCGCACGCCCATGAGACTGGCCGCCTCGTTCGCCGGCGCGGCGTCGAGGCGCGAGCTGAGCCCGCCGTGAAAGCTCAGCACGGGGAAGCCGGTCGGGTCCCCGTACTCCTCGTACGCCAGTTCCCGTCCGTCGGGGAGTGTCACCGTCGCCGTCATCGGCGCACCAGGCGGCGGGCGTCGCGACGCCCTCGGGGCCGCACCCGGAGCGACCGTTGCACCGACGGAGAACGAGCCGGTGCGTGCACGCATGCACGCTATAGGGTGCGGGCATGAGCGCGAACGTCGACGAGCTGGTGGACGGTCTCCTGGCGGACTTTCCGCCCGCTTCCACGCCGGCGCAGAAATTCCTGGAAGAGCAATACGACCGCCAGCTGGCCTGGCTGCACTTCGCCCCCGACGCCGGGGGCCTGGGCCTCACTCCCAACGACCAGCAACGCGCCCAGGCGCGCCTGCACGCCGGCGGCGCGCCGTCGGCCGCCATGCGCAACCCGATCGGCTACGGCATGTGCGCGCCCACCATCGCCACGCACGGCACCGCCGAGCAGAAGGCCCGCTTTCTGCGTCCGCTGTTCAGCAACGAGGAGATCTGGTGCCAGCTCTTCAGCGAGCCGGGCGCCGGCTCGGACGTCGCCGGGTTGTCAACGCGCGCCGAGCGCGACGGTGACGAGTGGATCCTGAACGGCCAGAAGGTATGGACCACGCTTGCCCATATCTCCGCCTGGGGCCTCATCGTGGCCCGCACGAACCCCGACGTGCCCAAGCACAAGGGGATGACCGCGTTCCTCGTCGACATGCACGCCCCCGGCGTCGAGGTGCGCCCGCTGTTCCAGATCACCGGGGAGGCCGAGTTCAACGAGGTGTTCTTCACCGACGTGCGCATGCCGGACTCGGCGCGCCTCGGCGATGAGGGCGAGGGTTGGCGCGTGGCCGTCACCACACTGATGAACGAGCGCGTCTCCATCGGTGGTGGGGTGGGGCGGCGCAACAGCGGGCCGATCGCCGAGGCCCTGCGGATCTGGAAGGAGCGCTGGCAGGGCGACACGTCCCAGCGCGCCATGGCGCTGCGCGACCGGTTGATGTCGAGCTACATCCGGATGGAGACGTTGGCGATGACGAACGCCCGGGCGTCTGCCACGCGCAAGGCCGGCACCCCGGGGCCCGAGGGGTCCGTCGCCAAGCTCGCCTTCGCCGAGGAGAACAAGCGGGTCTACGACCTCTGCATGGACCTCCTCGGCAACGATGCCATGCTCTTCCCGGCCGGGTACCCCATGGTCAGGCCGGACCTGGTCGGCATGGGCTCGACCGACGTGCACAAGATGTTCCTGCGGGTACGGGCCAACTCCATCGAAGGTGGTACCTCCGAGGTCATGCGCAACATCTTGGGCGAGCGGGTCCTCGGCCTGCCCGGTGACGTGCGCACGGACAAGGAACTGGCGTGGAAGGAAGTCCCGCGCAGCTGAGCCCGCCGACCCGGTGAGCGCACCCGATCTGCAGGCCGAGAAGCGCGCGCCGCGGCGCTCGCCGCGGCGGCCCTCGTCGAGGACGGCATGCGCGTCGGGCTCGGCACCGGCTCGACGGTCGCCGAGCTGGTCCCGCCCCTGGGGCGACGCGGGCTCGACATCACGTGCGTCGCCACGTCCCCGGCGACCGAGGAGCTGGCCCGGGCGAGCGGGCTCGACGTCCGCCCGTTCACGGACCTGGACCGCCTCGACATCGCCATCGACGGGGCGGACCAGGTCGACCCGGCGGGGTGGCTCGTCAAGGGCGGGGGTGGGGCGCACACGCGCGAGCGCATCGTGGCCGCCGCCGCCGACCGCTTCCTCGTCATCGTGTCGTCGAACAAGCCCGTGGCGCACCTGCACCCACCCGTCCCACTCGAGCTGCTGGCGTTCGGCCTGGCCGCCACCATGCACAAGCTGCCCGATGCCGTGCGGCGCGACGCCCCCCGGACGCCCGACGACGGCGTCCTGGCGGACTACCACGGTGAGGTGGGCGACCCCGCCTCCTTGTCGGCGCGGCTCGATGCCGTGCCCGGCCTCGTCTCGCACGGGCTCTTCCCGCCCTCGATGGTGCACGCGGTGTTCGTCGCCCGCGGCGAGGACGTCGAGGTGCGGCGGATCTCCTGAGCCGGGGCCCGCGATGGGCGCCGGCGCCCGCCGGCCTAGGCGGCGGTGAAGGTGACGGGCAACGCGGTGGGGGAGCGGAACACGTCGCCCCGGATGTGCGGGTCGCCGGCCTCGAGCTGCAGCTCCAGGTCGTCGAGCCGGTCGAAGACGCGGTTGAACAACACCCGGGTCTCGAGGCGCGCCAGGTGCATGCCGAGGCACATGTGCGGCCCGTGGGCGAAGGCGATGTGCGGCTGACCGGGCCGGAAGATGTCGAAGGCGTCGGGGTCGTCCCAGCGCGTCTCGTCGTGGTTGGCCGAGCCGATGTGCGGCGTGATCACCTCGCCCGCCTCGATCACCACGCCGCCGAGCTCCACGTCGCACGTGGCGGTGCGGCCGATGGAGAGGAGCGGCGGCTCGCAGCGCAGGCCCTCCTCGATCGCCTGGGGCAGCAGCGTGCGGTCGTCGCGCACCGCCGCGAACTGGTCGGGGTGCGTGAGCAGCAGGTACAGGAGGTTGCCCGATGAACGGTACGTCGTCTCGGCCCCGGCGGGGAGGAGCAGGCGGAGGAACGAGTAGATGGCCTCGTCGGTGAGCTGCTCGCCGTCGACGTCGGCGGCGACGAGGTCGCTGATCACGTCGTCGGCCGGGTGGGCCCGGCGTTCCGCCACGATCCCGGCGAAGTACTCGCGCAGCGACTCGGACGCCGCCAGGCCGCGGTCGATGTCCGCCACCAGGCCGATCAGCTCGATGCCCAGGCGGTGGAACTCCGGGAAGTCCTCCTCGGGCAACCCGAGCAGCCGCGCGATGACGCGCACCGGGAATTGGAACGTGAGCTGGCGCACCAGGTCCGCCTCGCCGTCGGCGGCGAACGCGTCGATCATCTCGTCGACGATCGGCGCGATGAGCTCGGGCTCCCAGCGGGCCAGCGCCTTCTCCCGGAAGGCGTGCGCCACCAGGTTGCGGTGGCTGCGGTGCTCGGGGTCGTCCATCCCGAGGATCATGTGGCCCATGACCATGCCGATCGTGGCGTCGTAGCCCGTCGAGGTGAACGTCTTCGGGTCGCGCAGGATGCGCGAGCAGTCCTCGTAGCGGTAGGCGATCCACTCGGGGGAGGGGTCGAACCCCTCGGGCAGCACGTCGGGCGAGATCATCATCCCCTTGCTCACCGGGGCGGTGCGGCGCTTCTCCGCCAGCGCGGGCCACGGGTCCCTCGTGGTGCCCGCCACCACGTCGTCGAAGGCGGCGAACGGGTCGTACTCGTGGGCTTCGGACACAGCCATGGCGCGGCTCCTCCCCGAGATGCGGATGTGACTTCGACGTCAGGTTAGGGGCCGGTGCCGCCGGCGCACCACCCGCGCCCGGCAGGGCGGCCCCAGGCGCGACCGCGTAGGCTCCCGCCAGCATGTTGACCCTCCGAACCCCCGACGACCGCTTCGAGAGCCTCCCCGGCTTCGACTTCGAGCCGCACTACGCCGACGTCGCGGACGGCGACGGCGGCACCCTGCGGATGCACTACCTGCGCGAGGGCGACCCGGCCGCGCCGGTCGTGCTGCTCCTCCACGGCGAGCCGTCGTGGTCGTATCTCTACCGCAAGATGATCCCGGTCCTCACGGCGGCCGGCCTGCAGATCGTGGCCCCCGACCTCGTCGGCTTCGGGCGCTCCGACAAGCCGGGCGAGCGCAGCGACTACACGTTCGCCCGCCACGTCGAGTGGACCCGCGAGCTGCTGTTCGACCGGCTCGACCTGCACGACGTCACGCTCGTGTGCCAGGACTGGGGCGGCCTGATCGGGCTGCGCCTCGTCGGCGAGCACCCTGGGCGCTTCGCCCGCGTCGTGGCGGCGAACACGTTCCTGCCGACCGGCGACACCGATCCCGGCGAGGCGTTCTTCGCCTGGCAGAAGTTCTCCCAGGAGGTCGACGAGTTCCCGACCGGGGGCATCGTGCAGGGCGGCTGTGCGAAGGGGATCACCGCCGAGATCAGGGCGGCCTACGACGCGCCGTTCCCCGACGAGACGTACAAGGCGGGTGCCCGCGCCTTTCCCATGCTCGTCCCGTCACGGCCCGACGACCCCGCCCACGATCCGAACGTGGCCGCCTGGGTGGGCCTGGCCGCGTTCGACCGTCCGTTCCTCTGCGCGTTCAGCGACTCCGATCCCATCACCCGCGGGGCGGATCGCAATCTGAAGGAGCGCATCGCCGGCGCCAAGGGACAGCCCCACACGACGATCGTCGGGGGCGGGCACTTCCTCCAGGAGGACTGCGGAGAGGAACTGGCGCAGGTCGTCGTCGACTTCGTCCGCGCCAACCCGTGACCTCGGCGCATCGCGTCGTCATCGTCGGCGCCGGGTTCTCCGGCATCGGCATGGCGGCCCGCCTGCGCGTCATGGGCATCGACGACTTCGTCGTCCTCGACCGCGGGAACGACCTCGGCGGCACCTGGCGGGACAACTCGTACCCCGGTGCGGCGTGCGACGTCCCCTCCAACCTCTACTCGTTCTCGTTCGCCCTGAACCCGGACTGGTCGAGCGCCTTTCCCTCCCAGGCCGAGATCTGGGACTACATGCGCGCCTGCGTCGACCGCTTCGACGTCGGCGACCGACTCCGCTTCGACCACTCCGTCACCGAGGCGCGCTGGGACGCCGACGCGGAACGCTGGCACGTGTTCGCCGCCGGGGAGGAGTACGTCGCCGAGGTGCTCGTGTGGGCCACCGGCTCCCTGAGCGAGCCCCAGGTGCCACAGTTCCCGGGCCTCGAGGGCTTCCGGGGCAAGGTGTTCCACTCGGCCAAGTGGGAGCACGGCTTCGACCTGAAAGGCAAGCGGGTGTGCGTGGTCGGCACCGGTGCGTCGGCCATCCAGTTCGTGCCGCAGATCGCGCCGAACGTCGAGCACCTGTACCTCCATCAGCGCACGCCACCGTGGATCGTGCCGCGGCGCGACCGTCGGGTGTCCCGCCTGCGCAAGCTCGCCTACCGCAAGTTGCCGGCCCTCCAACGACTGTCGCGGCTGCGCATCTACGCCACGTTCGAGGCGCTCCTGGCGGTGTTCGTCGGCCACAGCGATCGGCCCAAGGGCCTCGTGGCCCAGCGCGCGCTCGACCACCTGCGCCGGCAGGTCCCCGACGAGACGCTGCGGGCCAAACTCACCCCGCACTACCAGCCCGGGCTGCAAGCGCCTGCTGCTCTCGGACGACTACTACCCGTCGCTCACCCTGCCCAACGTGGAGGTCGTCGACTCGCCGGTCGCCTCGTTCACCGCCCACGAGGTGGTGGGCCAGGACGGCATCGCCCGCCCCGTCGACGTCGTCATCATGGGCACCGGGTTCGAGGCCGCCGAGCCGCCCTACGCCGAACACATCGTCGGCCGCGACGGCGTCCGCCTCTCCGAGCTCTGGAAGGCCGAAGGCGTCGAGGCCTACGCCGGCTCGACGGTGGCCGGCTTCCCGAACCTCTTCCTAATGATCGGGCCGAACTCGACGCTCGCCCACAACTCGATGATCTACATGATCGAGTCGCACATCAACTACATCGCCAGCGCGCTGGCGTTCATGGGGCGGCCCGGCGTGCGGACGGTCGAGGTCAAGCCGGTCGTGCAGCGGCGCTACAACGACCGCCTGCAGGCGCAGGCTCGAGCACTCGGTGTGGGTGGAGGGCGGCTGCGGCAGCTGGTACCTGGACCACCGGGGCCGCAACACGACGCTGTGGCCCGACCACACCTGGAAGTTCCGCCGGTTGACCCGGCGCTTTCACCCGGGCGAGTACACGGTCCGCGCGTGAGGCGCGCAGCGCCAGCGCGCCCAGCACGACGGCGAAGACGGCCAGCGCCCCGATCTGGGGCAGCACCGTCGTCAACCCGGCGTGGTTGTAGATCAGGTTCACGAAGGCGTCCATGGCCCAGGCCTGCGGCACGGCGTGCCCCACGGCGCGGACGGCCGGCCCCACCACGTCGAGGGGGTACATGCAGCCCGCCGAGCAACCCGCAGAGGATGCCGAGGACCACGGCGACCGAGATCGCCTGTTCCTCGGTGCGCGAGCGCATGCTCACCAGCGCCGCTGCGCCCGCATAAGCGAGCGACAGCATGGCCAGGACGAGGAAGACGGCCGACCGCGTTGCCCCAGTGGACGCCGAAGAGGACACGGCCGACGAGGAGGAGCCCGGCCGACTGCGCGGCCGCCACGCACAGGCTCGTGGCGATCAGCGCGGCCACGACGGTGCGCCGCCGCACCGGGGCCGCCGAGATGCGCGCCATGAGGCCGAGACGGCGCGTCTCGACCACGCCCGAGGCGAGCAGCATCACCGTGATGCCGAGGAACAGGACGAGATCGGCCGGCGCCACGTAGGAGAACGGGCTGAGGGCGGCCGGGACGTCCGTGTGCGCCAGCGTCACGTCGGTCACCTTCGCCTTGGTGCCCTCCGCCGTCATCAGGTCGAGCAGGGCGACGACGTCCGTCCGGGCCTGGATGGAGCTCGTGCTGACGCCGACTCGCTGACGAACTCGGCGCGGGTCGTCCCGGCCGGCGCCGGCAGGGCGACGAGGCCCGCCACCACGCGACCACGGAGGATGTCGTCGGACAGCTGCGCCCGGTTCGGCTCGATGCGGACCTTCAGGTCGGGGGTGCGGTCGACCAGTTGCAGCAGACGGGCGGACGGGTGGACCAGGCCGACCGGTTCCTTCGGGCTCCCGGCCAGCAGGCCCGTGACGAAGATGAAGAGCACGGGGAACACCGTGGCCACGAAGAGGTAACGGCGGTCGCCGACCGCCCGGCGCAGGCCGACGCGCACGATCGCGATCACGGCGTCACCATCTGGCGGACCCGCGTCATCGCCAGGCCGCCGGTCACCAGCGCGATCACGCACAGCACGGCGAACGGGCCGAGCACCGACGCCGTGCCGTCGCGGAGGAGGGCGAGACGGCCGAAGCCGACGAGGGCCCAGCCGTTCGGCGTCCCGAGGCTGAGTACCTGGAGGAACTCGGGGAGTGCGCCGGGCGGCAGCAAGTTGCCGCCGAGGAGGGCCAGGATGAGCCCGAGGATGAGCGACGCCGCGAACGCCTCCTGCGGCGAACGGGCGAACGAGGTGAGGAACGTCCCCAGGCCGCAGATGGCGGCGGTGGCGCCGACGCACATCAACAGCACACCCAGTGGCGCGCCCCAGTCGGCGCCGAAGGCGACGACCGTAACGCCCCAGACGACGAGGATCGACGCCAGCCCGGTGCACGGCGATGGCGAGCAGCTTGCCCCAGACGATCACACTGGGCCGGATCGGTGCGGCGGCGAGCCGCGCCAGCGTGCCGTTGCTGCGTTCCATGAGGAGCGAGCGCATCCCGAGGCCGCTCCCGATGAAGAGGAAGATGATCGCGATCGATGGCGCGAAGTAGTCGAGGATGGCCTTGCCCCCGCCGCCGATCTGGCTCGTCTCGATGGAGATGGCCGCCGCGTCGGTGGCCGTCCCGCGGTACAGGCGGCCGGCGTACAGCCTGCTCGCCAGGCCGGCCGCCAGCGATTCGGCGTATTGCTGGCCGATGAGGGCGTCGCCGCGGTTGACCACGTCGAACCCGGGGGAGGGCGTGGCGCCGGGGGACACCATCGGGATGAGCAGGTGGCCCAACGTCTTGTGGCTCCGAGACACGGCGATGCCGCCGGCCAGCGTCCCGTCGGCCACCTCACGCTTGAGCGCGGCCGCGTCGGCGACCAGGTGCACGGTCACGTTGGGGGGCAGCTGGCTCGCGTGCACGGCGGCGCGCACCAACGCCGGCGACGACCCCGCCACGCCGATCGGCACCGCGGCGTTCGACGCGTTGCCCGCGAAGGCAAAGCCGAGGATGGCGGCGATGGCCAACGGCGCCACCAGACACGTGATCAGGGCCGAGCGGTCGCGGATCCGCCGCCGCAGCTCGTTGGCGGTGATGGTCCAGATCAACGGTCGACCCCGTCGTCCCGTCGGCGTGACCGCACGGGGGTCAACGTAGCCCGCCGACTCGTATCCTTGGCCGGTGGTCGACGTCACCGAGTGGGAGCCCGAAGCCGAGCGCTGGGTCCGCTGGGCCCGGACGCCCGGCCACGACGCTTACTGGTACTTCCGCGACGCCTTCTTCGAGCTCGTGCCGCCTCCGGGGCGGCGCACCATCGAGCTGGGCTGTGGCGAGGGTCGGGTGGCCCGCGACCTGGCCGAGCGCGGCCATCGCGTCCTCGGGGTTGAGCCGTCCCGCACGCTGGCGCGCCACGCCCGCGCCGCCGACGACGTGGGTGCGTACGTGGTGGCGGACGGCGCCGCCGTTCCCGCGGCCTCCGGCGCGTTCGATCTGGTCGTGGCGTACAACTCGTTGCAGGTGGTGGCGGACATGCGCGGCACGGTGCGGGAGGCGGCCCGGATGCTCCGAACCGGTGGTCACCTCTGCGTGACCGTGAGTCATCCGGCCATGGACCTCGGGCGCTTCATCGAGGGTGACGGCGGGATCGCCTTCACCGTTCGCCCGGGGTACTTCGAGTCGCGGCGCGTCGACGACACGATCGAGATGCAGGGACTCAGCGTCACCTGCCGCGGCTGGACCTACACACTCGAGGACTACGTGACCGCGTTCGCAGTCGGCCGGCCTCGTCATGGAGGCGTTGCGCGAGCCCAAGCCGACCGCGCCCTCGCCACACCTCGAACGCTGGAACGACGTGCCGCTCTTCTTGATGGCCCGCCTGCTGAAGCTGCGCTGAGCGGGCCCGCGCCGGTTCAGCCGGTGGTCGTGGTCGTCGACGTGGTCACCGAGACGTTGCCGAGCGGCGTGATCCCCGACGTGGCGATGGCGAAGCCCGCCCCTGTGCTCAGCGTGCACTTCATGCCCGTCGTCTGCGAGAGGCACGTGATCGAGCCGAGGGTGATCGACACGCCGTAGTTCAACGTGGGCGTGTTCTCGCCGGCGTTGGAGAGGCAGTTCTCGCCCGAGCACTTGGTGAGCGTCCCGCTCGCCGTCAGCGTCGCCGATTGGGCGGGCGACAGGGTCAGGCACAACGCCTGGTTCGTCCCCGTCGGACCGGCGGCCGCGTCGATCTCGCAGCTGATGTTCTTCGTCGGCGAGTAGAACTCGGTCACGCTCGCGGTCTGGGGCAGCAGCGTGCCCGTCGTGGTGGTCACGGCACCCGTCGTCGTTGTCGAGTGACCCGACGTCGAGCTGTGCGAGGCGGTCGACGTGGTGGTGGAGGACGCCGAGTTGGACGGCGAGCTCGAGCACGCCGCCGTCGTCAATCCGATGGCGACCACCGCAATGAGCACCACCCGACGTCCGGTGGGTCGCCAACGGAGCACGACCGAAGCGTACGGTGATCGCGGCGCCGACGCTCGGATGCGGCCCGCCAGGAACGGATTGGCGGCCGAGGGGAGACGGTACGGTGGCCGCCAGTCACGACCGGCCCGCGTGAGGACGTGGGCCCTGCTCGGGGGTGGACGGTGGCCAGCATCGAATTCAGGGGGAAGATCGGCAACGACTGGAGGGACTCGGAGCCGTGGTGGCCTCCCGTGCCGACGCCGCCGCCGGGGGCGCCGAACGTCGTCCTCATCGTGCTCGACGACGTCGGGTTCGCCCAGCTCGGCTGCTACGGCTCCGACATCGCCACGCCCTCCATCGACCGCCTCGCCGCCGAAGGGATCCGTCTGGCCAACTTCCACACCACCGCGTTGTGCTCGCCGACCCGCGCCTGCCTCCTGACCGGCCGCAACCACCACCGCAGCGGCATGGGCCGCGTGGCCGACCTCGCCAGCGGTTTCCCGGGCTACTGGGGCCGCGCCGCCACAGGAGAACGGCTTCCTCTCCGAGATCCTCCGGGCCAACGGCTACGCCACCTACGCCGTCGGCAAGTGGCACCTGAGCCCCGAGGAGGAGACCAACATGGCGCGGCTCGCGCGCCGACCTGGCCGCTCGGCCGAGGGTTCGACCGCTGGTACGGCTTCCACGGCGGCGAGACGCATCAGTTCGTTCCCGCGCTGTACCACGACAACCACAGCATCCGGCCGCCCCGCACCGTCGAGGAGGGCTACCACCTGAGCGAGGACCTGGCCGACCGCGCCATCGAGTACCTGGGTGACCTCCGCGCCGTCGACGACGAGCTGCCCTTCTTCCTCTACTTCGCCACGGGCGCCTGCCATTCGCCCCACCACGCGCCCGCCGAGTGGATCGAGCGGTACCGCGGCCGCTTCGCCCAGGGCTGGGACCGCTGGCGCGACGAGACGTTCGCCCGCCAACTCGCCCTCGGCCTGCTCCCGGAGGGCACGGTGCTGACGCCCCGGCCACCTTGGGTCCCCAGCTGGGACAGCCTCGACGAGCGCGAGCGGGCGCTGGCGGAGCGCTTCATGGAGTGCTTCGCCGCGTTCCTCTCCTACACCGACGAGCAGATCGGCCGCGTCCTCGACTTCATCGACGACCTGGGCGACGCCGACAACACCGTGGTGATCCTGGTGTCGGACAACGGCGCCAGCTCCGAGGGCGGCAAGGAGGGCACGATCAACGAGGGCATGCTCTCGAACTTCGACGGCGCCGGCGTCGGCGAGATGTTCCGACGCATCGACGAGATCGGCGGCCCGCGCGCCCACAACAACTACCCGTGGGGCTGGACGATGGCCGGGAACACCCCGTTCAAGCGGTGGAAGCGCGAGGTCCACGAGGGCGGCGTCGCCGACCCGTGCATCGTCCGGTTGCCGCGGCGCGCCGGCACCACGGACGCCGGTGGCGTCCGGCGCCAGTTCGCCCACGCCATCGACATCTTCCCGACCGTGCTCGAGCTCGCCGGGATCGATCCGCCGGCAGCCATCGACGGCATCGACCAGTCGCGCCTCGACGGCACGAGCTTCGCCTACGTCCTCGGCGACGACGGCGCCCGAGCGCCCGGGCGTCACCACACCCAGCACTTCGAGATGCTCAGCTCGCGGGCGATCTACCACGACGGCTGGAAGGCGGTGACGTTCCACCCGGTGGGACCGCTCTACGACGACGGCCTGCGCTCGAACGCGCCCGTGGGACGACGACGTGTGGGAGCTCTACCACGTGGCCGAGGACGTCTCGGAGTTCACCGACCTCGCCGCCGAGTTCCCCGAGAAGGTCACCGAGCTGGTGGCGCTGTGGTGGGAAGAGGCCCGCCGCAACGACGTGCTGCCGCTCGACAACCGTGTCCTCGAGATCATGGGCCACAAGCACGACGGCCGGCGCTACCAGGACGTCTACCGCTACTTCCAGGACGGAGCGCAGGTACCCGAGTGGGTCGCCGTCGACGTGCGCAACCGCTCGCACGCCATCACGGTCGATTTCCAGACGCCCGCGGGCGTCGTGCCCCACGGGGTGCTCTTGGCGCTCGGCTCCGCGCTCGGGGGATGGTCGCTGCACGTCCTCGACGGACGGCTGCGCTACCTGCACAACCTGCACGGCCAGCACCTCTACGAGGTCGTCGGCACCACGGCGCTCACGCCGGGACGCCATCACGTCGAGTTCCGCTTCGACAAGGACGCAGGCGCGGGCGGCACCGCCGAGCTGCTGGTCGACGGTGCGGCGATCGGGGCGGCCGAGGTGCCCCGCTTCACCCCGGTCGCCTTCAACGAGGTCGGCGCAGGCCTCACTTGCGGCTACGAATGGGGGCCCTCGGTCGGACTGGACTACGAGGCGCCGTTCCGCTTCAACGGCACGATCACCCGCGCCGAGGTGCGGGCGACGGGTCCCGTCGTGCACGACCCGGTCGCCGACGTCGCCGCCATCCTGGCCTCCCAGTAGGCGGGCCTACTCGAAGCTCGGCCGTTGCGTCCGTGTGCGCTTGAGCTCGTAGAAGCCGTCGGTGCCGGTGCACAGCAGCACCCCGTCCCAGAGCCGGCCGGCCGCCTCGCCCTTGGGTGCGGGCGTCACCACCGGGCCGAAGATGGCCTGACCGTTGTAGTGGATGACGGGTGTGCCGACGTCGCCGCCCACCGGTTCCATGCCGGCGTTGTGCGAGGTCTCGAGCGCCTCGTCGAACTCCTGCGAGTTGGCGGCGTCGGCGAGCTCGGCGGGCAGGCCCAGCTCGGCGAGCGCTTCGGGCACGATCTTCGGCCGTTCGTTCTCGTCCCGGCCGCGCCCCTCGACGTGGATCCGGGTCCCGAGCGCCGTGTAGAGCGGCAGCAGGATGTCGCTGCCCTTGAGCTGCTCGGCTGCGATGCAGACGCGCACCGGCCCCTTGGCCTGCGCCAGGCGTGCTCGGTACTCGTCGGAGAGGTCGTCCCGGTTGGCGTTGAGGATGGCCAGCGACATCACATGCCACTCCGTCTTGATGTCGCGGACCTTCTCCACCTCGAGCATCCAGCGCGACGTGATCCAGGCCCAGGGGCACAGCGGGTCGAACCAGAAGTCAGCGGTGTCTTTGTCGGTCATGGGATTCCTCCGTCGACGCGTAGGACGGCACCCGTCACGAAGGACGAGGCGTCAGTGGCCAGGAACATCGCCGCGCCGACGATCTCGGGGGGCTCGCCGGCCCGGCCGAGTGCGTGGTGCGGCATCCCGCCTTCGAGGATTTTGGGGTTCCACGCCTTGGAGATGTCCGTGAGGAACGGCCCCGCCATGATGCAGTTGACGCGCACCGTCGGCCCGAAGGCCTTGGCGAAACCCTCGGTCAACGCGTTGAGGCCGGCCTTCGCTGCGTCGTAGGGCAGCATGTGCGGCGCCGGCCGGATGGACCCCGTGCTCGAGACGTTGATGATGGACCCACCATATGGGCCGTCCGCCATCTTCGTGCCGACGAGGGCGGTGAGGCGGAACGGTCCCTTGAGGTTCACGCCGAGCACCTTGTCCCAGAGCTCTTCGGTCACCGACGTGAGGTCGGGATAGAGCGGCGACATGCCCGCATTGTTGACCAGCACGTCCACCCGGCCGAACGCGCCATACGCCTGCTCGACGAGCCCATCGATCTCGTCCCAGTGGCCGACGTGGAAGGCAACGGGCAGCGCGCGGCGTCCCATCGCCTCGACCTCGGCCGCCACCTCCTGGCACGTCTCGAGCTTGCGGCTGGCGATCACCACGTCGGCGCCCGCCGCGGCGAACGCCAGCACCATCTCGCGCCCGAGCCCCCGGCTGCCCCCGGTCACCAGCGCCACCTTGCCGGTCAGCGCGCCGTCCTCTGCCATGGTCCCTCCGTCTCTTCGGTCGCGCCACCAACGCGGCACCAACGTCTATTGCGTCTTCAAGATCTCCGCCACCGCCTCGGTGACCGCCTTGCCCATCGGGATGTGCAGCGACTCGTTCGGCCCGTGTGCGTTCGAGTGGGGGCCGAGCACCCCGGTCGCCACGAACTGCACGCCGGGAAACCCCTTTTGCAGGTCGGCCAGGAACGGGATGGAGCCGCCCTCGCCCACCGCGCCCGCGGCGTGGCCGAAGCGCGCCGTCGACACCCGGTCCAGCGTCGCCCGGATGCCGGCGTCGAGTGGCGGCGCCACCCACCCCTGGGCGGCAGCCTCGACGTCGATCGTGATGTGCGCCCCCTCGTCGGTGCGGATGGCCGAGATGAGGGCGTCGCACGCCACCTGCGCGTCCACGTCGGGCGGCAGCCGCACCGAGAACTTGAGCGTCGTCGACGGCCGCAGCACGTTGCCCGCCTCGAGCGGCTTGGGCATCCCGTCGGCTCCCACGACCTCGAGCGCCGCGCCCCACGTACGCGCCGCCAGCCGCGCCACAGGATCCGCCCCGAGCAGGTGGAGCCCGTCGACGGCGGGGTAGCCGCTGTCGGGGAACTCCGCGGCGAGCGTCTCGAGGTTGGCTCGGTGGTCGGCGGGCATCCCCGCCCCGACCAGTTCCGGCAGGAGGATGCGGCCGTCAACCTCGTCCTCGATCCCAGAGAGGATGCGCCGCAAGATGCGGAACGACGACGGCACCACGCCACCGCCCTGCCCGCTGTGGATGCCCTCGGTCAGCACGTCGACGGTCACCGTCACGATGAGCATCCCGCGCAACGACGTCGTGAGCCAGAGGCGGTCGTAGCTGAGCCCACCCGAGTCGAGGCACAGCACGAGGCGCGGCGTCCCGAGGCGCGGCGCCAGGTGCTCGAGGTACGCCGCCAGGTCGGGGCTGCCACTCTCCTCGCTCGCCTCGATGAGGATCAGCACGCGGCCGTGCCCACCGCCCGCGGCCGCCAGCCCCGTCACGGCGGCGAACGTCGAGTAGCCGTCGTCCGCCGTGCCCCGCCCGTAGAGCAGGTCACCCTCGCGCACCGGCTCGTACGGGCTGAGCCCGTCGCGCCACTGGCCGAGCGGCGGCTGCTTGTCCATGTGGCCGTAGATCAGGATCGGGTCGCCCGCGCCGCCGTTGTCGACGAGGAGCACCGGGGTCCGCCCGGGGAGCTGGACGATCTCGGCGCTGAGCGCGTTGTCCTGGGCGCGCACCCAGTCGCGCAACAGCTCGGCCGCGGCGGCGATCGCCCCGCGTTCCGCCCAGTCCGGGTCGAAAGCGGGGGAGAGGCAGGGGATGCGCGTGTACTCGGCCGAGCGCGGGGAGGATCTGCTCCTCCCAGGCGGCATCGATGGCGTCGGTCATCGAGGGTCGACTGCTTGCTGCGCGGTCATGCGGACGGGGTCTCGGTCAGCTCCGCCAGTCGTCCGAGCGTCTTGGTCATCGCCTCAGCGGTCTGCTTGCCCACCGGCCCCGCCGTCAGCATGAAGCGCTGCTTGTCGTGGGTGACGTCCCACGTCTCGCGCACGAGCGTGCCGCCGGCGGCCTCGTCGAGCTCGTAGCGCCAGATGCGGCCGCCGATGAACCGTCCGAGCGGGCCCGACAGTGTCGTCTGCCACGCGATCCGCTTGTCCGGCTCGTACTCGATCACCTTGTTCGACATCGAGTACGGCACTGCCCAGCTTCATGGACATGCCGAACGTCGCGCCCAGGGACAGCTTCTGGGGTGCGCCTTCCTTCAGGTGCTTGACCGAGCCCGACCCGTCGATCTCGGGATGCCGTGAGGCGTCGGCCACGATGGCAAAGATGGTGGAGGCGGGCGCCTCGATGACCCGCTCCACGCTGACGACCTTTTCTCCCACGCTGCGACCTCCCGCGCTCAGGGCGATGACACTAGGACGTGGCGCGCCCTCAGAGCGCGTGGGCCACCAGATCGCTCAGCTGCACCCACTCGAGCGTGGCGGCGTGCGTCGACGCCAGGACCACCGGCGGGGCGACCCCGGCCTCGAGCGCCTCCTGCCAGCGCGGCGCACACAGACACCACTGGTCGCCCGGCTGGAGCCCGGCGAAGCCGAACTCGGGGTGGGGGGTCGACAGGTCGTTGCCGACCGTGGCCGAGAAGGTGAGGAACTCCGCCGTCACCTTGGTGCACACCGTGTGCACGCCCACGTCCTCGGCGCCGGTGTTGCAGCACCCGTCGCGGTAGAAGCCGGTGAGCGGGTCGTAGTTGCAGGGCTTGAGATCTTCGCCCATCACGTTCTGTGCCATGGCCCATTTGACCACGGCGCAGCCGATCGTCCGTCTAGTCGCCTCCGAGGGGTTCACCCTCGAAACGGTCGATCCACGCGAACTCCGAGACCGGAGCGCGCTTCAACCGCCGTGGCGCGGCCACCGGGTGGCCCAGCACGACGAGCGCGGCCGCAACCACGGTCTCGGGGATGTCGAAGAGGGTGCGCAGGTCGGCCTCGCGGCGCACGGCGACGGTCGTCATGACGCCCGATAGTCCTTCGGCACGGGCGGCGAGCAACAGGTTCCACACGAAGGGGTAGATCGAGGCGCCGCCGACCATCGTGTAGCGCGGGAGGTCGCGGTCGACCGTGGCGAGCACCCCGAGGTCGGCGAGCACGAGCAGCAGGGCCGGTGCCGTGTCGAGCGTCTCGGCAAAGGTGGGCGCGGCGGCACCGGCCTCGGCGAACTGGTCGGCGTGGGTCAGCGCCGCCGCCTCTTCGGCGCGGTCGCTGAGGGGCGACCACGGCGTGAACCCAGCGGAGGCCAAGGCGAGGTACTCGTACCAACCGGAGAGATAGAGGTCGCGCAGTGCCGCCCGCGCCGTCGGGTCCTTGACGACGATGACGCGCCAGCCCTGGCGGTTGCCGCCGCTCGGGGCGAAGCGCGCCGTGTCGAGCACGCGGGCCACCACGTCGTCGGGCACCGGCTCGTCGCGGAAGGCGCGGACGGCGCCGGTGCTGCGCAGGGTCGTGAGCAGATCGAGGTCCACGAGTTGCCCACCGTAGTGGCCGCTGCTTATGTCTGAGGGATGACGGGGTACGCCGATGCCGCCGGGGTGGGGCGTCTGCGCGCGCTGGCGCCCTACCCGCTCGTGGTGGCGCCGATGGCCGGCGGGCCCTCCACGGTCGAGTTGGCCGTGCAGGCGACGCAGGCCGGCGCGTTCGCCTTCCTGGCCGGCGGCTACAAGCGGCGGAGGAGCTGCGCACCGACATGGCGTCGGCGCGCGCGGCGGGCGTCGACCGCTTCGGGGTCAACCTCTTCGTCCCCGGCGCGCCGACGGCGGTGCCCGATCGTCTCGCCGGCTACGTGGCGTCACTGCGACCGGAGGCGGAGTCCCTCGACACCGAGCTCGGTGCGGCCGCGTGGGACGACGACGACTACCCGCGCAAGATCGAGCTCGTGGTGGCCGAGGCGCCGGCTGTCGTGAGCTTCACCTTTGGCGTGCCCGCGCCGGACGCGGTGGGCGCGCTGCAGCGTGCCGGCTCGTGCGTGATGGTCACGGTCACGACCCCCGAGGAGGCGACCGTGGCGAGCCGCGTCGGCGTCGACGCGCTCTGCCTGCAGGGGGCCGAGGCGGGGGCGCACCGCGGCAGCCTGGCCAACGACGACCGGCCCGACGCGGACCGTCCCTTGCGCGCGCTGCTGGCGGCCGTCCGGCGCCGCACCCTCGTCCCGCTCGTGGCGGCGGGGGGAGTGGCCGGGCCCGAGGACGTCGTCGACCTCCTCCAGCGCGGCGCGGCCCTGGTTCAGGCGGGTACGGCGTTCCTGCGTTGCCCCGAGTCCGGGGTCCCGGCCACCGCCAAAGAGGCGCTGGTGGACGAGGCGTTCGCCGGCACCACGGTGACCCGCGCCTTCAGCGGGCGGCGCGCCCGCGCCCTCCTCAACGCCATGGCGCGCCAGCACGCCGATGCGCCAGCCGCCTATCCCGAGATCAACAACGCCACGCGCCCGCTGCGGGCGGCGGCGGCCCGGGCGGGGCGGCCCGACGTCATGAGCCTCTATGCCGGCGTCGGCTTCCGCGCTGCCGAGGCGCGTCCGGTGGCCGAGGTCGTCGAGCGGCTGATGTCAGGATGGCGCCGGTGACGAGCCGTCGGCAGAAGAAGACGATCGAGTTCACGCCGCCCGAGGTCGACGGCGTGGCGAGCCAGCTGGCGTCGCTGCGCGACGCAGGCGACGGCTGGATCAACCTGTTGCCCGGGGTCGTGGAGGGATCCCCCGAGCTGGAGCAGCCGGGGCCCGGCATCTTCGCGTTCTTCGGCGCCCGCCAACCACCGGTGACGATGGCGACGGTCATGCCGGCGCGCAAGGAGCAGCGGCACGCCGAGGGCATGTCGGTCGGGCTGATGCACCCGACCGGGAACCACGCGATCGCCCGCCTGGCCGAAGCCGGGGTGACGGTGCCCGACGGCTGGGTGGTGCGCCAGGACCACGCGCGCCGCGGGCTGGTGCTGCGCACGTCGCCCAACGCGGCGCCGGCGGACATCGTCAGGTGGTGCGTGCAAGCGGGGACCGCCCTGTGCCGGGCCGAGATGACGGGCCGCTGGCAGGCCGTCGTGTACCTGCCCTGAGGCTCGGAGGATCGAGGCGACCATGGCGACGGGTGCACGGCGCGACGACACCGCGCTATTGGAGGGGTTGGCGCGGTGGGTGGTGGCACATCCCGGGCGCGTGCCCGGAGTCACCGGCCCCGCCGGTGCGGAGCCGGTGACGATCACCGGCGTCGTGCACGCCGACGGTGGACAGGCGAACGAGACGCTGCTCGTCGAGCTCGGTCCGGGTCAAGACGGCATGGTCGTCCGGCTGCCGCCACTCGACCCGACCTTCCCCGACTACGACCTGGCCCCCCAGGCCGCCGTGCAGAACGCAGTGGCGGCGGCCGGAGTTGCCGCCCCGGCACCGGCGCTCGTCGAGGACGACCCGTCGTGGATCGGCACGCCGTTCCTCGCCATGCCGCGCGTACGCGGCGACATCGCGGGCCCGGCGCCGGTGTTCGACCCCTACGTGCGCGACGCCGACCCGGCGCGCCAGCTGTTGCTGTACAACGGGCTCATCGACTCGCTGGCGGCCATCCACGCGGTGCCGTGGGAGGCGGCGGGCCTGGACCGAATGGTCGCCGGCCCCCGGCTGCGCGATCTCGTGGACTACTGGGCGGCGTACGTCGAGTGGTCGTCGGAGGGCGACCCGCTCCCTGCGCTCGCCCAGGCCCTCGACTGGTGCGGCCGCCACGTCCCGCCCGAACGCGAGGCCGTGCTCCTTTGGGGCGACGTGCGTCTGGGCAATCTCGTCTTCGACGCGGACGGTCGTGTGGTCGCTGTGCTCGACTGGGATCTCGCCGCGGTGGGGCCCCGCGAGATGGACCTCGGTTGGCACTTCGGGCTCGAGTTCATGATGGAGGAGCTCTTCGGCCAGCGCGTGCGGGGATTCCCCTCGAAGACGACGGCGCTCGAGCGCTATGAGACCGCAACGGGGAGCGAGACGCGGGATCTTCCGTGGCACGAGGTCTTCGCGCTGGTGCGGGCCCTCGCCATCAACGACCGCCACCAGCGCATCACGGGCGACCCGCGCCGGCGTGAGAACCCGATGGGCGCCATCCTGCTGGGCCGGCTCGAGGCGGCGGCCACCGGTGCCTGACGACGACGGCGGCGTGGGGACCGCCGGCGTTGCCGGCTGATCGAGGTCGCGGCCGTATGGCTCGACCGCTGTCGTGGGTCCAGAATTCCCCGGTGGGTTCGCCCGTAGGGCGCGGTGGGACCGAGTGACGTGACGATCACGATCACCTTCGCCCTGGCGGCCGCGCTGGCGAACGCCGTGCACCTGATGACCCAGCACGCCGCCAGCGTCGGCGCGTCCGATGCGCACCGGGGCCGGAAGCTCCTCGCCTTCCTCGTCCACCATCCCCTCTGGCTCCTTGGATGGGCCGCCGCGGCGGCGGGGTTCGCCTTCCAAGCGGTGGCGCTCCACAGCGGTCAGCTCTCGATCGTCCAGCCCCTGCTCGTCATCGAGCTGGTCTTCGCCCTGCTGCTGCGCCGGTTCTGGGTCCACCAGCACATCGCCAAGATGGCGTGGACCGCCGCCCTGGTCACGTGTGCCGCGCTGGCGGTGTTCCTGACGGTCGCCTCGCCCCGGGGCGGGCACGCGCAGCCCGACATCACCGATTGGACGTCCGCCGTGGCGGTGTTCGGGGGAGTGGTCGCCGTCTTGGCCGTGCTGGCGCACCGGGGCACGCCCATCCGTCGCGCTGCGCTGTACGCCACCGCGGCGTCGATCACCTGGGCGCTGATGGCGGCCTTCCTCAAGGCCACCACCAATCTGCTCGCGGCGTCGGGCCTGGTGGGCACGCTCGAGCACTGGCCGGTCTATGCGCTTCTCGCCGCCGGCGTCCTCGGTTCCGTCCTCCAACAGGCCGCGCTGCAGGTGGGACCGCTGAGCGTGTCCCAACCGCTGATCGTCGTGGTCGACCCCGCCGTGGCCATCGTGCTGAGCGTCTGGATCTTCGACGAGCGGTTCACGGTCGGCCTGGCGAGAAAGATCATCGCGGCGGTGGCGTTCTGCGTCATGGCCGCGGCGGCGACCGTCTTGTCTCGGACGGCGCCCACCGACCTCGACCGGTCGGAGTCGGTCAGCCCGTAGGACTGGCGCCGAGCGCGCTCACCGGGTGACGCCGTAGTGCAGGTGCACGATGCCGCTGCGAAGGCGCGTCTCGTCGAGCAGGTCGAGGTCGAGGCGCCCGTGGGTGGGGAGGACGTCCTTGCCGCCTCCGAGCACGACCGGCCAGAAGAACAGGTGGCATTCGTCCACCAGCGCCGCCCCGAACGCCTGCGCGGCCAGGTCGGCCCCGCCGACGGTGAGATCCCGGGCCGCCTCCGCTTTCATTCGCCGCACGGCCTCGACGTCGAGCTCGCGCTCGAGGGTGGTCTTCTCGCTCGACACCGAGGCGAGGCTTCTCGAGAAGACCACCTTGTCGGCGGCCCGCCAGATGTCGGTGAAGTCCGCCACCCACGGCGGCATGTCTGCGGCGCGGAGCGGTCTCCCAGTAGACCATCGACTCGTACATGCGCCGTCCGTACAGATACGTGCCGGCCGACCGCTGGATCTCGTTGATGTGACCGAAGTACTCCTCGTCGGGCTCACCCCAACTGATGCCCCCGTCCGGGTCCTCGATGTACCCGTCGACCGACGTGTTGGCCACGTAGATGAGCTTGGACACAGTTCTGCCTCCGACCGGGGATCTCGACCGAAGTTAGTTCCCGAAGTGCACCGGGACACCCCGTCGCCTATAAGTGGCGCATGAGCGAAGTGATTGTGCAAGGAGCGTTCACCCTCGACCCCGCCGAGCGGGATCGGTTCGTCGAGGCGAGCGTCGAGTCGATGCGTGCCTCGCGCCAGGAGGAGGGCTGCCTCGAGTACGTCATGGCCGCCGACCCGCTCGACCCCGGGCGCATCGTGCTGTCCGAACGGTGGGCGTCGATGGACCACCTCAACCGGCACCTCGCCCAGCAGAGGAGCGGGGGGCGAAACGAGGCGCGGCCGGCGCCTCGGGGCGTCGAGATCACGCTCTACGAGGTGGCGAGCTCGCGTCCCTTGGTCTGAGGCCGTCGCTTTCGCCGGCAGACCAGCGGGGCCGGCTCGGTGCGTTAGGGGAAGAGCGGCGGCGTCAGGGGATGGACGACGCCGGTGAGGAAGACGACCGTGAGCACGGCCTGGGCGCTTGCGAACCCCACGAGCAGCACGCACCTGGTGGCCGAGCGCGCCTTCCACGCGATGCCGACGAACAACGGGAACGCCACCAGCGTGTAGCGCGGGATGCTGTTCGTGAAGTACGCGCTGAAGGCGACGGCGATGGCACCGGCGGTGTAGATCCACCACGAGAGCGGGACGTGTCGTTGGCGGGACAGTGAGAGCAGGCAGACCACGCCGACATAGACGAACACGACGGCCGCCGTGCAGAACGCCGCCTGCACCAGCGTCAGCCCGTGCACGCTCAGGGTCAGAAGCGCGGCGAGCGCCCGCACCGGCTCCGAGAACCACACGAAGTGCTGTCCCTGCCAGAAACGCTGCGACGCCAAGAAGGCGAAGGGGGTGCCGACCATGGCCCAGCTGTAGGCCAGGAAGGCCGCCAGGCCGAGCGGGGCGATCGCCGCGGCGACGAACGGCCGCAGCTTTCGCTCGCGCCAGGCCGCCGGCAGGGCGACGACCAGCACGCAGATGACGACGACCGCCCCGGTGTTGCGGGTGAGGCCGGCCACGCAGGCCAGCAACGCCGCCGTGATCCACCAGCGGCGCTGGAGGGCGTAGAGGGTGCCCGCGGCCACCGTCAGGAAGAGCCCCTCCGTGTAGGCGAACGACAAGATGCACGAGAGCGGGAAGAAGACGAGCAGGAGCGTCGCCCGGTCCGCCACCCGGGCGCCGAACGTCTCGCGCACCACGAGCCACACGGCCACCGTCGCGGTGAGCCCGAGCACGAACGCCGCCAGCAACGCCGCGTCGGGCAGGCTCAGGCGCGTCAGTTCCGCCACGCCGCGGATCACGGCGGGGAAGGCCGGGAAGAAGGCCCACCGGCTGCCGAGGCCTTCCTGATACATCCGGTCGGGGTAGCCGTGCTGGGCAATCAGCAGGTACCAGCGGCCGTCCCAGACGGAGCCGAACGACCGCACGACGTCGAGCGACGGGTACAGCACGGCCGCCACGACGGCCGCGGCCAGGACGACGAGGCGGGAGGCGAGGTAGTAGCGGACGGGGCGCAGCAGCGGGCGCCAGCGGGGAAGGGGTCGCCCGGCTTCGGGCAACACCGTCGCCGGCTGCGACGGCCCGACCGTGTCGACCGCGTCGACCGCGTCGACCTCGGCGACCGAGGCGGGTGCGGCGGCGAGCTCCGGCGCGGACGAGGTTGACGGGGCCGGGTCGGCCTCGACGAGGTCGGTGGTCACGTCGCGACCGGTCGCTGCGGCGACGGGCGAAAGGCCCACCCCCGCAGGAGCGCGAAGCGTACGAGCGAGGCGACCCCGTTAGCCAGCGTGACGGCGACGAGCGCGGCGGCCAGCGAACCGGCACTCAGGGCGCCGGCGACGAGCAGCGCGGCGGTCGTGCAGCTCAGGCTGATCGGCGTAGAGCACGCCGGCGGTGCCCAGGAAGCTCGGGCGGCGCGTCCGGGGGCCACCACGGCGGGCGCGACCGGAGGCCAGCGAGCGGTGCGAGCGCGGTGTTGACCAGCGTGCAGAACGCGAGGGCCAGGGCGTTGGCGGCCATCGGGCCGAGCGGCCGGAAGCCCAGGGCGAAGAGCAGGAGGTAGCTGAGCGTGCTCAGCATGCCGACGCCGGCGAAGGACAGCAGCTGCTCGGCCGTCGCCTCTTGGTGGGGCCGGATGGCCGCGTGGCGCAGCGCGGGGCCGTGGGACAGGCGCCAGAGCCCCTTCACGTCCTCCCGCGCCGTCGAGATGATGTGCACCCGCGAGTCGGGGTCGTCCACCCACTCGACGGGGATCTCGCTGACCCGCATGCCGAGGCGCTCGGCCGTAATGAGGAGCTCGGTGTCGAAGAACCAGGCGTCATCCTTCACGAGGGGAAGCAGCTCGAGCGCGCACTCGCGGCGGAGCGCCTTGAAGCCGCACTGGAAGTCGCTGATCCGGCTGCGTTGGGACGTGCGCACCAGCAGGCTGTACGCCCGCGAGATCAGCTCACGCTTCGGACCGCGCACCACCCGCGCCCCCCGGGCGAGCCGGGTCCCGACCGCGACGTCACCGTGGCCCGAGAGGACCGAGGCGACGAGCGGCATGAGGCCGGTGAGGGAGGTGGAGAGGTCCACGTCCATGTAGGCGACGACCTCTGCGGTGCTGGCCTCCCAGGCCCGGCGCAACGCGTAGCCGCGGCCCTTGCGATCGAGGGTCATCGCCTGGACGCCGTCGAGCGCGATGGCCAGCCGACGTGCGACGAGCACCGTGCCGTCGGTGCTGCCGTTGTCGACGATCGTGACGAGCGAGGTGAAGGGCAGGGACTCGTCGAGGAATTCCCGCAGCGTGGCGATGCGCTCGGCCAGTTGGTGCGCCTCGTTGTACACGGGCACCACGACCTCGACCTGGACGGCCTCTTGGCGCGGTGGCTCGGATCGAGGAGCCGCGACGGTGCGTGCGCGCGCCCCGGCGCGCGGTGTGTGCCACCGGCACGGACGGTGCCGAAAGCTCCATGCGACCGACTCCCCCTCGCGGTCGGGGCCGCCGGCCACGGACTCGTGCGCCGGGCTCCCGTTTCCCCAGCGTTCCAGGCTACGAGCGGCGCACCGCGGACACATGGGCCAAAAGGACCAGATTGGGGAGACGACTGCCACGGCCGCGTCGGTGCCGCCGGGACGGTTCCGGCGGAATCGGTCGGCGGGCCGCCCGGAGCAGGCGAGGACCGCGAGGCGCTCAGGCGTCGTCGAGGAGCGAGAAGCCCATGACGCCGGCCTTGGCGACCTCGTAGCAGAGCGTGTCGTAGGGCTCGACGAGGCCGTAGGTGACCTCGCCGTCGCACGTGATGCGGCAGTGGTGTTGGTCCTGTCCGGCCAGACGGCGGCGCACCTCGGGGTCGTTGACGTCGAACGTCTCGGTGTGGACGACGACTTCGTCACCCTGCGCGACCGCCATGCCGTGCCAGACGTCGCCGTCGGGCGTGCCGCCGTTCGGTCCGCCGTACATGCCGCAGCGCAAGAACGCGATCTGGTTGCCGAGCCGCTCGAAGGCCATCGTCTTGACGGAGCCGTCGGCGAAGTGCAGGTCGACCTCGCCGCATCTGGAGGAGATTGGTGTCGGGCTCGAAGCGCATGCGGTGCACGCGCTGGGAGAGCGTGGCGCTGCGCTTGCGCGGGTCGCCGAGGTTGTAGAGCACGTGGTCGCCCCAGATCCCGAAGTCGGCGAACTCCACCCACTCGCCACTGTGCGGGTGCTGCATGCCCATGTACCGCCCCGGCCCGCCGACGCCGTCGCGCGTGCCCCAGTGGTGGTCCCGGGTGCCGAGGTGCGTCTCGGTGCCGAGCTCGAAGCGTTCGCCGTGTGCTTCGACCCAGCCCTCTTGGCGCCCGAAGCCGTCGTAGCCGGCGATGGGGCTCATGGCCCGGCCGCCGACGATGATGCCGGCGCCGAGCTGACGGAAGACGGGGCGCTTCGTATCGAGCCAGTCGATCTCGAACGAGATCGGGAGCGTCGCGGTGCCGGTGTCGGTGTCGGTGTTAGTGGTCGCTGGTGCCGGCGTCGGCGTCGAGGCGAAGGCGCCAGTGGCGAAAGGGCTCGACGACCTCGAAGCTGAAGGGGCCGAGGCGCATGTCCATCCGGTCGTTGCGCAGCTTCTGGTGCGCGCGGACGGTCGTGTGCCGACCACGGACGTTGACGATGGCAAAGGCCTCGGCGGTGCCGAGGTTCGGGTAGAAGGCGAGACCGATCACGACGAGCAGCTCACCGACCTTGTCCTCGCAGGTGAACCAGACGCGCTCGTAGGCCTGCGCATCCGGTGTCCACATGCACGCGTACCGGGTAGGGCGAGTTGTGCACGAGGAACTCGTCGAGGCCACTGAGCGGTGCGTGCTCGGGTGCGGCGGGGTACGGCGAAGCACCTGGTGGATCGTAGAGTTGTCGGCGCTGGGCGTCGGGCTCACGGGGTGCCCAGACCCGCTTGTTCCCGAGGGCGCGCCCGAGTCCGGCGGCGAGGACGCCCTCGAGGTCGAGGTGTAACTCGGTCCGCACTGCGTTGGTCACGGGACTCCCTTGTGCCGCTCCGGCGTACTCGCCGCCGGCGATGGCCGCCACCGGTGGCCGGCGACGATCGGATCTGCTGCGGTGCAGCACAGTACGCTCGCCCCATGGCGGCCGACCAGCGCACCGGACCGATGGAGCGCATCGACCCGCGGGACGCCGCGTTCTTCGCTCCGTGCCGACTACCACGAGGTGCTGGCGCGATTGCGGGCGGAGGAGCCGGTCCACGAGTGCGAGCCGGGGTTCTGGGTCCTCACGCGCTACCACGACATCCGGGACTTGAGCCGTGACCCGGCACACTTCTGCTCCGGGCGGGGCGCGCTCGTCAACGACCCCATCCGGGCGACCGGCCAGCTGGCGCTCGGCCGTTCGATCTTGCACATGGACCCCCCCGAGCACGCCGTCTTCCGCAAGCTCGTCAACCGCCAGTTCACGCCGCGGGCGCTCTCTGGCCTCGAGGAGTCGATCCGCAAGAGTGCGTCGACGCTGCTCGACGCAGCCGACTCCGGCTCCGAGATCGATTTCGTCGCCGACCTGGCCGCGCCCTTCCCCCTCACCGTGATCGCGGAGCTGCTGGGGATCGACGAAGGCGATCGGGAGGATTTCCGTCGGTGGTCGGACGCCGCGATCGAGTCGCCGGACCTGCCGCCCGAGGAGACGATGGCCGCACTCGGAGAGCTCTCGGGTTTCATCGTCGAACACATCCGGGCCAAGCGGGCTCGCCCCGGGCCGGATCTCGTGTCGCTCCTCGTCGACAGCGAGGTGGACGGAGAGCCACTCAGCCGGGAGGAGCTCTTCATGTTTCTCCTCACGCTCCTCGTGGCGGGCAACGAGACGACGCGTACGCTCGTTGTCGGGGAGCGCCGTCGTGTTGGCGGAGCATCCCGGATCAACGCGCCGAACTGGTGGCGGACCCGACATTGATGCCGGGGGCCGATGGAGGAGTGCCTGCGCTGGGTGACACCGGTACACGCCTTCTGCCGCACCGCGACCGAGGACGCGGTGGTCGCGGGCACGGACGTCCGGACCGGGGACTATCTCTGCATGTTGTATGCCTCAGCCAACCGCGACGAGGGTGTCTTCGGATCCGACGCGGCGCAGTTCGACGTACGTCGCGAGACGGTACCGGTCCACCTGGCGTTCGGGTTCGGCGAGCACGTCTGCCTCGGAGCCAGCCTGGCGCGCCTGGAGGCCCGGGTCTTCTACGAGGAACTGCTGGCCCGCTTTCCCGACTACGCGGTGACGGGACCGGCAGAGCGCGTCCTTTCGACCACCGTGGCCGGCATCCGGACCTTGCCGGTGGTGCTGGCGCCTTCGCCGTAGCTGCGTCAGCCGGCGGCGGCCGTGGTGGTCGTGGCGACCGTCGTGGTCGTGGCGTCGTCGAAGGCGGGCGAGGCTCCTTGCAGCACGGCATGACGAAGGTCGTCGAGCAACGCCTCGACGGCGGTGGGGTCCGCGCTGAGCCGCAGGCGTCCACCGGTGCGCTCCGAATGCACCAGGCCGCTTTCGCGCAGCACCTTGACGTGCATGCTCACCGTCGGCTGGGCCAGGCGGAAGAGTGCCGCCAGCTCGCCCACGCTGCTCGGCGCGGCGGCGAGGGAGTGGAGGATGGCCAGGCGGGTGGGATCGGCGACGGCCTTGAGGCGCCGCGCCACCGACTCGGTCCGGGCCCTCGCCTCCGCATCGCCCGGCCCGACTCCGACCCCGATCAACACGAGATCGGGGAAGTCGAGGTAGAGGCTCGATCCGAAGAACAGGCACGGGACGAAGACCACGGGCTTGCCCGCCTCGATGTCCGATGAGATGTCGGACAGGCGCGCTCGGAAGATGTCACACCCCGGAGTTATGAGTACATCCAGTGTCGTCCCCCGCTCGAACTGCGCGACGAAATGCCGTCCGGCCTCCTCGATAGCGGGCAGCGACTGTTGCCACATCTCGTCGACGGGTGCCCAGACCTCCCGCAGGAGGTCGAGGTAGGCACGCGCCAGTTCGGGGGACTCCTTCAATCGACGAAAGCGGTTGGAGAACACGACGAGGTCTTCGGCGGACTCCGACGGCACGTCCAAATCGAGCGGCACGGTGGGGATCGCTCGCTCGAGCGCCTCCCAGAGCACCTCGGGATCGGTGGCGTAGAGGGCGCCGGAGTAATAGGCGAGGATGTGCATCTCGGTGAACGACGTCTCGTCGCCGTCGTCGTCCCAGAAGGTGCGGACACGCTCGGCCAGTTCCGGGCGATCGTCGAACACGATGGCCGCACCGCCGCACATGTTCTCGGGCGAAGGAGTGGCACTGACCTTCTCGAGGAAGCGTTCCCTCGTCGACGGGCTGGCCGCGGCGAGCATCAACCAGGACAGGTCGCTGGCCAACGAGGCGGCCGCCGTGATCGATCTCTCGACCGCCGTACTTGGTTGAGCGCTTAACATAGGCATAGCCCTATATTAGAATATTCTTGATTTGTTGTCAATCTTCCGTTAGGATGTGACTTGTCCGATGGGGACATGAGCCGCTGACCGGGAGCGGAACAGGTCAAGCAAGGAGATCTCATGATCCAGGCTCGGGGAGTCGAATTCCTAGTTGAGCAGCATCGACAGGAGCTTGTCGGTCAGGCGGGTCCGGTCCGGGCCCGACGTCCGGCGCCTGTCGAGAAGGAGATCGAGCGCGCCGCACCGCTCGGCCACCGGATTCCCGGTTACCGGTGGCCGAGCAGTGCGGCGGGCCGTGGCGCCACGGTTCGGCGCATGGTTGATCGCGTTCGGCACACGGCTCGGCGGCACATCGATTCGCACGTCGAGCTGACGCCCCCCGGTGTGACGGTCCGCCATCGACAAGAGTGGCGACGTGCCCGGCGCCCGCAACGTGCTGTTCATCACGCTCGACCAATGGCGCGGTGACTGCCTCTCGGCGTTGGACCACCCGGTCGTCGAGACCCCGGCGCTCGATGCCCTGGCTGCACGGGGCGTCCTGTTCTCCAACCACTGGGCGAACGCGGCCCCATGCGGGCCGTCACGCGCCTGTCTCTACACCGGCACGTACCTGCATCGAAACCGCTCCATCCTGAACGGGACGCCCCTCGATGCGCGTTTCACCAACGTGGCGCTGGTGGCGCGGGAGCTGGGCTACGACCCAGTGCTGTTCGGGTACACGGACACCTCGATCGACCCGCGCACCGTCCCGCCCGGCGACCCGCGACTCTTCTCCTACGAAGGCGTCCTTCCCGGCTTCCGCGCCCTGATCGTGGATCCGTGGGAGCAGGGGAGCCCGGCCTGGGGCCGGTGGCTGGCCGAGCGCGGCGTGGACGTGCCGAGGGACCCGCACGAGCTGTACGGACCGATCGAGGGGTTCCCCGGCGCCGAGGCGCACGGCTCGACCTGGGCGCCCGCCCGGTTCCCGTCCGAGCTCTCCCAGACGACGTTCATCCGCAGCGAGGTCGTCGATTGGCTGGAGCGGAACGGCGAGGAGCCCTTCTTCGTCCACGCGTCCTTCATCCGGCCCCATCCGCCTCGCCGCAACCCGCTCGGCTACCACGACCTCTACCCGGCGGAAGCGGTCGGTCCGTTCGCGGGCTGCGAGCGGCGGGAGGACGAGGCCGACATCCATCCTCTTGGTGCGGTCGCCATGGGCATGGAGGGCGTCGGGGCTCCTGAGGACGAGCGGGAGCGGCGTCAGTTGCGGGCGACGTACTACGGAGCCCAGCGGGAGGTGGATGACGGCTTGGCGTCGCTCTTCGAGTACCTCGACGAGAGCGGGTTGGCCGAGTCGACCATGGTGATCGTGACGAGCGACCACGGCGAGATGGGGTGCGACCACTGGCTGCTCGAGAAGCTGGGTTACTGGGACGAGAGCTACCACGTCCCGCTGATCGTGGCGGACCCCCGGCCGGAGGCGTCCGCCGGCCGGGGCGCGGTCGTCGACGCCGTGACGGAGTCGGTCGACGTGCTCCCGACGATCTGCGAGTTCTTGGGGGCCGAAGTGCCTCTGCAAGCGGACGGCTGGTCGTTGGTGCCGTTCCTCCGGGGCGAACCGGCTCCGGAGCACTGGAGGGACACCGCGCACTACGAATGGAGCTTCTCCGATCCCGTCCGCCAACTGGCCGAGACCGCGTTCGCGATCCCGATGAGCCATTGTGCGCTCGAGGTCGGGCGTGGTCCGCAGTTCAAATACGTCCAATTCGCGACGGAGTCCGAGCTGTTCCCCCCGCTGCTCTTCGATCTGTCCGAGGACCCGAACCAGATCCGGAACCTCTTGGCCGAAGGCTCGGAAGGCTACGAGGTGGCCTGGCGCAGCGCCCAGGAGCTGGTGCGGTGGCGCATGCGGACCGACGAGCGCACACTGAGCGGTAGCTTCCTCGACTCCGAGCAGGGCCTGGTGCAAGCGCGGGACACCTGGCGCTGAGAGTGCCGCCGCGGGAGCCGCCGGAACGGTGCGGCGCCGTGCTCGTGTGACAGGCTGACGCCTGCTCATCACGAGGAGGCAGTGGAAGTGCCGGACATGCAGGACAAGACGGTCGTCGTCACCGGTGGCAATTCCGGCATCGGCCTCGTGACGGCCGAGGCGTTGGCCGGGATGGGCGCGCGCGTGATCGTGACGGCCCGCAACGCCGACAAGGGTCGCGCCGCGGTGGCCGGCATCGTCCAGCGGCTCGGTGGGCACGCCCAGGTCCAACTGGTGGTCTTCGACCTGGCCGATTTGTCGTCGGTCCGCCGGGGCGCCGCCGAGATCCTCGAGCAAGCGCCGCGTCTCGACGTCCTGGTCAACAACGCCGGCCTGGTCCTGAGCGAACGGCACGAGACGGTCGACGGATTCGAGGCGACATTCGGGATCAACCATCTGGGTCCCTTCCTCCTGACCAACCTGCTGCTCGATCGCATCAAGGAGTCCGCGCCGTCGCGGATCGTCAACGTGGCGTCCACTGCGCACAACACGGCGCGTAAGGGGATGCCCTTCGACGACCTTCAGTCCACCAGGCGCTATCGCGGGATGCGCGTCTACGGCGAGTCGAAGCTCGCGCAACATCCTCTTCACCCTGGAGCTGGCCAGGCGGCTCGAGGGCAGCGGCGTCACGGCCAACTCGCTGCATCCGGGTACGGTGCGCACGGGCTACGGCGCTGACGGCGACGCACGGGGCTTCCTTGCCTTCGGCATCAAGATCGCGCAGCCCTTCTTCCTCTCGCCGGCCAAGGGGGCACGCACGTCGATCTATCTCGCCTCGGCGCCGGAGGCCGAGGGAGTCACAGGCAAGTACTTCGTCAAGTGCAAAGAGCGAAAGCCCCGACGCTGGGCCGAGGACCCCGAGGCGGCGCAACGCCTCTGGCAGGTGAGCGCCGAGCTGGTCGGCTTGGCCACGCCCGCGCCGGCCTGAGCCATGCGGGTGCTCATCACGGGCGCGGCCCGGGCCATCGGGCGAGCCACGGTGGAGCTGCTCTCCGCACGGGGGCACGAGGTGGTGGCGACGGCGCGGGACGTGACGCTGCTCGAGGGGCTCCCGGCCGCGCAGGTCCTGCCCCTCGACGTGCGCGACGAGGCGTCGGTGCGTGCGGCGGTAGGGCGAGCGGGCGAGCTCGACGCCATCGTGAACAACGCGGCGCTGACAGGGTCAGGGCCGCTCGAGACGTATCCGATCGAGCGCTTCGCGCAGGTCCTCGACGTCAACGCGGCCGGCCCGCTTCGGATGGCGCAGGCGGTCCTGCCCGCCTGGCGCGAGCGGGGCAGCGGCGTGTTGGTGAACATCAGCTCGGTGCAGGGCAAGATCGGCACGCCGTTGGAGGGTGCCTACGCGGCGTCGAAGCACGCCCTCGAGGCGATGTCCGAGTCCTTGCACTTCGAGCTCGGCCACTTCGGGATCCGCGTGGTGATCATCGAGCCGGGCTACGTCGCTCCCGGAATGAAACACGACGCCGACCATCCGGGGCCCGACGTGTACGCCGAGCTGCGTGCGCAGATGGCCGGCACCGACAGCACCCTCGTCGGTCCCGCAGGTCGCCCGGGGCCCGAGACGGTGGCGTCGGCGGTGACGGCGGCGATCGAGGACCCCGAGACGCCGCTCCGCGTCGAGGTGGGGCGGGACGCCGCCATGGTGTTCGAGCTGCGCCGGACGCTGCGCGACGCCGACTTCGAGGCCACGATGCGCGAGGCGCTGGGACTGACCTGGTGACGGCTGGCGGCTGCACATGACGACGGAGGAGACGGAGGAGACGGAGGTGCCGTGGAGAAGCTGATGTACCTGCTCTGGCCCGAAGGGGCGCGCAGCCGGTCGGACGTGGCCGAGGCCGTGTTGGGGGACCTGGCGGGAGAGTTGCTCGGGCTCGGGCCGCTGCGACTGTCGATCGACGTGCGGGACCCCGAGAGCGACATCCCCGCTCCGGTACCCACACCCGAGGGCGAGGTTCCCCCCGACGCGCTGGTGTCGCTCTGGCTCGACGCCGTCGATTACCGGACCCCCTACGAAGAGGTGTTGGGCGCCGCCTCGGGCCGGTTGGCGGGGTACTCGGTCGTGGAATCGCTCTACCGCGACTACGGGGGCAACCAGTGGTCGGCCCCACGCTCCTGGCCTGACGGCGTGCGGTCGCCCGGCGTGCTGACCGTGGCGCTGCTCGAGCAACACCCCGAGCAGTCGTTCGAGGAGTGGATCACGCGCTGGCACGGCCGGATCTCGCCGATCACCGAGGCGATCCAGCCGCGGATGCGCTACGTGCGCAACGCGGTGTTCCGACCCCTCACCGACGGGGCCCCGCCGTTCCGGGGCATCGTCGAGGAGGCGTGGCCGTCCCTCGAGCACGTGACCGATCCGATGCTCTTCTACTGTGCCAACGGAGATCCGGAGCGGATGAACGCCCACGTCACCCAGATGATCGAGGAGATCAACGCGTTCGTCGACCTCAACACGCTGCGCAGTGTCACGATGAGCGAATGGATCCTCAAGTCGTGACGCCGAAATGGAGCCGGGATGAGCTCGAGCGTGCCCATGAGCACTACCGGGAGACGGCGAACCGGTGCGCCGCCAGCGGGGAGTGGCGCGACTGGGCCGACCTCTTCACCGACGACGCCGTGTACCTGGAGCACATGTTCGGCACCTTCCGGGGCCCCGACGAGATCTACGGGTGGATTGCGCCCCTCATGGCGGAGTGGCCGAACCGGGCCATGAACGCGTTCCCGCACGCGTGGTGCGTCTGTGACGAGGAGCGCGGGTGGTGGATCTGCCGGATCGAGAACAGGATGGAAGACCCCGGCGACGGCTCGGTGCACCAGGCCCACAACATCACCGTGCTGCATTACGCGGGTGACCTGAAGTTCTCCTACGAGGAGGACGCGTACAACCCCGCCGCCTTCGGGCCGATGATCGAAGGGTGGCTGAAGGCGTACACGGCCCACGGCGGCGAGCCGGGGTAGTGCCGTATCGCCCGATGATGGAAGAAGAGGTCCGGGACTTCTTGGCCGCCACTCCTGCACACACCGGCAAGCTGGCCACCGTCCGCGCCGATGGCCGTCCGCACGTGGCGCCCGTCTGGTACGTGATGGAAGGCGACACGATCGTCTTCAACACGGGCGCGTCCACCGTCAAGGGCCGCAACCTGCGCCGCGATCCACGGGCGTCGATCTGTGTCGACGACGAGCGCCCGCCCTTCAGTTTCGTCGTGGTCGAAGGCAGGGTCGAGTTGAGCGACGACCTCGATGACCTGCGGACTTCGGCCACGTTGATCGGAGCGCGTTACATGGGCGCAGAGAGCGCCGAGGAGTTCGGGGTCCGCAACGGCGTGCCGGGTGAGCTCGTCGTGCGGCTCAGACCCGAACGGGTCGTGTCGGGGTTCGACATCGCCGACTGAACGAGCCGGTCGAACCGGGCGTGATCAGCCGGCCAGGACGCCGTCGACCCGGGGGCCCCGCCGGGTGCCGTCTTCGTCTTGTGGTCCCAGGCGAAGGGGCACGCGTAGCTTGCCGCGGCTCCCGGTCGAGACGAGTGCCAGCGGTGTGATGGCGACCGCCAGGAGCATGGCCACCAGTAGGAGGTCGGTCAAGAGGGAGGTGTGGAGCATCCGCATGTAGATGTTGTGCACCGACGTCACCCCGGCAAAGGCCCAGAACGTGCTGATGACGATGACCGCCGTGCGGAGGCGCCCGACGGCGGCTGGCGCGACGACGACCACGCCCCAGGTCACGTACCAGGCCCACACGATCGGCCCGAGCAGGGAGAGGACCAACAAGGTCACGCCGAGGCAGAGCACCACGCCGTCGCGTGGCGTGCGGCGCAGCATCCGGTAGCCGACGTACGCCGCGACGAGGAGGCCCAACACGCTGAAGACCGGGCGCGCCGTCATCGTCGAGAAGGGGAACTGCAAGACGTGGCTGAAGATGGAAGCCGTGCGCGCCGCCACGTTGACCGGTGTGACCCCGATGTACGACGCGTCGGCGGTGAAGGTGGTTCGTATCCAGCCCCAACCCGTGCCCGAGACGACCGCCATCACTTCCATGGTGGCCAGCGCGATGGCCGCGGCGCCGGCGGTATGGCCAATGCGGCGACGCGTCGACGCGTCGGACCCGGCCCAGGCCCAGCCGAGGAACAGGACGCCCAGCGCGGCCGGCGACTTCACCCCCGCGGCGAGTGCACAGAGGATCACGCCCGGCACCGTGCCGAAGCGTTTCGCCACGGCGAGCCCGGCAAGGAGGAGTCCGACCATCAGACCGTCGTTGTGATCGCCCCCGATCACCGCCAGGAGCACGAGGGGAGAGCCCACGCCGATCAACACGGCATGCGCGGGGTCGTGTTTGAGCGAACGGGCGAGTAGCGGGGTGGCGGCGACCGCGAGCGCGATGCCCGCCACCTCGAGCAAGCGGAGCAGGAAGAGGTCGGCCAGGATCTGGTGTCCGGAGGCCTGGTCGACGAGGCCGTCAGCCTCGAGGAAGGTCGGGCCATACGGTGATTCGGCGCCCGACCACGTCGAGTCCGCCAGCGTGTTGAACGGGGTCGTCCCGAGCACGTTGGGCCCGTAGTCATACGGGTCGATGTGATGGCTGACCATCTCGCCCTGCGCTGCATACGTGTAGACGTCGCGGCTGAAGAGCGGCGGTGCGAGGAGGAGCGGCACCGCCCAGATCGCGACGACGAGGACCACCCGCTTGACGGGGAAGCCCTGGTTGTCCTTGAGGTGGCGGAGGAACCCGAGCCAGACCCTGGTGAGGAGAATGAGGCCGCCGAACACGAGCGCCAGTGACGCAATCGGCGGCAGCGCCTCGCTCGTCCCGACCGAGCCGAAGAGGCCGCCCGGCATGCCGAAGAACCACGCCCCCGAGAGGTGGGTCTCGAACGATTGGCCGCCGAACACGGCGCCGACGACGATCGCCGCTGTGCCGAGGAAGCCGAGTAACGCCGTCCGCGCCACACTCAGACGAAGCGCCGGTTGCGGGGACGCGTCAACCTCGGTTGTGTGGTCAGGGATCATGGGGTTGGGGGTGGGTATTGCGCTCGCCGCTGCGAGTTCCATCGGGGATTCCTTCTCGGCTCACCTGGTCTCAGGCCGGGGGCCACCGCACCAGCCGAGTCTTCATAGAACTGCATTGATTCTGTCACAGATCTTGCCGATTTTGGGAACCCCAAACCCCGCCGAATTCGGGCCGTGAGACGGAACCCCCGCCCGCGGCAGCGGCGGTGCTGGCGACAGGGTGTCCGCCGCTGTGCAGGCGCCTGAGCAGGTCAGACGCGGGCGTCCCCCGGGTGGTCGGGGTCTTCGGGGCCTGAACTGCCCCGCTGGGTGGGGACCGACCCATTAACGTTTGCCGGACTATCGGCTCTGGACTCGTTGTGGGGTGGGTGAAAGCAAGAGCACCGTGGGAACGCCCGCCACCATGAAGCAAGCCACGCCCAGGACCGCCCACGGCGCCATGAACTTGTGGACCGGTGTCGGCGCCCTCGGGTCCATCGGCATCGCGGTGCTGGGCACGAGCATCGGTGCGATCCCCAGGCCAGGGGCGGATCTCTTCTGGTTCCATGTGACGGGCGGCGGCTACTGGCCCGCCCACGTGTTCTTCTACATCTCGGTCGCGCTCCTGTTGGGGGCGTGGGTCGGGGTCGGCCTCGAGGCCCGGCGGGGCGCCCTGACGGTTGGGCGCGCCTGGGTGCTCCTCGCGGCGTGGGGCCTGCCGCTGTTCCTGGGCCCTCCGGTCTTCAGTCGCGACATCTACAGCTACATCGCGCAGGGCCTCCTGGCTCACCATGGCCTGAACCCGTACCACGTGGCCCCCTTGGCGCTCGGCCACGGCCCACTCTTGTCATCGATCTCCAGCGTGTGGCGCGATACCGCCTCGCCCTATGGACCGCTCTTCGTGATGGTGAGCCGCGCCACCGTTACCGTGGCGGGCAGCTCGGTGGTGAGCCAGATCCTCTGGTTCCGGGCCACCGAGCTCATCGGCGTGGCCGCGATCATGGTATCGCTGCCGCGCCTTTCGCGACGGCTGGGCACCGACCCCGGGCTTGCCCTGTGGCTCGGGGCGCTGAGCCCGCTCGCGCTCTTCAGCTTCATCGCATCGGGTCACAACGACGCGTTGATGGTCGGCCTCCTGGTCGCGGGGGTGACGCTGGCGATGGAGGGTCGATTCTCGGTCGGGGTGGCCCTTTGCGCCGTCGCTGCACTCATCAAGGTGCCCGCAGCCGTGGCGATCGTCTTCCTGGCCGCGGTGCAGTTGCACGCGGCCACCGGCAGCAGCGAGCGGTGGCGAGTGGTGCTCAAGGCGGTGCTGGTCACCTGCGTGGTCATCGTCGGCGGGACCCTCGTCGCCGGCTACGGATTCACCTGGCTCGGCCCGACCGCGCTGCACGTCCCGACAGAGTTGCGGGTGCTGGCCACCCCCGCGGTGTCCCTCGGCGTCTTCTTCCACGCCATCATCCACGGCATCGGGGTGCCGGTGTCGCAGAGCGCCGTGGTGACGGCCACGCAATACATCTGCGGCTTCCTCGTGGTCGCTGGCGTAATCTGGCTGCTCTGGAACGTCCACCGACTGGACGTGGTGCGGGCCGTCGGCCTGGCGCTCGTCCTCTTTGTCGTGGGGAGCCCGACGCTGTGGCCTTGGTACCTGACGTGGGGAATCACGCTGCTGGCCGCGACGACCGCGCAGCGGTCGAAGATGTTGGCCGCGGTGGCGGGTCTGGCCATGCTCGTGGTGGGTGCCGGGGAACTCCCATGCTGAACGGCATCGACTACGTCGTCACCGCGCCACTCCTCCTGGCCGGTTGTGCATGGTTCGTATGGGATCGTCACTGGCAGACGGTGGTGCTCGGCCATGACGCTTGACGCCTCGGGGGATCGGGGTGCCGTCGGGACCCTGACGCCCCAAGAGCAGCCGGCCGCATCGCCGGGCTGGGCGCAGCGGGCCCGGCGGTCGTACCTGTTCTGGCCGGTCGTCGCCTACCTGCTCGTGCGGCTCTTGAGCCTGGCGGGCCTCTTGGTGGCCGACCGGGTCGACGACAAGAGCCTGGCGGGCGAGCTCGCACGGTGGGATGGGACTTGGTTCCTGCGCGCCGCGGAGCAGGGGTGGCCGCAGCACCTGCCCATGGCGCACGGACACGTCACGGCCAACACGGCCGCCTTCTTCCCGGTGTTGCCGCTCGCGGTCCGTTGGCTGTCCTTGGACGGCACGCTGTCACCGCTCGCCGTGGGCGTCGTCATCAGCGTCGTCACCGGGCTGACGGCGGTGGTGGCCATCGGCGTGCTGGTCCGGCGGTTTGCCGGGCGCGACGGGGCCATGCGGGCGACGCTGCTGTTCGCCGTGTTCCCCGGCACCTTCGCCTTCAGCCTCGTGTACGCCGAAGGCATCGTGCTCACGTGCGTCGCCATCGGTTTGGTGGCTCTGCTGGAGCGTCGATGGTGGCTGGCCGGCTTGCTCGGCCTGGTGGCCTCAGCGACGTCGCCCATCGCCCTGGCCTTCGTCCTCAGCTGCGCCTGGTGCGCAGGTTGGGCCGCGTGGCGCGATCCGCAGCGTGCGCCCATTGGTGGCTCCCGTCCTTGCCCCGTTGGGTTTCGTGGCGTACATGGCGTGGCTGTGGCGTCACACCGGAGTCCTCAACGCCTGGCGCCAGACCGAGCTAGGCGGGTGGCACAGCGCCGTCTCGCTCGTGTATCCGTTCCACGTCCTCGGCACTTTTGTGCGCAACCCCCTCAGCCCCACGCTGACGGGCCAGATCCTCGTGGTCGGAACCGTGTTCACGGTCATCGGAGCGGTGCTGGCCATCCGGCAGCGCCAACCGGCGCCGGTGCTCATCTACGGCCTTGCCGCAGCCGTCCTGGCAGCCATCGCGTCGCCGGTCGGTCTCCGCCCGCGGTTCATCATGTTGGCGTTCCCACTCGTGGTGGCGTACGGGACGCGGCTGCGCGGGCGCGTCTATGCCGGGGCGGTGGTCGTCTCCATCTGTTTGCTGGTGGCCATGAGTGCGCTCGAGTTCTTTTCGTGGGCCGTGTTCCCTTGACGGACGTCGACGACCGCCCATCGCTCCTCGTCGCAAACGGGTCGAACGAGCCAAGCGAGCGGAACGACCAGCCTTCAGCCGGCCCAGGTGTGCTCGTCCAACGCGGCGGGTGGACACTCGTCTGGTTCGCCGTGCTCATCGCCGGGTTCGGCTTCTGGAGCTCTTGGACGTCGTGGCCCGGTGCCGCGGCGTTGGCCCCACTCTTCGTCGTGGCCGGGATCGCCGGCATGGCCGCCGCCTGGATCGTGGCCGATCCGAGTGTCGGCGTGCTGCCGTGGGCCGGGCTCGGTGCCGCGGCGGTGACCGTTGGGGTCCCTCAGGCGATCTCGATCCACGTGCGCCGGTACTACACAACCGACTCGGCCGCTTTCAACCAGTTGGCGACGCGGGCGCTCCTGCACGGCAAGAACCCTTACGAGACGTCGATGGCGTCGGCGGCCAACCTGCTCAACCCTCCGTCGCACTTCTGGACGTATCTGGCCGACGGGGGCCACATCACCCAGGTCTCCTATCCGGCCGGATCCTTCCTCCTCGAGGCCCCGGCGATGGCGCTCGGGTTCCACCACGAGCTCGCCGACTGGACCGATCTCGTCGCTTGGTTGGTCGCCGGCATCCTCATCTTCTTCCTCCTGCCGATCGGCCTGCGGTGGCTGGCGCTCCTCGTGTTCATGTCGGCGTCCTTCGTCGGCACGTTCTCGGCGGGCGGCACCGATGCCCTGTTCATCCCCTTTTTGATCGTGGCGGTCTGGCGTTGGGACCGCTTCGGTACCGGGAAGGGCGCCGGCGTGGCCGGCTGGATCGGCCCCGTGGCGCTCGGACTGGCGTGCGCCGTCAAGCAGACGCCCTGGTTCTGTCTCCCGATCCTCCTGATCGCCCTGAGCATCGAGGCGACGCGTCGGGGAGAAAGGCCCTGGCGGGTGCCGGCGCGCTATCTGGTCGTCGTCGTGGGCGTCTTCGCCGTCTGCAATCTGCCGTTCGTGATTTGGGGACCCCGGGCCTGGGCTGACAGCGTCCTTCTGCCTTTCACCAAGCCCCTCGTGGCCGACGGGCAAGGGCTTGTGAGCTTGGCCCTGCACGGCTTGAGCGGTGGCGTCGTTCTCCCGCTGTTGTCGGTGGCCGCCGCGCTGGCCTACGTCGCGCTGCTGGCCGCCTTCGTCGTCTGGTATCGCGCCATGAAGATCGTCTGGCTCTTCTTGCTCCCGCTGGTGCTTCTGGTGCCTGGTCGCAGCTTCTCCAGTTACCTCATTGACTTCTTCCCGGCCGCGCTGGTGGCCGCCGTGAGTGTGGTCAGCGTCCCGCGGTCGAACGTGGTCGACACGGGCAGCCCGATGCGGCGGTGGGTGGCTCGCTGTGCCGTCGCCGTGCCGGTACTTGCGTCGGCAGCCGTCTGCGTCGTCGCCTTCACGTCGGCGCCACTCGACCTCTCGGTCGTCACCATCCGAACCTCTCAGGCCACGCTGCGCCTCGATTCGGTGACCGTCACCGTGCACAACTCGAGCGGGCAGCGAATGGCCCCGCACTTCCTGGTGGACCTCGGCAACGAGCACCCTTCGGGCTTCTGGGCCCAGGTGGTCCCCGGGGGACAACTGGAGCTGGATGCGGGCGCCACGGCCACCGTCCTCCTCCGCCCGACCGAATTCACCTGGTCGCCCCCACACGGCTCGCATTGGCTGGTCGAGGCGTACACCACTTCGCCCACCGCACTCAGCACCTCGGCGCTGCAGGTCTGGTCGCTCGGGCACCAAGAGTGATTCGCACCGCGGCGAGCGGCGACGGTGCGGAGCGACGATTTGTCGCGGCCCGCCGACGGCCCCGGTCATCGTGAATCTCAGGATTTTCCCAGCAAACGAGGGGAAACTCTTCCCGTCACGCAGGTGAAATCTCACTGTCATGTGACAGAAGGAGTCTGGGTGCGAATTCTGGTCCTCGGTGGCGCGCGATTGCACATCGACCGCGTGGAGCGCTCCGCCGTCGAGCGGGGGGCGCCGTGGCGCTCGACCTCGGGCGATCTCACCGGGACGGGACGAACGAACGCCCAGGATTCGTCCGCCCAGCGACCCCGTTGACGGGCGTCTCTTCGAGCGGGGATAGCGTCGCCGGACTGCGCCTCGCCGAGCCCCGGCGGTGGTCACAGCACAACGATTCCCGCAAAGCCGCCCCTTCGACTGTGAACCGACTCCGAGCACACATCGGTCCCTTGTGGCCGTACGCCGTGCTCATCGCGATCCCCCTCTTCGGGTTCGTCCTCCCGGACCTGATCTCAGGTCACCTGCTCCTCACGGGCGACAACCTGCAGCAGAATTATCCGCTGCACGTGCTGGTGGGCTCGATGCTGCGGCACGGCCAGCTGCCGTTCTGGAACCAGTACATCTTCAGCGGGACCCCCCTCATGGCCGACTTCAACGCCGGCGCGTTCTACCCCCTCGTGGGCCTCTTCGTGGCGCTGCCGGATCGGGCGGCGTGGATCGTCACCGAGGTCGTCCTCTTCTCCGTGATCGCCATCGGGATGTACGTCTTCCTGCGGGCACTCAAGCTCTCGACGGTCGCCTGCCTGCTCGGGGCCGCCACCTTCGCGTTCGCGGGTCCGGTCCTGAGTCAGGTCAACCACGTCGACATGAGCGAGGGGTACGCCGCCATCCCGTGGATGCTCCTGGCGGTCCACCACATCGTGCGCGACGGGCGCTGGCGTTGGAGCATCCTGCTCGGGATCGCCTACGCAACGGTCATCCTCGGCGGAGCACCCGAGGCGATGCTCGACGAGGCGCTCCTCGTGCTGGCGTTCGCCGTCATGTCGGCCGGGCTGAACCGCGAGCGTTGGTGGCGAGTGGTGAGCCGATGTGCGACCGGTGCGGCACTGGGGCTGTCCCTGGCGGCGATCCAGTGGTTGCCGGGCCTGGAGGTGATCCGTAACTCGCAACGCGGGTCTGGCGTCGTGGCCACCGCCGGGAGCTACCCGATCCCCTTCAGCATCTTCGCCCTCGTGCCGTATCTCGACGGCGGCTACGGACATCTCGGCGAGGCCCAGTTCTTCAGCCAGTACAACCTGCCCGAGGTCGGGATCTATCTCGGCCTGCTCCCGCTCATCGCGCTCGTGACGTTGTTGCATCCACGCTGGCCCAGTCGCCTTCCGTCGCGAGACCGCCTGACGTGGTACGTCGTCGGGGTCTTCGGATACCTCTTGGCGCTGGGTCAGTACACACCACTCGAGCACGTTTTCAACAGCATCCCTATCTACGGGGATCAGCGTCTCCAGAGCCGCAACATGATCATCGTGGCGACCGCGATGAGTGTCTTGTTCGCCGGTTGGCTCGACCGCACTGACGCGCCCCAAATCGATACACGGTGGCGTCGCTACGACCGGATCATTTCGCTGATCCCGCTGGCGCTCGTCGCCTTCCTTGTCGTGTGGGCACTGACGGCGACGGGATCGCTGGTGCACGTCTTTGCCGGCGTCTGGGCCAGTCCGTCCGTGACGCGTACCGTGCGCGTGGCGACGATTATCGCGTTGGCCTTTGCGGCGGGCGCAGCGGCCGTCGTCTGGCTCCGTTCCCGCCTGAGCGCCAAGCAGTGGATGGCTGCGGCTGCGGTCTTCGTCGCCGTGGACCTCGGACTGATGGCGCTCACGAGCCAGCTGACCCAGTCGCCACCCAACGACCTGGTGAGCGGGACGACCCCCGTGCAGCAACTGATGGCGGCCCACCTCGCGCCGGGAGGCCGGTTCGTCAACTACGACCCCCAGACGTACGCCAGCTGGTCGGACGGCCCTCAGGGAATCCCGGACCTCAACATCATCCCCGGCCTGCCGTCCGTCTCGGGCTACGCCTCGATCGTCAACAGCAACTACCAAACGTTCACGCACACCCACCAGCAGGGCGATCTCGACATCGGTGAGCTCGCCTCGGGCACCCTCGACCGCCTGGACCTGCGCGAAATCGTGACGATTCCCGAGTACTTCCTCGTACCGCTGAGCTCCGACCCGGTGTCGCTGTCCGACGTCCACCAGATGAGCGAGGGCTTCGGATCCGATCCCGTCCTGGCGCGGGGCTTCAGCTCGTACTTCAACGACACGGCGTACCCCTTCTATCCCGGACCCCGGCCGTCCCTGCGATCGGGCCACACCCAGTCGTGGTACTTCGGAGAATCGCTCGAGCCGACATCGGCGACCGTCCTGTTCACCCACGCATCCACCTCCGATGCGCTCGTCCGGTTCGGGATCGTCACCCCAGACGGGTCGACCCGGTGGGGCCCGGCGGTGTCCGTGACGGCCGGGGCGAGCCGGGTCACCGGACGAGTGCCGGGTGGCGAGGCCGTCGGACTCTCGGTGCAGGCGGTGGGCTCGTTACCTCCCCACCAGGCCCTCATCGCGGTGAGCGGACAGACCTACGAGCTGGACGGGTCGCTCTCCACCGCCGTCGTGCCCGATCACTGGAGTCTGGCGGGATCGTCGCAGGGCTATGCCGTCTACACCTCGCACAAGCCGCCGGCGCCTATCACCGCATCGACGAGCAGCGGCCGACCGCTCGCCGTGACCGTCGTGTCCAGTACGACGAAGTCCGAAGAGATCAGGCTCGATGCGCCGGCTTCGTCCAGTGTGGTCCGATCGGTCGCGTGGGACGCGGGCTGGCGGGCCACGGTCTCGGTCAATGGAGGCCCGGCGCGGGCCGTGTCGGTCAACTCCTACGACCTGGTCCAGCGGGTCCACCTCCCACCCGGCCATGACGTCGTCACGTTCCACTACCGGCCGACGCACCTCACACTCGCGACGGTGCTGAGCCTCGGTGCGATCGGAGTCCTGCTCGTGTTGCTGGTGGGGTGGCTGGTGCGGCGACGCCGACGTCAACCGGCGGAGCCCGACGTGGCACCGGTGGTCGAATATGAGCCCGAGGCCGTCCCTATCTGAGCCGTCATGGTGACGGGGTGGGCGAGGTCGTCAGCAGTAGGGATGGGCCAAGGTCAGCAGGAACTCGCCGTCCTCCGCACCCCACATCTCTTCGACCACGAACCCCGCCTGGTCCAGCTCGGCCGCGACCCGCTCGGGGGTGAACTTGGCGCTGATCTCGGTCAGCAGGTCCTCGCCCTCTTCGAAGTCGACGCTGATGCCGGCGTCGGCGAGGGTCACCTCGCAGGCGGTCTCCGCCCGCAGGCGCATCTCGATCCATTGCGCCTCCTCGTTCCAGAGGGCCACGTGGCTGAATCGATCGGGGTCGAAGTCGCCGCCCAGCTGCTGGTTGAGGACGTGCAGCACGTTGCGATTGAACGCGGCGGTGACGCCGGCGGCGTCGTCGTAGGCCGCAACGAGCCGGGCGCGATCCTTGACCAGGTCCGTGCCCAGCAGGAGAGAGTCGTCGCTGGACATCGTGCAGTTCAGGTCGAAGAGGAAGCGCGCCCGCTGCGCCGGGTCGAGGTTCCCGATCGTGCCGCCGAGGAAGGCGATCATGCGTCGGCCCTCGGTCGGGACTTCGCCGAGGTGCTGGTGGAAGTCACCGATCACGAGGTGCATGTCGAGGCCGGTGAACTCGTCGGCCAGCGTGTCGGCGGCACTGCGCAGGAACTCGTCGCTGACGTCGAAGGGGACGTAGCGCGTCAGGGTGCCTGCCTCTTGGAGGGCGGAGAGCAGCACGCGGGTCTTGTCGCAGGCGCCGGCGCCGAGCTCGACCAGTGTGTCGGCCTTGGCCAGTTCGGCGATGGCTGTCGCATGCGCCTCGAGCAGTGATCGTTCCGCCCGCGTCGGGTAGTACTCGGGGAGCTGCGTGATCTCCTCGAACAGCTGGCTGCCGCGCTCGTCGTAGAACCAGACCGGAGGGATGGATTTCTCCACGCCCTGGAGTCCCCGCAGCGCGTCCGTCCGCATCTGCGCGCGGACATCCTCGGGGGAGAGGTGCACGTCAATGGTGTACGCCATGGCTCAGGGGTCCCGGGCGAGCCGCACGCCACCGAACGCCCAACGCGCACCGGGTGGGAAGAAGTTGCGATAGGTGGCCCGGGTGTGTCCCTGCGGCGTGGCGCAACAACCACCGCGCAGGACGTACTGGCTCACCATGAACTTGCCGTTGTATTCGCCCACGGCTCCAGCGGCGGCGCGGAATCCGGGGTACGGCGAGTACGCACTGGACGTCCACTCCCAGGTATCACCGAACAGGGCGTTGGACGTCACCGCCGGTTGCGGGTGGGGGGCGCCCCGATCGAGGAAGTCGTCGCGCAGGAAGTTGTCACCCTCCCCGTGTGCGATCGCGATGGTCTCCCACTCGGACTCGGTCGGCAGGCGCAGCCCGGTCCAGTCCGCGAACGCGTCCGCCTCGTAGTAGCTCACGTGGCACACCGGCTCGTCCGGATCGACCGGTTGGAGCCCGGCGAGCGTGAACTCCAGCCATCGATCGGGGTTGTCGGGATCCCGGGTCCAGTAAAGGGGAGCGTCCAGACCTTGCGCGTTCACGACTGCCCACCCGTCCGAGAGCCAGAACTCGGGTCGCCGGTACCCGTCGTCCTCCATGAAGGACAGCCACTCACCACACGTGACCGGACGGTCGGCCAGGCCGAAGGGGGTGAGCTGCACGGTATGGATCGGGTACTCGTTGTCGAAGGCGAAGCCCGCGCCGCGGTAACCGATCTCGACGGGGCCACCCTCGTGATCGAGCCACCCGGCCTTGGGTGGGTGGGTGTCCGCTCCCGTGAGCGTCCCCGGCAGGTAGGCGGGATGCAGCGGATTGCGGGAGAGCACGTGCTTGATGTCCATCAGCAGGAGCTCTTGGTGCTGCTGTTCGTGATGCAGCCCGAGGGTGATCAGCTCGACCAGACCCGGTTGGCCCGGTTCGCGCAGGAGGGCGTCCATCTGCCCGTCCACGTAGGCGCGATAGCGGGCGATGTCGCCGATGCCGGGCCGTGAGAGCAGTCCCCGCTCCGGTCGTGGGTGCCTAGCGCCGACGGCCTCGTAGTAGGAGTTGAAGATGTAGGCGTACGCGTCGTCGAATGCCCGGTAGCGGTTGGCGTACTCGCCGAGCACGAAGGTCTCGAAGAACCAGGTGACGTGGGCCCGGTGCCACTTCGTCGGGCTGACGTCGGGCATCGTCTGGACGGTCTGGTCCTCCGCGCTGAGGACAGAGGCCAAGCGCTCCGTCGTCGCCCGGATCCGGGCGTAATCCTCGAGGAGGTCAGATGGCGCTACGGGACCGCTCATCGTCATGGGAATCGCCCCTTCGCCACCGCGCCCGGAGCGGTCGCACATACTCGGAGTACGGTTCCGGTCACGATACCCAGATGTCGTGACATCCAGGCGCGCAGCACGCATTTTCGTTGAAGACCAGGTGGTACCCGGTGACGGAAGGGCAAACGCGGCCGTTCCCGGCCGAGAGGCCGCCCCACCCCGATACTCGGCCGATGCCTGCGCAACGGCCTCTTCGCCTACTCTCCGCTCGATGCAGGGACCGACCCTGTCACGCGAAGAGGTCGATACGTACCTGGCCGCCGTGGACTGGCTGCGGGGCATCGTGGCCCGCGCCGAGGTGGCGGACGCGTGGTGTCAACCGAGCGCGCTCGCCGAGTACACGGTCGGCGGCGTGGCGGCGCACGCGGTCCACGGCGTGCTGTGGCTCCAGCAGGTCTTGAACGATGCGGAGCCCGTCGGGATGCGACACGTGACCGTCGCCGAGTTCTTCGGGGCCAACCGGGTCGGCGACGGCACGGACGGGGATCCACTGGCGGCGTCGCTGCGGACGGCCGCCGAGGCGTTCGCCCAGACGGGTGCGTCGATCGTCGCCGCGGCGTGCACGGCGTCGCGCGACGAGTTGGTGGAGCTGCTGAGCACGGTGCCCGCGAGCCGTCCGATCCCGATCATCCGGGTGCCCGGCGGGCAGGTGACGCTGAGCGAGTACCTGCCCACGAGGATCCTCGAGGTGATCGTCCACGGCGACGATGTCGTATGCAGCGTGCCGGGCCTCCACGTCCCGGACCCGCCGCCGGCGGCCGTCGCCGCCAGCCTGGCGGTGTGCGTGGAGCTGGCTCGAGCGAGAGTCGGTGATCTGGCGTCGCTGCGCGCCTTCACCCGGGCCGAACGATCTCTCCCTGAGGCGCTGCGGGTGCTCTGAGCGGGCGCCGCGGGGGAGTGCCCCTTCGCCCGGGTCAAGGGGTCAGGCCAGGACCTTGCGCCGGAAGTTCTTGAGCCCGAGAGCGAGGAAGATCACGCTGAAGGCCACGATGGCGGGATAGATCACGTAGAGGTGCATGTGCGCGGCGTCCGTGAAGGCCGCTCGCATCCCGTCGTTGATATAGATCAGCGGGTTGATGAGCACGACGATCTGGAGCCAGTGGACCGGTCCGGCCTTGACCGGTGCCAACCGGGTCCACTGGTAGTAGGTGCCGCCGAGGAACGTGATGGGCAGCACGATGAACCCGAACATCAGTCCGAGGTTGCGCGGCTCGAACGAGGTGCCGAGCAAGAGCCCGAGCGACGCCATGCAGATGCATGAGAGCGGCACCAGCGTGACGATCAAGAGCCAGTGCAGATTGATGTTGGCCTGCACACCCTCGGCGTGCACGACCGAAGCGATCGGCAACACGATCGCCGCCGCGATCAGTCCCTGCGCGCCGCCGGAGATCACCTTGGAGAGTGCCACGAGCCAGATGGGGCAGGGCGCCTGCACCCGGTCTTCGATCTCGCGGGTAAAGCCAAACTCCTGAGCCAAGGGCATCGCGACCGCCTGGATGCCCTGGAACATGATGGAGAGCCCGACGACTCCGGGGACGAGGACGGTGGCGAACGCCGACTCGGCTCCCGGGATCCCACTGGCGGCACCGATGCCCTGGCCGATCTTCGGAAAGACGTAGAGGAACACGAAGCACAGAAGGAAGGGCTGCACCAGGGTCCGGACCGTGAACTCGATCTTGTGCTTCCAAAGGACCACGATGTCGCGCAGGATCAGCGCCCAGAGCGAGGTCCAGCTGGCTGCCACCGCTGAACGCGTCGGCTTCAGGTCCACGCGGCGGGTGCCCGGACCGCTGAAGGAGGCTGGTGAGACGTCGGGCGTTGTGGCGGTCGCCATCAGTCGCGCAGGTCCTTTCCGGTCAGCCCGATGAACACGGTCTCGAGGGTCGGTTCGGCCACCGAGAGGTCGGCGAGCGAGAAGCCGGCCGATTCCGCAGCCTCCACGATCCGCGGGACGAGACGGTCCGACCCGCGGATCTGCAGCTCGACACCATCGGCGATCGGGCGCGTACGGGTCACTCCTTCGAGCTTGGTCTCAAACGCGTGCGCGAGCTCTTGCGGGTCGCCCGCCGCCTTGACGGTGACGATGGTGTCGGCGCCCACGCTGCGCTTCAGCTCGGCGGGAGTGTCGAGGGCAAGGATCTTGCCGTGGTCCATGATGGCGACCCGGTCGCAGAGCTTGTCGGCTTCCTCCATGTAGTGGGTCGTCAGCAGGATCGTCTGGCCGTCGGCGTTCAGCCCCCCAAGGAGGTCCCACAGGGCCAAGCGACCCTGCGGATCGAGGCCGGCAGTCGGCTCATCGAGGAAGAGCACCGCCGGCCGATGAAAGATGGCGCGGGCCACCATGAGCCGTTGCGCCATGCCGCCCGAGAGGGCGTAGACCGAGGCCTTGGCGAAGCGACTCAGCTGGAACCGCTCCAGCAGCTCGTCGGCCGTCTCGCGACATTCCTTCGGACCCATCCCGAACAGCCGCCCGTGGAAGTAGAGGTTCTCCCACGGGGTGAGCTGGCGGTCCAAGGTGTTCTGCTGGGAGACGACACCGATGAGCTGCTTGACGAGCGTCGGCTGCCGGACGACGTCGATGCCGCCGACGAACGCGCTCCCACCCGTTGGAATGACACGGGTGGTGAGCACGCCCACCGTGGTCGTCTTGCCGGCGCCGTTCGGGCCGAGAAGGCCGAAGACCTCGCCGGTGCCGACTTGCAGGTTCAGTCCGTCGACCGCCCGGAAGTCTGCTCCCGGATACGTCTTGGTCAGATCGACGGTTTCGATGATGGGCCTGTTGTCATGGGCAGCACCATCGAGTGTGCTGGCAGCGGCGGTGGTCGTCATGGCTCAGAGAGCAGAGTATCGGCCCGCTGAGTCAGTCCTCGGCCAGGATCTGGTACACGTCCTTGCGCGCCTTCTGGATGATGGCGATGCCGCGCTCGACCTGTGCGGCGTCACCGGCACCGGCCAGCTGCTTGGCGGCGCCGGCCAGCTGTCCGAAGGACTCTCGGAGCGTGCGGACCTTGTCGTCCGCCTCGCCGGCGGCCTGCCACGGCTGCTCGGCCTTTTCGGCGTCGGACCGGCCGGCGTCCGTCAGGGTGTAGGTCCGGCTCCCGTCGACGTCCGACGAGCTCACCAGGCCTTCGTCTTCGAGCATCTGGAGGTGCGGGTAGACCGACCCCGGGCTGGGGCGCCAAAGGCCGCCGCTCATCTCTTCGAGTCGGCGCATCACTTCGTAGCCGTGGGCCGGCTCCTCGCGAAGGGACAGCAGGATGGCGGTGCGGATCGAGCCGCGCCGCATTCCGGCGCCCGCCACCCCAGCCGCCTCGGCCGCCGCCCCGGCGCATACCGGGGCCGCGCATGGCGTGGGCGAAGAAGTGCTCGTGGTCGTGCGTGTGGTCGTGATTGTGGTGGTCGTGATCGTGGTGGTCGTGTGGCATGTGGTTCTTTCTCCTGTTCGAAAGGGTGGGTCTCGTTCTGTTATGTAACGTACGATAATGATATATCGGAATAGTTCAGATAATGCAGTTCGTGGCGAAAAAGGCTGTGACCTGCACCTCCGAAGAGTCGGAAGGCTGCTGGACGTGTGGACTGGAAGCGCTGGCCGGGGGGTCGGTCAGCGAAGGCGGATGACGTTGCCCGTGATCAGAGCGGCGGCGTCGGAGGCCAAGAAGGCGATCACGTCGGCTACTTCCTTGGGCGTGGCGACGCGACGTCCCGCCGAGCGGGCAGCGGCCGCGGTCTGCGGGTTGATCCACCCCGTATCGGTGATGGGCGGGTGGACGACGTTCGCCGTGACGCCGTAGCGGGCCAGTTCGCTGGCCGCACTGAGCGTGAAGTTGACTTGCGCCGCCTTGGCGGCCCCGTACGAAACCTCCTCGGGGAAGCCGTCGCCCTCTCCGGACGTCAGGCCGACGATCCGGCCCCACCGACCTTGGCGAGCGAGGTGGCGGCGGGCGTACTCCGCGATCAACAAGGCCGCCGCTCGGGCGTCGACCGAGAGCACCTGATCCACGGTGCGGGCGGTCACCGGGTTCTTGGTTCGCCCGAAGCGGTCGGGCGCCTCGGGCGCGAAGGAGTCGCCGATCCAACCCGATGCGTTGTTCACCAGGATCAGCACGGGACCGAGATGGCGCTCCGCCTCGTCGAAGAGGGTGGGGATGGAGTCGGCGTCGGACAGGTCGGCCTCGACCGCCATGGCCTGGCCGCCGCTGGCGCGGATCGACTCCACGACGAAGTCGGCACGCGCCATGCGGGTGGCCCGGTACGCAGCGGGGAGGGCCGGGTCGTCCAGCCCGCCGAGCCGCTCGTTGCGGAAGTAGGCGCAGACGACGGCCGCGCCCTGCGCGGCGAGCGCCTTGGCCGTGGCCGCGCCGATGCCGTGGTTCGCCCCGGTCACGAGCGCCACGCGAGCGTTGCGACGGGGTTGTCGTCGTGGTGTCCGGCCTCGCTGCCGTCGTCACTCGTCGCGCGGGTGGCTCAGCGCACGGAGGCCATACGGTCGAGCGCGACCTCGGCCTCGTCGACGAAGCGCTGCACCAGCTCGCCCGCCGGCACGAGCTCGGTGATCGCACCGACGCCCTGCCCAGCCGGGTAGCACTCCTTTTCGACGTCGACTCCCTCGCTGAAGGAGTCGCCGCCGAGGTGCATGGCGCCGCCGCTGTAGGCGGCCGCCAGCTGCTCGGGGAACTTCTGGAGCTCCTCGGGGTGCGCGTCGAAGTGGTCGGTGTACGCGTTTCGCACGACCCGCATCGTCTTGCCCGAATAGGCGCGGCTCACCGTCGTCTGGTCTTCCCGGCTGGCGAGCAGCTTGTCCTTGTACCCCAGCACGCCACGAGCCTCGGGCGTCGCGATGAAGCGAGTGCCGACCCAGATGCCGTCCGCGCCGAGGGCCAGAGCGGCGGCCAGGCCCCGCCCGTCGAAGATGCCGCCCGCCGCGACGACGGGCACGCGAGCGCCCACCGCGTCGACGATCTGGGGGACGAGGGGGAGCGAGGCGACCTGGCCGGTGTGCCCGCCGGCCTCGGTGCCCTGCGCCACGACGAGATCGCACCCCGCCTCCACGGCTCGCACCGCGTGCTCGACCTTGCCGCACATGCTCACGACGACGAGGTCGTGTTGGTGACAGAGGTCGACCACCTCCGTGGGGACGCCGAGGCCCGCCACGAACGCGGAGGCACCTCCCTCGATGACGAGCTTCACCTGGTCGGTCATGCCGCCCGGCATCGCCGTCAGCAGGTCGACGCCGAACGGCTTGTCGGTGACGGCTCGGATCGCCGCCATCTCGGCCACCATTGTGTCGTTGTTCATGGTCGAGGCGCCGAGACAGCCGAACCCGCCCGCCGCCGAGACAGCCGCCGCGAGGGCGGAGTACGACACGCCGCCCATGCCGGCCAGCATGACGGGGTGCTCGATCCCGAGCAGTTCGGTGAGGCGGGTGCGCATGAATCCAAGCCTTCCTGGGTCGGTCGGTGCGGCCGCGCGCCGCATCCGCCGCGGCGACCGTAGCGCGGCCCACGACTGGGCCCGCGAGGGCAGGCTCGGTCGGAGCCGCCGCCGTTCGTTCCGGCGAAAAGAGGCGGCTGGCCGACCATGGTTGCATTTGGACCAGGACGTTCCTACTCTGAGCCGATTGTGGCTGACGCGGGGGATATGGGCGTGAGCGTCGACACGGCGCCTCCCGCGGGGGACCGCATCACGGGGCGTCGGCTCTGGTTGATCCTGGGCGCCCTGCTGCTGGGAATGCTCCTGGCCGCGCTCGATCAGACCATCGTCTCGACCGCGCTGCCGACGATCGTCGGCGACCTGCACGGCGGTTCCCACCTCGCATGGGTCGTCACCGCTTACCTCCTGGCGTCGACCGTGTCGACGCCGCTGTGGGGCAAGCTCGGCGACCAATACGGCAGGAAGATCTTCTTCCAGGCGTCGATCGTGATCTTCGTCGTCGGCTCGGCGCTCTGCGGCCTGAGCCAGACCATGACCGAGCTCATCCTCTTCCGCGCGCTGCAGGGGCTCGGCGGCGGCGGCCTGATGGTCGGCGCGCAGACGATCATCGGCGACGTCGTCTCGCCGCGCGACCGAGGGCGCTATATGGGCCTCTTCGGCGCCATGTTCGCCGATGGCGACCGTGATCGGCCCACTCATCGGCGGCCTGTGCGTGACCTACCTGTCGTGGCGCTGGGTCTTCTACATCAACCTGCCGCTGGGAATCCTGGCGTTGTTCGTCACCGGCGCCGTGCTGCCGGGCCACCTGCGCAGGGTGCACCACACGATCGACTACGCTCGGGACGCGTGTTGCTGGCGGGGTCGGCGACGTCACTGATCGTCTTCGCCAGCTTGGGTGGCGTCTCGTGGGCCTGGGTCTCTGCGCCCAGCATCTCGACCGCCGTCCTCGGCGTGGTGCTGGCGGTCGGCTTCTTCTTCGCCGAGCGATTCGCCGCCGAACCGGTTATCCCGTTGAAGCTGTTCACCGTCCGGGTCTTCAACGCGGCCAGTGCCATCGGCTTCGTGATGGGCTTCGCCATGTTCGGCGCCCTGACGTTCCTGCCGCTGTTCCTCCAAAACGTCAAGGGGGTGAGCCCGACCGTGTCGGGGCTGCGCATCTTGCCGCTCATGCTCGGCATGCTCGGCGCCTCGGTGATCTCGGGCCGGCTGGTGACGCGGTGGGGGCGCTACAGGATCTTCCCCGTCTTGGGGTCGGGGTTGATGACGTTGGGCGCATTCTTGTTGTCCTTCATCGACGCCTCGATGAACGCTGTGGCAGCTGGCCGGCTACATGTTCGTCTTCGGCGTCGGCATGGGCCTGATCATGCAGGTGCTCGTCGTCGCCGTGCAGAACGCGGTGTCGTATCAAGACCTCGGTGTCGCCACGAGCTCGGCCACGTTCTTCCGCCAGATCGGCGGCTCGTTCGGCACGGCGGTGTTCGGTGCGATCTACGCCATCGTCTTCAGCCGGACCATCGCCCCCACCCTGGCGAAGGTGCCGGCGGCGCTGCTCCGGTCGTTCAACCCGCAGGCGGCGAACCCCGCGCTGCTGGACCGGCTCAAGTCGACGGCGGAGGGGCTGTTCTTCTTCGACAAGTACATCGATGCCGTCACGCACGCGGTCCAGACCGTCTTCCTCGTCGCGGTGCCGATCTGCTTCGTCGCCTTCTTGTTGAGCTTCCTGCTGCCCGAGGTGCCGCTGCGCCGGACGGTGCAGACGGTCGACCCCGGTGAGGTGGCCGGGGCGTCGCAGACGCGGAGCTCGCTGCAGGAGATCGAGCTGGCGATCGAACGGGTGGCGGCGCGGGAGAACCGGGCCGAGCTCTACGAGACGCTGGCGCAGCGGGCCGGCGTCGACCTCCCGCCGCGCGCCGTGTGGTTGCTCTACCGGCTGTCGGACCGGCCGGCGTGCTCCGTCGAGGAGGTGGCCGAGCACCTCCATGTCGAGCCTTCGGTGATCCAGCCCGGCGTCGACGGCCTCGTCTCGGCCGGGATGATCGAGGAACGCCGCCGCGGCGACGAGTGCGACCTGCACCTGACGACCGCCGGGTCGATGGCCTTGGGCCGCTTGACCCAGGCGCGCCGTGACGGGCTCACCGACCTCCTCGAGGGCTGGAACCCCGAGGAACACCCCGAGTTGATCGAGATGGTGAAACAGCTCGCGCATTCCTTGTTGGCCGACGACGAACGATTGGTGGCCGACGCCATGCCGCGGTCCCGCCGGGGTCTCGTCGTCGGACTGAGCGAGGCCGGGTCGGGCGGGCGCCGGGGGATGCGGAGCGAGCGTGGGTGCTCGCAGCAGCACGGTGTGCCGGGAAGACTGGTCGGCAGCAGGTAGTCCCATCGCCATGAACGACCGACCCCCAGTGCCCGTCGACGCCTCCGCGTGGAGGCTTTCGCTGCTGCACCCTTCGCCCACCTGGGGGCCGGAGTGTGCCCCGTGAGCGATCCGATCGAGATCACGGTCGTGCAGCCCGCACGCGTCGACAAGGACCGGCGGAAGCTGCCGAGTTGGCGGTGGGAGGAGTTGCGCACCACGTTCTGGGTGGTCCCCAGCGCGTTGGTGGTGGTGTCCGTGGTGCTGTTCATCATCACGTTCGCGGTCGACGTGGCGGCGTATCACCATCCCGGCGAGCTGCCCGTGTGGATCCGCACGGGCAGCGCCGACGCCGATCGCCAGGTCCTCATCTCCATCGCGGCCGGGGTCATCACGGTGGTCGGCGTGGTGTTCTCCATCACGATCCTGGCGCTGACGTTGGCCTCGCAGCAGTTCGGCCCGCGGATGATGCGCAACTTCGTCCGCGACATCGGGAACCAGGTCACCCTGGGCGTTTTCGTCGGGACGTTCGTGTACTCGGTGTTGGTGCTCGGGTCCGTCAACAGCGTGACCCCCACCTTCGTGCCCCACCTCTCGACGTCGGTGGCGGAAGCGCTCCTGCTCGTCGACATCGGCGTGCTCATTTACTTCATCCATCACATCGCCAAATCGATCCAGCTGCCCGAGGTGATCGCCGGCATCGCGAAGGACCTGATGGACTCGATCGACGCCGAGTTCCCCGAGCGGGTCGGGGAGCCGGTGAAGGACTTCGCGCCCTCCCTGCCGCCGGGTGAGAGCAGTAAGAGCGTGCCGGAACTGCTCAAGCTCATCGAGGACCGCGGCGCGGCGGTGCCCTCGCAGGTGAGCGGGTACATCCAGTACGTCGGCTACTCACAGTTGATCTCGATCGCCTCGCGCACCGACTCGTTCATCCGCCTGGAGCACCGGCCCGGTCACTACCTGGCGGAGGGCCGGCCCCTGGCGATGGTGTGGCCCCGCGGCGCGGCGCCCGAGGTCGCGTTGGCGCTCCGCAAGGCGCACGTCACGGGACCACACCGCACGCTCGTGCAGGACCCGGTCTTCGCCATCGACCAGCTCGTCGAGATCGGCATCCGGGCGCTGTCCACTGCCGTCAACGACACCTTCACCGCGCTCACCTGCATCGACTGGCTGGCGGCCGGTCTCGGACGGGTGTCCGGCCGCGTGCTCGACGAGGGCGTCTACCGGGACTCGACGGGGAAGGTCCGCCTCATCGAGTTCGACCCGTCCTACGCCCGCATGGTCAACCGCGCCTTCGACAAGATCCGCCAGTCGGCTCGCGGCGCCCCCGCAGTGTTGATCCGGCTCATCGACTCGTTGGGGTCGATCATGCTCGACACCACCTCACCCGAGCAGCGAGCCGTGCTGCGCCGCCAGGCCGACATGGTGTTGCGGCTCGCCGAGGAGACCGTGACTGAGCCGAACGACCTCGAGGAGATCCGCTTTCGGTACCGGCGGATACCGGGCGAGGACGCCTTCGCCGAAAGGCCCCACACCTGGTCGGAGATGGACCCGGCCTAGGTGGGCCGGGTCAGCCGGGTCAGCCGGTTCGTCGGCCGCGCGGGTGGTCGACGACGACCAGCGGTCGGCCCATCGCTGCAGCGGCGAGATCGCATCGCCGAGGTCACGGCCCAGTTGCGTCAGGGCGTACGTGCCGTCGTCCAGCTGGTCGAGCAGCCTCGCTTCGCGCAGCTCGGCGAGCCGCTCGTAGAGCACGCTCGAGGACATGTTGTCGCAGCGCTCGCGCAACGCCCGGGCTCCGAGCGGACCCCCGCGTAGCTCCCACAACATGCGCAAGGCCCAACGCCGACCCAGCAGGTCGAGCGCAGCCATGAGCGGGCGGCCCGTGGTGGAGCCGCGCACCCGGCGCCCGGGTAGTGGTGGCTTGGCTGGCATGGGTGGTCGGTCCTTGTCTTCCTTGTCTGCGGTCTTCCTCGTCCGTTCTCGGTGAGGATTGCTGTTGCTGTTGCTGTTGCTGTTCTGAATCAGAAACACTACGATACGCGGGTCGGGCACGTTTCCCTATCAGAAACACATACCCGACTCTTCGGACAACTCGTCTGGGGTCGCCGGCTCGCTACAGCCAAGAGAGGAGGTCCGCGTGGGAGCTCGGATTTCGCCAGTGGAGCCACCCTATGGGGCGCAGATCGAGAAACAGCTGCAGGCGATGATGCCACCGGGGGTGCCGCCGATCGCCTTGTTCCGCACGTTCGTGCGCAACCTACCGATGGCCGAAGCCATGCAACCGTGGGGACGGCACGAACTGAGCCGGTCGCTCAGCGTCGGCGTGCGCGAACGAGAGATCGTGATCGATCGCACGTGTGCCCGCTGCGGTTGTGAGTACGAGTGGGGGGTGCACGTCGCCTTCTTCGGGGAGCGGGCCGGGCTCGACACCGCCCAGGTCCGGTCGTTGACGCACGGCGGCGCGGGTGACGCCTGCTGGGCCGCGGAGCGCGATCGTCTCCTGGTGCGCTTGGTCGACCAGTTGCACGAGACCAACGACGTCGACGACGCGCTGTGGGGTCAACTGCGCGCGGAGTTCGACGAGGTGCAGCTGCTCGACCTGCTCCTGCTCTGTGGCTGGTACCACGCGATCAGCTTCACGGCGCGGGCCGTCCGGGTGCCGCTCGAGGACGGGGCCCCGACGTTCGACTCGGTGTGCTGAGCTGAGCTGAATGCTCGGCGGACGGACCTATCCGCCGGCGTTGTCGGTGGGTGAAGTGGTGGTGGGCGACGCGGGCTTTGTGGTCGTCGTGGTGCGGGGCCGGGTCGTGGTCGTCGCGGCGGGCGAGGAAGTCGTCGTAGTGGTGCTGCCGGTGTTGCCCGACGTACCGGAGGAGCCGGTGGCCGAGGTGGTGGTCGTGGTGGTCGGCGGCGCGACGAAGGTCTTGGTCTCGCCGCTCAGCGTGGCCATGCTCCTCGACGGGATCACGGCGAGGTTGGTGCAGGTGCGTGCCGAGTTCCAGCTCTGGACGGCGGTCGTCGCCGCCTGACCGGTCAGCGGTTGGGGCAGCCCGGAGACGATCGTGGCCGGACGGAAGACGGCACTCGTGATGCGACGGCCCTCTGCCGTCACGATCGAGCGCGCCGCTGTTGGTCTCCGGGGGGTTGGTGTCGTAGAAGGCGAAGTTCCCGAGGCCGTAGGACACGTAGGCACTGCCGAGGTAGCCCGCTCCCGAGAGCACGTGGGAGTTCGAGCCGATGACGATGTCGGCCCCGGCCTTGACGAGCTGTTGGGCCAAGGGCTCCTGCTGGGAGTTGGGGCACGACTGGGTCTCGGTGCCCCAGTGCAGGTAGACGATCACGGTGTCCGCCGTCTTGCGCACTTGCTGGACCTCGCTCACGAGCTCAGTCGGGTCGATGGCGGAGGCGACTCCCGGCTGTGTCCCGGTCGCGGTCCACGTGCTGACCAGATTGCTGTCGATGACCTGGGTCGCGGCGATGATGGCGATGCGCTGGCCGTTGACCGTCACGCGGAACGGGGTGAAGGCCTTAGCGGCGTTGTCGCCGACACCGATGATCGGGTACGCGTCCTGCGTCGCGATGGTCAGGTTCTGCGACAGTCCCTCGGCCCCGCAGTCGTAGCCGTGGTCGTTCGCCTCGGTGACGAGGGAGATCTTGGCGCTCTTCAAGGCGGTGACGGCTGAAGCAGGCGCGTCGAAGATGTACTGCTTGTTCTGGGGCTCGGGGCACGTGCCGTCGGTCACGACGCTCTCGAGGTTCACCATCGTCACGTTCGTCCCGGCGAAGAGCTGGGGGATGGTCGTGCCGAGGGCGGTCGAGGGGTCCGCGGCGAGCTTCTGCCCGACCGTGCCCTCGAAATGGACGTCACCGCCGAAGCCCAAGGTGACCGATTGCCCGTCGCCGGTCCAGCCGGGGTTGAGCGGCGATTTCTTCGGGAAGTGCGCGTAGGAGATTGCGGCGCGGGCGGAGTGAGAAGTCGTGGAGGTCGTGGTCGCCGGAGGCTTTCCGGAGCCGCCCGAGAAGGCGGCGAGGTAGATGATCAGCAGGAGGAAGGCTGCGCCCCCGACCGCGAATTCCGTGCGCCGCCGCCTGACCCTGCGTGAAACCACGTCGGCACTATGTCACACGCCCTTTGCGTCGGCCCATGCAGGTGGGTCGCTGACCTGCCGTTACGCGTCGAGAAGGCGGGAAGGGCGGCCCTCAGGCGGCCCAGAGCGAGTCCCAGTGGGCGGCCAGGGACGCGACGAGCCCGGTGCAGGCGCGGGCGATCATGTCGCGGCAGTCGTCGAAGACGCTCTGGTCGCCGTAGTAGGGGTCGGGTACGTCGGCGGCCGCGCCGGCGGCTGGGTCGAACGAGCGCAGGAGGACGAGACGGTCGGGGTCCGCCCCGAGGCCGCGCAGCGTCTGGCGATGCCGGCGATCGAGGGCGACCATGAGGTCGATTTGCCCGAGCTCGGCGGACGCGACCTGGTGGGCGACGTGGCGCTCGCCGGGGTACCCACCGCGGTTGAGGGATTCGGCGGCGTACGCGTGCATGGGCTCGCCTTCGTGCCAGGGCCCGGTGCCGGCGCTGCGCACTTCGAGGTGGTCCCCAAGCGTCGTCCCGTCGGCGAGGGGCGTGGCGTCGGCCAGGGCACGCGTGATGACCTCGGCCATGGGGGAGCGGCAGATGTTGCCCGTGCAGACGAAGACGATGCGGTAGGGCCGTTCCCCGATCGGACCGGGGAGGACGACGCCGCTCGGCGTGAGCGCGGTCACGCCGTTGCGTACTCGTCGCGCAGGGTCTTCTTGACGATCTTGCCCGTGCCCGCTCGCGGCCACTCGGCGCGCACCTCGAGCTGTTCGGGGATCTTCTGGGTCATGAGCCCGGCATCGCGGCAGAAGGCGACGACCTCGACCAGCTCGAGCGAGCCGGCGTCGTCGGCCAGCTGCACCACCGCGCACACCCGCTCGCCGCGCTCGGCGTCGGGCAGGCCGATGACGGCGACCTCGACCACCTTGGGGTGCGTGTAGAGCAGGTCCTCGATCTCCTTGGCGCTGATGTTCTCCCCCTTGCGCACGATCACGTCCTTGAGGCGGCCGGTCAGGGTGAGGTGGCCGTCTGGGCGCAGCTTGCCGAGGTCACCGGTGCGGAAGTAGCCGTCCTCGTCGAAGGCCTCCTTGGTGAGCGCGGGGTCCGTGTAGCCGTGGAAGACCATGGGGCCCTTGACCCGCACCTCGCCCTCCTCGTCCGGCCCGGCCGCGACGCCGTCGAGGCGCACGATGCGGACGTCGGCGCCCTCGACCGGCTGGCCGTCGGTGTTGGCGAGCTGCTCGTCGCTGTCGTACGGCGAGCCGTTGGAGATCATCGGCACCTCGGTCATCCCGTAGCCGTGCACGACGCCGCGGCCGCCGATCTCGTCGCGCACCTCGAAGTGGACCTCGGGCGGCTTGGCCGCGCCGCCGCCCGCCATGAGCCGCAGCGACGGGAGGATCGGGTCGCCCGGGGTCTTGCGCTGCTCGGCGAGGTAGGCGACGTAGAAGGCGGTGCTGCCGCCGACCAGGGTGACGGCGTGGGTGCGGAAGACCTCGAGCGCGTTCGCCGGCACGAACGCCTCGAGCAGGACGGCGGGGAAGCCCACGGTGAGCATGCACACGAGGTAGTCGGGCCCGGCGATGTGCGCGAACGGGAAGGCGATGGAGCCGATGTCGTCGGCGCGCATGTCGAGCGCTCGGGCGAGGCCCCACCCCCCGGCGATGAGGGTCTGGTCGGTGTGCTGGACGCCCTTGGGGTCGGCGGTCGAGCCGGAGGTGTAGTAGATCCAGCGGATCGGGGCGTCCCCGGGTGCGACCCCGGTCGGCGGCGGGGGCAGCAGCGCGGGGTCGCCCTCGGGAAGGCCGGCGTCGGTCGTGACGATGGTCGGGCCGGCGGGCGAGTCCGCCAGGGCGCGCTCGGCGATGGCCGCGAAGTCGGTGTCACGCCACGTGCCCGGGATCATGAAGAGCAAGGCACCGGTCTGGCGCAGCGCAAAGCCGACCTCGCGTTCGCGGTAGAGGTGGATGATTGGGTTCTGCACCGCGCCGAGGCGCGCCAGCGCCATGGAGAGGACGATCGTGTCGATCCCGGTCGGGAGCTGCCACGAGACGACCGACCCGGCGGCGACCCCGAGGGCCTGCAGCCCGGCGGCCACGCGCTCGGCCCGGACCCTGAACTCGCCGAAGGTGACGGTTTCGCCGTCGGCGGCGATGAGCATGGGGTGGTCGGGGGAGGCGTCGGCGCGGCGGTCGACGAGCTCCCACATCGTGCGGGCGCCGGTCAGTATCTCGTTGGGGCTCGTGCTCATGCCGCTCCTTTCCGGCCCCTTCCATAGCAGCTGAGGGTGGGGTGCCCCCAAGCCGGCGAGGTCCACGGCAGAATGGCGACGTGGTGAAGAAGCCCGTGCACCGGGATCCCTTGGAGGAGCACCTCGCCGAGGACGACAAGAAGGGCGGCGACCGCCGGCATCAAGCAGCCCTGATCGGTGTGGCCGTGGCGGCCGTGCTGCTGGTGTGGTTCGCCCTGGCCAACCTGCGCGACGTCCGGATCGACTTCTGGGTCGACACCCGCCACGCACCGTTGATCGTCGTCATCGTCATCTCGGGCCTGCTCGGCGCCCTGATGACGTGGCTGGCCATGCGGCGCCGGGGCAACGCAACCAAGGAGTAGGTTCACGAGGCCCTGGTCGGCGCTCCTGGGGGCCGGTGGCCGGCGCCGGGTTGTGCCCGCAAGGCCGTCGGGACGCAGGCTGGGCGAGGCCTGGGCCGGGCCGTGGGCGTCCGTTACAAGTCGACGGGCGCGTCATGCGTGCGACGGCGCCGACCTAAGCTGACGCCCGGTGGAGACCACTGCTCAGGCAGGAAAGTTGGGCACGATTCTCGTTGTCCGCGTCTTGACGGCGTGCCAACATGGGGCGCCGATGGATGTGGAGATCCCAGGGGGCAGGTGGTAGTGCCACTTTCCGACCACGAACAGCGAATTCTGGCCGAGCTCGAGGAGTCTCTCGTCAAGGCCGATCCCGAGTTCGCCGAGCGCGTGCGTTCCGAGACCGTCTATCGGCACGCCGGCCGCTACTGCAAGTGGGCCGCCGTCACCTTCATCCTCGGTGTCGTGATCCTCGTGGCCTTCTATTCGAAGTCCGTCGTCGCAGGGTTCCTCGGCGTCATCATCATGTTCGCCTCCGCCGTGTGGTTCGAGCGGAACCTGCGTCGCATGGGCCGGGCCGGCTGGCACGACCTGACGCGGTCGAAGGACGGCGAGCCTCGGACCGGCGGCGCATCGAGCGGGATCGAAGGCGCCGTCAGCGGCGCCCGCGACTGGTTCCGCACCCGCTTCCACCGGCGCGAGGGCTGAGTCGAACTCTGCGGGCCTCGGTCCGGTCCTGGCTGTCCTTTCGTTGGGTGCCTGTCTGTTCGTCGTGTCCGTGAACGTCGTCGTCGGCGTTTCGTCGCGGGGTTGGGGCGGCGGCGGTGGGGCAAGGTGACGGGTGACCGTGGCGGTGGCTGACCTGGTGCTGGCCGTGGACATCGGTGGGACGAAGATGGCCAGCGGGCTGGTCGGCCTCGACGGATCCCTGGTCGAACGGGCCGTGGTGCCGACGCGGCACGAGCCGGCGGCGGCGGGGAGTGACGAGCGCCTGTGGGAGGACCTGGCCGGGGTTGTCACGCGAGTGATGGGGGGCGTGGGGCCCGGTGACCGCCTCGTCGTATGCGGGGCGGGCTGCGGTGGCCCGATGAGCCCCGGGGGCGAGGAGGTGTCGCCGTTGAACATCGAGGCCTGGCGCGGGTTCCCGCTACGGACGCGCCTCGCCGAGCTGACCGGACTGCCGACGTTCGTCGACAACGACGCCAAGGCGTTGGCCCTGGGCGAGGGTTGGGTGGGCGCCGCGGTCGGGAGCGAGAACTACGTGGGGATGGTCGTGTCGACGGGAGTCGGCGGGGGCATCGTGCTCGACGGCCGCCTGCTCGAGGGCCGGCTCGGGAACGCCGGACACATCGGCCACGTCATCGTCGAACCCGACGGCCGCCCGTGTGTCTGCGGTGGGCGCGGCTGTTTGGAGGCGGAGGCGTCGGGCACCGCCATCGCGGCGATCACGGGGGACGATCCCCGACAGCGCCGGGGCCGAGGTGATCGCACGCGTCGGGACGTTGGTCGGCCGGGCCATCGCCTCGGTGGTGAACCTGTTGGACCTGCCCCTCGCGGTGGTAGGCGGCTCGGTGGCGCTCGGCTACGGCGAGCCCTTCTTCCGCGCCGCCCAGGCGGAAATGGATCTGCGGTGCCGGCTCGACTTCGCGGGGGGCTCGAGTGGTGCCGGGCGGCTTGGGGGACACCGGTCCGCTGGTGGGCGCGGCGCGGGTCGGGCTGCACGGCGTGGAGCGGGCGGGATGAGCGAGGCGGTTGTGCCGCGCCCGGCCGGCACGGGCGGCACGGCCGGCACGGCCGGCAGGGGCAGCAGGGGCGGCACACGGTGGGGCCGAGACGGCCTGGTGGTAGTCAGGGCCGTGATGACGCACCCTCGCCTGTGGTGGGCTGCGCTGGGCGCGCTGCGGCGGATGGCGCGGCGCGGATGGTGGCGCCGGCCTCCGTTTTTGCCCGTCCCAGGCGAGTCGTACTGGCGATTCCGGCTCGTCACCGCGGAAGGCGGCGACGGCACTTCGGAGGCGCTCGAGCCCGACGACGTCGTGGCGTACCTCCGATGGTGTCAGAGGTCGCGGCCCCGCCGCGGATAGCCTCTCGGATATGGAGCGGGTGCTCCTCCTCAATGCGACCTACGAGCCGCTGGCCCTCGTCTCAGATCGTCGTGCCGTGGTGCTCATGCTGGCGGGCCGGGCCGAGCCCGTCGCTATCCGCGAGGATTGCAAGGTCTTCCACTCCGCCCGGATGGACGTGGAGGTCCCTTCCATCGTGCGCCTGAGCCACATGGTGCGGATCCCGCGCTGGGCGAGGACGCCGCCGGTCACCCGTCGTTCCGTCCTGCGGCGCGACGGCGGGCTCTGCGTCTACTGCTCCCAGCCCGCCGACACGATCGACCACGTGATCCCGCGCAGCAGGGGTGGCACGCACGACTGGTCCAACGTCGTGGCTGCGTGCAAGCGCGACAACCTCGTCAAGGCTGATCAGCTGCTCTCGGAGCTCGGGTGGACGCTCGCCGTCAAGCCCGCACCGCCGGACGGACATCTCTGGCGCCTCCGGCACCTCTCGGATGTGGATCCGTTGTGGGAGCCGTATCTGGCCGCAGCCTCCTGAGGTTTGGCCGTTCCTTCGTCCCCTCCGGATCCTTCCTCTTCGACGCAGCCGTTCTTTGACGTCGAGAGGTTCCGCGACGAGGGGCGGCGGGTCGTGCTCTCCCGGGCGGCGCCGCATCCCACGCTCGTCCTCGGCAGCACGCAGCCGGCGGACATCGTCGTGCCCTCGGGTCTGCGGCCGCGGGCGGTCGAGATAGCACGGCGACGCGGCGGAGGAGGGGCGGTGTATCTCGAGCCGGGGGACCACCTCTGGATGGACGCCTGGATCCCGCGTGACGACCCCCTGTGGTCGTACGAAGTCTCGGTGGCCGCCGAGTGGGTGGGACGCTGGTGGGTCCAGGCGTTGTCGCGGTTGGGCGGTCCGCCGGCCGAGTCGTTCTCGGTCCACGTCGGACGATCGGTGCCTGGGCGCCTCGGCGAGTTCGTGTGCTTCGCCGGGCGCGGACCGGGTGAGGTCTTCGAGGGCGACCGCAAGGTGGTGGGCCTGTCGCAGTGGCGCAGCCGCGAGGGTTCGCTGTTCTCGTCGTGTGCGTACGCGGCCTGGGACCCGGCGCCGCTGCTCGAGCTCCTCGACCTCGACCTCGACCTCGGCGAGCGGGTCGAGCTGGAGGCCGAGCTGCGCGGCGTCGCCGTCGGGCTGCGTCAGTTGTCGTCGCCGGTGACCGATCTCTCAGCCGTGCGCGAGCGGCTGGCGGATTCGTTCACCGGGTTCGGAGCCGGGCCAAGCGACGCCTGAGTAGACCGGCCGTCCGTTCGGGGCGGCTGGGGGGTCGGCGGCTGGCCAGGCGGGCCCTCTTTCCTTTTCTCCTCTTCCTCTCGCTGCGACCCGGCAGGCAACGCGGGCCTCCTCGCCTCGCGCCCTTCTTTCCCGGTGCGCCACTCGCTGTCCAGGGCGTATCGGGACCTCGCTGACGGGATTTGGTGGCCGGTCCGGCGCCTCGCCACGGGGGCGGGGGGCGGTCGGGGGTGGTTTTTGGGTTGCGGTGGCGCTAAGTAGTTGTTTGGTGGGGGGAAAGGGCGTAAAGTGGCGGGAAATGGAGTGACAGTGCGTCAAAAGACGCAGGCCAGGGAGTGTCGTGGGAGAGACGGCTGGTGGCAGCAGGATTCGTCGGGAGATACGAGCACTCGCTCGATACCAAGGGCAGGGTCATCCTGCCGGCGAAGTTCCGCGCCCAATTCGAGCGGGGCGGCTATCTGACGCAGCACACGGAACGATGTCTCGCCCTCTGGACGCCGGCGGAGTTCGAGCGGCAAATGGAAGTGATGCAGGAGCGGGCGGACGTGGGGCGGCCCGACCGCAACCGGACGCGAATCTGGGCGTCGAACTCGGCGGAGGTCGAGATCGACCGTCAAGGGCGGATGCCGATCCCGCTGCATCTGCGGACCTTCGCCCGGCTCGATACCGAGGTGCTCGTGCACGGTGCCATCGACCGGGTCGAGTTGTGGAACCCGGCCGAATGGGGCGCGCGGGTGCTGCCGGAGGAGAGCTGGCTGCTCGAGGACGACTGACGAACGAACACGCAAGAGAGAGGACAAGCGAAAGGAACGAAGTAGCGAATCTCAAGGACGCACAGAACTGGACCATGTGCAGCTCCTCGACCGGCGCGCTGGAAGGCCACTCCACCCACTTCCGCAACGGTCGGCTGGATCTCCACCTCCCCCTCGACCAACCGGCCGAGGAGCTGCAGATGGCCCACTCGTTCGAACACATCCCCGTGCTGCGCGACGAAGTGGTGTCGTTGTTCGCACCCGTACCTCCGGGCGTGGTCGTCGACGCGACGGTCGGCGGCGGCGGACACGCTGCGTCGTTGCTCGAGGCGTACCCGATGCTGCGCGTCCTCGGTTTGGATCGGGACCCCGCCGCGCTCGAGGCGGCGGAACGTCACTTGTCTTCGTTCGGGGACCGGGTCACCTTGATCCGGTCCCCGTTCTCGGAGTTGGAGCAGGTCCTCGAGGTCGAAGGGGTGGCGCCGCTGTCGGGCGTGCTCTTCGACCTGGGCGTCAGCTCACCGCAGCTCGACCGGGCGGGGCGCGGCTTCTCCTACCGCGCCGACGGGCCGCTCGACATGCGGATGGACCCGGAGTCCGGGGCGACCGCGGCAGATCTCGTCAACACTCTGCCGGAAGAGGCGCTGGCGCGGCTCTTCGCTGAGAACGGAGAGGGACGGCTGTCGAGGCGTATCGCCCACGCGGTCGTCGCGGCCCGGCCGTTGACCTCTACGGGCCAACTGGCCGAAGTCGTGGCCGCCGCCGTGCCCGCTGCAGTGCGGCGGAAGGGGCATCCAGCCCGCCGTGTGTTCCAGGCCTTGCGTATCGAGGTCAACGATGAGCAGAACGAGCTGCGGGCCGCGCTGCCGGTCGCGTTGGCCGACCTGGCCGTCGGCGGGGTCCTGGCGGTCATCAGCTACCACTCGGGCGAGGACCGCCTGGTGAAGCAGACGTTCGCGGAGGCGGCGTCGGGCGGCTGCGTCTGCCCGCCCGCTCTGCCGTGTGTCTGCGGTGCCGTGTCCCGGCACGCGCTCGTCTTCCGGGGCGCACGGAAGCCCTCGGCCGACGAAGTGGCGGCGAACCCCCGGTCTGAGGCGGCGCGGCTGCGTGCCATCGTCCGAACGGATGCCGATCAGTGACGCCTCCACCCGCAGCGACAGCCGCGCCGGCACGCCGGCACGCCGGGACGTCCACGCCATCACGGCGCTGGGCACCGCTACGCGTCGTCCCCTCGCGCAAGGGCCCGAGCACTGAGCGCCGCCCACCCCGGAACCGACGGCTTCTCTACGTCGTGTCGATCTCGATGGTCGTGGCGTCGCTCCTTGCGATCGTCGTGGCACAGGCCTTCCTCACCAACGGGCAGGTCCGTCTCTCGACCCTGCAGCACGAGCTGGCGCTCGAGCAGAGTGCACATCGACGGGCCGAGTTGGCCGTGGCCGGACTCGAGACGCCGTCGCGCATCGTGGGTGCGGCCACCAGCAGCCTCCACATGGTCCACCCCAACGTGACCGAGTTGCCGTACGTCTCGCTGACGACTCCTCTGCCCACGCCGAACGTCACTCCCGCGCCGAGCACCGCGTCGTCGAACTCGTCGACCTCTTCGACCACCACACCGACGTCCACACCATGAGCACCGTCACGCGACCTCCTTCTCAGCGCGCGCGCGCCAATTCCCGCACCCCCGTTGCGAGAACGACGCGCTCCCTGCCTCACGCGCGGCCCGCTGCACGCCCGACGCGTCGTCCTACCCGGCAACCGCATCCGCAGCGCACGCCGCGCCCTCAGCGGCACCGGCAGCCGAGCCGCTCGGGGAACCCGACTCGACAAAACTGGCTGACGGCGACGTTCCAGCGTCGAGTGCGCATCGTCCGCTTCATCCTTCTGTTGGCGATGTTGCTGCTCGTGGCTCGCCTCGTCGACGTGCAGGTGTTGCACTCGAACTCGTATCAGGCCCAGGCGCACGGCGAGTCGGCCATCACCGTGTCGTTGCCCGCCGTGCGGGGCGGCATCTACGCCCGGGATGGTTCACCGCTCGCGTTGTCGGTGCCGACCGACGACGTCGTGGCCGACGACTTCCAGATCGCCCACCCGGTCCGGACCGCCGACGCCCTGGCGCCGTTGCTCCATGTTTCGGCCGCGACCCTGGCGGCGCAGCTGCACGAGCACTCCGGCTACGTGATCTTGGCTCGGCAGCTGCCGCAGGCGACGGTTGAGACGATCACCAACGATTCGCTGCCCGGCATCACGTTGATCGCGGACTCGAAGCGCGAAGTGCCGAACGGCAACCTCGCCTCGCCTGTGATCGGGTTCACCAACGCCGCCGGGAAGGGCGCCGCGGGCATCGAGTACGGCGACAACCACTCGCTGGCGGGCTCCGCCGGCAAGGAGACGATCATGGAGTCGCCCGGCGGTGTGGCGCTGCCGCAGTCCCCGGTCACGAACCAGGTCGCCACGTCGCCCGGGACGGGGCTGGAGCTGACGCTCGACACGCAGGTGCAGTACGAGTCGGAGCAGGCCCTGGCGCAGGCGATCGAGACGTCCAACTCCGTGAGCGGTACGGCCATCGTCATGGACGTCAAGACGGGCGAGATCCTCTCCATGGCCAATCTCGTCGCCACCCACCCGGCCGCGCTCGGAGCGACCACGACCACGACGCCGCCGGCGGGAGGGGTCGTACCCATCGGTCCCAACGACGCCGTCAACGAGGCACCGAGCAACCTCGCGGTGACGCAGCTCTACGAGCCGGGCTCGGTGTTCAAGCTCGTGACGTTCTCTGCGGCCCTCCAGGACGGCCTCATCAACCCGAACTCGGTCTTCTCGGTCCCCGACCAGATCGAACTCGACGGCTCCGCGTTCCACGACGCGGAGCCCCACCCGACCGAAGCGTTGACCGCGACGGAGATCCTGGCGCAGTCCTCGAACATCGGGACGTCGGAGATCGCGCAAGGAGTGGGGGAGCAGCGACTCCTGAACCAGGTGAAGACGCTCGGCTTCGGCCAGCCGACCGGGCTCGCGTTCCCGGGCGAGTCCTCCGGCCTCCTGGCGACCGCCGCCAACTGGGAGCCCACCGACTACGTCTCACTTCCCATCGGCCAGGTCGACGCCGTCAATGCCCTGCAGGTGCTCGATGCGTACAACACCGTGGCCAACGGCGGCACGTACGTGGCACCCAAGCTCGTCCAGGCGAAGGTCAGCCCTTCGGGTGCCGTGAGCAAGACCGCGCCGTCGCCGACCCACCAGGTCCTCTCCTCCTCGGTCGACTCCGAGCTGAACTCCATGCTCCAGCAGGTGGTGAACGAAGGCACCGGGACCAGCGCGGCGGTCCCGGGCTACACCGTGGCCGGCAAGACGGGGACCGCCCAGATCCCGACCCAGGGCCAGGACTCCTACGTTGCGGGCGCCTACATGGCGTCGTTCGTCGGGTTTGCCCCCGCCGCCAACCCGACGCTCTCGATGATCGTGGTGCTCGACCGTCCGACGCCGATCTTCGGCGGCACCGTGGCCGCGCCCGTGTTCTCGCAGATCATGAGCTACGCGCTGCACCGCTACGACATCCCGACGACACCGGGAGCCCAGACCAGCACGACCCCGTCGAGCACCGCCACCAGCGACCAGACGCAGGACATCACGTGATTCGGCGTCACACACCCATTGCGGGCGTGACGCAGGGGTGTCCGCAGCATGCAACGCTGTCGGGTCGACCATGCAAACCGTGCCGATGAACCTCCTCTTCGACGACATCGACGTGCTCGAGACCGTGGGAGACCCGTCGACCGTCGAGGTCGCCGGCATCGCCCACGACAGCCGCCGGGTCGTTCCCGGCGATCTCTTCTGCTGCGTGCCGGGGCTCCTCAGCGACGGGCACCGCTTCGCGTCGGAGGCCGTCGAGCGTGGGGCGATCGGCGTCCTCTGTGAGCACCTCATCCCCGAGCTGCTCAACCGCGAGGTCACGCAGGCGCGCATCGCTCCCGGGACGATGCGACCCGTCATGGCGCATCTCGCGGCGGCCTTCTACGGCTACCCCGCCCGCGACCTGTTGATGATCGGTGTCACGGGCACCAACGGCAAGACGACCGTCACCCAGATCCTGGGGGATCTCCTGACGGCCGCCGGCCGCCCCACGAACGTCATGGGCACCCTGTCCGGCGCACGCACCACGCCGGAGGCCACGGAAGTCGAGCGGGTCCTGGCCGGCGTGCGGGACCGGCAGAAGTGGGACGGGCTGCGCCACGCGGTGGCGATGGAAGTATCGAGCCACGCCCTCGTGCAGGCGAGAGTGGACGGGATCCACTTCGACGTCGCCGTCTTCACGAACCTCAGTCACGACCACCTCGACTACCACGGCACGATGGAGGACTACTTCGAGGCGAAGGCGACGCTCTTTGCCCCGGATCACGCCCTGCGCGGCGTGGTCAACGCCGATGGCCCGTGGGGGCGGCTCTTGCTCGAGCGCGCCCGGATCCCCATGGTGGCGGTGCACCACGGCGACGCCACCGACGTGATCCTTCGGCCGGGCCACACGGAGTTCACGTGGCGAGGACACCGCGTGGTGAACCCTCTCACCGGCGGTGTCAATGTCGACAATGCACTATTGGCGGCGGAAGCGGCCCTGCTGGCCGACCCCGGACTCGAGCCCGCCGACGTCGCCGCCGCGATGGCGCATCTGCACCCGGTGCCGGGACGTCTTCAGGTCATCGCCGCCGCGCCTCCCTTGGACAACTCGTCCACGGCGTCCGACGTCCGTCCACCCTTTACGGTCCTCGTGGACTACGCCCATACACCGGCCGGCTTGGACGTCGTGCTGGGCGAGGCACGACGACTGGCCGTCGGATCGGCCGGCCGAGTGATCTCGGTGTTCGGCTGCGGCGGCAACCGGGACCGGGCCAAGCGACCCGTCATGGGAGGCGTCGCCGTGAAGGCGAGCGATCTGGCGATCCTGACCTCGGACAACCCACGCGACGAGGATCCCGACGTCATCATCGCCGAGGTGCTGACCGGCGTGGATGGCGGGCGGGAGAACCCACGCCTGGTGGTGGAGTCGGACCGGCGCCGCGCCATCCGACGCGCCCTCGATGCGGCCCGCCCCGGCGACATCGTGATCATCGCGGGGAAGGGTCACGAGACGTACCAGGAGATCGCCGGCAAGAGGCTGCCCTTCGACGACGCCGCCGAGGCGAGCGCTGCGCTCTCGACCCGTTTCGCCTCGGACCCGAGCTCGTGGACGTCGCCGGCCGACGGTCCGAGCCTGCTGTCGCCTTCGGCCGGGGCCTCCCGCGGCGCCAACACGGAAGGCTGAGCACTCGTGCTCGGACTCCTCGTCTCGGGAAGCGTCGGACTGTGGACCGCGATCATCGCCACCCCGTTCCTCATCCGGTACTTCCGTAAGCGCCAGATCGGCCAGCACATCCGCGAGGACGGACCGGCTTCGCACTCGGCCAAGGCGGGCACGCCGACGATGGGCGGGATCGCGATCGTCGGTTCCGTCGTCTTCGGCTACGCCGTCGGCCACATCGGTACGGAGATCCGCTTCTCGCGCACCGGCTATCTCACCGTCGGCGCCATCGTGGCGTTCGGCCTCATCGGCTACCTGGACGACTACATCAAGATCCACCACCGGCGCAGCCTGGGCCTGAACAAGCGCGGGAAGTCGGCGGCGCAGTTGGCGTGCGCGCTCGCCTTTGCCCTCCTCGCCGTCTACTGGGCACACACGTCGACCGCCCTGTCGTTCACCCGCTCCGAGGCCATCGGGATCAACCTGGGCCCTGCGCTGTGGGTGCTCCTCGCCGTCCTGGTGATGGTCGGGGCGTCCAACGCCGTGAACATCACCGACGGCGTGGACGGGTTGGCGGCCGGATCCGGGACGTTCTGCTTCGCCGTCCTGTCGATCATGGGCTACTGGATCTTCCGGCACTACACGATCTACCACGTGCTCCCGGCGTCGGCGATCGACCTCTCCCTCGTCTCCGTGGCGCTGGCCGGCGCCTGCATCGGCTTCCTGTGGTGGAATGCCGCCCCGGCCAAGATCATCATGGGTGACACCGGGTCGCTGGCGATCGGAGCCGGCCTCGCCGCGTTGTGCCTCCTGCTGAATCTCGAGCTCCTCTTGCTCGTCATCGGCGGCCTCTTCGTCATGGAGACGGTGTCGGTGATCATGCAGATCATCAGCTTCCGTGTCTTCCACCGCCGCATCTTCCGGATGGCGCCGATCCACCACCACTTCGAGCTGGCCGGGTGGCCCGAGACCACGGTGATCGTCCGCTTCTGGATCCTCGGCGGTCTTTTTTGCGCGTTGGGCCTCGGGATCTTCTACGGCGACTTCCTCACCGTGGCGAAGTTCACGTGACGCGCGTGCGCTTCATCCGCCACTTCGGCGCGCGGTGGGGGAGAATTGGAGGATGCATCGGGTGTCGGACCGAGCGGGGCAGCGCGCCTGCGCCTCAAAGGGAGAGGCGGTGGCGTCATGACGCCGACGCGATCCGCCACGGCTCGTCCCCCCGCCGCGCTCGACGCGTACCGCCGCGCCCCGCCGGTCCACCGGCGCGAGCCGGAGTGCGACGCGGGCCGAGAGCGGCATGGTGCACATCGCCGGCCGGCAGTTCTCGGTGTCGACGCTCTTGTTCGTCGACGTCGCGCTGCTCTGCGTCATCGGGCTCGTGATGGTGGGGACGGCCTCGTCGGTCGTCTCCATTGCGACGTACGGCAGCCCGTGGGCGATCCTCATCCGCGAGGGCATGTGGATGGCCATCGGTGCCGTGGCCCTGGGCGTGGCGCTGCGTTTCGACTACCGCAAGCTGCGTCGCTTCAGCCCGCTCATCCTCCTCGCCACGTTCGGCCTGCTACTCGTCGTGCTCGTCCCGGGCGTGGGGGTCCACGCCATGGGCTCGAGCCGCTGGGTCGGGTTCGGCCAGTTCCGGCTGCAGCCCTCCGAGCTGATGAAGCTCGCCTTGACGCTCTTCGCCGCCGACTTCATCGCGCGCCGCCTCGATGAGGACGCCAGCGACCGGCGGATCATCGGCCCGGTGCTCCTCGTCACGGGCCTCGCCTGCCTGCTGATCCTGGTGCAGCCGGACATGGGCACCGCCATGGTGCTCGGGTGCATCGCCCTCGCCCTCCTCTTCGTCTCGGGCGTGCGGCTCGGTCCGGTGATGAAGGTGATGGCCGCCGTGGCGGTGCTGGCCTTGATCGTGGCGGTCGCCTCGCCGTACCGGCGCACCCGGCTCCTCTCGTTCATCGACCCCTCGGCCCACGGGTCGAGCTCGGGGTACCAGGTCCTCCAGTCCCTCATCGGCCTCGGGTCCGGGCACCTGTTCGGCATGGGCCTGGGCGGGGGGCAGGCGCAGTGGGGCTTCCTGCCGAACGCGCACACCGACTTCATCTTCTCGGTCATCGGCGAGGAGCTCGGCATCGTGGGGGCCCTGTTCGTGCTCGCCCTCCTGGGGGGCTTGTTGTGGCTCGGCATCCGGGCCGCCACGGGGTCAGCCGACCGCTTCGGTGCCCTGCTGGCGCTCGGGCTCGTGGCGTGGGTGGCGGCGGAGACGCTGATCAACATCGGCGCCGTGGTCGGTGTGCTGCCGGTCACCGGGATCCCGTTGCCGTTCATCTCGTTCGGCGGTTCCTCGCTGGTGATCACCATGGCCGCGGCGGGCGTCCTCATCAACGTGGCGAGACAGGGCGAGCAGGGCGGCGCCAGCACGCTGCGCGCCGTCGGCTCCCGCCGGGGTCGGTGAGCGCCGGGCGAGGCACGGTCATCGCGGGCGGTGGGACCGGTGGCCACGTCGTCCCGTCCCTGCAGGTCGCCCGGGCCATGGTCGCCCGCGGCCACGATCCGAGCACGGTCGAGTTGTACGGCTCACGGCGCGGCCACGAGGCCTCGCTGTGGCCGACGCTCGAGTTCCCCTTCACGTTGTTGCCGGGCCGGGGGATCCAGCGCAGCTTCAAGCCGGCGGCGCTGGTGGCGAACGTGGGCGCCGTGCTCGGCCTGTTGTGGGCGTGCGGGCGCGCCGTCGCTTCGTTCGCGCGCCGCCGGCCCCGCGTCGTCGTGATCGTGGGCGGGTACGCCAGCTTCCCGGCCGGCGTCGCCGCGCTGGTGACCCGCGTCCCGGTGGTCTCGGTCAACACCGACGCCGTGCCCGGCGCCGTCAACGGCCTCTTGGGCCGCTTCGCGGCGGCGAACGCGGTGGCCTTCGACGGCACCGAGATGCCCCGCGCCGTCGTCACGGGCACACCGGTGCGGCCGGAGCTGGCCGGGCTCGATCGCTCGGCCGGGGGGCGCCGTGCGGGGCGCGCCGCGCTCGGCCTCCCGCCCGACCGCCCGACCATCACGGCGATGGGCGGCTCGCTCGGTGCGCGGCGAGTCAACGGCGCGGTGGCGGAGGTGGCGCGCTCGTGGGCCGACGAGTCCGAACGCTCGCTGTACCACGTGACGGGTCGGCGGGACTACGCGCAGTTCGCCGCCGGGCCGGACGAGATCGCCGGGCCGGGGCGTTCGGGCCAGGGGCTCTGCTACCTCGTCGTGCCGTTCGAGGAGCACATGGCCGAGCTCTACGCGTCGGCCGACGTGTGCGTCTCGCGCGGGGGCGATGTCGGTGGCCGAACTCCTCATCACCGGCGTGCCGGCGATCCTCGTCCCGCTGCCGGGCGCGCCGCGCGACCACCAGACGCGCAACGCGGAAGCGCTGGTCAACGCCGGAGCGGCGGTCCACGTCCCCGATCCCGAGTGCGACGGCGCCCGGCTGCGCAAGGAGCTCGAGGCGCTGCTCGACGACCCCGAGCGGCTCGAGGCGATGGGCGAGGCGGCACGGCGCCACGCGCATCCTGACGCCGCCGCCCGCATCGCAGAGTTGGTGGACGCCCATGCCCGCTGAGCCCTTGATCGACCTGCGCGAGCCGCAGCGGATCCACGTCGTCGGCATCGGCGGTGCCGGCATGAGCGCCATCGCGCTCGTGCTGCGCGCCATGGGTCACACGGTGTCGGGCTCGGACCTGAAGGACTCACCGGTGGCCGAGCGCCTCCGCTCCCAGGGCATCACGGTCGCCGTGGGTCACCGGGCCGAGAACGTCGCCGGCGCGCAGGTCGTCACGTACTCACCCGCGGTGGCGAGCGACAACGTCGAGCTCGTGACGGCGGGTGAAGCCGGAGCGCTGGTGGCGCCGCGCTCGGAGACCCTGGCTGCGATCTGTGCCACGCGGCGGTGCCTGGCCGTGTCGGGGACACACGGCAAGACCACGACCGCATCGATGCTGTCGCTGATCCTGGTCGAGGCGGGCCTGCACCCGTCCTTCGTCATCGGCGCGGACGTCAACGAGATCGGGACCAACGCCGTGTGGGACAGCGGGGACTGGCTCGTGGTGGAAGCGGACGAGAGCTACGGCACGTTCAAGGCGCTGCGCCCGGACCTGGCCGTGCTGACCAACGTGGAGCCCGACCATCTCGATTACTACGGCACCTTCGACGTGCTCCAAGAGGCCTTCTCCGACTTCGTGGCGAGCGCCACGATCGGGGCCGTGGTGTGCGCCGACGACGAGAACGCCGCGGCCATCGGACGGGTGCAGGGGGCGACCCTGGTCGGCCAGGCGGCCGGGTCGGACTACGTCATGGAGGAGCTCGAGCTCCTGCGCAGCTCCGTGTCGTTCCTCCTCCGGGGCCCCGAGGGCGTCCTCGGCACGCTGCGTATCGGAGTCCCCGGCCTGCACAACGCCCGCAACGCCGCCGTGGCGACGGTCGGCGCGCTCCGGGCCGGCGCCCCGTTCGCCGCCGCCGAGGCGGCGCTCGCCCGCTTCGCCGGGGTGAGCCGGCGCTTCGAGTTCCGCGGCGAGGCCAACGGCGTGACGTTCGTCGACGACTACGCGCACCTGCCCACCGAGGTCCGGGCGGCCCTGGCCACGGCGCGGAGCGGGGGCTGGTCCCGCATCGTGGCGGTCTTCCAGCCGCACCGTTTCTCGCGCACGGCGGCGCTGGCCACCGAATTCGGCACGGCCTTCCTCGACGCCGACGTCCTCGTCGTCACCGACGTGTACAGCGCGGGCGAGCGGCCGGTGCCCGGGGTGTCGGGTCGCCTGGTGGCGGACGCCGTCGCCGTGGCCGACCCCCGGCTGCCAGTCACGTACGCGCCGGGCTGGGAGGAGCTGCGCCTGGCCGTGGCGTCGCTCCTGCGCCCCGGGGACCTCTGCCTCACCCTCGGTGCCGGGGACCTGACCGCGCTGCCCGACGACCTGCTCGACTCGCCGCAATGGTGACGGTGGCGCCGAGCAATGAGGTGCGTGCGCTGGCGCGGGCGCTCGGAGACCGAGCCTCGCTCATGAAGCCGCTCGGTCCGCTCACGACGTACGGCGTCGGCGGACCGGCCGCGCTCTTCGTCGAGATCGACGGCCCCGGCGACCTCGACGCGGTGCGTGCCGTTCTGGAGGACCCGGCGAGTGGCCACGGCCGGCCGCTCTTCGTGATCGGACGGGGGTCGAACCTGTTGGTGGCGGACGGCGGGTTCGACGGGATCGTGGTGCACCTGGGCCCGGGCTTCGCCGAGCTGGAGCTGCCGGCGGGCGACGCCCGCGCCGCCGGAGTGGTGCGGGCGGGGGCGGCACTGGCGCTGCCCGTGCTGGCGCGACGGGTCGCCGACGCCGGGTGGTCGGGCCTGTCGTGGGCCGTCGGTGTGCCGGGTTCGGTCGGGGGCGCCGTGCGCATGAACGCGGGCGGGCACGGCTCGGACATGGCGTCGTGCCTCGACCGGTACCACTGGGTCGACCTGCTCGGCCCGGGGGAAGGATCCGACGGCGTGGCCAATCTCGAATACGGCTACCGCTCGTCGTCGGTCACGCCTTCCCAGCTGATCGTGTCCGCCGACCTCCGGGTCACGCCCGGGTCCAGGGCGAAGGAACAGGCCGAAGTCGCCGAGATCGTCCGTTGGCGACGCGAGCACCAACCCGGCGGGTCCAACGCCGGCTCGGTCTTCACCAACCCCGAGGGCGACTCGGCCGGGCGACTGATCGACGAGGCCGGGCTGAAGGGCTTCGGCATCGGCACGGCCCATGTCTCGGAGAAGCACGCCAACTTCATCCAGGCCGAACGTGGGGGGCGGGCCGACGACGTCCGCGCCGTCATGGAGCACGTGCGCCGGGTGGTCGCCGAGCGGTCCGGCGTCTCGTTGCGCACGGAGGTCCGCCTTCTCGGCTTCGGGGACGGGGAGACTGGTGCGGTGCCCGAGACCGAGGCTGCGCGTGCGTCGTCGATCGAGGACCCGCGCCCGAAGGGTCGGCGATGACGCCGGTCGAGGCGCCGTCGCGCCGGCGGGGCGGGGGCGGCTCGGGTGGATCCGGCGGGAGCGGGAAGGGGGGGAGCGGACGCTCGTCGGGTACCGGCGGCGGCGGTCGTCGTCGCATGGACCCGCGAATCTCCGCCCGGCGGACTGCGGTCATCCGGCAGCAGGGTCGCCGACGGCTGCGCCTGCTGGTCATCGGATTGGTCGCGACAGCGCTGCTCATCGGCGTGTGGTTCCTGTTGCACACGCCGATCTTCGGGGCGCGCGCCGTTACCGTCACCGGCAACACCCACGAGACGACCGCACAAGTGATCAGTCAGGCGGGCCTGGCGGGGGAGCCTCCGTTGCTCGACGTCAACGCCGGCGCGGCGGCGGCGCGCATCGAGCAGCTGCCGTGGGTGCGCAGCGCGACGGTGGATGTCTCGTGGCCCGACGGTGTGCACATCACCGTGACCGAGGAGACGCCGCGGCTCGAGATCGGCACGTCCGACGGTCATTGGGCCACGCTGAGCACCGACGGGCGCGTGCTCGGCATCTCCGCCGCACGTCCGCCCGGCCTCGTGTTGCTCACCGTGCCGCAACCGCCGGGCGGCCTCGGGACGGTGTTGCCCGCCCGCGACGACGCGGGGCTCGACGTCGCGTCGAGCTTGCCGGGCTCCTTCGCCGCGCAGGTGACCGGGGTGACGGTCGAGCCGGCGGGTTGGGTCCAGCTGTCCATGACGACCCCGATCGCAGTGGACATCGGAGCGGCCACTCAGCTCACGGCGAAATACGAAGACGTCTCGTCGATACTGGCGGGCGCCAAGTTGCACAACGGGGATGTCATCGACGTCAGCGTCCCCGACGCCCCGACGGTGACGGGCCCGTGACGCCGGGCAACGCCGCGTGACGTAGGATGCTTGACCTGCCTGAACACCCCCCGTATGGTGGGGTCACGTTGCCGAACTGTGAACATCAACCTTCCCCAGAGGTTCAGGGATCGGTCCTGTGGCTTACGTCAACGGTGACGGTGGGCGGAACGAACCAGCGAGCTATCGGTCGGCGATCGACCCGAGGACGAGGGGAATCATGACGACCGTGCCTTCCCAGGGCAACTACCTGGCAGTCATCAAGGTGGTGGGTGTCGGCGGCGGTGGGGTGAACGCCGTCAACCGCATGATCGACTCTGGGTTGCGCAACGTCGAATTCATCGCCGCCAACACGGACGCGCAGGCGCTCCTCATGAGCGACGCCGACCTCAAACTCGACATCGGGCGCCAGTTGACCCGCGGGCTCGGGGCGGGCAGCGACCCCGAGGTCGGACGCCTGGCGGCCGAGGAACACCGCCCGGACGTCGAAGAGGCACTCCAGGGTGCCGACATGGTCTTCATCACCGCGGGTGAGGGTGGCGGCACCGGGACCGGCGCCGCACCCGTGTTCGCCGAGATCGCGCGGAACGTGGGTGCCCTCACCATCGGTGTGGTGACGCGCCCGTTCGCGTTCGAGGGACGGCGGCGGGCCATGCAGGCGGAGAAGGGCGTGCAGATGCTGAAGGACAGCGTCGACACGCTCATCGTCATCCCGAACGACCGACTACTCACCGTGTCCAATGACAAGACGAGCATGGTCAACGCGTTCAGGATGGCCGACGAGGTCTTGCTGCAAGGTGTGCGGGGGATCACCGACCTCATCACGGTGCCCGGTCTGATCAACACGGACTTCGCTGACGTGAAGATGGTGATGACGAACGCAGGGACGGCGATCATGGGCATCGGCTCGTCGATCGGCGAGGGCCGGGCCGCCAACGCCGCCCGGGCCGCCATCACGTCGCCGTTGCTCGAGGCCTCCATCGAAGGGGCGCGGGGCATGGTCCTCAACATCGCCGGGGGTTCGGACCTGGGGCTCTTCGAGGTCAACGAGGCCGCCGAGATCATCCACGGCGTCGCCCACCCCGACGCCAACATCATCTTCGGCGCGGTCATCGACGACAACATGGGCGACGAGGTGCGGGTGACCGTGATCGCCGCCGGCTTCGAGCGCTGGGATGAGGGCGCGCCCTCCTCCAAGACCAACGATCTGGCCTCGAGCATCTTCGCCACGCCCGAGCCGGTGGACATCTTCGCCGATGCCACGGGGAAGGACGAAGATCTCGACTTGGGTGACGACGATTTCGACGTCCCCTCCTTCCTCCGCTAGCGCCGAAGTCGCGCAGCGACTGCGCGCCGTCCGGCAACGGATCGAAGAAGCGGGCGGCGATCTCTCCCGCATACGCATCGTCGGAGTGACGAAGGGCTTCGGACCCGAGGCCGTTCTGGCGGCGCGGGGCGCCGGCTTGGTCGACATCGGCGAGAACTACGCGAACGAGCTCGTGGAGAAGGCGGCGCTCGTCGAGGCGGACGGGTCGTCATCGCCGTCGGTGCCATCGCTCACGTGGCACTTCCTCGGCGCGATCCAAAGGAACAAGGTGCCGCGGCTTGCCCCGATCGTCGGGCTCTGGCAGAGCGTGGCCCGGATCGAAGAGGGCGCTCGCATCGCGCGGTTCGCGCCTGGTGCGGCGGTCCTCGTCGAAGTCGACGCCACGGGACTGGCCGGGCGCAACGGGTGCCCGCCCGAGGCGGTGGGCGAGCTCGTCGTGCAGCTACGCGCTGAGGGGCTCGACGTGCGCGGCCTCATGACGGTGGCGGCTCCGGGGCCCGACGCCACGCGATCGGCGTTCGAGACCGTGGGCCGCTTGGCCGACGAACACGGCCTCGAGGAGCGTTCAATGGGGATGACCGACGACCTCGAGGTGGCGGTGCGCGCCGGCACGACGATGGTGCGGGTCGGCCACGCGCTCTTCGGGGAGCGCCCGGCCAAGCGGACGGAGTGACGGGCAACGCTCAACGGAAGGCTGACGTGACCCTGAGCAGGAGCCTGACCGTGGAATTGGCTGCAACGCCGGGGTTCTATGGCCCGCCTAGCCGTCCGAGCAGGCACTACGCTGTGCCCTGACAGGAGAAGGTATGTCACCCTCGTTCATGAAGAAGACCATGGTCTATCTCGGCCTGCTCGACGACGAGTACGACGAGTACGACGACCTCGAGGACCGCGCCCCCGCGGGTTCTCGGCTGCCACGCGGGTTGAGCCTCGGACGCCGGAGTACGAGCAGGCGGAGGAGTTCAGCGGCGGCATGACCAGGGTCCGCACCATCCCACGAGAGTCGGCCGTCCCCAGCCAACAGCGACCCGCGCCGAGCAACGTGGCTCCCCGCCCGAGCGCCGTGCGCGCCGTCCCGGTCGACTCAACGATTCAGCCGGTGCCGCAGGCGATGGCCGCGCCCTCGACGGCTCGGGTCCATGTGGTCGCGCCCTCCCGCTTCGGGGACGCCAAAGAGATCGCGGATCGCCTGAAGGACAACCGGCCGGTGATCGTGAACTTGCAGATGGCCGAGCGCGACCTTCAGCGACGCATGATCGACTTCTGCAGCGGGGTCACGTACGCGCTCAGCGGCGAGATGGAGAAGGTCGCCGATCAGGTGTTTCTCCTGGCCCCGACCAACGTGAAGGTCTCGGACGAGGAGCGCATGCGCCTGGCCGAGCGCGGCTTCGGACGGGACTGAAGCCACTACCCTCGTTGGCTGGTGAACATCTTTCAGATCCTCGCGTGGCTGATTGAGGCCTACATCTGGCTGATCATGTTCCCGTACGCGATCTTGAGCTGGTTCCGGATCCAACCGGGGACGACGTTGGCGCGGGTGCAGTACTTCTTGTACCAGGCGACCGAGCCGGTCCTCCGTCCGGTACGACGGATCATCCGGCCGATGGGCGGGTTGGACTGGTCCTTCCTCATCGTCATCCTCGTCGCACAGATCGTCCTCATCCCCGTCCTCCGGGCCTAGCGGGGCTCCCGGCTCCGGGGCCAGGGAAACCCTGGAACGGCGGAACCGGGTGGTTAGACTCGGCCCCCATGGACAATTCCCAGGCTTCTGCATCGATCCTCGACACCCTGCGCACGGTGGAGTTCCGTCTCGGGCTCAAGGGTTACAACGTCGACGAGGTCGATGAGTACCTGGACAAGGCGGCCCAGGAGGCCGAGAGCCTGCAGGAGCACGTCCGCCAGCTGAACGAGCGGCTCCGCCAGGCCAGTGAGCGGATCGCCCAACTCGAGCGGGAGAAGAGGTCCGCTCCCGCCCCCGCCGCCGAAGGTGACGTGGTGGCCGCGGCAGCCGCGGCCGACGCCGCCGCACTCTCCGACGAGACCCTGCAGCGCACGCTGCTGCTGGCGCAGAAGTTCGTGGACCAGACGAAGCGGGAGAGCGAGGCGGAGGCGGCCGCGATCGTTTCGCAGGCCGAGGAGCGCGCCCGGGCCGCCATTGCGGACGCCGAGGCGAATGCCGCGCAGCTCCAGGCCGAGTCGCAGCAGAAGCTGCGCGAAGAAGTCACGCGCCTCGAGGCCACGCGCACGGAGCTGGCCGCCGACGTCGAGACGATGGCGCGGCACCTCGAGTCGGAGCGCAACCGCCTGCGCGGCGCGCTGAGCGAGATCCTCAAGTGGGTGGACGAGAACGTGCAGCCGGCCAACTCCCTCATGGGGGTGAAGCCGAAGTCGGCCAAGTCGGGTGGGGCCGGCGACCCGATGGGCCTGGGCGAGGCGGACGACGGCGCCCCGACGCTCAACCTCCAGAACGCCTCCATCTCGGGAGCGCCTCGCTCCCTCTGATCCTCGCACCGCTCGGCGCAGCAAGGGTGGTATTGCCCGGCTGGTCGCGGTCCGCTATCGTCACCCGCTCCCCAAGGCAAGGTCGTTAAGGGGCGCGCGGCCACGATGGGTGGCCCGAAGGAGGGCACGATGACCCCAGCGAGCAAGGCCTCCCAGGCCAAACGGGCTCCCGCGCCGCGCTCGACGTCGGCGACTCGCTCTGGGAACAAATCGAAGTCCGCACGGGTTGGGGGAACTGCGAACAAGCGTCCCGCCCTTACCAAAAAGAAGGCAGCTCCCGTTGTGAAGAAGGCAGCCACCGCCACCAAGAAGGCCACGTCCACGGTGAAGAAGGCCGCACCTGCGGCCGCCAAGAAGGCGGCGCCCGCCAAGAAGGCGAGCGCCGCGTCCACCGCCAAGAGCGCGCCGACGCCGAAGAAGACGACCCCGGCCACCAAGAAGGCGGCGCCGGCCAAGAAGGCGGCGCCCGCGGCCAAGAAGGCCGCCCCGGAGAAGGCGGCAGTCAAGAAGGCGCCTGCCGCGCCGGCTCGTGCCGCCAACGGTGCCGGGGCAGCGCCCGCACCCGCGCGCACGGCCTTCACGCCCAAGCCCAAGCCGCCCGCGCCGGTGCGGCCCAAGACGGGTCCCTACGCGAAGGACGCCAAGTTCCTCGAAGAGGTTCGTGATCTCCTCGTGTCCGAGCGGGCCATCTACCAGGAGCAGGCCACCTCGCTGCGGGCCGAGGCCGACTCGCTCGCGCTCGAGCGGGAGCCGGGCGACGTGCAGTTCGACGAGGAGTCGGGTGAGGGGGGCACCGTCACCGTCGACCGGGAACGCAACCTCGCTCTGTCGGGTCAGGCGACGATTGCGGTCGAGGAGATCGACGACGCGCAGGAGCGGATCAAGGACAAGACCTACGGCTACTGCGAACGGTGCTTCCAGCCCATCCCCAAGCCGCGGCTGCGTGCCTTGCCGTACGCCCGCCTTTGCGTGGCGTGCAAGAGCGGGGGACTCTCCCGGCGCTGACCAGGCCCCGGGTGCTGGCGTTCGCCATTGCCGTGGCCGTGGTGGTGGTCGATCGCATCACCACGACGCTGGCGGAGGACCACCTGCACGACGTGCAGCACGTCTGGGGCCCCTTCGGGCTCGCGTTGACCTTCAATTCGGGCTTCGCCTTCAGTCTCTTCAGCGGGCGCGCCGTCATTGTCACCGTGCTGCTGTGCGTGGGCGTCGTGGTGCTGGCGTGGGTAGTGGCGCAGGTACGGACCGTGCCCTTGGCCGTCGGTGCCGGCCTCGTCCTGGGCGGCGCCATCGGTAACCTGACCGAGCGGATCGTCGGCGGCCACGGCGGCCAGGTGCCCGACTTCGTGACGCTCGATTACTGGCCGACCTTCAACTTTGCCGACGCGTGCGTCACGGTCGGCGTGATCATTGTGATCGTCGCGCTCTTGTTCAGCCGGCCGGACACCGCGGCCGAGCCCGGAAATGACAGTGGGTAAGAGATGAGCGAGGAGACGATGACCGTGGAGGTCCCGGCGACGCTGTCGGGCGTCCGGGTCGACCGCGGCGTATCGATGCTCGCCGGCGTCTCGCGGGCCGTGGCGGCCGAGCTCGTCGAGGCCGGTCGTGTGCTGATCGACGGGGTGCCCGCCGCGTCGGGGCGTCAGCCCCTCCGGGAGGGAACGATGCTCAGCGTCGAGTTACCGCCGGACGGTGTGGTCGGTCCCGTGGCGGAGCCTGACGTGCGGTTCACGATCGTGCACGCCGACGAGAGCGTGGCGGTGATCGACAAGCCGGCCGGTCTGGTCGTGCATCCGGGCGCGGGCCATTCCGAGGGAACGCTCGTCGGCGGCCTGCTGGCCGCGTTCCCGGACCTGGCGGATCTGGTCACGACCGGAGCGTGCGCGCCGGACCGGCCCGGCATCGTGCACCGGCTCGACAAGGGCACGTCCGGCCTGTTGGCCGTCGCCCGGACCGCCGACGCCTACGAATCGCTCGTCGATCAGTTGGCGACGCGAGAGATGGAGCGCCGTTACCTGGCGCTGGTCGAGGGCGTGGTGGCCGATGAGCGAGGCGAGGTGGAGGCACCCATCGGTCGCTCCACCCGCACGCCGACGAAGATGGCGGTGACGCCGCGTGGCAAGCCGGCGCGGACCGCCTATCGCGTGGTCGAACGGCGCGGCGCCGACACGCCGGCGCCGGTCACGCTGCTCGAGCTGGCGCTCCAGAGCGGACGAACGCACCAGGTTCGGGTCCACATGGCGGCCATCGGGCACCCGGTGGTCGGGGACGCCCGCTACGGCAAGGCGGACAAGCGGCTTCCCGCGGGGCGGTTCTTCTTACATGCCTACCGGCTGGCGTTCGATCACCCCGCCACGGCGGACCGGGTGGAGTTCACGTCAGCACTCCCCGAAGACCTTCAGGGCTACCTCGACGGGCGGTGAGCGACCCGCCTTTGTCCGAGCTCGTCGTCACGACGAACTCGGCGGTTCAGGCCGCTTGGTGCACCCCGACGACATCGGCGTCACCAGAGAGCGCGGCGAGCGCCTCCTCCTCGGCCCGACGCACGCGGCGGACACCGACGCCCAGACGCTCGGCGGTCGACTGCAGCGAGGCAGGTGAATCCCCGCCGAAGCCGAACCGCAGGCGCAAGACGTCCCGCTGCAGGCCTGGCAGGCGCTCCACTGCGTCGCGGACCCGCTCGTAGACCATCATCTCCTCGACGTCCATCGCGAAGTCCGAGTCGTCAGGCGCCACCAACTCACCAAGGGTCGTGGTGGATTCGAGTGCCGCCGGCTGGTCGAGTGACGCGGTGACCCGGGCGACGTCGTCGAGCGCCTCACGCTCGCCTGCGGTCATCCCCGTCGCCTCGTCCAACTCTTCCACCGTCGGGGCCCGGCCGAGCGTGCTGGCCAATTCGGCCTTCGTCAGCTCGAGCCGCTGGATCTGCTCACCGACCTCGAGGGGGATACGGATGGTCCGGCCGTGCTGCTGGACAGCACGCTGCAGGGCCTGGCGGATCCACCACGTGGCATACGTCGAGAATCGGAAGCCTCGCTCCCAGTCGAACTTGTCCACGGCGCGCATCAGGCCAAATGTTCCCTCTTGCACCAGATCCGCCATGTCCACGCCTCGGTCCTGGTAGCGACGCGCCCAGTGCACCACGAGGCGGAGGTTGGCGGCGACCATCTGCTTTCTTGCCGCGTCGTCACCCGCCGCTACCCGCTTCGCCAGTTCCACCTGCTGCTCGTGATCGGGCATAGGGAACTGGTCGAGGTCACGCAGCATCAGTCCCAACGTGTCCGACGTGTTCACCGCGCTCTTCATCTTTGCTCCAGCCGTTTCTTTTCCCTGTCCTACGTACCCCGGGCATCCCGGGATGAACCTGTGTCATTTTCAACCGGGACCAGGGCCGAATCATTCCATCGGGGTGTTCGGCCCCCCTGCGTTTTGCGTCCCTGCCGGGAGGCGTGCTGGTCTACGGCCATGGCCGGGCGGATGGTGTTGCTGCGGCACGGCGCAACCGAGTGGTCACTCTCGGGTCAACACACCGGGCGCACCGATATTCCCCTCCTGGAGGAAGGCCAGACCCAGGCGGCGATCGCCGGCGCCTACCTCCGGGACCACGGCTTGGGGAACTTCGACCTGGTACTCAGCAGCCCGCTGGTCAGGGCGGCCGACACCTGCCGGCTGGCCGGGTTCGAGAGCGAACTCGATCCCGACCTCATGGAGTGGGACTACGGGGAGTACGAGGGGATCGCCAGTCGGGACATCCGGGAGGGGCGTCCGGGCTGGACCCTCTGGGAGCAGGGGGTCCCGGGCGGAGAGCGAGCCTCCGACGTGGGGCGACGCGTCGACCGCGTGATCGAGCGGGCCCGCAGTCAGGCCGGAGACACGCTGTGCGTGGCCCACGGGCACGTGCTACGGGTGTTGGCGGCGCGATGGCTCGGCCTGCCGCCGGTCGCCGGGCGGCTCTTCCTCCTGAGTACTGGCGCGGTGTGCATCTTGGGATGGGATCAGGATGCGCCGGCGATCGAGCTCTGGAACCTGGCGCCCACCGCCGGGTGAGCGTTCGAGAAACGAAAAGGCGCCGGGGACCGTGATCGGGTCGGGCTCAGACCGTCGCCGCGACGTTGCCCTGGGCCCGGTCCACCATGTCGGCCAGGCTGTAGGACTGCAGGTGGGTGCGGATGACTTCGCCGACGTCGGCCCAGACGGCCAGCAGGACACACTGGCCCTCGTGGTCACAGGCCCCGTTCTCGTGCGGCTCGCCGAAGTCGCCGGCGGCGATCGGCCCGTCGACGGCCGAGACGATCTGTGCGAGCGAGATCTCTTCGGGCGGCCGTGCCAGCACGTAGCCACCGCCGACCCCGCGCTTCGACCGCACCAGGCCGGCTCCCTTGAGGGCGAGGAGGATCTGCTCGAGGTACGGCTGGGGCAGGCCCGTGCGGACCGCAATGTCGCGCACCGACGTGGGCGTCTCGGCCCCGTGCAGCGCGAGGGAGAGGAGCGCCCGGCTGGCGTAGTCACCCCGTGTAGAAACCCTCACGAACCCCAATGCTACCGGCCCGTTCGCCGGTGGCGGGGGTGCGAGGGTCGTAGGGTGGCGCCGTGAGTGACGGCACCAGCGCCCGGGCCGTGGTCGCTGCTCCGGGCCACGGGGCGCAGCCCGAGACGGGTCAGCCCGTCCCGATGCTCCCGGACTGGGAGGGCGCGTCCCTGCATCGGGTGGTCCCCGGCCTGCTCGGGCACCTGGCCGACCCCGACGGTGCCCCGTTGCCACCGTGGTTTCCCGCACCCGTCAGCGAGGCGGCACAGATCGTCCTGTTGGTCATCGACGGGCTCGGTGCCGAGCAGCTCAGGGCCCGGAGCCGTTTCGCCCCGGTGCTCTCTTCGGGTTCGGGTGGGGACATCACCACGGTGGCCCCGAGCACGACGGCCTGCGCCCTCACGACCCTCGTCACCGGCGCTGTGCCCGCACGGCACGGCGTGGTCGGGTACCGCTTGGCCCTCGACGGGAAGGTGATGAACGTCTTGCAGTGGTCGGTCGACGGGGTCGACGCACGGATGACGCTGCCCGCACACCTGTTCCAGCCCTGCCCGTCCTTCCCCGGCGCAGCAGGCGTCGTCCCGGTCGTGACGCGCTACGACTACGGCCCGACCGGGTTCACCGCCGCGCACCTGGGCCACGTCGACCTCCACCGCTGGCACACCCCGGCCGGTCTCGTCACGACGGTGCGCCACCTTGCGTCGACGGGCGCCCCTTTCGTGTACGCCTACTACGAAGGCATCGACAAGGTCGCCCATGCGGAGGGGCTGGGCGAGTACTACGACGACGAGCTGCGGGCGGCCGACCGACTGGTCGCCGATGTCCTCGAGGTGCTGCCGCCAGAGGCTGCGCTCGTCGTCACCGCAGATCACGGGCAGGTGGACGTCGGCAGTTCCGTCGAGGTGCTCGGGCCCGAAATCATGGAGGGGCTGACCCTGATCAGTGGTGAGGGTCGGTTCCGCTGGCTCCACGCACGGCCCGGCGCCGTGGGCAGCGTGGTGGACGCGGCGACGGACCTCCACGGCGACGTGGCCTGGGTACGCACCAAGGAACAAGTGATCGACCAGGGCTGGCTCGGCGGTGATCCATCCCCGGAGATCGCGGCCCGCCTCGGCGACGTGGCCCTGATCCCCTTCGAGCCGACGGCCTTCCTCGACCCGGCCGACACGGGGGAGATGCGCCTGAGGGCCCGGCACGGGTCGCTGACGCCCGACGAGATGCTGGTTCCGCTGCTGGGTTGGAGGGCCGGGTAGGAGACCCGGCCGCAGTGACAACATAGGAGGACCCCGCCGCGGCAAATGCGATGGCCGGCCGGGTGCGCCTACGAAGAGCGGAGTGAATGACGTGACGAACGACGTGATGGGCAGCGACCCACCGGCCGATCCGACGACGGCGATCTCCCCGGACGAGGTGCTGCTCGGCGCGCCGGCGGAGGGAGACGACGAGCAGAAGACCGAGTCGGTCAACGAGCCCGCAAAGGTGTTGCGCATCGGCTCGATGGTCAAGACGCTGCTCGACGAGGTGCGAGCGGCGCCGCTCGACGAAAAGAGCCGGGTGCGGCTCCGTGAGATCTACGAGCAGTCGATCCGCGACCTCGCGGAGGGCCTGTCGCCGGATCTGGTTGCCGAGCTCGAGGCCCTGGCGCTGCCGTTCGACAGCGAGACGCCAAGCGACGCGGAGTTGCGCATCGCCCAGGCCCAACTGGTGGGGTGGCTCGAGGGCCTGTTCCACGGGATCCAGGCCACGCTGATGTCGCAACAGATGGCGGCACGGGCGCAACTCGACGAGATGCGCCAGCGGAGCCTTCCCTCTCCGGGCGACGGCGTCGGGCGACCCGGGAACTATCTCTGAGCCTCGGCCGGCGTCGAGGCTGGCCCCGCTCGTCCGCCCAGGGGATCGTCGTCGTAGGTCGCGCCGCGGGGGATAGGGTGCCAGACCCAGGGTCGAATCACACAGGTGTAAGTTTCAAGTGGCGAAAGGAGGGCCGGTGTCGGAGCGGTCGTTTACGCATCTGCACACCCACACCGAGTTCTCCATGCTCGATGGGGCGGCGCGGGTCGGCGAGCTGGTGGCTGCGGCCGTGGCGGACGGGCAGCCGGCGCTGGGCATCACGGACCACGGGAACATGTACGGGGTCCTTGACTTCTACAAGGCCTGCCGGGACCAGGGGATCGTCCCGATCATCGGCACCGAGGCCTACATGGCGGGCGAATCCCGCCACGAGCGACCGGTGCGACGGGGGCGGGTCGACGACACCGGCGGTGACGTCGAGGGCGGGCAGAAGCTCTATTACCACCTGACGCTTTTGGCCGAGACGGTCGAGGGCTACCGCAACCTGATGAAGTTGTCCTCGGCCGCCTATCTGGAGGGCTACTACTACAAGCCCCGGCTCGACTGGGAGCTCCTCGAGCGCTACCACCACGGGCTCATCGCCACGACCGGTTGCCTGGGCGGCGTGGTCCTCCAGGCGCTATTGGCGGGCGACGAGGCGGAGGCGGAGCGCCGGGCCGCCCGGCTCCAGGACATCTTCGGACGCGACAACCTCTTCGTCGAGCTGCAGGACCACGGCCTCAGCGAGCAGCACCGGACCAACCCGCAGTTGATAGAAATCGCGCGGCGCCTGAACGCACCGTTGCTCGCCACGAACGACAGCCACTACACCCACCGCGGCGACGCGGTCGCGCACGACGCGCTGTTGTGCGTTCAAACCGGGGCGTTGCTGGCGGACACGAACCGGTTCAAGTTCGACGGCACCGAGCACTACCTCAAGTCGGCGTCCGAGATGCGCCATTTGTTCAAGGACGTGCCCGAGGCGTGTGACAACACGTTGCTGATCGCCGAGCGGGCGGACGTGCAGATCGAGCTCGGCAAGCCGAGCCTGCCCGAGTTCCCGGTGCCCGATCGCTTCACCGGCGAGACGTACGAAGAGCGGGCGCTCGCCTATCTGCGGGACCTGACCATGGAGGGCGCCCGCCAGCGCTACGGGGATCCGTTGCCGGCCGAGGTGCGCGAGCGGCTCGACTTCGAGCTCACCGTCATCGGCGACATGGGGTTCCCCGCCTACTTCCTCGTCGTGTGGGACCTCATCCGCTTCGCCCGCGACAACGGCATCCGGGTGGGGCCGGGCCGGGGTTCGGCGGCCGGCTGCTGCGTGGCGTACTGCCTGCGCATCGTCGACCTGGACCCCATCCGCTACGACCTCCTCTTCGAGCGTTTCCTCAATCCGGGCCGCAAGCAGATGCCCGACATCGACATGGACTTCGACGAGCGCTACCGGGCCGACGTCATGCGCTACGCGTCGGAGAAGTACGGCAGCGACCGGGTGGCGCAGATCATCACGTTCTCGACGATCAAGGCGCGGGCGGCGGTGCGCGACGCGGCCCGGGTGCTGGGCAAGCCCTACATCGTGGGCGACAAGATCGCCAAGGCGATGCCCCCGCTCATCATGGGGCGTGACACCCCGCTGCGGGCCTGCCTGACCAAGACGGAGGGCCACGAGGATGGCTACGCCAGCGCCGGCGAGCTGCGCACGATGCACGAGACCGACCCCGAGGCCAAAGAGGTCATCGACGTCGCACTCGGGCTCGAGGGCCTGCGGCGACAGGACGGCATCCACGCCGCCGCCGTCGTCATCTCCCGGGACCCGCTGACCGACTACCTCCCGATCCAACGCAAGCCCGACGCCGGCGGCAACCCGGAGGATGCGCCGATCGTCACCCAGTACGAAATGCACGGCGTCGAAGAACTGGGCCTGTTGAAGATGGACTTCCTGGGGCTGCGCAACCTTTCGGTGATCGAGCGCGCCCTGGACCTGATCGAGGCGGCGACGGGGGAGCGGCTCGACATCGACAACCTCGACCTGGCGGACGAGCCCACGCTCGAGATGCTGCGCCGGGCCGACTCGGTGGGCGTCTTCCAACTCGAGGGCGCAGCCATGCGCCAGACGTTGCGCGCGCTCGCACCGACGAGCTTCGACGACGTGGCCGCCCTGGTGGCGCTGTACCGGCCCGGGCCGATGGCGGCCAACATGCACCGCGACTACCCCGAGCTCAAGAACGGTCGCAAGGCGCTCGAGTACCTGCACCCCGACATCGAGCCGATCCTCAAGGACACGTACGGCCTGATGCTGTACCAGGAGTCCGTGATGCGGGTGGCACAGAAGTTCGCCGGCTACTCGCTCGAGGAAGCCGACAACCTGCGCAAGGCGTGCGGCAAGAAGAACCGTGCCCTGATTGCCGCCGAGCGCGAGAAGTTCGTCGCCGGCTGTGCGAAGGAGGGGTACGGCGAGGAGCTGGGCACCCAGCTCTTCGACATCATCGAGCCGTTCGCCGACTACGCCTTCAACAAGTCGCACTCGTACGGCTATGGCCTCGTGGCCTATCAGACCGCCTGGCTGAAGGCGCACTACCCGGTCGAGTACATGTCCGCGCTCTTGACGTCGGTCAAGGACAACAAGGACAAGACGGCGGTCTACCTCGCCGAGTGCCGCTCGATGGGGATCGACGTGCTCGTCCCCGACGTCAACCGCTCGGTGGCCGAGTTCGCCCCGGACATGACGAGCGACGAAAGCCAGCGCGCCATCGTCTTCGGCCTCGCCGCAGTGCGCAACGTGGGCGAGGGCCTCGTGGAGCGCATCGTGGTCGAGCGCAACGCCAACGGCGCCTTCGTCGACATCTTCGACTTCTGCGCTCGGGTCGATCCGGTGGTCCTGAACAAGCGCACGATGGAGTCCTTGGTGAAGGGCGGCGCGTTCGACTCGATGGACCACCCCCGCCAGGGCCTCTGCCTCGTACTCGAGGAGGTCGTCGACCGGACGCTCGAGCGGCGCCGGGAGCAGGAGCTCGGGATCACCTCCCTCTTCGCCGTGTTCGAGGAGGAGCAGGCCGACCCCGCCTGGGGCGGCACCAAGGTCGCCATCCCCGAATCGGAATTCGACAAGACCCAGCGCCTGGCGTTCGAGAAGGAGATGCTGGGCCTCTACGTGAGCGACCACCCCCTCATGGGGTTCGAGGCCGCGCTGAGCCGCCACACGGACAGCACGCTGGCGGACATGCGGGAGGAGGACGTGGTCGCCGGGGACCGCTCCCCGATCCGCACGGTGGGCGGCGTCGTGACGGACCTGCGTCGCTCCTATACCAAGAAGGGCGACCTCATGGCCCGGTTCGTCCTCGAAGACCTGCAGGCGGCGATGGAGGTCTTCGTCTTCCCCAAGACCATGGCGGAGTACGGGGCGCTGATCGAGAACGACGTCATCCTGGTCGTCAAGGGCCGGCTCGACACCCGGGAGGAAGAGCCGAAGATCGTCTGCATGGAGGTCTCGCGGCCCCTGCTGCACCGGGGCGAGGAGGATCTGCACATCAAGCTGCCGCTGGGGGTCCTGACCGAACGGCGCGTCGAGGGCCTCAAGGAGGTCCTGAGCGGCCACCCCGGTCCCTCACCGGTGCTGCTCCACGTCGGCGAGAAGGTGCTGAAGCTGCCGCCCGAATTCAACGTCGACTGCCGCAACGGGCTCGTCGGCGAGCTCAAGCGGCTGCTGGGTCAGAGCGCCGTCCTGTCCTGAACGGCGGTGACGCTCGCGCCGGAATTGCACTCTGAGCTGGGGAGATTCGGGCATCGCGCCGGGCCACGGCGGCGTTGAACTGGGCACCCGGTTAGAAAGGCGCCGGGAGCAGCCAGTAGACTCAGTACATGCCGATCGTAGTGAGCACCAAGGATTGCACTGCGCTCAGCGACGCTGAGCTCGTCGAAATGGCGGATTTGTGTGCGAATCGACCCCCTGGGTTCGATATCGGCTTCCTGTCAAAAGAGCGTGAGGCGTGGGTGCTCATCACCCAGGCCCGTGAGGGCAACAAGCTCCGCGGTTACTCCTTTTGCACGCTCGAGCGCATCGGCGGCACGCCGTCGCTGCTCGTCGGGCTCGCACTGGTCGACCGCACCTCGAGGGCCGAGCCGGCGCTGAAGGCGATCATGGCGGACCAGTACCGCCGGGCGCTGTTGGCCTTCCCCGACGAGGACGTCCTCCTCGGCACCCGCCTGATGTCGCCCGAGGGCTTCCGGGCCTTCTCGGGCCTCCAGGACGTCGTGCCCTTCCCGGACCACAAGTCCTCGGGTGAGGAGCGGGCCTGGGCCCGCCGCCTCTCCAAGCGCTTTGGCTGCGAGAGCCGCCTCGACGACCGCACCTTCGTCCTGAAGGGGGACGGCTCCGTCGCCGGCGGCCTCGACTTCGTCGCCGCCAAGGTGAAGATCCCCGAGGGCGTGGACACGCACTTCGCCGGCTTCGACGCCGAGAAGGGGGACCGCCTGGTCACCTTCGGGTGGGCCATGGCCGAGGACCTGGCCGGGGGCAAGCTCGGGCGCTGAGCCCTCAGCCGCGGGGAAGCACCGCGGCGCACACCTTGTAGCAGTGGCCGTCGCGTGGCGGGCTGACCGTCACCAGCAGGTATTGGGGCTCGAACCCGAGCGCGGTTGCCAGGCTCTTTCCGCTCAAACGCTCCCGGCGCGCCGCATCGAGGGCCCGGGCGGCGTGACGGTCCTCCACCGGGAGCCATACGTCTTCGCGATCCCAGCCGAAGCGGACCCAGGTCGTGCCGTCGGCGTGCCGACGGATCAGCTGTGGGCTGCGGGTCGGCTCGATGAGCGCGACCGAGGGGCGGAAGCCTCGGAACTCCCAGTACGGCGCCGAGGGTCCGGGGAACCCCAGCAGCGGGCCGTCGGGCGTGGCCACCATCCGGCGCAGCAGCTTGCGCACGTGCCGGCCCCGCAGGGTGCCGACGTGGCGAGGCAGGTCGGCGACGGTCGTCGCCTCGGGCTGGGCCAAGTCGTCTCGTTCGGGGTCGGGGGCCAGCGTGACCTCCACGACGTCGAAGGTGCTGATGTCGGGCTGGTAGTCGTCGGGCCAGGGCACGCGGACCCGCAGGACGGTACGGGTGGCCAGGTCGACCACGGTGGTGTCCTCCGCAGTCGAGGAGAGGACGAGGAGGTGGAGGGTCGACCCACCGGCCGTGGGGACCCGTTCGTGGCGCCTCGCTGAGCGTCGGACCAGCCGGTTGGCGTCGTGGGTGCTGGCGGAGCGCCGCGACGTCGATTCGGTGACTGCGGGTGTCTCCTCGGTGATGGGCCCGTCCGTGGTCGTTCTGCTCACTGCGTGATCCTGTCCTCCGTTCTCCGTCTCGTCCTCGGTCGTCGTGTCGCCGTCGAGCCCCACGGGCTCGTCTCCGGCCTCGTCGGTCACGGGACGAGAGCCTCCAGTTGGGCGGCCAGAGTAGTGGCGTCCTCGGCGGGCATCCTGCAGGAGCGGCCCTGGCAGACGTAGGCCCGGCCGGGCTCGGGCGGCCGCCCGGCGAACAGCGGCCCGTCGTCGGGCTGGCCCCACGCTGTGACGGCCGCCGGGAGCCAGCGCCGGCGGACCTCGGCGAGGAGGTCGGGTCGATCGCCCGTGACGACGATTTCGTAGCGGCCGTCCCACATGGGCAGTGCGGCCACCAGGTCGGCGACGGCCGCGGGGTGGCGTGTGAGGAACGGGCGGGCCAGGGCGAGCGTGCGGGAGGCGGCGTCGTCGAGGGCGGGATCGTCGACCAGCGCGTTGACGCGGAGCAACGCCGTCAGCGCGATCGAGTTGGTCGCCGGCAACGCCCCGTCGAGGAACTCCTTGGGCCGGACGACGAGCGCCTCGGCGTCGACGCCGGTGGTGAAGAAGCCGCCGAACTCGTCGTCCCAGAAGAGCGCCAGGAGCTGACGGACCACGATGACGGCGCGCTCGCGCCACAGGCTCCGTCCCGACCACTCCGACAGCCGGAGGCACGCTTCGGCCAGCCAGGCGTGATCGGCGGCGACGGCAAGGTGCCGCGCCCGCCCGCCCTGCCAGCTGCGCATGAGGCGCCCATCGACGTACATGGCCTCCCACAAGAAGGCGCCGATCTCCTCGGCGCGCCGGCCGTACTCGGCGTGCCCGGTGGCCGCGGCGACTTCGGCCAGCGTGGCGACGGCCATGGCGTTCCACTCGGTCAGGACCTTCTCGTCGCGCGCCGGCTGGACCCGTCGGGCGCGTGCCTCGGCGAGGAGCGCCCGGGCCGCTTCGATGTCTGGTGGGCGTGTCAGCGGCGCCCCCACCGGGCGGACCGGAATGGAACGACCTTCCCAGTTCCCGGCGTCAGTGATGCCGTACCACTGCGCCGTGGGCTCGACGAGGCCCGGTGGAAGGATCTCCTTCAGTTCGCCGGGCGTGAAGGTCGCGTGGCTGCCTTCGACCCCGCCGGCGTCGGCGTCGAACGACGAGTAGAGCGCGCCCTCGGGGGTCGAGAGGTCACGCAGGACCCAGTCCAAGGTCTCGGTGACGACGTCCATGTAGTCGCTGCGCCCGCCGTCCTGCCAGGCGTGCAGATAGGCGCGAGCAAGGAGCGCCTGGTCGGTCAGCATCTTCTCGAAGTGCGGGACCAGCCAACGGGCGTCGGTCGAGTAGCGGCAGAACCCCCCGACGATGTGGTCGTACATCCCTCCGGCCGCCATGGCGTCGAGCGTGCGGTTTGCCATGAGGCGCGCCTGGTCCGCATCGGGCCCCTGCACCCGTGCTTGACGCAGGCACAGCTCCACGAGCGTGGGCCGGGGGAACTTCGGCGCCGGACCGAAGCCGCCCCATTCGGGGTCGAAGCCGCCGCGCAGCCCGTGGACCAATGCCGCGATGGTCGCGGAGGCGTCGACGTCGCGGGCCGGTCGCCCTCCGCGCAGCAGGGTGCCACCGAGCGACCCGGACCCATCGGGGTCGCGCTCCTCGGGTGGGGTCTCTTCCGCGCTGAGGGCTTCGGCCAAGCGAAGCTCGCGCTCGACCGCACCGACCAAGGCGTCCGCCTGCGCGAGCACCTGTGCGCGCTCGGTGCGCCACGCTTCACCCAGCGCCTCCACGACGCGGCGGAACGCAGGCATGCCGTGGCGCTCCTCTGGCGGGAAGTAGGTGCCGGCGTAGAACGGCCTGCCGTCGGGCGTGCAGAAGACCGACATGGGCCAGCCGCCGGACCCGGTGAGCGCCTGGGTGGCGGCCATGTAGACGGCGTCGATGTCCGGGCGCTCCTCGCGGTCCACCTTGACGGAGATGAACCAGCGGCCGAGATCGGCCGCGGTGGCGGGGTCCTCGAAGCTCTCGTGGGCCATGACGTGACACCAGTGGCAGGAGGCGTAGCCGATCGAGAGGAAGATCGGCTTGTCCTCCTCCTGGGCCCGGCGCATGGCCTCGTCACCCCAGGGGTACCACGCGACCGGGTTGTCGGCGTGCTGGCGGAGATACGGGCTGGTCTCGTCGGCCAGGTGGTTCACCACAGTGATGCTAGGGCGAGGGCGGATCGGGCGGACTGGGGCGGTTGCGCCATGCGGGTCCGTGCAAGGCTCGTGAGATGGAGCTTGAACTGAACGGAAGGACCGCGCTCGTGACCGGCGCCAGCCGCGGCATCGGGCTGGCGGTTGCCGCTCGCTTCGCCGAGGCCGGGGCCAACGTCATGCTGACGTCGCGCAAGTCGGACGACCTGGAGCAGGCGGCGGCCGGGCTGGTCGCAGGCGGCGTGGACGTCGAGCGGGTCGCCTGGCGCACCTCCCATGTCGGCCATCCCGAGGATGCGACGTCCTGCGTGGCCGACACGGTGGCCCGATTCGGCGGTATCGACGTCCTCGTCAACAACGCAGGGACGAACCCGTACTTCGGGCCGATGATCGACATCGACCTCACGCGGGCACAGAAGACCTTCGAGGTGAATCAGCTGTCGGTCTTGGTCTGGACGTCCGCCGCCGTGAAGGCGGGCCTGCGCGGCTCGGTGATCAACATGGCGTCGATCGGCGGCCTCGAGGTCGAACCGGGGATCGGGTGGTACAACGTCACGAAAGCGGCCGTGCTTCACATCACGAGGCAGCTCTCCTTCGAGCTGGCGCCCGACATCCGGGTTAACGCCCTCGCCCCGGGTTTGGTGAAGACCAAGCTCGCAGCCGCCCTGTGGGAGGGCCCAGGCGAGGAGCAGATCGCGGCGCACATCCCGCTTCGCCGCCTCGGCCTGCCGGACGACATCGCAACGGCCGCGCTGTTCCTGGCGTCCGAGGCCTCGTCGTGGGTGACGGGTCAGACGTTCGTGGTCGACGGCGGCACCACGGCCCAGCCGTCGGGCGGTGTCGGCTGAGTCTCCGTCCCGGTCGGCCGAGCCCGGTGTCACACTTCGCACGCCTAGTCCGTCTCTGCGCTTGAACCTCGAAGCGAAAGGATGGATCGTCCGATGGCTCATGTCCCGCTGGAGAACGAGGGTGGCGGAATCGTCGCCCGGTTGGCGCGCCTCTACACCCGTCGTCGGTTCGGCCGGATGGTCGAGCCCACGACGGCCGCCTCGCATCACGCAGGCGTCCTGATCGCCATGGGCAGCCTGGAGACCGCGGCGCAGCTCGGCTGGAGGAAACTCGATCCCACGCTCCGCTGGCTGGCGATCCAGGCCACCAACACCCTCGTCGGGTGCTCGTGGTGCATGGACTACGGCTACTACGAGGGGATGCACGACGGCATCGACCCGGCCAAGGTCCGGACAGTGGGCCGCTGGCGGTCGAGCGACCTCTTCGACGACCGTGAGCGGGCCGTGCTCGAGTACGCCGAGGTGGCCACGGGCTGTCCGGCCGACGTGAGCGACGACCTCGCGTCCCGCATGCGGGCGCAGTTGAGCGACGCCGAGTTCGTCGAGCTCGCCGCATGGGTCGCCCTTGAGAACTTCCGGTCCCGGTTCAACGGCGGGCTCGGCCTGCGGAGCCAGGGGTTCTCCGATTCCTGCGAGATCCCTCCGGGTGCCGTGGACACAGCGAGTGACGCACGCCGCGCCGCCCTTGCGTGATCTCGACGCCGAGACGGCGACCTTCGAGCAGTGGCGATCTCTCCTATTCGGCATCGCCTACCGCATGCTCGGCCGCGCGACGGACGCGGAGGACGTCGTGCAGGAGGCGTGCATCCGGTGGCTCCGACGCCGCGAGGAACCGGTGGAGTCCGTGCGGGCGTACCTGGTCACCATCGTGACCCGGCTCTGCCTGGACCAAATCGACTCGGCGCGGGCCCAGCGCGAGACGTACACCGGCCCGTGGCTCCCCGAGCCCGTGGTCGACGACGACGTCGTGGCGGCGGCGGTCGAGCAGGCCGACAGCCTGTCGCTCGCCTTCCTGGTCCTGCTCGAGGAGCTGACGCCGCTCGAGCGGGCGACGTACCTCCTGCACGACGTCTTCGGCTATTCGTTCGAGGAGGTCGCACACTCGCTCGGCCGCAGCCCGGGTGCGTGCCGCCAGCTCGGTGCCCGGGCCCGCCGGCACGTCGAGGCGCGACGTCAGCGCTTCGACGCCGACGTGGAGCACGGCCGCGAGCTCACGGACCGCTTCCTGGCGGCGTGCGCGACCGGTGACCTCTCAGGCCTCCTCTCGATGTTGTCGCAGGACGTCGTGGTCTGGACCGACGGTGGCGGCAGGGTCCGGGCCGCGATGCGTCCGGTCGTCGGGCCCTTCCGCGCCTCGCGTTTCTTGCTGCACGTGGCGAAGAAGGTCGAGGGCGTGCCCGAATCCGTCATCCTCAACGGGCAACCGGCGACGGTGTTCGTGGCAGGCGGCCGGATCGTGTCGGCGGTGGTGCTCGACATCCTCGAAGGCAGCATCGTGGGCGTCCGGGTCGTCAGCAACCCCGAGAAGCTCGAGCGCCTGAATGCTCGGTGGCGAACGAGTCGCTGAGTCGATCGCCCCGACGCGCTCAGGACAAGGCGCGTCGTCGCACCTTGCCCGAGGAGGTGCGAGGGAGGTTGTCGACGATCACGAGCTCCTTCGGCGCCGCCCAGGGTGCGATGGTCTCGGCGACCAGCCTGCGCAGGTCGTCGAGTGACGGCGCGTCGCCGGCCGGCACGATCCACGCCACGACGCGCTCGCCCCACTCGGGGTCGGCGCGCTTCCAGACGGCGACCTCGGCCACGTCGGGGTGCTCGCTCAGGACTCGTTCGACGACGTCGGGCCACACCTTCTCCGCGCCGGTGGTGATGACATCGTCGATACGGCCCGACACCACCAGTCGGCCGTTGCCGTCCCAGTGCCCGGCGTCGCCGGTGGCGAACCAGGACACGCTGCCGTCGGGTCCCGCCAGCCGTCCGTCCGAGCCGTCGCGGTAGCAGCGGAACAGCATCGGGGCGCGGACGAGGATCTCGCCATCCGGCGTCGAGGCGCTCCGTTCGTCGCCGGAGAACGACCCGTCGCCATGGCGCAACGCGACCTCGACACCCTCGAGCGGCCGACCGTCGTAGACGACCCCGGACCCCGTCTCGGTCATGCCGTAGGTGGCGACGACGTTCGCCGGCAGCGCCTCGGGCGCCTTGCTCCCGCCCAACAGGACGCACGTGAAGGCGGAGGGGTCGACGCGCCGCAACGCGGTCGAGACCAGCGAGACGTGGGTCACCCGTCCGGATCGCCCCGCCGCCTCGACCGCCTCGGCCTCGAAGGCGGGCATCACGACGAGGGCGGTCCCGGTTACGAGCGCGCGGGTGACGACAGCGAGCCCCCCGACGTGGGCGAGAGGGAGGCAGGCCAGCCAGGAGTGGCGCGTGGGGTCGACCCCCAGGCGCTCGGTCGTCGCCTCAGCCGAGGCGGCCACGGCGTCGTGGGTGAGCACCACGCCCTTCGGCTGACCGGACGTGCCCGAGGTCGCCACGACGAGGGCGTCGCCTTCTCGCACGGGTATCCCGTCGCCGAGGGCATGCTGCTGGCCGTCGGAGCCGACGATCCGGGTGGGGCGCAGCGCCTCGAGCATCGTCTGTCGGGCCGCGGCCGGCAGGCGGGGATCGAGCGGCGCCACGGCGTCGCCCGTGTCCCAGATCGCACGCAGCGCATCCACAAACCCCGTCCCACCAGGGAGATCGAGTGCGACGAGTTCGGGCACCGGGCAGTAGCGTAGGGCGCCGTGCAGACCCAAGTGACCGGCGTTCCCGCCCCGTGAGCCCTTCTCTCAAGGTGTGGGTCGAGGGCGCCCGCCCGCGTACGCTCCCCGCGGCGGTCGTGCCGGTCGCCGTCGGAACGGCGGTGGGGTACTGGTCGAGCGGCCGGTTGCTCGCCGTCAACGCAAGTCTGTGCCACGGGACCAGCCCCTGCTTCGTGCTCGAGCACCAGCTGTCGTGGCCGAATGCGGTGCTGGCACTCATCGTGGCGCTCGCCATCCAGATCGGGACCAACTACGTCAACGACTACGCCGACGGCGTGCGCGGGACCGACGAGAGCAGGGTCGGCCCGCTGCGCCTCGTCGCCGGCGGGCTGGCGACCGTGCGCCAGGTGAAGATCGCCGCCGCGGCATCGTTCGGCGTCGCCGCGATCGCAGGATTGGTCCTGGCCTCCCGGGTCACGTGGTGGTTCGTGCCGCTCGGGGCGATCTGCTTCGTGGCCGGGTGGGCGTATACCGGGGGGCCCAGGCCCTACGGCTACTACGGGTTCGGCGAGCTGTTCGTCTTCGTCTTCTTCGGGCTCGTCGCCACGGCGGGCTCCGCGTACGTGCAGCACGCGCCGTTCAACTGGCAATACCTCGGCCACGTGTACACCGTGTCGTTCAACTGGGGCTTCGCCCTGTGGGCCGGCGTGCCGGTCGGGCTCTTGGCCGCCGCGCTCCTCCAGGCGAACAACCTGCGCGACATCGAAACCGATACCGAATCGGGCAAGCGGACCCTGGCCGTTCGCCTCGGGCGGCGCCGGGCCGGCCTGCTGTACTGCTACACGCTGATGGTCGTGGCGCTCTCCATCGGCGTGCTCTACGGGTACCGCCATTGGGCGCTCCTGGCGCTCGTGGCCACGCCGCTTGCCGTCGGACCCGTCCGCCTTGCCCTGAGCGAGCGGGAGGGGCGGCGGCTGCTTCCCATGCTGGCGTCCACGGCGCGTCTGCAGCTGGCGGTCGGCGTCCTCTTGACCATCGGGCTGGTGGTGTGAGGGCTCAGCCGGCCTCCGCCGGGCCGGCGACGCCGAGCCAGTGCTCAACGACCCGTCCTGCGTGATCCGGTTGGGCGAGGTGCACGGCATGGCCGCCGCCGGGGATCAACGACGCCACGCCGAGAGGTGCCAGGGAGGCGATCCGCGTCGCGTGGGCCGCGAAGCGCGTGTCGTCGGTCCCGGCCAGTGCCAAGACCGGGCAGGGAAGCGACGCCAACGCGTCCCACAGGGGCTCCTGGGTGCCGGCGCCGCAGAGGCGCAAACTCGATGCCAGCCCCGCGGCGCTGTTGCGCAGGCGTTCCGCACGTTGCGCCTCGTCGCCCAGACGCTCGAAGAGCGGCCCCCGCAGCCAGGCGTCGACGAAACCCTCGACGTCCCCCGTCTGGTCGAGCTCGTCGGCCTGCGCCTCGTCGGACTGGCGCCGGCGAGCCCGATCATCCGCGTTCTCGATCCCGCCCGTCGCGCCGATGAGGACGGCGCGGCCCACGGGCACGCCCGGGTCGGGTCTCGTGAGGATGTGCAGGGCGACCCGCGCGCCGAGGGAGTACCCGAGCAGGGCGCACGGCGCATCGCCGATAGCGTCACGGACCGCTTCGGCGACGAGGCCTGCGGTCGTGGGGAGGTCGGCGCGGACGGTGTCGGATCCGGCGTGACCGGGCAGGTCGACCGCCACCAACGTCATGGCGCGCTCCAGGTGTTTGCCGAAGCTGCCCCAGAGCCGGCCCGTCTGGGTGAAGCCGTGCAGCAGGACCAGGGGTGGCCCCGAGCCCCGCAGTTCGACGTTGAGGGCCACGCCGCGTGAGCGTACAGGCCACCTTCTGCGCCACCCTGGTCGACGAGTGGACCCGCCTGGGCGTCACCGACGCCGTCGTGTGTCCCGGGTCGCGCTCGACGCCGCTGGCCTTGCCCCTGGCGCAGTGGATGCGGACCCACGTCCGCCTCGACGAGCGCAGCGCCGCGTTCTACGCCATCGGCCTGGCGAAGGCGACGCAGCGGCCCGTCGTCATCTGTGTCACCAGCGGCACCGCGGCGGCCGAACTGCACCCGGCCGTCGCCGAGGCGCACCACGCCCGCGTCCCCCTGCTGGTGTGCACGGCGGACCGGCCGCCCGAGCTCCACCACACGGGTGCCTCGCAGACCATCGAGCAGGACGCGCTGTTCGCCGCCGAGGTGCGTTGGCGGAGCGACCCCGGGGTGCCGGTGGCAGGCCAGGAGGCGACCTGGCGCCCGCTCGCCGTGCGCGCGTTCGTCGAGTCCCGCTTCGGGGAGCGGGGACCCGGGCCCGTCCACCTCAATCTCGCCTTCCGCGAGCCGCTGACCGACGGGCCGGACGAGTTGCCGGCACCCCGGGCCGAGCAGGTGATCGCGGCGGGGGGCCAGGGGGCGGTCGGGGAGGCCGTCGAGACGCTGCGCCCTCGGGGCCTCGTCATCGTCGGGGGCCCGTCGTACGGGCCCGTCGACCCGATCCCGTTGGTCGCCTTCGCGGAGCGCCGAGGCTGGCCCGTCCTCGCCGACCCGTTGTCGGGGTGCCGCGTCGGGGGCACGATCGCCGCCGCCGATGCCGTGCGCGGACGCACCCGGACTTGCCCGAGACGATCGTCCTCCTGGGCGCGCCCTGGCTCTCCAAGGCGCTGGGCGACTACGTGGTGGCGGCCGCCTCGGTGGGGGCGAGGATCGTCGTCATCGACCCGTGGCGGCACCGGCCCGATCCGTTGCGGGTGGCGACGGACTTCGTCCACGCCGACCCGGACGCGTGGCTGGAGGTGGCGACCGCGGCAGAGGCGCCGCTCGCCGACCCCGACTGGCTCCCGGCGTGGCGCTCCATGGACGAGCGCGCGCAACGCGCCATCGACGAGACGCTCGGCACCGAATTGAACGAGCCCCAGGTGGCCCGGGCCTTGTACCGCCATGCCGCGGCGGTCGGCGCCGTGGTCTTCGTCTCGGCCTCCATGCCGATCCGCGATCTCGAGTGGTACGCGCCCGCCCTGCCCGTACCGCCGGCCGTGTGGGCCAACCGCGGGGCCAACGGGATCGACGGCTTGGTCTCGACGGCGCTCGGCGTGGCGGCCTCGGGCACGGCGCCACGCACGCTGGCCCTGCTGGGGGACCTGGCGTTCCTCCATGACGTCTCGGGGCTCGTCAATCCCCCCGCCGTCCCGTGCACCTTCGTGGTGGTCGACAACGACGGGGGAGGCATCTTCTCGTTCCTCCCCCAGGCGACCACGCTCTCGCCGGGCGTCTTCGAGTCGCTCTTCGGAACGCCTCCCACGACAAACGTCGGCGCGGTCGCGCGCGGGTTCGGCCTCCCGGTCACGGAGGTCTCGAAGTTGTCGGAGTTGGAGCCCGCGCTCGAGGCGGCTCCGGCGGTCCCGTCCCTCGTGCGCGTCCGGGTCCCAAACCGCACCGAGAACGTCGCCGTGCACGACGCGATCAACCAGGCGGTCCGGCTCGCGCTCCGCCCCTGAAGGCCGGTGACGGCGTCGACGTCGTGATTCGTCCCGTCGGGCTCTTGAAGCTGAGCTCCACGGTGGCGTCGCCCGAGATGCGCCAGCCCATCTCGTGCACGAAGCGGTGGTGCTGGTCGCAGAGCTCGACGAGGTTGTCCAGGTCGGTCGCCCCGCCGTTCGTCCAGTGCAGCACGTGGTGCACGTCGGTGAACTCGGTGTGCGTGCAGCCCGGGAAGCGGCAGCCCTTGTCGCGACGGCGGATCTCGATCCGTTGCGCGTCGGAGGGGTCGCGCCGGGCCCGACCCAGGTTCAGGCTCTGGCCGTTCGCCCCGTCGGCCGACACGAGGATCTTGGCGTCGCAGGCGAGCCGACGTGCCGTCTCCCGCGAGACGGGCCCGAGGACGTCGAGCTCGCCGCCCCCTTCGCCTCCGCCCAGGAAGCTCAGGTCGGCGTGCACCACCACGGTCGGCCGGTTCCGCCGCATGCCACCCGCCCGCGGTGCCTCGTCGCCGCCGTCACCGCCCTTGCCGTCGCGGTCACGCTTGCAGACCGCCACCAGGGCCTCGGCCATCCGCTGGTCGAAGGGGGTGCGGTCCTTCACCAAGCGGCTGGCCCGGGCGACCAACGAGCCCTTGACCACGGCGTACTGATCGGCGGGAAGGATAGCCCGTCAGCATCCGTCGGCGGTCGTCGAAACGAAGGAAGCGGCGTCCGTACGAGCCCGTCGCCTGCCCGTCGGACTGCTGGCGCGTCGCGATCGCCAGCTCGCGCACCTGCTTGGCCGACCAGTGCGTCGCCTGCTCGGCGAGCTTGGCGTCGGTCTCGGGCTTGGCCACCTCGACCAGCGGCTTCACCTGGTCGAAGGAGAGCTTCCCCTGCGAGAGCGCATCGGAGATCTTCGGCAGCTCCTTCAGTCTCGCGGCGGCGGTCACCCATTCACGGGCCGTGGCCGCCGCGACGCCGCACTGCTGCACCAGCCACGCGACCATCGACGTGGCGCCGTCGACGCGCCACGCCTTGCGTCGATCGAGCTCGACGACGGCGGCCAGGAGCTGGCTGTGATGGGCCGAGATCGCCCGGTGGTGCTGGGCCACGCTCGCCACCAGCTGATCGGTCCGGCGGGAGACCGAGTCGGGGCGAGGGCCCTCTCGCATCGTCGAAGGTGTCATGCCGGGAGAGAACGGTCGCGCCCCGGCGTAGGGGCGCGACGCAAAAATTCAGTGGTAGCGGTCCGCCGGCACCCATTCCCCGTGGCTGCGTAAAGGCAGGCGGACCGGCAGGTGGATGACCGCCTCGGGACCGCGCCGTCCCATCGTGGTGGCGTCGAGCACGTAGACGTCGCTCGTCCCACGGTTGGCGTCGTCCACGACGCTGAGGAGCCAGCCCTCGTCGTCCGCTCGCCCGTCGAGCGCCCGTACGAAGAGCGGTTCACTCGGACGACGGCCGACACCGGGATACCAGGCCACCGAGTCCTCGCGGGCCAGGTCGAACTTCAACAAGCCGAACGGGACGCAGTTCCGTTCGGACAGCGTGTGGCGCTCCGCGCCGGCGCCGCGCCACGCGTCGGCCGGAGCGCCCGCCTCTTCCCATTCGAGCTCGACGCTGTAGCCGTAGCGGAATGCGGCGCCCTCGAGCAGCGCATCGGCGCGGGGATACTCCACCGAGCGGTCGTCCACCTGTACCCGCTCGAGCCGGTCTCCGACGACACTCCAGCGCTCGAGGACGGCGAGGCCGCCGCCGATCGAGGTGAGGCCGACGCCCCTCGGCCCGACCACCGACTGCGTCGCGTCGAACGGTCGCCCCGCCTCGAGCGCGTCGTAGCGGCAGACGTAGAGGACGATCTCGCCGGTCGCCGCGTCCTCCCACGCGCCGAGGACGTGGGTGACCAGGCAGGGATCGAGGCGGAACCACCGCACCCCCGTGCCGTCGCCTCCGCGTGCGACGACGCCGAGCCAGCCCTCGGCCCCCGGCACCCAGGTGAAGGGCACGGGGGGACCGGGCGCCTCCGGCTCACCGAGCCGCGTCGTCGGTGACTCGATGAACACGACGTGCCCTGACGTGACCGCCACGTCGTGCTCCCACGTGGCGCGCTCGAGCTGGACCGCCTGCGCGCCACCGAAGCCGCCACCGGCGTCCCACTCGCCGATGCGCAGCCAGACACCCTCGGGCGCCCCCTCGGACCCTGCGGCATCCTCGCTCGCGCCACGGTCGTCGACGGAGAAGAGCACCCGGCTCCCGTCCGCGGCGACGCGGTGGACGTGCGACGCAATGGGCACCGACAGCCCGCCCGTGAATTCCTCCGGCTCGAGGAAGCGCGAGTACCGCGAGGGGAGTCCCGTCTCGTGCAGCGCCAGCACCGAGCCGGCGTGCCAGAAGACGTCGGCGTCGGCGTCGGACTCGGCCCATCGGTACGAGACGGCCTGGCCGTCGCGGAACTCGACGGCGTGGATGGCGCCGATGGGCAGACCGCCGGCGCCGGCGGCCGCACCCTCTCCGCCCTCAGCGTCCTGCCCGGTCGGCCCGTGGCCGTCCCCCGACCCCGCCAGCCCCGCCGACCCCAGCGCCCAGGGCGACCGGGGGCCGATGCGAAAAAGCGTGCCCTGGAGGTCGGGCGGCAGCGACCCCTCCATGGGGAGCGATGCCTGTTCGATTCCGATTACCACAGCCCGGTCACCACGACGATGTCGTGAGCATTCCCCGGGCGCACCCCGATCAACCACCGACCAGGGAGGATCGGAATGCCTGCGTACCTGGCCATGCGCCCGGAGAACCTACCGGCGTATGGCAAAGTCGACGGCATGCCCACGCTGTCGGAGGACCTCGCCTTTCGCGGGCTGATCCATCAGATCACTGATCCGGACCTGACCAAGCGCTTCGATGAGCCCGGCCTGACCGTCTACGCCGGCTTCGACCCGAGTGCGGACAGCCTCCACGTCGGCAGCCTGCTCCAGCTCTGCACGCTCCGGCGGTTCCAGGAGGCGGGCCACTCACCGATCTCGCTGGCCGGCGGCGGCACCGGCATGATCGGCGACCCCGGGGGCAAGGAGGACGAGCGCCAGCTGCTTACCCGCGAGACCATCGACCGCTACCTCGCGGGCATCCGGCCCCAGCTGGCGCAGTTCCTCGACCTCGACCGCGCCCTCCTGCTCAACAACGCCGACTGGCTCGGCTCGATCTCGACGATCGAGTTCCTCCGCGACGTGGGCAAGCACTTCACCGTCAACCAGATGGTGGCCAAGGAGTCGGTGCGCACGCGCTTCGAGCGGCCCGACCAGGGCATCTCGTACACCGAGTTCAGCTACATGCTGCTGCAGGCGTACGACTTCCTCCGTCTGCACGTGGACCACGGCTGCGACGTGCAGTTCGGCGGGAGCGACCAGTGGGGCAACATCACCATGGGCATCGAGCTCATCCGCAAGGTGACCGGCGACGAGGCCTGGGGCTTCACGACGCCGCTCATCGTCAAGCCCGACGGCACCAAGTACGGCAAGACCGAGACGGGCACGGTGTGGCTCGATGCCAAGCGCACCAGCCCCTTCGCCATGTACCAGTTCTTCGTGAACACGGCCGACGAGCAGGTGGGCGAGCTGCTGCGCTTCCTCACGTTCCTCAGCCACGACGAGATCCGCCACCTCGACGCCGAGACCGCCGAGCGTCCCCAACAGCGCGCAGCCCAGAAGGCGCTGGCCCGGGCCGTGGTCGGCCTCGTCCACGGCGAGGCCGAGGTGGAGAAGAGCGAGGAGGCCTCGGCCGCGCTCTTCGGCGAGGAGATCGCCGGCCTGAGCGAGGAGATGCTCCTGGCTGTGACGGCCGACGCGCCGACCACGGCGGTGCCCCGGGCCGAGCTGTCCGACGGGGGCTTGACTCTGGTCGACGCGCTCGTCCGCACCGGGCTGGAGTCGTCCAAGTCGAAGGCGCGCCACACGATCGAGGGAGGCGGCGCTTACGTGAACAACGTGCGCCAGACCGACGTGGCGCGGGTGCTCGGCCGGGGCGACCTCCTGCACGATCGCTACGTGGTCCTGCGCAAGGGCCGCCGCGACGTCCACATCCTCCAGACCGCGTGAGGGGCCGCCACCTCGTCGCGGCCCTCGTCGTGTCCCTGGCTGCGGCGGTCACCCTCTCCTCGTGCGCCGGCGAGGACCAGGAGGGCTCACCCGCCCACCGGATGTCGGTGTGGGTGAGCGGCACGGGCTTCGGCTCCGACATCGGCACGCTCACGGCCGACAACGCCCGCATCCCCAAGGTCGCTCTCAACGGCAGCGGGGCGCTCCACGCCGCCTGCGGCACACTGGTCACCGACGCCGAGATAGCGAACACGGAGCTGCCTTCGCCTGATCCCGAGGTGACCGACCTGTTGTACAAGGCCTACGGGCTCGAAGGCACCGCGGGCAACGAGTGCTACGACGCCGGGTCCGCCAACTCCAAGCTGATCACCGAGGCGCAGCGCAACGCCATCAAGGCCGAGGCGCTCTACAACGAGGTCCTGCAGCGCATCCGGACCATCGACGGCCAGGTGCCCGTCACGACGACGACCGCCGGCAACTCGGGCAACACGGGAGGCATCTTCTGATGACAACGGACGAGGAGCTCGACCGCCACCGCCGCCGCGTGCTCTGGGCCATGCCCACCGGCCTCTACCTGATCGGCAGCCGGGACGGCGACGAGGTCAACCTGATGACCGCCAACCTCGTGGTACAGGTGTGCATCGAGCCCAAGCTCGTCGCAGTCGCCCTCGAGAATGAGTCCGTGACGCTGCGTCTCGTGCACGCCGGGGGCGCCTTCACCGTCTCTCTCCTGGAGCGCGCCGAGCGCGACGTCGTCCGCCGCTTCGTCAAGCCGGTCGTCGACGTCGAACGCTCGCCCGACGGCGCCGTCCTCGCCATGTCGGGTCACCCGGTCTCGGAGGTCGGGCCGATGCGCGCCCCGGTGCTCGCATCGGCGGCGGGCTTCGTGGCCTGCACCCTCACGAGCGCCGAGGAGTTGGGGAGCCACACGCTGTGCATCGGCGAGGTGACCGACATCGGGGGCGAGCCGTCCGACGTCCTGCGCATGGAGGACACCCGCATGCACTACGGGGGCTGACGGATCAGCCCTGGCCGGCGCCCTCCGGCGGGTCCTTGGGACGGAGGTCGATACGCAGCGTCAAGATCCCGTCGACCAACTCCGCCTCGGCGTCGCCGATCATGGCGAAGTCGGCGAAGTCTTGCTGCGCCTGCTGGCGGAAGCGCTGGCGCTCCGGACCCTCGATGGGCGGCATGCCCCGCGTGCGGACCGCCTCCGCCCGCTGACGGAACCGGGCGACCATCTCTTGGGGGTCGAAGGCAGGCACCGCGGTCAGCGTAGAGGCTCCGATGACGACCGAGATCGGTGGAACGCCGGATTTCGTCGCCGACACTGCTGTGTGCATCCGCCGCCGATTCCCTCGCTGACCTGGTCCCCGGCCTTCGCAGTGGGCGCAGCCACTACAATGGACAGGCGGCCGAAAGGGCTCGTGCGGTCTGGTCGTGAGGGCGGAACGCCATGGTGCGGACCGGGTGTGAAGAGGAGTTCTCGTGAAAAAGGGACGCCATCGGCGCTTCGAGGAAGCGCGCAGCCTGAAGCGATCTTCCACGGAGGCCGTGGGGAAGTGCCCTGAGTGCGGCGCTGAGCCCGACGACGTCCACGCTTCTTGGTGCCTGGCGGAAGAGGACAGCTACGACCGCATCCTCGGCTCCATGCCCACCCCGTCGCACGCCGACGACGACCCACTGAACGACTGACGGGCTCCCGGCGCTGGCCGGGTCCCGGGCCCTCTGAGCCTTAGGCCGACGCCCCCGACGACGCGTTCGTCGCCGCAGCCTTGCGCCCGCCACGCTTGCGCACGGCCGGGTGGGGGAGGGGTACCCCGGTCGTACGCAGCCGGTCACGCTCGCGCAGCATCGCCACGAAGCGGTCGTAGATCTTGGCCCCGACCATCTCGGTCAGCTCGGATTGCATCTCGCGGTAGACGGGCTTCGTCCCGACGAAGGCCTCCGGTGACTCGGTGCACCACCAGTGGAACTCGCGTCCGCCCTTGCCCCAGTGGCGCCGGTCCCACTGCCGGATCACCGAGGTGACGTGCCCTTCGTCGTCGTCCACCTGATCCTCACGTCGGAGTGGGAGCTGCCAGCAGACCTCGGGCTTGAGCGTCATGAAGTTCACGCCCCGCCGGGCCGCCGCGACGTGGAAGGCGCAGCCGACCCCACCAGGGAAGTCCGGCTTGTTGAGGAAGATGCAGGCGTCGTCGACGATCCGGGTGATCGTCTCGCCGTGCTTGTTCGTTTGCATGATGCTCTTCTTCCTCCCGTGGTTCTGCCATTCCTCGGGAGTGAGGCTGTCGGCCGCCTTCTGCACCCGCCGGGCGTCCTTCTTGTCGACGAGGTGGGCGCCGTAACTGCAGCATCCCTGCACGAGCTCGGGAGCGGGTCCGGTGAGCACCCCTTGGCAACCGTTACCGAAGATGCAGGTCCAGTTGCTCGTCAGGAACGAGACGTCGAAGACCCACGTTCTCTCTTCTTCCTCGTCCTCGAAGCTGAGCCATTCGTGCGTGTCGGTTGGGGTGCGGGCCACGGCGAGGACGTTACTTGGTGCGACTCGGCTCGCCGTGCACTCTCACGACGCGCCGAGTCGACCGTGTCACAGTCCGACAGGCCTATGGGGTCGCCAGCTCCCCGAGGTGCTGGATGCCGACGATGGGCCCGTTGAGCGGGTGGTTGCCGATGGCGGTGAAGATCGAGCCCAAGAACGGGGCGTCGCCGTAGTTGAAGACCCCGCCGTCGGCACCCGCCAGCCAGTAGCCGTTGCCCGAGTGCGTGACCGCGATGCCCACGATCGGTGCGTTGAGCTTCTGGCCCGGGGCCAAGGACCCCGGCACCGAGCCGAAGAAGTGCTGCGTCCCGTAGTTGAAGACCCCGCCGTCAGAAGCCGCGAGCACGTAGCCCTGCCCCGACGCGGCGGCCGCGATCCCGACGATCGGGGCGTTGAGGTGCACCCCGCCCAGTCCGCCCTCATAGAGAGCGTCGCCCACCGCGTAGACGTCGCCCAGGTTGTCGGTCAGCCAGCCGCCGCCGCCGTCTTGGGTCGAGGCCATGCCGACGATGTGGGCGCTTGAGGGCACCGACACCGCCGCCAAGGCGGGCGCGGCGCCGAAGTTGTAGATCTTGCCGTTCTGGGCGATCAGCCAGTAGCCGTTCTCCGCCGGCGGTGCCGCAATGGCCGAGATCGGCGAGGGGAGCTTTTGGCCGCCGAGCGAGCCGTAGAAGTTCGCCCCACCGAGCGCGAAGACCCCGCCGTCGCTGCCCGCCATCAAGTAGCCGTCGTAACCCGGCGAGTTGGCGATCCCGATGATCGGCGCATTGAGGTGGTTGTTGGCCAAGGAACCGTGGAAGTTGAGCCCGAAGTCGAAGATGCCGCCCTCGTTGGCCACCAGGCGGTAGCCGTTGAGGTTGACGGCGGGCGGTGCCGCCACCGATACCTCGACCGCGCCGATGGTGCACGAGCCGTTGAGGCCCGCACCCCGGGCGTTACCGCGCTGGTCCGTCGTCACCCCGCTTGCGGTGCACACCGCCGATGGCACGCCGCCAACCGCCGGGCTGGTGGTCGCCGGGAGCTCGGTGTTCGTCGGACCCCCGTTGTCGCCGAGCGCCCCCAGCTGGGGGCTCTGGCCGATGATGTCGCCCGTCGCCGCCGTGCCACAGGTCGAGTCGTCGATCAGGTTGTAGCCGAGGGAGGTGAAGTTCGCCGGGGTGGAGAGGAAACAATTCGGAGCCCCACCGGCGACGATCGTGTTGGCGATGCTGACATCCGCCGCGTCGGACTGGTCGATGTTTGCCGCGTCTTCGGCCCCGGCATCCGGTGCCGCGTTCCCCGCGATCGTGTCGAACAGCAATGAGACGTTCTCGCCATCGTCCGGCTGAGCCTGAACTCCAGCCACGGCCCGGGCCGAGGCGCCTGAGGAGTTCCAACCTGCCGCTGCCGTAGCTGAGTTCGCACCCCCGCCTACGTCACCGCAGTTGACGGTGAGCAAGCCTCCCGGACTATCAGCCGATGTCGTCGCCACGTTGTTCGCGATCGTGTCATCGGTCAGGTTCACTGTGTTACATCCGTCGGTGACCAATCCGCCGCCTCCCCCTTCTCCGGTTGCCATGTTGCCGCTGATCGTCGAGTCGGCGATCGACGTGACCTCGGTGTCGATCGACTCAATGAAAACGCCGGCCGCGCCATACGCCGCCGTGTTGTCGCTGATGGTGTCGTTCGTCAAGGTGGGATCACCGAGATCCTGGAGGGAGATTCCGCCGCCTGCGTCACTCGTGTTACCGCTGATCGTGTTGTTGGAAAGCGAGTCAGACGCGCCTTGTGCGGCAAGGGAAACGCCGCCTCCCAGGCTTTCGAATTCGCCCGTCGTGACGGTGGTGTTCCCGGTGATGCTGGAGCCATTCACCGTGACCGTGCTCGACGCATCCTGGCTCAACCCCCCGCCCCAATAGTCTTCTTCCAAAACATTGTTGTCGCTGATTGTGGAATTCTCGATGTCGACGGTGGTTCCCGTGGAGTTGCCTGCCCCGCCGATCTCAATTCCACCGCCATCCTGCTCTGAGCTGTTGCCTGTGACGGTCGACCCATCCTCGATCGTGAGATTGGCGGACACGTCGCTCTCGCCGACGAGGTAAATCCCTCCGCCGCCGGATCCTTCCTCGGAGTCCGTCTGCGTGTTGTTGCTCACCGTGCTGCCAACCAGCGTGGCCGAGCCACCCGAGGAGAGTTCGATCCCGCCACCGGACTCGGTCGCGGTGTTGTCGGTGACGGTCGAGTCGGTCAAGGTCATGGTTCCGCAGTCGAGGATGCCTCCGCCGACGCCGCCCGACGGATCTCCGTCCTCGATGGTGACGCCAGAAATGTCCGCCGTCGTTCCGCTCTCCACCTTGAGCACCCGGCTTGAGATCCCCTCGCAGCTGGTTATGCATTGCGCCTGGATGACGTCCACCGCTTGCCCGGCGGCGCCGTCGATGGTGACCGTGTTGCCGTCGTCATATACGTCGAGCTGACCGAGTCCGCTGTCGACGGCGTACTGAGCCGCGGGATTGTTTGCGACTGTGTTGGGGTCGGGCAGCGTGATGTCCACATCGGTTCCGAGCGTTTCGGCCTCTTCGATCGCGGCGCGAAGTGTGCAGTCGCCCTCGGTGCTCAGTACGCAATTCCCAGGGGTGGGGGAGCTGTCGCCCGCGTCGTTCACTGTGATGGCCGTCTGCGCCGAGGCAACCTGCGTTCCCAGCGGCAGGAGAGCAAGCCCTGCGCCCGCCCCTACGACCCCGATCGTCAGTGCCAATCCCGATGCACACTTTCCGAACACCTTGAACATGGTCCGTTCCTCCCGTGTCGACCTGTTGTGCCAGCGACCGTAGTGCGGAACGGCCGTTCTTGCTCAATCGAAATTTGCTTGCGCGCGGCAACGACTGGCTGGTGCCAGCCTGACTCGGCCCCAACGTCCGAGCCGAGGACTGCCGTGGGTCCTCGTCGAATGAGGCCTGATCTTGAACCCCCGACAGGCCTAGGGCGTCGCCAGCTCCCCGAGGTGCTGGATGCCGACGATGGGCCCGTTGAGCGGGTGGTTGCCGATGGCGGTGAAGATCGAGCCCAAGAACGGGGCGTCGCCGTAGTTGAAGACCCCGCCGTCGGCACCCGCCAGCCAGTAGCCGTTGCCCGAGTGCGTGACCGCGATGCCCACGATCGGTGCGTTGAGCTTCTGGCCCGGGGCCAAGGACCCCGGCACCGAGCCGAAGAAGTGCTGGGTCCCGTAGTTGAAGACCCCGCCGTCAGAAGCCGCGAGCACGTAGCCCTGCCCCGACGCGGCGGCCGCGATCCCGACGATCGGGGCGTTGAGGTGCACCCCGCCCAGTCCGCCCTCATAGAGAGCGTCGCCCACCGCGTAGACGTCGCCCAGGTTGTCGGTCAGCCAGCCGCCGCCGCCGTCTTGGGTCGAGGCCATGCCGACGATGTGGGCGCTTGAGGGCACCGACACCGCCGCCAAGGCGGGCGCGGCGCCGAAGTTGTAGATCTTGCCGTTCTGGGCGATCAGCCAGTAGCCGTTCTCCGCCGGCGGTGCCGCAATGGCCGAGATCGGCGAGGGGAGCTTTTGGCCGCCGAGCGAGCCGTAGAAGTTCGCCCCACCGAGCGCGAAGACCCCGCCGTCGCTGCCCGCCATCAAGTAGCCGTCGTAACCCGGCGAGTTGGCGATCCCGATGATCGGCGCATTGAGGTGGTTGTTGGCCAAGGAACCGTGGAAGTTGAGCCCGAAGTCGAAGATGCCGCCCTCGTTGGCCACCAGGCGGTAGCCGTTGAGGTTGACGGCGGGCGGTGCCGCCACCGATACCTCGACCGCGCCGATGGTGCACGAGCCGTTGAGGCCCGCGCCCCGGGCGTTACCGCGCTGGTCCGTCGTCACCCCGCTTGCGGTGCACACCGCCGATGGCACGCCGCCAACCGCCGGGCTGGTGGTCGCCGGGAACTCGGTGTTCGTCGGACCGCCGTTGTCGCCGAGCGCCCCCAGCTGGGGGCTCTGGCCGATGATGTCGCCCGTCGCCGCCGTGCCACAGGTGTTGTCGTCGATCAGGTTGTAGCCGAGGGAGGTGATTGTGGCCCCGTCCTCGGAGTCGACTGCGCAGTTGGTCGTCGGAGACGATTCGACGATGCCGCCAGCCACGATCGTCTGTGCGAGCGAGACGTTGGATTCGTCGGGTATCTCGTCGCCCCCGAGCTGAATGTTGCCGCCGCCATCAGAGTCCCCCGTCGAGTTGTCGGTGATCGTGTCAAAGAGGAAGGCGGTGGTCACGTCGTCTTCTTGGTGCGGCTTCTCTGCCCCCGCCTGTTCGGCATGGGCAAAACGAGAATTCACCGGTGCGGCCTTCTCGGGTCCACCGAAGTCCCCGCAATAGACGCCGAAGTACCCACCGCCGTCGTAGTTCGCGGAGTTCCCCGTGATCGTGTCATTCGTCAGATCAAGCGGGTTGCAGCCGTAGGACGTGATCCCGCCACCGTCGCCGTAGAACTCGGACTCGCCAATTGGTTCGGGCATCGCGTTGTCGGAGATGGTGCTCGACGTGATCGATGTTGAGTCGTCGGCGTCGTCGTCGTACCACTCCTCGTCGAGCACGCCGGCGAAGGCCTCAGATACCGTGTTGTCGCTGATCGAGGTGCCCGTGATCGAGACATCGCCGGCATCGATCTCGATACCACCGGAGTCGTACGCGTTGTTGCCGGTGATCTTGTCGTTGCTGAATGTCGCGGGGAGTGTCGGCACGTAGAACTCGACGCCTCCCGCGGCGAGGTCATTTGTGTCGTTTGGACCATTGTCGCTGATCGTGGTCCCGCTCACCGTCCAGACACCATCCTCGTCGGAGAGCGCCGGCGCCATAGATGTAGTCCTCCAAACTGTTACCCAGCTCATTTCCGGTGATCGTCGAATTGCTGATGTCCACGGTGAGGTTGGGGTCGACGACGTCCTCTTCCTCATCCGTGTTGAAGGCCACGATGCCGCCCCCGTCTCCGTTGTCGCCTGTGTTGTCGTTGACGGTCGATCCGCTGACGGTGAGGTTCTCGATGGCGGAGTCGCTGGAGTTGTCGACGGCGATGCCGCCGCCCGACTCGTAGTAGTCGCCTTCGTCAAGGCTCTCCCCGCCTGCGGTGTTATCGCTCACGGTGTCGTCGGTGAGTGTCGCGGAACCTTCCGCCGATAGGTCGATGCCACCACCTGTCTCGGCGGCCGTGTTGGTCGTGACCGTCGAGTTCGAGAGGTTCAAGTCCCCGCAGTCGAGGATGCCCCCTCCGTTGTCCCCGCTGCCGTCCTCGATTGTGACCCCGGTGATCGAGGCGATTGCACCGGGGTCGATCTTCATGACACGGGTGCTGACGTCGCACGAGGCCTGGCAGACCGCTTGGATGACGTTCACGCTCTGGCCCACAGAGGAGCCGTCAAGGGTGACGGTCCCGCCGGTGTCGGGCACTTCGAGGTAGTTGTTGCTCGAGTCGACGAGGTAGGCCGAGCCCGGGTTGTAGATGGTTTGACTCGAATCAGGACCGGGGAGCTCGATCGTGACGTCGCCGCCTAGCGACGCCGCTTCGGCCAGCGCGTCGCGGATGCGGCAGTGTCCCTCGTCACCGGGCACGCACTGGGTGTTGTCGGCGGGGGTCGAATTTGGGTCGCCCGCGTCGTTCACGACGATCGACGACGACGCGCCAGCGACGTGTTCCCCGAGCGGCAGCAACGCCATCCCGGCTCCGGCACCAGCCGTTGCCGCCACGATTGCGAGTCCTCCAGCAAACCTTCCGAGCACCTTCAGCACCGCCCCGTACCTCCCGTGTGTGTGGACTCGTTGGTCCTTCTGCAGCCGACGGTACTTCGAACGGCCCTCGGATGCTTGAGAACCCCCTGACAGTCACCTGATCCTTAACCCAACCTGAGAGATGCGGGTGGGGGGATATCCGAGGCGGTTTGCTCGGACCTACGGTCGACCTCGGATAGCCCTTAGGGGGTCGCCAGCTCCCCGAGGTGCTGGATGCCGACGATGGGCCCGTTGAGCGGGTGGTTGCCGATGGCGGTGAAGATCGAGCCCAAGAACGGGGCGTCGCCGTAGTTGAAGACCCCGCCGTCGGCACCCGCCAGCCAGTAGCCGTTGCCCGAGTGCGTCACCGCGATGCCCACGATCGGTGCGTTGAGCTTCTGGCCCGGGGCCAAGGACCCCGGCACCGAGCCGAAGAAGTGCTGGGTCCCGTAGTTGAAGACCCCGCCGTCAGAAGCCGCGAGCACGTAGCCCTGCCCCGACGCGGCGGCCGCGATCCCGACGATCGGGGCGTTGAGGTGCACCCCGCCCAGTCCGCCCTCATAGAGAGCGTCGCCCACCGCGTAGACGTCGCCCAGGTTGTCGGTCAGCCAGCCGCCGCCGCCGTCTTGGGTCGAGGCCATGCCGACGATGTGGGCGCTTGAGGGCACCGACACCGCCGCCAAGGCGGGCGCGGCGCCGAAGTTGTAGATCTTGCCGTTCTGGGCGATCAGCCAGTAGCCGTTCTCCGCCGGCGGTGCCGCAATGGCCGAGATCGGCGAGGGGAGCTTTTGGCCGCCGAGCGAGCCGTAGAAGTTCGCCCCACCGAGCGCGAAGACCCCGCCGTCGCTGCCCGCCATCAAGTAGCCGTCGTAACCCGGCGAGTTGGCGATCCCGATGATCGGCGCGTTGAGGTGGTTGTTGGCCAAGGAACCGTGGAAGTTGAGCCCGAAGTCGAAGATGCCGCCCTCGTTGGCCACCAGGCGGTAGCCGTTGAGGTTGACGGCGGGCGGTGCCGCCACCGATACCTCGACCGCGCCGATGGTGCACGAGCCGTTGAGGCCCGCACCCCGGGCGTTACCGCGCTGGTCCGTCGTCACCCCGCTTGCGGTGCACACCGCCGATGGCACGCCGCCAACCGCCGGGCTGGTGGTCGCCGGGAACTCGGTGTTCGTCGGACCCGCCGTTGTCGCCGAGCGCCCCCAGCTGGGGGCTCTGGCCGATGATGTCGCCCGTCGCCGCCGTGCCACAGGTCGATGTCGTCGATCAGGTTGTAGCCGAGGGACGTGAGCGTCCCGCCGTCGATGAAGGTGCAGTTGTCGCCTTCGATCCCGCCCGACACCCCGTCGGCGATGATCGTCTGGGACGCCTCGAGGGTGGAGCTCGTCGTCGGTGTTGATGTTGCCGCCGCCTTCGCCGGACGAGTTGGCGTCGATCGTGTCGAAGAGGAAGTTCGTGACCGGCTCCGCTACGACGTGAGGCGTGGAATGCGAGGTTGCTGCCGACTCGGCCCCCGGGCCCTCCACCTCTTGGAAGCAGGCATCCGTCCCGTAGTAGCCGCCACCGAGGAGGTTGGCGGAGTTGCCGGCGATGGTGTCGTTGGTCAGGTTGATCTGGTTGTAACCGTCGCAGCTGTCGGCAAGGATCCCGCCGCCGTCACCGAGGAACGGCGACTCACCGACCGTGCCCGGGACCGTGTTCTGACTGATGGTCGAAGACGTAATGGTGGTCGGCGTGTCGATATCTTCGACGTCGATCCAGAGACCACCGCCCGACTCGCTCGCCGTGTTCGAGCTGATGTCGGCCTGGGTGAAGGTCTCCGTTCCGTCGTCGAGAAAGGCGCCGCCGCCCTCGTAAGCGTCGTTGGAGTCGATCGAGCCGCCGGTAAATGAGTTGGTCCCCTCGTTGTAATAAAAACCGCCGCCGTAATAGCCCTCGTTGGAGTCGACCGTCGATCCGGTGAAGGCGTTGGTTCCTTCTTCGACCGAGACGCCGCCGCCGTAGTAGGCCTGGTTGAAGTCGATCGAGCCGCCGGAGAATGTGTTGGTCCCTCCGACGATGTAGACGCCGCCGCCCTCACCGTAGGGCTCGCCCTCGTAGGTGACTGTGTTGCCGTCGTCTGACAACGGGCCACCGACGGTCTCGTTCGTGAACGTGTTGGTCCCGCCGCCGACGTAGAAGCCGCCGCCGTAGTAGGCCCCATCGGTCGCGCCGTTCGACGCTACCGTCCCGCTGGAGAACGAGTTGGTGCCGTCGTTGACGTACACCCCGCCCCCACCACCGCCGCCTTCGTCGCCATCGTCAGACGTGTTGTACAAAATGTTTCCACCCGAGAAGGTGTTGGAGCCGTCGTTGATGTACACACCGCCACCGTTGCCACCGTTGTCGTCGTAGACGGCGACGTTGTTCACGATCGTCTCGTTGGTGAAGGTCGAGGTGCCGTTCTCCACGTACACGCCCCCGCCGTCGCCACCGTCCACCGTGTTGTAGTCGATCACGTCGCCCGTGAAGCTCGGATCCTCGACGGAGGCGTACACGCCGCCACCGTCACCATCCGTCGCCGTGTTCCCTTGCTTCGTGTCGCTCCCGCCGATCGTGTTCCCGGACAGGGTCACCGTGCCGCCGAAGAAACCCAGACCGCCGCCCGAACCGTCCTGGGCGGTGTTGCCGCTGGTCTCCGTCTCGCCGCTCCCCGTCCCTCCGATCGTGCTGTCCGTGATGGTCAGGCTTGTCCCGGTGGTGTAGATGCCGCCGCCGCTGTCCGAGGCCGTGTTGTCGCTGATGACCACGCCATCCAGGCTCATGGTCCCACCGGCGCCGTAGATCCCTCCTCCGCTGGAGCCCGAGTTGCCGATGATCGTGTCATCGACGAACGAGGTGTCGGCCGTATCCTCCGTGTAGATCCCGCCGCCCTCCCCGGAGTTCGTCTGGTTGTCGGAGACGACCGAATTGGAGAGGGTCAAGGTCGCGGAGTTGTGGATGCCCCCACCGACATCACCGGCGATCGAGGCGTCACCGCCGGAGATGGTGACGCCCGAGATGCTGGCCGCCGCATCGAGGTTGACGTCGAGGATCCGGGTGCTGGTCCGTCGTCGCGGTGCCTTCGATGGTCACGACGCTGGCGTTGTCGCCGAGGATGGTGACCAACTGGCCGACGCTGTCCGAGAGGTCATCGATCTCGAGGGGACCGAAACCGGCATCGCTGGAGTTGTTGTCGACCACGTACTCACTCCCCGTGATGAGCATGTCTTCGGCGTTGGTCGGGTCGTGCAGGTCGATCGTGGCGGGCGCGTCCAGGTTGTTCGACGCCTCGATCGCGGCGCGCAACGTGCACGTGTGCACCGTCTCTTCGTCCACCACGACCGTATCCGTCGACGCACAGGTTGTGTACCCGGGCTGTCCAACCCGGCGTCGCCGGCGTCGTTCACGGTGTAGGTCGTGGTGGCGCCCGCCGACACCCGTCGTGGCCGAGCGCTGCCGCGAGCCCTGCTCCGGCGCCCACCCCCGTCACGAGTACCAGACCGAGGATGAATCGCCCGATGGACTGCCGCATTCCCCGACCTCCGTATTTGCTGCCGAATGCGGACCGTACACCCGTTTGGGAAACAATTGCACTGAAATTGCATTTTTAAGTGCGTCGCCGCATTGGAATTGCATCGTGAAGTCCACGAGGACGATTTCGGCAATACCCGTGCGTCGACCTGACCGGACCATGTCACCAGCCCGTAGACTTCCCGCATGGCAACGACCGCAGAGAACCTCCAGGCCACGACGGAGACCACCCCCCTCGTGACCCTCACCCCCGAGGCCTTCAAGGTGGTGACCGACGCGATCGGGCAGGAGCCCGACCCGGCGAGCCTCGGCCTCTGGCTCGAGGTGCGCGGCGTGCAGGCAGGCTCCTTCGTCTACGACCTCTATTTCCAGGCGACGTCCGACGCCGACGACGGCGACGTGCGCACCGCCCAGGAGGAGCTCGAGATCGTCATCCCCGCCGGCAGCGTCGACCGGCTCCGAGGCGCCCGCCTCGAGTGGTCCGACGACAACGGTGGGGGACTCGTCCTCGTCAACCCCAACTCCCCGGCGCCCGAAGAGGTCGCACCCAACGTGCCGTCCGAGCTCCTCGCCCAGGGGATCTCGAGCCCGTTCGCTCTCCGGGTGGTGGCCGTCCTCGAGCAGTCGGTCAACCCCGCCATCGCCAGCCACGGCGGGCGCGCCGATCTTGTCGCGCTGAACGAGGAGGACGGCACGGCGTACCTCCGTCTCTCGGGCGGTTGCCAGGGTTGCGCCATGTCGCAGATGACGCTGCGCCAGGGGATCGAGACGACGCTGCTCGAAGAGGTACCCGAGCTCACGAAGATCCTCGACGTGACCGACCACGGCGGCGGCGAGAACCCCTTCTACTCCTGAGTCACGGGTCACCTTTCCTGGTCACGGCGGTGATCGGGCCCACCGGTCGCCGTTCGGGCGTCCGGTAGCGTGGCGACGTGCTGCGCTTCCTGACCGCCGGCGAATCACACGGGAAAGCCCTGGTCGTCATCGTCGAGGGCCTGCCCGCCGGCCTGCCCGTCGAGGCGTCCGACGTCGCCGACGAGCTGGCGCGCCGCAGGCTCGGCTACGGGCGGGGCCCGCGGATGCGCTTCGAGGCCGACGAGATCACCCTGCTCGGCGGCATCCGCCACGGCCGCACGCTCGGCTCGCCGGTGGCGATCGAGATCGCCAACACCGAGTGGCCGAAGTGGACCGAGGAGATGTCGCCCGAGCCCGGCGCGCCGAGCAAGGTGCTCACCCAACCCCGTCCCGGCCACGCCGACCTGCCCGGGATGCTCAAGTACGGCTTCGAGGACGCCCGCGACGTGCTCGAGCGCGCCTCGGCCCGGGAGACGGCCGCCCGTGTCGCCGCCGGCACCCTGGCCAAGTTGCTGCTTCACCAGCTGGGCGCGTCGATCGTCAGCCACATCGTCGCCCTCGGCGAAGCCACGACGCCGCCCGACAGCCCCCGCCCCGGGCCGGGCGACCTCACAGCGTCGACGAGAGCGCGGTCCGTTGCTTCGATCCCGCCGTCGAGGCGGAGATGGTCGCCGAGATCAAGGCCGCGGCCAAGGTCGGCGACTCGCTGGGTGGCGTCGCCGAGGTGCTGGCCTACGGCGTGCCCGTCGGGCTCGGCAGCCACGTCCACTGGGACCGCAAGCTCGACGCCAACCTGGCGCAGGCGCTGATGTCGATCCAGGCGGTCAAGGCGGTGGAGATCGGCGAGGGGTGGGACAACGCCTCGCGCCGCGGCTCCGAGGCGCACGACGCCATCGCGTACGAGGAGTCCGAGGGCTACGTGCGGCCCACCGATCGCGCCGGCGGGATCGAGGGCGGCATCTCCAACGGCTCCCTGATCGTCGCCCGCGTCGCCATGAAGCCGCTGGCGACGCTGAATCGGCCGGTGCTGCAGACGGTGGACGTCGTGACGAAGGAGTCGACGGTCAGCTTCAAGGAGCGCACCGACGTCACCGCCGTGCCGGCGATGGGCGTCGTGGCCGAGTCGATGATGGCGCTCGTCCTGGCCAACGAGGCGCTCCGCAAGTTCGGGGGCGACTCGCTCGCCGAGGTCGTGCGCAACCGGGACGGCTACATCTCGACGCTCGGCGCGACACCGTCGTCGGCCACGGGGCGTGCGAACGCCGACGTCGGTCCGGACCGCGCGGCCCAGTGACCACCACCCGCATCCTGTTGGTCGGGATGATGGGCGCGGGGAAAACGACGACCGGACAGCTCGTCGCCAGCCGGCTGGGTTGGGACTACCGCGACTCTGACGCCGACGTCGAGGCGCTCACCGGGTTGACGGTGCCCGCGCTCTTCGAGCGCGACGGCGAGGCGGCCTTCCGCCGAGCCGAGGCGCAGGTGCTCGACACGGCGTGCCGCAAGGAAACCTCGACGGTCCTGTCCGTCGCCGGCGGTGCGGTGCTCAGCCCGGAGAACCGCGCGCTGATCAAGGCCAGCGGGACCGTCGTCTGGCTCCGGGCCCGTCCGGAGCGTCTGGCCGAGCGTGTCGGCGCGGGGATCGGCCGGCCGCTTCTGGGTGACGACCCGGCCGAAGCCATGACCCGCCTCGCCGAGGAACGTGCGCCGTACTACGCCGAGCTCGCCGACGACGTGATCGACGTCGACGACCTGTCGCCCGACGAGGTGGCCGATCGCGTCATCGCCGCCGCCGGCTTGCACGACGCAGCACCACCCGCGCCACCCACGCCCCACGCCGCCACCGGGCACCTCCACGCGCGCCCCGTCGTCGAGCACCGCCCCGTCGGCCTAGATCCGACGCCGCATGCCCCTGCACGCCCTCTCCGTCGACCTGCCCGACCGCTCGTACCCGGTCCTCGTCGGCCGCGGCGCCCGCCACGAGGTGGGGCGCTTCCTGCCACCCACCGCGAAGTCCGCCGCCATCGTCACCCAGCAGGCGATCAAGGACGCCGGCTGGGTCGACGGCCTCGATCCGGGCCTCCCCGCCGAGCTGTTCCTCATCCCCGACGGCGAGGACGCCAAGCGCCTCTCGACCGTCGAGACGCTCGCCCGGCACTTCGCCCGCGCCGGCCTCTCGCGAGCCGACGTCGTCATCGCGGTGGGCGGCGGCATCGTCACCGACGTCGCGGGTTTCGCCGCCGCCACGTACCACCGCGGCACGGCGTACGTGAACGTCGCCACCTCGCTGCTCGCTCAGGTCGACGCCGCCATCGGCGGCAAGACGGGGGTGAACCTCCCCGAGGGCAAGAACCTGGTCGGCGCGTTCTGGCAGCCCAACGCCGTGCTGTGTGACACCGAGACGCTGACGACGCTCCCGCCCCGCGAGATGGCGTGCGGGCGCGGCGAGATCGCCAAGTACGCCTTCCTCGGCGACGCGCCGACGGCCGACCAGCCGATCGACGAGCAGGTGGCCCGCTGCGTCGCCATCAAGGCCGCGATCGTCGCGGAGGACGAGCGCGAGGGGGCCCGCCGCATGGTCCTGAACTACGGGCACACCCTCGCCCACGCCCTCGAGGGCGCCGCGTTGGCCGAGCACCACGAGTGGGACCTGCGCCACGGCGAGGCGGTGGCCATCGGGCTGCTCTTCGCCGCCCGCCTGGCCCGCCGCCTCGGTCGCATCGATGAGCGCGCGCGTCGAAGAGCACCTCCGGGTGATCAACAGCTTCGACCTGCCGACGGATCTGCCCCCGGACGCCGACGCGCACGAACTGATCGAGTTCATGGCCCGCGACAAGAAGGCGCAGCAGGACCTCACGTTCGTGCTCGACGGGCCAGACGGCGTCGAGCCGGTCCGCGGCGTGGCGGGTGACCACGTGCTCGCTACCCTGGCGGACATGGGTGCCACGACGATGAGCGGACGATGCCGATGACGACGGTCCTGCTCCTCTCGGGCCCCAACCTGAACCTGCTGGGCGAGCGCGAGCCCGATATATACGGGACCGACACCCTCGATGAGCACGTCAAGGCCGCCGAGGCCGCCGCCGGCACGCCCACGGGCTCGAGCTGCGGCATCTCCAGTCGAACCACGAGGGCGACCTCGTCGAGGCCGTGCACGCCGCCCGCAGCACGGCCGACGCCCTGATCGTCAACGCCGGCGCGCTGAGCCACACGTCGTGGTCGCTGCACGACGCGGTGGCCGCCTTCGACGGCCCCGTCGTCGAGCTGCACCTCTCCAACCCCGCCGCCCGCGAGCCGTTCCGCCACACCTCGGTGCTGGCACCCGTGGCCGACGGCGATGATCGCCGGGTTCGGAGGGCTGGGCTACGAGCTCGCCGTCGACGCCGTCGCCGCACTGCTGAAGGGAGCACGACCATGACCACGACCGCCCGTGCCAATCCGTACACGCCGGCCGCAATCGGCGCTTCCGCCACTGACGGTGACCGGGACGCCTCGATCGCCTGCGTGCCGCCTTCGACGAGCAGGAGATCGACGCCCTCATCGTCACGACGCTGGCCAACGTGCGCTACCTGACGGGCTTCGCCGGGTCGGCCGCTGTCCTCACGGTCACCCGCGACGCGGCGCTCCTCACCACGGACGGCCGTTACCGCACGCAGTCGGCGGAGCAGGTGGAGAAGGCCGGCGCCGCACCCCAGGTCGACATCACGATCGGGCCCGCCGCGGCACAGCGCCAGGCGGCCCAAGCGCTGTTGTCGGGTCCCACCCGCATCGGCCTCGAGGCCGACCACGTCTCGTGGACCGCCCAGCGCACCTGGGGCGACCTCGTCGGCGCCGAGCGGCTCGTCCCGACGTCCAACGCGGTCGAGGCGCTCCGCGAGATCAAGGACGCGGCCGAGATCGCCCGCATGGAGCGCGCCGCCGCCATCGCCGACGCCGCGCTGTTCGACACCCTGCCGCTCATGAGCCAAGGCGTGACCGAGGAGCACTTCGCCCTCGAGCTCGATACCGCCATGCGCCGTCACGGTGCCGAGAGCACCGCTTTCGAGACGATCGTCGCCGCCGGCGAGAACTCGGCCAAGCCGCACCACCACCCCGGCGCGCCGCACCATTGCGCACGGCGACCCCGTCGTCGTCGACTTCGGCGCCACCTACGAGGGCTACCGCTCCGACATGACGCGCACGTTCTGCGTGAACGAGGACCCGTCCGGCGAGCTGGCCCGCATCTTCGAGGTCGTGCGCACGTCGCAGGCCGCCGGCGCCGAGGCCGTCAAGCCGGGCATCAGCGTCAAGGACGTCGACGACGTGTGCCGCCGGATCATCGCGGACGCCGGTTGGGCGGACCGTTTCGAGCACGGCACGGGCCACGGCGTCGGGCTCGATATCCACGAGGCTCCGACGGTGTCCCAACTGGGCACTGCTATCCTCGCCCCCGGTTTCGTCGTCACCGTCGAGCCCGGCGTTTACGTGCCGGGCAGCGGCGGCGTCCGCGTCGAGGACACTCTGGTCGTGACCGAGGACGGCGCACGCGCACTCACCCGATTCACGAAGGACATCCATGGCAGTCTCGACCAATGACCTGAAGAACGGCATGAGCCTGGACCTCCCCGAGGGCCTGTTCAGCGTCGTCGAGTTCCAGCACGTCAAGCCGGGCAAGGGCGGCGCGTTCGTGCGCACCAAGCTCAAGAACGTCCGCAGCGGCGCCGTCATCGAGCGGACCTACCGGGCGGACGAGAAGCTCGAGCAGGCGATCATCGACAAGCGCGACATGCAGTTCCTCTACCGCGACGGTGCCGACTTCGTCTTCATGGACACGACGAGCTACGAGCAGATGACCGCCGCGCCCGAATCGCTCGGCGACGCGCCCAGCTACCTCAAGGAGGGTGACGCCGCGATCCTGCAGATGTACAACGGCGAGATCGTCGGGGTCGACCTCCCCGCCGCGGTCGAGCTCACCGTCACCGAGACCGAGCCCGGCATCCAGGGCGACCGCGTCTCGGGCGCACGGAAGCCGGCGACGCTGCAGACGGGCCTCGTCGTCCAGGTGCCGCTGTTCGTGAACATCGGCGACGTGCTCAAGGTCGACACGCGCACCGGCGAGTACCTGACCCGGGCCTGACGGCCCTTCCGCCTCGCGCCTCCGCCGGACCTTTTGTCCGAGGACTCCGCCGTGCCACCTGACGCTGACGCCGCCCCCCGCCATCAGCAACGCGAGCGTGCGCTCTCGCTGCTCTACGAGGCGGAGCTGAAGGGGGAGGACGCCGTCACCGTGGCGGACGCGCTGCCGGTGGCGCCCGACCCCTACGTCCGCACGCTCCTCGAGCAGTCCGTGGCCACCCGCGCCGAGGCCGAGCGGCGCATCGCGGCGGCCTCGGTGGGCTGGCCGCTCGACCGCATGGCCGTCATCGACCGGCTCGTGCTCCGCCTCGCGGTGGCCGAGCTCCTCGACCCGGCGGGCCCGCCCCCCGCCGTCGTCATCGACGAGGCCGTCGAGCTGGCCAAGACGTACTCGACCGACGAGTCCGGCCGGTTCGTCAACGGGATCCTCTCCACCCTCGCCCCGGACTTGCGGCCACCTTCTGCCTGAGCCGCCTCGGTCGGACGGACCTGAGGCCCCCAGGGTGCGGCCGTGACGCAACACCCATTGGTACGATCTCGCCGCCGGAGAGGGAGGACGTGGGGATGTCGCAGGCCAAGGTCGTCGTCGTGAGTTGTCTGGCGTCTCTCGCCCTGGTGTTCGCCGCGTGTTCGAACAGCCCTACAGGGAGCAACCGGTCACAAGGTCCGACGAACTCCGGGTCCTCGGGGAACTCGGCTGGCGAGGCACAGATCGACCTCGTGAAGTCCTGCGAGGCCGACTACAAGGTCCTCGAAGTCGCGCTGGCGGCGTACGACGCCTCGGTCGGCTCGAATGCGGTGCCCCCGGCGCCGTGGAGCGAGTCGACCTACGTCTCGAATTTCTCTCCGCTGACATCGAGCAGCGTCAAACAGGGGCCGTTCCTGCACAACGCACTGGACCCCCAGGACTACGTCATCGAGTACGACGCGCAGGGCAACGTCTGGATCGAGCCGGCAGGGACCTACGACACGAGCTACAACGCGGAGCACGCAGCCTCCGACAAGGTCTGCGAGTCGATCCTGCAGTAGCCCGCTCCCGGAGGGGGAGGCGCGTGCCGGGTCCGGCCCAGCGAGACTCGCGGAATCTCGAGGCAGGCGAATCCTTCCGACGACCCTGTCCGCGGCGCCGGGTCTCGCGCTAAAGTCTTCTCCTGACCGTGAAGTGGGTCCTGTGAGGCTCACACGGCAGGAGGAGTAGTGGCCGAACGCGAGCGCAGTCAGTACGCGACCCCTCGGGGGCGTGTTCGTGGCCCACTCCCAGGTCCTCACTTCCGCCGACGTCCAGCGCGCCCTGACGCGGATGGCCCACGAGATCGTCGAGCGCAACGGGGGCGTCTCCGACGTCATCCTGATCGGCCTGCAGACGGGCGGCGTGCCGCTGGCCACGAGGATGGCGGACGTCCTGAAGCAGATCGAGGGCGACGCCGCCCTCGAGGTCGGCTCGCTCGACGTGGCCTTCTACCGCGACGACATCGGGCTCCGGCCCGTGCTGCCCGAGGCCGTGACCGAGATCCCGGTCGACCTGGCCGGGCGCATCGTCGTGCTGGTCGACGACGTCCTCTTCACCGGCCGCACCATCCGCGCCGCGCTGAACGCACTCAACGACTACGGCCGCGCCAGGGCCATCCAGCTGGCCGTCATGGTCGACCGGGGCCACCGCGAGCTGCCGATCCGGCCCGACTACGTCGGCAAGAACCTGCCGACGCGGCGCGAGGAGATGGTCGACGTCGGCGAGGACGGCGTCTGGATCGGCACCCTGGAGGACAAATGAGCACGCCGCACCTCCTCTCGGTGGCCGACCTCGGCCGCGACGGCATCGCCGAGGTCCTGCGCGTCGCCGAGTCGTTCGCCGAGGTGGAACGGCGCTCGGTCCCGAAGGTCCCCACCCTGCGCGGCAAGGTGGTGGCCACCCTCTTCTTCGAGGAGTCGACCCGGACGCGCCTCTCCTTCGAGACGGCGGCCAAGCGGCTGTCGGCCGACGTGATCTCGCTCGCCGTCGCCAACTCGTCGGTCAAGAAGGGCGAGAGCCTGCGTGACACCGTGGAGACCGTCGAGGCGATGGGCATCGACGCCGTCATCATCCGCCATTCCTCCGCCGGGGCGCCGCACCAGGTGGCCCGATGGGTCGAGCGGGCGCACGTCGTGAACGCGGGCGACGGCTGGCACGAGCACCCGACGCAAGGCCTGATCGACTGCTTCACGGTGCGCCAGGTGCTGGCGGAGCGCAAGGGGGCGTCGCCCGAAGAGCTCGGCGTCGACTGCTTCGAGGGCCTGCGCGTCCTCATCGTGGGGGACATCCGTCACAGCCGCGTCGCCCGCTCCGAGATCCTCGCCTACACCGCCCTCGGCGCCCACGTCACCCTGGCGGCGCCGGGCAGCCTGCTGCCGCCCTCGCTCGACGGCTGGCCGGTCGAGGTGGCCACGGACTTCGACGAGGCGCTGGGCGACGCCGACGTGGTCTCCCTGCTCCGGCTCCAGGCCGAGCGGGGGAGTGGCTCGTACGTGCCGAGCCTGCGCGAGTACACCGCCCTGTGGGGCCTGACGGCTCGCCGGGTGACGCGCCTGCGCGACGACGCCATCGTCACGCACCCCGGCCCGATGGTGCGCGGCGTCGAGATCGCCTCGGACGTGGCCGACCTGCCGCGCACGGTGGTGACGCAGCAGGTGGCGAACGGCGTTGCCGTGCGGATGGCCATCCTGTTCCTTCTCCTCGGCGGCGAGATGCCGAGTTCCTCGGAGGTGCCCGCCGTTGCCTGAGCACAAGATCACCCTCGTCGTGCGCGGCGGGACGGTCGTCGGCCCCGAAGGACTGGCCCGGGCCGACGTCGCCGTCGCCGGCGACACCGTGGTCGCGACCAACGACTCGATCGACGCGCCGAAGGGCGCCACCGTGCTCGACGCCGGCGGCTGCCTCGTCGGGCCCGGCCTGGTCGACCTGCACACGCACCTGCGCCAGCCCGGGCGCGAGGAGGCCGAGACGGTCGAGACCGGCGCCCGCGCCGCCGCGCTCGGTGGCTACACGGCCGTCGTGGCGATGCCCAATACCGAGCCGCCGATCGACTCGGCCGGGGTGGTCCGCGAGATCCTCGACCTGGGCCGGACCGCCACCGCCGAGGTCGCCGTCGCCGGCGCTATCACCGTCGGCCGGGCCGGTCACGCGCTGGCGCCGTTCGGCGAGCTGGCTGCGCTCGGCGTCTCGCTCTTCACCGACGACGGCGCCGGGGTCCAAGACGGCGCGCTCATGCGCCGCGCCCTCGACTACGCCAAGGGGCTCGGGCTCATCCTGGCCCAGCACTGCGAGGACGCCAGCCTGGCGGGCGACGGCGCCATGCACGAGGGCGCATGGTCCAGCCGGCTCGGGATCCCGGGCATGCCGGCCGCGGCCGAGGAGGCCATGGTCGCCCGCGACATCGCGCTGGCGCGGCTCACCGGCGCCCGCATCCACTTCCTCCACCTCTCGACGGCAGGGTCGGTCGCCCTGGTCCGCCAGGCGAAGGCGGAGGGGCTGCGCGGTCACGGCCGAGGCGGCGCCGCACCACATGCTGCTGACCGACGCCGCGGTCGCCGGCTACGACCCGGTCTTCAAGGTGAACCCGCCGCTGCGGACCGACGCCGACGTCGCCGCCGTCGTCGACGGCCTGTGCGACGGCACGATCGACGCGATCGCCACCGACCATGCGCCGCACGCACCCGAGGCCAAGGACGCCCCGTTCGACCAGGCGCCGCCGGGGATGCTCGGGCTGCAGACGGCGCTGCCGATCGCGTGGGAGGTGCTGTCGCCGCGGCTCGGCCCCGAGCGGGTCTTCGCACTCATGAGCACCCGACCCGCCGCCATCGCCCGCCTGACCGCCACCGACGCCCGGCTCGGCGGGCACAGCGCGCACGGCGGACCGGTCGAGGCGGGTGCGACGGCCAACCTGTGCGTGTTCGACCCCGCCGCGACGACCGACGTCGACCCGTTCCGGCTGGCCAGCCGGAGCCGCAACACGCCCTACGCCGGGCGCACGTTCTCCGGTGCGGTCCGCCATACGGTGCTGCGCGGCGAGCCCGTCGTGATCGACGCGGTGGCGCAGCGATGACGTCGACCGGACTTCCGACGCGGACGCCCGCCCTGTTGGTCACGGCCGACGGCGCCGTGTTCGCCGGCGAGGCCGCCGGCGCGCCCGTCCCGATCGCCACCGGCGAGCTCGTCTTCAACACGGCGATGAGCGGCTACCAAGAGGTCATCACCGACCCTTCCTACGCCGGGCAGGTGATCTCGTTCACCAGCACGCACATCGGCAACTACGGCACCAACGCGGCGGACGACGAGGCGTTCGCGCCCCGCTGCCGCGGCGTGGTCGTCTGCGACCTCGCCGACGAGCCGTCGAACTGGCGCGCCACCGAGGCGCTCGAGCCCTTCCTGGCGCGCCACGGCGTGCCCGCCATGACCGGCGTGGACACGCGGCGACTGGCCCGTCACGTCCGCTCGGCGGGCGCCGTGCCGTGTGCGTTCGGCACCGCGCCCGAGCGCGAGCTGCGGGCGGCGGCGGCCGCCGCCGTGGGGACCGACGGCATGGACCTGGTGAGCGGCGTCACCGCTGCGGCGCCGAGCGAGCACGCCTACAGCGGGCCCGGCGCGTCCACCGGCGACCAGGGCGACGGGCTGCGCATCGTGGCCTACGACTTCGGCGTCAAGACGACCATGGTGCAGTTGCTCACGACGCTCGGGACGGTCATCGTCGTGCCGGCGTTCACCACGGCCGACGAGGTGCGCGCCCTCGACCCCGACGGCGTGTTCCTCTCCAACGGGCCCGGCGACCCGGCTGCGCTCCCCGGGCCGGCGGCGGCGGTGGCCGACCTCGTGGGGCGCGTGCCGATCTTCGGCATCTGCCTCGGCCACCAGATCCTGGCCACCGCACTCGGCGGCACGACGTACAAGTTGCCGTTCGGGCACCACGGGGCGAACCACCCGGTGCACCGCCTCGAGACCGGCGTCGTCGAGATCACGAGCCAGAACCACAACTACGCGGTCTCCATCGGGTCGATCCCCGACGCCGAGACGACGCACGTCAACCTCAACGACGGCGTCGTCGAGGGGTTCCGCTCCCTCAAGGCGCCCGCCTTCTCGGTCCAGTACCACCCGGAGGCCGCGCCCGGGCCGCACGACGCCCGCTACCTCTTCGGCGAGTTCCGCGACCTCATGCTGACCCATCCCACCGCCAACGCCCGCAACGCCCAGACCGCCCGGCCGCCACGCGGCGCGGGGCGCTGAGCGGAGACCCGAGGAGAGCCGCCGTGCCCCGCCGCGACGACCTGCACACGATCCTGGTCATCGGGTCGGGCCCGATCGTGATCGGGCAGGCCTGCGAGTTCGACTACTCGGGCACCCAGGCCTGCCGCGTCCTGGCCGAGGAGGGCTACCGGGTCGTGTTGGCCAACTCGAACCCGGCGACGATCATGACCGACCCGCAGACGGCCGACCGGACGTACGTCGAGCCGCTCGACCCCGACGTCCTGGCCGCGATCATCGAGAAAGAGCGGCCCGACGCGCTGCTGCCCACGCTGGGCGGCCAGACCGCGCTCAACCTCACGATGGAGCTCGTCGAGCGGGGCGTCCTCGAGCGCTTCGGGGTCGAGGTCATCGGCGCCCGGCCCGAGGCGATCGAGACGGCCGAGGACCGCGACCGCTTCAAGACGGCGATGCAGGAGATCGGCCTCGAGGTGCCGCGCTCGAACTTCGCGCACTCGCTCGAGGAGGCCTGGCAGATCGCGGAGGAGATCGGCTTCCCCATCATGGTGCGCCCGAGCTTCATCCTCGGGGGCAAGGGCACCGGCATCGCTCCCGACGCCGGCCACTTCGAGCGCCTCGCCTCCGAAGGCCTGGCCGCCAGCCCCATCGGCCAGATCCTGGTCGAGCAGGCGATCGCGGGCTGGAAGGAGTTCGAGCTCGAGGTGATGCGCGACGCGGCGGACAACTGCGTCGTCGTGTGCTCCATCGAGAACTTCGACCCGATGGGCGTCCACACGGGGGACTCCATCACCGTGGCGCCGGCCCAGACGCTGACCGACGTCGAGTACCAGGCGATGCGCGACGACGCGTTCGCCTGCCTGCGCAAGGTCGGCGTGGAGACCGGCGGCTCGAACGTGCAGTTCGCCGTCGACCCGTCCACCGGGCGTCGCGTCATCATCGAGATGAACCCCCGCGTCTCGCGCAGCTCCGCCCTGGCGTCGAAGGCGACCGGCTTCCCCATCGCCAAGATCGCCGCCCGCCTCGCCGTCGGCTACCTGCTCAACGAGATCCCCAACGACATCACCAAGGCGACGCCCGCCTCCTTCGAGCCGACGATCGACTACGTCGTCACCAAGGTGCCACGCTGGGCCTTCGAGAAGCTGCCCGGGGCCGAGGTGCGCCTCGGCACGCGGATGCAGTCGGTGGGCGAGGTCATGGCGATCGGCCGCACGTTCTGCGAGTCGCTCCAAAAGGCCCTGCGCTCCCTGGAGCAGGGGCGGGCGGGGCTGAACGCCGACCCGGCCGAGGAGGCTCTCGACGCCGTCGCCACGCCCGAGCTCCTGGAGCGCATCGCGGTGCCGACGCCCGACCGCGTCTTCGAGATCGAGGCCGCCCTCCGTCGCGGCGTGACCGCGGACGAGGTCGTCGCCCGCACCGGCATCGACCCGTGGTTCGTGCGCCAGCTGCTCCGCATCACCGCCGAACGCGAGCGCGTCTGCGCCGCCCCCACGCTGGACGCCCCCGCCCTGCGACGGGCCAAGCGCCTCGGCTTCTCCGACGCGCAGCTGGCGTACCTGCGCGGCACGACGGCGGACGACATGCGGGCCGCCCGGCTGGCCCTCGGGGTGCGCGCCACGTTCAAGACCGTCGACACGTGCGCCGCCGAGTTCGAGGCCTTCACGCCGTACCACTACGCCACGTACGAAGAAGAGGACGAGGTGCGCCCGTCCGAGCGCGCCCGCGTCATCATCCTCGGCTCGGGGCCGAACCGCATCGGCCAGGGGATCGAGTTCGACTACTGCTGCGTGCACGCGTCCATGACGCTGCGCGACGCGGGCTACGAGACGGTGATGGTCAACTGCAATCCCGAGACCGTCTCGACGGACTACGACACGTCGAATCGCCTGTACTTCGAGCCGCTGACCGACGAGGACCTGGCCAACGTGCTCGACGCCGAGCTCGCCGCCGGCGGTGAGGTCGTCGGCGTGATCGTCTCGCTCGGCGGGCAGACGCCGCTGAAGCTGGCCGGCTCGCTCCCGAGCCACCTCGTGCTCGGCACGAGCCCGGCGTCGATCGACCTGGCCGAGGACCGCGAGCGCTGGAACGCGCTGTGCGAGCAGCTCGACATCCCCCAGCCCCCCGGCGGGACGGCGTCCACGGCCACCGAGGCGCTCGCCGTCGCCGGCCGCGTCGGCTACCCCGTGCTGCTGCGCCCGAGCTACGTGCTGGGCGGCCGCGCCATGGAGATCGTCTACGACGACGACGGCGTGCGTCGCGTGATGCAGTCCATGACGACCGGCGCGCTGGCGCGCGAGGGCGGCGTGACCGCCGAGCGGCCCGTGCTGGTGGACCGGTTCTTGGAGGACGCCACCGAGGTCGACGTCGACGCCGTGCGCGACACCGAGGGCGAGATCCTGATCGGCGGCGTCATGGAGCACGTCGAGGAGGCCGGCGTGCACTCGGGCGACTCGGCCTGCGCGCTGCCGCCGCAGACACTCGCCGACGACGTCATCGACACCCTGGAACGTCACACCCGCGCCCTCGCCGAGTCGCTCGGCGTGTGCGGGCTGCTCAACGTGCAGTTCGCCGTAAAGGACGGCGAGGTCTACGTGCTCGAGGCCAACCCGCGGGCGAGTCGTACCGTGCCGTTCGTCGCCAAGGCGACCGGCGTCCCGCTGGCCATGGTCGCCTCGCGGGTCATGGTGGGCCAGACGCTGGCCGACCTGCGCAAAGAGGGCTTGCTGCGGGCCGACGCCGTGGGCCGGGTCCCGGTGCTCGACCACGTCAGCGTCAAGGAGGCGGTGCTCCCGTTCGACCGTTTCCCCGGCGTCGACACGCTGCTCGGCCCCGAGATGCGCTCGACCGGAGAGGTGATGGGCGTCGACATCACGTTCGGCCTGGCGTTCGCCAAGAGCCAGATGGCCGCCGGGACGCGCCTGCCCGATTCGGGCACCGTCTTCCTCTCCCTGGCCGACCGCGACAAGCCGGCGGGGCTCGAGGTGGCCCGCGCGTTCCGCGACCTGGGCTTCTCGCTGGCGGCCACGCTCGGGACGGCCGGGTACCTGCGCGCCCAGGGCGTCCCGGTCGAGACGCTCGTGGCCAAGGTGGGGGAGGAGGGCGTGGCGTCCGACGCCGTCGAGATGATCGCCGAGGGCGCGGTGCAATTGGTCGTGAACACGCCCCGGGGCCTCGGGCCGCGCGCCGACGGCCGCCACATCCGCACCGCCTCGGTGGCCTACAAGGTGCCGTGCCTCACGACCCTCGCCGCGGCCCGGGCCGCCGCGGCCGGCATGGCGGACGCCCGGGCGCACCCGCTCCAGGTGCGGGCGCTCCAGGATCTCCACCCGCCCGTCGAGGAAGCGCCGGGGTGAGCGACGCCGCCAACGCGTTGGCCACCCGCGTCGGCGCGGTGCGCCTGCCGAACCCGATCATGACGGCGTCGGGCACGTCGGGACACGGAGTCGAGCTGGCGGACTACGGCGACCTCGGCGCACTCGGCGCGGTGGTGGTCAAGTCGCTGTCGGTCGACCCCTGGGCGGGGAACCCTGCGCCCCGGGTGCACGAGGTCGGCGCCGGCATGCTCAACAGCGTCGGCCTGCAGGGGCCCGGCCTCGCCGCCTGGTGCGCCGACGACCTCCCGGCGCTCGCCGCCGCCGGCGCGCGCGTCGTCGTGAGCGTCTGGGGCCGGACGGTGGCGGACTACGGGCGCGCGGCCGAGCTCGTCACCGCCGTGGGCGCCACCGACGCCGGGCGCGCCATCGTCGCCCTCGAGGTGAACGTCAGCTGCCCGAACGTGGAGGACCGGTCGCGCATGTTCGCCCACTCGGCGGACATGACGGCCCGGGTCATGGCGGCCACGGCGTGCGGGCGGCCGCGCTGGGCCAAGCTCAGCCCGAACGTGCCCGACGTCGCCGAGATCGCGGCCGGCGCGCTCGAGGGCGGCGCCGACGGGCTGACCCTGGTCAACACGCTGCTCGGGATGGCCCTCGATACCGAGACCGGCCGCCCGGTCCTCGGCGCCGGCGGCGGCGGGCTCTCGGGGGCGCCCGTGCACCCCGTGGCTGTGCGCGCCGTCTGGGAGTGCCGCGCCGCGTTCCCCGAGACGCCGATCGTCGGCGTGGGCGGCGTCCAGACGGGCCGCGACGCCGCGGAGCTATTGCTCGCGGGAGCCGACGCCGTCCAGGTCGGCACCGCCACGTTCCGCGACCCGCGTGCGCCCTGGAAGGTGTTGCGCCAGTTGGCGCGCTGGTGCCGGGCGCACGACACGACGGTGACCGATATCCGGGCGGGCGTGCGCGCCCGAACCAACGCGACGACGACGGCACCGGCGGTCGCCACCGTCGCGGCGCACACGACGCCGCACGAACAAGGAGGCACACATGGCTGACACCTTTGGAGACCGCGTCGCCGCGGCGGTGCGCGGCGACAGGCCCGCTGTGCGCGGGCATCGATCCCTCCGCGCAACTGCTCGACGACTGGGGCCTCAGCGACGACGCGCGGGGACTCAAAGAGTTCTGCGCCGTCTGCGTCGAGGCGTTCGCCGGCACCGTCGCCGTCGTCAAGCCGCAGGTCGCGTTCTTCGAGCGGCACGGGGCGGCTGGCCTGGCCGAGCTCGAGCGGCTCGTCGCCAACGCGCACACGCACGGGCTCCTCGTCCTTAACGACGCCAAGCGGGGCGACGTCGACACCACCGTGCAGGCCTACGCCGATGCGTGGGTCGGCGAGGCCAGCCCGCTCGCCGGCGACGCCGTGACGGTGCACCCGTACCTGGGCCTCGGCGCACTGGAGCCGCTGGTCCGCCTCGCGGCTGCGAACGGCCGCGGGGTCATGGTCGTGGCCCGTAGTTCCAACCCAGAAGGGCGTGCCCTCCAGCAGGCGGTGACCGCCCAGGGGGCCGCCGTCGAGGACATGCTCCTCGCTGAGATCGCCGCCCTCAACGGCTCGGCCGGCATCCCGACCGGCACGGTCGGCGCCGTCGTCGGCGCCACCCTCCCGCCCTCGGATTTCCCATTGTCCCAGCTCGGAGGGGTAATTCTCGCCCCCGGACTCGGCGCCCAGGGGGCCGGCCCGGCCGACGTGGCCGAGCGCTTCGCCGGCTGCGCCCCGGGCACGGTGCTGCCGAGCAGCTCGCGCGGGCTGCTGCGGCACGGTCCGGACCCCGAGGCGCTGCGCCGCAACGCCGAGTTACTCGTACGCGAACTCTCGGCGGCAATGGGCTGAAGAGGGAAAATGGGTGTGAAGGCGCCGGGCCGAGGCGCTATGGTCTCGCCCATGCCGCAACCTCCCGCACTCACACCCGAGCAGCGCGCCGCTGCACTCGAGAAGGCTGCCAAGGTTCGCCGTGAACGGGCCGAAGTGAAGGACAAGCTCAAAATGGGCTCTCTTTCGCTGGCGGATCTCCTCACTCAGGCGGACTCCAACGAGACGATCGGCAAGATGAAGGTCGTCTCGGTTCTCGAATCCCTGCCCGGTCTGGGCAAGGTGAAGGCCCGACGCCTCATGGAGACCGTCGGCATCAGCGACAGCCGTCGGCTGCAGGGCCTCGGGGCCAAGCAGCGCGAGGCGTTGCTCAAAGAGACTGCGCGCTGAACCCCCGGCAGGCGCGCCGCACATCTTCGTCCTCATCGGCCCGGGCGGGGCCGGCAAGGGCACACTGGCGGCCGCGCTTGTGGCGCGTGACCCGAGCATCTGGCTGAGCCGTAGTTGGACCACCCGCGCCCCGCGCCCCGGAGAGGAAGCGCGGGGCGCCTACGTCTTCGTCGACCGCCCGACCTTCGAGGACGCCGTCGCCCACGACCGGTTCTTCGAGTGGGCGTCTTTCCTCGACAACCTGATGGGCACACCCATCCCTGACCCGCCCCCCGGCACCGACGTCCTCCTCGAGATCGACATCCAGGGCGCCGAGCAGGTGCTGCGCAAGCGGCCCGACGCGACGGTGATCCTGCTGCTGCCCCCCTCGCCCGAGATCCAGGCCGAGCGCCTCGCCGCCCGTGGCGACAACGAGGCCCACATCCGCCGCCGGGTGGAGCTGGGGCGCTCCGAGGTCGAGCGTGGCGCCAAAATCGCAGCTCACACGGTGGTCAACGACGACCTTGAACAAGCCCTCTCCGAGCTGGCGGGTATAGTTGATGCGACTCGTTCGGCTGCCCCCTGCGCCGCGAACCCGGAGGAATCCTGATGGCTCAAGGCCGCCACACGCTCATGGACCCACCCATCGAAGAGCTGCTGGACAAGGTGGACTCGAAGTTCACCCTGGTCGCGCTCGGCTCGGCCCGCGCCCGCCAGGTGAATTCGTACTACAACAGCCTCGGCGAGGGCCTCGGCAAGGTCGTCCCGCCCCAGGTGGCGTCGGTCTCGGGCAAGCCCGTCTCCATCGCCTTCGAGGAGATCGCGGCCGGCAAGGCCACCTTCACCCGCCCCGACCCCGAGGAAGAGGCTGCGCTGGCGGCCGCCATCGCCGACGCCGCCGAGGCCGGCCTGCTCGGCGAGGCGCAGGCCGAGGTCGACAGCACGGGCGACGCCGAGATCATCGAGACGGTCGCCGTCAGCGACGACGACCCGACCGCCAGCTAGGCGGGGCGAAGGGCGCGGCGGGTCGCCGCCATGGCCGACGACCAGACCTTGGGGGACGGCCCCGTCCACCAGCCCCGGGTCGTCCTGGGGGTGTCGGGCGGGATCGCCGCCTACAAGGCCGTCGAGATCTGCCGCCGCCTCGTCGATGCGGGCGTGCACGTGACCCCGGTGCTCACCCACGACGCCACGCGCTTCGTCGGCGCACTCACCTTCTCCGCGCTGGCGTCGGAGCCGGCGCAGCTGTCGTTATGGGACGAGGCGTCGCCCATCCCGCACACGAAGCTCGGCCAAGGGGCCGACCTGATCGTCGTGGCGCCGGCGACGGCCCACACCCTCGCCCGCTACGCCGCCGGGCTGTCGGACGACCTCTTGATGGCGACGCTCCTCGCCACCCGGGCCCCCGTCATCGTGTGCCCGGCCATGCACACCGAGATGTGGGAGCACCCCTCGGTGCGCGACAACCTCGCCACGCTCGAGCGCCGGGGCGTCGAGGTCGTGCCGCCCGAGCGCGGCCGCCTCGCCGGGGGTGACTCGGGCGAAGGCCGCCTGGCCGAGCCCGCCGTCATCGTGGCCCGCATCCTCGAGCGTCTCGGCCACGACGTCCGTCGCGACCTGGCCGGTGCCCGGGTCGTCGTCAGCGCCGGCGGCACGCGCGAGCCGCTCGATCCCGTCCGCTACATCACCAATCGCTCGTCCGGCAAGCAGGGTCATGCGATCGCCGTTGCCGCCGCTCGCCGCGGCGGCAACGTGACGCTGGTCACCTCGTCGCCCCTGGCGCTGCCGCCCGGGACCGGAGTCACCCGCGTCGACGTCGAGACGGCGGCGGACATGGAAGAGGCGATGGGTGCGGCGGCCGACGGTGCCGATGTCGTCGTGATGGCGGCGGCGGTGGCCGATTTTCGCCCCAAGGCCACGGCGGGCACGAAGCTCTCGAAGGAGGACGGCCTTCCCGAGCTGGTCCTCGAGCCGACGACCGACATCCTGGCCGGCCTCGCTCGCCGCCGGCCCCCTGGCCAGGTCATCGTGGGGTTCGCGGCCGAGACCCACGACGCGCTCGAACGCGGCCGCCGCAAACTCGAGCGCAAGGGAGTCGACCTCCTGGTCGTTAACGACGTGAGCGCACCCGGCGCGGGCTTCGACCACGACACGAACGCCGTCGTGATCCTGGGCGCGGACGGGAACGTCGACGAAGTCCCACTGACCTCCAAGGATGCAGTGGCAAATGCCGTATTGGATAGGGTGATCGCTCACCTCGACGAGAAGCGGAGCAGGACGTGAAGACCACATTCACCTCGGAGTCGGTCACCGAGGGGCACCCGGACAAGATGGCGGACCAGATCTCCGATGCGGTCCTCGACGCCATCCTCGAGGGCGATCCCAATAGCCGTGTGGCCTGCGAGACGCTGCTCACGACCGGCCTCGTCGTCGTGGCCGGCGAGGTGACCACCGAGACGTACGTCGACATCCCCTCGCTCGTGCGCGACACCGTCTGCGACATCGGCTACGACGACGACGCCTACGGCTTCAACGGGCGGACGTGCGGTGTCATGGTCACGCTCGACGCCCAGTCGCCCGACATCGCCCAAGGCGTCGACTCCGCCCTCGAGCTGCGCAGCGGCAAGGGCGGCGAGGACGTCCTCAACGCACAGGGCGCGGGCGACCAGGGGATGATGTTCGGCTACGCCTGCGACGAGACCCCCGACCTCATGCCGCTGCCGATCTGGCTGGCGCACCGCCTCTCCGAGCGCCTGGCGCAGGTGCGGCGGGCCGGCGCCGTGCCGTACCTGCGGCCCGACGGCAAGACCCAGGTCTCCGTGGTCTACGAAGACGGCCGGCCGGTGCGCATCGACACCGTGCTGATCTCGACGCAGCACGCCGGCGGCATCGACCTCGAGGAGCAGCTGCGCCCAGACCTGATCGAGCACGTCATCACGCCGTTGCTGCCGACGGACCTCGACAGCAAGGACCTCCGGATCTTCGTCAACCCGACCGGCATCTTCGAGCTGGGTGGCCCGCACGCCGACACCGGCCTGACGGGGCGCAAGATCATCGTCGACACGTACGGCGGCATGGCCCGCCACGGCGGCGGCGCCTTCTCGGGCAAGGACCCCTCGAAGGTCGACCGCTCGGCCGCGTACGCGGCGCGTTGGGTGGCCAAGCACGTGGTCGCCGCCGGCGCCGCCAAGCGCTGCGAGGTCCAGGTGGCCTACGCCATCGGTGTCGCCCACCCCGTCTCGCTGCTCGTCGAGACGTTCGGCACCGAGGCGGCGCCGCCCGAGAAGATCTCCGAGGCCGTGCGTGACATCTTCGACCTGCGCCCGGCCGCCATCTCGCGCGACCTCGACCTGCGCCGGCCGATCTACAAGAAGACGGCGGCCTACGGGCACTTCGGCCGCTCCGAGAAGGAATTCACCTGGGAGGCGACGCCCCGGGTGGACGACCTGCGAGCGGCGCTCGGGCTCTGAGCAGCGGCCGGCTCCCCTGAGGGGAGCAGCCGCAGCGGTGCCGGTGGCACCATTGAGCCGGCGATGACGAAGGCCGATCCCACCACGCAGACGGTGCGCGTGCGCACCGAGGTGGCGGCGCTGCCGAAGACCTTCGACTACGTCGTGCCCGCGGCGTGGGCCCACGACGTGCGCGTGGGCACCCGCGTGCGCGTCCCGCTCCACGGCCGTTCGGTGCGCGGCTGGGTCGTCGCGTCGGACCCGCCCGCCGACGACCGCCCCGACGCCGCGGCACCGCCCCGCGAGCGCGAGCTCCTCCCGTTGAAGTCGTGGCTCGGCTGGGGCCCGCCCGAGGACGTGGTCGACCTGGCCGAGTGGGCGGCGTGGCGCTGGGCCGGCACGCCGGCGTTCTTCCTGCGCACGGCGTCCCCTGACGTGATCGTGCGTGCGCTCCCGGTCCCGACCCCTCGCGCGCTCGGCACCATCGGACGTTCGGGTGGATACGACCAGCGGCGGTTCGCCCCCTTGGGCGGCGGCACTGGCCGAGGGCGCGGCGGAGACGGTGGTGCGTCTCCCGCCGGCGACCGACCTCATCGACCTCGTCTTGTCCGTGGTCGACGACGCCGGGGTGCAGGCGCGCCACGGCAGCGTCGTGGTGCTCGTGCCGTCGAAGGGTTGGGCCGAGCGGTTCGTGGCCCGACTGCGGCGACGCGGCGTCGCCGCGACGAGCGAGTGGGCCCAGGCGCGCGCCGGGTGGCCGGTGGTCGTCGGCACGCGTGCCGGGGCGTGGTCACCGGTGCCGCGACTGGCAGCCGCCGTCGTGCTCGACGCGCACGACGCGGCCTACCGCGAGGAGAGTGCGCCGACGTACAGCGCGGTGGAGGTGCTGCGCGAGCGGGCGCGGCGATCCCACGTGCTGTGCCTGCTGGCTTCGCCGGTCCCGCCGGTGGAGCTGACCGCACTCGGCGGCCTCGCCACGGTCGCCTTGGCGCCGCACGACGAGCGGGCCGGCTGGCCGACCCTCGAACGCGTCGACCGGCGCGGGGCCGACCCGCGCACCGGCATGTTCTCTGAGGAGTTCGTCCGACTCGCCCGCTCCGTGCTCGACGACGACGCCGCCGGGCCGCGGCGCGGCCCCCTGGTCTGCGTCTACAACCGCACCGGGGGCGCGCGCCTGTTGGCCTGCGCCCACTGCGGCGAGCTGGCGCAGTGCACGCGCTGCAGTGCGGCCGTCGTGCGCCCGCGGGACGAAGAGATCCTGCGCTGCCCGCGGTGTGGGGAGACGCGCCCCGTCGTGTGCGCGCACTGCGGGCGGCTGCGCATGAAGACCCTGCGGGCCGGGGTGAGCCGCCTCCGCGAGGAGCTGGCCGCCCTCCTCGGCGTCCCCGTCGGCGAGGTGTCGGGGCCACGGGCCGCCCGGCCCTCGGCGGTCGAGGCGGAGGCGCCGGAACAGCCGACTGAGCGTGTCGTGATCGGGACCGAGGCGGTGCTCCATCGCGTGCGCCGCGCCGCGGCCGTGGCGTTCTTGGACATCGACCTCCACCTGCTGGCTCCTCGACTGTCCGCGGTCGACGAGACGCTCTCGCTCTTCGTCCGCGCCGGACGCTTGGTCGGCGCCCGCGGCACCGGCCCGACCGCGGCCCGGGTGCTGGCGCAGACGCGCGTCCCGGACGATCCGGTGCTCGCCGCCGTCGGCGCAGGGGACCCCGTCGCCGTGCTCGGGGCCGAGGCGGACGTCCGGCGCGCCGCCGGCCTGCCGCCGTTCTCGGCGCTGGCCCTGGTGTCGGGGACCCTCGCCGCCTCCTACGCCGAGGGTCTCGTCGCCGCGGCCGACGACCCGTTCGTCACGGTGACGCCGCTCGACGAGGCGAGGTTCTTGCTCCAGGCGCCCGAGCACCAGCGCCTCTGTGACCTCCTGGCGCGCGTGGCGCGCCCGTCCGGGCGCGGCCTGCGCGTGGAGGTCGACCCGGAGGCGCTCTGAGCCGGCGCCGCGGCCCGGGTGGGAATTGGCCGCCGGTAGGATGAGGGCATGCCCGAGCTGACCATCCGCCAGTACGGCGACCCGGTGCTGAAGGAGCGCACCCGCGAGGTCGACGAGATCGACGGCGCGGTCGCGAGCCTGGTCGAGTCCATGCTCGAGACCATGTACGCCGCGCCCGGCACCGGCCTGGCGGCCAACCAGATCGGGGTGCAGCGGCGCATCTTCGTCTACGACGTCGGTGACGGGCCCCAGGCGGTCATCAACCCGCGCATCGTCGAGAGCGACGGCGAGTGGGTCTACGACGAGGGGTGTCTCTCCGTCCCCGGCCTCAGCTGGGAGATCGTGCGCCCGAACGCCGTGCACCTCGTGGGGCTCGACCTCGACGGCAACGAGCTCTCGCTCGAAGCCACCGAGCTCGAAGGGCGCGTCTTCCAACACGAGCTGGACCATCTCGACGGCATCCTGCTCGTCGAGCGGCTCAACGAGGACCAGCGCAAGGAAGCGCTCAAGATCCTCCGTAGCCGCACGCTCGACCTGGCTCCGTCGGACCCCGACGGGCTCTCGACCCTCTTCTCGCGCTAGTCGTCACGCCGGCGGTTCCGGCCCGCGTGTCGTCGCCTGTCCTACGGTGACTGCCATGGCCCGCATCGCCTACCTCGGCACGCCGGAGATGGCGGTGCGCCCGCTCCACGCGCTCGTCGGCGCCGGCCACGACGTGGTGTTGTGCGTGACGCGCCCGGACCGCCGACGGGGGAGAGGTGGGCACGCGACCCCGAGCCCGGTCAAGGAGGCCGCCCTCGAGCTCGGCATCCCGGTGAGTCACGACATGAAGGACCTGGAGGGAATCGACGCCGAGTTCGCCGTCGTGGTGGCGTTCGGTCGCATCATCCCTTCGGCCATCCTCGAACAACTGCCGATGGTGAATGTCCATTTCTCGCTGCTGCCCCGCTGGAGGGGTGCGGCGCCGGTCGAGCGGGCGATCCTCGCCGGCGACGCGGCGACCGGCGTGTGCCTCATGCAGGTCGCGACGGGACTCGATACCGGCGACGTCTACGCGGAACGCGTGGTGCCCGTCGACGACGAGATCACGCTGTCCGACCTGCGGATCCAGCTCGTCGACGTCGCGTGCGACCTGCTGGTCGAGGAATTGACGGACGGTCTCGCGAGCATGCCGGAGCCACAACCTCAGCGTGGCGAGCCCACGATCGCCCAGAAGATCACGAAGGAGGACCTGCATCTCGACTGGGCCCGGCCGGCGATAGAGCTGCACAGGGTGGTGCGGCTCGAACACGCGTGGACGACGTTCCGCGGGAAGCGCCTGGGCGTGCTCGAGGTGACGGCGGCGGACCCGACCGGCGACGACGGGCGGCCCACCGCCGGCTCCGTTCCACCGGGCACCTTGTACGGCGCCCTGGTCGCGACCGGGGAGGGATTTCTGGAGCTGCGACGGGTGCAGCCCGAGAGCCGTTCCCCCATGTCAGCTGAAGAGTGGCTCCGCGGTATCCGGCCCGCGGCGAGCGAGCGTCTCGGGACGGACTAAACATGAGCCCGGTGACCGTGACGCCGATCGACGGGTGGAGCCCCGACCAATACGAGCGCTTCCGCTCGGAACGTCAGCAGCCGTTCGACGACCTGCTGATGCTGTGTCACCCCGTGCCCGGCGGTCGCGTCGTGGACCTCGGCTGCGGGACCGGCGACCTCACCAAGATCCTGCACCAGGAGATGGAGGCGAAGGAGACGGTCGGCGTCGACTCCTCGGCCGCCATGCTGGAGCGCGCCCAGGCCGCCCACGGTGACGTGCCCGGCCTTTCGTTCGTGCAGGGTGACATCGCGACCTGGCTCGACGAAGGCGTCGACTTGGTCTTCGCCAATGCGTCACTGCAATGGATCGACGACCATCTCAACCTGCTGGCCCGAATGCGCACGGCCCTGGCCCCCGACGGGCAGCTCGCGTTCCAGGTGCCGTCCAACTTCCGGCACCCGTCGCACGTCCTGGCGCACGCCGTGGCCAACGAGTCGCCGTTCATCGACGCGCTGGACGGTGACGTCCCCGAGGACCGGGGCCGCTACGTGCTCTCCCCGGAGCTCTACGCCGACCTCCTCTACGAACTGGGCGCCAAGGACCAGGTCGTGCGGATGGAGGTCTACGGCCATGAGCTGGAGTCGACCGGCGAGGTCGTGGAATGGGTCATGGGGACCCTGCTCACGCCGTACCGCAAGCGCCTGAGCCCCGAGCTCTTCGACGAGTTCATCGAGCGCTACCGCGAGCGGCTGATCGAAGAACTCGGGGAGCGGGAGCCGTACTTCTACGGGTTCCGGCGCATTCTCTGCTGGGCCCGCTTCACCTGAGCGGAGACGGCGGTCCGTGACGGGAGACCCCTCCACCGGCGCCGCTCGCGACGCGGGACGGTTCGGCGACGTGCGCATCGCCCCCTCCGTGCTCTCGGCCGACTTCGGCCTGCTGGCCGAGCAGGTGGGCGAGGTGGCGCCGGCGGCGGACTGGCTGCACGTCGACGTCATGGACGGGCACTTCGTCCCCAACGTCACGATCGGCCCACCCGTCGTGGCCTCGTTGCGTCGCCACACGCCACTGTTCTTCGATTGCCACCTGATGATGACCGAGCCCGGCCGCTATCTCGCCGACTTCGCACGGGCGGGGGCCGACGGCTGCACGGTGCACGTCGAGATCGGCGACACCGACGAGCTCATCACGCAGATGCGCGGCCTCGGGCTGCGCGCCGGGCTGGCCCTCAATCCCGACACGCCGTTCGAGGCGGTCGAGCCCTACCTGTCACAGGTCGACCTCGTCCTGTGCATGACCGTGTTCCCGGGCTTCGGCGGGCAGAGCTTCATCGCGGACGTGATGAGCAAGGTCACGCAAGTCCGTGCCGCGGTCGAGGCCGACGCGCTTTCGCTCGACATCGAGGTGGACGGGGGCATCGACCCCGAGACGGCCCCGGTCGCGGCCCGGGCCGGTGCCAACGTGTTCGTCGCCGGCAGCGCGGTCTTCGGCCACGACCGACCGTGGGAAGCGGCCGAGGAGATCCGCACGGCCATCGGACGCACGGCGCACACCTGGACGTGACGTCGTCGACGCCCAAGGCCGTCGTCGTCGGCGCCGGCATCATCGGGACGTGGCACGCCCTCGAGCTCGTCGCCGCGGGCTTCAGCGTGGAGCACCTCGACGCCGACGCCGCACCCGTTGGCGCGTCCGTGCGCAACTTCGGCCTCGTCTGGGTGAGCGGCCGCCGCAGCGGTGACGAGCTGGATGTCGCCCGACGCGCCCGGGCCCGCTGGGCGGAGGTCGGGGCGCTCGTCCCCGATGTGGGCTTCCGGCCGACGGGCTCGCTGACGGTGGCGACGACGGCGACCGAGCGTGCGGTGATGGAGGCCTTCGCACGACACGCCGACGCAGCGGCGCGGGCCATCACCTTCCTCGAGCCCGACGAGGCACGCGCCCGCAACCCCGCCGTCCGCGGCGACGTGACCGGCGCGCTGCACTGCGAGCTCGACGCCGTGGTCGAGCCCCGTCGGGCCCCCGACGCCCTGCGTGCGTATCTCGAGGCCACGGCCGGCGACCGTTACCGCTTCCACCCCGGCCGGCGCGTCAGCGTCACCGCACCCCGTGCCGCCGTCGACACGTCGGGGACCAGCTGGAGCGGCGACCTCGTCGTCGTGGCGACCGGCGCGGCGTACGACCACCTCCCGGCGGCCGCACCCTTCGCCGGCCGTCTGCGGCGGGTGCGGCTCCAGATGTTCGAGACACAGCCCTTCGACGCGCGCCTCACCACGTCGATCGCCGACGCGGACTCACTGCGGTACTACCCGGCCTACGAGCACGCGCCGCGCCACGAACTTGGCCCGCAGAACGACGTCGGGGCGGCGCATCGCCTGCAGCTGCTCCTGGTCCAGCGTCCCGACGGCGGCCTCACGATCGGCGACACGCACGCCTACGACGAGCCCTTCGACTTCGCGCTCACCGAAGACCCCACGACCGAGCTGCTGGCCCGGGCCGGCCGGATCCTCGGCGCGGCACCGCCGCCCATCCGGCGCCGCTGGGAAGGCGTCTACGTGGAGTGCACCGACGGCGCCGTGTGCCTGCGTGAGCAGATCGACGACGGCGTCTGGCTCGTCACCGGACCCGGCGGACGAGGCATGACGTGCTCGCCCGCCATCGCCCAGGACACCCTGAGGGCGGCGGGGGTCGCCGCGTGATCGGGCCGTACGCCCTGGCCTGTCTGGACATGGCGGGCACGACCGTGCGCGACGACGGCGCCGTCGAGTCGGCTTTCGACGACGCGCTCGCCGCCGTCGGGATCACCGAGGGCACGCCGCAGTACGAAGCCGCCCATCACTTCGTGCGCGAGACGATGGGCTGGTCCAAGGCCGACGTGTTCGCCCGCCTGCTCGGAGCCGACGAGGCGAGTCGGGCCACCGCGGAGTTCGCCTCGTCGTACGAGGCCATCGTCGCGTCCGGCCGCATCGAGCCGATCGCCGGGGCGGCGGCGGTGTTGCGTGACCTGCGCGCCCGCGGGGTCAGGGTCTGCCTCACGACCGGCTTCGCCCCGTCGACCCGCGACGCCGTGCTCGACGCGTTGGCCTGGCGTGACGAGATCGACCTCGCGCTCTCGCCCGCCGACGTCGGGCGGGGCCGGCCGGCACCCGACCTGGTCCTGGGCGCCATGGCGCGCCTGGGGATCGAGGACCCCGCCCACGTCGCCGTGGTCGGGGACACGGTCAGCGACCTCGAGGCGGGGACGGCGGCGGGCGCCGGGGCCGTGATCGGGGTTCTCAGCGGCGCCCACGACGAGGAGACCCTCATGGCGGCGTCCCACACGGCGATCCTCCCCGACGTCACCGGGCTGATTGCACTCCTCACGCAGACATCGAGGACGCTCTGACCAGCGCCTCTCGACAAAAACTGAAACGTGTTCTACAATTGCCCACAGCACCCGGGCCGGGAGATCGACCCAGACGAGGACGTGACCGTGACATCTCTGACGGCTGAAGCCGACAGCTTCATCGGCCAACCCCAGATTCCTCTCGGCTGTGCCCGAAGGCTGCCCGAAGGGCCAGTCCGACCCCACCAGTCACGATACGCCAGGGGTATGACACTCACAGAGATCGGGCTTTCATCCCGAGTCGGGCCCGCTGATGGATGATGTGGAGCACATGCGCCGGGCCATGGCGCTGGCGGCCACCGTCCGCACGGCCACCGCGCCGAACCCCTGGGTGGGCGCGGTGATCGTCCCCGCGACCGCCGGCAGCGACGTCGTGGCTTTCTTCGAGGGCGCCACGGCCCCGCCGGGCGGCCCCCACGCCGAGGTGACCGCCTTGGCCCGGGCGGGCGAGGCGGCTCGGGGCGCCACGCTCTACGTGACGCTGGAACCCTGCGCCCACCAGGGACGGACGCCGCCCTGCACGAACGCCATCATCGAAGCGGGCGTCGCCCGGGTCGTCGTCGGTATCGAGGACCCCGACCAACGGGTCGCCGGGCGAGGTGTCGCGGCGCTCCGCGAAGCCGGTATCGACGTCACCGTCGGCGTGGCGGGGGACGAGGTGGCGGAGCAGCTGGCGCCGTATCTCAAGCACCGGACCACGGGCCAGCCCTGGGTCGTCCTGAAGATGGCGGCCAGCCTGGACGGCCGCACGGCGGCGCCGGACGGCAGCAGCCGCTGGATCACCGGCGAGGCCGCCCGCCGTGACGCGCACCGGCTGCGGGCGCACTCCGACGCCGTGCTGGTCGGGGCGGGCACGGTGCGGGCCGACGACCCCGAACTGACCGTCAGGCTGGCCGACGTACCGCCGGAGGTCCAACCGCTCCGCGTCGTGCTCGGCAAGGCGCCCGCGGGGGCGAAGGTGCTCCCGGCCCTCGAGCTCGAGGGCGACCTGAGGGGCGTGCTGGACGAGCTGGGCAACCGCGGCGTGCTCCAGCTCCTGGTCGAGGGCGGCGCCACCGTGGCCCACGATTTTCACGCCGCCGGCCTGGTGGATCGCTACGTGCTCTACCTCGCACCGTTGCTCTTCGGGGGCGACGACGCCAGGCCGGTTTTCGCGGGCCCCGGGGCTGGCACAATTGGAGACGTGTGGAGAGGACGACTGGTGTCGGTTGAACAGATCGGTGAAGACCTCCGGGTGGAGGTGGCGGCCTGATGGGGTTCTCGCCCGTCGAGGAGGCCATCGAGGCCATTGGCAAACTCGGCATGGTCGTCGTGGTCGACGACGAGGACCGGGAGAACGAGGGTGACCTCGTGATGGCGGCGGAGGCGGCCACGCCGGAGAAGATCGCCTTCTTCTTGGCCCACACGTCCGGGGTGATCTGCGTCCCGCTCCTGCCCGAGCGGGCCGACCTGCTCGACCTGCCGCTCATGGTCACGGCGAACACCGAGGCCCAGCGCACGGCGTTCACCGTCAGCGTGGACTACCGCCACGGCACGACCACCGGCATTTCCGCGGCGGACCGGTCCAGCACCATCGCGGCGCTCATCGACCCGAACACCCGGCCGAACGACCTCAACCGTCCCGGGCACATCTTCCCGCTGCGCTACCGGACCGGCGGCGTGCTCAAGCGCGCCGGGCACACCGAGGCCACGGTCGACCTCAGCCGGTCTGCCGGCCTGTCGCCGGCGGGCGTGCTCTGCGAGATCGTGACCGAGGACAAGTCGGAGATGGCCCGACTCCCCGAGCTAGAGGCCTTTGCCAAGAAGCACGGCCTCCCGTTCATCTCGATCGCGGACCTCATCCGGTACCGGCGCCAGAACGAGAAGCTCGTCCGGCTGGTTTCCGAGGCGCGCATCCCGGCCAAGGGACGTGAGTTCCGCGCCTTGGTCTACGAGTCGGTGCTGGACAACGAGCAGCACCTCGCCCTCGTGATGGGCGACGTGGCGGGCGCGGACGACGTGCTCGTGCGGGTGCACTCCGAGTGCCTCACCGGCGACGTGTTCGGCTCGTTGCGGTGCGACTGCGGGCCCCAGCTCCATGCCGCCATGGACATGATCGAGCAGGAGGGGCGCGGCGTCCTGATCTACCTGCGCGGCCACGAGGGGCGCGGCATCGGGCTCGGTCACAAGATCCGCGCCTACCAACTGCAGGAGCAAGGTCACGACACGGTCGACGCCAACCTCCAGCAGGGCCTGCCCGTCGACAGCCGCGAGTACGGCATCGGCGCCCAGATGCTCGTCGACCTCGGCGTCACCACGATGCGCCTCATGACGAACAATCCCGTGAAGTACGGCGGCCTCGAGGGCTTCGGGCTCGACATCACCGAGCGGGTTCCGCTGCAGACGTCGGCCAACCCCGAGAACATCGCGTACCTGCGCACCAAGCGTGAGCGGATGGGCCACCTGCTCCACGGGCTCGACGACGTCCTGTGACACATTGAGGACGTGACCCTCCCGACACCCGACCCACCGCGCTGATGGCCGGCCCGGACCTCGTCGCCCTCCCCGAGGGCGCCTACGACGACATCGCGGCCCAGGTCGGCACGCAGGTGCGAGGCGAGACCAACGGGACCGGGCTCAGAGTCGGCGTGGCCTGTGCGCTCTTCAACGGTGGGATCACGCTGCGGCTGCTCAACGGCGCCCTCGCCGCCCTGGCCGACGCCGGCACGGCCCCACGCGACATCACGGTCGCCTGGGCACCGGGCGCCTTCGAACTGCCACTCGTGGCGCCGCGCCTTCGCCCAGGCGGGAAAGGTGGATGCGGTGCTGTGCTTCGGCGCCGTCATCCGCGGTGACACCGGGCACTACGACTTCGTGGCGGGGGAGTGCGCATCGGGGATCCAGCGTGTCCAACTCGACACCGGCGTCCCGGTCGTCTTCGGCGTCTTGACCACGGACACGCTCGAGCAGGCCCTCGAGCGTTCGGAGCCCGACGAAGCGAACAAGGGACGCGAAGCCGCGCACACCGGCATCGAGATGGTGCGACTGCTGCGCAGCGCTCCGTTTTCGTAGCGCGCGTTGCCCCCCCGGACGACGGCGTCCGCTCGTTCGGAGACGGCCACGGTTCTTGAGCAGCGCCACCTGAGCTATTAGCGTCCGTTGACAGTCATCGTTCGGAGGGGCCTACGGGCCGGGAGGTTCAGCGATGCGCAAGATCACTCGGGTTCTCACGCGCGCGTCGGTAGTAGGGGTTGCGACGTGCGCTGTGGCCGCGCTGGGACTGGCTTGGACCGGTCCCGCCGCCGGCCGCCCCGCCCCACGCCCCGGTGTTACCGCCCACCGTACGGGGCGGTGCCGCCGCTTCGCCGACACAGCCGCACGCCGCCACGTCACAACCGAGCCAGCTGACCGGGCCCGCCTCGGCGGCGAAGCCGCACCGGCTCACGTCGCCGCCGACCGTGCTGCCCACGACCTGGCAGCCGGCGACGACGCACGACTCCACGTCGAGCGACAACTACTACAACGAAGGTGTGTCCTGTGCCACATCGACGTTCTGCATGAGCGTCGGGTACGACATCGAGAACGACTCTCGCATTCGGTGAGGAATGGAACGGCTCGTCGTGGAGCGAGGTTCCCATGGCTACGCCGGCCAGCGCGTCCGACACGTATCTCGACGGCGTCTCGTGCGTCACCTCGACATTCTGTGAGGCGGTGGGCGACTTCGCGGTCGGATCCGCCGACACGGGCACGAACTTCGCCGAGACGTGGAACGGTTCGTCCTGGACGGTGCAGGACGATCCCCGCCCCCTCGACCACCACGTCAAGCGTCCTAGAGGCGGTGTCCTGCACCAGCCTCACCTTCTGCCTCGCGACGGGCTGGCAGTCGGTCGGCGACGCCTACACGCCGCTGACTCAGGAGTGGAACGGCTCCGCCTGGTCGATCGCGTCAGCCGGGGACTGGAGTGACGGCGAGCTGAACGGAGTGTCCTGCAGCTCGTCGACCTTCTGCGCCGCGGTCGGCGACTACTACGTCGGGTCCACGGACACCGTCCTGTTCGAGAACTGGAACGGCGGCGCCTGGGTCGCGGCTCCGAACTCGTCGACGCCGACGCGCACCCGACAACTACTTGGACGCCGTCTCGTGCACCGGATCCGGGTTCTGCGCCGCCGTCGGCTCCGGCTACACGCCCAACAGCGACGGCATCACCGAAGACAACAGCTACGTGACGCTCATGGAGATTTGGAACGGGTCGAGTTGGTCGGTGACGCCAAGCTCGAACTTCGGCGGCGCCGGGTTGGGCAATTACATGTACGGGGTCAGCTGCGTCGCCGCGACGTCGTGTGCGGCGGTGGGGTTCGTACTTCACGAACAGTTCCAACCTCGACACGTACCAGAACGATGCCTTCACCTGGAACGGCACTGCGTGGGTCATGGCCGTCCCGGCGGACTACGCGTACGCATCGCCGGAGGCCGGCCAGCAGGCCGTGAGTTGCATCTCCGACTGGGCGTGCATGTCGGTCGGCTACGCCACGAACGCCTCGAGCGAGTTCGCGTACAACACGATGTCGCCGATGGCCCGCTCGCGGCTATCGCTTCGTGGCGTCCGACGGGGGAGTTTTCAACTACGGCACCGGCGCCCCCTTCTTGGGCTCGCTCGGCGGCACGCACCTGAACGCGCCGATCGTCGGCATCGGGACCATGCCCGCCGGCGACGGCTACTACCTCGTGGCGTCTGACGGCGGCGTCTTCGCCTACGGCTCGGCCCAGTTCTACGGCTCCATGGGCGGCAAGCCGCTCAACAAGCCGATCGTCGGCATGGCCGTCACGCCCGACGGTGGCGGCTACTGGCTCGTGGCGTCCGACGGCGGGGTGTTCGCCTTCGGCGACGCGCAGTTCTTCGGCTCTGCGGGCAGCATCCCGCTCAACAAGCCGGTCGTCGGCATCGCGTCGGCCCCCAACGGGCTCGGCTACTGGATCGTGGCCTCCGACGGCGGCGTCTTCAACTACGGCTCCGCCGCGCCGTTCTTCGGCTCGACTGGCGGCGTCTCGCTGAACAAGCCGGTCGTCGCCATCGGCGCCACGACGGCGGGGCAGTACTACCTCGTCGCCTCCGACGGCGGCATCTTCGCCTACCCGACGGGCCCCTCGGGGCCGCCCTTCTACGGCTCGACGGGTTCGCTCGAAGCTGAACAAGCCGATCGTCGGGATGACCACTGTCCAGGGCGGCTACTACCTCTCGGGCTCCGACGGCGGCATCTTCGCCTTCCCGACCGGCGCCAACGGACTGCCCTTCTACGGCTCGACCGGCGGCATCAAGCTCAACGCACCGATCGTGGGGGTGGCCAGCTAACCAGCGGCCGCGCCGACCGGTTCATCGAGCGTTCACAGCGCGGACACTGCGTCGACATGCGTGGTCCGTACCGTGTCCTGAGCGGGCAGAGGTCCGCCTGACGAGAACACGGTGAGGCCTGGGTCGTTCATGGACGAGTCATCGGCGAAACGGGACGAGGCGATGGACGCGTCGCTGCCTGCGACGCCACCGGGCAGCATCGATCCGACGGAGATCCGCTTCCGGCCCGGCGTCCGCCGGGAAGGGCCATTTCGCGTCCGCTACGTCACGGTGCACGGCTACCGGCGGGCCTACGTCATGGCGGGTACCGGCCCCGCCTTGCTGCTCGTGCACGGCATCGGCGACAGCTCGGACACCTGGCGTCCGGTCTTCGACCAACTCGCCCGCGACCACACCGTCATCGCGCCGGATCTCCTGGGACACGGGCGATCCGAAAAGCCGCGGGCCGATTACACGATCGCCGGATTCGCCAATGGCATGCGGGACCTCCTGTCGATACTCGGAGTGGAGCGGGTGACCGTCGTCGGACACTCACTCGGGGGAGGCGTCGCCGCGCAGTTCGCCTACCAGTTTCCCGAACGCTGCGAACGCCTCGTTCTCGTCGGCAGCGGCGGCGTCGGCCGAACGGTCAGCCCGCTCCTGCGCTTCGCCGCGGTGCCGGGCGCCGAGATCCTGATGCCGTTCTTGGGCTTGCCGCCGGTGCGTGCACTCAGTCGCGCCGGTGCCAGCCTCTTGCGCAGCCTGGACACGGCGCTCGGACGTGACGCGGTCGAGATACTGGCCGTCTTCGACGCCCTCCCCGACACGCAGGCTCGACGCGCCATCCTTCGCACGCTCCGTTCGGGCGTCGACTGGCAGGGCCAGGTGATCACCATGCTCGATCGCGCCTATCTCGCCGAAGGGGTGCCGACGCTCATCGTCTGGGGCCGCCACGATGCGATCATCCCGCTCGGTCACGCTCGGCTGGCGCAGGCCGCGCTCCCAGGCAGCCGGCTCGAGATCTTCGACGAAGCCGGGCATTTCCCCCACCACGTCGATCCAGAGCGCTTCGCTCGACTCATCGCGGAATTCGTGAACTCCACGGACCCCGTACCTTTCGACCGCGACCGCTGGCAACGGCGTCTCCTTCGGGGCCAGCCGGCGCCCGAGGCGGCGGCGGCGGCTGACGCTCCTTCGCGCCCTCGCCAGACGCCCTCGCCGCGGCCTGTTCCGGCGGCCAACTGACGGGCTCCACGCGGTCAGCCAGCCCCTCCGCGACGCCACTTCCCGCCGCGAGCTGCCCGGAGGGGCTGCGCTTGCTCAGTACAGGATCAGCTGCGTGCAGCGGTACGTCGCCATCAACTTCTCGGTCGTCTCGTTGGTCACCTTGGCGTCCCAGACCTGCGTCGTGCGGCCGGTGTGCAGGGGCGCCGCCGTCGCCATCACGAGGTCCCCCTCCCGCGCGCTCGAGATGAAGTTGGCCGAGCTGTCCACCGTCGTGAAGCTCTTCGCCCCCTCCGGCCAGTGGTGGTTCACGCCGAAGGCGCACAGCGCGTCGGCCAGCGTGATGACGACGGGTGCCCACAGGTAGCCCGTGCCTGCGATCAGGTCGTGGCGCACGGTCACCCGGGCGATGGGGTAGTGCTCCGGGTCGAGCGGGGAGAGCTCGATCCCGAGCAGGTTCAGGAAGTTCATGGCGTCGTAGGGGGGCGGCACGGCCCCAGCTTGCCCCACCGAGCGTCGCTCGGGCCGCCTCAGTTCTGCGAAGATCTAGCCCCATGCTTCGCCTCGTCCTTCCCAAGGGCTCGCTCGAACGCGCCACGATGCAGCTGTTCGAGGACGCCGATCTGGCCGTGAACCGCGCCTCGGATGTGGCCTACCGCGCCACCGTCGACGACCCGCGCATCGACGAGGTGCGCATCCTGCGCCCGCAGGAGATCCCGGTGTACATCGCCGACGGGCTGTTCGATCTCGGCATCACCGGCCGCGACTGCATCGAGGAGCGGGGGAGTGAGGTCGTCTCCCTCGGGGAGCTCTCGTATTCGAAGAACACGTCGAATCCGGCCCGCATCGTGCTGGCGGTCGGCGCCGACTCGCCCGCCACGTCCCTCGCCGAGCTAGCCGCCTCGGTGGCCGACCGGCCCGGCCGCCTGCGCGTGAGCACCGAGTACCCCGAGCTCACCCGGCGCACGCTGGAGGCCCACGGCATCGACGCGGAGATCGCCCTGTCCTACGGCGCCACGGAGGCGAAGGTGCCCGACATCGCCGACGCCGTCGTCGACATGACCGAGACCGGGAGCGCGCTGCGTGCCGCGGGCCTCAAGGTGATCGAGACGCTGCTCGTGTCGCACACCGAGCTCATCGCCAACCCCAAGTCGGCCGACGACCCCGAGAAGCGCCACGCCATGGAGCAGATCCACACGCTGCTCCAGGGCACCCTCGAGGCGCGGGGCAAGGTGCTCGTGAAGCTGAACGTCTCGGCGGAGAACCTCGATGCGGTCCTCGCCGTCTTGCCGTCCATGCGCGCCCCGACCATCTCGGAACTCTCCGGCGGCGGCGCGTTCGCGCTCGAGACGGTGGTGCCCAAGGCGGAGATCAACGTGCTCATCCCGGCGCTGCGGGACCAGGGGGCGACGGACATCCTGGAGATCCCGCTCTCCAAGATCGTCCACTGACGTGGGCGGCCCCGTCGGCGTCGCCGGGCCGCACCTCGGGCGTGTGGCCTCCTTCGACCCGACCCGTGGCCTCGGCACCGTGGTCGACGACGACGGCTCGCCCTACGACTTCCACGCCACCGCCATCGCGGACGGCAGCCGGCGGATCGACGTGGGGACGCCGGTGGCCTTCGACGTCGTCCCCGGCCACCGCGGCCTCGACGAGGCCCGCGGGATCCTGACCCTCCCGGCCTAGGGGGTCCCGTCGCCCCCGGAGTTTGCCGAGTTCTCCGAGTCGGTCCGTTCGGCCCCCTCGAGGCTGACGTAGGCCAGGCGCAACTGCGAGAGCGAATCGACCAGGGCAGGCTCGGCCTCGCCCAGGCGCCCCTTCAGCCCGTCGAGCAGATAGCCGAGGGCGTCGATGGGCAGTCGGGCCTGGACGAGCGCCGGCGGGACCTGGGAGAGGTAGATGGCGGCGAGCTCGAAGAGGCCGTAGCAATGGTTGGCCACGACGATGTCGGCGGGGGTGTTGGCCAGTTGCGCCCGCATGGCCTCGACCGCCGCCTCGGCCTCGTCCGGTGACGGTTGGGTGACGTCGGTGTCGCCGGGCTGGGCGAGGGGCTGCTCGGCGGCGCCCGGCCCCTCCTCCTTGGGGAAATGCTCGCCCGACGGTGTCCAGATGCTGCTCATGCTGGTACTGTATGTGCCTTGACTACATGGAAGCGGGGCCTCCTCTGCGAGCGCCTCCACCTGGCCACCCCCTCGCCGTCTTGGTGAGTACCCGTGCGCCAGGTCGATCGTCTCCGACGCGGGCCCTGCCCGCGGGTCGGCTCCGCTCCACCGATTGGCCCACGGAAGGACCGCGGGCCCGAGTGAGAGGTGTGATGCCGCATCGTCGCTGAAACCACAACAGAGCATCGGATCAACGACCGTATCCGTGCCCGTGAAGTCCGGCTCGTGGACCCCGACGGTGTGCAGCTCGGCATCAAGCCGCTGCCCGAGGCCCTCGCCATAGCGAAGGAGCTCGACCTCGACCTCGTCGAGGTGGCCCCGATGGCCAACCCACCGGTCTGCCGGATCATGGACTTCGGCAAGTTCAAGTTCGACGAGGCCCAGCGGGCCAAGGAGAGCCGGCGCAAGACGGTCCACGTCGGGATCAAGGAGATGAAGTACCGGCCGAAAATCGGGCCCGGCGACTTCGACACCAAGACCCGTCAGGTGGCCAAGTTCCTGAACGAAGGGCACAAGGTCAAGATCACGATCATGTTCCGGGGCCGCGAGGTGTACCACCCCGAGCACGGGAAGCGGATTTTGGACCGCATCGCCGAGCAGATGGAGGGCATCGCCAAGGTCGAGGCCGAGCCGAAGCTCGACAACCGCAACATGATCATGGTGCTCGCCCCCGACAAGCGGGCCCGCCAGGCCGCCCAGTCGAGGGCCTCGAACCAACAGCGCGTCGACAAGTCCGCCGTGCCGGCTTCAGAGGGTTCCTCTGCCGGTGCCGAGGCGAACGCCAACGGCAGTGCTCCGGTCGGGGATACGGGTGCAGTCAGCGAAGTCGCGGCGTCAGCCGAAGAGGGATGACGCCATGCCGAAGATGAAGACGGACCGGGGTGCCGCCAAGCGGATCAAGGTGACCGCTAGCGGCCGGTTGCGCCGCCGCAAGGCGTTCCGCTCGCACATTCTCGAGAAGAAGAGCAGCGTGCGCACGCGGCGCCTCGGGCGCGAGACGGACATCTCCAAGGCGGACGAGCGGGCGACGCGCCGGATGCTCGGCATCTGAGCGTCGTACTCCAAGCCACCCACCCCACCGACACCAACCACATCCCCGCCTCGCGCCGGTACCCCTGGCGCTGATCGCGACGAATCAGAAAACCCGAAGAGAGGAGCACCCCCATGGCCAGAGTGAAGCGGTCCGTCCACGGCCGCAAGCACCACCGCGCCGTTCTCGAACAGGCGAAGGGGTACTACGGGAACAAGAGCCGTTCCTACCGGGCCGCCAATGAGCAGCTCATGCACTCGATGCAGTACGCCTACCGCGACCGGCGGGCACGCAAGGGTGACTTCCGCAAGCTCTGGATCCAGCGCATCAACGCCGGAGCGCGCCAGAACGGCATGAGCTACAGCCGCCTCATCAACGGCCTGCACCTGGCGGGCGTCGAGGTGGACCGCAAGGTGCTCGCCGACCTCGCCGTGAGTGAGCCGGCCGCCTTTGCCGCACTCGTGAGCACGGCGCAGGATGCGCTGGCCAACGCGCCCGTCGCCGAGGTCGCTTCCTGACCCAGCGGCTGGCCTTCACGCACCGGCGGGTCCGCCGGCTGCGCGGGCTGCTGCAGAAGCGATCGGCGCGCTGGGCCGAGCGCGCCTTCGTCACCGAGGGAGCCGAGCTGCTCCGCTGCGCGCTCGAGGCGGGTGCGCCGGTCGAGTCCGTCTACGTGGCGCCGGCCGGCGACGCCGATCCCGCCACCTAGGAGGTCTGCCGTCGCGCCAGCGCAGCCGGGGCGCGGGTGTTCCCGCTCGTCGCCCGGGGTGCTCGAGCGCGTCGCCGACACCGTCACACCCCAGCCGGTCCTCGCCGTGCTCCCGATGCTCCCGATGCTCGGCGACCCGCGTGACACGGCCACGGCCGCACCGATGCCGCCGCGCCGACCCCGGCGCCCTCGTCATCGTGCTGGTCGACGTGCGCGACCCGGGCAACGCCGGCACCGTGCTGCGGGCGGCCGACGCCTCGGGGGCACAGGCGGTCGTCTTCGCCGCCGAGTCGGTCGACCCCTACAACCCCAAGACGGTCCGCGGCATCCGCCGGCTCGCTCTTCCACGTCCCCTTCGCCGTCCAGCACGATCCGGCTGCGACCGCGGCCCGGCCTCGCGGAAGCCGGCTTCCGCACGCGGGCCAGCGTCGTGCGCGACGGCGAGGACTACGCCGCGCTCGACTGGTCCGTCCCGACCGCGGTGTTCTTCGGCAACGAGTCGGCCGGGCTCGATCCCGCGCTGTCCGCCACCCTCGACGGCGCCGTCGCCATCCCGATGGCCGGCCGGGCCGAGTCGCTCAACGTGGGCGTGGCGAGCGCCGTCGTGGCGTTCGAGGCGTTCCGCCAGCGTCGGGGCGGCGGTGCCGAGGCACGTAACATTCCGGGGCACCGGGGACGAATCGACATGGTGACCGACAACGTGGAGCTCGACATCGAAGGCATCGCCGGTGACGGCGAGCGGGCGATCGCGGCCGCAGGGTCGACCGACGCGCTCGCCGAGGTGGAGACCGAGTTGCTGGGCAAGCGCTCCGTGCTCACCCGGGCCCATCGCACGCTCGGGTCGCTGAGTCCAGAGGAGCGCAAGGAAGCCGGCCGGCGGCTCAACGAGGTGCGCGCCACGCTCGAGGCCCAGCTGGCCGCCCGCCGGAGCGAGCTGGCCGAGGCCGAGCGCGCCGAGGCGCTGCGGGCGGACCGGCTCGACCTGACCGAGGTCATCCCCACCGCCGTGGCGTCGTCGCCCGCCCGCGGCCATCTCCACCTCGTCAGCCAGGCGCGGGCCGAGCTCGAGGACGTGTTCGTCGGCATGGGCTTCACCGTCGCCGAGGGCCCCGAGGCCGAGTCGGACTGGTACAACTTCGAGGCGCTGAACATCCCGCCGTCGCACCCGGCGCGCGACATGTACGACACGATCTACCTCGAGGTCGGCGAGCCCGAGACGGTGCTGTTGCGCACGCACACCTCCCCGGTGCAGATCCACCTGATGGAGGCGGCGGTGCGCGACGCAACCCTGCCGATCCATGCGGTCATGCCGGGCAAGTGCTACCGGCTCGACACGCCCGACGCCCGCCACCTTCCGGTCTTCAACCAGATCGAGGGTCTGGTGGTGGACCGCGACATCACCTTCGGCGACCTCGCCGGCACGATCCAGCTCTTCACCGAGGCCTACTTCGGTGCGGGCATGCAGTCACGCCTGCGCCCGGCGTACTTCCCCTTCACCGAGCCGTCGGCCGAGTTCGAGATCACATGCACCATCTGCATGGGCGAGGGGTGCCGCACGTGCTCGCACACGGGCTGGATCGAGCTCGGGGGCTGCGGCATGGTCGACCCCGCCGTCTTCCTCGCCGTCGGCATCGACCCCGCCGAGTGGTCGGGCTTCGCCTTCGGCTTCGGCATCGACCGCCTGGCGCAGATGCGCCACGGGGTGCCCGACATGCGCTCCTTCGTGGAGAACGACATCCGGTTCCTCTCGCAGTTCTGACCTGACCACACCGACGAACGGAAAGACCTCCCGACTCCCTTGCGCGCCCCACTGAGCTGGCTCCGTGACTATGCCGCCTTCCCCGACGACGTCGGGGCGCTGCCGCGCCGCGCTCGACGACCTCGGCCTCGTGGTCGAGGCGATCGAGCACGTCGGCGAGGGCCTGGGCGACGTCGTCGTGGCGCAAGGTGCTGGCCATCGACGCCGATCAAGGGCGCGGACAAGATCCGGCTCGTCACCGTCGACGCCGGCGCCGAGCCGATGGAGATCGTCTGTGGCGCATGGAACTTCGACGTGGGCGACCGCATCCCGCTCGCGCCCGTCGGCGCCATCCTGCCGGGCGCCTTCGAGATCACCCGCCGCAAGATGCGCGGCGTCTGGTCCAACGGGATGCTCTGTTCGGGCAAGGAGCTCGGCCTCTCCGACGACGGCGCCGGGCTGCTCATCCTGGGCGACGAGGCCCCCGGCGATCCCGGCACGCCGCTGACCGAGGCCCTCGGCCTCGAGCCCGACGTGGTCTTCGACATCACCGTCGAGGGCAACCGCCCCGACGCCTGGTCGATGTCGGGCATCGCCCGCGACCTGGCCGCCCGCTTCAGGCTGCCCTTCGCCGAGCCCGAGCCGCCCGACCCGCCGGCCGAGTGGGCGCCCCGTCGAGTCGGCCGCCACCGCGGCGGTGGAGTCCCTCGACCTGTGCCCGCGCCTCACCGCGACGGTCCTCGACGACGTGACGGTCGGCCCCTCGCCCCGCTGGATCGCCCGACGCCTGCTCATGGCGGGGATGCGCCCGATCAACAACGTGGTCGACGCGTCGAACTACGTCATGCTCGAGCTCGGCCAGCCCACCCACCCCTACGACCTCGCGCTGCTCCCGGGTCGGGGGCTGCTCGTGCGCCGGGCCGAACGAGGGGAGAAGCTCGTCACCCTCGACGGGACCGAGCGCACGGTCGGGGTGCCGGGACGGAGCCTGGGCGACACCGGGGCCGACTGCCTCATCTGCGACGCCGAGGGGACGCCCGTGGGCGTTGGCGGCATCATGGGCGGGGCGTCGTCGGAGATCTCGGCCAGCACCACCGAGGTGCTCCTCGAGGCCGCCTACTTCACGCCGATGGCGATCGCGCGCACGTCACGGCGCCTCGGCCTACGCACCGAGGCCTCGGCGCGCTTCGAGCGAGGGTGCGACCCGTGGGGCATCGAGCCCTCGGTCAACCGCTTCTGCGAGCTCCTCCGCGAGAGCGTGCCGGGCCTGCGGGTGGCCGACGGGATGCTCGACGTCCGCGGCGACGTGCCCGAGCCCTTCGTCGTCTCGGTGCCCGTCGCCCGCGTCCACCGCCAGATCGGCGTCGAGCTCAGCGCGCAGGAGATCGCGGAGCTCATCGAGCCCATCGGGTTCACCGTGCTCGAGGCGGAGGGCGACCGACTCCAGATCGAGGTGCCGACCAACCGGCCCGACGTCCGCGCCGAGCCCTTCGGCGTGGACGACGTCATCGAGGAGATCGCCCGGACGTTCGGCTACTCGAACGTGCCGCGGCACACGCCCACGTGGCCACAACCGGGTGGCCTCACCGCGCTCCAGCGGTCACGGCGCCTGGCCAAGGACGTGCTCTGCGGCCTGGGCGTCTCGGAGGGCTGGACCGACAGCTTCGTCTCGGCCACCGAGGACGAGAACGTCGGGCTGACCGGCACGGCGGTGCGCGCCGCCAACCCGATCGACGCCGAGAAGCCGTACCTGCGCCGGAGCCTCCTCCCCGGCCTCCTCGGCGCGCTCTCCTACAACGCCAGCCGCCGCCAACCCGACGTCCGCCTCTTCGAGGTCGGCGTGGTGTTCTCGCATCCCGGCGACGGCGCGCCGCGCCTCGTCGAGCGCGCCGGTGCCGGCGGGCGCGAGACGGCGGAGCTGCCCGGCGAGCGCGAGCTGCTCTCTGCGGTCTTCGCCCAAGAAGAAGACGATGCCCGGCAGGCCGTCGCTGCCTGGCACGTGCTGGCCGACGCCTTCCGCCTCGACCGCGTCCGCCTGATCCCTCCCGGCGGTGCGTTCGCTCCGTTGCCGGGCCTGCACCCGACGCGCTCGGCGTACCTCGTGGTGCCACCCGCCGACGGTGACGCCGTGAGCGACGACGTCGGCCGCAACGGCCTGGTCATCGGCGCGGTCGGGGAGGTCGATCCCGTCGTCGCCACCAGGTTCGGCCTGACCCGCACGGCGGGCAACGCCACGGTGGCCCGCCGCATCGGGTGGCTCGAGGTCGACCTCGGGCTCCTCTTCGACGAGATCCTCGTGCCGCGCCGCGTCGTGGCTGGAGGCGCCGTCAGCCGGTTCCCCTCGTCCGACATCGACCTCGCCCTCGTGGTCGACGACCGCTACGGGACCGACGTGGTGGCGGACTCGCTCCGCGCCGCCGCCGGCGACCTGCTCGAGTCGGTGCGCCTGTTCGACGTATACCGCGGCACCGGGATCCCCGACGGCGCGCGCAGCCTGGCCTACCGGTTGCGCTTCTGCTCGCCCGAGCGGACCCTGACCGACGAAGAGGTCGGCGCGCTGCGCGCGCAGTGCATCGGCGCGGTCGAAGCGGAGTTCGACGCCGTCCTGCGCTGAACCAGCCCGCCGCGAGCACGGCGCGCGCCCACGGCGCCGTGGCAAGGTGGCCGGATGGAGGTGCGGCTGATAGACCCCGCCGACGAGGGCGCCCTGGCCGAGTTCGGCACGGTCTTCGTGGCGTCGGACACCGAGCAGTGGCCCGCCCAGATCGGGTTCACGCTCCCGGACTTCCGTGCCTTCGCACGGTTCAAGGGCAAGAGCCGGCGCTGGGAGCTCCTGGCCGCCGGCGAGGGTGCCGGGCCGATCCTCGGCGTGGGCACGATGGAGTTCCCGCTGCTCGAGAATCCCCACAGCACCGAGATCATGCTGGCCGTGCACCCGGACCACCGGCGCCGCGGTGCCGGGACCGCCCTGGTCGACAAGATGGTCGAACGCGCCCTGGGCGACGGCCGGCGTTCGCTCAACAGCATCGTGGACATGCCCCTGTCGATGGCCGCCGACCATCCTTCACGGCCTTTCGCGCGCAAGATGGGGTTCGAGGCGACGCTGTCCGGCAACCTGCGCCAGCTCCGCGTGCCGATGGACCAGGTCCGGCGTGATGAACTCCGCCAGGTCGTCGCCGGGGCCCCGGACGCCGCGAACTACCGCACGCTGACGTTCGAGTCGCCGTGGCCGTCGGAGTTCCTCGATGACGAGTGCACCCTCCTGCGCGTCATGTCCACCGACGAGCCCGCCGGCGACGGCGAGCGACAGGCGGAGACCTGGGACGAGGAACGCCTCCGCGAGAACGACGTGCTGCTCTCGGCCCGTGGTGCGCGCAAGCTGGTCGCAGTCGCCCAACACCTGCCCTCGGGCCAGCTGGTCGCCATGACCGAGCTCCTGTTGGCGGACCACACGCCGGCGCAGTCCTGGCAGATGATCACAGTGGTGCACCCCGAGCACCGGGGGCACCGGCTCGGCTTGGCGGTCAAGCTGGCCAACGTCGACTTCCTCGCCGAGCGGGCGCCCGGCGTGCGCATGGTGCAGACGGGCAACGCCTCGGTGAACGAGCCGATGATCGCCGTGAACGAGATGATGGGCTTCGAGGTGGTCAGCGAGGGCGCGTTCTGGCAGAAGCAGCTCGCCCCGCCGTCGCCATGAGCGGGGCATCCCCGGGCATCGAGGTCGAGGCGATCGACCCGCGGGACCACGCAGCGTTCGACGAGTGGTTCGCCGTCTGGCACGCCATCGACTTCGAGCACGACCCCGAGGGCCCGGGATGGCAGTACGCGGAGCTGCACGCCATGGCGCTCGACGACGACGGTCCGTTCGAACGGCGACCCCTCGTGGCGCGCCGTGACGGCGTCGTCGCCGGCATCGTCGGCTTCGAGCTCTCCCGCCGGGAGAACCTGCATCTCGCCCGGGTCGACGTCCGCGTGCGGCCCGAACACCGTCGCCACGGCGCCGGGACGGCGCTCGTCACCGCGGCCGAGGCCATGGCGGCCGCCGCGGGCCGCACCCAGCTCGTCGGCCGGGACCTGACGCCGCTGCGCCCCGACTACGTCGACGCCGCGGCACCCTTCGCCGCGCCACCTCGGCTTCACGGTGGCGATCGTCATGGTGAGCCGATCGATCGACCTTCCCCTCGACGCGGCCCGGGTCGACGCGCTGCGTCGGGACCCGCGGGCGACGCCGTCGGGCTACACGCTGGAGACGTTCGTCGACCGCTGGCCCGGCGAGGACCTCGATGACCGTTGCGAGCTCGGCCGGCGCATGTCGACCGACGTGCCGACGGGGGAGGAGGAGCTCGACGAGGAGGTTTGGGACCACGCCCGTGTGCGCGCCCTCGAGGCGTTGTTGGCCGCGCAGAACCGCGCCAAGGTCATCACGGCGGCGCGCCACGATGGCAGCGGCCGGCTGGTGGGCTATACCGAGGTCGCCATTCCGCTCGGCGCGCCCGAGTCGGCGTACCAGCACGACACGCTGGTCATGCGCGAGCACCGCGGCCATGGCCTCGGCTTCGCCATGAAGCTGGCCAACCTCTTCGCCGTGCACGAGCTGTATCCCGGCGTCCGCCGCATCAACACCGAGAACGCAGAGGAGAACGCACCGATGATCGCCGTGAACGACGACCTCGGCTTCCGCGTCGTGGCCCGCTCGACCGACTGGCACCGCCCGATCGGGCCCCTCCCGTCGTCCGCATGAATATGCAGAAGTATGTATACTGATGCGATGAAAGTGGGCATCGCCGGGGCGTCCGGCTACACCGGGGCAGAGCTGTTGCGCCTGCTCAGCGCCCATCCGCAGTTCGAGGTCGGGGTGGCGACCGCCCATTCCCACGCCGGGCAGTCCGTCGGCGGGCACACGCCGTCCCTCCAGGCCGCCTATCCGGGCCTGCTCTACGAGGACACCGACCCCGGCGTCTTCGACGGCCTCGGCCTGGTGTTCAGCGCCCTCCCGCACGGTGCGTCGCAGAAGTTCGTGCCCGAGCTCCGGTCCCGGGTCGGCTGCATCGTCGACCTGGCGGCCGACTTCCGGCTGAAGGACCCCGCCCTCTACCCGGAGTGGTACGGCGAGGAGCACGGCGCGCCGGAGCTCCTGTCCGAAGCCGTCTTCGGCTTGCCCGAGCTGTTCCGCGACGACCTGCACGGCGCGACGTTGATCGCGGCCGCCGGGTGCTACCCGACTTCAGCCGGCCTCGCGCTGGCGCCGCTCCTGCGCCAGCACCTCATCGAGCCGACCGGCATCGTCGTCGACGCCGCCTCCGGTGTCTCGGGTGCGGGCCGCGGCCCCAAGGAGAACCTCCACTTCGGTGCGGTCGACGAGGACTTCACCGCGTACGGCCTCCTGACGCACCGCCACACCCCCGAGATGGAGCAGATCCTCGGCGCCCAGGTCCTCTTCACCCCGCATCTGGCGCCCATGACGCGCGGCATCCTCGCCACGTGTTACGCCCGTCCCACGAAGACCCTGCACACGACCGACGTGATGGACGCGCTGCACGAGGCGTACGACGCCGAGCCCTTCGTCGTGGTCACCGATGACCCGCCGTCCACCAAGGCGACGTCGGGTTCCAACGTGGCGCACGTGACCGCCCGCGTCGACCCGCGCACGGGCTGGGTCCTCGCCCTCTGCGCCTTGGACAACCTCGTGAAGGGCGCCTCGGGGCAGGCGATCCAGTGCGCCAACGTCGCCCTCGGGCTTCCCGAGACGGCCGGACTGCCGATGGCGGGGCTCTACCCGTGAGCGTCACCGCGCCGAAGGGTTTCGTCGCCGCAGGCGGCTCCGCCGGGATCAAGGCGAACGACGCGCTCGACGTCGCCGTCATCGCCACCGCCGACGGCCGGGCGGTGACGTGTGCTGGCGTCTTCACGTCGAACCTCGCCACCGCTGCGCCCGTCCAGGTGAGCCGCACCCACCTCGCCGCATCCAAGGGCAGCGGCGGCCGGCGTCGTCCTCACGTCGGGGAACGCGCAACGCCGCGACCGGCGGCCCGGGCCGGTCCGCCGCCGAGCGGGTCTGCGCCGCCATAGCGGGCGGCCTCGGCGCCCAGACCGAAGAGATCCTCATCTGCCAGACCGGGCTCATCGGCATCCCGTTCCCGATCGAGACGGTCGAGCCGCGCCTGTCCGCCATCGTCGGCGCCCGGGGCGCCGACGCCGAGGCCGGCGCCGCGGCGGCCCGCGCCATCATGACGACCGACACCGTGCCCAAGGAGGTCGTCGTCGCCGGCCAGGGCTTCACCGTCGGCGGCATGGCCAAGGGCGCCGCCATGCTGGCGCCCAACATGGCCACGATGCTGGCCGTGCTCACGACCGACGCCGCGGTCGACGCCGCCACGCTGCAGCAGGCGCTGCACGAGGCGGTCGGCGCGTCGTTCAACTCGATGACGGTCGACGGCTGCACCTCGACCAACGACACCGTGCTCGTCCTGGCCAGTGGCCTGGGCGAGGCGCCGCCCCGGGCCGCCTTCACCGCTGCGTTGACCGAGGCGTGCGTGTCGCTGGCCGAGCAGATGGTGGCCGACGCCGAGGGCGCCACCAAGGTGGCCCACGTCACCGTGCCGGGGGGCCACGAGCGACGAGACGGCCCACGTCGCCGCGCGCAAGGTCGCCGGACTCGATGCTCGTGCAGTGCTCGCTCTTCGGGGCCGACCCCTACTGGGGCCGCATCGTCTCCGAGCTCGGCTCGGCGGGCACGCCCTTCGACCCCGACCGTGTGTCGGTCGCCTACGGGGGCACCGTCGTGTGTGCCGACGGGGTCGCCTCGGCGCACGACGAGGCGGCCGTCGCCGCCCACATGGCGGGACGCCACATCCAGATCGACTGCGACCTTGGGCTGGGCGCCGGCCGGGCGGTCGTGCTCGGGACCGACCTCGGCTACGGCTACATCGATGAGAACAAGACGACGTCATGAGCGCCTCGACCCAACCGACGGGTGCCATCCCGCCGAAGGTGACCCGGGCGCAGCGGGCGTCGGCCGCCAAGACCGCTTCCGTGCTCGTCGAGGCACTGCCGTACATCCACCGCTTCCGGGGCAAGATCGTCGTCGTCAAGTACGGCGGGAACGCGCTGCACGCGGCGGACGGCCAGGGCGACATGGACCCCCTCGCCTCGTTCGCCGAGGACGTCGTGCTGATGCGGGCCGTCGGGATCCTGCCGGTGGTCGTGCACGGCGGCGGCCCGCAGATCGGCGCGCTGATGAAGCGGCTCGGCAAGGAGACCGAGTTCCGCAACGGGCTCCGTGTCACCGACGCGGACACCCTCGACATCGCCCGGATGGTGCTCGTCGGGAAGGTGAACCGCGACATCGTCTCGGCCATCAACGTGCACGGCCCGCTCGCCGTGGGCATGTCCGGCGAGGACGCCAAGCTGATCACGGCGGCACCGACCGACGCCGACCTCGGCTTCGTCGGCAACGTGTCGGTGGTCGACCCGACGATGCTCGAGCGCCTGCTGGCCGAGGGCCTCATCCCCGTGGTGGCGACGATCGGGGCGGACGCGTCCGGCCAGGCCTACAACATCAACGCCGACACCGTGGCCGGCGCGCTGGCCGAGGCGTTGGCGGCCGAGAAGCTGGTCTTCCTGACCGACATCGAGGGCCTGCGGGTGGTGGCCGACGACCCCACGACGGTCATCCAGCAAGCCTCGGTCGAGGTGATCGACGAGATCGTGCGCAGCGGCAACGCGCAGGGCGGCATGCTGCCCAAAGTGGAGGCGTGCGTGCGGGCGGTTCGGGCGGGCGTGCACCGCGCCCACATCCTCGACGGGCGCGTGCCGCACTCGCTGCTGCTCGAGCTGTTCACGAACTCGGGCGTCGGAACGATGGTGCTGCCGTGAGCGCCGCAGGCCCCACCGGCGACACCGGGCGTGAAGCGCTGATGCGCACGTACGCCGAACCGCCGGCGACGTTCGTCCGCGGCGAGGGAACGGTGCTCTACGACGAGAACGGCAAGGAGTATCTCGACTTCATCACCGGGCTGGCGGTGGTGTCGCTCGGCCACGCCCACCCCGTCGTCGCCGACGCGGTGGCGGAGCAGGTGCGCACGCTCTCGCACGTCTCGAACCTCTACGGCAACACCCTGGCGCCCGAGGTGGCGCGCACGATCGACCGCCTGATCAACGGCGGGAGCGGCCAGGCCGGCGGTCAGGTCTTCTTCGCCAACTCGGGGGCCGAGGCCAACGAGTGCGCGTTGAAGCTCGCCCGGCGCTGGGGCGGCAGCGGCCGCCACGTCGTGATCAGCACGGACAACGCGTTCCACGGCCGGACGCTGGCCACGCTCACCGCGACCGGCCAACCCGAGAAGCAGGCGCCGTTCGTGCCGTTGCCCGAGGGATTCGTGCACGTGCCCTACGACGACGTCGCCGCGCTCGACAAGGCGCTCGACGCCGACACCGTGGCCGGGGTGCTGCTCGAGCCGATCCAGGGTGAGGGCGGCGTGGTCGTGCCGAGCTCGGACTACCTCGGCGCCGTGCGTGCGCTGTGCACCGAGCGCAACGCGCTGTTGATGCTCGACGAGATCCAGACGGGGCTCGGCCGCACCGGCCACTGGTTCGCGTTCCAGGCCCAGGGGCTCGAGCCCGACGTGGTGACGATGGCCAAGGCGCTCGGCAACGGCATGCCGGTCGGCGCCTGCTGGGCCCGCGCCGAGGTGGCCGCGGCCTTCGGCCCGGGCGACCACGGCTCGACGTTCGGCGGCCAGCCGTTGGCGCTCGCCGCGGCGAAGGCGACGCTCGCCGTGATGGAAGCCGAGGACGTGTGCGGCCGGGCGCAACGGGCCGGGGCGCTCCTGACCGCCGGGCTCGCCGCCCTGCCCGGCGTCGTGTCGGTGCGCGGCGCCGGGTTGCTCCTGGCCGCGCAACTGGCGCAGCCGGTGGCCAAGGAGGCGGCGGCGCTGGCGCTGGGTGCCGGCCTCCTGGTGAACGCGGTCCGCCCCGACGCCATCCGGGTCGCACCGCCGTTGTTGGTGAGCGATGCCGAGATCGGCCGGGCGCTCGCCGTCCTCGTCGGCGTGCTGGCCGAGGCGCTCGACGCGACCGCCGGTGACGCGGCAGCGGCGGGGGAGTAGACCGGACCCGTGGTGGCCAACCTGCACGACATCGACGACCTGACCCCGGGCGACTGGGACCGGATCCTTGACGGCGCGCTCGATTCGCCGGCACCCCAGGTGCTGCGCGGCGACGGCGTGGCGCTGCTCTTCGAGAAGCCCTCGGCGCGCACGCGCAACTCCAGCGAGATGGCGGTCGTCGACCTCGGCGGCCACCCCGTGTACATCCAGGGCGCCGAGGTCGGCCTCGACACGCGGGAGACGGCGGAGGACGTGGCGCGCACGCTCGCCTGCTTCCACCGCGTCCTGTGCGCGCGGGTCTTCGACCACCGCGTCTTCGCCCGCATGACCGTGGCGCTGGCGGCCAGCGGGTTCGACGTCCCGGTGGTGAACCTGCTCTCCGACGACGCCCACCCGTGCCAGGCGGTGGCGGACGTGCTCACGATGCGCGAGGCGCTCGGGACGCTATCGGGGCGCCCGCTCGCCTACGTCGGCGACGCCAACAACGTGGCGCGCTCGCTGGCCAAGGCCGCACTGCTCGAGGGGATGGATGTCCGGGTGGCGTCGCCGCCCGACTACACGTTCACGATCGAAGAGCTGTCCGCGCTCCAGGCCTTCGCCGACGCAGCGGGACGAGGCGGCACGGTGCAGCTGACAGACGACGCGGCCCAGGCGGCCAAGGGCGCGGCCGCGCTCTACACCGACGTGTGGACGAGCATGGGCCAGGAGGAGGAGCGGGCGCAGCGCCTGGCGGCGTTCGCCGGCTTCACGATCGACGAGGCGCTGGTCGACCTCGCCGCCTCTGACGCGGTGGTCCTGCACTGTTTGCCGGCGCACCGGGGCGAGGAGATCACCGAGGACGTGCTCGAGGGGCCGCGCTCGGTCGTGTGGCGCCAGGCGGCGCATCGCCGCACCGCCATGCGCGGCATCCTGGCGTGGGCCGTCGGCTCGACGGAGGGGACGCCATGAGCGCGGCGGCAGGGCCGGGCGCCGAGGCGGGGGCCGCCGCGACGAGCCCGGCGGTACCGGCGCGGCTGACCAAGAACCAGCGCCAGCACCGCATCACCAAGCTGCTCGAGGCGGAGCCGGTCACGAGCCAGGCGCAGCTCGTGGCGCTGCTCGCCGCCCACGGCGTGGACGCCACGCAGACGACGGTGTCGCGTGACCTCGAGGATCTCGGCGCCGTGAAGGTGCGGCTGCCCGGCGGCGACACCGCCTACGCGCTGCCCGAGCTGCCGGTGCACCAGATCGCGCCGGAGGACCACCTGCGGCGGGTGCTGGGGGAATGGGTGGTCGAGGTGGCGCACTCGGGGAACCTGGTCGTGCTGCGGACGCCGCCCGGCTCGGCGCACGTCGTGGGCTCGGCGCTCGATCGCAGCGGGCTCGAGGAGATCGTCGGCACCGTTGCCGGCGACGACACGGTGCTCGTGGTGGTGGCCGAGGAGATCGGCGGCGTGGAGATGGCGGAGCGCCTGCGCGACGTCGCCGGCATCGCCGCCGTGCCCAAAATCGCATTGAACGGGAAGGAAGAGGACTGAACATGGCTGATCGGGTGGTGCTGGCGTACAGCGGAGGGCTCGATACGTCGGTGGCCGTGCGTTGGCTTATCGAGCACGAGGGCGTCGAGGTCGTCGCCGTGGCGGTCGACGTCGGCCAGGCCGCGGACAAGGGCGGCGAGGACTGGGACGCCGTGCGGGAGCGGGCGCTGGCGGCGGGCGCGGTCGAGGCCGTCGTCATCGACGCCCGCCACGAGATGGCCGAGCACTTCTGCATGCCGGCGCTGGCGGCGAACGCGCGCTACGAGGGCAAGTACCCGTTGGTCTCCGCGTTGTCGCGGCCCGGTCATCGTGGGGCACCTGGTCGCCGAGGCCCGCCGGCACGGCGCGACGGCGGTCGCGCACGGCTGTACGGGCAAGGGCAACGACCAGGTGCGGTTCGAGGTCGGGGTGCGCGCGCTGGCGCCCGATCTCGGTATTTACGCGCCGGCCCGGGTGTGGGGGCTCACCCGGGAGGACTGCATCGATCTGGCGGCCAAGTGGGAGATCCCGATCACCGTCACGAAGGACAAGCTGTACTCCATCGACGACAACCTCTGGGGCAAGGCGATCGAGTGCGGCGAGATCGAGGACCCGTGGGCGCCGCCGCCCGACGACGTCTACACGCTGACCCGGGTGACCGAGACGGCGCCGGTCGAGGTCATCGTCGGCTTCGAGGCGGGCGTGCCGGTGTCGCTCGACGGCGTGGCGCTGTCGCCCTACGAGGTCATCTCGCAACTGGGCGCCGTGGCGGGGAGCCGGGGCTTCGGCCGCCTCGACATGGTCGAGAACCGCCGCGTCGGCATCAAGAGCCGCGAGATCTACGAGTGCCCGGCCGCACTGTCACTGATCGTGGCGCACGCGGACCTCGAAGACCTGACGCTCGAGCGCGACCTGCACCACGAGAAGGCGCGCCTCGAGCCGCGCTGGGCCGAGCTCGTCTACGACGGGCTGTGGTACTCGCCGCTGCGCTCGGCGTTGCAGGCCTTCGTGGCCGAGAGCCAGCGCCACGTGACCGGCGAGGTGCGCCTGCGCTTCGCCGCGCCCGGGACGTGCTCGGTCGTCGGCCGGCGCAGCCCCGTCGCCCTCTACGACCACGACCTGGCGACCTACGACGCGTCGGACACCTTCCGCCACCAGGACGCCGAGGGCTTCGTGCGGCTGTGGGGCCTGGGTGTGGCAACGTGGTCCTCCCGCCAGGGTCCGGGTGCGGACGGCGGGGTCGGGTTCGACCCGGCGGCCGCGCACTCGTCGGACTAGTAAAGGGGGCGGGAACATGACCCTGTGGGAGGGGCGGATCGCGACCGGGATGGCCGACGCCGTGGCGGAGTTCACGGTGAGCCTCCCGTTCGACCAGTCGCTGGCGTTCGACGACCTCGCCGGGTCGCGCGCGCACGTCAAGGGGCTGGGCAAGGGCGGGATCCTCAGCGACAGCGAGGTGCAGACGCTCATCGACGCGCTCGACATCGTCGACGAGGAGTTCGGCGAGGGCCGCTTCGTCTTCGGTCCGGGCGACGAGGACATCCACACGGCGATCGAGCGGCGGGTCACCGAGATCGCGGGGGACACCGGCGCCAAACTCCACACCGGCCGGAGCCGCAACGACCAGGTCGCCACGGCGCTGCGCCTGTGGTGCCGTCGCACGCTGATCGACCTGGCCGAGCGGATCATGGCGCTCCAAGAGGTACTGGCGCAGCGGGCCCGTGAGGCGGACGACGTCTACCTGCCCGGCTACACGCACCTGCAGCGGGCGCAGCCGGTGCTGCTGGCGCACCATCTCCTGGCGCACGGCTGGGCGCTGGCCGCGCGACGTCGACCGCCTCGTGACGACGGTCGACCGGCTCGAACACGTCGCCGTTGGGGGCGGGCGCGTTGGCCGGCTCGTCGCTGCCGCTCGACCCCGACTACGTGGCGGCCGAGCTCGGCTTCCACGGCCGCTTCGAGAACTCGCTCGACGCGGTGTCCGACCGCGACTTCGTCGCCGAGGCGCTGTTCGACCTCGCGCTGGTCGGCGTGCACCTGTCGCGCATGGGCGAGGAGATGGTGCTGTGGTCGACCGAGGAGTTCGGCTTCGCCAGCCTCGACGACGCCTACGCCACCGGCAGCTCGATGCTGCCGCAGAAGAAGAACCCCGACGTCGCCGAGCTCGCCCGGGGCAAGACGGGCCGGCTCCTCGGCAACCTCCAGGCGGTGCTCGTCACGCTCAAGGGCCTGCCGCTCGCCTACAACCGCGACCTGCAGGAGGACAAGGAGCCGCTGTTCGACTCGGTGCGCCAGGTCAGCCTGGCGCTGGCCGCGCTGAGCGGCGTCTACGAGACGGCGACGTGGAACGAGGAGCGCATGCAAGCGGCCGCCGACGGGCCCGCCGCCGCCGCCATCGACCTGGCCGAGCTCCTCGTCGAGCAGGGTACGCCCTTCCGCCAGGCGCACGCGTTGGTCGGCGGGCTGGTCCGCGAGTCGCTCGAGCGCCACGTGCCGCTCGTCGAGCTGGTGGCGGCCCACCCCGAATTGGGTGACGCCGCGGTCGAGTTCCTCGAGCCCGGTGTGGCAGTGACGCGGCGGCGGACGCCCGGCGGGGCCGGACCGGGGCCGGTCGGCGAGCAGGCCGAGCGCTTCGTCCGGCGCCTCGAGGTCGACCGCACGCGGCTGGCCCAGTGGCGGCCGGCGGGATCCGGGTCGTCGTAGGCGGGCCGGCTTTCGGCGGGCCGTCCGGTAGCACCGGCGGTGCCCCTGGGGCCGGAGGCGCTATGCGGTCTCGGGGGCGGTGGTGCAGCGTGTGTGGCGATCCCGCGGACGCACCCCCATGTGAGGGGACGGGCAGGTAAACGGAGCGTAAAGATGCCCTTAGGCTGTTGTTTCGCCTGGCCGAGTGGGGTAGTTCTGTAGGAGAGGCTCATTCGTTGCCCGGCCCTCGCGACGAATCGAGCTGCGACCGCCTTGCCGGGTGCGAGGAGTTTGGGGCGGCGTCCAACCAAACGGCGCAGTATGCCCTTCATCCCTTCCAAAGGACACGCGATCATATGGACCAGAGGACCACGCAGCGGATGTCGGGCATCGATCCGATGTTCATCTATTCGGACACGCCCGAGACGCCGATGGAGATCGCCTACGCGTGCGTCTTCGACCCGTCGAGCGCCCCGGGCGGGTACTCCTTTGCGAAGGTGCGTGCGCTGCTGGACGAGCGGATTCCCACGTTGCCGTCGTTCCGTCGCCGCCTCGTGCTCGTCCCGCTGGGACTCGACCACCCGCGCTGGGTCGACGACCCGGACTTCGACATCACGAACCACCTGCACCGGGCCGCCGTGCCGGCACCCGGCGGGGCCGACGAGTTCACCGCCAAGGTCGCCGAGGTGATGGGCCGCCCGCTCACCCCCGGACAGCCGCCGTGGGAGTTCCACATCATCGAGGGCCTGGCCGGCGGGCGCGGTGGGCCTGATCGCCAAGGTGCACCACTCCGTGATCGACGGCGTGGCCGGGGCGCAACTGCTCGCCCAGCTCCTCGACCTCAGCCCCGAGGGCCGCGCCGTGACCGAGACGTGCCCGCCCTGGCTGCCCCCTCGCCTGCCCTCGCAGGCCCGCCTGATGACCGACTCGCTGCCCAGCATCATCAAGAGCCCGTTCCGCGTGCTGCGGGCGGCCCGCGAGGTGGGCAAGACGGCCGTGCGCCTGGCCCGCCATGCGCTCGACGAGGCGACGGGCCCGATTTCGATTCCGCTGGGTGCGCCGGCCGCCTTCGAGACGCCGGTCTGCGCGCAGCGGGCGGTCGAGTTCACCGAGCTCGATATGGCGCAGGTCCGCACGCTCAAGGACCGGTACGGCTCGACCGTCAACGAGGTCGTGCTGGCGGTGTGCTCGGGCGCGCTGCGGACGCATCTCGAGGCGACCGGCGGAGAGTCCGACAGCCCGCTCATCGCCGTCGTGCCCGTCTCGGTGCGCGGCCGACGAGCACGAGGCGTCCGGAAACCACCTCTCGGCGATGTTCGTCCCGCTCTCCAACGACCTGCAGACGCCGCTCGAGCGCCTGCGCACGGTGAGCGAGGCGAGCTCGTCGGCCAAGACCCAAGAACGCCAGGTGGGCTTCGGGCCGATGGCCAGCCTTATGGCGGAGGCGATGCCACCGGCGATCGCCAGGCCGATGATCCAGCTCGGCGTGCGGGCGGGCATCCTGCGCAAGGTGCGCGCCGGCAACCTCATGGTGTCGAACGTCCCGGGGCCTTCGTTCCCGCTGTACTTCACCGGCATGGAGCTGTGCGGGGTCTACCCGCTCGGCCCGGTGGTGGACGGCATCGCGCTGAACATCACGGTGCAGAGCTACCGGGACTCGCTGTTCGTGGGGATCAACGCCTGCGCCACCGCGGTGCCCGACCTGCGCGTCCTCGCCGACGCCATGGTGGACGAGCTGGCGGAATTGCACCGCATGGCGACGCGCACGCGGCGCCAGGGCACGGCGGCGTCGGCCCGTCACCACCGCGCGGGTGGGGCGTCGCCGCAGACCCCCGTCCTGGGCGTGTCGCCCGAGGCGAACCCGGAGTCGGCCCCGGACCGGAGCGGCACGAAGAACTGAGCGGGGCCGGCGTCGAGATGGCGTCGGCGCATCGGGTTGGGCCAGGGTGGCGCCGTGCGCACCGTGGCGAGGGACGACCTTCTGGGTAACCCCGTCGCCGTCGCACCCTGGCTGCTGAACAAGGTGCTGGCCTCGGGGGAGCGCGCCGGGCGGATCGTCGAGGTCGAGGCGTACCACGGGGCCAACGACGCGGCCTCCCACGCGTATCGAGGGCCGACGCCGCGGACGGCGATCATGTTCGGGCCACCGGGCTTCCTCTACGTGTACTTCACGTACGGCATGCACTGGTGCGCCAACGTCGTGTGCGGCCCCGACGGGGAGGCGGCGGCCGTGCTGATCCGGGCGCTCGCCCCGGTCTCGGGGCTCGAGGCGATGCGGGCGAGGCGGCCGAAGGCCCGCCGTGACCTCGACTTGTGCAACGGCCCGGCCAAGCTCTGCCAGGCGTTGGGGATCACGGGGACGGACACCGGCACCGACCTCCTGGGCCGCGGCGAGGGCGGCGTCCGGCTCCTGGACGACGGGACCCCGCCGCCCCGACGTCCGGCGCGCGGGCCGCGGATCGGCATAAGGGAGGCGACCGAGCGCCGCTGGCGCTTCTGGGTGCCCGGCGACCCCAACGTCTCGAAGGGCTGACCCGGCCGCTGTCGACGGTCTGACCTGGGCGGGCGCGTGCCGGGCCCAAGGACATGGGCGTGTCATGACCTTGTCACGGCGGTGCAACAGGCGAGGCGCACAATGGGAATTCTTCACACGTGTGACAGCGGTAGATCGAGGTGGACCGCGGACGGCGCACGCTCCCAAAGGCGGCTCTGATTGGCGCAGGGCGGGAGCGGAAAGTCCGTTGTACCCCGGACACCGGGTGGCATGCGGGGGGCCGGAGTGGTCCTCCGCATGCCACCGAGCGGTGTGCTCCCCGAGGTCTTGGAAAAGACCTGGTCAAGCGGCCTGCTGCCGCCGAGGCCGCGGGCTTCCTCCCGGCGGTGGGTGGGCGCCACGGGCCCGCCGAGGGTCCGCGGATGGGGCGGTTCGCACCACTACGCTGGTCGTGTCGCCTCCCTGGGGCAGCGCCCCGGGGAATTTGCGTGTCTGCGCGTTGACGCCCAGGCACGACCCTGGTAAGGTGACACTCCCGTCGGAACGGCCCCCCTGGCCCTCCGGCGTCCGAAGGAGACTTTCCGGCTGCAGTACGTCCGGAACAGTCCTTTGGAACACCCGGCACCACCACCGGCTCAGCCGATGTGTGCCCGGTCGCTCCTTGAAAACGGAATAGTGAGAGCCAAAAGCCAGTGCGGGCAATTCATCCGGACTCAAACGGATGAGTTGTACGTCAATTAAGCATTACGCAGGTCCTCGATCCTTCGGGTGAAGGGTCCTGTGGTTACTAATAGTTCGAGTCAAACTATGGTGACTCTCTGATTTTCGGGAGGTCCCGTCCTTTAGGGCTGGGCTGAACGTAAGTCTCGATGGAGAGTTTGATCCTGGCTCAGGATGAACGCTGGCGGCGTGCCTAACACATGCAAGTCGAACGCGCTCCATTCGGTAGCAATACTGATGAAGAGCGAGTGGCGAACGGGTGAGTAACACATGAGCAACCTGCCCCGAAGACTGGGACAACACCGGGAAACCGGTGCTAATACCGGATATCCCTATCGGACCGCATGATCCGATAAGGAAATGTTTTTCGCTTCGGGAGGGGCTCGTGGCCTATCAGCTAGTTGGTGAGGTAACGGCCCACCAAGGCATCGACGGGTAGCTGGTCTGAGAGGACGATCAGCCACACTGGGACTGAGACACGGCCCAGACTCCTACGGGAGGCAGCAGTGGGGAATCTTGCGCAATGGGCGAAAGCCTGACGCAGCAACGCCGCGTGGAGGACGAAGGCTTTCTGAGTTGTAAACTCCTTTCAGCAGGGACGATAGTGACGGTACCTGCAGAAGAAGCACCGGCCAACTACGTGCCAGCAGCCGCGGTGATACGTAGGGTGCAAGCGTTATCCGGATTTATTGGGCGTAAAGAGCTCGTAGGCGGTTTGATAAGTCGGGTGTGAAACCTCCAGGCTCAACCTGGAGCCGCCACTCGATACTGTCATGACTTGAATTCGGTAGGGGACCACGGAATTCCTGGTGTAGCGGTGAAATGCGCAGATATCAGGAGGAACACCAGCAGCGAAGGCGGTGGTCTGGGCCGACATTGACGCTGAGGAGCGAAAGCGTGGGGAGCGAACAGGATTAGATACCCTGGTAGTCCACGCCGTAAACGTTGGGCACTAGGTGTGGGGACTATTCAACGGTCTCCGTGCCGCAGCTAACGCATTAAGTGCCCCGCCTGGGGAGTACGGCCGCAAGGCTAAAACTCAAAGGAATTGACGGGGGCCCGCACAAGCGGCGGAGCATGTGGCTTAATTCGAGGCAACGCGAAGAACCTTACCTGGGTTTGACATGTAGGGAAAAGCCGTAGAGATACGGTGTCCTTCGGGGCCTTACACAGGTGGTGCATGGCTGTCGTCAGCTCGTGTCGTGAGATGTTGGGTTAAGTCCCGCAACGAGCGCAACCCTTATCCTATGTTGCCAGCGCGTAATGGCGGGGACTCGTAGGAGACTGCCGGGGTCAACTCGGAGGAAGGTGGGGTCGAAGTCAAGTCATCATGCCCCTTACGTCCAGGGCTGCACACATGCTACAATGGCCGGTACAACGGGCTGCTAATCCGCGAGGAGGAGCCAATCCCCAAAGCCGGTCTCAGTTCGGATTGGAGTCTGCAACTCGACTCCATGAAGTCGGAGTCGCTAGTAATCCCGGATCAGCAACGCCGGGGTGAATACGTTCCCGGGCCTTGTACACACCGCCCGTCACACCACGAAAGTCGGTAACACCCGAAGCCGGTGGCCCAACCTTTTAGGAGGGAGCCGTCGAAGGTGGGATCGGTGATTGGGGTGAAGTCGTAACAAGGTAGCCGTACCGGAAGGTGCGGCTGGATCACCTCCTTTCTAAGGAGTGCTATCGGTTCTTTCGAAGGGACTTTCCTTCGGAAGATCAATGCCGATCACTACCCAGTTGAACACTGGCTACTCGGTCGCTCTCGTATACCGGCAGATGATCAGGCCGCCTTTGACGAGAATCGCAGCACTTCGGTGCGGTGGTTCGCTTGAGTCGAAGCCCGCCTTCACGGATCGGTCCCTGCGTGTGTGATTGGGCTCTCGCTATTTCGTTTTGAGGGAGCGACCTTCGGGTCGATCCCTGGTGACGTCCTTACCGGTCGTTCGTGCTCGAGCTTCGAGCGCACGTGCCGCTCTTCGGATCCGAGTCGAGCCCATGTGAGCTCCTCGACTCCGAGTTGGGTGCGGTACGTGTGCGCGTGTTCGTGCACTGGGCCGGCGTCTGTGGACCACTCACCCCGTGCGTGCCCCGGTCGGGGTTAACGCTCTTGTGCTCGACGCGATGCGTGCGTCCGTACGAGGGTGCCGACCCAGGCGTGCGCTGCGCAGCCCCTTGAGAATTCCAAAGCGAGCACGAGCATCTTTGTTCTCCAAGCTACAAAGAGCCAACGGTGAATGCCTTGGCGTCTAAGGCCGAAGAAGGACGTGGGCGACTGCGAAAAGCCACGGGAAGCTGTCTACCAAGCGTCGATCCGTGGATATCCGAATGGGGCAACCCAACACCTGTCATGAGGTGTTATACCCGCCTGAATGTATAGGGCGGGGCAAGGGAACCGGGTGAATTGAAACATCTAAGTAACCCGAGGAAAGGAAAACAACTGTGACTCCCTGAGTAGCGGCGAGCGAAATGGGAAGAGCCTAAACCGTGCCGGTGTATGAGCCTGGTGGCGCTGCCGGTATGGGGTTGTGGGATTTAGGAGATGGGGCACCAGACCCATCACGGAGTTACAAATCCAATGTTTAGTGGAATCAGTCAGGAAAGCTGAACCGTAGAGGGTAATGGTCCCGTACACGAAAAGCATTGGACTCCGCTTGAACACCCGAGTAGCGCCGGATCCGGGAAAGCCGGCGTGAATCTGCGAGGACCATCTCGTAAGGCTAAGTACTCTTAGACGACCGATAGTGAACTAGTACCGTGAGGGAAAGGTGAAAAGTACCCCGGGAGGGGAGTGAAATAGTACCTGAAACCGTTGGCTTACAAACAGTCAAAGCGTCGTTGCCCCATCGTCATCATGATCCCTTCGGGTGAGATTGATGGCATCAGATGGGTGTCAGCCGTGATGGCGTGCCTTTTGAAGAATGAGCCAGCGAGTTACGGTGTGTGGCGAGGTTAACCAGTGATGGGTAGCCGAAGCGAAAGCGAGTCTGAATAGGGCGATGAGTCGCATGCTGTAGACCCGAAGCCGAGTGAGCTTGCCATGGGCAGGCTGAAGCGAAGGTAAGACTTCGTGGAGGGCCGAACCCACCTAGGTTGAAAACTGGGGGGATGACCTGTGGCAAGGGGTGAAAGGCCAATCAAACTCGGTGATAGCTGGTTCTCCCCGAAATGCATTTAGGTGCAGCGTCGGGTGTTCAGCATCGGAGGTAGAGCACTGGATGGGCTAGGGGGCCTACAAGCTTACTGACCCCAACTAAACTCCGAATGCCGATGCTCTAGAACCCGGCAGTGAGACCACGAGGGATGAGCTTCGTTGGTCGAAAGGGAAACAGCCCAGACCGCCGGCTAAGGCCCCAAATTCTTGACTAAGTGGAAAACGATGTGGGAACGCAAAGACAGCCAGGAGGTTGGCTTAGAAGCAGCCACCCTTAAAAGAGTGCGTAATAGCTCACTGGTCGAGTGGTCCTGCGCGGATAATGTAACGGGGCTCAAGTCAAGAGCCGAAGCCGCGGATTTCCGTCAATAGACGGGAGTGGTAGGGGAGCGTCGATCTCGCAGCGAAGCGGTGGTGTGAACCGTCGTGGAGCGTGGTCGAGTGCGAATGCTGGTATGAGTAGCGAGAGAGGAGTGAGAAACTCCTCCGCCGTAAGCCCAAGGGTTCCTGGGGAAGGCTAATCCTCCCAGGGTAAGTCGGGAGCTAAGGCGAGGCCGAGAGGCGTAGTCGATGCACAACTGGTTGATATTCCAGTACTACCGCGTGCGCGCCCATTCCAAGCCAGGGGTACTAAGGGGATGACCTTCGGGTCGAACCGACAAACCCTGGGGCGGACAGCAAAGGAGCGACGCAGGAAGATAGGTGAGCCCAGGCGTTGGTTGTCCTGGGGTAAGCGTGTAGGGAGGGATCTAGGTAAATCCGGGTCCCATCAATCCTGAGACACGATGCCGAGCCGTTTCAGGCGAAGTCACTGATTCTATGCTGCCTAGAAAAACTTCTAGCGAGCTCACACGGTACCCGTACCCCAAACCAACACAGGTGGGCGGGTAGAGAATACCAAGGCGATCGGGAGAACTGTGGTTAAGGAACTCGGCAAAATTCCTCCGTAACTTCGGGAGAAGGAGGGCCTCAATAGGGTGAAGGACTTCGCGTCCGGATGCCCAAAGGGGCCGCAGAGAATTGGGGAAAGCGACTGTTTACTAAAAACACAGGAGCGTGCGAAGTCGTAAGACGATGTATACGCTCTGACGCCTGCCCGGTGCCGGAAGGTTACGGGGAAGGGTTAGCCCTCGGGCGAAGCTCTGAACCTAAGCCCCGGTAAACGGCGGCCGTAACTATAACGGTTAGTTAATACCTGGCTGTTTTAAAACCCCGCTATATGCTGGAACATCCGAGTATCCGGCGGTACTTATGCATGTGACATCCATTTGTTTGGGTGTCTACATGAAGAGTGAAAATCCGTCCGGTGCGGACAATCAGCAGGAAACTGCCGGTCCTTGCTTCGTGCTCGATCCCAACTGGATCGTTGGGTTTGTGGACGGCGAAGGCTGCTTCTCCGTGTCAGTGCATCGTTCTTCAATGATGCGACGACATCGGGGGTGGCAGCTCCAACCGGTCTTCCACATCTACCAACACCGCGACCATCGAGATGTTCTCGAGGCCATGATTCCGATTTTCGGCTGCGGGCGAGTTCGCCCGAAGGGTCCCAACAGCAGCGTCTTGACGTTTGCTGTCGACGGACTGAGTCAACTGGAGGCAGCTGTGCTGCCGTTCTTCGAGCGACATCCCCCGGTGGTCAAGCGTCAGGATTTTGCAGCGTTCTCCGACATCGTTTGTTCGATGCGGCGAAAAGAGCACTTGACGCCAGCTGGGTTCGAGCGTCTGGTTCGCGTTGCCTATGGGATGAATGCCCATGGAAAACAGCGAGCCCGGACACTGGAGCAAGTTCTTGCAGGATCCTCAGAGACTGCACGCAGGGCACCTCTTACCGGTGAGAGCCGGCAAGAGGTGAAGATACAGTCCGACCCTCATGGCGACATGAGGAGCTAGGCAGAAATGACCTAGCCGCTCAAGGAGAAATGACAAGCATCCGGTGTCGTCGATTTGAGTCGTAACAAATGTGCCTAAGGTAGATTTTCCCATAGAGTGCAATGGGTGCTGCCCCCCGTGCCGGCAACGGTGCGGTGAGTAGTCGGCCATATGCTGGAAACTCCGAGTATCCGACGGTACTCATCTACACACGGACGCTCTTTTTGAGTTCGTGTGTGGGTAGTGACAATCCGTTCGGTGCGGACAATCAGCAGGAAAGACTCAGATATTCTGAGAATCCTCAGAGACCAAACGCCGACCACCTCACAGGCCATATAGGTAGTCCCTGTGAGATGAAGTTATGGTCCGATCCCTACGGCGACGTGGGGAGACCGGCGGAAACGACCGGTCCGCTAATCAGCAAATACCATTGTTGATTGGATGTAACAGATTGAGCGAAATTCCTTGTCGGGTAAGTTCCGACCTGCACGAATGGCGTAACGACTTTCCTACTGTCTCAACCACAGACCCGGCGAAATTGAAGTACGAGTAAAGATGCTCGTTAGCTGCATCAGGACGGAAAGACCCCGTGGACCTTTACTACAGCTTGATGTTGAGTTTTGGTACTATTTGTGTAGGATAGGTGGGAGACTTTGAAGCATTGGCGCTAGCCAGTGTGGAGTCAATCTTGAAATACCACCCTTTTAGTGCCGGGACTCTAACCTCGGTCCGTAATCCGGATCAGGAACAGCGTCAGGTGGGTAGTTTGACTGGGGCGGTCGCCTCCTAAAACGTAACGGAGGCGCCCAAAGGTTCCCTCAGGCTGGTTGGCAATCAGCTGTCGAGTGCAATGGCAAAAGGGAGCTTGACTGCGAGACCTACAAGTCGAGCAGGTGCGAAAGCAGGGCATAGTGATCCAGCGGTTGCTTGTGGAAGCGCCGTTGCTCAACGGATAAAAGGTACCCCGGGGATAACAGGCTCATCTTCCCCAAGAGTCCATATCGACGGGAAGGTTTGGCACCTCGATGTCGGCTCGTCGCATCCTGGGGCTGAAGCCGGTCCCAAGGGTTGGGCTGTTCGCCCATTAAAGCGGTACGCGAGCTGGGTTTAGAACGTCGTGAGACAGTTCGGTCCCTATCCGATGCAGCCGTAGGAGATTTGAGAAAGGCTGTCCCTAGTACGAGAGGACCGGGACGGACGTAGCTCTCGTGTGCCAGTTGTCCTGCCAAGGGCACGGCTGGTTTGCGACCTACGGGTGGGATAAGCGCTGAAAGCATCTAAGTGCGAAGCCCGTTTCGAGATGAAATCTCCCACAGGGTTAACCTGGTAAGGCCCGTGGCTAGACGACCACGTTGATAGGCCGGAGGTGTAAGTGCAGTAATGCATTCAGCCGACCGGTACTAATCGGCCGAGGGCTTGGAGACATAACCGCTCGTGCTCGCTTTGGAACGCTCAGGGGCTGCGATATTCGCAGCCAGGCGCGGCGCCGATTTGGTCGAAAAGACCATTCGGACGTCCCGCCGAGCGCATGATTTCCGGTGGCCATAGCGGCGGGGAAACACCCGTTCCCATTCCGAACACGGCAGTTAAGCCCGCCCGCGCCGATGGTACTTGGGGGGAGGCCCCCTGGGAGAGTAGGTCGCTGCCGGGATTTCTCATTGACGAGGTCCCCTCTGAGCTCAGCTCGGAGGGGACTTTGTCGTTTCCGGGCCGAGTCTTTTTCGGGTTCCGCGGTGCGGAATCCTTCGAAATAGCTCATTACGCCATCCGCGAAAGAAGACCACGCCTAAAATCCTCCAAATGTCACCAGAGTCGTCTCGGCCGAATCGTCGCGCCTCCCCGGCGCGCACCGGTCGGCCCGGCGGCTCCGGACGTCCGGGAGCTCCGGGTCGTTCAAGCGGCGCGAACCGTTCGAGTGGCGCCGGCCGCTCAGGCGGCGCCAGCCGCTCAACGGGAACCGGCCGCGCCGGGGGCACCGGTCGATCGGGCGGGGCCGGGCGCTCCGGCGGATCATCGCAATCGTCGCGATCGTCGAGTAGCGACCGCCCGAGGCGTCCGTCGGGCAACCAGGCTGGCGGCGGGGGAGCGGAGCGCCGCTCGAGTGGACCGAGCCGAACGAGTGGCGGCGCACAGCGGCGACCCGCCGCACCAAAACGCGACGGCGAACGCGACGCCCGCGGCAGCGGCTCGTCGGGCGCTAGACGAACGACCAATACGAGCCGGGGCGCTGACCGTGGTGGTGCACCAGGTGCGCGCTCGCGGCCCGGGAGCGGACCGAGGCGAAGCGACGCAAGCGGCTCCCGCGAACGCAGCGGATCCCGGGAGGGCGGCTACCGACGCTCCGAACGGGACGACCGAGACGATCGCCGAACCCCATCCCGGACGCGTGCCGGCGCACCGGCGCGCCGGCCGGAAGATCGCGGGTACGAACCCGAGGAAGAGCGGCTCCCGCAACAGACCAAGAAGTGGGGCAACGTGGCCCGCCGCGGCGCACGGGTGGTCACCCGCCAGGGCGACCCCGAGCGGGACCAGGACTCGAGGTCTGGAGAGCCGCCCCGGCGGAGCGCACCGCCGCCGCGCCGCCAGACGGCCTGGTCCCGTGACGACGGGCGCAGCGAATGGGAGGACACACCCGCGAAGAAGCGCGCCCCGCGCCCAGCACCGACCGGCACGAAGAAGGCGGCCCCACGAGGCACCGCCGCTCCAACCCGGACCCGAGCGAGGGCCAACGCCGGTGAAGCAGACCCGACCACCCCGACTCCGACCCCCACCTCGGCCCGCCGCGCCCTCGCCGAGCTGGCGCACCCCGTCGTCCTGCCGCCCGACGTCGCCACCGAGATCCGCGCCGCGGCGGACGTCGCCACGGCGGCGCACCGTGAGCGCCTCGTCGAGAAGGCGGAGTCGGCCTTCGCCGCCTACGAGCGGGGGCGGTTCCAGGACGCCCGGATCGCCATCAAGCAGGTGGTCGACGAGGTCCCGTCCGTGGTGGCGGTGCAGGAGCTGGCCGGCCTGGCCGCGTACCGGAGCAGCCGGTGGCGCGAGGCCGTCCGTCACCTGCGGGTGTTCACGGACCTCTCCGGTTCGACGACGCACCTGCCCGAGCTCATGGACTCCCAGCGCGCCCTGCACAAGCCGAACAAGGTCGCGGAGCTGTGGACCGAGCTGCGGCAGAGCTCACCCGATCCCGACGTGCTGGCGGAGGGCCGCATCGTGGCGGCGTCGTCGCTCGCCGAGAACGGCGACCTCAACGGGGCCATCTCGCTCCTCGCCACGGCCGGCGCGCAGAAGATGCTGCGCAACCCGGCCGAGCGGCATCTGCGCCAGTGGTACGTCCTGGCCGACCTGTACGAGCGGGCCGGCGACGTCCCGCGGGCGCGCGAGTACTTCGAGCGGGTGGGCCGGGCGGAGCCCGACGCCTACGACGTGAACGACCGGCTGCGCAACCTCGGTCCCGTGCGCCGCTCCGGGCCGAAGCGCCCGCCCCGCAAGGCGACACGCTAAGGAACAAACAAACAGCCGACCGAAGCGGCCTCGCCTAACCGGCAGGCGGTGTGTTCCCCGTGGTCGGCGGAGGCGACGAGACCGGCGGAGCCGTCGTGGTCGTGGTGGCGAGCCGGCGCAGTGGTCGTCGTCGTGGTCGAGGCCGTCGACGTCGTGGTCGTCGCCGGGGGAGCGGTGCCGTAGTTGGGGCCCTCGACCGTCACGAGCGTCCCGATCGGCGTCAACGCCCAGACCAGCGCGGCGTCGGCGTAGCTCATCTCGACGCAGCCGTTGCTCTGCGGCGATCCGTAGGAGGCGCGGATGAAGCCGTGCAGCGCGTCGCCACCGTTGAAGTAGCTGGCGTAGGGGACGTTCGGGTCGTTGTACGTCGAGCCGTCGACGTTGGTCCCCTTCATGTCGGAGTAGCGGACGTGCTCGAAGACGGCGTAGGAACCGTCCGTCGTGTCCGCACCGGGGGCGCCGGTGTTGACCGGGATCCCGTCGTACTGCGCCACGCCGTTGTTCCACAGGGTGAGGTTCTCGGGCTCGACCTTGTTCACCAGCACGTAGACGTACGGCGTGGCGTCGACCTTGTGGTTGATGGTGTCGTTGATCAGGGCGGTCCAGACGGCGGGCCCGGCGATGCCGTCGACCCCGATGCCGTTCTGGGTCTCGAAGGCCTCGATCGCGGCCTTGCTGATCTCGTTCGTCGACCCCTGGACCCACAGCGACGTCAGCGCCGTGGGCATGTTCGGCCAGCGCCACGAGAAGCTCCCCGGCTGGTCCGTCGCCAGGTCGGCCGGGCTCGGCGCCGGGCCCGTGGGGGCAAAGCCCAGCGGGAGGAAGTTCAGACCGGCCAGGAGCTGCTGGACGCGCAGCATGTCCCCCTGCGCGACGTTGAAGGAGGCCGTCGACCCCGTGGACAGCTCGGCCCCGCCCGCCGAGCGCATGCCCGAAGCACCGCCGGGGATGCTGAGCACCTCGTGCGAAGCAGGAACGAGAGGTGAGTCGAGGCTGAAGACGAGCGTGTGCGAGTCCTTGAGGACCCACTTCCCGGCGACGTGCGGCGTCAGCTGCGGCGTCACCTTGCCGAGCGTGACGGGCTGGGAGAACGTGACCGTGATGGCGGTGTTCGACGCCACGTTCTGTGCGTCGGCAGCCGGTGTGAACGACTTGACGAAGAAGCCAGACAGCGAGGCGCGCGTCGCCCCGCCGGAGCCTGAGTGATCGGACGCGGCCGAGGCCGGGTCCGGGCTATGCGGATGCGCGGGCGGGGAGGACCCACCGCTGAAGACGATGACGGCCGCAATGATCAGGGCGATGGCGACGCCGAGCAGCACCCAGGCGCGACGCGTCAATCGCGCTCCCCCCGGCGCTCGTGCACTTCGTTCATCTGCCGCCTCCGCTAGATGCAAACCAAGTTGCCTCACACCCCCCCAACCAACTCCCAGCGTAAGGCGAGCATCGAGCACGCATGCGTCGGGCGTAGCGGTTTTTTTCCGCGATCGCCGTCCGTTCGCGCACCGATCGCGCCCACCGGCGTCGCCCCTCCCGCCCCGCCCCGACCCCCAAGCCGCAAGCGACCACACCGTCGTCCCTGGTGCGAGGTCCGCCGGACCACTCCCGTACCGACCAGTCGACGCGGTGTGGCCCGCCGAACCCACACCGACCGCATCGCGCCGCCGAGCCCGCCACACAGAATTCATCTCCCCGCGACGACCTCGACGGCCCGGGCCCCAAGGACCGACCCCGACCCGGTAGGTAGGCTGACCTCCTATGACGACCGATATTCAGAAGCTGTTGGGCAAGGACGCCGACGCGCTCCTCAGCTACACCGCCAAGGCGTTCCCGGCCGAGCACCTGACCCTGCCGGGGCCCGACTACCTCGACACGGTCTTCACCACCAGCGACCGGTCGCCCAACGTGTTGCGCAACCTCGGGACGGTGTTCAACCACGGCCGCATGGCCGGCACTGGATACCTCTCCATCCTCCCCGTCGACCAGGGGATCGAGCACTCCGCGGCGGCGAGCTTCTCCAAGGCGCCCATCTACTTCGATCCGCTGAACATCCTCGAGCTCGCCCTCGCCGGCGACTGCAGCGCCGTCGCCACCACCCTCGGCACGCTCGGCCTGGCGGCCCGCAAGTACGTGCACCGCATCCCCTTCATCTGCAAGCTGAACCACAACGCGTTCTTGCACGTGCCGAACGAGTACGACCAGATCATGTTCGGCAACGTGCAGCAGGCCTTCGACCTCGGTGCGGTCGCCGTCGGCGCCACGATCTACTTCGGCTCCGACGACATGGACCGCGAGCTGCAGCAGGTGTCCGAGATGTTCGCCCACGCCCACGAGCTCGGCATGTTCACCGTGCTGTGGTGCTACCTGCGCAACTCGGCCTTCACCAAGGACGGCGTCAACTACGAGACGTCGGCGGACCTCACGGGCCAGGCCAACCACCTCGGCGTGACGATCGAGGCCGACATCATCAAGCAGAAGCAGGCGACGAACAACGGCGGCTACCCGGCGATCGGCTTCGGCCGCACCGACCCGCTCGTCTACGACGAGCTCACGACGGACAACCCGATCGACCTCTGCCGCTGGCAGGTCGTCAACTGCTACGCCGGCCGCATCGGCCTCATCAACTCCGGCGGCGAGTCCAAGGGCGACAGCGACCTGGCCGACGCGGTCCGGACCGCCGTCATCAACAAGCGCGCCGGCGGCATGGGGCTCATCGTGGGCCGGAAGTCCTTCTCCCGCCCGATGGACGAGGGTGCCGCCCTCATCCAGGCGATCCAGGACGTGTACCTCGACCCCACGGTCACCATCGCCTGATTCCTGCCGGAGACGGCCTCGCCGGTGCCGCCGGAGGGGGTCCGGAGGGCGGGCCCGGTCGGCCGGACTTCGAACGGCACGACAACCGCCGCGACCAGGGTCGCAGGAGGCTTCCGGCGGCGCCGGATTAAGATCGCGTGGCGAACGTGCAAATTCGGACGGAGAGTGCCGCGCGCCTTGCCGGCAGGACCTCGCCATGGCCCGCCGCTCAAAGAGCCAGGGCTCTCCGCGACCAAGACAACTGAGACGAGGCAGTCCGTGGCATCGGGAACCCAGCATCACCCCACCGAGCAGTTGGACCAGGTCATCGTGCGTTTCGCCGGGGACTCCGGCGACGGCATGCAGCTGACCGGCGACCGCTTCACCACGAGCAGCGCGCTGCTCGGCAACGACCTCTCCACCTTCCCCGACTTCCCCGCCGAGATCCGGGCCCCGGCCGGCACGGTCAACGGGGTGTCGGCGTTCCAGGTGCACATCTCGGACCACGACATCCTCACCCCGGGCGACTCACCCAACGTGCTCGTGGCCATGAACCCCGCCGCGCTGAAGGCGAACATCGACCTGATGGCGAAGGGGACCGTCCTCATCGTCAACAGCGACTCCTTCGAGGAGCGGGACCTGGCCAAGGCCGGCTACGAGGCGAACCCGTTGACCGACGGCTCGCTCGCCGCCTACACGGTGTACGAGGTGCCGATGACCTCCATCACCCAGGAGGTCTGCAAGGAGGCGGGCGTCAAGCCCCGCGACGCCGAGCGGTCGAAGAACTTCTTCGCCCTGGGCCTCATCAGCTGGCTTTACACGCGGCCGGTCGAGGCGACGGTCGAATGGATCTCGGAGCGCTTCAGCGCGAAGCCGCAGGTGGCCGACGCCAACACCCGCGCCTTCCGGGCCGGGTACGACTTCGGCGAGACGGCCGAGCTCTTCGAGTCCAACTACGAGGTCAAGCCGGCGACGTTCGAGCCGGGCGAGTACGTCCAGGTCACCGGGAACCAGGCCATGGCGTGGGGCCTCATCGCCGCGGCCCGCCTCGCCGGCGTTCCCCTCTTCTTGGGGAGCTACCCGATCACCCCGGCGTCCGACATCCTGCACGAGCTGAGCCGGCGCAAGGAGTTCGGCGTCCGCACCTTCCAGGCCGAGGACGAGATCGCCGGCGTCGGCGCCGCCCTGGGCGCCTCGTTCGGCGGGGCGCTCGGCGTGACCACGACGTCGGGCCCGGGCCTCGACCTCAAGTCCGAGACGATCGGCCTGGCCATCAACCTCGAGCTGCCGCTGATCGTCGTCGACGTCCAGCGCGGCGGGCCCTCGACCGGGCTGCCCACCAAGACCGAGCAGGCCGACCTGCTGCACGCCCTCTACGGGCGGCACGGCGAGGCGCCGCTGCCCGTGCTGGCGCCGAAGACGCCGAGCGACTGCTTCGCCGTCGCCATCGAGGCGACGCGCCTGGCGGTGAAGTACCGCACGCCGGTGATCGTGCTGTCCGACGGGTATCTCGCCAACGGCGCCGAGCCGTGGCGCCTGCCCGACCTCGACTCGTTCGCGCCGATCGACCCGGGGTTCGCCTCGGAGCCGAACCACACCGACGGGGACGGGAACCCCGACTTCTGGCCCTACGTCCGTGACCCCGAGACGCTGGCCCGCCCGTGGGCGCCGCCGGGCATCCCCGGGCTCGAGCACCGCATCGGCGGCCTCGAGAAGGCCGACGGGAGCGGCAACGTCTCCTACGAGGGCGTCAACCACGAGCGCATGGTCCACCTGCGCGAGGACAAGATCGCCGGCATCACGGCCGACATCGGTCCCGTCGAGGTGAACGACGAGAGCGGCGACGCCCAGCTGCTCCTGGTGAGCTGGGGCTCGACGTACGCCGCCGTGTTGGCCGGCGTGAAGCGGGTGCGGGCCCGGGGGATGAAGGCGGCCCACGTGCACCTGCGCCACCTCAACCCGCTGCCGCCGAACCTGGGCGAGGTGCTGGGGCGCTACAGCCAGGTCCTCGTGCCCGAGATCAACCTCGGCCAGCTGAGCAAGGTGCTGCGCGCCGAGTACCTGGTCGACGCGCAGACCATGTCCAAGATGCAGGGCGTGCCGTTCCGCGTCGGAGAGATCGAGGCGGCGATCACCGCGCTGCTCGGAGGGAAGTCATGAGCGAGTCCAACGGGTCCAACGGTTCGAACGGCCACGGCGCCGTGGCCACCGCCGTCCCGGTGACGACGCGCAAGGACTGGTCGAGCGACCAGGAGGTGCGCTGGTGCCCGGGGTGCGGCGACTACTCCATCCTCTCCGCCGTCCAGATGCTGATGCCCGACCTCGGCGTGCGCCGGGAGAACACGGTGTTCCTCTCGGGCATCGGGTGCGCGGCGCGCTTCCCGTACTACATGAACACGTACGGGATGCACTCCATCCACGGGCGGGCGCCCGCCATCGCCACGGGGCTGGCCACGACGCGGCCCGACCTCGACGTCTGGGTGATCTCGGGCGACGGTGACGCGCTGTCCATCGGGGGCAACCACCTGATCCACGCGCTGCGGCGCAACGTGCGCCTGAACATCATCATGTTCAACAACCAGATCTACGGGCTGACCAAGGGGCAGTACTCGCCGACCTCCGAGGTGGCCAAGGTCACGAAGTCGACTCCGTTCGGCTCGGTCGACACGCCCTTCAACCCGGTGTCGCTGGCGCTCGGCGCGGAGGCGACGTTCGTCGCCCGCACGCACGACATGGACCGCGCCCACATGCAGGAGACGTTCCGGCGGGCCCACGAGCACCAGGGCGCGGCGTTCGTCGAGGTCCTGCAGAACTGCAACGTCTTCAACGACGGCGCCTTCGAGAAGATCACCGCCAAGGACGCCCGGTCCACCATGCTGATCCCGCTGCGCCACGGCGAGCCGATCGTCTTCGGCCCCGAGGGCGAAGAGCGGGGCGTGGTGCAGCACCACGACGGCAAGCTCGAGATCGCATCGGTGGCCGAGGTCGGCCTCGACGCCGTGCTGGTGCACGACGAGAAGCGCCCCGACCCGGGCTTCGCCTTCCGGCTGTCGCGCCTGGCCAACGGCCCGTACGAGCCGACGCCGATCGGCGTGTTCCGCGCCGTCGAGCGCCCCGAGTACGGCACGCAGATGGCCGAGCAGATCACCGAGGCGCAGTCCAAGCGCGGCCTGGGGGACCTCGGCGCGCTGCTGCGTTCCGGCTCGAGCTGGACGGTCGAGTAGGTCGGAAAAAAGGCCCTGGGTTCGACGCCAGGGAGCCGACCGTACGGGTTGTATCGTGCAGTGTGGCGGACGAGCGACCGGCCTCAGGCGGGGAAGACGCGGAACCAGAGAGCGAGCTCGACGATGAGTTCGCGTCGTTGCGGCTCGACGAGTCGTTCGTCAAGGCGGCCACACGCTCGGAGGCGCCCGCGGCGCATCGAGCGCCTACCCGTCCGGTCGCACCTCACCCGCCGCGACGACGGCGTCTGACACGCCAGAAGGCCTGGATCCAGCGGCACCGGTGGGTGCCGTACGTGGCGGTCGTGGTGGCGGCGGTGATCGGTGTCGCCGCGGTGCGACACGTCGGGCCGTTCGCGAGCGGAGGGGGAAGTGGACCGGGGACCAGCGCGATCGGGGTCCCCACGGCCCACAGCCTGCGCACCTCGGCTCCGTCCGGCTCGACGACGTCCACGACGCCACGCGTCGAGCTGTCGGCGCGCAAGTACAGCCCCGGGAACTGCGTGACGTGGGATCAGGAGCTCACGGGTGCGGTGAAGCCGACGCTCGTGGTCCCGTGCACCCAGGACCACCTGATCGAGATCGTGTCGAAGGCGACCATCCCGACGAGCGTGTCGCAGTTTCCCGACGGCCAGGGGTGGATCAACCTGGCGCAGATTCTCTGTGCGCAGCCGGTGACGACGTATCTCGGCTACGCCCTTGATCCCTTCGGACGCTTCCAGATCAGCTCGATCAACCCCACCATCGAGTCCTGGAAGCAAGGCGACCGGACGCTGTGGTGCGGGATCGGTCTGGGTGGCGCGATCGACGCTCCGACGGTGCCGTTCACCGGGACCGTGCGCGGGCAGAGCCAACAGTTGCTCAATCCGGTCGGAACGTGCCTCAACTTCGATCCCGGAAACACGAACTCGGGCTCTGTGCCCTGCACGGAATCCCACGCCGCCGAGGTCGTCGGCAATGCGATCCTGGCCGCCCTCACGCAACTGCCCCAGGGCAACGCGCTGGGCGACGCCGTGGCAGCACAGTGCGCGCCGCTGGCCGCGCGGTATGCGGGAGGGTCGCTTCCCGCCGGCACCCGGTGGGGCTATCTCGGCCTGGCGCAGTCCAGTTGGAACGCGGGCGACCGTGTGGTCCAGTGCATTATTCAGACCATCGACGGCACGGGGAATCCGACGCAGTCCACGGGATCGCTGAAGGGGTAGGTCGGGCACCCCTCGGACTCAGGCGACCACTCGTAGCCGCAGTGCGCCGAGCCAGCGCTCCGCACCGACGAGCGCAGAGGCTCGCCGGTGCGGAGCTACTGGTGCGTGAGCTCGAGCTCGGGCGATCGCTCGCCGATCAACCGGGCGCCGGCCCAGATCAGCGCCGACCCCACACGCTGGCGCACGCGGGGACGCCGAGGCGTCCGCTCATTGGAATGGATGGATGTCGGGTGCGCCTGCCTCGACGCTCGATGTTCGAGGAGGTCCTCATGTCGTGCCTTGGCGAGGGCGCGTAAGACGTCGGGATGCATGGTGATGCTCCTGGAGGATGGAAGAGAAGTATGGATGTGGGGTGTGACAGCGGGACGCGGCGAAGCCGCGCCGGTGGTCACCGGGATGTGCGGGCGGCGCCGGTGCGCGCGCTCGAGAGCTCGATGCCGGTCAGCCCGGCAGAGCTCGTGCCACCGCGGCGGCGGCGCGCTGCATCGGCTGGCGACCGTTCGTCGAGTGGATGTTCATGCGCACCTCCTCAGTGCTCGCGTTGGAAGCTGCATGAAAACATATCGACACCCGAATGGCGAGTGATTCGGCGCAGAACGCAACGAACTTGCGTCGACGCCATTCGCTCGTCGGTCCGGGCTGACGCGTATCCGGACGACGAACTCGGGTGCGGCCGCAGTGGCTCGGATAGCCTTTTCATGGAAGGCTTTGCGGCGGGGTGACGGGCAGGGCTGAAGGATGCCCCGACCGTGCGGCGGGTAGTGAGGCGGAAGGCGGACAACGTGGGCGAGACACAACGTTCCGGACGGCGCGGACGGTGGAGGATCCTCCTCACCGTCAGTGCGCTGGCGATGCTCGGAGGAGCTGCGCCGATGCTCGCGGTCGTCTCCGCTGGTGCAGCGGGAGGATCCACCGTCGCCGATGTCACCGTGACGCAGTCGACGCCGGTCACCGGGGCCGGCTCCAACTACGACGTGACCTTCGATACGTCGCCGACCGGCGCGCTGAGTCCGGGCGCCACCATCAATTTGGATCTCCCGAACGGGACGAACGGCGCCTCCCTGACCAGCGACACCCACGTGATCGACGACACGACCGGGGAGTTCCAGGGTGGCTGCAGCGAGACGAACGGCACCGCCCTCGTCGTATGCGATGTCAACGGCGCCAACGAGATTGGGGCGGGGGATGCGGTGTCGGTGTTCCTCGACGGGATCGTCAACCCGTCGACGCCGAGCACGTCGGACACGATCAGCGTCGAGACGAGCGCGGACAACGGAGCGCCAGTGGCCTCGAACGCCTACGCCATCGAGGCGGCCCAGTCGGTGTCGGGCGTCGCGGTGTCGCAGGCGCAATCGACGGCCAACGCCACCTCGGACTACACGGTCTTCTTCACCGCTTCTTCGAGCGGCGCGATGGCGCCGGGTTCGGGTGACTCCATCACCCTCACCTTCCCGGGGGGTTTCGACGTCGACGCGCTGAGCAGTGCGGGTGTCCTGGACGGCACGGAACCCGTCGGCCTCTGCAGTTCGTCGGCGTCCACGGTCACCTGTCCGGTCGCCGACTCCCCGATCCGCGACGGCGACGTCGTCGAGGTCAGGCTCAACGGAGTGGTGAATCCCCCGAGCACGGGCACGTACGTCGTCGGCGTGCAGACGAGCGCGGACAACCAGACAGCGGTCGACGGTCCGGTGACCATCGGTCCCGGCCAAGAGGTCTCCGACGTGACCGTGTCCCAGACGAGCCCCGTGACCGGTGCCCACTCCGACTACTTGGTCACGTTCGATCTCTCCTCAACGGGCGGCCTGAGCGCCGGTGACACGGTCACGCTTGCGTTTCCCCAGGGCACAGACCTCACGTCCCTGACGTCCACGGAATTGGGCGCGCCCGGCAACATCGCCGGCAGCTGCGCCGATTCGACGACCACCACGGCAACCTGCAGCGTCAGCGGCTCCCTCACCGGCGGGTCCCAGGTCGGCGTCAGCCTCGACGGCGTGGTCAACCCGCCGACGGCCGCTGCGAACGACACGGTGGGTGTGGAGACGAGCGTCGATGACGCCGGTGTCGTGAGCTCGAACGGCTTCGCCATCACCGCCGATCAGGAAGTCTCGGCGGTGATGGCCTCGCCAGCCGTCCCGGTGGCCGGCGCGGTCTCGGGCTACGCGATCAGCTTCGACACCTCGCCGACAGGTGAGATGGCGGGGGGTGCGGGCGACACGGTGACGCTCTCCTTCCCGAGCGGGACCGGCCTGGACGCCATGACGTCCGCCGAGATGACGATGAACGGGGAGTTCGTGGGCAACTGCCCTGATTCGACCAGCACGACGTTGTCGTGCGTCGTCGAGGGAGCGATCGCGGCCGGCGCAGAGGTGTCCGTCGCGTTGTCCGGGGTGATCAACCCGGACACGGCGGGGGCGGACACGGTCTCCGTGGAGACCTCGGCGGACAACGCCGGGCCCGTCGAATCGCCGGCCTTCGTGCTGGAGAACCCGCAGCCAGCCGTGACCGCCGTGGGGCCCACGACCGGACCGGCGGCGGGCGGCAACACGGTGACGGTCGCCGGGTCAGATCTGCAGGGGGCCTCGGGGGTCCTGTTCGGGACCGTCCCGGCCACCGACGTCGAGGTCAACGCCACGGGGGCCCAACTCACCGCGATCGCCCCCGGAACATCGGGCGTCCTGCCCTCGACGGTGGACGTCACCGTGACGACGCCAAGCGGGACGAGCGCCCGATCGTCCGTGGACCACTACGAATACCTCCCCGCCCCCGCGATCTCCGGTGTCTCGCCGGCCTCGGGGAAAGCCGGCGGGGGTGCCAGGGTCACGATCGCCGGGACCGGCTTTCTGGGCGGTCAGGTCGAGGTGGCGTTCGGGAGCAGGCGCGGCCACCATCGCGACGATCAACGCGGCCGGGACGCAGATGACGGTCGTCACACCGCCTTCCGCGACGATCGGTGCGGTCAGCGTCTCGGTCACCACCAATGGTGGGACGGCGCAGAAGGCGAACGCCTACACGTATGAGAGGGCCATCACGGCCACCACGCTCCAAGCCCTTCCCGACACCGGCTCGCTCTCGTACGGGCAGTCCGTCACGTTGACCGCAACGGTCAGCCCGGCGCCGCTCGGCGGAACGGTGCGCTTCACGCTCGGCGGCGTCCAGCTCGGCAGCCCGGAGCCGGTCGTGGGGGGCCAGGCCCAGCTGCCGGTCGTGCTGGCGGCGGGGAACCGCACGGTCGAGGCGCACTACTCCGGTGCACCGGCCTTCGACGCAAGCAACGCCAGCGTCAGGGTCCAGGTGGCCCGGGCTGGGACCGCGGTGACGGCGCAGCCGGTGGTGGAGAGCGGGGCCAGTGAAGCGGCGATGCACGTCACGCTGACGTCGACCGTGACGGGAAACGGCGCTGGTGGCCTTTCGATCACGTTCAAGGCCGGGTCGACCCTTCTGTGCAGCGCGAAGACGGCAGGGGACGGCGGGGTCACGTGCGTGACGACCAGCGCCTCCCGTCTCGCGGCCTTGACGAAGGCTGGGGGCTATACCGCTTCCTTCAGTGGATCGGCGGACTACGAGCCGAGCTCGGGGACCGCAGGCCTGGGCGGATAGAACGTCCTCGCCGAGTACGGGTCGGGCGGCGACAGCCTCGGTGTCGGAGCGACCTACTCGGGCTCGTCGTGCGCCATCGCCGCACCGAGCTGATCCACCAACGCCACGGCCACGACACATTGCTCTTGGCTGATCGGGGTGGCGGGTGTGGGCGTGAGGAGGAACGTACCGAGGACGCGGCCGCCGCCCCGGACCGGGAGCTCGACTTGTTTCGTCGGGAGCCCAGCGGTCGCCGTCGGCCAGCGCAAGGGATTGAGCCGCACGGTACCGTCGTTGGCGATCCACGCGCCCTTGCCCGAGGGCTGCTCGCGTACGAAGCGGCAGTCCTGCAGGTTGAGGAGCTCGCGGAGCTCGTTCGCCACGGCGATGAGGACGAAGTCGGGCTCCTCCCCGCCGGCGATCCGCTCGCCGAGATCGTGGAGCCGGGAGAGCTCGTGACGCCCCTGGACCGCCTCGCGCTGGTGCCGGCGTCCCCGCGCCGCCAGGTCGCCCACGATGAGCCCGACGGCGACGAACAGCACCTCCGTGGTCACGTCCGACGTGCTCTGGATGCGGAAGGACCCGTAGGGCCGGGTCAGGAGGAAGTCGAACGACGCCGCCGCCACTAGGGCGGCGACCGCGGCGGGCCCCGCGACCCCCGGGAGGCGACGGCGACCGTCACGACGACCAGGACCAGGGCATCGTCGGCGGGACCGAGGTGGCCGCGACTGGGCACGAGCAGCAAGGCCACGACGATCGGCACCAGCACCGCGGCGAGCCAGAGCACCGCGTCGGGGAACGGCCCGGGGTGCAGCAGGCCTCGTGGGGTGGGGCGCCGGGGTGCCACCGCTAGGCCTCGGCCACCGGCTCGGCCACCGAAAGGAGCTCGTAGGAGGGGTTGATGATCGCCAGCTTGCCCTTGTGCTTGCCGACCATGCCTTCGGCTCGCAACAGGGTGCCGCTGTTGATGCCCGCAATGGAGCGCCGGCCCAGGAACACGAGGGTCATCGCCTTGCCGCTGCCGTCGACGAGGACGCACTCGAGGGTCGCGACGGATGCCAAAGGCTGCACGCGGATCGACTTCACGCGGCCGGCCACCCGGACGCGGGTACGCCACCGGAGCTCGGCGATGGGCTCCATCCCGGACAGGACCCCCGTGGGCGGCCCGCTGCCGGAGCCGGAGAAAGAGGAAGAAGGAGACGCCTCGACCGACGAACGCTTTGCTCGGGCGTCGGCCCCGTCGTCGCGCAGCATGGTCTCGAGATCCAGGGCGTTCTCGCTCAGCCCGGGCGCGACATGGAACGGAATGATCGTCGCGTTGACGTGGGGGAGCTGGCTCACGACGTCGACGATGCGGTCGGCGGTCTGGTCGTGCAGGATCCGCCGCCACGTCTTGCCGTAGGAGCGGCGGGGGAGCAGCAGGCTCACCTCGGTCTCGCCGTCGGCGAGCTCGGCGGCGAGCTCCAGGGCGGCACGGCCGAGGCGGCGGTCGGGGCAGTCGATCACGTCGAGGGGAAGGCGCGAGAGCCCCAGATCCTGCCAGCGCGCGATCAACAGCTCCAGCGCGTTTGTGGTCGATGTTGAAGTGGACGGCGTGGAGATCGTCGGGCGTGAGGGTCCGGGCGTATTGGATGGCCCGCGCCGTGGCTAGGTCGATCTTGTCCACGAGGATCGCGACGACATGGCGGCGTAGGACCTTGGCCTCACACGCCGCCATGGCTGCGCCCTCCTCGAGCACCGCGTCCTCCTCGCGGTACTCGCGGTTCGTGCGCACCAGCGTGAAGACGAGCAGGGGCATCACGATGACCACGACCCACGCGCCCTGGGTGAACTCGGCGATGGCGAAGACGACCACGACGACGGCGCAGACCACGGCCGCGACGGCGTTGACCGCGACGCCCTTGCGCCAGTGGTCGTCGCGCGTGCGCCAGTGGTGCGCCACCATGCCGGAGCCGGCCATCGTGAAGCCGGTGAAGACGCCGATGGCGTACATCGGGATGAGCGCGGCCACCTTCGCGTCGGTGGCCAGAAGCAGGACGATCGAGGCGCCGGCGAGGAGCAAAATGCCGTTGGAGAACACCAGACGGTGGCCCCGGACGGTGAGCTTGCGCGGCAGGAACGAGTCCTCCGCCACGAAGCTGACCAGGAAGGGAAAGCCCGTGAAGCTGGTGTTGGCGGCCAGGATGAGGATCAGCGCCGTGGCGACCTGCAGCAGATAGAAGAGGACGCGCCCGCCGCCGCTCGACCCGTAGACGAGCTTGCCGATCTCGGACACGACCGTCGGGGTGCCGGACGAGAACGGGACGCTGTGGGTCAAGGCGGCCAGTACCGAGACGCCGAGGAACATCGCCCCCAGGATCGAGCTCATAAGCACGAGCGTCGTGCGCGCGTTGCGGGCCTGCGGCTCGCGGAAGATGCTGACGCCGTTGGAGATCGCCTCCGTGCCGGTCATCGCCGAGCTGCCGTTGGCGAAGGCGCGCAGCAGGAAGAAGGCCGAGACCCCGAGGATCAGGCCGCCGTTGGCGTGGCCCAGCGAGAGCATGCCCGGCTGGGATCCGGCCTTGGGGAGGTCCCCGGCGATCTCACGGCTGAGCCCGATGAGAATGAGCACGGCCATGTTCGCGATGAAGAAGAAGGTCGGGAGAGCGAAGAAGCGGCCCGCCTCGCGTATGCCGCGCAGATTGCCGAACGCCAGGAGGACGACGAAGGCGACCGAGAGGGGAACGGAGTAGTGCGCCAGCGACGGGGCGGCGGAGACGATGGCGTCGCTCCCGGCCGCCACGGACACGGCGACGGTGATCGTGTAGCTGATGAGCAGCGCGGCCCCGGCGACCTGCGCCACGTTCGGACCGAAGTTGTCCCGGCTCACGACGTAGGAGCCCCCGGCCTTCGGGTAGGAGCGCACCACGTCCCGATAGCAGATGGTGACCACGGCCAGGACGCCGAGGATCACCGCCGTCATCGGGGTGATGATGGAGAACGCCGCCAGGCCGGCGATCGGAACAAGGATCCGGAGCATCTCCTCGGTGGCGTACGCCGAAGAGGACATGACGTCGGAGGAGAGCACGGCCAGGGCGGTGGGTTTGCCGAGTCGTTGGCCCCCGAGTTGTTCGCTGACGAGCGGCGGGCCGAGGAGGATCCGTTTGATCCGGTAGCGCAGGCTCTCGGGGAGGCTCGCCGCGATCGTGGTGTCGGTGCGGTCCGGCGAGCGGGTCAGGTCGTGGACGGGTCGATCCGCTCGCTTCTCGACGGTCGTCTCGAGGCCAGGCACGACGGGCACGCGTCAGCCCTTCACGCGGACGGCGTGGCCGGCGCGGCCTCCGCGTCGGCGCGCACGCGCTCGAGCGTGGCCTGCATCCCGTTGCGGTTCGTCTTTCCCCGCGTCCAGCCGAGGCACGCCCAGTAGAGCTTCAGCGCCCAGGTGGGCGTGAGCGTGAACGACTCGGTCACGTCGCATCCGTCGCCCGCCGCCACGATGTCGTAGCGCCAGGTGTTGAGCGGCTTGTCGGGCTTGTTGCCGACGCCGAAGGCGAACGTCGTGCCGGGCTCGCACGCCGTCACCGTGCAGGTGGTCCAGTAGATGGGACCCTTCTCGTTGCGCTTCACGTGGCCACGGAACTTGGCCCCCAGCGCGGGACCGGTAGCGGGCTCGACCCACACCGCCTCGAAGGTCTCGGGGCTGTAGCGGCCGATGCGCGTCACGTCGCTGACCAGGTCCCAGACCTGCTCGGGCGGCGCAGCCATGTGGATGGTCACCGAGTCGTGCACGGCCTGCACCCTACGTGGTGCGCCGACGCGCATCTAGTGTTGCCCTCATGAACCGCGAGCGGGACGACGCGGCGCAGGTCGTCGACGTCCGTTCCCACGAGGTCGAGGCGGCGATCGCCCTCGGTGGCGCGCTGGTGCGCAACCTCGAACAGGTCGTGTTCGGGAGCGAGGACGCGGTGACCACCGCAGGCGTCGCCGCGCTGTGCGGCGGGCACCTCCTCATCGAGGACATCCCCGGCGTGGGCAAGACGGTGCTGGCGCGCGCCCTCGCCGCGTCGCTCGGGGCCGAGCTGTCCCGGGTCCAGGGGCATCCCGACCTGCTGCCGTCCGACATCACCGGCGTGTCGGTCTTCGTGCCCGACACCGGGAGCTGGCAGTTCCGGCGGGGCCCGGTCTTCGCCGGCGTCGTCCTGGTCGACGAGCTGAACCGCACGCCGCCGCGCACGCAGTCGGCCCTCTTGGAGGCGATGGAGGAGCGCCAGGTGACCGTCGACGGCGAGTCGTGGCCGCTGCCGCGTCCGCACCTGGTGATCGCCACGCAGAACCCGCGTTCGCAGCTCGGCACGTTCCCATTGGTCGAGAGCCAGCTCGACCGCTTCGCGGTGGCGACGAGCATCGGGTACCCGGACCCCGGGCAAGAGGCGGAGTTGGTCCTGCACGCCGGGGGCACGTACGCGCTGGCGGAGCTGCAGCCCGTCTGCACGACCGAGGAGTGGCGGCGGGCCCAGCGTGCCGTCGAGGCGGTGCCGGTCGAGCGCGCCGTGGCCGACTACGCGGTGGAGATCTGCCGCGCCAGCCGGAGGGCACCCGGCGTGTATCTCGGCGCCAGCCCCCGCGCCTCCATCTGGCTCGTACGCGCCGCGCAGGCGCGCGCCGTTCTCGCGGCGCGGGACTATGTGGTGCCCGACGACGTGAAGGCGATGGCGCTGCCGTGCCTGGCCCACCGCATCCTGACGGCGGAGGACGACGACGGCGGCACGGAGCGGGCCACCGTCGTGGTCCGCACGCTCCTGGACACGACGGCCGCCCCGCGCTTGTGAGCGCCTGGCCCCGGCCGTCCCGCCCGTGGACGCCGATCCTCGGGGCGATCGGCGTGGTCGGCATCTGGTGGCTCGTGGCGCACAACGGAGGGGCGGGCTGGGTGCAGTTCGTCGGGGACCTCGTCTTCGGCGCCCTGCTCGTCGGCGTGGCCGGGCCGGCGGTGGTCGTGGGCCGGGCCCGGGTCGAGGTGCGCCGGGCACCCGCCGACGGCGGGCGCGGCCAGCCGCTCGAGCTCCATGTCGTCGCCTCGAGTCGTGTGCGCGTCCGCCCCCTGGACCTGCCGGGGGACGAGATGTTCGTCGGACCGGGAGGCCGCGCCGGCCGTACCGACGCGCTCACCGTCGTGCCGGCGCGGCGCGGCGTGTACAAGTCGGTGACGCTGGACGTCGCTTCGGCGGCGCCGTTCGCGCTCCAGTGGTGGCACCGTCGCGTGACGCTGCCGCTCCCGGTCGAGCTGCTCGTGGCGCCCCGCCGGGGGCGGCCCGACCCCCCGGGCCCGACGCGCGAGGAGCAGGCGGGGGCCGTGGTCGTGCGGCCCCGCACCGACACGGGCTTCCCGCGCGGGGCGCGGCCGTACGTCCCCGGGGACGCCCGCCACCGGGTGCACTGGCGCGCCACCGCACATACGGGGACCCTCATGGTCACCGAGATCGAGCGCCCGGCCGGCCGGCCGGTGACGGTGGTCGTGGACCTCCCGGCGGACGCCGTCGAGGCGGAGGAGGCGGCGGAGCACACGCTCGGCACGGTCGTCGCGCTGCTGGGCGGCGGGGCCGGCGTCGTCCTGCGGACGCTCGAGCGGTCGGGCGTCGTGACCCGGCTGGTCACGGACCGCCGCCAGGCCGGGCGCCGCCTGGCCCGCGCCATCGCCCCCGGAGGCGACCTCGACCACACGTTCACGCCGTGAACGTCCTCGAGGCGATCCGCAAGGCCAACCGTCCCGGCGTCCCGGAGGACTCCATCCGCCTGCGCGTCGCGTGCTGGGGTGCCGTCCTCGTCGCCATCGCCGCGTGCGCTTCGCTCGACGAGCTGGCCGTCGGCACGGCGTGGGGCGCCGCCGCCCTCGTCACCCTCGGCATGGTGTTCTCGTACCGGACGCGGGAGCAGCCGCCCGGCTGGATCAAGGTCGTGGTCGCGGTCGGTGCCGTCGCCGCGCTGGTCTGGTTCTTCCACGCCGTCAGCGCAGCCTCGAGCGACTTCGCGACCGTCGAGAACCCGTTGACCGTGCTCTTGGTGGCCGTGCTCGTCGTCCACTCCTTTCACGTGCCGGCGCGCCGCGACCTGCTCTTCTCGCTCGGCGCCTCGGCGGGCCTGATGGCGGTGGGGGGCGCCCAGGCCATCGACCTGCAGTTCGGGCTCTACGTGGCGGGCTGGGCCGGGTGCTGCCTCTGGGGCCTCTCCGAGATGTGGACGTCGGCCAGCGGGGGAGGGCGGATGTCGGTGCCGAGCCTGGCCTGCGCCCTGGGTGCCCTGAGCGCCGCCGCGGCCGCCGTCTTCCTCGTGCTCCCGGCGCCGGTCGTGGCGGCCCGACTCGCCTTCTTGTCCAAGGACGGCGCCGGGGGGTCCGTCGGGGTCCCGGGCGCGCTGGCGGGCGACTCGGGGACGCCGGCCCAGCTGGCGAAAGCGGGCAGCGCCGCCGGGTCGACCCACGTGGGCGGCTACCTCGGCTTCGCCCAGACCCTCGACACCGCGCTGCGCGGGCAGCTGAGCGGCCAGCTCGTGATGCAGGTGCGGGCCAACGTGCCCTCCTACTGGGTGGGGGAGACGTTCGACACCTGGCAGGGCCAGAGCTGGACCGAGTCCGACACGCGGACCCGCACCGTGCGCCAGAGCCAACCGATCGTCCTGCCCCCGTCCGTGGGCTCGACGCTCGCCGGCGCGCCGGACCTGCAGACCTTCTATCTGTCGGGCACCACGGCCAACCTCGTGTTCCACGCCGAGTCGGCGTCGGAGCTGTGGTTCCCGGCCTCGAGGGTGTTCGTCTCGGGCGACGGCACCATCGTGTCGCCGCTGGGGTTGGGGACGGGCGCCATCTACACCGTGGAGTCAGACGTCGACGTCCCCACGCCGGCCCAACTCCGCGCCGACGACAGTGCCGAAGAGCTGCCGGCGACGACGCTCCAGGCGGACCTGCAGCTCCCGCACGCCTACCCCAGGGTGGCCGCGCTGGCACGCGCCGTCACGGCGCACGACACCACGACCTACGGCAAGATCGAGTCGCTCATCGGATGGATGGGCCGGCACACGAGGTACTCGACCGACATACCGCCGCTCCCCGCCGGCGCCGACTCGGTCGACGAGTTCCTCTTCGGCACGCGGGTCGGCTTTTGCGAGCAGATCTCGACGTCGCTGGCCGTCATGCTGCGTTCGCTCGGCATCCCCACGCGCGAGACCGTCGGTTACGTGCCGGGCGGCTACAACCCGATCACGGACCTTTACCAGGTCCACGAGAACGACGCCCACGCCTGGGTCCAGGTCTGGTTCCCGGGTTACGGCTGGCAGAACTTCGACCCGACGGCCGCCGTGCCCTCCACCGCGCCGAGCCCGGGTGCCGCGGCGCTACGCGACGTCGCCGGCGCGCTGCGGCGCGTCCCGTGGGTGCCCGTCGCGGTGGTCGTGCTCGTCGTCGGCACCACGGTGGCGACGGTGCGCCTCCGCCGACGGCGCCCGCCGTCCTGGGACGCCCGCGTGGCGCGTTACGCGGAGCGCGCCGGGAGGAGGGCGGGCCGGCCGCGCCGACTGTCGGAGACGCTGCCCGAGTACGCCCGCGCCCTCGACGCGCGCACCGACCCCGGGGCGCGGACGTGGGCGCGGCTGGCCGCCGACGTCGAGGCGAGCGCGTACGGCGGCCACGTGCCGACGACCGCGACCCAGCACGACCTGCTCACGACGGCCCGGCGCACCCGCGTGCGGCGACGAAGGAGCAAGGAGAGCGAAGAGAAGGAAGAGGTCGCCGTCGGGCGATGACGAGCCGGCTAGGAGATGTCGAGCGAGCGGAAGACGATGCCCGTGCGCGGCTTGGGGCTGAAGTACGTGGTCTTCGGGGGCATGCGCCGGCGGTCGTTGGCCCAGTTCTCGATCTGCTTGACCGTGACCGGCCGCAACAGGAACGCCGCCTGGCCCGAGCCGTCCTCGAGCGCCTCGAGCGCTTCGGCCACGCTGTGGCGGTGCGTCACCTCGTGGGGTGGGAGCTTCGCCAGCACCGTGGCGACCAGGTTGGAATCGAGGTCGTTGCCCTCGAGCTCGAGGAGGTCGGCGTGGGGGAGGAGCAGGTAGGCCTGCCCAGCGGTGACGAGGGCGAGTGCGCTCGACTCGGCCAGCGCGGACGTCGTGCGGTCGTCGGCCGCGCCGGCGCGCACGACGTCGAACCATTCACCGAGCGCGTCCACGAGGTCGAAGCCCTCGGGCAACCCGGCGATGGTGCGATGGATGGCGCCGACGGTCAACTGGTCCTCGGAGAGCTCGACCACCAGCGCGAGCACGAAGTCGTGGGGCCCGGGCTCGTTGCCGTTCGCCGCCCTCGCCTCGGCCTGGTACGTCTGCGCGGTCGAGTACCGGTGGTGCCCGTCGGCGAGGACGACCGGGGCGCGCGAGATGGCGGTCCGCACCGCGTCGATGGCGTCGGCGTCGGTGAGCACCCAGACCTGGTGGCGCACGCCGTCTTCGTCGTAGACGTCACCCACCGGTTCGTCGTCGGTCGGGTCGAAGGTGGCGGTGACACCGTCCGCCATCGACAGCCCCCAGATGGGCGACAGGTTGGCCCGGGTGGCGCGCAGGAGGTCGAGGCGGTCGCTCTTCGGCTTGGGCAGCGTCTGCTCGTGGGGGAGGATGTCGGCGTCCTCGCCCGGCTCGGCCAACCCCAGCAGGCCGATGATGCCGGTCGTGGCGTGTCCCGACTGGTCCGTCATGCGGTAGGGGTAGAGGCTCGGCTCGGGGTCAGCCGCCAGCACGCCCTCGTTGATCCACCGGTAGAAGAGGTCGGTCGCCACGGTGTAGCGGTCGCGCCCGCCCGAGAGGTCCGGCTCGGGCAGCTCGACGAACACCGCGTTGGCCGGGTGGCGCGTGGCCAGGTGCACCCGATCCGCCGAATTGATCACGTCGTAGGGCGGGGCGATGACCTGGGCGAGCGGCGCCAGTTCGGGCTGGTACCGGAGGCCCCGGAAAGGTTCGAAACGAGGCATCGCGCCACTCTGGCACACCGGGGCCCGGGTCGTGGCAGGGGCTTCCGTAGACTCGCTTGCGTGGCCGACCTGGAGGATGTGCACGACCTGCGGGGCGACCTGACGGGCGGCCTGCACAGTGACCAGCGCGCCGGCGCCGACCCCACGGCCACCACCGCAGAGGACGAAGCCGCCGAAGAGGGGCTGGACCGCGTCTTCACCGTCCCCAACGTCATCACGCTGCTCCGCCTGCTCTGCATCCCCGTCTTCCTGTGGCTGCTCTTCGGCCTCCACGAGCAGACCGCGGCGGCCATCCTGCTGGCGGTGCTCGGCGCCACCGACTGGGTCGACGGCTTCGTGGCCCGGCGCTACCACCAGGTGTCGACGATCGGCAAGGTCCTCGATCCGGCGGCCGACCGGCTGCTCGTCGGGACGGCGGTCATCTCGGTGCTCGTGTACGGCGCCGTGCCTCTCTGGTTCGGCATCGCCACGATCGTGCGAGAGGTGCTCGTCTCGGCCATGGTGCTCCTGCTGGCTTCGCTCGGCGCGGCGCGCATCGATGTGTTGTGGGTGGGCAAGGCGGGCACGTTCGGATTGATGTTCGCCTACCCGACCTTCCTCCTGGCCTACGGCGGCGCCGGCTGGCAGGCGCCGATCACCGTGATCGCCTACGTCACCGGCGTCACCGGCCTCGTGCTGGCGTGGATCGCCGCCTGGAGCTACATCGGGCCCGCTCGCCAGGCCTTGCGCGACGGCCGGGCGGCACGAGGAGACCACGACCACGAACCCGACCCCCACCCCGGACCCGGCGTGCACGGGAGCCCCGCGTGAAGGCCGTCATCATGGCCGGCGGCGAGGGCACCCGCCTGCGCCCGCAGACGTCGAACCTGCCCAAGCCGATGCTGCCGCTCGTCGGGCGCCCGATGATGGAGCACATCGTGTCGCTGCTGCGGCGCCACGGGATCACCGACATCGTCGTCACCGTGGCGTTCCTGCCCAACGCCATCCGGAGCTACTTCGGCGACGGCAGCGAGCTCGGTGTGCGCATGGTGTACGCCACCGAGGAGTCGCCGTTGGGCACCGCCGGGTCGGTGCGCAACGCGATGGAACAGCTCACCGAGCGCTTCTTGGTGATCTCGGGCGACGTGCTGACCGACATCGACCTCACCGAGGTCGTCGCCTTCCACGACAAGAACGAGGCGCTCGCCACCATTGCGCTGAGCGCGGTCGAGAACCCGCTCGAGTTCGGGATCGTCATCACGCGCGAGGACGGCACGATCGAGCGGTTCTTGGAGAAGCCGGGGTGGGGGCAGGTGTTCAGCGACACCATCAACACCGGGATCTACGTCCTCGAGCCCGAGATCTTCGAGCGCATCCCCGAGGGTCGCGCCGTCGACTTCTCGTCCGAGGTCTTCCCGGCGGTCCTCGAGGACGGCCAGCCGCTCTACGGGTACGTGGCCGACGGCTACTGGGAGGACGTGGGGACGACGGCCGCCTACCTCCAGGCGCACGAGGACATCCTCGACGGGAAGGTGGAGGTCGACATCTCGGGCTTCGAGCTGCGCCCGGGGGTCTGGGTCGGCCGGGATACGTCGATCGACCCGCTGGCGCAGATCGAGTCGCCGGTGTTCGTCGCCGAGAACTGCACGATCGACGCCAATGCCGTGCTCGGCGCCTACACGACGCTCGGTGCCAACACCCGGGCGGCCGAGCGGGCCGAGGTCCGTCGTTCGGTGGTGGGCGAGAACTCGTACCTGGGCCCGGCCGCGCTCGTCGAGGGCGCCGTGCTCGGGCGGTCGTGCGACCTCCGGGCGGGCGCACGCGTCGAGCGGGGGGCGGTGCTCGGCGAGGGCTGCCTCGTTGGGGCGCAGGCCGAGGTGCGCGGCGACGTGAAGGTCTACCCCTACAAGGTCGTCGAGGCCGGGGCACAGGTCAACGCCTCCATCGTGTGGGAGTCCGGGGGGTCGCGCACGTTGTTCGGGCGGGAGGGCGTCCAGGGCATCGCCAACGTCGACGTGAGCCCCGAGTTGGCGGTGCGCCTGGCCAAGGCGTGGGCCTCGGGCTTCGACAAGGGGTCCCGCATCACCGCGTCGCGTGACACCAGCCGGGCCGCCCGCGTGCTCAAGCGCGCCCTGATGGTCGGGTGCAACTCGGTGGGCGTGAACGTGGCCGACCTCGAGCTGGCCACCGTGCCGGTCACCCGCCACCACGTGCGCACGCGGGGCAGCCGCGCCGGCCTGACCGTGCGGCTCAGCCCCGACGACCCCCAATCGGTGGTCATCCGTTTCTTCGACGAGCGCGGCATCGACCTGTCCGAGACCGACCAACGGCGCGTCGAGCGCATGTACCACCGCGAGGAGTTCCGCCGGGTGACGGCGGGCGAGATCGGCGACATCGACTTCTCGCCGCGCGTGATCGAGCTCTACACCGCCGACATCGTCGAGGCGTTCGGACTCCGTCGCGAGGATCGTCAGGTCAAGCTCGTCCTCGATCTCTCCTACGGCGCCGCCAGCTTCGTCATGCCCAACCTCTTGTCCAAGGTGGGGGCGGACGTGCTGAGCATCAACCCGTACGCGCAGACGCCGGGGATGATCGCCATCGACCGCGTGGTGAGCGAGGCGCGCGTGGCCGAGGCGGTGCGCGGGTCGGGAGCCGACCTCGGCGCGGTGATCGATCCCGGCGGCGAACGTCTGACGCTGATCGACGGACGCGGCCGCGTGCTGACCGACGACGAGGCGATCATGGCGTTCATCGCGCTCGGTGCGGAGGGCGACGTCCGCAAGGTCGCGTTGCCCGTGACCGCGAGTAGCGCCACCCTTGCCGAATGCGCCCGGCGCGGGATCGAGGTCGTGCTCTCGCCGCTCTCGGCCTCGGGCCTGCTCGAGGCGGCGGCGTCGGGTGGCGTCACCTTCGCGTCCGATCGCCGCGGGGGGTACGTCTTCCCGAGCTTCCTGCCGGCCTTCGACGCCGCGGCGGCCCTGGCCAGGCTGCTGTCGGTGCTCGGCCGCGGCTCGGGATCGCTCGAGGAGCTCGTCGACGCCATGGTGCCCATGCCGATCGTGCACGAGGAGGTGGCGACGCCCCTCGAGCAGAAGGGCCTCGTCATGCGGACACTCATCGAGCAGCTGGCCGAGCAGGGGGCGGACCTGGTGCTCATCGACGGGATCAAGATCCTGACCGACGACGGCTGGGTGCTCGTCGTCCCCGACCCCGAGGACCCGGTGACCCACGTGTGGGCCGAGGGCCCGGACCTGCCGACGTCGGTGACGCTGGCGGCGCCGTACGTGGCGCAGATCGCCGCGCTCTCGGTCATGTGACGATGCTGGGCTGAGCGACCGCTTCTCGGGCGGCGGGTCCGCGGCCGGTCCGATATGGTCGCCCCCCATGGATATCCCCGAGGACCTCCGGTACTCGTCCGATCACGAGTGGGTGCGCGTCGACGGGACGCACGCCCGCATCGGCATCACCGACTACGCGCAGGACGCGCTCGGCGACATCGTGTTCGTCGATCTCCCCTCGGCGGGGAGCGTGGTCGAGCAGGGTGCACAGGTCGGCGAGGTGGAGTCGACCAAGTCGGTGTCGGAGATCTACACGCCGCTGGCGGGGACGGTCACGGCGGTGAACGCCGCGCTGTCCTCGACGCCCGAGCAGATCAACCGCGACCCGTACGGCGAGGGATGGATCTACGAGCTCGAGCTCACATCGGACGCGGATGTCTCGAACTTGCTCGACGCAGCCGCGTACGGTGAGCTGACGGCGGACTGAACCCGTGTTCGGGCTGCCCATGCCACCCGGAGAACCCGGTCGTGGGGTGGGGTACCGTGGACCCCGTGTTCTGTCACAACTGCGGGCACCGGAATCCCGAGGGAGTGAACTTCTGCTCCTCGTGCGGGAACGCGCTGTTGGCGGACGGTGACGATGCCACGATCACCCTTCATCCGAACGACGACCCTGACTCCGGTGAGGTACGCCCCGACGTCGAACTGGTCGAGGTGCCCCACGGGGCCGGGGTGCTCGTGGTGACCCGCGGCCCGAACGTCGGGGCGCGCTACCTGCTCGGGGACAAGGTGGTCCGGGCGGGCCGGCACCCCGAGAGCGACATCTTCCTCGATGACATCACGGTCTCCCGGCGCCACGTCGAGATCACGCCCAAGGACAACGGCGCCTACGAGCTCCGCGACGTCGGGTCGTTGAACGGCACGTACGTCAACCGTGAGCGGATCGACGACGTGCAGCTGGCGCCCGGTGACGAGGTGCAGATCGGCAAGTTCAAGCTCGTCTACCTGGTGGCTGGCAACGAGTGAGCAGCCGCACGTACCTCTCGATCGGCGACGTCCTGACCCTCCTGCGTGAGGAGTTCCCCGACGTCACGATCTCGAAGATCCGCTTCCTCGAGAGCCAGGGCCTCGTCAACCCCGAGCGCTCGCCGTCGGGCTACCGCAAGTTCTTCGACCACGACGTCGAGCGGCTGCGCTGGGTCCTGCGCCAGCAGCGCGAGCACTTCCTGCCGCTCAAGGTCATCCGGGACCGCCTGGCCGACGGTGAGCTCGACGACGAGCCCGGCGACAAGGCCAACGGGAAGCCGGCCGAGCCGGTGGTCTCCCACGTCGGCCCCGCGGTGTCACCCGACGACGAACAGCCCACCAGGGCCGACAACGAGGCGATGGCGCGCGATCTTGGCCGACGCCTCCCGCCGCACCGCGCGCATGCCCGAGGCGGCGCAGGCCCGCCGCGGGCTCCAGGTCGTGACCGAGGAGGCCCCGGCAGCCGACGTTGCGCACGCACCGGCGACGGCCGCGACGGGTCCCCGCCACGCGCGGGGCACCGAGACGCCCGCTCCGCTCGCCGCCGCCACCCCTGGGGTCGCCAACTCCGCCGGCGGGGGGCCCGACCGTCACGAAGCGACACCGCCGAAAGGCGGCGCGGCACCCGCGGCCCGCGGGGCGACCGGGTCCGCCCCCGAGAAGCCGGCGAGCCCTCCGGCACCGACCGCGGCACCCGCCCCGGCGCGCCCGGCGCCGCCCGCCACCCCTGGGGTGGCCGCTGCCGCCTCGACGACCAGCATGGTCACCGGCGCCAGCCTCACCGCCGAGGAGCTCTGCGCCGCCACGGGACTCTCGCTCGACGAGATCGAGGGGCTCGAGGGCTTCGGGCTGATCTGCTCGGTGCGTGTCGCCGGGATGCAGACGTACGACGAGGAGGCCCTGGCGGTGGCCAACCTGGCCGCCGGCTTCCGGGCCTTCGGAATCGAGCCGCGCCACCTGCGCCTCTACCGCAACGCCGTGGACCGCGAGATGGGCCTGATCGAGCAGATCGTGATCCCGCTCCTGCGGCAGCGGAACCCCGAGTCCCGCCAGCGGGCCGTCGAAGCAGCCGACCAGCTGGCGGCGCTGGGGCAGTCGATGCGAGCCTCGTTGCTGCGCCAGGCGCTCCGGCAGCATCTGGGGGGGTGACGCAAGCCCGGCATCGGGCGCTACATTTCAGTCATGGTCCGTGTGCTCCTTCGTGCGGTCCGGGTGGACCTGCAATCGAACACCCCAGTGCTCCTGCTCCAGGAGACGCAAGGTGAAGGCCGCACGCTGCCGATTTTCATCGGGAGCCCGGAGGCGACCGCCATCGCCTATGCGCTGCAGGGCGTGACCATGCCCCGTCCGCTGACGCACGACCTCATGCGCGACACGCTCGGCGCGCTGGACGTCACCCTCGAGCGCGTCATCATCACCGAGCTGCGGGCGTCCACCTACTACGCGGAGATGCACCTGCTCCGCGGCGAGGAGCGCACCATCGTGTCGAGCCGTCCTTCCGACGCGGTGGCGATCGCCGTACGCACGGAGACACCGATCTTCGTCTCCGACGAGTTGATGGAGTCCGAGGGGATCATCCTCACACTCGAAGCCGAAGATGAAGAAGAGGAGACGCCCGACGAACTGGTGGGCCAGTTCCGGCAGTTCCTCGACTCGGTGCGTCCGGAAGACTTCGAAGGGTGAGCCACCCGCGTTGGGCACTCGCCGCTCTGGCGGGTGCCGGCCTCTGCCTCGCGGCGTGCAGCAGCAGCCCGAGCCCGAACCGTTCGACGACCACCACGACGCACCGTGCGACGCCGACCACGGCGACGACCACCCCGACGACGGCGGCCACCACCACGAGCTCGACGGCCGCCGCTTCGGCCGCCTGCACCCACGTCTCGGCCTCGGCCGGAGGATCCCAGGGCGCGGCGGGCACGATCACGGGTCTGGTGACCGTCACCAACACCGGATCAACCCCCTGCACCGTCAACGGCTACCCGACGATGGCGCTGTACTCGGGCAGCGGCGCGCCGCTCACGGTCACGATGGTGAACGGCCTCACCGTGACGATCTCGGCCCAGGCCAACGCGGCGCCGGCGTCGGTCTCGATCGCCCCTTCGGCGACGGCGCAGTTCGCCTACCAGTTCTCCGACGTGCCGGTCGGCGCCGAGACCAGCTGCCCGACGTCCGAACAGGCATCGGTCACGCTGCCGGGGTCCTCTACGCCGTCACCGAACTTCGCCTTGGCCGTCGACCCGTGCGGCAACGGCACGATCCACGTCTCGCCGGTCTACACCCCGTCGTAGTCGCGTCGGGGCTCTAGCCGCCCGGCGCCACCAGGATGCGGCCGCGCACCGCGGCGTCGAGCACGCGGTCGAGCGCCGAGGTGAGGCCGTCGAGGCCGATCTCCTCGTTCACCATGTCCTCGCAGTGGTCGAGCGGGAACACGTCGGCCATCTCGTTCCACAGGGCCCGCCGTTCGTCGATCGGCGTCGCCACCGTGTCGATCCCGAGCAGGGCGATGCCGCGCACGATGAACGGGTACACCGTCGTCGCCAGGTTGTTGCCGCCGGTGAGACCACTCGCCGCCACGGCGCCGCCGTAGCGCACGGTACGCAGCGCCTCGGCCAACGCCGTGCCGCCGACGCAGTCGACCACGCCGCCCCACATCTGCGGACCGAGCGTGCGCCCGTCGTCCTCGGTGAACTGGCGCCCTACGACCTGGGCCGCGCCGAGCTCCTTCAGGTAGTCGTGCTCGGCCGTCTTGCCCGACGACGCCACGACCTCGAAGCCGGCGTTGGCCAAGAGCGCCACCGCCGCACTGCCCACACCGCCGGAGGCGCCGGTCACCAGGATGGGGCCGTCCTCAACGGTCGTCCCGTGCTGGCGCAGCCGCTCCAGCGACATTCAGGGCGGTGACGCCGGCGAGGCCGATGATGGCGGCGTGGCGGCAGCTCAGCGCCTCGGGCAGCGGCACCACCCAGTCGGCCGGGACCCGCGCGTAGGCGGAGAAGCCGCCGTGGTGGGCCACGCCGAGGTCGTAGCCCTGGACCAGGACCCGCGTGCCGGGGCTGAAATCGGCCGACCCGCTCTCCTCGACGGTGCCGGTGAGCTCGACGCCCGGGACGAGGGGGAACTGGCGGGCGACCCGGTTGCCCGGCCGGGTGACCATCGCGTCCTTGAAGTTGATGGCGGACCACTCGACCCGGATCAACACGTCACCGGGCGGCAGGTCGTCCTCCGTCAGCTGCACGACGGACGGGCGGATCACCTCCCCCGACTTCGACAGCACGTAGGCCGGGAAGCGCACGGAATTACTGTAGAGGCCCACGGCGGCGGACCCCGGTTCGGGCGCCGCTGCGGGGTACGTTCGCACGATGGTGCTCACGACCCGAGACTATGGGCGTTGGACCTCGCCCTTGACCGCGGGGGAGGTGGCGGGCGCCAAGGTGTCCTTGGCCGAGCTCTGCTCCGACGGCACGGCGCTGTATTGGCTCGAGTCACGCCCGGAGGAAAACGGGCGTGCGGTGTTCGTGCGGGCCGGCGCCGAAGGCCGCACCGACCATTCCCCCGCGGGCGTCAGCATCCGGAGCCGGGTGCACGAGTACGGCGGCGGCGCGGTCGTCTCGTGCCCGGCCGGGTCCCGGGCACCTTCGCCTACGTGGACCAGTCGGACCAGCGCGTCTGGCTCTGCGACGGCCCGGACGCGCCTCATGCCCTCTCGGCGCCCGCCGCCGATGGGACGGTCCACCGCCACGGCGGCCTCGCGGCCACGGCGGACGGCCACTGGGTGCTGGCCGTCCGCGAGACCGTCCCGCCTGCGTCCGACGGGCCCCCACGGCGCAGCGTCGTCGCGCTGTCCACCGGGCGCGGGGCACCGGTGGAGTCGACACTGCTCGACGGGCAAGCGGGGCACGACTTCTTCGGGGCGCCAAGGGTCGACCAGTCGTCCGCCCGCCTCGCCGTCGTGACGTGGGCTCATCCCGACATGCCGTGGGATGCGTCGAGGCTCGTCGTGCTCCCGCTGCGTCGGGGACAGGGCGCTCGCAGCGACGGCACGGCGCCGGTGCTCGAGCCGGCGGGGGAGCCGTGGCTCGCGGCCGGCGGCGCCGACGAGTCCGTCGGACAGCCGGCGTGGCAGCGCGACGGCTCGTTGCGCTTCGTCTCGGATCGACGCGGCTGGTGGCAGCCCTACGTCCATCCGGGTTCGCCTGACGCCACGCCCGTCGATGCGCTCCTGAGCGACGTCGAGGCCGAGTACCACGGTCCGGACTGGGTCCTCGGCCAATCGACGCTGGCCGAGTTGCCCGACGGGACGATCGTCGCGCGCCAGACCGCGTCGGGCCGCGACACGGTCGTCCACCTCCGTCCCGGCGGGGCACCCGAGACCGTCGCCCAACCGTGCGTGTCGATCGCCGGGCTCTGTGCGCACGGCGACGCGTGGCGCTGATCGGCGGCACGCCCGACGCGCCGAGCAACGTGTGGCTCCTCGAACCGGCGGCGCCGGCGCGGCCCCTGCGCCCGTCACCCACCTTCGCGGCGGCGTTCGCGCCCGAGAGCCTGGCCCGGGGTGAGCCGTTCGCGTTGACCGGGCGCTCCGGTCGTCCCGTCCACGGGACCCTCTACCGACCCCGGCCCTCGGTGCCACTCGCGCCGGGCCCGACGAGTCCGCCCCCGCTCGTCACGTGGTGCCACTCGGGACCGACGTCAGCCTGCCAACCCGGCTTCGATCTGACGCTCCAGTTCTTCACCAGCCGCGGCTTTGCCGTCGCGTGCATCGACTACGCCGGCAGCACGGGCTACGGGCGCGCCTACCGCTGCGCGTTGTGGGGGCGGTGGGGTGTCGCCGACGCCGAGGACTGCCTCGATGCAGCCCGCCACCTTGCCGAGCGCGGCGACGTCGACGGGTCACGCATGGCGGTGCGGGGCGGGAGCGCCGGCGGCATGACCGCGCTCAACGCGCTGGCGGCGGGGGAGGGGTTTGCCGCTTGCACCGCGATCTACGCGGTGACCGACCTGCTGGGATTGGCGGCGACGACGCATGACTTCGAGGCCCACTACACCGATCGCCTGATCGGCCCCCTGCCCGAGGCGCACGAGCGCTACGTGGAGCGCTCGCCGGTGCACCGGGCCGGTGCCATGACGGGGGCGGTCCTTCTGCTGCACGGGACCGACGACCCGGTCGTGCCCCCGGCCCAGGCCGAACGCATGCGCCAGGCCCTCGATGCGGCGGGAATCCCCTGCGACCTGCGGTTCTTCGACGGAGAGGGCCATGGCTTCCGCCGGGCGGGGACCCTCACCGCATGTCTGGAGGCGGAATTGTCGTTCTATCTGACGGCGCTGCGCCTCTAGGCTCGCGAGCGGGGGTTCCGCTTGCGCCAGGGGCAGCGCGCGAGGATTTCAGATCGCCATGTCGATGACCGCTCTCACCACAACCGACTGGGCCAATCGCACCGTCGAGCGTGGCGCGGCAGGTCTTCGACCGGGTGCGACGGATTTCGCCGGAGAACGGCGACACGTTGCTCTACCTCGCCAGCGCGCTCTTCGCGTTGGTGACGATCTACACGTCCACCAATGGGCTGTACCAGGTGTGGGGGCGCATGGCCCTCGCCCCGTTCGCGTTCGGCGCGGTCGCTTCGGCCGGCCTGGCCTTGTGGCTCCGCCGCGCCCGTGGCCGCCAGTCCGAGCGGCGGCTGACCAAGGTGCAGCACCATCGCGCCTGGGTGGCGCGGATCGCCATCGCGATCTGCGTGTTCGCGGGGGCCCTCGCCATCCCGATGGGATTCGAGATCGTGTGGCGCTTCGACGGGGTGGCCGGCTCGCACCAGCAGCCCGAGGTGACCACGGTGGAAGTCGGCGGCCAGGACCTGGTGAGGGGACTCGACCCGTACCGCAAGATCATCCGCGAGCACCACGAGGTGGCGTACCACGCGCCCGGCGAGCCCGATACGCCCGGGTTCCTGCCCTACCTGCCGCTCATGGCGGTGCTGGGGATCCCGAGTGACATCTGGCCGACCAACGGGCTCAGCGACGCGCGGATCTTCTTCTGCCTGACGACGCTGGCCGTGGCCGCGCTGGCCCTCTATCTCTGTAAGGCCGATGGCCGGCGAAAAATCAGAGCGTTGCAATTCCTGATCATCTTGCCGCTGGCTTCCCTCCCGCTCGCCACGGGAGGCGACGATATTCCCGTGGTCTCGTTCCTCCTTCTGGCCATGGTGCTGGCCCAGCGCCGAAGTCCGTTCGCCTCCGGGCTCGCGTTGGGCATTGCGTCGGCCATGAAGTTCACCGCCTGGCCGGTGGCGGTGCTCGCGCTCTTCGCGGCCCGGGGCCGCAAGGGCGAACGGCGTCCCCTCGTCATGCTGGCCGGGATCCTCGTCGTCGCGGTACCGGTCATCTTCCCGTTCGCGCTCCGTGGGCCGATCGCGCTGATCGACGACGTGGTCCTCTTCCCGCTCGGATTGAGCGCGATCCCGTCGACGGCGGCCAGTGCGCTCCCGGGGCACGTCCTGGTCCACGACTTCCCCTCGTTGAGTCGTGTGCTCCCGCTCTCGGTGGGCCTGATCCTTACCGTCGTGCTGGCGCGCTACCTCTACAAGCACACTCCGAGCACGGTGTCGCAGGTTTGCAGCATCTCGGGCGTCGTGATGCTCGCGCTGATCGTGCTGGCTCCCAACCCCCGGGTCGGCTACCTGCTCTACCCGATCAACTTCTTCGTCTGGGCCTACCTGCTGGCGCCGCGCCCCGAAGAGGGCGAGTTGCTCGCTCCCGGCGACACGACGGCCGCCGTCGGAAACGGCGAACCCGTCTCCTCCTCGACCTGAGGCCTGCGCCCTCCGCCGCGGCGGACCAGCCGACGCGCCCGGCGCGCCGACCCGGGGTCAGCTCTCGTCGTCGCTCTGTTGGAACAGGCGGATCGTGAACTGGGTCTCGCCGGTGGCCGGCGCCCCTTGCCCGAACGTCGTCGGCGAGATCGTGGCGCCCATCTGCCAGTAGTACCCGTCGGTGCCGGCCAGCTTGCCGAGCACTTCGAGCGCGTGCGGGTCGTTGGCCGCAGCCCCCTTGTCGAAGACCGCCCAGCCGAGCTGACGCATCTCCGACGCGTAGAAGTTCAGGAGCGCGCCCTGCGTGTCGTCAGAGCGCAACGTGATCTGTGCGTCGTACTGCCCCGAGCCGGCGGCGTTGTTCTGGTACGAGATGCGGACGGACCCGGTCGGGCAGGGTGACGGCGTTGACGATGTTGCTGGGGGGTTCGCCCTGGATGATGATCGGCGTCAAGGCGAGCGCGGCCGGTTCGGACCGGAGCGTGCTGCCCGGGACCTCGGCCGGGGGGCCCGACGTCTTCACCGCGGCGGGGGGATGCGTCGAGACGATCGCCAAGGTGACGAAGATGGCGAGGATCAACACCCCGAGCCCGAGCACGATCATGGCCGGACGGATGGAGAACCCACCGGGCGTCGGTGGCCGCCGCGGCTCGTCGTCCGCCGCTTCGGCCGGCCGTGTGTCGGCGTCGTGCAAGGTCATGGCCCATCCAGCCTAGGACCGGTCCGACCACCCAAAATGGTCGACCGGCCCGTGCCCTGCTCCGAGACGCCAGCCTGCGCTTCCGGCCAGGGCCGCGCCGCACGAACTCCTTCGCCGCCTTGATCGCGTCCAGCGCCTCGTCGCCCCGGGCCAGATGGGCGGCGACGGCGGCCGATAGGGAGCAGCCCGTGCCGTGGTCGTTGCCGGTCTGCACCCGTGAGCCGGGCAGCACGACGACCCCGTCGGGGCCGGCCACGACGTCATCCGCCGAATCGGTGAGGTGGCCTCCCTTCACGACCACCCAACGGGCGCCCTCGCGCTCGGAGCTGTTCGGCCACCGCGGCGCGCGCTTCGAACTGCCCCAGTGCGTCCACCGTCGTGTTGCCGAGCACGGCGGCCTCCCGCAGGTTCGGGGTGGCCACGACCGCGTGCGGCAGGAGAAGCTCGAGATACGCCGCCACCCCGTCGGGCTCGACGAGTGGGTGGCCGGTCGACGAGACGAGGACGGGATCGACGACGAGGTTCGAGAGGCGACCCTGCTCGGCCAGGTCGGCCACCTCGGCCACGATCCCGGCGTTCGCCAGCATCCCGGTCTTGACGCTGCGGACCGTGAAGTCGTCGAGGACCGTCTCGATCTGGAGGCGCACAAACGCCGGTTCGAGGGCCACGACGCCGCGGACCCCGATCGTGTTCTGCGCGGTCACGGCCGTGAGCGCGCTGGTGCCGTGCACACGGAGCGCGGCAAAGGTCTTGAGGTCCGCCTGCGCTCCGGCGCCGCCGCCCGAGTCCGACCCGGCGATCGTGAGCGCGGTGGCTGGGGTCGATCCGTCCGGCACCGAGCCACCATAGGCGGGTGCCGGGGTAGCCTCGTTCGGGTGACGACCCGCCGCGCGACGACGCTGGCCAGCACCGACGCGCCGGACGACCTGTGTATCGCCGGCGAGGTCCTCGGCTCGAGGCTGCTGCTCGGCACCGGCGGGATGACGAGCCTGGATGCCCTGCGTGCCGCGCTCGAAGCGTCGGGAACGGGCCTGGCCACCGTGGCCGTCCGCCGCATCGAACCCTCGCGCCGCGGCTCGCTGCTCTCTCTCCTCGACGAGCTCGACATCCGCGTCCTGCCGAACACGGCCGGGTGTGCCACGGCGTCGGAGGCGGTCCTCACCGCGAAGCTGGCCCGCGAGGCGTTCGGCACCGACTGGGTCAAGCTCGAGGTGATCGGCAACGACCGCACGTTGCTGCCCGATGTCGTGGAACTCCTGGCGGCGGCGGAGCAGTTGGCCGAGGACGGCTTCGTCGTCTTGCCCTATACGACCGACGACCCGGTCCTTGCGTTCCGGCTCCAGCAGGTCGGCTGCGCCGCCGTGATGCCGCTCGGGATCGCCCATCGGCAGCGGGCTCGGCATCCGGAACCCCCACAACCTCGCCCTGCTGCGCCAGTCGGTTGACGTGCCCGTGATCCTCGATGCGGGCATCGGAACGGCGTCGGATGCCGCCTTGGCCATGGAGCTGGGGTGTGACGGGGTCCTCGTGGCCACCTCGGTCAACCGGGCGCACGACCCGGTGGCGATGGCCCGGGCCATGCGCCTGGCCGTCGAGGCGGGCCGCATGGCCCGCGGGCGGGCCGGATCCCGGTGCGCTTCTACGCCGAGCCCTCGAGCCCCCTCGAGGGGCGGGCCGATCTCGGCGTCCCCGGCCTCGGCTGATCGAAGGCTCGACCTCCGTCCATGTGGGTGGTCGACCTTGACGCCCCCCTGCATCCAGGTAAAGTTAGGGGCACCTAATATTCGTGTTGCCTAACGTTGGGCGCCAGGAGGTCACAGGGAATGCCGAAGCTGCCCGCGGGACGAGGTTCGGCGAGGCGGGCGTGCGCCTCCCGCGTTGTCCGCGGGCGCGCTGGCCGCGGCGACCCTCGGAGCGGTGCTCCTGGTCGGTGCGTCGACGGCGCCGGCGGGGGCGTCGCCGGCGCCCATCACGCTGTACAGCGGCCAGCACGTCCAGACCACGCAGGCGCTGGTGAACGCCTTCGAGAAGAAGACCGGCATCAAGGTCAACGTGCGCTTCGACGACGAGGACGTATTGGCCGATCAGATCGTGGCCGAGGGTGGGCACTCCTCGGCCGACGTGTTCTTCACCGAGAACTCGCCGGCGCTGCAGTATCTGGCGGCGAAGCAGATGCTGGCGCCGCTCTCCAAGTCGACGTTGGCCGAGACTCCCACCAAGTACAACTCGCCGAACGGGGAGTGGCTCGGCGTCTCGGCTCGCGTCAGCGTGATGGTCTACAACACCAAACTGCTGAAGCCGAGCCAGCTCCCCACCTCGGCGATGCAGCTGAGCCAGCCGAAGTGGAAGGGGAAGATCGCGTTGGCTGAGGGTGAAACGGACTTCCAGCCGATCGTCACCTCCGTCGCTCGAGCGCACGGCAACGCGGCCGCGCTGAGCTGGCTGAACGGGTTGAAGGCCAACGCAGGCAGCCATATCTACCCGGACAACGAGACGATCACCTCAGAGGTAAACAGCGGGCAGGTCGCCTTGGGGATCATCAACCAGTACTACTGGTACCGACTCCGCGCCGAGGACGGCGCGTCTGACATGCATTCGGCGATCGCCTACTTCGCTCCGCACGACGTCGGCTACGTGATCGACGTCTCGGGCGCTGGCGTGTTGCGCTCTTCGGCCCACAAGTCCGAGGCCCAGGAGTTCGTCGCATTCCTCGGGTCGGCACAGGGCCAGGAGATCATTGCCCACAGCGACAGCTTTGAATATCCAATCGGGTCCCACGTGACGACCGCACAACCCGAGACTCCGTTCAATCAGCTGCAGCCCAACTCCGTGACGATCGCACAGCTCGGGACCGGCGCCAACGCCATCAAGTTGCTGCAGGAGGCCCAGCTGTTGTGAGCCAGTTGCGACCCTGACGTGAGCGCGGCGAAGACGCCGTCACGCGGCCCTGGTAGGCCGCCGCACCGAGGCCAGCGCGATCGGTGGCACGAGCACGGCCGCGAGCATCACCGAGGCCACCGCGGTCACAGCGAGGGGCGTTGGCAGCATCGGGCGGAGCAACTGCGTCATCACCGGCACCACCATCGCTGGTCCGCCCATCACCGCTCGGGCTCGCCCGCGTTGCTGGCGGCCGCTGCGCTGATCGCGGTGGTCGTCCTGACCCCGCTGGTGTTCCTCGTCGTCGAGGCGTTCCAGACCGGGTGGTCGACCTTGCAACCGCTCCTGTTCCGAAGCCTGACTGCGCAGTTGCTGTGGAACACCGTCAGCCTCACCGTCGTGGTCACCCTGCTGTGCGCGGTGCTCGGCACGACGCTGGCGTGGTTCATCGAGCGCACAGATCTGCCGGGGCGGCGGATCTGGGCCGTGTTGGTGGTCATCCCGCTCGGCATCCCGGACTTCGTGGTCAGTTTCGGGTGGCGTGCCATCTTTCCCGCGTTCGGCGGCTTCTGGGCGGCGGTGCTCGTGATGACGGTTGCGGTCTATCCGCTCGTCTACCTCCCGGTCGCGGCGAGCATCCGCAATGCGGACCCGGCCCAAGAAGAGGTCGCCCGCAGCCTGGGTCTCGGGCGCTTTGCCACGTTCTGGAAGGTGACGGTCGGGCAGGCGCGCCTCGCCATCCTCGGGGGTTCCGTGCTCGTCGCCCTGGTCTGCCTCGCCGAGTTCGGCGCGTTCGAGATCCTGGGGTTCCGGACCCTGACCACCGAGGCGTTCACCGAGTTCAGCGTGGGCTTCAACACGGCGGCCGGCTGTGCCTTCTCGTTGATCCTGGTCGGGCTCGGGGCGATCCTCCTTGTCGGCGAGGGTGCGGCGCGGGGCAAAGGTCGCGCCGCGCGCATCGGGTCCGGGGCCCAGCGGGTCATGCGGCCGCGGCGCCTCGGGCGCAGCACGCTGCCGGTCCTCGGTGGTGTGGTCGGCGTCGTCGTGCTCGCTCTTGGGGTTCCGGTAGGCGCGATCGTGTACCTGCTCGTCCAAGGCGGCAGTTCGACCGTGCCCAGCGCGTCGATCTGGGAGGCCACGCTCACGACCTTCGGCTACGCCGCCGGCGCCGGGCTCGTCGGCACGATCGGCGCTCTGCCCATCGCGTTGCTCTCGGTGCGACACCCGGGCCGACCGGTTCGGATGCTCGAGGGTGCGTCGATGCTCATCTTGGCGGTCCCCAGCATCGTCGTCGCCCTGACGCGGCGTACGTGACCGTCCACTTCCTCGAGGGCCGGTGGTACCAGACAACGCCACTGCTCATCCTGGTCTACGCCGTCATGTTCTTCCCGATGGCGGTGGTGTCGGTCCGAGCCGCCGTGGCGCGTGCACCAATCGGTTTGGAGGAGGTGGGGCACTCGCTGGGCGTGCGGCGCCGATCCGTCTTCTGGCGGGTCACGTTGCCGCTGATCGCCCCGGGCCTGGCCGCCGCGTTCTGCCTCGTCTTCCTCGAGACGGCGACCGAGCTCACCGCAACGCTGATCCTGATCCCGACCGGCGCCCACACGCTGGCCACGGGCTTCTGGGCCCAACAGCAGAACCTCAGCTACGCGGCGGCCGCCCCCTACGCCGGCCTGATGGTGCTGATCGCCGCGGTACCGAGCTACGTCCTCGGTCGGTGGTTCGACCGGCTGCCGACCCGGGCAGCCGCAGCGGGCGTGGCTGCCGTCGGTCAGGCCCAGGCGGTCACCGAGGTGCCCGCAGGCGCAACAATGGCGCGATGAAGGAGCTCGCCGTCCACGGGGTTCGCAAGTCCTTCGGCGACCTTCATGTGCTCGAAGGGGTCGACCTGACGGTGCCGGCTGGGAGCTTCACCGCCATCCTGGGCTCCTCGGGCAGTGGGAAGACCACGCTCCTACGGATCGTGGCCGGCTTCGAACGCCTGGACCGAGGCGTCGTCATGCTCGGGGACGAAGCCGTGGACGGCCGCCACACGTTCGTGCCGAGCGAGCACCGCCACATCGGCTACGTGCCCCAGGAGGGCGCCCTGTTCCCGCACCTCTCGGTTGGGCGCAACGTGGCGTTCGGCCTCCCTCGTGGCCCGCACCGGCGCGCCCGGGTGCTCGAACTGCTCGAGATGGTCGGCCTCTCGGGGCTGCACCGTCGCTATCCCCACGAACTATCGGGCGGACAGCAACAGCGTGTCGCCTTGGCGCGGGCGCTGGCCACGGACCCGGAGATCGTCCTCCTCGACGAACCGTTCTCGTCGCTCGACGCGACCTTGCGAGCCAGCGTCCGCACCGAGGTCCACGACGTGTTGCGCCGAGCCGGCACGACGACGATCCTCGTCACCCACGACCAGGACGAGGCTTTGTCCATGGCCGACCAGGTCGCCGTCCTGCGACACGGGGTCATCGCCCAGCTCGACACGCCGGCCGGGATCTACCAGCGGCCGCTCGATCCGAACCTGGCCGAGTTCCTAGGGGAGTCCAACGTCCTCCATGCGCCGGTTGAGCGCCGGCCGGGGGACCAGGCGGTCGTCGCGCCGACCGTCCTGGGCGAGCTGGTGGTGCTGGGCTGGCCCTCCGGAGAGGCGCCCGGACCGGCGCACGTGCTGATCCGTCCCGAACAGTTGGTCATCGGCGACGCCTCGTCCTCGGCACTGGCGGCGACGGTGGAGAGCTACGAGTACTACGGCCACGACGCGGTCGTCCGGGTGCACCCGGAGTCGGACCAGGTGCCGGACCTGATCGTCCGGGTCACCGGTGGGACGCCGCTCGCCCCGGGGTCACGAGTGGGACTGACGGTGGCGGGTTCGGTCGTTGCGTGGCCTCGCGGCCAGGGCCACACCCACGGGCCCAGGCGGGGCGCCAAGGCCCTCAAGAAATGAGAAACACGCCCCCGTAACTACAGCGATGTCGTCCGGCGTCCACTACAGTTGGCCTCGGAGATCCAGCTCGGGAGGTAGTGGAGATGGCCGCGGAGTCCTCAACCCGTGTCGGGGGGTTTCACGGGCCGCAGGTGTGCGGCCTGGTGGGGATCACCTACCGGCAACTCGATTACTGGGCCCGAACCGGCCTGCTGCAGCCATCGGTCGCTTCGGCCAAGGGGAGCGGCTCGCGGCGGGTCTATTCGTACTCGGACGTCCTCGAACTCAAGGTGATCAAGCAGCTGCTCGACGCCGGCGTGTCGTTGCAATCGGCGCGGCGCGCGGTGGAGTGCCTGCGGGAGGACCTCGGGGCCGACGTGGCGTCGGCCAACCTGGTCCTGACGAGCACAAGCTCGGTCCTGGCGCGCACCAATGGCGAAGTGGTCGACCTCCTGGCCGGTGGTCAGGGCGTGTTCAACATCGTGCCGATGGCCGGAGTGGTCGAAGAGCTCGAGGCGGATATCGTGCGCCTGGACACGGCCGAGCCTGCGCCTTCTCGAAAGGGTCGGCCCGTTTCGGTGCCGGCCAAGCGGGCCGCCGGGGAGTGAGCGCCTCGGACCCCGCGCCCACCGAGCGCACGCGCCACCCGGCCTGTGCGCCAGCGGGACAGGTCCGCTTCGCCCATCCCTCCGAGCGGCTCTTCGCCGTCCTCTTGGATCTGCACGGCGAAAGATGGGACTACGAGCCCGTTGAGTTCCCCCTCGAATGGGACGCGCAAGGTTCACCGATATCGGGCTTCCGTCCCGACTTCTATCTCCCCGCCCGTGGCGTTTTCATCGAGCTGACCACCGCGGACCAACGGCTCGTCACGCGCAAGAACCGCAAAGTGCGGCGGATGCGTGAGCTGTACCCCGAAGTGCCCATCAGCATCGTGTACCAACGGGACTTCATGTCCCTGCTCGAATCGCACGGGCTTCCGATGGTCACCGCCGGAGCCGCATAGTCTGGCCGGATGAGCGCTGACGAACGCGAGGACGAGGGCGCGTTCCGCGTATCGCCACTGCACGCAGCGCACGAGGCGCTCGGCGCCAAGATGGTTCCGTTCGGTGGCTGGGAGATGCCGCTGGCTTATCCCGACGGCACCGTCGCAGAGCACCGGGCTTGTCGGGCCGATGCCGCCGCCTTCGATGTCTCGCACCTCGGGACGGTGCGCGTCACGGGTCCGGGAGCGTTCGAGGATCTCCAGCACGCGCTGAGCAACGACCTGCGCCGCGTCCATCCGGGTCGGGCTCAATACACGCACCTGCTCGACGACGACGGCTCGGTCATCGACGACATCATCGTCTGGTGGGTGGACGAGGAACGGTTCGACGTCATGCCCAACGCGTCCAACACGAGCGCGGTCGTGGGCGCGTTGGGGGGCCGGGACGTCACCGCCGAACGCGCCATCGTCGCCATCCAGGGACCGGAGGCACGCGCCCGACTCTCCCGCATCGCCCCGGCGGCAGCAGCAGTCCATCGCTTCAACGTCGAGCCGTTCAAATGGAACGGCATCACATGCCTGGTGGCCGGCACCGGCTACACCGGCGAGGACGGGGTGGAATGCGAAGTGCCGGCCGAGGTGGCGCCTTCCTTCTGGGAGGCCGTGCTCGCGCAGGGCGTCGTTCCCGCCGGCCTCGGCGCACGTGACACGTTGCGGCTCGAAGCCGGCCTGCCGCTCCATGGCCACGAGCTCGGCCCGGGGATCACGCCGCTCCAAGCAGGGCTCGGCTGGGTCGTCGGGTGGGACAAGGAAGCGTTCACCGGGCGCGCCGCCCTGGTGGAGGAGCGGGCAACCGGCCCGGCCCGCCGGCTCAGGGGCATCGTCGCCGACGGCCGCCAACCTCTGCGCGACGGTTCGGAAATCTGTCGGGACGTGACCCCGGTCGGCCTCCTGACCAGTGGGAACTTTTCGCCGATGCGTGAATGTGGCATCGGACTGGGGTTCGTGGACGCCGACGCGCAGCTGCTCGACGGCGATGCAGTCACTCTGCTCCAGCGCGGCCGGGAGCTGAGCGGCGTCCTCGTGCGCCCGCCCTTGTGGCCGGTCCGAGAGGACACGGAATAGGCACCGAGGCTGTCCGAGCTCACGGGGCCCGTGTCCTATGATGGGGGACACAACTGAATACGCCGATTGAACCGGAGCGCCAGAGTCCCCGCAGCATGCAGTTCGAGGGGACGCCGGAGGAGCAAATCTCCCCAGAAACTCTCAGGCCGACATACCGCTCCGGCGAGGCAACTCTGGAAAGCGGATGCTTCTTGTTCGCACCGAAGGTGGAAGTCGCAGCGTTGCGGCGAGGCTCTCAGGTCCAATGACAGAGCGGGGAGGACATCCGACGAGTTCCGTGTGATCACGGGCAAGCCAGGAGGCCTCCCTTGCAGCCAACGCGCGTATCCAACGAACTCGAGCCCTTCGAGAGCTTTCTGCCGCGTCACGTCGGCACTTCCGACGAGGACCAGACCGAAATGCTCAAGGTCCTCGGGTACGAGAGCCTCGATGCGCTGATCGATGCCGCCGTGCCCGGGAGCGTGCGCAGCCTCGATGGCCTCGACCTCCCGCCCGCCGGGAGCGAGCACCAGGTGCTCGCCGAGCTACGCGAGCTGGCGGCGTCGAATGTCGTCGCCGAGCCGATGATCGGTCTCGGCTACTCGGGCACGGTCACCCCCGGCGTCATCCGGCGCAACATCCTCGAGAGCCCCGCCTGGTACACCGCGTACACGCCGTACCAGCCCGAAATCAGCCAAGGGAGACTCGAGGCCTTGTTGAACTTCCAGACCATGGTGGCGGATCTGACCGGGCTGGACACCGCGAACGCGTCGCTCCTCGACGAAGGCACCGCCGTCGCAGAGGCCGTGACGCTGATGCGGCGCCGGAGTTCGGCCGAGTCCGACCGGGTCGTCGTCGATGCCGACTGCCACCCCCAGACCCTGGCCGTGTTGGCGACCCGCCTGGCGCAACTCGGCATCGAGCTCGACGTCGTGGACCTCGCGGCGGGTCCCCCCGCAGGCGACTACTTCGGCGTGGTACAGCAATACCCCGGCTCCTCGGGCGCGATCCGCGACTTCGCGGAGCTGACCGATGCGGCCCACGCTCGTGGCGCCTTGGTCGCCGTGGCGACGGACCTGCTCGCGCTGACCTTGCTGAAGCCGCCGGGGGAGTGGGGGGCCGATGTCGCAGTGGGCTCCTCGCAGCGCTTCGGCGTTCCCCTTTGGTACGGGGGCCCCCACGCTGCCTTCATGGCCGTCAAGGCGGGGCTCGAGCGTGACTTGCCCGGCCGCCTGGTCGGCTTGTCGATCGACGCCGAAGAGCGTCCGGCGTACCGCCTCGCGCTCCAGACGCGCGAACAGCACATTCGCCGCGAGAAGGCGACGTCGAACATCTGCACCGCGCAGGTGCTGCTGGCGGTCGTGGCCTCGATGTACGCGGTGTACCACGGACCGGATGGGTTGCGAGGCATCGCGCAACGAATCCACCGGCGCGCGGCGGGCCTCGCAGCTGCCCTCGAGGCCGCCGGTTTCGCCGTTCGCCACCGGGAGTTCTTCGACACCGTGGTCGTCGCCGCGCCGGGTCGGGCCTCCGAGGTCGTGGCGGCCGCCCGGGCCGGGGGCGTGCTGTTACGGCAGGTGGACGACGATCACGTCGGCATCTCGTGCGGCGAGACCACGACCGCCGCCCACGCCGCAGTCGTCCTCGCGGCCTTCGGTGCGGACGGCGCCTCGAGCGCGGGCGGCGACGTACTCCCCGGTGCGCTGTTGCGGGTCGGCCCCATCCTGAGCCATCCCGTGTTCACGCAGCACCATTCCGAGACCTCAATGCTGCGGTACCTGCGCGAGCTCTCCGACCGCGACTTCGCGCTGGACCGGGGGATGATCCCGCTCGGCTCGTGCACGATGAAGCTCAATGCGACGACCGAGATGGAGCCGGTCGGCTTGCCCGGCTTTGCCGAGATCCATCCGTTCGCGCCGGGCGACAGCACGCCGGGCTATCTCAGCCTCATCGCCGAGCTCGAACAGTGGCTGGCCGATGTGACCGGGTACGCCAAGGTGTCCGTCCAGCCGAACGCCGGCAGCCAAGGTGAGCTGGCCGGCCTCATGGCGATCCGCGCCTTTCACATGGCAAGAGGAGAACCTCAGCGTGACGTCTGCCTCATTCCGTCGAGCGCCCACGGGACCAACGCGGCCTCCGCCGTCATGGCCGGGATGCGCGTGGTCGTGGTGGCGAGTCGGGATGACGGAACGGTCGATCTCGACGACCTTCGGGCGAAGTGCAAGGAGCACGCCGACGGTCTCGCCGCCATCATGGTGACGTACCCGTCGACGCACGGCGTGTACGAAGAAGGCATTGCCGACATGTGCGCGCTGGTCCACGAGTACGGGGGTCAGGTGTACATCGACGGAGCGAACCTCAATGCTCTCCTCGGCCTGGCCAAGCCCGGCCAGTTCGGCGGCGACGTGTCGCACCTCAATCTGCACAAGACGTTCTGCATCCCGCACGGCGGCGGCGGTCCCGGCGTCGGTCCGGTGGCGGTGGCCGAGCATCTGGTTCCCTACTTGCCGTCGCACCCCATGCACCCGGACCCCGCCCGCCGAGAGGGCATCGGGCCGGTCAGCGCTGCGCCCTATGGCAGCGCCGGCATCCTGGCGATCAGCTGGGCCTACATCCGGCTCCTCTCTGGGGCCGGCCTCGCCCACGCGACGAAGTCCGCCGTCTTGGCCGCCAACTACGTGGCCGCCCGCCTGTCGCCGTCGTTCCCGGTGCTCTACACCGGCCAGGACGGCCTCGTCGCGCACGAGTGCATCTTGGACCTGCGGCCGTTGACCAAGGCGACCGGGGTCACCGTCGACGACGTCGCAAAGCGTCTGATCGACTACGGCTTTCACGCACCGACGGTCAGCTTCCCGGTCGCCGGCACCCTCATGGTGGAGCCCACCGAGAGCGAGGACCTCGGGGAACTGGATCGCTTCTGCGAAGCGATGATCGCGATCCGGGCCGAGATCAACGAGGTCGCATCGGGCCAGTGGCACGTCGAGGAGAGCCCGCTGCGCGGGGCACCCCACACGGCGGGCGCGCTGGTCGGGGAGTGGGCCAGGGCCTACGACCGGGCGGCGGCTGTGTTCCCCGCCGGCGACCAGACCCGCAAGTACTGGCCACCGGTGGCGCGGATCAACCAGGCCTACGGCGACCGCAACCTCGTCTGCAGCTGCCCGCCGGTCGAGGCGTTCGCCACCTGAGCGGCGATCCGTTCAGCGCCGGGCCTCCTCCTGCTCGACGACCTTCCACATCCGGGCGATCTCGCCCTCGCTCATATGGGGATCCTGCTGCTTGATCTCGACGAGCTGGCGGAGGTAACCGGCCACCGCAGCGCGGTCGAAGTGCGACAGGAAGCCGTTCACCAAGAGCCCCCGGCCGAAGGCCAGGAGCTTTGCCTTCATGCCGCCGGCGGGGATCTCACCGGCGGCCATCAACACCCAGGCCAGTCCGACGTCGACCGACGGGTCGCCGCGGCGCGCGTTCGGCCAGTCGATGACCGTGGCCCCCTTGGGGCCGACCATCACGTTCAGCGGGTGCAGATCGAGGTGGAGGAGCTTGTCCCCGCTCCCCGCGGGCGAGGGGGGAAGAAAATCCGGCGCCTCGATCTCGTGGAGTTGGACATGGAGGTCGGCGAGCGTCGCCGCTTGTCGCTTTACGGTCCACGGCGCCTGCCCGATCGCGTCGACCATCGAGACACCTTCGATCCGCTCCATCACGAGGTCGAAGCCATCGTCACTCAGCTCGTGGACCGTGGGCACCGGGTACCCCTTTTCCTGCAGGAAGGCCATCGTCCGTGCTTCCTGGGCCATGGAGTGGCCCTCACGCGACCGGCGCAGGACGAGTCCGCTCCCGTATTCGAAGATGTCCGAGTCGCGTCCCGACGCCAAGAGGGGTCCGGGGGGCTGCATGAGCGTGCAAGCTACCCGGCTGGTGAGAACGGGGCCGGCTAGAGCGCGGCGACGACCGCCAGCGCGGCCGCTGCGCAGCCGATGCAGACCACGAGACTGCCGACGGTATAGAGCACGGCCTCGTTGCGGTGCCCCGTGTGGAGCAGGTGGATCGTCTCCCAGCTCGCCGTGGACCACGTCGTGTAGCCGCCGCACAGGCCGACCCCGGCGATGGCCAGCGGTCGTCCGCCGAGGCCGTGGTAGAGCGAGAGGCCGGTCAGCGCGCCGAGGACGAGGGAGCCCGAGGCGTTGACCAACATGGTGCCCACAGGCAACGGATCGCTTCGCCGCAGGCCGATGTGGTGGATCAGCAGCGCGCGGAACACGGCGCCGACGCCACCCGCGACGGCGACGAGGAGCGCAAGACCGAGCGTGGGGGACGCAGCGGTGGCGATCACGCCGGGATCACTCTCCGCCCGATGGCGTAGCCCAGGACAACGAGGGCGAGCCCGCCGGCGACCGTGGCGACCAAATACGCGAGGCAGGTCACCACGTCGCCGCCCTTGGCCAGCAGGGTGGCGTCGACGGCCAGCGTCGAATAGGTCGTCCAGCCACCCAGGAGGCCGACGATGACCAGCGGGCGAAAGAGAGGTGCTCGGGGCGTGACGTGTTCGCTGAGCGGGACGAGAAGCCCGATGGCGAGCGACCCGCTCAGGTTCACGAGCAAGGTGGGCCAGGGAAACGATCCAGCCGGGATCGGGTGGTGTGCCTCTAAGAGATAGCGCGCCACGGTTCCCAGCGCACCGCCCAAGAAGATCGCCGCAAGCGTGCCGGCGGACAGGCCGAACAACGGCAGGACCGGTTGGTCGAGCAGGTCGTGTTCGCGGCGCGTGCTCCGAATCTTCGTGTGGCTCCTGATCCATGGCTTGGCGCTCCTGTGTGCCAGTCAGGAGCCATCAGCCATGTCGATCGGCGGTTCGGGGCATCCGCCCCCGGCGGGATCCATCACCGTGCACCCCAAGAGGCGCACGGACCAGCGTACCCCCTGGCTTCCGCTGAAACTCAGTCGAGCCGGGGTCCGGGGGCGCGCCGAAACTGGAACGGCTCGCTCTCTCGTCCCGCCACGACGTACCAGCATTGGCCCGTGGTGTCGGAATCGAGGATGCGCTGGAAGGCATCCACGACATCGGCCACGTCGATGATCGGGAACCCCATGTCGACCAGGGTCTGCTCCGCGCCCTTGATGATGTTCGTGCGGGCGAACGAGGGACAGAGTGCGTGCACCTTGATCCCGTCCACGGCGTAGGTCTCACCGAGCGAGCGCGCCAGGCCGACGACCGCGTGCTTGTTGGCGCAATAGATGGGGTCGAAGGGTGCCGCCACGAGGCCGGCCATCGATGCCGTCGCGACGATGGTGCCACCACCGCTGGCTTTGATAGCCGGGCGAGCCGCCGCGACGCCGTAGACGACACCGTCGAGGTTGATCGCCATCGACCCGCGGTAGGCCTCGGGATCGAAGTCGTCGCCCATGCCGCACCACGACGTGATGCCGGCATTCAGGTGGGCGATATGGAGGCCCCCGAAGGCGTCGACGGCCCGGGCCACCGCCGCCACGCTGGCGGCAGGATCGGCGACGTCCGTGCGGACGTAGACGCCGTTGAGCTCGTCGGCCACGGCCTTGCCCCGGGCGTCGTCGATGTCGGCGAGCACGACGTGCGCCCCGCCCGCGGCGAGGTATCGGGCCACGCCTTCGCCGATGCCGTTGCTCCCGCCAGTGATGAGTGCCACCTTGCCTGCGACGTCCATGACCATGGATCGTAGGGGAGGGGAGTGGCGAACCCTCAGTCGAGGAGCGTCTCGGGGAGCGGAAGACCGTGGACGACGCTCAGGTGCTGGATCGGGCGGGTCATGGCCACGTAGAGCAGGCGCAGGCCGCGTGGGTCCGACCCGGCGATCGGCGCCGGCTCGACGACGACGACGGCGTCGAACTCCAGGCCTTTGGACGCGGGCGCCGGGACGATCGTCACCGGGCGGGTCATGGCGTCCCGCTCGAGAACACCGACTTCGTCGTGCCGCCGCGCCAGCTTGACCAGGTCGGGCACCAGGTCGACGGGCGCGATCACAGCCACGAGCGCATGATCCGAGAGCAGGGCGTAGGCCTCCGCGAGCGAGGCGGCCGGCACCTCGTCCGGGGGGACCGATCGAATCGTTGGCTCGGTCCGCCCGAGCCGAATCGACGATGTCGGTCGCACGGCCGGGGCGGCCACCGGGAGCAGCCGCGACGCGAAGTCGAGGACGCGACCCGGGGCCCGGTACCCCAGGGTGAGCTCGGCGTGCTCGGGTCGGGCAGGGCGGGAGGACAGGATGTCCCGCACCTCGTCCCAGTCCCGGTAGGACCATGGCCCTGTGGCCTGGGCGAGGTCGCCCAGGACCGTCACCGAGCCCGACGGGGCCCGTCGGGCGACCATGCGGAACTGCATCGGCGTGAGGTCCTGTGCCTCGTCGACCACGATGTGGCCGTACGTCCTGGTGCGACCGCCGGTCAGGAACGCCGCCTCGTCGAGCAGGGCGAGGTCGTCGGCGCTCCAGGTCGCCCCCGAGGCTCGCGCGCGTCCGTGGGCGCGCGAGGAGCGGCCATTCGGCGGACTCGAGCAGTCCCGTGGCGTAGCGCTCGAGCTGCGTCGGCGAAGCCGAGGAGGTCGCGGACGAGTGCGCTCGGGGACACGGTTGGCCACAGCGTGTCGAGAAGCCCGCGAACTCGTCGGTCGCCAGGAGCTCGCGTTCGAACCAGGGCTCGTCCGCCCCGAGCCGACCCGAGGAGCGGAAGGCGCGTCGAGCTTCGCTGACCAGGCGGGCCCGGAGGGCGAGCCGGCCCGCCTTGTAGGGGCCGGGCCGTGACGTGATGGAGTCGACGAGCGTCGTTCACCCGCTGCGCGCTCAGGGACGCGTCGTGCGAAGCGGACCCGAAGGCTTACGTCGTGCTCGAGCGGGCTGCGGCGCCCATCGAGCGCGCGCCGCAACAGCTCGGCCATACGCAGGTCGCCCTTCAGCCGTCGGGCCTCCATCGTCTCGTCGGCGCGGACCTTCACCTTGGGGGCGATGTCGGCGATCGTCGTCTGCACGACCGCCTCCTCGCCGAGCGAGGGGAGGACCTGGGCGATGTAGCGAAGAAAGGCGCGGCTCGGGCCGAGCACGAGCACGCCGTCTCGCGTGAGCTGCAGGGTGGTTGTAGAGCAGGAAGGCGGCGCGGTGCAGCCCCACCGCCGTCTTCCCGGTGCCCGGTCCGCCCTGCACGGTGAGGAGCTGGTCCAGTGGCGCACGGATGATCTCGTCCTGCTCGGCCTGGATCGTGGCGACGATGTCGAGCATCTCGCCGGTACGCGCCCGTTCGAGCTCGGCCAGCAGGGCATCGCCGCCGCGGAGTCGGGTGGAACCGGCCACCTCTTCGCTGCCGTCGAAGATGTCGTCGGCGACGGCGACGACCGCGTGGCGGTCCACCATGATCTGGCGCCGCCGCACGAGACCCAGCGGCTCGCGGGGACTGGCTCGGTAGAAGGGCACCGCGACCGGCGCCCGCCAGTCGATGACGACAGGGTCGGCCCGGACGTCCTCGACGTGGCGACGGCCGATATGCCACGTCGCCGCCGATCTCTTCGTCGATGCGGCCGAACAGGAGGGGACGCGGGCTGTCGGCCAGGAGCGCGACCCGGCGAGAGAGTGCCGCGACGTAGTCGAGATCGGGATTGCCCGCGGCGATGAGATCCTGCAGCAACGTCTCCGCCCGCACCCGCATCGCCGCCAAGGACGTCAGGGCGCCGTCAGGTAGTCCTGCTCCGCCTGGATCTCGGGATCGCGCAGGGGAGGGGCCTCGCTCACGACGGCGTCAGACCGCGACAAAAGGCGCGCCAATAGTGGCGCGCAAATATCCCCGGACATTCCGGGGATACTACTTACTTTTTGGGTTGTCCTACAAGGCCTCTACCTGGGTTTTCGCCTTCTCGCCCGTCCGGATCTTGAACCTTTAACCGAGGTGCCTTACGGCCTGTCACTTTAATGAATTAGGAGACCTCGGCAATCAACCCTCTTTTGAAAAAACCCCGAAGAGGGGCGCCGAACGACGAGGGGATCACGAGGTCGAGAGATGCGTCCGAAAGAAGTTCGGCGATGCGCCGGCGGGCGTCGTCGGCGGACGCCTGGTCATAGCCGCCACCCATGAGCCGTCCCGACACGGCGAAGAGGATGCCATCGTGGTTGTTGAGGAAGGAGTGGCCCGCGCCCGGATACTCCTTGACGTCGTGGTCGATGCCGGCGTGCTCGAGTGCGGCCTCGAGCCTGCCGGCGGCGCCTCTCAGCGTGCGATCCCGTGCGCCGAAGCTCCCCACGATGGGGCAGGCCCCTTGGAGCACGGACTCGACGTCTTTGGGTACCTGCCCGTAGTTGACGCTGGACGCCGTGAATCCGTGTCCGGGCGCCAGCAGGAGGGCGAATCCTCCGCCCATGCAGTACCCGATGACCCCGGTGCTGGCCCCACAGGACGGTTGGTCGAGGAGCCACGAGCGTGCCGATTCGACGTCGTCAAAGGAACGGCCCCGCCGTGCCCGCAGGTCGCCGATCACCGTACGGACGCACGTGAACTTGCGGCCCCAATGGAAGAGGTCGGGCGCGGCCGCCACGAACCCCTCGGACGCCAGCCAGTCGGCCTGGTGCCGCATGTCCGGCGCTCATGCCCATGACGTCATGGATGACGATCACGCCAGGGAACGGACCGTTGCCCTCCGGCGCGCCAGATACCCGGCATCGGGCCCGCGTGCGGTCGGGATCTGTACGTCCGGCATGCTGCCACCTCTCCAGAATCGATGCCCGGCTAGCGGGCGGCGAGAACCTCTATCTCGATTTTGATCTCGGGGAAAGCCAGCCGTGCGACACCCAGCAGCGTGCTCGCCGGCAGGCTCGAACCAAGGACCCGCTGTGAGTGGCCCGAGGACGGCGACGCAGGCGTCGACATCGGTCGTGAAGATCGTTGACTTCACGATGTCGGCGGGCGTCATGCCCCCGGCGGCGAGAACGGCAACCACGTTGTCGAGGGCGACGCGGACCTGGTGCCCATGTCCGCAGACTCCGGCATGGACCCGTCCGGGCCGATGGCGGTCTGACCGGAGCAGACGAGCAGCTCCTGTGGCTCGGACACCTTGATCGCTTGGGAGAACCCGAATCCCTTCGACCATTCCCAAGGGTTGATCTCGTCGTTTCCCATTGCCACCTCCCGGGTGATGTCGCTGACGTCTCGGCGTCACTCCAAGGATGCACGACGGAGAGCCGGCCCGCCCCGGTGCGAGGGGAGCGGGTCGCCGGATCCGTCCGCCCGTCCACCTGTCTGATTTCTACGTGACTTAACATAATGAACCTTATCGGCGGGCCAAGTGAATCCGGCCTGCTGAGAGGGTTGAAACAGGATCTGCCTCCGAACAGCAGAAAGCCCGAGACTTGCCGGTCTCGGGCCTTCCTGGAGAACTTCCACCCTGTGCGGGGAGGTTCCCGTTAGCCGCAAAGGCTAATCGTTCAAGAGCCCCGGTCAAGGTGATCCGTCTCCCTTCTTGTTCCGGTGTCCACCTGCGTTAGAGGCAGCACAGTTCCTCTGTGGGGAATAATACCACCACTCCGAAGGGTCCCGATGACGGGGACCGAGCGAGCCGGCGCCAGGGTACATCCCCGAACGGCGTGTGCGGTGGGTGGACGGTCGTTGCCCGTCTAGTCCGCAGTGCCTGGTGCCAGCTAGAGGGGGTGTCGGGGATAACCGAGCCGCTTGATCGAAATCACTCGGTTCGGCTCGATGGTCCATGCGGGCGTGCAACGCAAAAAGCGTGAGGGAGTGTCGGGAGGATTTGAAGAGCTGGGCCTGAAGGCCAGCACTGAAATTGCCGACATGTCGAGCCCGCCAAAGGCGGGCGCTCATTGTCGGTGTGCCCACCGCCTCGCTGCTGTCAAGGGTCGTGCTCGACACGTCTCGCACTCAGGCTCCGCCTGCCCCTTGACTGCGCTCGGTCGGCGTGCAGTGGCTCGGGTCATGCCCCGGACGGGCGGCCCGGGGCCAGGAGCTTCCGCCATCGTCGCCTGGTGTCGGTGTTTCACCGGTCCGTTGGGGCTGCGTCGTCGGGTCCGTGACATCCGTGTAGTGTCGTCATGTGGGGCGGACCCGACGTCGTGGTTTCGAAGCGAAAGGAGAGGGCTGTGGGTGGACCAGGGTCGGGTGCTCGTCGCATGGCGACTGCAGGGTTGTCGGAGGCGCAGAGGATCCAGCGTCGAAGAGTCAGCAGCGTCAGGCGCATTTGCGTCGGACAAGGGAGCGGCGAGAGCTCGTCGAGGCGACGAGAGGCGGAAAGTGACGAGTTACGACGGATCGTCAGTTCGGTTTTCACGAGTGGGTGGCCGTGTGTCGTGTGTGCGATTGCTCGAAGGACGCGTTGAGTCAGAAGAGAGGATGGTGCTCGTTGGTTGGTCGACCATCGGTCAACAGATCACACGGCTCGATGCCGGGAGTGACGTCCTGGCCGGCGTCGGGGTAGCTGATCACCGAAGGCAGCTGCGCCGGCGTAGCTGGGCGAGGGAGTCGAGGTTGACTTCGGTCGAACTCCTCCCCCGCCCGTGTTTCTTTGGAGCGGGCCGCCCCGCTTCCGCCGTTGAGGCGGGAGGACGGCCCGCCCCGGTTGGAGTGCGGCACGGGAGAGGGTTCGGCCCGGAGATCCTCGGGTGCCAGGCCGGAGCGCAGCCAAGCTCCAGCCGCTGAGCAGGAGGGTGAGTTTAGGTACGAAGAGCCGCCCCCCTTGTCGGGGTTCTCCACCACTGCCGCGCAGCGGGATGGGAAGAGTGGCGGCGAGCCCTTGTGCACAGCCGGGGTCAAGGCGCGCAGGGCAGATTTGTGCAGTGACATGCATGGCAATTGCGCGGTGTTGCGCTTAACAAATCTGAACCTTATCGGCGGTAGCCCAGGGAAAAGCCCCAGGTACGAGAGCTGCTCCGAAGACCCGGCTCAGTGGCGCCACGGGCTCAGCCAGGCCCAGCGAGATGCACGATGTCCCGTGTCAGTCGCATGGGGGACGACGTGGCGCCCGATGACCAGGCGCCGCCGGATCGATCTGGTCGATCCTCAGCCCGCCTTCTGCAGGGCCTCTCTATAGGCGGCCCTGATGGCGGCCCGATCGACCCGCTCGTCGGGGTCGACGATTTCGCCCCGCCCGAGGCCCCAGCCCTCGGTCACCGTGGCCGGGTCGACGCCGGTGAGGACGGCCGTCGCCTGCACGGCGGCCCCCGCGGCGACGAGCTCCTCTTCGTCTGGGACGCAGACGGACCGACCGGTGAGGTCCGCCACCACGCGCCGGTACGCCGGGCTCCGGGCGCCGCCCCCGATGAGGAAGGTCCGCCCCGGCCGTACCGCCGGAAGGGAGGGAGTCCGGCCGCCTCCAGCAGGTTGCACACGACGCCCTCGACGGCGGCGCGGGCGAGCTCGGCCGGGGTGACGTCGCTCTGGAGGCCGGCCAGGACACCGGTGGCGTCTGGTCGGTTCGGCGTGCGTTCCCCGTCGAGATACGGCACCAGGACGAGCCCACCGGCGCCCGGCGGTGCCTCCAGCACCAGTTCGTCGAATCGGGCGACGTCGACGCCGAGGAGACGGGTCATCGCGTCCGTCACCTTGGTGGCGTTCATCGTGCACACCAGGGGGAGGTAGCGCCCCGTCGCGTCGGCAAAGCCGGCGACCGCGCCGCTCGCGTCGGCGCTCGGGTCGGTCGACGCACGAAAGCCGTGCCGCTGGTGCCGAAGCTGAGCGCGAGGTCTCCCGGTCGAAGGCCGAGGGCCAGTGCGGCCGCCATGTTGTCCCCCGTCCCGGGCCCGACGACGGTACCGACGTCGCCCCACTCCCCTGCCACCGCAAGCGGATCGAGCACCTCGGGGAGCACGTCCGACCAGTCCTTCTCCCCCAACGTGTGCTCCAGCAGATCGAGGCGATAGCGGTTCTCGGCCGGCGACCAGTAGCCGGTGCCCGACGCGTCGCCGCGGTCGGTCACCTGCCGTCCCGTCAGCCGGAAGGTGAGCCAGTCGTGCGGCAGCAGGACCGAGGCCGTGCGCTCCCACACCGTCTGGCTCGTGTCGTTCGAGCCATCGCAGCTTTGTGATCGTGAACGCCGGCACCAGCACACTGCCGACCGCGCCGGCCCAGGCTGCCGCGCCGCCGCGCAGCTCGCCGAGAAGCTCTGCGCACTCGCGGGACGACTCGGTGTCGTTCCACAGCTTGGCCGGCCGCAGCACGTCGGCCTTCTGGTCCAGCACCACCATCCCGTGCTGCTGCGCGGCCACCGAAATGGCAGCGGTCGGGCCCGCATGGCCGAGACGCGCCTGCGCGAAGGCGGCATGGAATGCGTCTTCCCACTCACGCGGGTCCTGTTCGCTGCGCGGCGGGGTCGTGCCGCTGTGGCGTGCCCGCCCGGACGCCAACACGTCGCCGGAGTCGACGTCGCGCAACTGGACCTTGCAGGCGGAGGTGGACGAGTCCACCCCGGCCACCAGCGGCACTAGCGGACCCCGAGCAGGAGCTCCGTGACCAGCTGGTCGAGCCGTTCGTGGCCGTAGCCGTACTCGGCGAGCGCCGCCTCGTCGTAGTCCCCGTGCAGAATCCCTTCGAGGCCGTCGGCCGGCCGGGTCGTCTCCGCCAAGCCGCCGGCCCGTGCGGTCTGCAGCGCCTCTTTGATCTCCTCGTCCACCGCAAAGCGCCGCGCCTTCTCCGCCAGGATCAAGTAGGTGCGCATGCAGCCCCGCGCGAAGTCCCACACGCCCGCCGGCGTCCTCGGTGCGGTACGGGTGTGCGTCGAAATGGCGCATCCCCTCCCAGCGCGCCTCTTCGAGGAGCTTGACGACGTAGAACGCGTCGCGGATGCCTTCGGAGCCGAAGCGGAAGTCCTGGTCGAATTTCCCGATCCGTTGGGCGTTCAGGTCGATGTGGAACAGCTTGTCCTGCCACAGGGCCTGGGCGACCGCGTGCGTGAACGACAAGCCGCTCATCGTCTCGTGCGCGAACTCCGGGTTGAGGCCGACCATCTCGGGTCGTTCGAGCATGCCGATGAAGGCCAGCGCATGGCCGACCGTGGGCAACAGGATGTCGCCACGCGGCTCGTTGGGCTTGGGTTCCAACGCGATGCGCAGCCCGAGCCCTCGGGTCTCGATGTACTCGCAGACGAGGTCGATGCCCTCCTTGTACCGATCGAGGGCCAGCCGGACATCTTTGGCTGCGTCGGCCTCCACCCCCTCGCGCCCACCCCACATGACGAAGACCTGCGCGTCGAACTCGGCGCCCAGCTCGGCGGCCTCGCAGGCCTGGCGGACGGCCAGACGACGAATCTGTGGGTCGTTGGCGGTCAGCGCGCCTTCCTTGAAGACCGGCCGGAAGAAGAGGTTCGTCGTCACCATCGGGACGCGCATGCCCGTGGCGTCGAGCGCGCGACGGAACTCCTTCACGATCTGTTGGCGCTCGTTGGCCGTGCTGCCGAACGGCACGAGGTCGTGGTCGTGGAAGCTCACGCCGTAGGCACCGAGCTCGGACAGCTGCTGCACCGTCGCCGTGGGTTCGAGCGGCTCTCGCACCTCTCGGCCGAACGGATCCCGACCGCGGTTGCCCACGGTCCACAATCCGAACGTGAAGTGGTGCTCCGGGCGTGGAGTGAACGGATCGCTCATGTCTCCCCTGTCCTTCGGTCTGCGTCCACCAGCCGTCACGGTTGGGGCAGAGGGACCCTACCTAGGAGGAGGGCGATCACGGGGCGTGCGGCGGAGACTATTCCGCACGCCCCGGAGGCCCAGCCACGTCGTCCGACCGGGGGTGGATCGGTCGTCGGGGGGGAGCGACCGATCCATCGGACTGCGGCGTTGCCACCATCTTGGTCGGCCCACTTGGGAGCCCGGACGGACCCACCTGTGGGAATTCTTACAGTTCGGGGACAGCAGGAACCGACGTGACCTGGACCTCTTCTCCTGCCGCCGGCGAAACCCCAAGCGGGCTCACAGCTGAGGTTCGGCTCATTGTGAAATCGCTGCTTTCAACTGGGCATATGACGAAACCGGGAGCGCCCTCATGAGCGGTGGGGAGTCGTCCGAGCAGCCAGAGGAATTGCCCCTCGACGACGAAAACGTGCTGGCCGACGGTCCGCCTTCCTTTTGGCGGCGCTACCGGTGGCCGCTCGTGGGTGCCGCCGTCGTCGTGGTCGCGGCGGCCATTGCGCTGCCCCTCTGGCTGACTTCCGGGTCGCCGGCGGCCTTTGGTCTCTCCGTCACGACGGTGACGGTCCCGGTGACGACCGGCACCATCCAGTCGACGGTCGCCAGCTCAGGCACCATCGAACCGGCCAGCTCGGCCTCCCTCGACTTCGCCGTGTCCGGGACCGTCTCGGCGGTCGACGTGAAAGCAGGCCAGACCGTGACCGCCGGACAGGTTCTGGCGACGGTCGACACGACCGCACTGACCGAAGAGGTCAATGCCGCGCAGGCGCAGCTGACCTCGGCCGAGGATCGCCTCGCCAGCGACGAGGCCAGCAGCGCCTCGACCAGTTCCATCGACTCCGACCAGGCGTCCGTGACGTCCGCCGAGTCGTCGCTCTCGACGGCGCAGACCAACCTGAACGACGCGTCCCTAACCTCGACGATCGCCGGCACCGTCGCGTCGGTCGACTTGACGGTCGGCCAGCAGGTCACCGGGACCGGATCGGGCAGTGGGAACGCCGGCAGCGGCGCCGACGCGACAGGCGAAGGTTCCTCCGACACGGGAACCGGTGGTACCGGCTCGACCGGCACCAGCTCCGCCCAGGTCGAAGTCATCGGCACCACCTCCTACATCGTCAACACCACGGTCGACGACACCCAGATCGGTCAGATCAGCGACGGCGACCAGGTCGACATCACGACGAGCGGCGGCTCGTCCACCTCCGGAACGTCGGCCACCGGCGCGGGGGGCGCGTCGGCGACGGCGTCGACCTCCGGATCAGGATCCGTCTACGGCACGGTCGGCTCCATCAGTCTGATCGGCAGCCAGTCCTCCGACGTCACCACGTTCCCCGTCGTCATCGACGTCACCGGAGATCCCGCCGGGCTGTACCCCGGCGCATCGGCCGACGTGAGCATCATCGTAAAGCAGCTCAACGGCGTCACGGAAGTTCCCACCAACGCCATCTCCTACGGCACGAACGGCCAAGCCACGGTGACCGAGGTCGTGAACGGTGCGCACGTCGTCAAGAACGTGACAACCGGCGCTGCAGAGAACGGTGAGACCCAGATCACGAGCGGGGTCGAGCCCGGTGCCAAGGTCCTCGAGCGAGAGGTCAAGTTCAACGCCCCGACCGGTGGCGGCGGTGGCGGGCTCTTCGGCGGCACCGGTGGGACCAAGGGCGGGTTTCCCGGTGGGGGCGGCGGCACCTTCTTCGGACGCGGTGGCGCAGGCGGCGGCGAAGGCGGCGGCTTCCCCGTGACCGGCGGAAGCTAGGAAACCGGGGCGCCAGGAATGACCATCACGCCGCCACTCGGGGTCCCCCCGGTGGCACCAGAACACGACGCCGTGATCCACCTGGAACGGGTCACCAAGGTGTACAAGACGGGGTCGCTCTCGGTCGCTGCGTTGCGTGGCGTGAGCCTGTCGATCAACGAGGGCGAGTACGTCGCCATCATCGGCCCGTCGGGTTCGGGCAAGTCGACCCTCATGCACATCTTGGGTTGCCTGGACACCCCGACCTCGGGTGGGTACCACCTGGCGGGCGAAGACGTCAGTCACATGAGCGAGACGGCGCTGGCCGAAGTCCGCAACCGCCGCATCGGCTTCGTGTTCCAGCAGTTCAACCTGCTCTCCTCCATGACGGCGTGGCAGAACGTCGAGCTTCCCCTCGCGTACGCCGGCGTGGGGCGAGCGGAACGCAAGGAGCGTGCCATCGAGGCCTTGGGCCGCGTCGGGCTCGCCGGCCGCATCCATCACCGTCCGGGTGAGCTCTCCGGTGGCCAGCAACAGCGCGTCGCCGTCGCCCGGGCACTCGTGACGGAACCCGACTTGATCCTGGCCGACGAGCCCACGGGCAACCTCGACTCGGTTTCGGCCACCGACGTCATGCGCCTCATGAACGAGTTGCACGAGTCGGGGCGCACGCTCGTCCTGATCACTCACGACTCCGACGTGGCGTCCGCCGCCGAACGCGTCGTCGGCATCCGTGACGGGCTCCTCTCCGAGCGCAACGAGAGCTTTCTCGAGAGTCAGAGCATCCGATGACCTGGCTCGAGACCATCCGTACCGGCATCAACGGTGTGCGGAGCCACCGCATGCGCTCCTTCCTGACCGTGCTGGGCATCCTGATTGGCATCTCCGGCGTCATCGTCGCCGTGGGACTGGGCGAAGGCGCGTCCAGCCAGGTGACGTCCGAGATCAACTCGCTCGGGTCCAACGTCCTGACCGTCACTCCGGGCAGCTCCACGTCGACCAGCGGCGTACGCGGCGCTCTGGGGAGCGCCTCGACCCTGACGACGGCCGACGCCAACGCCCTCTCATCCCCCGTCGACGCCCCGGACATCAAGTCCGTCGCCGACATCACCTCGAGCACGGAGGTGCTGACCGCCGGGAGCGAGACCGCCACCACGACGGTGCAGGGAACGACGCCCTCCTGGCTGACCGTGCGCGGCCGCAGCGTCGACGAGGGTCGTTTCCTCGACAACCAGGACGTCAAGGATCACACGGCCGTCGGTGTCCTGGGGGCGACCACGGCGTCAGAGCTCTTCACCCGAGGCGACCCCGTCGGCCAGACGGTCGACGTCAACGGCGTGCCCGTCACGATCGTCGGCGTTCTCACCTCGACCGGAGCCGGGAGCACGTCCTCTTCTTCGTCGACCTCGAGCGACCCCGATGACACCCTCATCATCCCCATCACGACCGGTGCCGAGCGCATCTTCGGGGGCACGTCGCGGAACTCGCTGAGCTCGATCGCCGTCCAGGCGCGGTCCTCGGCCGACCTGACGGGGGCCTACCAGGAGGCCGACCACCTCCTGCTCCAACTCCACGGGATCTCCAATCCGGCCGACGCTGATTTCACCATCACCTCGGAGGCCTCGCTCCTCGCGGCCAACACCTCGGTCGACCACACGCTCACCATCCTCCTCGGAGGGATCGCCGCCATCTCGCTCATCGTGGGCGGGATCGGCGTGATGAACATCATGTTGGTCTCGGTGACCGAGCGGATCCGTGAGATCGGGTTGCGCAAGGCCCTCGGGGCGACGCCGCGGGTCATCCGGCGCCAGTTCCTCGTCGAGGCGTCCGTCCTCGGGTTAATCGGGGGTGCCCTCGGCGTCATCGCCGGGCTCATTGCCGTGATCTATCTGCCGGGTCTGATCGGCGACCCGATCTCCACCAGCCCCACGGCGGCGGTCGGGGCCTTGGCGATCGCGCTGGCGATCGGCGTCCTCTTCGGCGTCTATCCGGCCAGCCGAGCCGCATCACTCGCCCCGATCGACGCGCTGCGCAGCGACTGACCACCGAGAACTTCCGAACGGACAGCCAGATGACACAGGAAAAGAGAGAGGCAACAGCAACCATGGAGACACCGACCCCCCGCCGCACTCCGAGCCGGAGTTGGGCACGAATCGTTGGGACCGGAGCCGCCGCACTGCTCGCCGCCGGGACCGTGGCGGCGACCGCGGGCACCGCCGGCGCGGCATCCTCCCCCACCGCGCCGAGCGGCGCAATCGGGAGCGTGGCCGCGTTGAGCGGCACGAGCATGGAAGTGCAGAATGCGAGCACGGGCCAAACGACGGTCAACTGGACGACGACCACGACGTTCTCCAAGGCGGCCACCGAGTCGGTGGGCGCCATCACGGTCGGCGACTGTGTGACCGCAACCGGATCGGCGTCGAAGAAGTCCAAGACCACCATCGCGGCGCGCAGCATCACCTTGTCGACGCCGAGCAGCAGCGGGACGTGCGGTGGCAGCCGGCGGCACCGGCGGCGGCTCCCTAACCGAGACGGGCTCGGGCGGTCCTCCGGGCGGTGGGTTCCAATTCCGCGGCGGCGCCGGCGGTGGGTCCGGTGAGACACGGCCGAGCTTTCCGAGCGGCGGCAAGGCGGGCAATTTCGCCAAGCAGTTCGCCAACCTCGACATCGCCTCGGGCAAGGTGACCGCCGTCAAGGGCTCCACGCTGACGGTGTCCGGTGATCTCGATATCGGGCGGCGACTTCGCCTCGCGCAGCAAGTCCAGCCAAGACGAAGAAGCCGACGAAGCCCAAGACTGAGACGCTCAAGGTCACGACGTCGAGCTCCACGCCCGTCAGCACGACGCAGTCGGTGTCCTCGACCGCCCTCGCGGTCGGCGACTGTGTCTCTGCGTTCGGCCCCTCGGCCACCAACGGCTCGGTCACCGCCACCACGGTGCGCATCACCTCGACGGGTGGCGGCACCTGCACCGCCGGAGCCGGCCGGTTCCCGGGCGGCGGCGGAGGCTTCGGCGGCGGCGGCCCCGGCGGTAGCGGTGCCTAGCTCGTCCCACTCTGGTTGGGGCCGGTCCGGGCATCGGCGAGCCGTCCTGATCGGCGGCGCTCGTCTTCGCCGTCATCGTCGGTGGCGGCATCGCGGCCTTTGCCGAGGTCAGCGGCGGCACGACGGGCTACCGCATGGGCAACGTGACGCGAGCCGACATCGCCACGTCCCTCACGGTGGTGGGCAGCGTCGCCCCGGTCAACCAGGCCGCCGCCGCATTCCAGGTCGGTGGCAAGGTCACGACGGTCACCGCCACGCCCGGCTCGCAGGTCACGGCGGGTCAGACGCTGGGGACATTGGACACCACCGCGCTGACCGAGACGGTGTCCTCCGACGAATCGACGCTCAGTGCCGACGAGGCCAAGCTGGCCGAGGACGAGGCGAACGAGTCGACCGGCACCTCCGGCTCGACCAACTCGTCAACGGGATCTTCGGCGTCGAAGGGTTCTTCCAGTACGACCAGCACGACCGCACCGACGCATTCGGGTGGGACATCGGGCAGTGGCGGCACGCGTCGGGCAGCGCCGGCTCGGGCACCGGCGGGAGCGGCGCCACGAACGGCACCGACCCGACGGTGACACAGGACCAGAACGCTCTGACCCAGGACGAGTCTGCGCTGTCCAAGGCGCAGCAGCAGGAGGCCGCCGACCTGACGCAGGCGCAGACCGACTGTACGAGCGCCAACACCAGCACGACGACGGGCCAGGCGGCGTGTGAGAGTGCCCTCGAAACCGTCTCGGCCGACGAGCAGCAGGTCTCGACCGACCAGTCGACCGTGTCCAAGGACGAGACGGCGCTGGCCCAAGCCCTGGCGTCGGAGTCCGCCGGTTCCGGATCGGGTGCTTCGACGGGCAACTCGGGGTCTTCGGCCCACGTGGCCACGGACGACGCGGTGGTCACCGACTCGGGCAACACGGGCTCGGGTGCGACGGGACAGAGCCCGGGCGGCGGCACGAGCGGCGCTTCAGGCGACACCGACAGCCCGCAACAGATCGCATCCGACCAGGCTTCGATCGACTCCGCGGCAGGCCGATCTCACCGAAGCGCAGCAGTCCCTCACCGAAGCGACGCTGACGAGCCCGATCAGCGGGACCGTGGTGTCGGTGGACATCAGCGTGGGCGACACGGTGAGTGCCGGCTCGAGCACCGAGATCATCACGATCCTCGGCACCAACTCCTACGAGCTCCAGGCCACGCTCGACAGCACGCAGATTCCTTCCGTCAAGGTCGGTCAATCGGCGAACGTCGAGGTCGACGGCATCGACGGCGAACATCGCAGGCACCGTGTCACAGGTCGGCCCGGTGCAGTCGAGTTCCACGGGCTACAGCTATCCGGTCATCGTGGCGCTCCCCGCCTCCGCGTCGTCCGACATGCACTCGGGGTCGACGGGCAACGTCACGATCACCACCGGCACGGTGTCCAACGTGGTGGCGGTGCCGACCTCGGCCGTCCAGACACTTGATGCACGCTCCTACGTCGAGGAGACCTCGAAGGGTGAGCTCACGCGTAAGTTCATCAAGACCGGGATGGTCGGGACCACCTACACGCAGGTTGACTCGGGCTTGTCCCCCGGGCAGAGCGTGGTGCTGGCCGATTACGGCGAAGCGGTCCCTTCGTCGAGCTCGGACACCACCGACCTGGGCAACCTGCTGGGGGGTGGCGGTGGCGCCGGCGGCGGCACGTTCTTCGGCGGCGGCGGCGCCTTCCGTTTACGGAGCGTGGGCGGAGGAGCGGGCGGATTCCCCGGCGGTTGACCGGCGCACGCCCCGCTCCCCGCCGAGCCCCCTCCACCTGAGGAGCGGTACGGTGGCCCGATGGCCCCGATCCACCTCGATCAGTTGAACCTCATCGTGCGCGACGTCGAGGCGAGCCGCACCTTCTACTCGCGTCTCGGCCTGGACTTCGGCGACGAACTCGATCCCGTCTGGGCCGAACATCATGTCTCGGCGCTCCACGGCGAGCACGCAGCCATCGACGTCGACCTCGACAGCACGACGTTCGCGCAGAAGTGGGATCGCGGGCTGGCCGGGCGGCAGCGGCCTGGTCGTTGGCTTCAAGGTGGACTCGCGCCAGGAGGTCGACGCGCTGGTCGCCGCGCTCGTTGCCGACGGCGTGCCCGTCCAACAGGAGCCGTTCGACGCCTTCTGGGGCGCGCGCTATGCGGTCGTCAGCGACCCCGACGGCAACGGCGTCGGCATCATGAGCCCCGTCGACCCGGCCCTGCGCAGCGAGGCACCGGCACCCGGATGAGCGCGTTCGACGAGGCGATCGACGTGATGATCGAGATTCCCACCGGGAGCCGCAACAAGTACGAGTACGACCACGACCAGCACGTGATCCGGTTGGACCGGCGCCTCTTCACCGCCACCACGTATCCGGCGGACTACGGCTTCGTCCCCGACACGCTGGCCGGCGACGGCGACCCGCTCGACGTGCTCGTGCTGGTGGCGGATCCGACCTTTCCGGGCTGCGTCGTGCGGGTCCGCATCCTCGGCATGTTCTCCATGCGCGACGAGAAGGGCGTGGACGCAAAGCTCATCGCGGTCTTGGAGCACGACCCGCAGTGGGACGAGGCGCACGACATCGAGGACGTCCCCGAGCACCTGCGCAACGAGATCGCGCACTTCTTCAGCATCTACAAGGACCTCGAGCCGGAGAAGTCGACCGAGGTGGAGGGCTTCCACGGTCGGGAGCACGCGCTGGCCGAGCTCGAGGCCGCACGCCGTGCCTATCAGGCCGCTGACTGACCGACGACGAACAAGAGAGGACACGAGCGACATGGCATTCCCCCGCGAAGAGGTCCGCGCCACGATCGAGCGCTACCACGAGCTGCGTCGTCGCATCGACGACGGCCTGGAGCCCGACGCCTTCGGCGCCCTGTCCGACTTCTACACCGATGACGCGGTCTACGTCGACGGCGCGTGGGGCCGGCTCGAGGGCAAGGACACGATCGCGCGTTGGTTGGTCGACTCGATGTTGGGCATGGAGGACTGGAAATTCCCGATCGAGTTCACGGCGATCGAAGGCGACGACGTCGTCGTCAAATGGACGCAGGTGATGCCGGTGGCCAAGCCTGACGGGACCCCCTATCGCCAGTCCGGCTATTCGAGACTGGTCTACGCCGGCGACGGCAAGTTCTCCTACGAGGAGGACACGTACAACATGGCCCACGTGCTCGAGGACGTGCAGGCGAGCGGTTGGCAACCCCGCGGCGGGGAGATGAACTTCCCGCCGGCCCATCCGGACCGGAACTTCGACATCCCGGGCGCGCCGCCCAGCTGGTAACGCCCTACGGCGTACCGCCGGTCGACCCGGAGTTGCCGAACCCGGGGAACCCTCCCCCGCCGAGCCCGCCGCTCGAGCTTCCGCCCGACTGCTGCTGCTGGGCCTCGGCCTGGTTCCCCAACGTCGCGTTCGTCGTCCGCTTGCTGTCACCGACGTAATACGTGATCGACACCGACTGGCCGGCCTTGGCGTTCTGGATCACCTTTTGCAGGTCCTCCGACGAGGTGATCGCCGTCCCGTTGATGTCGACGATGACGTCGCCCTGGACGAGGCCGGCCTTCGCCGCCGGCGAGCCCGACACCACGCTGAGGACGACGGCGCCCGAGGTGGGAGTGAACCCGTACTGCTGGCGCAGCGCCGGCGTCAGAGTCGTGATGTCCACGCCGAGGTAGCCGCCGCCGTTGCCGCTCTGGCCGCCCTTCTGCAGCTGGGGCAGCTCCGACTCGATCTGGGCGGTCGGGATGGCGAAGCCGATGTTCTGGGAGCTGCTGCCGTCGCTCGACGTTCCGGCGACCGCCGTGTTCATCGCGATGACCTGCCCGGCGGTGTCGATCAGCGGCCCGCCGGAGTTCCCCGAGTTGATCGCCGCATCGGTCTGGATCATGTTCTGCAGCGTCTCGGTCTGGGTCCCGATGCCACCGGCGGTGACGGTTCGCCCGAGGGCCGACACGATCCCCTGGGTCACCGTGGGCGTCCCGGCCGACAGGCCGAGCGCGTTGCCGATCGCGACCACCGAGTCGCCCACGACGGCCTTGGACGAGTCGCCGAAGGTCACGGTCGGCAGGTTGGACGCGTTGTTGATCTTCAGCAGGGCGACGTCCTTGGTCTGGTCGTAGCCGATCAGCGTCGAGGGGAGCGCCTTGGTCTGGCCGTACTCGGTCACGGTGATCGTGCCGGTCCCACCCCCCTCGCTGTAGAGCTCGATCACGTGGTTGTTCGTGACGACCTCGCCGCTCGAGGTGATGATCATCCCCGTGCCCTCGTCCTCGTCTCCGTTGGACTTGACGTCGATCGACACGACGGCGGGAATGACCTTGTCGACGAGTTGCGGGATGGTCACATTGCCGCTCAGGACGGCCGCGCCGGGCGAGGCGTTGCTCTCGTGGATGACCGCGTTGCTGCCGTTGTTGTTGCTGTTGTTGTCCGCGATCGCCGTCACGCCCGCTCCGATGGCGCCGCCGATGACGGCGGCGACGATCGCGACGGGCAACCAGGAGCGAAAGCGGCCCGGGGTCTTTGGATTCGCCGGCGCGCTCGGCGGTGACCCCCCCGGCATGGTGGGGTCGACCGGCGGTGCCGGGTAGGCGAAGGGGCTGGCCGCGGCGGCGGTGCCGAATGGTGGGGTCGACCCGGTCGGGGTGGCGTCGGGCGGTGGCGGCGACCACGGAGGTGGTGGATAGCCCGCCGCGGGCTCTCCCGGCGAGCCCGGGGGCGATGCCGGAGACGGCGTGGCGGGGTCCGGCGCGCCGACGACCGCTGCCGGCTCTCCACCCTCGATCGGTGCCGTCGGTGCAGGTGGGACGTCCGTCGGCGTCGCGTCGCTCACCGACGACGCTGGCTGTGGCTCCGGCGACACCGGCGTGCCCTGGCTGTCCGCTGTCGGGTCGCTGGGCGCCACGTCGTCCGGCGCTCCGGCAGCGGGCGCAGGCTCTCGCTGCTCGGCGTCGTCACTCATCTGGGTCCTCCTGAAGGGGCACGGGTCCGCCGCACCACACTGCGGTGGGTGGTCGCCCGTCCCGGCGGTTCCCGCCCTCCTGCGGACGTCCTTCGGCCATGTTACGGGATGCCTACGGGTGCCCGGCATCGGGGGCCGGTGCCGGGCGAGGTAGCGTGTCCGCCGCATGTCACGCCGGATCGACATCGAGTTGACGAGCAACGCCGGAGACGGCTCTTGGACGTGGCGCGCCGCTGGTGCGCGCCAGCCCAAGGGCACGGTCGATGCCGCGCTCGTCCCGAGCGGCGAGAAGGTCGGCTCGATCCTTCAGGCGGACGTCGAGGTGAGCCTGGACGGCATCGAGGTCCTCTCCCTCACTGCGGCGAAGCCGTTGCGCTCAACGGAGAAGGTGGAAGGCCGTATCGAGGTGCGCGGCACGCCGAAGCGTGCACCCGACGTTTCGGTGATCCTGGCCCCCGGTTCGGGCAGGCGACGACGCGACGACGACGGCGACCGGCGAGACCGACGCGAGCGGCGTGGCCGCAACGACGGAGAGCGTGGCCCGCGCGAAGAGCGTGACGAAAAGAGCGAGCGCGGCGGCGACCGACCGCGCGGCGGAAGTGGGCCTCGCCGGCCTGGAGCCCGTCGGCCGGGCGAGCGTGACGGGCGTCCGGCCCGGGGTGAGCGGCCCGCGGCGCCGACGTCCACGGTGCACCGCAACGCGATGCTCGGCGCCCTTCGCCCCGAACAGATCCCGGTGGCCGAGCAACTCCTGCGCGGCGGGTTGCAGGCGGTGCGCCAGGCCATCGACACACAGAACAGCGCGGCCAAGGCCGCCGGGAAGCCTCCCGTCGCCTCCGACGCACTGCTCGCCATGGCGGACGAGTTGCTGCCCACCGTGCGGTTGGCGGACTGGAAGGACCGCGCCTCGGTGGCGCAGACCGCCGGCAAGGAGTACCGCCTGCGTGAGCTCCGCGCCGTCGTCGCCGCCTCGCGCACGGTGAACCTCGACGACGAGGGCCGGACCATGGCCAAGGCGCTGCAGGAGAGCCTGGACCAGCGCACGACCGCACTGCGCGAGGAATGGTTGGCCCGGATCACGAACGCCCTGAACGACGGCCGCGTGCAGCAGGCGGTCGAGGCGTCCATTCGCCCCCCCGAGCCCGGCACCCGTTGCCCGGCTGATTTGGCCGTGCGTCTCGCCGCGGCCGCCGGCGAGGCCCTCTCGGCCGACAAGCCGCCCGAGGAGTGGATGCAGCTCCTCGACGCAGTCGTGGCCTCGCCCGTGCGCCGCAATGTGAAGCCCGCCGGCATTCCGGACGACGAGGTCGCCAAGCAGGCCGCCCGCCACGCCGCCGGCGCCGTGCCGGCGTTGGCCAAGTTGTTGGGGCTGCGCATTCCGCCCCCTCCCCCGCGCCGCATCGACGCCGAGCGGCGTTTCAGTCCAACCGGCGGCTGAGCGTCAGCAGGCGGGCCGAAAAACCGGCCGCCTCGAGCCGTTGCTTCGTCAGGCGGTCCCCCGGCAGCGCCAGCGCGTCGACCTCCACGCACCCGGCGGCGACGCACCATGAGACCGCGGCGTCGGTGAGGGCAGTGCCGACGCCGACGGAACGGGCCCCCTCTTCGACGTAGCAACCTTCGATCCGGCCACGGCGCACGTCGCCGGCCGCTTCCGCCACGACGCCCAGCAGGCCCACGACGACGCCCTCGAACTCGCCGACGAAGAGGCCGGCGTGGACCACACCGTCGGACCAGCGGGCGAGCAGGTCGTCGGGTGTCGCTCGACCCACCAGAGCCGGGCCCCCCCGCATGGACGCCGCGTGCGCCAGGGCTTCGCCCAGCAGCCGACCGCACGCCGCGCGATCCGCCTGGGTGGCCGGACGAGCCCGCTCCACGGGGGCTGTGCTCAGCCGGAAGCCGCGTGCCCGGGCCCGTGCTCGAGGAGCTGGCCGGCGCGGTTCAAGATGGTGCGACGGTTCCGCGTCGCCGCCTCGTAGCGCTGGACCGCCCGGAGCTCATCGGGTCCGAGGCTCTCGAGCCGGCGTACGACCTGGGAGGCGCTGAGGGTGTCGTAGTCCGCCAGTGCCGCTCCGACGAGCGCAGTGTCGGCGACGTCGGGTGCGGGCCGCGTGGTGGGAGGGGTCGGTGCAACGCTCCCGTTGACCGGTGCCTGCGGCGGCGCGGCAGTGTCGCCGTCGCCCTCGCCGTTGTGCAAGAGCGAGCCCAGCCGTTCGGCCAGCTGCCGCTGGTAGCGCCCGACGACGTACTCGCCGGCGACGCGGGCGTTGCTGATCTCCTGCTCCACCCGGGATCTGCCCTTGTCGATCAGGCCCGGGAGGTCTTCTTTGATTGTCATGGCCACTCCGATCGGAGCAAAGAGACAGGCGTCGAGGGTGCGGCGCAACGGGTTCTCCTCACCCGTGGTGCCGCCGGCCCCGGTCTCGTCAGACACAGTCCCGGCAGAGCATGTTCTTCTTGTCCGCCAGCTGGCTCGGGTGCTTGACCAAGAAGCACGAACGGCAGACGAACTCGTCGGGCTGCTTCGGCAGCACCCGCTCGTTGCCCTCCGTCTTGTCCTCTTGGTCGGTCGCCTCCTCGTCCTCGGGCTCGTCCTCGACGACCAGGCGCTCCTTGAGGATCACGTCGAGACTGGCCTCGACGTCCTCGTCGTCGGGCTCCTCCTCTTCCTCTTCCTCGTCGCCCTCGCCGCTGCGCTCGACCACCGCCGCCGGGGAAGGCGTCAGGATCTCGGCGACCTCCTCCTCTTCCTCCTCCTCGTCGATGTCGGCGACGTCGTCGTCGTCGTCGGCGTCGGCCGCCAGGTCGTCGTCGTCTTCGATGTCTTCGAGCGCGTCGTCCTCGTCGAGATCGAGATCCCCCTCTTCGAGGGCCTCTTCTTCGTCCGTCTCGGGGGTCTTTGCCTCGGTCTCTTCGGCCTTGGCCTTCTTCTTAGTCGCCATTTGCCGCCGGAGCATAGACGTTCCGGACAACCGCTCAATCGCAGTACGAGCGGTCCCCGTTCAGATGCGGGAGTCCGACTGTGTGGGGTTCGGGCGGTCAAGCCCTGGGGTCTTTGGCGCCATCTCGCAGGCCCGGGGTAGCCAGGCAAGCAACACGTTCTCTACTCGACCCCCAGGGCCTACCACCGCCTCTCACAGCACATCCCCCCCTTTTGCTGCACCAGCGATTGCCGCTGCAGCGTCCAATGGGGCGTCGGGGACTGCGCCGTACATTAGGCAAGCCGGGGGTGGCCCCGTCAAGAAGTTCAAAGCGGTTGCCACCAGGGGAAACGCGGCTATTACCTGGTCAATGCGTTGCAGATTTTTCGGCTCTGCGCCGCTCGGCCCGGCGCTCCGACTCCAGTCGTTCGAGGTCGGTCGCCCCGTGGTCGACGAACGTCATCGCCTCGGCCAGCGCACGGTGCCCCGCCACCTCGGCGATTGCCCGGTGCATCTGCTGCGCCACCCGGCGATACGCCGGGTGGCCCTGGACGCCCGAGCGCAGCTCCACGAGGTGCATCGCTTCGCGCGCGTTGAACTGCATGACGTAACGAATGCGATGCGCCAGCGCAACGGCGTAGGACGCCTGTTCGGGATACTCGGGGGCCAGCGAACGGTAGAGATCCTCCGCCCGCCCGATCGCCTCGTCGTAGCTGTCGCCCAGGCCGGCGTCGGCGACGAGGTCGGGCATGTCGTAGCCCAGCGAGATCCCGAGGCGTTGCCATTCGATCGTGAGCATGCGGTGCCGTTGGAGATCACGGAACGCGCCGTAGTCGGTGACGAGCTCGAAGCGGTAGTCCGTGCGCTCGAACGCCCGGCCCGGGCGGTGGCGGCGGTTCACGCGGTCGCCGACGTAGGCCGCCAGGAGGGCGACGCGCTCGTCGTGGCCCAGGCGGCGGATGCGCTCTGCCGCTTCGAGCTCCGAGCAGCCCAGATGGGAGAAGCAGGCGGCGACCAGGACCTTCTCTTCGCCATCGGGGTCGTAGTCGAGCAGTCGCACCTCGGCGGGCGGCCCGCCTTCCTCCGGGCCGGACGCGCCGGGCTCAGCCAGGTCCGGCCAGAGCCGGGCGACCATACGTGCCGTCTGCTGGCGCGTGGAGACGAGGTACGCCGACCACTCCCCTCCCCGCTCGGGCACGTCGACCCGTTGGAGGAACGAGGGGATCACCTTGCGCAACTCGGTGAGCATCAGCTCCGCGTACGACTGCGCTTCGGGCAGCGGATGGGCGCGCATGCGGAGCAGCAGCTGCTCGTAGGACTGTCCCGTCGCGTAGATGCCGATGTTCGAGAGCGACGCCGCCGGCAACAGGCCGCGCAACGCGTCGAGCGACTTGGCGCGCGTGGCCTGTCGGTACACGAAGTCGCTGTCGCCCGCTTGTTGGGGGAAGCGCTCCGCCACCCGCGCCTGCATCACCGGCAACAGCGACCCGTACGTGTCGAAGACGCGGTCCATCTCCCCCACGTAGCGCGCGCCGTGGGGCGAGTCGAGCAATTCGGGTGGCCGGTAGTAGCGGTACTGGCCGTTCTCCAGGCGTTGGTTGTACGCGATGTAGCGCGTCGACTGCTCGAGGTACGCCATGAGGCGGCCCCACTCGAGCACCTTGGACAGCACGTTGGAGGACTGCTCGCACGCCAGGTGGACGCCCCCCAGTTGCGCCACCGAGTCGTCGCCGTATTCGACGAACACGCGCTCGTAGAGCTGCTCGGCGCGGGCCAGTCCGACCGTGGCGTCGACCGAGGCGTCCCCCGAGACGTCCAGGTCGACCACGAACTCGTCGAGGAAGAGCCGGCGCAGGCTCTTGGGTGAGCGCGAGTAGCGGGCGAAGAGGGCTCCCTTGACGACTTCAGGCAGGTTGACCAGGGCAAATACCGGAAGGTCGAGATTCGTGACGTAGCGCCGGAGCACCGTCTCTTCGTCCGCGGTGAAGCGCTCTTCCGAGTAGGGGAACATGCCCGGACGACTCTAGGACGAGGGTGACGCGCCGGTGGCGGATGGGTTTGTGCCGCCTCGCAGGGGTCAGGCGCCGGGCAGCCCGCCCGCCACGACACCCCGCAACAGGAGGTCCACGGCCTCCCGCGCCGCCGCCGCCACGCCCGGGTCGGCCGCTGTGTGCGAGACCTGCTGGGCCAGGTCCGCCACCGACTTCATGGTTCGCACGAAGTCGCCGGGGGCCAGTTCGCCGACGTCGCGGCTCGCCACGCCCAGGGCGACCGTCAGCGACGTCCCGCGCGCCCACGAGGCGACCGCCGTCGCCAGCCCGGGCGCCGGCTGTCGCGTGCGCGGCACCGTCTGCCCCTCCTCGGTCGCCCGGATCTGCTCGGCCAGCCCCGACAGCTCCGCACACCGCCGGGAGAGGTCGGCCGTGCGCTTGTCGCCCAACCGGTCCTGCAGCGGGCCCCGCTTCTTGCCCCGGCCGGGCGCGTGTTGGTGGCCGGGGCGCGCCGCGCCCGGCGCGGTTCGAAGACGACAGTCGAGAGCACCCCGGCGAGGACGGACGGTTCGGCGTCGCACAGGATCTCGCTGCGGAGCGCTTCTGCGATCAGCAGGTCGCAATCGTGGTAGATGCGTGACAGCTGGCGCCCCTCCGGGGTCAGCGACCAGCCCTCGACGTAGCCCAACTTCTCCAGCACGCCGAGCCGGTGGTCGAGCAGGCGCGTCAGTGAGTCTGGCGTCCGGGCCTGCCACTGCGCGAACGAGCGGCGCAGCACGGCGTGCGCCGTCTCCCGATCGAAGCGCGCCACGAGATTGACGGCGAGGTTGTACGTCGGCCGGAACGCCGAGCGCAGGTCGGGGGGCGGGGCGGTGGCCACCCGCGCCACCTCGGCGAAGGTCAGCTCGTTGGACCACGAGACCACGGCGTGGCCCTCTTCGTCGAGGCCGCGGCGTCCCGCCCGCCCGGTCAGCTGCAGGTACTCCCCTGACGTGAGCGTGGCCCGGCCGGCGCCGCCGTACTTGGTGAAGCGCTCGATCACCACCGAACGGGCCGGCATGTTGATGCCCAGCGAGAGCGTTTCGGTGGCGAAGACGACCTTCAAGAGGCCAGCCTCGAAGCACTCCTCCACCGTCTCGCGGAAGACCGGGACGAGCCCCGCGTGGTGCGCGGCCAGGCCGCGCTCGAGCCCCTCGAGCCACTCGTCGTAGCCCAGGACGCGCAGATCCTCGTCACCCAACGACTCGACGCGGCGCTCCACGATCTCCCGGATGGCCGCGCGCTCCTGCTTGTCGGTGAGCCGCACGCCCTCGCGCATGACCTGGCGCACGGCGTCGTCGCACGCGGCGCGGCTGAAGATGAAGACGATCGCCGGCAGCATGTCGAGCTGCGCCAGCTCGTCGACGATCTCGGTCCGCAGGGGCGGCCGGTACGGCAGGCGTGGGCCACGCCCGCGGGACTGCCAGTGCGCGGCGCGACCCCCCTGCAGGGCGCGGCGCACGGCCTGGTCGATGCGGAGGCCCTCCTCGCCGGGGCGCCCGTTCGGCTGGAGCAGGGGCAGCATCAGGGTCGTGTCGTCCTCGCGCCGGTGCACCGTGAAGTGGTGCCGCAGCACGATCGGGCGCTCGCGCTCCACGATGACCGCCGTGTCCCCGCGAACCGAGCGCAGCCAGCCGCCGAGCTCGTTGGCGTTGTTCACCGTCGCCGAGAGGCAGACGAAGCGGACCTCGGCGGGCGCCATCACGAGGACCTCTTCCCAGACGCCGCCGCGGTAGGGGTCCTGAATGAAGTGGACCTCGTCGAGGACGACGGTGTGCAGGCCCTCGAGGAGGTCGGAGCCGGCCAGGAGCATGTTGCGCAGGACCTCGGTGGTCATGACGACGACGGGGGCGCGTGGTCGCACGGTGGTGTCCCCCGTGAGGAGCCCGACGTGGTCCTCGCCGTAGGAGGCCACGAGCTCGCCGTACTTCTGGTTGGAGAGGGCCTTGAGCGGCGTCGTGTAGAAGGCCTTGCCCCGGGCCGCCGAGCGCGCCGTGCACGGCGTACGCCGCCACGAGCGTCTTGCCCGACCCCGTCGGCGCCGAGACGAGCAACGACTGCCCGGCGTCGAGCGCGTCGAAGGCGTCGCGCTGGAAGTCGTCGAGCTCGAACGGGAGTTCCGCCTCGAACTCCGATGCCGCGGCCGTCTCTTGGACGGGCCACCGGAAAGCCGTCAACGCCCGAACAGCTTCCCGATGCCGATCGAGATGAAGTAGAAGAACACGAGGGGAACGGCGAGGGCGAGCATCGAGAACGGGTCCGAGCTCGGGGTGAAGACGGCGGCCACGATCACGATGATGATGACCGCCCACCGCCACGACTTGAGCAGGCGCGCCGGCGTCACCACGCGCGCCAACTCCAACGCGACGAGCACGACCGGGAACTCGAAGGTCAGCCCGAAGATCGTCATCATCAGCAGGATCAGCCCGAGGTACGGGATCGGGTCGTAGATGGCCTGGAGGTTGGGACCGCCGACCGATTTCAGCCAGCTCAGGGCGTGCGGCAGGACGACATACGCCGTCGCCGCGCCGAGGAGGAACAGCACGAAGGACGACACCACGAAGGGGATGGCGTAGCGGCGCTCGGACGCCTTGAGGCCGGGGGTGACGAAGCGCCACACCTGGAACAGGATGATGGGCGACGCCAGCACGAGGCCGCCGAAGAGGGCGATCTTCACGCGGAGCGTCAGCCCGTCGAGCGGTGACGTCACGAACAGGTTGCACGTGCCGTTGGACGTGATGATGAACGAGTTGCCGGCGCTCGTGTGGTGCCCCGTCGACGCGTCCACGTTGCACAGCGGGCGCAACAGGAAGTGCAGGATCGGCTCGTACAAGAAGACCGCGATGATCACCGCGATCGTGAAGGCGGTCACCATGATGATGACGCGCCGGCGCAGCTCGCCCAGGTGCTCGCCGAGCGTCATGTTGTCCGGCGACGGCTTGGACTTGCGTTTGACCGTGAAGGGGAGCGTCACCATGGCAGCGTCAGTTCAACGTGGGGTCGACCGGGACCGAGACCTCGGCCGGTGGCCCCTGGGGCGTCGGTGGCGGCGCCACGTCGGGGCGGCCGTTCGTCGCCGGCGTCGTAGTCCCAAAACCGTCCGTTCCTGCTCCCCCGGCTTCGCCGGCACCCGGCGCGGCCGGGTCCGGCTCCCGAGCCGCCGCCACCCCGGGACCGTTGGTCCCGGCCGCCGGCACCGTCGCATCCTCCCCGGTGATCTCCGCCGCGCCGTTCGCACCGTTGGCGCCGTTCGCGCCGGGGTCCACGACGGCACCCTCGACGGTGCTCGTGACCGCCCCATCGGCCGCCGTCGTCTCTTCCTCGTCGTCCGACATCGTGGACAGGTGGTTCAACAGCGCCGAGGGTGAGCGGGCCAGGCGGGCGATCTCGGAGGTCGGCGGCAGGTCAGGCATCGTGCTGCGTACCTCGGATTCCATGCGGTGCCGGAAGTCGTTGAAGGCGCGCCAGGCACCGCCCACCTGGCGGGCGAATTGGGGCAGCTTGTCGGGCCCGAGCAAGATGATCGCGACCACGGCGATCACGAGCAGCTTGCCTGGGTCGAGATTGAACATGTGCCCTCAACTCTACGGTGCCGCCCTGCGTCTCAGATGGCGAGCGGGGCCGTCGCAGGCCAGCCGCCCGGCATCGAGATCAGAGCGATTGGATGAGCCGCTCCACCCGTTCGTCGTGTGATTTGAAGGGATCCTTGAGCAGGACCGTGCGTTGCGCCTGGTCGTTCAACTTGAGATGCACCCAGTCGACGGTGAAGTCCCGCCGCCGCTCCTTGGCACGCTTGACGAAGGCCCCCCGCAACCGGGCCCGGGTCGACTCGGGGGGCTTCGTCATGGCCTCCGTGATCTGCTCGTCGGTGCACGTGCGGTCCATCTCGTCGCGCGCCTGCAGCTTGTAGAACAGGCCGCGGGAGCGGTCGACGTCGTGGTACATGAGGTCGATCATCGCCACCTTGGGGTGTGAGAGCGAGACGTCGTGGCGCCGGCGCATCTGCTCGACCAAGCGGTACTTGGCCACCCAGTCGCACTCGCGGTAGAGCGACGTCGGGTCGGCCTCGAGGCCCTTGAGGCAGTGCTCCCACATGTCGAGCGCGCGGTCCTCCTCGGGCGACAGGCCATGGCGCTCACGGAACTTGAGCGCCCGCTCCAGGTACTCGACCTGGATGTCCAGGGCCCGCATCTCGCGCCCGTTGGCCAGCCGGACGCGCCGCTGGCACGTGATGTCGTGGCTGATCTCGCGGATGGCGCGGATCGGGTTCTCGAGCGTCAGGTCGCGCAGCACCGTCGAGGAGTCCTCGAGCATGGCCAGCAGGATCGAGGTCGTCCCGATCTTGAGGAACGTGGCGTACTCGCTCATGTTGGAGTCGCCCACGATCACGTGGAGGCGCCGGAAGCGCTCGGCGTCGGCGTGCGGCTCGTCGCGCGTGTTGATGATCGGCCGGCTGCGCGTCGTGGCGGAGGACACACCCTCCCAGATGTGCTCGGCGCGCTGGCTCAGGCAGAACACTGCGCCGCGCGCCGTCTGCAACACCTTGCCGGCGCCGGCGTAGATCTGGCGGGACACGAGGAACGGGATGAGCACCTCGGTGTAGCGGTTGAACTCGTCGTTACGCTCGGTCAGATAGTTCTCGTGGCAGCCGTACGAGTTGCCCACCGAGTCGGTGTTGTTCTTGAAGAGGTAGACCTCGCCGCGGATGCCCTCCTCGCGCAGCCGGGCCTGGGCGCCGGTGACGAGCTGGGCCAGGATCCACTCCCCCGCCTTGTCGTGGATGACGACATCGCCGATCTTGTCGCACTCGGGCGTGGCGTACTCGGGGTGGCTGCCCACGTCGAGGTACAGGCGCGCGCCGTTCTCCAAGAAGACGTTGGAGGAGCGACCCCACGAGACCACCCGCCGGAACAGGTAGCGGGCCACCTCGTCGGGGCTGAGGCGGCGCTGTCCCCGCAGGGTGAACGTGACCCCGTACTCGTTCTCGATTCCGAAGATGCGCCGTTCCACTGGGGCCACCGTACTGCTGGCTATGCCAGCAGCCGGGCCAGCTCCTCTTCTTCGATGCGCCGGAAGGTCCGCCGGCCGTTCCCCCGGCTCAGGACGGCCGCCTCCAGGTCCCCGGCGCCCAGGCTGCGGTCGGGGCCCGACAGGGCCGCCGTCGCCGCCTTCATCGCCGTCGCCAGGTCCCAGTCGGCCTGCCAGGCCGCCGTGATCCGCTCGGTGATGCTCTCGGCCTCGCCGCCGAGGACGGCGAAGCGGTCCTGGTCGGTGATCGTGCCCTCGTAGGCGATGTGGTACAGCTGCTTGCCGTCGTCGGCGAGCTCGGCGACCAGGACCTCGACCTCGAGCGGCTTCATCTCGTGCGTGAACACGTTGCCGAGGTACTGCGCGTACAGGTTGGCCAGCGACCGGGCGTCCACGTCCTCGCGGCTGAAGGCGAAGCCCTTGGTGTCGGCGTGTCGGATGCCCGCCACGCGCAGCTGGTCGTACTCGTTGTACTTGCCGACGCCGCCGAAGGCGATGCGGTCGTAGATCTCACTGATCTTGTGCAGCGAACGTGACGGGTTCTCGGCCACCATGGCGACGCCGAGGTCGTACGTCGTCGCCACGAGCGAGCGTCCCCGGGCGATGCCCTTCTGGGCGTACTCGGCCCGGTCCTTCATGACCTGCTCGGGGGCCACGTAGAACGGCATGCTCATCGTGCACGCTCCGCCTGCAGGCGGGTGGCCAGGGCGCCGAAGCGCTCCGCCACGTCGGTCTCGGGCACCTCGCGGTAGCCCGCGGCGTCCACGACGGCCACGATCGGGTAGATGCCCCGGATGGGGTCGGGCCCGCCGGTGGCCGAGTCCTCGTCCGCCGCGTCCCACAGGGCGCGGATCGCCAGGTTCAGGCCCTCGTCGAGCGGCATGTCCTCGCGCCAGCCCAGCTTCACGGTGTTGCGGGCGTCGCGCCCGCCCGAGCCGGTGGCCTGGAAGTCGGTGTCCTCGTAGCGCCCACCGGTGACGTCGTAGTTGAAGATGCGTCCCGTGCCGCGCGCCCGGTCGTACCCGGCGAAGAGCGGCACCACGGCCAGGCCCTGCATCGCCATGGGCAGGTTGGACCGCACCATGCCCGCCAGCTGGTTCGCCTTGCCCTCGAGGGAGAGCGTCGTGCCCTCGACCTTCTCGTAGTGCTCAAGCTGCACCTGGAAGAGGCGGACCATCTCGATGGCCACGCCGGCCGAGCCGGCGATGGCGACGGCCGAGTGCCGGTCCGCCGGGAAGACCTTCTCCATGGCGTGGTGGGCGATGATGTTGCCCGCGGTGGCCCGGCGGTCGCCCGCCATGATGACGCCGTCGGCGACGCGCAGCGCCACCACGGTCGTGCCGTGAGGGATCCCGAAGGTGCGCTCGTCGAACCCGCCGCCCACGCCACCGCCACCGACGCCGCCGCCCGCGCCGTGGCGACCCGTCTCGGGCCGGTCGGCCGTCAGGCGCAGGAGGCCGACGAAGTCAGGACCCGGATCACGCTCCGGGGGAAAGAGGGGAAGGGCCACCGAGGACTACTGTCCGCCCTTTTGCACGTAGTTGCGGACGAACTCCTCCGCGTTGTCCTCGAGCACCTCGTCGATCTCGTCGAGGAGATCGTCGAGCTCGGCCTTGATCTTCTCGCCCCGTTCCGACGTGGCCGGGGCGGCCTCTTCGACTTCGGTGTCGGTCTCGGTGGTCCGGGACCCCGAGCCCTTCCGTTTCTGTTCTTGTTCTGCCATCGCCAATCCTCTTGAGAGATCTCGACTCGTTCGCCTAAGAGTTGAGCCTATTGAGCAGGTCGGCGGGCCCTGTGCTTTGTGCCAGTAACTCCGCCGTGTGCTCGGCTGTCCCCTTCAGGGGGTCCATCATAGGGACGCGTCGCAACGGATCGGTGCCGACGTCGAACACGAGAGAATCCCAGTTGGCGGTCACCACCGCCTCGGGCCAGCGGGCCAGGCACTTCCCCCGGAACCATGCCCGCGTCCCGACGGGGGGCTCGGTCACGGCCCGTTGTACCTCCGCCCGGTCGGTCAGCGTCTTCATGTCCAGGCGCATGAAGACCGACTTGTCCGGGCGCAGGTCGTGGTACTGCAATGCCAGTGCTGCAACCCGGGGGTCCTTCCACCCGCACGAGTGGCGGTCCATGTACGCCAAGAGGAGCTCGCGCTTGGCCACCCAATCCAGCGTGTCCGACAGCCCGGCCACGTCGGACTCGAGCCCATGGAGCACCGTCTCCCAGTGCTCCATGACCAGGGCGCCCACCGTGCCGTCGTCGCCCAGCGACTCGAGGCCGTGCTCCTCGGCGTACTTGCGCGCCGCGCCGAAGATCTCCCACTGCAGCTCCAGCGCCGTCGCCGTCGAGCCGTCGGTCAGCGCCAGGGGCCGCGACAAGGAGAGGTCGGCGGACACCTGGTGCAGCGCCCGCACCGGGTCCGACAACGAGAGGTCCCGGGTGGGCCCCGCCTCGTCCTCGACCATCGACAGGACGATCGCCGTGGTGCCCACCTTCAAGAACGTCGCGATCTCCGAGAGGTTGGCGTCGCCGACGATCACATGCAGCCGGCGGAAGCGCTTGGGGTCGGCGTGCGGCTCGTCACGCGTGTTGACGATGGGGCGCTTGAGCGTCGTCTCGAGCCCGACGATCTCCTCGAAGAACTCGGCCCGCTGCGATATCTGGTACTCGATCGAGTCGGCATCGAGCGCGGGCGTCTCGACCCCGACCTTGCCCGACCCGGTGAATACCGTGCGCGACACGAAGTGCGGCACCACGCCGTCGATCACGCGCGCGAACGGCACGGCGCGATCCATCATGTAGTTCTCGTGGCAGCCGTAGGAGTTGCCCTTGCCGTCGGAGTTGTTCTTGTAGACGACCGGGGCCGGCTGGTCCGGGATGCGCAGCCCGGCCGCCACCATCGAGCGCCGCATGATCTCCTCGCCCGCCTTGTCGTAGACGAGGCATTCGAGGGGCGTCAGGCACTCGGGGCTCGAGTACTCGGGGTGCGCGTGGTCGACGTAGAACCGCGCCCCGTTGGTCAGCACCGTGTTGGCCAGGTGCGTCTCGACCATCGGCGCCAGCGAGCCCTCCCGGGCGAAGCCCCGGGCGTCGTTGCCCGGCGTCTCGTCCTCGAAGTCCCAGCCGATCTGCTGCTCCACGTCGGCGGCGTACGCGTTGACCAGGACCGACGACGCGGCGATTGGGTTCTGCTCGGGACCGGGCGAATGGATCCCGTACTCCGTCTCGATGCCGCAGACCTTCGTGGTGGCCACGGCGCGACCCTAACTCGCAGGGGTGCGGGTCGATACGACAACAGCTCCGGGCTCGAATTCCCGGTGCATCTGCCAATGACCTCGAAATTCGGCGCGACTTGTTTAGGCCAGAGTGGAATTTTCCACGAAATTGAGCCGAAAGTAGAGAAGTTGCGCTGAAACTTTAAGCCGAGGCCAAATACACCGCCGGGCAGACCCGCCCTACAGGTACTGGCCGGTCCCCACCCGCTCGATAGACCGCCCACCGTGGACCTCGCGGTCCTCGGTCAGGAGCGTGCGGACATAGACGATGCGCTCGCCCTTCTTGCCCGAGATCCGCGCCCAGTCGTCGGGGTTGGTCGTGTTGGGGAGGTCCTCGTTCTCCTTGTACTCCTGGCGGATCGACTCCACCATGTCGGAGGTACGGATGCCACCGGCCTCGCCCGCGATCTCGCGCTTGAGGGCGAGCTTCTTCGCCCGCCGCACGATGTTCTCGATCATGGCGCCGGATGCGAAGTCCCGGTAGTAGAGGATCTCCTTGTCGCCGTTCTGGTACGTGACCTCCAAGAAGCGGTTCTCGTCGTCCTCGCGGAACATCTCGGCGACCGTCTGCTCGATCATCGCCTGGACGGCCTTCTCGGGGTCGCCCCCGCCGAGCCGGGAGACCTCCCCGGTGTCCAGCGGCACCGACGTCTTCAGGTAGCGGCTGAAGATCTGCCCGGCCGCCTCCTCGTCGGGGCGCTCGATCTTGATCTTCACGTCCAGGCGCCCCGGCCGCAGGATGGCCGGGTCGATCAGGTCCTCGCGGTTCGACGCCCCGATCACGATGACGTCTCGCAGCGACTCGACGCCGTCGATCTCGGCCAGCAGCTGGGGGACGATCGTCGACTCCATGTCCGAGGAGATCCCGGTACCCCGGGTGCGGAACAGCGACTCCATCTCGTCGAAGAAGACGATGACGGGCATGCCCTCGTCCGCCTTCTCCCGGGCCCGCTGGAAGACCTGCCGGATCTGGCGCTCGGTCTCCCCGACGTACTTGTTGAGCAACTCGGGGCCCTTGATGTTCAAGAAGAACGAGCGCACGTTGTCGTTGCCGGTCTTCTCAGCCACCTTCTTGGCCAAGGAGTTCGCCACGGCCTTGGCGATCAAGGTCTTGCCGCACCCCGGCGGCCCGTACAACAAGATGCCCTTGGGCGCCGGCAAGGAGTACTTGGCGAAGAGCTCGCGGTGCATGTAGGGCAGCTCGACGGCGTCGGTGATCGCCTCGATCTGCGTGTCGAGGCCGCCGACGTCCGCGTACGTGATGTCGGGGACCTCTTCGAGGACGAGCTCCTCGCTCTCGAGCTTGGGCAGCTTCTCGATCAGCAGCTGCGTCCGCACGTCGAGCAGCAACGAGTCGCCGGCCCGCAGGCGCACGCCCAGCATCTCCTCGGAGAGCTCGGCCACCCGCTCCTCGTCCGCCCGCGCGTAGATGATGCAGCGCTTGCGGTCATCGAGCTGCTCCTTGAGCGTCACGACCTCGCCCGCCAGCTCCCCGTCGCGCACGAGCACGACGTTGAGGCTCTCGTTCAGGACGACCTCGTTGCCCTTCTTGATCTGCCCCGGGTCGATGTCGGGATGCAGGCTGACCCGCATCTTGCGACCGGAGGAGAAGACGTCGACCGTGCCGTCCTCGTTGACGCCGAGGAACGTGCCGTAGGCCGCCGGCGGCTGCGTGAGCTTCTCGACCTCCTCGCGCAGCGCGGCCAGTTGCTCCTTGGCCTGCTGGAGGGTGAAGGTCAGCTTCTCGTTCTGCGACGTCGCCTGGGCCAGCTGGCCCTTGGACTCGAGCAACCGCTCCTCGAGCGCCTGCACGCGCCCCGGGCTCTCCTGCAGCCGGCGTCGGAGCGCGTGGATCTCGTCCTCGGCGTCAGTCAGCTCGGCGCGTAAAGCCTCGAGCTGGGCGGCTTCGTCGGGCGTTGCGGTCACTGGAGATCACCCTAGCCCTCGTCCCGGGGCGTTTTGCCGCCACGTTTCGGGCGGCCGACCCGGCAACTTGCATGCCACAGGGATGAACCAGGGGGGCGACCCCGGGCAGGTACGCTATGGACGTCTGCGCAGTCAGATTGACGACGCGCGGGACGCCTCACTACGGTCCAGTTGGCCCGTCGGGCGGTGACGACAAGGTCCACAAGGGAGAAGTACGGGAGCCATGAAGGTCTGGATCGACCAGGATCTCTGCACGGGGGACGGCCTGTGCGAGGAGATCGCGCCCGCCGTTTTCACCCTGCTCGACGACGGGCTCGCCTACGTCAAGGAAGGCGACGCCGTGAAGAACGAGCCCGGCGGCTCCGCCGGCATGGCCCTCGTCCCGGACGACCTCGAGGACGCCGTGGTCGAGGCCTCCGAGGAGTGCCCCGGCGAGTGCATCTTCATCGAGCGCGACTAACCCCGCTCCCCCGCCCTCACCTTTCCTCTTCTTCCCCCGCCGCCTGATCGCCCCTTCTCGGGGACCCGCCGCGCCCTGCCGCCGGGCCTGATCCGGCGAGGCGCCCCGTTCCCGCAATGCCCATTGACGGCGCCGCGCCAACGGATAAGCATCGATGGCACCGGCACGACCGCGCGAGATACCCGTGCACCGTGAGGAGGCGACCGTGGCCCAGCCGACCGAGCGTCCTGCCCGCAGCGAGAGGGATACCGGATAGATGGACACGTCCGCGCTCGCCGTGGTCACGGCGTTCGGCGACGCGTGGGCCGCGCACGACCTCGACGCCACGCTGGCGCTGATCACCGACGACTGCATCTTCGAGGCCACCGGACCGGCTCCCGACGGCGTCCGGCACGTCGGGCCTGGCGCCATCCGGAAGGCGTGGCACGAGATCTTCGACGACACGAACTCGGTCTTCGAGGCCGAAGACACATTTGTGGCAGACGACCGCGTCGTGCAGCGCTGGCGTTACAGCTGGGACGGCGGCCACGTCCGCGGGGTCGATCTGTTCAAGGTCCTCGACGGTCTGGTCGCGGAGAAGCTCTCCTACGTAAAGGGGTGACCATGGCCACGTCCGCCCAACCCATGCCCGTGGGTCCAGTCGAACGCTTCCTGGCGGGGGTCGAGGCGGGCGACCTGTCGGGTGACGTGTTCTCCGACGATGCCGCCTTGGACGCCACGGTGCCCAACTGGCGGTTCCAGGTCCAAGGCGGCGAGGCGGTCCGCTCCGAGCTCGCCCGTTGGTACGCCGATCGCGGCGAGTTTCTCGACCTTCAGCGCACGCCGATCCCCGGAGGCGAGCTCGTGGAGTTCACGCTGGCATGGACCGAAGAGGGGGTCCCCCATCGCGTCCACCAGGCGCACATCCTTCGGCTCTCCGAGGACCGGCTCGCCGGCGACACCGCATTCTGCGGCGGGCGCTGGCCGGCGGAGCTCATCGCGCAGATGGAGGACGCGGGCACCTAGGGCCGAGCTACGACTCCGTCTCGGCGGCGTCGACCGCTTCAGACGATTCGCCCGATTCGCCCGATTCCTCGCCCTCGATGGCCGCCTTGAAGCCCACGTCGGCGCCGGGCTCGATGCGCCGCGCCGTCGTGAGGAACCCGGTGTGCCCGACCATGCGGTGGTCGGGGCGCACCGAACGCGCCTCCACGTGCCACGTGCGCCGGATGATCTCCTGCGTCTCGGCCAGCCCGAAGGGCGCCGTGGGGTCGTCGAGGGCCGCGCGCAGCAGCGCGGTCTGGTTGATCGTCGGCAGGTAGGCCAACAAGATGCCGCCGGGCCGCAGCGCCTCGCCGGCCGCCGCGACCACCTTGTGCGGCACGGGCATGTCGAGCAGGACGCGGTCGAGGTCGCGCTCGTCGATCCCCTCCGTGACATCACGGATCTCGACCTTGTAGGGCACATCCGGCCCGAGCGCCGCCTCGACGTTGGCGCGGGCCCGTGCCGCGAAGTCCTCGCGCAGCTCGTAGCCGATGACCGACGCACCGGCGCGTAAGACCGTCATCGACAGGGCACCCGAGCCCACGCCGGCCTCGAGGACGCGCTGGCCCGGCCCGATGTCCGCCGCGATGAGGATGGCCCCGAGGTCCTTGGGATAGATGACCTGCGCGCCCCGGGGCATCTTGAGCACGATGTCGCTCAGGGTCGGGCGCAGCACGAGGAACGACCGTCCCGTCGAGCCGGTCACGGTGCGGCCCTCGCAGCTGCCGATCAGGTCGTCGTGTGCGACGAGGCCGGCGTGCGTGTGGAACGTGGCGCCCGCCACGAGGGTGATGAGGTAGCGCCGTTCCTTCGCGTCGATGAGGAGCACGCGCTCCCCTGGCACCAAGGGGCCGGGCACCGGCGTCAGGCTTCGACGGCGACGGGCGCTGCCTTCGGGTCGCGCACCGAGATGAGCACCTGCTCCCCCGGCGCAAGCGTGACGCTCGACACAGCACTCGTCGCGGTCGTTCAGCACGCGGCGAAGAAACCACGTGGCGCCGGCCAAGGCGAACCAGTACCAGTTCCCACCGAGACCACGACGCACCCCGGCCCGCAGAAAGCGGCGCAGGATGAGGTCCACGTCAGAGTCGCCGGATCTCGACGACCGCCGAACGGGCCCGGCCGCGACGGCGCCCGGCGAGGAAGGCCAAGGCGATGATCAAGATGGCGACGGCGCCGCCGACGGCCAGCCCGCGCGGGGCGGCGGCCCGGACCTGCGCCTCGCCCTCGCCCATCACCTGCGCGTACGCCGCCTGCAGGTCGTCGCGGGTGATCAGCCGTCCGTTGCTCCCGGCCTTGGTGGTAGTTCCGGCCATCAGCTCGCTCCCTCTTGTGCCTCGTTCTCTAGTGCTTGGCGTCGTGCCACGACCTCGGGAAGCTTGGCCTGCCCCGGCCCGGCGGTGATCCGCCAGACGGCCACGCCGATCACGGCGAGTCCGAGCACGAAGACAGCAGCGTACGGCACCCAGGACCAGTCGCCGGTCAACGCCGAGCCCGTCTCGGTCTGCAGCAGGCGCAGCACGCCGAGCAGGATCAACAGGATGCCGAAGGCGAGAAAGAACGAGCCCGCGATCCCCATGTAGAGGAAGCGACCGAGACCGCGGAGCGGCTCGATGGTCTCCTGCTTGACGTAGTCGACGGTGAGCTGGAACGCATCGTCGCCTGCGTGCCGCAACCCGCTGCTGGTGTCGGACCGTGGTGTCATGTGGCGCACAATCCTGGTGCCTGGGCCGACGCCGTGCAACAACCCCGCGGACCCCGTGCCTGGCGCAACGTCACCCGCGCTCCTTGAAGATGTAGGTCGACGACGCCCGGGCCACGAGACGCTCCTCGGTCGCGGCGGGTTCCCCCGGTGGGCGGGCCGTGACGCTCGCCTCGACGAAGGCCACGCGCCGGCCCCCCGACACGACCTCGGCCGTGCACTCGAGTTGCGAGCCGGGGTCCACGGCACCGAGGAAGCTGATCTTCATCTCGGCGTTGGAACAGAAGACCTTGCGCCCGGCGGCGTACGTCACGGCCGCCGCGCCCATGGCCGAATCGGCGAAGGCGCCGAGGAAGCCGCCCTGCATGATGCCCGCCGGGTTGGCGAACCGCTCGTCGGCCTTCATGCGCCAGACGGTCCGGCCCGGCGTGGCCTTGTCCACGCAGGTCATCCCGAGCGTCAGGTCGCTGTTTGGCGGCACCTGCATGCGGGAAGCCATGAAGAGTGAATAGTACGTGAAGGCCACTCCAACGGGCGTGGACGGACGGTTAGGGTGACCTCGTGACGGTGCAGACATCTCCTCCAGTGGTGCAGGACCCCAGGCTGGTCGAGCTGGGCATCAACGTCGTCCGCGGCATCGCCATGGACGCGCCGGAGGCGGCCAACTCCGGCCATCCGGGGACGGCCATGGCGCTCGCGCCGTTGGCCCACGTGCTCTGGACGCGGATCATGCGCTACGACCCGGTGGACCCCCACTGGCCCGACCGCGACCGCTTCGTCCTTTCGAACGGGCACGCCTGCATCCTCCAGTACGCCATGCTCCACCTCACCGGCTACGACCTGTCGCTCGAGGACCTCAAGCAGTTCCGCGAGTGGGGCAGCCGCACCCCCGGTCACCCCGAGTACCACCACACGCCGGGGATCGAGGTGACGACCGGGCCGCTCGGACAGGGCTTCGCCAACTCCGTCGGCATGGCACTCGCCGAGCGCTGGGTGCGCACGACGTTCGGCTCCGACGTGTGCGACCACCGTACGTACGCGATCCTGGGCGACGGCTGCATGATGGAGGGCGTCTCGCACGAGGCGGCATCGCTGGCCGGGCACCTCGGACTCGGACGCCTGTTCGCCTTCTACGACGACAACCACATCACGATCGATGGCCCTACCGAGCTGGCGTACGACGACGACCCCGTCAAGCGCTTCGAGGCGTACGGCTGGCGCGTGCACTACCTAGGCGAGATCGCCAACGACGTCGACGCCCTCGAGGCGGCGATCCGCGAGGCGCTCGAACACCCCTCCGACACGCCGGACGCTCAGCCGAACCTCCTCGTGCTGCGCAGCCACATCGGCTGGCCCTCGCCCCATCTGACCGACACCGCCAAGGCCCACGGCGACCCCTTCGGCGCCGACGAGATCCGTTTGACCAAGGACCTCCTCGGCCTCCCGGCGGACCAGTCGTTCTGGATCCCCGACGAGGTCCATGACTTCTACGGCCAGCAGGTGCCGCGCGGTGCGCAGCTCCACGCCGAGTGGACCGCGCGCTTCGAGGCGTGGGACGGCGACCGCGCCGCATGGGACGGCGCGCAGGGAGGGCACGGCCTCCCCGGGTTCGCCGAGGACCTCCCGAAGTTCGACGTGGGCACGCAGCTGGCGACGCGCCACGCGCTGAACCAGGTCCTCGACGCGACGGCCGGCAAGATCCCCGGCCTGCTGGCGGGCTCGGCCGACCTGACCGGCAACAACGGGGTCAAGGTGGAGGGCGCCGACAACCAGGAGCGCCTGACCCCGGGCGGGATCCAGGTGCACTACGGCATCCGCGAGCACGGGATGGGCTCGGCCATGAACGGCATGGCTCAACACGGCGGCGTGCTGCCCGTGGGCGGGACATTCTTCGTCTTCAGCGACTACATGCGCCCCGCGGTGCGGCTGGCCTCCCTCACGGGGTGCCACGTCATCTACTCGTGGACGCACGACTCCATCGGGCTCGGGCAGGACGGCCCGACCCACCAGCCCATCGAGCACCTGCCCTCGCTCCGGGCCATGCCGGGCCTCAGCCTCATCCGACCGGCCGACGCCAACGAGACGGCGCAGGCCTGGCGTCTCGCCGTCGAGGCCGACGGCCCGGTCGGGTTGGTCCTGACCCGTCAGAACGTGCCCGTGCTGGCCGAGACCGAGGAGCGGGCGGCCGACGGTGTGGCGCGGGGCGCCTACGTGCTGGCCGACCCCCAGGGCGCGGCCGACATCGTGCTCGTCGCGAGCGGCAGCGAAGTCCAACTGTGCCTGGCGGCGGCCACGACGTTGGGCGGCGGAGGGTGTGCGGGCCCGCGTGGTCTCGTTCCCGAGTTGGGACATCTTCGAGAAGCAGCCCGAGGACTACCGCGCCGGCGTCTTCCCGGCGGGCGTCCCCGTCCTGAGCATCGAGGCGGCGTCGGTCTTCGGGTGGGAGCGCTACGCCGACGACTCCATCGGCATCGACCACTTCGGCGCCTCGGCACCCGGAGCCGTCGTGATGGAGAAGTTCGGTTTCACCGCGGACCACGTGGTCGAGCGGGCCCGGGCGCTGTTGGGCGGCCGGGGGCATTGAGCACGGCGACCGGGCGAGGCGGCGCGCCGTGACGAAGACGGCCGACACACGACGAAGGGAGTTGTCCCGATGACCCGATTGCAGGACCTCTACACCATTGGTGGGCAGAGCCCCTGGCTCGACAACCTGCGCCGGGACTGGATCCACGGCGGCCAGCTGGCCAAGTGGCTCGAGGTCGGCGTGCGCGGCATCACGTCCAACCCGACGATCTTGGCCAAGGCCATCTCGGGGCAGGACACCTACGACGACCAGTTCCGCACCCTGATGAAGGACCACACTGTCGACGCGGCGTACTGGGAGATGGCGATCACCGACATCAACGACGCCCTCACCATGCTCCGGCCGCTCTACGACGAGAGCGACCACGAGGACGGCTTCGTCTCCCTCGAGGTCTCGCCCGCGCAGGCCCACGACACCGACGCCACGGTGAAGTCGGCCCGCGACCTCCACGCACGCATCGCGCAGCCGAACCTGCTCGTGAAGATCCCGGCGACCAAGGAAGGCGTGCCCGCGATCAAGACGATGATCAGCGAGGGCCACAGCATCAACGTCACCTTGATCTTCGGGCTCGACCGCTACGACGAGGTGATGGAGGCGTACCTGAGCGGGCTCGAGGCGCTCGTGGCCGCCGGGCACGCCGACCAGCTCCCGCACGTGGCCAGCGTGGCGTCCTTCTTCGTGAGCCGGGTCGACACCGAGGTGGACCAGCGCCTGGTGACCCTGGCCGGCGGTGAAGGGGGCGACCCCGCCATCCTCGGCCTGCGGGGCACCGCCGCGGTCGCCCAGGCCCAAAGCGCCTATCAGCACTTCCACCGCACCTTCAGCGGCGACCGCTGGGAGGCATTGCGCGAGCAGGGCGCCCGGGTGCAGCGGCCGCTGTGGGCGTCCACGTCGACGAAGAACCCGAGCTATCCCGACCTGCTCTACGTCGACAGCCTGATCGGGCCGTCCACGGTCAACACCATGCCCGAGGGCACGTTGGAGGCGTTCGAGGACCACGGCACGCTCAAGCGGACGGTCGACCACGACCCCGACGAGGCGACGCAGGCTCTGGCCAACCTGGCCGACGCCGGGATCGACATGCACGACGTCGAGCAGACGCTCGAGGACGAGGGCGTCCACTCCTTCGCCAAGTCCTTCGACGAGTTGCTGCAGATGTTGACGGATAAAGCCGCTACCTTCTGATTCACCGGGCAGTCCGCAACCGAGAGGAGCGCGCATGAAGATCGCCATGATCGGTCTGGGCAAGATGGGCGCCAACATGACCGAACGCCTGCTGAAGGGCGGCCACGAGGTGGTGGCGTTCGACCTCAGCGCGGAGGCGCTCAAGCAGGCGGCCTCGAAGGGCGCCGAGACGGCGACGTCGCTGGCCGAGGTGGCGCAGAAGCTCAGCCCGCCACGGGCGGCCTGGGTGATGCTGCCGGCCGGCAAGGTGACGAACGACACGATCGCCGCGCTGGGCGAGCTCTTCGAAGCGGGCGACGTCGTCGTCGACGGCGGCAACTCCAAGTACATCGAGGCGGAGCCGATGGCGGCGCGAGCTGGCGAAGAAGAGCGTCGGGTTCGTCGACGCAGGGACGTCGGGCGGCGTGTGGGGCCTCACCGAGGGCTATTGCCTCATGGTGGGCGGGACGGACGAGTCGGTGGCCGTCGTCGAGCCCGCCCTCCTCACCCTGGCGCCCGAGGGCGGCTACGCCCACGTCGGGCCGGTGGGGGCCGGGCACTTCGTGAAGATGGTCCACAACGGGATCGAGTACGGGATGATGCAGGCGTACGCCGAGGGCTTCGAGGTGATGGCGCGGGCCGACGAGTTCAACCTCGACATCCACGAGATCGCCTCGATCTGGCGCTACGGCTCGGTCGTGCGCAGCTGGCTCTTGGAGCTGGCCGAGCGCGCCCTGCGCCCCGGGGCGGGCTTCGACGAGATCGCGCCGGTGGCGGTCGACTCGGGTGAGGGCCGTTGGACCGCGCTCGAGGCAATCAACCGCGGCGTGCCGGCGCCGGTGATCGCCACGTCGTTGTTCACCCGCTTCGCCTCGCAGGACAAGGACTCGTACCAGTTGAAGATGGTTGCGGCGCTGCGCAACCAGTTCGGCGGCCACGCGGTGACGCTCGAGTCCGGCCAGCAGGGTCTCGAGACCGAGACCCCGAAGCCCTAGGCTCGACAGGCCGTTCGCATGAGCATGATCACGCCCGTCGACGACGTCACCCCGCGTTCGCCGACGCCGTCGTCGAGGCGTTCGCGGCGCGTCCGGGGCCGCGCTTCGCCCTGGTGTTGTCCGGTGGGCCGACGGCACGGGCGTGCTACGAGGTGCTGGCCGAGACGGACGGTATCGAGTGGAGCGCCGTCCACGTCTACGTGGGCGACGAGCGCATCGTGCCGCCCGACGACCCGGACTCCAACCAGCGCCTGATCCGCGAGTCGCTGCTGGATCGCATCGAGCCCGTGGGCTCGTTCCAGCCGATGCCGACGGAGCTGCCGGTCGACAATGCGTCGCCGAGTACCAGCACGTGCTGAGCGAGCTGGTGACCGGGCCGGGCATCGACCTGATCCACTTGGGGATGGGGCCCGACGGGCACACGGCGTCGCTGTTCCCCGGGGCTTCGACGCTCGAGGCGCCGCCGGGCGAGCTGGTGGCGGCGACGGAGGACCCCAACGGCGTGAACCCCCACCCGCGGCTCACTTTGACGCTGCCGGCGATCAATTCGGCGCGCCTGGCCGTCGTCACCGTGGCCGGCGCGTCGAAGGCCGAGGCCGTGGCCAGGCTCGTGCGGGGCGACGACATCCCCGCGGCGCGGGTGCACGCCGGGCGCATGCTGTGGCTGGTCGACGGGCCGGCCCGCGCCGCCTCTCCTGATAGCCCCCTAGATTGACCTCGATGCTCACCGACGCCGATCTCCTCGGCCTGCCGCTCCCGGAGCTCACGGCGCTCGCCCGGATCGTCCGCGACGGGGCCCACGGGCGGCGGGTGACCTTCTCCCCCAAGGTCTTCATCCCCCTGACCATGCTGTGCCGCGACCGCTGCGGCTATTGCACGTTCGCCAAGGCGCCGGCCCGGCTGTCGTCGCCGTACCTGACGGCCGAGGAGGTGCTCTCGGTGGCTGCGGCGGGGCCGCGGCCGGGGTGCCACGAGGCGCTGTTCACTTTGGGTGAGCGTCCCGAGCTGCGCTACCCGGTGGCGGCGTCGTGGCTCGCTCGCCACGGGTACGCCTCGACGGTCGAGTACCTGGTCGAGATGTGCCAACTCGTCGTGACCGAGACCGGGTTGCTGCCGCACGCCAACGCGGGCGCGTTGTACGCCGACGAGCTGGCCGCGCTGCGGCCGGTGACGGCGAGCCAGGGCATGATGCTCGAGTCGCTGGCCGAGGGCTTGGCGGCGCACCGGGGCGCGCCCGACAAGGAGCCCTCGCGGCGCCTGGCCACGCTCGAGGCGGCCGGCGAGCTGCGATCCCGTTCACGACGGGGATCCTCGTCGGGATCGGCGACACCGGGCCGACCAGCTGGCGGCGCTGCGGGCGATCGCGGCGTCGCACGAGCGGCACGGGCACGTCCAAGAGGTCATCGTGCAGAACTTCCTGCCGAAGCCGGGGACCGCCATGTTCAAGGCTGCGCCGTGCCCGCCCGACGACCTGTGTGGGCGATCGCGGCGGCGCGCCTCGTGCTGCCACCGTCGGTCCACGTCCAGGCGCCGCCGAACTTGTCCGACGACCTGACGCCGCTGCTGGACGCGGGGATCGACGACTGGGGCGGCGTGTCACCGGTGACGGCGGACCACGTGAACCCCGAGCGGGCGTGGCCGGCGCTGGACGTGCTGCGCGCGGCGACGGAGTCGGGCGGGCACACGCTGGCGCCCCGGCTGACGGTGTACCCCTCGTTCGCCTTGGCCCCGGCGCGCTGGCTGGCCGAGGAGATGCGTTTCCCGGTGCTCGATGCGTCCGACGCCGAGGGGCTGGCGCGTGACGACGTGTGGTACTCGGGGGGCGAGGAGGCGCCGCCGGCGTTGCTCGACGGGCCCGTGGGGGTCGTCGGGGTCGGCGAGGGCGTGGGCGTGGCGGCGCGGGCGGGTTCGGCGGCGGCGCCGTGGCCGAGGTCCTGGCCGGCGTCGCGTTGGGCCAGGAGGTCGGCGAGCCCGAGATCGTGACGCTGTTCAGCGCCCGCGGACCCGAGGTCCGCGCGGTGGCGGAGGTGGCGGACGACCTGCGCCGCCAGATCGCCGGCGACGCGGTGACCTTCGTGTACAACCGCAACATCAACTACACGAACGTGTGCACCTTCAAGTGCCGCTTCTGTGCCTTCTCCAAGGGACCGTTGTCGCTGAACCTGCGCGGGGCGCCGTACCTGCTCGAGCTCAGCGAGATCACCGACCGCGTGGCGGAGGCGGAGGCCGAGGGCGCGACCGAGGTCTGCCTGCAGGGTGGCATCCACCCGAACTTCGACGGGGAGTACTACATCCACGTGCTCGAGGCGGTCGCGCGGCGTCGACGAACATCCACATCCACGCCTTCACCGCGTTGGAGGTGACCGAGGGGGCGCGCCGCTCCGAGGTGCCGCTGGCCGAGTACCTGACGCGCCTGCGCGACGCGGGCCTCAAGACGCTGCCCGGCACGGCGGCGGAGATCCTCGACGACGAGGTGCGCGCCGTGCTGTGCCCGGACAAGATCTCGACGGACGAGTGGCTCGAGGCGCACCGCACGGCCCACGAGGTCGGGCTGCGCTCGAACGTCACGATCATGTTCGGCTCGATCGAGCAGCCGGTGAGTTGGGCCCGGCACATCGTGGCGACCCGGGCCCTGCAGCGAGAGACAGGCGGCTTCACCGAGTTCGTGCCGCTGCCTTTCGTGCACATGGCCACCCCGATCTACCTCCAGCGCCGGGCCCGGCGGGGCCCCACCTTCCGTGAGGCGCTGCTGATGCACGCGGTGGGGCGTATCGCCTATGCGGGCGACATCGACAACATCCAGGTGAGCTGGGTGAAGATGGGCGCCGAGGGGTCCCGCCAGGTGCTGCGCGCCGGCGTCAACGACCTCGGTGGCACGCTGATCGACGAGAACATCTCGCGGGCGGCCGGGGCAACCCACGGGCAGCGCATGGGGGTCGACGACCTCGAGGCGATCGTGACCCCGCTGGGCCGGCCCCTGGTGCAGCGTTCCACGCTGTACGCGCTGGCCGGCGCCTCCGCGGGCGCGTGACCCAGGCGGAGGACCCGGCGGACGAGGGCGCGCGCGAGGCGGGCCTACGAGGACCTCTTCGCCGACCGAGAGCTCTCGCCGCCCAGACGCGCGAGCTGCAGGCGATGGTCGACTCACTCGACGACATGGCGCGCGAGGGCACGTCGGTCGGTGACCTCAAGATCGCCAACGCCGCACTGGGCGAGATGGCCGAGGCGTTCCGGGTGTTCCGGCCCTACCGGCACATCCGCAAGATCACGATGTTCGGCTCGGCGCGCACGAAGCCCGAGGACCCGGTCTACATCCTCGCCCGCGACCTGGCGGCGACCCTGGCCGCTGCGGGCTGGATGGTGGTGACCGGAGCCGGGCCCGGGATCATGGCGGCCGGCCTCGAAGGCGCCGGGCGGGAGCACGTTCGGGGTCAACATCCGCCTGCCGAATGAGGATCGGCGAACGCGTTCATTGCACGGGACCCCAAGCTGGTCGAGATGCGCTACTTCTTCACGCGCAAGCTCATGCTGATCAAGGAGTCGCACGCCTACGCCATCCTCCCCGGTGGGTTCGGCACGCAGGACGAGGCGTTCGAGCTCCTGACGTTGCTCCAGACGGGCAAGGCCGAGCCGGCCCCGGTCGTCATGGTCGAGACACCCGGCGGCACGTACTGGCACGAGTGGCTGCGCTTCCTCAAGGAGCAGGCGATCGCGGCGGGTTGGATCTCGCCCGAGGACACGGCGCTGTTCAAGGTGACCAACACCATGGAAGAAGCGAGCGCGGAGATCCTCGGCTTCTACCGCAACTACCACTCGCTGCGCTGGGTCGGCGACCTCCTGGTCCTCCGCGTACAGGTGCAGCCGAGCAAGGCGGAGCTGGCCGACCTGAACAAGCGGTTCGGCGACATCGTGCTGCGCGGCAGCATCCGCACGACCGGCCCGTTCCCGCCGGAGCGCAACGACTATCCCGAGCTCCCCCGCTTGGCCTTCCGCTTCGACCGCTTCCACTACGCGCGGCTGCGCATGCTCATCGATGCATTGAACGAGTACGGGGGATGAGCCGGGCGTAGGAGCGCCCGCGTGCTCGGTGTGAGCAGGGCGGGTGTGCGGCGGGTCCTGGTGGTCCTGCTGCTGGCCGTGGCTCCCCTGGTGGGGGTCCTGCAGCTTTCGCCCCTGCCGGCGTTCGGCCCTCTGTCCGCCGGCGCCACTCCCCCGCCCGACGGCGTCGTGCCCTTCGGGAACACGCCCATCGGTGCGAACTCCGTGCCCAACGCCAACGCGCCGATCGTGGGCATGGCCGCCACCCCCGACGGGGCCGGGTATTGGCTGGTCGGCTCGACGGCGGCATCTTCGCCTACGGCGACGCCCAGTTCTACGGGTCGACCGGCACGATCCGCTCAACGCGCCGATCGTCGGCATGGCCGTCCACCCCGGACGGGAAGGGCTACTGGCTCGTGGCCGCCGACGGGGGCATGTTCGCCTACGGCGACGCCCAGTTCTGGGGATCGACCGGCTCGTTAGCCTCAACCAGCCGATCGTGGGGATGGCCGCCGGCCCCGACGGAGGGGCTACTGGCTGGTGGCCTCCGACGGTGGCATCTTCGCCTACGGCGACGCCCAATTCTACGGCTCGCCCGGCGACATCCGCTCAACCAGCCGGTGGTGGGGATGACGGCCAGCCCCGACGGAAGGGGCTACTGGATGGTGGCCGCCGACGGCGGGATCTTCGCCTACGGCGACGCGTAGTTCGCCGGGTCGACCGGCACGATGTGCTCAACCAGCCGATGGTGGGGATGGCGGCCGGCCCCGGCGGAAAGGGTACTGGCTGGTGGCCGCCGATGGCGGCTCTTCACCTTCGGCGCCCTATCGTTCTTGGGCTCCGAGGGTGCCACCAACCTGCCGGTCCGGCCGTAGGCATCGCGGCCGCACCCTCGGGAGGGGGGTACTGGTTGGTATTCGGCTCGGCCCGCTCGCCGGAAGGTCGTAGGGATCGACCCCGGTCATAACGGACTCAACTACACCGAGCCCCAGAACATCAATCAGCCGGTCTGGAACGGGACAGGAGACGAATCCTGCGATACCACCGGCACCGAAACAGCCAGCGGATACACCGAAGCCCAGTTCAATTTCAACGTGGCCACCTACCTCAGGCGGATCTCGAGGCCGAGGGTGCCTCCGTGGTGATGACACGCCAGAACAATGATGGCGTGGGGCCCTGTGTCACGACCCGGGCCGCCATCATCAACAGCGCCCACGCTGACGTGGCCGTCGACATCCACGCCGACGGGGGTCCGGTGAGCGGGCGGGGGTTCGCCGTGTTGGAGCCGGTGGCCGACGGACCCAACAGCGGAGTGATCGCCTCGTCGGCCGCGTTCGGTTCCCTGTGCGCAACACCTTCGCCGCCGGGACACCGATGCCGGTGAGCAGCTATGACGGAGTCGACGGGATCCAGCCCCGAAACAATCTTGCCGGGCTCAACCTGACCACCGTGCCCAAGGTCCTGATCGAGTGCGGCAACATGCAGAATGCAACGGATGCAGCCATTCTGGTCACTCCGACCTTCCAACAGGAGGCGGCGACGGCCATGGCCCGGGCCATCACCTTGTACCTGACGGGGCAGACGGGGCCCTAAACGCGACCTCTGAAAAGTTCGAAGGGTCGCATATGAGCTCCGACTCCATTTCTGGGCTGAAAGTGTGAGGTTTCAGTGCAGAAGGCGCGTTCACTGCAGCATGGACTCATCAAATTGACGTCCCCCGTGAAGGCGCTCTCGTAGGCCGAAGCGAAAACGAACGGCAAGACCTAACCCTTGCCGAGCGGCGCGCGGACCAGCGTCGTGTAGACGTGGCCCTCGGGGGACGGCTGCGACGAGACCAGGTCGAGGGCGGGCACCGGGAAGGACGCCTCGAAGGGGACCCCGGCCATCTCCCCGAGGGCGGCGACGCTGAGGCGCCGTCCCTTGGAGCGGGCCAGCGTGAGATGCCCGTTGAACTGCGGCTCGGGGTTCGCCGGCTCGGGACGAGAGGGATCGTCGCGGCGTGCACCGCGGCGGCGAGTCCGTCCAGTCCGGCGGCCGGCAGGTAGAGGACGCGGACGCCGGTGAACCAGCCGGTACCGGGTCCCAAACGGCACTCGACGGGCCCGCGGTGTTCGGCCGCGGTGGTCACCAAGGCCTCGCCGAGGGGGCCGACGGCGTCCTCGTGCACCTCACCCAGGAAGCGGAGGGTGACATGCCAACGCGACCCGCCAACGAAGCGCAGTCCCTTGCTGCGGCCGAGCTCCAGCTCCAGGCCGGACAGACGCGCCGCGTCTCGTCGTCGGGCCACGCGGCCACGAAGAGGCGCATGCGGGCGCCTGAGATCAGGCGCCGTCGTCGAGTGGCTCGCGACGGGCGTCGGAACCCTCGAGCAGCGCAGCGACGGAGCGCTCCAACGCCCGCCGGGCCTTGAGGATGCGGCGCTCCTCGGCCAGGGCCACGCCCGCTCCTGGGAGTCGGGGTCGCCGGCAGTGGCGCGGCTCGAGCGCGTCGATGGCCATGTCGGTCAGCTCCTCGAGCAGGCCCTCGAGCGCGCTCGGCCATGTGCTCCATGGCCTCGCTCGCCCGCTCACTTGGGCAGGGCCACCGTCTGCACCTCGTAGTCGCCCTCCGCATAGGCGGCCCGCATGACCTTCTTGTCGAACTTGCCCACACTGGTCTTGGGGATCTCGTCGATGAAGGTCCACTGGTCGGGCAGCCACCACCGGGGCACCCGGCTCGACCAAGAAGTCGACCAGGTCCGCGGGGTGCGGCGACTTCGGCCGGGCTTGGGCACCACGCAGACCAGCGGCCGCTCGGACCATTTCGGGTCCGGGATGGCGATGACGGCCGCCTCGAAGACGTCGGGGTGCGCCATCACGGCATTCTCCAGCTCCACCGAGGAGATCCACTCGCCACCGGACTTGATCACGTCCTTGGTGCGGTCCGAGATGGTCATGTAGCCCTGAGTGGTCGAGCGTGCCGACGTCGCCGGTGCAGAGCCAGCCGTCGTGGAACTTCGCCGGGTCTTCGTCCTTGTAATAGGAGCCGGTGATCCACGGGCCGCGGATCTCGAACTCGCCGATGGACTTGCCGTCGTTGGGCAGCACCGAGCCGTCCTCGGCGACGACGCGCACCTCGACCCCGGCGACGACCCGGCCGGCCTTGATCTTGTAGTACATGTCGTCGTGGCCGTCGATGCGGCGGGCCGGCGGGAGGCCGAAGGCGGCCAGCGGGCTGGTCTCGGTCATGCCCCAACCCTGGATGATGGTCACGCCGAACCGCTCCTCGAACGCCTCGATCAGCGACTGCGGGCACCGCCGCGCCGCCGGCGGTGATGGCGCGCATGGTCGAGAAGTCGATCGGCGAATCGAGGTGCGAGCAGCCCGTTCCAGATCGTGGGCACCCCGCAGGCGACGGTCGGATGGAACTCGTTGAAGATCGTTGGCCAGCGGCTCCCCCATGAGGAACATCTGCGGCATGATCATGTCGGTCCCGGCCAGCCAGGCCCCGTAGGGCGTGCCCCAGGCGATGGCGTGGAACATGGGCACAATGATCAGGATGCGGTCCTTCTCGGTCATCCCCACCGACGACGCCGACTGCTGCGGCCTGGGTGTGCAGCCACATCGAGCGGTGCGAGTAGACCACGCCCTTGGGGCTGCCCGTGGTGCCGCTCGTGTAACACATGGCCGCGGCCGAACGCTCGTCCAACTCCGGCCATTCGAAGCCGGGCTCCTCGGCCGCCAACAGGTCCTCGTAGGACAGCGTCTCGCCCAGCGCCGAGGTATCGCCCTCCCCCGCCACGATGATGGTCTCGACCGTCTTCAGGTCGTCCCTGATGGCGGCCAGCAACGGGATCGAGCGAGGCGTCCACGATGATGCACCGGTCCTCGGCGTGGTTGATCACGTAGGCCAACTGGTCGGCCGGCAGCCGGATGTTCAGCGTGTGCAGCACCGCGCCCATGGCACGGGATGGCCAGGTAGGCCTCCAGGTGGCCCTGGTTGTTCCAGCAGAAGGTGCCCGACCCGGTCGCCGTCTTCGATCCCCAGGCGGCTGCAGGGCGCCTTGGCCAGCTTCTCGGCCCGGCTCGGCCACCTCGGTGAAGGTGGCCGTGCGGTGCCCGCCCGCCTCAACGGTGATGACTGTGCTGTCGCCGTGCACCTGCTGCCCGTAGCGGAGGATGTCGCTGATCAGGAGCGGTGCGTCCTGCATGGTGCTTTTCATGGCCCAGTATGGCCAGCGCGTCCTGGTCGTGCCCACAGGCCGGTCCTGTTCACGGTCGGAGGATCACCGGGAACGGGTCGTGGGCCGCCACGCCCGCCCTGGCGGGCGATCCCCGGGCTGATTCGTTCCGTGCCACCAAGCGGCTGTCGTACTCGAGCACCGCGAACGCCACCGACCCTCAACAGCACGGTCGCATCGGACGACGGCGAGTCGGACGGACCCGGCCACTGCCGAAGGAGCGACGGCGCTCGCTCCGGGAACGTTCATTTCAAATTCGATCGACAACACCACGAAGCAATGGCGACACATCGCCCGTGAACGGTCAGACCATGAGCCGTGTCCGAAGATTCGTCTTCGACGTTCACGCCACTAAGCCCGGGGACATCTTTTCGATGCTCTGATGTGACGTCGTCAGACGCAGCGCAACTTTCTCAGCCCCGTCCCATCATTTATTCGTCGCGCCACCGACTCTGTTCTGCACTGCATTACGCACGATTACGCAGGCATCTGGGTTGGTCTCACCCATTCGGGTGATTTCCAGAACGCTGGTTTCTCGCGTCGAGTGGTTCACTCGTTTCTCCGCGATCGACACGGGTATGTCCATCGCACCCTGATTGGAGGTTGCAAATGGTTGGAGCTGGAGGACTTGTGGCGAGCATTATCGCCTTTGCCGTTGGCGCCATTTTGGATTACGCCGTCACCGCGAGCCCTGATCAACACGGATTCAACGTGAACAAGGTCGGCGTCATCTTGATGATCGTCGGCGTGGTTGGAGCGGCGCTGTCCCTGATCGCCATGGTGGATAGCCAACACGCGCCCCACCGGACCGTCGTCGACGACGGGAGGAGAATGTCGTGCGCCGAGTCGATTCGACGTACTGACAATCACTGCTTTCTCAGCCTGAATCCAGGGCTGTACTTAGAACCGAATCCTCAAACCGAAAGGAAACGTCATGTCAACTGTCGACAAGGCAAAGAACAAGATCCAAGAAGCAAAAGGTCATTTGAAGGAGGCCGCAGGAAAGGCCACGGACGACGACTCTTTGCGGGCTAAGGGCAAGCGAGACGAGGCGGCCGGCAACTTGAAGCAGGCGGGGGAAAAGGTGAAGGACGCCTTCAAGAAGTAGGTCTGTGGAGCGCCCGGTTCGGTCCGGCGAGTTCGAGGCGGGCGCTCTCCAGCGACATCCCTGTACGCATGTCAGCTTGGCGCTGACTACAAAAATAGAAACGAGAGAAACTCATGGCAATTAATCTCGTTGGCTCTTCTGGTGCTGATCCTCTTCGGCGCCGGGTTCGCGATCCACTTGCTGTGGATTGCCGCCGTCGTCGTCGCGATCGTCTCGGCCGCGAGCTTTGCGCTCGGCCGAGGGCGGGCGAGCCGCGGGTCGGTTCACCAGTAGCTCGGGCGCTCCACATACGACCTCGCTTCGCCCCGGTGCCTCATCCGATTGGTTTGGATTGCTGACGATGATCCCCAAGGATCCCTTGCCCGGCCAGCGACGCGGCTTGCGCTCGGTTCCGGACACCGAGCTTGGCGTAGAGGCTCCGCAAGTGGGTCTTGATCGTGTTTTCGCTGACGTAGAGGCTGGTTCCCAATTCGCGATTGGTCATACCAGTCGACAGGAGCGACAGGATCTCGCTTTCGCGCTCGGTGAGACCGATGGAACGCCCGGCCATCGCAATGCTTCATCGATCTGGGAGTGTTGCGAACGTTGCGTGAGAATGACACGCTCGCCTCGCGCAGCAGATTTGATGCCCTCGATGATCTGTTGCGCGGTACGGCCTTGGAGATGAAGCCCTGAGCGCCGGCTCGCATGGCATGCTCAACCGCCTGGGGTCGGTCGGAAAAGCTGAAGACCACGATCGCCCCGTTGCTGGGGTCAGCAGTTAGAGAGCGCGCCCTTTCGTCCAGGAGTCGAGCTCGCCGTAGGTATCGAGCAGCGAGACATCGACTGTTCGGCGCGGTCCCTTCCTGACGTCGATCTCGACGATCACAATCTCGGGCTCACTGGACCGGAGGAGGGAGCGCAGCCCTTCAAGGACGATGATGTAGTCGTTGATCAGCGCGACTGTGATGGGCTTGGCCATCGTTTCACTCTAAACTGGGCCTCGCCTTGGTAATCACCCTTTCGGGTGATTGACCAATCGGTGTTCCTCATCCAGGCTGTCAGCACGGTAGATCGAGGACTAGCAACGAGGCCGAAAGGTCAGAAACGGACGGGTTCCTCTCTCACGCTGAGGGAGGACGGCAAACTCGGACAGGGGAACAAGGTCGGCACGTGATCTTGGACATATTTGACGTGACGTCCTACGCCTTTGATGGGGTGTGCATTGACCCTAAAAGGTGAACTCGACGCATCGACCGTGCCGAGGTTCGCCGAGCAATCGCTCGGTGAACCTGGTGCGCTCGTTGTCCTCGACCTGAAGCACCTGACCTTCGTTGACTGATCCGGTTTGGGGGCGATCCACGTGGCCCGGCAACAAGTGACGAACGACGGGGGGATGCTTGTGGTCAGTCGCCCAAGCCCGGCAGTCCACCGCGTGCTGGAGATCACCGGTCTCGACATCTGGGTCGCAGAGTGGGACCCGGCATGGTCGAATCCCGCTGACCCAAATTGAGGTTGCGCGGCGGCGGCTGCGGTCAACCAACGTCAGCGCGTGATCACTCAAGTCCGAGCGTCACCCGCAGTGGTGGACCGACGATGACCGTCCCATGCCGACTGGTCGCTGCCTTGAGGCCGTCAAGGTGATCGGGTCCTTCTGGGACTCGAGCCATGTCCTCAATCGTTGGAAAGAGCCCTCCCGGCGTCATCACATTGATGGACCGCACAAGCTCGTCCCCGTTGTGCAGGTTGTCAAACGTGTGCGCCATGCCGGGTGGGATGCTGAGGAACTCGCCCGGGCCGAGGTCGAGGATCTCGTCGCCCGCCTGGACCGTGAGCAACCCTTCGAGGACGTAGAAGGTGTCGTCCTGGGCTTCGTGGTAGTGCAACGGCGGACCGGTCCTGGGCGCCATCGCCATGGTGAGGAAATCGAAGCGCCCCGAGGTGTCGTGCGCGGCGGCCTTGAACAGGTGCGGGCTGCCGAAGGCCAACTGGCCCTCGTCCGCCCTGGCCAGAAGGTATCCGCCGGTTCCACCAGGCGTTGTCGTGGTGATGCGCCCTCCACTACTCAACGTTCAGCTCGCTCCATCATGGCAGGCAAGGGCGTTCCGGGGCCTGCCGGTGTCGGTGGAGTATCACCCCGTCCCCCACCCGAGGCTCTGTACCGGATCCGTGGGGTGATCAGCTGCCGCTAGCGACCATTCCGGTTCGCTATTGCCGAGAAATCGCCACCCTGATGAGATCGGCGGGATCGACCAGGTGGTCGTGGTTGTCGTCACCGATGTCGATCTGGACGAGGTCGATCTTCCCGTTGAACTTGCTCCGGCCGGCGTAATCGGGGGAGACCGGCATCCCGTAGTCGTCACCGATGTCGGTCGTCTCGTCGGCGGAGAACACAATGGGTTGAGTCGCCTCGACCCTGCCCTCTCCGACGGCCTGGCCGTCGTAGTAGAGGGTGACATGCCCCACCCTTGGCCAGTCCACCGCCGTCGTAGGCGAACTCCACCCGGACCTGGTGTTCACCGGCGGGATCGGCTCCGTCGCCTCGGTGGCGAACGACTGGATGCCCAGGACGTTGTAGACGAACTTGGCCCGGCCCTCCTAGGCGTAGAGCGCCCACCCGCCGAACGCGCCGCCTTGGGCGATCACGACACCTTGGGCCGGTTCATCCCCGACCTGGAGCTGGGCGGTCACGGAGAAGGACTTGTTCTTGATGTTGATGACGCTGTTCTCCGAGAGCCGCTTCATGCCGGGGAACAGAAGCTGTGAGGTGCCGCGTGATGAGCTGGGGCCGTCCGGCGATGTCGGGGTTTCCTCGTTCTACGGCACGGTCGTCGAGCGGGAAGCACGTTGTACTTGACCGCCTCGATCAGCCACAGCCGCTGCAGCTCACGCAGCTTCTCGGGTAGCTCGGCCGACAGATCGTCGGCCTGGGTCCAGTCCTTGCTCCCGTCGTAGAGCTCCCAGACGTCGTCGTCGAAGGCTGCCAGCTTGACCCCCACCAGCTCCCATGGGGTGCGGTGCTTGGTGACCGCGCTCCAGCCCTTGTAGTAGATGCCTCGATTGCCGAACATCTCGAAGTACTGGAGGTCGTGCCGCTCGGGAGCCTCGGGATCGTTGAGGCTGTAGAGCATGCTGGTGCCCTCGATCGGGGCTTGCTGCACGCCGTTGACCGAGAGCGGGTGGGGGATGCCCGCCGCCTCCAGGATGGTCGGGGGCCACGTCGATGACGTGACAGAACTGGGAGCGGCTGCCACCCTGCTCGGTGATGCCTCCCGGCCAGTGAACGATGGTGCCGTTGCGGGTGCCGCCCCAGTGCGAAGCGACCTGCTTGGTCCACTGGTAGGGCGTGTCCATGGCCCAGGCCCATCCGACCGCGTAGTGGTTGTACGAGGTGGGGGTTCCCAGCTCGTAGAGCTTGGAGATCATGTACTCGGGTGTTTCGAGCGCCGCCATGCCGTTGAAGTTGGCCATCTCGTTGAAGGCACCGTTGATGGTGCCCTCAGCCGAGGCCCCGTTGTCACCGATGATGTAGTAGATCAGCGTGTTGTCGAGGATGCCGAGCTGCTCGATGGCATCGACGACCCGGCCGACGTGGTGGTCGGTGTGCTCCAAGAACCCGGCGTAGACCTCCATCTCCCGTTCCAGGACGGGTCGCAGCTCCTCGGGCATGTCGTCCCAGGCCGGGATCTCGGCATGACGAGCGGTCAGCTTGGCGTCCGGGGCCGATGACGCCCAGTTCCTTCTGTCTGGCGAAGGTCAGCTCTCGTTGGCGGTCCCAGCCATGGGCGAACTGGCCCCTGTACTTGTCGGCCCACTCCTGGGGGACGTGGTGGGGAGCATGGGTGGCTCCGGGGGCGAAGTACATGAAGAACGGCTTGTCGGGAACCAGGGCCTTTTGGGTCCGCACCCAGTCGATGGCGTGATCGGCCAGATCCTCGGTGAGGTGGTAGCCCTCCTCGGGCGTCTTCTCCGGCTCGATGGGCGTCAGCCCCTCGTAGAGGGCCGGATACCACTGGTTGTTCTCGCCACCGATGAAGCCGTAGAAGTACTCGAAGCCGCCCCCACCCGACGGCCACATGTCGAACGGTCCCATGGGGGACGACTGCCACACGGGAACCTCATGGCACTTGCCGAACTGGGCGGTCGAGTAGCCGTTGAGCTTCAGCGTCATCGGCCAGCGGGGCCTTGGTATTCGGTCGAAGCGAACTCTGCCCCGGAGCGGAGGTGGCCGTCTCGGTGATGCTTCCCATGCCGACCGAGTGGTGGTTCCTGCCGGTGAGCAGGGCCTGACGGGTCGGGCGCACAGGGCGGTGGTGTGGAACCGGGTGTACTTCAGGCCACGTCCGGCCAGGCGTTCTGCTGTCGGGGTGTGGCACGGCCCTCCGAAGGCACTCGACGCTCCGAAGCCGATGTCGTCCAACAGGACGATCAGACATTCGGGCGCCCTAGGGGGGAGCAGCGGCTCAATGGGTGGGAAGTGGGTGTCGGGATCCTTGGCGTCATAAGTCGTGAGACCCACCTCGGGCCGGTCAGGGATCGGCAGAACAGCACGAGACACCTCTGTCAACTCGTCACCCTCCTCTTCGAGCAACCCAAGGCACCGACGGGATGCTGGTCTGAGGGCGAGGATAGGCGCCCATCTGGGGAGTGGTGTCGGTTGCCGAGGGTTTCCGATAGCCGACGCCGATCGTCCGCGGCCACGTCGCGACTGATCGGCTTCGTGACTCGCAAGTGACCCTCGTGTCTTCTGTGGGCCCGAGGGACATACGCGGCCAACCGTTCCCCGGCGTGGCACGACCCGTCGGGTTCAGAAATGGGACCGTCCGCACATGAGGGGCCTTGCCGCGGCCGCGGCCGCCGTTGTCCTCGGTGCGGCGTTGGTCGGTCTGGCCGTCGTGGCGTCCGCCGTGTCGTTCCTGGGTGGCAGCGACAGCGAACCCGCAGCCAGCTCGACCGCCACGGCGGACATTCCGCCGGCCATGCTCGCCCTGTACCAACAGGCGGCGGCGACGTGCCCGGGGCTCCCCTGGACGGTGCTGGCGGCCATCGGCACCGTCGAGTCCGACAACGGCCAGTCGGACCTGCCCGGCGTGCACAGCGGGCGCCAACGCGGCGGGCGCGGAGGGACCGATGCAGTTCGAGCCCGCCACGTTCGCGGACTACGACGCGGCCCGTCCCGCCCGGCGGGGCCACGCCGCCCAGCCCGTACGACCCGACCGACGCCGTGTACGCGGCGGCGCCGGCTGCTATGCGCCAACGGGGCGTCGGGGGGGCCGAACCTCTCGGGCGCGGTCTACACGTACAACCACTCGAACGCCTACGTGACCAGGTGCTGTCGCTGGCCCAGTCCTACGCGGCGGCCCGACCCCGGGGCGGGCCGCCGGTCGACGCCTGTCCGCGGCCGCGGCGGGTGCGCTGCGGTGGCGTGGGCACTGTCGCAGATCGGCACGCCCTACGTCTGGGGGGCGGGACCCCCGGCGTCGGCTTCGACTGCTCCGGCCTGGTCCAGGCCGCCTGGGCCGCGGCCGGCGTCGCGCTGCCCCGCGTGGCCCAGGCCCAGTACGACGCCGGCCCCAGCTGGCCGCCGGCGCCTCGCTCCAGCCCGGGGACCTGGTCTTCTTCGGCGGCGCCCCCTCGAGCATCGACCACGTCGGCCTCTACGTCGGCGTCGTCGACGGCGAGACGGTCATGGTCGACGCGCCCTACACGGGAGCCGACGTCCGAGCGGAGCCGTTCCCTGCCGCCATCGGCAGCACTTTCGGCAGCTTGATCTTCGTCGGGCGCGACCCGTCCAGCCTGCGCCTTGATTCCGTCGATCAGACCATCCACCATCTATCGCGTCACGAGGGTATCGTGACACGATGCGACTGACGGACGCCGACTACGAAGACCTGTTGACCCTGTGGACGGGGCTACGGCGCTTGGTGCGCTGGAGCGAGCAACAGGCCGAGGCGGCCGGCCTGACGCCGGCGCACCAGCAACTGCTCATTGCCATTCGTGGCCACTCCGATCCGCGTGGGCCGACGATCGGCGAGACGGCGGACTATCTCCTTCTGCGGCACCACAGCGCCGTCGGACTGATCGACCGGGCCGAGGCCGCGGGGCTCGTGGAGCGATCCCGCGACGACGACGACCATCGTCTGGTCCGGCTCAAGCTGACAAACGCGGCAGGAAGAGCCTCGAGGCGCTGTCGTCGCAACACCTCGACGAGCTCAAGCGCCTCGGGCTCAAGCTGCCCGGCACGTGGCGCGGCCTGATGCCGCGCCAACCGCTGCACGGCCTCATCGGCCAGCCGTAACCGGCTTCCCGACGTCCGTCGGCGAGCGGACGGGGCGCCCTCACCGAAAGTTCGATCGCCTCGCGATTCACTCGTAGAACGATGGAGTCCTCAAACCGCCCGGCCGCGCAGCCCGCGGTACTGCCGCACCAGCGACGCCGTGGACGAATCCTCCTCCGAGAGGTCCGGCGCGGACGGGCTGGTGAGGATCGGCGCCAGCTCCTTCGCCATGACCTTGCCGAGCTCGACGCCCCACTGGTCGAACGAGTCGATCCCCCAGATCGCGCCCTCGACGAAGACCGTGTGCTCGTAGAGCGCGACCAGTTGGCCGAGCACCGACGGCGTGACCTCCGGGGCGAGGATGGTGGGGGTCGGGCGGTTGCCCGGCATGACCTTGTGCGGCACCAGCGCCGGCGGCGTCCCCTCGGCCTCGATCTCGTCCGCCGTCTTGCCGAAGGCGAGCGCCTTGGTCTGGGCCAAGCAGTTCGCCATCAGCAGGTCCTGCTGGTCGCCGATGTCGTGCGTGGACTCGGCGAAGGCGATGAAGTCGGCCGGGACCAGCTTGCGTGCCCTGGTGGATCAGTTGGTAGAAGGCGTGCTGCCCGTTGGTGCCGGGCGCGCCCCAGAAGATCTCGCCGGTCTGCCCCTCCACGGGCGTGCCGTCGAGGCGCACCGACTTCCCGTTGGACTCCATGGTGAGCTGCTGCAGGTAGGCCGGGAAGCGGGCCAGGCGGTGGCTGTAGGGCAGCACGGCGTGCGTCTGCGCGCCGAAGAAGTTGTTGTACCAGACGTTGAGCATGCCCTGGATGGCGGGCAGGTTCTGCTCCAGGGGTGTCGTCCTGAAGTGCTCGTCGATCGGCATGGAAGCCGGCCAGCATCTCGTTGAACGCCTCGCGGCCGATCGCGACCATCAGCGAGAAGCCGATGGCCGAGTCGTAGGAGTAGCGGCCGCCCACCCAGTCCCAGAACTCCAGCATGTTGTCCGGGTCGATGCCGAAGTCCGCCACCCCCTTGGCGTTGGTCGACACGGCCACGAAGTGCTTGGCCACGGCGTCGTCGCCCGCGGCCGAGCCGAGCCCGTTCAGCAGCCAGTCCCGTGCGGCGGCGGCGTTGGTCAGCGTCTCGAGCGTCGTGAACGTCTTGGAGCTGACGACGAAGAGGGTGGTGGCCGGGTCGAGACCCTGGGTCGCGGCGTACAGGTCGATCGGGTCCACGTTCGAGACGAAGCGGCTCGTGAGGCCGGGCTGGGCGTAGTCGGCCAGGGCCAGCGTCGCCATGGCGGGGCCCAGGTCGGAGCCGCCGATGCCGATGTTCACGACCGCCGCGATGCGCTTGCCCGTCGCCCCCGTCCACGACCCGTTGCGGATGCGGTCCGAAAGGTCGCCCATCTTGGCGAGCACGGCGTGGACGTCGCCGGTGACGTCCTGGCCGTCGACCTCGAGATGCTGAGCCCGGCGGCATGCGCAGCGCCACGTGCAACACGGCGCGGTCCTCGGTGGTGTTGATGTGCTCGCCGCGGAACATGGCGTCCCGGCGCTCCTCGACGTGGGCCGCCCGGGCCAGCGCCATGAGGAGGCGCAGGGTCTCGTCCGTGACACGGTGCTTGGAGTAGTCGAGGCTGAGGTCGGCGGCGCCGGCGGTCATGCGGTCGGCTCCGTCGGGGTCGCCGGCGAAGAGCTCGCGGAGGTGGCGGTCCGAGATCTCGTCGTAGTGCGCCGCCAGCGCCTTCCACTCGGGTGTCGCGGTCAGGTCCATGCGACGAATCTAGGGCGGGAGCGCCCGCCTCACACCGAGGCGCTCAGTTCCTGAGGAAATCCAGCATCGCCGGGATGGCCGCGGGGTCCTGCATGAAGAAGCCGTGGCCGCCGTCGAAGAACGCGAGCTCGGCGCCGGGGATCGACTCGGCCAGGAATTCACTGTTGGCCGGCGGCGCGATGCCGTCATAGACCCCCCCGCAGACGAGCGTGGGGCAACGAATCTGTCCGAGGCGCTCGGCCGTGTCGTGGTGGCTCGCGCGCCTCGAGTTGGCGCAACGGGCCTTCGCCGGGGGCTTCACCGTCCTCGCCCAGCTGGAAGCCCTCGGCGATCGTGCGCACCATGTCCGGGTTGGCCTCCCGCCAGGCTTCGTCCCAACGGGCGTCGATCAAGGCGAGCCTCTTGGCGAGCGAGGTCTCGGCGTCCAGGCCGACGAGCTCGTGCAGCGGATAGGACGCGCCGCCGGCGCCGCCGGCCGAGGTGCAGGCGAGCACCAGTCGGCGTACTCGCTCCGGGTGACGGATCGCCAGCTCCTGGGCCACCATGCCGCCGAAGGAGACGCCGAGCACGAGGCAGTCGTCCCAGCCCAGCGCATCGAGCAACGCGGCGGCGTCGTTGCCGTAGTCGGCCATCGTGTACGGCCCGTCCGGCACCTCGGACTGGCCGAGGCCGCGCTGGTCGTACTGCAGAACCTCGAACTCGGCGAAGGCGGGCACGTCGGTCAGGCGCGGCGTGCGGCGCAGGTCCGACCCCGTGCCCGAAATGAAGAGCAGACGGTCCCCGGTGCCGGCCTGCTCGTAGTAGAGCTCGATGCCGTTGGCCTGGGTGAAGACATCGCCTCAGCGCATGGCGAGCTGGCCGGGCACGATCGGCGCGGGCAGCGACGTCGTCCCCATCAGCCAGCGGTCCACCGACTGCGCGCACGATCGTCCCTCGGCGATCGCCCACACGATCAGGCTCTGGCCCCGCGTCTGGTCCCCGCACACGAACACCCCGTCCACGTTCGTCGCCCACTGCGAGTCGGCCACGACGCTGCCGCGCGGCCCGACCTCGACGCCGAGCTCGTCGACGGCGTTGCGGCGCTCCGTGCCCAAGAAGCCCATGGCGAGGAGCACCAGCTCGCACTCGAGCTCGAACTCGGTGCCCGGGACCGCCTCGAAGACGGGCCGGCCGTCCTCCGTGCGCGTCTCGACCGTGTGGCCGCGCAGGGCACGCACTGCACCGGTGCCGTCGTCGACGAACTCGGTGGTCGTGACGGCGAAGAGACGCTGGCCGCCCTCCTCGTGGGCCGCCGAGCTGCGCAGGATGAGCGGCCACACGGGCCACGGGTTGTCGGCCAGGCGGTCGCTCGGGGGCTCGGGCATGATCTCGAACTGGTGCACCGAGGCGGCGCCCTGGCGGTGCGCCGTGCCGAGGCAGTCGGCGCCGGTGTCGCCGCCGCCGATGATCACGACGTGCTTGCCCGACGCGGTGATCGGGGACTGCGAGAGCGCACGCTCGCGGACGAGGTTGGCCGGCTTGAGGTACTCGAGCGCGTAGTGCACGCCGTCGAGCGCGCGGCCGGGCACCGGCAGGTCGCGCGGCAGCGTGGCGCCGCCGGCGAGGACCAGCGCGTCGAACTCGGCGCGCACCTCGGCGGCGGGTCGAATCGTCACGTCGGGGGCGTTGGCCGTCCCGAGGCCACGCTCCTCGCCCGGCTCCACCGGTCCGGCCGCCCCATCACCGGCGGTGGCGGCGCCGTCGGGGCTGCCGCCCACCGACGTCGAGCACACGAACGTGACGCCCTCCGCCTCCAGCTGGGCGAGCCGGCGGTCGAGGACCGCCTTCTCCATCTTGAACTCGGGGATGCCGTAGCGCAGCAGGCCGCCCGGCTTCTCGGCCCGCTCGAAGACGGTCACGGAGTGGCCGGCCCGCACGAGCTGCTGCGCCGCGGCCAGCCCGGCCGGGCCCGGAGCCGACGACGGCCACCGACTTGCCGGTGTGCACCGTCGGCTGGTGCGGCGTGACCCAGCCCTCGGACCAGGCCCGCTCGACGATCTCGTACTCGATGCGCTCGATCGTGACGGGGTCCTCGTTGATCCCGAGCACGCACGACGCCTCACACGGCGCCGGGCAGAGCCGCCCGGTGAACTCGGGGAAGTTGTTCGTGGCGTGCAGCCGCTCCATCGCCTCGGGCCAGTCGTCGCGGTAGACGAGGTCGTTCCATTCGGGGATGAGATTCCCGAGGGGGCAGCCGTCGTGGCAGAACGGGATGCCGCAGTCCATGCAGCGCGCGCCCTGCTCCTTCGTCTGCTCCTCGGGGAACGACTCGTAGACCTCGCGCCAGTCGCGCAGGCGCACCGGCACCGGGCGGCGGCGCGGCAGCTCACGGCCGTACTCCATGAAGCCCGTCGGCTTACCCATGTGCGGCCTCCATGACGGCTTCGTCCACCGAGCGGCCCTCGGCCTCCGCCAAGCGCGTCGCCTCGAGGATGCGGCGGTAGTCGCGCGGCATGACCTTCACGAACTCGAGCACCTCGGTGTCCCAGTGCTCGAGCAGCCGGGCGGCGACGGCCGACTCCGTCTCGACGCCGTGGCGCTCGACGAGCGAGCGCACCATGAAGCTGTCGGAGGGATCGAGCGGCTCGACGTCGACCATCTCGAGGTTCACGCGCTGGCCGAACGTGCGGGTCGGGTCGTAGACGTAGGCGACGCCGCCCGACATGCCGGCCGCAAAGTTGCGCCCGGTCGGCCCGAGGACCACGACCAGGCCGCCCGTCATGTACTCGCAGCCGTGGTCGCCGACGCCCTCGACGACGGCGGTGGCCCCCGAGTTGCGCACGCAGAAGCGCTCCCCCACCTGGCCCCGGATGAACACCTCGCCCCCGGTGGCGCCGTAGAGGATGACGTTGCCCGCGATGATCTGCTCCTCGGCGGCGAAGGGCGAGGCCAGGGGCGGCCGCACGATGAGGCGCCCACCCGAGAGGCCCTTGCCGAAGTAGTCGTTGGCGTCGCCGTAGAGGCGCATCGTCACGCCGTTCGGCATGAAGGCCCCGAAGCTCTGGCCGGCCGAGCCGAAGAACGTCAGCGAGATCGTGTCGTCGGGCAGGCCGGCCGCGCCGAAGCGCCGGCTGATCTCGGAGCCGAGCAGCGTGCCGACGGTGCGGTCGACGTTGTGGATCGGCAGCTCCACGGAGACCGGGACGCCCGTGTCGAGGGCCGGCGCACACAGATCGAGGAACTCGTGGTCGAGGGCCTTCTCGAGCCCGTGGTCCTGCAGGCGCGTCTGGCGCCGCCCCATCGACGCCGGCACGTCGGGCTCGGCCAGGACCGAGGACAGGTCGAGGCCCGACGCCTTCCAGTGCGTGACCGCGGTGTCGGTGTCGAGCAGGTCGACGCGGCCGATGGCCTCATCGAGCGTGCGCAGGCCGAGTGCGGCCAGGTGCTCGCGCACCTCCTCGGCGATGTACTCGAAGAAGGTCTCGACGAACTCGGGCTTGCCGTTGAACTTCTGGCGCAGCGCCGGCGTCTGCGTGGCGATGCCGACCGGGCAGGTGTCGAGGTGGCAGACCCGCATCATGATGCAACCGGACACCACGAGGGGCGCCGTGGCGAAGCCATACTCCTCGGCGCCCAAGAGCGCGCCGATCACGACGTCGCGGCCGGTCTTGAGCTGCCCGTCGACCTGCACCACGATGCGGTCGCGCAGCCCGTTCACCAACAGCGTCTGCTGCGTCTCGGCCAGGCCGACCTCCCAGGGGATGCCGGCGTGCTTGAGCGACGTCAGCGGCGCCGCGCCGGTGCCGCCGTCGTGGCCCGAGATCAGCACGACGTCGGAGTGTGCCTTGGCCACCCCGGCCGCCACCGTGCCCACGCCGACCTCCGCCACCAGCTTCACGTGCACGCGGGCCGCCGGATTCGACGACTTGAGGTCGTGGATGAGCTGGGCGATGTCCTCGATGGAGTAGATGTCGTGGTGCGGCGGCGGCGAGATCAGCCCCACGCCGGGCGTCGAGCTGCGCGTCCGGGCGATCCAGGGCCAGATCTTCTGCCCGGGGAGCTGGCCGCCCTCGCCGGGCTTGGCGCCCTGGCTGATCTTGATCTGCAGGTCGTCCGCGTTGACGAGGTACTCCCCGGTCACGCCGAAGCGGCCGGACGCCACCTGCTTGATGGCGCTGCGCCGCAGGTCGCCGTTCGCGTCGGGTATGAAGCGGTCGGCGTCCTCGCCGCCCTCGCCCGTGTTCGAGCGCCCCCCGATGCGGTTCATCGCGATGGCGAGGTTCTCGTGCGCCTCCTTGGAGATGGAGCCGTAGGACATGGCGCCGGTGGAGAAGCGCCGCATGATCGCCGAGATCGGCTCGACCTCCTCGATCGGGATCGGGCCGCCGGGCACCGGCTTCAGGCGCAGCAGGCCGCGCAGCGTCCCGAGCTTGGTCGACTGATCGTCGACGGCGGCCGTGTATTCCTTGAAGACCTCGTAGCGCTTGGCCCGCGTCGCATGCTGCAGCTTGAACACCGTCTTGGGGTTGAAGAGGTGGAACTCGCCCTCGCGCCGCCACTGGTACTCGCCGCCCACCTCGAGCTCGCGGTGGGCCCGCTCGGTCGGCCGCGGCTCGTGCGCCCGGCGGTGCCGCTCGGCCACCTCGGCGGCCAGCACGGACAGGCCCACGCCCCCGATGCGCGACGACGTCCCGGTGAAGTACTCGTCGATCACGGCGGACTCGAGCCCGACGGCCTCGAAGACCTGGGCGCCGGTGTAGGAGGCCACGGTCGAGATCCCCATCTTGGACATGACCTTGAGCACGCCCTTGCACGACGCCTTGATGTAGTTGCGCCGGGCCTGGCGCGGCGAGACGCCTTCCATCAGCCCCTCGGAGATCATGTCGTCGATGGAGTCGAGCGCCAGGTAGGGGTTCACGGCGGCGGCGCCGAAGCCGATGAGGAGCGCCATGTGGTGCACCTCGCGGGCGTCGCCGGTCTCGACGACGAGCCCGACCTTCGTGCGGGCCTTCTCGCGCACGAGGTGGTGGTGGATCGCCGCGGTGAGGAGCAGGGACGGGATGGGGGCCCAGTCCGGCGTGGCGTTGCGGTCGGAGAGGACGATGACGTTGGCGCCCTCCGCGATGGCGGCCGAGACCCGGCGGCGCACCTCGTCGATGGCGCGGCGCAGCGCCTCTCCCCCGGCCTCGGTCGGGGCGCCCGCCCGCCCGGCCTCGCGCACGTCGAAGAGCCCGTCGATGGCGAAGGCCTTGAAGCCGGGCGTCTCGCCGTGCTCGTTGACGTACATGAGCTTGGCCAGGTCGTCGCGGTCGATCACCGGCAGCGGCAGGATGATCTGGCGGCACGACCCACAGCGCGGCGTCGAGCAGGTTGGCCTCGGGCCCGATCGTGGCGGCCAGCGACGTCACCAGCTCCTCGCGCAGGGCGTCGAGCGGCGGGTTCGTCACCTGCGCGAACAGCTGGGTGAAGTAGTCGTAGAGGAGCCGGGAGCGGTCCGACAGGACGGCGATGGCGGTGTCGGAACCCATGGAGCCGAGCGGCTCGGTCCCCGAGCGCGCCATCGGCGCCACGATGACGCGCAGCTCCTCGTTGGTGTAGCCGAACTCGCGCTGTTGGGTCACGACGCGCCCGTGCTGGGGCGTGAGCATCGTGCGGGCCGGGAGCTCGTCGAGGCGGACCTGGTCGGTCGACAGCCACTGCTCGTAGGGGTGCTCCGACGCCAGCTCGGCCTTGATCTCCTCGTCCTCGACGAGGCGACCCTTGGACGTGTCGACGAGGAACATGCGGCCCGGTTGCAGGCGGCCCTTGCGCACGACGCGCTCGGGTGCGATGTCGAGCACGCCGACCTCGCTGGCCAGCACGACGAGTCCGTCGTCGGTGACCCAGTAGCGCGACGGGCGCAGGCCATTGCGGTCGAGCACGGCTCCCACCACGGTCCCGTCGGTGAACGAGATGGCGGCCGGGCCGTCCCACGGCTCCATGAGCGAGGCGTGGTAGCGGTAGAAGGCGCGCCGCTCGTGGTCCATGAGGGAGTGGTTCTCCCACGCCTCGGGGATCATCATGAGCACGGCGTGCGGTAGCGAGCGCCCGCCGAGGTGCAGGAGCTCGAGCACCTCGTCGAAGCTGGCCGAGTCGCTCGCGCCCGGCGTGCAGATCGGGTAGATGCGCGACAGGTCGCCCTCGATCAACGACGTCGACAGCAGCGCCTCGCGAGCGCGCATCCAGTTGCGGTTGCCCTGCACCGTGTTGATCTCGCCGTTGTGGCAGACGTAGCGGTACGGGTGCGCCAGCGGCCAACTGGGGAACGTGTTGGTCGAGAAGCGCGAGTGCACGAGCGCCAGGCCGGACTCGAAGGCCGGGTCGCGCAGGTCGGGAAAGAACTCGCGCAGCTGCTCGGAGGTGAGCATGCCCTTGTAGACGATCGTCCGCGCCGAGAGCGAGGGGAAGTACAGGCCGTCGACGGCGTGCTCGGCGCGCTTGCGCAGCACGAAGGCGCGCCGCTCGAGCGCCATCGTGTCCACGCCCGCGGTGGGCGGGGCGACGAAGAGCTGCTCGATGCGCGGCATGGCGCCGAGCGCGGTCTTGCCGAGGCCGAGGGGCTCGATCGGCACGACGCGCCACCCGACGACGCTGAGCCCCTCCTCGCCGGCGAGCTGTTCCACCACGCCCCGCGCCTTGTGGGCGTCGTCGGCGTCGGCGGGCAGGAAGGCGAGGCCCACCGCGTAGCGCCCGGCCTCGGGCAGCGTGAAGCCCGCCGCCTCGGCCGCGCCGGCCAGGAAGCGGTGCGGCACCTGGACGAGGATCCCGGCCCCGTCGCCGGTCTCGACCTCGGCGCCCGACGCGCCGCGGTGGGCCAGGTGCTCGAGGACGGTCAGCGCCTTGTCGACGATGTCGTGGTCGGGCGTGCCGTGCAGATCGGCCACCATGCCGACGCCACAGGCGTCGTGCTCGTAAGCCGGGTCGTAGAGGCCAGCGGCCATCGGCGTCCTTGTCCTTCCGAAGGGAACAGTTGAGTCGCTACCGGGACGACGTTGGCCCGAAGGTCGAAGAACCAGGATACACGACGGCGCTCGTAGGCTGACCCCCATGACGACGCAGGTCCACGTCGTGGGGGGCGGGGTCATCGGCCTCGCTTGTGCGTGGGAATTGTCACGCAACGGTCATGATGTGACGGTCGTCGCGCCCTCCCCGGGCCGGGACGGCGCGTCGTGGGTGGCGGCCGGCATGCTCGCCCCGGTCACCGAGGCACAGTTCGGTGAATCGGCCTTGACAGCGCTGTTGCTCGAAGGCGCCCGGCGTTGGCCCGACTTCGCCGACGCGCTGGAGTCCGCCAGCGGTGCGGCCATCGGCTACGACACGGCGGGCACGCTCACGGTGGCGCTCGACGCGTCCGACCGGGCCAGCCTCGACGACCTCCTGGCGTACCAGCACGCGCTCGGCCTCAGCGCGACGCGCCGCAACGCGTCGGAGTGCCGCCGGCTCGTTCCCGCGCTCAGCCCGTCGCTGCGCGGCGGCATCGACGTGCCCGGCGACCACCGCGTCGACAACCGTGCCCTGCTGGCCGCGCTCGTGGCCGCCTGCGATGCCGGCGGGGTCTCGTTCGAACTCGGTCGCGTCAGCGCGGTCGCAGCCGGCCCCGAGCTCGTCCTGGCGGACGGGCGCCGCCTCCACCCCGACCAGGTCGTCCTGGCGGCCGGGGTCGGCCTGGCCGACATCGCCGGCCTCGACGAGGCACGGCCCGAGGTCCGGCCCGTCAAGGGCCACATCCTCCGCCTGGGCCCGCCACCGGGCTCGGCCGCCCCGCTCCTGGCGCGCACGGTGCGCGGCCTGGTGCGCGGGCACTCCGTGTACCTCGTGCCGCGGCCCGACGGCTCGCTCGTGGTGGGCGCCACCGTCGAAGAGCGGGGCACGGACACCACCGTGCAGGCGGGTGCGGTGCACGAGCTGTTGTGCGACGCCCGCGCCATCGTGCCCGGCGTCGACGAGCTCGAGCTGCGCGAAGCGGCGGCCGGCCTGCGCCCGGGCACTCCCGACAACACGCCGCGCATCGGCCGGAGCGGCCTCGACGGCGTCCTGTTCGCCACAGGGCACTACCGCAACGGCATCTTGCTGGCTCCGTTGACCGCGGCCGTCGTCGTCGACCTGGTCGACCGTCGCCCGGTGGCGCCGCTCATCGAGGCGCTGGCGCCGGCGTGAGCGACCTCGCGCTCCGCGTCAACGGCGAGCCGATGCACGTGGCCGACGGGGCGACGATTGCCGACCTGGTGGCCCGCCTCACCGAGGGCGACGACCCCAAGGGGGTGGCGGTGGCCGTCGACCGCTGCGTCGTCCCCCGCTCGGAGTGGGCGACCACGCCCGCCCGGGCGGGCTCCCTGGTCGAGGTCGTCAGCGCGGCCGCTGGGGGGTGACCCCATTGAGAACGACCGACGGACGGTGCCAGAATCGTCGGATGCCCGAGAGCCCCCACGCCGGCGCGACCGCGTTCGTCCTGGCCGGCGGTGGCACCAAAGGCTCGTTCGAGGTCGGCGTGCTGCAGTACCTCGTCGGCGTCGAGCGGATCACGCCCGCGATCATCACGGCCACCTCGGCCGGCGCCATCGCCGCCACGGTGCTGGCGCAGGCGCGCACGCTGGAGGAATTCGAGGCCCGGGTCGACGAGATGGAGGACGACGTCCTCGCCTTCACCCACACCGAGAACATCTTCGGGAAACAGGAGTGGCTGCGCGCGCTCGACCGCACCGCGCTGGGACGCGAGATCCACCACGAGCTCACCGAGGGCACACGCCCGCCCTTCCCGCTCAACCCCGCCGCCGTGCTGGCCACGAGCGAGGGCGCCCCTCCCCCGGCGGCGCCGGGACGTCACGAGCGCCGCCAGGCGAAGCGGGCGAGGCGCAAGCGCCAGCGTCACCTGTTGCGACTCGTCGCCGGGGCCGGGCTCCGCCTGCCCCGGGTGCGACGGCGTTTCCGCACGAGCGGCAGTGCGGTCTTGAACCTGGAACCGTTGGCCGACGCCCTCCGCCAGGGATCCGACGACGGCGTCCGTGCGATCGACCCTGCTCTCGTCGCGCGGCCGGGCCTCCAGTTGCGGCTGGCCGTGACGGCGCTGCGCGCCGGCGTCGTGCGGTACGTGACCGAGGACGGCACGATCGTCGAAGCGGACGCGCGGACCCCCGCCCCCGGCGCGGCGGCCGGCCCGGTCGAACTCCTCGACGGCACCATTGCCTCGGCGAGCGTGCCGATGGTCTTCCCGCCGCACCCGATGGCGGACGACGATTACGTCGACGGCGGCGTGGTCGAGATCATCCCCGTGCGCGCCGCCGTCGAGCTCGGTGCGACGCGTCTGTTCGCCGTGGTGGCCGTGCCGTTGGCCGTGCCGCGCGACGACCGGGACTACGCGACGGCCCCGGTGGGCTACATCGGGCTGCGCTCGATGGGCATGATCGGCATCGCCGAGCGCCAGTTCTCCAACCTCGGGCTCCCGTTGCCTGAGGGCACGCACCTCACGGTCATCGACCCCGTCGTCGACGTGGTGGGCCTCTTCGAGGTCCAGCAGGGGTTGCTGCGGATCAACAAGGACTACGGCTGGTTGCGCGCGGCCGACGTGCTGGCCGAAGGCGACGCCGACCTCCTGGCCGACGTGGCGGCCGGCACGCACGCGCTGATCGAGGCCCGCCGCGAGGCCTGGCGCCTCGAGGAGGCGCTGTGGTCGGGCGAGGGCGCGGTGGACGGAGAGGCCGGCACGGTCGCCCTCATCCGCGAGCAGAAGGAGCGCGTTCGCGACCTGGTCGAGCGGCGCAAGGGCCTTGGCTTCCCGGTGCCGAGCGACTGCGAGGCCTGGTGGAGCGAGTACGAGGCGCACACCGGTGAGCGTCCGGTGCGGCTGCCGAGCCGGTTCGCGCCCGTCACGCGTTCCTGACGGTCAGACCGTCGGGCCGCCGATCCAGTTCTTCCGGTAGAAGTACGACACCAGTCCCACGACCGCGGCCAGTTCGATACCGATGCCGAGTACGTAGAAGGTCCAGGTCGGCGCCAGCCACACGCGCACCAGATAGGCGAAGTTCTGCCCGAAGAACCCGGTCAGGAAGCTCAACGGGAGGAAGATCGTGGCGATGATCGTGAGCTGCTTCATCACGACGTTGAGGCGGTTCGAGACGGTCGAGAGGTGCGTGTCCATTACGCCGCTCAGCAGGTCCCGGTAGGAGTCGACCTCGTCGGCCAGCCGGATCAGGTGGTCGTAGAGGTCACGGAAGTAGCGCGACGCGTTGTCCGTCATCCAGGGGATGTCCGCCACCCCGGCATTGATGCTGGCCATCATGTCCCGTTGCGGCGCGATGACCTTGCGCATCTCCATGAGCGAGCGCTTCATCTCGAACAGCTCCCCCAATTGCGCCTCGGTCGGCGCCTTCAAGATGTCGTCCTCGAGCTCGTCGATGCGGTCGTCGAACTTGGACAGCACGGGAAAGAAGCTGTCGACCTCGGCGCTCATGATCTGGTACACGATCACGATCTGCGCCGGCGTCTCCACGGTCGAGTGGTGCAGTTGCTCGAGACGTTGGCGCGCCCCGCGATCGGCGGGCAGGCGTCGCCGCGGTGCACCGTCACCACATAGCGATGTGTCCAGAAGCAGTGCACCTCGGCGGTCCCGGTGTGTTGCGGGTCCGCGCCGCGGGTGACGAGGTACGTGAACTCGTCGTACTCGTCGATACGCGGTCGTTGGTTGAACCGCTCGGCCGACTGCACCGCCAAGGGGTGGAACTTGAAGTGCACGCCCAGCAGCTCCGAGACCGTGCCGTCCGACGCCTGGTCGTCGAGGTCGAGCCAGAAGAAGGCCTGGCCACCGAGCGCGGCCAAGACGTTCTCGGACGTGGCCGGCTCGTACGTGGTGCCGTCGTAGAGGGTCCCCTTCAACACGGCCCCAGTCTCACGCCCCGGCCACCGGCGCGGTGGGATCCTGCGCTCAGCCGAAGCGGGCGGGGTCGAACGTGTCGGGCAACGGGGTCTCGTCGCCCGGCAACGGCTCCCCTGCCATCGCGTGCGCGAGCACGCGGGCCGAGTACGGCCCTTGCAGAAGGCCATTGGCGCCGTGACCGGTGGCCACCCACGCGTTCGACCAACCAGCCAGCCTTCCGACCAGGGCGCGATCGTCGGCCGAGGTCGGTCGCAACCCGACGCGCGTCTCGCCGTACGTCGCCCCGGCCAGACCCGGCGCCACGCTCAGGCATTCGCGCAGCAGCTCGTGCAGCCCCGCCGCGGTGACGCCGACCGAGAAGCCGGCTCCCGGCTCGAACGTCCCGCCGCACGCCACCCGGCCCCCGGGCCACGGCACGAGGTAGTGCGTGAGCAGCGGCTGCGCGATCGGCCACTCGCCGGTCGTCGCCTCGACGCCGAGGTGCACGATCTGACCCTTGGTCGGCCCGACGGGCAGGGCCAGGCCAAGCCACTCCCCCACGGCCGCCGTCCACGCCCCACCCGCCACGGCGACCGACTCGCAGTCCACGTTGCGATGACCCTCCACCTCGAGCGACGTGACGTGGCGACCGCCGTCGTGGCTGCCCGCGGCGACGCCGTGCACCGACCCGGCGACGAAGGCGACGCCGCGGGCCTCGGCGGCGTGGCGCAGTGCCGCGGCCATGCCCCGGCCGTCGACCCGCGCCGACGTCGGGCTATAGAGGGCGCGGTGCACCGGGCCGAGCGGCGGGAACAGGTCGCGCGCCTCGGAGGGGGTGACCTCCGCCACGGCACCGGCCGACCGGCGCAGCGTGAGGTCGGCGAACGGCGTGAACCAGGAGTCCTCGTGCTCGCGCAGGCCGAGGGAGAGCAGCCCGCAGACGCCGTAGCCGGTGGCCGCCACGTCGGCGCCGTCCGCCGCGAGCCGACCGAGCAGGCCCGGGTAGTGCACGCCGCACTGCTGGAGGAACGACCACAGCGCGGGGTCGGTGTCATGGCTCGTCGCCGGGGACAAGATCCCGGCACCGGCGTCGGTGGCGCGCCCGGGGAGCGACGCATCCACGACGGTCACGGCCGCCCCGAGGCAGGCGAGCTCGTAGGCGAGCGACAGGCCGACCAGGCCGGCACCCACGACGGCGACGTCGCAGCGCTCGGTGGTCACGACCCGAGTCCATCAGCCCGGGGATGGCCGTGCCAGCGGGCGGGTCGGCCACACTTGGGGCCGTGGACCTGGTGCGCACGCCCGAAAGCCGGTTCGACGAGCTCCCGGGGTTCCCCTACGCCCCGCGCTACGCGGACCTCGCCGACGGTCTGCGGATGCACTACGTCGACGAGGGGCCCGCCTCCGCCGAGACCGTGCTCCTGCTGCACGGCCAGCCCACGTGGTCGTACCTCTACCGCACGATGGTCGACGGCCTGGTGGCGCAGGGCCTGCGCGCCGTGGCGCCCGACCTGGTCGGGTTCGGCCGCTCCGACAAGCCGGGCGAGCGCACGGCGCATTCCGTGCGCGGGCACGTGGAGTGGATGGCCCAGTTCGCCGACGCCGTCGGCCTGCGCGACGTGACGCTCTTCGTGCAGGACTGGGGCGGCCCGATCGGCCTCGGCGTGCTCGCCGCGCGACCCGGGCTCGTGCGGCGCGTCGTCGCGGCGAACACCGCGTTGCACACGGCGGACGCCGCGCTCGCCGGCCGTCTGGCCTGGGCCGTCCACGCCGACGACGGCGGCACGGTCACGATCGCCCAGGCGTTGCTCGACTACCAACGCCTGACCCAGGAGCTCACGCCCTTCCGGCCGAGCCTGTTCGTGCAGGGCGCGACGACGTCGCAGGTGCCCGAGGACGTCCTGGCGGCGTACGACGCGCCGTTCCCCGACGAGACGTTCTGCGCCGGCCCGCGTCAGCTGCCGCTGCTCATGGGGCTCACGCCTACCAGCGCGTGCGCCCGGCTGAACCGTCGCACGTTCGAGGTGCTCGCCGGGTTCGACGGCCCCTTCCTCACCGCGTTCTCCGACGGCGACCCGGGGACGGACGGCTGGGCCGACGTGCTGTCGCGAGCGCGTCCCGGGCGCCCAGGGCAGGGACCACGTCACCGTCAGGGGCGCGGGCCACTTCCTCCAGGAGGACCGGGGCGCCGAACTGGCCGACGTGGTGGCGCGCTTCGTACGGGCCACGCCGTCCGCCGGCTGAACCGGCGGCCCGGGGTCAGGACGCGGGCTTCGCCTCGCCGTCCGCCGCCGGCGCGGCCGCCAACGCGTCGGGCGCGGGAGCACCGGTGCCGATCTGCGCCTTCAGGGCGGCCAGCTCGCTGTCGACCTGGGAACTCTGGCCGACCTGGTCGAGCTCCTTTTGGATGTCGTCGGTGCCCCCGCCGACGTCCTCGAGGACACCGGACTCAAGCAGCTCGTCGAGGGCGCCCGAGCGGGCCTGCATGTTGGCGATCTTGTCCTGCGCCCGCTGCAGCGCGGCGCCGGAGTCGTTGACGGACTTCGAGATCCCGGCCGTGCTCTCGTCGACCGAGGAGACGGCGGCGGCCGCGGTGTACTGCGCCTTGAGCGTCTCCTTTTGCGTGCGGAAGTCGTTGACCCGCTTCTGCAGCACGTCGAGCGTCTTGGTGAGCTTCTGCTCCTCGTCGACGAGCTGCTGGTGCTGGGGCTCCATCTGGTCGATCTGCTGCTGGGCGGTCGCCTTGCGGTTCAAGGCCTCCTTGGCCAGGTCCTCGCGGTTCGCCTGCAGAGCCTGCTTGGCCTGGTCCTGGAGGTGGTCGACGGAGTGCTGGAGCTGCTCCTCTTGGAGCTCGAGGCGCTTCTTCGACGCCGCGATGTCGACCAGGGCCCGGCGCACCTGGGTGATCTGCTCGAGCATCTTCTCGTAGGAGAGGTCGAGCATCTCGTCCGGCTTCTCGGCGGCGTCGAGCGCCTTGTTCGCCTTGGCCTGCACGATGTCGTGTGCCCGCTGGAAGATGCCGCTCATCTGTGCCTCCGAAGTCCCTGGGTGGTTCGCTGACCCCACGATAGATTCGATTGCGTGGCGCCGCGGCCCGGGGCAGCCGCGCCGGCGAAGGCGTCTTTGCGACCGACGGTGCTCCCGACCAGGAAGAGAAGCGCGGTCCGGGCTGAGGCGATCTAGGAACCGGAGGCGGCGATGACCGGGCCGGCGAGCTGGGTGCCCGACATGTCGCCGTCGAACGGCGCGTCGCCGAAGTCGTAGACCTTGCCCCGCGCCGTCACGACCCAGTACCCGCCGCCGTCGCTGGTGGAGAAGATCGAGGCCGCCGGGTCCAGGCCGCCGGCGGCACCGGGCGGTGCGCTGCCGAACTGGCTGGCGGCGTCGCCATAGGCGAAGACCTGCCCGTCGGCGTCGAGGATCCAATAGCCGCCGCCGTCGGGCGTGGCCACGGCCGAGCTGATGGGCGAGCTCTGCAGGCCCGGGGCGCCGTAGTTGTGCGCGTCGCCAAAGGCGTAGACGGCGCCGGTGGCCGTAACGACCCAATACCCGCCGCCGCTGGCGTCGGGCACGACCGCGACCGCCGCACCGTTGCAGCCGCCGATGCCCGGGCACGAGCCGGCAAACGTGGCGTCGCCGAAGGCGAACACGCCGCCGTCGGAGGCCACCATGAAATAGCCGGCATCGTCGTGGCTGGGCACCATGCCGACGATGGGCGCATTCAGGCTGTGCGGCTTGCCCGATCCGGCCGGGTTGAAGCCGAGACCTGGCATCGAGCCGTAGAACTGCGTGTCGCCGAAGCTGAAGACGCCGCCGTCGGACGCATCGAGCCAGTAGCCATTGCGGTCGGGCGTCGGCACGATGCCGACGACGGGACGCTGCAGGGGCACGCCACCCATGGAGCCGTGGAATTGCGACGAGCCGAACGAGAAGATGCCGCCGTCCGAGCCGACCAGCCAGTACCCGTGCGACGCCGGCAGGGGCGGCGCTGGAGGCGGCGGTGACGACGCCGGCGGCGGTGACGACGCCGGCGGTGGCGACGAGGCCGGCGGTGGTGCGGGGATGGTGAGCACGAAGGTCTGCGTTGCATCGGGTGCAACCCCGTCGGATGCCTCGAGACACACCGTAAAGGTCCCGGCGTCGCCCGCTTGCGGCGTGCCCTCCAGCGTGGCGGTGTCGCCTCCGGTATAGACGAGCGAGATGCTGGACGGCAGCGCGGACGGGGTGCAGCCGCTGAACGCGGTGTCGGTGATCGAGCTGACGGGCGGCGTGCCCGTCGTCGTGACGTCGAACGTGCTCGCCGTGGCGACGTCGAACGTCGCGGCGTCGGCGCTCGTGATGGACGGGGCCACGGTCGCCCCGCTCCCCGTATAGGTGTATTGGTCCGCCGCGACCACCGCGCTCGTGCCGTCCGGAGTCGTCACCGTCACGTTCACCGTGCCCGGCGTGACCGCATTGGGGATCGTCGCCGTGATCGCGTTCGAGGTGGCGCTCAACGCACCGATGCTCGCCGTGGTGCCGAAGTCGACGGTCGGCGCGACATCCGCGGCGATGAAGTCGCTGCCGTGGATCGTGATGTTGCCCGAGCCGATCTCGGGGCCCGACGACGTCGAGATCGAGGTGATCGAGGGTGCGCCGGCCGGTGCGTACGTGAACTCGTTGACCCGGGCGGTGGGGGTGGAGCTGGACGAGCCGGCCCCGGTGCTCACCGTGACAGCCACGGTGTCCGACGACGTGCCCGCTGGGTCGGCCGGGGCGTCCACCGTGAGCTCGCCGTCCCAGTCGACGTGCACGTTGGTGGCGGCGGCGCCGCCGAAGTCCACCGTCGGCAACGGCGACGTGTCGAAGTAATTGCCCTCGATCGTGACGGGTGTCCCGGCTGCGGTGTCGCCGGACGACGACGGGAGCACCTGGACCACGTCGGGGGCGGCGGGCGACGCCGGCGTCGGCAGCGCGCTCGCCAGCGAGTCGACGAGCGAGTCGGCGGGGTTGTCCTCGTTGGCGAAGATCTCGGCGTACCCGCCGGTCGCGGTGGCGCCGACACCCATCATCGGCGTCGTCGACGAGGTGGAGCTCCAACCGCCCAAGATGGCGTTGCGGTGGCCCCAACACTTGATCGAGGTGGGCGAGGTGCAGTCCACGTTGGTGCCGCCGTACCCGTCGTTGTACATCCAGGCGAAGTCGGCCCCGAGCGGCGAGACGTCCTGGGCGAAGACCGACATGGCCGTCGTGTACTGGTAGCCGACGGGCGGCGACGGGTCGGCGTCCGTCGTGGCACCGAGCAGCGCGGCGGTGTTCAAGGACACATCGAGGCCGTCGAACTCCGGCAGGCCGCGGTCACCGCGCTCCTCGTCCGTGAGGATCAGCTGCTGCGTCGTGATCGAGTCGCTGGCGTAGTCACTCGGCAGGACGAGCGCACCGAGGCCCTCGAGCGAACGGGCGTAGTTGATGTCGTGGAGGACCGAGTCGACGCACCCGGCGCTCGTGTCGTCCACCGGGGTCGACGTGCACGCCGGCAGCACCTGCGGGGGGACGTCGACCGTCGGATTCGACGGCGGCACGATGCCGGCGGCGCCGGCGGTGACGCTGGTCGCCGGCAGAACGACGAGGGCGGCCGTCCACGCGACGATCGCCACGGTGCCCCCCGTCGCCTGCACGATCCTGCTCGTCCGGACGCGCGCGCCGACGCGTTGCCGTTTCACAATTCCCCCCGAGCCCCCTCTGCTGGAACGAAGATCAGCCGGAGAAACGTAACATTTTCAAACCTTTCAGGCCGAGGGGCGGCCGGCGAATTTGTCACGGGTTTGTCGTATCGCTGCGCCGGGAATGCCTTCGCACTCCTTCCGAGGCACCTGTGTTGCACGATGGTTGCGACAGCCCGCCGGCGGTAAGGTCCGTCGCGGCACGACGCGGTGGGACGCGGAGGAAAGGACGGCGGCGGATCGTGCGGACGACGTGGCACACGAAGTCGGAGACGGGCGCTGGCGCCGGGTGGTTGCGGCGCCGACTCGCGCTCGCGAGCGCGTCGCTCGCCGTCGTGGCCCTGCTGACGCTCCAAGCCGGAGTGGCGCCCACGGACGCCACCGCCACGCCCGCGCCGGTGTCGGGCTACGCACCGCCGGACACGCCCGGCCCGCCGCTCGACGTGCCGGCCGCCCAACTCGACAACGCGCTGACGTGTTCGGCGAACGCGGCGGCGCCGACGCGGGACATCATCTTGGTGCTGCCGCCGACGCTGTTCGATCCGGGTGAGGCGTACGACTGGAACTACCTTCCGGCCTTCGCCGCGCAGGGATGGCCCTACTGCGAGCTGACCGTGCCCGACCACTCCGACGGGGACATCCAGGTGGCCGCCGAGTACGTCGTCAACGCGATCCGCTTCCTTCACGCGTACTCGGGCCGTCAGGTCGAGCTCTTCGGCTGGAGCCAGGGTGCGAGCACGCTTCCGCGCTGGGCGCTGCGTTGGTGGCCCGACGTCCGTCCGATGGTCGCGTCCCTCGTCGGCTTGGCCCCGGACAACGAGTACGGCACGACGGACCCGGCGATCGAAGCCGTGTGCGCGTACGAGTGCTTCCCGGCGGCCTGGCAGGAGACGCATCGGCTCATCGGCGGCGTTTCCCACTTCATGCAGGCAATGAACTCGGACGAGCAGACGTTTCCCGGCATCGCCTACACCGACATCTGGAGCGAGCTCGACGAGGTGGCGGGGTGGAACTTCGGCTCCGACAAGGTGTCACCGCTCCCGCCGGCGCCCAACGTGCTCAACGTGTCGACCCAGTCGCTGTGCCCGCTCCAGATCGACGAGCACCTGACGATCCCGGCGAACGGCGCGGCCTACGCCGTGGCCATGGCGGCGCTGGCCTCGCCCGGGGAGCTGCCCGACGTGGCGTCGCTCGACCTCGCGAAGGTGTGCCCCGAGCTGTTGATGCCCTACGTGTCGCCGGCATCGCTCGCCCTGAACGAGGCCAAGCTGGTGACCCTCGTCGGCGAGCGCGCGCTCGTGGGGATGGTCACGAGCGAACCGCCGCTCAAGTGCTACGTGACGGCGTCGTGCTGACGCGTCGCTGACCGCTACCCTCCCGCGTATGCCCGGTGCAGCCGCTCGACCGCAGCGACGCGTGGTGGAAGCGACCGCGGTGGCCAGTGTCCTGGCGGGGACACCCTCCCTCGTCGTCGCCCTCTCACGCGAGGGGGTCGCCGGCACCTGGCGCTACGGCGTGCGCGCCACCAGGGCCATCGGCGTGCTCGTCCCGCCTGGACGACCCAACCTGGTCGCCGGCGTCGTCGTCCATTTCGCGATCTCGCTGGTCGCCGGCGAGGCGTTCGGCCGATTCCTTCCCCTCCGGCACTCCCTCGCGTGGGGTGCGATCGGCGGCGCGGCCATGGGTCTCGTGAACGTCGGCCTGGTCGGCGGGCGCATTCCGGCCGTCCGCGAGCTCCCGTTCGGTCGCCAGATCGCCGACAACGTGGCCTTCGGGGTGATCTTTGCCGCCGTGGCCGACCGTGGGCCGACGGAATGACCGCCGCGGGCCCGCGGCCTGCGATTCGGGGACAGTCGGTAGCCTGGTCACGATGAGTGATCACGGGCCTGACCTCGAAGCTGACCTCACCGAGGAAGAACTGACCGAGCTTGCCCTGGCGGCCGACCCGGCGGCACCCCTTCCGGCGGACGCCGTCCCGATCGGCGTGCACCTGGCCAGCTGGGGTGCCCCGCTCCCCCTTTGGTACATGCCGCCCGTCGCACGGTCGGGCGGGGGACGTTGGAAGCTGCCCGTCGTCCTGGCGGTGGTCGGCGCCTTCCTGCTGATCGAAGCGCTCGGCCTCTGCAACACCTACGGGATCCTGAGCCTGGGCTAGGCAACCTCGGGTCGGCCCTTGAGGCTGGTCCCGTATCTAATGACCAGGGTTCGGCGACTCAGCGGATCAGACCACGGCCTTCTTGGCAGTGGGGCCCACCCCAGTGCTCGACGATCTTCCCGTCGCGCAGCCGCAGGACGGCGGTGCCGTTGATCGTGACGGGATCCCCCGACGGGGCGACGTCGTAGAACGGCGCGCCGGTGTGGGTGCCCTGCACGGTCCAGTTGGACACCACGAGGTCGTCCTTCTCGATGATCAGGTTGACCGTGAAGACCATGTCGGGGAACGCGGCGCGGGCCTGTTGCCACCACTTTTGCTCCTCCCCGCGGACGTCCTCACCGACGCGATCGGGCGCGACCCGCGACGTGACGTGGCTGTGGAACTCGGGGGCCCAGAACTCGTAGACGGCCTCGGTGTCACCCGATTCCATCGCTTCGCTGTACCGGGCAAGCGTTCTCAGGTTGTCCGGCATGTAAGCCTCCCGCTCAGACCGTAGTGCAGCGGGTTCGCGAGGAGCCCGAGTCGACCTGGAACACACCGGGGCAATTCTGAACGCGTGTGGTCGATCGCGGCTCGGTGCCGCGAACCGGCCCCTGGCGAAAATGGGAAGCCGAGTTCGCCCACCGTCGAGCAAGAGCCCGAGCCTTGGCGAAGCTCCTAGGGCAAATGCCTCACCCCGATGGCGGTGGTCTTCTCTACCAGCTGACAACACAGCGTCGCAGCTGTGCCAGCAGGCAGACGCGGAACGCTGCCAACAAACGTTTGTGGGCCGCCGGTCGCCAACTTCCGCGTTGGAAGCAATCATATGCACACCAGGCGCCGTCTCCGCCAGTACCTATCGAGTCGGGCTGCCGGGATTTGAACCCGGGACCTCTTGACCCCCAGTCAAGCGCGCTAACCAAGCTGCGCCACAGCCCGTACGCCGCCATCTCGGCCCGACGGTGCGTGCGCCGGGACGCAACCCCGCACCACAACCCGTGAGAACGACCGGGCAATGGTAGTCCAGGCCCAGCCCGGCGCCGGGAGGCGCCCGGAACCCCCACCAGCGAACGGAGAGCCGGTACCGTTCCAGCATGGACGTCATCGGCGGACGTCCCCGGGCGGTTCGCAGTGCGATCACGGGGAGCTAGGGCAGCCAAGGTCTATCCGCGCACGCGTGCCGTCGCCGGAGTCCTCAAGACCGCCTTCGCCAACCCCGAGCTGCGGCGCGTTGGTTTCGGGTACGCCCTCTTCGGCACCGCCGAGCTCGCCATCTGGATCGCCCTCCTCGTCTTCGCCTACGACCACGGTGGCACCAAGGCCACCACCACGATGGTGCTGGTCCAGTTGCTGCCCTGCGTGCTCCTCGGGCCGTTCCTGGGCGCCTACGCCGACCGCCACCGCCCGCTGCGCGTCCTCACCGGTGGCTACGCGTTGCAGGTCGTGGCGATGGACGCGGTGGCCACGGTCATCGTGCTGCATGCCCCCACGGCCGTCGTGTTCGCCCTCGCCCCGCTCACCGCACTGGCCTTCACCGTCACCCGTCCGGCCCAGGCCGCCCTCTTCCCCGCCGTCGTGCGGACGCCCGAGGAGCTCACGGCGGCCAACGTCATGTGTGGCTGGACGACCGGTGCGGCCAGCCTGCTCGGACCGGCCCTGGCCGGTGTCGGGCTCGCCCTCCGGGGCCCTGCCCTGGTCGTGATCGTGACGACGGTCCTCTCCGCGCTGGCGCTCGTCCTGGTGTCCAAGGTCAAGGTGGCACCAGAGCCCGCCAGCCCCGCGTCCCCCGGCACGGCGTCGGCCGGGCGCTCAGTCCGCCGCGCGCTGGCCGACCTGCATGCGGGGTTGCGCGCCAACCTTGCCGCGTTGGGCGAGAACCCCCCGCTGCGCATCCTGCTGTCGTTGCACGGCTTCTACTACGTGCTCGTCGGCGCGGTGGACCTGCTCTGCGTCGTCCTCGCCGCCTCTTATCTCCACATGGGTGCGGGCGGCGCCGGGTATCTCAACGCGTCGTTCGGCGCCGGCGCGCTCCTGGCCGGCTTCGTCACCGCCTTCCTGGTCGGACGGCGCCGCCTGAAGCGGACCCTCGTGCTCGCCCTCCTCGCGGCCGTGGCCGCGCTCGCGCTCGTCAGCGTCAAGGAGGACGTCGCCCTCGCGCTGGTGCTCCTGGCCGCAACCGGCCTCGCCGGTTCCGTTTTCGATGTCTCCGGCCGGACCCTCCTCCAGCGTGCCGCGCCGACCGATGCCGTCGCCGGCCTCTTCTCGATCCTCGAGGCCCTGATGGACCTCGGCCTCGCCGTCGGCGCGGTCTTCGTGCAGGTCGCGATCACGTTCGGCGGCCTGCGCGTGGCGCTCGTCACGCCGGCGGCCGCGGCGGCCGTCCTCGTCCTCGTGCTCTGGACACGCCTGGGCCGCCTCGACAAGGCCGCGGTGATCCCGCACATGGAGGTCCGCTTGCTGCGCGCCATCCCCATCTTCGCGGTCCTGCCTCCCCCCGCCCTCGAGGGGATCGCTCGCGAGCTCGAGCCCGTGTCGCTGACTCGCGGCACCACGCTCTTCCACGAAGGCGACCCCGGCGACCGCTACTACGCCGTGGCCAACGGCGCGGTCGAGATCTCGCGCCGGGGCGTCGTCGTCGGGACCGCCGCACGGGGCGAGGGTTTCGGCGAGATCGCCCTGATCCGCGACGTGCCCCGCACCGCGACGGTGACCGCCACGAGCGACGCGCAGCTGTACGGTGTGCGCAAGGACCTCTTCGTCCGCACGGTCACCGGCCATGCCGGCGCCGCCCGGGCGACCGACGAGATCATCGCCGACCACCTCGAGGATCCCCAACCGGGCCGCGACCGACCCCGGGCCCGACCGGCCTGATCCATCGGGGGCGCAGATGCGGCCGGCGCACCGCGGTGGGCTCGAATGGCGCCATGGCCCTTGACATCGCTGCCGACACCCGTCTCGACCCCCGCCTGCGGCGGTTCCTCGAATTCCTCCCGTCCGAGCCGATGCGCGACGTGGCATCGCGTGAGGAGCTCCTCGCCGAGGCCGCGTCGCCCGAAGCCGCCGCCATCCGCCAGGCGATGGAGGGGTTCTTCGCCCTCTGCGACACCGAGGAGATCGCCCCGAGCACCGGCCTCACGACGACGATCCGCGAGTTCACGTCGCTCCCGGACGGCAACACCGTCAAGCTCCAGGTCATCCGGCCCGACACCACCGAGGCACTCCCCTGCTCCTACTACATCCACGGCGGCGGCATGGCGGCCATGTCGTGCTTCTACGGCATGTACCGGGCCTGGGGCCGGATCATCGCCGCCAACGGTGTCGCCGTCGTCATGGTCGACTTCCGCAATTGCGTCTCGCCCTCTTCTGCCCCCGAGGTCGAGCCGTTCCCCGCCGGATTGCACGACTGCGTGTCCGGGTTGCATTGGACGGTCGAGCGCGCCGCCGAGTTGGGCATCGACCCCGATCGGGTGATCGTCGGCGGCGAGAGCGGCGGAGGCAACCTCACGCTGGCCACCGGCCTGGCGCTCAAGCGCGACGGCGACCTCGGCCTCATCAAGGGCCTCTACGCGTTGTGCCCGTATATCGCCGGAGAGTGGCCCGCACCGAACAGCCCCTCCAGCAACGAGAACGAGGGCATCCTCCTGCGCCTGCACAACAACCGAGGGCGTATGGGCTACGGGATCGAGGCGTTCGAGGCACGCGACCCGCTCGCCTGGCCGTCGTTCGCCGAGATCGACGACGTGCGCGGCTTCCCGCCCACCGTCATCAGCGTGAACGAATGCGACCCGCTGCGCGACGAAGGCATCAACTTCTACCGCCTGCTCCTCGCCGCCGACGTGCCGGCCCGCTGTCGCCAGATGATGGGCACGATGCACGGCACCGAGATCTTCGCCATCGCGTGCCCCGACATCAGCCGCGACACGGCCCGCGACATCGCCGGGTTCGCCACGACCGCGCCCTGAGCCGTCCGCGGCGGCGCCGACCCCACCGCACCCGGCGTTCCCGCTACGCTCCCCCGCCGTGAACGGAGCCCCCTTGTCCCCCCTGTCCCTGCGCGCCCTGGTGGCCACCCTGGCGGGCTGCGCCGCGCTGGCGCTCGCCCTCGGTGCCGCACCCGACGCGGGCGCCGCCACGCACACCACGCACGCCACGACGAAGGTCACCCGCGCCGCCCTGGCGCCCGGGAAGATCAACCACATCCTCGTCGTCGAGTTCGAGAACGAGGGCTACGACGCCACGTTCGGCCCCGGCTCGCCGGCCACGTACCTGAACGGCACGCTGCGCAAGAAGGGCGAGCTCCTCCAGAACTACTACGCCATCGGCCACGACAGCCTCGACAACTACATCGCGCAGGTCTCGGGCCAAGCTCCGACGGAGGACACCCAGGCCGACTGCGCCGACAACGGCTTCACCTACGCGAACGTCACACCGGGCACGCCCGATGCCGACCAAGCCGCCAATCCCGGCCAGGTCGACGGGGAAGGCTGCGTCTACCCGTCCTCGGTCAAGACCATCGCCTCGCAGCTCGACGCCAAGTACCCGCCGAACCACAAGACGCACGTCGCTTCGTGGCGCGCCTACGAGCAGGACATGGGCAACACGCCGTCGCGCGACGGGGGGACGGCCGACCCGACCGGCGGCACGGACTGCGGCCACCCCGCCATCGGCGCCCCGGACACGGCCGAGGTCGCGACGCCCCAGGACCAGTACACGACGCGGCACAACCCGTTCGTCTGGTTCCACTCGGTCATCGACAACACGGCGGAGTGCAATGCCAACGTGGTGCCGCTCGGCACGCTGCAGGCGAACGGCACGCCCGCACCCTCGGGCCACCTGGCCCAGGACCTGCGCAGCGAGGCCACGACACCGCGCTTCGGCTTCATCACCCCGAACCTCTGCAGCGACGGGCACGACGACACCTGCGCCGGCCCGAACAGCACCGGCGGCCACGTCGGCGGCCTGACCGGGGCCGACCAGTTCCTGGCGGCGTGGATGCCGCTGATCTTGAATTCCCCCGCCTACAAGCACGGCGACCTGCTCGTGGTCGTCACGTTCGATGAGTCCGATCTGGGCGGGAGCGACGCCGACACCGCGTGCTGCAACGAGCAGTCCGGCCCCAACACCCACGCGCCGGGCAACGCGGGCGACTCGACGGACAGCCAGGCTCCCGGCGGCGGCCAGATCGGTGCCCTCCTCCTCAACTCGAAGTACATCGTGGCGGGGTCGACCGACACGGCCGGCACCTACGACCACTACTCGGCGTTGCGCAGCTACGAGGATCTCTTGGGCCTCACGACTGGCGGCAACGACGGCGAGGGCCACCTCGGCTTCGCCGCCGCCAAGGGCCTCGCCCCGTTCGGCACCGACGTCTTCCCCGCCCACCTGAGCGGCGAGAAGAAGTAACCCCGGTCCCCGGGCTCAGTCGAGGCGGCGCAACGAGGTGCGGTAGCGCTTGGCGTTGAGCACGTACTGGGCGGCCGACAGCTTGATCATCGGCACGTCGGAGCGGCCCTCGAAGACCTTGGCCGGCACGCCCAGGGCGAGGAAGCCGGGCGGCACCACCATGTTGTTCGGCACCACCGCGTTGGCGCCCACCGTCGCCCCCCGGCTGATGACGGCGTGGTGCAGCACGACGCTGCCCGAGCCGACCAGCGACTCGTCCTCGAGGGTGCAGCCCTCGAGGTGCGCGAGGTGGCCGATGACGCAGCTGTCGCCGATGATCGTCGGGAAGCCGGGCCCGGCGTGGATCACGGTCCCGTCCTGGATCGACGTCGCTGCGCCCACGGTGATCGTCCCGTAGTCGCCGCGCAGGACGGCCTGCGGCCACACGCTCGACTCCGCGCCCAGCGTGACGTCACCGATGATGACCGCGTCGGGATGGACGTAGGCCTCGGGGTCGATGCGGGGAGTCGCCCCGTCCAGCTCGTAGATCGGCACGGCGCAGGACGCTACACGTGGGCGGCGACCCAGGTCACGCCCTGATAGCCCCGGTAGCCGAGATAGATGATGCTCGCCACGATCATCGCCTTGAAGTACCACGGGATCGGACCGCGCTCCTGCTCGGCCAGGATCGTCCCGCAGGTGGGGCACTCGCCTTCGTCACCCAGGTCCTCGTCTTCGACGAGCGCGTCGCACTCCTCGCACCACGGCATCAGGGCGTTGCCCTCATTTGCCGCCAAGGCGCACACGCAGCTTCATCGGCGTCGGGCCGAAGTCGAACTTCTCGCGCAGCCCGCGCTCGATGTACCGCAGATACGTCTGCGGCAGCCGCCCGCTGGCGAAGAGCGTGAACGTCGGAGGGTCGATGGCCCCCTGCACCGCGTAGCGGATGCGCGCCCGCGGCGCGGGCTGACGAGCCTGCAACTCCTGCAGCGCCCGGTTCAGGGCGCCGGTCGGCACGCGCTGGTGGTACGCCTGCTCGGCGTCGCGCAGGGCGGGCAGGATGCGGTGCACCCCTTTGCCGGACAGCGCCGACATCTTGAGGACGGGCGCCGCACCCAGGAAGGCGAGCCGGTCACCGACCCCGGCCAGCACGTCGTCGCGCTCGTCCGTCGCCACCTGGTCCCACTTGTTGAGGACCACGATGGCCGGGCAGCCCGATACGCCGATGCGCTCGGCCAGCCGCTGGTCCTGGTGCGAGGCGCCGATGGTGGCGTCGATGACCAGGATGGCGATGTCGGCGCGCTCGAGCGCCCGCAGCGCCCGCAGCGTCGCGTGCTGTTCGGTGCCGCGGTCGGTCTTCGACGGCCGGCGCAGCCCGGCGGTGTCGATGAAGCACACCGGGCCCTCCGGTGTCTCGACCACGGTGTCGATGGCGTCGCGCGTGGTGCCGGGCAGGTCGTGCACGATCGAGCGTTCCTCGCCCAGCAGGCGGTTGAAGAGCGTCGACTTTCCGACGTTGGGGCGCCCGATGATGGCCACCCGCGGCGTGCCGGGCGCCAGCTCCTCGCTGCCGTCACCCTCACCCGCGGCCGCGGCCACCTCCTCCGCGCCGGCGTCGGCGCCGTCGTTGCGCGCCGCACCGGGAAAGAGGCCGACCACCTCGTCCAGCAGGTCGCCCGTCCCGCGCCCGTGCAGGGAGCTGACCGGGAAGGGGTCGCCGAGTCCGAGAGACACGAACTCCCACGACGAGGCCTCCCGCGTGGCGTCGTCGACCTTGTTGACCACGAGGCGGGCCGGGGCCCCCGAGCGCAAGATCACCTTGGCCGCCGCCAGGTCCTCCTCGGTCACCCCGGTCGTGACGTCGACGACCATGAGCACGACGTCCGCCTCCGCCAGGGCGCGCTCGGCCTGCTCGCTCACCTTCTCCTCGAGCGCGTCGCCGCCGGCCAGCCACCCGCCGGTGTCCATCACAGAGAACGGCACCCCCGCCCAGTCCGCCGTGAGGACCTTGCGGTCGCGCGTGACGCCCTGCTCCTCCTCGACCACGGCAGCCCGGCTGCCCACGATCCGGTTCACGAGCGAGGACTTGCCGACGTTCGGGCGCCCGGCGATCACCAGCATCGGGAGCGTCATGCGGCGCAGGCCGGCCGGAACGACGTGCCGTCCAGGGCGCGCCGCAACGACGCGCCGTCCGAAGGCACCACCTCGACCTCACGGGGCAGGTCGGCCAGGGTCAACCCGTCGAGGAAGCGGCCTTCGTTGAGGCAGGCGTCGGGCAGCAGGTAGCGCCGGCCTTCGGCGGCGCCCTCGAGCGCGCGGCCCAGGTCCTCCCCCGTGAGGAGCCCGGCGACGCCGATGTTCCCGCCGAAGAAGTCGTTCGCCACCTCATGGACGACCACGTCGGCGCGGCCGTGCGCGGCCACGAGCGGGGCGAGCACGCGCGCCCCGTACGTGCCCGTCAGCACCGTGACCGGGCGGTCGTCCGCCCCGCCCGGCGCCACGGCGACCCGCAGCGCTCGATACCCCTCGGCGGGTGCCGCGTCGACGGACGCGAAGAAGCCGTGGCGCACGCCCCCCGGGCCGGCGCCACCCGGGCGCTCGAAGGACGCCGCGAACGAGCGCGCCATGCCGATCCCGTTCTCGTGCTGGGGGAAGCCGTCGTAACGCCGCGCGGTGGGGAAGTCGCGCCCGGCCAACAGGTAGTACTCGTCGGCGGCGAAGATCATCCGCCGGCCCAGCGCCCGCGTGAACACGCCCTGCCACTGCTCGATCGTCTCCACCACGGCGATCGCCTCGTCGCGCGTGTGCGGGCGCATTTCGGCCTCGTTCGAGTAGCGGCTCACCCCGAGCGGCACGGCACCGACGCTGGCCAGCCCCGGGTAGCGGTCCAGGATCCCGGCCAGCGTGTCCTCGAGCGCCGCCCCGTCGTTGACCCCCGGGCACACCACGACCTGCCCGTGCACCTCGATGCCGCCCTCGAGCAACACGGACAGCCAGCGCAGGCTCGTGGCGCCCTTGGGGTTGCGCAACATGTGCGCCCGCAGGTCGGGGTCCGTCGTGTGGATCGACACGAACAGCGGGCCCAGGCGCTCGGTCAAGATCCGCTCGGCATCCAGCTCGGTGAACCGGGTCAGCGTCGTGAAATTCCCGTAGAGGAAGGAGAGCCGGTAGTCGTCGTCCTTGAGGTAGAGGCTGCGCCGCATGCCCTTGGGCAGCTGGTAGATGAAGCAGAACGCACAGTGGTTGTCACACGTCCGGATGCGGTCGAAGACGGCCGAGGAGACCTCCACGCCGAGCGGCTCCCCGGCTTCCTTGCCGACCCGCACCAGGCGTGGCAGGGGCGCGCCGGCGCGCTTGACCAGGACGCCGAGGTCGGCGCCGTCGCTCAGGCGTTGGAAATCGATGACGTCGCGCGGCTCGTGCCCATCGATACTGAGGAGCTCGTCGCCCACCGCCAGGCCGGCGCGGGCTGCCGGCGACGCCTCGGTGACCGAAGTCACCGTAGGGGCTGACATATCGACCAGATTAGTGCCGATAACCTGGACTTTGTGCCCGGAGTCGACAGAGTCATGCTGGCGCAGCCCCGAGGCTTCTGCGCCGGCGTCGAGAAGGCCATCAAAGCGCTGGCCTGGATGGTCCGGGTCTTCGAGCCGCCCGTCTACTGCTACCACGAGATCGTGCACAACCGGCACGTCGTCGAGCGCTTCCGCGACCAGGGCGTGATCTTCGTCGACGACGTCACCGAGGTGCCGCTCGGCGCCCCCTTGATGCTCAGTGCCCACGGCTCGGCTCCCGCCGTGGTCGATGCCGCCCGTGCCTCCGAAGGTGTCGTCGTCGACGCCGTCTGCCCGCTCGTCACCAAGGTCCACCACGAGATGAAGGTCCGCACCAAGAAGGGCTACACCGTCCTCTACGTCGGCCACGCCGGCCACGAGGAGGCCGTGGGCACCATGGCCGTGGCGCCCGATTCCGTCCGCCTGCTCGAGCACGAGGAGGACCTCGACGCCCTGTCGGACCTCGACCCGGCGGCGGCGCCGGTCGCCCTCCTGGCCCAGACGACCTTGAGCCACGACGAATGGCGTGGCCTCATGGAGGCCGCCCGCCGGCGCTTCCCCGACCTCTGGATGCCCAACCGCAGCGATCTGTGCTTCGCCACGACGAACCGCCAGGCCGCCCTCAAGGCCATCGCCTCGGAGGCCGACGCCGTCGTCGTCATCGGCTCGGCCAACTCCTCGAACACCGTGGCCCTCGAGAAAGTGGCGAGGGCAGGGGGCTGCCCCCGGGTCCTGCGGATCAACGAGGCCGACGAGCTCCCCGATGACCTCACCGGGACCGTGGGCGTCACGGCCGGCGCCTCGGCCCCCGAAGCCCTGGTCGAGGACGTCATCGCCCGTCTCGCCCCGGCCCACGGCGTCACCGAGGTGACGATCACCACGGAGGACGAGTACTTCCCACCGCCCCCCGAACTCCGCGAGCTCTTGCGCGCCGTGGGCTCCACGCTGGCCTTTTTGGCCGGCCGCCCCGGTTCGGATCGGGCCGACCCGGCGGCCTATGACCGCTCGGTCTCCGCGGCGGACGTCCTCGACCTGCTGGCCTCGTAGCCCCACCAAAGGAGATACTTGCACCATGACGTTCACCCGGATGGACGAGTCGACCGCCGAGCAGTGGCAGCACATCATCGTCGAGTCGATGGAGAACCAGCCCCGCGTGGCCGAGCGGGTCCTGGCCATGCTCGCATCGCTCGAGGACATCACCGACGGCTTCGAGGTCGACCAGCTCGTGCACTCGCTGCAGACGGCGACGCGCGCCGAGGAGGCGGGCGCCTCCGACGAGGTGGTCGTCGCCTCGCTCTGCCACGACATCGGCAAGGCCGTCTCGGTAATGAACCACCCGCACATCGCGGCCGAGATCCTCAAGCCCTACGTCAGTGCGGACACGTACCACATGATCGAGGCCCACCAGGACTTCCAGGGCAAGCACTACTACGAGTATCTGGGGCAGGACCCCAACGCACGGGACAAGTACGTCGGTGAGGCCTGGTACGCGCTGGCCGAGCAGTTCGCCGACGACTGGGACCAGACGAGCTTCGACCCCGACTACCCCACCAAGCCGCTCTCGCACTTCGAGCCCATGGTCCGCTCGGTCTTCGGCACGCCCCGCTCCTTTTGACCCCCTCCCGTGGCGCCACCTCGGGCGCCAGCATCCAGACCGACCCCGGTCAGGCGCGCCGCGTCATCGAGGCTTCACGCCGCGACTTCGACGCCCGCTACCCGGACCTCAAGTTCACCCCCGTCGTGGCGCTCATCTGCGCGTATGAGGAGGAGGACAACATCGGTTCCGTGCTGGCCGCCGTGCCGAAGGAGGCGTGCGGCCTCGCCGTGACGACCCTCGTGGTGGTGGACGGCGGTACGGACAAGACCGACGAGGTCGCCAAGAAGTCGGACGCCGTCACCTTCGTGCTCGAGGAAAACCTCGGGCACGGGTACGCGCTGCGGGTCGGCTACTCCCTCTGCATCGAATTCGGCGCGCAGTACGTCGTCACGCTCGACGCCGACGGCCAGAACGACCCGGCCGAGATCCCGGTCATGCTCCAGCCCCTGGTGGACGACGAGGCGGACTTCGTCGTGGCGTCGCGCATCCTGGGCACGGACACGACCACGGACACCACTCGCAAGGCCGGCGTGCGGGTGTTCTCCTGGATCATGAGCGCCATGGGCCACACGAAACTGACCGACACCTCGAACGGCTACCGGGCGTTGCGCGTCAGCATGCTCGACGACATCGCCTACCGGCTGATCCAGCCGCAGTACCAGACGGCCGAGCTCCTCATCATCGCCATGAAGCGCGGCTGGCGCGTGGCGGAACGGCCGACCGTCTGGTACCCCCGCGCGTCAGGAACGACGAAGAAGGGCAAGAACTGGCTGTTCGGGTTCCGCTACGGCCGCGTCGTGCTCGACACGTGGTGGAAGTACCGGCGCGCCCAGCCACACCCGCCCGCCGCTTGAGGCCGATGTAGCAAGCGGGAGATGGCGCCGGCAACACGCTTTTCCACCCTCGCGGCCAAGGAGTACGGCGGTCAGCCTCTCCTCAACGGCTACGGAATGAGGACATGGGTCTCGAATCCACTCTCCTGGGGTGGGGTGGAGAAGCCAGCCTCGATCCCCTTTTGCAGCGCGGGGAGGAGCGTCCCATCACGGAAGGCTTCCCAATTGGCCTTCGCGTCGTACATCGCGACCACTGTCCAGCCGCCTTCGGATGCTCCCGCTGCGTGAAGTGTCTCGCCTTTCGGGCGTGGGCTCCCGCTCGGGTGCACAACCGCCACAACCGCGTCATATTGATCCTGCGTACCGCCGGGAAAGAAGTGCACAACTCCGTACGCCACCGTGATCTCCAGTTCCTTCGCAAAACTCGGCCCACGAGACCGCATCTCACCGTACCCTCAGATGTTGCGAGGCGCCTGAGAACGATCTTCGGTCTGTCAAAGGATCAAAACCCGCCTCCGTTGGTGCTCAACAGGGCGATCGGCGGCTCGTGTCTACCTGACCGGCTCGGATGGGTCCTGCTCGGCGGAGGTCCTTCCTCTTCGAGGTCTGCATATCGTGAAGGCGATTTCCCAGCGCCCAAAGCACAAGGAGGATCGGTCGTGGAAGCGGCTATCGAAAGATACGACCAGGCTTGGAATGCGGCCGATGCTGACGCTCGGCTGTCACTTCTCGAGGCCGCGTTGAGCGACGACTGCGAGCTGATCGAACCCAACGGCAGATTTATGGGTCGCGAAGAGATCTTGGAACGGATCACGGGCTTCGCAGCTCGATTTCCCGGTGCCACGGTCAAGATCGCCACGAAGATCGACTCGCACAGCGGTTTCGCACGCTACGGGTGGGAGATCGTCGACTCTGGAGGGAACCTCGTGCTCGAAGGTATCGATGTGGTTGAGGCAAGTCCGGACGGCCGGATCCAGAGGATCCTTATGTTCTTTGGAGGAATGTCGACGACGTAACGACCCACCGGATCGAGATGCTCGACGATGTCCTTTGCAGCCATATGGAAGAGCCCGGACGCCTGACTCTTCTACGCTCGGCCAATGACCCTCGAATGGGAACAGGTGATCGTCGATGCGCGCGACCCCCGCGCCCTCGGGCGATGGTGGCGAGCGGCCCTCGATTGGGTTGTCGTCAACGACGATCCTGATGAATTCGAGATCCGACCGACTGCAGATCGTCTCCCTGGACTCCTGTTCGTGCCCGTTCCAGAGCAGAAGACGACCAAGAATCGCCTGCACCTCGACTTTCGCCCGGACGACCGGGATGCCGAGGTCGACCGACTGCTCGCGCTCGGAGCCACGCCTGCGGACATTGGGCAAGGGGAGGAGACCTGGATCGTGCTGCAGGACCCAGAGGGGAATGAGTTCTGCGTACTCGGGACGCGAGTGTCCTGAGCGGAAGATCGGGGGAGGGTGCGGGTACCGTCTGCGGCTGGACACAAAGGCGGAACGCCTCGCCCGAGGGTCGGGCTGCTGGTGGGCCGGTCACCATCCATGAGGCAGCCTGACGCTCCGGGTGTCCGATGCGCTCGAAGCCGGCGAACTCAGGCGTCCTCGTGGGCGTAAGGTGGATGCGGGACAAAGCGTGTTCGTCCGCAAGGCGTGGAGATCGTTCCAGACCGGCGATCCGACGGATGCGCCCCAAGGAGGACCTATGACCTCTTCTGAGTCGTCGCACCTCGCTGCACAGCTCGACCAACATCATGCGCCCGAAACGAACGGCCGAATAGCGGTCTGCCGACGATGCGGAGCGCGTACGGAGAGCCCCGCCGGAGTGCACCACGTGCTGCAGGAAGGTCGAGAAAAGCGATCAAGCGATTGGCTCGTCGCTCAATCACGACTGCGCGACATCGCGCAGTCGCAAATGCTTCGAGGCGAGTAGCACGGAAAGCGAGGCGACGCCCTCCCCGGCCGCGTCGCATGAGCCGCCATCATTGGCCCGCGTCAGGATCGCGGTCGCTTTGGGCTGACGGGTCGCGGCGTCGGCCGGATCCCGACCGAGCTCCAAGAGAACCCGGACACAGCGGCCCACTCCGGGGGTGTGGCGTCCTGCCAAACCCAGAACGACGCGCCGAGCGCGCCGGCCCGCCGACTGGCGTTCAGGAACTCGGTGATCTCCGCTGCGCTCGGTGAGACGGTCCGGCCGCCGGTGCCGGCGAAGTTGAAAGCCTGTCCGATGACGTACACGGGCCGGAGCGTCGAGAGGCGAGCGACGTCGAGTGTGGTGTCGGTCCCGGGATCGGTGCATTCCCAGTAAATCATCGGAGCGAACGCATCGACGTAGGGCGCCATCGCCTGGTAGGGATAGCCACCGTCCCAGCTCGCGTCACTCGGAGGGTAGACGGTGGCTACGACCAGCCGACTACCGGCGGCTTGCCGAACAAGCTCGAGGTAGACGGCAGCCCGTTGGGCGCTCAGCATCACGCCTTCGGTCGCCTCCTCGATGTCGGCGCTGTAGCCGTCGACTTGCTGGCCGTCGGGCGCGCGCCAGTCGAGGATCTGAGCGGTCCACTGGGCGTCGCCGACCGGGTCCCACAGGTACGGGAACCCCCACGCGATCACGGCAAGGCCGTGGGCGTGGGCGACGGGCACGAGTGAATCGAGCTCCTCGGCGCCGTAGAAGCCGTTCATCGAGTCACCCACGCGGATCCACAGCTGGTGCAGCCCCGCCGAGACGGCCTGCTGCACGATCGCGTCGGCGTCGCCGCCATCAGTGCTGTCCCACTCCCAGATCCACATGCCCTTTCCGGTCAGTGCCGCGACATGTGAGGTCCACGGCGCCGGCGCCTCCACCGGCGGAAGCGACGTCACGAGAGCCGCTGGGTGCCACGGAGGCGGCGACGGCGGGGCCGGCGGTTGCGGGGGCACGGGGCAGCCGGCGAGGGGAACCAGGCCGGAAGTCGTTGGAACTGTGGTGGTGGTAGTCGATGCTCGTGGTGCACGCCGTCCCGTTGGCCGCCGCGAAGCGAGTACCCCTCGCGCAGGACGCGAAGGCGCCGAAAGGGCGAGGTGGCCCGAGCCACTCAACGCCTTGGGAGGAGTGGAGCCGGAAATCGCGGCGAGCGTTGCCCCGGCGGCCAGCGCCGTGCCGACGAGCACGACCAACACGGGGGTCCACGGATGCTTCATCTGGGCGAACCAAAAACCACGGTCCATTGTCGCGGGCCGGTTGATCGCACGCTTGGCAGCACTGCACCGCCCATGTCCTGCAGTTCCGTGGATCAAACGCTGGAGGGCAAGCGACCAACACGCCTCGATCAGGCGAACTGGAGCACCCTCCTCGATTTAGGGCTCAAGCAGTCGCACTCGAAGAGTGTCTAGGGTCTGCTTCTTCACCCCCAGCCCATTCAGGTAGCGATCGATGGAGCCGTGCCTCCTGCGGAGGCTTTCGAGGAACGCCTTGATCACGGGTCCTGACGACCGCAACAACCACGCAGGGCGTGCGGCGATTTCGGCTGCTTCTTTAGGGTCGTTTACCTTGGCCCAGGAGAGATGAGCGGCCAAAGACCGGTTGGTGAGTTCGTAGTCTCTCACGATGGTCTCATCAGAGACGCCCAACGCCGAGAGCAACAATCCCGCCAGGATCCCCGTCCGGTCTTTTCCTGCCGCACAGTGGAAGACCACGGGATATTCACACTCAGCGATGATGTCAAAGGCAACGGCCAACGCGCTCGCTCCATTTTCGGCGATGGCCAAATAGTCCTCCCCCGGCGGAGGTTCCGGATCGTCCGGCTCGGCCCACTTGAAAGGGAGGGAGTCCTCTTCGAAGAGCGGAGTGTGATGGAACGCAACAGCGATTCCCGAGAAGCGGCCAGAACGCTCGAGTTCGGCGCTCGATCGCAGATCTATAACCGTGCGAAGACCAAGCTGATTTGCGGACTCCAGGTCCGCGATCGTTAGTCGATGAAGCGATCCCGATCTGTAGACAACACCCCAGCGGACGCGTCGACGGTCGGTCGTCTCGTATCCGCCCAGATCCCGGCAGTTGAATGCAGCCTCAAACGCGACATGGCGGTTCGGCTTCGTCACAGGTCAGATCGTAAACGCGCTGTTCGATCGGAGGTGTTACCTGGCAAGCGTCATATCGCCACGTCCCGGCGATATGGGCACGCCAACTTCGGCGGATAACCGTGAGCGTGAGTGGGTCTCTCGATCAGCTGGAGGAGAGATTGGAGATGATCACTCGCTGTTCACTCGGCGGAGTGGTGCCCGGAGGGGGTGGCGTTCGAGGCGGAGAGAACTCTTGCGCCGTTGCTGCCACCCCGATGCAGCCCGCCGCGACGGGGCAACTCAACGGGTACACGATCACAAGAGGTGAGTCCGTCAGCGTCGGCAGCATGAGGGTCGTCCATGTGGTGCCGCCATCGTGCGTCGCCTCGATAACCGGGTTGGCGTAACCCTGTTGAGTCCCACCCGATGCCGAGACGAAGCAGTCCGCCGGATCAGCGCAACTCACCGCGACGGCGGTGTTCGGCCACGAGGACGGCGCAATCGAGACCTTCCACGTGCCTCCACCGTTTGAAGTGGTGGCAAGACCGATGTTCGTGCCGTTGTTGGCGTTGTAGGCCGCCAAACAGTGGAGGGCGTCGCCGCAAGAGATCAAGAGTGTGCCCGGACCCATCGCGAGATGGGCCGACGTCACCGTCCACGTCTCTCCGTCGTCGCTGGAGCGCAGGGCATCGATGCCTTCGGCACTGGGGTCCGAGACGGTTCCAGTCGGTACCAGCCCGAGACAAGCCCCATCGGGGTCGCATTTCAGAGTCCACAGTGATGCCGACGCAGCGGTGGGCACCCCTGTCGCGGGCTTCCACGTGGCGCCGGCATCGTCCGTGGTGAGGAACGTGCCCTCGGCTGTGCTCGAGCCCTCTGCGCCGTTGAAGACATGAACGACGCAACGCTGGGTGGTGGCACAGGAAATCTGGTCGATGGAGGATCCGCTCAACGCGGGCGGTATCGTGACCGATTTGACCTTCCACTGGGCCCCACCGTCAGTGGTGACGGCAAGTTGTGGTGCAGGCGGCGCACCAGACTCGTCCCCGAGGTACGAAACCGAGCCAAAGCAGTCGTCTGTCGTTGGGCAGGCAAGAGGCCAGGTGAGAAGTCCGTGGTTCGGAAGAGCAGCGACGGCGTGCCATGTCCTTCCGCCATCTGTCGTTCGTTCGATCGACCATCCGTCCGGTGAGGCCACCGAATTGGCGGCATAACAGACCGAGGCGGTGACGCATTCTAGGTTCCCGCTCTGTGCGCCTCCCCCGATCGACCTGAACGGGGAACTGCTCGAATCCACGAGTCGCATGGCCAGATTCGAGGTCGGTGGGACCAACACGGCTCTGCGGCCGTGATCGCCGCCCACGAAAGAGTCGCTCCCCACGAGGCCGACGAGCACGGCCAGCGCTGCCGCGGCGACGGCGATTACGGCGACGCGTGGCCGGTTGGACCACCGCGGGCGTGCACCCTGCTTCGTGGGAGAGTGAGTGACCCCAGAGCGGAGACGAGCTTCATTTGCCGTCACGGGTTGGGCCGCCGAGTCGATGGCTGTGCGCAGATTCTGGGACAAGTCGGGTTCGGTCATCTGGAGACTCCCTCCAATTGGCGGCGGAGCTTTGTGAGTCCCCGTTCGAGATGGTTCTGGATGGTGGTGACCTTCGTCCCGGTGAGTTCCGCCACCTCCCGCAGTGTCCAGCCGAAGCCATGAATGAGGACGACTGCTGTCCTTTGTCGAGGGGTGAGCGACTTGAGGGCAGGGAGAAGGCCTGGTTCATACGTCGGCTCTGTTGATTGCTCCAGAACGAATCTCAGTTCCCGCCGCCGGTTCCGGGTGCGACTCTGTCCCACCCGGAACAGGTAGCCGGGCACGTTTTCCACGTTCGACAGTCGGTCCCAGTGCTCCCAGGCAAACGCCAGAGCCTCGGCCGTTGCTTCTCGACCGCGATGGCTGCCGTAGGCAGCGACGAAGGCTCGCCGCAGCCGTGGCTCGTGCTCGCGCACAAATGCGACGAATTGAGTCTCGACGTCGCCTCCCGTGCCGGCCTGCTCGTCACTAAGGTCCGTGCCTTTGCGCAGACGCCGGGGGATGCTGGAGCCGCTCATCACTACAGGAGAGTCTGGTCTGCCTTCGATTTACCACGACGGTTCGAACTTTTCTCGATCAGACCAAGGTCCCACCCGGTCGGCATCCCACCGAACGCCCGCCAATCAAAGGAGTCAGGATTCAGCGGGCCACCGCGGCGACCACGTCCCGTGGAACCAACTCGACGATTGACCGTGGAATTGCTCAGACAACGTCGAGATCCTTACTAACGAAGAGAGCCGGCTCGCTCGTAGCCGTCCCGGCGTACCGGGCTTCCCCTTGAGGGATCATCCTCAGGCGCCAGCTGTTGCCTTGTTTGGAAGCCGTCGAAACCTCCCATGAAGACCCCCGCGCACTCTGAGGGTGAAAGTCGGATGGCCCTCTGGCGTCCCGTCGACTTCAACGTCACCGTGGCGCGAAAGTGCGCCCAGCGCGGCGTGGAGTTCCGACAACGCCATGTGCTGCCCGATGCAGCCACGGATACCCAACCCGAACGGAATGAGCGCTCGCTCTTGGGTCTTTGAGAGCTGCTGGTGTCGTCCCGGATCGAAGGTTGAAGCGTTCGGCCAGACCGTCTCGTCTCGACTCATTCCGAACACGTTGACGTCGACCATCTGTAGCGGCCAGACGCGAACCCGGATCGACCCGGCGGTGACGACGACGCTGCGGGCGCCGACCGGCGACCGGGGGATGCCCCAGGCGGGAGGACTCAGCCGCAGGGTCTCAGCGGCGAAGTTCGTCACGGTCGTTGGGTCGTCGCGCAGATTGGACCATTCGCGCGGATGGGTGGCGCCGTGCGCGACCGCCCAGCACAACGCGGCCGCAGTGGTCTCGTTTCCGGCACCGAAGAGACCGGCAACGTGGGTCGACAGTTCGGAGCGCGACATCGCCCGGCCCCGGGACCGCGTCGCGAGGAGGGCGTCGAGGACGTCACCTCTTGGACCACACCGGCGTCGCGCCGCAACGATCTCGTCGGCGTATGCCAGGGTGACCGCCTTGTGCGCCCGCATCCGGCGCGCGTGGCGCCCGAGCGCCACTGGCATGGCTGCTTGCCGTGACTCGATTCGCTCGGCCAACCAATTGATCACGACCCGCTGGTGTGACACCAGTTCATCCGCCCGGCCCCGCTCGAGGTGCTCGCCGAAGAGCACCCAGGTGGCAACGATGAGCGCGATTCGACCCATCACCTGGTCGAAATCGATCTCGACGTCATAAGGGATCGCGCTGACTTCGTCCTCAATGAGCGCGACAGCCTGCGCCAGACGCGGATCGAGTGCCCGTCGGCGGAAGTCGGGCGCGAGCGACGGCTGGAGTATTGACCAGTCCCGCTCTGACTGGGTGAAAAGGTTCTCGCCTATGGACAGGCGGATCGGATAGATGGTGGTTGGTGGCCGCTTCCACGCCTTGGCGTCAGTGATAAGCAGGGACCGCGCAACCTCTGGATCGTTCAGCACGTAGGTCGGCGTGATCGGTCCGAACTTGATGGCGACGATTGGGCCCATCTCCGCCGCCTGCCCGAACCAACGGAGCGGGTCGTCGCTGTAAAGCTTCATCGACCGCGACAGTGAACGGTCGATTCTCAGGGTCGGCAGGCTCCCGCCCTGTTGCACCCGATCCAGTCCTGCCACCACGCCATCGTCCCGCTCCGCTCAGTCCGAATGCCAATCCGAACTGCCAGCGGGCTCTGACTGCCCAATCCGGTGTACTGGGGCAGGGGTCTGGATAGCTTTTACGCGGAGGACAGGGTGCTGCTGAATCTCCGCATCATGGTTCCCCACGACCACGTACAGATCGTCTCGGGGACGGACGCCCAACGAGGGACGCGACCGGCAAGCCCGTAGAGGCGCAGCATTGGCCGTCTGGCGACTCGAGATATCGCGACCACCTTGGGTCGCCTTTCCTTCTGATAGGCCTCAAGTGCAGCCGACGTTGAAGGCGACGCATCGAGTTCTCGGCACAGCACCCAGGCGTCCTCGAGGGACTGGTTCGCCCCTTGAGCGAGCACCGGAGGGATGGCGTGCACCGCATCGCCAATGAGCGCGATCCGTTCCTTCTGCAGCTCTTGAGGTACCGAATGCCAGCCATGAGGGAACGGTTCTATGTCCTCATCAGAGATGACCTCGAGCAGGTCTCGCACGGGTTGCTGCCATCGGCCAAAGCGATCCCTCAACCAGGATGCGACTGACGACGGCAGGGGCTCCGGAGCCCACGGAACGTCAAACCACCACTGAAGGAGACCTCGGCCTGCCGGCATAAGGCCGACACCGCCCTCGGTCCCGGTTGCATAGATCGACGTCGTTCCATCGGTGAGCGCCAGCGGAGCCGCAGTCAGGCCCTGGAGAGATGCCCACCCGGTCGGCGTCACGGGCCCAGCGGGTGCGAAAAGCGAGCGGACCACTGATCTATGCCCGTCGGCTCCGACGACCAGGTCAGCCTCCAGTCGCTCGCCATCCGCCAATCGCGCTTCCGCCCGATCCGCCAAAAGTCGCACCGAGCTGCAGCACGCGCCGAAGCGGATGGTGCCTGGATGCAGCCCGGCGGCCAATTGCTGGAGAATCTCACCCCGCGGAATTGCGACGGCATCGACACCGAAGGTGCGGTTGAGACGGGCGGCGTCTACCCGTCCGACACACGAACCCTTTGAAGACCATGACTCGAGCTGCTCGATCACTCTTCCGTGACCTTCGAGTTCCACACCCAGTCGCCGTAAGGCCAAGCCACCGTTGTTCCACACCGAGATTGCGGCCCCACCGGTCCGGAGTTCAGGTGACGCCTCTAGGACCGTAACGTCGTGCCCCCGGCTCTGCAGCCCGCCGGCCAAGGCCAAGCCAGCGATACCCGCGCCAGCAACCACAATCCGCACGAAACGAGTTCACCACCGACTGAGGGCGAAATGAAAATTGGCCCTCGTCCCGGCTGGAGTTGACCAGACGAAGTCCGGCTGCCCCGTCAGGACACTCTGTGCTCTGTCCGAAGATCGGCTCCTACGGGGCGCGCACTTCAAACTTCGTAGCGAAGTGCTGCCCAGCGTCGGCCACAAAACCATTACCCAGCGGGTCGGACTGATCGGACCCATACTTTGCGAACAGTTCTTCAAAGCCACCCGGGCAGAAAACGACCAACATCGTGACCTGGGAGTCAGAGCTATTCCAGTAGCCGTGTCGGGTCCCCGCAGTCACCCGCACGACGTCGTCTGGGCGAAGGGTGAGGACGGCATCTCCGAGGAGGAGGTCGATCGAGCCCTGACGAACGATGAAGACCTCTTCGCTCGCGGCGTGTTGATGCGGGCCAAATCTCATGTCTCCCACTTCTGACGACTTCAACCGAGGGGCGACGTTGATTCCATGATCGAATAGGCGCCGCCTGTCTCTGCACCAGAAATGATGATTCGGCCGCTGTCAGGGGCGTCCTCGAAAGTCCGTCCATTGTTGGCACGAACGACCAGATCATCAGTCATAAGGTCGAACCCTAACTGTGCTCCCCCATGTTGCCGTTGGCGCGGGGCAGCACGACAGGCAGTCTCTCGTCGATTGCCCCCGGTCCCGGCGAATGGTGACAGGTCGTTAGCTCGTCAGCAGAGATCGGTCATCGGCGTGTGAAGGTCAGATGGATGACACCGCTCGGTGACGAGACTGCCTCGATGTCGTAGCGCTCCTCGAGGCCTTCGAGCCCGTCCCACAGTCGAACACCACGGCCGAGAAGGATCGGCACCAGCACGACGTGGAGGCTGTCGATGAGGTCGGAGGCGAGGAACTCGCGAACGACAGTCGGACCACCTCCGATGCGCACGTCGAGTTCGCCGGCGGCCTGCCGGGCGAGGTCAAGAGCCTCCTCCGGAGAAGCGTCGACGAAGTGGAACGCGGTGCCACCCTCCATCTCGATCGACGGGCGCGGATGGTGCGTGAGCACGAACACCGGTGTGTGGAACGGCGGGTTCGGCCCCCACCAGCCACGCCACTCGTCGTCGGTGCCGAGATCGGTCCACGGTCCGGTCTGCGGGCCGAACTTGCCCCGGCCCATGATCTCGGCACCGAACCCAACATCCAGGCGTTCCGCAAACGCGTTGTCGACACCGGTCGTGCCACCTGATTGACCCATGATGACCGAGCGCCCGAAACGGGTGGGGAACACCCACTCGTGCAGACGATGGCCGGCGTGGCCGAACGGAGCGTCGAACGTCAAGCCCTCACCGGTCCCGAACCCATCCAGGGAGATCGAGAAGTTGTGAACACGGACCTGGGACATGGCGGCCTCCGAAGCGTGACGTGTTTGCGATTTCGCAATTGGTTTGACGTTAACGCCGAGCGAAGACCGAACGCCTGTCCCTGGAGTGCCAAAGGGTGCGGCTAAGCGGCGTTCGGGGCTACTCGGCCCGCGCCGAGAGGCCAGTTTCTGCTCGATGGTACGGTCGCCAGATGGCTCGCCCAATCGCCTCCGATACGCCCGTTGACCGTGCCGGTTTGGAAGAGTTCATTCGGCCTCGACACCGCGCCATCCTCAGCACGCAAAGAGGCGACGGAAGTCCCCAGATGTCACCAGTCACCATAGGTGTCAGTCCAGACGGTGCGATCCTGATCGCCAGCTATCCAGACCGAGCCAAGGTTCGCAATTTGCGATTGCGCCATCAGGCGGCACTGTGCGTTCTCTCTGATGACTTTGGCGGCGAGTGGGTCCAGGTTTCAGGGACAGCCGCCGTGGTTGATCTTCCCGAAGCGATGGAAGGTCTGGTGACCTATTTTCGTTCCATCAGCGGTGAGCACTCTGACTGGGACGAATACCGTCAAGCCATGATTGACCAAGGCAAGGTATTGATCCGACTAGCACTCGATAGCTGGGGTCCTATTAGCAAGGGCGGTTTTCCGCCCCGCCTCGCTGACGCCTGATCGAAAGTGAACGGATAGCGACGCCGGCTCTAGCCCGGCGGTATGGGATGGCCTATAGGCAGTCGGATGCTCCGCCGGTCTCAGCTCCCTGGTGCGAAGAACTCAAGTGCGATGTTGTCGGGATCTCGAAACGACAATGCCGAGTAGTGAGGCGTGTCCACGATGCCACCGTTGGGGATGCCGAGTTCGTTCAGACGGATTTCCCATGCCTTCAACTCATCACGGTTGGCAAGCCGAAAGCCAGATGATCGAGCCCCGGCCGCCGCTCGTTGAACGGCTCAGTGCTGTCCATGTCAGGGAACTGAGTCAGGCCAACGATTGTTCCGCCGGTAAGCCAAGCGACGCGCTGGAACGGACCCGTATCCTCGTTAAGGATTGGGTCCGAACCGAAAAGATCCTTGTACCAAGGCACACTTCGTTCAAAGTTCGTAACCGTGAGCGCCACGTGAGTAATCGCAGGGAATTCAGGCATCTCTTTTCTCCCCTTCGCACCTCGTGGACGCAGCGAATGTTAGCTCTTCGGCTGGCAACTCTCGGGGAGTAAAAGTTGTGGCAGCACCAGTCGCCGCGCTAACTACGGCCCTCAGTCCCAGCGAACGGGGCACCCTGACCCGAACACCTTGGAACGTGTCGGAAGGTCGGGCGGCGCACCCCTGCGCCGCTACTCCTTTGTCGTACGCCGGAGCGGCATCATCGTCCCGACAACCGGGTTTGCGATGAACTGAAGCACGAGCTGGTTGAAGAGATCCGGCTTCTCCATCGGGACGAGGTGAGACGCTCCTGGCACAACGGCCAGTTGTCCATTGGCGACCGTGCGTGAGAAGTCCTGTGCGTGTTCCACGCTGATGTAGTCGTCATCGCCGATGATGACCAAAGTCGGTGCCAAGATCTGACGCACCTTTTCCGTCCAATCGAAGGGCTTGGCCCACATCGTGCGGATCTTCTGCCACACTTCGGGGAAGTGTTCAGGACCGTCCGGCGAGGCCTGGGCGTACATGGCGGCGAACATCACCATGTCGTCATCGCCGGGCGTCAGGGACACGAGTGCTTCCATTGCTCCTGGGACGTAGCCAGTGCTGGAGAACCCCGATCCGGTCACGGTCAGGGTCCGGACGAGTTCGGGGTGTTCTGCCGCGATGAGGGTCCCCACCATGCCCCCGTCGCTCCACCCGAGCAGATCAACCGGCCCGAGGCCAAGAGCGACCAGGAAGCTGACCGTCTGCTCCGTCATGGCCTCATACGTCAAAGGGCCAGGCCGGTCTGGGGTATGGCCCTGCGCCTGACGCTCAGGCGCCACCACGTGGCGGAACGGTGACAACCCCGAGAACTGCGCCGCCCAGGTGGAGTTGTCTGCCAACCCTCCATGAAGGAGTACGACGGTCTCTCCGTCACCCTCCGTCTCGTAAAACACGGACAGTCCGTCGATGTCGATGCTCCCTTGCGTACGAGGCGTGACCATTGGCATGACCCTACGTGGACTAACCGGGCGTTGTGTTCCTCAGTTGATGATCTTCGAGGGGTGCTACCCACCGTCCCGGCGTTCCTGGACACCTGAAGGGACGAGCGGCGGAAATCATTCGAGGCCGAGGAATTTGATCGTTGCGTCAATCGCCCCGAAGTCCGACGGCGTCGCGAAGTGATCGACACCGGCGAGCGTGACCAACGAGGCCGACGGCAGTGCCGCCATCAGTCGGTCGGCTGGCCCCACCCAGTCCCGGTCGCCCAGGACCACCAGGATCGGGAAATCCAGTATCGACAGGTCCGTCTCGGTGAGTGTCCGGCGCGGCCGACGAAGGAAGGCCGAGAGCGCCCTCGGCTCGTTTCCCGCGGACCCGGCCAGCCGACGGAAGGTACGAGCCCGAACGTCCTCGGGCTCTTCGCTGCTTTCCAGCGCCGCCACGAGTGCTGCTGGATCGCCCGATTCGAACGCGTTGTCTCCCAACCCGAGCAGGACGATCCGCTCGAAACGCTCGGGCTCGTCGACAGCAAGACGTAGAAGCAATTCCGCCCCCGCCGAGAACCCGACTCCGGCGATGGGTCTTTCCACGGGTAATGCGTTCCGCACCTCTTCATCGACATCGCAGTAATCCGCCGGATCGGTCAGCGGCGAGGACGACCCGTGACCCGGGAGATCAATGGCTGGGACAGTGACGCCGAAGTCAGCCAGGATGTCGACCCAACCGGTCTGCCGCCAGTTGTGGTCGAAGGACGATCCAAAGCCGTGCAATAGGACCAAAGTGCTCATGATGCCGACAAGCTAACGGGAGAGGAGGAGGGCAGACCGATAGCGAGAACGATCTCGAGAGGAAAGCGGGCCTGACGCCTACGAGGCTGGGAACTGCACCTGCTCCGCCTGCGCCAGGAGCGAGGCTTTGTCGGCGCTGAGGACGTATCCCGAGGCAATGGCTTTGTTCAGGCTCTTGGTGTATTGGGCGACGTAGTTGCTGTGCGTGCCGTAGAGGCTGGCCAACTGGGCCGGCGTGAAAGCGATCGTGGACCCGAAAAGAGAGCAGATCGCGCTGGCGCCGGCGGGTGGTGCACCGCTGAGAGTTGACACCGGCACGTCGACCGCCGGCGTGCGGACCCCTCCGATCACGTTGCCGTGCGAATCGAGGGCCAACGTCGCCGGCTTGGTGCTCGAGAGGCGGAACGGCGGCGGGCTCGGGGGCGGGGTCCCGTTGTCGACCCACTTGTCGAAGGCGGTGAAGGCGGCCTGGACCACGACGTGCTGGGGGCCGCTATTTACCGGTGTGGTGCAGCCGAGGATGCTTGCGGCCGCGCCGACGGTGTAGGCGTCGGCGTGGGACGTGCCGGCGATCTCCCAGGTGCGGATCTTGTTCGTGTTGGGCTGCTGCGCAGGGGCGTACCCGAGTTGGATCAGGTCGGTCTGGGTTTCGGACATGAAGACAGGAACCTTGAGGTCGGTGCGGATCCGCAAGTTATTGGGCCCGTTGCTCGACGTGATCGATGCTCCGCTCAACGAAGCGCCAGAGCCGCCCCTGCTGTGGATGAAGATGCCGTCGTAGACATTCGTCCGGGGTTGAAGCGCATCGGCGAAGGTCGTGAGGTAGTAGGCAGACTGGGACTCCCCGATGGCCAGTATGTGCTTGGGCTTTACCCCGCCGAGCGCCGCCGGATGCGAGGCGTCCAGGGCCTGGCCGATCTGGGCGTAGATGTCCAGCGCGTACTGGTCGCCGGGGTGGTGCAGCGACCCGTAGCGATCCGGCTCAGCGGCGACGAGGCCGCCCGATCCGCCGGTGCTGCCAGGCGTGCCAAGGAGGGACTGACCACCGTCCACACCCAGGGCCTGCGCCGAGACGCCGACGTACGCGTAGCCGTCGCGCATCAGCATCGGATTGAGGAAGTCCCAATCAGGAGCCGATTCACCGGCGGATACGTTCATCCACTCGACGATCACCGTCCCGTTGAAGTGGGCTGGGTTCGTCGGCCGGCGCACGAGGATCCTGGTCTTGTAGCCCGCGGTCGTTGTCGGTGTGACGGTCCACTTCCCGTCGCTCGGCATGGCGTCGGCCTTGAAGGCCATGGCCGTCCCCGACGCGAAGTACTCCTGCTCCTCGTAGCCGTTTGCGGCCAGATCCAGTGGGTGGGCGGACTCTGGCTCGACGATATGTCCCACCGTGATCGGGCCGTTCAGGGTGGCCGCTGAATGGAACCCCACGCCTGAGGTGGAGGCGCCTGTGACCTGCGGCACGAGCATCAATGGAACCAGAGTGACGAGCGTAAACAGGCCGACACGTGCGAGGCCCGTGGTGGGCCCGACCTGACGGTGCCTGCTCAGTTTTGACATGGACCCCCCTGGATGTAGTGGCCGGCGACTATATCGACACAGGGGCGCTCACCATCCAGCGGGCGCCAAATGCCCCTTGCCCAATATGCGCGAGTGGGACATGCGGCGTCGTCAGTAGCGCCCCGTCTTGGCGCGCGCTTCGTCGTAGACCGCTTGCAGCTTCGGCACGAGCGCCTCGGTGGCGGCGTGCACGGCCGAGCGCGAGACGCGCCCTCCCCCGGTTCGAGGCGGCGGCGGGATCGCGGGGCCGATCACCACTTGAATCGTCCGGGGCTTGGGGATGACGGATCCCTTCGGCATGGCGAGGTCCGAGCCCCCGATGCCGATCGGCACGATCGGCGCACCGGTGCGTGCCGAGAGGAACGCAGCGCCCTCCATGAGGTCCTCGATCACCGGTCCCGCACGGCGGGTGCCCTCGGGAAAGAGGACGAGCACGCTGTCCTTGCGCAGCACCGCCTCGGCGCGCTGCAGCGCCTCACGGTCGGCCGACTCGCGGTGCACGGGGAAGGCGCCCACCGTGAGCAACAGCTTGCCGAGCCACTTGTTCTTCCACATCTCGTCCTTGGTCATGAAGAAGAGCTTGCGGTCGGTGCAGAACGCGGTGAAGGCGAAGTCGGCGAAGGAGCGGTGCACCGGGGCCAGGATCACCGGGCCCTCCTCGGGGATGTTCTCTCTGCCGGTGACCTTCGGGCGGAACATCGCCCAGAGCGCCGTCACGAAGATCGAGCGCTCCACGCGGTACAGCGGCGTGTAGCGCGGCTCGACCTCGAAGGGCTGGTGACGGCCCGGCGCAGAGGGACTCGCCTCCTCCCCCGCCCCTGACTCGGGCCCGCTCGTGCTCACAGCCACGACAACACCTCCTCGACCACATCCTGCACCGTCCGGCCCGTCGTATCGAGGTGGTGGGCGTCGTCGGCCTGGCGCAACGGGGATGCGTCGCGGGTCGAGTCGATCCGGTCCCGGCGGGCGACACCCTCGGGGGCCTCGTCGTGGTGGCGGCGGCGAGCCCGCTCCTCCGGCGACGCCGTCAGGTAGATCTTCAGGTCGGCCTCGGGGAAGACGACCGAACCGATGTCCCGCCCTTCCACCACGCCGCCGCCGTGGGCGGCCGCCCAATCCCGCTGGCGCCGGACGAGCTGGGCGCGCACGTCGGGATTGGCCGCCACGATCGACACCGCCTGGCCGACCTCCGGGGAACGGATGACGGTGGTGACCTCCGTCCCGTCGATGATCACGCGCTCGCTCCGGTGGCCGACCTCGATGTCGGCACCGGCCGCGAGCTCCGCCACGGCTGCGGCGTCCTCGGGAGCAATGCCGCGCTCGAGGGCGAGGGCGGCGACGGCGCGGTACATCGCACCGGTATCGAGGCGATCGACGCCGAGATGATCGGCCACCGCGTTCGAGACCGTCGACTTGCCCGCGCCCGCGGGCCCGTCGATGGCCACGAGAAGGGCATGGGGGGCGCGTTCGGCCGGTGTCGGTGTCGATGACGTGGCGGTCGTGAGCAGACGGAGGTCCTCGGCGAAGCGGGGGTAGCTGGTCGCGATGGCGTCGAACCCGGTGATGAGGCTCTGCTGGCCGGGCGCCGTCGCCAGCCCGGCCACCGCAGCGGCCATCGCCATGCGGTGGTCGCCCCGGCTGTCGAAGCGCGCCCCGCGCAACGGTCCGCCCACTCCGGTGATGGCCAGCGTGTCGCCCTCGGCGCGCGCGGTCGCCCCGAACGCTTCGACCATGTCGATCACCGCGGCCAGGCGGTTCACCTCCTTGACGCGCAGCTCGCCCACGTCGAAGAACACCGTGGTGCCCTCAGCCACCGCCGCCGCGACGGCGAGGATGGGGATCTCGTCGAGCGAGGGGATCTCCGCGGCGGCGACGTCGGTGGCCTGCAGCGGGCGTGTGGGGTCGGCCTTGATGCGGATGGTGGCGGTGCCGGTCCGCGGCGCGTCGGCATTGCCGTCGGCGTCCGCCGGGATCAGGGCGACGTCGGCGCCCATGCGCTGCAGCACGCCGACGAAGCCGAGCCGGGCCGGGCCGCTGTAGACGTCGGCGATGTCGATCGCGCTGCCGGGGATCACCGCGCCCGCCACGGCGAAGAAGGCGGCGGCCGAGGGGTCGCCCGGCACCGTGCGCTCCACGGGCTCGAGCGTCGAGGGCCGAACCGTGACGACCCGGCCTTCGCCCCACGGCTCCACGCTGATGTCGGCGCCGGCCTCGGCCAGCATCTCCTCGGTGTGGGTCCGCGTCGTCACGGCTTCGCGCACGACGGTGCTGCCCTCGGCGGACAGCCCGGCCAGGAGGATGGCCGACTTCACCTGCGCGCTGGCCACCTTCGACGTCCAGTCGATGCCGCGCAGCGCGCCGCCCTGCACGTGCAGCGGCGGCAGGCAGCCCTCGCCGTGGCCTTCGACCGCCGCGCCCATCAGGCCGAGCGGCTCGGCCACGCGGTCCATGGGACGCTTCGAGAGCGACTGGTCACCGACGAGCTCGGTCCGCCAGGCGAAACCGGCGACGAACCCGCACAGGAGCCGCATGGACGTCCCCGAGTTGCCACAGTCGAGGGGGCCGGGCGGTTGGTGGAGCCGGCTCCGGCCGCCGTGCAGCACGACGGTGCCGGTGCGGGCGCCGGACCGCTCGACCGCGACGCCCATGGCCTCCACCGCGGCGAGGGACGCCGCGACGTCGGCGCCGTCGGAGAGGCCGTGCACGACCGAGGTGCCCTCGGCCAGCGCCGCCAGGAGGACGGAGCGGTGCGAGATCGACTTCTCCCCCGGCGTCCGGACCGTGCCGCGGCAGGGCACCCCGCCGTCGACCACCAGGATCCGCGGCGCCACGGGGTCCGTCACGACAGGTGCTCCGCCCGGCCGCGGTACCCCTTGGCCTCGATCGCCGCGACGAGCGGTTCGGCGTCGGCGCCGTCGACCACCAGGATGAGCACGCCGCGGGGGCCCTCCGCCGAGTGCGCGATCTCGATGTCGTAGATCCCGATCCCCGCGTCGGCCGCCAGCGAGGTGATCTCGGCCAGCACCCCGGCCCGGTCCGGCACCGGGATGCGCAGCTCGGCCAGGTGCTCAGGCCGGACGACACGGGCCGGCAGGTTGCGGCGGGCGGCGCTCGCCGTCTGCAGCACCTCGAGCAGGCCCTCCCGGTCTTGTGCCGCGACGCGGTCCCGCATGGCCGAGAGGTCCCCGAGCAGGCCGTCGAGCGCCGCGACGATGGCGGCGGCGTTCTCGGCGCAGATGTCCGGCCAGATGCCGGGGTGCCCGGCCGCCACCCGCGTCATGTCGCGGAAGCCGCCGGCGGCTAGGCGAAGGAGCGCCCCGTCCTGTTCGGCGCCGGCCCGGGCCGCGTTCATGAGCGTCGCCGCCACGAGGTGCGGCACGTGCGACACCATGGCGACGAGACGGTCGTGGTCGGCCGGCGAGAGGACCAGGACGTCCGCCCCGAGGCTCATCACCACGCCCTTGAGGCGGTCGAAGGACTCCAGGTCTGTGGCGGCGGTCGGCGTCAGGACCCAGACCGCGCCGGCGAAGAGATCCGGATCGGCCCCGCGCAGGCCGATCTGCTCGGAACCCGCCATGGGGTGACCGCCGACGAAGCGCGGGTGGTCCGCCTCGGCGACGATCGCCTGCTTCACCCCGCTGACGTCGCTGATCACCGCGTCCTGGCGCCGATCGGCGTCGTTGAGGAGTCGACGGACCACCTCGGGCACCGAGGTCGCGGGAACCGCGACGAAGATCACCTCCGCCTCCGGGTCGTCCCCGACGGCGTCGATCACCCCCTGCTCGAGGGCGTCGTAGGGCCGGTCCTCGTCGTTGTCCAGCCCGGACACGTGCCAGCCCCGCCGCCGCAGCCCGAGAGCGATGGATCCCCCGATCAGCCCGGTCCCGACGACGAGCGCCCGGCGACGCGTCCCGTTCTCAGTCGGGGAGGTCATCGCGGAGCCCTTGGGCGCCGTGCAGATAGACGTGATGCATCTCTTCTCGTGAACGGGTCGTGTTCACGTGCAGAAGGACCCGGATGCACTTGGGCATGGAGCCGGGCACCGCGATCTCGGCGGCACACAGGAGCGGGACGGCGCCGAAGCCGATCTCGCGGATGGCCGTCGCCGGGAAGGTGCTCGTCACGTCCGCCGTTGCCGTGAAGAGCACGCTGATGATGTCGTCCTCGACCAGGTCGTTGTTCGCCATCAGTTCTCGCATGAGCTCCTGCGAGCGCTCCGTGACCTGGGCCACGGTGTCGGCGTCGACCGTCGTGGCCCCGCGCAGACCCCTGACCGTGAGTGCGGGTGCCATGGCCGGCCACTCTACCGGCCCGTCCCTCGTCTCCCCTGCTGAGGGGGCCTTGTAGTCCAGGCTCAGTGGGCGGCTGCGGCCAGCGCGCGTACCTCGGCGCCGCTGAGCGCACGCCACTTCCCGGGGGCCAGCTTGGTGTCGCGGACCGGGCCGATCCGCGTGCGCACGAGGCGCTGGACCGGATAGCCGATGGCGTCGCACATGCGGCGGACCTGGCGGTTGCGTCCCTCGTGGATCACGAGCCTGATCACGCCTGGCGCTAGCACGCCCACCTCGGCCGGGGCCGTCAACCCGTCGTCGAGCTCCACCCCCTCGCGCAACGCGCGGAGTGCGCCGGGAGGCGGCGTGCCGCCGGCCACCTCGGCCACGTACTCCTTGGCCACCCCGTGCGAGGGGTGCGTGAGCAGCTGCGCCAGCGCGCCGTCGTTGGTGAGCACGAGGAGGCCTTCGGTGTGGCGGTCCAGTCGCCCGACCGCGAAGACGCGGGGCTCCGACGGCACGAGCGACATGACGGTGGGCCGTCCCTGGGGGTCGTCGGCGGTGGTGATCACGTCGTCGGGCTTGTTCAACAGGTAGTACACGAGGTCCGGCGCGACCGGCACCAGGTTGCCGTCGACCTCGACGCGGGCGGTCGCCGTGTCGATGCGTTGCCCGAGGATCGCCTTCTGGCCGTCCACCTTGACGCGCCCGGCCGCGATGAGCTCCTCGCTGGCGCGACGCGACCCGAGCCCGGCGCGTGCCAGGACCTTCTGCAGCCGCTCGCCCTCGGCGTCGGGTCCGGGTGCGTCGTGCGCCCCCAGCGCGCCGTCTTCTTCAGCCGTCGTCGGAGCCCGTCTCGACGCCGAGGCCCAGGGCCGAGCGCATCTCGCTCTCGAAGTCACTCGCCACCTCGGGGCCGGGCAGGAAGTCCTCGACCGCGGGGAGCTGCGCGAGCGAATCGAGCCCCAGCCGCTCCAAGAAGAGATCGGTCGTCCCGAAGAGTGCGGGCTGGCCGGGGCCCTCGGCGTGCCCTACGACCTCGATGTAGCCGCGTTGTTCGAGCAGCCGGCTCACCCCGTCGACGTTCACTCCGCGCAGCGCGGAGATCTGGCCGCGCGAGACGGGCTGGCGGTAGGCGACGATGGCCAGCGTCTCGAGCGCGGCCGTCGAGAGCCGGTGGGACACCTCGCGGTTGGCGAAACGCTCGACGTAGGGCGCCAAGTCCGGGTGCGTCTGCAGGCGCGCCCCGCCGGCGATACGAGCCAGGACGAAGCCGCGCCGCTCCGCCTCGTAGCTCTCGGCCAGCTCCGTCAGCGCCGCCTCGACCGAGTCGACCGGCTCTTCGAGCAGCTCGGCGAGCAACTGCGGCGGCAACGGCTCCACCGCCACCAACAAGATGGCCTCGATCGTCCGGCCCAGCTCAGCGCGCTCCACGGGTGCCACTCCTCATCCTTCGTACTCTTCGATCTCGTATCCAGCCAGCTCGGCGAGCCCGCGGCCGCTGCTCACCCCGGCCATGTCGTCGGCCGGGATCCAGGAGATCTGCAGATCCCCGAACGTCATCCCCTGGCCGAGCGCTACCCGGCCCATCTTGCACAGCTCGAGCAACGCCAGGAACTGGACGATGACGTCCATCCGGGTGCGGCACTCGCGTACCAGCGCCCGGAACGACGTGGCCCGTTCGACCTCGGGCATCCCGAGGAGCTCGGACACCGCCTCGGACACCGACACGGTGTCCACCGTGACGTGCGACAGATCCACCCTCGGCACGGGACGCTCGGCCGACCCGCGCAGGAACGCCTCCGCCAGGTCCTCGGGGGTGATGCCCGCCAGGAGGTCGGGAGCGTGCACGACGAAGCCATCGTCGAGTCCCGCCTCGCGGGGCACCGACCGCGAGGCCTGCTCCGACAGGGCCACGAAGACGTCGGCCGCCGCCGCGTAGGCGCGGCACTCCAGCAGCCGCGACAGGAGCAGGTCGCGCTCCTCCCAGCCCACGAGGTCCTCGTCGTCCTCGACCGATTCGGGCCCCGGGAGGAGCCGCTGCGACTTGAGCTCGATGAGGATGGACGCGACCAACAGGAACTCGGAGAGCTGGTTGAAGTCGATCATTTCCCGCTCGTCGGTCAGGACGTGCACGAACCCGTCGACGACCGGCAGCAGCGGGATGTCGAGGACGTCCACCTCGTGCGACGACACGAGGTGGAGCAGGAGGTCGATCGGCCCCTCGAAGACCGGAGTGGAGACCGCGTAGGTCATCCAGTGGACGTTACCGAACCCGGGGCCCGGCCCGGAGCACCCCGCCGTCCTCGTACGATGGCGGCCCATGAACAGGGTCCTTTCGGGCATCGCGCCATCGGGCAGCTTCACCTTGGGGAATTACCTCGGGGCCCTGCGGCACTGGGTCACCTTCCAGGAGGGCTCCGACGCCTATTACATGGTGGTCGACCTGCACGCGCTGACCACGGAGATCGACCCGGCCGAGCTGCGGGCCAACACGCTCGATGCCGCCCTCAACCTGCTCGCCGTCGGCCTCGACCCGGAGCGGTCCACCCTGTTCGTCCAGAGCCACGTGCCCGAGCACACCCGGCTGACCTGGCTGCTCGAGTGCACGACCGCCATGGGCGAGCTCCGACGCATGACCCAGTTCAAGGACAAGGCCAACCGGGCCCAGGAAGCGGCCCGCGTCGGGCTCTTCACGTATCCCTGCCTCATGGCGGCCGACATCCTGCTCTACGACGCCGACGAGGTGCCGGTCGGCGACGACCAGCGCCAGCACCTGGAGCTGGCGCGCGAGCTGGCGAACCGCTTCAACAACCGGTACGGCGACACGTTCGTCGTCCCCAGGGCGGCCATCCCCGGCACCGCGGCGCGGGTCATGGACCTCCAGCACCCCGAGCGCAAGATGTCCAAGTCGGTCGACTCACCGCTCGGGACGATCGGCCTGCTCGACTCCGACGACGACATCACGCGCAAGGTCCGCAAGGCGGTCACCGACACCGACGGCGAAGTCCGCTTCGACCCCGAGAAGAAGCCGGGCCTGGCGAACCTGCTCGAGCTCCTGGCGGCGGCGACCAACCGCACCCCCGAAGGCGTCGCCGCGGAGTACTCGCGCTACGGCGACCTCAAGAACGACGTGGCCGAGGCCCTCGTCGAATTGCTGCGCCCGGTCCGCGAGCGACGCCTCGCGCTCGAGGGCGATCTCGGGCACGTCAACGCGGTCCTGGCGCGCGGGGCGGCCCAGGCACACGGGGTGGCGTCGACGACGTACGCCCGTGCCGCCGATGCGATGGGGTTGCTGCCGCCGGCGGAGTGACGCAGCCGGGCCCGGGGCTCAAAAGCCGAGGACGCTCTGCCACCAGCTGTAGAGCTGGTTGAAGAACCACGTGATCGGGCCGTGGGGGTACAAGAAGAAGTTCAGCAGCACGAGCCCGAGCAAGATCGGCATGGTGTACTGCCGATAGCGCAGATAGCCCGGCCACCAACTCCGGGGGAGGAGACGCTCGAACAACACCGAGCCGTCGAGCGGCGGTATCGGAATGAGGTTGAACGCACACAGGCCGACGTTCACCAGGCTCGCGTAGAACAGGATCTGCGCACCCACGGAGAAGTTCTGCGTGCTGATCACGGTGGCGCGGGCGAAGTGCACGAAGAGGAGGCCGAAGATGGCGGCGAGCGCCGCGTTCATGGCCGGACCGGCGAGGGAGACCACCACGCCCTCGTTGCGCGGGTGGCGCAGCCGCCCGACGTTGACCGGCACGGGCTTGGCCCAGCCGAAGAAGCCGACGCCGCCCAGTGAGAGCAGGGCGGGCACGAGCAGGGTGCCGATCGGGTCGACGTGGACCAACGGGTTCAGGCTGAGGCGACCGGCTCGCTTCGCCGTGTCGTCGCCGAACACGTTCGCCACCCAGCCGTGTGAGACCTCGTGCAAGATGATCGAGGGCACGATGACGCAGAAGATGATGATCTCCTGCTGTGTGATGTTGTGGTGCGCCACCAGCGCGATGACGACGACCGCCCCGATGAGGGCCCACAACGTCTGCTTCGTCCGCTGATCCATCGGCCGCCTCCCGGAGGAGGCTCCTGGTGGGCGCACCTAGTGCTTGGCGGCGTCGGCGATGCAGAGACGGGCCGCCGGCATTGCCTCGAGGCGCGGCGCGCCGATCGGCTTGCCACAGACCTCGCAGAGGCCGTAGTTCCCTTCCTGCAGGCGCTGCAGAGCGGCCTCGACCTCGTCGAGGGACTCCTGCAACTCCGTCGCCAGCCGCTCTGCCTCGCCCCGTTCCGCAGTCACCTGGCTGGAGTCCGCGAAGTTCGAGTCGTAGCTGAGGCCACTCCCCTGATCCGCGAAGCCGAGCTCTGTCAACTGGGCTTGCAGGCCGGCACGCTCATTTCGCAGGAGCTCCGCGAAATCGACGTCAGCGCTCTCGGCCGTGGGGGCCTCGTTCGGCATGGGTTCATGCTACGCGGTCCCTTCCCCCCTTTGTTCCCGCCGGCGGGCCCGTCCGGGCGCCCGCCCGGGGGTGGGCCCCCTCGTAGGCCCGGCGCAGGTGCTCGGGCGAGACCTTCGTGTAGCGCTGGGTCGTCGCGATGGAGGCATGGCCCAGAAGCTCCTGGACGACCCGCACGTCGGCCCCCCGCCCGAGCATGTGGGTGGCGCAGGAGTGGCGCAGGACGTGGGGGCTCACCTTCGCCTCCAGGCCCACCCGGGCGGCGTACTTCTTCACCACACCGAACGCACCGACCCGGGTGAGGCGGCCGCCCCGGGCGTTGAGGAACACCGCCTCGGCGTCGCTGCGCTGGCGCCACTTCTTGGGCTCGAGCAACGGCCGGCCCTCCCCCGAGAGCCAGTCGGCCAGCGCCTGGCGGGCCAGCTGCCCGAGCGGCACGACGCGCTCCTTGTCCCCCTTGCCGAGCACGCGCACCAGAGGCAGGCCGTCGGTATCCAACGCGTCGGCCACGTCGCCGAGGTTCAAGCCGACGACCTCGCTGACCCGGGCCCCCGTCCCGTAGAGCACCTCGAGCAGGGCGCGGTCGCGCAGCACGGCCGGGCCGGTGCCCACCACCGCGCCGAGCAGCCGCCCGATCTCCTCCTCGGAGAGCGCCTTGGGCAGCATGTCGGACACCGAGACCGAGGGAAGGTCGGCCGCCGGGTCGTCGTCGCGTTGCCCCTCCTCGACCAGGAAGCGATAGAGGCCTCGGATGCTCGAGTGGGCACGCGCCACGGAAGCCTTGCTGTGCGTGCCGCGCAGGGTCGCCAGATAGTCCGCCACGTCGGCCGACGACGCGCCATCGATGTCCGGCTCACCCTTGGCGTCGAGGGCAACGCCGAACGCCGTGAGGTCGCGCCGGTACGCAGCAAGCGTGCGCGGCGAGCGCCCGCGCTCCACCTCCAGCCACGACAGGTACTCCTCCGCCGCGTGGGGCAGGGGCCGCCTCACGGCAAGCGTCCCGACGCGGCCAGGCGGCCGCGCGCCATGAGGAGGCCGAGCACCGTCGTCTCGTCCTTGAGCGAACCGTCCGCGATCAGGTCGTCGAGGTCCGCCAGCGCGATGCGCTCGACCGTCATGAACCCCTCCTCCACCCCCTGCGGGCTGCTCTCGACGACCGTCAGCCCGGTGGCCAGGAAGATCGACGTGTACTGATCGCTGATGCCGGGGGTGTTCCACGTGCCGACGAGCCGCTCCCAGTGGGCCGCCTCGAGCCCGGCTTCCTCCCGCAGCTCGCGGCGCGCCGTGGTCTCCTCGGGCTCGCCGGCCACGTCGCGGGTACCGGCCGGGATCTCGAGCACCATGTCGTCGACCGCGGCGCGGTACTGGCGCACGAGCGTCGCCGTGCCGTCGTCGTGCACCGGCACGATGGTCACTGCGCCGGGATGGCGGACCACGTAGCGGTCGAACGGGTGATCGTCGGGGTCGAGCAGATGGAACCGGTCCACGCGGAACAACCACGCCCGCAGAAGCTCTTCCTCCGACACACGGCGGAAGCCCGAGCCGGCCACCCGACTACGTGACGGCGTCGAGGTCCAGCAGGTGTGGCTCGCGCCCCTCCGCCCGCTCCAGCGCGGCCGCCACGAGCTGGCGGAACAGCGGGTGGGCGCGGTCGGGCCGGCTCTTGAACTCGGGGTGCGCCTGGGTGGCCACCCAGTACGGATGGTCCTCCAGCTCGACGAACTCCACGAGCCGGCCGTCGGGCGAGCTGCCCGAGCACACGAGCCCGACCGCCTCAAGCCGCGACTTGTACTTGTTGTTGAACTCGAAGCGGTGACGGTGCCGCTCGGTCACGCCGAGCGTGCCGTACGCCTCGGCCACCTTCGACCCCGGCAGCAGCACGGCCTGGTACGACCCGAGCCGCATGGTCCCGCCCTTCTCGGTCACCTCGGCCTGGTCGGGCATCAGGTCGATGACGAGATGCGGCGACATGCTGTCGAACTCACGCGAGTTGGCGTCGTCGAGCCCGGCCAGGTCCCGGGCGGTCGAGATCACCATGACGTGCAGGCCCAGGCAGAGCCCGAGGCAGGGGATCGCGTGCTCGCGGGTGTAGCCCGCGGCGGCGACCATGCCCTCGATCCCGCGCTCGCCGAAGCCGCCCGGGATCACGATGCCGTCGAGGCCCCGCAGCCGCTCGGTGGCGAGGAGGTCGGGCACCAGTTCGGCGTCGATCCAGTCGAGCTCGAGCTCGGCCCCGTGGTGGAACCCGGCATGGCGTAGCGCCTCGACGACCGACATGTACGCGTCGGGCATGTTGACGTACTTTCCGACGATGCCGATCTTGACCCGGCGCGTCAGGCCCTCGACGCGCGAGACGAGTGACTCCCACTCCGAGATGTCGATGTGGTGCTCCGCCTCGTCGATGCCCAGGGTCTGGCACACGTAGGAGTCGAGCCCCTGCTCGTGGAGCACCAGCGGGATCTCGTAGATGCTCGGCGCGTCCACCGCGGAGACCACGGCGTCGATGGCGACGTCGCACTGGAGCGAGATCTTGCGCTTGAGGCTCTCGCTGATCGGCTTGTCGCTGCGGCACACGATGACGTCGGGCTGGATGCCTCGGCTGCGCAGCTCGGTGACCGAGTGCTGCGTCGGCTTCGTCTTCTGCTCGCCCGACACGAGATACGGCACCAGCGTCAGGTGGACGTAGCAGACGTTGTCCCGGCCGATGTCCCGCCGGAACTGCCGGATCGCCTCGATGAAGGGCACGATCTCGATGTCACCGACCGTCCCTCCGATCTCGACGATGACGACGTCGATGTCCTCGTCGGCCAGGCGGTGGATGCGGTCCTTGATCTCGTCCGTCACGTGCGGGATGACCTGCACGGTGCGCCCGAGGAAGTCGCCGCGACGCTCCTTCGCAATGACCGAGCTGTAGACCCCGCCGGTCGTCGTGTTGGAGCGCTTCGAAAGGTTCTCGTCGATGAACCGCTCGTAGTGCCCGAGGTCGAGGTCGGTCTCGCCGCCGTCCTCGGTGACGAAGACCTCACCGTGCTCGCCGGGGTTCATCGTGCCCGGGTCGACGTTGATGTACGGGTCGAGCTTGCACATCGTCACACGGAGTCCGCGGCACTTGAGAAGACGGCCGAGCGAAGAGGCGGTGAGACCCTTCCCGAGCGAGCTCGAGACACCGCCGGTGACAAAGATGAACTTGCTCACGCCGCCTTGGGGACGCCGAGCATCGCCTCGCATGTTCGGTGCACCCAACCACGATAATCGACGGCCGGCCGATCCGTCGCGGACCCTTGGCCGCTGATTCCGCCTGTATACGGCCTGCGGCGCATCTTTATTACTTTCGCCTTCTGAATTCGGCTCGGATATAAGTCCGACCCCGTGGTCAAACCCCAAAGCCCGCGCTGGGGTCGGACCGAGACCTAATCAAGCCAGAACGCCTTCATCCGTCTGTCCACACGCACGGCTTGATACTCGGGCAGGTCCTCGAGGACGGGCCGCAGGTCGTTGCGGATCTGCGCCTTGTACACCACCTCCACGCGCCGCTCGAGCTCCTCGCGAGTCAGCTGCCCCTTGGAGAAAGCCCGCTGCAGGACCCCGAGGGCCCGCTCCCGTCCCGCGTCGCCGACCCGTGTCCGAGCCCGCCCCGACAGTCCGCTTCCCTCGGGAGGCACCGCGCCGGACGCTTCTTCCGTCACGAGCGCCGACCCTAGGCCCGAGCGCCCTCCCCTACCCCGAGCAGCTCGCGGGCGTGGGCCCGGGCCGCATCGCTCCCCGGGTGTCCCGAGAGCATGCGCGAGAGCTCGGTGACCCGCTCTTCTCCGACGACCGGCGTGGCCACGGTCACGGTGCGGCCGTGGGACTCGCCCTTGACCACGCTCACCTGCGCGTCGGCCCTCGACGCCACCTGCGCCAAGTGGGTGACGACCAGCACCTGTCGGTCGGCCGCCACCTCGTGCAGCGCCTCGCCCAAGGCCAGCGCGGCGGCCCCGCCCACGCCGGCATCGACCTCGTCGAAGACCATCGTCTGGGGCCCACCCAGCTCGACCAGGCGGATCGCCAGCATCGCCCGGGCCAGCTCTCCTCCGGAAGCCGCCCGGGCCAGGGGCTGGACGGGTTCGCCCACGTTGGCACCGAGCAGCAGCTCGACCGGCTCCCCCGACCCCTCGGGCGCGACCCGGACCTCGAGGCGGGCCCCCGCCATGGCCAGGTCACCGAGATGCTCCTCCACCCGACGCCCGAAATCGCCGGCCGCGTCGGACCGCACGGCACGCACGACCTCCTCTGCTTCGGCCAGCTCCTTTGCCACCTCCGCACGCCGGGCCGAGAGGCGCGCCGCCTCGCCTTCCGCGTCCTCGAGGGCGGTCAGCCGGGCCGCCGCCTCGGTGGCATACGCCATCACGGCGGCGAGGTCCTCTCCGTACTTGCGGCGCAGCTCGCCCAGCAGTCGCCGACGCTCCTGGACCTCGGCCAACCGGGTCGGGTCGTCCTCCCATCCTTCGACCACGTCGCGCAGCGCGCGCGCCACGTCGGAGAGCTCGACGGCGGCGCCCGCGACCCGAGCGCGGAACTCCTCGAACGCCTCGCGTCCCGCCAAGGCCGTCCCCGCCGCACCGAGCTCCTCGAGCACCCCACCGTCGTCGCTCGCCGGATCGAGCAACTCGGCCGCTGCCCGGGCGGCCTCGCGGTACGACGACGCATCGGCCAGCCGCTCCTCTTCGGCCCGCAAGCTGACCTCCTCGTCGGGGTCTTCCAGCTGGGCGACCTCGACCTCGTGCACTTGATAGCGGAGGACGTCGGCCTCCCGGGCCCGCTGTTGCTCGTCGCCACCCAACGCGTCCAGCCCGGCGTCGATCTCCCGGAGCTCCGACTGCAACGCACGCACCGCAGACAGATCTGTCCCGGCGAACGCGTCGAGCACGTTGCGCTGCGCGCCTGCCGTCACGAGGGCGCGGTGCTCGTGTTGCCCGTGAATCTCGACGAGCTGGGTCGCCACCTCGGCCAACGCCCCGACCGATGCCATGCGTCCGTCGACCCACGCCTTCGAACGCCCTTCCGCGGGCACCGAGCGAGCCAGGATGACTTCGCGCTCGTACTCGTGCTCCCCGTCCACCTCGCCCGCACCGTCAGATCCCCCGTCGACCGCCACCACGAAGCGCGCCTCGACCAATGCCTCGGACGCACCGGCTCGCACCATTCCGGGGCTGGCCCGCCCACCAAGGACGAGCTGCAGCGCCTCGACGACGAGCGTCTTGCCGGCGCCGGTCTCCCCCGTCAGTGCGGTCATCCCGGGGCCGAACGACAGCGTCAAGTCCTCGATCACGCCGAGGTCTCGCACGCGCAGGTCGGTCAGCATGTCCCGATCCCCTACCCGACCCCCGGCACCAGCACCGGCACCGTCACCAGCCGGGCCAGCCGCTCCCGGCCCGTCACGACTGGCGGTCGGCCAGCAGCCGGAAACGCAGGATGGTGCCGAAGGTGTGGGGTTCGTTGCGGACGACGCGCACCGGGTGTGAAGCCACGCGGCACGTGATCACGGCACCGGGCTCCAGTCGCCCCACCTCGAGGCCGTCGATGACCAGGACCCCGTTACGGTCCGGGGCGATCTCGACCGAGACCACCTGCTCCTCCGCCAGCACGAGGCTGCGGTCGAGCGAGAAGTGCGGCGCGACCGGCGTCACGACCATGGCGCGCAGCGTCGGGGCGAGGATCGGTCCGCCCGCCGAGAGGTTGTAGGCCGTCGAACCGGTCGACGTCGCGATGATCAAACCGTCGGCCGAGTAGGTCAACGCCTTCTCCCCGTCGATCGTCGTGGCCAGCCGCACCGTGTGCCCGAAGTCGATCTTCTCGATGACCACCTCGTTGAGCGCCAACATCGTGGACGTGACGACGTCATCGCCCATCGAACGGTCTGCGATCGTCACTTCGAGCGCGCTCCGCGACTCGATCGCCGCCCTGCCCTCGAGCACCTTGCGCAGCGCCCCCCGGACCTGATCGGGCCCGAGGTCGGGCAGGTAGCCCAGGCGCCCGAAGTTCACTCCCAGCACCGGCACATCGGCGTTCGCGGCCAGGCGCACGACCCGAAGGAAGGTCCCGTCGCCACCCAAGCTCACCGCCACGTCGGTGCCGGTGAGGTCCACCGCGCCGAGGTCGACCTCCACTCCCGCCTCGGTCACCCGATCGGGCCCGCTGAAGCGCAAGATCCGGGCCGTGTCCCCGCGCTCGTGCAGCCACTCGGAGGTGTCGGTCGCCAGCTCGAACGCGTCGGCGCGCTCGGGGTGGACGAGGAAGGTGATGATGGCCATCGTCAGAGAGGGGGCTCAGCCCGCCGGGTCCGCCGCGGAGACAGCGTCTGCCACCTCGGCCACGGCGCCGGCAACCACTGACGCTAACGACCCCGACGACAGGGCGGCGCGATCATCCCCTGCGACCGCTCCCGCGCTCGGGCTCTTGCGCGCGTGCAGCAAGAACTCGACGTTGCCGGACGCGCCGGTCAAGGGAGAGGGCATCACTCCCATGATGCCGGTTCCGGCGGAGACGAGCGCGGACGCCACGCCCTCCACCGCCGACGTCCACAGGGCCGGGTCCCGCACGACGCCCTTGCCCCGCGAGGCCGCGGCACGGCCCACTTCGAACTGCGGCTTGACCAGCAGGACCAGGTCAGCGCCGGGGGCGGCTACGTCCCCGCACAGTGCCGGCGCCACGGTCCGCAGCGAGATGAACGAGAGATCCGCCACCACGATCAGGCACGGCGTGAACGCAGCGTCCGCCGCCTGCAGCCTCGAGGCGTGCAGCTCACGCACGTTCGTCCGCTCGAGCACGCACACCCGCGCATCGCCCCGCAAGGAAGGGTCGAGCTGCCCGTGCCCCACGTCGACGGCGTAGACGCGCACAGCACCCCGTTGGAGCAGGCAGTCCGTGAAGCCTCCGGTCGAGGCGCCAGCGTCCAAGGCGCTCAGCCCCGAGACTGAGACCTCGAAGCGCTCCAAAGCGGCCGCCAACTTGAGACCACCGCGGCTCACGTACGGACTCGGCGGTCCGAGCACGACGATCGGCTCGCCCGCCGCCACGAGACGGGCGGGCTTGTCGGCCGGAGCCCCGGCAACGAGGACAGACCCCGCGTCGATGAGCACGCGTGCTTCTTGGCGGGAAGGGGCGAGCTGCCGGCGAACCAGCTCGGTGTCGAGCCGGCGGCGGCCGCCCCCGCTGCTCAGCGGGCCTTCTTGGCCGCTGACTTCTTCGAGGTCTTCTTGGTCGCCTTGGTGGCCTTCGTCGCTTTGGCTGCCTTCTTGGCGGGCGCCTTCTTGGCGGGCGCCTTCTTGGCGGGCGCCTTCTTGGCCGCAGCCTTCTTCGTCCCGGTCTTCTTCGCCGTGGACTTGCGCCCCGCTCGGGACGGCACCGCCCGCTTGGCGGCTGCACGGGCCCGGTCGGCGGTCTTGCCGGCCGACTGACGGGCCGCCGTCGCGGTCTTGCCGGCCGTGTTGCGGGCGGCGGTGGCGGTCTTGCCGGCCGTCGTGCTCGCCGCCTTGGCGGTCTTGCCGGCCGACTTGGACGCCGACTTGGCGGTCTTCTCCGCCCGGTTCGTGGCGTCCTTGGTCGCCTTGCGCCCGGCTTCGGCCGACTTCTTCAGCACCTCGGCGACCTGGTTGGCCAGGCCCTCGATGTGCTTGCCGTCCACCCGGCTCAACTGGGTCGCCACCTCGTGGCGCACCATCTCGATGATCTGCTCGCTGGTCTTGCGACTCCGGTCCACCAAGTTGTCCACCCACTCCTGTGCCTGTTCACGCTGGATATCGCCGGCGTTCACCAACTCTCGCACGATCTCCTCCGCCCGGCCACGGGTGACCTGGCCGAACACCGAGCCCGCATCCAGATATTTGCGAATCCGCTCATTGCTTGCCATTGAACAAGAGTATCCAAAGTGCTAGCTGCTAGCAAGCACTTTCTTGACCAACGCAAGCAGGTCCTTGGCGGTGATGGAGGGCTCCGCCGCGTCCGCCGAGCCCGGCGCCGGAGGATCGCCCTCCCTGGTCACACCGGAAAAGACGAGGCCGAAGGGAATGCCCAGTTGGGCGGCCAGTGCGCCGTCGGTGGCCGGACGGTCCCCCACCATGACCCGGAGCTCGTCCGCCGGCACCCGGGCCAGGATCGCATCGGCGGTCGGGCGGTTCGGCTTCCCCGCCACCTCGGGCGTGGCCTCCGCCGCGGTCGCCACCGCGGCGAGGAGGGCGCCCGCTCCGGGCACCAGACCATCGGGCGTGGGGAACGTGGCGTCACTGTTCGTCCCGACGAGTCGGGCCCCTTCCCGCACCGCCCGCGACGCCCGATCCACTGCGTCGAACGTGAAGCTCGCGCGTCCAACCCACGACGACGGCGTCCGCCGGTCCCTCGGGCACGACCCTGACACCGCGCGCCCCGAGGGCCTCGATGATGCCGTCGTCGCCCAACACGACCGCCGTCGTGCCCGGCTGGAGGAGTCCGGCAGCCACGTCGGCGGACCGCAAGAGGTCGTCGTCCGACGCACCGATGCCACAGTGGTCGAGACGCCGCTTCAACTCGGCCCGCGTCGGCGACGAGTTGTTCGTGGCAAAGAGCACACGGACGCCCGCACCGCGCAGGCGCGCCACTGCCTCGTCGGCGCCGGGGATGGGGCGCCCCGACAGCCACACCACGCCGTCGAGGTCGAGCACCCAGGTGCCCCCGGGCGGAGGTGGCCACATGGGTGCCGAGGCTAACCCTCTCGTTCCGGACGCCGTCCGTAGGCTCGCCGTCATGGCTGACCTTGCGATCAGCGGGAACGAGCTCGTGCTGCACTTGCACGCGGCCGAGAAGGCGGAAGGGTTCCACGGCGACATCCGCGTCCCGCTGACCGCGATCGAATCGGTGCGTGCCGTCGACGACCCCTGGCCCGAGCTGCGCGGCATCCGCGCCCCGGGCACCGGCCTCCCCGACCTGATCGCCGTCGGCACCCGTCGGGGCAGCTTCGGCAGGGACTTCGCCGCCGTGCACGGGCGCGGTCAGGCCGTCGTCGTGGAGCTGACGGGCGTCGAATACGGGCGCCTCGTCGTGACGTGTGACGACGCGCCCGGCGTCGCTCTCAAGCTCCAAGAGGGCGCCCGCGCCGCCAAGGAGTGAAGTGCGACTGACGGCCGGCGGGGCACCAGCCCCGCCGGCCGGGAATCAAGCCCCGGTGCCCGGGAGGGAGGACTGGGCGAGGGTGTTTGGCTCGAACGCGGCATCGGCCACGCGGGCGTTGGGGTGGAGGCCCGCCTTCGCCATCTCCCCTCGCTTTCGTCCTCGGGCCGGCACGGCGAGACCCATCACCGTCCGGCACCCCCCGGGCCCACTCGGAGCCTTTTCGGTCAGAAAAACCGAGCCCGGCCGGCCGTCTTGCGTGACGACGCCAAGCGTTGGCTGAATGCCGTCAGTCCGTTACGTGCTCGCAACATCGCCGCCGCGGGCTGAGTTGGCCGCGAGATGCCGGTAGCGGTGGCCGCCCGCCGCAGCCCTCGAGAGAAGGCTCAAGCGTCGGCCCAAGACGGGCGGAACGAGAGTGAGCGAGCGACGTCGCGCTGCGTCACCAGGCCGATGACCCGGTTGTCGCTAGTGACCGGCAGCCGCGACCGGTGCTCCCGGCACATGTAGTTCGCCGCGTCCTCGACCGTCAGGTCGGCGTCGAGCGCGGCCACCACGGCTGACTCGGACAGGTCCCCCAAGCTGACCTCCCTCGGGTCAAGGCCCTTCGCCACCACCTTGCTCACGATGTCGCGGTTGCTGACGGTGCCGGCCAGGCTCCCGTCGGACAGGCAGAGGGAAACGGAGTCCTCACCGTGCGACGCCAGGAAGGTCGCGGCGTCGGCAGCGGTCTCCGTGGTCCGTAGAACTTCGATGTTCCCACTCATGACGTCTCGGACGGTCCTCATCGCACCCTCCTTCTGGTGGCTTCGCATCGCCTCGCGAACCCCTGCCCATACCCTCGCGCCGCTGGGCCAAAACGACAACGGTCGCTCCGAAAAAGGTCGCCCAGCTGGCTTGACCGCCCCGCCCCTTGCCCTGAGGGCTATGCGAACGTATGTTCGTACGATGATGGAGCGGAGGTACGAACTGGAGACCCTGCGACGGTCTCTGGCCATGCTGCGACCCGGCGCCCCGGCGCTCGATCGAGAAGAAGCCATCCATCTCGTCCGCGAGCTCCAGGATCTGGAGCGCCAGCTGCGCACGCTGCGCCGCGGCATCGAGCAGCTCCTGTCCGAGAGCGGATGACGGCACCGGGCTCAGCTCAGGGCAACGAGGTTGGTGGGGTCGGCCAGGATCTCACCGACCGCATGCAGGAAGCGTGCCGCCCCTTCGCCGTCGACGAGGCGGTGGTCGAACGCCAGGCTCAAGGTGACGACGTCACGCAAGGCGACTGCGCCGTCGTGTTCCCATGGCCGTCGCTGCACCGCACCGAGCGCCAGGATGGCCGCTTCGCCCGGGTTGAGAATCGGGACACCGGTGTCGACACCGAACACGCCGACGTTGGTGATCGTGATCGTTCCGCCACTCAGGTCGGCCGGGGTCGAGCGCGCCGCCCGGGCCTCTTCGGTCAGTGCGGTCAGCGCCGTCGCCAACTCGTGCAGGTTGAGGTCGTGCGCGTCCTTCACGTTCGGCACGACCAGCCCGCGGGGACCAGCCACCGCGATGCCCAAGTTGACGTAATGCTTCGTCACCACTTCGTTCGCCGCCTCGTCCCACGACGAGTTGATCGACGGGTGGTCACGGAGAGCCAAGACGACCGCACGGGCCAACAGCGTCAGCGTGGTGAGCTTCACGCCTTCGAAGTGTCGATTGGCGCGGAGCCGATCGATCAGCTCCGTCGTCGGTGTGACGTCGAGGCTGAGGAACACGCACGCCTGCGGGGCGGTGGTCACGCTCCGGACCATCGCCTCGGCCATGTGCTTTTGCACCCCGCGCACGGGGACCCGGGTCTCGCGGTGGGCTGGGCGGGCGTCGAGATCGGTGGCGGCATCGGCGTTGACACGGGCGCGGCGTTGGCCACGTGTGCCTCCAGGTCTTCGCGGGTGATGATCCCGCCGGGGCCGTGGCCGACGACATCGGCGAGGTCGATGCCTTGTTGGCGCGCCATGAAGCGGACAGGGGGTGCCGCGAGTGAGCGAGCCCCGTCGGGACTCGTGGCGTCGGGAGCTGGACTCGCTGGTGCGGCCACGTGGCCGCGATGGGTGCGACCGCCGCTCCGGCGCCGGCGGCGACTGGGCGGCGGTGCCGAGGGGCCGTAGCCCACGAGGACGGATACCTTCTCGCTGTCCGCTTCGACCGCTACGCCGGTCTGGACGGAGATCAGCGGCGCACCGACTTCGACCGACTCGCCGGGCGCCGCGAAGAGCTCGACGACCGTGCCGGCAAAGGGGCTCGGCAGTTCGACGACCGCTTTCTCGGTCTCGACCTCCACGAGGACCTGGTTCAGCTCGACGGGGTCACCGGGGGCGACGTGCCAGGCCACGATCTCCGCCTCCGTCAGTCCTTCGCCCAGGTCGGGCAGGAGGAACGGCCGGACCTCCGAGCCGCCGTCGGTCATGGCCGGAGGCACCGGTCGACCTCGTGGAGGATGCGATCGGCGTCGGGCAGGAAGTGGCGCTCGAGCTTGGCCGCCGGGTACGGCGTAGCGAAGCCACCGACCCGCCGCACCGGCGACTCCAACGAGTAGAAGCACTGCTCGCTGACGCGGGCGGCGATCTCGGCGCCGAGGCCGCAGAACACGGGTGCCTCGTGCACGACCACGAGCCGTCCGGTCTTGCGCACCGAGGTCTCGAGCGTCTCGAAGTCGATCGGCGACAGCGAGCGCAGGTCGACGACTTCGAGCGAGACCCCCTCCTCCTCGCCGATTCCGGCGGCCTCCAGCGAGGTGGTCACCATGGGGCCGTAGGCGGCAACGGTGACGTCGGTGCCGTCACGCACGACGCGGGCTTGGTGGAGCGGGACGGCGTCGAGCGGGTCGGACTCATCGACGTCGCCCTTCTGCCAGTAGCGGCGCTTGGGCTCGAAGAAGATCACGGGGTCGTCGCTGGCGACCGACTGACGGATCATGCGGTGGGCGTCCGCGGGGTTAGAGGGTGTCACGACGCGCAGGCCCGCCGTGTGGGCGAAGTACGCCTCGGGTGACTCGGAGTGGTGCTCGACGGCGCCGATGCCACCGCCGTAGGGGATGCGGATCGTGAGCGGCATGGCGACGCGGCCCTCGTTGCGGTAGTGGAACTTCGCGACCTGCGAGACGATCTGATCGAAGGCGGGGTAGACGAACCCGTCGAACTGGATCTCGCAGACGGGGCGGTAGCCGCGCAGGGCGAGCCCGACGGCGGTGCCGATGAGGCCGGACTCGGCGAGCGGCGTATCGATGACCCGGCGCTCGCCGAACTCGGCCAGCAGTCCCTCGGTGACGCGGAAGACGCCGCCCAGCTTTCCGATGTCCTCGCCCATCAGCACGACCTTGGGGTCGTCGGCCAACGCGCGGCGGAGGCCGGTGTTCAGCGCCTTGCCAAGCGTCATGGTCGTGGGACCGGCGTCGGTCGAGACGTCGGTGTCGGCGGTCGGCGTGGTGGCGGTGGCGACGGCCATCAGGAGAGCTCGTCGTACTCGGCGAGGTACGCCAGGTAGGCGTCGCGTTCGGCCTCGACCAGCGGATGGGGGTCGGCGTAGACGTGCTCGAACAGGGCAGCCGGCTCGGGGTTGGGCAGGTCGAGGACGCCGAGACGCAGCGCCGTGGCGATGTCGCCCGCCGCCACCGAGACGTCCTGTTCGAACTCGTCGTCGGCCAGCCCCTCGTTGTGTAGCAGCGCGCGCAGGCGGACGAGCGGGTCCTTGGCCCGCCACTCCTCCTCCTCGGCGTGCGAGCGGTAGCGCGTCGGATCGTCCGAGGTGGTATGCGGACCCATCCGGTACGTCACGGCTTCGATGAGCGTCGGGCCCTGTCCCGCGTAGGCGCGCGCCAGGGCGAGACGGGTGGCGGCGAGCACGGCCAGCACGTCGTTGCCGTCGACCTGTATGCCCGGGATGCCGAAGCCCTGGGCGCGTTGCGCGATCGTGCCGTGCGACTGCAAGCGCACCGGCTCGGAGATGGCCCACTGGTTGTTCTGGCAGAAGAAGACGACCGGGACCATGAAGCTGGACGGCGAAGCCGAGGGCCTCGGACACGTCGCCCTCGCTCGTCGCGCCGTCGCCGAAGTACGCCAACACGGCGCTGTGGGCGTCGTCGAGGGTGATGCCGAGCGCGTAGCCCGTCGCGTGCAGGGCTTGGGAACCGACGACGATGGCCGGGGTGGCGATGTTGTAGGTGGCGGGGTCCCAGCCGGACAGTCCGCTCCCCCGCCAGAGGCGCAGCATGGCCACGGGGTCGACGCCGCGGCAGTAGGCGACGCCGTGTTCGCGGTAGCTGGTGACGGCGAAGTCGTCGGGGCGCATGGCGCGGGCCGAGCCGATCTGGGCGGCCTCCTGGCCGAGCAGCGGCGCCCAGAGGCCGAGCTCGCCCTGGCGTTGGAGGGCCATGGCCTCCGCATCGAGGCGGCGGACGATGGCCATGTCCCGATAGAGGTCGCGCAGCTGCAGCGCATCGACATCGGCGACGAGGTCCCAGTACGGGCAGCCGACGGTGCGTTGCCCGTCAACGGAGATCAGCTGGACGAGGCCGTCGTAGCTGGCCCAATCAGTCAGCCTCTCAGCCGGAACCTTGAGCTGCGCAATGGCCATCTGGACTTCCCTCCCGTGCCATGTGAGCAACGCTCGACACTGTGAATCTCACCACAGTCTGCGGCTCGGGAGCGGGATATCGGGTCAGATCGGAAGCTGGACACGGTTTTCATGCGCCAGTTACCCATTGGGCGCAATGCCCTTCTGGGGCGCGCCGGGTCGCGACGAAGGGTGGCTCCTGTCCTGGGTTCGGGGGCGGCGCGGCGAGCGCCGGGGGTCAGGACGCCTTGCGGCGGGCGGCCGGCTTGGCGGCCTTGGGTGCGGCCTTCTTCTTGGCCGGTGTCGAGCGAGACGAGGACGACGAGGACGCCCGCTTGGCCGGCGCCTGGGCGCGGCTGCTCTTGGACCCGGGCTTGGCGGCCGCCTTGATGCTGGCGTTGAGCGCCTCCATGAGGTCGACCACCTTGGCGGCGGGCTCGGCCGGCTCCTGGATCACGATCTCCTTGCCCTGGCGCTTCTCCTCGATGAGGGCCTCGACCTTCTCGCGGTGCGTGTCGTGGTAGCGCTTGGGGTCCCAGTCGCTCTCCATCGACTCGATGAGGAGCTCGGCCATCGACAGCTCGCGGTCGCTGACCTCTTCGGCGGCGGGGAGCTCGGGCAGCTCGCGCCCGGGGCTCCGCACCTCGTCGGAGAAGTACATGGTGTGCAGCGCCAACGCGTCCTCGTCAGGGCGGACGGCGACGAGGTACTCCTTGTTGCGCATGACCATCGTGGCGATGCCGATGCGGTCCGAGTCCGCCATGGCCTTGCGCAGGAGCGCATACGCCTTGTCGGCGCCGGCGCCCTCGGGGGCGAGGTAGTAGCTGGAACGGAAGAAGACCGGGTCGATGTCGGCCTGGCTGACGAAGTCGGAGATCTCGATCTGGCGGGACTTCTTGGGCTCGGCGCTCTCGAGCTCCTCGTCGCTCATGATGACGTACTCGCCACCGCCCAGGTCGAAGCCGCGGACGATCTCGTCGTTGGCGACCTCCTCACCGGTCCGCTCGTTGACCTTCTTGTAGCGGATCCGATCCGAGGTCCCCTCCTCGAACTGGTTGAAGTGGATGCTCTTGTCGGACGTCGCCGGATACAGGCCGACGGGGATGTTCACCAGCCCGAAGCTGAGGGCGCCCTTCCAGATCGTGCGTGCCACGTCGAACAAATTACCAGCCCAGAGCCGGTCCACCACCTTGTTACACCGATTCGCCACACTTTTCTCATGATCCCGAGCACCCCCGAGGGCTTCGCTTCCGCCCTGCTCAGCGGCCTGGCCGAGCTGGGCCCGGTGGATCCGTTCTCGGGCGACCTCACGCTCGAGTTGGGCGTCTCGGTCTGGCTGCGCACGAGCGGGACGCCCCTGCACGAGGCCCGGGGCCGGCTGCTGCACGTGCGGGAGCTGATCATCGAGGCCTGCGGGCTCGACCCGGCCACCGAGCCCGTCCCCCTAGTCGGGCGCGCCCCCCGCACCGACGTGTTGAACCTCGTGGCGTACGTGAGCGAGCTGCTGCGGCGGGCCGCAGCGATGTCGGACCGCTCCCTGCAGTCGGTGGCCCAACTGGTCATCGCCGAGCTGCCGCCCGACACCGAGGACGCCGCGCTCGGCGCCTGAGACTGCCGGGCCTCCTGGGCTCAGAAACTCAGAAGCCGAAGGCGGCGATGATCGGCCCGTTGAGCGGCGTGGCCGACATGCTCCCGAGGAAGGGTGCGTTGCCGTAGGAGAACACGTCCCCCTTGTCCGACGCCACCCAGTAGCCGAGCCCGTCGGACGTCGGGAAGATCGACGTGGCCGGGTTGAAGCTGTTGACGTAGCCCAGCGGGTCGCCGAGCGAGGAGGCGTCGCCGAACGGGAGCACGTTGCCGTTGGCGTAGAGGATCCAGTAGCCGCGCCCGTCCGTCGTGGCTACCGCGTTCACCACGGGGGAGCCCTGCGGCGACGGCGCCCCGAAGAACGGTGCGTCGCCGAAGGCATAGATGTCGCCGGTCGACGTGACGAGCCAGTAGCCGTTGCCCGAATGGTCGGGCATCACGGCGACCGCGGAGCCGGCGCAGCCGCCGATGCCGGGACAGGACCCCGCGAACTTCGCGTCGCCGAAGGCGAAGACGCCGCCGTCGGACGCCACCATGAAGTAGCCGTTGCCGTCGCTCGAGGGCACCATGCCGACGATCGGGGCATCGAGACTGTCGCGCTGGCCCGACCCGGCCGGATGGATGCCGAGGCCGGGGATGGAGCCGTAGAAGTTCGAGTCGCCGAAGCTGAAGATGCCGCCGTCGCTGGCGACGAGCCAGTAGCCCTGCTTGTCGTGGGTCGGCGTGATGCCGACGACCGGGCGCTGCAGGGGGATGCCGCCCATGGAGCCGTAGAAGTGGGCACTGCCGAAGCTGAAGATGCCTCCGTCGGACCCGACGAGCCAGTAGCCGCGGGGTCCCGGGAGGATGGTGAACGTCTGGGGGGTGCCGGTCGCGGCGGTGTAGTTGAGGCCGGAGGTCACCTGCGGCGTCAGCGTGCACGGTCCCTCGACGAGGAAGCTCACGGTGCGCCCGTCGCTGCCGACTGTGCAATTGCTGGTGGAGTCGGACACGACCGACGTGGCCCCGTCGCCGTTGGTGGCCACGTTGGCGGTGAAGCCGCTCTCCTCGGCCGCGCCGGAGGGCAGGTTCGAGATGTCGGGGGAGCTCGGCGTCGCCTGGTTCACGGTGAAACCGCCGCTGCCCGACGACGACTGGAAGTTTATGTTGCCGCTGTAGGTCGCGGTGAGCGTGTACGCACCGGCGTTCAGCGGCGTCTGGCCCGCACTGCACGTCGTCGCCGGCAACGTGATGGTGCACAAGCTGGTCCCGCCGGCGGCGACGGTCACGGTTCCGCCGGGGGTCCCCACCGTGGACTGGGTGACCGAGGTGGTGAAGACGGCCGCCGCCTCACCGCCATAGGTCACCGACGGCGGCGACGCCGTGACGCCGGTGCCGGTGCCCGCCTTCGTCACGGTGAGGCTCTGCGCTGGCGACAACGACGGCGTGAAGTTGGTGTCGCCGGCGTACGTGGCGGTGAGGGAGTAGGTGGACGCGCCGAGGGCGATGTCGCTCGACAGGGAGCACGTGGCGGCGTCGTCGTCGCCCAGCGTGGCGGTGCACAGGTGCGTCGACCCGTTGTCGACCGTGACCTTCCCGGTCGGAGAGGTCGGGTCGCCGGACTTCAGCGACGTCACGGTGATGGTGAAGCTCACGGCGGTCTCGCTGCCGTAGACGACCGATGACGGCGCGATGGTGAGGATCGTGCTGGAGGTGCCACCCGTGATCGTGAGGTCACTCGTGCCCGAGATCGATGCGATGAAGTTGGTGTCACCGGCGTAGCTCGCGGTCACGGTGTACGGGGCCTGGGCGGGGACGAGCGCCTCGTCCGTTGTGGTGCACGAGGTCGCCGGCAGCGTGATGGTGCACAGGGTCACCGTGGGGGTGGCGATGGTGACGGTGCCCGTCGGGGTGCCCGTGAACTGCGGCGTGACCGTGGCGCTGAAGGTCACGGTCGACTCGGATCCGAAGGCCACCGACGAGGCGGACAGGAGCAGACCGCTGGTCGTGCCCGCCTGCTGGACCGTGAGGTCGTGGGCGCCGGACGCCGAGCCGGCGAAGTTGGCGTCGCCGCTGTAGGTGGCGGTGACCGAGTAGGCCGAGCCCGAGGCGTCGAGGGCGGTGGGCGAGGTGGCCACGCAGGTCAGCGGCGACGCCGGCAGCGTGATGGTGCACAGCGTGGTCCCGCCCGCGGCCACCGTGATGGTGCCGGTCGGGCTCCCGGCGAACTGCGGGGTGAGCGTAGCGGTGAAGGTGGTGGCCTCCTCGTCGCCGTAGACGACCGATGACGACGTGAGCGAGAGCCCGGTGGTCGTCTGGTCCTGGGTGACGGTGAGGGCCTGGGGGGGCGACGACGCGGAGCCGGCGTTGTCGGTGTCCCCTCCGTAGGTGCCGACGATCTGATACGGCGTGCCGGAGGCGCCGAGCGCGGCGGCGCCCATGGTGCACGTCGGGGTGGTCGTCGGGAGGCTGATGGTGCAGAGCGGCGAGGAGGGGTTGGCCACGGTGGCGACCGTCACCACCCCGCTGGGCGTCGATCCCCCGCCGTTCGTGACGGTGGCCGTGAAGGTGACGGACTGCTCATCCCCGAATGACGCCGAGGAGCTCGAAAGGGCCAGCGACGTCGTTGTCCCGGTCGTCGTCACGGTCAGGGCTTGCCCGGCCGAGACCGACGACTTGAAGTTGGTGTCACCGCCGTAGGCGGCGGTGACGGAGTAGGGGGTGCCCGAAGCGGCCAGCGCCTCGTCCGTCGTCGTGCACGAGGTCGCCGGCAGCGTGATGGTGCACAGGGTCACCGTGGGGGTGGCGATGGTGACGGTGCCCGTCGGGGTGCCCGTGAACTGTGGCGTGACCGTGGCGCTGAACGTCACGCTCGACTCGGATCCGAAGGCCGCCGACGAGGAGGAGAGGACCAGGCCGCTGGTGGTGCCCGCCTGCTGGACCGTGAGGGCGTGGGCGCCGGACGGCGAGCCGGCGAAGTTGGCGTCGCCGCTGTAGGTGGCGGTGACCGAGTAGGCCGAGCCCGAGGCGTCGAGGGCGGTGGGCGAGGTGGCCACACAGGTGAGCGGCGACGCCGGCAGGGTGATGGTGCACAGCGTGGTCCCACCGGCGGCGATCGTGATGGTGCCGGTCGGGCTCCCGGCGAATTGCGGGGTCAGGGTGGCGGTGAAGGTGGTGGCCTCCTCGTCGCCGTAGACGACCGATGACGACGTGAGCGAGAGCCCGGTGGTCGTCTGGTCCTGCGTGACGGTGAGGGCCTGGGGGGGCGAGGACGCGGAGCCGATGAAGTTCGGGTCACCCCCGTAGCTCGCCGTGAGCTGGTAGGGCGTCACGGACGCCGGCAAGGCGGTGTTCGACGTGCTGCAGCCGGTCGCCGACGCGAGGTCGAAGGAGCACAGGGTCGTCGGGCCGGCGGACACGGTGACGCTCCCCGTGGGCGTGCCGGCGAACGCGGGCGCCACGGTCGGGCTGAACGTGATGCTCCCTTCGTCGCCGTAGCTGATCGACGAGGTCGGCAACGTGAGTGAGGTCGTCGTCGACGCCTGGCCCACCGTGAGCGGCATCGGGTCCGAGGCCGACGGCGTGTCGCCCCCGTCGCCCGCGTAGCTGGCCACGATCTCATAGGGGGTCGCCGAGGCGTCGAGCGCGGTGGCCGACGTCTGGCACGTGGTGGCCGTGGCCGCGTCGATCGTGCACAGGGTCGTCGGCCCGGCGGCAATGGTGATGGTGCCGGTCGGCGCTCCCCCCGTCGACGTCACGGTGCTGGTGAACGTCACGGTCTGCTCGTCCCCGTAGGACACGCTCGACGGCGAGACGGTGAGGGAGGTCGACGTGTCGCCCGCGACGACGGTGAGCTGGGCCGTGGTGGAGGGCGAGCCGATGAAGTTCGCATCGCCCTCGTAGCTGGCGCCGACCGTGTAGGGCGATCCCGCGGTGCTCAGGAGGTCGTCGTCCGTCGGGGAGCATGAGGTCGCCGGGAGCACGATGGAGCACAGCGGGGTTGCACCCGCCGTCACGTCGATCGCGCCGGACGGCGAGCCGTTGAACTGCGGGCTGACCGTCGCGGTCACCTGCAGCGTGGTCTCGTCGCCGAAGGTCAACTGCGACGTCGACAACGTCATCGACGTGGTGGTCGACGCCTGGGCGACGGTGAGGGCCGAGGGGTCCGACGTCGACCCGGTGAAGTTCGCGTCGCCCTGGTACTCCGCCGTCACCGCGTGCGGTGTCGCCGAGGCGCCCACCGCGTCGTCGGCGCCCATGCAGCTCCCGGTGCCGTTGCTCAGGGTGATGTCGCACACGGGTGTCGAGTCGTCGGCGACGACGGCGACCACTCCCGTGGGGGTGCCGGAGGATTGCGAGCTGACGGTCGCCGTGAACTGCACCGTCGATTCGTTGCCATACGTGACCGAGGAGGGCGCCACCACCAAACCCGTCGTGGTCGTGGCCTGGTCGACCGTGAGCTCGCCCGAATCGGAGGAGGAGCTGTAATCGGCGTCCCCGCTGTACGTCGCCGTGACGTCGTAGGGCGTGATCGAGGCCGGAAGAAGGGTGTCGCTCGACATGGAGCACGAGCCGTTCGACACGCCCAACGTCCCGGTGACGGACATCGTGCACAACGTGGTCGGCGTCGTACCCGGGACGGACACCGTGACCGTCCCCACCGGCGGGAGGAGTGAGCCAGTGACCTTCGCCGAGAAGGTGACCTGCGACTCCTGGCCGAAGGTGACGGGCGAGGTCGTGATGGTCAGCGCGGTGTCGGACGCGGGGAGCGAGGCGGATGCGGGCGACGCCGCAAACCCCACCGACAGCGCGGTCACGGCGAGGGCGGCCAGGGCCGTGAGGAGGGTCCGCTTCACCAGGATCCCATCGCGGCGCGCTCCCCACATGCAGGCGGAGTGGAGGCGGCAGCACAGAAGGACAGGTTGGCCCCTCCGTCCTCACTCCCGTTTCCCGCCGTCACGCGTCTCCCCTGGGCCGAAGGCACGATCACCCAGGGGAAACGGTAGCGCCCCCCGCGCCTTCCGCACGGTCGCGGAGGATCCTCAATTCCACTCGAAGAACCGGCGCGCCCTCTCCTTGCGCTCGGGGCGCGGCGGCGCTTCCTGCAGGGCGTCGGGCCGGTGCTCGCGCAGCCACGCCTCGAGCGTCGGGCGATCGGCGAACCGCGTCTCGCGATCCGTGTCCATGTCGTAGAGCAAAAGCTCGGAACCTTCGACGCTCACGGAGAACTCGATTTTCCCTCCGGAGACGAAGCACCACAGGGGACTGGCGCCGGGAGTCGTCCGTGGTTCGAGGCGCCACCCCGGGACGCCCTCCACGAGATTCACGAGGTCCTTGCGGAGCGAGCGCGCGGACACTTACGACCGGCGGTTCGTTGGCACGGGGAGCATTGTCATACGAGACGCCGACTCAGCCGAAGCTGCCCGAATGGATGACGATGATCATGAGCAGTCCGGCCACGGCGAAGAGGGCGCCGGCCACGACCATACGCACCTTGTGCCAGGCCGGCCCCAGGAGCTCGGCGGCAACCATCCAGACGCCCGCGATCAGGATGAGCAGGAACGCAACTTCGGCGATGCGGTCGCTCGTGTGGTGGCTGATGGTCAGAAGGAGGGACACGTACGCCTATTCTCCACAGCGTTGCGGCGGGTCCGCAACACCTTCTCTGGTTGTGACTTCTGGCGGCCGATGCCCGCTTTGCAGCCCGACGCCGCCTGCCCCGCGATCGGCTTCCCTCCGACCTTGTGGACCTGCCGTCCTCGTCTCCACCGCAAACCTTGGTGCCAGAGTCCGGATCGGCGGATCCGGCGGTCACATCTCAGGGAGTTGACGCGTCACCCCGCGATGCCGACGATTGGCTTGTTGAGGACGGTGCCGCCTTCCGAGCCCGCGAACGTGGCGTCGCCCTTGGAGAAGACTCCACCGTCGGAGGCGACGAGCCAGTAGCCCCGTCCGTCGGGGGTGGGTGCCATGCCGACGATCGGCTTGTTGAGCACGATGCTGCCCAACGAGCCGTAGAACTGGGCGTCGCCCTTGGTAAAGATCCCGCCGTCGGAGGCGACCAGCCAGTAGCCGCCCCCGTCCGGGGTGGCGGCCATGCCGACGATGGGCTTGTTGAGCACGATGCTGCCCAACGAGCCGTAGAACTGGGCGTCGCCCTTGGCGAAGACCCCTCCGTCAGAAGCGACCAACCAGTAGCCCTGGCCATCTTGGGTAGAGGCCATACCCACAATGGGTTTGTTGAGGACGAGGCTGCCCAAGGAGCCGTAGAAGCCGGCGTCGCCGAAGTTGAAGATGCCGCCGTCGGAGGCGACGAGCCAGTAGCCCTTGCCGTCGGGGGTGGCGGCAATGCCCACGATCGGCTTGTTGAGGGGCGTGCCGCCCATGGAACCGTAGAAGTGCGCGTCGCCCTCCGCGAAGACTCCGCCGTCGGAAGCGACCATCCAGTAACCCTGGCCAGACGGCGTCGCCGCCATACCGACAATTGGTTTGTTGAGCACGAGGCTGCCCAAGGAGCCGTGGAAGCCGGCGCCGCCGAAATTGAAGATGCCGCCGTCGGAGGCGACGAGCCAGTAGCCCGGCGGCATGGTCAGCGCGTTGGAGGCCGCGCTGGACGGCCCGGTGCCGAACACGTTGGAGGCGGTGACCGAAAAGCTGATCGAACCCACCCCGTGCAGGCCGTAGGAGAATGTGGTGGCACTCGAGCTGGTGTCAACGGTCGGCTGGGCCACGCCGTTCACGATAGGGGTCACCTGGTAGTCGGTGGCCCAGACCGGGCCCGGCAGGGCGTTCCACGTGACGGTGGCGTTGCTGCCTGACAAGGCCGCGGTGACGCCCGTGGGCGCCCCGGGCGGCGTCGTGAGGGCGAGGCCGCCCGGTCCCTCCAGATCGCTACTGCCACCGACCAACTTGTAGGTCGGGCTCGGCGAACCCGTGGACGACAATTGCGAAGGGGAGAGACCGCTCACAGAGCTGGAGCCGTAATTGGCGAACCAGAGGTGGCCCGTCGAATCGAACTGCATCTGGTTGACCTCGTCGATGCTGCTGAGGCTGCCGTCGTCATTGATCGTCACCGCGGGAGGTGGTGCGCCGTTGGCGGTCAAATCCGATGGCGTGAACTCCACCACGGTCTGGTTGTTCCAATTGCCCACCCAGGCGTCGCCCGCGGCGTCAAAGGTGATGCCCTGCGGTCCGTCCAGGCCGCTACTCGAAATGGTCACGGCCGGCGTCACGCCACCGCCCGCTGCGAGTTGGGCAGGCGTGTATTCCTGAATTTGGCTGTTGTGCCAACTTGTGACCCAGAGGTCCCCATATCCATCGAAGGCAATCTGTTCTGGGATGTCGAGTGAACCACCCGACGCGGTGATGGTGACCGCAGGCACAAGCGGTGCACCCGAGGACGCCAACTGTGCCGCCGTGAACATGACAAGCGCGTCGGCTCCGGAGGTCACCCAAAGATTGCCGGCCCGGTCGAACGCCATTCCGTTCGGATCAGCCAGCGAGCTGGAAGAAATGGTCGCCGCGGCGGCGCTGGAGCCGCCGGTGGCCACTTGCGAAGGCGTGAACTCGAGAAGGGTGCCGGCTTCGGAATTGGCCACCCAGAGGTTGCCGGCCGCATCGAAAGTCTCCCCGAAGGGCCCGTTCAACGCCGCCGGTGAGAGCGTCGACGTCGGCGCGACACCGCCGCTCGATGGGAGGGGGTACGCCGTGACGTTCGAGCTGTTCGAGTTGGCGACGTAGATGGTCGGCGTGGTCGCCGCTGCCGCCGCCGACGATCCGGTCGATCCGAGTGCGGCGAACGTCGTGGCGATCCCTACGGCTCCAAAGATGAGCGAGGTGGTGGCGACGAACCGTCCGAGACGTTGCGACAGCTTGCGGGGCATTGGGTCCCTCCTTGCGCCAACGGATCAGGTGGACGGCACGCTATCTCATGCCAAACCCAGGTACGCGCCTCAAAGGTCGCCGCCGTCGGCGACCGCCGATCCTTGGCCGCGCCGCGAGGCGGGACTACTATTCCGCCAGCTTCCGGGCCCCAATCGGAAGTCCGCGTCGGACCAGTGGTGGTCCGAAAGGAGCGACGCTTCGTGGGCACCCATCTTCGACGTCGCGGTCTCGTCTGCCTGACAGCAGGCACGTCACTTCTCGGCCTGGCCGGCCTCGCCATGGCCGGCACCGATTCGGCCGGCGCCGCGACCCCCGCGGCCGTCTGCACGGCGGGCACGTGCACACTGACCCTCGGACCAGCCGACAGCGGCGACACCTGGTCGCCTCCGGCCGGTGTCACCTCGATCACCATCGTCGCGACGGGTGGTGGCGGAGGTGCAGGGCAGAACGGCGGCGCCGGCGGTGACTCCTCCGAGGGCAACGGTCCCCTGACCGGATTGACCACGTCGAGCGTCCTCGGCTTCACCATCGGCACGGTTGGCGCGAGCGGCGCCGACGGTGGAGCCGGCGGCAGCGGCGCAGCCACGGGAGGATCCGGCGGCGGATCGGCCGGAGGAGGCGCCGGCGGTGGTGGTGGCGGCTCCACGATGGTCACCCTGAACTCCGCCCAGATCATCGTCGCCGGGGGCGGCGGTGGCGGTGGCGGCGGGACCGGTGGTGCGGCCGGCGGGTACAGCGCGGGCTCCGAGAACGGGAGCGACGGGACGGGCGGCGCCCCCGGGGACGGTGGTGACGGGGGGTGCACCTCGTTCCCGTGCGCCGGCGGAAGCGGTGCGGGCACCGGTCACGACGGGGCCTCCGCCACGACGACGGCCGGAGCAATCGGCGGCGGTGGTGGCGATGGCGGCGCGGGTGGCGGTGGCGGTGGCGCCGGAGACTTCGGCGCTGGCGGTGGCGGTGGGAGCGAAGGTGAGGGCAGCGGCGCCGGCGGCGGGGGCCAGGGAACCTGGAGTGTCGGCGGTGCGGCCGGGGCAGAGGAGATCGACGGCGTCGACGACTCGGGCAGCAACGGCGACGGATCCGTGGTCATCACCTACACCGAGCCGCCTCCTGCCACGACGACGACGACCGTTCCGGTCACGACGACGACCGCTTCGGTCACCGCCACAACGGTGGCGGCGGCGGGCACGGCCGCAACACCCACCACGACGACAACGGTTCCGGGGTCGGCTGCGCCACTGGCCTTCACTGGGCTGAGTGTGTGGCCGCTGGTGTTCGCCGGCCTGGTCCTCATTGGTTCTGGTGTCGCGTGCCTGTGGTTCTCGCGCCGGCGTGGAAGGCACGCCAGGTCGGTCTTCTGAGCCACCCGTTGGAGGGGTCGCAGGGCCTCGCGGGGTACGCAGAACGTCGACAGGCGAATGGAGCGACAGGCGTGGATCCTCGCGGACGACGAATTGCAGAAGGCGAATGGATCTGCGCATCGCGGCGCAGTGGGCTCGTTTGGTGTCGGAGGGCCGGACTACTCGAATCCCGAATGGCGGATCCAACCTTTGGACCTGGGACGATGAGCTGGCCGAGAGGCCGGAGGGTGCGGTTCCTGTAACACAGCACCCTCAAACAGCATTGCAACGCCGCCTCGATGTCGACACCGCACTTCGTCGTTACCGGGAAGAATCAGAGAGCCCGAGTTAACGAACACTCTCCACGCCGACTCCGTCCAATGAGTTGGCTACTGAGCTAAACGGTCGAGTGCGGCTCGGTTGTTCGTGCCAGCCAGTCGGAGGAGGAGTTCGACGTCCTTCGTCGTGTCCTTACCCGCCTTTCGGTCCGCCAGGATGCGGACAATGAGCTCGTCCTCCGAAATTTCGGAGGTGCTTGCCTCCGGCTGAGTGGAGCTCTTCCTCACAAGTCCATTGTGCCACCCCCCCCGCCCGCGGGACTGTCTTGACGGGCCCCGGACGGCGCTCCAAGGCGGCACATCAGCGAGGCAGCCGACAGGCGCTTGCAAAAGTTGCATACGCCTCGAACGGCACGAGTGGGATACCCGGGCGACAGCCCACGTAGGGTCGATCCGGCATCTCTCAGACACCCGGCTGCGGCATCATGGTCGGCGGTGAGGAGCGCTGCCGAGTCCCTGGTTGATGCCCTGCGCACGGAACGTTCTCTCGACCCTGTCGATCGGAAGACCGGAGCGAGCGATAGTGACCTCGACAACGCCATCGAAGCCGTAGCCGATGGAGGTCGGGATCGCCTCAACTCGCTCAGCCGATCGGTCGTTGACTCGTGGAACCTGACGGCATCGTTATCGGATCGAGTCGTGGGATACGTAAAACGCCAGGTGTCTGCATGTCATTGCCTGGAACGGCGACGCCTGGACGGGGATGATGCCCGCCACTACGCGGACAATCACCTGCTCCTTATCGAACGAGGCCGGGACTCCACCGGCGCCGAGGACTTCGTGTGTGAGCAGACGAGAACCTCATGGGTGTTGGACTTCCCTCTCCGCAGCTGGGCAGAGGATCACAGAGGTCGGCCGAGACTTCGCCGTTTGCCCCTTGCCGACGATGAACCTCCGATCGGCGCTCTCAACTAGCAACTCGCAACCTGTCTATGCCGGGCGGCACCACTGACTGGCGGAGACGCATATTCGTCTTGCCGTGTATTCCTCCCGAATCTGTCAGGACTGTACTCGTAGGGCGACGTAGTTCCTCCAGTCCGTCCCCAGAAGTTTCGTCCGTTGCGCCACGCGCCAGGGCCGGCGATCGATGAGCTTGGCCAGAACCGGCGCGGGAACCGTGGCGAGCAGCGCATCGAGAGCGGCCGTGCGCGCCGCTCTGGTGATGCCCAGGCGGTTGAGTCGTTCGGCGAGTTGGTCGGGCTCGATCGGTTGCCCACCGCGCCGACCGGGGAAGAGCCAGTCGCTGTGAGGATGTTCGGCGCCGCTGACGTTGCAGCGTTGCTCGGCGAGTGCTTTCACGAGCGAAGCGAGTGGAGGAGGCACCGGGACGAGGTCGTCGCCCATGCGCAGAGCGAGGCCGTCCTCTGTCGCCTCGAAGTCGTTCGTGCGCAGCCGGTTGACCCGGGTCAGCGGCAGGGCGTAGAGCAACACCAGGCAACCCGCCACGCGGTCGACCAAGTCGAGGATCTCGTCGTCGAGCATGCGAGCAAGCAGGTCGAGACGCGCGTGCTCGGGGATCCCTCGGGGAGCGCTCGGCCGGTCGGGGGAAGCTCGAGCGTGGCCCGTCGGTGCGTGCGCATGGACCAGCGCAAGAACGAGCGAGCCTGTAGGCAGGTGCTCGGGCCCTGGGCGAAGAAGGCGTCGATGTCGCCCTGGGTGCAGGTCGACGAGATCGCGGTCACGTTGGCGGAGCCAGACCAAGAGCCGCACCGCGATGTTGGTCTGCGCCCGTGCCGTCGAGTACCGACTCTCGGTGAGCGTGCCCGACTCCGCCAGGCGGCGAGCCGAGGGCCATGGTGCCAGCGCAAGTAGGCGGCGATGAGTTGGCGATCCTTGGAGTCCGCGACGCTGCGGACCCGCGTGTCGGCCCAGCGCTCATATGCGGCGAGGTAGCGGTCGCGTTCGGGCAGGACGCCATGGGCCACCAGCAGCTCGCGCAGGTGCTCGCGCCCGTTGGACATGTCGAGCGCGTCGAGTCCGTCGTGGCTGATCGGCACCGCTCCGGTGGCAAGGGCCCGGATGCGCTCGGCGGTGCTGTGGCGGCTGAGCCACGACAGGCCGCCCCGAGGCACCTCCATGGCGCCGAGCGCATCGACGAGCGGCACGAGCTCGGCTCTGACGCTGCCGGTCCCGTCGTCGAAGAGCCGCTCGAGGCGGGCACGCAGCGAGCAGCGCCGGCATTGGCGCAAGGTCCGAAAGTCGTCGTCGGCACCACAGCTGGCGCATCGAAGGGCCTCGGCGATCCCGCTGCAGTGGGCGCACGTCGGCGCTTCGCCCGCAGCACCGCCGGGCAGCGAGCGCATGAGCCCACAGACCGGACAGCGACCGTGACGGACGACGCGCCCAGTGGCACACGTCGCGCACAGTGGACCGCCCGGCCATGGCGGACGCCTGGTGGTGCGTCCGCAGCCGTTGGCGCACGCAGAGCCCGTCATTGCTGGCTCTTCTCGCTGATCCGGGCCCGCCGGGGTCGGCGGGCGGCGGGCTTGGCAGCCTTGGACTTGGCCGGCGTCCGGCCCGCGCTCGCCGTCGTCTCGATGAGGTCGTCGGGCGTGCAGGCGAAGATGTCGCACAGCGCGGCCAAGGTCATGAGCGACAGGCGTTCGGGGGTGCCGGCAACCAAGCGATAGACCTGGGCGGCGGACAACTGGACACCCCGCTCCGCGAGCAGTGGCCGCAGTTCGGTCGTCTGCCAGAGCCCATGGGCGGCCATGACCTCGCGCAAGTGCCAGCGGTACTCGACCCGGCGGCGCGCTCTCACTGTGCTCTCCGGCGCAGCGCGGCAGCCTCGACGGCCCCGTCGAGGGCGGCGCGCAGCGTGCGGGTCTTGTAGTCCGACGACACCGAGGTGTAGATGGCCAAAGTCGAGGCGTACTCATGGCCCGCTTGCTGTTGGACGAAGAGGGCGTCGAAGCCGTCTTCGATCAGGTGGGTCACATAGCTGTGGCGCAAGCAGTGCAAGGTGAGCCCCGACGGCAGGCCGGCTGCTTGGGCCGAACGAGCGAAGGCGGCGTTGATGCGGTCCTCGCTGACGAGCGGTCCGCGTTCGGACGGCCACAGGCCTGCCCCGGCGGTCTGCATGGTCGGCCAGACGTCGTCGATCCATTCGGAGAGGACCTCGGTCGACCAGCCGAACACGGTGAGCACCCCGCGCCGGCGCGGCGGGCCTCCCTTGGCCGCCTTGCCAAAGCGCACGTGACACACGCCGTAGTCGCCGAACTCGGGTGCCTTGGGATTGGAGCTGAAGTCGCTTCGCTCGAGCATGCGGACCTCGCGTCGTCGCAGCCCCCACCCATAGGCGACCTTGAGCATGGTGGCATCACGGAACGCCGGGACCCAACCCTTCTTGGTCGCGGCCCCGATGGACTCGACGTCGTCGTCCGCGGCGTCGAAGAGTGCCTGGAGCTCGACCCGAGTCAGCGACCGCCGGGCGGGTCGTCCTTCGTACTCGCTCGAGTGTCGGGCCAGGTTCTCGGTCCGGCAGATCTGCACCGGGGCGGCGCCGAACTGGGCGATGCACGACGTCGCCCAGCCATAGGCGCGATCGCTCACGAAATCGCAGAAGGCTCCGACGGCCAGCTGGTAGCTGCGGATGGTCGAATGCGCGAGTGCTTCCTCGGTGCGCAGTTCGCCTACCCAGGCCTCGAGATGTCCGGGCGACCACTGCCACGGCCACACCGCGCTGTGGAGGCGGAACCGACGCACCAGGCGCTCACGGGTCGTCGATCGTCTTTTCGTTGAGACAACGCGACAGTTGCTGATCGCGCCAAGCGGCCAGCATCGCCTCGAATGCGTCACCGGCGGCGCGGGCGTCAGGCGACTCCGACCTCCGCCAGCCACAGCCCTCTTGATCGACCCATGCAAGCCCCTTCCATGCCTCGTTGTGAACGCGGGATTCAATCATCTGATGCAATCGAACCCGGGGATGCCCACGTCAAGACACGAAAGCGAACGCCACCAACCGTCCACCGCTGGACAACTTCACCCTGCAAACATGCAGGGCGCACGCCTGAGCGCGCTTCGCTCGAGAACATGCATCAGTTGCAATATGCGGCGTAAGTCCCAGATCGCCGGCCTGGGGTCACACTTTTCCGTTCGAATCGATCGTGCGCTTGCAACCGTTAGCGCGTCAAATAACTGATTCTGCACTCGCTCACAGATCCCCCAGGGCCATGCCTAAGACGAGTGGATCAAAGGGAGATTCGACGAATCCGTAATGCAAATAGAAGCTCTTCGCTTCGTCGTCTTTGGCATGGATGAGGAGGACCCGGACCCCGACTGATTGAGCCACCTCGAGACCCTTGAGCATGAAATGCTTCAAGAGAGCTGCACCGAGGCCGTGACCCGCGTGTCTTGAATCGACCGCCATACGGGCCAAGAGGATGGCAGGTAGTTCTTCGGGCTGGTTGCGTCGCATGGTCCTCGTTGCCGACGATCGGAGTATCGATGCTGTCGCCGAGGCGTAGAAGGCGACGACTTCACGGGAGCCAGCTGCGACGACGACCCATGTGCGGCTGCTGCCGCTCGCCTGGTTTTTGAGTGCATGACGGATCAACCACTCGTTAAGAGCCGGCTTGCCGCAGTCGAACCCCTCGAGGACATGTTCGCCAGCCAGTAACTCCGGACCGGCGTAGGCCACTAAGCGGGTCGCTCGAGGACCGAAGCACTCGAGAGCAGCTTCACCATTGCTTCCGGGAGTGCCGGCGGAGCCGACAGAAGATCCTGCAGCTGGCTCCACTCGGCATCGTCGACGACGAACACGCGGCGATCGGCGAGCTCGATCTGGGCCGCCTCGACCGCATGGCGCAAGACGAAATCGTTCGCCGATTCGCCTCGGGCTTCAGCGGCCCGGCGCAGGACGGCGTCCTGTTCGGGGGTGAGCCTCAGGCTCAGTCGCTCGGTCTTGGATGCCATGTAGGCCATTGTACGCCTAATGGCGTACAAGATCACCCTTCCGACCAAGTCCGGGTGGTCAGGGCCAGTCAAGGCCGGCGACAGCCGCCCGCAGGGGAAGCCTTGACGGGTCCGGGCGGATGCCGTGCTCACGATGACTACGGCCGCCCGGTCAAGGGTCGGGCCCGGGGGCACCGACCTGCTGTCGGGCCGGGTCCGCTGCGGCCTCTGCCGCCGCCTCATGGCGATCGACCAGAACGGCCAGGGCACCAAGCTCTACCGCTGCCACCACCGGGGCCAGGGCTGCGCCCAACCCCGCCGGACCAACGTCGGGCTCCTGCGGGCCGCCGTGTTGGGGTTGCGGCTCATCGGCGACGACGTGGAACTGCAGGCCGCCATCCGCACGGAGCTCGAGCAGGCCCGAACGCCGGCCCTGAAGGCCGGCGGAGGGCCCCGCGCTCGCCGCAACCGTCACGGTGTCGAGGATCTGGTGGCTCAGCGCCGCAAGCTGTTGCGCCTCTACTACGACGACAAGATCGGGGCCGACCTGTTCGCCGAGGAGGAGGCGCGCCTGTCCGTGGCCATCCGTGAGGCGCAGCGGGAGGCGGGGGCGACGCAGGTCGAGGTGGCGCGCTCCGACGACATCGCACAGCGTTTCGACGACGTCGCGCGACTGCTCGCAAACCTCGACGTCGACAAGACGTGGAAGGCCGCGACGGAGGTCGAGCGACGCGTGCTCGATCGACGAGTTCCTGGAGGAGATTTTGGTCTTACCCGATTACTTGGACGTAACTGTGCACGGAGCGCCCGCACTGCACGTCCGCTACCAGGAGGTTGGACTCAAGGAGTCGGGTTTTGATCGTGTCGGAGGGGGGACTTGAACCCCCACGCCCTTGCGGGCACCAGCCCCTCAAGCTGGCGCGTCTGCCTATTCCGCCACTCCGACGAGTGAACGGCTGAAATTCAGCGTTCGGAGATCGTAGCGCGCCTGGTCACGGCCACCGCCCGGCCGCAGACGGCCGCCGCACAGGGTTACTGCCCCGGCAGCGTCGGCGTCGTGTTGCTGGTCGACTCCGGCTGGCGCACCGCCCAGAGCTGCGCGTACCAGAGGAGGCTCGTGCTGCGGGGCTCCTGCGTCACCCCACCGATCGTGCGGTTCCACGCCAGCGCCGCGGGCTCCGCGTAGAGCGGCAACGCCACCATCTGGTCCCACAGCTGCGTGTCCGCCTGCGCGTAGACGCCGGCCGCCGTGTCGGGGTTGAGCTGCTGCGAGGCCGTCTCGACGAGCTGCTGGAAGGCTGCGTTGTCGTAGCCCGTCCAGTCCTCCGAGCCGTTCTTGCCCGGTGCGCCGAGCGACATCGTGTACCAGGCCAGGGTCTGGCTCAGGTACGGGCTGAACGTGACGGGGACGACCGCCAGGTCGGCGAAGCCCTCGGCCAGCGCCAGGCCCGCCGCCGTCGCCGAGTCCACCGTCTGCACGTCGGTGTCCAGTCCCGCCGCCAGGAGGTCGGCGCGGATCGCCGGCGCGGCGGCGGCCGCCCACGGGTCGCTCCCGTCGACCACCAGGTGCAGCGTGAACGGCACGCCGAAGGCGAAGCCGTAATAGGGCTGCCCCGGCGGGCGGACCAGGCCCGACGCCGTCAGGAACGCGTCCGCCTGGTCGGGCACCGTGGTCACCGGGAAGTTCACGCTGCCGCCGGCGCCGATCACCGTCGTGGACGTCGACGACGTGGGCGGCGGGATCGTCGTCGTCGTTGCCGTGGCCGTCGGCGCGGGCTTGTACCCCGGCTGGCCCTGCACGTAGACGTGGCTGTTGCTCACCGCGATCCCGGGGACCGCCCAGCTCACCTGCTGGTTGAGCAGCTCCTGGCGGTTGATGGACAGCGCGATTGCGGTGCGCAGGTCGGGCGAGAGCCGCGCGTCGAGTGCGCTCGCCATGTCGAGTTGCAGCTGCGTGGCGGACGTGTCGACGTCGCTGGACACGTCGGGCAGCCCGGTCATCTGCGTCAGGAACGACTGCGTCACCGTGGCCGGCTCGGCCACCTGCACGAAGCCGCTGCTCATCCACGACGCCAGCTGGCTCGTCGACGACGCGATGTGCACCGTGATCGCCTTCGAGTTGGCCGGCGACCCCCACCACTTCGGGTTCTGCACGAGCCGGATCGTCGAACCCGACACCGACGCGATCTCGAAGGGGCCGCCCGACAGGTCGATGGTCGGGCTCACGGTGGAGCAGCTCGGGTCCCAGCCGACCTTCTCCATCACGTGCGCCGGCAACAGGTCGGAGAAGAGCGACTGCCAGTCGGCGAACGTGTTCTTGAACTTCACGGTGACGGTGTGCCCGCCGTTGGACCCGGTCACCGAGGCGATGTCGCGGTAGCCGGCGATGCTCGTCACGTCGGTCGACGACCCGTCGGGATTCCCGCGCTGCTGCTCCCACGAGTACGCGAAGTCGGCCGCCGTGATGGGCACGCCGTCGGACCACACCGCCTTGGGGTTCAGCGTGTAGACGATCGTCTCGGGCTTCGTGTTGATGAGCTCGGACTGCTCGATAAGGCTCGAGTTCGCCACGGCCTGGCCCGCGTTGTTCACCACGAACGGGCTGGGCAGGACGCCCCCGAGCACGGTCAGCGTCCCGGGCGTGTCGCCCGTCGGCGTGTTGGGGTTGCAGCCCGTCGGGCCCGAGGTCATGCCGAAGGAGATCGAGCCGCCGCTCACCCCGACGTACGTCACGGTGGTGCTGCCGCCGCTCGGCCCACCGCACGCCGCCGCCAATCCGGCCACGGCCGAGAGGGCCGAGACGAGCCCGACCAGCTTGCGCCAGCGCCGGGGGCGTCGGCCCCGGCCCGTCACTGCAGCCGGAGATCCAGGGTGACCGTCGCGAAGGCGAAGATGATCGCCACCGTGACCGTGATTCGGTCCAGGTTGCGCTCGACCACCGTCGAGCCCTGGGCGGCCGCCCCCACGCTGCCGCCGAACATGTCCGACAGCCCGCCGCCCTTCCCGCTGTGCATCAGGATGAGGAAGATGAGCCCGAGCGCGCTGAGGACCTCGATCGCGACGTAGATCCAGGTCACTACACCCAGCGTTGCCAACAAGGGAGGGTCCTCCAGCTCGTGCTTCGAGCGGCCAAATCGCCGGCTCGGGCTAAGAACGGTAGCAGGCGGCGGTGGCCCGGATGATGTCGGTGAACTTGGCCGCCTCGAGGCTGGCGCCCCCAACGAGCAGCCCGTCCACGTCGGGCTCCGACATCAGGTCCGTCGCGTTCTCCCCGTTCACGGAGCCGCCGTACTGGATCCGCACGCCCGCCGCCGCCTCGTCGCCGCCGAGCTTGCCCACCAGGGAGCGGATGAAGACGCAGGCGTCCTCGGCGTCGATCGTCGTGGCGGCGGTGCCGGTCCCGATGGCCCAGATCGGCTCGTACGCCAGGACCAGCCCGGCCAGCACGTCGGGCGCCAGGCCGCTCAGGGCCGCCATCACCTGCTCCTCGAGCACGGACTCGGTCCGTCCCTCGGCGCGCTGCTCCTGCGTCTCGCCGACGCACACGATCGGCGTCATCTCGTTGCTGAGCACCGCCCGCAGCGTGGCGGCCACAGTGGCGTCGTCCATCCCGAACAGCGTGCGCCGCTCCGAGTGCCCGACGATCACGTAGGAGATGGAGAGCCGAGAGAGGAAGCGCGGGCTCACTTCGCCCGTGAAGGCGCCGGCGTCGTGCGCCGAGCAGTGCTGCGCGCCGAGCGCCAGCGGCAGGTGCTCCTTCTCCACCAGCGTCTGCACGGTGCGCAGGTCCGTGAAGGGCGGGTGCACCGAGACGTCGAGCCGCGCCACGTCCTCGGGCTTGAGCCGCAGGCCGAGGTCGCGCACCGTGTGCAGCGCCTCGATGTGGTCGTGGTGCATCTTCCAGTTCCCGCTGACCAGCGGGCGCCGGGCCGTCACCCCTTGGGCGCGTTCGGGGCCCCGCGCAACGCGTCGATCCCCGGCAGGTGGCCCCCGGACTCGATGAACGACAGCGACGCGCCGCCGCCCGTCGACAGGTACCCGACCCGGTCGCACAGCCCGAGCTCCTCGAGCGCGCTGGCGCTGTCGCCGCCGCCGACGACGGAGAAGCCCGGTGACTCGGCCACGGCCTGCGCCACGACCTTCGTGCCCGCGGCGAACCGCGGGTCCTCGAACGCGCCGAGCGGACCGTTCCACAGGACGGTGCCCGCGTCGGCCACCGCCGCGGCGAACGCCGCCGCCGTGTCGGGCCCGATGTCGAGGCCGGTCCAGCCGTCGGGCAGGTCGCCCTCGATCACCTTGACGCTCCCCCGCGGCCCGACGCCCTCACCGGGCGGGCCGAACGACGCCCCCGGCTCGAGCGCCCGCGTGTCGGTCGGCAGGAGGATCCGCACGCCCGACGCCAGCAGCTCGCGGCAGTCGTCCAGGTGCGCCTCGTCGAGCAACGAGTTGCCGACGTGCACGCCCTGCGCCGCCAGGAACGTGAACGCCATCCCCCCGCCGACGACGAGCGTGTCCACCTTGGTCGCCAGCGCCTTGAGGACCGAGAGCTTGTCCGCCACCTTCGCCCCGCCCACCACCGCCACGAGCGGGCGCACCGGTGCGCAGAGCACGCCGCCCAGTACCTCGACCTCGCGGGCGAAGCGCAGCCCGGCCGCACTCGGCAGGAACTGCGGTGGCCCGACGATCGACGCGTCGCGGCGGTGCGCCGCCCCGAACGCCTCGTCGACGTAGGCGTCGTACCCCTCGATCAGCCGCTGCACGAACGCCGGGTCGTTCCCCTTCTCACCCGGGTCGAAGCGCAGGTTCTCGGTCAGCGAGACGCCGGGGCACAGCGCGCGGAGCCGGTCGCGGACCGGGTCCATCTCCCAACGCGGGTCCGGCGCCCCCGACGGGCGCCCCAGGTGCGACGCCGCCGTGACCTCGGCGCCCTCGTCGAGCAGCCGGCGCAGCGTCGGCAACGCCGCGTTGATGCGGAAGTCGTCGGCCACCGTGGCCTTGCCCCGCACGCCGATGTGGAGCGGGACGTTGAAGTCGACCCGCACCAGCACCCGCTTGCCCTCCAGGGGCGGCAGGTCACTCAGGAGCGGGATGCCCGCCAAAGGATCGATGTCGGTGCGCATGTGGTGGTCCCGAGGCCCCGGACGCTCAGCCCTGGTCGCCGACCAGGACGGTCAGGTCGACGAGGCGGTTGGAGAACCCCCACTCGTTGTCGTACCAGCCGTTCGTCTTCACCATCGACAGCTCGTCGTTGATCGGCATGATCATCGTGAGGCCGGCGTCGAAGGTGCACGAGGCCGGCGAGCCGACGATGTCGCTCGAGACGATCGGGTCCTCCGTGTAGTCGAGGACCTTGTCGAGCGGTGGCTTGGCCGCCGCCTCGGCGAAGGCGGCGTTGACGTCGGCCACCGACGGGTGGCCGTGCACCACGGCGGTGAAGTCGGTGATGGACCCCGCCGCCACCGGCACGCGCAGGCCCTGGCCGTCCAGGCGGCCCTTCATGGCCGTCAGCACCAGGCTCGTCGCCCGGGCCGCCCCCGTCGACGTGGGCACGATGTTGGCCGCCGCCGCCCGGGCCCGGCGCGGGTCCTTGTGCGGCAGGTCGAGCAGGTTCTGGTCGTTCGTGTACGCGTGCACCGTCGTCATGAGCCCGCTCACGATGTCGAAGGCGTCGTCGACGACCTTCACCATCGGTACGAGGCAGTTCGTCGTGCACGACCCGTTCGAGATGACGACGTCCTTGTCCGGGTCGAAGTCCTCGTCGTTCACGCCGACGACGAAGGTGGCGTCGGCGTCGCCCGACGGCCCGGTGATGATGACCCGCTTGACCGAGCCGCCCAGGTGCTCCGCGGCGTGCGCCCGGTCCGTGAAGATGCCCGTGGACTCGATCACGAGCCCTGCGCCCAGCGAGTCCCAGGGCAGCTTGCCCGGGTCGCGCTCGGCCATGACCTTGATGTGGCGGTCGCCGACCAGCAGGTCGGAGCCCTCGACGTCGACGGGCACCGAGAGGCGGCCCTGCGTCGTGTCGTAGCGCAACAGGTGCGCCAGCATCTCGGGCGAGGTCAGGTCATTGATCCCGACCACCTCGATGTCGGCCCCGGTGTCGAGCACGGCGCGCAAGAAGCTGCGCCCGATACGGCCGAAGCCGTTGATCCCGACCCGCACGGTCATGTGTCCCTCTCTCTCGGTCTGCGGGCGCCTATGCCAGCAGACCCGCCAGCGCCTGCGCCAGTTTGGCTGGGCTGTGAACCAGCCGGTTCTCGCCTGTCAGGGGAACGTCGCGCACCGGCACATCCGTCGCACCGATCGCCATACCCTGGATCGTGTCACAGACCACTACGTCCACAGTGACATTGTGCCTGGCCAGGGCCGCGACGTGCGCGGCCACGTCAAAATCCTGCGTCTCTGGGACCTGGGGACGCAGGTTGCAGACGTAGACCACCTGAGCGTGGCCTGAGGCGACCGCCTCGGCGATGCCCTGCACCGACACGGCGGCCAGGACGCTGGTGAACAAGGACCCGGGCCCGATCACGATCTGGTCCGCCCCGAGGATGCGCTCGACCGCCGTCGGCGGTGGCCGGGCGTCGTCGGGGACGAGCGAGACCGACGACAGGCCTTCGGTCCCCATGACCGCCACCTGGCCCGCCACCGTGCCCTGGGCCGACTCGGCCTTGAGCACCACCGGCTCGGTGGTCGCCGGGAACACCTCCCCCTGCGCGCCGAGGAGGAGGCCCGCCTCGCGCACGCCTTGCACCAGGTCGCCCGTCGCGTCGATCAGCCCCAGCAGGATCAGGTTGCCGAGGGCGTGCCCGGCCAGCTCGCCCTCGTCGTAGCGCCGCTCGAACGCCACGGCCAGCGCCGAGTCCGGCTCGGCCAGCGCCACGAGGCACTTGCGGATGTCGCCGAGCGCCACCACGTTCAGCAGCTCGCGCAGGCGGCCACTGCTGCCCCCGTCGTCGGCCACCGACACCACGCCCGTGAGCTGCCCGGCATAGCGCCGCGCCGCCTTCAGCGTCACCGCCGTCCCGTGGCCCCCGCCGATGGCGACGACCGACGGGCGCGCCTCAGTCACGGTCGATGTCCCGGTGGAACACGGACACCCCCTGACCCTGCCCACCGAGACGCGCGGCCAACGCCTCGGCCAGCGCCACCGAGCGGTGCCGGCCGCCGGTGCAGCCCATGGCGATCGTCAGGTACGACTTCCCCTCGCGGACGAACGCCGGGAGGATGCTGGTGAGCAGGTCGTCGAGCTTCTCCAAGAACGCCTCGGACTCGGGTTGGCCCAGCACCCACTCGCGGACCGGCTCGTCGAGCCCGCTGTAGGGGCGCAGTTCCTCGATCCAGAAGGGGTTGGGCAGGAAGCGGCAGTCGAACACGATGTCGACGTCGAGCGGGATGCCGTGCTTGTAGCCGAACGAGACGACCGAGGTCTGCATGCGCGGGACGTCCTCGGACCCGAAGGCCTCGAGGATGCGCGCCCGGAGTTGGTTCGAGTTCAGCTCGGTCGTGTCGACGAGCAGGTCGGCCCGCGCCCGGACCGGCTCGAGCAGCTCGCGCTCGCGGGCGATCGACGCCTCGACGCCGCGCGCCGGCAGGGGGTGGCGGCGCCTGGTGCCCTCGTAGCGGCGCACCAGGACGTCGTCGGGGGCGTCGAGGAACACGATGCGCACCCGCTTGCGCGTGCCGCGCAGCTCGTCGAGCACCGTCGGCAGGTCGTCGAAGTACTCCGGCCCGGTGTCGCGCCCACCCCGCCCGATCACCAGCGCCACGCGGTCGATGCCGGACCCCGGCCGGTCGACCATCTCGACCATTTTCATGATCAGCCCAGCGGGCAGGTTGTCGATGACGAACCAGCCCACGTCCTCGAGCGCGGCCGCGGCGGTCGAGCGCCCCGCCCCCGACATCCCGGTCACCACGGCGAACTCGCTCATCGGGAGACAGCCTGGCGCACGCCCTCGTACACGGCCAGACCGACGTCGTCGGGCAGCCACGACCGGGACAGGAGCTCCTCGAGCGAGGCCGCCCGCACCGCGTTGACGCCACCGAACTCCTTGATGAGCCTGGCCTTGCGGGCCGGCCCGAGGCCCGGGATGTCGTCGAGGATGCTCTTGGTCATCCGCTTGCCCCGCCGCTCCCGGTGGAACGTGATGGCGAAGCGGTGCGCCTCGTCACGCACCCGCTGCAGGAGATACAGCGCGTCGGAGCCGCGCCGGAGGCGAACCGGGTCGGGCGAGCCGGGCCGGTAGACCTCCTCGAACTGCTTGGCCAAGGCGGCCAGTTCGATCTCGCCCTCGAGCCCGAGCTCGCGCACGACGCGTTCGGCCACGTGCAGCTGGCCCTTGCCGCCGTCGACGAGGAGGAGGTTCGGGCGGTAGGCGAAGCGCTTGGGCCGCTCCCCCACCGGCAGCTTCTCCGCCGCCTGCAGCGCGCTGAGCCGCCGCGTCAGGACCTCCTCCATGGCCGCGTAGTCGTCGTTGCCACCCACCGTCTTGACCTTGAAGCGGCGGTAGTCGGAGCGCTTGGCCAAGCCGTCCTCGAGCACGACCATGGAGCCGACGTAGTCGGTCCCCTGCAGGTGGCTCATGTCGTAGCACTCGATCCGCAGCGGCGCCTCGCGCAGGCTCAGCGCGCTCTGCAACTCGGTCAGCGCCTTGGACCGCGCGTTGTGGTCAGAGGCGCGCCGGAGCCGGTGGCGCGCCAGGTCCTCGCTGGCCGAGCGCGTCACCGTCTCCTGCAGCGCCCGCTTGGCGCCGCGCAGCGGCACGGCGATGTCGACCGGCCCGCCGCGCTCGTTGCGCAACCAGTGCTCGAGCAGGTCACGGTCGCTCGGCTCCTCGGGGACCAGGACCCGCCGCGGCACCTCCGCCCCCTCGGACCCGTAGACCTGCGAGACGACGGCCGACATGAACTCGGGCCCGGAGAGGTCCTCGACCTTCTCGGCCACGAAGCCGCGGTGCCCGACCACGCGGCCCCGGCGCACGCGGAAGATCTGCACCGACGCCTCGAGGGGGTCCTCGGCCAGGCCGACCACGTCGAAGTCCTCGGAACGGTCCGAGACCATCTGTTGGGTGTCCGCCGCCTTGTGCACCGCCGTGATCCGGTCGCGCAGGCGGGCCGCCCGCTCGAACTGCAGCGAATCGGAGGCGGCCAGCATCTCGGCCTCCAGGCTGGCCAGGATCGGCTCGGTGTCGCCGGAGAGGAAGCGCATCAGGTCCGCCACGTAGCCGTCGTACGCCTCGTGATCGACCGCGCCGACGCACGGTCCCGAGCAGCGGTCGATGTCGAAGAGCAGGCACGGCCGGCCCAGGCGCTTGTGCCGGACGAACTTGGTGTCCGAGCACGTGCGGACCGGGAAGCTCCGGATGAGGAGATCGAGGGTCGAGCGGATGGCGTAGGCGTGCCCGTACGGGCCGAAGTAGCGGACGCCCTTGCGCTTGCGGCCGCGCACCACGGCCGGCCGGGGCCACTCCTCGTTCAGAGTAATGGCCAGCCAGGGGTAGCTCTTGTCGTCCTTCAGCCGGACGTTGTAGCGGGGCAGGTGGTCCTGGATCAGCGAGTGCTCCAAGATCAGCGCGTCGACTTCGGTGTCGACGACGACCCACTCGACGTGGTCGGCTTGGGCCACCATCTGGGCCGTGCGGGGCATCAGCTTGGCCGAGTCCTGCCAGTAATTGGGCAGGCGGTGGCGCAGGGACTTGGCCTTGCCCACGTAGAGGACCCGCCCCTCAGCGTCGAAGAATTGGTAGACGCCGGGGGCGTCGGGAATCGAGCCCGTAGGCGGCCTGTCCTGCATCAATCCCACTCTCGCGCAGCGCTGAGTCCGGACGGTACAATGGCGGTGCCGGCCTGGTTTCCGGCACACAACCTCGCATCGAGGCCGACATACCCGCGGATGGGCGACCAGGCTGTCCCCGCCGGCCAGATCGATGCCTCTCCCGAAAAGGGGGCTACAGATGCTCAGGCTCCAGGCACCGCTCCCAGAGCGTTACACCGGCGCGTCCGACGAGGAGCTCGCCGCCATGATCGGCGAGGCCAAGGCGACGCTCGGTTCCCGGCTCTTCGTCCTCGGCCACCACTACCAGCGCGACGACGTGATGCGCTGGGCCGACGCCCGGGGCGACTCCTTCGGGCTGTCGCGCCTTGCGGCCGGCCAGGCCGACGCCGAGTACATCGTCTTCTGCGGCGTCCACTTCATGGCCGAGTCCGCCGACGTGCTCACCAGCGGGCACCAGCAGGTCCTGCTGCCAGATCTCAACGCCGGCTGCTCCATGGCGGACATGGCGGACATCGACCAGGTGGAGGAGGCTTGGGACGAGCTGGCCCAGATCATCGACGTCGACCGGCTGATCCCGGTGACCTACATGAACTCGGCCGCCGCCCTCAAGGCCTTCGTGGGTCGGAAGGGCGGCGCCGTGTGCACGTCTTCCAATGCGCGGGCCGTCCTGACCTGGGCCCTCGAGCGCGGGGACCGGGTCCTCTTCTTCCCCGACCAGCACCTGGGCCGCAACACCGGGTACCAGCTCGGGTACGGGCCCGACGAGATGCGCGTCTGGAACCCGCGCCAGGCCCTCGGCGGCCTCACCGACCGCGAGGTGAAGGAGTCCACGCTGCTGCTGTGGAAGGGGCACTGCTCGGTGCACCAGCGCTTCCGGCCCGAGCACGTCGAGGCCTTCCGCGCCGAGCACCCCGACGGCATCGTCATGGTCCACCCCGAGTGCGCGCACGAAGTCGTCGAGCTCGGCGACATCACCGGCTCCACCGACGCGATCATCCGCGCCGTCGACGCCGCTCCGGCCGGCTCGGTCATCGGCGTGGCGACGGAGATCCACCTCGTGAACCGGCTCGACCACGAGTCACCCGACAAGACCGTCGTGTGCCTCGACCCGCTCGTCTGCCCGTGCTCGACGATGTCGCGGATCGACCCGCAGCACCTGGCGTGGATCTTCGAGGGGCTCGTCGCCGGCGAGGTGCGCAACCGGATCGTGGTCGACGCCGACACGGCCGAGTGGGCCAGGGTCGCGCTCGAGCGGATGCTCGCCATCACCTGACAGACCGCATCGCTCGCGGAGGAACGCCGGTAGGGTCCGGAGCGACCTCGCCGGACCGATCGGAGACCCACTCCCATGGCTGACTACCCGACCTTCGCCGTACCCGAGAACCACACCGAGCCGGTCCCCCGCCGCATCCGCGCCGTCCTCAACGGCCAGACCGTGGTCGACACGACCGACGCGCGCTACGTCTGGGAGTGGTCGGCCTTCCCGCAGTACTACATCCCCGTCGCCGACGTCGGCGCCGACGCGCTCGTGGACGAGGGAGCCACGGAGGAGACGCCGCGCTGGGACGTGAAGGTCTTCGGCGTCCGGGTCGGCGACACCGACCGCCCGCACGCGGCCAAGGTGCTCGGCGCGTCGAAGGTCGAAGGCCTCGACGACACCGTGCGGTTCGAGTGGTCCGCCTTCGACGCCTGGTACGAGGAGGACGAGCGGGTCTTCGTCCACCCGCGCAACCCGTACACGCGCGTCGACGCCGTCCGCTCCACCCGTACGGTGCGCGTCGAGACGCACGGCGTCGTCCTGGCCGAGTCGTCCTCCCCGGTGCTGTGCTTCGAGACCGGCCTCCCCACGCGCTACTACCTCAACGGCACGGACGTGGACTTCACCAAGCTCGTGCCCTCCGATACCGTCACGTCCTGCCCCTACAAGGGCACGACGAGCGGGTACTGGTCGGCCGTCGTTGACGGCAAGACACATCCGGACGTGGCGTGGACGTACGACTTCCCGACGCGCGAGGTGCTGCCCATCTCCGGGCTGATCGCGTTCTACAACGAGAAGCTGGACATCTTCCTCGACGGCGTGGAGCTCGAGCGCCCGAACACGAAGTTCTCGCCTCGACGCTGACTCTGCCACGGCGTCGCTGACGCGGCGCCGTGTCGAAGGACACCGCTGTTGCGCCACCGGCGTAGGGCGCCGTACGACACCGCCGGCGTCGCGGAGGGGTCGACCCCTCCCCTCTTGGGTATTGAGTCGCGTGGAAGCGGATGCGAAAGAGGTGGCGGGATTTGCGACGAGCTCTGATGATCGCATGTCTGTCGATTGCATCGACGGCCGGTGTCGCCGCGGTGACGGCGGCTCCCGCCGCGGCCAGCACCAGCGCGACGGTCGTCGAGTTGCCGGCGGTGCCCGCTGCCGACGGCGTCCCGTTCCTCATGACGGCCACGATCGAGCCGGACGGCACGGGCAGCGTCCCGGTCTCGGGAACCCTCACCTTCGACTACAACGACACACCGATCGGCTCGTGTGTCAACATCACCGTGACCCCCGTCGGGAGCGGGAGTCTCGACGCCGAAGCGCAGTGCGACATCACGTTCAACGCGACCGGCAGCTTTGCGATCACCGCCGTCTATTCGGGCGATGCGAACTGGACCGGCTCGTCCGTGACCACTACGGAGAACGTTCTCGAGCCCGCCACGGTGACCGCGTCGGCGTCCCCCACCACGGCGGTGATCGGCCAGTCGGTGCAGCTCTCGGCCACCGTGTCGGGGTCCTTCGGGACGCCGACCGGCAGCGTCGAGTTCCAGGGCGCCAATTCGACGACCCTGTGCACGGCGACCCTGTCGGGCGGGACGGGCCACTGCAGTTACGCCTTCCCCCAGGACGGCACGCAGGCCGTGACGGCGAATTACCTCGGCAACGCCATGTACGCCGACTCGACCGGCAGCGCCTCCTTCGGACATGCGACCGTCGTCGTCGGCACGCCCACCTCCACCGCCACCACGACGACCGCCAGCGCCCAAGAGGTCGCCCTCTCCTCGAACGGCGTCCCGCCCGGGCTCACGGCCTTCGCCATGAACTTCACCGCCACCGTCGCCGTCTCGGGAACCCCGGGACCGAACCTCGACGGGTCCGTGACCTTCACACTCGACGGGCAACCCATCGCGGCGGCCGGCTGCACCGACCAGACCGTGAGCGGACCGACCCCGCAGTCCGTCACCTGCTCTGACACGGATCCCGAGCAGTTCGGCGGGCCCGTCGTCGCCACCTTCTCCACTGACCCCAATTACGCCGGCTCCGCGTCGGCGCCGGTGGCGCCCGCCTTCTCCCCCGACGCGACGAGCGTGTCCTCGGTGACCAGTGCGCCGCCGGCTCCCATCGTGGGGCAATCCGTCGTCCTCAGCGCCCAGGTGAACGCCTACCTGGCCCCGGACCAGGGACCCCACCGGCATCGTGACGTTCACGTCGGGCGGCGCGACCCTCTGCGCGGCGAACGTCAACGGCGCGTTCGCCGCGACGTGCCAGACGTCGGGGCTGCCGGGCGGCACGAGCCCGGTCGTGGCGAGCTACCGCGACCCCTCCGGCGGCTACGCCCCGTCGTCCGGCCTCGTCGTTCGTGACGATCGGCTCCACCCTCTACCCGGTCGTCGGGATGGCCGCGACCTCCGACGGCGGCGGGTACTGGATCGTGCGTTCCGACGGAGCCGTCTCGGCCTTCGGGGACGCCGTCGACTACGGCTCCATGGTCGGGCAGACCTTGAACAAGCCGATCGTGGGCATGGCCGCCACGCCTGACGGCAAGGGCTACTGGCTGGTGGCGAGCGACGGCGGCATCTTCAGCTTCGGCGCCGCCCAGTTCTACGGCTCGACCGGCTCTCTCCCGCTCAACCAACCGATCGTCGCTATGACGGCGGCGCCGAACGGCAAGGGCTACTACTTCGTGGCGTCCGACGGCGGCGTCTTCGCCTTCGGCACCGCGCCGTTCCTGGGCAGCATGGGCGGCAAGCCGCTGAACCAACCGGTCGTCGGCATGGCGCTCGACCCGGCAACGGGCGGGTACTGGCTCGTGGCCAGTGACGGCGGGATCTTCTCCTTCGACACGCCCTTCCTCGGCTCGACCGGCTCGATCCACCTCAACAAGCCGATCGTCGGGATGGAGGCCGCGCCCGACGGTTCGGGGTACCGCTTCGTCGCCTCCGACGGTGGCGTGTTCTCCTACGGCCAGCCCTTCGACGGCTCCACCGGCTCGCTCACCCTCGCCCAGCCCGTCGTCGGCATGGCGCCCGACCAGGCGTCCGACGGGTACTGGCTCGTGGCGCGCGACGGCGGGCTCTTCTCGTTCGACGCGCCGTTCCTGGGCGCGGCCACCGACTGAGCGAGGTCCGCCGCCCGGCGTTACGCGCCAAGATGACGCCGTGGTGCGCAGGCTGACGGTGGCGGTGCTCGCGCTCGGTGCCGCGTGGTCGGGCCTCGCCGCGGCACCCGCCGGGGCGGCGGCTCCGGCCGCGGCCCCGAGCCTGACGGAGACGCCCGCTGCGTGCTCGGCCCCCGCCGCGTCGATCATCTCTCCGGTGCCCCCGCAGCGCATCACCCAGACCGAGAACGAGGTGCGGGCGGTCGCCGGCGCGCGGTTCGCCGGCATCGGCCAGTGCGGGCGGGACCTGCTGCTGCTCACGCTGACCCCGGGCAGCGAGGCCACGGCCCGCCAGGTGCGCGACCGCTTCGGCCTGAGCGTGCAGATCATGGTCGGGCTCACAGTCTGGAACGGGGAGCCAGGCCGCAGTCCCCGCTGCCCGGCGCTGCCCGCCGACGCCACCGCCCCGCAGGGCTACACCGCGACCGTCGACCTCTCCTCGTCCGTCGTCGTGAGCGGGCACGACCTCTACGGCCACGTCGAGGTGCGCAACACCGGGACGACCGCCCTCCGGGTGGCTACCGCGCAGCCCCTCGAGCTCCAGCTCGTGACGCCCGGGACACGCCGCGTCGTCGGCACGTACGCCGGCGCCGTCGCCGGCACGGGGTACGCGCCGCTGCTCCCGCCGGGCCAGACCCAGGCGATCCCCATCGTCGCCGGCACCGCGCGCTGCGACGGCGGCGTGGGCTCCGCCCTCCCCCCAGGTCGCTACGAGGCCGTCGGGCTCGTGAGCGGCCCGACCGTCACCGGCTCGGCGCCCGTCGTCCTCACCAATTTCGCCTCGGTCCGCGTCGTCGCCGCGAAATAGAAAGGCTGTAGCCATAACTGTGCAGCCACTACACGTTGTGTCGGCCGCCGCTGGTTCAGAGGTGCAGCGGAAGCCGCCGACCGAGGACGCTTTTGCCGCCGGCGAACCCGCCTCGAACGACACGCGTGGGGCAGTCTCCGCCCAGTCGTCTCCGACCGTTCTCCGGTGTGCAACCTCTACCCGGCGAACCGCCCCGGGATGTTGTTCTCGACCTCGAGGAGGCGCTGAATCTGCTGGCAGCGCTCGAAGACAGCCGGGACGTGCTCATCGACACCAATCACCTCGCTGTGCTCTCCCAAGTCGAGCATCAGATCCAGATCCTGAGCCGTAAACTTGGCCTTGACCAAGGAGGATCCGATGTCCGCTGAATTGCTCAGGGCATCTGAAGCAGCACGTCGCCTCGATATGTCGACGAAGGAGCTGTTGCGCCTTGTTCACGGACGCCAGATCCGCTACGAGATGGTGGAGGGGATCGCACACATCCCTGTCGATGCGCTTGACGAATACCGGGCCCAAGCCTCCTGACTCATCGCCCAATTCGCCGGTTCCGCGCGCGCCTGTTGGGAATCGCGCCGACTTCCGCGGAGAGTGAACTCAGCTCCTGTAGACCCACCTTGCAGAAGCCTGACGTCGGGTGTGATCACCACCACGACAATGGGTAATGCCGATTCTCATCCCGGGAGAGGTTGTTCACGAGGTTGTCGCGGACTTCAAGAATTCGCCAGTCGTCTTCTGGGCCACAGGAGGCGGCACGCCGGGCTCCGCTGGTTCCAATGCTTCCATGAGGATCCTTGCGTCGGTACGAGCTACCAGGTCGCCCCGTGCCTGTACGCGGGCACGGGATGCGGACCAGAATCTTCTACTCGCGTGCTGCTGTGAGCGCCCATGACCCCGATGTCCGAGTCGGCGGATCAACGTGCCGAACCACGACATGGAGAGCGTGCACAGTTGGGGGTACAGCTCTTCAAAAGAGGAGCGCCCGCGGGCACGTCGCGTTGGTTTAGGGCTTCTTCGGCCCCAACAGCGGCTTGAGCACCTCGCCCGTGTAGCTCCCGGCCGTCTTGGCCACCTGCTCGGGCGTCCCTTCGGCGACGATCGAGCCGCCCTTGTTGCCGCCTTCGGGGCCGAGGTCGATGATCCAGTCGGCCGTCTTGATCACGTCGAGGTTGTGCTCGATCACCACGACCGTGTTGCCCTGGTCGACCAGGCGCCCCAGCACCTCGAGCAGCTTGCGGGTGTCCTCGAAGTGCAGCCCCGTCGTCGGCTCGTCGAGGATGTAGAACGTGTGGCCCGTCGGGCGCCGGCTCAGCTCGCTCGCCAGCTTGACCCGTTGCGCCTCGCCGCCCGACAGCGTCGGCGCCGGCTGGCCTAGGCGCACGTAGCCCAGGCCGACGTCGACCAGCGTCTGCATGTGACGGGCGATCGGCGGCTGGCGCTCGAAGAACGTCAGCGCCTCCTCGCACGACAGGTCGAGTACGTCGGCGATCGTCTTGCCGCGGAACGTGATCTCGAGCGTGTCGCGGTTGTAGCGCGCCCCGCCGCAGATCTCGCAAGGAACGTAGACGTCGGGGAGGAAGTGCATCTCGATCTTGATCGTGCCGTCGCCGGCGCACGCCTCGCAGCGCCCACCGCGGACGTTGAACGAGAAACGCCCGGGCTGATACCCGCGCACCTTCGCCTCGGCGGTCTGGGCGAACAGCTTGCGGATGTGGTCGAAGACGCCGGTGTACGTCGCCGGGTTCGACCGCGGCGTGCGACCGATCGGCGCCTGGTCGACGTCGACGACCTTGTCCAGGAACTTGATGCCCTCGACCGTGCGGTGCCGCCCCGGCAGCGCCTTGGCCCGATGGAGCTGCTGGGCCAGCGAGCGCAGCAAGATGTCGTTCACCAACGTCGACTTGCCCGACCCCGACACGCCGGTCACCGCGATCAGGCAGCCCAGCGGGAACGAGACGTCGATGTCTTTGAGGTTGTGCTCGCGGGCGCCGCGCACCGTCACGACCTCGCCGTCGCCCGGGCGCCGGCGCGCCGGCAGCGGGATCGACCGCTTGCCCGAGAGGTACTGGCCGGTGATCGACGCCTTGTTGGTCAAGATGCCGCCCCGACCCGTCACCGGCCCGGCGTGCACGATGTTGCCGCCGTGCTCCCCTGCGCCCGGCCCGATGTCGACGACGTAGTCGGCGGCGCGGATCGTCTCCTCGTCGTGCTCGACGACGATGACGGTGTTGCCCAGGTTGCGCAGCCGCTCGAGCGTCCCGATCAGCCGCTGGTTGTCGCGCTGGTGCAGGCCGATGGACGGCTCGTCGAGGACGTAGAGCACGCCGACCAGGCCGCTGCCGATCTGGCTGGCGAGGCGGATGCGCTGCGCCTCGCCGCCCGAGAGCGTCCCCGCCGAGCGGGCCAGCGACAGGTAGTCGAGCCCGACGTCGAGCAGGAACTGCATGCGCTCGCGCACCTCCTTGAGCACCCGGTCGGCGATCAGGTGCTCGCGGTCGGTCAGCTCCAACGACGCCATGGCGTCGACGGCGGCGGCGATCGAGAGGCTGCACAGCTCGTAGATGTTCCGCCCGTCCACCGTCACGGCCAGCGACTCGGGCTTGAGCCGTGCCCCGTGGCACTGCGGGCAGTCGACCTCGCGCATGTACTGCTCGATCTGCTCGCGCGACCAGTCCGACTCCGCCTCGCCGTGGCGCCGCTGCAGCCACGGGATGATCCCCTCGAAATGCGCGTCGTAGCTGCGCGTACGGTTGAAGCGGTTCTTGTACGTCACCCGCACGGCCCGGGCGCCCGTCCCGTACAGGACGAGCTTCTTGTCCTTCGCCTTGAGCTTCTTCCACGGCGTGTCCACCGAGAAGCCGCCCGAATCCGCCACCCCCTGTTGGAGGCCGGTGAAGTACTCGCTGCGCGCCCCGGCCCACGGCGCCAGGGCACCCTCGGCCAGCGACAGCGAGTCGTCGGGCACCACGAGCTCGGGGTCGACCTCGTAGCGCGTGCCGAGTCCGGCGCACAGCGGGCAGGCCCCGTACGGCGAGTTGAAGGAGAAGTTGCGCGGCGCCGGCTCCTCGAAGCTGATGCCGCAGTGCGTGCACGCGAGATGCTGCGAGAACGTGATCGCCTCGTCGGCCTCGCCCTCGGCGTTCTCCGTGCCGTTCACGACCAGCACCTCGGCCGTGCCGCCGGTCAGCTCGAGCGCCGTCTCGATCGACTCGGTCAGGCGCTGGCGGATGTTGGCCCGCCGGATGAGGCGGTCGACCACGACCTCGATCGTGTGCGTCTCGTAGCGCGCCAGGGCGACCTCGCTCCGGTCTGCCAGCTCCAACGGCACGCCGTCGACCCGCACCCGGGCGAAGCCCTGCTTGGCCAGGTCGTCGAGCAGCGAGCTGTACTCGCCCTTGCGCCCCCGCACGACCGGCGCCATGACCTGGAACCGGGTGCCCTCGGGCAGCTCCATGACCCGGTCGACGATCTGCTGGGGCGTCTGGCGGGCCACCGGCCGCCCACACGTGGGGCAGTGCGGGTGCCCGATACGGGCGTAGAGCAGCCGCAGGTAGTCGTAGACCTCGGTGATCGTCCCGACCGTCGAACGCGGGTTGCGCGAGGCCGACTTCTGGTCGATGGAAATGGCCGGCGACAGGCCCTCGATGAAGTCGACGTCGGGCTTGTCCATCTGGCCCAGGAACTGGCGGGCGTACGCGGACAGCGACTCGACGTAGCGGCGCTGGCCCTCGGCGTAGATCGTGTCGAAGGCCAGCGACGACTTCCCCGACCCCGAGAGCCCCGTGAAGACGACGAGCTCGTCCCGGGGCAGATCCAGGTTGACGTCACGCAGATTGTGTTCCCTGGCCCCGCGAATGACCAGCCGATCGGCCATCCGAGCAGGATACCGGCGCGCTGTCTCATCTCCGTCTGGGTCCTGGTCAGGCCACCGCGCCCATCCGGGCAGAACCGGCGCGGCGGCCCGAAGGACTCAGCCGCCGGCCATCCCGACCACCGGCGCGTTCAGGTGCAAGGACCCGGCCGACCCTTGGAAGGGGGCGTCCCCGTAGTTGAAGACACCGCCGTCGGAGGCGACGAGCCAGTAGCCGAGGCCGCTCGGGCTCGAGGCCATGCCGACCACCGGCTTGTTCAGCTTTATCGAGCCCGTCGAGCCGTAGAAGTTGGCGTCGCCGTAATTGAAGATGCCCCCGTCGGAAGCCACGAGCCAATAGCCGAGGCCGCTCGGTGTGCCGGCGATGCCGACGACGGGCTTGTTCAACTTGAGCGAGCCGGTCGAGCCGTGGAACAGGGCGTCGCCGTAGCTGTAGATGCCGCCGTCGGCGCCGACGATCCAGTAGCCCCCACCGTCGGGGGTCGCTGCCATCCCCACGATCGGCGCGTTGATCGGCTGGCCGCCTCGCGAGCCGTAGTAGTTGGCGTCGCCGTAGGTGAAGATGCCGCCGTCGGACGCCACGAGCCAGTAGCCCTGGCCGTCGGGCGTCGTCGCCATGCCGACGATCGGCTTGTTGAGCGGCTGGCCGCCGCGGCTGCCGTGGAACTGGGCGTCGCCGTAGGTGAAGATGCCGCCGTCGGACGCCACGAGCCAATACCCCTGGCCGTCGGGGGTCGGGTCCATACCCACCATCGGCTTATTGAGCTTGATGGATCCCGTCGAGCCGAAGAACGCGTTGTTGGGGTACGTGAAGATGCCGCCGTCGGTGGCGTCGAGCCAGTAGCCCTGGGCGCCGGTCCAGGTATCGAGAAGACCCTGGGTGTTGCCGGGACTGCCGGGTGTCACCGTGTAGGACCCGACCACGGTGCACGCGACCGGCGAGTAGCACGTCACCCATTTGGCGTACGAGCCATCGTTTCCCGAGGGGTTGCTGTTGGACGGGAGCGGCACGGCGGTCGACGTCCAGCTCCCAGCCGCCAACGTGTCCACGTAAGCGGCGCTGTTGCCCCCCGTCGCGGTGTAGTTCCCGCTCGTCATGCAGAAGGCTGCGGTCGGACACGACACCGTTTCCAGTTGCTCGTTGGGCTGGTCAGCCTGGGCGTCAGAAGGCAGTGGCGCCGCCAGCGCGCTCCAACTGCTGCCGTTCCAGGTGTTGATGACCCCCGGCTCGTTCGACCCTGTGTCATAGAACCCGACCGCCGTGCAGAGCGAAGCCGTCGGGCAAGCAACGCCGTACGACGTCCCGAATTCCGGGGTTCCCGGACCCGATGGCAGCGGCGTTGTCTCGACCTTCCAGCTACCACCGCTCAAGGTGCCGATGAACCCGAACGCATCGCCCGACAAGTTCTCGTACCAACCGACGATGGCGCAGAAGGTCGTGGTCGGACACGAGAGGCCGAAGCCTTGACCGAATCCGCTCGTCGTCTGGGCATCGCCGGGCAGCGGTACGGCCGCGCCGGTCAAGCCACCGGCAGACACCGTCTCGGTGAGCGGATAGCCGTTGCCGGTCGAGCTCTCGTACTCACCGGTCGCCATGCACCACCCCGCGGTCGGGCAGGAGAGCCAGGTCAGGTTGGAGAATCCGGACACGTCGTGAGGAAGCGCGGCCGGCTGAGCCGTCCAGGTCGTGCCCGAGAGGGTCTCGACCAACGCGACCTCGGTGCCCGAGGTGTTGGTGTAATACCCCACGGCGGTGCACGCGCCGACGGAGGTACACGCGACGGCACTGAGGGTGGCGTCCGGTCCGGGCGACGGTCCCGGAGCGACGTCCGAGGGCATCGGCGCCGCTTGGGCGGTCCATGTGCCGTTGGAGAGCGTCTCGATGACACCCGAGTCAAAGCCGTCCGTGGTCACGTATTGGCCGACCGCGATGCAACTCGTCGTGCTGGGGCATGCCACCGCCTGACAAGGCGACTCCAGTCCACAGTCCGTGCCGCCGAGCCAGAGACCCTGTTCGGAGCCCGACCCCGCGTCCTGTGGCTGCGGCGCCTCGGTCTCGGTCCACGACGTCCCGTTTTGCTGCTCGAGGAGACCCCAAGCGTGGTCTCCGACCGTCGTAGTACCACCCGGCGGAGACGCACTCGTTCGCGGCGGGACAGCTTGCCGACGCCATGTACACGGCGGGGTTCACGGAGGACCCGTCGGCGGCATCGTGCGGCAGCGGGGCCTGCGTGGTGGTCCAGCCCTGGGCCGGCGGCTGCGCCGCGGCGGGCGCGGCCGGCGCGAGCAGGAAGCCGAGCCCGGCGAGCAGCACCACCACCCCCGAGAGGCGGGACCCTAAGTGACCGGGATGTGCCCGCCTAGCGGGTCGTTGCCTGACCTGAACGACGAGTGCGCATGATGCCCTCCTTCAGTCGCACTGCTGCACGGTTCAAACGGTTACGGCTGGAGCGGATGGTAACGGCTGTGTGTCTCCTGTGCTCGGGAAATCTCTCATAGTCGGCGTACTAGTACCGCCAGAGCCAGTGGAGGCAACGTGAACGTGCCTGAGACGATGGCTCAGGCGGCGTCGAACGTCACGTCTTCCTCACCCCAGTAGGCGTCGACGGCGGAGATCAACCCTTCGTCGGTGATGGTGAAGATCTCGACGCCGCGGATGTGCATGGTGGCGCCACCCTCGAGACAGAGGGTGATGTGGAAGCGGATGGCGGCCTTGTCCGCTACCGGATGGCACTGCTCGACTTCGAACGTCATCGTCTCGCAGGCATCGAACGATTGCTTGATGAACGCCCTGATCTCCTCGCGCCCGTTGTGCACGCCCGATGGGTAGGGGTCCACCTGCACGGCATCGGGCGTGAAGAGCGCCGGCGTACTTGTCGGCGTCCCGGGAACTGGCGGCTTCGGCGTACCGAGCCATCGCCTCGCGGAGTTGCGTCGTGGTGGGCATGGGCCCGACGCTAGGTCGAGCGGCCGATCCGGTGAGCAGAGCCGGTTAGCTGGGGACTGACGCCCGGATCTCGGCGATCTCGTCGCGCAGCAGCGCCGCCTCTTCGTAGCGGAGCTCTGCGGCCGCGGCCTTCATCTCGGCCTCGAGCTGGGTGATCAGCTCCACCGCCTCGGCGGGCGTCGACGCGTCGCCGTCGGTCAGCAGGTCGCCCGGCGAACGGTTGCCCCGCACGGCCGCGTTCCTTCGCACCTCGGCCCGGCTGCGGCCCGCTCGCGTCGCCCGGCCGTCGGCCCCGACCCCACCGGAGCCGCGGAGGCGCTCGAGGATGTCGGTGACCGACTTGCGGATGGTCTGGGGGTCGATCCCGTGCTCGAGGTTGTAGGCGATCTGGACCTCACGCCGGCGCTGGGTCACCGAGACCGCCTCGCGCATGGAGTCCGTGATCGTGTCGGCGTAGAGCACCACCACGCCGTCGACGTTGCGGGCGGCCCGGCCCATCGTCTGGATGAGCGACGACGCCGAGCGCAGGAAGCCCTCCTTGTCGGCGTCGAGGATGGCGACCAGCGCGACCTCGGGCAGGTCGAGGCCTTCCCGCAGCAGGTTGATGCCGACGAGCACGTCGACGGTGCCAAGGCGCAGCTCACGCAGGATCTCGATCCGGGTGATGGTGTCGATGTCCGAGTGTAGGTACTGCACGCGGACGCCGGCCTCGGACAGGTAGTCGGTCAGGTCCTCGGCCATCTTCTTGGTCAACGTGGTGACCAGGACGCGGCCCCCGGCACCCACCGTCTTCGTGATGCGCGCCAGCAGGTCGTCGATCTGGCCCTTGGTCGGCATGATCGTCACCTCGGGGTCGACCAGCCCGGTGGGCCGGATCACCTGCTCGACCACCTGCTCGGAGTGCTCCAGCTCGAAGGGCCCCGGCGTGGCGGAGACGAAGACGCTCTGGGGCACCCGCTCGACGAACTCGTCGAAGCGCAGCGGCCGGTTGTCCTTGGCCGAAGGCAGGCGGAAGCCGTGCTCCACGAGCACGTCCTTGCGCGAGCGGTCGCCGGCGTACTGCCCGTGCAGCTGCGGCACGGCGACGTGGCTCTCGTCGATGACGCAGAGGTAGTCCTTGGGGAAGAAGTCGAGCAGCGTGAACGGCGTCTCGCCCGGCTTGCGGCCGTCGAGGTGGCGGCTGTAGTTCTCGACGCCCGAGCAGACGCCGGTCTCGGCGAGCATCTCGAGGTCGTGCTCGGTGCGGACCCGGAGGCGCTGCGCCTCGAGCAGCTTGCCCTCCTTCTCGAACTCCTGGAGGCGCTCGCGCAGCTCGACCTCGATGGTCCCGACGGCGCGCTGGATGATCTCGTCGCCCGTCACGTAATGGGTGGCGGCGTAGACGGCGACGTCCTCCATCTCCTCGCCCATCTCGCCCGTCAGGACGTCGAAGGGCACGATGCGCTCGACGGTGTCGCCGAACATCTCGACCCGCAGCGCCGCCTCCTCGTAGGCCGGGTGGATCTCGACGGTGTCGCCGCGGGCCCGGAAGGTCCCGCGGACCAGGTTCACGTCGTTGCGGGCGTACTGGAGGTCGACGAGGCGGCGCAAGATCTCGCGCTGGTCGACCTGCTCCCCCACGGCCAAGCCGAGGATGCGGTCCCGGTACTCGTCGGGCGAGCCCAAGCCGTAGATGCAGGACACGGAGGCGACGACGATGACGTCCCGGCGCATCAGAAGTGAGGACGTCGTGGCGTGGCGCAGGCGGTCGATCTCGTCGTTGATGGACGAGTCCTTCTCGATGTAGGTGTCCGTCGTCGGGAGGTACGCCTCGGGCTGGTAGTAGTCGTAATAGGAGACGAAGAACTCGACGCGGTTCTTGGGAAAGAGCTCCCGCAGCTCCGAGGACAGCTGGGCGGCGAGCGACTTGTTGGGCTCGATGATGAGCGTGGGCCGCTGCACCTGCTCGATCATCCAAGCGATGGTGGCCGTCTTCCCCGAGCCCGTGATGCCCTGCAGGGTCTGGTAGCGGTCACCCCGCGTCACGCCGCGGGACAGGTCGATGATGGCCTGGGGCTGGTCGCCCGACGGCTTGAACGGAGACACGACTTCGAATGCGGGCATGGCCCTTCGAGGCTACCTGCGGGGTGTCTCGGACCAGGCGGGATGTGCCGGACGTCGGGCCGGCGGATGGGCGGCGTGGGCGGCCGTCAGGCTGACGCCTGCTCCTCTTTCGCCTGCTGTGCCCGCTGCTTCTCTTGGGCCTCGACCAGCCAGTCCCAGAGCTTGTCGACCTCGTGCTCGAGGGCGGCCCGGTCGCCTGAGTTGTCGAGGACGTAGTCCGCCTCCTGCTTGCGCTCGTCGCGGGAGATCTGCGCACGGATGCGGGCCTCGGCGTCCTCACGGTCGAAGCCGCGCTGGGAGAGCAGGCGCTCCAGCGCGACGTCGATGGGCGTGTCGACGACGACGACCTTGTGTAACCGCACCGTCTCGCGGTGCTGCGCCGTGAGTAGCGGGATGGCCAGGACGACGATGTGGTCGGTGTCGGCGTGGGCGTCGCGGGCCTGGATCATGGCGATGCCGATGGCCGGGTGCGTGATGCCGTTGAGCGCGAGGCGCGACTCGTCGTCGGCGAAGGCGACCTTGGCCAGGGCGGGTCGGTCGATCGTGCCGTCGGGAGCGACGATGCCGGGTCCGAACCGATCGATGAGCGGTTGGTAGGCGGGGCCGCCCGGGGCCACGACGTCGCGGGCTACCTGGTCGGCGTCGATGAGCACGGCGCCCCGCTCGACGAGGAGGTCGGCCACGGCGGACTTGCCGGAGCCGATGCCACCGGTGAGACCGACGGCGAGCATCTAGGCGCGGCCGTTCTCGCGCCCGTGGCCGTGGCCGTGGCGGCGTGGCCGTGGCGCCGGGGTTTGCGGGCCACGGCGAAGAGCACGAGCGTGGTGTCGTCGGGCTCGTCGGTGACGAACCAGTCGTCGGCCGTGATGCCGGTGCTCCCACCGCAGTCGCCCCGGGCGAAGAGCTTGTAGACGAGCGGCAGGATGCGGGTGTAGGCCCAGACGTACCAGGAATACGGGATGCGGTGGCGGAGGTCGAAGACGTCGAGCTTGAGCAGCTTGTTGCCCTTGAGGCGGCGCGCCTCGAAGTCGGCCTTCACGTGCGGGGCGGCGTCGATCCCCCCGAGCCAGACGTCGCCGAAGTGGCGCTCGAGCATGTCCTTGAGCTCGGCCCGGTCGAAGAGGTGGAGATGGAAGGGGTTCTCGAAGTCGGTCGGCCCGTTCGGCGTGACCAGGCACAGCACGCCGTCGTCCTTGACGACCCGGGCCAGCTCGGCCACGTGGGGCTCGGGGTCGGTGAAGTGCTCGATCAGGTGCGAGGAGCACGCGCCGTCGAAGCTGGCGGTGGCGAGGCCGAGATCGAGCGCGTTCATCTGGGCGACCTCGAGGCCCTGGGCGCCGTAGGTGGCGGCCGCCGTCGAGGTGGCGTCGGATGAATAGTCCACGCCGACGACCTGGCGGGCTGGGCCGAGGAAGCGGGCGGACTCGAAGCCCTGGCCACAGCCCACATCGAGGATGCGGCCGTCCCCGATGCGCTCGAGGATGGCCCGGTAGCCCGCCTCGTGCAGCGCGAGCAGGGAATCCGGTGTCACCCCCTGCTGGGGCCGCTCGCCCGTGAGCCGGCTCTTGGCGGTGGTGCTGGTGCTGGCACTGGTTGCGGTGCTGGCCAGGGGGGCGCTCCCTTCGCATCTCCCGTCCCTTGACGGGTGGTGGTGGCGTGGCCTGGTTACATTACCGGTCGACCTCCTGGCCCCTTGATGACCTCCGTATTCACCGTCACCGCCTCCCGGGGGCGGCACGCCGCCAACCGCGACGCGAAGAAGGGGAACGGGAACGGCGCGGAGAGCGACGGGGGGGCCACCGAGGATGCCGGGGGCGGCGGTCCGACGCGGTTCGAGGCCCGGGTGCGGCGGCGCACGGACTCGGTGCGGCGCTGGGGACGGTGGTGGTGGGTCGGCGGCCTGGTCGTGGTGGCCGGGCTGGCCTACGTCCCCTTGCTCCTGGTGCGACCCGGGGTGGTCACCCCGGACACGAAGACGTACCTCTATCTCGACCCGCTGTCGTTCCTGAGCCAGGTCGCCTTCATGTGGAACCCGACGGTCGGGTTGGGCACGGTCACGCACGAGTACATCGGGTACCTGCTCCCGATGGGCCCGTTCTACGCGGTCTTCCACCTGCTGGGAGTGCCCGTCTGGGTGGCCCAGCGCCTGTGGCTGGGCTCGATCCTTTGCGCGGCGGGCCTCGGGATGCTGTATCTCTGCCGGATCCTCGGGATGAGAGGGCCGGGGCCGACGGCGGCCGCGCTGGCTTACATGCTCTCGCCGTACTTCCTGCAGTACGCAGGGCGGATCTCGGTGATCCTGCTGCCGTGGGCGGGCCTGCCGTTCATGCTGGGCCTCACCATCGTGGCCCTGCGCCGGGGCGGCTGGCGCGAGCCGGCGCTGTTCGCGTTCGTCGTCGCCCTGGTCAGCGGGATCAACGCCAGCTCGGTGATCTACGTCGGGGTCGCGCCGATCCTGTGGCTGTTCTACGCCGTCGTCGTGCTGCGCGAGGCGACATGGCGGCACGCGCTGGCGACCGGGCTGAAGATCGCCGTGCTGACGCTGGGCGCGTCCCTGTGGTGGATCGCGGGGTTGGAGGTCGAGGCCGCGTACGGCGTAAACGTCTTGAAATTCACCGAGACGGTGCCCTCGACCTCGGCCACCTCCAACCCGGCGGACGTGCTGCGCGGGCTGGGGTACTGGTACTTCTACGGCTCGGACCACACGGGGCCGTGGACGAATGCCGCGGTGCGCTACACGCAGAACGTCTGGTTGCTGGGAGCGTCCTACGCCGTGCCGGTCGTCTCGTTGGTGGCGGCGGCGTTCGTGCGCTGGAAGGAGCGAGCCTTCTTCCTGGTGCTGCTCTTCGTGGGGCTCGTGCTGTCGGTCGGCCCGTTCCCGTTCTCCAATCCGACGCTGGTCGGGGGCTGGCTCAAGGCGTTCATGACCGACACCACGGCCGGGTTGGCGTTGCGCTCGACCGACCGGGCCACGCCGCTCGTGCTGCTCGCCCTGTTCATGCTGTTGGGCTCGGCGTTGAGCGCGCTGTGGCTGCGCCTCTCGATCGTGGGCGTCGTGACTTCGCTGGCCGTCGCCGGGTTGGTCGTGGCGAACATGCCCTCGCTGTTCAACGGCGACACCATCGCCAACAACTTCACGCAGCCGGCCACGCTGCCCTCCTACGAGATGGCCGCCATCAGCCACCTGAACGCCACGCACCCGGGCACCCGAGTCTTCGCCATCCCGGGTAACGACTTCGCGGCATACCGCTGGGGCGACACGGTGGACACGCCGCAGGCGGCGTACCTGACCCGGCCGTTCGTGACCCGGGAGCAGCAGATCATGGGCTCGATCGCCACCGCGGACACGCTGTACGCGGTCGACGGGCCGATCCAGGACGGGATCGAGAACACGAACGCCCTGGCCCCCATGTCACGGTTGATGAGCGCGGGCGACATCATGGTCGAGTACGACCAGCAGTACGAGCGGTACGGCGTACCCCAGCCCCAGCTCCTGCAGCTCGCCCTGCTCCAGACGCCCGACGGGCTGAGCGACCCGCAGTCGTTCGGGACGCCCCGGCCGAACGTCTCGAGCGACTCCACGCTGAACGAGGAGGACCTCTCGGTCCCGGGCAACGTCGGCTGGCCCTCCCCCATCGTCACCTACACGGTGGCCAACCCGCGGCCCATATTGCGCGGCGAGTCCGACGACGGCGCCATCGTGATGGCGGGGGACGCCACGGGGGTCAACAACCTCGCCGGTCTCGGGATGCTCAACACGGACAGCGCGATCTACTACGCCGGCACGCTGGCCGACCATCCGGCGCAGCTCGACCAGCTGGCGTCGCAGGGCGCGCAGCTCGTGCTGACCGACACGAACCGCAAGCAGGCGTTCCGCTGGGACACGCTGACGGCCAACGCCGGCTACACCGAGACGCCGGACGAGAACCCGGCGAAGTCGGACCTGAGCGACAGCCCGGTCGAGCTCTTCCCCGGCACGGGGATCACGTCGAAGACGTACGCCAGCTACGTGGGCGCCGTGAACGTCTCCGCGAGCAGCTATGGCAACAGCGTGTCGTACACGCCGGAGGACCAGGCGTACAGCGCCATTGACAACAACTTCGACACGGCCTGGATCACGGGGACGTTCGTGCCCAACCCGGCCGGGCAGTGGTGGCAGGCCCAACTCACCACCCCGGTCACGACGAACCACATCACGGTCGTCCAGCCGCAGCGGGGCGACCGGGCCCGGTGGGTCTCGTCGGTGACGTTGACCTTCGACGGCAAGGACCCGATCCGCTACAACCTGACGGCGGCGTCGCACGCCACGTCGGGCCAGACGCTGACGTTCCCGACCCGGACGTTCCACACGCTGCGGGTGACCCTCAACGGGACCACGGACAACAGCGCGCCGCCGTTGTCAGCCTCCGCGGTGGGGTTTTCCGAGGTTGAGATCCCCGGCGTGACGGTGCACCAGGTGATCCAGATGCCGACACAGATGCTCACGTCGTTGGGTGCCGCCTCGCAGTCGAACCGCCTGAGCGTCGTGATGACGCGGGATCGCACGTCGCAGTACCCGCCGCGGAGCGACCCGGAGACGACGATCTCGCGCTCGTTCACGCTGCCGACGGCCCGCACGTTCACCTTGTCGGGGAGCGCCTCGCTGTCCGCGCTGATCCCCGACGACGAGATCGACCGCCTCGTCGGCCGCTCGACGAACGGGGCGACCGGTGTGCGCGACGCCTACTCGTCGGGCCGGCTCCCAGGCGACCTCAACGCCACGGCCTCTGCCACCGTCGACGGGAACCCCACGACGGCCTGGCAGCCCGGGCTCGGGATCCCCGCGGAGATCGGAGCGTCGCTGACGTACGACCTCACCAAGTCGCAGACGTTGACGAACCTCAACCTCCAGGTGATCGCCGACGGCCGCCACTCGGTCCCGACGGCGCTGACGATCACGTCAGGCAGCCAGGTGCGACACGTGACGCTGCCGCCGATCGCGGACTCGTCGGTGCCGGGGTCGACCATCACCGTGCCGCTCTCCTTCCCCGCCATCACCGGGTCGCACTTCATCGTGACGTTCACCGCCATCCGGCCCGAGTACGCGGCGAACTACTACTCGGCCGGTCCGCTGGCGCTTCCGATCGCGATCGCGGAAGTCGGCTTCCCCGGCGTATCGTCGGCACCGACGCCGGCGCAGCTGCCCGGCAACTGCGTGAGCAACCTCATGACGATCGACGGCCAGCCGATCGACGTGTCGGTCGTGGGCTCGACGTCGTCGGCCCTCGACGGTGGCGAGGTGCAGGTGGTGCCCTGTGGGCCCGACGCCGGTGGGATCCGCCTCGCCGCGGGGACCCACGTGGTCGAGACGGCCGTCGGGCACAACCCACCGTGCGCCAGCACGCCGGCGACGTGCACCGGGTGGAACCTCGATCAGCTCGCGCTCGACTCGGCGCCGGGTGGCGCGGCGGGGCCCGCGGCGTCCCCGACGGCGGCGGGCACGCCGTCGCTGCCGGCCACGCAGCCTGGCGCGTCACCGACGATCACCCAGACCTCGTCACACATCGACACCCAGACGGCCAAGGTGACCGGCGCCACGCAGCCGTTCGAGTTCGTGCTGGGCCAGAGCCAGAACAAGGGGTGGCACGCGGTTGCCACTCCTGGGCCGGGCGCCGCGCCCGGTTCGCACGCGGTCGACCTCGGGACGTCGCAACTGGTTGACAGCTTCGCCAACGGGTGGCAGATCACGGCGGCGGACCTGCACGACCTGGGCGGCCCGAACTTCACGGTCACGCTGTCGTGGACGCCGCAGCGGCTGGTCTGGGCCGCGCTGGCGATCTCGGCGGCGACGCTCATCCTGTGCCTGATCCTCGGCTTCCTGCCGGTGCGGTGGCGGCGCTGGCTGCGGTCGCGGTTGCCGCGGCGTCTGCGCGGGCCGGCCGGGCCTGACGCGCCGGAGCGGCCGTCGGACCCCTTCGACGCGCCGACCCTGACCCTGCCCTACACGGTGCCCTCCCTCGGTGAGCGACGACGCGGCTGGGCACGGTTCCCGCGCGCGCTGGCGCTCGGGGCGTTGTCGGGCGCCGTGGCGCTCCTCGTCGCGGCGCCGTGGGCGGCGCTCGCGGTCGCGGTCCTCGTGGCGATCGGCCTGGTCTTCCCTTGGGCCCGTGCCGCGGCCACCATCGGCGGTATCGCCTTCATCGTGGCGGGGTGCCTCAACGTCGTGCAGGGGCAGCGCGTCCATCACTACCTGCCCGGCTCGAACTGGGCGGGCTCCTTCGTCCACGCCGGCAACCTCATCTGGGTGGGCATCGTGTTGCTCGTGGCGGACGCGGCGATCTCGAGCTTCGGGCTGCGGGTGGCGAAGCCGCTGGGCCACCGGGCGCTGCGGGCGGTGCCGGCTGGGGCTGGGGCTGCGGCGCCGTCAGCGCCCGAGGCTGACGATCTCTCCTAGAGCGTCGCTCCAAAAAAAGTGGTCCGCTGCCGTACGCGGAATGCCTACGGGCGATGGCTCAGGATCCTGGCCCGTTTCACCACATAAACCTCAACATTGACTCGAAGTTTCGTTTTTCCTCAAGTTCCGACACGAGAAATTGAGGGGAATGCGAATACGCAGCGAGGTCGCCCAACCTTCGTCCAACGCGTGACGGTCAAACAAGAGACCCGAAGGTCAAGAAGAGGACGAAACCTCGCCGGCCAGCGCCTCCAGGGCGCGGCGTGCGGTGGCGTCCCACGTGAACCAGCGCGCCCGGGCCAGTGCGCCCTTGGACAGCCGGCTGCGCAACACCTCGTCGCCGAGCACACGCGTCAGAGCGGTCGGCAACTGCGTCACGTCGTCCACCAACAGGCCCGACTCGCCGTCGACCACGGCGTCGGCGTGGCCGGCGATGTCCGTCGCCACGGCCGGGGTCCCGCACGCGGCGGCCTCGGTCAGGGTCATCCCCCAGCCCTCGCGTTGCGAGCTGCTCGCCACCACCCAGGCCCGGCGATAGGAGTCCACGAGCTCTTCGTCGCTCACATGCCCGGGCAGGCGCACCCATTCGGACGCCCCGAGCTCGTTGCGTAATGCCTCGAGCGCTGAGCGCTCGTAGCCCTCACCGATGATCACGGCCTCGAGATCGGGGACGTCGCTCTTCACCTTGGCGAGCGCACGCAGCAGAGCGTCGAAGCGCTTCACGGGTACCAGACGCCCGACTGCGACCACCAGTGGTGTCGCCGAGCGATGGCCGCCGGGGCGATAGCGCTCGTCCACCCCCGGTGGGGCCACGGTCACGCGCTCGGGGGGCAGGTGCAGCATCTCGATGATCTCGCCCCGCGACGACTCCGAAAGTGTGACGATCCGGCTCGAACGGTAGAAGCGGGGCGCCAACCGCCGCTCAACGTTGTCCCCGAGGCGGGCCAGGGCCGGCGGCAGCACCATGCCCCACATCTCGGCGTGCACGTGGTGCAGGAAGACGATGCGCGGCCCCCGATACCACAGCGGAGAGAGAAAGGGCATGCCGTTCCAGATCTCGACCAGCGCGTCGCCGGGCCGGTGCCCCATGCGGAGGCCCTCCCACGCGGCGCCCGGGAACACGGCGTAGCGCCCCGAGCGGCGCAGCACCCGGTAGCCGTCGCGCGTCAGCGCGGACGGCCCGCCGGGCACGGCCGACGTGCGGAAGGTGACGTCGAGCCCGGCGGCTGCCCATAACGAGGCGATCTTGTGGGCGTGGAGCTCGGAGCCGCCCGCCTCCGGGTCATCGAGGTCGCGCCAGGCGACGAAGTGCACCCGGCGGATTCCGGCATCGGCGGCGATCTGCGCGAGCACGTCCAGCTCGGCCCGGTCGCCCTTGTCCGCCATGACCCCCTCGTCGTGACCTTCCGCTCCGGGCGCGGCCGCGACCGGCCCCGAGTCGTCACCCATTCGGGTCAGGTTAGCCCTGCGTGTACCTGCCCAAACCGGACCCTGTGGACAAGTGCGAAGCCGGCCACGATGACCACCAGGACCGCCGATTGAACGGCGAGATCGACCAAGGCCGTCGCCCGCGGCGCCCCGTGGACCGCCAGTGCGGCCAGGGTCAATGCGAGTGCGCCGGCGACGAGCACGCCGACCACCCAGCGCTTGCCCACGGCCAGCAGGTACATCGTCAGGATGACGGAGACACTGAGCAGGATCATCGCCACGACGAGCGGAGCGAGTGCGTCGGACGCCGCGGTGTACTGATGGTGGAACACGAGCTGGAGCAGGAATTCGGGTGCGGCCAGGGCCACTGCCAACAAGCCGAGCGACGGAATGGCGAGCAGCACGAGCACGACCGCCAACTGTCGTAACGCGTGGCCGCCCTGACGCCATCGGATCGCCGCCTCCGGCAGGAGATAGCCGCCGAGCACGACGGCACCGAAGACGATGGCCTTACTGGTGACCGACACAGCGGCGTACGCACCGCTGTGGGACGGGTTATCCCGACCGACGACGAGCACGTCGATGTTCTGCAACACCGCGACCATCGACAACGAGACCGACGCCACGACGAGGTCGAGCGCCACCGTGCGCCGTTCGGTCGAGCCGCCGGCGAGCACCGGGTCGGGCCGCACGGCGGCCACCCATCCGTTGACGGCCCAGAGGTTCGGCTGGCCGCCGGACCAGGCCCGCACGGCGGCGTAGCGCGCATGCGCGGCCGCCACGATCTCGCCGATCAGGATGCCCACCGCCGCGCCGGACGGGCCGTATCCGGCCGCCACGAAGACCAGGACCGCCACGACACGGACGCCAGCCTCGACGAGCAGGTTGACGGCCAGGGGCTTGTAAGAACGATGCGCCTGCAGCAGGCCTCGGTCGAGCGAGAGGAGCACGAAGAACGCTGCCGCCGCCAGGATCGCGGCGATGCCGACGCCGCTCTGCTGGTTGAGGAGCACGGCCACGTCGTGCCGTCCGAGGTAGACGATGATCGCCCACATCACGACGAGGATGGAGCCCTGGCGGTGGACACGCCCCGCCCAGCGCCGGACCAGGTGCCCGCTGCCGTCCTCGTGCCAGATGGTCACCCGCCGCACAACGGCGACGACGACGGCGGAGCCGGGCATGGAGAGAATCAGGTAGAGCCCGGTCAGCTGGTTCAGGACACCGTAGGAGTGTGGATCGAGCAGTCGGGCCAGCGCGATGGTGAGGACGACGCTCGCGCCGTTCGCCACCACGCCGGCGATCGCCAACGGTCCCGCCTGGAGCAGGCCGGCACGCAACGAATCGACACCGGGCTTCGCGCCCGCATCGAGGAGCAGGTCCGCGCCGAGGTTGGGCCCAACCGCGTTGGGCGCGAGTGACATCGCCGCCGGCACGGACTCGACGACGACTTCGGCCGCCGGCGAGCCCGCGGCCTCCTGCTCGCTCACCCCTGCTTCCTCGGCCCCGCCGCCCAGATCCTCTTCGCCGACTTGGTTGCCGCCACCACCGAGGGCTCAGCCTTGAGTCCTAACTGCGCGATCTGCGGGAGGATCTCGCTCTGGAGGAGCTCCCCGCCGGCAGGGCTGATGTGGATCCCGTCCGACGAACGGACGACGACGCCATCGACGGCCGCGGCGTAGGCGCCTCCGGGCGCCAGCAGGTGGTTGAGGTCGACGACGCTCACCACGCGCGGCTCGTGACGGGCGACCTGGCGCACCAACGCGTTGTACTCCTGAGCGCGAGCCGGCGTGTCCTCGTCGTACGGCTGGCCGTCGGCCTGATGCTGGCTGGGATCGATGTAGGGCATGGTCAGCAGCACCACTCTGGCACCAAACGAATGCAAAACGGCAATGGCCTGCTCCAAGTCCGCGGTGAGGTGCTGGTCCCAGACCGGCTCGCCGATGTGGACCCACTGCCCGTCCAACAGATGGTCGGTCACCTCCCAACGCCCCAGGCCAAGGGCCACGACTTGCGGCCGCAGGCGCGCCACCAGGAAGGGCCAGAGGCCCCGCCACTCGCTGCAGCCCTGCACGTTGGAGGTCGTCACGCCTTCGTTGCGGATCTCGAGTTGTGGGTCCAGATCGCACCCGAGCGTGGCGCGATCCTCGACCGTCACCCCGTAGCTCGGCTGCGACGAAACCGAGAGCCCCTCACCGAGCGTGAGCGCGATGGAGTCGCCGACGATCAAGAGGCGGATCGGCTTGTCCCCGTAGGCACCGGCCCGTTGCAGGGCGGCGTGCTCACGTGTGTCCAACCCCTGGGGCAGCTGCCTCGCCACGCGTGACCCAGACGTGGCAAGACCCTCGGGACGCGTCGCCGCGGCGGCGTCCGTGCTCGGGAGCGTTGACGGCAGCCACGCGGCGACCGCGGAGAGGGCAGCCACGCACGCCAGCCCCCGTAGGGTCCAACCGCCCGATCGCTTCACTCTCCGCCGTCCTTGTCGTCGTCGCCACATCCACGCCCCGACCGGACGCGTCCGTTCGCCGTGCCTCGGCCAGCCACTGACGGTAGGACTCCCTGCGGCCGAGCCACGGCGTGCCGCCATCTTCCCACGTCGGTTGCCGGGACGGGAAAGACCGAGTCGACGCTCAGCCCGGCGCGGGCACGGCAGCCAGACCGTGGAGGCCGACGCATTTCGGCGCCGCGATGCTGGCCACGACCCGCCCCGAGGGGCCCTCGGCCCGCTGGACGCAGGACTGCAGGGTGCCCGCCTTCAGGCGGAGCGGGGCGTGCAGGCCGACCTGGACGTCGTCCCAGACCCAGGCCCCGGCCTGGATGGTGGGCAGCCGACCCAGGGCCGCCGTCATGAAGGCGGCGGCGTAGGTCGGGTCGCGGCCCTGCTGGAGCGGACCCGCGCCCGGATTGGTCGCGATGACCACGGTGGTGACCCGCCACACTTTGAGCGCGTGGCGCACCGCGGCGTACTGCGCGCGCGTGCCGGTGGGCGGGGGGTCAACGATGCCGAAGGCGAGCTTGCTCAGCACGTCGAACCCGGCGGTCGCGCCGCCGGCGTGGATGGCCTGACCCTGCGGGCCCCCGCCGCCGGCCTGGCTGTAGTGCATGACGTTGACCGCCTGCCACGCCATGGCGTCCTGGATCCCCGAGAAGGGCGCCGGGTAGGACAAGAGCACCTGACCCGGTGGAAGGTTCGGCGCCACCGTCGTGTACCAGCGCGGCAGGATGACCGGGCGCATGGCAAAGGGCAAGGTCGGGGCGAAGACCGTGAGCATCGGCACGAGCGCCAGCGCCGTCACCGCGAGCGAGCCGAGCCAGCCGCGCCAGTCGGGTACGAGCTCGTGGAGGTGGTACAGGATCAGCGCGAGCAGCACCGCGGCGGCGAGGTAGCCGATGGCCATGTAGCGCTGCTCGATCACGTTCTCGAGCACGGGCAGCTTTTCGAAGAGCTGCGACGGTACCCACGACCCGCCGGGCCGATGCTGAATCGACAGGATGCCGCAGAGCACGAGAAGGAAGGCGAAGAACCACATCTTGCGGTCTCGCCAGAAGGCGGCCACGCCGGCAACCATGACGGCGATGAACGTCCAGCCGAGGTACGCGGACGAACCCAGCGGCGAGCCCTGGTAGCCGCCGAGCAAGAGATAGAGGTCGTTGTTGCGCTTGGGGATGTTCTCGGACACGAAGTCCGAGGCCAGGTAGCCACCGATCTTGGACAGGTTGGGCCACACCAGGCCCGAAAGGTGCGCGGGCCCCTCGAGGGCGAACCAGATCGGCCAGGCGAGGAGGACCACGCCGACGCCGAGGCCGATGGCCAGTGCCTCGATGGCGTGGGGGGCCAGCCGCCGCAGCTCGTCCTGGCGGAACAGGGCGGCGGCCACCACCAACACGACGACACAGACGACGACGAGCACGGCGCAGATGGCGAGGATCTCGGAGGAGAGGAAGAACTGCGCGAAGAGGAGGACGCCGAGGGCGACGCCCGACCACCGCGCGCTGTGACGTTGGCGGATGATGATCTCGTCGAGGACGGCGAGTATGAGCGGCAGCAGCATCAACGCCGCGGTCATCAGGTGCGCGAACTCGAGGCTCGTCAGCACGAAGGGCGAGAAGCCGTAGAGCAGGCCGCCGATGAACGCGGCGGGTGTCCAGGGCGCCCAACGGCGGATGACGACGAACGCGAAGAACGCCGTGAGCGCCGGCGTGATCGTCGAGGCGACGTTGAGTGAGGCGACCGGGCCCCAGATCCAGGTGACCGGGACGAGCGGCAGGCTCAGGCCGGTGACCGACGTCTGCGCCAGGAGGTTGATGCCGTCGGGGTGGAACATGGCGGTGGAGAAGAACGGGTTCTGGCCGTGGGCGAGGGCGGTGGCGGGCCACTGGAAGAACCACAGGAAGAGCGCGGGGTCGCCGCAGCCGCAGAGGGTGTGGGTGGTCGCGCCCTGGGCCCAGGCGTGTATCCAGAGGACGAAGCCCAAGAGGAGGTAGATCAACCCGGCGCCGGCGAGGACCGTCCACCCTTGCCGGGTGATGGGGCCTCGCTGGGTATCGAGGCGGAGGTCGGGGTCGGTGACCGGGTCGGCGTCGTCGGGGCCGGCGGGCTCGAACTCCGGCTGGTCCTGCTGAGGCGTCGACGAACGCGTCACCGTCGTGCCCGTCGAGGCACGCGACGAACGCGATCGAGCGGCTCGGCCACCACCACAGCGCCCCACGGGGCGCGTGTTCAGCCAGTTTCGAGCGTGCCCGCCGAGGCGGTGCTGTGCGCGTGGGTCTGCGTCCGCCTCGGCAGCACCGGCGCGTCACGCCCGGTCGAGCCCGCCTCGTGATACTCCTCTTCGACGTTCACCGACCAGATGTCGTGGTGGGTGCCGTCCAGCATGTTCTCCACCGTGAGCATGGCGGTGTACATGGAGTGATCCTGGTTGTTGTACTTGTGCATCCCGTTGCGACCGACGGGGTGGATGTTGGGCGCCTCGGCCGCGATCCACTGGCGGATCGTCTCGACGTTCGCCTTGTAGCTGAAGTCGTAGTACGGGTAGGCCTTGGGGACGCGCACGACGTAGCCGCCCTCGACGTCACCCGGGGCGGCCAGGCCGAGGCTGATCAGCTCCTCGGTGCCGAGCGCGATGAGCTCGTCGTCGGGCTTGTTCCACATGTCGTCACCCTCGAACACGAAGTACTCGAGGCCGAGGCAGGTGCGCCCGTCCTTGACGAGGTACGGCGACCAGGAACCGTAGTTCTGGATCCGGCCCACTTCGACGTTGGTGGCGTGGATGTAGATCCAGTTGTCGGGAAAGCTCCGCGACTGCGGGACGATCAGCGAGACCGTGAGGTAGTCGCGGTAGTGCAGGTCGTCGGCCGCCGCCACGACCTCCGCGGGCGGGGGCGGCGTGATCGTGTGCACCAGCTCGCGCATCGGCATGGTCGAGATCACGTGGGCGGCCGGGACCGTCTTCTCGTTGCCGTCGACGACGTACGTGGCGGAGACGGCGCGCCCGCCTTCGACCTGGATGCCGGTCAGGCACGCCTCGAGCTCGACCGTGCCGCCGCCGGCCTGCACCTTTTCGGAGCAGTGCTCCCACATCATGCCGGGGCCCAACTTGGGGTACTGGAACTCCTCGATGAGCGTCGTGATCTCGGTCTGGCCGCGCTTGGGCAGGATGGAGTTCATCAGGGCCTTGCGCAGGTCGAGGTTCTTCACGCGCTGGGCGGCCCAGTCGGCCGGCATCTCGGAGACCGGCACGCCCCAGACCTTCTCGGTGTACGTCTTGAAGAACGTGCGGTAGAGCCGCCAGCCGAAGCGCTTGACGAGCCAGTTCTCGTAGTTCGACTCGTCCGGCGGCGGGTGGATGCGCGACCAGATGTAGGACATGCCGATCATGAACCCCTCCCAAAGGGAGAGGTTGCGCAGCACGTTGAAGATCTTGAGCGGGTAGTCGAGGAACCGGCCCTTGTAGTAGATGCGGCTCATGCGGGGCCGGAGCATGAAGTCGCCCTCGGGGAGGATCTCGTGCCAGAGCTCTTCGACCTCGGGGACCTTGGTGAAGAAGCGGTGCCCGCCCAGGTCGAAGCGCCACCCGTCGCGCTCCACGGTGCGGCTGATCCCGCCGACGACGTCGTCCTTTTCGAGGACGAGCGGTCGCTCCCCCCGTTGCACCAGCAGGTACGCCGCCGTGAGGCCGCCGGGTCCAGCGCCCGCAATGACGACGGGTGCGTCCTCCGTTGTGGCCATCGTGAGGGCAGGTTAGTTGACCCCCCGAACGGGTCCGTGGAGGGTGGGGCGGCCCCCGGGCGGGCCTGCGGAGGGCCCTGGGGAGGGCCCTGGGAGGGTTCGGCGCTAGGGCACCGAGATGTTGAGGAAGGCCAGGAGGGCGTAGCCGGCGAGGCCGGCGGCGAGCAGGGTCAGGGCGGCCCGTTCGACCTGGGACTGCGTGAGGAGCAGCGCGGCGGCGATCGAAAGTGGGAATGCGCTGAGGGCGTAGCGCTCGAACGAATCGAGGTTCGAGCCCGACACGGCGACGGCGAGGACCGCCGCGGCGAAGAGCGTGTACGGGGCCGGCAGGCGGCGCCAGCACACGATGAGCATCGCCAGCGCGAGCAGGACCCACGGCACGTGCAGCGCGGTCCCGACGTGGTGGTGGAAGACGCCCTTGGCGTCGTCGTAGAGCGTGACGAACGGGTCGGCCAGCCCGCCGTGGTGCGAGTTCTGGAGCTGGACGCGCAGCGGGGCGAGCCAGTCGTTGACCGTGTGCTCGGACCAGGCCAAGAAGACGAAGAGGCCGACGAAGGGCGCGGCCAGCGCGCCGACGCCGGCGACGCGTTCGGCGCGGCCGAGGCGGGACCACCAGCGGATGAGCTCGGCGCCGACCGCCAGGAACAGGAGGACGCCGATCGGGCGGGTCAGCGCGCCGGCGAAGGCGAGGAGGCCGGCGAGCGCGAAGAGCGGGTGGCGCGTGGGTGCGGCCGTCGTGTCGGGGGCGTCCGGAGGTGGGTGGGCGCAGCGCGAGGAAGCAGCCGAGCGCGCAGACGAGAAGGACCGACTCGGCGTACCCCATGACGAGGACGAAGGCGGCGGGCAGGAGGCTGAGCACCCAGATCGAGCGGCGGGCCGTGCCCGGTACTGCCCGTCTCACGGCGCACCAGCACGAAGAGCATGCACGTGGCCGCGAAGGCGGCGACGTTGGACAGCAGCACGAGGGCGGGGCCGTCGCCCAGCCCGAGCCAGGCCAGCCCGTGGGTGAGGACGGGCACGGCGGGGAAGAAGCGCAGCGACTGTCTCCCCAGCGGGCCGTAGCCCACGCGGGCGATCGACTCGTACCAGCCGGCGTCCCACCCGAGGAGGCCCTGATGCACGCGGGCGGCCACGCCGGCTGTCTCGGGATGCGTCCGGTCGACGACGAAGTGGGCGAGGCCGAGCGTGCCGAGCACGACGACGCGGGCCACCGCGTACGGGAGCGCGGCTTCTCGCACGGACTCGGGGAGGCGCCCCCACGCCCGTTCCAGTGACCGGGCGAAGGAGCGGGCTTCGGGGTCGCTCGCGGGTGCCGGTGCGGGTACGGGCGTCTGCGGTGCGGCGGCGGAACGGAGGGCCGCGTCCGCGCCGGCGTCGGTCACCTCGGCCGCCGGCTCACCGCGAGAAGGCGATTTCGGTGAGGTTCATCGGTTCGTAGTAGAGCTGCACTTGGCTCGTCACGACGTTGCGGCCTCCCCCGCCCGCCGCGGTGCCCGCGGCCACGAGATCCGAGGCGATCTGCTCGCACTTGATGCCGAAGGTCTGGTACATCGGTTCGTAGACGTACCAGACATGGCGTCCGGCACCTGACTGGGCGCGGTTCGCGACGACGTCGGCGAAGTGCCCGGGGCTGGCGGCGCCGACGGTGGCGGCATAGTCCACCCAGTCCACGATCGCCGGGCCGGTCTCGCGAGGGAACGTGATCATGTCGTACTGCGACGGGTCGTGGATCTGGCGGACGACCGACGGCCCGAGCTGGTCGGGACAGAAGGCGATGATGTCGCCCGGCTTGGCCTCCGCGTTGATGGCCGCCGCCACCGCGTTGGCCTGGGTGCGCTGCGTCGTCACGTTCTGCGCGCTCGAGATCAGCCCGGCGACCACGGCGAGGCCCACGATGATCACGCGCGCCTTGGGGTTGAGCAGCGTCGTGGTGCCCAGGGCGACGAGGAGGAGAAAAGGGAGGAACACGACCGCCGCGTAGCGGGACGAGAACGCGCTGGAGGTGATGATCCCGCCGCCGATCGCCGCGAACAGCGTGCCCAGGACGACGAAGCCCACGCCACGGGAGCGGGGGCGGGTACGGAGGTCGAGCTCGATGATCCGTCCGCTCTTGCCGATGCCGAATACGGCCAGCGCCAGCATGGCGAAGTAGATGACGGCGAGCAGGCGGCCCTGGTTCGTCCCCGTCTGGAGCGTCGAACCCTGGTTGTCGGTGAAGCCCGTGAGCGCGTTGATGACGGCGGAGAAGTTCGGCGGGGCCGCCCACGGGGTCCCCGTGTGCTTGGACTGATAGAGGAACGTGGGCACCCACGGCACGAAGAGGAGGACCCCGACCCCGACGGCGATCAAGGCGGCCCACGGCGCCTCTTCGGCGTGGCCGCGGTGACGGCTGCGCCAGATGGAGGCCAAGAGCCAGATGACGACCATGGCGACCAGGTACACGGACCAGTACTGGGTGTAGAGCAGCGCCGCCGTCACGACGGCGACGGCGATCAGGTTGCCCGCCTTGGGCGCCCGGACGGCTCGTTCGAGTGCGAGGAAGCCGAGCCCGGTGAGCAGGATGACCAAGGCGTACATCCGCGACTCGGTGGCGTAATAGACGGCGAACGGCGCGCTGGCGACCAGCGCCAGCATCGTCCAGGCGGTGGCCCGGCCGCCGAAGCGCTTCCCGCAGAGCCAGGCGACGGGGAGGGTCAGGACGGCGAAGACGCCCGAGAGGGAGCGGACGGCGTCGTTGGACTGGCCGAAGAGGCTGATCCAATAATGGAGCAGGACGTAGTAGAGCGGCGGGGCCCCGTCGTGCTTGAGCAAGTTGGGGAGTTGCCCCAGTGGCTCTCGCGCGATGTTGACGGTGAGGGCCTCGTCCAACCACAGGCCCGAGCGTGTCCAGAAGCGGAGCAGGATCCCGGCGGCGACGACCAGTGCGAGCAACACACCGACCGCAGTGCGCGTGCGACCGCTGAGCGCAGGTACCTCCTCCGGCATGGGGCGCATGGTAGGACAAGGGGTACGAGGTCTAGGATCATCCGCCGCCGGTGGGGGCGTTTTTGAACTAGTGGTCAGGGGCACGACGGAAGGGGGGAAACAGGCAAGTGGTTCGTTATCTCGCCAAGAGGCTGGTGCTGCTCGTCATCATCATCTTCTTCGTGAGCCTTGCTTCGTTCTTCCTGGTCCATCTGCTCCCGGGCAGCCCGGCGATCACCATCCTGGGGCCGAACGCGACGTCCCAGAACGTCGCCATCGTCAACCACCAGCTCGGCCTCGACAAGCCCATCTGGCAGCAGTACTTCATCTGGATCGGCCACGTGTTCCAGGGCAACTTAGGCCAGTCGTTCACGACTCACCAGACGACGACGAGCATCATCTCGCAGTCGTTCCCGATCGACATCGAGCTGATCCTCTTCTCGCAGATCCTCGCCTTCGCCGCGGCCTTCCCGATGGCCATGCACTCGGCACGCCGGCCCAACGGGGTCTTCGACCAGTTCTCAAACGGGACCACGTTCGCCATGCTGGCCCTCCCTGCGTTCGTCATCGCTCCGGTCCTCGTGCTGGTCTTCGCGGTGCACTGGCACGTCTTCCCGGGACCGGCGTCCTATGTGCCCTTGAGCCAGGACTTCTGGTCGAACATCCACACGATGCTGCTGCCCTCGATCGTGCTGGCGCTCGGGTCTATCGTCGTCTACTTCCGCTTACTACGAAACGACCTCATCTCCACATTGCAGGAGGACTTCATCACCATGGCCCGCTCCAAGGGCCTCTCGGACCGGCGCATCATGTGGCGCCACGCACTGCGGCCCTCGTCCATCTCGCTGCTCGCCTCGGTCGGCGTCACGATCGGCACCCTCATCGCCGGGACGTTCGTCGTCGAGCTCCTGCTCCAGATGCCCGGGCTGGGCTACCAACTCATCACGAGCATCGACCAGGATGACTACGTGGTCGTGCAAGGCATCATCCTCGTGGTCGCCGTGGCCATCGTGTTGATCAACTTCGTCTTCGACTTCCTGTTCACCCTCGTCGACCCGAGGATCGCCCGTGAGTAGCGTCAGCCTGACCGAACCGACGAACGAGGCCTTCGCCGACATCAAAGAGGAGCTCGTCGCCGACGCGGAGGCGAACCCCACCAAGAAAAGGCTGGGCGTCCTCTTCTGGGTCAGCGCGGGATGGATCGTCGTGGTGGTCGCCCTCGCGGTCACCGCCAATCTCCTCCCGCTCGCCAACCCCACGGTCGGGAACTACAACTGGGCGCAGAACGCGGGCCCGAGCTGGCAGCACCTGCTCGGCACCGACGACCTCTACCGCGACATTCTCAGCCGGTTGATCTACGGCGCCCGCGTCTCGTTGATCGTCGGCTTCGGCGGCGCGTTCTTGGGGCTGATCATCGGGGGGGTCCCCGCCATGCTCTCGGCCTACCGGCGCGGGCGGATCGACACCATCCTCAACACCGGCTCCTACATCCTGCTGGCCTTCCCCGCCATCGTCGCGGTGATCGCCATCGTCTCGTTCTGGAAGCCGACCAACATCTGGAAGATCACGCTCATCGTCGGCGTCTTCGGCGCCCCGCTGATCTACCGGATCGTCCGGGCGGCCACGTTGTCCTACGCCACGCGGGACTTCGTCCTGGCGGCGAAGGCACTCGGGGCGAGCGACGCCCGCATCTTGGGCCGCGAGATCCTGCCCAACATCATGCCGACCATCCTCTCGTTCGGCCTGATCGCCGTGGGGACGATCATCGTGTTGGAGGGCACGTTGGCCTTCCTCGGGCTCTCGGTCCCACCGCCCACGCCGAGCTGGGGCAACATGCTCTACGAGGGCTCGCAGCTCCTGGTCGGGGCCAAGGGCCAGACCAACGTCTGGCTCGTCATCTTCCCGGCCAGTGCGATGTTCCTGTTGCTGATCTCCCTGAACATCTGTGCCGACCGGCTGCGGGCATACTTCGACGTGACCGAGATCAAGCTGTGAGCGCCGCCCGCGAAGCGCGCACGCTGCTCGAGGTCGAGCACCTCAACGTCTCGTTCGCCACGACCCGGGGCCAGCTGCAGGCCGTCCAGGACGTCTCGTTCACGCTGGCTCAGGGCAAGACGCTCGGCATCGTCGGCGAGTCGGGCTCGGGCAAGACGGTCCTGTCCCGGGCGATCATGGGGCTCCTCCCCCGGGCCTCGACGACGCAGACCGGGTCGGTCCGCTACGACACCCAGGAGATCTTGAACGCGCCCTACAGCGAGCTGCGCGAGCTGTGGAGCACACACATCGCCATGGTGTTCCAGGACCCCATGACCTCGCTCAACCCGGTCCAGAAGATCGGGCGTCAGATCATGGAGCCGCTGAAGGTCCACCTGAACCTGCCGAAGGACGAAGCCAAGGAGACCGTCCTCTCGCTGCTCATGCAGGTGGGGATCCCGTCCCCTGTCGAGCGCTACGACGCCTATCCCGACCAGCTCTCGGGTGGCATGCGCCAGCGCGTGATGATCGCGATCGCCCTGGCGTGCGCGCCGCGCCTGCTCATGGCCGACGAGCCGACCACCGGGCTCGACGTCACGGTGCAGGCGCAGATCCTGGACCTGCTGGGCCAGCTGCAACGCGAGCGCGAGATGGCGATGATCCTCGTGACGCACGACCTTGGCGTCGTCGCCACCCGCACCGACAACATCTTGGTGATGTACGCCGGGAACGTCGTCGAGAAGGCACCGACCAACGTGCTCTTCAAGAGCATGGCGATGCCCTACACCGAGGCGCTGCTCAAGTCGACGCCGCGCATCGCCAACCCGAGCCACACCCGGCTCACGGCGATCGAGGGTCGGCCGCCCGACCTGTTGCATCCGCCGGCCGGGTGCCCGTTCTCGCCCCGCTGCCCCTACGCGCAGGACAAGTGCTTCAAGGAGAAGCCACCGCTGGTCGAGGCGTCGCCGGGACACAGCTACGCCTGCTGGTACCCACTCAGCTCGGGGCGCCAGCCCGAGGCCGTGGGGGCCGCGGCGGGGAACGAGACGGGCGGGGTCGGGGAGGCCACGGCATGACGGACGCCACCACCGTTTCGGCGATCGAGACCGAGCTCGCCGGGGCCTCCGAGCCCGTCTCCGACCCCTTGCTGTCGGTCGAGGACCTCCACGTCACGTTCCGCAAGGGCAACACCGCGGTGCAGGCCGTGGCGGGCGTCACCTTCTCAATGCGACAGGGCGAGACGCTCGGGCTGGTCGGCGAGTCCGGGTGCGGGAAGTCCACCACGGGGCGGGCGGTCGTCCAGGTGGAACGGGCGACGTCGGGCCGCATCCTCTTCAACGACACCGAGATCACGGCCCTCAATCGCTCGGACCTGCGCAAGCTCCGCACGCAGGTGCAGATGATCTTCCAAGACCCCATCTCCTCCCTGAACCCGCGCCGCAAGATCACCGACATCGTCTCCGAGCCGCTCACGATCTGGAGGATCGGCAATAAAGAGGAGCGGCGCGAGGCATCCAGCGCCATGCTCGACCGCGTCGGCATCGATCCCTACGTCAACGGCAGCCGCCACCCGCGCGAGTTCTCCGGCGGTCAGTGCCAACGCATCAGCATCGCCCGGGCCCTCGTGATGAGGCCGAAGCTGCTCGTCTGTGACGAGGTCGTCTCTGCGCTCGACGTCTCGGTACAGGCGCAGATCCTGAACCTGCTCGAGGACCTGAAGGCGGAGTACAACCTGACCGTCCTGTTCATCGCCCACGACCTCGCCGTCGTGAAGAACGTGAGCGACCGGGTCGCCGTGATGTACCTGGGCCGGCTCTGCGAGGTGGCGCCGTCGGACGTCCTCTACGAGGCGCCGTTGCACCACTACACGGCGGCGCTCCTGTCCTCGGCCGTCGAGCCCGACCCCGAGGCGCCGCGGAACGCCGTGCCACTGGGGGGCGAGCCGCCGAGCCCGATCAACCCGCCCTCGGGGTGCCGGTTCCGCACCCGCTGCCCGCGTGCCGAGGCCCGCTGCGCCGAGGAGGTGCCCGAATTGCGCGACCTGGCGCCGGGCCACCAGGTCGCCTGCCACTTCCCGATCGGGACTTGAGCTCCGGCCGGCCACGGGTGGCCTTCACCGCCCCGCCGCACTTCCCGGACCTCCACGACGACTGGCCGATGGCGCGCGCCGCGCTCAGCGAGCTCGGGATCGACGCGACGGCGGTCGTATGGAGCGATCGCGCCGCAGACTGGGCGTCCTTCGACCTGATCGTGGCGAACGGGGCGTGGGACAACATCCACCGGGTCGACGAGTTCCTGGCGTGGGTCGATGCCCGCGAGCACTCCGGCGTGCCCGTCGTGAACTCCCCCGCCACCCTGCGCTGGAACCTCGACAAGCGGTACCTCCGCGAGCTCGAAGCGGCCGGTGTGCCGATCGTGCCGACGACCTGGGTGGAGCGGGATGGCGCCGGCGCGCCCGTCGACGTCGTGCTGCCGGCCGGCGAGGTCGTGATCAAGCCGACGGTCTCGGGTGGCGGGCACCGCACGGCGCGCTATGAGCCCGACGACCACGAAGCGGCCCGTGCGCACGTGCAGGACCTCGTCGCCTCGGGGCGGACCGCGATGATCCAGCCCTACCAACCGGCCGTCGACGCCGAGGGCGAACGGGCGCTGATCTTCCTGGCGGGGGCGTTCAGCCACGCGATCACCAAGGACGCGATGATCCGGCGCGACGCCGGGCCCCTCGACAACCTCATCGCCAACCAGGTCACGCGCCCGGCGTCGGCGTCGCCGGGCGAGTTGGAGCTCGGTCGTCAAGCCGTGGCGGCGGCGGAGCGCATCCTCGGCCCGACGACGTACGCCCGGGTCGACGTCGTGACAAGGTCCGACGGCGTGCCCTCGGTCCTCGAGCTCGAGTTGCTGGACCCCGTGTTGTTCTTCGTGCACGAACCGGCGGCGGCCTCGACCTTCGCCGCGGTGCTGGCGGAACGACTCTGAGCGTCGGGTCGACGTAGTTCGTGGGTCGCCGGGCCTTACCCTCGCCCCGCGGCTAAGCGAAGCGCTTCGCCATTCCCCGGGCGCCACGGCGGGTCGCACGCTGGAGATACCAACGGAGGAAGCCCGCCAGCGGCCGGAGCATGCCGCTCAGTTCGACGCCCATGGTCTGGGTCAACACCGACTTCGACGGATCGGCCGGGTCCGGCACCACTGACCAATCTTCGACCAAGGTGCGGAACCCCGGCGCACTCGTGGTCAGGCCCGAGAAGGCGACCCGCACGCCGTCGTCCCAGGCGACGAAGCGCTCCTCGAAGCGAACCCCGCCGGCCTTTACCTTCCGCCTGGCGCCGACCCCCGTGGTCAACGGACCGACGACGACGCTTTCACTCACGCCAGCGCACCACGTGTGCCAGTTGCCGATGTCCGCCAGCAGGGCGAAGACCTGAGCCGTCGATGCCGGCACCGACACCTCGTTCGACACGATGAGCGGCGCCTGGGCGAGCCACGTGCTGTCGCGCTCTTCGAGCTGGTGCGGGGACACGTCACAAACGGTACCCGCCAAGGTCTGGGCGTAGGGGGAACGGTCGACAGCGATCCTCTGTGCCCCGCCGAGCGCCCGGTTAGCCGAAGTCGACGCCGTCGATCGGGGCCGCCGGCTCGATGTCCGGGAGTCGCCGCATCCGGAACGCGTTCGCCACGCCAAGGACACCGGCAATCGTCGGGACCAAGAGGGCGACCTGCAGAGAACGGTTCCGGGCGTCGGTGTTGATCGCAAGGACCGCGTCCTGAACCTCCTTGGGCTGGTCGGCGATCTGGTGTTGCAGCTGCGTATTGCTCATCACCTCCGCGTCCGTCTCCATCTCGTTGGCGATCTGGTGCTGCTGAGCCGTCGGGATCACGGTGCTCGAGTAGGTCAGGTTGGTAAAGCTCATGGCGAGGACCCAGAGCAGCAGGCCACCTGCCACGGCCAGCCCGAACGACAGACCGAAGGAGCCTGCGGCCGAATTCACACCGGCGGCCTCGCTGACGCGCTCTTCAGCGATCGGGGCAAGCGTGAAGTTGTTGAGTTGCGACACGAGCAGGCCAAGCCCAGAGCCGGCGATCAACAACGGGATCACCAGGTACCACCCCGAACTCACCCTTGGCACGAGTGGGATCACCGCGCCGATGCCCACGGTGGTGAGGGTGAAACCGAACAGCACCAGGTTGGCCGGACGGCGCTTGCCCGCCCTTCGGCCAGCCAGGATCGCCACGCCGAACATCGAGAGCGACAGCGGCGCGAGGGCGAGCCCGGCTTCCATGGCGTTGTACTCCAGCGTCATCTGCAAGAACAGCGGCAACGCGATCATCGCCCCACCGAGCGTGATCTGCTGCAGCATCTGTTGGGACACGCCGATGCGGAAGTTCAAGTGCTTGAACAAGTTCGGGTCGATCAGGGCCGGCTTTCCTTGACGCTTGCGCTTGACGAGCCACCAAGCGAACGCGGCAAGGGTGACGGCACCGACGGCGATGATCAGACCGACGTAGCCACCACCCTCCTGCCAGACGAGGACGCCGAGCACGATGCCACCCATGCCGACCACCGAAAGGGCCGCCCCTACCAGGTCGATCTTGCGCGTTCCGGTGTAGGGGACGTCTTTGACCAGGCGGATTTGCGAGAGGACCACGAGGATGACGACCACCTCGAGGCCGAACCCCACGCGCCACGACATGTACGTGGTCACAAACCCGCCGAGGAGCGGACCGATGGCCGCGGCGATCGCCGCCGAAGCGCCGACCAGCGCATAGGTCCTCTTCTGGGCCGCCCCGGTGAAGTTGCCGTGGATGAGCGACTGCATGGCCGGCAGCAGCAGCGAGGCGCCGAGACCGCCGATGATCGCCCAGAAGATGATCACCGGCACCAAGCTCTGCGTGACGGTCATGGCCAGCGCACCGACGGCATAGGCGAGCAGCCCGATGACGTAGGCACGCTTGCGACCCATGAGGTCGCCGAGTTTCGAGTTGATAAGGATGAAGGCGGCGGAGATCAGGGCCTCGAGCGCGATCGCCGACTGAACGCCGCTGGCGGTCGTATGCAGATCCTTGACCACCGCAGAGATGGACACGTTCATGAACGACGTGTCCACGACGAGTACGAACATCGCCGCGGCCAGAAGAAGCGCAACTCTCGGGCTTGCGTCTCCGGTGGGCGCCACGTCTCCTGCGTCGCTCGTCATCGACCGACCGCGGCAGCCAAAGTCCCTCTCATGGGGGAATTGAAGCAGTTATGGCAGCAACCGGCTCTGCTCACGGTCGGTGCCGTCGGTTACCGCGTGGACACCCCTGAGACGGGCCCTACGAGGAATCCGACTCCGGAGTCGCTTCGTCGACGTACAGCTGGAGGCGCGCCAGCCGTCCTTCGGCGTTCCAATGGTGGACGAACACTCCGTTGTAGAGCAGGTCGGACGGTGGTCCACTGTCGACGTGGACCTCGAGAGCGACCCTTGCTCCCGACTCGAACATCTCCGCGATGTGGACGACCTCGCCCTTGTGGTCGGCCCAATCCCGCTCGTACTGCCGTCGGACCGCTTCTTTGCCGGTCAGAGGCGGGTCGAAGGCGCGCTTGAACTCCACCGTCTCGTCGACGAGGTCGATCAGACCGTCGAGATCCTGCTGGTTGTGCGCCTCGATGAAGCGGCACGAAAGCACCATCGGCGCGCGCTCGTGCGTTCCCACGGGCTCGTCCTCACTGTCCGACTCCCCACCGGCCACAAGGTCCTGACCTTCGTAGACGTCGGCCCAACCCCAGTCGAACGCCACATCGCTGTACGTCCGTTTGTCGGCGCGGCGCTTGAATTCACCCGACGCATCACGAAACTGGAGCTCTGTGCGTTTCAGGTCGTCGCGCAACGGTTGGCATCTCGTCTCGGCGTACGTCCACATTCGCCCGGGCACGCTCAACTGGTATTGGTCCAAGAGGTCGAGACAGACCCCGGCCTGCTCGCGGATCTGGGTCGCCAGAGCCTTCGCGCTCGGGTCATCTTGGGCAGGGTCGACGGACTTCTCCAGCACGCGCAGCCTGGCCACCCCGTACGACAGCTCCCTTCGGAGCTTGCGCGTACGATCCATGTGACCTCCTCCGATCAGCTCAGCGGGCTGAGCTCGAGAGCCTCCTGGCTCGCCGACACCCCTATCAACCAAGGCTGACGCGGCGCGACGCCACCGTCATGGGACGAAAGGCCTATAAGCCCGACATCAGGCGTCTGCGGAGATCGCGTTCCTACCCGCGCCCCGCCGAATACGGACGGCCGGGCCAGTAGGGCCACTCTTCGAACCACGAACACCGGCCGTCCGCTTCGAGCTGCAGGACCCACAGATCGCGGTATTCCTGGCGGAGGGGTTGGCCGTATCGCACCTCGGCGCGCACGACCGCCGTCCTCGCTTCGACCGCAACCACCTCGGTCGAGAGCGTGAACACTTCGTCCGGCCCGTCTCGCTCCGCCTCCCACATCAGAGCAATGGCGTCGACACCCACCACGGGTTGAAGGTACGGAGACTGCATATACGTGGCGTCAGCCGTGAACAGCGCCGCAACCTCCGCCGTGCCGGAGGTCCGCCAGGCCCGCTCGTACCCTTCCACCCAACGGCCGACGGCGGTTCGATCGGTCATCGGCGCATCATCGCACGGCGCTGTAAGAAAACCTCGGCCGGCGTGCGACCCGGACGGTCAGAGCTGTGGCGCCGAAGCCTCGGCTTCCTCTTCGACCGTGAGCTCCGCCGCCGGGTCGGCCTCGAGCCGTTCGTCGGGGATCAGGGCACCGCTCTGCACGGACCGCCCGTAGGTGCCCGCCTCGACGCGGGCCTCCGCCCGCTCGATCGCCGCCAAGCGATCACGCAGCGCCTCGGACACCGCGTCGGTCCCTTCTTCGTCGGTGAGCGGCTGGGCGGCATCGTCGATGTCGGCCGCAGTGTCCTGGGCGGAGTCCCGATCCCCTTGCCCTGCCGCCTGCAGGTCCCGGAGCGACCCCTCCACGCTCGCCCGCTCGTCGGTCAGGAGTTGTCGTGCCTTACCTTCGTCCATGTCGCTCTCCCACTCGTGGTTGGCGCCAGCATACGGACAGCGCACGGGCTCGTCAGCGCCGCTACCCTCGGCGCATGGCCGCCACGAACTGGCCCGTGCTCTCGTTGTCGGAGTCCCAAGAGACTCTGGACACCTTCCACCTGTGGACCCAGATCGTCGGCAAGGTCCGCCTCGAGCTCGAGCCCATGGTGAACCACTGGTGGCAGATCGTGCTGTACGTCTCGGCGCGGGGCCTCACGACGTCGCTGATGCCCGCGGGCGGTGTCGGTCTCGAGATGGAGTTCGACTTCATCGAGCAACGCCTCGACGTCCGCACGACCGAGGGCAAGACGGCGAGCGTCCCGCTGGCGCCGGGGTCGATCGCCGACTTCTACGCCGCCACGATGGACGCGCTCCAGGGCGTCGGCACGCCCGTCCGTATCTACCCGCAACCCCAGGAGATGGACGACGACGTGTCCTTCCCCGACGACACGGCTCCGCGCCCGTACGACGCCGACGTCCTCCACCAATTGTGGCTGGCGCTCGTCCAGATGAATCGGGTCATGTACACCTTTCGGGCGCGGTTCCAGGGCAAGGTCAGCCCGGTCCACTTCTTCTGGGGCGCTCCCGACCTCGCCGTCACCCGGTTCTCGGGGCGCACCGCGCCGCGCCACGGCGGCGGCGTGCCGCACTGCGCCGACTGGATCCAGCAGATGGCGTACAGCCACGAGGTCAGCAGCTGCGGCTACTGGCCCGGTGGGCTCCGAGGAAGGGACGTTCTACTCCTACGCCTACCCGACGCCGTTCGGCTTCGGGGACCGCCGGGTGGAACCGGCCGCGGCGTCGTGGAACACCAACCTCGGCGAGTTCCTGTTGCCGTACACGGCGGTGCGCGAGGCGGACGACCCCGACGCCACGTTGTTGTCGTTCTTCCAGTCGACGTACGAGGCCGCCGCCGACCTGGCCGACTGGGACCGCGCTGCGCTCGAGGTCAGCACCCCGCCGTCACGCGGCGATCCCCCTGTCACCGGCTGAATCAGCCGGCTCCGGCTATTCGGCTGGTGCCGCCTCGGCCGATTCCGGCGCAGCCGCCTCGGCGGCCTCCGGCGCTGCAGCTTCTGCCGGCGCAGCGCTTTCAGCAGGGGCACCCTCGGGCGCTTCGGCCGTCACGGCACCCTCGGGCGCTTCGGCCGTCACGGCACCCTCGGGCGCAGCCTCGCCGCCCTCGCCACCCTCGCCGTCCTCGGGCGCGTGCACCTGCGTCCCGACCTCCTGAGCGAAGTCGGCCCACGCCGCCTGCGCCTCGGTCTCGGGGGTGAACTCGCCCTCGGCGTAGTCGAAGCCGATGTAGTTGCCCTCTTCGTCGTAGGCGTGCTCGCCGAAGGCCTCGCGGTACTCCTCGGAGACCTCGCCGCCCTCCGCCGCCTGCTTGATCGACAGCGAAATGCGCCGGCGCTGCAGGTCGATGTCGATGATCTTGACCCAGAGCTCTTCGCCCGGCGTGACGACCTGCTCGGGCAGGTCGACGTGGTGCGCCGCCATCTCGGAGATGTGCACCAGGCCCTCGATGCCGTCGCCCACCTGCACGAAGGCGCCGAACGGCACGAGCTTGGTGATGCGGCCGTACACGAGCTGGCCGACGGCGTGGCTGTCGGCGAACTCCTGCCACGGGTCCGACTGCGTCGCCTTCAGCGACAGCGAGATGCGCTCCTTGTCGAGGTCGACGTCGAGCACCTCGACCTCGATCTCGTCGCCCACCGAGACCACCGACGAAGGGTGGTCGACGTGCTTCCACGAGAGCTCGGACACGTGGACGAGGCCGTCCATACCGCCGAGGTCGACGAAGGCGCCGAAGTTGACGACGGACGAGACGGTGCCGGTGCGGCGCTCGCCCGGCTTGAGGTTCGCCAGGAAGTCGCCGCGCTGCTCCTTCTGCGCCTCCTCGAGCCACGCCCGGCGTGAGAGCACCACGTTGTTGCGATTGCGGTCAAGCTCGATGATCTTCGCCTCGATGTCCTTGCCCACGTACGGCTGCAGCTCGCGCACCCGGCGCAGCTCCACCAGTGACGCCGGCAGGAAGCCGCGCAGGCCGATGTCGACGATCAGTCCGCCCTTCACGACCTCGATGACCGGGCCGGACACCATCTCGCCGTTGTTCTTCTTCTCCTCGATCGTCGTCCAGGCCTTCTCGTACTGCGCCCGCTTCTTGGAGAGGACGAGGCGGCCTTCCTTGTCCTCCTTCTGGAGGACGAGCGCCTCGACGTGGTCGCCGAGCTTGACGATCTCTGAGGGGTCGACGTCGTTGCGGATGGAGAGCTCACGCGACGGGATGACGCCCTCGGACTTGAAGCCGATGTCGAGGAGAACCTCGTCCCGGTCGATCTTGACGACCGTCCCCTCGATGACGTCACCGTCGTCGAAGGAGATGATCGAGTCCCCCATCGCCTGCTCGAGGTCGGCGTCGGGGATGTCGTCCTCGACGATCGGGCGGGGGATGTAGTTGCCCTCGGCGTCGAAGGTCCCCATCTGCTCAGGGGACAAGAGGGTGGCCCGGGCCTGCTTCGGGGTCTCCGGGATTTCGGTTGCCAGTGTGTCGGCCATTGGATGCAACAGCTCCTGTCTGGGTTGCGACCTGCAACCTCAGGACCGCGCCGGGGTCGTGTCTCGATCAATAAGGGGTTGCCCCACCGCACGGCGCCGGTGGGCAAGGCCTGCCAGCGTATCAGCTGCTGACCTGGCCGAACCCGCCCCCCACCCGGCGCCGGGCTCGCCCGTCCGCCTGGCTCGGTCCCGCCGCCGGCGGTCCCGGCACCGCCCCACCGGATCGGGAAATAATGACGGTGGTTGCCTTCGCAGTACGGGTGCAGTGGGCGGGCCTCGGACGGCGGGCGACTCGATCCGGTTTCACAGCGGGCGACGGTCTGGAGGACCTTCGCGGCCCCGGAGGCGGTCATGTCGAGATCCGAGCGTCGAAGGAGCGGGCGACGGCGGGGTGGCGCGCGCCGGCGTCTCCGGCCGGCCCTCGGGCTTCTCGCCTTGCCCTTCGCTCTCCTCTGCTCGCTGTTCTCGTTCCCGCTGCTCGCGCCGCTGGGCACGCTTCCGGCCGGAGCCGCCACGCCGTCGTGGACGGCGTACGCCGTCCTCGCCAACTCCAGCCCACCCGCCGTGGTCCCGATCGACACCGCCACCGACGCCATCGGCACGCCCATCGACCTCGCCACCACGCCCACGCGGATCGCCGTCGATCCGACCGCGACGACCGCCTACGTCTCGAGCGACTCGGGGAACACCCTCACCCCGATCGACCTGGCGAGCGGCACCGCCCTCCCTCCGATCGGCCTCCCGGGGTCCGTGGGCTCGGCCGTCGGGGTGGCCATTTCCCCGGACGGATCAACGGCGCTGGTCACCGGTGGCGGCAGCGCGACCGGTGGCGTCGTCCCGGTCGACCTCGCCAGCGGCACCACGGAGACCCCCATCACGCTCGGCAACTCGCCCACGGGTATCGCCATCTCGCCGGACGGGTCCACCGCCTACGTCGCCGACAACGGCGCCCTCGACAGCATCGACCTGTCCACCGACACCCTGGTGGGGTCCGTGGCGGTGGGTGGCGGCCCGTACGCCGTCGCCGTCAACCCGAGCGGCACGGACGTCTACGTGGCGAACTTCGGAGACTCCACCGTCACTGTCATCTCGACGGCGACCGACACGCTGGCGGCGACGATCACCGTGGGCGACGCGCCCGAGGGTCTGGCCCTGACCCCCGACGGCTCCACGTTGTACGTCACCAACGACGGCGACGGCACCGTCAGCGTGATCTCGACGGCCACCAACTCGGTCACGAACACCATCACGGTCGGGCCCGGGGCCGCCGGCATCGCCGCCACCCCGGACGGGACCCAGGTCTTCGTGACCAACTCGGGCGTCGGCACCGTCAGCGTCATCGATACGGCGACGAACACCGTCGCCACGACGTTCGCCGTCGGCACCTCGCTCTCGCTCCCGGTCGCGATCGCCATCACGCCGGACCAGGCCCCGCACGCGGCGCTCACCGACGCGACGGCCGCCGCCGGCTCCCCGACCACCTTCGACGCCTCGGCCTCCACCGCGGCCAGCGGGACCATCGCCTCCTACGCCTGGGACTTCGGCGATGGCTCGACCGCGACCACCACCTCGCCCACCACGAGCCATACCTATGCGACGGCGGGGGCCTACACCGCCAGCGTCACGGTGACGAGCTCGGTCGGCACCTCGACGACGCAGGTGTTCACCGGCCAGACGATGCTGCGCAACGGCGGACCGGGGGCGATGGTCTCGACGACCGTCACCGTGCCGGCGGCGCCGGTGCCGCCCGGCCCCGCGCCACCGGGGCCCGCGCCGCCCGTCACCCCACCCCCTCAGGTCGTACCGGTGACACCGCCCACGCCGGCAACGCCGGTCACGCCGGCGGCGCCGTTCACGCCGCTGATCCCGTTGGCGCGGCTGGCGCCGCTGACGCCGCCGGTCAGTCCGACCGTGCGGCCGAACATCGCACCCGCACCGCCACCGCCCCCGCCGCACAAGCACCACCACCCGCCCAACCCGCTGCTGGCGGTACCGCCCGCGGGCACGCCGGGCATGGCGGTCTCGCTCACCGACCGTCACGTGGCCGACACGTGCAAGCCGAGCCACACCGTCTACGTGTTCTTCGACAACCAACTCGTCACGGAGACGCAGCTCCACGGGCGCGTGTTCACCGACGACGACATCGTCATCCCGGGCGACGCCGAACCGGGCGGGCACCAATTCGAGTTGTCGTGCACCGACGTCGACCCGTGGCTGGCGTCCACCCACTTCCGGGTCGACGACTCGGCCAACCACCCCATGGGCTGGGTCACTGCAGTGCCGCACGTGGGCAACGTCAGCGGAGGCGTCTCGACGTGGGCCAAGGCGACAGCCGTCTCCATGGGCCTGTTGCTGCTCCTCCTCGTCTACCTGCTCGGCTTCCCGGCCGAGTGGTTCAACGACACCTACGACGCCAACGAGGAGCGCATCATCGCCGCGGCGCGCCGGCGCTTCCCCAAGTTCTTCGCAGAGCGCACGGAGGAACAGAAGAAGCAGCGCGCCCGTCGCCGCGTCCTCACGGCGCCGCTGCTGTTCGTCGGGTTCGTCGCCCTGGCCGCGCTCATCCAGTGCTTCCTCGAGCCCAAGTTCGGGATCAACAACTCCTCGCTCTGGATGTTCCTCGGCTGGTGCGCCGGCGTCGCCGTCGTCACGCTCGGCTTCCAGTTGCCCGCCATCCTCCTCGGCGTGCGCACCGACCAGCGCAGCCATCGCGTCGGCTTCCGCGTCCTCGTCGGCTCGATCTTCGTCGCCATCGTGTGCGTGATCGTCTCCCGGGTCCTCACGCTGGAACCTGGATACTGCTACGGCCTCATCGCCGTCTTCGCCTTCCGCCCCGTCCTGCCCGAGAAAATCAGCGGCCGCATCGCGGCCATCTCCTCGATCTTCGTCCTCCTGCTCAGCGTCGGCGCCTTCCTCGTCAACATCCCGGTCAACCACCTGGCGCAGGACCCGAACCCGACGCCGGGCATCCTCATCCTCCAAGCGGGCCTCAGCGTGGTGTTCATCCTCGGCATCGAGAGCGTCTCCTTCGGCATGCTGCCGCTCCCGTTCCTCCCCGGCCGCGACGTGGCGGCGTGGAACCGCTGGGCCTGGGTCGGCGTGTTCACGCTCGGCGTCATCGCGTTCGTCTGGACGCTCCTGCAACCCGGCAGCGGGACACCCGCCAACGTCCAGCACCTCGACCTGGTCCCGGTGCTCATCACGTGCGGCGTGTTCGCCGTGCTCTCGCTCGGCTTCATGGCGTACTTCCGCTACCGCAAACCCAAGTCGGCGTCGACGCCCCAGGAGGGGGACGCCCCCGTCGGCCTCGTCGGCTGACCCGCCGAGCTCAGCCCTTCGCCGCCGCCCAACTCGCGCCGCTCGCCATCGACACCGTCAGCGGGACGTTGAGGTCCGCCGCCCCGGTGAGGGCAACCTCGGTGCGGCGGTGCACATCCTCCCCCTCGCCCGGGGCCACCTCGACGATCACCTCGTCGTGGACCTGGAGCACGAGGCGGCTCGCCAGCTTCGCCTCCTCGAGGTCACGGTCGAGGCGCACGAGCGCCAGCTTGAAGATGTCGGCGGCCAGGCCCTGGATGCCGGCGTTCATCGCCTGGCGCTCCGCCGCCTGGCGCACCCGGTAGTTGGCGGCCTGGAGGTCGGGCAGCGGGCGGATGCGGCCGAACTGCGTGCGCGTGTAGCCGCGGATCTTGGCGTCGGCGACGGTGCGGTCCATGTACTGGCGCACGGACGGGAAGGCGCCGAAGTAGCTCTCCATGATGCCGGCGGCCTCCTCGACGGCGACGCCGAGGCGCTGGCTGAGGCCGTACGCCTCCATGCCGTAGGCGAGGCCGTAGGAGACCATCTTGCAGAACTCGCGCTGGGTGTGCGTGACCTCTTCGGGGGGGATCCCGTACACGGCGGCCGCCACGGTGCGGTGCACGTCGGCGCCGCTCGTCATGGCGTCGATCAGGCCCGGGTCCTCGGAGAGGTGCGCGATGCAGCGCAGCTCCACCTGGTCGTAGTCCGCCACGAGGAAGCTGCAGCCCTCGCCGGGCACGAAGGCGCGCCGGAACTGCTTGCCCAGGTCGCTGCGCACCGGGATGTTGTGCAGGTTCGGGCGGTCCGACGAGATGCGGCCGGTGCGGGCGACGGTCTGGCCGAACGACGCGTGGATGCGCCCGTCGGCCTGCACCTCGGCCAACAGGCTCTCGCCGTACGTCGAGCGCAGCTTCTCGACCTCGCGGTAGTTGAGCAGCGCCTCGATGATCGGGTGCTCGTCGCGCATCTTCTCGAGCGTCTGCGCGTCGGTCGAGTAGCCGGTCTTCGTCTTCTTGCCCGGGGTGAGGCCGAGCTCGTCGAAGAGCACGGTGCGCAGCTGCGGCGTCGAGTTGACGTTGAACTCGTGCCCGGCGAGCTCCTGCACCTCGTCCTGGAGCGTGGCGGCGGACGCCTTGAGCTCGTCGGTGATCGACTGGAGCTCGGTGCGGTCGACGGCGATGCCGGCGACCTCCATCTTGGCGAGGACCCGGACGAGGGGGCGCTCGATGGTGTCGTGCAGCCCGACCATGTCGTCGGCCGTGAGCTTCGTGCGGAAGGTGTGCGCCATGCCGAACACGTCGGACGCCTCGCCGGCGGCCTCCTTGGCCACGTCGGCCGCACCCTCGCCGGGCTCGAGGATGTCGAGCGACAGCTGGCCCGTCTGCTCGCGCAGCTGCTCGAGCTTGTACTCGCCGGTCGAGGCGTCGAGGAGGTAGGCGGCGACGGCGGTGTCCATCTCGAGGCCGGTCACGTCGATGCCGAGCGGCAGCAACGAGCGCATCAGCTCCTTGACGTTGTGGCCGAGCACGGGTTGGGCGAACAACGCGTTGAGCTTCTTGGCGACCGACGCCGCGGTGAGCAGGTCCGCCGGCACGAGCACCCCGAGCCCGGCCGCGTCGCCCTCGGTGGCCAGGACGAGCAGCGCGACGAGGTCGCTGCGCCCCGGGAGGCCGTTCCAGCGCCCGGCCACGGCGAGGGTGCCCGGGCCGAGCTCGCCGAGCTGCTTCGCCGCCTCGGTCGCGTTGGTGGGGAGCGCGACGTCACGCACCTCGAGCGGGGCCGGGGCGTCCTCGGCGGCGGCGGCGTCGGCCTTGGAGGCCTGCGACGTGCGGGGCACGCTGCCGGCGACGGGCGCACCCAGCGCGCCGGCGTCGATGAGCTCGGCCAGACGCTGCCAGACCGTCTTCATCTCGTATTCCTCGAAGGTGGCCTCGGCGCGCTCGGCGTTCCAGCCGCCCAACTCGAGCTGGTCGACTTCGACATCGAGCGGCACGTCGCGCACGAGCGGGATCAGCCGCGCGTTGCTGCGGGCGAGGTGCTCGTTGGCCTCGAGGTTCTCGCGCAGCTTGGGCGTCTGCTCATCGAGGTGGCCGAAGACGCCGTCGAGGTCGCCGTACTTGTTGATCAGCTTGGCGGCCGTCTTCTCCCCCACCCCGGGGATCCCGGGCAGGTTGTCGGAGGGGTCGCCCCGCAGCGAGGCCAAAAGCACGTACTTCTCCGGCGTCACGCCGGTGCGCTCGACGATGCCCGCCTCATCGTAGAGCGCGTAGTCGCTGACGCCCCGCTTGTTGTAGAGGACCCGGATGTAGGGGTCGGACACGAGCTGGAAGCTGTCGCGGTCGCCGGTCACGATCACGACCTCGCTCCCCCGCTCGGCCGCCTGGGTCGCCAGCGTCGCGATGACGTCGTCCGCCTCGAAGCCCGGCGCCTCGATGACGGGGATGGCGAGGGCGTCCATGATCTCGCGGATGATGTCGAACTGAGGCGGCAGGAGCCACGGCGTGGCGGCCCGGCCGGCCTTGTAGTCCTCGAGCATGTCGTCGCGGAACGTGTCCCCCGGCGCGTCGAACGCCACGGCGAGGGCGGAGGGGTGCTGCTCGCGGATCAGGTACACCAGCATGGAGGTGAACCCGTGCGCCGCGTTGGTGACGACGCCCGAAGAGGTGGCCAGCGTGTCGGGGAGTGCGAAGTACGCCCGGAAGGCGAGGGACATGCCGTCGAGGAGCAGCAGCGGTCCCGTGCGCTCCTGCCCGTCAGCCATGGCCCGAGACTACGGGGTCAGTGTGCCGTCGACGATCTGCTGGGCGATGTCGCGCATGCGGGCCCGCGTCTGCATCGCCGTGCGCTGGATAAAGGAGAACGCCTCCGTCTCGGGGAGGTCGTCGCGCTCCATGAGGATGGCCTTCGCCTCGTCGACGACGCGGCGCGTGGCGATCTTGTCCTCGGCGCCGTCGGCGGAATTCTCCGCCTCGATGGCCCAGTCCTGACGGGCGCGGGCCAGCACGTCCGCCACCGCCGGCAGCAGTTCCCGGGGTTGGAACGGCTTGACCAGGTAGGCCGAGACGCCCGACTCGCGGGCCTCCTCGATCAGGTCCCGCTGGCTGAACGCCGTGAGCAGGAGGACGGCCACCTGGTGGCGTGACGTGATCTCGCGGGCGGCCCGCAGGCCGTCCATGCCGGGCATCTTGATGTCGAGGATGGCCAGGTCGGGCTGGTGCTCTTCGACGAGGGTGACGGCCTCGTCACCCCGCCCGCACTCGCCGACGACGTCGTAGCCGGCGGTCACCAAGATCTCCTTGAGGTCGAGGCGCACGATGGCCTCGTCCTCGGCGATCACCACGCGTGCCGCGGGGGTGTCGTCTGCTTTCTTCGGGCTCATTGCGTGCCGGAGGTGACGGCCGCCAGCAGCTCGTCCTGGCGGTGCTCGAGGTCGTCGATCGTCTTGCTCAGCGCCTGGCGCGCCCGCACCATCGCGTCGGCGTGCCGTGACGCCTCGTCGTGCTCGCGCGACGCCAGCGGCGTCTCGGACACCAGCGCCCGCACGCGCGCCTCGTCAGCGGAGTCCTGCACGACCGTCATCTGTTCGTCGAGGACGGCCAATTCCTGCCGCGCCCGGACAAGCCGGGTGTGGACATCTCGGATCCGCCGCTCCAGTAGGACGCGATGCATGGGGGGTCAAGTGTACGTGGCCGGGAACCAGCGCCGCCGCACGTCGAGGCGCTCGAGCACGCCCGCATCGGGGGCGTGCCCGACCCCGGGCCCGACGGGGACGTGCACCCAGCCGTCGTTGACCGGTGGGTAGCCGCACGGGTCCACCGAGAGGTAGTCGGCGGGATCACCCAGATCGCTGACCAGGCCAGTCGCGTCCTGGCTCAGCCGCGCCGCCAGGGCGAGGTTCGACGAGCGGCCGAGGCCGGTCTCGAAGAAGCCGCCGACGAACGCGGGCACGCCGGCCTCGGCGCACGCCGCGTGCGCCCGTCGGGTCGCACGGACGCCGCCGAGGCGGCCGGGCTTGAGGCAGGCCATCGCACAGGCGCCGTTGCGCAAGGCGTCGATGACGCGGCGCGGTGTGCTCAACGACTCGTCGAGACAGATCGGGAGCGGCAGCTTGGCGGCCAGTTGCGCCAGCGCGACGAGGTCGGCCGGCGGCAGGGGCTGTTCGACGCAGAGCACGCCGTAGTCGCAGAGGCGGGAGAGTGCGGCGACGTCGTCGGCGTCGTCGGCGTGATATGAGCCGTTGGCGTCGACCTGGATCACGAGGTCCGGATGCGCGGCGCGCACGGCGCGCACCGGGTCGAGGTCCCAGCCCGGCTCGATCTTCAGCCGCAGACGGGCGGCGCCGCGGCCGACGGCGTCGGCCACGCCGGCGAGCAAGGTGTCGGCGTCACGATCGGCTGGGATGCCGACCACGGCGCCGACGGGCACCATCTCGAAGCCGGGACCCACGCCGAGCGACTCGGCCAGCGAACGGCCCTCGGCCCGCAGCTCGGCGTCCGACACGGCCATCTCGAAGGCGGCGGCCAGCATCCGGTCGGCGGGGGTGCTCCCGAAGAGCGGGGGGACCTCGGCGGCGCTCGGGAGCCGGCCCTTCCTCGCCGCGCTGGCCTTGTCGAGACGGGTCACGCCGCGGTCGACGGCGAGGCGCTCCACGTCGTCGAGGGGAGGGTCGACCGCCGTGGCCTCGCCCAGGGCGGCGCATTCGCCCCAGCCCTCGACCTCGGTGTCGGCGCCGGTGCCCGCGTCGGCGTCGGCGTCGGCGTCGCGGTCGGTGGGCCGGGCGACGACGCGGACGTAGAGGACCGGGCGTGCCCGGTGCACGCCCGCCGCGGTGCCGATCTCGGTCGAGAACGCCAGCTCGGCCCGCACGAGCTCGACGCCGATCAGCCGCACGGGCCAGGTCCTCCCACGCCGTTCACCGTAGAACGCAGCTTGTACGCTCTGGCGTTCGGCCCGGATGGCGGAACGGCAGACGCGACGGACTCAAAATCCGTTGTCCGAAAGGGCGTGTGGGTTCGAATCCCACTCCGGGCACCGAGGTGGCGCCGGCCTCGTCGCGGGGAGCGGTTGTCGGCCCAGCGGCGGGTGCCAACCCGCCTGCGCCGGGGCGCCGACGCCGGGGCGTCGTGAACCGCTCAAGCCGCCCGCATCCAGGACCGATATCTCCTGAAGGCATGGTCGCCGCGTTTCGTGCCAGTCTGGGTCATCGATTCCAGCTGTCCCGCAGGCGGGCGGGGCGATCGAGCCCAAATATTCCATCGACCGGGGCAGCTGTCCGGATCATCAGACATGAAGCTCACCACGGTCCTCTTCCGTCTTGCCCTGGCCCTCGGCGTGGCCGCGCTTGGCGCCGCAGCCGTCCCGTGGGCGTTCGGCGGGGCGCCGGCCCTGGCCGGTGCCGCCAGCGGGGACACCCCGCTGCCCGACGGGTGGGAATTGTGCGTCCTCCAGGGTGTCGCCGGCCCGGCGACACAGAACAACGTGGCGGACCTCGACGAGTGGCAGTCGGCGGAGGGCGGGTCGACCAACAACACCGCGACCTACAACCCCTTCAATACGGCCCGCACGACCGACGTCAACAACGATCCGCTCCCCGAGATCATCTCGTCGAACGGCTTCCCCGCCTTCAGCGACTGGATCTCTGGCTGCGCCGCGACCGTGGCGACGATCATGCAGCCCAACATGGCGTCGATCCTCGCCGCGTTGCAAGCGGGCAACGTCTCGCCGCCACAGGCGTTTCTTGCCGTGGTCGACCAGAGCCAGTGGTGCGCGCCATCGGCCGACGGCACACCCTGTTACTCGAGCATGATCCTGGGGTCGACGGGGAGCCTGGCCGCCAGCGTGCTCAAGCAGTCGTCCGCGCTCGACGTCTACAGCAACGTGCGCTCCGACTTGCGCTCGTATCAGCTCGCCGGGGCGTCGGTCACGTCGGCCCAGCAGGGGGTGACGACGACCAGCCAGCAGCTGTCGTCCGCCCAGTCGGCCCTGACCGTGGCGCAGAGCCAGGCCAGCGCCGCCGAGAAGGCGCTGCGGCACTTCGCGATCTCCGAGTACATCGACAGCGGCCTCTACCAGAGCAGCTTTGTGGCGAGCGGGACCACGAACAGCCCGTTCGGGACGCCGAGCCCCCAAGGCGTGATCGCCCATCAGTACGCGTCCGTGATCGCCTCCAACCTGCTGACGCAGTCGCAGGCTGCTGCGGCGGCGGCCAAGGCTTCGTTGGCGCACCGAAACGCCACGCAGAAGAACCTGCAGGTCGCGGAGGCGACGCTCGTGTCCGACAACGACGCGGAGAACCGTGCCCTCGTGAAGCTCGTGGCCGACGTGACCACGCTCGAGAAGGCGGGCGCCTGCACGAACGCCAACATCGTCGTCGCCTCCACGACCGGAACACCTGCCGCCTCGACGACCACACCGTCGTCGAGCTCGTCCACGAGCACGACGACGACAACGAGCACGACCGTCCCATCGCCCACCACGACGACCTCGTCGTCGACCACGACCACCACGACTTCGCCCAGCCTCAACCTGGACAAGACGACGACCACGACCTCGCCGCCGACGACGACCTCGACGAGCACGACGACAACGACGAGCCCTTCCTCATCGACCACCACCACGACGACGACGGTGCCCGCCGGAGCCGGGTCGGGCAGCACCGCGGTGCCCACCGCGAACCCGGCCGGCCTCGACGTCCTGCAAGGCTGCGTCAGCGCCCTCGCGCCGGCCGCCACGACGTAACGGGGACACCGCAGCCCGATCGGCGGGGCGAAGGGGTGAAAGATTCCCACCCGGGATCGCACCTTGTTTCCGATCGGTAACCAGCGACAACCTGCTCCAAGGCGCGACACTTCGCACCAGCGGTGCGAAGTGTGCAAGTGGATTGGAACCGCGCCGGGGCGGGCATGCCACACTGTGGGTTCTCTGCCCGCTGACGATGGGAGCCGTTCGCCTTCGTGTTGGTCTTCACCTTCCCCGGACAAGGGTCACAACGCGCCGGAATGGGGGAACCGTGGGTCGACCACCCTTCCTGGGAGGTTGTCGAAGAGGCGTCGGCTGCCGCCGGGCGCGACCTGTCGTACCTCCTTCTCCGTGCGCCGATCGAGGAGCTCACCCAGACCGAGAACGCGCAGCTGGCGACGACGGTGCTCAGCCTCGTGGTGCTCGACGCCGTGGAGCGGATCGGCCTCACGCCGGCGGCCTCCGCCGGTCACAGCCTGGGCGAGTACACCGCGCTCGTGGCGAGTGGCGCGCTCGGATTCGAGGACGGGATCCGGTTGGTCGTGGCGCGCGGGGAGGCCATGGCCCGCGCCGGCGAGGAGGCCCCGGGCACGATGGCTGCGCTGCTCGGCATCGCCGACGACGACGCCGAGGCTGCGTGCATGCGTGCCGAGGGCGATGTCTGGATCGCCAACTACAACGCCCCCGGTCAGGTCGTGATCGCGGGTACGCCCGACGCGGTGGCGCGTGCCGGTGAGCTCGCTAAGGGCCTCGGGGCCAAGCGGGTCATGCCGATCCAGGTGTCGGGTGCGTTCCACACCCCGCTGATGCAAGGCGCGCGGGCCGACCTCCGCAAGGCGCTGGCGGAAGTGACCTTCCTCACGCCGGAGGTCCGGGTCGTGGCCAACGTCGACGCCCACGTGCACGACGACCCGGCCGATTGGCCCGGGCTGCTGTCCGCACAGCTCTGCTCGCCGGTGCGCTGGCGCCAGACACTCGAGACGTTTGCCGGCCTCGGCCTGACCTCGCTGGTCGAGCTGGGACCCGGCGGCGTGCTCAGCGGGTTGGCGAAACGCAGCCTGCCCGAGATCCAGTCGCTCGCCGTCTCGAAGCCCGAAGACCTCGACACCCTGATGGACCGGATCGGCGCGGCCGGCACCTGGCGGGCCGAGCCGGCGCTCCACCAGGGCGAACACCTCTACATGTCGGACCGCGTCGTGGTCAGCCCGTCGAGCGGCATCTTCTCACCGGAGGGTTCGCTCCAAGCCCCCGGCACCGGCCTCCTGCCCGGCACGGCCGGCGACGCAGTCGACGCAGGCGGCGACTCGACCGGCCCGGCGACGGCGGTCGAAGTCGGCGACCTCGTGGGCCGCGTCGGCGTCTCCGAAGTACGGACGCCGTTCGCGGGGAAGGTGATCGGCTGGCTCGCCGCAGAAGGAGAACGCGTCCAGGAGGGGCAACCCCTGGTCTGGCTCCGCGTGCCTGACGCCACGTAATGGCGGTCGTCCTCGTCACGGGCGGGACTCGCGGCATCGGCGCGGCCTGCGTCGACTGGTTCCTGGCCAATGGTGACCAGGTCGCCACGACCTATCGCTCCGATACCCCGCCGGCCCTGCCCGGTGAGGCGGACGCCGAGCGGTTCATGGCGGTGCGCTGTGACGTCCGCAACGGCGAAGAGGTCGAGTCCGCCTTCAAAGAGATCGAAGAGGCTTGGGGCCCGGTCGAGGTGCTGGTGGCGAACGCGGGGGTGGCGATCGACTCGCTCATTTTGCGCATGAGCGAACAAGCGTTCCTCGACGTGATCGACGCGAACCTGACCGGCTCCTTCCGCGTGGCCAAACGGGCGGTGGCCAAGATGCTGCGCCTCCACACCGGGCGCATCATCTTCGTCTCCTCGGTCGGCGCCTTCGTCGGGCTGCCAGGCCAGGCCAACTACGCCGCCTCGAAGGCCGGCCTCGTCGGGATGGCCCGCGCCATCGCCCGGGAGGTGGGCAGCCGCCAGATCACGGTGAACGTGGTGGCGCCCGGGCTGATTGACACCGACATGACCGCCGCGCTCGGGGACGAGCGGGTGGCGCTGATGGCGGGGCAGGTCCCGCTCGGCCGGGCCGGCACCGTGGCCGATGTCGCCAACGTGGTGGGCTTTCTCGCTTCGGATGCCGCGGCGTATGTGACGGGCGCCGTGGTTCCAGTCGACGGCGGACTGGGCATGGGGTTGTAGCGTCTTGGAAACCAAAATAAAGGAGCAGATTGTGGACAGCGACGCCACGTTCGACAAGTTTCGCGAGTGCGCCGTGGAAGTACTGCAGGTACCGGCGGAAAAGGTGACCAAGGAGGCGAAGTTCGCCGACGACTTGGACGCCGATAGCCTCGACCTGGTGGAGCTCGTGATGGCACTCGAAGAGGCCTTCGACATCACCGTGGAGGAGACCGAGCTCGAGGACATCACCACGATCGGCCAAGCCTTCGACCTCATTTCGTCCAAGCTCTGATGCAACTCGGCGTCGGGACCGATGGACCGATCCAGGGGCGGCGGGTCGCCGTCACCGGGCTCGGCGCCATCACGTGCTGCGGCGTCGGCGTCGACGCGTTGTGGGACGGCTTGCTCCACCCCTCGGTCGTCGGCGGCGAAGTGCGCGACTACGACCCGAAGGACTGGTTCGGGCCGAAAGAGGCGCGTCAACTCGACCGCTTCGCGCAGCTGTCGATAGTCGCGGCCGACCAAGCCGTTGCGGCTGCCGGCGAGCTGGCGGTGGACCCCGCCAAGGCCGGCGTGGTCTTCGCCACGGGCGTCGGTGGGTTCGACACGTTGGCCGAGCAGGTCGGGGTTTACAACGCGAAGGGCGCCGACCGGGTCTCGCCGCGGCTCGTCCCGATGATGATGGCCAACGCGGGGGCCGCCGGTATCTCCATGCGCCAGGGCTGGCGGGGGCCGTCCGAGGTCATCTGCACGGCGTGCGCCGCCGGCACCCACGCCATCTCGGCCGCGGCGCGCCTCGTGGCCTCCGGCCGTTGCGACGTCGTCATCGGCGGAGGCTCCGAGGCCAGCATGCACCCGACGGCGCAGGCCGCGTTCAAGAACATGACCGCGCTCTCGACGTCGGGCCACTCACGCCCCTTCGACGCCCGGCGTGACGGGTTCGTCATGACAGAGGGCGCGGCGGCGCTGGTCTTAGAGGACTGGGACCGGGCGGTGGCACGCGGCGCGACGATCTACGCCGAGATCGCGGGCGCCGCCAGCACGGCCGATGCGCATCACATCACGGCGCCCGCGCCCGATGGGGCCGGCGCCGTGAACTGCATGGAGCTGGCGCTGGCCGACGCCGGGATCGCGCCGGGCGACGTCGGCCACATCAACGCACACGGGACCTCGACCCCGCTCAACGACCTGGCCGAGGCGCGCGCCATCGCCAAGGTGTTCGGCGAGCCCGGGCCGCTGGTCACCTCCACCAAGGGCGTGACGGGCCACGGACTGGCCGCCGCCGGCGCCATCGAGGCCGTTGCCGGCGTGCTGACCATCCACCACGCCACCATCCCGCCCACTGCGGGCTACGAGGAGCCTGATCCCGAGATCACGATCCGCATCGTGCACGGGGAGCCGATGGCGTGGGAGCCCGCGGCGGTGTTGTCGAACTCGTTCGGCTTCGGCGGCCACAACGGCTGCCTCGTGCTGTTGCCCCCGGGCTGACCCCAACTGCGACGACCTCACCGCTAAGGTCCCACCTCCGCTGCTGGAGGGCAGCGACGCGCAGAGTGCGACGTCCGATGAGGTCCTGAGGTGCATCGATGGGGTGGCTCCAATCCTGGGCGGCGGCGGTGCGCCGCTCCCCCGTGCCCTGGGCGGCCGCCGGTGTGGTCCTCGTGGCGGCGGTCGTGGGCGGCGTGCTCCTCGCAACCCGGGCCTCCCCTCCCCCGGCCCCGGCGCCGCCGCCCACCCCCGCCCAGTCCGTGCGGGCCGTGGCGCTGGGCGACTCGGTGCCGTATGGGCACGGACTGGCCAACCCGTACCTGACACCGCAGATCGGCCTGCCGAGCACCGCCGTGTCGCAGGGCCCGTCGACCCAGGCCTACCCGAGCCGGGTGGCGGCCGACTTCGGCCTGGAGATGACCGTCCGGCCGACCAATTGCCGTCTCGAGGGCGACCAACTCGCCATCAGCGGCGCGGTGGCCGATCCACCCGACAACCCGACGCGCGACGGCCAGTGCCCGAGCCCGCCCCAACAGGCGCGGAACCTCGGCGACGAGATCGCCGCCTCGGGGCTCGCCCGCCATCCGGCCCGCCTCGTCCTGCTCCAGGACGGGGCCGACGACATCCACTTCGCGGACTGCCTCGAATACGAGCTCGCCCGCGTCCTGGACACCAACCTCGGCCTCGGGACCGATTGCCTCGACAACGGCGCCCTGACGCCCGCACTGAGCACGGAGCTCTCCCGCGTGCGCACCAGCGTGGCGTCGGCCATCGAACAGGTCGCACCGGACGCGGCGACGGTCGCCGTCATGAACTACTACCAGCCGATTCCCCAGCCCGCCCAGATCGCCGACGGCACCTCGCTCTCGGGATCCCGGACGAACTTGGTGTGCACCGGGCTCAAGGCGAATGCCTCGTCCACGTCGGCGGCGGCGGACACCGTGCTGTCGGCGTTGAACGGCGCCGTCTCGGGGGCGGTGGCCGACGCGCGGGCACACGGCGTGCACAACGTCGTCCTGGTCGACCTCTCCCACGCCTTCGACGGGCACGGCATCTGCACGGCCGACCCCTGGGCCTTCTCCTCCGAGCCCCTGCCCGACACCACCCTCGCCGCCGCCGCCGAGCACATCCTGGCGGCCAAGGCCTGCCACATGGCGAGCGACGCCGTGCACGCAGTGTCGTGCACCTCCGAGGAAGCGAAGGCCGACCAGGCGGAGTTGGCCCTCAAGGACTACGTCTGGCGCGCGGCGCACCCGACGGCCGACGGCCAACGCGCCATCGCGGCCGCCGTGGAGACGGCGCTGCGGGGCCGCGTTTAGTCGATCGCGGCGCGGAGCGAGCCGACGAAGGCGGCCGCGCCCTCGGGTCCCTCCCCCGCGATCAGGCGGCGCACGAGCGCGGACCCGACGACGACTCCGTCCGCCACCTCGCAGACCTCCGCCGCGTGCTCGGGGGTCGACACGCCGACGCCGACGCACACGGGCAGGTCGGTGTGGCGGCGCACGCGCTCGACGACCTTGGCTGCTTCCGATCCGACGTCCTGACGCTCGCCGGTGACGCCCATGCGGGCGACCGCGTAGACGAACCCCCGGGCGCGGGCGCAGATGCGCGCCACCCGGTCCTCCGGGCTCGACGGTGCGACCAGCAGCACCGTGTCGACGCCGGCGGCGTCCGCCTCGGCGGCCCAAGGGTCGAGCTCCTCGAGCGAGAGGTCCGGGAGGATGGAACCGGTCACGCCGGCCGCGGCGAGCGAGCTGGCCATGCGCTTGTGACCGGCCCGGTACACGATGTTGTAGTACGTCATCACGGCGATCGGCACCGGCGCCTCGGCGCGGGCGATGCCGTCGAGCACGCCGTCGGGCACGGTGTGCCGCTGGAGGGCCCGCAACCCGGCCTCTTGGATGACCGGCCCGTCGATCATGGGGTCCGAGAAGGGGATCCCGACCTCGACGGCGTCGGCGCCCGCTGCCACGACGGCGGCGAGGCACTGGCCCCAGTCGTCGGTCATGCCCCCCATCAGGTACGGGATGAGGAGCTTGCGGCCCTGGTCGCGCCGGGAGCGCAGCTCCTTCTCCAGATCAGGCATCGCGTTGCCGGCCGAAGATCTCGCGCACCTGGGCCACGTCCTTGTCGCCGCGGCCCGACAGCGTGATCAGCACCGTGGACCCCGTCGGCAGCGCGTCGGTGCCCGCGCTGCGCGCCACCCAGGCCACCGCGTGCGCCGACTCGAGGGCGGGGATGATGCCCTCGGTGTGGCTGAGCAGGCGGAACGCCTCGAGCACCTCGGCGTCGGTGGCCATGCTGTACTCGGCCCTCCCGGTGGCGGCGAGGTGCGCGTGCTCGGGCCCGAGACCCGGGTAGTCCAACCCGGCCGAGATCGACTCGGCCTCCTCGATCTGTCCCGCCTCGTCCTGCAGCAGCCGCGAGTACATGCCGTGCAGGACCCCCGGGATGCCGTTGGTGATGGCGGCCCCGCCGGCCGCCTCGACGCCGACGAGACGCGCGCCGGTGTCGACGAAGCCGGCGAAGGTCCCGGCCGCGTTCGAGCCGCCGCCGATGCAGGCGACCACGACGTCGGGATCAGCGCCCTCCAGCAGCGTCTGGCACTGGTCGTACGCCTCCTCCCCGACCACGCGCTGGAACTGCCGCACCATGTAAGGGAACGGGTGAGGGCCCATGACCGAGCCGATGCAGTAGTGCGTGGTGTCGACGCTCGCGACCCATTCCCGCATCGCCTCGTTCACGGCGTCCTTGAGCGTGCGGCTGCCCGAGCGGACGGGGCGGACCTCCGCGCCGAGCAGCTCCATGCGGAAAACGTTGAGCTCCTGGCGCTTCGTGTCGACCTCGCCCATGAACACCGTGCACTCGAGCCCGAACAACGCGGCGGCCGTGGCCGCCGCGACGCCGTGCTGGCCGGCGCCGGTCTCGGCGATCATCCGGCTCTTGCCCATGCGCTTGGTCAAGAGGGCCTGACCGACGACGTTGTTCAGCTTGTGCGAGCCCGTGTGCGCAAGGTCCTCGCGCTTGAGCAGGACGCGCACGCCGAGCCGCTCGGAGAGCCGGGCGCACTCGGTCACCGGCGTCGGGCGGCCGCCGTAGTCGCGCAGCAAGGCGTCGAGCTCGGCCCGAAAGGCCGGGTCGCTCCAGGCGTCGTCGAACCACTTCTCGAGCTCGAGGCACGCCGGCATGAGCGACTCGGGGACGAAACGGCCGCCGAAGTCGCCGAAGCGGCCGTCGGGGCCGGGGTGCGCCATCCGGCTCTCGGCGCTCACCCGTCCCTCCAGTCGTAGGGCGCGTCGGTCGTCTCGTCATCCATCGGGTCGCGCGCCGCCATCGCCTCGCCGGCCCGTCGTGCGTTCGTGATGAAGGCGGACACCAACCGCGGGTCCTTGCGCCCCGGCGCGGACTCGACCCCGGTCGAGACGTCGACGCCGCCCGGACGGAGGTGGGCGACCGCGTCAGCCACGTTGTCGGGGCCCAGTCCCCCCGAGACGATGAGCCGGTGATGGTCGACGACGCCTTCGGCGAGCCGCCAGTCGAAGACCTGGCCCGACCCCGGGTTCTCACCGTCCACGAGCAGGTAGTCGGCGCCGAACTCATCGAAACGGGCGATGGCCCGCTCGCCGGCCCGGAACGCCTTGATCACCAGGGGCACGCGGGCGCGGACCCACTGGGTGTCCTCCGCCGTCTCCTGTCCGTGCAGCTGCGCGCCGCCGAGGCCGGCCAGGCGCACCGCCTCCACCACCCGCTGCGGCGCCTCGTTGCGGAACACCCCCACCGTCAGGATGTGCTCGGGCAGCCGCTTCACGATGTCCGCCGCCACCTGCACCGCGATCTGCCGCGGCGACGGGGCGAAGATGAAGCCGACCGCCGAGGCACCGAGGCTGACGCAGAGCAGGGCGTCGGCCTCCGACGTCACGCCGCAGATCTTCACGAAGAGCTCGTCGCTCACGGCCTCACCGCGGCCCCACCGGGTGGCCCGCCAGGCTGCGCAACTGCGCGGCGCGGTCCCCGGCGCGCACCAGGGACTCGCCGACCAAGATGGCGTCGTACCCCGCCTCGCCGAGGCGCCGGGCGTCGTCGGCGTCGCGGATCCCCGACTCCGCCACGGCCACCACGTCCCCCGGGATCTTCGCCGCCAGCGCACGGGCGCGCTCCTGGTCCACGGTGAACGTCCGCAAGTCGCGTTGATTGACGCCGACGATGCGGGCGCCGGCCGCCAGGGCGCGCCCCAGCTCGGCCTCGTCGTGTACCTCGACCACCGCCGCCAGGCCCAAATCGGAGGCCCGCGCCGCGCACCGGGCCAGCGTCTCGTCGTCGAGCGCGGCGACGATCAACAGCACGGCGTCGGCACCCATCAGCCTGGCGTCGACGACGTCGACCTCCCTGACGGTGAAGTCCTTGCGGAGCGTGGGCAGGCCCGACGCCTGGCGCGCCGCGACGAGGTCCGCACTCGAGCCGCCGAAGAAGTCCGCGTCGGTCAGGACGGAGAGGCAGGCGGCGCCGCCGGCGACGTACTCCTTGGCGACGAGCTCGGGCTCCAGGTCGACGTCGAGGGCACCCTTGGACGGAGACCGGCGCTTGATCTCGGCGATGCAGGCCACGCCGTCCCCGCGCAGCGCGGCGGCAAAGTCCCTGGGCTCGGGCATCCCCTCGGCCCGTTCGACCAGCTCACCGAGGGCGCGGCCGTCGTCGGCGGCCTGGGCCCGGTGGGAGGCGAGAATCTCCTCCAGGTAGGTGGGCATGGGGCCTCAGCGTAGCGGTGCGCGATTTGGCCCCTGGCCCATGGTTCGGCTCAGCCGCAGGATCCGTACGGGTCGATGGGCGCATCGGACGCCCCGATGAGCGCCCACGAGTTCGAGGCCTCGTTCATGTACGCCGCCGGGCAAGGGTCTGCGATCACGATCAGCCGCAGGGTCCCACACGGCGTCACGGCCGAGATGCACATCGTCTCCGCTTCGTGCCCGCCGGCATCCCCCGGGCACTCGATCGTGAAGCCGGGCGCCGCGTACGCACGGAGGTACGCATACGCCGCAGCACAGCCAGAGCGCGTCGCCTCTCCCGCCGGAGGCAGGCCGGTCACTTGGGCCACGAACGTCTGCGGCGGCGCGGCGGCGGCGGCGGCGCCGGCGGCCGGCGGCGTGACGGCCGAGCGCAGACGGCGTCCGTCGGTCACCGCCTCGTGGACGGACGATCCAACGCCGGGCTGCACGCTCGGTGTGTGCGACGAGGCGTCGGCCGCCACGGGCGAGAGCCCCGAGTCGACGATCCTCTCTTGGCCGCCGCGGCTCGCCGGAGCCAGCAGGCCGATGACCAAGGCGCCGCCGGCGCAGGCGGCGATGCAGAGGGCGGCCAGCACCCCACCGACCCGCCGTTGCCGCACGCCGTCACCTCGCCACTTCGATGGAGCCCCACCGCTCCTGCAATGAACGTAGCAAAGGACACGTGCCGCGCCGGGCGGCGCGTGCCGGGCGGCCGCTCAGCCGCGGATTCTGGTCAGCACCTTCTCGCGGCGCTGGCGCGCCTCGCGGGTCAGCTCGAAGGACGGCGCCACGTCCGCCGCCCGGGCGGTCGCGGCGTCGCGCAGCATGTCCGCGATGCCCGAGTAGATGACCTCGACCGTGAAGTCATCGAGCTCGACGGCGGCCTTCTCGGTCCCGTCGTCGGCCACGTGGATGATCTTGACCATCAGTCCGCCACCGCCCGCTCACGGGTCAAGTTCCCGCGACGCTCGATGGCGACGCATCCCCCGTCGCGAAAGATCCATCCGACCTCCCGCCACGGCGTCAGCTCCGGCAGCGCCTCTCCCCCGACGGCGCTCGCCTCGCCCGACTCTCGCTCCTTGACCCCCATCCCCATGGCCTCAGCGTGGACCCCGGCTGTGTCATGTCCGGTGGCGTCCGGTTGCTATTGGGGTGCGCCCTCCGCGCCCTCAGCGAGCGAACAGATGCCAGCCCAGCCAGGCCCAGCCGACGAGGAGCACCACCCGCAACCACGGGTCCAGCGCCAGCCGTCGCAGGACGACCTTCGGCCGCACGAGGAGGTGCTTTCCCGTCGGCGTGAGCGAGACGACCCACAGCGCCAGCGCCAGCGCGCCGATCAGTGCCCAGACGGCGTAGCTCGGACTCGAGCTCACGAGGGCTCCGCACCACGGCTGGCTGCACGCGACGCCGCGCCGTGCGCCGGCGCGGACGATCGCCGAACCGAGCCACAACCACGCGAAGCACGCGAGGAACTTAAGCCCGTAGTTGTAGCGGTCGAACGCGTCGGCCATCGAGCTCAGGGTCGGATGCGCACTCCGGCTCCCGCGGACCAGATACATGACGAGCTCCCACGCGACGATGACGCCGACGAGCACGACCCAGGCCAGGTACGGATGGCGCGGCCCGTCCTCACCGGCGATCAGCGCACCACGGTCCGGGTGAAGCGGCCACCGGATGATCGCCATGACCGTCACGAACACGATCGCCAGCGCGGTCAGGATGTTGGCGGGGGCGCTGAACGGCACCGTCGCCGCGAGCCACAGCGCGTAGCCGAGCATCACCCAGAGCGACACCACCCCGACCACCCGCTGCGCCCGCATGCGGTGAGCGTCAGCGGGCACCGGACGTCCGCCTCAGCGCCGCATCGGAAGGAGCGCCACCTCGACCGGGCGCGACCCGCCGATGCCGTCGCCCGAGCGCACCCGGGCCGGGCCGGGCGCCTCGACGTTGCGGTGCAGGTAGCCGAGGGCGGCCCAGGCCCCGAGCTCCACGCTCCAGGCCGCCGACGTGAGCGTGCCGACCACCTTGTCGTCGGCGGCGCCGTCGTCCGGCGGGGCGTCGCCGGCGTGCAGCGTCATGCCCGCCGTGAGCGCATCGCCCTCCGGCGAGCCGGCCGGCGCCACGACTCCGACCAGCCGCCGCGGCACGTTGCCGCCCCGCGAGTCGATCCGGGCGACCAGCTCCTGGCCGGTGTAACACCCCTTGGTGAAGCTCACGGTCTGTGGGACCACACCCGCCTCCTGCGGGATCGTCTTCGCGGTGATCTCGGCGCCCATGGCAGGGAGGCCCGAGACTATGCGACACGCCTCGACCGCGTCGGCGTGACACGCCACGATCCCGTCCGGCAGCTGACCGCCGTCGGGGCCGAGCACGACGTCGGGCGGCCCGAGCAGGTCGACCCCGACCCACCCGTTCCACTCGAACGGGAGCGCCAGCACCCCGCGCTCGGCCAGGACCGTCAGCAACCCCGCCGCCACCCCGTCGACCGCGGCGCCGCGCAGCGACAGGCACCGCCATTCGAGCCGCTCCAGCTCGACCTTGGACCGCAGCAGGAAGCGGCGCAGTCGCGCCACCACCGCATCGCCGTAGCCGCCGTCGACGTCGAGGGCGAAGTCCTGCCCGTCGAGGCGCGTCACCCGCAGCAACGCGGACAGCTTGCCGTCCGGCTCGAGCAGCAACGAGTCGGCCGAGCCCCCGACCGCCAGCGCCGCCACGTCCTGGCTCAGCTGGCCCTGCAGGTACTCTTCCGCGTCGGGTCCGCGCACCGCCACCACGTCACGCGACGGATGGAACGCACCGGCGCCCGTACGCAGCGCGGCCGTCTCGTCCTCGAGGAGTGCCACGCCCGTCACGCCCGTCACCCGGTCACCCGTCGCCCCGCGCCCATGCGCCGCGCCGCCGTCACTGCCACCAACAACGCCCCCGCCTTGTTGGCACACTCCTGGTCCTCCGACACCGGGTCGCTGTCCGCCACGATCCCTGCGCCGGCCTGCACGCTGGCCCGCCCGTCGGGCGTGACCACCATCGTGCGGATGGCGATCGCCGTGTCGACGTTGCCCGAGAAATCGATGTACCCGACGACGCCGCCGTAGACGCCACGCTTGGTGACCTCGAGCTCGTCGATGATCTCCATCGCCCTGACCTTCGGCGCGCCCGACAGGGTCCCGGCGGGCAACGTTGCACGCAACACGTCGATGGGTCCCTTCCCCTCGGCCAGCTGCCCCGACACCTGCGACGTGATGTGCATGATGTGGCTGTAGCGCTCGACCGTCATCAGCTCGTCGACCTGCTCGGTGCCGAAACGCACGACGCGCCCGACGTCGTTGCGGGCGAGGTCCACCAGCATGATGTGCTCGGCCAGCTCCTTGGGGTCCTCGACCAGCTCGGACTCGAGCAGGCGGTCGTGCTGCTCGTTCTCGCCCCGGGGCCGCGACCCCGCGATCGGCCGGGAGATCACCACGCCGTCGCGCAGGCGGACCATCGGCTCGGGCGACGCGCCGACGACGGTCACCTCGGGGAAGCGCAGGAAGTAGAGGTACGGGCTCGGGTTGAGCAGGCGCAGGGACCGGTAGACGTCGAACGGGTCGGCGTCGAGCTCGAGGTCGTAGCGCTGCGACAGCACGACCTGGAAGATGTCGCCGGCGCGGATGTACTCCTTCGCCGCCTCGATGCACCCCATGTACTGCGCCGAGGTCATCGTCCGCGCCGACTCGGCCCAGTCGAGCCCGGGCGGCGGCGCGGCATCGAGCTCGCCCGACAACGGCGACCGCCCCGCGCCGGCGCAGTCCGCCGCCAACCCGAGCAGCCGCCCGCACGCCGCGTCGTACGCCTCGGCCACGGCCTCGGCGTCGACCACGCCGTCCGGCGCGTCCGGCACCACCACGTTGTCCACGAGCACGATCCGCTGGCGCCAGTGGTCGAACGCGCAGAACTGCCCGATCACCACGAGCGCCGCGTCCGGCTGGCCGAGGTCGTCGGTCGGCGGCTCGGGCAGGCGCTCCACCTCGCGCACCACGTCGTACCCCAGATACCCGACCACCCCGCCGTGCAGCGGCGGCAGCCCACCCAGGACCGGCGACTGGAACCGGGTCACCAGCGCCTCGACCGCGGCGAGGATCCCGTCGTCGGAGTCGTCGAGGCCCAGCCGCCCGGTCGTGACGACCCGACGCCCCCGCGCCGTCAACGTCGCCAGCGGGCGACGCCCGACGAACGAATAGCGGCCCCAGCGTTCGCCGCCCTCCACCGACTCGAACAAAAACCCGTCGCCGTCGCCCACGACGTTGGCGAAGCAGGCGACCGGCGTGAGCGTGTCGGCCACGACCTCGCACCACACCGGGACGATGGCGTGCTCCTTGGCCAACGCAGCGAACTCGGCGGGATCGGGCCGGAACACGAGCCCCGTCCCCCCACCGAGGCCACCGCCGGGCGTCACGGCGCGGGCACCCCCGGGCCCGTGCCGACGGTACGGAAGAAGCACGTGCGCTCGCCGGTGTGGCACGCCCCGCGCCCGTGCTGGTCGACCAGGACCACGAGCGCGTCGCCGTCACAGTCGATGCGCACCTCGCGCACGTACTGGCGATCGCCCGACGTCTCGCCCTTCTGCCAGTACTCCTGGCGGCTGCGGCTGTAGAACCACGAGCGCCCCGTCGTCAGCGTGCGGCGCAGCGCCTCGGCGTCCATGTAGGCGAGGGTCAGCACGGTGTTGTCGGCGGCGTCCTGCACGATCGCGGGGACCAGCCCGTCTGGATACTTCCCGAAGTCCACCGCCGCCACCAGCTCCTCGTCGGTCGCCAGCGCCACGCCCTCGGCAACGGCCCCGCTCACAGGTACAGCCCCGTGCCGCTGTCGTTGCGCGGCGAGGCGATGGCGTGGATGTCCCGCTCGCGCAAGATCACGTACTCCTCCCCGTGCACCTCCACCTCGAAGCGGTCCTCGGGATTGAAGAGCACGGTGTCGCCCACCTTCACCGTTCGCACGTGCGGCCCCACCGCCACGGCCTCCGCCCACGTGAGGCGCCGGCTGATCTGCGCGGTGGCCGGGATCAAGATCCCAGCCCGGGACCGCCGCTCCCCCTCACCCTCGCCGATCTGCACCATGACCCGGTCGAAGAGCACCGTGATGGGCTGTTTGTCGTCCGTCTTGGGCACGCTCGCCGGACGTCGCTCCGGCTTGGCGGGCGTGTCCCCCTTGTCGGCTTTTGCGGCCTTGGCCTCGCTCGTTCCGTTCTTCGTCGTCGACGTGGGCACCTAGGCACGGTACCGCACGAAAACGCCGCCCCAGGTCAGAGTGGTCGCACCGTCACACCGTGCTCGGCCATGTACTGCTTCGCCTCGCCGATCGTGAACTCCCGCCGGTGGAAGATCGACGCGGCCAGCACGGCGTCCGCTCCCCCGTCGATCGCGCCGTCGACCAGGTCCTGCAGCCGGCCCACGCCGCCCGACGCCACCACCGGTATGTCCACGGCGTCGACGACGGCACGCGTGAGCGCCAGGTCGAAGCCGTCCCTCGTCCCGTCGCGGTCCATCGACGTCAGCAGGATCTCGCCCGCCCCGTTCCCGGCGCACTCCACCGCCCAGGCGACGGCGTCACGGCCCGTCGGCGTCCGCCCGCCGTGGGTGTGCACCTCCCATCCGTGCGTGCCCTGCCGCTTCCGTGCGTCGATCGCCACCACCGCACACTGCCCCCCGAACTCGTCGGCGATGTCGCGCACCAGCGCCGGTCGTTCCACAGCCGCCGTGTTCACACCGACCTTGTCCGCCCCGGCCCGGAGGAGGCGGCGTGCGTCCTCTGCCGCCCGGACCCCACCGCCCACCGTCAACGGGATGAACACCTGCTCCGCCGTCCGCGCCACGACGGACACCATCGTCTCGCGCCCGTCCGACGACGCGGTGATGTCGAGGAACGTGACTTCGTCCGCGCCCTCGGCGTCGTAGCGCGCCGCCAGCTCCACCGGGTCGCCCTCGTCGGTCAGGTCGACGAACTGCACGCCTTTGACGACGCGGCCGCCGGTGACGTCGAGGCAAGGGATCAGACGGACACTGCGCACGCTGCCACCCCTTCCTCCACGCTGAAGCGGCCCTCGACGAGCGCCTTGCCGACGATCGCCCCCGCCAGCCGGCGTCCGTCCGCCTGCAGGTGGGCCAGCCGGAACAGGTCCTGGGTCGCCCCGACACCGCCGGAGGCGATCAGCGGCAGCTCCGTCCGCAGCATCAACGCGGCCAGGCTCCCGACGTTGGGGCCCTGCGAGCATGCCGTCGCGCTCGACCTCGGTGACCACCACCGCGCCGATCGGCTCGCCCTCCCAGCGCTCCAACAACCCGAGGACCGTCTGCCCCGACCCGGCGCTCCAGCCCTGTGCCAACGGTTCGGCGACGCCGTCGTCGCCCATGCGGTAGTCGAGGCCGACCGCCACCCGGCCCGGCCACCGCCGCGCGCAGCGCGTCGCGAAGCTCCGGGTCTTTCAGCGCGGCCGTGCCGAGCACGACCCGGGCGACGCCCGACGCCAAGAGCTCCTCCGCCGTCTCGGCGTCGCGGATCCCGCCGCCGGTCTGGACCTGCACGGACGAGCGCCCGGCAAGCTCGACGATCTCCTTCAGCACGGCGCGCTCGTGCGGGACGCCCGTGCGCGCCGCGTCGAGGTCCACGACGTGGATCCAGCGCGCGCCCGCCCTCGACGTAGCGCGCCGCCAGCTCGATCGGGTCGCCGTAGCGCTGCTCGCGCTCGAAGTCGCCCTGCGTCAGGCGCACGGCCGTGCCCCCTCGCAGGTCGATGGCGGGATACAGGTCCATCAGGCCGCTGCCGCCAGGTCGACGAAGTTCGCCAGCAATTGCAAGCCCGTTGCGCCCGACTTCTCCGGGTGGAACTGCGCGCCCCACAGCGTGCCCCGGGCCACCAACGCGGCCACCGGTCCCCCGTAGTCGCACACGGCCACCGTCTCGTCGCCCACGGGCGGGGCGAAGGAGTGCACGAAGTACACCCACGGCCGCGGGCCCAGGCCTCGCAGCGGCGCCGGCTCGTCGCCCACCCCTGGCGCAGGCTCGAGGCGGTTCCACTGCATCTGCGGGTGCTTCACGCCACGCGGGCAGGGAGGCCAACCTTCCCGCCGAACACCCCGAGCCCTTCGGCGCCAGGCGACTCGATCGAACCGTCGTAGAGGAGCTGAAAGCCGACGCACACCCCGAAGAACGGCACGCCCGCGTCGATCGCCTGGCGCGCCGGCGTCTCGAGCCCACTGTCGCGCAGCGCTCGCGCGCACGCACCGAAGGCCCCCACACCGGGGAGCACGACGGCCTCGGCGGCCTCCACGTCCGCCGGCGTCGGTCACCAGGCGCGCCGCGGCGCCGACGTGCTGGAGCGCCTTCTCGGCCGAGCGCAGGTTGCCGATGCCGTAGTCGAGGACAGCGATCCGGGGACCGCCCGTCACAGGCTGCCCTTCGTCGAAGGGATGCCACTCCCCTCGACCCGCACGGCGTCGCGGAGGCAGCGGGCCACGCCCTTGAAGCTCGCCTCCAACATGTGATGCGTGTTCTTCCCCTCCAGCCGGCGGATGTGGAGCGTCACGTTCGCCGCCGTGACGAAGGCGCGCCAGAACTCCTCGGCCAACTGCGGGTCGAAGGGCGGCGAGCCGAGCCCGGGCGTGTCCGGGGGGAAGTCGAGGCCGTAGGCGAGATACGGCCGACCGGAGAGGTCGAGGGCGACCTCGATCAGGGCCTCGTCGAGCGGCACCAACATGGAGGCGAAGCGGCGGACGCCGGCCTTGTCCCCGAGCGCCTCGGCCAGGCAGCCGCCCGAGGACGATGCCCACGTCCTCCACCGTGTGGTGCGCGTCGATGTGCAGGTCGCCCTTCGCCTGGACGGTCAGGTCGAAGGAGGCGTGCTTGCCGAGCTGCTCGACCATGTGGTCGAAGAAAGGCAATCCGGTCGAGACCTCGGCGCGGCCCTCGCCGTCGACGTCCAACGTGATCGCGATGGTCGTCTCCTTCGTGGCGCGGTCCCGGTGGGCAGTGCGGTTCGCGGGTGCTGCGGTCACAGGCTCTCCTTCAGCGCGTGCAGGAAGCGATCATTCTCCTCGGCGGTGCCGATGGTGACGCGGAGGCATCCCTTGAGCCCGTCCCAGCTCGCGCAGTTGCGGATCAGCACGGAGTGCTCGAGCAGGGCCCGCCAAACCTCGTCGGCGTCGCGTGCGAGCGGGCGGAAGAGGATGAAGTTGGCGTCGGAGGGCCAGGTTTCGACCGGCAAGTCGTTGAGCGCGGCCGACACCCGGCCTCGCTCCTCGGTGATGCGGGCCACCCGCGACTCCATCTCGGGCACGTGGCGCAGCGCGAGGAGCCCGGCCGCCTGCGTCTGGGCGGAGAGGTGGTACGGCAGCACGACCGCCTCGCACGCCACGACCACCGCGGGATCGGCCACGAGATAGCCGAGCCGGGCACCGGCCAACGCCCACGTCTTGGAGAACGTGCGCGTGACGACGAGCCCGGGCTGCGCCGGCCCGCGTAGCGAGAGCGCCGACCACGGCGAGAACTGTCCGTACGCCTCGTCGACCACAACGAGCCCGGGCGCCGCCGCGGCCACCGCCGCGACCGTCTCGGGCGGCTCGGCACGCCCGGTCGGGTTGTTGGGTGAGCACAGGAAGGTCACGTCCGGTTGCTGCGCAGCGATGAACGACTCGGCGTAACCCCGGTCGATCAGGAAGTCGTCGTCACGCGACCCCTCGACCACCTCGGTGCCGGTGATGCGCGAGATGTGCGAGTGCAGCGCGTAGGTCGGCTCGAAGAGCAGCGAGCGGCGGCCGGGACCACCGAACGCGAGGAGGAGGCACTGCAGCACCTCGTTCGACCCGTTGGCGCAGAACACCTCCTCCGGCAACACGCCGTGCAGGTCGGCCACGGCCTGACGCAGCTCCGTCGCCGGTCGGTCCGGGTAGCGGTGGAACGACACCTCTTCGAGCGCGGCGAGCAGCTCGGCCCGCCACTCGTCAGGCGGGGCGAACGGCGATTCGTTCGTGTTGAGGCGCACCTCCGCCTCTACCTGGGGCGAGTGGTAGCCCTCGGCGAGCTGGAGGTCGGGGCGCACCGGCGGCACCGCGCTCACGACGCACCGTCCGTGGCGTCCTCGAGGGCGGCCAGGCGGCGGCGCACCGAGTCGGCGTGGGCCGGGAGCCCCTCGGTCTCGGCCAGGACGACGACCTTCGGCCCGAGGGTCCGCATCGCCTCCGGAGCGACACGTACGGCGTGGATGTGCTTGCGGAAGTCGTCGGCCCGCAGGGCCGAGGCGAAGCGAGCCGTCCGGTTGGTCGGCAGCACGTGGTTTGGCCCGGCGATGTAGTCACCCATGCTGGCGGGCGACCAGTCGCCCACGAACACCGCACCGGCGCTCTGCACCTGATCGAGAAGCGCTTCGTTCTGTACCTCGCTCACCATCAGCTGGAGGTGTTCGGGCGCCACCGTGTTGGCGACCGCCATGGCCTCGCTCGGCCCGTCGACCAGGCAGGCGATGCCGCCGGTGGCCAATGTCGCCTCGAGGTCGGCCCGCCGCGGCGACGCAGCGACGATGCGATCGACCTCGCCGGACACCGCGTCGAGCATTCCGCTGTCCCAGGTGACCAGCCATGCCAGGCCGTCCGGGCCGTGCTCGGCCTGCACGACCAGGTCGATGGCTGCGAACTCGGCGACGGCGTCGGGGCCGGCGACGACGACGATCTCGGAGGGGCCGGCGAACGCCGACGCCACCCCGACCACGCCCGACACCTGCCGCTTCGCCTCGGCCACGTAGGCATTGCCCGGGCCGGCTACGACGTCGACGGCGGGCACGCTCTCGGTCCCGTAGGCCAGCGCGCCGATCGCCTGCGCGCCGCCGATGCGGTACACCTCGTCGACGCCGGCCACCGCGGCGGCGCACAGCGTCGCGTCGTCAACCTGGCCGTCGGAGGCGGGCGGTACACAGAGCACGATGGCGCCGACGCCCGCCACCCGGGCGGGGGCGGCGCACATCAGCACGGTCGAGGGGTAGCGCGCCCGGCCGCCCGGCGGCGTAGATGCCGGCCCGCTCGACGGCGCGGGTCAGGTGACTGACGGTGACGCCGCCGTCGGCGTAGTCGCCCGGCGGCGTGCCCTCGTCGGCGTGGTACGCCACGATCCGGTCGAAGGCGACCTCGAGGGCGCTCCGGAGCCCGGGGTCGACCCGCTCGGCCGCCTCCTTGATCTCCGACGGCGGCACCCGCAACGCGGCGCTGACGTCGACCCCGTCGAAGGCCGCCGTACTCCGGATGACCGCGGAGTCGCCCTCGGTGCGCACGTCGGCCAGGATCCGCGCCACCGCATCGTGCACGTCGGTCCCGGGCGCGTCGGGGCGCGGCAGGGCCGCGTCGTACGGCGGCGGGGTGCCGCGGAGGTCCAGCACACGGAGGGGCATGAGGACACAAGGCTACCGGCGGGCCCTGGGCCGACTTCCCGGATGGAGCGGTCCGGGGCTACGTCCCCGAGCCGAGCACTTGCGTGAAGGTGGCGACGACGTGCTGGACGCCGATCTCGTTGCGGCCGATCACCATGTGGTCGTGCCGGCCTTCACGAGAGGCCTCCCCGCAGCCGATCAGCACCCCGCAGTCCTCGTCGCGCAAGGCGGCGTGCACGGCCTCGTAGAGGTCGAGGTACCCCGCCTTTACGGCGTCGTCGGCGGCCGGCTCGGTCGCCATCCAACCGTGGCGCACGACGCAGCGCCCGGGGTCACCGCTTTCGGCGGCCGGGAGGATGTCGATGATCTCGGTGCCGATAGGGCTCATGGCCAAGGTGAGGTTGGGGAAGATCCAGTAGATGAACACCATGTAGGCGAGCGGGTTCGTGGTATCGGGGGCGCGGCGCGCGCCGTCGATCCAGGGGCACGGGAAGCCGAGGCGATGGTGGAGGCCGTAGTCGTCGTATATGGCGGTATTGGCGATCGTGTTCTGCCCCACGATGCTGTTCGCGTGGACGAAGGGGAAGTGGTAGTTCTCGGCGAACGCCTCGATGGCGGCCTTCCAGTTGACGTCGACGCTGAGCTCGCGCTCGGTGAGGTAGGCGGAGGTGGCGAGGCCCCAGGCGGACAGCTCGTCGTCGAGCGGACCGAGGTGCGTGGCGACGTCGATCGGCGCCCCGACGGTCAGCACGGCCCAGACGAAGCCGTGGCGCTCCTCGCTCGGGAGCTCGACGAGGCCGTAGTCGTCGCGGGCGAGTCCTTCGAAGCCATCTTGGCCGGGGATGCCGACCAGACGGCCGGCGCTGTCGTAGGACCACGCGTGGTACGGGCAGGTGTGACGGCGGGCGTTGCCGCATCCGTCGGCGGTGGGCTTTCCACCGCGGTGGCGGCAGTAGTTGAGGAACGCGTGCGTGGTGCCGTCGGCGTCACGGGTGAGGAGGACCGAGATGCCGAGGACGTCGCGCACGACGTAGTCGTTCGGGTCCTTGAGCTGCGCCGTGGGGGCGAGGGCGAGCGGGGTGCGACGGCAGAGTTGGTGCTCCCGCTCGGCGAGGGCCGGGTCGCGGTAGTAGCTGAGGGGCACGGTGAGGATGTCGTCGGCCATCTCGGTGGTGTGGGCGTCGACCAGGGCGAGGGCGCGGCGGACGTGCTCGGGGCCGGGGCGGCGAGGGCGGGGGGCGGCGTCGGCGGCCGTCGTGGTCGCGGTGGTCGCGGTGGTCGTTGTGGTCGGAGTGTCCCCGCCCGCCATGGGGCTGCAGCCTACCGATGGGCCGGAGGCGCCCCCGGGGTGGGTGCGCAGTCGTGCGGCCCCCGGGCATGCGCCATCATCGGGGCATGTCGACCCCCGCGGAGATCTCGTCCCTCTCGTCCACACTCGAAGAGCTCCACCACCGGGTGACCGCCATGGCCGAGGGGGCCCTGGCCCGCGGCGACGAGGACATGGCGCACGAGCTCATCGCCGTCGAGCGCTCGCTCGGGGCGCGCTCCGACGGCTGCGCCGCTTCGGGCAGGGCTCGAGCCGGCGCTGAGCCCGCTCAACCAGCTCAGCCCGTCGGCGCTGCGCCCACGAACGTCAGGCCCATCCCACCCAGCGAACCCAGGTAGAGCTCGTTGGGGAAGGCGAACGCGCCACCGTCGGAGCCCACCATTAGGTAGCCGCCGCCGTTCGGGCTCGCCAGCGTGGTGACGATGTCGCTCACCGACAGCCCGAGCCCCGGGATCGAGCCCTGGAAGGGCGCGTTGCCGTAGTTCCTTACTTGTGAGTGAGCTGAGAGAGGTCTGAGAACGAGGGGCGATTAGCGCTGACGCGGGAGAGGCCGACGGTTGGAAGCGGCAGCGCCGTGTGCCTTCGAAGCACCGACGCGCCCGACCCCACGCTCACAGCATCGGAGTCCCACCGCAGAGGCGCCGCCGACGTCACACTGCGTAGAGCACGAGCTCGTGCCCCAACAGCCCAGAGGCCGTGCGCAACACGGTCTGGCGCTGGGCCACGACGGCGCAGTTCCGCCGCTCCGCCAGCTCGATCACGGCGACCGTGCTGAGGTCCGAGGTGTCGCACCGGGCCGCCAACTCGCCGGAGCGACGGGCCGCCTCACCGGAGAACGGCTCGACCTGCGTCCCGGCCAGGAGCTCGGCGATCCGGTCGTTCCGGGCCTCCGTCCGATAGCCCTCGGCCACGGTGACGGCGGGCACGAGAGGAACGATCCCGTTGGCCAGGGCGGCGCGGTGCAACGCCCACATCATGCGGTCACCCCTCGCGGCGGCGTGCAATGCGCCGAGGCCGTAGACGAGTCCTTCCCGGCGACCGGCGCTCACCTGCGGCGGACGCGTGAGGCCACCCCGGACACCCCGGAGCGCAGACGCGCCAACAGGGCCTCACCGGCAGCCAACTCCTCGGGGCTGAGCGAGCCCGTCTCGCCCTCCCAGGCGGCTACGCCGCGGAGTCCCTGGCGCACCCGCAGCTGGCGCTCGGCCGCGGACGAGAGCCACGCGCTGAACGAGACGCCGTCCTGCTTGGCCGCCTCTTCGACGGAGGAGGCCACCTCGTCGTCCAGCGAGACCGAACGCTTGGTCACCATGGGTCGAGGGTAACACCTTGAGTAGTACCGGCGCGGCCCCGCGAGCGGCGGGCCAGGACAAACGCGCATGTCCCCGGATGCACCAATGCCGGCCCGAAGGCCGGCATTGGGCGAGCCGGCCAGGAGGCGGATCCCAGCATCGGCTCATTTGGAACCAGGTGGCGGGAACCGGTTCCAGTGGTCAATGGTAGCGGCCGATGTCCCCGTTTTCAGCACGCGAAATACGAATTGCCTGAAAAGGGGCCAAAAGACCCCCCCTCAGTTGACTCGGTGCGCGTAGGGGCAGAAATCGTTCATCACGCAGACCGAGCAACGCGGTTTTCTGGCGACACAGGTCTCTCGGCCATGGAGAATCATGCGCAGGCTGAAGGCGCCTCGCTCAGCCGCCGGGATGAACGAGTTGAGCTCATGCTCGACCTTGACCGCGTCCGTGCGGTCCTTGGGCGCCAGCCGCTCGGTCAGGCCGAGGCGGTCGCTGCAGCGCAGGACGTGGGTGTCGACGGGGAGGCCGGGTAGCCCGAAGGCCACGCTGCGCACCACGTTGGCAGTCTTGCGCCCGACGCCCGGGAGCGTGACGAGGTCCTCGAGCGCCGGGGGCACCTCGCCCTCGAACCGCTCAACCACCGCGCTCGCCATCCCGATGACGCTCTTGGTCTTGGAGCGGAAGAACCCCGTGGAATGGATCAGCTCCTCGACCTTTTCGGGGTTGGCGGCGGCCAGCGACTGGGCGTCGGGATACTGCTTGAAGAGGTCCGGCGTCACCATGTTCACACGCTGGTCGGTGGACTGGGCCGAGAGGATCGTCGCCACCAGGAGCTGGAACGGAGTGTCGAAGTCCAGCGCGCAGAGCTCCTTGGCCGTCCCCGGGAACAACACGGCGAGGCGCTCGGTGACGAGCTTGGCCCGTCCCTTCGGTGTCCTGGGCATCCCCACCAGCTCAACGTACCCGGGTCGCCCGGTTACGTTGGCCGCCATGGACGTCGTGCCGCTGCGTGAGATCGACCGCGGGCGCCGCACGGCGCTCACGACGCTGTTGCAGCGGGCGGACCAGGCCGCCGACCACCCGCCGCTGCCCGAGCCGCAGTATCACGCGGTGGTCGACGCCGCCGGCAGCGAGGTCGACGACGGCCAGCTCCTCCTCGCCGACCGCGACGGCGCCCTCGCTGGCTTCGCGCTCTTGACGCCGGCCAAGGACGGCACGACCACGATCCACCTCGTCGTCGATCCCGCCGCCTCCGGCGGCGCCCTGGCCGACGAGCTCGCCGACTCGGCCGTCGCGTTGGCCGAGGAGCAGGGCGCGGGCGCTCTGCACCTGTGGGCCATGCAGGCGGGCGCCGCCGACGACGAGCTGGCGCGCCGACACGGCTTCACCCCCGAGCGCGACGTGGTCCAGATGCGGGTGCCGCTGCCACTGACGGACGAGGTGCTGCGGGCGACCCGGCCGATCCTGACCCGTCCCTTCGCACCCGGCCAGGACGACGAGGCCTGGCTCCGGGTGAACAACCGCGCCTTTGCGTCCCACCCCGAACAAGGGTCGTGGAACGAGGCTCAGCTGCACGAACGCCTGGCGGCCGACTGGGTCGACCTCGCCGGGTTCCTCGTGGCGGACGACCCTGACGGTGACGGCCTGATCGGCTTCTGCTGGACCAAGGTCCACTGGAAACGCAACCCGGTGCTCGGCGAGATCTACGTCATCGGCGTCGACCCGGCGCACCACGGCGGCGGCTTGGGACGTGCCCTGACCGTGGCCGGCCTCATGTCGATGTCCGACCGCGGGGTCCGCGTCGGGATGCTCTACACCGATGCGACGAATGAGGCCGCGCTCGCCCTCTACCGGCGCATCGGCTTCACGGTCGACCACGTCGACCGGTCGTACCGGCGCGGGCGCGCGCTCAGCTGACGCCGGTCCCGATCGCCTTGCCGACGCCGAAGGTGACGGCGGCGGCGACCGCGGTCACGGCGAGTTGCCGCAGCGCGGAGGTGATCACGGACCGCTCGGTGAAGCGGGCCAGCACCGCCCCCACGACCAGCGACGCCAGCGCGCCGAGCACGATCGACGCCACGATCGCCGCCGTCCCCGACCCGATGAGCCAGGGCAGCAGCGGGATGAACGCGCCGATGGCGAAGGTGACGAACGACGCCGCCGCCGCCTGCCACGGCGAACCCAGCTGCTCGAGCGAGATCCCGAGCTCCTCGCGGGCGTGCGTCTCGAGGGCCAGGTCGGGATCCTGCATGACCTGGTTGGCCATGTCCTCGGCCACCCCAGGGTCGATGCCGCGGCGGACGTACATGCCGCGTAGCTCGGCCTCCTCGCCCTTGGGGTGCCGCTCGAGCGCCCGGCGCTCCACCTCGAGCTCACGCTCCATCAGCTCGCGCTGAGCCGTCATGGAGAGGTACTCGCCCGAGGCCATGGAGAACGACCCCGCCACGAGGCCCGCGATCCCGGCCAACCGCACGATCGAGCCGCCGGGACTGGCGCCGGCGATACCCAGGACGAGCGAGATGTTCGTGACGAGGCCGTCGCTCACGCCGAACACGGCGGCCCTCGCCCCACCCCCGCCTATGTCCCGGTGGTGATGCGGCGGGAGGTGCTCGTGCTCGTGGGGGACGGTCACGCCGTCAGCGTAGTGAGGCACCCCCACGCGGGTAGCGTGCCCAGGCGGAATCGAACCTGACCAGCGAGGAGCGCAGCATGCCCACCACCGTCGACGGCGTCGACGCCTTCGGAGATTTCGTCGGCAAGGAGCTCGGACACTCCGAGTGGCTCACCATCAGCCAGGAGCGGGTGAACCTCTTCGCCGACGCCACCGACGACCACCAGTGGATCCACGTGGACCCTGAGCGGGCCAAGGGCGGCCCCTTCGGCGTCGCCATCGCCCACGGCTACCTGACGCTGTCGCTGGCTCCGGTGCTCCTCAACCAGGTCATCCGGGTGGAGAACATGAAGTTCGGCGTCAACTACGGCTGCAACAAGGTCCGGTTCCCCTCGCCCGTACCGGTCGGCTCAGACCTGCGCATGGGCGTGACCGTCGCCTCGGTCGACGATGTCGAGGGTGGCGTGCAGGTCACCTACGACCTGGTGATGGAAGTTCGCGACGCGCCGAAGCCCGCCTGCGTCGCCCAGGTGGTCTACCGCTACTACCGCTGACGACGCCGGCCTCCCCCACCCCCAAGGCGCACCACCGCCCGGGCACCACGCCCTCGACGCCCCCGGACCCCCCGGAGGCGTCCGTCCTGCCCGACCCCGAAGAGAAGACGGCGCGCGTGCGCGCCATGTTCGACCGCATCGCACCGCGCTACGACCTGGTCAACCGGCTCATGACGTTCGGGCTCGATCAGCGCTGGCGCCGCACGACCGTGGCGGCGCTGGCTCTCCCCGACCGCTCCCGCGTCCTCGACCTCGCCTGCGGGACCGGTGACCTCTCCCGCGCCGCGGCAGGGGCCGGGGTCCGGGCCGCCCCGACGTACGCCGTCGTCGGCACCGACCTCAGCGCCGGCATGCTGAAGGCGAACCGTTCCGGCGTCCCCCTCTGCCAGTCCGACGGGAGCGCGCTCCCGTTCGCCGACGATGCGTTCGACGGGCTCGTCTGCGGGTACGCCCTGCGCAACTTCACCGACCTCGGCGCCACGCTGGCCGAGGCCGCCCGCGTGCTGCGGCCGGGCGGACGCCTCGGCGTGCTCGAGGTCGACGCCCCCACGTCGGGCGTCTGGCGGGCCGGCTTCGACCTGTGGTTCAACAAGGCGGTGCCCCTGATCGGCGGCGCCCTGTCGGACCGTACGGCCTACCGCTACCTGCCCGAGTCCGTCGCCTACCTCCCGCCGGCGCCGGTCCTGCGCTCGATGCTGATCGACGCCGGCTTCTCCGCCGTCGGCATCCGGCCGCTCGCCGGGGGGCTGAGCCAGCTCGTGGTGGCGACGCGGGCGGGGGCGCCGGCACCGTGACGACGGCCGACCTCCACGCCGCGCACGGTCCCGCTCGACTACGGCCCGGACGCCCTGCAGTTCGACGGCAGCCCGACCGTGCTCTTTGACCGCCCCGGCCTGACGCTCGTCGGCTGGGGTACCGCCGAGCTCGTGGAGGCGCACGAGGCACACGACGTCCTCACCGCCATCCCGTGCGACGACGCCGTCGGCGGTCCCGGCACCGGGCCGGTGGCCGTCGGCGCGCTCCCCTTCACCGGGGCGATGGCGGGGTATCTCGTCATCCCGCGCTTCACCATGGGGATCGCCAGCGACGCCGACGGCGTCACGCGTCGCTGGGCCACCGCCGTCGGCCCGGCCGGCGAGCCGCTGCCCGAGACCAACGAGCTCTTCGACGCCGTGCTCTGGCAGTACGGCGTCGTCCCCGAGGCGGCGGACCAGGACGAGGGGACGCCCGTCACGGTCCGCCGGGTCACGACGGCGCTCGACAGCGCCGGCTACCGCGCCGAGGTCGCCCGCGTCGTCGAGGAGATGGAGGCGCCCGGGTCCGCGCTGCACAAGGTCGTGCTCTCCCGGCCGCTCACCGTCGACCTCGACGGCGCACTGGCGCTCACGTCGGTGCTCCGGCGCCTGCGGGCCGCCGAGCCGACGTGCACCGTCTTTGCCATGCCGACACCCGACGGCACGTTCTTCGGCGCCACGCCCGAGCTGCTCGTGGCCGCGGCATGGCCGGCGCGTGACCTGCCACCCGCTGGCGGGCACCGTCGCACGGGGCACGACCGCCCGCGCCGACGCCGACGCGCAGGGACGGCTGGCCGGCTCGGACAAGGAGAGGGCCGAGCACCGCTACGTCGTCGAGGCCGTCGCGGACATGCTGCGCCCGTTCTGCGACGAGCTCACCGTCCCGTCCGAGCCGTCCCTGGTGGCGTTCCGCTCGGTGGCGCACCTGGGCACGCGCCTCGTCGGGCAGCTCGCCGACCCTCTCCCGACAGCGCTCGAGCTGCTCGAGTGCCTCCACCCGACGCCGGCTGTCGGCGGCACGCCCCGCGCCGCCGCGCTCGAGGTGATCCGGGCCGCCGAGCCGGACGACCGCGGCTATTGGGCCGGGCCCGTCGGTTGGGTCGACGCCCGCGGCGACGGCGAATGGATGATCGGCATCCGCAGCGCCCTGCTCAGCACGGACGCCGACGCCGACGCCGACGCCAAGCCCACCGCCGTCCTCCGCCTCCGGGCCGGCGCCGGCATCGTCGCCGGCTCGGACCCCGAGGCCGAGGCGCAGGAGACGAACGTCAAGCTCGCCACGGTGCTCGACACGGTGATCCCGGGCGCGTCAGTGGAGCTGCGGTGAGGGGACCGGCCCCGGCCCGGCCCCCGGCGTTGACGACGGCGTAGGCGCCGCCGCCGAAGCCGCCGCCACGTGCGTCGCCGCCAGCGGGATGCTGACCCGCAGCGTCGCCCCCCGGCCCGGCAGCACGACCTCGGCGGTCCCACCGAGCGCCTCCGCGATCGCCCGCACGATCGCCAAGCCCAGTCCCGTCCCGCCCCCCGTGCTCGGGCGGTTCGACTGGTAGAAGCGGTCGAAGACGCGCCCGACGTCGCCCACAGGGATCCCCGGGCCGTCGTCGGCCACCTCCACGAAGCCCATGCGCCCGCGCACGCCCGTCGAGACCCGCACCGTCGTCCCCGCCGGCGTGTGCGCCAGCGCGTTGCGCACGAGGTTGTGCGCCACCTGCGCCAGGCGCTCGTCGTCCCCCATCACCACGACGGGCCCGCCCGGCACCAACGCCAGGACGTGGTCGTGCGCCACGGCGTTGGAGTCGCCGACGGCGTCCGCGCAGATGCGGTGCAGGTCGACCGGCTCGACCCGCAACGGCCGGCCCCGGTCGAGCTCGGCCAGCAGCAAGAGGTCCTCGACCAGGCCCCCCATCCGCGTCGCCTCTTCCTCGATCCGCTTCAGCGCCTTCGTCCGCCCCGCCTCGTCCGCGAAGCCGCCCCGGCGCAGCAGCTCGGAGTACCCGCGGATCGACGTCAGCGGCGTGCGCAGCTCGTGCGAGGCGTCCGCCACGAACTGGCGCAGCCGCTCCTCCGACGCCGTCTTCTCGGCGAACGCGCCCTCGATCTGACTCAGCATCTCGTTCAGCGCCGAGCCCAGCCGCCCCACCTCGGTGCCCGGCCGCTCCTCGGGCACACGTCGGGTCAGGTCGCCCGAGGCGATGGCGTCCGCCGTCCCCGCCATCTGGCGCAGCGGACGAAGCCCGCGCCGCACGACGACCATCACCAGGACGCCCATCGCCAGCAGCACGGCCAGCGTGGCGACGATCTCGACGTTGCGCAGCGACGCCATCGTGCTGGTCGTCGGGTTCAGCGAGAGCGACGTGACCAGCGTCCCCTGGGGCACGGCGACCGCGATCGTGCGGTACGCGCCGTCGGGGTCCCCCCGCGCCGCGACCACCACCGCGTTGGGGTCGGGGTGGAACGTCCCGGCGTAGCGCCCGGCCGAAACCCCGTGGGAGCGCCGGTAGAGCTCGGGCACCTGTTGCACCGGGATGCTCTTGGTCAGGACCGGGGCGGGGTCCGGGTGCGTCGGCGAGCCCGACGGGCGCCGCAGGATGACGTGGCCCGCATGGTTCAGCACGACGACGTAGACGTCGGTCGACACCCGCCGCGACAACGCCGCCTCGCTCAGCGGCGCCGAGGGATGCGTCGCCGACTGGGCGTGCGCGTACGTGAAGGTGACGTAGTTGAACGCCAGCGCCTCGTCCTGGGCCAGCGTCGAGTCGACCTGGCCGTAGAGATACGAGTGCACCGACGCGTAGATGACGACGTCGGCGACCGCGAGCCCGATCACCAGCAGCAGCGCCGTGAGGGCGACCAGCCGCTTCTGGAGGCTCATCCCGGGCCTAGGTCTCCCGGGGCAACCGCAACGTGTAGCCGACGCGCCGGATCGTGTGGATGAGCGGCGGATCCCGGTCGTCGATCTTCTTGCGCAGGTAGCTGATGTACGTCTCGACGATGTTGGGGTCGCCCCGGAACTCGAAGCCCCACACGTTGTCCAAGAGCTCGGACTTGGAGATCACCCGTCGCGCGTTCTCCAGCAGGTAACGCAACAGGTTGAACTCGGTCGCCGTCAGGTCGATCGAATTCTCGTCACGCCACACCTCGTGCGTGTCGACGTTCATGGTCAGGTCGGCGAACTGCATGACCGACGTGTCCGCCGCCGCCACCTCGCCGGCCCGGCGCAGGATGGCGCCGATCCGCGCCGTGAGCTCCTCGACGCTGAACGGCTTGGTGACGTAGTCGTCGCCCATGCTGAGGCCCTCGACCTTGTCCTGCGTCGTGTCACGCGCCGTCAGGAAGACGATCGGCATCTGCTCGCCCTGGTTGCGCAGGCGCCGGCAGACCTCGTTGCCGTCGAAGTCGGGCAGCATGACGTCGAGCATGACGAGGTGCGGCCGGAACGCCCGCACCTGCTCGAGCGCCTCCGCCCCCGTCGCGGCCACGCCCACTTGATACCCCTCGAACGTCAGCGCGGCCGACAACAGCTCGGCGATGTTCGGTTCGTCGTCGACCACCAAGATCCGCGCCGCCGGCGCCTCGATCGTCATGGCGCCGCTCCCTCGATGCTCACTGCGGTGTACCTGCGCACCCTATTACCTCACCCTCGGTTGATTCGGCCCCACTCGGCTTCAGTTGATCCGGCTCGGTCCCGAGCCGGTATAGCTCGGCGCCGTCCCGTTGCTCGCCGCACCACCCGGCGCTCCGTCGCCCGTCCCCGACGCGCCCCGGCCCCGGCCCCGACCCCGCCTCCGACCGCCTCCGCCTCCGCCTCGAGCGCCCGCCCGCCGCAGCCCGGCGACCAGCCGCCCCAAGCCCCACCACGTCACCAGGCCCAGCGCCTCGACCACGATGACCGACGACATCTTCGACTCCCCCGCCGCCCGGTCGACGAAGCTGATCGGCACCTCTCTGATCGTCGCCCCGTGCTGCTTGGAGCGGTACGTCATCTCGATCTGGAAGCCGTACCCCTCGGCCCGGATCCGCCCCAGGTCCAGCCTGCCGAAGATCGACGCCGAATAGCACCGGAACCCCGCCGTCGAGTCGAGCACGCCCAGCCCGAGCACCCGGTCCGCGTAGTAGTTGCCGCCCCGCGACAACAGCTCGCGGTGCCACGCCCAGTTCGGGATCGTCCCGCCCTCGACGTAGCGCGACCCGATCGACACGTCGTACCCCTCGGCCACCGGAGCGATCAGCCCCGGCAACGCCGCCGGGTCGTGCGAGAAGTCGCAGTCCATCTCGACGAAGGCGTCGTACCCGCGCTCGAGCCCCCAGCCGAAGCCGGCCCGGTACGCACTGCCGAGCCCGGACTTCTCCTTCCGCCGCAACAGGTGCAGGTCCCGGTACCGCTCGATCGCCGCCTCCACGAGCTCCGCCGTGCCGTCGGGGCTGCCGTCGTCGACGATCAGCACGCCGGCCTCGGGCAGGCACTCGCTGACCCGTTGCAGCATCCGCTCGATGTTCTCCGACTCGTTGTACGTCGGGATGACTACCAGCGGCCGCATACAGCGCATTCTAGGTGAGGCCACCGCCTCGGCTCCTGCGACCGCCCTCCCGGCGGCGAGACCCGTTCCGCCCCCTGACCTGGCCTTCGCTCCCCGGCGCCGCGTTCACCCCGCCCCCCGGCGCCCAGCGAATTCTTAGGCAACTCTCAGGAACAACCGGCGTGCACTGGCCCGCTCAGATGTCGGTGATGCTCGGCGGCCCGGTCCCGAGGATCTGCTCGGGCGTCTCCTCGGTGTCGGGCCCCTTGCGCAGCTCGCGCACGATCACCTGGATGGCGCCGCCGAACGGGATACCGACCAGCGCGCCGATGAACGAGCCCAACCCGCCGGCGACCCGGCCGCCCAGCGATGCGCCCACCAGGACGGCGAGCAGCACCCAGAACGGGTTGAGCCGCACCGTCCTGCTCATGATGACCGGGTTGAGGATGTGGTTCTCGATCTGCTGGTACACGAGGAAGACCACCAGCATCACGATCCCCGCCGTGAACGAGTGGATGACCGCGATGATCACGACCGGCACGCCGGCCAACAGGCCGCCGACCAACGGCAGCAGGTCCACCAGCGCCACGAAGATGCCGAGCAACAGCGCGAACGGCACGCCGAGGATGGCCAGCGTCACGCCCGACACCACGCCGGCGATGATCGAGGTCAGGAAGTTCCCGCCCATGTAGCCGGTGATGGAGTGGATCGTCTCGTCGATCACCCGGCGCAGGCGGGCGCTCGCGTGCGGCTGGAAGACGCCCAGGAAGCCGCCCCACATCTTCGGCGCCTCGAGCATGGTGAAGAACGTCAAGATGGCGATCGTCACGATCGACACCAGCGTCGAAAACGCCGCGGCGCCGACCGAGAAGGCGGTGGCCGGCTTGAGGACCTTCGTGATCTGCGACGTGATCTTCGACGAGCTCTCCGAGAGGTACTTCTGCAGGTGGAAGCGGTACACCAGGTGGCCGAGCCAGCCGTGGCCCTTCTTGGCCTTGTCGATCAAGCCCGGGAGCTCGTGCCCGAAGTTCGTGGCGGCGGTCACGAGTGGCGAGGCAAACAGATAGACGAGACCGATGAGCACCAGCGCGCCGGTGAGGAACACGGTCAGCGTGGCCCCGCCGTGCGACAGCCCGTGCCGTTTGAGGAACCGGGTCGCCGGCGTCATCAGCAGCGTGATGAAGAACGCGACGACCACGTACAACACGATCTGGCGCAACACCCACAACCCGACGATCAGCCCGGCGTTCAAGTCCAAGAGCAGGATGGCGACCGCGACGCTCACGACGATCGTCCCGAGCGGGATGCTCCTCTTGTCCGCGCTCCCGGTGAGGCGGGACCGCCACGTCTCGTGGTGCTCCGCGGGCATGGGACCAGCTTGGCAGGTGGCGCCGCCGAGAAGGCGGTTGGTCGGGTGACGGACGTGCAAGCATGAATTCGATGAAGCAGGTGGAGCCGCCGGAACCCGGGGAGCAACCCCCAGGCGACGATTCCTCCGCCGCGGCCGGGCTATCAGCCGTCTCCCAGCCACCCGACGACGCCCCGAAGCACCGACGACGCTGGATGCCGCGCAACGTGAAGATCACGTTGATCATCGTGGTGCTCTTCTTCGTGCTCGAGTACATCTTGCTGCCCGAGCTGGCGAGCGCCCGCAAGGAGTTCCATCAGCTGCGCCACCTGAATTTCCTGTGGCTGATCCTCGGCGTGCTCCTCGAGCTCGCCGCGTTGGTCGCCTACGCCGAGCTGACCCGCACGGTCCTCTCACCGGGCGCGCCCTCGCGCTGGCGCGTGTTCCGCATCAACATGTGGGCGCTCGCCATCAGCCACACTCTGCCGGGCGGCACGGTCCCGGGCACGGCCGCCAGTTACCGGCTCCTCACCGAGTCCGACGTGCCGGGGAGCACGGCGGCCTTCGGGCTGGCCGCCCAGGGCATCGGCTCGGCCGTCGTGCTGAACCTCATCTTCTGGCTCGCCCTGCTCATCTCGATCCCGCTCCAGGGCTACAACCCGGCCTACGGCTTCGGGGCCATTCTCGGGGTGCTGCTACTGGGCATCTTTGCCGGCCTCGTCTTCCTGCTCACCCGGGGCGAGCGCCAGGCCAACGTGTTCGTGAAGAAGGTCGCCGACCGGCTTCCCTTCGTGCGCGCCGAGTCGGTCACCGCCGTGCTCCAAAAGGTCGTCGACCGGATGAAGATCCTCTTCACGAACACCGAGCTGCTCTTGAAGGCGGGCATCTGGGCGGCCGCCAATTGGATCCTCGACGCCTTCTCCCTGTGGGTCTTCCTGCTGGCGTTCGGCGCGCACGTCTCGCCGATCGACGTGCTCGTGGCGTACGGCCTCGCCAACATCCTCGCGGTGATCCCGCTGACCCCGAGCGGACTGGGGGTGATCGAGATCACGATCATCGCCGTGCTGAAGGGGTTCGGCGTGCCGAGCGGCGTCGCCGCCGCCGGCGTCCTCAGCTGGCGTCTCGTCAACTTCTGGCTGCCGATTCCCTTCGGCGGCGTCTCGTATCTCTCGTTGCGCTTCGGCCGTACCCGCGTGGCGGCGGCGGAGCGTACCGGTGGCAAGGCACGGGCCAAGCCCGTGACTCCCTGAGGCTGCCCGCCCCGACTCGCTGACTCGAATCCGCGCCAACCGTCCGTCCTTTACCGCCCGTTGGGTGGCTGCCCGCCGGGCGCAGCTCACGTCGTCGCGGACGTCCACGCCTACCGGCGACGTCGAGGGCGAACGCTCGCTCTACGAGGACGTGAGCAACCCGCTCCTGCTGGCGCTGGCCCGGCCCGCCGGCTTCGCGGCGCGGACCGCCTTCATCGACGGCGAGATCGCCGGCGCCCTCGGGCGGGGCGTCGAGCAGGTCGTGGTCCTCGGCGCCGGCTACGACGGGCGGGCCATGCGCTTCGGCGGGGGCGCCACCCGCTGGTTCGAGGTCGACTACCCCAGCACGCAGGCCGACAAGCGCCGCCGACTCGACGTGCTCGGGCTGCAGCCCGAGCACGTCGCCTACATCCCCTTCGACCTGATGGATCGGAGCAGCGACCTCGACGGCGCACTGGAAGCCGCCGGTCACGACGCCGGCGCGCCATCGCTCTTCATCGGTGAAGGGCTGCTGCCCTATCTGACGCTCGAGGCCTCCGCCACCATGCTCCAGACGCTCCGGGCCCGGACCCCGGAGACCGACGAGTCGGCACTCGTCGCCACGTTCTTGGTCGCGCCGCCTCCCCAGGACGTGCTCCTGGCGCTGCACCACGTGCGTGACGCGTGGTTCCAGGCCCTGGGCGAGGCGCGGCATCAGGAGTTCCAGCCGGGCGATCCCGAGAAGCTGTTCGTCGTCACGGGCTGGCGGGCGGTGCGCTCGATGAGCCGTCAGGCGAGCCGGATCAACAAGGAGTTGCAGATGCTGGTCCTCGCCGGCGAGCCCGGCCCGCGGCACTGAGCGACGGCGCCGCGCTCAGGTGCTGAGGCCCGACGGCGCCACGCTGCCGCGCCGACGGAAGGCCGGCCGCGTGACCGGCGCCCGGAAGACCCGGACGCCGGCGCCGATGACGAGGCCGATGAAGAGCAGCACGTACGAGTCCGACAGCGGGATCAGCCACCCCCGCCCGGCGAAGATGATCCCCGGGCCGTGCGGGGCCCACCACGGCGGCGCGGCCCAGAACAGCACGGCGACGCCGAGCGCCAGCCACTCGCCGTAGCGCGGACGGTCCGGTGCCAGCGCCAGCCAGGCGATGAGCAGCACGATCCAGATGAAGTGGTGCGACCACGACACCGGGTTGGCGAGGGACTCTGTCGCCTCGACGACGAGCAGGCCGAGGAGCGGCGACGAGCGCCGGTAGGCGGCGGCGGCCACGGCCAGGCCGATGGCGGAGACGGTCAGCACGATCACGATCGTGGTGGGCATGCTCACGGTGTGGCCGATCATCCGCTCGAGCGCCCCGAGCACGCCCTGGTTGCCGATCCACGAGAGCATGCCCGCGCGCTGCGGGTCGCGGATGTAGTGCGTCCAGTAGGACCATGACGTCGAGAAGTTGACGGCGGCGGCGAGCAGGCCGGCCGCGCAGAACGTGGCCGCGGCCCGCATGCCGGCGCGGCCCTGGCGGGTGAGCAAGAGGTACGGGATGAGGATGATCGGCGTCACCTTGATCGCCGCGGCCAACCCCACGAGGACGCCCCGGGGCAGCGGGAGGTCGAGCGTCAGGTCGGCGACGACCATCAGGGCGAGGAAGATGTTGACCTGACCGAGCAGGAACGTCTGGCGCACCGGATCGAGCATCACGACGGGGACGAGCAAGACGAGGGCCCACCAGAGAATCGTCCGCCGGTCGAACTCCTTGCACACGGCGCGCAGGCACACCGCGATCAGCGCAAAGATCGAGACGAGGTTGAAGAGCGAGAACGCGACCTCGGCGAGGCCTAACGGCGCGTGCGCAATCGGAGCGAAGAGCAGCGCGGAGAACGGCGGGTACGTGAAGCCCAGCCCGTCCTTCGCCAGCGTGACCGAGAAGAGGTCGTTCGTCCACGCGTGTTGCCCACCCAGCAGGTACGTGCTGAGGTCGATCTGCTGGTGCACGGCGGCCAGCACGATGACGCCGATTGCGGTCGCGACGCCCGACAGCGCCGGCCAACCCCAACCACGGCCCGATGCGATCCCGCGGATGCGGAGAGCCAAGTTGCTCGCCATGCGACGTGATCGTACCGGCGGGTGGGGCCGGGAATGCACATTTGCGGCACCCGACACCGGCTGGCTCCCGCTAAACGCCAGCTAGCCCCAGTCCAAGTCCCGACCGAAAAGGATGAGCAACCGATCTTGTACCGGCGCGTCCTCGGGGACCGAGACCGACGGCTCGATGACGCCGGACTCCTCGAGCAACGTGCGGTTCGCCAGCGCTCTTTCGTAGCCGGTGCGGCAGAGCCCGGGGTCCAGGGTCAGGTCGATCCCGACGGCCCGCGAGAGGTCCCAGGCGTGGACCAACACGTCGATCGTCAATATGCCGACGAGCAGCCTGCGCTTGTCCAGCGCACCGGGCTGCTCCAGCGCGGGAAACAGCACGTCGGTCGCGGCGACCCATCGCTTCTCCCGGTCGTGGCCGCGCACATCGGGCACGACGTCGAGGGGTTGGAGCAGCAACCCTTCGAGAGAGCTCATGACGTGCTCGAAGACCTGCCCCGCGTCGCCCTCCTGCGCCGGCGAGGGGGCGTCCCAATGGTCGCCCACGGCGTGCACGGCGTCGGCGAACCCGTCGCACGCCGTCCGGTAGCCGGCCAGCAGGGCCACGTCCTTGGCCGCGCCGGTCACCACGCTCAGTCCGGCGACGCCTGCAGGGGCGGCAGCGCCTCCTCGCCCTCCGCTACGACCCGCAACTCGGAGTCGAGACGGCGCCGCGCCCGCTCGCGGGCGAGCTGCTTCAGGCTGTCCTGCGAGCTGATGCCGTGCGTGTTGGGCACGCGCCGCCAGCGGCGGTCCGAGCCCAGCTCCCAGGCGTTGGTGTCGTCCGCGAAGACCAAGTCCAGCACCTCGAAGAGACGGGCTTGCAGCTCGGGGTCGTGGACGGGCACGACCACTTCGATGCGGCGGTCCAGGTTGCGGCCCATGAGGTCCGCGGACCCGATGAAGATCTTGAGGGGCAGACCGGGCCCGGCCGCCGGGTCGAAGGGGGGACCACCGAAGCGGTAGATCCTCGAATGCTCGAGAAAGCTGCCGACGATGGAACGGACGCGGATGTTCTCGGAGAGCTCGGGGATGCCCGGGCGCAGGCGGCACAGGCCGCGGACGGCGAGGTCGATCTGCACGCCGGCGCCGCTGGCGCGGTAGAGCGCATCGATCATCGACGCGTCGGTGAGGCCGTTGACCTTGAGCACGATGCGGCCGGCGGGGCCGGCGTCGGCCTGCTCTTCGATCATGGCGTGGATGCGCTTGCGCACGGTGACCGGCGACACGAGGATCTCGCGGTAGTCGGCGTGCTTGGAGAAGCCGGTCAGGTAGTTGAACAGCGCCCCGACGTCGGCGCCGATGACCGGGTCAGAGGTGAGCAGCCCGAGGTCCTCGTAGATGCGCGCCGTCTTCGAGTTGTAGTTGCCCGTGCCGACGTGGCAGTACGGGCGCACGCCGTCGTCCTCGCGGCGCAGGACGAGCGCCGTCTTCGAGTGCGTCTTGAGGCCGACGATGCCGTAGACGACGTGGACGCCCACCTCTTCGAGCGCACGGGCCCAGCCGATGTTGGCTTCCTCGTCGAATCGAGCCTTGAGCTCGACGATGGCGGCGACCTGCTTGCCGTTCTCAGCCGCCTGGATGAGCGCCTGGACGATGGGGCTGTCGAAGCCGGTGCGGTACAGCGTCTGCTTGATGCCGAGGACGGCGGGGTCGTTGGCCGCCTGCGCGACGAAGGCCTCGACCGAGGTGGCGAACGAGTCGTAGGGGTGGTGGACGAGCACGTCGCGCTCGCGCAGCATGGCGAAGAACTCGTTGGGGTCGTGCGCCGCGTTGGCGAGGCGGGGCGGCGTCATCGGCGTCCACGTCTCGGCGTGCAGGTCGGGGCGGTCGAGCGCGTACACGCCCCAGAGGCCCGACAGGTCGAGCGGGGCGGCGACCCGGAAGACGCCGTCGCGGCCGACCTCGAGCTCGGTGGCGAGGAGGTCGACGAGGTCGTCGCCCATGTCGGTGCCGACCTCGAGGCGGAGGGCCTTGCCGAAGCGGCGGCGGCGCAGCTCCATCTCGATGGCGACGAGCAGGTCGTCGGCCTCGTCCTCCTCGAGGGCCAGGTCGGCGTTGCGGGTCACGCGGAACGCGTGGTGGACCCCGATCGACATGCCGGGGAAGAGGCTGTCGAGGTGCGCCGCGATCACCTGCTCGAGGGGCACGAAGCGCTCGCCGTCGGGCATCACGATGAAACGGGGCAACGCGGGCGGCACCTTGACCCGGGCGATGCGGCGCTCGCCGGACGTGGGGTCCTGGACCTCGACGACGAGGTTGAGCGACAGGTTGGAGATGTAGGGGAACGGGTGCCCCGGGTCGACGGCGAGGGGGGTGAGGACGGGGTAGATCTCGCGCTGGAAGACCTCGACGAGGTGTTCACGGTCGTCGTCATCGAGGGAGGACCAGTCCGAGAAGCGGACGCCGGCGTCCGCCAGGGCCGGGACGATGAGGTCCAAGAAGATGTGGTCCTCACGCTTGACGAGGTCCTCGACCCAGCCCCGGATCATGGCGAGCTGCTCGCCGGGGCGCAGGCCGTCGACTGAGCGGGTGCGCACGCCGGCCGCGACCTGGTCCTCGAGGGCGGCGACCCTGATTTGGTAGAACTCGTCGAGCAGCTCGGAGAAGATGGCGAGGAACTTCGCCCGCTCGAGGAGCGGCAGGCCGTCGTCCTCGGCGAGGTCCAAGAGGCGGGCGCCGAAGTCGAGCCTCGATTGCTCGCGGTTCGTGAAGCGCTGGTAGCCGAACGCCTCTATCTGCTGGTAGCTCGGCGGCGCGGGGCGGTCGCTCGGGCTTGGGCTCTGGCCGTCAGCGCCGTCGCCATCACCTGCGGCAGGAGGTTGCGCCTGGGGTTGGGATTCTCGCTGGGTCTGGGTCATGGGCGGAAGGGCTGGGTTCGGGCCCGGACTGCGCCGAAAGCGATCAGAAACGACGGCAGAGACAGGGGATGTCACCCTCGACTCTACCTCCCACCAGTACCATGCGCCCGTGCCGCCAGCAGCGGGAAGCGGGAGCGATCGACCGGCCCAGACTGCGGGGGTGCGCGTCCAGAACCGCCCACAGTCGCGCCGGCGGGGCGCTCCGATCCCGCGTTACGCGTTCGGCCCGAAGCCGAAGCGCCGGACCGAATTCGTGCTGCTCGTCTTCGGGTCAGGGCTGATCGTCGCCCTGTACATCATTGCGTCGCTCGGCCAGAACTCGCATCTGCCGCCGGACATCGGCCCGTTCCTGGGTGTGATCCTCGGGCTCGCACTCGTCGCGCACATGGCGAACCGCTGGCTCGTACCCGACTCCAACGCGGTCGTCCTGCCGATCGCCGCGCTGTTGAACGGCATCGGCTACGTGGTGATCGCGCGCTGGGACCATTGGTATCCGGGCGAGGCACGCAACCAGGCGCTGTGGACGGCGATCGGCGTCGCGGCCTATGTCGGCACGTTGCTGGTCGTGCGGCACTCGCGCGATCTCGAGCGGTACCGCTACCTGCTGCTGCTGTTAGCCGGCATCCTGATGATCCTGCCGCTCGGCTTCACGCCCATCAACGGCGCCCGGCTCTGGGTGCATCTCGGGACCATCCGCTTCCAGCCGATCGAGTTGGCCAAGATCCTGCTCTGCATCTTCTTCGCCTCGTACTTCGCGGAGAACAAGGAGCTGTTGACGATCCCGACGGCCCAGATCGGGAACCGGCTCTTCTTGGACCCACGCCCCTTGATCCCGATCATCGTTGCGTGGGGGGCGGCCATGCTGGTGATCGGCGTCGAGGACGACATCGGCTTCGCCGCGCTGTTGTTCGTCCTGTTCATCGGCCTGCTGTGGATCGCCACCGGGCGCTTCGGCTACCTCATCCTCGGCCTCATTCTCTTCGGGGTGGGTGCCTTCATCGCCGCGCACTACTTCTCACAGGTGCATCTGCGGATCGAGGGCTGGCAGAACCCGTGGCCCACGCCGACCAATCCGAACGGCAACGGCTACCAGCTGGCCCAGGGGTGGTACTCCATGGGCACGGGGGGTGTGGGCGGCACCGGCCTCGGCCTCGACAACTTCACGAGCTACATCCCCGAGCTGACCAGCGACATGATCTTCGCCGCCATCGCAACCGAGATGGGGATGGTCGGCGCCATCTCGGTCGTGCTCGCCTTCGTCATGCTGGTCGGCGCCGGCTTCCGCATCGCGCAGACGGCCCGGTCGGACTTCAGCCGGCTCATGGCCACGGGCCTGACCTTGATCCTGGGCTTCCAGGCGTTCTTCATCATGGCGGGGGTGGTCCGGCTCTTGCCGTTTACAGGAGTCACCCTGCCCTTTGTCGCGTACGGGGGGTCATCCCTCGTGTCGAACTACATCCTCATCGCGCTGCTCTTGCGGATCTCCGACGAGGGCGCCAAGGCGCAACGAGAGATGCGGGCGGCGGGAGCCGCCGGTGGGCCGGGCGAGAGCCCGATGGTTCCGGCCCGGTAGCAGCTGGCCGGCCCGAGGGGCTCGTTGCGACGACGTCGCCGCTCCCACGTGGGATAGCTGCTGGCGCTTACGACTTCAGCGGCAGCGCGCCGCCCTCGGCTGCCTCGCGCTCGGCGCGGTCGGGTAGGCCGCGCACGAGGCCAATCAACATGACGCCGATCGCCGCACCCAGGAGGTCACCGGCCACGTAGACCCACCAGCCCGTGAAGTTCCAGCCGACGATGTCGGGGCCGAGTGTGCGGGCCGGGTTCATGGACGCCCCGCTGATCGGGCTGGCGAAGAGGCCCAGCAGGGCCACCGTGGCGCCGACGGCGAGGGCGGCGTTGTGGCCGATGCTGCGGTACCCGGTCGCGGTGTTGAGGATGACGGTGACCAGGATCGCGGTGAGGAGGATCTCCATCACGAACGACTTCCACTCCCCGCCCGGTTTGTTGATCGGGTAGTTCCCTCCGGAGGTCACGTGGCCGTACATGTTCTGGAGGAAGAGGGCCGCGCCGATGGCGCCGGCGAACTGCACCGCGATGTAGGGCACGGCCCAGATGGCCCGGAAGACGCGCCGGGCCGTGAACGCGAGGGTCACGGCCGGATTGATGTGGAGGCCCGACAGCGGGCCGAGGGCGTAGATCATCGCCATCACCACCGCCCCGGGAGCGATCACGGCCGCCGTCCGGCTGATCGGTCCGCCGCCCACGTAGTGGTTGATCACGCCGGAGCCGGCGGCGACCGTCACCAGGATGAATGTGCCGGCGAACTCGACGATGAGCCGGATGCCGAGCGGACGATGCTTCAGCGTGTCCTCGCTGAAGCGGATCATGAAGCGGTCGCCGAGGATCGAGTCCTTGGCGAGATCGGCCTCCTCCGTGGTCAACGGCGTGGCCGTGGATCGTTCGGCGGGCATGGCGTCATTCCTTTCCGCAGCCCTGCGGGGGCGAGGCCACCCCGCGGTGCCGCTACTCCCCTGCCTTCCTCACGGCGGTTGCCCGCCCTCGCCTCCGTCCCGCATGGGCCGCTCCGAGGGTCGGCAACCGCTGCCAGGAGTTTTGGCCGACCTGGCGACGGTGGCCTAGGGCCGAAAGTCCTCTCTCGGGGCTTGGCGTGGGCGATCGTGCCTGACGGAACGGCTCGCCGTCAGTCGGTCTGTCCCGCTGAGCCGAGCGCGACCTCGTAGGACCACAGCTCAGAGGAGACCGAGACGGGCCCGCCGTGCGGCGAAGGGCGATCCGCCCCCGCGTGGCCGTGCGCGAACGCCGGCGACGAGACCCACGCCTGAAACGACTCCTCGTCGCGCCAGCGGGTGACGACCAGCCACTGATGGCGATCGTCGGTCGGGCGCAACAACTCGAAGCCTTCGAAGCCCTCCTGGTTGTCGACGGCCCCGGCACGGGCGCCAAACCGGCGGGCCAGCTCGTCCCCGCCGTCCTCGGGCACGGTGATGGCGTTGATCTTGATAACGGTCGGACTCTCGCCGCTGCCCATTTGCTTGAACCTCCGAGGTCGGTCTGGTCGCCCCGAGCCTAGGTGGAACCGTCTGTCGGGCTACTCGGTCCGGGGATCCGTGACATCCAATCGAGCATCCGTCTGACTCCTCGCGGTCCCGGTCCCGTATGTGACTAGCTCATGATGACGCTCACGGCCGCATCATCGCCGAGCGGGCGGCACCGCCGACGCCCGGCGAGCCGGAGTCGGCGAGCGGCACGACGTCGCCGCCGTCTTCGAGCAGTCGCTCGTCGACGAGGATCGGCGCGGGCACCGGCATGCGGAGCGCGAGCACGAGGCCGTCGGAGGGCCGGCAGTCGACGCGCTCGCGCCCCGACGGCGTCATCAGGTCGAGCTCGGCCAGGAGGTTCCCCTCGTCGCGCCCGGTGAGGCGCACCGCCACGACCTCGACGTGCGCGCGTTGCAGCACGTCCATGAAGAGCTCGTGCGTCATCGGCCGGCGGCCTCGCATCCGCCGCAGCGCCTGAGCCAGCGCCGCCCCTTCGGGGAGCCCGACCGGGAACACGATCTGGCGCATCGGCGGTTCTGACTCGCTCAGCGTGACGGAGGGGAACTGCGAGGGCAGTTCCAGCGAGACGTCCTCGACGTCCATCACGCGGAACGCCGAAGGCGCGGGCGGCAGTGGGGCTGTGGCCGCCGGTCCAGGGTCCGGGCTCGCCGGCTCGGCGGCCCCCACGGCATCGGCCCCGGGCGAGATGTCCGTCACCGGAATCTCCGGTGCGACCCGACGCTGAGGGCGAAGCCGACGGCGCCGAAGAAGACGAGCACGGCGGTGCCGCCGTAACTGACGAAGGGTAACGGGATGCCGGTGATCGGCATGATGCCCATCGTCATCCCCGCATTCTGGAACACGCTGAAGGCGATGAAGGCGAAGAGACCGGTGCAGATGAGCCGGCCGAAGATGTCGCGGGCGACGACGGCCGCGTGCAGCACCCGCCAGGCGATCACGCCGAGCAGGGCGAGCACGCCGACCGAGCCCACGAACCCGAGCTGCTCGCCCACGGCGGTGAAGATGAAGTCGGTCTGCTGCTCGGGGACATAACCGAGATTCGTCTGCGCGCCGTGCCCGATGCCCGACCCGAACACACCGCCCGATCCGATGGCGCTCTTCGCCTCGTTCAGGTTGTAGATCGCCGACTTGACGTAGGGGTTGGTCGACGTCGAGTTCGGGCTCAGGAACGCCGTGACACGGGCGATCTGGTAGTGGTGCAGCAGCCCGCTGTAGACGGCGAACAGCACGACCAACACGGTGCCGATGAGCAGCATCACGAGGATGCGGATGGGCAAGCCGGCGACGGCGAGCATGACCAGGAGGACGATCACCATGATCATGGCCGTCCCAAGGTCGGGCTGGAGGAGGACCAGGAAGATCGGGATGCCGGCCATGATGAGGAGGCGGAAGACGTCCTTCCAGGCGAGGCCGACGTCGTCGCGGCGCGCGCAATACGACGCGATGGCCAAGATGAGCGCGAGGACGGCGAACTCGGAGGGCTGGAGCTGGAGCGGCCCGAGGCTGAACCAGCGGGCGGCGCCCTGGGCGCTCGACCCGACGACGAACACGCCCAGGAGAGCGAGCACGATCAGCCAGTACAAGATGTTGGCGACCGGTTCCCAACGCCGGTAGTCGATGAGGGCGACCACCACCATCGTGATGACCCCTAGCACGACGAAGAGTCCCTGCTTCTTGAGGAAGGTCTTGGGGTCCTCCCCCTGGGCGAGGAGATCGCCCCGGGTGGCGGTGTAGACCATGATCACGCCGATTGCAGAAACCAGGAGCGTCGCCGCGACCAGGATCACGTCGAACGGAATCAGGCTGCGCCGGGCAGAAATGTGTGATCTGGTGATTGTGGTCATACGGGGGGAATTCCGGACAGAATACCGGCCGTGACGTCACCCTCCCTGGCGGCAGCGCAAGCCCTGGTGGCTTCGGCGAGCGGCCCGTCGAGCAACTCGTCGGACGGGTCGGCCGGACTGCTCGGGCAGATCAACCAGGCGGCGTCGTCGGGGGCGGCGCAATCCGAGCCGGGGAGCGGCTGGCTGTACCACCTGCTGACCAAGGTCGGGGTGAGCCCGGACACGGCGTCCACGGTGACGGACCTGATCGTGCGCCCGCTCGGCATCCTCATCGTCGTGGTGGTCGCGGCGCTTATCGCCCGCTACGGCGCCAAGGTCATCCGGCGCATGATGACGCGCGTCGCCCATCAGACCTCGAACCGTTCGGGGTCGCCGCGGGCCGGGGCGCGGGTCACCACCATGGCGGGGTTGGTGGCCAACATGTGGCGCCTTTTCATCTTCGTGGTGGCGGGGGCGATCGTGCTCGGGATGCTCGGCATCAACCTCACGCCGCTCCTCGCCAGCGCCACGATCATCGGAGCCACGCTCGGGTTCGGGGCGCAACAGATCGTGCGCGACTACTTCTCCGGTGCGCTCATGACGATGGAGGACCAGTACAACATCGGCGACTCCGTCACTGTGGGCGGCGTAACCGGCGTGATCGAGGACGTGAGCCTGCGTCTGACGCGTTTCCGCGGCGTGGACGGCATCCTCTACGTCATCCCCAACGGCGACATCCGCCTGATCGGCAACCTCTCGCGCGGCTGGGCGCGCGCCGTCGTGGACCTGACGCTGCCGGGTGCCGCGGCGGCGGACCTCGAGCGGGTGCGTTCGGTGATCTCCGAGGCGGCGCACGAGGTGGCCCAGCAGCCGGAGTTCGCCGGCCATACGACCGAACCACCGAACATCGTCGGGCTGTACGCGGCGGACGCCGCGACCATCACGATGCGCGTCATGCTGCTCACCGTGCCGTCACAGCGCGACCCGTTGACCCGGGCGCTGCGTGAAAGTGCGCTCGCCGCCCTGGCGAAGGCCGGTCTGTGGCCGGGCGATCCGGCGCCGGCTGCGCCCTCCGCGCCGGCCGCCGGCTGACTCAGCCCGTCGAGGGCGCGGCCGCCTCGGCCTTCTGCCACATGGCCTCGATCGGAGGGACCGTGCCGGTCCACAGCACCAGCTGCGCGGCGGCCTGATGGACGAGCATGCCCAGGCCGTCCAGGGTGGTCGCACCGGCGCCCGCCGCCCGCTCGAGCCAGGCGGTCCGGCGTGGGACGTAGACGAGATCGGCCGCCACCTGGCCTTCGCCGAGCAGATCGGGCGCCACGAGCCACTCGGTCGGCCCGCCGGCGACCCCGGTCATGCCCAGCGGTGTGGCGTTGACGACCAGGTCGGCGGCGCCGACGGCCTCGGCGATGGCGTGCTCGGTCAAGGGGACGACGGATCCCTTGTTCCCGGCGCCGGCCCCGGCCCCGGCCAGGGCCGCCGCTTCGAAGGCCCGCTCGGCCGTACGGTTCACGACGGCGACGCCGGCCGCCCCGGCCTCGGCCAACGCCAAGATGACGGCCCGCGCCGCGCCGCCGGCGCCGATGACGAGGCATCGCTTCCCGGTCGGATCGAAGGCGGCGCCGCGGGCGAGCGAGGCGACGAACCCCTCGCCGTCGGTGTTCGTGCCGAAGAGGAAGCTTCCTTCTTGCTGATGGACGCAGTTCACCGCGTGGAGACGGCGCGCCACGTCGCTGCACTCGTCCACCAGGGTGGCCACGTCGGCCTTGTGCGGCATCGTGACGGAAAGACCGGTCACGTCCTCGGCGCGCATCTGGTTGAGGGCGGCGGCCGCTTCGCCGGGCTCCACCTCGAAGGCGAACGAGCGCCAGCGGTCGCCGAGACCAAGCGCACCGAACGCGGTGTTGTGGAGCAACGGTGACAACGAGTGGGCGACCGGGCTCCCGATCACGCCGACGATGTGCACCCCCGGCCCGCATTCGGCCCGGGCCTGTGCCATGGTGCGCGTGCGCGGTTGCCCGCGCCCGTCGGCCTCCAGCTCGGAGTCGGGATCAGGGAAGGCCACGGGACTTTGCCAGCTGTTCGTTGGCCAACTGCTCGGCGTAGGTGTCGGAGAACGCCATGACGCCGTTCTTCTGGACGAGCACGAAGTAGAGCCACGCACCCGGCGGAGGATTCACCGCGGCGGCCAGGGCCTCGGGCGAGGGCATGCAGATCGGCGTCGGCGTCAGGCCCTTGTTGAGATACGTGTTGTAGGGCGACTGGGTCTGGAGGTCCTTACTCGTCACCGGTCCGCCGTCCTGGCCGAGCGCGTAGAGCACGGTCGAGTCCATCTGCAACGCGATCCCCTGGGCCAGCCGGTTGTAGATGACGCGGGCGACCTTGGGCATGTTGAAGGTGTAGTAGCCCTCCTTCTCCACGATCGAGGCCGTGATGATCACCTGGTACGGCGTCATGCCCAGGGCGTCCGCCGAGGCCGTGCTGAGCCCGGCCTTGGTGGCGTCGGCGTCGAAGCGGGTAACCATGTCCTTGACGATCGTGAGGTCGGTCTCACCGGGAAGGACCAGGTACTCCCCCGTGCCGAGCATGCCCTCGAGGTTGTTGGACCCGGGCGGCGAGAAGATCGAATGGACCGCGCCGCTGGCGGCCGCGTGCTCGAACGTCGCCGGGGTGTGCCCCGGTATCTCGCCGACCGTCTGCGCCACCTCCGAGAGCGTGTAGCCGGGGACCACGTTGACCGGGAAGATGTTGGGCCCGGCGGCGAGCAACGTGCGCACCTCGCCGAAACTCTGGTTCTGGTGCATGGCGTAGCTGCCCGGCTCGACGGTCGGTGTGCCGTGGAAGATGTCCGAGAACCGGAAGGCCAACGAGCTCCCGATCACGCCCTTCTGGCTCAGCGTGTTGATCACGGAGTCGGTCGACTCGCCTTGGTGCACGGTGACGATGACCTGCTTGCCGGCCGGGCCCAAGGCGTTCGCCTCGAGCTCGTACCAGAGGACGAAGCCCAAGATGAGGACGAGCACCACGCCACCGACGATCGCCACGATCCGGCGACGCCGGCGTACCTGGGCGCGCCGGCGCGCCCGGCGTTCGTGTCGTTCCCCCTCCTCAGCCTCCGGATCGACGAGGTCGTCGGGCTCCGGAGGCTCGACGGCCGGCTGCCCCGAGGGCGGTGTGGGCGCGCCTTCGTCGTCGTCGGGCCCGTTCACGTGCGGTCCAGCCACGCCTGGAGCAGCACCATCGCGGCCGCGCTGTCGACCACCCGGCGCGCCGCCTTGCCCTTGCGCCCCGCCGCGGACAGCGAGCGCTGCGCCTCGACGGTGGTGAAGCGCTCGTCGGCGGTCTCGACCGCGACGCCGAGAGGCTCGAGCACGGCGCGCAACGCCTCGGTCTCGGCGAGCGCAGCGCGAGCCGCCGGACCGGCCGAGCCCGAGAGGCTCAGCGGCAGGCCGACGACGACCGTGGTGGCCCCGACCTCACGGACGGCGTCGACGATGGCCGCCCGGTCCCGTGCGTCGTCCCCGCTGCGCTCGATCGTCCCCCATGGACTGGCCAGGGTGCGCCGGCTGTCGCTGTAGGCCACGCCGATGCGCCGTGAGCCCAGGTCGAGCGCGACGACCCGGCCCGGTGCATCCGACCTATCCGCGCCCGCGCCGGTGCGCTCGGAGGGCGCCACCACTCCGCTCACTCGGTCTCGGAGAGGAGCCGCCGCGCTTCGGCCAGGGCGTCGTCGAGGCGGGCGGGGTCCTTCCCGCCGGCCAGCGCCGACGGCGAGCCCGGACGGCCGCCACCTCCGCCGCCCACGATCGGTCCCAGCTGCTTGACCAGGTCCACCGCGTCGGGCGTCCCATCGGTGGCCACGGCGATCGACACCTTGGCGCCGTCTGCGGACCCACCGAGCACCACGGCGCGCACGCCGTCGTGGCGCAGGATCGCCTCGGCGAGGGACTGGAGCTCCTTGCCCTCGACCTTGTCGCGCCGGGCCACGACGACGCCATCGTTGCCGGCTGCTTCGGCGGCCAACGTCGTCGCCTCGGCCGCACTCGACTGCTGGCGCAGGGCGGCCGAACTCCTTCTCGGTCTCGCGCTGGCGCTCGCTCAGCCGGCCGATCGCCGCCAGTAGGTCGTCGGGCTCGCTGCGCAACGCCTCGGCCGCCGCCCGCACGAGCTTCTCGCGGTCGACGGCACGCTGGATCGCCACCCGCCCGGTGACCGCGAAGAGGCGGCGGGTGTTCGAACCGATGGAGCCCTCGGAGAGCAGCGTGATCGGACCGATCTGCCCGAGGGAGTCGACGTGGGTGCCGCCGCAGAATTCGAGGGACGTCGGTCCGGCCTGCACGACGCGCACCGACGAGCCGTACTTGTCGCCGAAGAAGGCGATGGCGCCCATCCGCTCGGCGTCCTCGCGCGAGGTCTCGACGGTGTCGACCGGCACGTCGGTGAGCACGGCCTCGTTGGCCAGTGCGAACACCTCGTCGAGCTCGGCCACCGTCGGCTGGGCGTGATGGGAGAAGTCGAAGCGCAGGTACTCGGGGCCGACGAGCGAGCCCTGCTGGCGCACGTGGTCGCCCAGCACGGTGCGCAGCGCCGAGTGCAGCAGGTGGGTCGCCGTGTGGTTGCGCCGGATCGCCTCGCGCCGGGCGCCGTCGATGGTGGCCAATGCGTCCTGGCCCGCCGTCAGCTCGCCGTCGAGGCGGGCCTTGTGCACGATCAGGCCCGGCACGGCCAGCTGCGTGTCGTAGACGTCGGCGCTGCCGCTCTCGGTGACGATGGTGCCGGTGTCGCCGATCTGGCCCCCGCCCTCGGCGTAGAACGGCGTGCGGTCGAGCACGATCTCGACGGTGCCGGCGTCGGCGCCGGCGTCGGCGTCGGTGGCGTCACCGTCCATGCGCTCGAGCACGGCCAGGACGCGGGCCGGGACCTCCTCGTAATTCCCCGTGCCGCGCCCGACGAACGTCGTGGGCCCTTCCTGCTCGAGGAGCGAACGGTAGACGGCCTCGTCACCCGCCCGCACCGACTTGGCGGCGGCGCGGGCGCGCTCGCGCTGCTCGGCCATGGCCGCGTCGAAGCCGGCCCGGTCGACCTCGACGCCGGCGTCGCGGGCGAGCTCCTCGGTCAGCTCGACCGGGAACCCGTGCGTGTCGTGCAGCGTGAAGGCGACGTCGCCGCCGATGACCTTCGTCCCGCTGGCGATCGCATCCTCCAGGCGGCCGAGCCCGGCGCGCAGCGTGCGGTCGAAGCCGGCTTCCTCCCGTGCGATCACGTTGACGATGAGGTCGTGCTGGGTGTTCAGCTCGGGGTAGGCGTCGCCGAGCACCTCGATGGCGGCCCGGACGAGCGGGGGGCCGATCGGCTTCTCGACGCCGAGGCGGCGCGCCGCGAGCACGGCCCGGCGCACGACGCGGCGCAGCACGTAGCCGCGGCCCTCGTTGGCGGGGAGGACGCCGTCGGCCACCAGCATCGAGAAGGCGCGGCCGTGGTCCGCCAGCACCCGGAGCGCGACGTCCGTGCGCTCGTCCGCCCGTAGGCGGTGCCGAGGATGGAGGCCGCCGTGTCGATGAGCGGCACGAACAGGTCGGTGTCGAACACAGAATCGACACCTTGGAGGAGGGGGAGGTTCCGCTCGAGGCCGGCGCCGGTGTCGATGTTCTTGCGCGGCAGGTCGTTGAGCTTGCCGGTGGCGTCGCGGTCGAACTGCATGAAGACGAGGTTCCAGATCTCGACGAAGCGGTCGCTGCCGCCGTGCTTGGGGCCGCCGTCGTGCCCGAAAGCCTCGCCCTTGTCGAAGAAGATCTCCGAGTCGGGGCCGCACGGGCCGGTCTCGCCCATGGCCCAGAAGTTGTCCTCGTCGCCCATGCGCTGGACGCGCTCGGGGCGGACGCCGACCTTGTCGATCCAGATCTGCTCGGCCTCGTCGTCGTCGTCGTGGACGGTGATCCAGAGGCGGTCGCCGTCGTGGCCGAGGACCTCGGTGAGGAGCTCCCACGCCATCGGGATGGCGTCCTCCTTGAAGTAGTCCCCGAAGCTGAAGTTGCCCAGCATCTCGAAGAAGGTGTTGTGGTACGTGTCCGTCCCGATGATCTCGATGTCGGGGGTGCGGAAGCACTTCTGGACGCTGGTCGCACGGGGCCACGGCGCCGGCTCCTCGCCGAGGAAGTACGGCTTGAACGGCACCATGCCCGCGATCGTGAAGAGGACCGAGGGGTCGTGCGGGATGAGGCTGGCGGAAGGGACGATGGTGTGGCCACGGTCGGCGAAGTAGCGCGTGAAGGCCGCCCTCAATCCGTTGGCGTCCATCAATCCAGCTTACCGGCGTGAAAAACGGGTTCGGGGCCCGGTCCGCCGGGTCGGTTGGGGCGTCTGGAGGTCCTCGAGGGTGTGGAAACGTGCGGAATCAGGCCGAGGACATCCCGACGATCGGCTTGTTGAGGTGGATGCCGCCCGTCGAGCCGTAGAACAGCGCATCGCCGTAGGTGAAGATGCCGCCGTCGGAGGCGACGAGCCAGTACCCGTTGGCGTCGGGGGTGGCGGCCATGCCCACGACGGGCTGGTTCAACGGGAGGCTGCCGGCGGACCCGTAGAACTGCGCCGTGCCGTAGGCGAAGATGCCGCCGTCCGACGCGACGAGCCAGTAGCCGTTGCCGCCGGGTCCCGGAGCCATGCCGACGATGGGCTTGTTGAGCGACTGGCCCCCGGTCGAGCCGTGGAACTGCGCGTCGCCGTAGGAGAAGATGCCGCCGTCGGACGCGACGAGCCAGTACCCCTTGCCGTCGGGCGTGGAGGCCATGCCGACGATGGGCTTGTTGAGTCGCATCGAGCCGGTGGACCCGTAGAACAGCGCGTTCCCGAAGCTGAAGATGCCGCCGTCGGAGGCGACCTCCCAGTACCCGTCGCCCTTGGGCGTCGTCGCCATGCCGACGATGGGCTTGTTGAGCGGCTGGCCGCCCATGGAGCCGAAGAACTTGGCGTCGCCGTAGCTGAAGATGCCGCCGTCCGACGCGACGAGCCAGTACCCGCTCGTGCTCGGCGTGGAGGCCATTCCGACGACCGGCTTGTTCAGCGTGATCCCGCCGGTGCTGCCCCAGAACGTGGAGTCGCCGAAGTCGAAGATGCCGCCGTCGGAGCCCACCATGCGGTACCCGGTGCCGCAGTTGAGGTCGCCGCCGAACCCGTAGTGGTCGGCCGGGGAGATCGCCGAGATGCCCTGCGAGTTGCCCACGGTGACGTCGACGCAGATGGGGCCCTGGGCGTTCGGCGGGACGACGGTGATGGACGTCTCGGACTGCGAGACGATCTGGCCGGCGCCGACCGAGCCGAACATGACGGACGTGGCGTTGGCGAAACCACCGCCGCTGATCGTGATGGCGCCGCTCCCGCTGACCGACCCGGTGTTCGGGGTGACCGAGGCGACCGACGGGCAGCCGTCCGCACCTTGCAGCGCGATGGCGAGGTTCTGGTCGACGGGCGTGCCGAGGCCGGAGGCGGGGTCGTAGCCGGCCGTCGCCTTGTAGTCGCCGCTGTTGGCGTCGGTGAAGTCGTTGTTCCCTGACGTGATGTCGGTGAAGTTCGAATTGCCCGCCCCGCCGTTGGCGTAGAGGTTCGGGGCGACCATCCCGAGCACGTTGAAACAGCCCTGGTTCGTGTCGGCGAAGAGCCCCGCGTTGGTGGGCGCGGCGACGCTGGTGCCGCCGAAGCCGTGCCAGGCCCCGTCCCAATACGCGGCCACCGCACCGTCGGAGGGGTCGGAGGGGTACGCGAGGTCGGGCACGGTCCGCTGCGACGAGTTGGGAGTGGTCGCCGGCTGGTAGGAGGGCTTGGGCCACTGCATGGAGAAGCCGCCGCCCGTCGATCCGTTGAGGAGTTGTCCCTGGTTGTTGGCACGGGCGCACGATGGGAGGGAACTCGCGCAGTCGTTCCAGACGCTCTGCGAGCCCACGCCCCCGCTCGGCAGGGTGGTGCCGCCGGCGCTGATGACATCGGGCTGGGCGCCCGGGTCGTCGACGGCCAGCGACGTGTCGAAGGCCGGGATGCTGCCCGATCCGCTGGCGCCGAAGCAGTCGGACGCACCGGAGTCGCCGGCGGCGGCGATCATCGTCTGGCCCTGCATGGCGTAGCGCTGGAAGATCTGGTTCTCCGTCTCGAGGTCGGTCGGGCTCATCGACGGCTCGCAGCTGCCCCAGCTCGTGGTCACCACCGACGCCGTGTCGTCGCTGGCGATCCGGTTGAAGAGGTCGAAGGCCTGCGCGTCGTTGTTGTTCGGCGCCTCGTAGACCGCCAACGCGGCCGATGGTGAGTTGAACGCGGCGAGCTCGGTGTCGAGGGCTGCCTCGCCTTCGCCCGTGGCGGGACCGCCGGGGCCGCCGTCGATGATCACGTTGTGGATCGGGTTGGTGAGGCCGTAACAGGACTGGAAGGCCGAGAAGTCGTTCGACGAGTACTGCTCGAACTCGACGATGGCGATCGTCTGGCCGACCCCGGTCCGGCCCTGGGCGAAGAGCTGGTTCAGGCCGAAGAACGACGACATCTGCGTCGACGTGTATATGCCCGAGCCGGAGGGCGCCGCACCGGATGCGGCGGCGCACGCCTGGGGAGTGCCGGCGTGGGCGATGTCGTGGCTGGTGCTGGTGCTGGTGCTGGTGCTGGTGCTGGTGCTGGGGACGCCCTGTCCCGTCGAGGTGTTCGGTCCGGCGGTCGCCTTCGCGCCGGCGCGTGCGGTCGTGCTCGGGCGGTCCATGGAGTGCTCCGAGAAGGCGCCGTCGAGCCCGACGACGCCGGTCACGAGCTCGGAGACATCGGACGGGACGGCGGGAGGCGACGTGTTGACGACCGCTTTGGCGTGCTCGGGCGCCTGCACCTGCTCGAGCGGTGTGGCGAACGCGGCCGACACGGTGGCGGCGGTCCCGCTGACCGGGAGGAGGACGCTGCCCGGGTCCGGCGTGCCCACCGTCAGGCCCTCGCTCCGCAGCGCGGACGACACCTGCGCCACCTCGATGGGACTCGGCCCGTATTCCGCAGCGAACTGCGACGCACTCAGGTAGTGGTGGTAGTCGGACGAGCCCGGCGACGAGACGGCGGCGACCGCCTGGGTCAGGCCAGTGGGGTCCTGGCCGGCCAGGACGACGTCGAGGTGGAGCGCCTCGTCGGACGGCGCGGCACCGAGGTGCGTCGTGCCGGCCGGGAGATTGGGCACCGCCTGCGCCAGCACGATCTTGGGTAGCAAAGCGGCGCCGGCGCTCGAAACACCGACACCGACCGCCGAGATCGCCACAGGCCCGACGGCGGCCACACTGAGCGCGACCACGGCGAGCAACGCTCCCCGGCCGTGTCCACCTTTCACGAATCGCCCTCCTGGTTCTGTCTGCTTACTCGCCCCGGCCGGTCCCGCCGGTTCCCTCTTCTTCTTCTTCGGGGCCTTGGTACTGGGGCGAGGGCTCGAAGTACACCCGACCCTCGAGCGCCTCAGGACGATACTGCTGGCCGGCGGCTCCGGATGGGTCGTCTGGCGGATAGACGTACCCCTCGCCGTGCCCGAGCTGCGCGGCGCCCTTGTAGTGGGCATCACGCAGGTGGGTCGGGACCTCCTGTTGCACGCCCGAGCGCACGTCGGCCTGGGCCCGACCGAGGGCCACCACGACGGCGTTCGACTTGGGCGCCCGGGCCAGGTAGAGCGCCGACTCGGCGAGGTTCAGGGCGGCCTCGGGGAGCCCGACGTACTCGACGGCCCGCGCCGCGGCCTCGGCCACGAGGAGCGCCTGAGGGTCGGCCAGCCCGATGTCCTCGCTGGCGAAGATCACCATGCGCCGGGCCAGGAAGCGGGGGTCCTCCCCTCCCTCGATCATGCGGGCCATCCAGTAGAGGGCGGCATCGCCGTCCGACCCGCGCATGCTCTTGATCAGCGCGCTGATCTGGTCGTAGTGCTCGTCGGCTCCCTGGTGGAAGAGGCGGCCGTCCCGGGCCCGGGCCATGTCGTCGATCGTCAGGTGCACGGTGGCGTCGTTGCCGCGGGCGCTGGTGTCGCTGGCGGCGGCTGCGGCAGGGCCGCCGCCAGCGTCCGGCTTCGCCAGAGACGCCCGGGCCAGCGCCACCGCGACCTCGACCGTCGTCAGTGCGGCCCGGGCGTCGCCCTCGGTCGCGGCGACGACGGCGTCGATGGCGTCTTCAGTGGCATCGGCGTCCTCGAGGTCCAAGCCCCGCCGTATGAGCGTGCGCAGGTTGTCCGGCGACAAGGGGTGCAGCCGCCACAGCGAGGCCCGGCTCAACAGGGGCGGATTGACCTCGAAGAAAGGGTTCTCCGTGGTGGCGCCGATGAAGACGACGAGCCCGTCCTCGACGGCGGGGAGGAGCACGTCTTGCTGGGACTTCGAGAAGCGGTGCACCTCGTCGATGAAGAGGATCGTGCCCTGGCCCTGCTCGCCGAGGCGGTGCTGGGCGTCGGCCAGGGCCTCGCGCACGTCCTTCACGCCGGCGCCGGTGGCCGACAGGGTGATGAGGTGCTTGTCGCTGGCGTCGGCGATCAGGCGGGCGAGCGTCGTCTTGCCGGTGCCGGCGGGGCCCCAGAGGATGGCGGAGCCGACCCGGTCGGACTCGGCGAGGAGGCGCAGGGGGGCGCCGGGGGCGATGAGGTGTTCTTGGCCGACGATCTCATCGAGCGTGCGGGGGCGCAGCCGCGCGGCCAAGGGGGCCTGACGGCGCAGGCGGCGGTCGGCGGCGTCGGCGAAGAGGCTCACGACGGCGGCTGCGGTGGCGGTCGCGTCGTCGTGGCGGCGGGCTCAGCTCGGGGAGGGATTGGCCTCGGCATCCGGTGACGGGGTGCGTGTGGGCGGCTGCTGAGTGGTGGCGCTCGGTGGCGTGACGACACGGATCCCCAGCTCCGCCAGCGACTCGGGCGGCAGCGGGGTCGGGGCGCCGGTGAGCGGGTCCGCGCCCGACTGCGTCTTCGGGTACGCGATGACCTCTCGGATGTTCTCCTCACCCGCCAGGATCGCGGCGAGCCGGTCCAACCCCACGGCGAAACCCGCGTGTGGGGGCGCGCCGTAGCGGAACGCGCCGAGGAGGAAGCCGAAGCGGTCCTCGGCCTCCTCCGGTCCGATGCCGAGCGCGGCGAACACCTGCTCTTGGATGCGGCGGTGGTGGATACGGACGCTGCCCGATCCGAGCTCCCAGCCGTTGAGGACGAGGTCGTAGGCCTGGGCGCGCACCCGCAGCGGGTCGGTTTCGAGGAGTGGGAGGTCCTCTGGGTAGGGCATGGTGAAGGGGTGGTGCGCCGGCGTCGGCGTGCCGTCGGCGGAGCGCTCGAACATCGGGAAGTCGACGACCCACACGTAGCGATGCGGCCCGTCACTGACCGGGGGGCCGCCGATGGCGCTGCGCAGGGTGCCGAGCACGAGGCAGGCCGTGGCGTATTGGTCGGAGACGGCGAGAACGAGGTCGCCGGGCTCTGCGGCGGTGGCGGCGAGGACGCCGATCTTCTCCTCGTCGGAGAGGTGGCGGGCCAGCGGGCCATCGAGGCCCGGCCCGCCGTCGGGGTCGTCGACGACGCGGAACCAGGCCAGCCCGGCCGCGCCGGCCCGCTTGGCCTGCTCGGTCAGGGCGTCGAGCCTCGAGCGTGGGAACTCGGCACCGCCCTTGACCAACACCGCCTTGACCGTGGGCGAGGAGAACGCCTTGACCTCGGTGCCCTCGAACACGGGCGACAGCTCGACCAGTTCCATGCCGAAGCGCAGGTCGGGCTTGTCGGTGCCGAAACGGTCCAGCGAGTCAGCCCAGGTGATGCGCTCGATCGGTGGGGGTCGCTCTCCCGTGGCGGCCTCGGCGGCATCGAGGACGGCGTCGGAGACGAAGGCCATCACGTCGTCCTGGCTGGCGAACGAGGCCTCCAGGTCGAGCTGCATGAACTCGAACTGACGGTCGGCGCGGAGATCCTCGTCGCGCAGGCAGCGGGCGATCTGGAAGTAGCGGTCGAAGCCGGCGACCATCAGCAGCTGCTTGGCCAGCTGCGGGCTCTGTGGCAGCGCGTAGAACGACCCGTGGTGCAGGCGCGAGGGCACCGAGAACTCCCGCGAGCCCTCCGGCGTTGGCGCCCAGAGCAAGGGCGTCTCGATTTCTGCGAAGCCCTGGCGGTCCATGGCGGTGCGCAGCGCGGCGTTGACCCGGGCCCGCAAGCGCAGGTTCTTCTGCATGCGGGGCCTGCGCAGGTCGACGTAGCGGTACTTCAGGCGCACCGGCTCGTCGGACTCCGCCCGGTCGTCGACCAAGAACGGCGGGGGCTCGGCCTCGTTGAGGATCTCGACGGTGCAGTCGCCGATCTCCACCTCACCCGTACCGATGCCCGGGTTCACCGTGCCGTCGGGCCGCTCGCGCACCGTCCCGGTCACCGCGATGACCCACTCGGAACGCACGTCGGTGGCGTGGTCGATCACGCACTGGATGATCCCCGTGTGGTCGCGCAGATCAACGAAGGCGAGGTGCTCGCCGTGCTCGCGGCGCCGGGCTACCCACCCGCAGAGGCGGACGGGGGTGCCGACGTCTTCCTTGCGCAGCACCCCGCAGAGGTGGGTGCGCATCGCGGTGGGTCGGTTCGTTTGGTTGGGTTCGTTCACAGGTGATGGGGCTCGTGGGTCGTGGGCGGGTCGGGTCGGGTCGGGTCGGGGTGTCGGGCTGTCGGGGTCGGCTTCGGCGGCAGGTTCGGGCTCGGGCTCGGGCTCGGGTCAGGGCCCGTCGGGTCCGTCCGACCCGCCCCAGCCTGCAAGGTACGCCTTCAGCTCGTCCACAATGGCAGCTCGCGGCACCGTGCGCTGCTGCTCCGCGCTGCGCAGCGGCCGGAGCCCGACGACGCCATCCTCAAGCTCCTTCGGGCCGACGACGAGCGCGACGAGGGCACCCGAGCGGTCCGCAGACTTGATCTGGGACTTCATCGAGCGCGTGTCGAAGGCCCGGTCGACGCGGAGGCCGGCCCGGCGGAGCTCGGCCGTCAGCGCGACGGCCGCCACGCCTCCTGCCGTGTCGATCACGTAGGCATCGAGCGGCGGTGCCGACGTCGGGTAGACACCCTCGGCGTCGCAGGCGAGCAGGACCCGCTCGACACCGATGCCGAAGCCGATGCCCGGCGTGGGGTCCCCGCCCAGCATCTCGACCAGGCCGTCGTAACGCCCTCCTCCGCCGACCCCATTCTGGGCGGCGTCCATTGCGAGCGCGGCGAACTCGAACGTCGTCCGGGTGTAGTAGTCGAACCCGCGCACGAGGCGGTGGTCGATGACGTAGGTGACGCCCAACTCGTCGAGACCTGCCCGCACCCGCGCAAAGTGCGTCGCACACGGCTCGCACAGGTGATCAAGGAAGTGCGGCGCGTCCTCGGTCGCGGCTCTGCACTCCTCGGTCTTGCAGTCGAGGACGCGCAGCGGGTTCTCCAGGTGGCGCTCCCGGTGAGCCGGGCACAGCTGGTCGGCCCGCTCGGCCAGGAACTCGGACAACAGGGCGATGTAGCCCGGCTTGCAGACGTGATCCCCCATCGAGTTCAGCTTGAGCTCGACCTGGCGCAGCTCCAGGCCGGCGAAGAAGTCGTGGGCCAGCGCGACGACCTCGACGTCGAGGTCCGCGTCCGTCACCCCGAGCGCTTCGACGCCCAGCTGGTAGTGCTGGCGGTACCGCCCGTGCTGAGGGTTCTCGTGGCGGAACGAAGGGGCGACGTACCAGGCCTTCCACGGGGGCACCGGGTGGTGCTGGACGAACGCCCGCACGATCGGCGCCGTCCCCTCCGGGCGCAACGCCATGAGCTGGCCGTCACGGTCCTCGAAGACGTACATCTCCTTGCCGACGACCTCGCTGCCCTCACCGATCCCACGGAGGAACACGCCGGCGTGCTCGAGGATCGGCGTCAGGGCGAGCCCGTACCCGGCGCCCTGCACCAACCCGGCGAAGCGCGCCACGGTGGTCTCCCAGCGCGACGACTCGGGCCAGAGGACGTCGTGCATGCCCTTGGGCGTCCGGGGCCCGGCGCCCGAGCCGCCCGCGCCCGACCCGCCTCCGGGCGCGACCGAACCAGGAGCCATCACGAACAACGCCTCACGGCCGGGAGCTCAAGCCTTCTTGCCAGGGAGCTGACGATAGGCGTCGAAGACACCGTCCAAGTGCTTCAACGCCGAGATCAGCGAATGCAGATGCGCCGGGTCGGCCAGCTCGACGTCGAACGCCATACGAGATACCCGGTCCGGCGTCGTCGCCGTCCGGGCCGCCAGGATGTTCAGGTGGTGCTCGCTCACGACGCGCGACACGTCCGCCAACAGCCGGGAGCGGTCGAACGCCTGCACCTCGATCGTCGCCACGAAGACCCCGTCGTTGCCCCGGTCCCACTCGACGTCGATCAGGCGCTCCTGCGACCGGTCGGCCAACGCCCCGGCGTTGGCGCAGTCGGCCCGGTGCACCGAGACGCCCCGGCCCTGGGTCACGAACCCCACGATCTGGTCGCCCGGCACCGGCGTACAGCACCGGGCCAGGTGGATCATCACGTCGTCGAGGCCCTCGACGAACACGCCGGTCCCCGTCCGCCGCCCCGCCGGACGCGTCCGGCCAACGCCCGGCAGCACCGTCGTCGGCAGCTGCTCGTCGCTCTCCGAGTCGCTGCGCAGGACCTTGTTGAGGCGCTGCACGATCGACTGCGCCGACACCTGGTTCTCGCCGATCGACGCGTACAGGGCGTCCAGGTCGGCCAGGTTCATCTGCTCGGCCACCTGGCTCAGCGCCGCCGACCCCAACACCTTGTGCAGCGGCAACCCCTCCCGGCGCAGCGCCCGGCTCAGGTCGTCCCGGCCGTTCTCAATGGCATCCTCGCGGCGCTCCCGGGAGAACCACTGGCGGATCTTGTTGCGCGCCCGCGACGACGCCACGATCTGCAGCCAGTCCCGCGACGGCCCCGCCGTCTGCGCCTTCGACGTGATGATCTCCACCGTGTCGGCCGACGACAGCTGCGTCTCCAACGGCACGAGCCGCCCGTTGACCCGGGCCCCGATGAAGCGGTGCCCCACCTCGGTGTGGATGGCGTAGGCGAAGTCGACCGGCGTCGACCTGGCCGGCAACGCGATCACCTTGCCCTTGGGCGTGAAGACGTAGACCTCGTCCTGTTCGAGGTCGAGCTTCAACGCCTCCAGGAATTCGATCGGGTCGTCGGTCTGGCGGTCCACGTCGGCGATGCGCTGCAGCCACGCCATCTCCGAGGAGTGGTCCTCCTTGGACTTGTAGCCCCAGTGCGCCGCGATGCCGTACTCGGCCCGGTGGTGCATCTCCGACGTCCGGATCTGCACCTCGACCGGCTTGCCCTCCAGCCCGATGACCGTCGTATGCAGCGACTGGTACATGTTGAACTTGGGCGTGTTGATGTAGTCCTTGAAGCGGCCCTGCACCGGCGCCCAGATGGCGTGGATGGCGCCCAGCGCCGCCCAGCAGTCCTTCTCGGAGTCCACGACGACCCGGATCGCCACCAGGTCGTTGATGTCGTCGAACTCCTTGCCGCGCACGACCATCTTCTCGTAGATCGACCACAGGTGCTTCGGCCGCCCCGTCACGTCGGCCTCGATGCCCATCTCCTCGAGGCGCTCGCGCACGTGGACGAGCACCTTCTCGAGATACTCCTCCCGCTGCGGCGCCCGGGCCGCCACCATCTGCTCGATCTCGGCGTACCGCTTCGGGTGCAACGTCGCGAACGCCAGGTCCTCGAGCTGCCACCGCACCTGCTGCACGCCGAGGCGGTGTGCCAGCGGCGCGTAGACGTCGAACGTCTCCTGCGCCGTCCGCCGCTGCTTCCACTCGGGCATCACGGCCAGCGTCCGCATGTTGTGCAGCCGGTCCGCCAGCTTGATCAACAGCACCCGCCAGTCGTCGGCCATGGCCACCAACATCTTGCGGATCGTCGCCGCCTGCTGGGCCTCCTTGGAGTTGAACTGCAGCCGGTCCAGCTTGGTGACGCCGTCGACCACCCCGGCCACGCCGTCGCCGAATTGCTCCCGGATCTCCTCGAGGGTCAGCCCCGTGTCCTCCACCGCGTCGTGCAGCAACGCGCCGGCCACGGTCTGCTCGTCGAGGCCCAGCTCGGCCACGATCGTCGCCACGGCCACCGGGTGCGTGATGTAGGGCTCGCCCGACCGCCGGAACTGCCCCTGGTGCGCCCGGAGCGCGGCAAGGCCCGCCTCGACGATCGTCGAGGTCCCGTCTTCAGGCCGGTGGGCGGCGAACTCGGCGAGAAGGGGCGCCAGGAGGTCCTGGAGCACCTCGGCCTGCCCATCCGCGCCCGCCGCGACCTGCTCGTCGCTCGGAGTCACCCGGGCCAGGGTCACCATCCATCCAGGGTACCCGCCAGGGCAAACGCCTCAGCGACCACCTCCGCTCGGACTAGCGCTTCCGCTTGCCCTTGCTCTTGCGTGGCCGCGGCCCCGGCGCAGGCGCCGACCCCGCTGCGCCGCCCGCGGCGGAGCTGCCGCCCGGCGTCCGCTCCATCACCGTCGTCGTGATCCCGCCGCCATTGCTGCCGCTCCCCCCGCCCTGCCCGCTGCCCGAGCCCGGCCGGATGAGGCCACTGCGCTTGGTCGTTCCGGACCGGGATGCGGCAGGCGCAGCCACTCCTCCACTGCCCCGACCCGTTTGGCCCGCGGCGGCCACGCTGATCGCGGTGTTCAGGCCCGCAGCGTCGACGGCCGAGTAGAACGCACCCGCCTCGCCGCGCTTGGCCAGGCGGTTGGCGATCGCCACCCAGCGATCCTCGCGCTCCTTCATCATGCAGAGCACCGGTGACGCGATGAAGATCGACGAGTACGCCCCGGACAAGAGGCCGACGAAGAGCGCCAGGCCGTACGACTGCAGCGTCGTGGCGCCCAGGATCTGCGCCCCGATGACCAGCACCGACAGCACGGGCAGGATCGCCACCGCCGAGGTGTTGATCGACCGGGCGAGCGTCTGGTTCATCGACAGGTTGATCAGCTGGGGGTACGTCAGGCGTCCGCTGCTGCCGATCCCCTTCGTGTTATCTCGGACGCGATCGAACACCACGACGGTGTCGTAGAGCGAGTACCCAAGGATCGTCAGGATCGCGACGACGGTGTCCGGGGTCACCTGGAAGTTGAAGATCGAGTAGATGCCGATGGCGACCAGGACGTCGTGCACCATGGCGATGAACGCCGCCGTCGCCATCTTCGGCTCGAACCGGATGCTGATGTAGATGCCGACGACGATGAAGAAGATGATCAGCGCCTTGATGGCGTCATCGGTGATCGACGATCCCCACGTGGGCCCGACGGTGGTGACGCTGACCTTGTCGTTGACCGTCTTGGGCACGTCGCTGTTCGCGGCCGTGGTCGTCGTGGTCGTCGACGAGGCCGCCGACGTGCTGGTCGTCGACGAGGGCGCCGTCGTGGCCGTGGCATGCGACGAGCTCGTCGTGTGGCCCGCCGTCAGATGGGTCAGGGCGGCGACGACCTCGGTGCTGATGTGCTGCTGCTGCGAGAGCGTCAGCTTGTCGAGGTCAGACTGGACGGTCAGCGTCTGGTTGCCGCCGGACCCCAGCAGCTCGACCGTGGGATCGACCAGGCCCGTGCCGCTGACCGCGTTGACCGCCTGGGTCTGGGTCACCCCCGGTGCCGCGATCGTCCACTCCGTCCCGCCCTTGAAGTCGATCCCGAGATTGAGCCCGCCGCGCAGGATGATGGAGACGATCCCGAGCAGGATGATGAGCCCCGAGACGCTGAACCAGATCTTGCGCTTGCCGACGAAGTCGAACCGGGTCTCGCCCCGGTAGAGCCGGGCGATCGGCCCGTGCCCGCTCCGCCGTTTGGCCAGAAGGGAACGCGCCGCGTCATCGAGCGTGATCTGCTCGTCGTCGTCGAGGTCCTCGGTGTCGATGCCCTCTTCGAATTCCTCGATCTGCTCGTCGCTGACGTCGTCGAGCGCGCTGCCGTCGTCGTCGTCGGGTGACCGTGGGTCGTCGTCGCTCACGCGCCGCCTCCTCCGCCCGCACCGACCGGCACCGCCCCGCCGGGCACGTCCTGGGCGCTCCTGTCGCTGCCCAGGCCGGTCGCAATGCTGAAGGCACCCGTCCCCTGGAGCCGCGGGCTCTGGCCCAGCAGGATGACCAACGGCCGGGTGTAGAACCAGGTGAACGCCATGTCCATAATCGTCGACAGCCCAAGGAAGAAGGCAAAGCCCTGCACGTCGCCGACCGCCACGAAGTACAAGACGATCGCCGCGATCAGCGACACGAAGTCAGCGGCCCAGACCGTGCGCCATGCGCTCTTGAAACCGCGGTCGACCGACGTGCGCACCGAGCGGCCGGCCCGGGTCTCGTCTTTTAATCGTTCGAAGTAGACGATGTAGGAGTCCACCGTGATGCCGATGGACACGATGAGGCCCGTGATGCCTGCCAGGTCGAAGCTCGGCGCCACCGACGTGTGTCCCAGCGCGGAGATGATGGCCCAGAGCACCATCGTGGTAAGCACCAACCCCGAGATCACCACCAGTCCGAGCGCCCGGTAGTAGAGCAGCACGTAGAGCAGCACGAGGATGAGGCCGCCGACGCCCGCCACGAGTCCGGCGACGAGCGCCGAGTGCCCGAGCGTCGCCGACACCGTCTCGGACGTCGCCGCCCGCAACGTCACCGGCAGGGCGCCGTAGTTCATGGCCTGGGCCAGGTTGTTGGCGTCCGCCTGCGTGAGGCTGCCGGAGATCTCGCCGTTGCCGTCGAAGGACGTGAAGGTGGCCTGCGTCGGCTGGATGATCGGCGCGGAGTACACGCTGCCGTCGAGCTCGATGGCCACCGGCAGGTGGAAGTTCTCGTTCGCCACGGTGTCCCAGCACTGCGACGCGTTTTTGGCCCTTACACGTGGCGGGTAAGTGCTCCGAGGAGCCGTTGAGCGAGTAGTCGACCACCCATTGGCCCGTCTGGTCCTGCGTGGCGTTCGCACTCCCGACGGCGCTGCCGGGCAATTCACTCGGACCCAGCACACAGCGATACCCCGTGGCGAGGCAGGCGTTGCCGATGCCGGGCACGAGGATCGTGCTGTTCTCATAGTTGGGCTTCTGCGTGCTGGTCGACGGGTACGTGAGGTACTGCTCGTCCGGCGGCACGTTGTTGGAGGTGAAGCCGGCGGCCGTATTGCTGTTGGGAGTGACCCCCAGGCTGGACGTGGTGATCTGGCTCGATGACGAGCAGCTCGGGATCGTCTCTATGCCGCGCGGCTGCGGCTTGCCCTTGTCGGCCTTCGGCTGCTCCTGCGGATAGGCGTAACAGAGCACGGGCCGGAAGTAGAGCCGTGCCGTCTGGCCGATCTGCTGGAGCACCTGCTGCGCGTTCTTGACACCAGGGATCTGCACGGAGATCTGGTTGTTCCCGGTCGTCTCCACCTGCGCACCCGAGACCCCGAGCCCGTCGACCCGCTGGTTCAAGATGTTGACGGTCTCGGTCAGGTCGGCTGACGAGACGTGCTTGCCCTCTGCCGTGTAGACGACGGAGACGCCGCCGGCCAGGTCCAGGCCCAGGCGAGGGGACCATTGCGCGGCGAAGACCGCGGCGAAGGAGCCAAGAGAGATCGCTACGACGATCAAGACGCTGATGAGCAGGGAGCGACGTTGACGCCGCTGCGCCCGTCCCCCCGACTTCGGGCTCACGCCTCTTCAGCCTCCCCGCCGTGCTCGCCCGTGCTGGACGCACTGTCACCGCCGACGTCGTCGATGTCACTGTCAGGCGCCGCGCCGTTGCCATTGCTGCTCGACTTCACGTCGTGGACGTCGTCGTCGGCAGCGCTGGGCGCATCGACCGGCACGTCCTCGACACGGTCGACCTTGCGGGCGATGGCCTGGCGGACGAACACGATACGAGTCGGCTGCGGCCCGTCGAGGTTCCCGTCTTCGCCCAGCGCGCCAGTGAGCAGGGTGTAACGGTCGCCGTGGATCTCGAGGACAGTGCCGATCACGCCACCGACCGTCTGCACCTCGTCGCCCACCTCGATGCCCGAGCTCTGCTGCTGCCGGGCGGCCTGCTGCTTGCGCTGCTGGGGACGGATGAAGAAGAAGTAGCCCAGGACCCCGATGGCAAGGAGCGGAAGGAGCGTGAAGATCGCGCTACTCCCGCTCGAGGTGGACTTCGTAGCTGCGAGGACGGAGTGCGCCAGCGCCAGGGAGGGTGTCATGGGGGATCCTTGGACCGAATTGGTTGCGAAGCGCCACCCTAGTGCGTGTGTTCACCGTCTCCTGGGCGGTCTGCTGCGTTCTCGGCGACTGTTCGTCACGCCGGGACACGCTGCGACACCCGGGCCACCGGGACCCACGGACCGTCGCCCGAGGGAGAAGGACGGAGGGGTCGAAGAGGGCGGCGACGGAGGCCCTCGACGCCCGACGAAGCCGGCGTCGGGGCGCGGCGGGAGGGCTGACTTTGCAGCGCTCCCGCCAATCCCCGTGTGACTGCCCCGCTGAGCCCATCGGGTCTCTACCGCCAGCCTCCGATGGGCGCGCAGTCGCCTCCCGGCGGGAATAACGGCCGGGCGGACCACTTATGGCGGAATTCGGCGCAAGATTCCGTCCGGAGCAACCGAACTGCAACCCAAAGTGGCCCAGGTTGCGACGGCGGTTGTGCAAAGTACCCGTCAGTACAAACACCCCATGGTGCTGGTCGACGGAGGGGGACGACCAGAGGGCAGGAGTCCGGTGAAGGGGAACGGATTCTTGTTCGGGGGAACACCAAGGGGGAAGGAGCAGCAAAAGGTGCGCCGGCCTAGCGTCGTCGTCGGTCGGAGAAATCCGGGGGGAGCCGATGACCCAGGCCGGCGCACCTTTCGCGCTCGGCCCTCCTTAAGCACCGCGGCCACGTCGCCGTCAGATCGCCCCGGCAGTTCCATCAGCTAGACCGTCGACCTCAGGTCGATCGGGTCGCTGTAGGCCGGTTCGGGTCGCTCGGCGCGGCGGGATCAGCCCCTGCGGTGCAATCCCCGGGAGCCGGAGGTCGCGATGTCGGAAAACGGGGTCACAAATCCGCGATTCACCAGGGCCTTCGCGAACCGACTCGGTGTCACTTTTTCCACTACGACTGCCACTTTCCCCAGTACAGTTGCCAGCTGATGCGAGACGGCCACATCTCCGTGCTGGTCATCGAGGACGAGGATGACATCCGCCAACTCCTGCGCACCCTGCTCGAGCGAGAGGGATTCAGCGTTGCCGAGGCGGCAGAGGGTCGTGACGGCGTCCGACAGTTCCACCAGAACCACCCCGACATCGTCATCCTCGACGTCGGGCTCCCGGACCTCGATGGCTGGCAGGTCCTGGAGCGGATCCGGGACATGAGCGACGTCCCCGTCCTCATGCTGACGGCGCTGGGGACGGAGCGGGACAAGGTGCGCGGCCTCAATGCCGGTGCCGACGACTACCTGACCAAGCCGTTCAGCCGGGTGGAACTGCTGGCCCGCCTCCAGGCGATCAGTCGCCGGCAGGTGTCCCGTACCGACCCGGTGACGACGTTCGACGACGGCACGTTGCACGTCGACTTCGCACATCAAGAGGTCACGATCGACGGCAGCGCCATCGTCCTGACCCCGACCGAGTACCGCCTGCTGGCCACGCTGGCGCGCCACCAGGGCCAGGTCCTGTCGTCCGACCAGCTCATCGAGCTGGCCTGGGACGACCCCAGTGGACTGGCCCCTTCGCGCGTCAAGTACGCCGTGCTGCGGCTCCGTCGCAAGCTGGGTTGGGACGACGGCGACGACACCCCCATCGAGACGGTCCGGGGATTCGGCTACCGCTATCGATCCAAGGCGCGGTGAGCGACCCGCTCCGTACCCGTCACGAATCTCCGGGGCGTCGCACTGCGCAGATGCCCGGCACCGCCCTACCCATCGGCTTCTCCGGGTCGATGCGCGTCCGCCTCCCCGTGTTCGCCCTCGTGGCCGTCGGCACGGTCCTCATCGCGGTCATCCCGTTCCCCCACGACGCCCGCCGCGAGATCTCCATCGCCGGCGTCCTCTTCTTCGCGCTCGGTGGCAGCCGCGTTCCTCGTCCCGTGGGAGCGCCTGCCGGACTGGGCCTGGCTGATCATCCCGATCGGCTACATCGCCGTCATCGCCATCATCCGTGACGCGCAGGGTGGCTCGGACTCGGGGCTCGTCGTCGTCTACCTGCTGCCGATCGTGTGGCTGTCGCTGTATGGGCGGCGGCTGCATCTCTTGGTCGGGCTCTTCTGCCTCGACCTCGCGCTCTTGGTCCCGCTGTTGATCGTCGGCCCCCCGAATTACCCGACGCTCGAGTGGCGACAGGTGGCGGTCATGGCGACGGTGACCACCCTCGTCGCCTCGACCGTCTACACCATGGTCTCGCGCGACCGCGCTGTCCTGAGCGACCTGGCGGAGCAGTCGCGCATTGCGTTACGGAACACCCGCGAGGCCGATTACGCCCGCGATCGCCTCGAGACGCTGCTGCGCGCCGCGACGGGCAGCGCCATCATGGGCGTGGACCCCGCCGGGACGGTCACGTTCTTCTCGGCCGGCGCCGAGCAGATGCTCGGGTATCTCGCCGCCGAAGTGGTCGGCGTCCGCTCCATCGCCGACTTCATCGACCCGGCGCAGATCGACGAGCGGCGACAGACCATCGACGCCATGCGCACGAGGGTCGAGCCCGTGGACGCCGAGACGGCGGCGGAGGTGCCGTGGACGGCGACGCGCAAGGACGGCCATCAGCGGCGCTGCGTGGTGCGGGTGCGTGCCCTCCCGGTGCCCACGCAGGAGCTGGGCCAGGCGAACGAGCAGGACGAGGCCGAGGAGTTCGACCAGTACGGCGGCATCGGCGTGGCCGACCACTCCGAGTCCGGCGAGACGGCGTCGCCGGCCAACGGCGGCTACGTCGTCGTCGCCATCGACGTGACCGAGCGTGAGGAGCTGGCGGCCGACCGTGAGCGGCTGTTCGCGATCCAAAAGGAGGTCACGCAGTCACTCATCGAACAGAACAACCGGCTGCGTGAGCTGACGCAGATGAAGGACGACGTCGTCGCCACCGTGTCGCACGAGCTGCGCACGCCGATCACGTCGATCCGGGGCTTTATCGAGCTGCTGCTCGACGCACAGAGCGACCTGACCGAGAGCCAGATGCGCATGCTGCAGACGATCGACCGTAACGCCGAGCAACTGCAGCGGGTGGCCGAGGACCTCTTGGCCGACCCGGGAGCCGGGCGCGGTCTGCGCGTGGCGTTCACCGAGCTCGACCTGAACCAGCTGGCCGGCGAGGCGGTGCACGCGATCCAGACGTCGGCGACGGTGGCGGGCATCGTGCTGACCAAAGAGCCCGGCGAAGAGGTGCCGATCTTCGGTGACCCGACCCGGCTACACCAGCTGCTCGGGAACCTGCTGTCGAATGCGATCAAGTTCTCGCCCCGGGGCGGGCGGGTGCACGTCATCGTCGACTCGATCGACTCGTACGCACGGGTCCAGGTGCTCGACGACGGGCCCGGGATCCCCGAGGGCGAGCGCGAGCAGCTCTTCGAACGCTTCTACCGGCTGGCGTCGTCGGCCGAGATGGGGGTGCCGGGTACCGGGCTGGGCCTGGCGATCGCCAAGTCGGTGGCGGAGGCCCATGAGGGGTTCCTCGACATCGTGGACACGTCCGGGTGGTCGACGACGTTCCGGGTCTTCCTGCCGTTGCGCACGACGGCGGCGTCCTCGCGCACCGCATAGGCGGAGGTGGGAGTGGGAGCGGCCGGGCCCGGGATGTGAGGGCGGGGGGGTGGCCCCACATCCCGGGTTGTCCGGCGGCCTGGCTGCCCTGGGGGGATCAGGCGGCCAGGAAGCCTCCCGACTGATGGGCCCACAGCCGGCTGTAGACGCCGGCGTCGCCGGCGCCCAAGAGCTCGGTGTGAGTGCCCTGTTCGACGATATGGCCTCGATCCAAGACGACGATCCGGTCGAGACGGGCGATCGTGGCCAAGCGGTGCGCCACGACGAGCGCCGTCGTGCCGTCCATCAGGTTCCACAGCGCCTCTTGGACCAGCGACTCGGACTCCGAGTCGAGCGCCGACGTGGCCTCGTCGAGGACCAGGACCCTGGCCCCCTTGGCCATGGCCTGTGCGATGGCGACCCGCTGGCGCTGGCCACCGGAGAGCTTGAGGCCGCGCTCCCCCACGACCGTCTGGTACCCGGCGGGCAGCCGCTCGACGAACTCGTCGACGTAGGCGGCGCGGCCGACGGCGCGCACCAGGTCCATGTCGACGGACCCGCTGTCCGCGCCCAATCCGTAGCAGATGTTCTCGGCGATGGTCCGGTGCAGCATCTGGGGATCTTGCGGGACGTACGCGATGTGGCGCCGCAACGACTGCTGGGTGACCCGGGCGATGTCCTGCCCGTCGATGGCGATGAGGCCGCCGTCGCGGTCGGCGAAACGCAGCATCAGCTTCGTGAGCGTCGTCTTACCCGACCCCGAGGGGCCGACCAGCCCGACGTGCTCCCCCGGCCTGATGCGGAGGTCGAGCCCGTCGAACAGCGGCGCGCCGTCGCGATACGCGAAGCGCAGGCTGCGGAACTCGACGCCGCCCCGCGGCGCGGCCAGGTCCGGCGCGTGCGGGACGTCGACGATGTCGGGCAGCGTGGCCGCGATGCCGGCGAACTTGGCGCAGCGCCCGATGGCGCGCGAGATCAGGCGGATGAACTCGAACGACTCCTCCAGGCTGGTGCCCACGAAGGTGGCGTAGAAGAGGATGAGGTAGACCACGCCCGCCGCAGCCACGTGGTGCAGCGCCAGCACGACGCCGACGGCGACCGCCGCCCAGTTGAAGAACGCCATGGCGGACTCCATCTGCAGCCGGGTCGACGTGAAGACGCGCCGGGCCCGGAAGTCGGCGTTGAGCGAGTCGCCCACGAGCATGTCGATGTTGCTCTTCTCCCGCTCCTCGGCGGCTTGGGACCGCACGGTGGTGAGGTTCATGATCGTGTCGGCGATGACGCCGGTCGCCCGGGAGTGCGCGTCGGAGAACTCCTTCTCCGCCGCCACGACGCGGGCCATGCGGCGCTGGAGCACCACGACGAAGACGGCGACGAGCGCCCCCATGACCAGGGCGACGGGCCAGGCCACGATCCCGAGCACCACGACCGCCCCCAGGGTCGTGACGCTGATGCGCAGGATGCCCCAGATCATGGCGTCGATCAGTTCGACGAAGGCCCAGGTCGAGGTCTCGAGCGTCGCGATGATCTCACCCGACGGGCGGTCGGTGTGCCAGCCGTGGCTGAGCGCGATGAGGTGGTCGTAGCCGTTCGTGATGGCGCGGCCGAACGACCGCAGCGTGGCGCCCCAGTTCAGCCAGCCTCCGATCCGGCCGCACACGGTCGCCGCGACGAGCACGACGGCGTAGGCGATGATCAGGGGCGCGAACGAAGAGACGTCGGTCCCGTGCGCGCCGAGGTTGGCGATGCGTCCGAGGAGCGAGGCGAAAATCAGCGGGGCGGCGACCGCGTTGGCCAGCGTGCCGAGCGCGATCGCCGTCGCGGCCCCTGCGAACGCGGTGCGGTCCGGCCGCATCTGGTGCCAGCAGTACTCCAACGTGGCCTTGTTCGATGCATTTGGGAAGAGGGTGGGTTCACCCATGGGAATCTCCAGCTGAAAACGTCGGGCGGTTGGTACGGGGGGCGCACCGGTGCCGGTACCTGTACGGGTATCGGTGGTGCGCCGGGTGGCGAGGCCGAAGCCTGCGCGGGAGGGTTCAGAGCCGGGAGCGGAGGGCTGCGGGTACGCCGAGCGCCGCTGGTGCCGGGGCCTTCAGCCCCTCGGGAGTTGACCGGCCGGCGTCAGTGGCCAGTAAGGCAGAGGTCGACCCCGGCATTGCGGGACGTCCCTCCGAGCACTCCGAGACCGGGCAGCAGGTCCACGCCGGCACGCGCGATCAGCGTCGGAAACTGCATCTTCGTACCTGCCATCGGGTCACCTCGCTTCCCGTCTCGTAGTGCGTCTGAAAATTAGCGCACCGAGACGCCGTGTGCGCAGAGAACGCACGGAACTCGCGCCCGGCGTCGCCATGCGTGCCAGCACTGCGGCGACGCGTCAGAAGAGCGGCAGCGTATTTATTGCGTCGGGCGCCGTCGGCGGGCCTACGTGACCGAGATGCTCCCACGCCCGCTTCGTCCCGACCCGCCCGCGCGACGTGCGCTGGATCAAGCCGCTCTGCAGCAGGAAGGGCTCGTACGCGTCCTCGATCGTGTCCGTCTCCTCCCCCACGCACTGCGCCAGCGTGGTCAGACCCACCGGTTCGCCGCCGAAGCGCTCGCAGAGCGTGAACAAGATGGCACGGTCGACCTTGTCGAGCCCGAGCTCGTCGACGCCGAAGAGCTTGAGCCCGTCGCTGGCGGTGGCGCCGTCGATGAAGCCCTCACCGCGCACCTCGGCGAAGTCCCGCACCCGCCGGAGCAGGCGGTTGGCCACCCGCGGCGTGCCCCGGGACCGCTCCGAGATCCGGATGGCGCCCTCCGCGTCGATCTCTACCTTGAGGATCCTGGCCGACCGCTCCACGATCGCCCGCAGGTCGCCGGGCTGGTAGAGGTCCAGCCGGCCGACGAAGCCGAAGCGGTCCCGCAGCGGGCCGGACACCAGTCCTGTCCGGGTGGTCGCCCCGACCAGGGTGAACTTGGGCAGGTCGAGACGGATGGAGCGGGCCGTCGGCCCCTTGCCGATCAGGATGTCGAGCCGGCCGTCCTCCATGGCCGAATAGAGCATCTCCTCGACCGAGCGGTGGAGCCGGTGGATCTCGTCGATGAAGAGCACGTCGCCGTCCTGCAGGTCCGTGAGCAGTGCGGCGAGGTCACCGGCCCGGGTGAGCACGGGGCCGGCCGTGATGCGGAGCCCGGCCCCCATCTCGGCGGCGACGATGCCCGCCAGCGAGGTCTTGCCCAGCCCCGGGGGCCCCGCGAACAGAAGATGGTCGACGGGCTGGTGGCGTTGCCGCGCCGCCTGCAACACGATGCTCAGGTGCTCGACCAGGTCCGACTGGCCGACGAACTCGGCCAGCGTGCGTGGCCGCAGCCCGACTTCCTCGAGCTCCTCGTCAGGCGACGCCGGGCCCGGGTCCACGACCCTTGGCCCAGCCGCCCCCTCGGCGCCCTCTACGCCCCCGGCGTCGTTCGCCCCCTCCGCCTCGCCCCCGTCGACGGCCAGAACCTCGCGGCGCGCCCGCGGGCTCACCGCGAGGCCAGCTCGCGCAGCGCCAGGCGGAGCATCTCTTCCACGCCGACATCGTCGCGTAGCCCGTCCAGCGCACCGCGGATCTCGTCGGGGGCGTAGCCGAGCTCGCTGAGGGCGGCCCGTGCCTCGGCCCGCGACGTCCGCGTCGCCCGCACGACCCCGCCAGAGCCACCGACCGCCGCCACCCCGACGGGGTCGAACGAGAGATCGGGCAGGTCCAGGCGGCTCTTCAGCTCGATCAGCAGCCGGGCCGCCGTCTTGCGCCCCACTCCCGGCACCGTGCACAGCGTGTCGAGATCGTCCTCGAGCACCGCCGTGGACAATGCGGCCGGCGACAGCATCGCCATGATCGCCAGCGCCAGCGCCGGGCCCACCCCGTGCGACCCCAGCAGCACCTCGAAGCAGCGGCGTTCGTCGTCGTGCGCGAACCCATACAAAACGATCGCGTCCTCCCGCACGTGCGTGTGCACGTAGAGCGTCGTCTCGGTCCCCGCACTTGCCGCCACCAACGACGCCGCCGTCGACGGTGTGACGTTGACGCGGTACCCCACGCCCGCCACGTCGACGATCACCTCGCATTCGGCCGTGCGCAACACCACCGGCCCTCGCAGCAGTCCGATCACCTCATCCTCCTCTCGTCGCCGCGTCGACGGCCCGGCGCAGCGGCACCGTCGTCAGATGACACACCGCCAGCGCCAGCGCGTCGGCGACGTCCGGCGGCCCCTCCACAACCCGAAGCCGGAGCACCTGGGCCACCATCCGCTGGACCTGTTGCTTCGTGGCGGCCCCGTAGCCGACCAGCCCCTGCTTGACCTCGTTCGAGGTGTACTGCGCGACCTCGCACCCGGCTCCGACCGCCGCGACCAAGGCCAACCCGCTGGCCTGGCCGACCGACATCGCCGTCTTCGCGTTGACCTGGAAGAACACCCGCTCGACGACGACGACCTCTGGCCGCAGCTCGTCGATCAGGCTGCACAACTCCGTGTAGAGGATCAGGAGCCGGTTCGCCAGCTCCTCGTCGGGATCCGTCTCGAGGACGCCCGCCGCCCTGGCCTGGAGCGACGCGTCCTCAGCCCGGGTCACGAGGCCGTAGCCACAGCGCGACAGCCCGGGGTCGATCCCCAATACGAACATGCGTTCGTAGGATAGTGGCGCCGCTCCCCCCGGGCGCGGACCCGGCGGCCAGCCCCGCTCGGGCTCAGCCCTCGAACGCCGCCAGCACGTCGTCGGAGATGTCGGCGTTCGAGTGGACGGCCTGGACGTCGTCGTGGTCGTCGATCGCCTCCAGCAGCCTGAGCACCTTCTTGGCCTCTCCCTCCTCGGGCACGGGCGCCAACTGGGTGGGCTCGAAGCTCACGTCGACCGACTCGGGCGTGATCCCCGCGTCGTCCAACGCCGCCCGGACGGACTCGACGTCCGTCGGCGCCGACGTGACGACCCAGGCCGACCCGTTCGACGACATGTCCTCGGCGCCGGCCTCCATGGCGATCTCCATGACCTTGTCCTCGTCGTTGCTCAAGGGCACCGTCACGATCCCCTTGCGCTCGAACTGCCACGCCACCGACCCCGGCTCGGCCATGTTGCCGCCGTTACGGGAGAACACGTTGCGCATCTCCGCTCCGGTGCGGTTTCGGTTGTCCGTCAGCGCCTCGACCAAGACGGCGACGCCACCCGGGCCGTAGCCCTCGTAGGTGATCGACTCGTAGCGCACCCCCTCGAGGTCGCCCGATCCCCGCTTGATCGCCTTCTCGATCGTGTCCAACGGCACCGACGACGCCCGAGCCTTCTGGAACGCCGTGCGCAGCGGGGCGTTGGCGTCGAGGTCGCCGCCGCCCTCCCGCGCCGCCACCTCGATCGCACGGATGGCTTTGGCGAACACCTTGGCCCGGGCCTTGTCCTGGGCGCCCTTGCGGTACTTGGTGGTCGCCCACTTCGAGTGGCCCGACATTGCTGTGTCCTTGCTCCTTCACTGGCCGCGCTGCCTTCGGCGGGCAGACGGGACTCACGATTGTATCGGGGACCAGGGATTTATGGGCCTGGCGGCCCGCCTCGTCGTGCTTCCTTCGCCGTGCCCGAGGGGTTGCCCCTCGCTCAGGTGGGAGGACGCGTCGCCGCCTGCAGCACCGACTCCACGTCGGCCGCCACCTGTCCGTAGCCGTCGGCGTCTGCGCCGGTCTGCGCCGTCGCCATCAGCAGCGAGATCACGATCACCACCATGCCGCTGGCCGTCTGCGCGGCCTCGATGTCCTGGCGGACGCGCCCTTCGACCTGTTCGTGGCGGATCAGCTCGGTCACCGTCTTGCGCAGCTCCTGGAGCGCGGGGATCTGCAGCAGCCGCATCGTGAAGTCGGGCTCGAGGCCCCGCAGAATCCGACCGGCCAGCGGATGCGCCGGCATCTGCTCGATCAGCGCCTGCATCATCACGTTGCCCCACACGTCGGGGTTCTCGTCGATGGCGACGAAGGACACGGCGCCCTCGATCAGACCGGCGACGTCCTCGTCCACCGCGGCGACGAAGATGGCCTCTTTGTTGGCGAAGTACGGGTACGACGCCGTCGTGGAGAGCCCGGCGTCGCGGCACACGTCGGCGACCGACGTGCGCCGATAGCCCTCGCGGGCGAAGCGCACGATGGCGGCTGCCAACAACGCCTGCCGGGTGCGGTCGCCCTTCGTCGGCTCGGGCATGGCGTCAGGCCGCCGCCACAGGCGTCCGGTCACGACCGTGGCGGTCGACCCCGCAGGCCCGCCGCCACCCCTTGGGAACGAGGCCACCGCGGAACACGTCGGCTTCGAGCAGCTGCGTGAGGAGTGGGCGCAGCGCGCGGTGGCGCATCGCCGTGCGACCCGGCGAGCGGTTGACCGCCTTCCACGTCGGCCACGTGGGAAGGCCGACCGTGGCGTAGACCCCCGGGTGCACGATGGTGTCGAACATCGCCTTGGCGATGTGCGAGCCCAGGTGACGGACCAAGAAGCGCTCGAGCGGGCCGGCCGCCGCCCACTGCTCGGGGAAGATCATGCGGGCGAACGCCAGGTGGCGCGCCTCTTCTTGGCGGTGGTACTTCGAGACTGCCTTGATCATCGGGTCGGTGTCGGGGTGCTCGCTCGCCAGCTTCTGCAGCAGGTCCGGGACCTCCTCGCCGCTCAGGACGAGGAGGCAGAACAGCGACGGCATCCCGGTGAGGAACGGCATCAGCACGTGCTGTGCGAGGCGGGCCGCACGGCCGTCGATTGGGTTCTTCGCCGTCGGCTTCACCTGTTCGAGCAGGCGCACGAAGAGGCGTGAGTGGCGCGTCTCCTCCCCCATCTCGTGCAGCAGGTAGGTCACCCGGGGGTCGGTGAGGTCGGTCTTGGCGATGATCTCGAAGCTGAACCCGACCATCAGGACGGACTCGAAGCGAACGCCGGTGTCGACGATCGACCCGAACTCCTCGCGCGCGAGGACCTTCTTCTGCTCGTCGCTGAGTCGAGCGAACAGCTCGGGGACGTTAGAGAGCGTGACGAGCTCGTCGGGAAGGACCTGGCCGTCACCGATCGCCCCAGGGACGTCGGTGTCGGGCTCGATGATCCGCTTCAGCGAGGCCGTCGAGAGGCGCTCGATGCGCTGGTCGACCGCCGCCGTGCGACGGTCGCTGGTCAGTGTGGTTGTGGTGTCCGTGCCTGAAGCCATACCGGCATTCTTCTAAAACTAAGCGATTGCGTCAATCCCTTATTTCCTTTAATCTGCGCTTCCATGAACCCAGCTCCTGGCCCCGGCACTCACCCCTACGCTCGACGACCATGAAGACGAAGACTCCGGTCCCCCACGAATCTGGCCGCAAGAGTCGTCGCGCCCGTGGTCGGCGGCTCCTCGTCATCGGAGGCCTCCTCGCCGGCGCCGCGGCCGTCGGTGTCGCCCGCCGGCGCCTGGCCGCGCCGGGCAGCCAGGCGCACGACGACGAGCGACTCGCTCTCGGGTGGGGTGTCGGTGTCGCGAGACCGGACCACCAGATCGTGCGCACGCACGACGGCGCAGAGCTCGCGGTGTGGGACCTGCCGGGCGAGAGCCCGGACGCGCCCGTCGTCGTCCTGCCCCACTGTTGGGGCTGTAGCCACGAGATCTGGCTCCCCGTGGCGCGGCGCCTACGCGAAGAGGGCTACCGGGTGGTGCTCTACGACCAGCGCGGGCACGGACTCAGCACCCGGGGCACGGTGCCGCTCGCCATCGACACGCTGGCGCACGACCTGACGGACGTGCTCGAGGCCACCGACGTCCGCGACGTCGTACTCGCGGGGCACTCCATGGGTGGGTTCACGGTCATGGCACTCGCGACCTACCGCCCGGAGGTCTTCCGCGAGCGCACCAAGGCCACCGTGCTCGTGGCGACGGCGGCCAGCGCGGTCGGGCTCGGTGGCCCGGCCAGCCCACAGCTCGCCGGCACATTGATCGCGTCGCCGCTCGTGACCCGGGCGCTCCTCACCAAGAACGGCCACCTCCTCGTCCGCGGTGTCTTCGGGGCCAGCCCGGTACGCGCCCACGTCGAACACACCCGCGACATCTTCGCCAACTGCGACGGCAAGGTGCGCGGCGACTTCGTCGTGGCGTTCGGCTCGATGGATCTCCTCGAGGGCATCGCCACCATCGACGTCCCCACGACCGTGATGGTCGGCACGCGCGACACGCTGACGCTGCCGAAGAAGGCGGATCAGATGGTCGCCACGATCCCTGGTTCCCGGCTCGTCAAGCTGAAGGACAAGGGTCACATGCTCCCGTTCGAAGACCCAGACGCCGTCACCGACGAGATCGTGCGGGCCGTCAAGGGCTGAACATCACGAGCGTCGGCCGGCGAGAATCACCCGTCGTCGCGGCGAAGCCCGACAGGGTGGCTCGTCGACCTTCTTAGGAGATACGCGCCCGCGAGGAAGCGGGGTCAAGGTGGAGCGCCCGCAGCGAAGCGAGGACGTACGACCTTGACGCCGGGGACGAGCGGCGCAGAATGGCGACGGGAAGGTCAAGAAAGAAGCAGGAAAACCCGCTGGCTCATTTCCGGGGTCGTCTGCGCCACGTCGGCATCGGCATGGACGTCAAGACCCGGCCGCTCGGGCTGATGAATCGCACCTCGTCCTGCGCGTCGCCATCGAGCTTCCAGCCCAGCTCGTGCACCCGCGAATGGTGGGCGACGCACAGCGTCAGCAGGTTCGACATGACGGTCGGCCCCTGCTTGGAGACCCAGGTCACGTGGTGCACGTCGGTGACGCTGCGACACGTACAACCAGGGAACCGGCAGCCGCCGTCCCGCCGACGGATCTCGATCCTTTGCGCTCCGTGGGGTCCCGTCCGATCGCCCGCTGATCGAGCACGCTGCCGTCCGGCGCATCCAGGGAGACAGCGTGATCTCGGCGTTGCAGGCCACACGGCGGGCCACCTCGGCCGATATCGGTCCCGCTCCTTCGATCGAGGCGTGCCGTAGCCGTCGCCGTGGAGCAGCCGGTCCAGGTCGGCGTGCACGATAACGGTCGCGCGACCGGCACCGCTCTCGCCGTGCTTTCGGAACCCCGTGACCCACGCCGCCCACCTCGAGTACACACCTCGACCAACGCGTCTGCACATCGGCTCTCGAAGCGCTCGTAGTCCGGGTCGCTCTTGCTCGGATGATCGTGGAGCCGTGCCATCGTCCACAGCGTGGACTTGACCAGGGCATAGCCGTCTTTCGGCAGTTGCGCCCACATCGAGCACCGCTCGTCGTTGAACCGCACGCAACGCCGTTTGAACCCGGCGGCTGAGTCCCTCGCTGTCTCCCCCTTGGCCTCCGATGCCAGTTGGGATGCTTGCCGCGGCGTCCATTGTTCGGCGGCCGCGGCCAGCTCGGCATCGTTCGCCGTGGTGGCGACCCTTGCGACCAAGACCGCCACGTCTAGCGGGACTCGTCCCTCCAGACAACGCCGCCGAGAGCGCCGGCAAGGAGGACAGGCGTTCGGATGCCTCGACCAGCCGTCGCGCCCGAGATGCGCTCACGCGCAGCCGCGCGACCAACCAGTCGGGCATCGACAGCGTGCCGTCCGCGCGCCACGATTCGGCCTGATTGAACTCGGCGATCTCTCGCACCATTGCGCCCTCATGTTCCGAGATTGCTACCTGATGAGCCGCAATGCTCTCGGCGAGCTCGGCCGACCGAGCGTCGCCAACGAAGTCCCGGCACAGTGGACGCCCACGTCGGGCCGCCAACGTCGGACCCCGCCCTTCAGCTCGCCCCCTCTGCGATCCCGCAGATGCTCGACTCGTTCTCTCCACGAAGAAAGAACGGTCGCACCGGTACGCCGATTCGGAGTTCTTTCTCCCAGACCTGAGGCAACCAGGTCCCGTCGGTGCGCCGGGGCCTGCTCCATCGTGTCTGCCGGGACCTTTGCCGCGGCGGCGTCAAGGCTGCTCTGCGACGGCCGTTGGCCGGCCTCGACCCCGCCTTCCACTCCTAAGGCCCGCCTAAGTGAACACCACCGTCTTGTTCCCATTCAGGAGCACCCGGTCCTCCAAGTGCCAGCGCAACCCGCGGGCGAGCACGGAGCGCTCCACCTCGCGGCCCACGCGCTGCAGCTCAGAAACGGAATCGCCGTGGTCGATGCGTCGCGTGTCCTGCTCGATGATCGGTCCCTCGTCCAACTCCGCCGTCACGTAGTGGCACGTTGCGCCGATCAGCTTCACGCCGCGATCGAACGCCTGGTGGTAAGGGCGCGCACCGGCGAAAGACGGCAGGAAGGAGTGGTGAATATTGATGATCCGGCCCTCACGGCCCTCACAGAAGGATGCCGGCAATATCTGCATGTAGCGGGCCAGCACGATGACGTCGGCGCCGTCCTCCGCCAGCATCGCCTCCATCTCGTCGAAGGCCGCCGTCTTGTCCGCAGAATCCTTGCCCACCGGGACGTAGTGGAACCGCACGCCGTGCCACTCGACCAGTCCACGCAGGTCCTCGTGGTTCGAGATCACGCTGGTCATGTCGCACTCGAGCTCCCCGCTACGCCAGCGGTACAGCAGGTCCGCCACGCAATGGTCTTCCTTGCTTGCAAAGAGCACGACCCGCTTCGGCGCGTCGGTGTCGTGCAGCGTCCAGTCCATCGAGAACTCCGTCGCCACCGGCTCGAACGCCGACGCCAGCTCCTCGGGTCCAAAGCCCGCCGGCAGGCTCTCGGCGACGATCTCGATCCGCAGGAAAAACCGCCCCGTCACCAGGTCCCCGTGCTGCGCCGCCTCGAGCACCGAGCCGCTGTGCCCTGCGATCAGCCCCGTTACCGCCGCCACGATGCCGACCCGGTCCGGGCAGTTGATGGTGAGGATATAGCGGCGCAAGGCTTTAGCCCTGACTACGACGGCGTTTGCGGCCCGCCGGCCAGGTCTGCGACCCGCGAGGGCTTGGTCGCACAGATCTGCGCAAAGAACCGGTGCAGCCGGCGATCTGCCGTCAGCTCGGGGTGGAAGACCGACGCCATCACCCGACCGGAACGCACCAACACCGGCGACCCGTCCAACTCCGCCAGCACCTCGACCCCCTCGCCTACGGACACGATCCGTGGCGCCCGTATGAAGACCGTCGGCAGGAGCGGCACCTCGCCGGGCCCCACGACGACGTCAGCCTCGAACGACTGGCGCTGCCGTCCGTAGCCGTTTCGTTGCACGACGACGTCGAGCAGGCCGAACGTCCGCTGATCGGGCCGTCCGTCAAGGACCTCCCGCGCCAAGAGGATCAACCCCGCGCACGTGCCGAAGACCGGCAAGTCCGCCCGCAGCTCCTCTGCCAACGCATCGAAGAGTCCCGTCGACTCCAACAACATCGACAGGGTGGTGGATTCTCCGCCGGGCAGGATCAGCCCGTCGAGGGCACCGAGGTCCTCGGGGGACTTGACCAGACGAGGCCGGGCACCCACGTCGCGCAGCGCGGCGACGTGCTCTCGCACGTCACCCTGCAGATTCAGGACGCCGATCAATAGGGGCGACCCGGAAGGACTGACGAGTCCCGCCGCCTCCGCTACCACCCTCGGTCGGCGAGGTGCTCGCCGTACGCCGAGGCCTCCAGCCCGCGCATGGCCTCGCCCAGGCCGCGCGACACCTTGGCCACGTGGTCGGGGTCCGCGAAGTGCGCCGTCGCCTCGACGATCGCCGAGGCCATACGAGCTGGGTCGTCCGACTTGAAGATCCCCGAGCCCACGAAGACCGCCTCGGCCCCGAGCTGCATGACCAACGCCGCGTCCGACGGGGTGGCGATCCCGCCCGCGCAGAACAGCGGCACCGGTAGCCGGCCGGACACTGCGATCTCCTGCACGAGGCCAACCGGCGCGCCGAGCGACTTGGCCCAGCCGTACAGCTCGTTCGGGTCCGCGACCGTGATCGCGCGCAGGTCGCCGAGAATCGAGCGCAAGTGCCGCACCGCCTCGACGATGTTGCCTGTCCCGGCCTCGCCCTTCGAGCGGATCATGGCGGCGCCCTCAGAGATCCGCCGGAGCGCCTCGCCCAGGTTCGTCGCCCCGCAGACGAAGGGCACGGTGAACGGCCATTTGTCGATGTGGTTCGCCTCGTCGGCCGGCGTCAGGACCTCGGACTCGTCGATGAAGTCCACGCCCAGTGACTGGAGCACCTGGGCTTCCGCGAAGTGCCCGATCCGGGCCTTCGCCATGACGGGGATCGTCACCGCATCGATGATCCCCTCGATCAGCAGCGGGTCGCTCATCCGCGCCACGCCCCCGTCGCGTCGGATATCGGCCGGTACCCGCTCGAGCGCCATGACCGACACGGCGCCGGCGTCCTCGGCAATCTTGGCCTGCTCGGCGTTAACGACGTCCATGATGACGCCGCCGCGCAGCATGTCCGCCAGCCCCCGCTTGACGGTGAAGGTCCCGGTGGATTCGAGGCTCATACCCCCAGTCTACGAGGGTGGCCGCCCGCCTCTTCTCACCACTCGCTCAATGCGGCGGCCCGCACCGAGATGGCGTCCAGGTCGCCTGGCTCGACGGGATCATCCCGGTGCCCGACCGAAGGGTCGATCCACACCCAGCGGGTGGAGCCGAACAGTGACGGTGAGGCGAAGAACGATCCAGGCCCCGGCGGTGGGGCCTGCTCCATGGCGCACAGCGCGCCCAGCAGGCCGCTCGGGTACCGCACGATCGACGCGCCGATCGCGTCGGCTCGATACTCCCGGCCCTCCCCCACGCAGCGACGCACCGTCTTCTCACCGCCCCACATGGTCGCCAGCGTGATGGCCACGCAAGAGACGCCGTTGTCCCCCCGCTTGACGTGCGCGAGCTCGTGGGCGATCACGCCTTCGATCTCCACGAGGTGCAGCGTGTTCAGCAGCCCGGACGTGACAACCAAGTCGGCGCGGCGAGCGTTCTCGCCGAGGGCGCACGCATTAGGCACGGGGTCGTCGAGTATGTGCAGCGTGGGCATGGAGAGCCCGAACGTGGCGCACAGGCCCTCGGTCACGTTGAACAGCCGAGGGTCGTCGTCCTCGTCGGCCGGACGGGCCCCGATGCGACGGAGCGCCACCCGCGGACTGAGGCGCCACATCGCGTACATCAGCAGGCCGCCGGCGATGACGAACGCGACGACCCCAGCGATGATGTCAACGGCCACCGTCAAGAGCGCGAAGAGAAGCAGCGCGGGGATGGCCGCGGTCCAGGCGCACAAGCGCACGATGCGGCGTCGGTTCGCCGCCAGCTCTTCGGGGTACACGATGGGCGACCCAAGGCTCTGCTGCGTGACGAGCGGCTCGGGTGGAGCCGCCGGAGCGAGCGCAACGGCAGTCCTCGGCTGACCCTGGCCACTTCGCGGACGCTGGCCGCCGCCCGAGCGGGACCGATTCCTGTTTCTGTTGCCCCCGCCACCGCCGCCGCCACCGCCACCGGATCCACGGCCGCGCCCCGCCCCCGCCACCGCGATTGCCGCCGCCGGAGCGCTGGCCGCCTCCGGCGCTAGGGCCCTGGCTCTTCTTCTGCTGTTGTGCCTGCCCTGAGCCACCACCGCCGCCACCCCGGTTCCGGTTCCGGTTGCGGTTCCTGTTCCGGTTGCCCCCGCCGCCCCCGCTGCCAGCGCCGCCCCCACCCCCACTGCCGCCGCCCTTGGGCGTGCTCCCCGATGCGTTGTTCTGGTCGGCCATGGAACGGCCAGTCTACGGCAGGGCCCTTCGTGCTTTTGACCTCCGTCGGCCCCTCACCGAGACTGAGTACGTGCGGCGGAGCACGACGTTCACGGCGGTCATCAGCATTTTCGCGGCCCTGGCCGCCGTTCTCCCCCTGGCTGCGTCCGGCACGACGCCCGCAGCCGCCGCATCCACGCCCACCCAGGCGCTCCCGACCCCGGGCGATGCGAGCGGCGTCGTCTACCCGCTGACCTCGTTCCTCGATTGGGCCGAGAGTCCGGTCGAGAACATCACCGACCCCTCCCTGGGCGAGTACGCCCTGACCCAAATCATCGAGGAGGCCGCCACCGCAGTCGGCCAGGAGTTCCCCGGCGAGATCGCCACCGCTTTCTCCGCCGACCCAGGCACGGCCGCCGTCGACCTCTCCGAGCAGATGGCCTCCGAGCTCGTCCACCTGCGCCCGGTCGTCGCCAACGATGACGTCACCGACGTCGCCAACCCCGACTTCCTCCCCGACTTCGACCACAACGGCGTCTTCGGCGACCCCGGCGACCTGGTCGCGATGGAGCAAGGGGCCCAGGGCGCCCAAGGCCTGGGCAGCCCGAGCACCCACCCGGCGACCGGTGCATTCCTCTACCCGTGCATCGCCGAAAGCGGCGCTGTCACGTACGAAACGACGTCTGGGGCGTGCGCGGCACCTGGCGTGCCGAACACGACGTACCGAACCGGCCTCGCCGAACAGGAGACAATCGTCGACGCCCGGGGCCTCGCCCTCGCCGCCACGCTCTGGCTCCCGGGCGCAGCCCTGAACCCGCCCACAGGGCAAGCGCACAGCTTCCCCGCGGTCGTCATCTCCGACGGGATCGCCTCCGACCAGAGCGACTACTTCTGGATGGCCATGACGCTCGCCGCCCAGGGGGACATCGTCCTCACCTACGACCCCGCCGGCCAGGGTGCGTCCGAAGGCAGTGCGGCCAACCTGTTCTCGCCGCCGACGACGGGCTGCACCTTCGGCGGGGCATGCCGCGACCTCGAAGACGTCGTCCGCTGGATGCTCGACGATCCCATCACACCCATCGTCGACCTCGCCCGCTCCACGCCGCTCCTCCCTCTCACGACCGACCCCACGCCCCCGAGCCAGGCCGCAGCCGCCGTCGCCGGCAATCCCGAACTGCACAACCCCGATCTCGCGCCTGCTGGCGCCAACGTCGATGACCCCGCGTTCAACCTGATCGACCCGTCCCACGTGGCCGTCGTCGGCCATTCCATGGGCGCGCTCAGCATGCTCAACTACGTGTACTTCCAGAGCAAGGGGCCCGACGGCGCCGACGGCCAACCGCTCCCCCGGCTCGCCGCCGGCGTCTCGCTCTCGGGCGCCGCCACCTCGGCGGCCACCATCCCGATCCAGTTCCAGACGTCGGACTTCGACGGCTCACCGACGCTCGTAGGTCCGGCCGTGGCCGGGGTCGACTTCGGCGCCGGCGGCATGGGCATCGGCTACGAGGAGATCAAGCCGCTCTACGACGAATTGCGTACCGACGGCCCCGGCACGAGCGCGCTCTCGCTGATCGTGCTCGAAGGCGGCGTGCACACCGACTTCATCGACACGCCGTTCATCCCGCGGACTCCATGGTCGCTGGCCGTCTCGGCGCACTACGCGACGGCCTGGCTCGGGTGCTTCCTCCAGGGCGACGGCGCCGACTGTCTCACCGCGTCGTCGCCCGAGCCGCATCTGTCGTCGTCCTTCGCCAGCGAGATCACCCCGCCGGGCGGGGCGCTCCCCCGCACGAGCCACTGCATCACGGTGCCGACCACGGCGTCACTGGCCGAATCGCCGCCCCAGCTCGGCGCCGCCCTCTCGGGCCACCCCGACTACAACTGCACGCCCTGATCCCGGGGGGTGGCCGCGTCCGCCAAGACGAGCGCTACCTGTGGCGCAGCCTCGTCAGCGTCGGAGCGCCGTCGTCACGACGACACCGGCTCGACCTGGATCGGCCCTTCTTCGATCGAGGGCGCCGACGCAACGGCTCCAGTGATACGAGTGCGGTCCATGCCGAAGAAGGCAATGAGGGCACCGATCCCCGCAAAGACCGCGCCGAACCAGAAGGCGATCGAGAAGCCGTGATTGAGCGCGTTTGTCTGGACCAGTGCCCCATGGCCGTGTGCGCCGATGAATCTCGTCGTTGCTGACACAGCGAGCGTGGAGAGGACCGCCACCCCGAGTGCCCCGCCGATCTGTTGGGTCGTCGTTATCAATCCTGATGCGACGCCCGCCTCCTCATGCGCGACACCGCTCATTGCGCCGATGGTTACCGGCACGAACGAGAGGCCAAGGCCGACGCCTGCGAGAAGAAACCCAGGTAACAGGGTGCCGACGTAGGTGCCGTGAGGCGAGATCTGGGCGAAATAGATGAGTCCGCCTGCCGCCAACGTCATGCCCGCGGTCAGAACGAGTCGGACGCCAAACTTGGCAACCAGCGATTGCGCTGCTCCAGCCGCGACGATGATCGAGCACGCAATCGCCAGATAACCGACTCCAGTCTTGAGGGCGGAATACCCCAGGACCTCCTGCATGTACAGCGAAAGGAAATAGAACATCGAGAAGATGGACGCGCCCAAGGCGAGCGAGACCATGTTGGACACACTGAGGCTCCGGTTGCGGAAGGTCGAGAGGGGGACCAGAGCGGATTTCGTCCGGCGCTCGATGACGACGAAAAGCGCGATGAGCACCAAGGCGATCGCCAGAGTCCCCAGTGTCTTGGCTGAGGCCCAACCCCAACTGGTGCTCTTGACCAGCGCGAACACCATCAAGACCAGGCCGCCGGTGAGAGTGACCGCGCCCGGGATGTCGAATCCCCGGTTCTCGTCCTCCGCCAGGGTTGGCGTGAGAATGAAGAAGCTCGCCAGGACGACCAACGAGCCGATAGGCACATTCACGTAGAAGATCCACTGCCAGCCGAACTCTTGGGTGAGCACTCCGCCGAGCAAGACTCCGAACGCGCCGCCAGCGCCGGCGATGGCTCCCCAGATGCTCAGCGCGGTGTTGCGCTCTCGTCCCTCCTCGAAGGTGACCGTGAGGATGGAGAGTGCGGCCGGAGACAGGATCGCGGCACCGAGTCCCTGCACGGCCCGGGCTGTCACCAGCCAACCGGTCGAGGTAGCCAATCCGCAGAACAGGGAGGCCGTGGTGAAGAGGACCACGCCCGTCACGAACACCCGGCGCCGTCCCAGCTTGTCGGCCACGCGGCCGCCGAGCATGAGAAACCCACCAAACATCAGGGCGTACGCGTTCAAGACCCACAGGAGGTTCTGTTCGGAGAAGTGGAGACCCCGCTGAATCGACGGCAGCGCCACGTTCACGATGGAGACATCGAGAATGACCATGAATTGGGCGATACAGATGACTGCAAGAGCGAGCCATTTCCGCGAATCAGATGTCATCATTCCTCCAGGTTTCAACGAAGGGCCCTGTGTGGTTGAGATTGGTTCGCCCGCAGGTCAGACCTCCCAAAATGGAAGACCACCAGAGAACCGGCGGTCTTCCATGGGGGCTGAGGGTCAGCTCGGTCGACGACACTAGGTTCACCCTGTGACAAAGGGGCATCCTGGCGATCCACTGTCATGCCGGCGATCTCCTGATCTGTCCTGAAGCGTTCTGCCTTTGGCATCACGACGAACGGATGGCTCGAAATTCGACACGAAATTGAGATCATCTGGGTTGCGAGACCCAGAGCGGGGCGTTTTACGAGCGTCGGTTGATGGAGATCCACCCTCCGCCTGGGAGCCTCCTCGGGAGATTTGCCCCCGGCGCTGCCTGGCGGGCCACCCCGACCACACCTGCGGACCCCGATCCCGCGGGTCGCACCGGTTCCAGAGCAATCGGCAGCCGACGTGGTCATACTGATCGCATGGACCCCGTCACCCGTACCGGCTCGATCTTCATCAACCGTCCCCCCGAGGAGATCTACGCCCTGATCACGGACGTGACCCGCATGGGCGAGTGGAGCCCAGTCTGCAAGGAATGTTGGTGGGACGAGGGAGCCGGACCCACGGTGGGGGCGATGTTCACCGGTCGCAACATCACACCCGAGCGCACATGGGAGACGCGGTCGGAGGTCGTGGCTGCCGAACCGGGAAGCGAATTCGCATGGGTCGTGGCCGAGCCGCCGACCCGCGCCCGCTGGAGCTACACCCTCAACCCGGTGTCGGGCGGGACCGAGGTCATAGAGACCTGGGATCTCCCGTCCGAGGGCCAAGCCCTCTTCGAGCAGCGCTTCCCCGACGACGCGCAGGCGCAGATCGCCGCCCGGGCCGTCGCCGCCGAGCAAGGCATCCCTGCGACGTTGGCCGCCATCAAGAAGTCCGCCGAGGGCTGACCCCCTTCTAGGCCTGTCCATTCGCTCCGCCGAACGGATACCACCTGATCGCACCTGGGCGGCAACACGCCGTTGGGACCCTTCCCGATACGGTGCAGTAGCCGGCGTGGTCGGCATCTGAACCTGGCTAAGTGAGGGGGACCAGTGTTCGTCATTTTCTTCAAGCGCACGCCGCGCCGGCTCGCGACGATCCTCGCCCCGTGTCCGACGTGTCAGGCCGCGTCGGCGCAGGACGTCTGCAGCGTGCGGACGTTCTTCCGGCTCTTCTTCGTGCCGCTCGTACCGTTGCCGACGACGTACCGGACCACGTGCGCCATCTGCGGCACGTCGACCAGCGTGACTGCAGAGCAGGCGGACCGGCTCTTGGCCAGTGCGCCGCATGTCGACGCGCCATCCGAGCAGGAGGCTGAGTTGGCCGGAGCCTCGGCGACCGCCTAGGACTTACGCGCTTTGTACGACGCGATGGCGCGCTCGTACACGTCGACATAGCGCTCGGCCAAGGTCTGCATCGACCAGTGGCGGGCATGTTCCAGCGCTGCCTTGCGCGCCTCGGGCGCGGACTGTCCAGCGCCCTCCACGGCGTCGGCCAACGCCACGCCCAATGCACGGGCGAGCGCCTCCTTGTCGCCCGGGGGTACCAGGGCCGCGTGCCCGCCCGCCGCCATTCGGTACCCCTCGATGTCGGAGGCCACGACTGCGCATCCGGCCGCCATCCCTTCGAGCAGCACGATCCCGAAGGACTCACCGTGCAGCGAGGGCGCGCACAGCACGTCGGCGCCGGCGAGGCGCGCTGCCTTGTCCTCCTCGCTCAGGACGCCGAGCCAGTGCACGCGGTCGGACTCAGGGTGACGCCGGCGCTGCACCTCGGTCGCCGGTCCCTCGCTGGCCACCCACAACACGGCGGGGCGTTCCACCATCGCAAAGGCATCGAGCAGCACCCCGAGGCCCTTGCGCTGCTCGTGGCGTCCGACGAACAGCACGGTGGGACGAGGCGGGTCGTGGTCGTCGCGTACCGCGGGGGGCGGACTCGTAGCTTTCGACATCGACGCCGTTGAACAGGACTTCGAAATTCCCGCCGCTGGACTGCTCCCCGTGGCGCGGGCGGCGTCGGAGACGGCGACCCGGACGTCCATCCGCCGCCCGACGAGTTCGACCAGCGGCTTCAGTGGCCCCACCCAACTGGATAGGCCGGCGCGGTGATACGTGCCGACCATTGGGAGGGGGTCGGTCAGGACGAGGCCGTACGCCGCCATCGGCGCCAACGGCTCGTGGACGTGCACGACGTCGAAGCCGCCGGCGCGGACGAAGTGCTCGGCGCGTGCGGCCAACGAGGGCCAAAAGGCGACCGGCGCCACGGACCCGTTCGAATGCAGGTCGGTAGGGCGGCCGACGACGTAGTGCTCTCCGGCCGACTCGGGGAATTCGACGTCGGGGTCGGCGGGGCAGACGATGGTCACGTCGTGTCCGAGGCCACGGAGGGACCGGGACAGCCCGATGACCTGCCCCTGCACGCCGCCGGGGCGAGTCGAGCGCGTACGGCGACAGCATGGCGAGCTTCATGGCGTCAGCGCGGGTCGCTCGGCCAATTCGGCTGGTACATGTGCCACTGCTCGGGCTGTCGGCGGATGTCGTACTCGAACACGTGGGCGAGGTCCTGGGTGATGCGCGCGATGTCCTGGCGCAGCGTTCCCTTCCTCGTCGTGTCCATCGGAGGGTGCACAACGGCAGTGTGCCAGTTCCGACCGGGTCCCGAGTAGACACACACCGGGATCAGCGGCGCCCCGGTGCGGATCGACAGGGTGGCGGCGCCTCCTGGCAGCGTGGTGCGTTCGCCGAAGAACTCGACCTCGGCGCCGTTGCCCACGAGATCGCGGTCGCTCACGAGGCCGGCAACCTCGTTCTTCTTGAGGGCCCGGATCGAGCGCGGCGCTCGAGCCCTCGCCGAGGGGCGCGGCGGTGAGACCCATGGCGGCGCGCTTCGCGATGAACCACTCGAAGAGCTCCTCGGGCTCGAGCACCTCGACGACGGCCGTCATCGGCATCCCCTCGAGGGCGAGCCAGTACCCGCCCCACTCCCAGCTGCCGACGTGCGGGAGCGCCATGACGATGCCCTTGCCGTCGGCCATGGCCTTGGTCAGGTGTTCACGCCCGCTCTCGAGGCGAAAGTGCAGCCGCACCCCCGCCTCGGTCTCGTAGGGCAGGCGTGCGCCGTCGGCCCAGTAGCGGGCGTAGTAGTCGAAACTCCGCGTGCTCAGGCGCCGGACGAGGGCGGGATCGGGCTCGACGCCGTCGGGGCACTCGCTGGCGAGCACGCGTCGCATGTGGCGCTCGTGCATCTGGAGCGCCGGTCCGCCGCGTCGGGCCATCACACCCGCCACGCCACGGGCGACGCCGTGGGCCAACGGCTCGGGCATGTGGCCCATGGCCGCGCCGAGGCCGGTGTAGGTCAGGTACTTCGCCTTGTCGCGCCACTTGGCCGGAAGGGACCTCGGCGCGGTCGATCGCGACGACGGCGTCTTCAGAGGTCACACGACGCCCCAGGGACGGTGGTGGGGTCGGTGGCGTGCGGATCAGGAGGATGAGCCGGACTGCGGCGGCGTCGGGCGGCGAGTGGTGAACCGCCGTGGCGTGCCGCCCGAGGTCGTGCTGTGCCCACGCTCGGCGCGACGACGGTCGCGCATCGTGCGTCCCGAGCGGCTGGAGAGCGACTCTTGGCGGCGGGCCCGCCAGCGACCGACCGGGGCGCCCGACGTCGTGCGGGTGCGGGGCGTGCGCGGGGTGCGGGGCGTGCGGCTGGCCGCGTGGGTGCCGTGCGTCGAGGCGCGGGACTCGCGCCAGGTGCGCCAGCGCGAGTCGACCCGGCCCTCGCGCCAGGCCTCGATGCGGCGGGCGATCACGGCGTCGCGGCCGGAGGCGGCGTTCCAGACCTTGACGAAGCGGGCGATGGCGGTGAAGGAGGTGAGGACGAGAAGGACCCAGAGGACGGGGACGAAGATGACCGTGCTCAACAGGCCGATGCCGAAGAGGAACATGCGCTCGCCGCGCTCCATGAGGCCGCCCTTGGCGGGGAGGCCGAGCGACTCGGCCTTGGCCCGTTCGTAGGAGACGAGCGCGGTCACCCCCAGGATGGCCATGGGCAGAAGCGCGAGGTGGCCATCGCCTCGGGAAAGGAGATACCACGAGGCGCCGAACATGACGACGGCGTCCGCCACGCGATCGGTGACGGAGTCGAAGAAGGCGCCGCGGACGGACGCGGTGCCCGCGGCTTTGGCGACGGGGCCATCGAGGAGGTCGTGCAGGCCGGTGAGGATGAGCGTCACGATCGCCCAGTGCAGGTGGCCGGTGGCCACGAGGACGGCCGTCGCCGTGGCCGAGATCAGGCCGGTGGCCGTGAGCACGTCAGCGGTGATGCCATGGCGGTGGAGGGCCTGGCCAATCGGACTGGTGGTCCGATCGACGCCGTTACGCCAGCGGCCGTCGAACATACGACTGCGACTCCTTGTCGTGCGCTGGCCTGCGGTAAGGCCGCGCTGCGTGAGAGCGAGTTTACCATCCGGTCGCCAAATGGCCCGGGTGGGCACATGTGGTTTACCCGGGGCGGCGGGCGTTGCAACGCCGGGGCGGGTGGTGCTGGGGAGCGTACTGGCTGGTCGGCGGTGTGGGGCGGACCGGGTGGCGCCAATCCTCGGCGGCGGCTGCGCCGTACCATCGGCGCGAAGAACGAAGAGGAGAGAACCTGTGACGTACCGATCCGCATCGAGCAATCGGGGCCGTGCCGGGCGCCTGGCGCTCCTTCCGCTCGCCGCCCTGGCGACGGGGGTGCTCGGGCTCGGGGCCACGTCGCTGGTCGTGGCGGGCCCGGCGGGCGCCAGCACGAAGGCGACGACGGTCACCGCTGTCGAGACCGAGTTCCACATCGCGCTGTCGAAGAAGACGTTCGCCCCGGGGCGCTACACGTTTGTCACGAAGAACAAGGGCCACGTCACGCACGCCCTCGAGATCACGGGGCCGGGGCTGAGCAACCCGCACACCAAGAACCTCGCGCCGGGGCAGACGCCAAGCTGACCGTGACGTTCAAGAAGGGCACGTACGACGTCTTCTGCCCGGTGCCAGGGCACAAGATGCTGGGGATGAACGTGAATCTCAGCGTGGGCGTGTCCACGACGACGCCAAGACCTCCGGGTAGAGCTCGACGGGTGCGGCGAGAGCGGCGAAGCGGTCCGATAGCCTCGCCGCCGGGGAACTGCCCGAGGCGGGGACGCCGGGGGGCCGACGTGTCGTGTGAGCTGAGCGTGTGAGGGCGTTGTCGATCTGATGGAGCCGGTGTCCGAGCCACAGAGCACGGCGAAGCCGCACATCACGGTGTTGCCGGACCCGACGCTCGACGTGTCGATCGTCGTGCCGTACTACAACCCCGGGATGCGGCTGCGCTCGACGGTCGCGCACATGGTGCGCGTGCTGGACGCGTCGGGCATGACCTTCGAGATCATCGCCGTGTCCGACGGCTCGACCGACGGCAGCCCGTTCCTGCTCGAGGGATTCCCCGAGAGCATGGTACGGCGGATGGACTTCGCCACGAACGCCGGCAAGGGGGCCGCGCTGCGGGCGGGGCTGGGGATGGGACGAGGGCGGTATCTCGGGTTCATCGACGCCGACGGCGACATCTCCCCCGAGTTCCTGGCGCCGTTCGTGTCGATCATGCGGACCGAGGAGCCCGACATCATCATCGGGAGCAAGCGCCACCCCGAGTCGTCGGTGCACTACCCGCCGCTGCGCCGGCTGTACTCGTGGGGCTACCAGCACCTCATCCACCTGTTGTTCCGGCTGAAGGTGCGCGACACGCAGGTGGGGATCAAGCTCGTCGACCGACGGGTGATCGCCGACGTGCTGCCGCTGCTGCGCGAGAGCCGTTTCGCCCTGGACTTGGAGTTGTTGGTGCTGGCGCACCGGCTCGGGTACACGAAGATCGTGGAGGCGCCGGTGCGGATCGAGGAGCGGTTCGGGTCGACCATCTCGCTCAAGGCGGTGTGGCTCCTGCTCGTCGACACGCTGGGGCTGTTCGTGCGCTACTCCGTCCGCCACCAGTACGACCCGGCGCTGCGGGCGCGGACCGGGGGTTCGGGGCGGGCGGGACGTAAGCTTCGGCGGTCACTGGCGGTTTGGCGACTGGAGGCCCAGTGGGACACGGGCGACGCCCCCGGCTCCGGAACGAGGACGGTGCGAGCAGCCTCGGGATCCTGTTCGGCCTGGCCGGGCTGCTCGTCGTGATTTTGATCGTGGCGGTCATCTCGGCGGCGACGCTCTCGGACAACACGGCGACAACGGCGACCTCGACCACGATCGGGACGACGACGCCCGGCGCGCCCGCGACCACGACGCCCGGCACGGGCGGGACCTCGGGGATCCCGGCGGCGGCCGCAGTGGCGGACTGCCGGTCCGACGCCTCGGACGTGGCGACCGCGCTGGCCGCATATGAGGCGGCGACCGGCGCCTACCCGACGCCCCCGGCCCCGTGGAGCGCCGCCTCCTACCCGACCAATTTCGCCCCGCTCACGAGCGCCACACCGCCGGGGCCTTATCTCAAGATGCCGCCGGGCGACAACCTCTACGTGGTGCTTTGGGACTCGGCGGGCCACGTCTGGGTCGAGCCCCCGGGGACGTTCACCCCCAGCTACGACGCCGCCAACGATACGACGAACGCGTCGGCGTGCGCCCGGGTGGCCCGCTGAGGGCCTGAGAGCGCCCGAGCAAAGCCGAGCCCCGCGGTCGTACACTCGGATTCGACGAGCCAGTCAGGCCCGGTTGCAGCACAGGGGAGGGACCAGGTGCCACACGACCCGACCGCCATCCGCAACGTTGCCCTCGTCGGGCATCACGGTGCGGGCAAGACGACCTTGGCCGAGGCGCTGCTGGCGGTCACCGGGGCGCTCGCCCGGCGCGGCACGGTGGAAAAGGGCACCACGGTCATGGACTTCGAGCCCGAGGAGGTGGCGCGTCAGCTCACCATCTCGACGAGCCTGGCGCCCTTCACCGTCAACGGCGTGAAGGTGAACCTCCTGGACACGCCGGGCTACGCCGACTTCGCCGGCGAGATGATCACGGCGCTGTCCAACGTGGACCTGGCGGTGGTCGTCGTCAGCGCCACCGACGGCGTCCAGGCGCAGACCGAAGACGCCTGGCGTGCCGCAGCCGCCCTCGGTGTGCCCCGGGTGATCGTCATCAACAAGCTGGACCGCGAGCGCGCCGACTTCGACCGCACGCTGGCGCAGATCCGTGACACCTTCGGGGCCGGCGTGGCGCCCGTCGAACTGCCCATCGGTCACGAGGCCGACTTCCACGGCGTCATCGACCTGCTCGACGACACGGCCACGCACTACGACGACCCGATCGCCGGCGGTGCGGTCGACGGCACGGTCCCCCCGGCGGGTCACGAGGGCCCGATCCCCGAGGACCTCGTGGACGAGGAGCACACCGTCCACGAGCAGCTGGTCGAGGGCATCGTCGTCGGGGACGACGACCTGATGGAGCGGTACCTCAACGGCGAGACGCTCGACTACACGGAGCTCGAGAAGAGCCTGGCCGGCGGCGTGGCGTCGGCCAGCGTCTTCCCGGTCTTGTGCTGCTCGGCCGCCAGCGGCGTGGGGGTGGACCGGCTCGCCCGGCTGATCGAGGAGCTGTGCCCGAGCCCGGCGTCGCGGCCGCCGTTGCTGGCGTCGGCGGGCACCGAGACGGTGGAGGTCCCGTCGGACCCCGGCGGGCCGACCGTGCTGACGGTGACCAAGACGTTCAACGACGGGCACACCGGCAAGATGTCGCTGTGCAAGGTGGTCTCGGGCACCCTGCAGCCCGACACGGTGCTGGTGAACACGCGCAGTCGCGAGGAGGAGCGGCTGCACGCGTTGCAGACCATGGCCGGGCACGCCGCCACGCCGGCCTCCACCGTGGCGGCCGGTGACTTCGTCGCCGTGCCCCGGCTGAACGGGACCCGGACCGGCGACACGCTGGCGCCCAAGGGCCAGCCGATCAGCGTCGTGGGGCCCGGCCTGGCGCCGCCCGCACTGGCGGTCGCGGTGAAGCCGGCCACCCGGGCCGACGACGACAAGTTGATGTCGGCGCTGCAGCGGCTCTGCGACGAGGACCCCACGCTGAGCGTGAGCCGCGACGACGAGACGCACCAGACGATCCTCGGGGTGAGCGGTGAGGTGCATCTCGCCGTGACGTTCGAGCGGCTGGAGCGCAAGTGCAACGTGCACGTCGAGCGCGAGGACCTGCGCATCGCGTACCGCGAGACGATCACCAAGGTGGCGCAGGCGGAGGGCAAGCACAAGAAGCAGTCGGGCGGTCACGGCCAATTCGGCGTGTGCCACCTCCGCCTCGAGCCGCTGGGGCGCGGCGAGGGCTTCGAGTTCCACGACGAGGTCGTGGGCGGCGCCATCCCGCGCCAGTACATCCCCGCCGTGGAGAAGGGCGTCATGGAGACGTTCGCCGGCGGCGGCCTGCTCGGCTACCCCGTCGTCGACGTCTCGGTGACCGTCGACGACGGCAAAGCGCACTCCGTCGACTCGAACGAGGTCAGCTTCAAGATGGCCGCCGCGCTCGGCGATCCGCACGGCCATGGCCGAGGCCGGGCCGATCGTGCTCGAGCCGGTGAGCAAGCTCGTCGTCACGATCCCCGACGACTGCCAGGGCGACGTGCTGGGTGACCTGAGCTCGCGCCGGGCCCGCATCGTCGGGACGGACCAGGCCGACCTGGAGGGGTACCAGACCGTGACGGCCACCGTGCCGACGGCGGAGATCACCCGCTACGCGGTGGACCTGCGCGCGTTGACGGGCGGGCGGGGCTCCTTCTCGGCGTCGCACGAGCGCTACGACGCGGTGCCCGACCACCTGGTGACGACGATCCCCAAGCTGGACGCGTAACCGCGCTGCTCACGAGGGCGACGACTGCTCGTCCCCCTCGTTCTCGATGGCCTGGAGCCCCTGCTCGAGCGTCGGGTAGAAGCGGTCGCGGTCGATCGTCTCGAAGAGCCCGTAGCGCTGCACCAGGTCCTGGAGGGGCGTGCGGAGCTCGACGAAGGCCAAGTGGGTGCCGCGCGCGTTCAACTCCCGGTCGAGCTGCTCGAGCATCTGCGCGGCGGAGACGTCGACGTCGGTCATGGCCTCGCTCTGCACCACCACCCATCGAGGGGCGCGGTCGGCCACGAGCCGGCGCACGGCCGTCCGGAAGGCCGAGGCATTGGCGAAGAACAGGGGCGCCTCCCACCGGTACACGACGACGCCGGGGAGCTGCGTGCTCTCCGGGTGGCTCGACGCGGCGTGCCAACTGTGCAGCGCCGGCACGAACCCGAGGACGTGCCCCTCGGGCCGCCAACCACGCCGGAAGTAGAGGACGATGGCCAGGGCGATCGCGATGACGATGCCCTGGAGGACCCCCAACACGATCACTCCGAGGCTGGCGACGAGCGACAGGAAGAAGGCGCTCTTGCGGACGCGCCAGAACCGGCGGAGGGCGTCGAGGTCGAGCAACGACGTGGCCGCCATGATCAACACGGCGGCCAGCGCCGACTGCGGGAGGTCGGCCAGGAGAGAGTTGAAGAAGAGCAGCAGCGCGATGACCACGGCCGCGCCGACCACCGACGCCAGCTGTGACTTCGCCCCGGCCTGCTCGACGACGGCGGTGCGCGAGCCGCTGGTCGACACGGCGAAGCCCTGCAGGCATCCAGCCGCCAGGTTGGCCGCCCCGATGCCGATCATCTCCTGGTTGGGGTCGACCTCTTCGCCCCGTCGGGCCCCGAAACTCGAGGAGGTGGCGATCGTGTCGGCCAAGGAGACCAACGTGATGCCGACCGCGGCGATCATGAGCGGGCCGATGTCGGAGAACTTTGTCCAAGGCACCGCCGGGCGCGGCAGACCTTGCGGCAGGGCCCCGACCGTCGAGACGCCGTGCGCCTTCAGCTCGAAGACCGCCGAGATCACGGTGGCCAGGACGATGCCGACCAGCACGGCGGGGATGCGCCGGGTGAGCCGTGACAGGCCGATGAGGACGGCGAGGACGAGGACACCGACGAAGAGGGCGGCGCCGACGGTCTGATCGAGGTGCGAGAAGAACGCCTTGACCTCGGGGCCGAATCCCTCCGCATCGGTCGAGAATCCGAAGAGCTTCGGCAGCTGCCCGACGATGATGACCAACGCCAGGCCGTTCATGTAGCCGACCTGCACCTCGCTCGAGAGCAGGTCGGCGATGAAGCCCAGCTTGAGCAGCGCCAAGCCGATCTCGATGAGCGCAACGATGACCGCCAACATCCCGGCCAGTGCGATGGCGCGATGGGGGTCGCCCACGACCATCAGCGGCAGGATGGCGGCAAAGATCATCGGTGACACCGACGAATCGGGACCCAGCACCAGCACCCGTGACGGGCCGAAGACGGCGTAGCCGACGAGACAGCCGATGGTCGTGTAGAGGCCCGTCACCGGCGGCAGGCCCGCCAGCTCGGCGTAGGCCATGCCTTGGGGTACGAGGATGGCGGCCAGCACGAGGCCGGCCACGAGGTCGGGCCGGAGCCATTTGGAGTCGTAGCCCCGCACCAGACGGATGCCCGGTACCCACCGGGTCAGGCGATCGGTGGTCCCGCTCACCTCAGGCCCATCGACAGAGCAAGGGACCCCGATCCCGTCTCTTTCGTCACTCGGGGCGCCCCTCTACGATGCAACGCGGGAGGGAACCAGTTGCGACCCGACGTCGACGCCATCCGAGGCAGCACACGCACATCCCCCACGCGCGCATCGTACGTCCGATCGCCCGCGCGCCGCCGTCCGTGAGCCTGCGCACGCAGCGCAACGGGACGACGGCCCCGGTGTCCCGCCTGCGGCACATCGCACGACTGGAGGCCGTCGTTGCGATCGTGGCCTCGATCGGGTTGCTGGCTGCCGTCGTGGTCTTCGTGTTCAGAAACGGTGCGTACGTCGCCCTCGGCCTCGCCGGGTTCGTCGTCGGGATCGCCGGCGGGTGGGCGGTCGTCAGCCAACGGGGGGCCCGCCGCATCGTCGGCCTCCTCGTCGTCCTCGCGGCCGGGGCGCTGATTGCCTTCGGCACCCTGGGCGCCCACGACACCTCCTGGGCCTGGCTGATCAAGGTCGTCGTCTGCCTGGCCCTCCTGGCCGTCGCCGTCGGTTCGGCCCGGGCGGCCGTGTTGACCTCGCTGCGCGGGACGACGTCGACGGAGGGGTCGCCCGTCCCGCCGCCCCAACGTCCGGTCCTCCTCTGCAATCCGTGGTCGGGGGGCGGCAAGGTCGAACGGTTCGGGCTGCAAGAGCTGGCCTCGTCGCTCGGCGTGGAAACGGTCATGCTCGACCACGACACGGACCTCGGCGAGTTGGCCCGTGCCGCCGTGGCCGGTGGTGCCGACTGCCTGGGGATGGCCGGGGGCGACGGGTCACAGGCGCTGGTCGCCTCGATCGCGACGGAGTGCGGGTTGCCGTTCGTCTGCGTGTCGGCCGGTACCCGCAACCACTTCGCCCTGGACCTCGGCTTGGACCGGGACGATCCCCGCAAGAGCGTGCGGGCGTTCGGCGACGCCATCGAGCGCCGGGTCGACTACGCGACGGTCAACGAACGCTTCTTCGTGAACAACGCCTCGTTCGGCGTCTACGCCACGATCGTGCAGCGCGCGGAGTACCGGGACGCGAAGTTCGCGACCTCGACGAGGCTGTTGCCCGAGCTGCTCGGCGCGCGGGCCGAGCCGTTCGACCTCCAGTTCACGAGCCCGGACGGCACCCGGGTGGACGGTGCCTTCCTGCTCCAGGTCTCCAACAACCCCTACGTCCTCAGCGCCTCGCCCGACATGTCGCAACGGCGCAGCCTGAGCACGGGAACGCTCGGCGTCTTCGCAGTGGCCGCGTCGAGCGGGCTCGAGGCGGCCGAGGCCGTGAGCCGCACGCTGGCGGGACTGACGGCGGGGCCGGGCGCCAGCCGCAGCGCGGTCTACCAGTTCACCTGCACCGAGTTCGAGGTGTCGTCACGGTCGGGGCGCGTCTTCGCCGGGATCGACGGCGAGGCGCTGGAGCTCGAGACGCCGCTGCGCTTCCGGGCCCATCCCGGCGGCCTGGTGCTGCTCGTGCCGCGCGACAACCCCGACGCCGCGCTCCGGCGCCAGGCACGTGACGTCCACGTGCGCGACCTGGTCGAGCTCGCGTTCGGGCGTCGGGAGACCGGCCACGCGGCGCCGGCCTGACCGATAGCGCTCAGAAGGGGTGTGTGTGCTGGAAGCGCACCGGGGTCTTGGTGAGGATCAGCGTCCCGAGCACCTTGTTCCCCGGAGAGGTGACCACGACCACGGCGAGCTTGCCGGTGGCCCGCCCGAGCGGCTTCGTCACCATGTCCTCGTGGAAGGTGCCGGAGTACCCGGCGACGCAGACGGCCTGGCCCTTGGGGACCTGGTCGGCCAGGCTGTCGTAGAGCCGCGGCGCGACGCCCTTGAGGTTGCTGATCGTGTACTTACGGATGCCCTCCAGGTGTCCTTGGCCGCCGACCGCCTTGGCCGCCGTCGGGAGCGCGAGGTAGCACGACTCATCCGAGGTCCCGAGGCCCGTCCGGGCCGACGAACAGCCCGCGAGGACCAGCGCGGCCAAGGCCAGGCCGCACAGCGCGCACGCTCCCCCGCCGCCAGAACCCAGTCCGCGTCATGTCGCCCGATCCTCCCCGGCAACCTGCGCCCCGGCCGCCTCTGCGCTGACCTGCTCGTCCGCCCCGACACTCCGGGCCGCTGCACGCGCCCGCCGGGCGCTGGCGCGGCGCGGCCGGTACGCCACCGGTCCCGCCTCCACCGACGACTCCATGGCGGAGCGCGGCCAGCGACCCCGTCGCACCTCCAACGCCATCTCCCCGATCAACAGCCACCCGACCACCAAGATGAACCAGAACGAAATGATCCGGTACAGCAGCACGGCGTACGCCGTGCTCTGCTCCGCCCCGCCGAAGGCGACGAGCGCGACGGTGATCGAGCCCTCGACCACGCCGAGGCCGCCTGGCGTGATCGGCAGCGTGGCCGCCAGCTGCCCGGCGCCATAGGCCAGCAGCAGGCCCTTCCACGGGATCGGCGCGTGGATGGCGAGGAACATCATGGCGAAGCAGGCGCAGTCGAGGAGCCAGTTGAACGTCCCCCAGGTGACGATGCGACCGGACTGCGTCCACGACAGCCGGACCGCGGTCATCCAGTTCATGATCCGGGTGATCTGCGCCTGCGTGTCGCCCCGCGGTCGCCCCGTCACGGCCACCGACGCCCGCAGGCTGGCCGACAGCAGCCAGTGCAGCGGGCGCTCGTAGACGAACAGCGACCCGATCGCCAGCGCGATCCGCGAAGACCGCGATGAGCACCGGCACCAGGTCGTACGAGGCGCCCGCCGACGTCGCCAGCCCCAGGCCGATGACGGCGACCAGCGACAGGCTCACCAGGGCGGCGACGAGCGTGCCGGCCAGCGCCCACACGGCCAGCGTGTTGTCGGCGCCGAAGCGGCGGAACCAGCGGAACCCGTACACCGTCGCCAGGGCGTTGCCGATCGGCAGCGAGTTCGTCAACGCCTGCGACCCGAACGTCAGCTTGAACAACGTCCACCACGGCGGCTTGAGGTGGCCCGCCCGGAGCAGCTCGCGCTGCATCAGGGCGAAGCACCAGTACGAGGCGATCTCCGCGACGAACGCCGGCGGCACCCACCACCAGTTCAAGGTCGAAAAGACGCTGGTGAAGCCGGACAGCTCCGAGTCCTTCGAGGACAACACCCAGACGGCGACGGCGACGAGCGCAAAGCCGATGGCGATGCGGGTGAACGGCCAGGCGGCGACGACCCAGCGGGGCAGACGCCGCTGGCGTCCCTTCCGGTCCAGCTCGTCCGCGCCTTCCGTGCCCCCGGCCAGCTCCGCCGCCAGCACGGCGACGGCCCTGTGCCCGTCCTCGTCGAGCGAGGAATCGGCCGTGCCGGGTCGCTCTACGTCAGGGGCGTCGGCGGCGTCAGCGCCGGCGGTGGCGGCATCACGGTCGCCGCCCTCACCGTCGACGCGCGTCCCCGCCACGGCAGGGCCGCCGCCCTGCGACGCCGGCGCCGCCCCGGGCGCCGGCTCCCCCGTGGGTCCGCTACCCGGGCCAGGCGTCGGTGAGCCTCTTCCAGGAGAGCTGCAGCGTCTCGGGCATCACCCGAGTTTCGGCGACCGACGTCATGAAGTTGGTGTCACCCGACCATCGGGGGAGCACATGGAGGTGGAGATGGCCCGGGAGCCCCGCCCCCGCCGCCCGCCCGAGGTTGGCCCCCATGTTCAGCCCGTCGGGCTCGTAGGCGCCGTCGATGGCGGCGACCGATTTCTGCGTCGACGACCAGAGCTCGGTCGACTCCGCCTCCGTCAGCTCCGCCAGCGGCCCGACGTGGCGCAGCGGCAGCACGAGGACGTGGCCGCTCGCATACGGATACGCGTTCAGGACGACGAACGTCAGCGACCCGCGCCACACGACCAAATTGTCCTCCGATGGCGGCCCGCTCTCGGCCAGGCGGCAGAAGACGCAGTCGGCGGCGTCGTGCGACACGCCACCCGACGCCCGTTCGCGCTCGGTCGCCTCCACGATGTACTCGCGCCGCCACCCGGCCCAGAGATGTTGCAGGCTCACGCCGCCCTCACCCGGAGGCGGCCGCAGACGCCTCGGCCGGCGCCGGCGCGCGGTCCTCGGGCAGCCGCTTCGCCGCCACCTCTTCGCGCACCTCGTCCAAGAACGAGCGCAGCGGCACGCCCTGTTCGGGGTTTGGGCCAACCCCGCCGGTTCACCCCGACCGTCCCGGCCTCGACGTCGCGGTCACCGACGACCAGCACATAGGGGATCTTGGCCAGCCGGGCCCGCCGGATCAGCGCACCCATCTTCTCGCCGCTCGAGTCCACCTCGGTCCGCAGCCCCAGCGCGGCGCACTCCGCCGCCACCGACGTCGCATACTCCATGTGCGAGTCCGTCACGGGGATCACGCGCACCTGCTCGGGGCACAGCCACGTCGGCAACGCGCCCGCGTAATGCTCGATCAAGACGGCCATGAACCGCTCCACCGAACCGAACAGCGCGCGGTGGATCATGATCGGCCGGTGCCGCGCGTTGTCGGCGCCCACGTACTCGAGCCCGAATCGCTGAGGCAACTGGAAGTCGAGCTGCACGGTCGACATCTGCCATGTGCGCCCGATGGCGTCCCGGGCCTGCACCGAGATCTTCGGGCCGTAGAACGCGCCGCCGCCCTCGTCCATCACGATATCGAGCCCCATCTCCAACGCGGTCCGCCGCAGCGCCTCCGTCGCGACCTCCCACTCCTCGTCGCTGCCCACGGCCTTCCCCGGCGGCTTCGTCGAGAGCTCCAGGTAGAAATCGGTCAGCCCGTAGTCCCGCAGCAGATCGAGCACGAAGCGCAACGTCCGCACCAACTCCTCGTCCAGCTGTTCACCCGTGCAGAAGATGTGGGCGTCGTCCTGGGTCATGCCGCGCACCCGGGTCAGGCCCATCAACACGCCGGACAGCTCGTAGCGGTACACCGTGCCGAACTCGAACAGCCGCATCGGCAGCTCCCGGTACGACCGCTGCCGCGACCGGTACACCAAGATATGGAACGGGCAGTTCATCGGCTTGAGGTAGTAGTCGGTCCCCCCGTCCAAGGACATGGGCGGGAACATCCCCTCGGCGAACCAATCGAGGTGCCCCGACTCCTCGAACAGCGCGCCCTTCGTGATGTGCGGCGAGTTCACGAAGTCGTACCCCGCCTCCACGTGGCGCTGCCGCGAGTAGTCCTCCATCAGCCGCCGGATCGTCCCGCCCTTGGGGTGGAACACGGCGAGGCCCGAGCCGATCTCCTCGGGAAAGGAGAACAGGTCGAGCTCGGCGCCCAGGCGGCGGTGGTCCCGCCGCTCCGCCTCCTCCAACTGGTGCTGGTACGCGGCCAGCGCCTTCTCCGACTCCCACGCCGTCCCGTAGATGCGCTGCAGCTGCTCGCGGTGCTCGTCGCCCCGCCAGTACGCCCCGGCGACCCGCATGAGCTTGAAGTGGCCCAGGCGGCCGGTCGAGGGCACGTGCGGCCCTCGGCACAGGTCGATGAACGCATCGTTGTTGCGGTACGTCGACACGACCCCGCCGCCGCCGGCATCGACCTCGTCGACGCCCGATCCGACGGCCCGGATGATCTCCTCCTTGAACGGCTGGTCGGCGAAGATCTCGAGGCCTTCCTCCAGCGAGTGCTCGTGGCGCTCGAAGGGCTGGTCCTCCTTGATGATCCGGCGCATCTCGGCGTCGATCCGCTCGAGATCGTCCTCCGAGAAATGCGCCCCGCCCGGCAGCTCGAAGTCGTAGTAGAAGCCGTTCTCGATCACCGGCCCGATGGCGTACTTGGCCCCTGGCCACAGACGCCGCACCGCCTGCGCCAGCACGTGCGCCGTCGAGTGCCGCAGCACCTCCCGCCCGGCGTCGCTCTCCGCGGTGACGATGGCGACCTGGTCGCCGTCGTGCAACGGGGTCCCGAGGTCGACCTCCCGCCCGTCGACGGTGGCGACGATCGCCGCCTTGGCCAATCTCGAGCCGATGTCCTTCGCCAGGCCGCCCGCCGTCGTGCCCTCGGCCAATTCCTTGACAGAACCGTCAGGAAGGCGAACCGAGATGACGCCAGGCATGGGGGACCCTTTCTTGTAGGCCGGAGACCACGCAATCGCGCCTGGTCCGGACACCGTTGTGTTCGTTCAAGGCTAGTTGACCGCGTTTGCGGCTCCGCCCGGCCCCGCCGGCCCGCCGGGCCGATTCTGGGGGTGGACTACAGCTTCACCGTGACGCTCGTAAACAGACCGGATGCCGTCAGCGTGTCGACGAAGTTCTGCACGGTGCCCGCGGTCCCCATGATCGTGATGTCGAAGGTGGTCTGGCTCGCCGCCGGCGTGCTCTCGTTGCTGAAGGCGGAGTTCCCGTTCCCCAAGAACGGGTTGATGACGTCGGACACCTGCGACGGGCTGGCCGAAGGTGCCGTCACCGCCTCGACGATGTGGTCCGTGGTCATCCAGCCCGGCACGGCCGCCTGCTCGATCACCTGCAGACCAGAGACCGGATCGATCCACTGCGCCGTCGTGCCGTAGCTGACGCCGTCGGAGAAGACCAGCGCGTCGGCGCTGCCGACAAAGTCATCCGCCGCCGAAGAGAGGACGGAGACGTCCAGATCGCGCGCCTCGAGGAGGCTCCCGTCCTGGGGATCCAAGATCACGGTCGGCGGCGTGAACGAATAGGTCTCTGCTCCGTTGGTCGGGTCCAGCGTGATCTGCTTGGGCATCGAGAACGCGAGGCCGCTCGCCCCGGAGTGGCTCGCCATCGTCCCGAGCGAGACGATCCCAGGGAGCCGGGACATGGTGTCGAGCATCTCCTGGCCGAAGCCCGACCACTCTCCCTCGACCGGCCCGACCAGCAGATCGGTGAGCCGGAGGAACCCGACGACGCGGGTGGGCTCTCCGGTCGCATAGTGGTCGACCGCACCGATCCCTGTCGTGCCGGCCTGCAGCTGGTCCGCCAGGGTCGCCGGATCGTGCGTGATGTTCGAGACATCGATCGGTCCGGCCGGCAGCCCACCGCCGCCCTCCGAGGCCTCCTCGCCGGCGGCACAGCCCGTCGCCGGTTGATTGGCCGGGGTGGTGGTCAGTCCCAGCGTCTGCCACGCCTGCGCGTCGGCAGCATCGTCGAAAGTGACGGTGCCGAACTGCTGCGAGGTGCACACGGCGCTCGTCGGATTGGCCCATTCCCCGATGGCGATCGGAATGTTGGCGGTCGAACTGACAGGCGCCGCCTTGGTGCCCGACGTCACGTTGGCGGAAAGTTCCCCCTGCAGTTCGTACTGATACCACTGGCCGGCGGAGAGCGGTGGCACGGGCTGCACCGTCTCGGCGAGGCGAGCGATCTCTGCGGCCGCGGCCTCCGACTCCGGCGTCTTGGCTGTCGGCACGACCACCAAGACGGCGACGACACTCGCCGCCGCGACGACGGTGACGCCGATGCCCCACCGCAACGACCGACGCGGCCGTCGCGAGCGCTCCGGGGGTCGCGCCAAGACGTGCCCGACCTCCTCGCCGCCTCCACCGCCGCCTTCGACGGCGATCGCCTCGTCGAGCGCGGCACTGGCCGCCCCGAGCTCGGGTTCCGACCCGTCGAGCTCACTCATGAAGTCGCGGACGAGATCGAGTTCAGTTGGAGTCATTGCTTGCCCTTCACGACGACGAAGCTCTCTTCAGTGGGTGGATCGGGTGGATCCCCATCTAGGTATTGCCACGAGCCACCGAGGAGTTGGCGCAGGCGTTGGCGCGCCCGGGAGAGACGGGACCGGACCGTCCCGATGGGGACACCCAACGCCTCGGACACCTCCTCGTAACTGAGCCCGGGCCCCGCGACGAGGAGCAGCACATCGAGGTGCGCGTCGTCGAGCTGCGCCAGCGCCTGCGCCACGGCGCCTGTTTGCGCGGCGAAGAAGCCGCTCGTGGTGGCCTCGTCACTGTGGTCGAGCTCCGCCACGTCACTCACAGCAGCCACACCCCTCGACTGACGACGGAGCTCCGACCGCCAGAAGTGACGGGCGTGGTTGGTGGCGATCCCGAACAACCACGGTCGGGCGTCGGCGCGCGCCAGGTCGTACCCGCCGCGCGAGCGGAAGGCCGTCACGAACGTCTCGCCCAGGAGGTCCTCGGCGCTGCCCGGTCCCACCCGCTTCACCAGATACCGGTGCACCGACCGGGCGTGACGTTCGAACAACGCCGCAAAGGCCGCCGGATCCGCCAGGGACCGCTCGATATGCCCGGCGTCCGTCAGCTCCGCCTGCTCACTCGAGCCCATCAGGTGAGTATTTCCCGCCGTCCGCTCCGTGGTTCCACGAGCGAGCGAATCCCCTGGCCGCCGTCCCGCTACGGGGCCCGAGACCACCTGGTCGAGTTAGAGCACGACCCCCAGAAGCGCCGCCCCGTCCACCACGGACCCCCCGGCCGCGGCCTCGGCGTCCAACGCCACCAACGCCCCCGGCGTGTCCAGGTCCGAGGCCAACGCCGCCCGCACCGCTTCCAGACCGGCCGCCCCGTCCCCGCCCGCCGCGCTCCGCCACAGCGCCAGTCGCGCCGCCGCCGCCGGCATGTCAGAACTCGTCTCCCAGTCCCAGTCGCCTCGATAGTGGTGCGCCAGCAGCGCGAGCCGAACCGCCGCCGGGTCCCACTCCTTGCACAGATCGCCGACGAACACCAGGTTGCCCAGCGACTTCGACATCTTCGTGCCGTCCAGCCCCACCAGCCCGACGTGGAACCACAGCCGCACGAACTGCTGCCCCGTCACCGACTCCGACTGCGCCGTCTCACACTCGTGGTGGGGGAAGACGAGGTCGCGACCCCCGCCGTGGATGTCGATCGTCTCTCCGAGCTCGCGCAGCGCCAACGCCGAGCACTCGATGTGCCAGCCCGGGCGTCCCGGGCCCCACTGCGACTCCCACGCCGGCTCGTCGGGCAGCGACGGCTGCCACAGCACGAAGTCCAAGGGCTCTCGTTTGTTCGGGTCCCCCGGATTGCCCCCGTGCTCCGCCGCCAGCTCGAGCATCCGGGCGCGGTCGTAGTGGCTGACCTCACCGAACGAACCGAACGAGGACACCGAGAAGTAGACCGAACCGCCCGACTCGTAGGCGAACCCGCGGTCCAAGGCGGTGCCGATCAGGGACAGGATCTCAGGGATCGCGGACGTCGCCCGGGGTTCGCTCCACACCGGCAGCAGGTTCAGCAGCGCCATCTCGGCGTCGAAGCGCGCCATCTCCTCCGCCGCCAGGTCCAGGTAGTGCACGCCCAGCTCACGGGCTTTGCGCAAGATGTCGTCGTCGACGTCGGTCACGTTCCGCACGACCCGCGTCTCGTGCCCCTGGTCGCGCAGCACCCGCTGCAGCATGTCGAAGTAGACGTAGACCGCGGCGTGGCCGAGGTGCGCCGCGTCGTACGGCGTGATGCCGCACGAGTACATCCTCACCAGCGGCCCCGGCGAGAACTCGACGATCTCGCGGCGTGCCGTGTCGTACAGCCGCATCAAAGCCCGCCCCGAACTAGATCCCGGCCAGCCGCAGCGTGGTGTGCGCCTTGTGCCGGATATTCAGCGTGATGCACACCGCGGTGAACGCCTCGATGGCGGCCGCCTGGTTGAGCGTGCCGGCGTCGAGCGGCCGCAGCCCGCGCATCTGCTCGATCATCCCGACGGTCGCGGCCGTCGCCTCCACGTGGTCCGAACACACCAGCACGTCGGCTTCCAACCCCGATTCGAGGTTTTCCATTTCCGACGCCGGCAGGTGATGGAATGCGGCGGCCACGAGCGAGCCCGGCAGCGCGGCCTGCACGGCGCCCGCTACCGACCCCCGGGGCGGGATGAGCGCCAGCATCTCGCGCCCTTCCTTCACCAACGCATTGGCCATCGAGACCACGACCTTGCCGGCCAGCGGCTCCCGCAACGCCCGGACCGTCGCCACGGCGGAGTCCCACGGCGTCGCCACCACGATGAGCTCGGCTGCCGCGGCCTCGGCGTTGTCCGCCCCGTCCAACATGGCCGCCACGGCGGGCGGGACTCGCTCCTTCATCTCGCCGACGACCTCGATGCCGCGCTCCGCCTCGCGTGATCCGACCGTGACCCGGATGCCGGCCTCGGCGAGCCGGACGGCTACCCCGCGCCCGGCGGGACCGGTCCCTCCAAGGATTCCGACGTGCATGCCCTTACCTTCGCATAACCTCACTGGCCCAGTGGGACTCCTCGACGGCAAACGGCTGCTGATCACGGGCGTCCTCACCGACGCCTCGCTGGCCTTCGCCACCGCCAAGCTCGCCCAGGAAGAGGGCGCCGAGATCGTCCTCTCGGGCGCCGGACGCGCCCTCAGCCTGACCCAGCGCACGGCGCGCAAGCTGCCCACCGCGCCCGAGGTCCTCGAGATCGACGTCACGTCGCCCGAACAGCTGGCGGCGGCAGGGGACGCGCTCGCCGCCCGTTGGGACCGGCTCGACGGCATCCTCCACGCCATCGGCTTCGCACCGCCCGACTGCCTGGGCAGCGGCATGTTCGCCGCCGGCTGGGACGACGTCTCGGTGGCGCTCAACATCTCCACCTACTCCCTCAAGGCGCTCGTCGACGCCTTCCTGCCGCTCCTCGAGGCGGCCGGCAAGGAGGGAGGTGCCTCGGTGGTCGGCCTGGACTTCGACGCGTCGGTGGCCTGGCCGGTCTACGACTGGATGGGCGTCGCCAAGGCGGCGCTCGAGTCCCTCTCCCGCTACCTCGCCAAGGAATTGGGCCCGAAGGGCATCCGGGTGAACCTGATCGCCGCCGGGCCGGTGCGGACCATGGCCGCCAAGTCCATTCCCGGCTTCTCGGCCTTCGAGGACACCTGGGCCGACCGGGCCCCCCTGGGCTGGGACGTGCACGACGCCAGTGCGGTGGCCAAGGCGTGTCTGGCCCTTTTCAGCGACCTCTTCCCCCTCACGACCGGGGAGATCATCCACGTCGACGGCGGAGTCCACGCCGTGGGTGGATCAGCCTGACCTCGGCCGCCTGACCGCACGCACACGCCCGTTCGGCCCGGGGCCTCCCCGCCCCTGGGCATCGAAAGGCCAGGTGGAGACCGAGCGTTCGTTCGATGCTTGCACCTTGGGTCCAGGAAGTTCCCTTCCGGCCGCCAGTCTCGGCCCGCTTGTCAGTTCCCCCTCTTGTTGGGGGCGGTCCTTGTGGGATGCGCTTTGAGGCGGTTGGCAAGGGAGAGGCCATGAGCATCTCGGAATCCAAGGTCGGCACGGCCGAGCCGACCGCGGCGAGTGGGGTCGCCAGCGAGCCCAACTTCGCCATTCCTTCGGAAATCTCCGTCCCGAGGGGGCGCCGGCACCAACGCCGCGGCGCCTCGCCCTACCGCTCGATCACCGACCGCGAGCTCATGCTCGTGCAGATCTCTTGCGACTTCGTCTGCGCCTGCATCGCGCTGCCCCTCTCGCTCATCATCCTGGCGGCCGTCTCGTCGGTGCCGACGAACACGTCGTCGCAGATCCTGACGAACATCAAGCTCGACTCGCTGTTCCCCGTCGCGGTCGTCATCGCCCTGGCGTTCGGAGGCGTCTACCGGGTGACGCACCGCCAGCTGCAACCGAGCGCGTTCCTCGAGTTCCGCGAGCTCTCCTTCGGCGTCGGGTGCGGTTGCGTCCTCACCCTCGCCGCCGGTGCCTTGCTGCATGCAATGTTCGGGACGATCGAGCCGTTCGCCACGCAGCTGGTCATCGCGGTCATCGCGGCGATTGCCGTCGTCACCGTCGGGTCGGATCGTCCTCCGCTCCTTCCTCCATGCGCTGACGACGACCAGGGTGCTCGTCGTCGGGGCCGGCCAGACGTCCGAGCGGATCATATTGAGCGTGCGCCAGGACCCCGGCATGACGCTGGTCGGCCGGGTTGTCGAGGGCGACATCATCGATGGGGGTGCGCTCGGCCGGATCGAAGACCTGCCAGATCTCTGCCGTACGCTCGACGTCCACCGCGTCCTCGTCGCCGCCAACGACCGGTTCTCCAGCGAGTCGCTCGACGTCTACCGCGAGCTCCAGGACTTCGTGCACATCGCGATGGTCCCCCGCTACTACGAGCTGATCAGCTGGCGCTCCCGTCTCACCGACCTCGCCGGGATGCCGTTCCTCGAGATCGCCCAGCCGCACCTGAGCCCCTGGGACAAGTTCATGAAGCGGGCCTTCGACCTGTGCATCAGCAGCGCCGTCCTGGTCGTGACGTCGCCGATCCTCCTCCTGGTCGCCCTTGGCGTGAAGCTCAGCTCCCCGGGCCGGTGTTCTTCCGCCAGGTGCGACTCGGCCGCTACGCCCAGCCCTTCATGGTCACGAAGTTCCGCTCCATGACGACTGACGCGCCCGGGGGCGCCGCCAGCGACGAGGGGGGCGGCGAGGACGAGGACGACCCCAACAGGCCGCTGCACGAGGTTCGCAAGAAGAAGGACGAGAGCTGGCGCATCACCCGGTTCGGGGCGTTCCTGCGTCGCACCGGCCTCGACGAGATCCCGCAATTCATCAACGTGTTCAAGGGGGACATGTCGGTCGTCGGTCCCCGTCCGTTCATCCCGAGCGAGTCTCACGTCGAGGGCTGGGCCGTGCGTCGCTTCGAGGTGCGTCCGGGTATCACGGGTCTCTGGCAGGTCTCCGGGCGTAACGACCTCACCCGCAACGACTTGGTCCAGCTCGACTACCTCTACGTCGCCTCGTGGTCCCTCTGGTGGGACCTCAAGATCATGTTCGAGACGCCGAAGACGATGGCCCGCGGCACCGGCGCGTACTGACGCACCGACGCACTCACGCAGCCACCTCTCCCCAGGCACTCCTCAGCATCCGGCATCTAAACGAACGTTGGCCTGAGCGCGGGTGCGCTGAGGGCAACGCACACGTCATCCGTCCGGGACGTCACGGTCGCGCATCCGGTGCATCGCAACGGCTATTCACGCCCATGTCGCACACTGACCGCGTCGTGTTGCCGGCTCTTCACACTCCGGTTCCCTGAGACTCGAATTTGCAAAAGTAACTGGGGTTGCAGTGAAATTTCTCCGCAAGTGCCCAGCGCAAAGCGTGTTTTACCAATGTACGGAATCGGGTGGGCGGTACCGGAGTGGCGTACACCGATTTCGCCAGGGAGGCCATTGGCGTGCAGCAGCATCTTCGACAACTTGCAACGGCTATGGGCTTGGCCGCATCGGGCATTGTGATCTTCGTGGTGACCGTCGGAACCAGCGCTGCAGGCGCTGCGACGCGCACTCGGTCCGGTGCCGTCCACGCCGAGCTCGCCAGCCACGTGTCCGGCACCACTGCGAATGCCGGCGGTCTCGCACTCACCGGCCCCGACGTGATGGCAAGCGTCGTGGGCCTCATGGCATTCAGCGCATTCGCTTTCATCGTCATCACGCTGATCCGCCGGCGCGGCACCACCGCCTGAGGCCCGGCGTCGTCACGACGCCTTCGCAGTTCCCCATCGTCGACGAAGGAATTTCAGCGCGCACAAACGCGCAACCAGTCCAGCGTCAGTTCTGCGACTGCATCGCCTGCACGATCTTCGTCGCCTCGGCCTGGCTCAGGTCCCCGGAGATCTCACCCATCCCGTGGAACGAGCGGAAGGACTTGTGCGTCGGCTCGATGATCGGCGCCGACACCACGACGCCGCCGACGTCGATCGCCAGCAACTGGTGAAAGCTCGTGCGGGCGACCTTGTCCCACTGGGCCGCCCCCGCCGAGGTCGTCGTCCATTCGACCCCCCAGGCGCCTGACTTGCTCTTGTACGTCGACGCCGAAGCGATGGCGCTGCTATTCATCTCGGACGGACCGAGCACGTAGCGGATCTTCGCCGAGGTCGTCGTTGCCGAGTAGATCGACGAACCGCGCAACCCCGACAGCAGCACCACCCTCTTCGCGGCGTCCGCCGACGGCTTCGTCGTCTTCTCCGCTTCCAAGATGGGGTCGGGCTGGGGTGAATGGTAGGAGTACCCGGAGCTCGACCCGTCGGGAGTCACGGCGAGGTTCGCTGCACTGAGCACGCTCGAGGGCGCACACGACGAGGCCGACAACGTCGGCTGTGGCGTCGTGATGAAGCGGTCATAGGGCGGGACGGCGCACAGCACCGGGCGGAACAGCACGCCGTGGTAGGTCGCGTCGGCCCGAACCGCCGCTCCGGCCAGACACGGGATCAGCGGCATGACCGTGGCCGCCCCGACCGCCGCCATGCACCCACCCAACGTCCTCCGCCACTTCACGGGCCGAGATCCTACGAGGCGGGACACCGGCCCAAGGTGCACCCGTGGGTCTCGGCAGCCGAACGCCAACTCGGTGCAGCCTGATGCACTGCCCCTCGTAAGCCCCGATCCGACTGCCCGTTCCGGGCCGGCCTGAAGCACCCGGGCCTGGCCCGACAGGACTGAAAGCCCGGTCGACGACGGTAGGTTGGCTAGCCGTGGCAATGCGAGGACATGGAATGGGAGGCCGAGGCGGCGGCTTTGGCGGCATGCGTTCGCTGCGCCAGGACCGGGCCGTCCTCCAGCACCGGGTCAAGAAGGGCACGACGCGGCGGATGCTCACCTTCGCGGTGCCCTACCGCAAGATCCTGGCCATCTTCATCCCGGTCGTGATCCTCGACGCGATCATCGCCGCCATCAATCCGCTCATCCTGCGCTCGCTCATCGACAACGGGATCCAAAAGAGCAACGAGAACCTGGTGATCGGGCTCGCCGTTCTCGTGGCGGTGCTGGCGATCTTCGACGCCGGGCTCATGCTCACCGAGCGGCGGATCTCCGCCAACATCGGCGAGTCCTTGATCTACGACATGCGGGCCAAGGTGTTCCGGCACATCCAGCGGATGCCGCTGGCGTTCTTCAGCCGCACCCAGACCGGCGCGCTGGTGAGCCGCCTGAACAACGACGTGATCGGTGCCCAGCAGGCCTTCACCGACCTGCTCTCCAACGTCGTTGGCAACCTGGTGACGGTCGTCATCGTGATCGCCACCATGTTCTTCCTCAGCTGGCAGATCACGCTCGCCGCGCTGCTCCTCGTGCCCGTGTTCCTCATCCCGGCCCGGTTCGTCGGCCGGCGCATCGGCGCGCTCACCAAGGAGGGCTACGACCTCAACTCCGAGATGAACATGGTCATGCAGGAGCGCTTCCAGGTCGGCGGCGCCATGCTGGTGAAGCTGATGGGTCATCCCGAGGAGGAGGCCAAGTCGTTCGAGCAGAAGGCCGGCCGCGTCCGCGACATCGGCATCGCCCAAGCCACGTACGCCAGGGTGTTCTTCGTCGCCCTCTCGCTCACCGCGTCCCTCGCCACGGCCATCGTCTACGGCGTCGGCGGCGTGGCCGCCGTACACGGCGCCCTGACCGTCGGCACCGTCGTCGCACTGACCACATACCTTGCCCGCCTGTACCAGCCGCTCACGCAGCTCTCGAACCTGAACCTCGACGTGATGACCGCCCTCGTCTCCTTCGAGCGCATCTTCGAGGTCCTCGATATCGTCCCCATGCTCGACGAGGACCCCAACGCGGTGCCGATTCCCCGAGGCAACGCGTCGATCGAGTTCGACCACGTGAGCTTCACCTATCCGAGCGCCCGCGAGGTCTCCCTCGCCTCGCTCGAATCGGTGGCGGTCCTCGAGGCCGGCTCCCGCAGCGAGGTCCTCCACGACATCAACTTCACGGTCGAGCCCGGCCAGATGGTCGCCCTCGTCGGACCCTCTGGCGCAGGTAAGACCACGATCTCCTCGCTCGTCCCCCGCCTCTACGACGTCACCGACGGGGCCGTCCGGGTCAGCGGTATCGATGTGCGGCACGCCACGGCCGCGTCGCTCCGGGACGCCGTCGGTGTCGTCACCCAGGACCCGCATCTCTTCCACGACACCTTGCGCGCCAACCTCATGTACGCCCGGCCCGAGGCCACCGAGGCGGAGGTGCTCGAGGCGCTCGACCAGGCGCAGATCGGGCACATCGTCGCCGACCTCCCCGACGGCCTCGACACCGTGATCGGCGAGCGGGGCTACCGACTCTCTGGCGGCGAGAAACAGCGCGTCGCCCTGGCCCGGCTGCTGCTCAAGGCGCCGGACATCGTCGTGCTCGATGAGGCGACCGCCCACCTCGACTCCGAGTCGGAGGCGGCGGTCCAGCGCGCGCTCCGCCGTACCCTGACCGGCCGCACCTCCTTGGTGATCGCCCACCGCCTCTCCACGGTCCGCGAGGCCAACGAGCTTTTGGTGATCGACGACGGGCGCATCGTTGAGCGCGGCACCCATGCCTCGCTGCTGGCCGAGAACGGCCTGTACGCGGAGCTCTACAGGACGCAGTTCGCGGACCAGGAGTCGAACGGCGACGACGCAGCAGCGTCGGCTGGTCAGCCGGCGCGCTCGGCCTGAGCCCCTGAGCTAATCGTTCGGGCGCAGCACCTGGGCCAGCTGTTCCCCCACCGGCGTGAACTCCGGCATCACGAAGTCGCGGCGCAGCCAGTTCGCCCCGTCGACGACGAGCGTGTGCCCGGTCACGAACGCCGCGTAGGGCGAACACAACCAGGTCACGGCCCAGCCCAGCTCGTGCAGACGACCCAGCCGACCCGCCGGCGAACGGTGCGCGTCGACAGACTCTCCCTCCGGGCGCAGCGCCTTCAGGTCTGCGCGCATGTCCTCGTGGGGGAACAGGCCCGGTGCCAGAGCGTTCACCCGGATGCCATCGGGTGCCCACTCGACGGCGAGCGACTTCGTGAGGTTGCCGACCGCCGCCTTGGCCGCCGCGTTGTGCGCCATGCCCGGGCCACCGGTGAAGGACTGCGTGGCGAGAATATTGACGATCGCGCCACCGCCCAGACCCCGCGAGGTGATGCGGCGGTGCAGTTCCTGGCTGCAGAAGAACGTGCCGTCCATCACAATGTTGGTAACCGAGCGGAACACGTTGGGCCGCATGGAGGCCGCGAGCACCGGGAAGTTCGCCGCCGCGTTGTTGATGAGCACCGTTGCCGGCCCGAATTTCCCCTCAATTGCGTCGAACGCCTCCGCGATCTGCTCGGGCTCGCGGATGTCCGCCGGCGCGTCTGCCACCGCGCCCCCCAGGGCCGCGACGGCCTCGGCGCCGCCGCGGCGGTGGTCCTCCGAGCGAGAGATGATCCCGACGGCGGCGCCGGCGCGAGCGAGCTCCGTCGCGATCGCCTTGCCGAGCCCGGTGCCTCCGCCCGTGACGATCGCCGTCACGCCCGAGAAGGTTTCCGGCGGCAGGAACGTCGATCCGGCTGGGGGTGGTTCGGGCAGTCCCATGGTCGTCGTTTCTACTTGCCCTCGAACTCGGCCTGTTGCTTCTTGGCCTTGGCGGCGTACCCCGCCGGCATGTCGTCACTCACGAACTCGACTGACGCGCTCAGCGCCTCGAACTTCATCGCCTCCGGCAGGCCGCGATAGGCGAACCCGTCGATGGTGCGCTTGATCGACTGGACTGCGAGCGGCGCGTTCGACGCGATCTCGGCCGCGATCGCCATGGCAGTCGGCACCAGCTCCTCGCGGGTCGTCAGCTGTTGGACGATGCCGAGACGATGGGCCTCCGCCGCGTTGATCCGCCGACCGGTCAGTGCGAGGAGCTTGGCGTAGCCGGCACCAACCTCATGGGCCAACCGCAGGTCTCCCCCGGCGTCGATCGACACGCCCACCTGCGCCTCGGGCAGGGCGAAGATCGCGTCCTCGGCCGCCACGCGGATGTCACACATCAGGGCTAGCTCGAAGCCGAAGCCGAGGCAATAGCCATGCACGGCAACGACGATCGGTTGCGGTAGCTCGTGAAAGACCCGGAAACGCTCGTGCACCCAGCGGAGTCCCTCGTAGTAGTTGCGCACTTTCTCGGCCGGTGACCGCCCGGTCACGCGGTCTTCGGGCATCCCGAGGTCGATGCCGGCGCAGAAGGCACGTCCCTCCGCCTTGACCACGAGGACGCGGATGCGATCGTCAAAGCGGGCCCGGTCGGCCAGGACGCCGAGCTGGCGAGTCGCCTCCCAACTCCAGGCGTTCAGCTTTTCGGGGTAGTCGAGCGTCAGGGTGCCGATCCCGGAGCCATCCGTCGGTGGCTCGAGCCGCAGCTGCCAATCGTCTTCCGGCAGGACCGGCTCGGTGCGGATCGGCATCGGCGCTGCTCCCTCCCGTGCGTGCAGGCGGCGGATCTGCGCTCCGTGCCGGCGAAAAGTAGAATCTGTTCTAGTTCCACCTGGGGGATCCGGCAACCGGGCTCCCTTTTGGTGGCGACTCTCAACGCAACACAATTGAACGGTCATCGACCAGGAGGTCACTCCGGTGCACAACGAACTCTGCGAACGCCTGGGAATCGAGTTCCCCATCTTCGCCTTCACCCACTGCCGCGACGTCGCTGCGGCCGTGTCGAACGCCGGCGGCATCGGTGTCTTGGGCGCGGTGGGCTTCAGCGCCGAGGAGCTCGAGGTCGAGCTGAGCTGGCTGGACGAGCACGTGGGCGACCGCCCCTACGGCGTCGACATCGTGATCCCCGGCAAGTACGAGGGCATGGACGAGATCGACCCGGTCAAGCTCGAAGCCGAGTTGCGGGCGATGATCCCCGACGAGCACCGCACGTTCGCCAAGAAGATCCTGGCCGACCACGGCGTGCCCGAGATCGAGGGCGGCCCGCGGCGCGAGCTGCTGGGGTGGACCGCGGCGACGGCGGCGCCACTGGTCGAGGTGATCCTGCGCCACCCCAAGGTGAAGCTGGTGGCCAACGCGCTCGGCACCCCGCCCGACGACGTGATCGCACAGGTGCACGAGCACGGCATGTTGATGGCGGCGCTGGCCGGCTCCGTCAAGCACGCACTGAACCACAAGGCGGCGGGCGTCGACATCGTGATCTGCCAGGGCTCCGAGGGTGGCGGGCACACGGGCGACGTCGGTTCGATCGTCCTCTGGCCGGAGGTCATCGACGCCGTTGCCCCGTTGCCTGTCCTCGCAGCCGGAGGCATCGGCTCGGGCCGGCAGATGGCTGCGGCCATGGTGATGGGCGCGGCGGGCGTGTGGACCGGGTCCTTGTGGCTGACCGTCGAGGAGGCCGACGTGCCGCCCAAGCAGATGGAGTCGTACCTCAAAGCCACGTCGCGCGACACGGTGCGCTCGCGTTCGTTCACCGGCAAGCCGTGCCGCCTCCTCAAGAACGACTGGACCGACGCCTGGGAGGCACCGGGCAACCCCAAACCGCTCGGGATGCCGCTGCAGATGATGGTGGCCATCGACTGCGTGTCCCGCGGCCACGCCTTCCCGGAAGAGGCGCGGGACGTGAACTTCAACCCGGCCGGACAGATCATCGGTGCGGCGACCTCGGTGCGGCGGACCAAGGACGTCGTGCTCGGCATGGTCGAGGACTACATCGACGCCCTGGAACGGGTGCGGCTGGTCGACGAAGGTGCGCCGACCTGAGCTGAAGACCTTCGGCAAAGGAACGTTCCGCGCTCGGATATACGGGCTTCGTCCTTGACGCCGGGCGACGTAATGTCGCCGCCATGGAACTCCACGAGGCCCTCTACACGACGCGCGCCATGCGCCGGGTCAAGAAGGACCCCATCCCGCTCGACGCCCAGGCTCGCATCATGGACGCCGCCATCAGGGCCCCTTCCGGGGGCAACCAGCAGAACTGGCGCTTCCTGTTGCTCGACGACCCGGACAAGAAGGCGGCGTTGGCCCCCCTGTACCAGCACGCCGTCGGTGAGCTCTGGAAGTCGGTCTACAAGGCCCAACTCGACGAGGCGGCCGCGCACCCCGAGGCGCCCGAGTCGATTTCGATGCTGAAGGTGCAGCGTTCGGCGCAGTGGCTGGGCGACCACTTCGAGGACGTCCCCCTCTTCATGTTCCCCTTCAGCCAGTACGACCCGACGGGCGGCTCGATCTATCCCGCGGTCTGGAGCGCGATGCTTGCGGCCCGGGCCGAGGGCATTGGCAGCTGCCTCACCGCGCTGTTGCAGTTCTTCCACCCGGCAGAGACGTTCGAGATCCTCGGCGTGCCGAGCGACGAGGGCTGGATCCTCTCTGGCACCGTGAGTTTCGGGTACCCGACGGGTACCTGGGGCGTCGGGGCCCGGCGGCCCGTGCACGAGGTCGCCTACCGGAATTCGTGGGCGACCGACGTCGGCTTCGAGGTCCCCGAACCCCTATGGCCGAGTTAGTCCAGCTCTCCGCCCCCTTCGCCGGAACGGTGCTCCGTCTCGGGGTCGCGCCCGGCGACGATGTACCTGCGGGCGCCATCCTCGTCGTAATCGAGTCGATGAAGATGGAGCACGTCATCGAGGCACCGGCGTCGGGCACCGTGCAGTCTTACGCCGTCGTGATCGGCAACGCGGTGCAGACCGGTGACCCGCTCCTCCGCTTCCGACTCTCCGGCGAAGGCTCCGTGGGGGCGCAGGCGACGCCGGCGCAGTCGTCAGAGGCCGGCACGGACTCGATACGTCCAGAGCTCTCCGAATTGCGCAGACGCGTCGAAGGCACCCGCGACTCGGGCCGGCCGGAGGCGACAGAGCGCCGCCACGCGCGTGGCCGGCGCACGGCGCGCGAGAACATCGAGGATCTCTGCGATCCGGGCAGCTTCGAGGAGTACGGCCGTTTCGTCATCGCGGCCCAGCGCGCACGCCGAAGCACCAATGACCTGATTGCGAACACTCCGGCCGACGGGCTGATCGCCGGCCTCGGCCGCGTCAACGGCGACCTGTTCCCTCCCGAAGTGGCTCGGTGCGCCGTCCTCTCCTATGACTACAGCGTGCTGGCGGGCACCCAGGGCCAGATGAACCACAAGAAGAAGGATCGGCTCTTCGAGCTGATCGAGCGGCTGGGACTCCCGGTCGTGCTTTTTGCCGAGGGCGGGGGGGACGTCCCGGCGACACCGACACCGCAACCGTCACCGGACTCGATACGGCTGCATTCGCCTTGTTCGGCGACCTGAGCGGCCGGGTGCCACTCGTCGGCATCGTCTCGGGACGCTGTTTTGCCGGCAACGCGGCGCTGCTCGGGTGCTGTCACGTCATCATCGCCACGCCCGACGCGAACATCGGGATGGGCGGCCCGGCGATGATCGAGGGGGGCGGCCTCGGCGTCTTCTCCCCCGAAGACGTCGGACCCTCGGCCGTCCAGGTGTCGAACGGGGTGATCGACGTCTTGGCGGCAGACGAGAAGGAGGCGGTCGACGTCGCCCGCCGCTACTTGTCGTACTTCCAGGGCGACCTGCCCGAGTGGACCGCTCCGGACCAGACGCTGCTGCGGGACGTGGTGCCGCCCGATCGGCGGCGCGTCTACGACGTGCACCGGGCGCTCGAACTCCTGGCCGACGACGGATCCGTCCTGGAGCTTCGGCCGGAGTTCGCCCCCGGCATGGTGACCGCGTTGGCCCGGCTCGAGGGCCGCGCCCTGGGTGTGATCGCCAACAACCCGCTCCACCTGGCCGGTGCGATCGACGGGCCGTGTGCTGACAAGGCGGCCCGTTTCCTCCAACTCTGTGAGGCCTTCGGGCTGCCGGTGCTTTCGCTGTGCGACACCCCCGGGTTCATGGTCGGCCCCGAGGCAGAGGAGACCGCCCTCGTCCGCCACGTGAGTCGCATGTTCGTGGTCGGCGCATCGCTCACGGTGCCGTATTGCTGCGTGATCCTGCGCAAGGGCTACGGACTCGGCGCGCAGGCCATGGCGGGCGGGTCGTTCCATCGCCCCGTCTTCACCGTGGCGTGGCCGACCGGGGAACTCGGTGGGATGGGATTGGAGGGCGCGGTCCGACTCGGCTTTCGCCGTGAGCTCGAAGCCATCGAAGACGACACGGATCGCCAGGCTGCATTCGACGCAATGGTCGAACGGGCATACCAACACGGAAAGGCGTTGCACGTGGCCGAATTCTTCGAGATCGATGACGTGATCGACCCGGCCGAGACGCGAGCGCGTGTCGTGCACGCGCTCGAATCGGCTGGGCCGCTGGAGCATCGAGGCGGGCGGCGTCCTTTCGTGGACACGTGGTAGGAGGCACCGTGACCGAAGCCGTGGACCGCATGCTCGCCGAGTTGACCCTTGACGAGAAGTGCTCGCTCACCGCCGGTGCCAGCCTCTGGTATCTGCCGCCGGTCGAGCGGGTCGGGCTGCCGGCACTCAAAGTGTCCGATGGCCCCTCGGGCGTGCGCGGCGACAGTTTCGGTGGTCGGCGGTCGCTTTCCCTTCCGTGCGGCACGGCCGTCGGTTCGACGTGGGATCCCGAACTGGCCGAGCAGCTCGGAGCGGCGCTGGCGGCGGAAGCGCGATCGAAGGGCGTGCGGGTCCTGTTGGGGCCGACGGTCTGCATCGTGCGCACGCCGTTGGCCGGCCGTACCTTCGAGTCGTTCTCCGAGGATCCACTACTCACGGCGCGCCTGACGGTCGGGTACGTGCAGGGCGTGCAGTCCCACGGCGTGGCCTGTTGCATCAAGCACTATGCGTGCAACGACCAGGAGCACGAGCGCATGAGCATCAGTGTCGACGTGGAGGAGCGCACGCTGCGCGAGATCCACCTGGTGGCGTTCGAGGCCGCGGTGCGCGAGGCCGGCGTGTGGTCCCTGATGACGGCCTACAACAAGGTCGGCGGTATCTACTGCGGCGAGCAGCCCGAGCTGCTGAATGGGATCCTGCGCGGCGAATGGGGCTTCGACGGCGTGACCCTCTCGGATTGGTACGGCACCCACTCCACTGCGCCGGCCGCCCTGGCGGGCCTCGATCTGGAGATGCCCGGACCGCCCGCCTGGCTCGGGCCCAACCTGGCCGCCGCCGTCCGCAACGGCGAGGTGCCAGAGAGCGTCGTAGACCGACAGGCGCGTCATCTGCTCGGCCTGATGGACCGCGTGGGTTTGCTGGGAGCGAAGGACCCAATCGTGGCGGAGGCGGAGGAGGACGACCCCGGGCGGCGGGCGCTGGCCCGCCGGGTGGCCGCCGCAGGGACCGTGATGCTGGTGAACCACGACCTGCTCCCCCTCGATCCGGCGACCGTCCATCGGGTCGCCGTCATCGGCCCGAACGCCCGACAGATGGCGATGGGCGGCGGGAGCTCGGAGGTCACGCCGCACCGTCGGCGCAGTGTCGTCGACGCCCTCGCCGAACGGATCCCCGGAGCGACCGTGACCTACGAGGCGGGCTGTCGCATCGACCGCGGAATCCCTCCGATCGACGTGCGCCTCGTCGCGCCGACGGGCGGCGGTGCGGAGGGCTTTTCGGTCGAGTACTTCGACGTACCCGAATTGCCGGAAGCCGGCGCACGCGAGCCGGTGGACACGGGTGTGACGCATTCGCCGCGCGCGGTGTGGATCGGTCCCCCAGAGGGGTTCGAGGCCGGCAGATGGTCGGCGCGCCTCGCAGCAACGTTCACCCCCGACACCTCCGGGCTCTGGCAGCTGGGCCTGGAGTCCGCCGGTCGGTCGGTCCTGCGGCTCGACGGCGAGGTCGTCCTCGACAACAGCGACCCACGACGCGGCACGGGGTTCTACGGCGCAGGGAGCGAGACCATCGATGTGCACCGGGAGCTCGAGGCGGGCCAGCCCTATGCGCTGACCGTCGACCTCTGGCCGCGCTCGAGGTCGAACCCCATCATGGGAGTAATGCTTCGGGCGGGACGGCCCGAACCAGAGGACGAGTTCGGCCGGGCCATCGAGGCGGCGGGCGCGGCGGATGTGGCCGTGGTGGTCGTGGGACTCAACAACCAGTGGGAGTCCGAAGGCTATGACCGGCCCGACCTGAGGTTGCCCGGAGTCCAGCGCGAGCTGATCGAGGCGGTGCTCGATGTCAACCCGCGCACGGTCGTTGTCATGAACGCGGGATCGCCCGTCGAGATGCCGTGGGCAGAGCGCGCCGGTGCGGTGTTGTTGCCCTGGTACGCGGGCGAGGAAGGCGCCGACGCGGTCGCCGACATCATCGTCGGGCTGACGGACCCCGGCGGGCGCCTCCCGTTGACGGTGCCGGCGCGGCTGGAGGACACACCGGCGGCCGGCGCCGTCGAGTGGTACCCGGGCGTCGACGGCACGGTCGCGTACGAGGAAGGGCTTCTCCTGGGGTACCGGCACTACGACACCAACGAGGTCGACCCGCTGTTCCCGTTCGGCTTCGGGCTCGCGTACGGCGACGTCGTCTGGGAAGAAGTGGAGATCACGGCGGACCGCATCGCCGTTCGGTTGTGGAACCGCGGGGCGCGGCGCGGGACCGAAGTGGTGCAGGTCTACCGGGGGAACCTCGGGTCCCGAGTCGTGCGGCCGACGCAGGAACTGGTGGGATTCGTGAAAGTCGGGCTGGCGGCCGACGAGCGCCGACAGGTGGAAGTCGAGCTGGACGCCGCCGCCTACCGGTACTGGGACGTGGATGCGCACGCCTGGCGGTCGGATCCGGGGAGCTACGAGCTGCTCGTCGGTGCCTCGTCGCGTGACATCCGGGCGTCGGACGTCGTCGAGTGGGACGGGCGGTGACGTCGGAGGCACCGCGACCCTGGACATGGACGTGGGACCGGCTCCTGGTAGAGCCTCGACGCCCGCAGATCATCCGGGAACAACCGAATGCACCGTGGTTCGCCGTCGCCGCGGTGTGCGTCGGCGCCTTCATGGGTCAGCTCGACGCCTCGATCGTGACGGTGGCGCTGCCGACGCTTTCCAAGACGTTCGACGCGTCGGTGGGCGCAGTGACGTGGGTCGGATTGTCGTACCTGCTCGTGCTCGTGGCGACGGTGACCGCCGTCGGTCGCTTCGCCGACATGTGGGGACGCAAGCTGTTGTACGTCTACGGGTTCGTGATCTTCACCGGGGCGTCGGTGCTGTGCGGCCTGGCGCCGGGGCTCGGGTGGCTGTGCGGCTTCCGGGCGCTGCAGGCGATCGGGGCGGCGATGCTGCAGGCGAACTCGCTCGCCATCATCGTGCTGGTGGTGCCGGCGGCCGCGCTCGGGCGCGCCATCGGCTTTCAGGGGGCGGCCCAAGCCTTGGGGCTGGCCTTGGGCCCGACCGTTGGCGGGTTGTTGCTGGCGGCCGGAGGTTGGCGCCTTATCTTCTTCGTCAACGTGCCGTTCGGGATCTTCGGCGCCGTGGCGGCGGTGCTGTTGGTGCCTCGGTCGCGCGACCTGTTGGCGCGTGTGCGCTTCGACTGGACGGGACTGGCGGTGTTCTTTCCCGCCGTGGTGGCGCTGCTCATCGCGATCTCCTTCGGGGCGACGTCGGGATGGGCGTCCACGCTGATCGTCTCGTGCTTCGTGGTGGCAGCGGTGCTGTTGATCGTGTTCTACCTGCACGAACGGCGCGACGGCGACCCGATGCTGGACTTCGCCCTCTTCCGCAGCGCGCGGTTCTCGACGGGGATCGCATCGGGGATGGGCTCGTATCTGGTGATGTTCGGCGTCCTGTTGCTGGTGCCGTTCTATCTGGAGCGGTCGGTCGGGCTGGGCACGGCCCGCTCGGGCCTCGAGCTCATGGCGTTCCCGCTCGCCTTCGGCATCGTGGCGCCGTTCGCCGGACGGGTGGCCGACAAGGTCGGGGCGCGGCCGCTGTGCGTGGGGGGCATGGCCATCGTGACGGCATCGCTGCTGGTCCTCGGGGCGGTGCGGCCGGGGACGGCCGGGTTCTTGGCGCTGCTGGCGTGCATCGGCGTGGGGATGGGGCTGTTCACGTCTCCCAACAACGCATCGATCATGGGCGCTGCGCCGGATCAGCAGGCCGGGATGGCGTCGGGCGTGTTGAACATGACGCGCGGCTTGGGCACGGCGCTGGGCCTGGCGGTGACCGGGACGGTGTTCACGACGGCTGGTGGTGACCTCGGTCACGCGTCGGTGGCGATGGCCGACGCGGCGCACGCCTTCACGGTGGCGGCGTACGTGCTGGCGGGGGTGGCGGCGGTCGCCGGGCTGGTGGCGGCGTCGCGCTCGGCGGGGAGGCTCGGCAGCGCCCGGCTGTCGGCCCTCGAGTAGGGCCGTCCCTGGTAGAGAGCTGAGCCCCCGTTAGCAGGGCTGCCGCCGGGGCACCTGCTTTCACAGGCCGTGGAGACTTGGTCCTAAACTTGCCCGAACGCCCGGGCAGGCCGGGGGTTGGAGCGGGAACCTTGGAGGGACTACGTGCCGAGCATGTTTCGGGCGCGACACCAGGCAAAACGGGTCTGGCAGACGCCACGGACCTTCTCAAACTGGCCCGACGTCCTGGCCGGCATGGCACGCGAGGCGGTGGGACGGGGCCCGGAGACCCTGACGTTCACCACTCGTGACGGTCTGGTGATGGAGTGCCCGAACCACCCCGGGGCGCGGGTCCCGATCTATGAGGTGTTCGCCGAGGACTGCTACCACTTCAGCTGGTTCCTCGGGTCCATGGCGGGAGAGCCGCTCCAGGTGATCGACGTGGGTGGGCAGATCGGGACGTTCACCTGCTCCCTGGCGCAACGGGAGCCGAAGGCGACCATCAATGCGTACGAGCCGTCGCCGGCCAGCGCCGCCGTGTTGCGACGCAACGTCGACCGCAACAGCTTCGGAAACCGCATCACCGTCGTCGAGGCCGCGCTGTCCGACTCCATCGGTACGGCGGAGTTCGACGACAACGCCAGCGGCAGTGGCCACAACAGCCTGCTCAACGAGCAGGGTGACCGCATGGCGATCATCCCGGACGCCACCACGACCTTCGACTCCGCCCGGGCGACGGTGACCGTGGCGACGACGACGTGGGACGCGGTGATCTCGGCGCTGCCCGAGCCGCCCAACGTCGTGAAGATCGACTGCGAGGGCGCCGAGTACGACCTCGTCGGGGCGTCGTCGCCCGAGAACTGGGCGGCCGTACAACGACTGGTGATCGAGTATCACCCGGTCGCCGGGCACAAGTGGAAAGACCTGCGCGCCTGGTTCGACAACGTCGGGCTGTCGGTCCAGCTCGAAGAGAACCTCGGTGAAGAGCTCGGCGTGGCGTGGTTGTCACGAGAGCCGCTGGGGCGCTTCGCCGCCTGACGCCGGGGCGCTACAACGCGCAGGCGTCGAGCATGACATCGAGCGCGGCCAGGTCGACCTCGATGTCGCTGACGATGGCCGTGCTCCGGTCGCGGCGGCGTCCATCGGGCCAGGCGGAGAGATAGCGGTAGTGCACGCCGGCGCTGCTGGCGAGGCGCCAGTAGTCGGGCAGCACCTGGCCGGCCGGGAACAGCTCGATCACGGTCGCACCCGGGCTGGCGAAGACCAGGTTGGCCAACGCCGCGCCGTGCGGCGGACACGATCACCGACGCCGACGCGAACGCCTCCATCTGCGCGGTCACGCTCATCGGCCGCCGGGTCGATCACGTCGAAGCCGCGCGTCGTCAGCAGCCGGATCAGCTCCGTCTCGTTGATGACGGTGCGGTTGTGCGTCCCCGCCGTCCGGGTCACGTAGAGGGGACGGAGGTTCTCCGGCGGCGTGAGGTGGTGCATCAGCCGCCGGCGCAGGAACTCCACGACCCAAGGCGGGTTCTTCTCTTTCACGACGGACGGCAGGCCCGGCACGACGAGGCGTGTCGGCCCGGACGTGGGGGTACTGGTCGCTGTCGATGCGGAGGGTCGGTGGTGATCCCGGCGAGGTCGAGCAGCTCGCGCTGGAAGCGCGTCTGCGCCGGGACGTACCAGCGGTCGGGCGCCGCCACGTCGGGGGCCTGCTCGAGCACCCCGATCCGCGGGAGCACGTCGATGAGGAAGTGGTAGTAGTTCACGTCGCCGCGGGAGGCCAGGACGCCCAAGCGGCCGTCGACGTCCAGCGGCGACCCCGGAAAGGGGTTGTTGAAGACCGGGTGCTGGCGCGGTGACCTCGCCCCGAAGTAGTGCGAGAGCTCCCAGAGGAGGTCGCCCCGGCCGGTGATGACGGCCCGGGACTGGCCGAGCACGCGGCCGTGTGGGAGCTCGTCCACGGCGATCCGTGGGATCTCGGTGTCGGTTGCGGGCTCCAGGGCCGGCAGGTCGCTCGGCACGCCCTCGAACGGGGGCCGGACGATGGTCTCGGGCGGCCGGGCCACGACGCACCGTCCCCCCGACGTCGTCGCGGCCTGCTTCCATCGTGTCCACGACGCCGGTGGGCACCCAGCCGCCGCGCAACTTGGCGAGCCGGATGGTGGCGGGTGCCACGAGGCCGTTCATCCGCATGTAGGCCGGCTGGAGATACGGGAAGAGGGGACGCAGAGCCGCCGGGAGACGGGGCACGATGGTCAGCCCGTCGGTCGTCAGACGAGCTGCAGCGGGTCGCGGGAGAGCCAGGCGGTGCCGAGGCCCTCGAACTCCGAGTCGTCCTTCACGACGTGCAGGCCGATGTCCTCGAACCAGGCCCGCAGCTCGGGCCACGACTTGCCGGTGATCGGGTGGTACTCCATCACGACTCGCTGCACGGTCTTCCATCCCTCGGGCGCCGAGGCAGGGACGAAGTCGTACTCGCTGCCTTCGCAGTCGATCTTGACCAGCTCGATGGGGGCGGTCGCCTTCTCCACGATGTCGTCGAAGGAGATGCTCGTGACCTCCGTCCCCTTGGGAGAGGACTTCTCGCTCTCGCCGTCGAGGAGATAGTTGTGGCTGCTGCCGCTCGCGCTGTCCTCCATGAAGAGGGTGTCGCCGCGTGCGGTCGGTGACGGCCTGCTGGAAGACCGAGATCCGATCGCCGAAGTGGTTCTGCTCGGCGTTGTGGCGGCAGAAGTCGGCGGTGATCGGCGACGGCTCGAACGCGAGCACGCTGGCCTGGCGGTGCAACTGCGCCACCCGGCAGGAGAAGGTCCCGATGTGGGCGCCGATGTCGACGACGGTGATGGGGTGATCGAGCAGGGAGCCCGAGGACCGCGCTCGACCTGATACCCGTCGTCGGCGAACGTCTCGTAGATCGGGAGGCGGGCACCGGGGACATTCGGGCAGTCGATGGTCAACCCGCTGCGTGTCGTGAAACTGAGGGTCTTCGGCCCACCGCCGAGCCGGCCACGGGCCATTTCGGACAGGACGGCGGGCCAGTTGGAGAACACCTGGGGCGTCTGTGCGATCCGACGGAGGTTGTACTTGCTCCGGTGGGCCAACTTGCCCACCAACGACCCCTCGGACTGCTTCGCGCTCGAAATCGGGTGGGGCATGAGGCGTTAACGATAGACCACGGGCGCTTCCGTCCCGGATGGATACGGCGGGTCAACCGGGTTGCGCCGGCGCATGGCCGCGGGCGGCGCGGGCTGCGGCGGAAAGGGTGCGGCCGCCGGGAGCGGCCCGGCGGAACCGGGTGGTCGGCAACCTGAGAATCCTCTGCGAGGGCGCCGGGATCACGGGGCGACGCCCGCCGAACGCGTGTTGGCACGGCGGCCCGGGCAGGCGGCCGCAAGCCTGACACCGGCGTCAGGGACCGATAGGGTGCCGGCGGCCGGTGGGAAGCGGGTATAGGCCGTCTGGGAAGGGCCGCAGCCCGGGTTCGTTGCGTCCCCGCAAGGGGCGTGGGCAGGGCCAAGTTATGTAGGTGGGATGCCTGAGTGCGGGGGGCATGAGTGAAGAAGAGAGTGGTGGGGCTGTTGGGCCTTGCGGCCTTGTCCGTGGTCGCGGCGTCGTGCGGCGCGCGGGTGAGCCCGTATCTCGGAGCGAGCGGCGGCGGCACCGACGTGGGGGCCGGTTCGGGACAGGCGGCAGAAGCCCTCGGGGCGACGACGACCACGGTCCGCTGCACCTCGAGCACGACGACCTCGTCCACGACGACGACCACGAAGCCGGGGGCCAAGGCCGCCGCCACGACCACGACGACGAAGCCCAAGTCGACCGGCTCCATTCCCGTCGACGACGACGACCACCACCGCTCCGTGCTCGACCTCGCCGGCGTTGGCCTTGGGATCGGGGTCCGCTCCGTCGTCTTCGGGACACGGGACGACCGCGTCCGGCGCCGCGGCGGCGGGCGCCGCGGCGGGTGGGGCGACCAGTCCCCCGGCCTCGTCGGCCACCGCCACGTCGTCGGGTTTCAACTTCTCGCCGTCCGCTGAGGCGGCGTTGTGCAGCGGCACGAGCGGGAACACGGCGTCGGACGTCGGCGTCACGCCCACGTCCATCACGTTCGGCAACGTGAGCGGCCTTACCGGCCCCCTCACCGGGTCGTTCCCCCAGGGGTCCCAGGGCGTCGAAGCGCTCTTCGCCGCCGTCAACGCGGCGGGCGGCATCTGCGGGCGCAAGCTCTCGCTCGACGTCGAGGACGACGGGCAGAACTCATCGACCAACGCGGCGGACGTGCAGGACCTCATCCCCAAGGTGATGGCGTTCGTCGGCTCGACGTCGGACGGCGACAACGGCGGCGTGCCGGCGATGACGTCGGCGGGCATCCCCGACATCGGGTTCGCCATCAACTGCAACCGGTCCGAGGCGCCGGTGTACTGGTCGCCGGCGGGCGGCAGCTGCAACCAGACACCGCCCGGCGGCACGTACTACATCTCCGACGGCATCTACCGGCTGGCCAAGCAGTCGGGGTACCTGCCGTCGAAGATGGCGTTCCTCTCGTACTCCATCGCCATCAGCGCGCAGGCGGCCGAGCAGTTCGAGCAGGTCTACAAGTCCGAGGGCGGCGACGTCTGCTACACGGACTTCTCGGTCTCGCCGGCGTCGGCGTCGCTCGAGAGCGACGTGGCGGCGATGCAGCAGGCGGGGTGCAACGGCGTGCTCGACACCATGGACGTCACCGGCAACGCCAAGATGCTGGAGGCGATGCAGCAACAGCAGTACATCCCGGGCTACGTCGCCGCCACGTTCGACGCGTACACGCCCGACATGATCTCGGTGGCGGGAGAGTCGGCGGCGCAGGGCCTCATCGTCGGGCTGCCGTTCATCCCGCTGAGCGAGAACCAGACGATGACGCAGATGTACCAGTCGCAGCTCACCACGTACGAGCCGGGCGACTCGCCCAGCGGGTTCGGGTTCCTGGCGTGGGAGTCGGCGGAGATGCTGATCTACGCCTTGATCGAGAGCGGCCACAACCCGACGCGGGCGGGCATCGTGAAGGAGTTCGACTCGCTGCAGAACTGGACGGGCGGCGGCGCGCTCGGCGGCTATACGCCGAGCTCGCACGGCGTCTACCAGTGCGACGTGGACGTACAGATCAAGGGGAACGCCTTCGTGCGCAAGGCGCCGGCGTCGGGCCTCTTCTGCGGCGGTCAGGCAACCGCGGCCTCGTAGATGGGGGCCCCGTGAGCGCCATCTGGCCGTTCATCATCATCGGCATCTTCACCGGTGGCCTCTACGGGCTGGCCGCCATGGGCATGGTGCTCACGTACAAGACGGTGGGCGTCTTCAACTTCGCCTACGGCGCCATGGCGATGTTCTGCGCCTTCACGTACTGGCAACTCCACGACCAGTGGGGCATCACGGCCTGGCTCGCCATGCCCATCCTCTTCGTGGTCGTGGCGCCCCTGATGGGCGTGCTGCTCGAGGCGCTGTTCCGGCCGTTGAGCGGGGCGGCGATCGAGGTGGTGATCGTCGTCTCGCTGGGCGTGCTCGCCCTCCTGACCGCCGGGGCCGGGTTGCTGTGGCCCCAGGACGAGCACCTGCAGCCGATCTTCCCGACCTCGACGTTCGTCATCGGCAGCCACCTGCACGTCGGGTACGACCAGCTGGGCACGCTGCTGATCTCGCTGTCGATGGCCGCGTTGTTGTGGGGGCTGCTGCGGCACACGCGCTTCGGCACCCAGACGCGCGCCGTGGTCGACAACCCGGACCTCTCCGACATGATCGGGGTGCACGGCGACAACGTGCGCCGCATCGCCTGGATCCTCTCGTCGGTGTTCGCGGCGCTGGTCGGCATCTTGATCAGCCCGTCGCAGGGCCTCGACGTCAACGAGCTCGTGCTCGTCGTCATCTACGCGTTCGCGCCGGCCGTACTGGGCATCCTCTTCGGGCTCCCGTGGGCGTACCTCGGCGGGCTGGGCCTCGGGATCGCCGTCAGCATCATGTCGAAATGGGGGAGCTCGGGGACCGTCGCCAACCTGGAGGCGGCGCTCCCCTACATCGCCCTGTTCGTGCTGCTGGTCGTGTTCGCCACGCGGCTCAAGGCGTCGGGCTCGGGGGCGGTGGCGCAGCGCATCTCCGCCCTGCGATCGTCGGAGACGGTGCGGCGCGTGCGCTGGCGCCTCGGGTCGCTGCGGATCGAGCGCGGCCTGGGGCTGGGGTTGGGCGGGCTCGTGGTGGCGCTCCTGCTGCCGCTGGCGTTCTCCGGGCCCAACCTCAACTTCCTCACCCAGGCGTTCATCTATGCGCTGATCGCGTTGACGCTCGTGGTGCTGACGGGCTGGGCCGGCCAGATTTCCCTCGCCCAGTTCTCCTTCGTCGGCGTGGGGGCGTTCACCGCGGGGCACCTCTCGGGTGCGCACGGCCAGCACTTCCTCTTCGCTGTGCTCATGGGGATGCTCTTCGCCGCGCCGTTGGGCATCATCGTCGGGCTCGTGTCGTTGCGCCTGTCGGGGCTCTACCTGGCGCTCGCCACGCTCGCCTTCGCGCTCGTGATGGACAACGTCGTGTTCACGCGCAACGACGTGACCGGCGGGCTCACCGGCATCACCGTGCCGCGGCCCGAATTCTTCGGGCTGTCCTTCAGCGGGCGCACCTCGATGTACGAGCTGGCGGTCGTCGTCTTCGGGCTGGCGGCCATCGTGGCGTACGCGCTGCGCCAGGGACCGATCGGGCGGCGCCTCCACATCGTGCGGGACTCGCCGCTGGCGGCGTCGACGCTCGGGGTCAACCTGACGGTGACCAAGGTCGTCGTGTTCGTCGTGGGGGCCATGGTGGCGGCGCTGGCCGGCTCGCTCTACGGCGCCGAGATCCAGGCCATCACGCCGCAGGACTTCATGTGGTCGGCCTCGCTCGAGCTGCTGCTCCTCGTGGTGTTCGGCGGGCGCGCCCTGATCTTCGGCGCGGTGATCGCCGGCGCCGTCGACGTGCTGCCGTCGCTGCCGCAGATCCCGTCCAAGATCGACGAGCTGATCCCGTTCCTCGTGGCGGTCGGCGTCATCGGCCTGGCCCAAGAACCCGAGGGCACCGTGGCGCTGGCCCGCCGCCAGACGCGCCACGTGCTCGACGTCCTGCGTCCGCTGCCACGACGGGTCCCCGGGCCGGTGCGGGGTGGCGCGTCGCCGACGCCGACGCCGCCGCCGGCGACGAAGACAGGGGCGCCGAAGGTGGTGACGAGTCATGTCCGATGACACCGCGGAGGTCCCCGCGGTCGTCGTCGTCACCACGGCCGCGGCGCCGCCGGCTGCGGCCACGGGCGGCGACGTCGTGTTGGCGGCGGAGGGCATCTCGGTCCGCTTCGGGGGTCTCAGCGCGCTCGACGGCGTCTCGCTGGCGGTGCCCCGGGGGCGGATCGCCGGGCTCATCGGGCCGAACGGGGCCGGCAAGACGACGATGTTCAACGTCCTCACGGGCCTCCAAGAGGCCACGACCGGGCGCGTGCTGTTCGAAGGGGCCGACGTCTCGCGGTGGCCGGCGCACCGCCGGGGCCGCGCCGGGATGGCCCGGACGTTCCAGCGCCTGGCGCTGTTCACGCGCATGACGGTGCACGACAACCTGGTGGCGTCGTGGGAGTCGTCGCACCGCGGCGGCGTGCTGGGGCGGGGCCGCAGCGAGCGGCAGCGACGCGTCGACGACGTCATGGCGCTACTGGACCTGTGGCCGCTGGCCGACCGCTTGGCGGGCGAGCTCTCCACGGGTCAGGGCCGCATGGTCGAGCTCGGCCGCGCGCTCTGCACCGACCCGCGCCTCCTGCTGCTCGACGAGCCGGGCTCGGGCCTGGACGCGCAGGAGACGGCGACGTTCAGCGAGATCCTCCGCACGGTGACGTCGGGGGTCGACCCGCCGGCGGTCCTGCTCGTGGAGCACGACATGGCGTTGGTGATGGACGTCTGCGCGGAACTGACCGTGCTCGACTTCGGCAAGGTCATCGCGCGCGGCAGGCCCGAGGAGATCAGGGCGAACGAGACGGTGCGGGCCGCCTACCTGGGGGACGCCAGTGTCGTCTGAGCCGGCGCTCGAGGTCCGCGGGTTGCGCGTCAGCTACGGCGGCGTGCGGGCGCTCCACGACGTCTCGATCACGGTGCCGCGGGGCGCGGTCGTGGCACTGCTGGGCCCGAACGGCGCCGGCAAGAGCACGACGCTGCGGACGATCTCGGGCGTCATGCGGGCCGAGGCGGGCACCATCACGTCGTTCGGCCGGCGCATCGACCACGTCCCCGCCTACCGCATCGCGCGCCAGGGGATCGTCCACGTCCCCGAGGGCCGGGGCATCTTCCCGAGCCTCAACGTCCGGGAGAACCTGGAGATGGCGGCGGGCGTCGGCGGCGCCGCCGGCGCGGACGACGGGGCCGGCGTCGACGGGGCGACCGAGATGTTCCCGGTGCTGGGCACGCGGCTCCGCCAGACGGCGGGCAGCCTCTCGGGCGGCGAACAGCAGATGCTGGCCCTGGCCCGGGCGATCATGGCCCGCCCCCGGCTGCTCATGGTCGACGAGATCAGCATGGGCCTGGCGCCGCTCGTGGTCGGGCACCTCTTCGAGGCGCTGCACCAGATCGCCGCGACGGGCGCCAGCCTGCTGCTCGTTGAACAGTACGTGGAGACCGCGCTCGGGCTCGCCGACTACGTCTACGTGATGGACAAGGGCGTCATCGTCGACGTCGGCGAGCCGAACGACATGCGGGCCAGCAACCTGGCGGCCGCGTACCTGGGTGGGGTGGCGTGAGGGGCGGGCGGGCGGCGCCGGTGGTTGCCGATCGCGGCCACGCCGCTCCTCGTCGGCGTCGTGGCGCTGGGGCCGCTCGCCGCGTCGGGAGCGGCGGACACCACGCTCCTCGGGTACAACGCCTCGGCGCAGGCAATCGGGACGCAATTCGCCTTCAACGTGCCGGGCGTCGTGCCGCTCCCCAACCAGAACCTGATCGAGGACGACGTGCCGTTCGCCCGCACATCGGTGGGCGAGGGGCCCGTCGTCGACTCCATCGGGGCGCCGTACTACCCCGGCGACATCGCGGCGAACCTCGGCACGCTGCTCCAGACGTTCGGTGCGCCGGCGCTCCCGCTCAACGACCCCCTGTTGGCCGAGAGCAAGTTCCCGACGTCGCCGGGCTATCCGTCCCACACCGACTTCCCCCAGAACAACAAGCCCGGCGCCGTGCAGGTGGCCACGGGCGTCGCCGACGCGACCGGCACCGGCGGTGACGCCTCGGGCACCGTGAGCAACGTCTCGGTGGCGAACCTGCTCGACCTGAACAAGCTGCCGATCGTCGGCGACATCCTCTCGTCGACCGCCAGCAGCGTCTTCGACGTCGGCGCCATCAGCGCCACCAACAGCGTGACCCTCACCAGCTCGTCGGTCACCTCCACGGCCTCGACCACCCTCGGGGCGATCGACATCGCCGGGCTGGTCGACATCTCGGGGATGACGGCCACGGCGACGGCGACTTCCGACGGCACCACCGGCACGCCGACGGCGACGGTGCACCTGGGCGACGTGACGGTCGACGGCGCCGAGGCTTACATCGACAGCACCGGCGTGCACATCGACAAGAGCACCGTGCCCTCGGCCGGCATCACGCCGGCCCAGCTGCAACAGACGCTCAACAGCACGCTCGGGCAGGACGGCGTGAACATCGAGTTGCTCGACCCCCAGCAGACGACGAACGGAGCGCAGGCCAGTGCCGACTCTGGCGGGCTGGTGATCTCGCTGACCCACCAGTTCGCCATCCCGTACATCCCGGGCGAGCCGACGATCCCGCTGCCGCTGCTCGGCAACGTGGGCCTGCCGGCCGGTGACTACACGATGACGACGTCGGTCACGTTCGGCCTGGCGCAGGCGAGCGTCGACGCCACCGCGCCCACGGCCAACACGGGCTCCACCGGGAACACGGGAGCCACCGCCGCCCCGACGTCGTCGACCCCGGCGACGCTGGGGACGACCGGGGTCACCGGCAACACCGGGTTCGGCTTCACGGGCGGGACCGGGACGGCGCAGGGCCTCGGGGCCACGAGCACCGGCGGCGCGGGCTCGAGCACCGAGCCGGAGCCGGCACCGACCAGCGCCACCGCCTTCCCGATCCACGGCATCCCGCCGCCGTTGGGTTGGTCCATCACTGCGTTGTTGGCGTGCATCCTGCTCGCCTATCCCCTGTTGTTGCTGGCGCGCTGGCAGTTCGCGGCGTCCGGAAGGAGACGACCATGACCATCGACGTGGAGAAGGACCTCGCCGACGTCTTTCGTGACGACGAGGCGAGGGCGCCCGACGCCCCCGTGACGCCGGCGAGCGGGGCGGGTCCCGCCGCGGGGGACGGCGGGGGTGACGACCGGGGCGGCGGCCACACCAGGATGGCGCGCTGGGCGGAGAAGTACGACCTCCGCAACAGCTGGCAGGTGGTGGCAGGGGCGATCCTGATCCCGCTGGGCGTCGTCTTCATCTTGCTCGGGTGGTACGGCGCCGCGCACGCGCGGGTCGTGCAGCAGCAGATCCCGTACATGGTGTCGGGCTCGTTCGTCGGGCTGGGCTGCATGATCGTCGGCGGGCTGCTGTTCTGGGGGCACTGGCTGTATCGGATCTACGACCAGGCGGACCTGCACCACGAGGAGACCCAACGCGTGCTCGAGACGATCGCGGCGGCACTCTTGGCGCAGCGCGGACTGGACGGGGCCGAAGTGGCGGCAGCACTGGGTGGAGCAGTCCCCGGTGGCGGCCCGACGCCGGCCGCGCCTGCGCCCACGACGTTCTACGCCACCGCGGCGGGGAGCGTGTACCACCGGGCGGACTGCGCAGTGATTGCGCACCATCCCGACGACCTGCGCGTGCTCGGGCCGGACGGCGTCGTCGGGCTCCGGCCGTGCCAAATCTGCTCGCCGGGGCCTGCGTAAGGACCGGTCGGTCACCAGAGCCCTCCGAGGCCGACGAGGCATTCGGTCGCTGAGGCCTCTGGTACTCTCGGAGCGCCCGGCGGAGGGGTATCGAGGAGTCGAGGCCTTCCTGTCTTCTGAGGTTCTCACCACGTGACGACGCGCACTTTCACCACCATCATCTCGACGAACTATCTGCCCAAGGCGCTCGCGCTGGGCGAGAGCCTGCGCCTCCACGAGAACGGGGCCAAGCTCAAGATCGTCTTCATCGACCACCTCGACGACGAGGGCCTGCCGGAGTTCGAGGGCGTCGAGTGCCTGAGCCTCGCCGCGCTCGAAGCTGCCCCGGCGCACCGTCCTCGAGATGGCGATGATCTACGAGCTCGTCGAGTTCGCGACGGCCATCAAGCCGGTGCTGTTCCAGCGTCTGCTCGAGGACGCCGACCAGGTCTTCTACTTGGACCCCGACACATACGTCGTCGCGCCGATGGTCGAGCTCTCGCCCGAGCTCGAGGCCTCCACCGGCGGCGCACTGCTGACGCCCCACTTCTTGCGGCCGCCACCGAAGGACGCCGAGCTCTCGGACGGGCACATGCTCCATTGCGGGGTGAACAACCTCGGCTTCTGCGGCTTCGACCGCCGCTCTTATGACCTGCTCGACTGGTGGTGGGGGCACCTGCGCACCGAATGCGTCTACGAACCGCTGGCCGGACTGTTCGTCGACCAGAAGTGGATGGACATCGGGGCCACCCTTTTCGAAGCCGCGCTCCCTGCGTCATGCCGGCTACAACGTCGGCCTCGGGAACCTGTGCGAGCGCCCGATCCTTCAAGACGACGACGGCTACTACATCGGCACCACCGGCGAGCGACTGCGTCTCTTCCACTTCCACGCCTTCGACCCGAACTCGCCCAAGAACCTCTCCCAAAGGTTCCGCCACACCGTCGCCAACGAGCTGGAGGAAGACGATCTGCTCCAGCTGTGCAAGGAGTACGCAGAGATCCTGCTCGGCTACGAGCAGAGCCTGCCGCCTGCACCGCCGTACCCGTGGATCACCGACACCCAAGGCCGGAGCATCGGCCGGCTCCTCCGGCGGGCCTACCTGCGCGAGTCGCTCACCAGCGAGAGACCGTTGCCCTCGCCGTTCGAAGCGACCGAGGCCACCACCTACAACCGGTGGCGTCGTCGCGCCGTGCAGTCGATCGCACGGGGACTGCTCGATGAGACCGCCAAGTGCGTGCGCATCGTGCTCCCCGAGCCGTACATCCGCCTGCGCAAGCGCTTCCCCGGTCTGGCCGACAAGCTCAACGATCGCTTTTCCGGCGGCGTCGGCAGCTGGGGCTGACCGCGGCGCCGGAGCGGTCCGGCGGCGCGAAGCGACTCAGTACTCCGAGGGCGGGTAGCCCAACTTCTCGATCAACCCCGGTACCGCCTCTTCGATGGCGGCGTAGTGCTCGGGCTTGAACATCTCCTTGTAGGTCGCCCGGTGCACACGGTAGTGCGACTCCGAGCCGGGCTTCCGCTCGGCCAGGTCCTTGCGTTGCAACGCCTCGCGTGACGTCTCGGCCAGCAATTGGTCCATCTCGCTCTGCGACAGGTGCACGCCGGCGTGCTCGAGCATGCCCTTCACGGCACCCGCGTTGTCGGCGGCGATGTCCTCGAGGCGCCACGTGGCCACCGTCTCGTCCTTCTCCCCGGCGCCCACCCACGTGGCCATGTCGCGCAGGTGGTGCGTCCCGAACTCGAGGAGCCAGAGCAGCTTCTCGTCGACGGACTTCCCGTCGAGCGCGCGCTCGATCTCGCTGGCATTCGAGAGGCGCATGTGCGTGAACGTGGAGCCGTAGGCCGACACGACGATGTCGCGGGGGTCGCGAAAGACATAGACCATCCGGTGCGAGGGAGGCTTGGGCATGTCCCGGTACTGGTCGTAGGCGATGTACAGCCCCGGGACGTACGTCCCGCCGGGAAAGCCCCGGAGCGGGTGGTCCCAGTAGTTGAGTTGGGGCAACGTGAACAGACCAGTGTGCTTGCGGACGATGGGATGGTCGAAGAGCGCCTTCGCCCACTGGCTGCCCGCCTTCGGGCAGGAGCCGGTGTAGATGTTCGCGATCTCCGGCATGGTGCCCCGCACACGCAGGACCTGGGCGCGGGCGTGGGCCGCGGCATGGGCCCCGTACTTGAGCGCGGCGCGCGCCGGATACCACTGGACGGCCTTGGTCATCCGCTCCCGGATGCCCCCTACGTCCGTCACCTCTGTCGTCGCCATATGAATGTGACTCCCTATCGCTGCTTACGCCGGCATGCGCCAACGTCGTCCATGCCGCTGTCCATCATCCCACCGTCTACATCGTGTAGTGACGCTCGTCCTCGTCCGTACGATGGAAGGCGGGGAGATCGGGCAGCTCGCGTACCGCCTCAGCCGGATTCCCTCGGTAGAACGTTTGTTCTTTGGTCAACTTGGTCGCCACGACCGATCCGGCGGAAATGATCGAACGAGCTGGGACCCTCGTCCCTCACAGCAGGATGCAGGCGGACATGACGCCGGTGTAGTCGCCGATCACCACGGGACTCGTCATCTGCTTGTCGCGGACGAGATCGAGGCTGTGCGTCAGGATCTGGGAGCGGTAGCCGACGAAGCCCGCGTGGGCGCCGAACTCAACCCGGTCGGAGCAGTCGATCTCGTGACCGACGGTGATCTTGGCCCATTCCTCCATGATCAGGCAGGACGGCGGCTCTGGGTGTCGAACGCCAGCTGGCGCCATCGGATGGGCCGAGATGAAGTTCCGGGTGGCGATGGTCGCGCCGCTTGTCCATCCGCAACTCCTCCAGGTACCGGATGACGTTGAGCGACCCGATGCTGGTTTCGGGGCCCATCGTCACGTGTCGACCAAAATCAGGCTGCGGCCGATATGCGCGGTCGGATGGATGTCCCATCCGAAGACCCGCCGCGCCACCTCGGGGCGCAGCGACGCCGGGAGGACGATCAGGAGAAAAGCCCACAGACGGGCGCATGGCCTCAGCCCTTCCTGCGCCGGTCAGGCGCCGATGTCGACGACGCCGCGCGACACGATTGATTTCCTCGACTCGCAGGGGAAACGGTAGCGAGGACTCATTCGGCTGCGGCCCGCTTGCGGTCTCCGCCAAGCCGGCGCGGCGGTCGCCGCGGTTCAGGTACGCCAGCGTGCGCGGGAGCAGGCGAATGGCCTCCGCCGGGTTGCCGCGGTAGAGCGTCAGCTCCTGCGTCAGCTTCGTGGTGACGACGGATCCGGCCGACACGATGCTGCGGGCCGGCACCTGCGTGCCGGCCAGGAGCATGCAGCCGGACATGACGCCCGCGTACGGCCCGATCACGACCGGGCCGGTGACGTAGCGGTCTCGCACCAGGTCGATCGAGTGGGTCATCACGGTCGAGCGGAACCCCGGCGAGCGCCGCGTTGTGTCCGAGCTCGAAGGTGTCGACGCAGTCGATGTAGTGGTACGACGCGATCTGCGAGTACGGGTGGAGGATCACGGCCGGATTTCGTGTGCGTCAACGAGTCCGTCGGATGGTCCCACCACCCCTTGATCAGGTTGCCCGAGCCGATGGAGGAACCCTCGGCCATGCGCAGCTCCTTGAGGTTGGTGATCACGTTGCGGCCGCCGATGGCCGTGCCCGGGCCCATGGAGAGGTGGCGACGGTGAGGACGCTCGGCCCGATGTACGCGGTGGGATCGACGTCCCACTTGTAGATCCACTTCGCCACGATCCGCTTCACGCGCATCGGCAGGAACGCGAAGAGATAGGCGAAGAGCGCAGTCGCACGCCGGGAACCTGTACTGCTCGCTGACGGCCGTTATCCGAATGCCGCACGCGCAGACCCGCGCAGCACGTAGCGGGCCCCCGCCACGCCCGGGCGGAGAAGGCTCGGGCACGAGGTCGTCGAACGCGGAGAGCGCTGTCTCGTCGTCGCCCCGGCACACCGCCACGTCCCAGAAGTAGTAGGGCAGGTGCTCCGGACGGGGCTCGAGGATCCGGGCGTACTCCGCTGCTTCGCTCACGTCGAACTGTCCCAGGGGATCCCCGCCGTTGTCCCAGACGGCGACGCGGGAGTAGCCCGAGCGCGGCTGAGCGCCCCCCATACGGCGTTCGGGTCGACGCCGGCCACCTTACGCGTGAGGGCCGGGTCGAACTCGAAGAAGAGCACGGGACCCGCATCGGACCATTCCCGTGCAACGGCCGGGATCAGCGTGGTGTCCTACCCATCGGTGTCGCTCTTGACGAGGCGCAGCCGTCGAAGTCCGGGTGCTTGTCGTGCAGCCGGGCGACCGACAGCATCGGCATCGAGCCCTGGCCCTCGCTCGCCACGAAGTGCGTCGTGCCGCCCTTGCGGACGGGGCTGGCACCGCCGGACCATGCGTCCTCGTTCGGCATCAGCAGGACCTCTTCGACGGCGGCGCCGCTCCGCCCGTCGACGTTCTTGTGCAGGTACGTCAGATAGAACGGGTCACCCTCGACGCACAGCACCCGGGCCGAGGTGGCGTGCATGATCTGGGCCGCCGAATCTCCCACGTTCGCCCCGATGTCGAGGACACCGATACCCGCGGCGTCGCCACCCAGTCCCTTCTCCAGCGCCGCGGCGAGCTTCACCAGGTTCTGGCCGTACTCGGGGCGGGCCCTGACGTAGTCAGGCAGCCGGTGCGACCACGGCAGGTAGAGCTCGGTGCCCTGTACGTTGCGCTTGACCGTGCGGTTCTTCAGCAGCCGTCGCCAGGGCGCGTGGATGTGCAGGTACGCCACTGCTTTCTGCGTCTTGGCCGACGCCACGTCAGGACCCCCAGATCGTCCGCGCTCGAGCGTCTTGCCCTGCACCGCCGCTTGATGACGACGGGGCGGACATTGTCGCGCACCAGTCGCTGCCGAGCGGCCGTCGCGGCCCGAGCCGCCGCGTCAACCACGTCGGGGTCCGGGCTCATATGCCCGCTCCTGCGGCCTCGACCGCCACCTCGCCCACCTCGTCGGGCTCGTCCGGTCCGATGGAAGCGGCGTCGTCGGGGGCGGCACCGCCACCGGGAGCGAGGCGGTGCGCCGAACGGATCAGGAGGGACCAGCCGGCGAGCGCGTAGACGGCGTAGCCCACGCAGATCCCGGCGATGGCGGCCTGGATACCCCAGACAACACCGCCGATGAGGCTGGTGCCGGCCAGCACCGGCAGCATGGCGAGGGCCAGGCGCAGGTTCTCCTTGGCGGCCCGGATGGAACGGAGTCCGGCGACGGCCGCGCTCGAAATGCCGTTCAGGGCGAAGGCGAGACCCAGGAGCGGGACCATCTTGCGGGCCGCCGGCCACGCGGGGCCGAGCGCCTTCGTCATGACGTGGACGGGTGCGAAGTAGATGGCCGCGGTCCACGCCAGCATGACCCCGGCCGTCAGCAGTCCGCCGAACATGACGAAACGCAGGGTCTTGCGTACGTCGACCTGGAAGTGCCGGGCCGCCATGGCGACCATGCCGGTCACGATCCCCTGGGACATCACGGTGATGGGGCCGAAGGCCACCTGCGCCAGCTTGAACTGGCCGATCACGGCGACCGAGAAGATCAGGACGAAGAGGTAGATCGCCACGTAGGCCCAGGAACTGGCGAGCATCCACTGGCCTGCGAAGCGCAGGCCGACGGCCCGCTCGCTGCGGAACCAGAAGACCACCTGTCTGACGAGGTGCCGCGGCGAGAGGTGGTTGCGCACGGCATAGAGGCCGACCGCGGCGCCGGTGGCGCAATAGGCCCCCCAGACCCAGGGCAAGGAGACACGTGATGCTGGTGACGGAGCACCTCGTAGGCGACGAGGAAGAGGAAGAGCCACGCGACAGTCCAGCCAGACGGCGTAGGCGGGGTTGTAGCGGCTGATGCCGACGTAGCGTGCGTAGTCCTGGGCGGCCATCAGGGGGAAGGCCAGGCCGAGGATGACGAAGGTGAGGCGGAGCTCGGGACTGAACACGGAGGCCAGAGCGAGCATGAGGACGGACGCCGCGCACGCAACGGACAGGGCGGAGAGGAAGCCCGACCGCTCGTAGACGGTCATCACGTCGTCCTCGGGATCGTGCCGGGTCAGCAGGCAATCGCTGGTCAGGCTCCGCACGAGACCTTGCGTGAGGATGTAGGTCGTCGACACGATGGCGAAGATGCCCAGCGCGTGGGCGTCGCTGTAGTGCGCCACCAGGAAGGCCACGGCGAAGTTGGAGGCGCTGGAGGCGGCCTGGTCGGCCACGGTGACCGCCATGACACGCTGACGTGACGCGACGCGCGCGCAGCGATCGGGGCACCGACCGCCCGGTGACGGACGCGCATTGGCATGGGCATGGGGTCGCCGGGCCCCGCCATGTCAGCGGTCGAGCCCGTGCCGAGGAGCGACTCCGTGAGCGAGTCGGCGTGCGGAGGTCGAGAGGAGGGCGGTCATGCGCGCCGCTGATGCGAACGGAGCCGCGTCAACGCGTGATCGGGCGTGGCACCCTCGCTCATCTGGTCGAAGATCCACTTGTAGGTGTTCTGCAAGCCGTCTTCGAGCGAGATGGACGGCGCCCAACCGAGCCGCTCGTTGATCAGGGTGTTGTCACTGTTGCGGCCCCGGACGCCCTGGGGCGCCGACGTGTTGTAGTTGCGCGTCAGCGTCACGCCGGCGATGCCCTCGACGATGTCGACGAGCTCGTTGATCGTCACCAGTTGCTCGGAGCCGATGTTGAGCGGCTCGCGGACGTCGCTCGCCGTGAGGCGGAGCGTGCCCTCCAAGCAGTCGTCGATGTAGGTGAAGCTCCGCGTCTGCAGGCCGTCGCCCCAGATCTCGATCTCGTTGGTGCCCGTTCAGCACCGCCGAGTCGCCACCTTGCGGCAGATGGCCGCGGGCGCCTTCTCGCGGCCGCCGTCGTACGTGCCGAGCGGGCCGTACACGTTGTGGTAGCGGGCCACCCGCGTCTCGAGGCCGAAGTCCTCGTAGAAGTGTCGCGCCATGCGCTCGCTGAAGAGCTTCTCCCAGCCGTAGCCGTCCTCGGGCATGGCGGGGTAGGCGTCGGCCTCGCGCAGCGGCTCCACCTCGGGTGACTCCTGCTTGCCGGCCGCGTAGACGCAGGCGGAGGACGAGTAGAAGAGCCGCTCGACGCCGGCGTGACGGGCTGCCTCGAGCACGTGGGTCGAAATCAGGACGGACAGCATGCACAGCGCCTTGTTGTTCTCGATGAAGCCCATGCCGCCCATGTCCGCGGCCAGGTTGAACACGGTGTCACTGCCCTCGCACGCCACCTGGCAGCTCGCGTACTCCTGCAGGTCGGCCGAGATGCTCTCGACGTCGTCGAAGCTCTGGTGCCACTCATCGAGTGGGGCCCGGTCGACTCCCCGGATGTTCTCCACGCCCATGTCGCGCAGCCGGGCCACCAGGTGGCCGCCGATGAACCCACCGGCACCCGTCACCAACACGTTCTTCATCGGACCTGTCCTCTCACTTTCGCTTGCTGGAAAATCCGTCGCCCGGAGGCCGATCGCTTCGGCTCCAGGGGAAACGTCCCGATCGACCTCACCTTGTCGTCCCACCGGCCTCGGGCCGTCCCACCAGCGGGCCGAACGCCTCGAGGAACCGGTCGGCCGCCGTCTCAGGGCTAAACGTCCGTTCGGCGTAGCGGCGTCCGGCCTCGCCCATGGCCCGGGCGCGCTCAGGGTCTTCGAGCAGGGCGGCCGCCTCTTTCGCCACCCGGGGGCGGTCCGAGGGGTCGACCACGACGCCCGCCTCCTGGGCGCTGAGGACCTCGGCGACCGAGTTGTCCGGCGGTAGCACGCCGAGAATGGGACGGCTCGAGCACAGGTAGGTCAGGACCTTGGACGGCACCGAGAACTTGGAGGCGTCGGGCTCGAGGATGGCCACGAGCACGTCGGCGCTCGCCATCATCTCGGGCAGCTCCTCGTAGGGCTGGAAGTCGAGCAGCAGCAGGTTCGGCGCGCCGACCTGCGCCTTGTGCTGCTCGAGGAAGTCGCGTCCCTTGCCCTCGGAGACGACGACCACCCGGGCGTCGGGATGCGAGTCACGCAGCCCGGCCGCCAGCTCGGCCAGGATGCTCGGGTCGTGCTTGAGGCCCAGCGTGCCCGAATACAGCACGACCCGCTTGTCCGTCAGGCCGGCAGCGCCGGCTCCATTCGTTGTCGGGCCCGTGCACCGGCAACTCGTCGATGGGCGCCCAGTTGGGGACGATCGTCGTCTTTTCGGCCACGCCCCATTCGGACAGGCGCTCGAGGAACGTCGGTGAGATCGCGACCACCGCCACGCTGCGTCGGGCGATGTTCCGCTCGGCGTGCTCGGCGGCCCAGGCCACGAAATGTCCGGCCACCGGGATGCGCCGCCGGGCGGTGACGCCGATCGCCTCGGAGTAGATGTCCTGGTGCCAGAAGACCATCGGGATGCCCCGCCGGGAGAGCTGGCGCGCCAGCACCGTGTGCGCGAGGAGGGGGACGTTGCTGAGCACCACGACTGCGGGGTCCTTCGCGGCAATGGCACGGGCAGCGGCGTGGCCGTAGCCGACCTCCTGGCGGAGGCGGGTCGCGGCGTTGTACTTGGCGAAGGTGCCGTTCATGGCGACCTCTTCGAACGTCAAGGTCGCAGGGTCGCCGGGCTCCCGGCGCAGGGAACCCCTGCCGGTCGTGTACGACGGGCAGTGCTGGTGCGTCACCTCGTAGCCGCGCCGGGCCAGGGCGCGGCTGAGCTGCGCCTGGCCGGGGTGACCCGAGTAGTCGTGAATGATGATCCGCGCCGAGCGCGCCGCCATTGGTCTGGACCCCCTGTCCCGTGGTGAAGACCTCCATGGGGGTAACTCTGTCCCTGGGAGAAACTTGCACTTCAGCTGCGAGATCTCGCCCAGGGTCGGGGTACCGCCACAATGCCTGTTGCAGCACTGTTGAGCACCCATTCTTACCGGAGAGCCGGAGGCGTCCGTACCGCCGGGAACGGTCTCCCGCGGGGCGCGACCGGAACGGCCCCGACTCGGTCACGCGCTACCGTGCCCGCCGTGCGCGTCGTGGTCAATGCGGTCCCCGTCCGCGGCACCAGCCTCGGCGTCGTCACCGAGAACCTCCTCAAGGGCTGGGATCGGCTGGGCCACGACGACGAAGTGCACGTCGTGCTGCGCCCGGGGGTGGAGCTGGACCTCCCGGCCTCCATGACGGTCCACCCCGAGGCGGGCTCCCGTTTCGCCGTGATGGAGCAGCGGGTCCCCGCGCTATGCCGGCTGATCGGTGCGGACGCCATGCTCGGTGTGACGCCCGCCACGACGATGGCCCCCCTCCCATGCCCCCGCGCCGTGATCGCCCTCGACATCCGCCACGAACTGCGGCCCGAGCAGTTCAGCCGCCAGAACACGCCTGCAGCGGGGCGTGAGCTACCGCATCGGCTATCGCCGCGCCGACGCCATCCTTGCGATCTCGCAGCGGACACGCGACGACTTGCTGGCCGCCCACCCCTACCTGCGTGGCCGCCGCGTCGTGGCCGCGCAACTCGGCGCCGACCACGTGCTCGACTGGGCGCCACGCCGGGCGGGTCCGCCCTATGCGCTGGCCTTCGGACAATGGGGCAACAAGAACGTCGGGCTCGTGATCGATGCCTGGGTGCTGATGCGCCAGGCGGGGGCCGACGTGCTGCCGCTCGTCATCGTGGGGCTGCCGGCCGACGGCCGGGAAGCCACGATGGGCGCCGTCCGCGAGCGGGCGCTCGACGATCTGGTCACGGTGCAGCCGTGGCTCAGCACCAAGGAGTTCCAGCGGACCTTCACCTCGGCGTCACTGGTCGTGTTCCCATCCGACTTCGAGGGGTTCGGCCTGCCGGCGCTCGAAGCCATGCGCCTCGGCATCCCGGTCGTCGTGACACCGGACAAGGCGCTGCTGGAGGTGACGGGCGATGGGCGACGGTGATGGACGGATGGGATGCCGCCGCGTTCGCCCGGGCGGTGCCGGTGGCGCAGGCGACGCCGAGGAGGACATCAAGGCCGGGGTGGCCCACGCGTCGGCAGTTCACCTGGGAGCGCACGGCGGTGATTGTGCGCTCGACGCTGGCCGCCTGTATCGGCTGAGGCGGTACGAAGGGCCGGCGCGAGGACGTACAGTAGGCCAGTTGCGGCGGGCGAAGACGACCAGGCCCATCTGCATGCTCGGCGGCAGGTGACGCTCGACGGCGGCGACGGTGCGGCGCAGACGTGGCCACGGCTTGAAGTACTGCTCGAGGCCCGGTCCGGTGCGCGAGCGCCCATTCGAAGTCGCCGTCGAAGACGCGTGCGAGGTCCTGGCGCCGTGTTCATCTTGTAGGCGGTGTGGAAGACGTCCTGCGCCTCGCGGCCCGGCTGGAGGCGGGCGACGGCGCCGGCGTGGCGTTCGTTGGGCACGATCGCGGGCCACCAGCGAGAACAGCGAGCGCCGGCTGACGGTGCGGCCGAGGAACGACGCCGCCGGGGCGCAGCACCCGGGCGAGCTCGCCCACGAAGGCAGCTCGGGTCCGTCACGTGCTCGAGGACGTAGTCGCTGACGGCCAGATCGACCGAGGCGTCGTCGAGCGGCCAACGGCCGTCCGGGCCGATCAGGCGGAACTCGTCGATGACCGGGTTGTCGGTGCCGGCATCCTCGACGTCGATGCCGATGACCGTCCGATCGTCGCCCCGGAGGTCCTGCCAGGGCCCACCGGGCTGGTCCAGCTCGACGGCGGCGCCCCGGCCGCAGCCGACCTCGGCCACGACCTTCGAGCGTGTGCGGCCAGGGCCAGCGCACTGACGAAGAAGACGTGTGCGCTGTCCGTGCCGAGGATGCGGTCGTCGAACATCTCGCCCAGCCCGACGTAGCCCGGCGTCACGGCCGCGGCCGGGTCGTCGGCGGCGCGTCCGTCGGCCTGCGGGGCGGTTCGTCGGGACGCGGCACCGGCTGCCCGAGCGATGTCGCCGTTGGTCCCGCCCGCCCACGTCGAGCCACGCCCGCCGGCGCGTCGGCCGGGCCCACGGTGCCCCGCACGCGTCGTGGCTGGCCGTTGCCGACCGGACCGGCGCCTCCGGCGCGGTCAGCGGTAACTCCACGAGCTGCTCGGACGGCGCGTCGGGCTGGGCCCGGTCACGGAAGCAGAGGGCGAGCATGAACGGCATCCAGAACCAGCGGTCGACGAGCTCGGGTCCCGCCATGGAGAAGAGCAGGTCGGCGACCATGGCCGCGAGCATGACGTCCTTCATCGGGTCGTGCCACTTTCCTGCTTTGAACGGCCCCGGAGCGTCCGATTGAACGACGAGCCGACCATGAAGAACAGGGCGAGCAGCATGAAGATCCCGCCGCCGTACCAGTACAAGAGGATCAGGTTGTGCGGCGTCGTAATACACGTACAGGGGCTGGTCGTAATAGACGGCCAACGTCTCCTGGTCGAGTCCGTGGCCCGATGATGGGCTTCTGCTGGATCTCGGTCCACGCCTTCTCCCACGTGTGGATGCGCAGCTCGAGCGTCCCGCCGCCGGAGCCCCGCGTGCGTTTGTTGATTTTTGAATCCGCGTGATCGGATCGAGCTTCGGTGCCGCGGTCGATGACCCCGAATACCAGGATGTAGGCCACCGCCAACGCGAGCACCACCGTCACGACCGTCTTCAGCGGCATGCCACGCGCGATGAACAGCACGAGGAGGCCGATGAGCGTGGCTCCCATGCCCGACATGCTGCCGCTGAGCAGGAGCGCGGCTACCAGGACCAGGACGCACACGCCGAGGTACCAGTGCCGCCGTAACCCGAGCTCGAGGATCAGGCCAATGCCGATGATGATGCCGAGGGCGAACGAGATGCCCGCCAGGTTCGGTTGGTTGCTCAGTCCGATCGCCCGCGCATTACCGCCGATGCTGGCGGCCGAGCCGCCGGTGGTCGAAGCGTGGAACAAGAAGATGCCGAAGCGTGGTCTGGCAGATGGCGACGAAGGCGGAAAGCGCCGTGCCGAACACGAAGAAGCCCATGGCCCGTTGCAGGTACAGGGTCGTGAAGAGCTGTTGGCGCAGCAGGTACTGAAGGATGAAGAACACGTAGACGCCGTTGAACACGACGATGACCGACTGCGCGACGGCGTCGGCTTGCGTGCTCGCCAGCACAGCCGCCAGGAGCCAGATGAACGCGCCGACGTACCACGCCGGCGTCTTCGGGGCCCGCGGCGGAGGCCGCCGGCTCAGGGTCAGGAAGATAAAACCCGTGAGAAAGATGGCATCACTGACGTTGAGACCCTTCGTGGCCTTGAAGTGCAACAGGGGCAGGAAGAACATGCCGACGTACAAACAGCCGCGCGAGATGAACACGAAGAGGTCTTGTTCGCGGCGCTGCCCGCTTCCATTTCGCCCATTCCCCGGCCACCAGCACGGCTCCAAAGTTACATGGCGGCTCGGCGTATCAAATGAAGAATTGGCCCTTTGACCAATCCTGTGAGACCGATATCCACCCTCCGGCGGAGTGCCAACTGTCCGTTTGGGTGAATAAGGAGGCCACCGTGTGCGCTGTACACTTTCCCGGATGGAGGGAGACCCCGGCGGGGAGTCAACGGCCACAGCGGAGAGGGAGAGCAGGGTGAGCCGGACAGCGGAGCACGCCATTTCCCAGCCCGAAACGGCGCAAACGACGAGTGGCGAGCAGTCGGGGCTGGGCGGAGTACCTCCGCATCCTGTGGCGCCGCAAGCTCATCATCATCATCACCTTCGTCGTCGTTGTTGTCGGCGTGTTGGGTTACTGCGTCACCGCCACGAAGACCTACACCGCGACGGCGACGGTGTACCTGGAGCCGCCCGTCTCCAACCTGTTCCAGACCTCAGGTGCGAGCGCGTCGGCGACACCGCTCGTCAACGTGCAGGACCAGATCCAGATCATGGAGAGCTCGGCGGTCTCCGACATCGTCGCCCAAGACGATCCCCAACCCGCCGTCGGCTTCCGTCACGCAGGTCGGGACGCTGGCCACGACCGACATCGTCACGCTGTCGGCGTCCTCGACGAGCCCCCAGACCGCGGCGGCGGCGGCCAACGCGTACGCCAACGCCTACATCAGCTACGAGCGGGGCATCGACAAGAGCGAGTACACCTCGGCCGCCAAGCAGATCTCGAACAAGGTGGACACGCTCCAGATCGCCATCAACGACCTCGACAACACGATCCGCTCGACGCCGGCGGGCGTCAACCAGACGGCCGACGAGGTGCAGCTCGGCGACCTGGAGAACCAGCTGACCTCGCTGCAGGACCAGTTGGAGGGGTACCAGTTCGCCTCCACCCAGGGCCAGGGCACCGAGGTCGGCCGCGTCATCTCGGAGGCCACGGTCCCGACCAGCCCCTCCTCGCCGCACACGGTCGAGTACGTGGTCATCGCCGCCATCTTCGGCCTCATCGCCGGCGTGGGCATCGCCCTCGTGGTGAACGCGGTCAGCTCCCGCCGGGTCTGAGCCGGCGCCCGCCCGCCGCGACAGCCTCAGCCCGCCGGCCCGCCCGCTGTCCGCTTCGACCACGCGACCGGCCTGCGCCCGCAGCCTCGCTCCGCCCTGGAGGAGCTGCGTGGCCATCAGCGCGCCGACGCCTTCACCGGCGCGGAACCGCAGTGAGAGCAGCGGCTCGAGGCCCAGCTGCACGTGCACCAGGGCGTGGGCCTGCTCGCGGCTCTCCTGGCCGGCCACGAGGTGCGCCGCGACCGCCGGGACGAGTGCGACGGCGATGAGGGCGGCGGCCGACGTGACGAGCCCGTCGAGCAGGACGAGCGAGCCGGCCTCCGCCGCGCCCAGGGTGACGCCGGTCAGGTAGGCGATTTCGGGCCCGCCGAGCGCGGCCAGGGCCACCATGGGATCCGCCAGGTCGGGGTGCGCGCGCCGTCGACCGGGCCAGCGCAGCCTCGACCACGGCGCGCTTGCGGGCGAGAGTCGCCGCGTCGCCACCGGCGCCCAAGCCGACGGCGTCGGTCGGCGACAGCGACAGGCGGGCGGCCACGAGCGCGGCGGCGACCGTCGTGTTCCCGATGCCCACCTCGCCGAGGGCGACGAGCCGCCGCTCGAAGGCCCGCCCCTGCGCGCGGCCGGCCTCGACCAAGCCCGACGCGTCGGCCGGCGTCAAGGCGTCGTCGCCGACGAGATCGCCGCGCGGCCCGCGTCGGACGGCACGACCGCGTCCCGGGGACCGGTGCGCCGTCCACCCCCGCCTCGACCGCGTGCAGCTCGGCCCCGACCAGCCGCGCCGCCACGGCGCCGAGCGATTCACCCGCCACGGTGGCGGCCAGGACCTCGCGGGTCACCGAATCGCCGTACGTCGAGACGTCGTGACGCGTCACCGGATGCGACGCCGCGACCAGGACGGCGGACACCGGGCTCTCGCCCGTCAGCCCCAGGGCGAGGAGGCGGTCGACGGCCCGGTCGAGCACCCCGAGGGAACCCGGTGACGTCAGCAGCACGTCGGACTGGTCCCGGGCCTCCACCACGGCGGCGGGGGCCGGCGCCTGCAGGCGGGAGGCCGGTGGCGGTGTCGCCTCGTCGTCCCAGCGCTCGAGGAGCACCACGTCGGAGAGCGCGAGGCGCGACGACCAGCCGGCGCGTTGGAGTCCGGGCTCGGGTGGCCGCTCGTCGGGCCAGCCGATGCAGAGCCAGCCGAGCGTCTCGACGCCGGCGGGCGCACCGACGAGCGCCGCCAGCTCTTCGGGGCGGAACAGGGTGACCCACCCGACACCGACGCCTTCGGCCCTCGCCGCGAGCCACAGGTTCTCGATCGCCGCCGCGCACGACCACAGGTCGGCATCGACGTAGGTGGCTCGGCCCAGCACCCCCTCGGCCGCCGCCCGGCGATCGCAGCACACGACGACGCCCAGCGGCGCGTCCCGGATGCCGTGCAGCTGCAGGTCGAGCATCTGGCGCGCCGAGCGGTCCTCCAAGTGCTGCGCCTGGCGGTGCCACTCGCGGTCGGCCATCAGCGCGGCCTGGTCGCGCGTGGCGGCATCGCGGACGATGACGAAGCGCCACGGCTGGGAATGACCGACCGACGGCGCCGCATGCGCCGCGCCCAGAATCCGCTCGAGCACGTCCGGGCGCGAGGTCGTCCGGACGGAAGCGCCGGATGTCGCGTCGCCCGTGCACGGCCGCATAGAACCCGTCGCGCGCGTCGTCGTCGAGCGCCCAGGCTTGCGGTCCCTCACGACGGGCGCGGGCCGACGTCGTGTCGCCGACGAGCGGGACCGGCCGCTGCCAGCTCACGCCGGAGACCCCGCGGCCGTGGGCACGGGCGGGTCGACACGGGCCGCGCCGAGCGCGACGTCGAGGCGGGCCAGGCCCTGCTCGTCGGGCACCGCGATCCGGGCCAGCCCGGGCAGGCCGAAGCTCGCGCAGTCGCGCACCACGACGGCGTGCGGCGCCAGCGCCTCGCGCAGGCCCGGGGCGTCGACCAGCACCCAGTTGGCGTCGGAGGGGCGGGTGGCGAGCCCGTGCGCGCCGAGCACGCCGACCAACCGCGCCCGGAGGGCTGCGACGCCGTCGCGCCAACGGGCGCAGGTCGACGGGCTCGAGGAGCTCGGGGAGCGCCGACGCGACGAGCGCGCCCACGGCCCATGCCGGCTGGCGCGCCCGGCAGCGCGCCACCAGGCCCGGGTCGCGCCAGCACGTAGCCGGCGCGCAGCCCGGGGCACGCCAGCAACTTGGTCAGGGACCCGACGACCGGCACGCCGTGGCCGCCCGTCCAGCGCCCCGTGGCGAGCGGGAAGAACGCCTCGTCCCATACGCCCGCCGTCTCGTCGTCGCGTGCGAGCCGCCCGCTCGGGCTGTGCGGGTTCGATCGCCAGAGTGGGCCGGCCGCGCCGCGTGGGTGCAACGAGAACTCCGGCTCGACGACGCGGCCGCCGACCTCGGCGGCCAGCAGCGCGATCGCCTCCGCCCCGCCGTTGGTCAGCAGCAGGCGCTCCCGCTCGACGCCCATCGCCCGCGCCAACGCGTCCGTCGCCGCCGCGGCGTCCGGGTAGGCGCGCAAGCGCGCCCAGGTGGCGCGCCACGACCGGCATCGGGTCGGGCGCCAGGGGGTTGAGTGACTGCGACAGGTCGAGGACCTCGTCGGGACGGAGCCCGAGCGCCCGCGCCACGGCGGGGCCGTCACCGCCGTGCGGCCCGGCGGGCGGGACGGCGCCGGTCGTCACCGTCCCCACCTCCACGCCAGGGACCCGGCCACGAGCAGGGCGCCGGCCAGCGCCGCGCTCACGTCGCGCGAGAGGCGCACGGCCGCCTGAATGTCCCCCGCCTCCGTCGGGCGGCCCGCCCCGAGCGTCACCCGCTCCTCGGTGCGCACCCCGTAGCGATTCGTCCCGCCGAGCCGGACTCCCAGCGCGGCGGCGAACGCCGCCTCCGCGACGCCCGCGTTCGGCGACGGGTGCGCCGGGGCCTGCGTGCGCACGGCACGCCAGATCTCCTTCGTCGCCTTCGGGCGAACCAGCGCCACGAGGATCGCGGTGAGGCGCGCCGGCACCCAGGCGACCGCATCGTCGAGGCGCGCACTGGCCCAGCCGTAGTTGGCGTAGCGCGCCGAGCGGTGCCCCACCATGGAGTCGAGGGTGTTGACGGCCCGGTAGCCGAGCGCGCCGGGCGCGCCGGCGACGGCCGCCCACAAGGCCGGTGCGACGACCGCGTCCACCGTGTTCTCCGCGACCGATTCGACCGCGGCCCGGGCCACCTCGCCCTCGTCGAGCCCGGAGGGATCGCGGCCGACGAGCGCCGGGAGCAGCGCCCGGGCCCGCTCGAGGTCGCCGTCATCGAGGGCGCGTCCGACGTCACTCGCCGCGTCACCGAGGGCGCGTCCGGCGACCGCCGACGTGGTGGCGATCGTCGTCGAGCGCACCGCCGCGCCGGCGGCCAGGCCGAGGGCCAACCCCGCCGACGCGTGGACGAGACCGGAGGCCCTTGCGGTCGCGGTGCAGGCGGCGCTCGAGCGACGTCATCACGACGCCGAAGAGCACGACCGGGTGGACGGCGCCCGGCGGCTCGGGGACGAGGCGGTCGAGCGCGATGCCCGCGGCCGCGCCGAACGGGCGCGCGGCGCGACGCGGGACGCGGCGTCGACGGTCCGTCACCGTGCCACCAGCACCAGCAGGCCGACGGTCTCCCCGATGACACCGCACGCCCCGAGCACGTCGCCCGTGTAGCCGCCCAACCGCCGCTGCGCGAACCAGACGACGGCCAGCCGCCGCCAGCACCTCCGCTCCGACAGCGACGAGACCCCGGCCGCCCGCTCCGAGCGCCGCCGCGCCGCAGGCCAGCGCCAGGCCGTACGCGCCGACGCCGTAGCGCGAGACGGCGGAGGGAGCGTGCCGCGCCGGTCCCGAGAACGCCGCCGCCATCCCCCCGTCGGCATGCGCCGACCGCAGCGTGCGCGCCGACCAGCGCCATCAGGGTGCGCGAGCCGCACCACAGGCCCATGACCACCAGCACCTTGGCCGGCGTGGCGGCGAACGCGGCGACGCGCAGCCCGAGCACCAGGATCAGCGCGATCACGCCGAACGCGCCGACGCGCGGGTCTGCCATGATCTCGAGGCGCCGCGCCCGCGACACGGGAGGGATCAGCCCGTCCGCACTGTCGGCGAGGCCGTCGAGGTGCAGGCCGCCCGTCACGGCGGCGTCGACCGCCACCGCGACGACCGCGGCGAGCGACGGCCGGCCACCAGCGACCGGCCACCCACCACGTCCCGCCGACGACCGCGCCGACGGCGAGGCCGACGACGGGGAACCACGCCAGCGTCCGCTCGTTGGGCGCCGCGGCGCGTCCGAGGACGGTCAGGAACGAGAGCGGCGCGCCTCACGGGCCGGCGGCCCCGGGAACGGCGAGGGCAGCTCGAGGGGCCGCCCCGCCACGACGAGATACGCGCTTGTCCGCCACGCGCCGAGACCGCGTGTTGGCGAAGCCGAGCGCGTCCCGGAAGCGGCGCCCCTCCGTCGGTCGACGGGTGCACCGCCAGGCCGACCTCGTCGGACACCACGACCGTGTCGCCCGCCCGCTCCAGCAGGGCGGCGCACAAGGTCCATCGCTGCGCCGATCGACGGCCCACGGCGTCACGGAGCGGTCGCGGGCGACCCAGGGGCCGAGCGAGTCCACCAGCACCGTGCCGCGCCAGCGCTGCGACAGCAGGCCACCGAGGTCGTCGGGCGCATCGACCACGTCGTCCAGCGCGGGTCGCGCCGCGCCCGGTGCGCGGCGATCCGCTCCTCGAGCTCGGGATCGCCGGCCGGGTCCATCGTGGCGACGTAGGTGACGGGCGGGGCGTGGCGCGCCGCTAGACGCCTCGGCCACCGCCGACTTGCCCGAGCGCGCGCCGCCGAGGACGAGCGTGATCACGCCCGCGCCCCCGATGCCGGCGCGCAGCGCGGCGTAGACGGCACGCGCCACCGGCGCGCCGTAGGCCGAGCGCGGCCCGCCGAACGGCTCGACGGCGGCCGTCCGCCGGGCACAGCACGGTCACCGCGTCCGACGCCGTGCCCGTCCCGGGCACCCCCGCATCGGCCAGAGCCTGCGCCTTGGCCTCGGTGACGGTGCACAGGAGGTTCGCCAGCGCCGCGTCGCCATGGGCCGACCGGCACGAAGGCCACGATGTTGATCGTCCCCGGGCGACCGGCGCCGACGCGAGCACCGACGCCGGCGCCCGCGCCCGCTCGGACCCAGCCCTGGCGTTCGGCCACCTCGGGTGGCGCGGCGGCCCACACGGGCAGCGAGATCCCGACCGTCGCCTCGACCCGCACGCCGTCCTGCGCCTCCTCGGCCGCGCGACGCCGATCGACGTCGGCCGCAGTGAGCATGCCCACGCCAGTGCCCCCGAGCCCGACCACGACGAGCGACCTCGGCCACGTGCGCGTCGGTGTCGCGCCGGCGCGTAGCCCGCCGGGCACCTGGATGTTGAGCACCCAGTCGCGCCGTCCGATGCCGCCGCCGACCGGCGCGGTGGACGCCACCCGGAGCGGCGCCGGCAGCCGCCAGGCCAGGCACGCGAGCGCCGGTGGGTCGGCGCCCTCGAAACGACGGAGCTCGGAGGCGATCCCGGTCAATACTCGATGCCTTTCATCGCGCGTACCCCCTGCTCGTACGCGTGCTTCACCTTGCGCATCTCCGTCACCGTGTCGGCGATCTCGACCAGCTCGGGCGGCGCGTCCCGCCCGGTGATCACGACGTTCGTCTTCGGGGAGCGCCCGACCAAGCCCTCCACCACCTCGGCGGCCGACACCCAGCCGTAGTTGACGACGTAGGTCAGCTCGTCGAGCACCAAGAGGTCGTAGTCACCCGAGGCAAGCTTGTCGCGGGCAACGCCCCAGGCATGGATGTTCTTCGCCGCCGACTCGTCGAGGTCGGTCGACTCCCACGTGAAGCCGTCGCCCAGCGTCCACCAGTCCACGCCGAGATGGTCGGCCAGCTTCTTCTCGCCCACCTTCCAGTCGCCGCTCTTCATGAACTGCACCACGCCGACCCGCCAGCCGCTGCGCCCAGCCCCGCACCATCACGCCGAACGCCGCCGTCGACTTGCCCTTGCCGTCGCCCGTGTTGACCACGACGACGGAGTCCACGCGCCGCCGAGGCGGCTTCGGGTCTTCGTGCGTCGGCAGCGGAACTCGCGCTCCGGTGCGTCCGTGGCTTCCGTGCTCGTGGCTTCCGTGCTCATCGTGCCTCCTCGCTCTCCATGTCGCCCGCTGCCCTCGCCGCTCGAGCCCCGGCGCGATCCCGGTCCGCTGCGGGGCGACGATGACAGCTCTCCGTCCTCGGTCCGGATGATGCGGACGGGCGGCGCCGAACGCCTTCTCAAGGACGGCCTCGTCGAGCACCTCGGCCGGCGTCCCGAGGGCGGCCACCGTGCCGCCGGACATAAGGAGCAGCCGGTCGGCGAACTGCCCCGCCAGCGTCAGGTCGTGCAGCGCGCTCACCACGGTCAGGCCCCAGTCGCGCCGGAGCTCGTCCACGATCTCGAGGGCCTCCACCCGGTGGGACAGGTCCAGCGCACTCGTCGGCTCGTCCATGAGCAGCACCGGCGCCTCCTGCGCCAGCGCGCGCGCCAGCACGACACGTTGGCGCTCGCCGCCCGAGAGCGTCGAGAGGTGGCGCCGGCGCCAGGAGGCCGAGATCGAGCCGCTCGAGCAGGCGACGGCAGTGCGCGACGTCGTCCGACGACTCCACGGAGAGATAGGAGATGTGCGGCGTCCGCCCCAACAAGATGTAGTCGAAGACCGACATGTCGGCCGGCAGCTCCGGCGACTGCGGCACGTACGACACCGCCCGCGCCCGGTCGCGCCGGGCCATCGCAGCCGCCGACCTTCCGCCCAGGCGCACCTCGCCGTCGTAATCGACCAATCCCGCCACCGTGCGCAGCAGCGTCGTCTTCCCTGCACCGTTCGCGCCGATCAGGCCGACCCACTCGCCCCGCCCGACCGACGCGTGCACCCGGTCGACCACCGCACGCCCGTCGTAGCGCACCGTCACGGCGTCGAGCTCGACCATCGTCGCAACGCCGTCACCGCCGACCGCGTCCGTCGTGCGGTGCCGTCGATCGGCCAGCCGGATGACGGTCCCGAGCCGCGCCATCAGGACCCCGTTCCCATGCCGGCGCTCGCCCGCCGCGACACGAGTACGGCGAGGAAGAACGGCGCGCCGAGGCACGCCGTCACCACGCCGATCGGCACCTCCGTCGGCGACAGGATCGTCCGCGCGATGAGGTCGGCGCCGATCAGGAAGGCGGCGCCGCCCACCATCGAGACCGGGATGATGATGCGGTAGCTCGCCCCGGCCGTCAGGCGCACCGTGTGCGCCACGATGATGCCGACGAAGCCGATCAGCCCGCTGACCGACACGGCGGCGGCGGTCCCCAACGTGGCCGCCGCGACCACGATCAGACGCGTGCGCGCCGGGTGGATCCCGAGCGTGCCCGCCTCCTCCTCCCCCACCCGCAGCACGTCGAGCATGCGCCGGTGCGCGAGCAGGACGAGCCCCGACACCACGACGTAGGGCAGGATCAGCGTCACGTCCGACCACGATGCCACGGAGAAGCTGCCCAGGATCCAGTCGTAGATCTGCCGGATCTGCTGGGCGTCGCGCTGTTGGAGGTACGTCTGGATCGCCGTCAACAGCGCCGCCACGGCGACCCCGGCCAGGATGATCGAGTGGCCCCAGGCCCGCCGCCCGCCCGAGATGCCGATGAAGTAGGTCGCAGCGACGGCCAGCGAGCCTCCGACGAACGCGAAGACGGGCAGCAGCGAGCTCGAGTCGCCGCCGTAGACGATCTCGATCGTGGCGCCCAGCCCCGCCCCGGCGGCCACTCCGAGTAGGTAGGGGTCGGCCAGCGGGTTGCGGAACAGGCCCTGATACGCCGCGCCGCCCGACGCGAGCGTCGCCCCGACGAGCCCGGCCAGCACGACACGAGGTGCCCGCAGTTGCCAGACGATCGCCTGGTTGATGGCGGGCGTGCTCGTGTGGAAGTGCACGAACGGCACGTGCGCGAGCAGCGTGCCGAGCACCTGTGACGGCGGTACCGACACCGGTCCGACGCAGAGCGCCACCATGCCGATGACGACCATGAGGACCGCCGCCACGGCGAACGGGACCCAGGCGTGGCGGGCACCCGGCCCGCGCACGTCAGGGACCAGCGGCGCGAGCTCTTGTTCGGCCGGCCGGGCGGAGGCCGTCGCCGTCACGACGAGGACACCGGATGCGCCTTCAGCTCGTTCGCCACGTCCTGGAGGAGGATGACGATGCGCGGTCCCCACCGCGAAGCGATGTCGTCGTTGAGCCCGAGGACTCGGCTGTTCTTCACTGCGGCGAGGTTCGACCATCCGGGCCGGGCCGCCACGGTCGCCGGCGACTGCGCGCAGCACAGCGTGTCGGCCAGGAAGATGTAGTTGGGGTTCGACTTCAAGATGTACTCACCGCTCAGCTGCGGGTAGCCGCCGCTCGCCGCGGCGCCCTTCGCCGCGTCGGCGATGCTGCGCAGGCCGAGCAGACCCAGCACCTGGCCGATGAACGTGTCCGAGGTGGCCGAGTAGTACGTCTGATCGAGCTCGTAGTAGTAGGTCAGCGGGTGCGACGACTTGTGGACCGAGGCCACGATGTGCGCGATCTGGCCCTTGATCTTGCTCACCTCCGCCTTCGCCTGCGCGAGGTGCCCCGTCGCCTGGCCGAGCTCGTCGAACTGCGCGTACTCCTGGTTCAGGTTCGCCGCCGCGGGATCGCTGAGGACGTTGATGCCGAGCGCCTCGACCTGGTGGTCGACGCTCGGCGCCTCGTCCGACATGATCACGAGGTCCGGCTTGTACTCCGCGATCGCCTCGACGTTGGGAGTGGTGCCGTCGAGTTGCGTCTTCGGCGCGTTCGGCGGGTAGTCGGAGTACGAGTCCACCGCCTTGACCTGGCTGCCCGCGCCGATGGCGTAGAGGATCTCGGTCGCCGTCGGCGACAACGAGACGATCGCCGTCGGCCGGCTCTTGATGGTGACCTTGCCGTTGGCCGCGTGCACGGTGATCGGGAACGAGCCCGACGACGACGCCGCCATGGCGGCTCCCGCCGGGATGACGCCCGGCAGAACCGGCGCGGCCAATACGGCCAACAGGGACACGGCAAGGGTGGCGGTCGCCCGCCTGAAGTTGCTGAACATGATCATCCTCCATCGATGCACGGAGGACGAAGTGCGCCCGCTCCGGCTCCCGATGGGGGGCCGAACGAACCGCCCTTCCTCCGAGGACTGGTTGCGTGACACAGGTCAGGCGTCTGGGCTCGTCCCCCGTTGCAGGGGACCTCACCATTGCGGGACAGCGCCGGAATTCGACCGGACTTCGCTGAGACTGTGCCGCCCCGGCATAGGGCCGGAGCAGCACGAACGGTAGCGCACCGGCGTGCGCCGGTCGCTGCACGACGACCGGCCGGGCCCGAACCGCAGGTCAGAGCGGAAACGCACGTTCCCTCCACGGAGGACACAAGGCCCGGAACGGGGCCGGGGGAGGTTGGGGCCGGGGGTATGCAGTTGGCGGCTCAGCATCGAAGGCATCACGAGACGCGGCACTGGCGAGGCACCGTGGCATGGCGCCTCGCCATGGGGACGTGCGCGCTCGCGATCACGATCTCCGCGCTCATCGTCGGGGCGTACCTGCCGACGCAGCACGCACCCGCACCGGTCAGGAGCGAGGCCGGCGCGATGGGCAGCGGGACAACGGCCGACGCGGCGGACAACGTGACGACCGACACGCCCACGTGGGCCCCCCAACCGGCGACGTACGGGACGGGCTCGTCGCTCAACCAGTCGGTCACCATGAGCGACGGCACCGTTCTGAAGGCGGACGTCTACTACCCCACCGCTTCGGGCGGCAGTGCGCCGGCAAACGGGCCGTTCCCCGTGCTGTTGCAGCAGACCCCGTACGGCAAGGCCTTTATCGTGTACGCGAGCGCCATCGCGCAGACCGACGTCGACTACCTGGTCGACCGCGGCTACATCGTCGTCATCGCCGACGTGCGCGGCACGGGCGACTCGGGCGGCACCTTCGACCTCTTCGACCCCGTGCAGTCGACCGATGGCGCCACGCTGGCGAACTGGGCCGCCCGGCTGCCCCACAGCGACGGCCGCGTCGGCCTGTTCGGCGAGTCCTACATGGGCATCAACCAGTTCCAGACGGTGGAGGCGGCCGGGAGCAACTCGGCGATCAAGGCGATGTTCCCGATCATCGCGGGCAACGACATCTACGCCGACACCGTGACCCAGGGCGGGATCCCCGACCTCGAATTCGACGCCACGTACATCGCGCTGCTCTCGGGCCTGAACCTGTCCAACCCGGTGCTGGAACCGCTCGTGGAATACGCCACGAGCGGGAACACCAAGGCGCTCGGCCTGGCGCTGGCCGCACTGGCGCCCACCGTGATCGCGCACAGCCAGGTGCTGGTCGACTTCTTGAAGCTGACGTACTCGATCGAGACGGGCCAGGGCGCGGAGGCGTTCGACGGGGCGTACTGGGCCGCCCGGAGCCCGGCGCACGACCTCCCCGCCGTGGTGAACGACCACATCCCCGCCTTCCTCGTCGGCGGGTGGAACGACCTCTTCGAGTCGGGCGAGCCGCTCAACTACGTCGGGCTGCAGAACCTCTACGACGGGCGCGCACAGGACGCAGCGATGGCGCCCGACCAGGCGGTGACCCCGCGGTACCAGTTGCTGATGGGCCCGTGGCAGCACGTCACGACGGGCACCGGGGTCAACATCTCGGCTCTGGAGCTCGAGTGGTTCGACACGTGGCTGTTGGGTGAGCGCACGCCCCTGTCGACGACGACGACCCCGCTGCATCTCGACGTCCGTAACTCCGGGCCGGGGACCGGCACCTGGGTCGACGCCGCCCAGTGGCCGCTGCCCGAGACGACGCCGACGTCGTTCTACTTCGGGGCGGGGCGCAGTGGCACCGACGCCGTGTCGCAGAACGACGGATCGTTGACGCTCAGCGCGCCGACATCGTCGGCCTCGTCCTCGTCGGCCTCCGATCGGGTGCTGTGGACCGGGGTGTCGAGCCCGTGCGACATCCAGACCGACCAGTGGGGCGCCGGGCTGCTGGCGATCGGCTTCCAGACCTTCGACACGAAGGACCCGTGTGACCTCAACGACGTGTCGTTGGGGGCCGGCCCGGGCTCGCTCGTCTACACCTCTCAACCCGTCAGCACACCCGAGGTGGTGGCGGGCCCGATCGACGCCACCGTCTACGTGAAGGCGACCACGTCCGACACCGAGCTGGCGGCCACGGTCGAGGCGGTGTCGCCCTCGGGGGACAGCTTCCCAATGTCGTCGGGGGCGCTGCTGGGGTCGATGCGCGCCCTCGACTCGACGCAGACCTGGACGACGTCCTCGGGCAACGTGCTGTTGGCGGTCCACCCGTTGACCTCGTCGTCCCAGCAGGCCGTGGTGCCGGGCCAGGTGACGCGGGAGGACATCCAGGTGTACCCCACGATGACGGAGTTGCCGGTGGGGTGGCGCCTGCGGGTGACGATCACGACCGGTGACACGCCGCACCTCGTCCCGTCGCTCGCCCAGCTGCCCAAGCTGGTCGGGGGCGTCTACGACGTCGAGCGGAACGCCGCGGCGGCCTCGTCCGTGACCGTCCCGGTGGCGCCGCTGTCCTCGTTCAGCGATCCCTGCGGCGACGTCTGCTCGGCCGACGGTCCCTAGGACGAGCTCCGCCAGCACCTTCTTCGAACAGGTCACGGCAAGTGACCCTTGCGACGGGCTACCGAGGAGCTGACCGCACACTCGCTCCTTGCGTCATGAGGGCGCCTCCTCCCGCGGGTGCATCGGCAGACGAAAGACGAGAAGGAAGGCCGCGGCCAGCGGTATAAGACACACCCAAGCCGTGACCCGCAAGGCGTCGGTCGGGAGATGGTGTTCGAAGGTCGAGAAAAAGATCGTGCCCAGGACGGCAACGCCGAGCGCGGTCGAGAGTTGTTGTACAGCTTCCATCATGCCCGAGGCGGAACCGACCTCGTCCATGTTCACGCTGGTCAGGATGAACTGGAACAGCTGTCCGATGCTGGCACCGACTCCCGCGCCGATGAAGAAGAGTCCGGGGACAAGGTCCCAGCTCGATGCCGCATGCGCCCCCGTCAGCACTACGGCAAGGGTGGCCGTGCCGACGGCGATGAGCGCGATGCCGATGTGGAGAAGGTGGCGTCCGAGCCGGGTCACGAGGGCCGAGGACACGACCATGCCGACGATCATCCCCACGACCATCGGCGTCAAGGTCAATCCGGCGTGGATAGGCGACCAACCCTCGCCGAGCTGGCCGTAGAGCGAGACGCAGAGCAGCAACCCGCCGAACGCACCGAAGAGAGACAGGACGACCGCAGTGCCGCTGAGGTACGTCCGATTCGTGAACAGTGAGGGCACGATGAGCGGGTCCTTACTGCGACGCACGTGTCGAACGAAGGCGACGAGCAGGACGACGCCAGCCGCCAGCAGGCCGAAGCACCAGGCCGGCCAGCCATCGGTTCGGCCCTGAATCAGCGGAAAGATGATGGCGACCAGTGCCAGGCCGATCAGCCAGACGCCGGCGATGTCCAGCTTGACGTCGGGATGCGTGGCGCCGCGGGGCAACGAACGGATCGCAAGCAGCAGCGTCACCAGACCGATCGGGACGTTGATGAGAAACACCAGGCGCCATCCGATGCCCCAGACGTTGGCGTCGATGAGCGCGCCCGCAAGGATCGGTGCCGCGAGCATCGGCCCGCCCGTTGCGGGGCCGAACCACCCCATCACCTTGCTCATTTCGGCTTCGTCGGTGAAGACCTGCTTCATCAGTCCGAAGCCCTGAGGGATCATGAGCGCACCGAACGCCCCCTGCAGTGCGCGGAACACGATCAGTACGCCGATGCCGGGAGCCAGCGCGCAGGCAGCAGAGAACAGGGTGAAGCCCGCCGAGCCGACGAGGAACAGCCGGCGCCGGCCGAGGATGTCGCCCAGTCTGGCGGCGGCGATCAGCAACACGGCGAAGGCGAGGGTGTAGCCGGCGCTGAGCCACTGGATGGTGGTTGCGCCACCCCCGAGGTCACGGTGGATCGAGGGGGCAGCCACGTTGATGATCGTGGCGTCCAGCAGGTCCATGACATTGGCCGCCAGGACGACGGCGGCCACGACCCAGCGCATGCGGTAGGGCTCCGCATCTGGGCTGCCGGCATCGTCGTGGGCCCGAATCGGGTGGGGGCTGGTTGTCATGGGCTCCTCGGGGCACCGGGTCGATCTCGGGAACGTACGTCGTTCGTTACGAACACTGTACGTGACGAACGACGTTCCCGTCAACTACGATGCAGCGAGCGATGGCCGTATCCGAAACTCCGTCAACCCCCTCCGCCCGGGGCCGCTCGACGCGTGACCGACCGGCGAAACCGCCGCTCAGCGAGGACGTCGTCGTCGATACGGCCCTGGCGATCTTGAAATCGGACGGGCTCGAGGCCGTCACCATGCGCCGGGTTGCCGCCGCGCTCGACACCGGAGCCGCCTCCCTGTACGTCTACGTCTCGGGCCGCGAAGGGCTGTTCCAAGCGATGCTCGATCGCGTCACGGCCTCGATCGAGCTCGAGGTCCCGGACCCGGCACGCTGGCGGGAGCAGCTGCACGCGCTGCTCCAGCGCATGCATCAGGCGTTGGTGGCCCATCCCGGGATCGCCGCGATGACCCTGGCCTATCCACCGACGACCGAAGCGGTCCTGCGCCTCACCGAGAACCTCCTCGGGATCGTGCTCGCGGGTGGGCTCGAGGCCCAAGACGCGGCCTGGGCCTGCGACATGTTCGTCTTGTTGGTGACGGCCGTCGCCAGCGAGGACGATGTGCGGCGCCCGCATGCCGAGAGTGACGACGCCGACAACAGCGCGCTCGTCGACGAGATGCACGCAACCTTCGCCGCCTTGCCGCCCGACCAGTTCCCCATCCTCACCACGTACGCAGACGAAATGGTCGCCGGCGACAGCGATGTCCGATTTCGCTTCGCGGTCGACGTCGTCATCGACGGATTGGTCGCTCGGGCCGCCGGCGTCTCCCAGAGTTGAGACGTGGTGACCTCGGCATGAGGGCAGCCCAGAGGGTGCACGGCTGGCGGGGGCGGCCGTGACACCCGAACCCCTCGGAGTCCGGGCCTCCGGACGGCCGGGTCGGCCCTCGTGGGGTGCTCGGGTCACCTCCGCCCCCACCTCGTAAATTGGCCCCCGTGCCGCCTTCCTCCGACAACCCCGGCGCGCCCGGCGAGCGCTCAGGCGGCCCCGATCCGAAGGGACCGGCCGAGGTGAGCGGCGGTGACATCGGGATCTCGCTCGAGGAGATCGAGGACGCCGTCGTCGACGGGGACAGCCCGGTCCCGGCCCGCAGCGGCACGGCCCGGGCGGCGCTCCGGCACCGGACGTTCCGCATCGTCTTCCTGGGCGCCTTCGCGTCGAACATCGGCACCTGGATGCAGAACGTGGTCCTGGGCGCCTACGCCTACGACCTCACGCACTCGGCCACGTTCGTCGGCGTCATCATCTTCGCCCAGCTGGGGCCCACCCTCGTGTTGCCCATGGTGGGCGGCCTGCTGGCGGACAAGGTCGACCGGCGACGCCTCCTGATCGTGCTGTCGATCGAGCAACTGGTGGCCTCGCTCGGCGTGGCGGCCGTGGCGGTGTCGGCGCACCCTTCGCACGCGTTATTGGTGGTGATGGTGCTGCTCGTGGGGTGCGGTAGTGCCTTGTTCGGGCCCGCCTATTCGGCGATCCTCCCCGGGCTCGTGGGCAAGGCCGACATGCCCGGAGCGATTTCGCTGAACTCGGCCCAGATGAACGCGTCCCGGGTCGTCGGGCCGGTCATCGGCGGCGTGCTGTTCTCGTTGATCGGACCGGCCTGGGTCTTCGTCGGCAACGCAGCGACGTATCTCTTCGTGGTCGCGGCGTTGATGATCGTGACGCTGCCGGCGGTACCGCAGTCAGCCACCGAGGCCAGCCGGTGGCGCCAGCTGACGGCCGGGGTGCGGGTGGCGCGCGAGGACCGGGTGGTCGGGCGGAGCCTGGTCACGGTGTTCGTGTTCTCACTGCTGGCACTCGCCTTTATCGGGCAGATGCCGGTGGTGGCGGCGCACAACCTGGGCATCAACCTCTCCGATTCGCCCGACTACGGGATCCTCTATGCCTGCTTCGGTGCCGGGGCACTGACCGGCGCGATCTCCATCGGGACCATCTTCGCCCGCACCTCCAAGCCCTTGTTGGTGCGCGTGTGCCTCGTCGGCTACTCGTTGGCGCTGTGTGGGTTCGCCTTGGAGCGCTCCCCCGCCCCGGCGTACGTCAACGTGGCGGTCGTGGGCGCCTTCTACTTCGCCTTCATCACTGCTTTGAACACGACGATGCAGACTCGCTTGACCGAGAACGTGCGCGGCCGGGTCATGGCACTGTGGATGATGGGCTTCGGCGGCACGGTGGGTATCGGGAACCTCTTGATCGGCCCGGTAGTCGAGGCCGTCGGCATCACGGCCGTCCTGTTGTTCGGCGCCGTGGTCGCGCTCGGGCTGGCCTGGTACGCCGACGTGCGCCCGCCCGGGGACGAGGTTCAGGTCGTGCTGGGGGCCGAGCTCGCCCAGTAGGAGTCGCGGAGCGGCTTCTTGTAGAGCTTGCCGTTCTCCCCCCGCGGCAGCTCGTCCATGAAGTCGACGGTACGCGGGCACTTGTAATGCGAGAGGTGGTCCCGGCAGAACGCGAGGATCTCGGCCTCCAGCTCGGGGCCAGCGGTGACGCCGGGGGCGGGCTGGACGACCGCCTTGACCTCCTCCCCCATCTCGGCCTCGGGGACGCCGAAGACGGCGACGTCGGCCACGGCGGGGTGCAGCACGAGGACCGCCTCGATCTCCTGGGGGTAGATGTTGACGCCGCCCGAGACGATCATGAACTGCTTGCGGTCGGTCAGGTAGAGGTAGCCCTCCTCGTCGACGTGGCCGACGTCCCACAGCGTGGCCCAGCCCTTGTCGTTGAACGACTGGCGCGTCTTCTCGGGGTCGTTGTTGTACTCGAACGTGACGCCGGCGCGGCTTCCGAAGTACACGACGCCGTCGGTGCCGACGGCGACCTCCTCGCCGTCCTCGCCGAGGACATGCACCTCGCCCCAGATGGCCCGGCCCACCGAGCCGGGGTGCGTAAGCGCCTCGGGGGAGCTGATCCAGGTCATGCCCAGCCCCTCGGTGCCCGAGTAGTACTCGTGGATGACCGGCCCCCACCACTCGATCATCCGCTTCTTTACCTCGGGCGCACACGGCGCCGCGGCGTGGACGACGGAGCGCAGCGACGACAGGTCGTAGCGGGCGCGGACGTCGTCGGGCAGCTTCAGCATGCGGACGAACATCGTGGGCACGAACTGCGCGTGCGTGACGTGGTGCTGCTCGATGAGCTGGAGGCAGCGCTCGGGGTCGAACTTGTCCATGACGATGACCGTGCCGCCCATGCGCTGCACGGTCATCGACCACACGAGCGGGGCGGAGTGGTACAGCGGCGCCGGGCTCAGGTACACGTCGCCCTCGTGGAAGTCCATGATGCGCTCGAGCATGGGGACGAGGGTGGCGGAGGTCCCGAACGGCTCGTGGGAGAGCGCCCGCCGCACGCCCTTGGGGTGTCCCGTCGTGCCCGACGAGTAGAGCATGGAGAAGCCCTCACGCTCCTCGTCGAGCGGGGTGGGTGGGTGCGGCGCGACGAAGTCGTCGTAGTCGGTGTGCCCGGCGGGGACGTCGCCGCCGGCGGGCGCCCCCACGACGAGGCGCAGGTCGATGTGGGGGGTCAGCTCGACCATGTCCGTGGCGAGCGCGTTCAGCGCCCGCGAGGTGATGAGGGTGTGCGCGCCGCAGTCCTCGACGATGTACGCAGCTTCCTCCGCGGTCAGGTGCGTGTTGACCATCGTGTAGTAGAGGCCAGAGCGCTGGAGCCCGAACGCCACCTCGTGGGTGCGGTCGTCGTTGAGCATGAGCGCGGCGACGTGGTCCCCCTCGCGGAGGCCGTGCGCGTAGAGGGCCTGCGCCAGGCCGCAGCTCCGCTCCTCGAGCTCGGCGAACGTGACGACCTGCGCAGGGTCGGAGGACGTGATCACCGCCGGGCGCCCGGGGTCGGTGGCGACGTAGGTGGCGGGGCGGAATTGTGCCGGGGCGGGGTCGGGGCTCACGGCCTCATCTTCTAGCCCACGGATCGTTGACGCGTGTACTTGGCGCCGGAAGGGTACGGCCGAGACCCGGCGGCGGCGGCGACGCCCGGCTGCGCTCTAGCGGTGCGCCTCGAAGAACATGCTGTCCTCGCGGACCTCGACGACGTCGAGCTCGGGCAGGGTTCCGACCCGGTAGTCGAACTCCGTGATGTCCACGAAGCCGGCTTCGGTCAGCAGCGATCGCACCAAGCCCCGCGTGGGCTGCCATTTGTGCCAGTTCGACCCGCCGGCGAACGCGACGCGCTTGGGCCCGGTCGGCCTGGCGTTGGGGTACGCCCGGAGCATGTCATTGAAGTGGATGGCGGCCTTGCCGGTCTCGTCGTCGCCCGCCTCCACCAATTCGCGGGCGAACTGAAGGGAGTCGGGCAAGGCGAGACGCAGGACGGCACCCGGCTCGGACACCCGGTAGCACTCCCGCAGGAGGCGCCGGGCGTCGTCGATGTACATGTGCTCGAGCATGTGGGACGAGTAGATGGCGGTCACCGTCCGGTCCTCGAACGGGAGAGGGCGCACCAGGTCCCTCCGGCTGACGTTGTGCGGATAGGTCGTCATGTGCTCGTCGTGCAGGATCCCCACCGAGCGCAGGATCTTCTTGAGCCACATGTGGCGACGCAGCGCGATCATCGGCGAACGGTCGAAGTTCTGCCAGTTCTCCGAGGTGTTGTGCCCGCATCCCAGGTTGAGCCAGAGCGCCCCCGAACCCTGCGCGTGCACGGTCGCCGAGCTGGCCGTCCCGCCAGATTCCTGAGCCAACCGGTTCTCCACGTTTAACGACCTCTCGTTGTCCGCGCTCGGCCCGAGTGCACACACGGCTGCTGGCCATCGGGCCACTCGGGCGGGAAATCATATCTCCGGTCCCGTGACCGGCATCCTTGTCCGGCTACGCCGTCCGCCCGACCGCGCCGCGACCGGTTCGCCACCGCAGGACGATGGGCTAGCCGCCGTACTGCCAAGCCCGCACCCAGTCGACCTTCATCGTGGCCGGCAGCGGGGTCACGCCCGGGCGGTACTGGTCGCCGTTGAAGTCCCCCAACGCCGCGGTGAGCGAGAGGAAGAACGGCTGGTTGAACGGCGCCGGCGCGGTGTCGGGGTTCGTCACGTACGGCGCGTAGGTGTCGGTGAGACAGGCCATGCCGTCGTAGTAGGTCGTCAACGTCGTGGGCGTCCACAACAGCGCGTACGTGTGGAACTGGCCGGCCGGGCTCTGGCCTGAGATCACGCACGTGTTGCTCTCGGAGTTGGGATCGTTGTGCGAGCCGGGATACAGGTTGGCCGGGATGTCGTTATTGGCGTAGTTGGAGTACCACTCGCCGAAGTCGATCTCGCCGCTGTCGGGCCAAGGGCCATAGAGCGTCTCGTTCTCGGGATAGAGCCACAACGTGTCCTGAAGTCCGGGCACACTGCTCGCCGGCATCTCGGCGCTGGCCTCGAAGAAGCCGTACTGCTGGCTGAACAGGTTGTAGGAGATGACCTCCCCGCCGACGACGTCGGTCGTGCCGTCCGAGTTGTAGACGCCGGGGCACGTGACGGGTTGGGCTGTCTGCACCACGGAGAGGTCCAAGTAGCCGCCCGACTCGGAGATCGTGCTGGGGCTGTTGACGTAGCAGACCTGGTGGAACAGCGGGCCGGTGCGGTAGTTGCTGCCGTAGGTCGTCATCGCCGCCCACTTGCTCGTGTCGAGCGACGTGCCGTTGAACTCGTCGTCGAAGGTGCAGTGCCACGAGCCGCCCGGCGCCCCTACCGGTGGCGTGGCTCCGGAGCAGGCGGCCGGATCGGCCGCGACGGCCGCCGATCCCGCAGCAGTGGCGGCCGCACCGGGATCCGCCGGCGCGGCCTGCGCCGCGGGCGCCGTCGACGGGGTCGCCGTCGAGCCGGAGGAAGAGGTCGAATACGAATACGTCGTGGACCCGCTCCCCGACGGACCGGGAGTGGTCGGGGGTGACGTCGAGGTCGTCGTGGTCGTGGTGGGGTCGGGACACTCGTTGACCATTCGCTGGAACTGCGTGCACGCCCTGGCGGGGTGCGCGGCGGGTGGGCCGTGGGACTGCAGCGACGTATCGATGCCCGGCGCCTCGCCCGAGCCGGGACTGCCTGCGAGCACGACGGCCAGCACGACGATGAGCGCCACGCCGCCGACCACGTTCGCAAGGACCCAGCGGCGCTTACGCCGGCTGCCTCCTGCTTCTTCCACCCTCAGCCCTCCCAGACGAGCTACCCGCACGGGTTACCCCGATTGCGCACCCGGAAAACGCCGGACTGGAGAGAAACTTGTCAGAAATGTGCGAAATCCCAGGGACGGCTCGGCGGTGTCCTCATGACCCGCCGAACTGGGCATTCGGGCTCCGCCGCCGGGCCCGCGCCGCACACGCGGCGATGCGCTACGCCTTCTTGCGCCAGTAGGCGCCGAATCCGTCGATATCGACGATTTCCTCGTCGATATCGTGCTTGGCGCGGTAGTCGATGATGGCCTGGCCAGCCTGGGACTGGTGTGAGCCGAAGTCGTCGACGATGCAGTAGCCGCCGGGGCTGAGCTTGGGGTAGAGCGCCTCGATGGCCTGCCAGGTCGACTCGTACATGTCGCCGTCGAGGCGCATGACGGCGATCTTCTCGATAGGCGCGCTGGGCAGGGTGTCCTTGAACCACCCCACCAAGAACTTGACCCGGTCGTCGAGCACGCCGTAGCGCTCGAAGTTGTGGCGGACCTGGTCGGCGCCGACGCTCAGCCCGCTGCGGGTGTGCAGGTCGTCGCCGGTGTCGGCCGGGTAGAGCGAGGCGTTGGGAGGCGGCAGGCCCTGGAAGGAGTCCGACACCCACACGGTGCGCGTCGTGTCGCCTCGGGCCAACAGGTTCGCCTTCATGAAGATGCAGGCCCCGCCGCGCCATACCCCGGTCTCGATCAGGTCGCCCGGCACGTCGTCGTTGAGCACGCTCTGGACGCAGAACTGGATGTTGTCCATGCGCTTGAGGCCGATCATCGACTCGGCGCGCGCCGGCCAGTCACGGCCCACCTCGCGCAGCTTGGCGTCGTAGGGCTTCTTGTAGACGATCTCGACCTTCATCCGCCCGGCCAGCTGGGCCGCCAGGTTGGCCGCCCGGCGCTTGAGCGTGGGCGACCCGGCGGTGCGCACCCCGCCCAGGATGGAGTCGTTGTCCTCGGCCAGCGCCCCGGTCAAGGAACGCTTGAGCAAGTCGAGGTAGAGGCCGATGACGTCGGTGGTTTGCTCGGTTGGCACGGGCAAAGAGTAGCCGCCGCCCACATCGCCTCCGGAGCCCCTTGCGACGGATTTCGCTGGTCGCACGCCGCCCCGAGCTATCGTCACAACGACGGAAAGAATGTTGGCGTACCCGAAGCGAAACACCCAGGTAAGGGCGTTGTAGGCGGCGTTGGAAGCTCCCCGGGACCTCGAACACCCGCAAGCCTGACCAGCCTGCTTCGTTTGGTCGTTGAGGGTCGCCGCGTCGCTCTTGGCGGGCTACCGAGGCCCCGACCGACCACCTATCTAGACGCACCGACTCGAAAGGAAACGACCCCAGTGGGCACAGACCAGGAAAAGGCGCGAACAGTCATCGGCGACTTTCTGCAGCGCATCGAGAAGGGTGCCGACGGGTGGGATGACGCGACCGAGCTGTGGGGCGAGGGGCTGGGCCTCGACTCGCTGGAGGCGGCCGAGCTCTCGGCCATGCTCGAGGACGAGCTGGGCTCCGACCCGTTCTCGGCGGGGGGCGATCTGCCCGACAAGGTCGGTGACGTGCTCGCGTTCTATGCGCCCGTTCCGACCTAGATGATCCTTCTGCTGGAAGCGGCTGCCTCCTCGTCACCACAACGGGAGGCCGTCGTCACCAGAGAAGGCGCGGCCACCTACGCCCAACTTCTCGACGATGCCCGGCGCGTGGCCACCGCGCTGCGCCGGCACGGCATCACCCGCTTCGCCATCGTGGAGCCCGACGCCGGGTGGGTACTTCGTCTTCTCGCCGGGGCTGCGCTCGCCGGCGTCGAGCCGTGCCAGTACCAGCCCGACACCGATCCGGCGGAGTTCGCCGACCACGCGTCGATGCTCGACCACAAGTTCGTGGTGACCCGCCGCGACGACCTGACCGGTCCGTTCGAGCTGATCCGGCCGGAGGACCTCCTGACGGAACCAGCCGACGCCGCGCTGCGGGCCGGCGACGACACCGAGCAACCCCTCATGATCCGTACGACGGGCACCACCGGCCTGCCGAAGGCGGCGCGCCACGACTGGCGCATCCTCGGCCGGACCGTCGCCGGCGTGCGCCCCATGCCTGAGCAGCGTTGGCTCCTGGCCTACGGCCCCCAACAGTTCGCCGGGGTCCAGGTGCTGCTCCACGTGGCCGCCAGCCAAGCCACCCTCGTGGCGCCGTTCCCGCGTCAGCCCAAGGACGGCCTCGAGGCGATGCTGACCCAGAACGTCACCTGCGTCAGCGCCACCCCGACGTTCTGGCGCTTCCTGCTCGCCGAGGCCAAGAGCCGCAAGGTGACGCTGCCGGCGCTCGAGCAGATCACGCTCGGCGGCGAGGCGAGCCCGGGCGACCTGCTCGACGAGATCCAGGCGACGTTCCCCGACGCCAAGGTGTCGCAGGTCTACGCGTCGACCGAGCTCGGCTCGATCACGTCGGTCCGCGACGGAAAGCCGGGTCTCGCCGTGTCGTCGCTGCACTCCGCCTCGAACCCCGAGTCCAACATCCGCGTGGAGGACGGCGAGCTCTGGGTCCGCGCCGGGGCCGGCATGCTCGGATACGCCGACGAGTCCGGCCACAACCGAGGCCGACACCGCCGACGGTCCGACGGCTCCGACGGCTCCGACGGCTGGCGCCGCACCGGCGACCTGGTCGAGATCGTCGGCGATCGCGTCATGTTCCGGGGTCGCAAGTCCGAGGTCATCAACGTCGGTGGCGTCAAGGTCCACCCTCTGCCCGTCGAGGACCGGATCACCCAGCTCGACTCGGTGGCGTTGGCCCGCGTCTTCGGGCGCCCCAACAAGCTGACCGGTGCCATCGTCGCGGCGGAGATCGTGCCGCTCGGCGGTGTCGAAGCGGCGGACGTCGAGGCGATCCGCGCGCAGATCAAGGCCGCCGTGGCGGACCTGCCGCGGGCGTGGCAACCGCGTAGCGTGACCTTCGTCGACGCGATCGAGACCAAGGGCGGCAAGACAGTCCGCCGGATGGAGGACTGATGACCGAGGCACAACCGAAGGTCGCACTCGTGACCGGAGGCAGCAAGGGGCTCGGCGTCGGCATCGTCGAGGCCTATCTCGCGGCGGGCTACTGCGTCGAGACGTGCTCGCGCTCGTCGACCGATCAGGTGCGTGCGTGGGAGAACGACCCGGAACTGAAGGAGCGCTTCCATTTCGCCACGGCCGACGTCTCCAAGCGGGAGGACGCCGAGCGGTTCGTCAAGGACGCCGCCAAGCGTTGGGGCCGCATCGACGTCCTCGTGAACAACGCCGGCGTCGCCCGTGACGGCGTGATCGCCCTCTTCGGCGACGACGACATCGACACGGTCATCGACCTCAACATGAAGGGGACGATCTACGTCACCCGCGCCGCCAGCCGGGTCATGCTGCGCCAGCACTCCGGCTCCATCGTCAACATCTCGTCCATCGTCGGGCTCTCGGGCTACCGGGGGCTGACGGTGTACGGCGCCACCAAGGCGGCGCTCGACGGCTTCACGCGAGCGCTGGCCCGCGAGCTCGGGTCACGCGGCATCACGGTGAACAGCGTCGCCCCGGGCTACCTGCGCACCGAGATGAGCCACGGCCTCGACGAGGAGCAGCTCAACCAGATCGCCCGCCGCACGCCGATGGGTCGCCTGGGCGACCCGAGCGACGTCGCCCGCGCCGTCCTCTTCCTCACCGACCCCTCCAACAACTACCTGACCGGCCAGGTCATCGTGGTCGACGGCGGGCTCACCTGCTGAGCTGAGTCCGCCGAACCGAGCACCCGATCAGGGACGTCAGCCCCGCTTGGGCGACCAGCTCCAGCGACGCAGGCCGATCGCGATGCTGGCAGCGCCCCACAACAACATGACCCCCAGGTCCTTCCAGGGCCACATCGTCGTACCCGGTTGGCCCGTATACGACGCCACCAGGGCGTCGATGAAGTGGCGGATCGGAAAGATGTTGGCGAACGTGGCCAGCGCCGAGCCGGGCGCGATCGGGTACCAGAGTCCCGACAGGAACAGCAGAATGAAGTAGGTCAGGCTCACGATGGGGCCGGCGGCGTCCGCGTTCGGGACGACGGTGGTGATGCCGACCCCAAGGGCGCTGAAGCAGACCATGCCGACGAGCAGCACCAGCACGAAGGGCGCCCAGCGGGCCGGGGTATTGGCGCTGTAGCCGACGCAGCCCACGACCAGCAGGAGCACGACACCCACGGTCGCCACGATCATGTAGTTGACGATCACGGCGGACATCAGCATCCAGGTCGGCAGCGGGCTCAGGCGCAGCCGCTTGAGCAGCCCCATCTCGCGCCGGTTGACCAGGGTGATGGCGAGGATGGTGAAGCACGCGGCCATGACCCCGTAGGCGCAGAACCCGGCCACGTAGTAGTTGATCAGCTTGATATGGCCGTACGACGCGACCGTGCCCTTCGCCGTGCCACCGAGCAGGAGAAGGAAGATGACCGAGAACGCGATCGTCATGACCGCGCCGATCGGGTTGAGCCAGAACGCCAGCTGCTCGAAGCCGACCTGGCGCGCCACGAGTCCGGCGTCGCTCAAGCCGTGGATCCTGCCCCGCTCGGGCACGGCGACCATCACTGAGGGATCCGAGCCCGCGCTCATTCGCCCGACCTCGTAAGGCCGAGATAGATGTCCTCGAGGGAAACCCGGAGCACCGACAGGCCGGCCAAGGCGTGCCCGGTCTCGAGCGCCCAGCCCGTGAGGTCGTGCAGCACGCGCAACTCGTCGTCGGTGTGGATCTCGACCAGACCGTCGGCGACGGGCACGGCCGTCGCGGGCAACTGCTCGAGCGCGACATCCTCGGGCAGGCGGAACCGGATGGTGACCGCCCCCAGATCGCGGCCCCCGATGGACGCAGGCGTCCCGGTGGCGACGATCTCCTGGCCGAAGAGCACCGCGGCCCGGTCGGCCAGCGCCTCCACCTCGTCCATGTAGTGCGTGGTGAGCAGCACCGTCGTGCCGGCTGCGGACAGCTCCTCGATGAGCTGCCACGTGTCGCGGCGCCCCGACGGGTCGAGGCCGGTCGTCGGCTCGTCCAGGAAGAGGAGCTCGGGGTTGCCGACGATGCCGAGGCCGACATCGAGGCGGCGCTGCTGGCCGCCCGAGAGCTTCTTGACCTTTTCGTCCGCCTTGTCGCTCAGCCCGATCAGCTCGATCACCTCGTCGACCGGCCGGGGATTCGGGTAGTAGCCGGCGTTGCGCGCCATCACCTGGCGCACCGAGAAGTAGGGCTCGATGGCAAGCTCCTGGAGCACCACACCGATGCGCGTGCGCAGCCAGCGCTGCGTCGCCGTGTCGGCCGGGTCCACGCCGAGGGTCTCGACCCGCCCGCTGCTGCGGGCCCGATAGCCCTCGAGGATCTCGACGCACGTCGTCTTGCCGGCGCCGTTCGGTCCCAGCAACGCGAAGACCTCACCCTTCTGCACCTCGAAGCTCACGTCGCGCACGGCCACGGTGTCCCCGTAGGACTTCGCCAGATGCTCCACCACTACCGCCGGCACGGCGCACCTCCCGCACAACGGTCGCTCGTGAGCCCGTCCCGGACGTCGTGATTCCCGCGCGATGACAAGCTCGGCATGTCGCCGTGACGCTAGTGGGCCGCCCGACGCCGATCCCGCATCACCTCCACGCCGTTTCCCCGCAACGAGCGTGCAGAACGAAGCGCCATGCACCGGCGAATCGTCGTTCGCAACGCTCTGTGGGAGGACGACGACCTCCCCACCGGTTGCGTGCGGACGCGACCCTTCTCCACGGTGGCCACGCGCCATCGCCCACAGTCGCGGCCCGGCCCATATCCATATGCAGACATCGAGGCCGACGCAACGGCTGGTCGACCCCGGCCCCGCCTCTGGGGCGGGCGGACGCTTGTGCCGCCAAGGGCCCGCCCAGCCCGGCAACCCGGGGAGCAGGAACCGTGCTGCAACTCCAGTTTCAGGCGTTCTCCTGCTGAGGGGGCTCGGATTCAAGGCGGGAGACAACATGAATCGAGTCAGTTCCACTCGCGTATGGGTGACCCTTGCGGCGATGATCGTCGCCTTCGTCGTGCCGGTCGCGGCCGTCCTCGCGGTGCCCCAGGTAGCCGGGGCGGATACCCCGATGCAGATCACGAACACGTCGCTCCCCGGGGCGACTGTCGGCCAGAGCTATTCGGCGCAGATTCAGGTCACCGGTGGCACGGCGCCGTACATCTACACCTTGGTGGACGAACCGCAATATCCACTTCCGCCCGGGCTCTCGATGGGGCTCGACACCGGTCTGATCACCGGGACGGCCGGCACGCCGCCGGTGAACCAGCCCACCACCTACGAGATGCACTTCCAGGTGTCCGAGAAGAACGGCAATGAGCCCGATGGTCACCAAGGGCCTCACCATCACGCTCACGCCGCCCGGTTATGTCCCGCCACCGGCCCTGCAGATCACGACCACGTCAGTCCCCGAGGCCACCAGCAACAAGGCGTACTCCTTCCAGATGCAGGCGACGGGCGGGACACCGGCCTACACCTGGAGCGCGACCGGTCTCCCGAAGGGCTTCACGATGTCGCCGAGTGGCGTCATCTCCGGCCAATCCGGACAGCCCCAACAAGCCACCATCACGGTGTCCGCCGTCGACTCGGGTCTCACCTACTCCTTCTACGGCGCCACCAGTTCCGCCCAGCAGAGCGTGCAGCAGAGCTATGCGTTCACGGTCTCGTCGGGCAACGCACAACTCGATCAGACGATCTTCCAGTTGGAGGCGTTGCTGCAGAACTCCAACGGCCTGTCGTCTTCGTTCGTGACCGAGATCGTGGCCGTGATCGACGCGTTGATCAACGGGATCGTCAGCCCGATCGAAGGCCTGCTCTGCGAAATTCCGGGGGCCCGAGCGATCAGCGGGCTCGGCTGCGGCGTTCCGTGATCGAGGCCCCAGGAACGGGGCGGAGCAGAGACGACGGGGTCGTTGCCCTAAGAAGCGGCGGCGGTGACCTGCGCCTGTGTCGCAGCGCTCGGTCTCCCGCGCCTCCAGCACCTTGCCGAGCAGGTCGCGTAGCTGGCGCAGCTCGGCCTGTGACAGGGCCGCAAAGGCGGCGGGCGGCACCGACAACACCTCGTCGATCTCCTGCGCCAGCTTCCGGCCGGCGTCGGTCAGCACGATGATCTTCACCCGGCGGTCGTAGGGCGCCGGCTCGCGCCGGGCCAGGCCGCGCGCATCGAGGTCGTCGACGAGGGCCGTGACGTAGGAGGGGTCGACGCCGATGCCGCGGGCCATCTCGCCCATGGACACGCCGTCCTCCTTGGTCAGGCGCATCAGCGTCTTGATCACGCCGGGCGAGAGCTTGGTGCGGGTGCCGAGCGCGGCCATCCGCTCGACGTACTCGCCCTCGAACGTGATGCGGCGCAGTCGGTCGAATGTGTCCTCGGCGAGGCCCATGCCACCGATTGTCGCACCGCGGGAACTCTTTGACAACTTCATACCTTTGAGTATTATGAAGTATTCCGATGCCACGCTCCAAGGCCCCGGCCTTCACCCTCTCCCCCGAGCTCCGACGCACCTCGACGGTCGTCGTCCTGGGCTCGATCATGTCCATCCTCGACACCACGATCGTGGCCGTCGCGCTCGCCACGCTGGCCAAGGACTTCCACGTCTCGGTGACCACGATCCAGTGGGTGGCAACGGCGTACCTCCTTGCGCTCGCCATCGTGACCCCGGTGTCCGGCTGGGCCGTCGACCGCTTCGGCGCCAAGCGGCTCTGGATGCTCTCGACGGCTCTCTTCGTGATCGGGTCGTGCCTCTGCGGCCTCGCCTGGTCGGCGAATGTCGCTCATCTTCTTCCGCGTCCTCCAAGGCATCGGCGGCGGGATGCTGCTGCCCGTCGGCCAGTCGATGCTCGCCCGCGCCGCCGGGCCGCAGCGCATGGGCCGCGTCATGAGCATCATCGGCGTCCCGATGGTCATGGGCCCGATCCTCGGGCCGGTCATCGGCGGCCTCATCGTCTCCAACTACAGCTGGCGCTGGATCTTCTACATCAACGTGCCCATCGGCATCATCACGCTCATCCTCTCGTCGCGGTGGCTCCCCCAGTTCGACACCGACGAGCGCGTCAGCACGCCCTTCGACACGCTCGGCTTCTGTCTCTTGTCGCCCGGCCTCGCCGCCCTGCTCTACTCCCTCTCGGAGGTCGGGACCACCGGCTCCTACACGAGCGCGCCGGTGCTGGTCAGCTTCGTCCTGGGCGTCGTCCTGATGGCGGGCTTCATCCTGCGCGCCCTGCACGCGAAGTACCCGTTGTTGGACCTCCATCCGTTCCGGAACCGGAACTTCGCCATCGGCAACATCTGCATCTTCGTCATCGGCGCCACGTTGTTCGGCTCCATGTTCCTGCTGCCGATCTACTACCAGGTGGCTCGGGGCCAGGAGGCGTGGCAGGCCGGTCTGCTCATGGCGCCCCAGGGCATCGGCGCGGCGTGCATCATGCGCTGGGCCGGCGCCATGACCGACCGCGTCGGCCCGCGACGCGTGGTGCCCTTCGGGATCCTCTTGATGGCGGCCGCCACGGTGCCGTTCGCCTTCGTGACCACGTCGACGAACGAGCTGTTCCTCGCCGGCACGCTGTTCCTACGAGGCCTCGGTCTCGGGCTCACGATGATGCCGGTGACGGCGGCCGCCTACTTCGACCTCAGTCACGCGGAGATCCCCAAGGCGTCCACCGTCATGAACATCGTGCGCCTCGTCGGCGGCTCCGTCGCCACCGCGCTATTCGCCGTGGTGCTCGAGCGCCAGATCGTCAGCAACCTGACCGCCGCCGGCGTGAAGGTCCCCGGCGGCTCGGCCGCCATCGTCGGCGCCACCGTCAAGCTCCCGCCTGCGGTCGCCGACCCGGTGGCCGCGGCGTTCGCCCACACGTTCTGGTGGTCGGTCGGCGCCATCCTCATCGCGTTCATCCCGACGTTGTTCCTCCCGAACCACGCCGCCGCGCCGGCCGGCCCGTCCGGCGCCGCAGGGGCGGACGGGGACAACCCCGAGACCGGGCCCCGGGTCGCCGGGGCGATGCTCGACTGACGCCCCGAGGAGAGCCCAGGCTCATGACCACGCTCACCGACATGCTCGCCCGGGCAGGGAGCGTCGCGGCGGACGAGGAGGCGGCCGAGTTGATCGCCGCAGCCGGAGGCGACCGGCCCCGGCTGATCTCGCTGATGCACCGACGCATCCGCGGCGAGCCCCTGGCCTGGGTCACCGGCGAGGCGCCGTTCGGTCCCCTGACGATCTCGGTGGACCCCGGCATCTACGTCCCCCGGTGGCAGAGCCTGGAGCTCGCCGCCCGCGCCGCGGCGCGGCTGCCCGAGTCCGGCCGGGCCATCGACCTGTGCACGGGGTCCGGCGCCATCGCCGCCTCGCTGCAGGCCCGGCGCCCGGCGGCGCACGTCATCGCCACCGACATCGACCCCGGAGCCGTCGCCTGCGCCCGGAGCAACGGCGTGGAGGCCCGGCGCGGCGATCTGTTCGACCCGGTCCCCGCGGCGTTCGAGGGCACGACCGACGTCGTCGTCGCGGTGGTCCCCTACGTGCCCACCACCGCGCTGCACCTGCTCCCCCACGACGTGCGCCACGAGGCGGCCACCCACTATCACGGCGGCTTCGACGGCACCGACGTGCTGCGTCGCGTGATCGAGGGCGCGCCGAAGTTCCTGACGTCCGGCGGCGCGCTCCTTCTCGAGCTCGGCGGCGACCAGGCCGGGATCGTGGAGCCGCAGCTGGAGGATTGCGGGTTCACAGCGATCGAGGTGTGGGCCGACGAGGACGGTGACGTCCGCGGCATCGAGGCCACCTTTTCGGCCGCCTCGTGATGTCGCTGGCCTAACGCCGCTCGAAGACCCAGGCGACGCTCGAGCGCTCGACGACCTTCCAGCGCGGGTCGCGGGCGAGGTACAACGACAGCCCGGTGGCGGGTGCCCACACCACGTACGAGACGTGGTACTCGGAGAACACGGGGTCGGGGTTGATGGACACGTCGTTGATCGCAAAGAACTCGGTCAGCACCTTGCCCTCGAACAGGTCGGTCCTCCCGTCGGCGAACGTCGCCCGGTGCCGGGCGATCGAGTAGTCGCCCCACGCGTACTCGGTGAAGATCCGGCCGGGATGGTTGTCGAGGTAGTTGAACGCCTGTATCGGCAGCGTCGGCGACACACTCCCGGCGGGGACCGACGGCGCCGCCAGCAGTGCGATGGCCAGCGCGGCATAACCGGCGGTGGCCAGGCGCCGCGCCGCCGTACTCCACGGCGGCCGGAGCGGCAGCGTCGCCGCCAGGCCGGCGGCCACGACCATGAGGTAGATCGCCAACCGCTGCGTGCGCAGCGCTTCGATGAACAGGGCCGCCGCCAGCGTCCCCTCGAGCAGCGGGACCCGCCGGATCCACACCACGGCCGCCAGGACGGCCAGAGGGACCAGGTAGGCGAGCAGCACCGCGAACGAGTGGAAGTCGGGCGAGCTCCACTCGTTGATGTACTGCGCGATCTGGCCGTTCTGCGAGACGCCCACGTCGTAGACCAGGAGTCCCGGGTCCGTAGGGCGTCACGCACGACGCCAGGACACACCCCACCAGGGCCAGCGCGAGCGGTCGTGTGTGCGTGGATCGCCGCACTCCCCCGATGCGGGTCACGAAGCGTTCCGGCACGAGCGACCAGCCCAGCTCCACGCCGAGCACGATCAGGCCGACGAGGATCGACCCGTGCGTGTTGACCCAGACCATGCACAACGGCACCAGACACCACAACCAGCGCGGGTTGGCGCGTGCCTTGGTCAGGATGAGCAGCTCGAGCGGCAGCCAGACGAGCGAGAAGTCGAGGCCCCGGTCGCCGGCGAGGATGCCCGAGATGCCGAACGCCAGCACGAGCACGATGGCGGCGACACGGCCCCCGCGGGCGCCGAGGGCCCGGGCGTAGGCGGCGGTGACGAAGAGGCACAGCCCACCCAGCACGATGGCGTACAGCGCGTAGGCCGCGTTCCCGAAGACCCGGTACATCTCGGCCAGCACGACCTCCGAGCCCCACTCGTCGGTCACCCAGCGGCGGTGGGCCTCCGTGTAGCTGAACGGGTCGAGCCCCATGAACGAGTGGTGCGTCGAGCATCCACTGACCGGCCGCCAGCGACCAGAACACGTCGTTCGACAGCTGGTAGCCGAGCGCGACGGTGGCGATGATGCCGATGCCGAACGCGATCCCGACCAGCTCGATCGCCCGCTGCGGTACGCGGCGCGGACCGGCGGTCGGCGCGTGTCGAGCGGGTGGGCGCTCGTCGGTCTCGCAGGCAGGGGCGGCGTCGGCCGTGTGCACTGAACGTGTCACGACGGCCTGGACGCTCGCCTGCACTGCTTCCCCCCTCTAGCCGGATCCCCCGATTACCGGCGCCCCTGGGAGCACCGTACAACGCGTATCGGAACACGGGCGTGGCAGGTCGGTTGCGATCGCGTCGCTTTGCGTCGCCTCCCTAGCGTCCGTTCGGTTGGCCGCGCCGGAGTGCTCGGGAATGCGGCCGGGGCGCTTGGCGCCAGCAGCTCGGCTGCAGCACCACGGCCTTGAACATGGCGCCCCATTCGTAGGCGAACTGCGCGAGCCACTCACCGACATTGCCCGGCGAGTAGCCGACCTCGAGCACCTGACCCGAGTAACAGCGGCCGATGCGCAGACGCGCCCGCGACGCCTGCGTGGTCGGCAAGACCACGATGATGCGTTTCCAGCCGAGTTTCTTGGCGAACGCCTGGATCGAGCGCGCCTCACCCTGCGTCGTCTGTGGGTTGGCCTTGAAGCACATGACGTGCACCTTGGAGAGAGGAATCGCCAGGAGTTGTTGGTACGGCCCGCACGTCTGCCAGTCCTGCAGCGACAGCACGAGGTCGGGGGCGTAGCCCTCCTTGGCCAGCTCGACGCCCTTGTCGAACGCGGGCACGCCGTGGCCACCCAGCACGACGATGGCGTCGGAACGTTCCGGCGCGTTGAGGTCGGGGTACACGAAGAGCAGCGCCGTCAGGACGCAGAACACCACGAGGAGCACGGCGATGACGCCCACCACGATGCGCACCCGCGTCGACTTGAGGAACCGCATACCAGGAAACGTCATTGTGACAGGCGAACCACGCCGTCCGGTGTCAGCTCGGTGCCGTCGGGTTCGCTGCGACTAGGAGATCAGCGGGTCCCGGGGCAGTCCGAGGATGCGCTCGGCGATCTGGTTCCGGGTGATCTCGGAGGTGCCGCCCGCGATCGACATCGCACGCGTGGCCAGCTCCGTATAACCGGCGACCGCGTCCTCACCGTCCAAGAACGCGGCGGGCGCGCCGAGGAGGTCGGCCTGCAGCTCGGCCCGATCGTGTCCGTGCTCGGCCAGCACGAGCTTCGTGACGTTGCCCTCGGGGCCCGGCCCGGCGCCCACCACGGCTCTCTGGGCCCGCCGAAGGTTCAGCGCCTTCAGGGCGTGCTCCTTGGCCACGATGGCGCCGATGCGAGCATCCGCGCCGGGCACGCGGTCACCGCTCCGCTTGCGCAGTGCGAGGAGATCCATGGGCGGGAAGATCCCGCCGAATCCGCCGCCGATCGACACGCGCTCGTTGCCGAGCGTGGAACGAGCCACCGTCCAGCCGTCGTTCGGGGAGCCCACCACGTCGTCGTCGGGCACGAACACGTCGTTGAAGAAGACCTCGTTGAAGTCGGCGTTGCCGGTGATCTGGCGGAGCGGGCGCACCTCGACGCCGTCGGCGTGCATGTCGATCACCATCGTCGTGATGCCGGCGTGCTTGGGTGCGTCGGAGTCCGTCCGCACCGTCGCCAGGCCGAGATCGCAGTACTGGGCCCCGCTGGTCCAGACCTTCTGGCCGTTGACCGTCCAGCCGCCCTCGACACGCGTCCCCCGCGTCTTGACGGCCGCGGCGTCGGATCCGGCGTCGGGCTCGCTGAAGAGCTGGCACCAGACGTACTCGCCCATCAGCGTCTTGAAGACCCAGCGCTCGACCTGGTCCGGCGTGGCGTACTGGTTCACCGTCATGATGTTCCAGCCGGTGATCCCGAGACCGGGCACCTTCACCCCGGCGGCCCGGAGCTCCTCGTCGATCACGATCTGCTCCACCGCGCCCGCTCCGCGGCCCCAGGGCGTCGGCCAGTGCGGCACGAGCAGGCCGGCGTCGACCAGCGCCCTGCGCTGCTCCTGGCCGGGCAGCGCGCCGATCGCGCGCGGCCTCGGCACGGATGTCGGCCCGGATGGCCTCCGCCTCGGGGGGCAGGTCGAGGGTGACGTCACGCGTGGTGCCCCGCTCGACCTGCGCGGTGACGTCCTCGGCGTCGCCCGGCGAGCCGAGCACCGAGTTGAGCGCGAGGGCCCGGCGGAGGAAGAGGTGGGCGTCGTGCTCCCAGGTGAACCCGATGCCGCCGTGCACCTGGATGTTCATCTGCGCGTTGTGCACGGCCGGGCGCGAAGGCGAGGTGGGCCGCCATGGCGGCGGTGAGCTCGAACTCGTCGAGCGTGTCACCCGAGGCGCGGGCGGCCTCCCACACCGACGCGATGGCCAGCTCGGTCGCCACGAGCATGTCGGCGCAGTGGTGCTTGACCGCCTGGAACGTTCCGATGGTGCGCCCGAACTGCACGCGCACCTTGGCGTAGGCCACCGCCGCCTCGGTGCAGGCCGCCATCACCCCGGCCGCCTCGGCGGCGCCCAGCGTCCGCGCCAGCGCCCGGGCGCGCCGGACGGCGCCCACCAGCACGTCCTCCTCGGCGAGCGTCACCGAGGCGACCGTCACCGTGGCGGAACGGCGGGAGGGATCGATGTCCTTGGCGCCGCCGAGCGCGAGACCCTCGGCGTTGCGACGCACGACGACGATGTCCGGGCCGGCGGCCAGGAGCAGCAGATCGGCGGCCTTCCCCCCGAGGACGATCCCGCCGTCGCCGTCGAGCGTCCGTCCCGTCCAGCGCGAGCGTCCCGCCGAGCCCGAGGCCGCGGTCACCGAGCCGTCGGCCAGCCCCGGTAGGAGAGCCTGCTGCTGTTCGGGCGTGCCGCACCGGGCGATGACGGCCGACGCCAGGGCCGTCGGCAGGAACGGGCCGGGCGCGACCTGGCGCCCGAGCGCCTCGAGGATGACGACGAGCTCGTTCAACGTGCCGCCCCCTCCCCCGGTGTCCTCCGGCAGGTGCACGCCGAGCCACTCGAGGTCCGCCATCTCCGGCCAGAAGGATGGACGGGGCTCGTCGTCGGCCTCGAGCAGGGCGCGGTTGGCTGCCAACGCATGGTGGGTGGTCAGCACGCCCCACACGGTCGCCGCCAGTTCCTGGTGCTCGTCGGTGATCGCGATCGGCATGGCTGCCCCCTTCTCGGTTCCCACCCCGGCGGCCGTGACGCTACCGAGCGGAGGCGCGGCGACCCAAGTCGGCGGCGCTACGCTGACCCCGTGCTGTAGAGCTCTGACGTCGCCCGTCGGCTGCCGGTCGTGCCCCCTCGCACGCCAGGCGCCCGCGTCGTCTTTGTCCCCTTTCCCTCCCCTCTTCGGACCCGGAGCTCTCCTATGCCTTCTCGCACCCCAGATCGACCACCCCGCTCGGGCACCCGGCGGGCCGCCGGATCCTCTGCCCCCTCGGCCACGGTCACCCCGGCCACCCTGATCGCCCGTGACGTTCGCTTCGAGCGCGGCGGGCAGGTCGTCCTCGACGGCGTGTCGCTGACCGTGGGGCCCGAGACGTGCCTCGGCGTCGTCGGCCCCAACGGCGTCGGCAAGTCGACGCTGCTCCAGGTGCTGGCCGGACTGCTCGAGCCCGACGACGGTGACGTACGCGTCGACCCACCCGAGGCCACCGTCGGGTACCTGCGCCAGGAGCACGACCGCGAGCCGGCCGGCGGCGACGTCGGCCGCGAGACCGTGCGCGAGGCGTTGTACCGGAGGACGGGGGCCGCCACCGCCGAGGCGGAGTTGACCGGGGCGGCCGCCGCCCTCGGGGAGGGGCGACCCGGCGCCGAGGATCGGTACGCCACGGCGCTGGGGCGCTACGAGTCGCTCGGGGCCGCCGACTTCGAGGCGCGGCTGGCCGGCGTCCTCGAACAGGTGGGGCTGCCGGCGGCGATGGCGGAGCACGGTACCGATGCGCTGTCGGGCGGCCAGGAGGCGCGGATGGCGCTGGCGGCGATCTTGCTGGCGCGCTTCGACATCACCCTGCTGGACGAGCCGACGAACGACCTCGACTTCGACGGGCTGGCCCGGTTGGAGGATCTGGTGGCCCGGCGCCGAGGCGGCATGGTGATCGTGTCGCACGACCGCGCCTTTCTGGACGGGACGGTCACCGACGTGCTCGAGCTCGACGAGCACGCCCGGCGCGGTCGGATGTACGGCGGTGGGTGGGCCGGGTATCTCGCCGAGCGGGCCTCCGAGCGCGCCCATGCGGAGGAGTCGTACGCCGTCTACGAGTCGCAGAAGGCCGAGTTGGCCCAGCGGGCCCGGCGCGAGCGGCAGTGGGCGACGACCGGGGTGACCAAGGAGAAGAAGAACCCCCGCGACAACGACAAGGCGCAGCGTGACTTCCGGATCAACCGGACCGAGAAGCTGGCGTCGCGGGCGCGGCGCACCGAGCGCGCCCTCGATGCGCTCGAGGTCGTCGACAAGCCGTGGGAGGGGTGGGACCTGCGCTTCGCCATCAGCGAGGCGACACGGTCGGGAGCGGTCGTGGCCCAGCTGGACGATGCGGTGGTCGAGCGCGGCGACTTCGTGCTGGGGCCGTTGACGCTGGACCTCGGCGTGGGCGGATCGGGTTGCGTTGGTGGGCCCGAACGGCTCGGGCAAGACGACGCTCGTCGAGGCGATGCTGGGCCGGTTGCCACTGGCGGCGGGCACGCGGCGGATCGGTCCGAGCGTCGTGGTCGGAGAGCTCGGACAGGACCGCCGGGTGTTGTCGGAGACTTCGTCGAGCGTCGTCGACGCGTTCGTGGCGGCGACGGGGCTGACCGTGGCGCTCGCCCGATCGCAGCTGGCGAAGTTCGGGCTGGGTGCAGAGGCCGTGCTCCGTGCCGCCGTCGTCGCTGTCGCCGGGCGAGCGCACACGCGCCGAGTTGGCGGCGTTCGCCGCCAAGGGCGTCAACTTCTTGGTGCTCGACGAGCCGACGAACCATCTGGACCTGCCGGCGATCGAGCAGCTCGAGTCCAGCGTTGGCGGGCTACGAGGGCACGCTGCTGCTCGTGTCGCACGACCGCCGGATGCTCGAGACCGTGACGGTGAACCGCCGGATCGTGCTGCCGGCGCGCGACGCCGCTTTCCGGGGCCTGGTCGAGGACCGATAGCTTGGCCGCCGTGAGTGCGGCGGACGCAGCGGGCGGGGCGGGCGCAGCGGGAAGGTCGACGCCGGGCGGGACGCCGGGCTCGACTCGGGGCGGCAAGGCGCGCGAGGCAGGCGCGGCCACCTTCGCCGCGTTGCGGCGCGCCACGGCGCGCAAGGCCGCCGACATGATCCGCAGCGACCCCGACGACGCCGCCACCGCGCTCGAGATCGGGCTCGTCGACGAGGAGTGGCTGGCGGCGCCGGGGGAACGACCGATCTCGACGAGCGCGCCCGGGGAGATCTTGCGGCGGTTCTTGGAGCGCACGGTCGAGCGCCACCCCTCGAAGCTGTCGTCCCTCGGGCTCACCGCCGTGCAGCTCCTCTCGTCGGGCGAGGACGGTGCCGCCGGTGCCGAGCGCGGCGCGGGCGGCGTGGCCCGACCGCTCACGATCGTCTTCACCGACCTCGAGGGCTTCACCGCCTACACCGACGCGCAGGGTGACGCGGCGGCGCTGGCGCTGATCGACGAGCACCACGAGCGGGCGCGACCGGTGGTGCGTCGATGGAAGGGACGGATCGTCAAGCATCTCGGCGACGGCCTCCTCTGCACGTTCCCCGAGCCGTTGTCGGGCCTGCGGGCCGCCCTGGAGCTGCAGGCGAGCGCGCCCGACCCGCTCCGGCTGCGGGCCGGGGTGCACATGGGCGAGGCGGTGGTCACCAAGGGCGACGTGGTCGGCCACGTCGTCAACGTCGCCGCCCGGGTCTGCGAGGCGGCCAAGGGCGGCCAGGTCCTCGCCACGGCCGAGGTGGTGGACGCGGCGCGGCCGGCTGGCCCCGGATCCGGTTCCGGTCCCCGGGCCGGGTCGGACGCCTCGACGGTCGCACCGGTGGGCGTGCGCCTGGGCCGCATGAAGTCGCGGCGGATGAAAGGCGTGAAGACGCCCGTGCGGCTGTGCGAGGTGACGGCCGAGCCCATGCCGCACGCCTGAGCACGTCGGGCGGCGCCGGGCGGGTCCCAGGGTCGCCCGTTCGCGCCCGGGTGTAGCGTTTTGCCCGATTTCTGGCCCTAGGCAGGAGGACCGACCAACCCATGGGCGATTCTCGAGAGGGCGTGGCTCTCGGGCGGGCCGCGGCGGCATCGTGACGACACAGGACCGGCAGCACACGGGCGCGCCGATGCCGACGCCCGACTTTCAGGCCCTCTTCGAGAAGGCACCGGGCCTGTATCTCGTCCTCGACCCCGAGCTGGTGATCGTCGCAGTCAGCGACGCCTATCTCGCCGCCACCATGACGGGACGCGACGTCATCGTCGGGCGCCCCGTCTTCGACGTCTTCCCCGACAACCCCGACGACCCCGCCACCGAGGGCGTGCGCAACCTGAAGGCCTCGTTGATGCGGGTGGTGCGGGAACGCCAGCACGACGCCATGTCGGTCCAGAAGTACGACGTCCAACGCCCGGAGGACGACGGCGGCGGCTTCGAGGAGCGGTTCTGGAGCCCGCACAACTCCCCGGTGCTCAACGCCGACGGGACGCTGGCCTATGTCATCCATCAGGTGCTCGACGTCACCGACTTCATCGCGCACGAACGAGCCCGCGACCGGGAGCCTCCCCTCGACAACGCACGCCTCGATGCCATGGAGGCGGACGTGGTCCGGCGGGCTCGCGAGGTGGCCGACGCCGGCCGCGTGCTCAAGGAGGCCAACGAGCAGCTCGAGGTCCTCTACGAGCGCTCGCAGGAGCTCGACCGCCTCAAGACGCAGTTCTTCTCCAACGTGAGTCACGAGCTCCGCACTCCCCTCGCCCTGATCCTCGCCCCGGCCGAGCAGCTGCTGGCCGATCTCGACCCGCCACCCGACGACCCCGTGCGGCGAGACCTCGAGGTCATTTTGCGCAACGCGCGCGTGCTGCTGGCCCACGTCAACGACCTCCTCGACACGTCGAAGATCGAAGCCGCCCGGCTCGAGCTCGAGTACGCGGAGTTCGACCTGGCCAACCTGGTCCGTATCGTCGCGAACAGCTTCGAGACCCTGGCGGTCGATCGCGCCGTGCACTTCGTCGTCGTGGCGCCGCAGGATGAGGTGCCGGCGCAGGTGGACCCCGGGCGCGTCCATCAGGTCCTGCTCAACCTCCTTTCGAATGCGTTCAAGTTCACGCCGGCGGACGGGACCGTGCGCATCGAGCTGCGGACGGGGAGCGAGACCGACGCCGTGCACGTCGAGGTGGCCGACAGCGGGCCCGGCATCTCACCGGACTACCGCGACGAGGTGTTCGAACGCTTCCACCAGCTCGAGAGCGCAGTCACCCGCATGAGGACCGGCACCGGTCTCGGGCTGCACATCGCCCGGGAGCTGGTCCTGTTGCACGGCGGCCGCATTGGCGTCGCCGACGCCCCCGAAGGTGGCGCGCTGTTCGTGGTCGAGCTGCCGGTCCAGGCGCCCGCCGGCACCGCCGTGCGCTCCGAGGACGACGTCGAGCTCGAAGCCGGCGCCACCAGCACGTTGCTCGCCGGTCACACGCTGCGCCGTGACTCCGAAGGTGACGACGGCGGTGCGACGCCTCGAGGAGCAGAGACCGTGCGCGTCCTGGTGGTCGAGGACAACGAGGACATGAACCGCTTCGTCTGCGAGGCCCTGTCACCCGAGTACGAGGTCCACGCCGCCCTGGACGGCCGCGCCGGCGTCGAGCTCGCCCGCGCCGTGAAGCCGGACCTCATCGTGTGCGATTTCATGATGCCCGAGATGAGCGGCGACGAGCTCGTCCGCGCCGTGCGGGCCGATCCCGAGATCGACGCCACCCCGATCCTCATCCTGACCGCACGCAACGACTCGACGGCTCGCATCGACGTGCTGCGCGCCGGGGCCAACGACTATCTCTTGAAGCCCTTCTTCCAACCCGAGCTGCGCGCCCGGGCCGACAACCTCGTCAAGGTCAAGCGGTCCGAGAAGACCCTGCGCGCCCTCGAGATGTCCAACGAGCGTGACCGCATCGCCCGTGATCTGCACGACCTGGTGATCCAGCGCGTCTTCGGCGCCGGCATGCGGCTGAGCTCGATCGTGCCGAGCCTGCCCGCCGAGGCGAGTGTGCGTCTGAGCGAGGTGGTCGAAGAGCTCGACAACGTCATCGCCGACATCCGCACGACGATCTTCGACCTGCAGACGCAGGAGACCGAGGTGCACGGCCTGCGCGCCGGCGTGCTGCAGCTGGCCAACGATGCCGCCGAGCGGCTCGGGTTCGCGCCACGGGTCCGGTTCAGCGGCCCGATCGACACGGCGGCCGACCGCGACGTGGCCGACCAGCTCCTGGCCGTCCTCCGCGAATCACTCTCCAACGCCATCCGCCATGCGCGGGCGGCGGCCGTCGAGGTCACGGTGACGGCGGACGGTGCCGAGCTGGCGCTCCGGGTGGCCGACGACGGGGTCGGCTCCGGGCCCGGCGCCCCGGCGGCCTCCGGCTTCGGGCTGCGCAACATGCAGGCTCGGGCCGTGGCGCTGGGCGGGACGTGCCGGGTGGGGGCGAACGAGCCCCAGGGCACCGTCGTGGAGTGGCGGGTACCGCTCGGGCTCGCCTGAGCGCACCTCACCGCCGGGCCACGGGTCGCCCGAGCACGGAATCCGGTGTGGCAACCCCGGTTCCGACACGGAAGCACCGTGTTCGCAACCGGCATGCGCCAATTCTCCACCACCGCGACGGCAGACTGTTGTCCAGACGTAGTCGTGGTCCGACAGCAGTTCTGGGGAGGGGATCGGACATGGCACAGAGCCCGAACAACCTGAGCAACGCAGAGCAGATGGTCCGACAACTCATCGCCGACGCCAACTGCTCGCACTTCGAGACGTGCTGGCGCTACGAGCTCACGAGCGACATCGGGAACATCGAGGTCGTGGCCGACGGCGCCACGAACACGCTGCGGGTCCACCCCTGCTGGCTCCGCTACGTCGTGTCCCAGGGCGACTTCAAATCCTGCGTGGCCGACGAGATCGAGGCCTGGCACCTCCTCGAGCAGCTGACCCGCACCGCCGCTTAGGCGTCCCGCAGGCCCCGCGCCCGCTCCGGGCGCACCGTTCGACACGCCCCAACTCCTGATCCGGGCCACTCACGGGCCGGCACCGGCGGCTAGGTTGCCTGGGCAAGTTGGCGCACGCAGCGATGCGATCGGGGGTCCACATGGCAGAGATTCACGGCTCGTGCGAGCCGCGCTACGAGTCCGTCCGCACCACGCTGGCCGGCCAGCTCGACCGCGGGGAGGACGTCGGCGCGTCCGTCGCCGTGTTCGTGCACGGCGAGCCGGTCGTCGACATCTGGGGCGGGTGGGCCGACCCGGAGAAGACGACTCCCTGGGAGCGCGACACGATCACCAACGTCTGGTCGACCACCAAGACGATGACGTTCCTCTGCATGCTGATGCTGCACGACCGCGGCGAGCTCGATTTCCACGCCCCCGTCGCAACGTACTGGCCCGAGTTCGCGCAGGCCGGCAAGGAGAAGATCGAGGTCCGCCACATCATGGGCCACACCGCCGGCCTCTCGGGCTGGGAGGAGCCGATGGCCAACGAGGACCTGGCGGACTGGGACCTCTGCACCGCACGCCTGGCGGCGCAGGCACCGTGGTGGGAGCCGGGGACGGCGAGCGGCTACCACGCCGTGACGCAGGGGTACCTGATCGGCGAGATCCTCCGGCGCATCACCGGCGAGAGCATCGGCGCCTGGTTCGCCCGCGAGGTGGCCAAGCCGCTCGAGGCGGACTTCTTCATCGGGCTGCCGGCCAGCGAGGACCACCGCGTCTCCGACGTCATCCCGCCGCCGCCCATCGACTTCGAAGCCATGGAGGGTCAGGTCAGCGAGCTGATGGTCAAGACATTCCTCAACCCCCCGCTCGATGCGGCGCTGGCGCATCAAGAGTGGTGGCGCCGGGCCGAGATCCCCGCCGCCAACGGCCAGGGCAACGCCCGCTCGGTCGCCGCCGTCCAGTCGATCATCGCCGGCAAGGGCGAGGCCCGCGGCGTCCGGCTGCTTTCCGCGGGCGCCACCGACGCCATCTTCGAGGTCCAAGCGGAGGGCGTCGACCTGGTCCTGGGCGTCCCCGAACGCATGGGCATGGGGTACGGACTGAGCAACCCACCGGAAATGCCGGGTGGCCCGCGCACCTGTTACTGGGGCGGCTACGGCGGCTCGGTCATCATCATGGACCAGGACGCGGAGCTGACCGTCTGCTACGTGATGAACCGTATGGAGTCCGGCCTGGTCGGCGACCTCCGCGGCGCCAACGTCGTGGCGGCGGCCGTCACCAACCTCCTCTCCGTAATTACGAGCGCCCGGCCCCGGTCCCAGCCCCGGCCCCGGCCGTCGACGCACCTTCGGCTGCGGGCCGGTACGTCGTCGTCTGCGCATGGCGGGCGCCGAGGCGCGCCACGACGCCGGCGACCATGCGGTCGGCGAGCGGCGCCGGCAACTTGGCGGCGTCCGTCGAGACGTTCAGGATCATCTCGCCGCGATAAGTCGTCACCGCCGTGAAGGAAAGCTGGTTGGGCCCCGGGAGCATGGTGGCGGTGATGCTGTGCACCCACGGGGGGTCGCCGGTGTCGTCCTGCAGCCCGGTGCTGCTGAGGGTCACGTTCTGTGGCGTCGAGTCGACCCACTTGGCGAACGCGGCGACGCCGTCGTCGGTGGGCGGGTAGGTCGCCGCGCGGGCGAAGCGGTAGAAGAGGTGGCTCTCGCCGCGCTCGACCTCGCGACGGATCTGGTCGCCGATGTCTCGGGCCAGCGTCTCGCTCGTCTCGGCCGAGACGAGATACGGCGTGCACACCAACCCGATGGCGAGCTGCATGTCGTCGTGGGGCAGCGGCGGGTCGACCCGGGGACGCAGGTCCGTCGCGCTCGTGAGGCAGATCCAGTGCGGGGCGTCGTCGTCGAAGAGATCGGCCGTCGACGCCAAGAGCGCGGCGCCGAGATACCCAGCCACGGTCGCACCCGCGGCCTTCGCCGTCGCACGCAGCCTGACGAGGTCGTCGCCGCCCACGACGAGCTTGTCGTGGCGTGGGTGGGTCGCCGCTGCGTGGCGGTCGTGGAACGGGAGATCGTCGGGCGGCGGCTGCCCGGCGCGCTCGCTGCGGATCGCACTCAGCACCTGGGCCGCCCCGCGCGCCGAGGCGAGCTCGGGGGAAAAGCGCGAGTGCAGCGCCGGCGGCACGTCATGGGACAAGTCGAGGTCGTGCTCGGTCCCCGCCAGGGCACGGGCGAATTGCCGCATGAGATACAGCCCCGAGCTGCCGTCGAGGAACACGTGGTGCATGAGCAGGGCCAGCACCGAGCGGCCCTCGCCCGTGATCGGCATGTAGACGCATGTCACGAGCGGGTGCGGCGCCTCGGGGAAAGGCCACATCTCCAGCTCGGCGATCGGAACGGGCTCGTCCGGCGCCAACGGGCGCACGACGATCGGGATGTCTCCGTCGACCTCGACGAAGGCGTAGTCGTCGTCGACCACCTCGACCTGCGCCCGCAGGAACGGGTGCCGCGTCTGGACCGCCGCCAGCGCGTCGGCGAGCTCGCGCTCGGTGAAGGTGCGGTCGGCGTCGGCGAAGAACCCGCCGACCATGCCGTTGAGCCGCCAGATCAGCCAGAAGTACTTCTCGGAGGGATCGAGCGCGCGCAGCACACGCGATGAGGACGCCATAGCCGGGGCGAGGCTAGCGCGGCCGCATTCACGCTCCGGCGGACACCACCGCCTCGGCTTCGATCTCCACCTTCCAGGCGGGGTCGAGCAAACCCGCCACCATGACCATCGTCGCGGCCGGCCGCACGTCGGCGAAGAGCTCACCGTGGACCGCGCCGACGGCGTCGGCGTACTCGGCCGACGTCACGTACATGCGCGTGCGCACGACGTCGGTCAGCGAGGCGCCGGCCTCCTCGAGGGCGGCCGCGATGATGTCGAAGCAGCGCCGGGCCTGTGCCCCGGCGTCGTCGGGGCAGCGGCCCCCGGGCACGACCGGCCCCGTCCCCGAGACGTGGACCCGGTCGCCCACCCGCAGGGCGCGGCTGAAGCCGATGCGGGGCTCGAAAGGTGAGCCCGAGGCGATGCGCTGGCGTGCGGCCACGGCGCATCCTCCCACCTCAGCGCACCGGGGCTCGGTCCCGATCGCCCGCCGCCGGATCACCGCCAACCGGTCGTTACCATTGTGCGCCGAACGGGGGTCACATGCAGCTTCCACGCAGGCTCGCAGGGGTGCTCGCCGTGAGTGCCCTGGCCGTGGTGATGGCTGGATGCGGCGCGCGGCATGGCGGGTCCACCGAGCGCCGCTACAAGGACGCACCACCGGACGGAGGCGGCGGCGTCCTCCGTGGCGACCACCACGACGACGAACCCCAACCCCTACGGCGTCCCGGCGAGCACGCTCGTCGCCACCATGGTCGGCAACGTCCCCGGTTACGCCACCGCCGGCGCCGCGACGTCGTCGATGACCGTCCCGGGGGGCTGGTACGGCTACCCCTCGGTCCTGCCGGTCATCGCCACGACACCGGGCTGGCTCGAGGTGCGCCTGGCGCAACGGCCGAACGGCTCGACCATCTGGGTGCCACAGGACGACACCACGCTGTCGAACACGCCGTACGCCATCGTGGTCGACCTGACCACGATGCACCTCTCGGTCTACGAGTCGGGCGTCCAGCTCTTCGACTTCCCGGCGGGCATCGGGGCACCCGACGACCCGACGCCGACCGGGCAGTACTTCATTCCCATCGGTCAGTACCCCTCGCCGGGCCCGGGCTACGGGCCGTTCGTCCTGGTGACCTCGGACCACTCGGACACGATCACGGACTGGGAGAACTCCGGCGACGCGATCATCGGGATCCACGGGCCCATCGATTCGTACGACGACTCGCTCATCGGGACGACGGGCGCCGCGATCTCCCACGGCTGCATCCGGCTGCACGACGCCGACCTGGCGCAGCTGTCCATGATCCCCGCCGGCACCCCGCTCGACATCGTCAACTAGCCCGGGTCCGCCCGCCCGTAGACCTCGTTCCGCTTGGCGGTTCGGCCGGCGTCCCCTCCCTTGCCTTGTGAGGTCTGTCACGTTCCATTGATCCGGCGGGTCTCAGTGCTATGACACCACGCGCGGGAGGACTGTGACATGGACCACACCGACTGGCTAGACGAGCAATTCGAGCAACACCGGGGGCATCTGCGCTCAGTGGCCTACCGCATGCTCGGCTCGCTCAGCGACGCCGACGACGCGGTGCAGGACGCGTGGCTGCGCTTCAGCCGTGCGGACACGAGCGACGTCGAGAACCTGCAGGCCTGGCTCACCACCGTCGTCGCACGGGTCTCGCTCAACAAGCTGCGCTCGCGCCAGACGCGGCGCGAGGACCCGCTCCTTCCACACATGCCGGACCCGATCGTCGACCGCCCCGACGGCACCGACCCCGAGCACGAGGCGCTGCTCGCCGACTCGGTCGGCGTGGCGCTCCTGGTGGTACTCGAAACGCTGAGCCCGCCGGAGCGGCTTGCCTTCGTGCTGCACGACATCTTCGCCGTGCCCTTCGACGAGATCGCCCCCATCGTGGACCGCTCACCCGAGGCGGCCCGCCAGCTGGCCAGCCGGGCCCGACGGCGCGTGCAGGGCGAGCCGACGGTGCCCGACGCTGACATCGAGCACCAGCGTGCGGTGGTCGACGCCTTCATGGCCGCCGCCCGGGACGGGGACTTCGACGCCCTGTTGGCGGTGCTCGACCCCGACATCGTGCTGCGCGCCGACGAGGGGGCGGTGCGGGCCATCGCGGGTCTACGCGAGGTCCGTGGCGCCCTGGCGGTGGCCAAACAGGCGCGCGCCTTCTCGATGCGCGGGTTCCTGGTGCAACCGGCTCTGGTCAACGGCGTGGTGGGCGCCGTCTCGTTCGGACCCGATGGCAACCCGGTCGCGGTCGGTGCCTTCACCGTGCGCAACGACAGGATCGTCGCTTTCGACATCCTGGCCGACCCCGTCCGCTTGGCCCGGCTCGACCTCGCCGTCCTGGAGGGCTGAGGCCGGCGTTTTGAGGTGGCCGATGTCACATTCGGGCGCGCCAAGGGGTCTTTGTGGACAGTGATCGGCGTCGCTACTGGCGAAGCCGATCGACCGACGTCACACGATCTCTGAATGAAAGGAGCAACACCCATGGAAGCCCGACTGAACATGTTCGGAAGCCCGATCGCCCCCAAGCTGATCAAGTACATCAACTCGGCCGGCAAGGTCGTCACGGAGTCTTCCGTGCCCCGCTCGACGCAGGAACTGGTCAAGATCCGGGCCAGCCAGATCAACGGCTGCGGCTACTGCCTCGACATGCACACCAAGGACGCCGAGGCCGCCGGGGAGACCCAGCAGCGGATGAATCTCGTCGCCGCCTGGCGTGACGCCACCGTCTTCACGGAAGCCGAGAAGGCGGCGCTGGAACTGGCCGAGGAGGGCACGCGCCTCGCCGACTCGAGCGGCGTCTCCGACGACGTCTGGGCGCGTGCCGCCAAGCACTACGACGAGGAGCAGCTCGTGGCGCTGGTCGCCATCATCGGCCTCATCAACCTGTTCAACCGGCTCAATGTCATTTCGCAGCTGCCGGCCGGCGACTACGAGCCGGGGCAGTGGGAGTAGGCGCCGGGACGCCGCGGGTTTATCCAGATCTCGAGCGGCAGTGCTGCTACCCACACGGATTTTTTTCGGCGCGAACAATTCTGCCCGTATACGAAGCCATGACCGATGGTCGGTCGCGTGGCTATAGGGCCTCGGGGTTATAAATGTGGACAATTCATAAGGGATCAGTGATTGAGAGAATCGGAGACCATAGGAAAACGCGAAAATAAATTCGGGACCGTCCGTTCTCTGGCGCAGGGGCTGCCGACCACTTCGGCCCGGCGGAACAGGGCCCCGTCCGCCCGCGCCGGTCGTGTTTGACTTCGGCGGCGGCGTCCCCGGAGTACGAGGCTAGGCCAGCTCGTAATCCGCCAGGTCGGGGTGGAGCGTGCGTGACCAGTAGGTGTGGAGGTCCAGCGGCCAGTTCTGGGTGACCCGCCCGTGCTTGTTGCGGTACCAGGTGGGCACGTCGGCGACGCCCCACACCATCTTGGCGTTGGCCTCCTCCATCTCGCGGCCGTAGCGCTCGTGGACGTCACGCCGGCACGACATGGACCGGTGCCCCTCTCGCAGCAGCGCGCCGATCGCCTCGACGGCGTAGCGCACCTGACACTCCACCATGATCAGGATGCTCCCGTTGATCACGAGGTTCGTGTTCGGGCCGTAGAGCATGAAGAAGTTCGGGAAGCCCGGCACGGTGATGCCCAGATAGGCGGTCGCATCGCCGCCCCACTCTTCGTTGAGCTCCACCCCGCCGGTGCCGAAGACGCGCATCGGCGCCACGAAGTCCGACGCCGTGAAGCCCGTTCCGTAGATCAAGACGTCCGCCCGGTGCTCCTCGCCGTCGGTCGTGCGCACGCCCGACGGGGTGATCCCCTCGATCGGCGTGGTGATCAGGTCGACGTTGGTCGCGCTGCAGGCGGCCGCCCAACGCCCGTCGTCGCGCAGCGCCCGCTTCGCAAAGGGCGGGAAGTGCGGCACCATCTTCTCGTAGAGCGCATCGTCGGAGACCTGGCCGCGCAGCACGTCGAGGAGCATGGAGCGGATGAAGTCGTTCAGTGCGCTCACCGACTCGGTGTCCAAGTCCCACTCGGGGTCGACGCGGGCGGCCACGAGGAGGCCCTCGTGGAGTATCCAGAACTGCGACAGCCGCTCCCAGCGCCCGTAGTTCGGCAGCAGCGTCAGCAGGTCGTGGAACTCGGGCGGGAACGGGTTGCCGTAGTTGTCGGTGGGCAGCAGCCACGGCGGGGTGCGCTGGAACACGTCGAGGTGGGCGACGTTGTCGGCGATCAGCGGGACGAATTGCGCGGCGCTGGCGCCCGTGCCGATCACGGCGACCCGGCGCCCCGTCAGCTCGACCGACTCGTCCCAGGCGGCGGAGTGGAACGAAGGGCCGGCGAAGGCGTCTCGCCCGGCGATGGCGGGAAACGAGGGCCGGTTGAGTTGCCCGACGGCGCAAATGACCGCATCGAACTCCTCGGTGGCGTCGGCGCCGTCAGCTCCACGGACGACGAGCGTCCAGCGCCGCGCGGCGTCGTCGTAGCGCGCCTCGGTCACCTCGCGGCGGAAGCGGATGCACGCCGTGAGCCCGAGCTCCTTCGCCATGCCCTGGAGGTACGCCAGCAGGTCGGGCTGGGACGAGAAGCGCGAGGCCCAGCCGTTGGTCTGGGCGAAGGAGAAGCTGTACAGCTGGTTCGGCACGTCGACCCGGCAGCCGGGATACACGTTCTCGAGCCACGTGCCCCCGACGTCGTCGTTCTTCTCGAACACGGTCACCGTCACGCCGGCCTGGCGCAGTCGGTGGGCCGCCGCCAGCCCGGAGGCCCCCGGCGCCGATCACGGCACAGCGGAAGGTGCCGCCCACTTGTCGAGGTGCCACGTCGGGGCGCGCGGGTCGGCGTCGGCGAGCGCCAACTCCTCGGTGAGGAAGGCCTCCCAGTGGTCGGTCGAGCCGGGCCGACGAGGAAGCCGAGCACGTGCCGCAGCTCGTCACGGGTCAGGCTGTGCTCGGGCGCAGCCGGCCTCCTCGTGCGCGACGAGTGCGTCGGCAGCCAGTTGGCGTGCCTCGGCCATGCTGTTCGGGCGCGAGGCCCCAGCCCGGCGTGAGCAGCTGCGCCTGGTCCGGCGCGAGGTCATCACGCAGCAACGACAGATCGCCGGTGCGTTCGGCGACCGCGCAGAGCAGTGCGTGCACCTCGGCCGCGGCGACCGCCGACCTCGATATCCGAGCGACGCGCCCCGCGCCACCCGTCACCCCACCCATGCCCGCCAGCCTACGTAGCGGCGCCCCGGAGGGGCGAAACGGGGTGCCGGCTCAGCCGCGCCCCATGGCCTTGACGAGCTCGGTCATCTGGCTGTTGATCTCGACCGTGCGGGGCAGCTTGTCCATGGCCGCGGCCAGGGTCTCGGGCGTCCAGCGGTCGTCGGTCTCGACCGACTCGGCGATCGACCAGCCGCCGTAGATCCCCACCGTGCCCCCGTAGACGCTGAAGACCTGGCCGTTGAACGGGCAGGTCTCGGCGGCCAGCACCGCGACGAGCGGCGAGACGTTCTCGGGGTCGAAGACGTGCTGCTGCATCGAGTCGCTCATGCCCGGGGTCTGGAGCGTGAGGCGCGTGCGTGCCACCGGGGCGATGCAGTTGGCCCGGACGCCGTAGCGGTTCAGCTCCATGCCGTTGACGACCGTCATGGCGGCGATGCCGGCCTTGGCGGCCGAGTAGTTGGTCTGCCCCACGTTGCCGTGCAGGCCGGCGCCGGAGCTCGTGTTGACGATGGCCCGGTCGGTGATCGTGCCCTCCTTGGCCGCCTCGCGCCAGTAGCCGGCGGCGTGCTTGGTGACGTTGAACGTGCCCTTGAGGTGCACCGCGATCACGGCGTCGAACTCCTCTTCGCTCATGGAGACGAGCATCCGGTCGCGCAGGATCCCGGCGTTGTTCACCACGACGTGGAGGTCGCCGAAGGCCGAGACCGCCTGGTCGATCATCGCCTTGGCGCCATCGAACGAGCTGACGCTGTCGGTGTTCGCCACCGCCTGCCCGCCCGCCGCGGTGATCTCGTCGGCGACCGACTGCGCGGCGGAGATGTCCGCGCCCGAGCCGTCGACGGCACCGCCGAGGTCGTTGACCACGACCTTCGCCCCGAGCGAGGCGAAGAGGAGGGCGTGCTCGCGGCCGATGCCCCGTCCCGCCCCCGTGATGATCGCCACCCTGTCCTGCAACATGTTGTCGTCCTTCCGGTCTCGTCGGTGCCCTCCCACGCCGGATGCGACCGGCGGGGAATCCGGGCGAGACGATTGCAACGGTGCCCCGTGGTGTCAAACCGAGGCTTCGCGCCTCCGGCGTTCCAGGTAGCGGCGCTCGGCGTCGGTGCCGGCGAGGTCGCGGGCCTCCTTGTACGGCGGCGGCCGCCTCCGACGGGCGGCCCAGGCGCCGCAGCATGTCGGCCCGGGCCGCCGGCAGGTGGTGGTAGCCGCGCAGCTCGCCGCTGTCGGCCAGGCTCTCGACGATGGCCAGGCCGTCGGCGGGCCCCAGCCACATGGAGACGGCGACGGCGCGATTGAGCTCGACGACGGGGGAAGGGGCCATCTCGGCCAAGGTGGCGTAGAGCGCGGCGATCTCCATCCAGTCCGTCTCGCCCGCCGTGACCGCCTGGGCATGGCTGCCGGCGATGGCGGCCTGGACCTGGAAGGGGCCGGGACGGCGCTGGCGCAGCGCGGCATCGAGGACCGCGGCGGCCTCTTCGATTACGGGCTGGTCCCAGCGGCTGCGATCCTGCTCCTCGAGCAGGACGAGATCGCCGGCGTCGTCGACCCGGGTCGACCGGCGCGGCGTCGTGGAAGAGCATCAGGGCGAGGAGCCCGTGCGCCTCGGGCTCGTCCGGCATGAGCGTGCACAGCGTGCGCGTCAGGCGGATGGCCTCGTCGCTGAGCGACCGGCGGACGAGGTCCTCGCCGGTCGTCGCCGAGTAGCCCTCGTTGAACAAGAGATAGAGGACGGCCAGCACCGCCCGGTGCGGTCGACGAGCTGGTGGGCGGGCGGGACCCGGAACGGGATGCCGGCGTTGCGGATCTTGCGCTTGGCCCGCGTCAGCCGCTGGGCCATGGTCGGCTCGGGGACCAGGAAGGCCCGGGCGATCTCCTGGGTGCGTCATGCCGGCCAGGGTGCGCAGCGTGAGCGCGACCTGCGCCTCGACGCACGAGGGCCGGGTGGCAGCACGTGAACATGAGGCGCAGGCGGTCGTCGGGCACGTCGTCGGCCGCCGTGTCGTCGTCCGGCGCGCTCAGCACGGCCACCTCCGCCAACTTGGACGCGCCGAGGGCGTTGCGGCGCGTGCGGTCGAGGGCGCGGTTGCGGGCCACCGTCGTGAGCCAGGCGCCGGGGCGGCGCGGGACGCCGTCGCGAGGCCACCGTTCGGCGGCCTTCGCGAAGGCATCCTGCGCACACTCCTCGGCCAGGTCCCAGTCACCGGTGAGCCGGATGACGAGGGCGACCACACGGCCCCACTCCTCCCGGAAGGCATCGGTGATGGCGGCTCGGACCTCTGGGGTCTACATCTCCCAGATCGGCCTCACTTCGATGCTGCCGTACCTGGCGCCCGGGATCTTCGCCGCGACCTCGATCGCCTCGTCGAGGTCCTTGCAGTCGACGATGAAGAAGCCGGCCAACTGCTCCTTGGTCTCGGCGAAGGGCCCGTCGGTCGTCAGCGTCTCGCCGTTGCGCACCCGCACGGTGGTGGCGTCGCTGCGTCGGGCGCAGCCGCTCGCCGCCCTGGAGCAGGCCGCGCTCGGCCATCGCCTTCATCCACTCGCCGTACTCGCGCGTGTGACATCGCCGGTGCGGCGGGTCGCTCTCGTCGGCTGCAATCAGCAACAGGTATCGCATGGGTCTCCTCATTGTCGGGTGGTTGGGGTTGGTTTCTGCTCCTACGACGATCGAGCCGGGCCCGGATCGACACCTTGCGTGGAGAAATCTTGGCCAAGTTCCCGGCCCGTACGCTTGCGGGATGGCGACCCCGGGCGGCGACGACCTGCTCGAGCTCGAGGTCGGCGCCATCGCGGGAGGCGGCGGCTGCGTGGCCCGGGCCCCCGATGGCAAGGTCGTCTTCGTCCGCCACTCGCTCCCGGGCGAGCGGGTCCGGGCCCGCATCACGGCGTCCACCAGCTCGTACCTGCGGGCCGACGCCGTCGAGATCCTGGTCGCCTCGCCCGACCGGGTCGAGCCGCCCTGCCCGCACGCCGGTCCCGGCCGGTGCGGAGGGTGCGACTTCCAGCACGTGGCCCTGGCCGCCCAGCGCCGGCTGAAGGGCGCCCGGGTCGACCGAGCTGTTGCACCAGATCGCCGGCGTGGAGCGGGACGTCGAGGTCGAGGCCGTGAAAGGCGGGCACGACGGGCTCGGGTGGCGGACAAGGGTCCGCCTCGCCGTCGACCGGAGCGGGCAGGTGGGCTTCCGGCGGCACCGGTCCCATCGGGTCGAGCACGTCGACGAGTGCCCGGTGGCGACGCCCGACGTCATGGCGACGGGCGCGCTGGCGGCCCGCTGGCCCGGGATGGCAGAGGTGGAGATCGTCACGGGCACGGCGGAGGACGAGGCGGTGGTGTCGGCCCGCCCAACGGTCGGGCGACGCCGCCCCTCCCGTCGGTCGACGCCGGCGTGGTGGTACGGGGCAAGGTGCGCCGGGACCCCGGCGCGGTGCACATGCGGGTGGGCGTGCAGACCTATCGAGTGTCGGCGGGCGTCTTCTGGCAGGCCCACCGCGGCGCGGCCGCGGCGCTGTCGGACGCCGTGCTCGACGCCGTGGGCGACTGCGACGGCGCGTCCGTCGCCGATCTCTACTCCGGCGCCGGCCTGTTCGCCGTGGCGCTGGCGCAGCGCCGCCGGCCCGAACGGCTCGGTGCTCGCCGTGGAGCGCGACCGACGCGCCGCTGCGGACGCGCGGCACAACGGGGCCGGCCTCCCGCGCCTCTCGGTGGACGAGGCGGCGGTGACGCCGGCGCTGGTCGCCGAGTGGCATCGGCCGCCCTCGATCGTCGTGCTCGACCCGGTCCGCGAGGGTGCGGGCACCGACGTCATGCACGCGCTCGCGAGCTTGGCGCCCACGCTTCGTCGGGTGGTCTACGTCTCGTGCGACGCGGCCTCGTTCGCCCGCGACGTCCGGGTCCTGCTCGATCGAGGGCTGGGCGTTGACCACCCTGCGCGGCGTTCGACATCTTCCCGATGACCGAGCACGTGGAGCTCGTGGCCCGGATCGAGGCGCCGGACCGGGACTGACGCCTCAGAAACGAATCGGCCGCGGGGACCGTTGCACGGCGACGTCGGCCTGCCTATGGTCCTGGCGTGGCGCAGATCCGGTTGGGCTCGATCGCGTTCGATTGCGCCGATCCCGCCGAGCTCGGCGCCTTTTGGGCGGCCCTGCTCGGTGGCGAGGTCGCCTTTTCGAGCGACGACTTCGTCGCGGTGAAGACGGACCGGCTCTGGCTCGCCGCCACCCGGGTCGACGACTACACGCCGCCGACGTGGCCGTCGGCTGCGGTGCCCAAGCAGCTGCACCTCGACCTGGCGGTCGATGACCTCGGCGGTGCCGCCGAGGAGGCAATCGCCGCCGGCGCTCGTCGAGCCGAGTCGCAGCCGGCGCCCGACCGCTATCTCGTCTTTCTCGACCCCGCCGGTCACCCCTTCTGTCTGTCCACTCAGATCCCTGAGTGAGCGGCGTCAGATCAGGCGCCGATCAGTCGCCGATCAGGCGGAACCGGTAGACGATGAACGACGGGAACCCGACGACGTCGGAGAGCTCCTCCCCGAACTGAGCCAGCGCCTCCGCTGAGGGCTGGGGCTCGGCGACCCGCTCGAGGAGGAAACCGTGGTCGGCAAAGGCATCGATCACCGCGGCGAGGGGCCTGCGCCAGAACCACTGCGTCACTTCGACGCCTCCCTTGTCCCAGGTGTCGCTCACCAGCTCCGTGTCGAAGTACCCGCCACGCTGGCCGGAAAGCGCCCGGCCGAAGGGATGATCGATCGAGACCACGAGCCAGCCTCGGTCCCGGAGCACGGCGGCGAAGGACCGGAGCGCCCCGTTCCAGTCCTCCAGGTAGTGCAGCGCCAACGAGCAGGTGATCCCGTCGACCGAGCGCGGATCGAGCGGCAACGGGTCGGCGAGGTCGGCCACGAAGAACCGGCCTCGGCCCGCACAGCGACGCGCGGCCTCTTCGACCATGGCCGGGCTCAGATCGACGCCGATGACCTCGGCCCCCTGGTCCAGGAGCCATTCCGCCTGGGCGCCCGACCCGCACCCGGCATCGAGGACCGTGCGACCCGAGAGCGGGGCGGGGACCAGGCTGCGCAGGGCCGGGCGCTCGAGCCACCCGTTGAACGGGCCGTCGTCGGTCTCCCGGGCCCAGACGGCGGCCAAGCGGTCATAGGCATCCCGCGTGTGACGGGTGTGCTCGGCCTGGTTCGTGGGCGAGTCGGACGGCATGCACCGAGTTTGCCGGATGCGACGTGGTCGGGCGTGGCTGCACCTGGTCCGCGACGGTCGGTCCGCCGCCTCACTCGCTGCCACACTGTGCGAAGTCCGCATCTGGTCGCGCTGAAAGGGGATCGCCGTGGAGCGGTTTGCGCAGCACACGAGACTCGTCGCCACTCGCGGCAACGCGGACCGGCTGGCCCGCAAGTTCATGGAGTCCGTCGAGATGCAGCGTGACAATCCCGCCTGCGAGCTGATGCTCGTGTGCCGGTCTCCCGTGGAGGACGGTGTCGTCTATCTCACCGAGGTGTGGTCGAGCGAAGCCGAGTGGGAGGAAGCCCGCAACAGCCCGGCCGTCGCCGAGTGGGCGAACGACATGCCCGCACTGGTGGCAGAGGCTCCCCAGAGCACGCCGCTGCGACCGATCGGAGCGAAGGGCCTCACGTAGCGTTGCGGTGCAGCCGGCGCTCCCCGAGCAGGCCCGGTTGGCGACGGGCGAACCGTCAGTTGCGTTGCAATCGATCGAGGTAGGCCGCGGCCGCGGCCCTCGACTCGGGGTCGCGCAGCGCCGTCACCAACGAGTCGGCGTCGTTCCAGGCGCGGGCCGTGCCGACCATGCCTTCGGTGACGGCGTTCACGTGCCGCTTCGTCGCGGTGAGGGTCAACGGTGACTTGCTCTCGAGCTGGCTCACGAGATCCTCCACCGACTCGTCGAGTTCGGCAGCGGAGACGACGCGATTGAGAAACCCCATCGCGTGGGCCTCGGACGCACTGAACGGCCGACACGTCATCACCAGTTCCTTGGTGAGGGTCGGGCCGATCTCGCGGACGAGCCGGGGGATCCCTCCCCAGGCGAGAGGTATCCCGAGATCGACCTCTGGAATGGAGAACCGGGTGTCGTCGGCGGCGACACGCAGGTCGCAGGCGGCGGCGAGGACGAGCCCGCCACCGACACAATGGCCGTGCAGCCTGACCACCGTCACGGCGCGCATCGCCTCGATCGCCTCCGCCATCAGGCGCCCGGCGTCGGCCGCCTCGCGTGCGGAGCCCGCCGACGAGGCCGAGCCCTCGCCCGAGGAGAACGCGGCCAGGTCGGCACCGGCGCAAAAGGCACGCCCGCGGCCTTCCACGGTGACCACCTTCACTTCGGGCCTCGAGTCCAAGAAGCGGGCGGCCTCGACCAATTCGGTGAGCGTGACCGTGCTGAGGGGGTTCAGCTTGTCCGGACGGTTCAGGGTGATGGCGCCTCGGGCAGCGCTGAAGCTCACCTCAATCGTGGAGAAGTCCATCGCCTCATCCAACCCTGGTCCAACCTCACCGGCAAGACGGTGTGAGGCGGCTTGTCGGGGGCGGGCCCATCCAGCTCACCAAGCAGGTCTACGAGTGCCGACCATAGGCTCGCCTTATGCACGTCTCCATGGTCTCGACCGTGGCGGTCATCAGCGCCGTGCCGTCGCAGGGTCGTGAATTGTTCATCGACGCTCTCGGCCTACCGCTGGAGGGAGAGAGTGATGGCTACTACTCCAGTGGCAACGTTCCCGGGTGCAAGCACTTCGGGGTATGGCCGCTTTCGGAAGCCTCTGTATCGTGTTTCGGCACGCGGGACTGGCCCGCCGATCGGGTCGTACCCCAAGCATCGATCGAGTTCGAGGTCGATGCTCCCGAGGCCGTCGCGGCGGCCGCCGCCGACCTACAAGCACGCGGCTACGACCTCCTCCACCCGGCGCGCACCGAGCCGTGGGGGCAGACCGTGACCAGGCTGCTGACGCAGGACGGGCTGATCGTGGGCATCTCCTACATCCCCGCCTTCCACGGCGACGAGAGCGAGAGCGACATCGACCACGGCTGACAAGGGCGCCGGCCGCGGGTCGCTACTCGACCCGCTCCCACAGCCAGCGCGGCCCGACCACGTCCGCCCCGAGGGCCTCGGCGCGCTCGGCGGAGCCCCCGGTCCGCCGTGACCAGCGTCACCGCCTGGCCCGGCGAGTGTGCCGCCACGACGTCGACCAGCGCGTCGTCGCCGCTGCCCTGCGCGTGGAGCACCGTGACGCCGTCGACCACGCCGGCCTCGACGCCGTCGCGCGCCTTGCCCTCGAGCACCACCGTCACCGGCGGGGTGATCCGGCCCTCGCGCGCCGCGGCGCGCAGCTGGTCGACGAAACCACGGGCCGCTCCGGCGCGGTCGCGCCACCAGCCCGTCGGGCGCGAGCCCACGACGTTGGCGGCGTCGACGAGCAGCACCTCACCTACCATCCAACGAATGGACTCGCCGACGGTCGGCCTGGCACGCCGTGGGCCCCGCGTGGCGGCTTGCCGTCGATCAGGCATGGGCGTCGTGGACGGAAGGCTCCGCCGGGGTGGGAGCCGTCCTCCTCGATGACGTCGGTGGCGTCGTCGCCACGGGACGGAACAGGATGGGCGAGCACTCGGCTTCCCACCTCTCGGGCACGATCATGGCCCACGCCGAGATGGACGTGTTGTCCCAGGTTCCGTTCGGTACCCGCGTCACCGGGTCGTTGTACACCACCTTCGAGCCGTGCCTCATGTGCGCCGCGACGATCGCCTTCTACCGCGTTCCCGAGGTGCACTACGCGGCCGCCGACCCGCTCTTCGACGGCCTGTTCGACTGGTTCGCGACGTACCCGTTCACGGCGGAGCGGCAGCCCCGCCGCGTCACGTTGGGGGGTCCGATCGGCGCCTTCTGCCACGTCCTGCACCTGGCGTGGCTGGTGGCGCAGCCGGCACCAGCGCACGTCGTCGACGCGCACCGCCGGCTCACCGCGACAGCCTTCGAGTGCGCCCAGAAGATCGCCGAGCGTCATCGGCTGCGCCAGGTCGCCGACGAGGGTGCGCCGGCCGTCGATGCGATCACCGAGCTCTGGCCGGACCTCGTGGCCCTCACCACCCCCACCACGCCCACCACCGCCCACCACCACCTGAACGCGCACCGGCGCGGCCGTCACACGACGAAGGGCACGAACATCTTCGTCGCGTGCTTGTAGCCGGGGTACGAGTCGGGGAATTGGCCGGTCATATAGCGCTCCTCCATGACCGCGCTGTACCCGAAGTACACCCCCGTCGCCGCCACCGTGAGCAGCCAGTACCAGCTGACGGCGATCGCCGTGCCCATCCCCGCCAGCAGGATGCCCGAGTAGATGGGGTGACGGATTCTGGCGTAGGGCCCGGTCCGCACCAGGTCGGGGTCGACCTTCTGCGACATCGGGGCGCCCCAGTTCCGCCCGATGTACAGCCTCGCCCAGACGGCCAGGCCCAGGCCGGCCACGAAGAGGGCGAGCCCGATGCCCTGGCGCCAGGCGTTGTCGGTGATCGTGTCGTTCTTGAACGCGCCGGCCCGTACGAGGAAGAGGGCGACGACGATGACGACGATGCGGAAGCCGGCGAACTGGCCCCACCTGCTCCGGCCCTGCTTGTTCCCGACCGCCTTGGCCAACCAGTAGATCCAAAAGGCGATCCAGCCGATCAGGATGATCGTGGCGATCACGTGCATCGGTCAGACCCCATCCGCTACGCGTGCCCTCCGACCTCGTGCTCGATGTGCCCGGCGCACTCGATCTGCAGCGTCGAGTGCTCCACGTCGAAGTGGCCCGACAGGCACTCCTGGAGATGATCGAGCACCCGGCCCGAGTCTCCGGTGTTGAAGCACTCGTCGGTCACCACGACGTGGGCGGTGAGGATGGGCAGTGACGACGTCAGCGTCCACGCGTGCAGGTCGTGCACCGAACGCACCTCGGGGAGCTCCAACAGGTGGCTGCGCACCTCGTCGAGGTCGATGTCGTCGGGCGTCGCCTCCAACAAGATATTGAGCGCCGGCCGCAGCAGCTCGACCGAGGCCTTGAGCATCAGCGCCACGACGACCAATGACGCGATGGCGTCGGCCCGGTTGAACCCGCTCGTGACGATCACCACGCCGGCGATCAGCGTGCCGGCGAAGCCGTAGAGGTCGGTCAGGATGTGCCGGTAGGCGCCCTCGACGTTCAACGAGCGCCGGTTGGCCCGGGCCACGGCCATCGTCGCCAGCAGGTTCACGACGACCCCGACGGCGGCCACCACGATCAGCACCCCGCCGTGCACCGGGCCCGGGTGCAGCAGGCGCACGATGGCGCCGTAGGTGACAAGGGCCGACACGACGATCAGCGCCAGCCCGTTGCCCGCGGCGGCCAGGATCTCGGCGCGCTTCATGCCGTAGGTGTGCTTCTCGGTCTCGGGCCGCGCCGCCAGGCGGATCGCGATCGAGCGAGCCGGCGATGGCGCCGACGTCGATGAGCATGTGGCCCGCGTCGGCCAGCAGCGCCAAGGAGTCGGCGAAGATCGCCGCCGCGACCTCGAACACCATGAAGGCGAGCAGCAGGCCGAGCGCCAACCGCAGCGCGCGACGGTCGGTGTCCACCGAACGTCCCCGGCGTGCCGCGTGGCGTGCGCGTTGCCGGCGTGACCGGCGTGCCCCTCACCCATCGCTGGCCACGTGGTCGGCGTGGCTCAACACCTCCTCCACCAGTCGGCGCACGTGCGCGTCGTCGACGACGTAGAAGATCCGCGTGCCCTCCCGGCGGCTGCGGACGAGGCGGGCCAGACGCAGCTTGGCGAGGTGCTGCGAGACGGCAGCGGGCTGCGCGCCCACCACGCTCGGCCAGCTCGTTCACCGAGTGCTCGCCCTCGAGCAGGGCCCAGATGACCCGCAGCCGGGTCTCGTCGCCCAGCAGCTTGAGCATGCCCACGGCGGAGCGCACTTCCTCCTCCGCCGGAGCCTTAAGTATCTGCGTAGCCACGCAGATAGCTCTACCCGCGGCCAGCCGGCCGTGACAAAACGCCCTGAGTGGCAACTGCCCCTGCTCGCTCCGCCGGCCCGGCCCCCGGGAGCGCAAGGTCCCCGGCGGGACCGGCGGCGGCCGTAAGCCCGGCTCCAGCTCAGTTCCCGAAGGCCGACGACGGTGGCATCGGCACCGTGCACGGCTGCTGCACCGAGCCCGGGGGCAGCGCCGCCTGCATGATCGTCCTTGACGATCGGCCCGGCGATCTGCGCGCCGTCCGTCCCGATGTACTGGTACGGCACGACGACCGCCACGGCGATCTGGGGGTTGTTGGCGGGGGCGAACCCGATCATCCAGTCGTGGTTCGTGCTCAGGCCCGTCTGCGCCGTCCCGGTCTTCACCGCCGCACACAGATACGACGGGAAGCCCACCCCCGAGGCCGTCCCGCTGATCGGCACGCTCTCCATCAGATTGGTCACCGCCTGCGCGGCCGACGGCCGAGGCGGACCGCGGCATCGGCTTGGGCGTGTACGTCTGAACCAGCGCACCCGGTCGAGTCGTGGATCGACGACATCAGGTGGGGCGTCATGATGACGCCGCCGTTGGCAATGCCCGCCGCCACCATCGCGTTCTGCAGCGCCGTGTCGTAGACCGTCTCCTGTCCGATCGCGCTGTACGCCTGGAGGGCTTGGGAGTTCGCGGGTATGGATTCGAGCTTCGACGCGATCACCCCCCCGACCGGCTGCTGGCCCAGTTGGGGGAGATCGATCGGCGGCACCGAATTGATGCCGAACAACTCGGCCTGCTGGCGCAACGTCGACACGCCCACCTGGATGCCGAGCTCGCCGTAGCCGGGGTCGCACGATGCCGGCAGCATCGTCACCATGGTCCCGCCACACGGGTCCGAGTTCGCCGGCGACGAGCCGTCGTTGCACAGCAGCCTGTTCGAGTCGGTGAATTTCACGGCACGGCGCCACGGGAAAGTCGAAGTCGATGAGCGACGGCTTGAGGTTGTAGACCGCCGTCGACGTCACCACCTTCATCGTCGATCCCGGTTCGAAGAACTCGGAGGTGGCCAGCGAGCGCAGCGGAAAGAACCCCTCGTGGTCCTTCTGCGTGTAGCTGTAATAGGCGAGATTGTCGGCCGAAAGCGACGTGCTGACGAGCGCATTGGGGTCGTAGGTCGGGTTCGACACCATGGCCTCCACCGCACCCGTCTTCGGGTTCATCACGACCACCGCCCCGTCGTTGTTCCCCTCGACCGCGTTGAGCGCGTTCTGCGCCACATTCTGGAGATTTGGCTGCACGGTCAGCGTGACGTTGTCGGTCGTCGACGGGAGCTTCTCCCGGAACAGCAGCTGGCTCAGGGTTTGGGCCGACTGGCTGTGGGCACTGAGGTACGAGTCGTAATAATTTTCGATATCCGTCACCGCACCGGTCAGCGCCGAGTCGTAGCCAGTGATGTCGGCGTAGAGAGGACCTTGGGGATATTGACGGACATAGTCGTACGGGTAGTCGGTGCGGTTGGTCCCCGCGGGCGTGGGGACGGACTTGGCCAGCACCGTGCCGTCGGACGCCAGGATCTCGCCGCGGGGATTGACGTAGCGCTCGATCGCCACCCGCGGGTTGTACGGCGAGGTCGCCAACGCCTTTCCCCGCACGAGCTGGATGTTCACCAGCTGGACGATGACCAGGCCCAGGCAGACGACCATGACGACGCCCAGCCATCGGATGCGACGTCCCATCAGTGCGCGGCCCGCCGCGTTCAACGACCCGGTCACGCCGAGCATGGTAGGCGGCACGACCCCTGGCGCGGCTTCATGGTGGGCCCCACCCGCCTCTGTTCACACCCCCGATGCAACCGAGTTCATCCTTTCGGCGGACCCGGCCGTACCCGTTCGGCAACGGCGCTGCCACCGCCCCGAGACCTGGGAGCCTCACCCTGTGCCTTCATGCGCCCACCGTTCAAGCACGCGCATCGTGCTGCCGATCCTGTGATGATGCGCCGTCCGCCCACTTCGCCCCTGCGACGGTCGCGGCGCGTCAACCTGACCGCGCGCCACCATCCGCCATCTCGAGCGCGACCGCTCTGCGGTGTGGCCGCCGCGCTGCCACTCCTGGCCCTGATCCCGGCGGCCCCCGCCGTACAGGCAGCCGGCCCAGGCTTCTCCGCCACCTCGACGTGGTCGCACACGCTCAACGACGCCAACTCTCCGCCCGCCTTGTCGTCGCCCAACGTCGCCAACCTCGACGGACAGCCGTCCGTCGTGTTCGGCGACCGGGCCGGCAACGTGTACGCGTTCCACGTCAGCGGCGGCGCCGCGCCGGGCGGCACCTGGCCCTACCCCGCCGGCGCGCCCGTCGACTCGTCCCCGTCGGTGGCGCCGATCAACGCCAACGGGCTCGACACGGTCTACGTCGGCAGCGGCAACGTGCAGGAGCCGAGCTCGGGCGGCTATCAAGCCATCTCTCCCAGCGGCGGTGACCAGTGGTTCGTCCCGGCGCCGAACCCGGCGACGGACCCCGGCAACTCCGCGGTGGCCGCCGGGCTGACCGTCGGCGACTACGCCGGCAGCTACGGCGTCGAGGCGGGCTCGGTCGGCCAGGAGACGTACGCACTGGGCGCCGGCAACGGCGCCGTCCTGTCCGGGTTCCCGTGGTTCTCGGCCGACTCGGTCTGGTCGACGGCGGCCGTGGCCGATCTCTACGCCGACGGGAACAACGAGATCATCAGCGGTGGCGACTCGAGCCAGGGCGCCGCGTACGGCCAGACCTACAGCAACGGTGGCCACATCCGCATCCTCTCGAGCAGCGGCAACGCGGGGACGGGCAGCCCGTCGGGCGGGCTGATCTGCCAGTACAACACGACGCAGAACATCGACCGCTCCTCGCCGGCGGTGGGCCAATTCCTCGCCGGTGGCGGAGTCGGCATCGCGATCGGCGACGGGAGCCTCTATCCCGGCGCCAGCGACAGCGACAAGGTCTTCGCCATCAACACCGGCTGTGGGCTCGCGTGGAGCCAGACGCTCAACGGCGTGACCGCCGACTCGCCGGCACTGGCCGACGTGACGGGCAATGGGCAGCTCGACGTCGTCGAGGGCACGACCTCCAACACGATCTACGTGCTCAACGGGGCCACCGGCGCCACCGTCTGGTCGGCGGCGACGACCGGCCAGGTCATCGGCTCGCCGGTGACCGCCGACCTGACCGGAGGCGGCTACCAGGACGTGATCGTCCCGACGACCAACGAGATCGACATCTTCGACGGCCGGTCCGGGGCCGAGGTGGCGACGCTCGGCGCCAACATCGCCTTCCAGAACTCGCCGCTGGTCACCGACGACCCTGACGGCCACATCGGCATCACCGGCGCGGGCTACGAGGCGGTCAACGGCGCGGCGATCGGCATCGTCGAGCATTGGGAGATCGACGACACCAACGGCTCGGGCTCCTCGGTCTACGAGCCGGGCGCGTGGCCCCAGTTCCACCACGACCCGCAGCTGACCGGCGACGCCGGAACCCCGTCTCCGACGATCGAGGTGCCGTGCAACGCGCCGAACGGCGCACCGGACGGCTACATCCTCTCCGCCTCCGACGGCGGCGTCTTCAACTACGGCAACATCCCGTTCTGCGGCTCGACCGGGAGCATCCATCTCAACCGGCCGGTCGTCGGCGCGGCACTGACCGCGGATGGCGGCGGCTACTGGGAGGTGGCTTCCGACGGGGGCCTCTTCGCCTTCGGCAACGCGCAGTTCCACGGGTCCATGGGCGGGACCCCGCTCAACAAGCCCATCGTCGGCATGGCGGCGACGCCGGACGGCGGCGGGTACTGGGAGGTGGCGTCCGACGGCGGCATCTTCAGCTTCGGCAACGCCCAGTTCCACGGCAGCACCGGCGGGACGCCCCTCAACGCGCCCATCGTCGGCATGGCGAGCACGCCGAGCGGTGGCGGCTACTGGTTGGTCGCGTCCGACGGCGGCATCTTCGCCTACGGCGACGCCAAGTTCCACGGCTCCATGGGGGGCAAGCCGCTCAACTCGCCGGTGGTCGGGATCGCGGCCGACGCCGCCACCGGTGGCTACTGGGAGGTGGCGGCCGACGGGGGGATCTTCTCCTTCGACGCGCCGTTCTACGGCTCGACCGGGAGCATCCACCTGAACGCCCCGATCGTCGGGATGGAGGCGACGCGCAGCGGGGGCGGCTATCGCTTCGTCGCCTCCGACGGGGGGATCTTCTCCTACAACGCCGCGTTCTACGGCTCCATGGGCGGCAAGCCGCTCAACAAGCCGGTCGTGGGGATGGCCGGGACCTGACCCTGACGTAGCCTGACGTCTTTCCGCTTTCCGCTTTCCGTGAGCGGTGAGCGGTGGATCGGGGGCAAGGCGTGGCCGATGACAGCAACGACGCGGGCGGCCTGGTCGAGCGACGCCGCGAGGGCCGGGTCTCCGTCATCTCGATGCGGCGCGCCGCCAAGAGGAACGCGATCAACCGCGGCATGGCCGACGCGCTCGACGAGGCGCTCAACGAGCTCGACGACGACGACGGCCTGTGGGCGGGCGTGCTCACGGGCACCGCAGACTTCTTCAGCGCCGGGAGCGACCTGACGGCGCGCGGCGACTACGCGACCGAGCGGGGCGGCGAGTACGGCCTGATCCGGCGGGCCCGGCGCAAGCCGCTCGTGGCGGCGGTCGAGGGGCCGGCCCTGGGCGGCGGCCTCGAACTCGTGTTGGCGTGCGACCTGGTGGTCGCGGCCCGCACGGCGCGCTTCGGGCTCCCCGAGGTGGGCATCGGCGTCGTGCCGACCTGCGCCGGCTTGTTCCGTGGGCCGCGGGCCCTGCCGCTGAACGTGGCGCGCCAACTGATCCTGACCGGTCGCCCGATCGACGCCACGCGGGCCTACGAGCTCGGCTTCGTCAACGTGCTGACGGAACCGGGCGAAGCGTTGGCCGAGGCGCAACGTCTCGCGCAGGAGATCTGCGACAACGCGCCGGTCTCCGTGCAGTCGTGCCTCGCCGCGGTCAACACGTGGGTCGGCGACGATGACGCGCTCGGCTGGCAACAGACCGAGGCCGCCCTGGCCGCCGCGACGTCGTCCGCCGATGCCCGCGAGGGCGTCAAGGCTTTCCTGGAGAAGCGACCGCCCGTGTGGACGGGGCGCTGAGCGGGGCGGCGGCGGCGCGGGGCGCGGCGCGGCGCGGCGCGCACGGCCACACTGAGAGGCATGTCGGCGGACGCACCCGAACGCCACGGCTGGGAAAGCTGGGACTGGGACGACAGCGTGTTCCGCGGGACGGCGGCCTACTACCGGACGGGCCGCTACCCCTACGCCCCCGGCCTCGCCGAGGCCCTGGCGACCCGCCTCGGACTGGACGGCTCCGGCCGGCTCCTCGACGTCGGCTGTGGGCCCGGCACGGTCGCCCTCGCGTTCGCCCACCTCTTCGAGGCTGTCGTCGGGCTCGACCCCGACCCGGACATGATCGCCGAGGCCGAGCGCGCGGCGGCCGAGGCGGGGGTCGGCACCGCGTCCTGGGTGCAGGCGCGGGCCGAGTCCCTCCCCGATGGGCTCGGCCTGTTCCGCGTCGTCTCGTTCGCGCAGTCCTTCCACTGGATGGACCGGCCGCGGGTGGCGGCCGCCGTCCGGCGGATGCTCGAGCCGGCAGGCGCGGTGGTCCTGGTCGACAGGGCGGGCCCACTTCCTAATTCGGAGCTGCCGGACGACGACCATCCCCCGGTGCCTGAGGAAGCGATCGACGAGCTCCGGATCCGATGGCTCGGTCCGGATCGCCGGGCCGGCCAAGGGTTGCGCAACACGTCACCCAGCGGCGAGGACGACGTGTTCGGTGCGGCGGGGTTCGGCCCGGAAGACACGTTGGTCGTGCCGGACGGCCGCGCCATTCACCCCACGATCGATCAGGTCGTCGCCCGCGTGTTCTCGAGCTCGTGGACCGCACCCCATCTCTTCGGCGCGCGTGCACCCGAGTTCGAGCAGCAGCTGCGCGTCCTCCTGCGCGACGCCTCGCCCGACGGTCGCTTCACCGTGCGGCTCCCGGACAATCGCCTGCGGATCTGGCCACCGAGGCCGTAGGGCGACGGGCCGCCGGCTTCACGCCTTCGGGCCAGACCTCAGAACGGTGACCAGTCCCCGTCTGGGTCGGTGGTCTGTCCCAGTTCGATGAGATAGCCGTCGGGGTCGCGGATGTAGCAACGAATCTCGTACGCGTGCTGCTTGGGCGGCGTCAGGAATTCGGCCCCCTTGGCGCTCCACTCCTCGTACTTGGCCTGGATGTCCGTGACCCGGATATTGAGGAAGCTGCTGACCCGGTCGGGATCGCGTGGCGTCTCGAGCGTCACGGTGGGTTTGTCGTCGGTCGGGCCTCCTCCGCCGTTGATGACGATGAAGCTGTTGGCAAGCGCCACGTTGGTCGGCTCCGGGCCGAAGACCACCGTGCCGCCGAGCACTTCGGTGTAGAACCGCCGGGAGCGTTCGACGTCATCCGACGTGATGAAGTGGGTCAACACCATTCCTTCATCGGACCCGTTGCCCTCAGCCACCTCGCACCTCCAGTCGTTGCGGCACTGACCCGGCTACCGCCCGGTCGCCCACCACGTTCCAATGACCGAAGTATCCCGCTTATTCCGCGCCACAGCGAGGGGCACCGGCCCGTCCGCGACGACGAGTGATTGACGTGCGGCGGCTGACGTCTCGGCCCTCTCACCACCTGTTTTGGCTGTTGACCACACGAGGTCGGAGGCTTATGGTCTCGGCGATCCGTCGGGACCTGGAGGTCTGCCATGAAATTGCGCCGCACTGAAGGTGTTTCGATGCTGCGTCATTGGACGGTGACTCGTGTCGGGCGCCTGGGCGCAGCCATCGCCGTGATCCTGGGCATCGGGGGCGCGGCCGCCCTACAGATCGGTGGACTCGGCACTCCATCCGCGGCCGCCTCCACCGCGGTGACCCCAACCATCTGGGTCGTCAACCAGAGCAGCAGCACGCTCCTCTCCTACCCGCTCTCGGCGACCGGAAATGCCACTCCAGGCGTCACCATCTCGGCCAACGACAACAGTCTCGAGGACCCCTTCGGTACCGAAGCCTTTGACGCCTCGGGCAACCTGTGGATCGCGAATTTGGACGCCGACACCCTCGTCCAATACACCCCGAGCCAGCTGGCCTCGTCGGGCGACCCGACGCCCGCCGTCACCATCTCGTCGGACGGATCAAGCCTGAACGCCCCCGGCAGCGTCGCCTTCGACCGGTCCGGGGACCTGTGGGCGCTCAACGAAGCGGGCAGTGCTGTCGAGTACACCCCGAGCCAGCTCGCCTCCTCGGGCGACCCCACACCGGCCGTGACCATCACGGCCGTCGAGAGCACCTACGGGCTCGCCTTCGACGGCTCCGGCGACATGTGGGTGGCCAACACCGACCAGAGCAACGTGGTCGAGTACACGGCGAGCCAGCTCGCGTCCTCGGGTGACCCGACGCCCGCCGTCACGATCTCGTCGGACGGATCGAGCCTCGAGGGCTCGAGCGCGGTCGCATTCGACGCCTCCGGCGACCTCTGGGTAACGAATGCCAACGGAGGTACGGTCGTCGAGTTCAGCCCGAGCCAGCTTGCGTCCTCGGGTGACCCGACGCCCGCCGTCACCATCTCGTCGGACGGATCGAGCCTCGATGGCCCCTACAGCCTCGCCTTCGACGCCGCCGGTGACCTGTGGGTGCCGAGCTACAGCGGCGAGAGGCTCGACGAGTACACGCCGAGCCAACTCGCCGCCACGGGTGATCCGACGCCGTTCAACACCATCGTCGGTGGCGACACGGACATGAACGGACCCGGTGGCGTCGTGATCGAGCAAGCCCCCACGGTCACTTCGGTGGTGCCCAATGCCGGTCCGGCGGCGGGCGGCACCACGGTGACCATCCACGGCACCGGGTTCAATTACGGCTCCACCGTCGACTTCGGTCCGACCGCAGCCACGTCGGTCACGTACGAGAGCGCGTTCGAGATGACGGCGGTGGCTCCGGCCGGAAACGGCGTCGCCAACGTCACGGTCAGCTCGTTCGCCGGGACATCGGCGACATCGTCGGCCGACCAATTCACTTACGCGTCGAGCGGGTACACCCTGGTCGGCTCCGACGGGGGGACGTTCGCCCTCGGCACCGCCCCCTTCCTGGGATCGCTGCCCGCCGATGGCGTCCACGCGTCGAACATCGTGGGCATCGCTCCTGCGCCCAGCGGCAACGGGAACTGGTTGGCCGGCGCAGACGGCGGGGTCTTCGCCTTCGGCAGCGCTATCTACCAGGGGTCGCTGCCTGCGAACGGCGTCCACGTGAAGAACATCGTGGGCATCGCGCCCGCGCCCAGCGGCAACGGGTACTTGCTCGTCGGCTCCGACGGTGGGGTCTTCGCTTTCGGGAGCGCCGTCTACGAGGGGTCGCTCCCCGCCGATGGCGTCCACGTCTCGAACATCGTGAGCATCGTTGCCGCGCCGAGCGGCAACGGGTACTGGCTGGTCGGCTCCGACGGCGGGATCTTCGCCTTCGGCAGCGCGACGTACCAAGGGTCGCTGCCGGCCGACGGCGTCCACGTCAAGAACATCGTGGGCGTCGCTCCCGCACCCGGCGGCAACGGGTACTGGCTCGTCGGTTCCGACGGCGGGATCTTCTCCTTCGGGAGCGCCACTTACGAGGGATCGCTGCCCGGTGACGGAGTGCACGTCTCGAACGTCGTGGGCATCGCCCCGAACGGCAACGGCTACTGGCTGGCCGGTTCCGACGGCGGGATCTTCTCCTTCGGGAGCGCCACCTACCAAGGGTCGCTTCCCGGGGACGGCGTCCACGTGTCGAACGTCGTGGGCATCGGGGCGGGCTAGTCGAGGGTTGTCGTCGGCTGAAGGAAGGCGGCACCTGGGCCTGGGAGCCGGCGTCGGGCCGGGGACGATCTTGGTGGGCGCTAGAGGACTCGAACCTCCGACCTCAGCCGTGTGAAGGCTGCGCTCTAACCAACTGAGCTAAGCGCCCGCAGTGCATCTTTTGTATCGGGTGGGCTGCCGTCGGCCTTCCGGACGGCGGCAGCCGGTGCAACAGCGTACAAGTGAGCAGCCAGCCGGTTTGCCGGACTTCGGCCCGAAGCACCTGATCCCACGAATTCTCCGTTGGGCCTGGTGGGATTCGACGACAACACCGGCCACCCTGCCGCCTCACCCCTCGCGTCGTCGCGGCTGCGGGCTGCCCCATCGAGAGCACTGACGGGGCCAAGTGGGTCCGATTGTGCAACGAGGACGTCGCTGGCGGCAGGCACGACTCGAACCCCTCCGTATGAGATTCACCTGAGAGGTCGGCGGCTCATCGAGGAGGGTGATGGCGTGTCGCTCTCGACGCATCCAGTCTCGGCACAAAACCCGTGCTCCGCGACGTGAGGAGAACTAGGTTGCACTGGTCGAGAAGCTGAATCCACCAAAAGGGGTGCTAGGCGTGAGACGTTCGTCGGGGCTGTTCGTGGTTTCTCTCGTACTTGCGGTCGCTACAGCGATCGCATTACCCGCGACCTTGGCTGTCGGCGCGAGCTCACCCCGCTCGATTCCGCACTCGCCGTATCACCACGCTCCCACCTCGGGCGGCTCGAGTGGCGCGCCGACGAACGTATCCCCGTCGCCGTCACCCGCTCCCCACGATCTGTCACGGGTCGTGGTCCCGAGCAACTGGTCCCTGGTCCCTACGCCCACTCCCGGAACGGAATACGACCCGTTGAACGCCGACTCCTGCGTCAGCAGTGCTTTCTGTATGGCAGTCGGCAGCACGGACGCCTCCCCGGAGACTCAGACCCTCATCGAGCGGTGGAACGGCGCCAACTGGTCCATCGTGCCGAGCCCGAACACGTCGACGGCAGACGACAATGAATTGCACGGGGTCTCCTGCCTTACCACCACGTTCTGCATAGCCGTCGGCTACGCAGAAATCGGCTCGACCGATCAGACGGTCGTCGAGCAGTGGAACGGCGCCAACTGGTCCATCGTGACGAGCCCGAACACGTCGACGGCAGACGACAACGAGCTCGATTCCGTCTCCTGTAGGAGTAAGTCGTTCTGCATGGCCGTCGGCGACGCGACTAGCTCCAATGACCAGACGCTCGTTGAGCAATGGAACGGCGCCAGCTGGTCGATTCTCACCACACCCAACGCGACGTCAGACGCCGACAACGACCTTGACGGCGTCTCCTGCGTGAGCACGACCTTCTGTCAGGCCGTCGGCGGCTACGACAACGGCTCTGGAGAGTCCACGCTCATCCTCCAGTGGAACGGGACCGTCTGGCAGACAGTGGCGAGTCCAAATACCGTGGGTGCCGACAGGGACTATCTCTACGGCGTCTCCTGCTCCGGCACGTCGTTGTGCATGGCCGTCGGCGAAGCCGACGCGGGTAGCGGCTACGCGAACCTCGTCGAACAGTGGAACGGCAGGTCGTGGTCCGTTGTTTCGGTCCCCGATGCGAACGCGTCGTTCGGTGACCTCTTGATCGACGTGGACTGCTTCGGCCCGACGTCCTGCGTGGCGGCGGGGTACGTGAACACGATCGACAACTCAGACAACACATTCATCACCGAGATGTTGACCTGGGACGGATCGACCTGGAAGCTGGTCAGCGTCCCCCAACCCGACGCAACCGCACAGGACGACCAGATCAACGGGGTGTCATGCGTGGCCGGTGCCATGTGTATGGGTGTGGGCTACGGCACGTACGGCAGTAACACGAACGTCGCGACGATGTCGCTTTCGGCACCGATCGCTCGACCCGGCTACGACGAGGTCGCCTCGGACGGCGGCATCTTCAACTACGGGGGAGCCGGCTTCTACGGATCGCTGGGCAGTCTCTCGCTCAACAAGCCGGTGGTCGGCATGGCGGTGACTCCCGACGGTGGTGGCTATTGGCTCGTGGCGTCTGACGGTGGCGTCTTCGCCGAGGGCGATGCCGGCTTCTTCGGCTCGCTCGGCAGTTTGACGCTCAACAAGCCGATCGTCGGCATGGCGGCCACCCCTGATGGCCAGGGCTATTGGCTCGTGGCGTCTGACGGTGGAGTCTTCGCCGAAGGCGACGCCGGTTTCTTCGGCTCGCTCGGTGGTACGACGCTCAACAAGCCGATCGTCGGCATGGCGGCCACCCCCGACAGCCAGGGCTATTGGCTCGTGGCGTCTGACGGTGGTGTCTTCGCCGAAGGCGACGCCGGCTTCTACGGCTCCGAGGGCGGGACCGTGCTGAACAAGCCGGTCGTCGGCATGGCGGCCACCCCCGACGGCCAGGGCTACTGGCTCGTGGCCTCCGACGGTGGCATCTTCACGAAGGGCGATGCCAACTTCTACGGCTCCGAGGGCGGGACCGTATTGAACAAGCCGATCGTCGGCATGGCGTCGTCACCCGACGGCGGTGGCTACTGGCTCGTGGCCTCCGACGGTGGCATTTTCGCCAAGGGCGACGCCACCTTCGCCGGCTCTCAAGGTGGCAAGCCGCTCAACAAGCCGGTGGTCGGTATCGGCGCCTGATCTCATCGTCGCCGCCCTGGCCAGAGGCTTGGAGTCGCTCCGGGTCGGTGATTTGGGACCCCCAGGGGGGACCGGTACCCTGAAGGGGAGATGACCTGGACCAAGCCCGAGAACTTCGACGACAAACCGCCCAAGGCCCCGTCGGCCTGGACCCTGAAGTTCAAGGATGCCTTTTGGCCTGCGCCACCCCTCGTCTACAAGGACGAGACTGGTGCATCGGCCATTATCCCGCTGGAGCAGCGCAAATCGAAGATGAGCTCGATGGATGGGCGGGAGACCCGATTTTCATTCATCGGGTTTCTTCTCGCCGCCATCTTCGGCCTTGTCCTTCCGATCTACTACATCGTCAAACACGTCGAAACGAAAACCGGGAAGCACCAGGTAAGCGTCGGGCCTGATGCGCTGTTGCTGGGTGGAGCGGTCCTCCTCTTCGCGGTGGTCGGTTTCATCGTTCTTTGGAAGCGCCGTCGGACGATGGTGGCGTTTCTCCTCTTCCTCGTCGGCTTAGGTGTCGGCTACTCGATCCTCTTTATCGGGTTCGTTTTCATCGTCCTGGGCGGCTGGCTGATGCTGAACGCTTGGAGGATCCATCGTTACGGGACGGCCGACGCGAAGCTGATCCGACAGGAGGCGGCGAACCGGCCGAGGGGCAGGGAGGCCCGAGCTGCTGCGCCGAGGTCGAAGGCGGCGGGCACATCCTCTTCGGGATCGGGCACGCGCAAGGCTCCCACGGCGAGCAAGCGCTATACGCCGAAGGCCCCGCCTCGAAAGAAGATCCCAAAGCCCACGCAGTAACCGGCCTACGGTCCGCGGGCAGGATCGCTGGGTCTCAGTGGTCGGGGTCCACCAGGAGCGCCGAACGCAGTAACTGCAGGACGTCGGCACGACGGCGGACCAGCGAGCGTGCGGTCGGCTCCTCCCCCAGCGCCCGCAGTACCTCCACCTCGGTCACCATCCCGATGACGGTCGAATAGATGGCCAACAAGAGGAGGCGTGGGTCCGAACGGCGCATCGTTCCCGCTGCCATCTCTGCTTCCAGGAACGAGGACGCGCGCTGGACCAGCGGTTCGAGGGCGAGGGTCATCTGTGTGGCGGCCGGAGGGCCGAGACGTCCCACCTCGCGAAGCAGTCCCAGCAACTCAGGCTGGCGGGCCGCGAGCCGAAAGACCGAGCGCACGACCGCCTCCACCCGTTCCCAGCCTGCCCCGGCCCGCTGCAGCGCCGACTCCAAGGCCGTCGAGAGGTCGTTGGCGCTCCGCGCGATGACCGCCTCGAGGAGCGCGTCCTTCGACGGGAACCAGTAGAGGATCGACTGCTTGGTCAGCTCGAGCTCCTTGGCCACCGCGTCGAGCGAGGTCGCCTCGTAGCCCCTGCTTGCGAATGAGGCCAAAGTGGCGTCGAGAATGCGGCCGCTGGTCGTGGAGCTGGGCACTTACCAAATGGTAGACAGATTCAGCGGGTGGTGCTAGACAATTCTGATGCCCATCGAGCGGGAGCTGCGCGGCAAGCGCTTCTTCGTGACCGGTGCCACCGGGTTCCTGGGCACCGCGCTCGTCGAGCGCATCATGCGCACGATTCCCGAGGCCGAGATCACGGTCCTGATCCGCCCCGGACGCCGGGCCGACGCCAGCGCCCGCCTGGCCAAAGAGGTCATCAAGAACGACTGCTTCGACCGGCTCCGCAGCGAGCTGGGTGACCGCTTCGCCGACGAGGTGGACCGGCGGGTGCGCGCCGTGGCGGGTGATGTCAGCCAGGACGGCCTCGGCCTCGATGACGAGGGCCGTGCCGCACTGGCAGAGGCGGGCGTCGTGATCCACTCCGCCGCGACGGTCTCCTTCGACGCTCCACTCACCCAGGCGGTCGAGATCAACATGCTCGGGCCCTCGCGCGTCGCCGCCGCCATGGCCGACTGCGGGTCAGGTGGCCACCTCATCGCGGTGTCGACCGCCTACGTCGCCAGCACGCACCAGGGCGAGGCCAAAGAGGAGCTGCTCAGCGAGAACCCCTTCACCCTCGATGTGCCGTGGCGCGACGAGGTCACGTTCGCCCGCCGCCTGCGCGACGACCTGCAGGCCGAGTACGCGAAGGCCGGAGAAACTCAGGGAGTTCAAGAAGAAGGCCCGCACGGAGGTGGGCGCCGCCGGCGATCACCTGATCGCGACAAGAGCCGAGAAGATGCGCGAGGAGTGGGTGGGCGACGAGCTCGTCAAGGCCGGTACGGCGCGCGCCCTCTCGCTCGGCTGGCCCGACGCCTACCCCTTCACCAAGGCGCTCGGCGAGAAGGCGTTGGTCGAGCAGTGGGAAGGCAAGGTGCCCATCACCTTCGTGCGGCCCTCCATCATCGAGTCAGCGGTGTCCGAGCCACGTCCGGGTTGGATCCGGGGCTTCCGCATGGCGGAGCCGATCATCATCTCGTACGCGCGTGGCCTCCTCGCAGAGTTCCCCGGCGTGCCCGAGGGCATCATCGACGTGATCCCGGTCGACCTCGTCGTGGCGGCACTGTTGGCCGTCGCCGCCCAGGGGCCCGAGCCGGGTCGGCCGAAGGTGTACCACGTCGCTTCGGGCGTGCGGAACCCGTTGCGCTACGGCCGGCTCGTCGAGAAATCGACGGGCTTCTTCCAACGCAACCCGCTCTACGACGATCGTGGGCAGCCGATCAGCGTGCCCGAGTGGTCGTTTCCCGGGCGCGGGCGTGTGCAGCGCCAGCTCCGCCGCGCCGACCAGCTCATGACGTTCGCGGAACGACTGATCACTGCCTTGCCGATCCGGGGCCGACAGGCGCAGTTGGCCGCCAGCATCGAGGACCGCCACGCCATGGCCAAGCGCGCCCTCGGCTACGTCGAGCTCTACGGGGCCTACACCGAGACTGACGCGCGGTACCGGGTCGACCACCTGATCGAGTTGTACGACCGGTGCGACGCGGACGACCACACGCGCTTCGGCTTCGACCCCGGCGTCATCGACTGGGACCGCTACATCCTCGAGATCCACCTGCCGTCGGTGCTCGAGCACACCCGGGTACGCACGAAGCCGGGGCGTTCCGTTGTGGAGAAGCGCCCCGACCGGCAGCGACGGGCGATCTTGTCGCCGGACCGGCACTTGGCGGTGTTCGACCTCGAACACACGCTCATGTCCTCCAACGTGGTCGACACGTACGCCTGGCTGGCCAGCCGCCACCTGCCGCCGGCGCGGCGGGCGCGGTTCGTGGCCGATCTCGTGCGACAAGGGCCGTCGCTCCTGGCGCTCGACCGGCGCGACCGCGGCGACTTCCTGAGCGCGTTCTACCGACGCTTCGAGGACGCGCCCGTGGCGCGGCTGCGCGAGGACTCGTGGGAGCTCTTCCACCGCCAGCTCTTGACCCGCTCGTTCCCCGACGGCTTCGCCCGGGTGCGGGCGCACCGGGCGGCCGGGCACCGGACGCTCCTGATCACGGGGGCGCTGGACTTCATTATCGAGCCGATCCGGCCGTTGTTCGACGACATCGTGTGCGCGCAGATGGGCGAGCGGGACGGGCGTCTGACGGGACAGCTCACCGCGTTGCCGCCGATCGGCGAGGCGCGGGCGCTCCTGTTGTCCGACTACGCCGACGAGCACTCCTTGTCCCTGGAGGAATCGGTCGCCTACGCCGACTCGACGTCGGACCTGGCGATGCTCGAGGCGGTCGGGTTCCCCGTCGCGGTGAACCCCGAGTCCCGCCTGTCCGCCATCGCCCGGCGGCGCGGCTGGCACGTCGAGCACTGGGCCAAGGCCGAGGGCGGCTCGCACCGACCGCTGCCGCTCGGACCGTTCGACGTGAAGGCGCCGAAGGCGGTCATGGGCCGGTGAGGTTCTCGTGAGGCTCTCGTGAGCACGCTCGTCTTCGAACGCTCGCTGCCGCGGTTCGCCGCCGCCCGCGTCGTCTCCTCCTTCGGCTCGGGACGAGGCGCCGGCGTCGGTCCCCTGCGCCTCGTCGAGCAGGACGCGCCGGACGTGCCGGCCGAGGGATGGGTGCACGTCGAGCCTGTTTTGTCAGGCATCTGCGGGTCGGACCTCTCGACCCTCGACGGGCGCAGCTCGCGCTATTTCGAGGACATCGTCTCGTTCCCGTTCGTGCCGGGCCACGAGGTCGTCGGGCTGGTGAGCGAGGACACGGACGGCGCCGAGGGCACGGTGTTGCCGGCCGGGAGCCGGGTCGTGCTGCAACCGGTCCTCGGGTGCGCGGCCCGGGGCATCTCGCCGATGTGCCCGGCGTGCGCCGCGGGGCAGGTCGGGAACTGCGGGTATCTCGCCTTCGGGCACATCCGTCCGGGGCTGCAGACCGGGTTCTGCGCCGACACTGGCGGTGGGTGGTCGACGTCGGGCCTGGTCGCGCACCGGAGCCAGCTCTACGCCGTGCCGGACGCGCTCAGGGACGAGGACGCGGTGACGGTCGAGCCGGTCGCCTGCGCGGTACACGCCGTGCTCGGTGCGCCGATCACCGACGGCGATGTCGTGGCGGTGCTCGGCGCCGGCACGCTCGGCCTCTTGGTCACGGCGGCGATCTCGCACCTCGCGACCACGGGACGCTGCCCTTCGCCCTCCGCCCTGCTGGTGGGGGCGCGCTATCCGCACCAGCAACGGCTGGCCCGCGAGCTCGGCTGCACCGAGGCCCTCCCGCCCGACCAGCTGCCCCGCGCCGTGCGCCGCAACACCCGCTCGCTCTCCTACGGCGGCGCCTCGGGCCTGACGGCCACGCTCTCGGGCGGCGCCGACGTCGTCTTCGACTGTGTGGGCAGCCCCGAGTCGATCGCGGCGTCGATCGCGATGGTGCGCCCGCGGGGCACGGTGGTGATGGTCGGCATGCCGGGCAAGGTGACCGTGGACCTGGCCCCGCTGTGGCACCGCGAGGTCCGCCTGGCGGGGGCCTACGCGTACGGGACCGAGCACGGCGCCGCCGGCCCGGCCTCGGGCTCAGCTGGCGGCATCTCCACGTTCGCCCTGGCCATGGAGCTGGCCGCCGCGCTGGGCACCGGCCGGCTCGTCTCGGCCACCTACCCGCTCACCCGCTTCGAAGAGGCGGTGGCGCACGCCGGAGCGGCGGGGAGGCGCGGCGCCGTCAAGATCGCCTTCGACGTACGGGAAGGCAAGAAAGGACCGACACGATGAGCCGCCGACCCGGCTTCGTCCTCGAAGTGGACAAGTCCACGCCGCCGACCTTGTTCTGGAACGGCGAGGGCTTCCTGCTCGAGACCCTGCCCGAGGGGAGCCGGGTGATCTACGCGCCCGAGCCGATCGACCCCATAGAGGACCCGTACCGGGCCATCCGCGACGCCCTGCTGCACCCGGTGGGCGACCGCGACCCCTTGCCGGCACTGCTGCACTCGGGAATGAAGCTGACGATCTGCTTCGACGACATCTCGCTGCCCTTGCCGCCGATGGAGGCGCCGGACATCCGCCAGATGGTGATCGAGACGGTGCTCGACATGGCGGCCGAGGCCGGCGTGGACGACGTGGTCCTGGTCGCCGCGCTGGCGCTGCACCGCCGCATGACCGAGGACGAGCTGCGCCACGCTCTGGGCGACCGGATCTACGACGCCTTCGCCCCGCACGGCCTGCTGACCCAGCACGACGCCGAGGACCCGGCCAATTTGTTGTACATCGGCCAGACGGACCAAGGCGAGGACGTCGAGATCAACAAACGGGCGGCCACTTCGGACCTGTTGGTATACGTGAACATCAACCTCGTGGCCATGGACGGCGGGCACAAGAGTGTGGCGACGGGGCTCGCCAGTTACCGCAGCCTGCGCCACCACCACAACCCCCAGACGATGCGGCACTCGAAGTCCTTCATGGACCAACACCGCTCCGAGCTCCACTCGTCGAACTGGCGCATGGGCCGTCTCATCGCCGAGTCGGGGGTCAAGGTTTTCCAGATCGAGACGACGCTGAACAACGACACGTTCCCCTCGAACTTCTCGTTCCTGCAGAAGCGTGAGTGGGAGTGGTCGCTGCGCGACCGCGCCACGTTCGCCGCCACGTCGAAGGCCTTGGCCAAGACGCCGCCGCGCCTGGCGCGCCAGATCTTCCAGTCCATCCGCTCGCCGCACGCGCTGACGTCGGTACAGGCAGGCGAAGTGGAGGCGGTGCACGAGGTCACAACGGCCAACGTGTGGGAGCAGCAGGGCGTCGAGGTGTCGGGCCAGACCGACATCTTGACGATGGGGCTGCCGTTCATCTGTCCCTACAACGTCAACTCCATCATGAACCCGATCCTGGTGGCCTGCCTCGGGCTCGGCTACTTCTTCAACATGTACCGGGGACAGCCGTTGGTGCGAGAGGGCGGGGTCGTGATCATGCGTCACCCGACCCGGCCGGAGTTCCACCCCGGGCACCACCCGAGCTACATCGACTTCTACGAGCAGGTGCTCACCCAGACCGTGGACCCCGTGCAGATGCACAAGGAGTTCGAGGAGTCCTTCGCCACCGACCCGTGGTACATCCATTTGTACAGAACGGGGCACGCCTACCACGGCGTCCACCCCTTCTACATGTGGTACTGGTGCGCGCACGCCCTGGCGCACGTGGGCCGGGTCATCGTCGTGGGCGGTGACGCCAAGGCGGTGCGGCGCCTCGGGTTCACCCCCGCCAGCTCGCTCAACGACGCCCTCGAGATCGCGACCGACGTCGTCGGCCCGTCGCCGACGCTCACCCACATCCACAACCCGCCGATCCTCATGTCGGACGTGCACTGATGGTGCCGCCGGCGCCGGTCTCGTCGCTGCTCCGCCGGGTCCGCGCCGCCCGCTTCCCGCTCGCCGCGCCCTCCTGGCCGACGTCGGTGCCGCGGCCGGATCCCGAACGCCGGGTCGGCCTCGAGTACGACCACGAGTGGTCGCGGCGCTACCCGGTGCGCCTGGCGCGCGCCATGGTGCTCGACAACGTGGCTCGACCCGCGGCGCGGCTGGTCGCTCCGGCCACGCTGCGCGGCCTGGAGCACCTCCAGCACCTCGAGGGACCGGTCATCTTCGCGCCGAACCACGCCAGCCATATCGACACGCCGCTGCTGCTCACCACGCTACCGGTGGAGTTCCGCCACAAGACGGTGGTGGCGGCCGCCTCGGACTACTTCTTCGACCGCACGTGGAAGTCGGTGCTGTGGTCGTTCGCCTTGGCGGCGATCCCGATCGAACGGAGCCGGGTCAACCGCCGCTCCGCCGACACGGCGGCCGAGCTGATCGACGACGGGTGGAACCTCGTCATCTTCCCCGAGGGTGGGCGCTCCCCCGACGGGTGGACCCAGCCGTTCCATGCGGCCAGCGCCGGCTACCTGGGCAAGCGCACCGGGCGGCCGGTCGTGCCGGTGTACCTGCACGGGACGCGCCACGTGCTGCCCAAGACGGCCTCGGCGGGCGACCGAGCCGCTGGGGGCTCGGGGACCGAGGCGCGGCGCGGGGGCGGATTGCGCCGCTCCCCCATCGCCGTGCTCTTCGGGGCGCCGATGACGCCCGACGAGGGCGAGAACACGCGGCGCTTCTCGGAACGCATCGAGGCGGCGGTCGCCGCCCTGGCCCGTGAGGTGCACTCGGACTGGTGGCAGGCCCGGCGTGCGGTGAGCACGGCCGACCCGGTCCCCGGCGCCGAGACGGCGCACCGCGGGCCCGAGGCGTCGGCGTGGCGTCGGTCTTGGGCACTCGACGAACCGCCGGCGCGCGAGCGCCAGCGGGAGTGGCCGGACTGAATACCGGCCTCCGGCCGCCCTCAGCTCAGATTCGCCGCTCCGGCTGACCCGACAGGTTCTGCACCCGCAACTGGCCGCGGGCGACCAGTTTGCCGTCGCTCTCGCGCTCGATCTCGACGAGCCAGATCTGCTGCGTCCGGCCCGTCTGGATGGGCGTGCCGGTCGCCTTCACCCGTCCGGTTCGGTGGGGCCGCAGGAAGTCGGTGGAGTTCGCCACCCCGACGACCGCCATGTCGCCACTGATCTCGTAGGCCGCCATCGCCGCGCCGTGGCTGCCGACGGATTCGACCACCGACGCCCACACTCCGCCGTGGACGATCCCGTAGCCCTGCTGGTGTCGCTCGTCGATGTCGATGTACGCCACGACACGCGTGGGCGTCATCTCTTCGACGTTGATGCCGAGCGCGCTATCCCAGCCTGGTTGCGGTTCCACACATGCCTCCTCTTCGGCGCCCATCGCATCGTTCGTCGGCCACATGGTAGGGAGAAACCCTCCCACCGACACCAGACGGCCGGGCTTGGAGGATGGCCGCCCAGAAAAGTGGGCGCGCCGTTTTCTACACGTATATGCGGTCACGGTAGCCACTCCCCGCAGCCCGTATCGGGCTTGCTCCTAATCTCTATTAGCGCCGCCTTATCAAAGCACCCGATCTATAAGTCGGATCGCGTATGCAGCGCGGAGGAACTCCGGCGGATTCAAGGGGTCAGCGCAAAATCCTCGACGATCGGACAGGGTGACGATCGAGACAGGGAGTTGCGCGATGGCACAGAGGAAACTAAGTCCCGAGCAGGCAAGCGAGGTGCGCAAGCTTCGAAAGCAGGGGCTGACCTTCAAGGAGATCGGTGCCCGCTATGGCTGCAGCTGGCACACCGTGTGGCGGATGGCGCCCGGTCCTGGACACGGGCTGCGTCCCGGACGCCCGAGAGACGAGGTCCGAATCTGGCATCCGGGTCCGGGTCGACTCGGACTCGACGAGCGCGAGGAGATCGGACGGGGCCTCGTCGCCGGCGAGAGCTTCAGCGCCATCGCGGCGCGGCTCGGGCGCAGCGTCTCGAGCATCTCGCGTGAAGTGGAGGCCAACGGCGGGCGTCGTCACTACCGGTGCGTGCGGGCCCACGTCCGCGCCTATCAGCGGGCGCGTCGGCCCAAGGGGGCCAAGCTCGACCATGGTCCCTTGTGCCGGCTCGTCACCGAATGGCTCACCGAGCTGTGGTCCCCCGACGAGATCGCCCAGCGCTTGCGCCAAGAGTTCCCCGACGATCCGATGATGCAGGTGAGCCACGAGACCATCTATCAATCCCTCTTTGTCCAGGGCCGGGGCGAACTACGCCGTGAGCTGCACCGCTGCCTGCGCAGTGGGCGAGCCAAGCGCCGGTCCCAGGGACGTGCCCCTCACGAGGGGCCAATCCCCAACAAGGTGATGATCTCAGAGCGCCCCGCCGAGGCGAAGGACCGGGCCGTGCCTGGCCACTGGGAGGGCGACCTGATCATGGGCGCATACGGACGCTCCGCCGTCGGCACCCTCGTCGAGCGCTCCACCCGCTACGTCATCCTCTTGTATTTGGGCGAGGGCAAAGACGCCGAGAGCGTCAAGGTGGCCATGACCAAGGCCATCGCCACCTTGCCCAAGCAGCTCTTCCGCTCCATCACCTGGGACCAGGGCGCCGAGATGGCACGCCACGAGGACTTCCGCATCGCTACTGGGATCCAGGTCTACTTCTGTGACCCCCACAGCCCTTGGCAACGTGGCTCGAACGAGAACACCAACGGACTGCTCCGCCAATACATGCCCAAGGGAACCGACCTCTCGGTCCACGGCCCCGAGGATCTCAAGCGCTACGCCGACAGCCTCAACAATCGGCCTCGCAAGACGCTCGGTTATCTGAAACCATCAGAGAAGCTCGCCGAGCTTTTTGCGGACTGACCCCTTGAATCCGCCTCCTGCCGGTCGTCGCATATACGACCAGCGAACTTCCCAGCGCACGATTTTTGGCACCGCCGGCCAGCGATCCGGTCCACCCGCCGGAACGATTCCCGCAGTCCTCGGGCGGCCGCCCTCAGAAGCTCGGACGCGCAACGGCCCGGCCATCCCGAAGGAGTGCCGGGCCGCCTGCGCTCGAAACTTTTTGACTACGACTTGCCGGTGGCCGTCGCCGCGCTGTAGTCGGTGGTGGCGGCGTAGGACGCCGTGTATCCACCGTCCAGATCGACGGTCAGCTGGTGCGCAGCGGTCAGCAGGCAGCTGGCCACACCCTGGGCGTTGGTCGTGGCGGTGCAGAGCGTCGTCGACCCGGCGGTGAACGTCACCGTCGCTCCGGCCACGGGGCCGTAGGCCGTCGTGAGAGTTGCAGAGACAACTCCGGCACTCATCGTGGCGGCGGTCAGTGTGGTCTTGGCTTGGGTGACCGTCTGGGTCGTGGCGCTCGCCGTGGCGCTGGAGCCGTAGCTTCCGTCACCCGAGTACGTGGCGGTGAGCTGGTCGCTGCCCACGGGCAGGTTCGACACCGTCAGTGCGGCCTGGCCGCCCAAGAGGGGGACGGTGCCGAGCGTCATGGACCCGTTGGAGAAGGTCACGGTGCCGGTCGGCGTCCCGCCGTACGGGCTCTGCGGTGCGACGGTTGCGGACAGCGTCACCGTTTGCCCGTAGCTCGACGGGTTCGGGCTCGTGCCGAGGCTCGTCGAGGTGGGGATCACGCCGACCGCCTGGGCGTACGCACTCGACTGGCTGGCCATGTAGTCGGCGTCACCCACGTACGAGGCGGAGAGGCTGTCCGAGCCAATGGGCAGCGAGGACGTGGTGATCGAGGCCTGGCCGCCGTTGAGCAGCGCGGACCCGATCAGGTACTGACCGTTGTAGAAGTCGACCGTTCCCGTCGGCGTACCGCTTCCCGGAGCGACGACATTCACCGTGGCGGTCAGCGTGACCGCCTGGCTGTAGGTCGAGGGGCTGGGCGACGCCACGAGGCTCGTCGTCGTGGACGCCATGCCGACCGCCTGGTTGCCCGAGCCCGTGCTCGTCAGGAAGTTCGTGTCACCTGAGTAGACGGCCGTGATGGCGTAGACGCCCGGCGTCAGGTCGGTCAGGGTCTCGCTGGTGGCCTGGCCGCCCACGAGCGCTACCGGGTCGCCGAGCGGTGCGCCGCTGAGCTCGAAGATGACCGTCCCGGTCGGAGTACCCGAGCCGGGGCCGTTGGCGGTCACGGTGGCCGTGAAGCTGACCGGCTGATCCGGCTGCGTACCACCGTTCTGCGTCAGGACGGTCGTGCTCTGGTCCTGGTTGACCGTCTGGGTGAGGGAGTTGTTGCTCGTGACGAAGTTGTCGTCGCCGCTGTACGTCGCCGTGATGGCGTGCGTGCCGACCGCCAGGGCGGACGTGGTCAGGCTGGCCTGGTCACTCCCGCCGACGACCGCCAGGTTGACGGTATCGAGCGGCGTGGCGCCGTCGGAGAACGTCACCGTCCCGGTGGGCGTACCCGCCCCCGGGCTGTTGGCACTCACGGTCGCCGTGAAGGTGACCGTCTGGCCCGACACCGACGGGCTGCCCGACGTGGTGACGACCGTGGTCGTCGGGTCGGGGTTGACGGTCTGGACGATCGTCGTGGTGCTGCCCTGGAAGTCGGCGAGCGGCGAGCCCTCGTAGGTCGCGGTGACCGTGTAGCTGCCGGCCGGCTCGTTCGGCAGGGCGATGCCGGCGCTGCCACCCGAGAGCGTCACGTCACCAAGGTCCGTGGCGGTGGAGCCGGGCTGGTTGTTGACGATCTGGAAGTCGACCTGACCGGTCGGGAGCCCCGCGCCGGGCGCGTTGGCACTCACGCTGGCCGTGACGCTGACCGGCTGCCCGTAGACCGAGGTGGGCACGGACGAGCTCAGGGTCGTCGTCGTCGTGTCCGGCGTGACGAACTGGCTGATCGTGGTGGAGCTGCCGGTGAAGTTCGAGTCGCCGCCGTAGATGGCCTCGACGTTGTAGACGCCGGGGTTCAGCGTGGAGATCGTCGGGCTCGAGGCGGTGTTCCCGTTCAGGGCGCCCGACCCGATGTCGGTGTAGCTGCCCTGGCTCGTCGTGCCGGGGCTCACGCCCTCGACCTGGAAGTCGACGGATCCGGTGGGCGTGCCGGTGGAGTTCGCCGAGGCGTCGGTAACGGTGGCCGTGTAGGTGATGCCCTGGCCGTAGACGGCGTAGGGCGTCGCGGACGTCACCTCGGACGTGGACGACGACGCCTGACCCACCGTGTAGTTGACCGTGGAGGAGCTGCCGGCGAAGTCCGTGCTGCCGTTGAAGATGGCCGTGATCGAGTAGCCGTTGGCTCCCAGCGTGGCGATGGACTGGCTCGTGGCCTGGCCCGACCCGTTAAGGGGCACGGGGTTGCCGAACGGGCTGCCGTCGATCTGGAAGGTGACGGTGCCCGTCGCGGTGCCCGCGCCGGGTGGCTGCGTGTGCACCGTGGCGGTGAAGTCCACGGACTGGCCGTACACGGTGGACGTCGGGGCGGCTACCACCGAGGTCGAGGTGGTGGCCGCTTCAACGGTGACCCCGGTGTTCCCGGAGTTCGGCGAGTAGTTCGTGTCGCCGCTGTAGATGGCGGTGATCGTGTAGGGCGCCGCGTTCCCGATCGACGGGTCGGTGATGCTGGCCGAGCCGCCCGTCAGGGTGACGGGGGACCCGAAGTTGTTCCCGTTGACCTGGAACTCGACGTTGCCGGTGGGAGTCCCATTGGGGTTGAGGCCATAGGCGGTGGAGTTCACCGACGCCGTGAAGACGTCGGGTTGCCCGTAGGCGGGCGTCGTGGGGCTGGCGCTCACTGCGACGTTGGACGGATCCTGGGTCACCGTGAACGCCGGGCCGGTGCTCGAGGGTGGGTAGTAGTAGTACCCGCCGTTGTATTGCGCGGTGATGACGGCGTTGCGAGGCGCTCCGGTGACCGTCAGCGACGCGCTCGGCGACGCCCGACGCGTTCGTGGTGGTGCTGACGGAGTTCCCGCCCGAGAGCGAGAAGGTGACCGACTGTCCCGCCGGCGTGCTGATGCCGCTCATGCTGAGGTTCGCCGACACTGCGACCGTCTGCCCCGGGGCCCCACTGGTCGCCCCGGTATACGTCATCGAGGTCGTGTTCGCGAACGTCGACCGTGTTCGTGTAGCTGTTCGTGTCGTGGCTGCAGAACGTCCCGGTGTAGTACTTCTCGGTGTCCACCACCTTGTAGGTGCCGTTGGGCTCCTCGTAGGTGGGGAACGTGAAGCTGGTCGCTGCCGCGCTCTCGTTGCCGTAACTCTCTGACGCCGAGCTCGAGTCGATGACGGTGCTCGCCGAGGTCTCCAGCTGGAGCGACGTCGAGCTCTCGTCGCCGAGGAGGGCACACGCACCGGTGTTGGCCGTGCCGGTGGCGCTGAAGGTCGCGACGCCGGTCAGGGCCGAACCGTTGGCCGGACTACTGATCGTGGCGCCGGCGGGTGTGGCCATGAACACCGCAGCCAGGCCCGCGGTCAAGCCCACGGTCGCGACTCCGGCGAACAGCCTGCGCACGGTCGGGATCCTCTTTTTCATGATTCTCCTCGGTAAGACAGCAGTGGGCTGAGAGCTACAGGACGATGAGGAGCAACTTGCCGGCCGCAGAGGTCGACGAGTAGTCCGTGTTCCCGGCGTATGAGACGGAGTAGCCGAGGTTGAGCACGATGGCCAGTTCCCCGGCCAAGCTCGGGGTGCAGGTCGCCTGCCCCAGGGCGTTGGTCGTCGTCGTGCACAGGACGACGGAGCCGGCGGTGAACGTCAGAGGCTGGTTCGCCAGAGGGGCACCGCTCGCCGTGGTCAAGGTGGCCTGCAGCGGGATCTGGAGCGTCAGCTGCTGGACGATCGGGAGCTTCAGCAACAGCTCCTCTTCGATCTGCGCCGGCGTCACCGAGAGGCTGGTCGCCTCCTTGTTGATGGTCACGCTCAACGTCGAGCTCGTGCTGCCCGAGTAGTTGGCGTCACCCGAGTATGTCGCCGTGATCGAGTGCGGACCCGGAGCGAGGTTCGACACGGTCAACGAGGCGTTCCCCGTTCCTCCGGACACCGTCACCGGCTGGCTGCCGAGGAGGGTGGCCCCGTCGTAGAAGCTGACGCTGCCACTGACCGGTGCCGGCCCGGCCTGCGCGGCCGAAACCGATGCGTTCAACGTGACCGCCTGGCCGTAGTTGGCGCTCGAGGGTCCGGTCAGCGTCGTGGTCGTCGAGATGAGGCCGACGCTGAAGTTGGCCGAGGCCGTCGTGCCGGCGAAGTCGGGGTCACCGGACGTGATCACCGAGACGGCGTGGGGGCCGGCCGGCAGCGGCGTCGAGTCGGTCGTCGTGGCCGTGCCGCCGCTGACCGCGACGGGGGCGCCGAAGTCCTGGCCGTCGACCAGGAACTGGACCGTGCCGCCCGGCGTGCCGGCGCCCGGGGCGGCGGCGGACAGGGTGGCGGTGAAGGTCACCGGCTGGCCGAAGGCGGCCGGGTTGGGCGAGACGTTCAGCGCTGCGCTGGTGGCGTCCTCCTGCACGGTCTGTGAGACGACCTCGCCACTCACCGTGTACTGGTCGAACGGGGTCAGCGCCCCGTTGTAGGCGGCCACCACCGTGTGGGCGCCGGGAGCGAGGCTCGCGATCGCCGGGCTCACGGCCTGGCCGTTTGCGTCGAGGCTCACCGGTGCGCCCAGGTTGGCCCCGTCGACCGAGAACTGCACCGTGCCCGAGGGGGTCGTGCCGTCGGAGGCGGTGACCGTGGCGGTGTACGTCACACCTTGACCGAAGGCGGACGGGTTGGCCGACGAGGCGACCACCGTGGTGGTCCCGGTCATCGGCGGCGCCGCGCTCACGACCTGGGTGTAGGGGGCCGAGGTGGAACCGACGAAGTTGGTGTCGCCCGGATAGCTGGCGGTCAGCGTGTCGTTGCCCTCGGGCAGGTTGGCGAGGCCGAAGCTGGCCTGGTCACCGTTGGGCGTCACGGCGAGCGCCGCGGTGCCGATCGGGGTCACGCCGTTGTAGAAGGTCACCAATCCGCTGGGGTTCCCCGCACCGGGGGCGACCGGGGTCACGGTGGCCGTGATGGTGACGGCCTGACCGGTCACCGACACGGCCGGGCTCGTCTCGAGCACGGTGGTGGTGTTGGCCTGGTCGACGGCCTGCGAGGTGGACTGCGTGCTGGCGGCGAAGTCGGGGTCACCGCTGTAGAGCGCCTCGACGGAGTGGTTGCCGGCGCCGAGCCCGCTGACGTTGAAGCTGGCCGCGCCGCCCGAGAGCGTCTGGGTGTCGACCGGAGTCCCGTCGATGTCGAGTTGCACGTTGCCGGTCGGCGTGCCCGTTCCCGGCGCGTTGGCCGAGACCGTCACGTTGTACGTGAGGGCCTGGCCGGAGACCGGCGTCGTGGCCGGCGAGGCGAGCGTGATCGAGGTGGTGGTCGGATCGAGGCTGACGACCTCGGTGACCGGCGACGAGCCGCTCCCGGCGAAGGTGACGAAGCCGTCACCCTGGTACACCGCAGTGAGCGAGTCGCTGCCGACCGGCAGGTTCGCCACCGAGATGCTGGCCTGGTCGTTGCCGGCCGTCCCGTCCAGATCGGCGGTGCCGAGGAGCGTGTCCCCGTTGTAGAAGTTCACGGCGCCGTCCGGCGTGCCGCTGGCGCTCCCGACCGTCGCGGTGAGGCCGACGGTCTGCCCGTAGACCGAGCTCGTCGGGGTTGCGGCGAGTGTCGTCGTCGTGCCGGTCAATGGCGGGTGCACCTGCTGCGTCATCTGGCCGGTGCTGCCGGTGTAGTTGGCGTCCCCGGAGTACGTGGCCGTCACGTTGCTCCCGCCGAGGCCGAGCGTGGAGTCGGGTTGGCTGGTCGCCGAGCCGGCCGCGGTGATGGCGACGGGCGAGCCGAGTTGTGCCCCGCCGACGGCGAACGTGACGGTGCCCGTCGGCGCGGTGGCGATGTGCGGCGCGTTCGGCGAGACCTGTGCCGTGAACGTCACCGCGTCGCCCACTTGCGCTTCGGGCTCGGACGAGCTGATCGACGTGGTGGTGGCGTCCTTGGTGACGGAGAAGCCGGAGCTCGCTGAGCTCGCGGCGAGGGTGGTCGTCCCCGCCATCGTTGCGGTGAGCGTCTGGGCGCCGGGCGGGCCGGCGATCGGCAAGGACGCGGTCGCCACCCCGGAACCGTTGGTGTTGGCGGTGACCGTGCCGCTCTGGCCGGTCAGGCTGAACGTCACGGGCGTACCGCTCGGCACCGGGCCGCCGGTCGCCAGGTCGTTGACGGTGGCCGACACGGTCGCCGAACCGCCTTGCGCGGCCGACGTCGCTCCCGTGTAGGCGGTGGTCGTGCAGTCCTGCGTCGTCACTTCCAAGGTCGCGGCCGTCTTGGCCGATCCCGCACTGACGAGGATCGCGTACGAGCCGCGGATCCCCGGCTTCGCGAGGTTGTCGGAAGGCACCGGTGCAGTGATCGTCGTTGAGTACGCACCTCCGGCACCCGTGGTGGTGGAGGTGTTCACCAAGTCACCCGGGGTCGCGGGCTCGAGGTCAGTGGTCACGGTGACAGGGACGCCCGAGGTTTGGGGGCTCAGCGTCCCCGACACGGTGATCGGCGCGCCTGCGCACGTGGTCGGCGCGCTCGAGGCTCTCGGTCAGTGAGCTCGAGGGCGAAGGGATGCTGGCGCTCGTCAGGCTCTGTGTGATGTCAATCCCCGACGACGTCATGTCCAGATTCAGGTACGCGAGGTTGGCGTCGCTCGGCGCCCAGTCGGCGGTCCCGGAGAAGCCGTCGGTGGGGTCGTTGATGCTGTCCTGGTCGACCGCCGTCCCGTTGTACGTCGTCGACGTGTCGTTGGCGGTGGCGTTGACCGGCTGCGACCCGCTGATGGGACCGCTGCCCGAAGCCAGGCCGCTGGCGTCGTAGCTGTAGTTACCGCTTTCGTTGATGTTCGTGTTGACCGCCCACGTATCGCCGTTGTGCAGGCGGAAGTCCGTCTCCGGCAGGGCGGGTGCCGCGGCCAACGCGATGTCGAAGCTGGCGGTCACGCCGACGATGCTCTCCGCCTTGGCGCTGATGTTCTGATCCTGGTCCTCCTCGATGAGGGCCAGGTTGCCGACTTCGTACCAGGCGGTACCTGTCGCGGTGCCGCTGCAAGAAGAAATGCTGTAGCCATCGGCCGATCCGGTACAGCTGCTGATCGAGCCGGAGATGTTCACTTGATACGCGTCCGCGTAGCCGTCCTTCGCCACGATGCCCGCAACCGTGTACGTCTCCGTCTCGTTCATCGTGGCGTCGGCCGCGGACGTGTTGGCGACGAAGGTGGTGGCGTACGTCCACGACCATCCCGCGTGCCAGGTCGGTACGTCGTCGCCCGCAGTCTGCGGCACGGCACCAGCCGGTGCCGCCATGAAGGAGAGAAAGCCGCCGATACTCGCGGCCGCGACGAGTGAAACAGAAACACGGCCAAGAAGACTGCGCACAGCCCCGCCCTTTCTGCACGCCCCAACCCATTCCACCCGCCAAGGTTTCCCGCGTAGGCGTGACTTATTGACTTTCGTCAGCAGTAGTGCAGTGATGGTAGCGAATGTGACAACACAAAAGCAACCGTTGGAGTGAAATCGGTTCCTGACCGGAACAAATGCAATGACGACGGGCCTGTCGTAAACGGTCGCTTGGTTGTACCGGCGCGTTCAGAATCGATGTCGCTGCGCCGAGGGACGGCGTCTCTCCCGCTCCGTCCCCGTCGTTACCTTGTGGCTGGCTGTGAACCGGCTCTGTGACATCGGCGCGAACGCCCCGCTAACAGGCGGAGTCGCCCAGCTCCAGGCGCCCGGATGCACCAGTCCGCACGGTTCACGTTCCACAGGGGCCAGGCATGGCACCGGACGCGCGAGGCTGGCCCCGTGAGCGCCGACCGCACGTTGATCGGGCCCCGCCGGGGCTTGCGCTGGTTCGTGGCCGGTTACGCGGGACTCTCCGGGTTCTTGGCCCTCGAGTCGCTCGTCCGCCAGCCCGGACCGGCCTCGGATCTGCGTACGAACAAGGACGACGCCCGCAGCACGCACGGCATCGTCGTCGCCTTTGCGCTCGCGATCGCGAGCGCGCCGCTGTTGCGACGGCTGCCCGTGCGGCCCCTCCCCCGGCCGTGCGCACCTCTCGGTCTCGGCATTCTCCTGGCCGGCCTCGCGTTGCGCGCCTGGTCCATGCAGACGCTCAACGATGCGTACAGTCGCACCCTGCGCGTGACCAACCAGCAGAGCGTCATCGACCGCGGGCCCTACGGGCGGATCCGGCACCCGGGCTATCTCGGCTCCCTGCTCGTCTGGTGCGGGTTCGCGCTGGCGTCAGGCAGCGCCGTCGTCGTCGGCACCGTTGCCGCGCTGCTCGGCCCGGTCTATGTCCATCGCATCGGCACCGAAGAGGAACTGCTCGAGCGCGAGCTGCCGGGCTACCGCGAGTACCGCGGGCGCACCAAGCGCCTCGTTCCGGGCCTCTGGTAAAGGCGAAGGATCGTGCAGACGATCATCCTCGGTAGCGGCGCCCCGTTTCCCCATCCCGACCGCGCGGGCGCGTCCACGCTCGTGCGGACGTCGGCCGGCGACCTCCTGTTCGACTGCGGACGCGCCGTGCTCATGCGCGCCGCCGCCGTCGGGGCGGGTGCCACGACCCTGCGGGCGCTGTTCCTCACCCATCTCCACAGCGACCACATCACCGACCTCAACGACGTGATGACGACGCGCTGGATCATGTCGCTCGTGCCGAGCCCGTTGACCGTCTACGGCCCGCCCGGCACCGCCGCGCTCGTGGCGGCGAACGAGGCCATGCTCGAACCGGACATCGGGTACCGCCTGGCGCACCACGACGACTTGACCTGGCCGCCGTCGGCCGACGTCACCGAGCGCGAGCGCGGGGAACTCCTGCGCGACGGCACCGTCCGCGTCACGGCTGCGCCGACGGATCATGCACCGGTGCGACCGACCGTCGGCTACCGCGTCGACGACGACGGGGCGTCGGTCGTGCTGGCGGGCGACACGGTGCCGTGCGACGGGCTCGACGAGCTGTGCGCCGGCGCCGACGTGCTCGTGCACACGGTGATCCGGCGCGACCTGCTCGAGCCACTACCCGTGCCGCGTCTCCACGACATCTTCGACTACCACTCGACCGTGGAGGACGCAGCGCGCACGGCGGCGCGAGGCGGAGTGGGCACACTGGTGCTCACGCATCTCGTGCCGGCGCCGGGCCCCGACGAGGAGGAGGGCTGGGTGGAACTGGCCCGCGCCCATTTCGACGGCACCGTGGTGGTGGCGCGCGACCTCTGCAGCCTCGACGTCGGGGCCTGACACACGACGCCAACGGTGCTGTCGGCGTCGGCGCGCTCGGCGCGCTCGGCGCGCCTGATCGCTCAGAAGGAGATGCCCGCCTGCGCCCGCGGGTCGTCGGCGGACACGATCTCCTTGCCGAGCGGTGCAATCGCCACGGCAGCCAGCTTGAAGTTCCCGAGGCCCAGCGGGATGCCGATGATGGTGACGCACAGCACAATGCCGAGCACCACGTGCGCGATGGCCATCCACAGCCCGGCCAGGACGAACCAGAGCACGTTGGCGATCGTCGACGGCGCCCCGGCGTCCGGCTTGCGCACGACCGCCCGCCCGAAGGGCCACAGCACGAACGCGGCGAGGCGGAAGCACGCGACGCCGAACGGGATCGTGATGATGAGGACGCAGAGCACGAGCCCGGCCAGCGCGTAGCCGATCGCCAGCCACAGGCCCGAGAGCAGGAGCCACAGCACGTTCAGCACCGTTCGCATGCCGCTTCCTTTCCTTTCCTTTCCTTTACTTCTGCGGTTGCTTCTGTCGTGCCCGGCGCCGCCGGCGGCCGCTGGCGCCGAGTCGCTCCTCCCGCAGGCCTTCCTCGGCGTCGTCGTCGAGCGGCGCCAGCGCGGGGTCGTCGAGGGCCCACGACAGCAGCAGGTCGGCCAACGCCGGGTTCCGCGCCAGCACGGGGCCGTGCAGGTACGTCCCGACGACGCGGCCTTGCACGGCGCCCTCGCTGCCATCGCCGTTGCCGATGCCAGCGGTCACGCGGCCGAGTGCGCTCGTGGCGTCCGACCGCGTCGTCACGCCACCGTGGTTCTCGAAGCCGGTCAGCAGCGGGGAGGCCGGCCACCCCGACGGCCTCGGCCACGACCTCGCCCACGGCGCGGGGACCGCTCCCCTTGACCGTCTCGACGTCGAGGAGCCCGACGCCTTCGTGCGCCTCCCCGTCTGCGCCCGGGAAACTGCGGCCGACGACCTGGAAGCCCGCGCACACGGCCAGCACCACCGCGCCCCCAGCGACGCGGGCGGCGAGCATGCCGTCGTCGATGAGCGTGCGGGCGGCGCGCACCTGCGGGCCGTCCTCTCCCCCACCCAGGCAGTAGATGTCGGCCTCCGGCACCGGCGCGTCCGAGGCGGCCTGGAGGAGCTCGACGTCGCGACCGCGCCACTCGGCGCGTCGCGCCAGGATCAGCCCGTTGCCGCCGTCGCCGTAGGTACCGAGAAGGTCGGGGAAGACCACTGCGACGCGCAGGAGCCGGCTCACGCGGGCGCCCCGAGCAGATTCGTGGAACGCCGTGTAGTTGCCGATGACGTCGACGACCGTGTCCGGGTCCCCGCCGTCCGGGCCCGCCCCGCCCGCCGAGGCCGCCGAGGCCGTCGCGGCCACGGCGCGCACCGGGTCGGCCTCGGTCGAGTGCGCCACGCCCGCGTAGCGCAGGCGCACCGAGAGGTCGCGGTACCGGTCGCCCGTCGCCACGACCGTGCGCCCGGCCAGGCGTTCGAACGGCACGTCCCACAGCCAGCTCGGGTCGGCTCCGTCGGCCACGCGCGCATTGATGCTCACCACCAACGGTGCGGACCCTCCCGCTACGAGGTCCAGCAGCTCGTCCCAGCCCGCCGGGTTCTTCGCCAGCATCAGCCGCGCCCGGGTCGGCCCGAAGGCGCGCACGGTGAACCGCCCGGCCACGTCGGTGACCTCCGCCATGGCGTCGAGCGCGACGAGCGCGTCGATCCCGCACGCCTCCGCTGCCACCGCGGCCAACAGCGCGTTCGCCTGGTTGAAGCGCCCCGGTAACGCCAGGCGGATGGCGTGGCGCCGCCCGTCGGCCCACACCGCCACGGTGACGCCGTCGTCGCCGCCACCGACCTCACCGCCCCCACCCCCCCGCACCAGCTCCACCTCGGTCACGGGCCGGGCGAAGCCGCAGTCCCGACACGCCCACGTGCCCTCGCCGAACTCGATCCGGCCCTCGCACGACGGGCACCCCACCGCGTCGAGCTGCCAGCGCAGGCCGGCCCCGACCCAGTGCGCGTCGCTCGCTGCGCCCGCCCCCCAGACGACCAACGGGTCGTCGGCGTTCGCCACCACGTGGGTGCGCGGCGCCGCGGCGAGCGCGCCACGCCAGCGCCCCGCCACCATCCGCACCTCGTTCGTGCGGTCCAACTGGTCGCGCGACAGGTTCAACAGCACGGCCGCCGACGCCGACGTCGCCGACAGCACGCGGGGCAGCCACACCTCGTCGACCTCCAACACCGCACGGGGCGCGTCGCTCCCCACCAACGCCGCGACGTGGCCGGGCGGCATGTTGGAGCCGGTCTCGTTGCTCACCACCGCGTCGCCTCCGGCGCCCAGCCCCACCGTCAAGAGGCGCGTGGTCGTGGTCTTGCCGTTCGTCCCCGACACCAACGCCACCTGGCGGCCCGCACTCAGATGCTCGAGCAGCTTCGGGTCGACGCGCAGCCCGGCCCGGCCCCCGGCGACGGTGCCCGCGCCACGCCCGAAGCGGCGCGACGCCGCGTTCACCGCGCGCGTCGTCGCGCTCGCGAGCTGCGTCCTCACTTACGACTTAGGAGGCTTGGTGCGCGCCAGCTCCTCGGGAGTCGGCTCATGCCGTTCCCGCGACTCCGCGGGCAACAACGCACTGACGGCCTCCATGATCGCTTCAGTGTCCGCGTGCGCGTCCGTCAGCGACAGCGGCAGGGGCTTGCCGACCCGCACCGTGATCTTGGGTGGGTGGCGCACCAAGGTGAAGTCCGGCGTGCGCGCCGCACGCGGCCACACGTGCTCGGTGCCCCAGAGCCCGACGGGCACCACGGGCGCGCCCGTCGATGCGGCCAGACGCGCCGTGCCGGTCTTGCCGTGCAGCACCGGGTCGAAGAAGTCGTAGCCGCGCGGGATCGTGCCCTGCGGCAGGACGATGACCACCTCGCCCGCCTTCAACGCCGCCTCGGCCTCGCGCAACGGCTGCCCGCTGCCACTGCCCCGGTCGACCGGGATGCCGCCGATGGCACGGGCGATCCAGCCGACGACCGGCGCGTCGAAGATCTCCTTCTTCCCCAGGAATCGCACCGGCCGGCCGATGGCGCGCGCCACCAACGCCAACGCCGCGACATCGAAGTAGCTGCGGTGGTTCGCCGCCAGCAGCACCGGCCCGCGTGCGGGCACGTTCTCGATGCCGGCGATGTCGAAGCGCGCGTACGGGAACGACAGCGAGCGGACGAACGGCCGCAGCATGTGATACGGCTCGAGACCCACGACACTCGGTACGCCCGGCGGGCGGTCCCAGTGCTCCACGGACCAGCGCCGCGCCGACGCCACCACCAACAACGAGGGGTCCGGGTTCACCGCGTGCGGCGTGCCGACGCTCGAGAGCAGCGGGACGTCGAAGATGCTGTCGCTGCACGCGTGGCAGTCGGCCAGGTCGACGGCGTGGTCGTCGGCCCACTCGCGCACGGCCCGCAACTTGCCGGTCCCCCACACGAAGCCCTCGTAGAGGCTCCCCGTGTACCGGCCCTCCCGCACCTCGTACGCCGTGGCGATGAGGTCGTCGAAACCGAAGGCCTCGGCGAACGGGGCGATCATGTCCACCGGCGTGGTCGTCGACAGCACGAGGAGATGGCCCTCGGCCCGGAATTCCGCCAGGCGTTGGGGGGCGAACGGGGCGACGAGCTCGCTCAGCGCGGCGACGGCCCGCCGGCCGGCCGCCTGCACCTGCTCCTGTTGCCAGCCCCGGGCGACCCGGGCGGCCGCCCGGACCAGGCCCATCGAGAAGAGGTTCTCCCCCAGCCGGTTGTTGATGGCGTAGAGGATCCTGTCCCCCGGGAGCGACCGCCCCTCGGGCAGCACCCCCTCCTCCACCAGGGCGTGGTTGAGGACCTGCCCCGACGCGTGGGCCAGCAGGGTCCGGTCCAGGTCGATGAAAACGGCGCTCTTGGGCACGGGCTCAGCCTAAAGCAGTCCTCTTTTTCCCGGGAGACCCGCCGGCACGTCCTGCGCCCGATGTGCGCACGTATGTGTGTATATCGGGCGAAATGGCCTGGGTGCCCTTTGACGTCGGGCGACGTCGCAACCGTGAAGAGGACAAAGGAGGTGGGAAGAGGAGCGAAAAGGGCCGGGAATTAGGAGAAGGGATCGCCGGGGGGGCGGGCGATCCCTTCTCGAGACTCACCAGGGTTAGGAGGGGGGGCATCCGATTCCCTGTGCGTCTGAAGACATTTTGTCGGTATCTCGGCAATCAGTCAACCAGTTTTGAGAGATACTTCATATCGTTTATACTGATGGGTAACAGAACTCCGGCAAGCATTTTCCAAAGGAGACGCCCATGGAGCTGAAACACCTGCAAGCACTTTTGGGCATCGCCGACACCGGCAGCTTCTCCGCCGCCGCCGCCTCCATCGGCACGGTCCAATCCAACGTCTCCGCCCACGTGGCCCGCCTCGAAGGCGAGCTCGATGTGCAGCTCGTCGACCGGGCGTCGGGCCGCCTCACCGAGGAGGGCGACGTGGTGGTGGAGCGGGCCCGCCGGGTCATGAACGAGCTCGATGCGATGGTCGCCGACGTCACCGCCATGCGCGCCGAGGTCGTCGGCACCGTCCGCCTCGGCATCATCGGCACCACCGGCCGCTGGCTCGTTCCCCAGCTCTTCGACCAGCTGCGCGTCCTCCACCCGCACATCCACCTCAACATCGCCGAGGGCGGCTCCAGCGCCCAGCTCGAGCAGCAGCTCGCCTCCGGCCAACTCGACCTCGCCGTCGTGACCTTTCCCCTCTCCGGCGACGAGATCATGGCGGCCCAGCTCTTCGAAGAGGACCTCGTCCTGGTCCTGCCGCCCGACCACCCCCTCGGCACCCAGGCCCCCATCCCCCTCGACGAGCTCTCGGCGATGGAGCTCCTCCTCCCCGCGCCTGGCACCGCGCTGCGCGCCGAGATCGACAGCGCCATCGTGCCCGCCCGCATCACGTTGCGCCCCGCCATGGAGCTCGACGGTGTCCGCCTCATCGCCTCGCTCGCCTTCGACGGCTACGGCCCCGCCATCCTCCCCGCCACCGCGGTGCCCGGCCACCTGCGCGGCCGCTTCCTCGTCCTCCCCGTCGAGGGTCTCCCCCGTCGCCGCGTCGGCGTGGCCCAGCGCCGTCGCGGCCTGCCCTCCGCCCCCGTCCGTGCCGTGATCGACACCTTGGGGGTCGTCGTCAACGACGCGCTCTCCATGCCTGAGGGCATCCACCCCACCTGATCCGCCGGACCGCCTCCCGGGGCGCCGCACCCCACCGGGGCTCGCAAAAGTAGTTTGCTTACAGCAGTAGTTGCATCAATACAATGTTCTAGGTGCCCCCCGGGACGCCACCCCCCGACCAGAGCTTGAGCGACGCCGTGCTCACGGCCAGCCGCGTCCTCGTCGCCGTCGCCGCCCGCTCGCTCGCCGCGCACGAAGGCGAGATCTCGCTCCAGCAGTACCGGGCGTTGGTCGTACTGGCCTCACGCGGCCCCCAGCGACCGGTCGATCTCGCGCAAGCGCTCGGCGTCGATCCCTCGACCACCACCCGGCTCTGCGACCGCCTCGTGGACAAGCGCCTCATCTCGAGGCGGCGGCAGGGTGACGACCGCCGTGCCGTGCGCCTCGACCTGGCCGCGGCCGGCCGCCGGTTGGTCGACCGCGTCACGGCCGCCCGGCGGAACGAAATCGAGAAGATCCTCACCCGGGTGCCCGCCCAAAAGCGCAAGGACCTTGTCGAGGCGTTCGTCGCGTTCGGTGACGCGGCGGGTGAAATCCCCGACACCGAGTGGGAGCGGAGTTGGGACCTGTGATCGGCCGCGGCCAGCTTCGGCTGCACCAGCTCTCGACCGCGCGGGTCAGTCGATCAAGCGAGCCTCGTACGCCCGCAAATGGCTCATCCTCGGCGCAGTGATCGGTGTGATCGCCGGGTTCGGAGCCGTCGCCTTCTACGAGCTCCTCAGGCTGTCGACGTGGGTCTTCCTTCACCTCCTCGTCGGTTACGACGCACCCGGTGCCCGAGGCGACGGCACGGTTCGCGGCTCGTCCTGGTTCGTCCGGCCGTGGGCCCTGCCCCTCATCGTGGGCCTGGGCGGATTGCTGGCGGGACTGCTCGTCTACCGGTTCGCCCCGGACGCTGAGGGCCACGGGACCGACGCTGCGATCGAGGCCGTCCACGAGAACCCGCGCGGGATCCGGGTCCGCACCGTGATCGTCAAACTCTTCGCCTCGGCCCTCACGATCGGCTCGGGCGGCTCGGGCGGACGCGAGGGACCCACCGCGCAGATCAGCGCGGGGTTCGGCTCGCTGCTGACGAGACTGCTCGATCTCGACCGTGCCGACGGCCGGATCGCGGTGTCGGTGGGGATCGGCGCCGGCATCGGCGCCATCTTCAAGGCACCGCTCGGCGGCGCCGTGCTGGCGGCCGAGATCCTCTACCGCGACGACATGGAGGTGGCGACGCTCTTGCCGGCGATCATCGCCTCCGTCGTCTCCTACGCGATCTTCGGCACCTTCGAGGGCTTCACGCCGCTCTTCGGCTACCTGGTCGGCTTCCAGCTGCACAATCCACTCGAACTGTTGTGGTTCGCGCTGATCGGCGTGGTGTGCGGAGGCATGGGGCTGCTGTACGCCAAGGGCTTCTACGGGCTCCAGGGTCTGTTCGAACGGCTGCCGGTCACCCGGTACGTGCGGCCGGCCATCGGAGGCCTGGCGGTGGGGACGATGGCGTTGTTCCTACCGCAGGTCCTCGGCACCGGCTACGGATGGGTCCAGATGTCGCTCGGTCGCCAGAGCCTGCTGCACCTCTCGCTGGCGGTGGTGCTCTTGTTGCCGTTTGCCAAGATCCTCGCCACGGGGTTCTCCATCGGGTCGGGGGGCTCTGGCGGCGTCTTCGGCCCCGGCATCGTGATCGGTGCGTTCGTTGGCGCCTCGCTGTGGCGGCTCCTCGAGCCGTTCGCCCCCGGGATCCCCCATGACCCCGGGGCCTTCGTGGTCGCCGCGATGATGGCGTGCTTCGGGTCGATCTCGCGCGCCCGACTCGGCGTCATGCTCATGGTCGCCGAGATGACCGGGTCGGTCGCCATCTTGGCCCCGGCGTTGATCGCGGTCGGTCTCGCCGCCCTGATCGTGGCGCGCTCCGGACGCGAGCATCTACCGGAGTCAGTGGCACCACCGGGCCGACGGACCCGAGGACGCGCTCCCCCTGGCCTGACGATCCAGGGCTCTCACGAGCCCTCCTCCCTCTGCCTGCCTTACTGCGCCGTAACGGAAACTCTGAGCAACCGAGAGTCGTGGCTAGCGAAACGTCGAAGACAAGAGTTAAAACTCTCGGGAACTACGACTCTCCGAGAGAGGGGCGCGTATACAGCCGGAGGAAGACCACGAGCCGCGCCTCACCGGACGGGCTGCGGGTCCCTCCACATCGTCCAGATCGACGGGCCGTTGTCGGGCAGCGGCACCTCGTGCACGACCTCGAAGCCGTGACGCCGGTAGAACGGCACGTTGCGCTCCTTTGACGACTCCAGGTAGCACGGCAGCCCGGCGGCGTCGCAGTGCGACAGCACCGGCTGCATCAGGGCGCTGCCTACGCCCTTGCCCTGCAGGTCGACCGCCGTCCCCAACGACGCGAGATACCAGTGCGGCTCGTGCGGGTGCAACGACTCCATCTTGTTCAAAATCCTCAGCGTGGTCGGCAACCGGTCGAACACGTACGGCAACACCGGCACCATCGTCAGCACCGCGCCAGGTCCAGTCAGCAGCGGCTTCCCCGCCGGGGCCCAGATCGCCGACCCGGCGTAGCCGTCGGTCGTGTAGCAACCCCCGAAGGGGAGGTAGTCGGCGCGCATCTGGGTGGCGAAGTACGCCCGCAACCCGGCGTCGCGCCGGCGCTCGCCACCCCGCCGGAAGATGTGGCTCGTGACGGGGTCGTCCCAGAACGTCTTGGCCAGCTGGGCCGCCATCCCGTCCACGTCGGCCGCGGTCGCCCGCCGCACGACGGGCGGCACGAAGCCGCCGACGCCGCCGACGCCGCCGGCATCAGCGGCAGTCGGTTCTACTGGCAGGGCAGGCTCGGGTACCACGACGGGGTCGATGGTGGCATCGTCCCCGGCCACGCGCCACCCGGCGAGGCCACAGCGTGCGTCTGTCCCAGCGCCAGGAGGTCCGGCATCAGGTGCAACCCCACGTAGATCCCGCCCGAGGCCGAGAAGTGGACGCCGTCCCCGCAGCGGATGTTGACCTGCCCGATGCTGGCGTCGTACTTGTCCCCGGGGTCGACCACGGTGTTGAGGTCGAAGACGTAGACCTTGCCGTCCGATGAGGTGCCCGACCCCGTCGTCGAGGCCGACGCCACCTGGCGGATCGTCGAGTTGTCGATCTGCACCCGCTGCGGCGCGTCCTCGGGCCACGGCCCGCCGGACGGTTGCGTCCCGCTGTCGTAGTAGGGGGACGTCATGAGGACGACCGTCGCACCCCGCGAGCCCAGGACGCTGATCCCGTCGCGGTAGCGGTTCGCCACGTAGGCGTCGAAGGACGCCTGCCCCAGGTTCTGCCACGTGCCGTTGACCTCTTGATTGAAGGTCTCACCGCGCGCCACGTAGATGACGACGTCGGGGTTGTAGGCGTCCACCCACTTGCGCCACGCGTTGAACAGCGCGTTCGAATTCGTGGCGCTGCACGGCGGGCCGGGCGACAGCGTGTACCACAGCGTCTTGATCTGCTGTTGCATCGACAGCGAACAGCCGGGGTTCCCCTCGTTGACGATCTGCACCTTGTCGTGCGTGGCGGACGCGTACTGCGCCAGCCCCACGCCCAGCGTGCCCGCGATTGAGTCGCCGACCAACAACACCTTGACCGGCTTCTGCGCCTTGCCCGTCGGGGGCGGCAACGGCAGCGACAGATACGTCTGCGGCGGTGCCGTGGTCGTCGTCGTGGTCGGCGCCACCGTCGTCGTCGTCCCCCCGCCACCACCTCCACCAGCGGGCGGATGCGTGGTCGTCGTCGGCGGTGCCGTGGTCGTCGTGGTCGTCGCCGCCGACTGGATGTCGATCGGCTGCCCCTGCAACTCCGTCGCCCCCACGGGCACCAGCGTGCTGACGAACACCGCGAGGATGGCCGCCGCCGCCCCCACGGGCGCCGCCACCCACGAGCGCCAGTTCTTCAGTGCGCCCCGCCGAATGGGCATCTCGACGAGGTCGTAGCTCAAGGCGGCGATGGCGACGGTGATGCCGACCCGCGCCAGGAACAACGGGTAGACGCCCCAGTGCAGGCGTTGGCCGGTCATCACGAGGAGCACCGGCCAGTACCAGAGGTACATCCCGTACGAAATCCGGCCCCACTGCGGCAGCGGCGGCAGCTCCAAGATCCGCACCACCAACGAGCGCGGCGCCACCGCGCACGCCAGCACCACCGCGCCCGCCGCCACGCTCGCCACCAGGAACCCGCCGCTGAAGGCGAACGTCGAGTACTCCGACGTCGTCATCCACAACGCAGCGGTTCCGGCGGCGCCGAGCACGCCCAGCACCCCGGCCGAGCGGGTGAACCAGCGACGGTGGCTCCCCTCGCGCCACAGCGTGAGCCCGATCGAGATGGCGGCGCCGACGAGCAGCGCCTGCGCCCGGCAGTCCGTGCCGTAGTAGGCGCGTGTCGTGTAGCCGCTGGGCGCGAGGAACACCATCCAGACGGCCGACGCCAGCGAGCCGAAGCACGCCACCGCGAACAGGACCTGCAGGCGGCGGCGCCGCTCCCACTCGGGATCGAGGCTCGCGCGCGACGGCGTCGGCTGCAGCACGAGCGTGCCCCCGCCCAGGACGTCGACCGTGCGCCGCGACCCCGCCGACCCCGCCGCCCGCGCCACCCGCGCCGGATGCCGGGACCGGCTGCCACCCGAGCCCAGCCGCCAGGCGAACCAGCGCCCCCGGCTGAACTTCAGCACCGCCAGGACGACCAGCGGCCAGACCAGATAGAACTGCTCCTCGATCGCCAGCGACCACGTGTGCAGCAGCGGCGACTGCCCGGTGCCCGAGAAGTACGTGACGCCGTTGTGGACCGAGTACCAATTGGAGAAGTAGAAGACCGACGCGAAGGCGTAGCCGAGCATGTGCGGCGCCTGGAGGAGCGTGGGCACGACCGCCATCACGATCCCCATCACGATGATCAGCAAGAAGAGCGCCGGCAGCAGCCGCCGGGCCCGGCCGGCCCAGAACCGCCGGAGCCGGATGGAGCCGGTCCCACCCCACTCCTTCACCAACAGCGACGTGATGAGGAAGCCCGAGAGCACGAAGAAGGCGTCGACGCCGTAGTAGCCCCCCGGGACCGAGTTCAGTCCCGTGTGAAAGGCGATGATGGCCAGGACCGACAGCGCTCGGATCCCGTCGAGCCCGGGGATGTGGCCAAGACTCGGCCGGGGCGCGCGTGCGTTAGCGTCCGTGCTCATGCTTCGGCGCAACCTACCGCTGGCACTTCTGCCTCCTCCTCCATCAGACCTTGTAGGAACGCCCGTGCACGCCTCGCCTCACTCTTCGCCCGGGGCCGCTCCGCCCCAGGTCCCAACCCTGGCCCGGGCGCAGCCCGGGTGAACGCAGGGGAACCGGGAGCCCCAAGGTGACCGCTGACCACGTGCTGAGGATCGGGGTGCTCGGGGCGGCCCAGATAACTCCCGCCGCTGTCATCAAGCCTGCCAGCCGGACGGGCCGCGCGGTGGTCGCCGCCGTGGCCGCCCGCGACCGCACCAAGGCGGAGGCCTTCGCCAAGAAGCACGGCATCCCCCGGGTCCTCGACAGCTACGAGGCCGTCATCAATGACCCCGACATCGATGCCGTCTACAACCCGCTCCCGAACGGGCTCCACGGCTACTGGACGATGGAGGCGGTCAAGGCGGGCAAGCACGTGCTCTGCGAGAAGCCCTTCACGGCCAACGCCGACGAGGCCCGGCTGGTGGCGGGCTCGGCCAACGGCAATCCCGGTTTGGTGATCATGGAGGCCTTCCATTACCAGTACCACCCCCTCACCAAGCGGCTCATCGAGATCGTCCGCTCCGGCGAGCTCGGCCACATCACCGATATCGACGTCGCCTTCTCGGCACCGCTGTGGAAGAAGGGTGACATCCGCTATCAGCTCGCGCTCGCCGGCGGGGCGACGATGGACATGGGTTGCTACCCGGTAAGCCTGCTGCGCCTCATGGCGCCGGGCCCCCGCGTCATCAGCGCGTCAGCCAAGCTCTCCTCCCCCGGCGTCGACCGCGCCATGGACGCACACTTCTCGTTGCCCGACGGCGGTCGGGCCCACATCGGCTGCTCGATGTTCTCGTCGTCCGTCCTCCGCATGCACGCCGAAGTGACGGGTGAGAACGGCAAGGTCTCGGTCTTCAACCCGTTCGCCCCCCACTACTTCCACCGCATGAAGGTCACGACGACGCTCGGCACCCGCCGTGAGCGCTTCAGCCGCCGCCCGACGTACGACTATCAGCTCGATGCTTTCGTCTCCGCCATCGAAGACGGCACCTCCTTCCCGACCACCGCGGTCGACGCGATCCGTACGATGGAGCTCATCGACTCCATCTATCTGGCTGCCGGCCTCCCGGTGCGCCAACCGACTCCTCCCCGAGGGCCCTCGACCGAACCGCCCACGACGTGAGTCCGCTCCCCGCCGACGACCTGCGCGCCCTCACCGACGCCATGCTGGACGCGGCCGCCGGGTGTGACGCCGCCGAGCTGCGCGTCGAGCGGATCCGCAACCAGGTCCTGCGCCTGCACGATGCGCAACCCGAGACCACGGCGGACAGCACCGACTTCGGCATGGGCGTGCGCGTCGTCGACAATGGCGCGGTCGGCTTCGCCGCCTCCGTCGACGTGCGTCCCGAGGAGGCCGCCGACCTCGTCCGCCAGGCCCGCGAGATGGCACGCGTCACCAGCCACGCCAGCGGCGGCCGCGTCGAGCTGGCGCCCGAGCCTTCCCACGGCGACGTGTCCTGGTCGAGTGCGTATGACGTCGACCCCTCCGACGTCCCGATGGCCGACAAGCTCGCCCTGCTCTCCGAGTGGAGCCGCCGCCTCGGCGAGCACGAAGTCGTCGCACATACCTCGGCCGCGCTCATGGCGGTCGCCGAGGAGACGTACCTGGCCGACTCCAACGGGACGCGCACCACGCAGAAGCGGGTCCGCCTCCAGTGCCAGCTCGAGGCGCTGGCGCTCTCCGAGTCCGGTTTCGAGACCATGCGCACGCTCGCCCCACCGGTCGGCCGGGGCTGGGAGTACCTGGCCGGCCCGGTCTCGGCGGGCAACTGGGACTGGGACGCCGAGATCGACCGGATCCCCGAGCTTCTGGCCGAGAAGCTCGCCGCGCCCTCCGTCGAGGCCGGCAACTACGACCTCGTCGTGGACCCTTCGAACCTGTGGCTCACCATTCACGAGTCGATCGGCCACGCCACGGAGCTCGACCGCGCCGTCGGCTACGAGGCCGCCTACGCCGGCACGTCGTTTGCCACCTTCGACAAGCTCGACCACCTCCGCTACGGCTCACCGGTCATGCACATCACCGGGGATCGCACCATCGAGCACGGCCTCGCCACCGTGCGTATCGACGACGAGGGAGTCGAGGGCCAGTCCTTCGACCTCGTGCGCGACGGCATCCTCGTCGGCTACCAACTCGACCGGGCGATCGCCGCGTCCATGGGCTTCGCCCGCTCGAACGGCTGCGCCTTCGCCGACTCGCCGATGCACGTGCCGATCCAGCGCATGGCGAACGTGTCGCTCGCCCACGCGGGCGACGACGGCCCGGGCACCGACGATCTCATCGCCGGCGTCGACCGCGGCATCTACGTTGTCGGCGACAAGAGCTGGTCGATCGACATGCAGCGCTACAACTTCCAGTTCACCGGCCAGCGCTTCTACCGGATCGACAAGGGCAAGCTGGCCGGCCAGTTGAAGGACGTGGCGTACCAGGCCACGACGACCGACTTCTGGGGCGCCATGGAGGCCGTGGGCGGCGCTTCCACCTGGGTCCTCGGTGGGGCGTTCAACTGCGGCAAGGGCCAACCCGGCCAGGTGGCGCCCGTCTCGCACGGCTGCCCCTCCGTCCTCGTGCGGGGCGTCAACATCCTCAACGCTCGAGCGGAGTCGGGGCGCTGACGGTGCCAGCGTGCTCGCCGAGCCCGCACCCCTTCGGGGCCGACGCATGATCCCGCCGCAAGAGGTCGTCGAGGCCGGGGTCGACGCCGCGTCGAAGGACGGGGCGGACGGCTGCATCGTCCTCGTCGACGAGGGCAGCCACGCCGACGTCCGCTTCGCCCTCAACACGACCACGACCAACGGCGTGGCGCGCTCGCGCGAGGTCAGCGTCGTCGTCATCGTCGGTGACGCGGTCGCCACCGCCAGCCGGACCGGTGTCGTCGGGACCGACGGCGTGGCGGACATGGTCCACGACGCGCTGGCCGATGCCCGCCAGTCGCCGCCGGCCGAGGACGCCTTCGCGCTGGTCCACCCCTCGGCCCTCACCGACGTCGGCCGCCCTTTCGACGGGCGGCCCGAGGAGACCAACGCCTCGGTGCTCGACGGCGTCCTCTCGTCGCTCTCCGGGGCCTTCCAGCGTGCCCGAGATCGCGACGTCGTACTGGCGGGCTTCGCCGAGGTGGATGTCGCCACCTTGTACCTCGGGAGCTCTACCGGGCTGCGCCTCTCGTACGCCCAGCCGACCGGCGCGGTCAACCTGGTCGGGCGGACGCCGGACGGCAGCGGCTCGGCCTGGGTCGGCGTGCCGAGCATCAGTCCCTCCTTCGACGAGATGGAGCAAGAGATCTGGCGACGCCTGGACTGGGCCAAGAATCAGATCGCCCTCGAGGCCGGCCGCTACGAGGTGATCCTGCCTCCCTCCGGCACGGGCGACATGATGGCCATGGTCGACTTCGACGCGCTGGGTGGCCAGGACACCGAAGACGGCCGGACCGTCTTCTCAAAGGAGGGCGGCGGGACGAGGGTCGGCGAGACGATCACCTCACTGCCCTTCACGCTCTACAGCGACCCCTATGAACCGGGGCTCGAATGCACGCCCTTCGTCGCGACGGGGGCGTCGAGCTCCGAGACGTCGGTCTTTGACAACGGGCTGCCCAGCCAGCGCACCCACTGGCTGCGCGAAGGCGTGCTGGCGCACCTGCGCTATCACCGGGCCGGCGCCGCCAAGTCCAAGGTCCCGATGGCGCCGTACATCGACAACCTGATCCTCCACTGCGGCGATCACGACGGCGGCTCCATCGACGAGATGGTGGCGCGCACCGAGGACGGCCTTTTGCTGACCTGCCTGTGGTACATCCGCACCGTGGACCCGGCGACGTTGCTGATGACGGGCCTCACCCGCGACGGCGTCTACGTCATCAAGAACGGCGCCGTCGTCGGCGCGGCCAACAACTTCCGCTTCAACGAGAGCCCGGTGGACCTCCTCAAGCGCGCCACCGAAGTCGGGACTCCGGTCCGTTCGCTCGGTCGCGAGTTCGGCGAGTACCTCAACCGCACGGTCATGCCCCCACTCCGCATCCCTGACTTCAACATGAGCACGGTGAGCCAGGCCAGCTGAGGCCGGAACCACCGGACGAGACCGGTTCGCTCAGGCGGGCTTGCGAGCCTCGACCAGCATCCGCTGGGCCGTCGAGACGAACGATCCATGGGACTCGATGTGGAGGTGCATGGCGCGGAGTCGCTCCTCGTACCGCTCGACCGTGAAGTCCGGAACGGTCCACAGCACCTTTCGGAGGAAGTAGACCACCGCGGCGACGTCGAAGAATTCCACGCGCAGGGCGCTGGATCGCACGTCGACGACTTCGAGTCCGGCGGCCACGGCGGCGGCTCGTGTGCGCTGTGGGCTGCGGGTCTCGTTGACCGGTTGCGGACCCATCATGAAGTCGGTCAGCTCGTGGTTGGTGCCCGCGCCGATCTGCTGAGAGAGGTAGGTGCCGCCGGGCCGAAGGACCCGATGGATCTCGTCCCACAAGACGACCACGGGATGACGGCTCACCACGAGCTCGAAAATGCCGTCGACGAGGGGCAGCGTCGGCGCGTCCGCCACCGCGACGACGTGGGCACCGATCCCCTGCAGGCGAGCGCGGGCGACGAGGACGTTCGGCGGCCACGATTCGGTCGCGACGAGGAACTTCGGCGGACCCGGAACCGTGGCCAGCACCTCTCCGCCGCCCGTCTCGACGTCAAGGGCGCGCCCGACCGCGCCCATCCGCTCCCCCATCAACCTGGCGTAGCCCCAGGGGGGCCGCTCCTCCGTCGCCCTGCCGTCGAACCAGGAGAAGTCCCATCCTTCGACGGGGACGGCAGCGCCTTCGGCGATAAGGGCCTCGAAGGACACGGTCATGCCGCCGGGCGATCCGTATCAGCGGTGCGGATGTTCTCGCTCACCCACAAATGGCAAAGCCGGTCGCCGAAGGAGGACACTCGAGATAGTGGTTCAACTGGCTCAGCAGGCTGTTCGTGTCGTTGGGCAGCGTCTGGAGCAGCGTGTTGACACCGGAGCTCTGCACCGCCGAGCGGTACGCCTGGCCATTCGGGCTGTTGGCCAACTGGGTGAAAGCGTCGGCAAGCTGCGTCGCATCGCTCTCCACCGATTGGGCCGTCTGTTGCGCGCCGGAGGGCAAGTTCATCGCGCGTACGTCCGAGGCGAACTGCTGCAGTGACGTCGCCGCGGCCAAATGGGACGGGCGTAGACATGCGGTGGTCGTGCAGCTTCGCGACTGCGAGATGGCGGTGTCGATGGCCGACTTGGAGTTGTTGAAGTCGCTGACCACCGTGTTGTAGTCGGACGAGTACTTGTTGGCGTTGTTGGTCGCCTCGATCGAGTTGAACGTGACATTCGTTCCGAAAAGGATCACACCCCAGATGATGGCGAACACAAGCCATCCCCGGGCCCCCGGTGGCAGGGTCATCCGGCTGCGATCGGTCGTTCCGGCACGGGCTGCAGGAGGCGGAGCCATCCAGCCGGGCGTCGGCGGCGCAGAAGGTGGTGGCGCACTCATCCACTGAGGTGGAGGTGGCTGCGGCGGTGGCGTGGCCCACGCCGGCGCGAAAGGAGGCGGAGCCGATGCGGTCGCCTCTCCGGATGCCTCGGCCCCTGACGCAGGGGTGTCGGATGGCTCAGCAACGGTCGACGGGTCGCTCGACGCCGGTGCGCCGCCAACGGTGGGGTCTGGCGCGCCCTGGAATGACGTGGGGGCTGCTGGCGGCGGTGGCGGCGGTGGGTCGCCCGGCCAGGCAAAGGGTGCGGTGGGTGGCCGATAGGCGTAGGGGTCGAGAGGGTCAGGGTCCCCGAACATGCCCCAGGGGTACTCGGACGTCAGCATGAAGGCGAAGGCCTGATAGCGCATCAGATAACGATTCAGTGCGGCATAAGCCCAAAAGAGCGATGTCGGCATCTGCCCGCTGATCAGAACGATGAACCACGTCACGATCAGCAGCGGCGCGACTAACCCGTAGGAGACGACCGTCGAGAAGAAGGCAGCCGGTATCAAGAGGATGAAGCGGAACAGCACGGACCAGCGGCTCAGTTTGCCGTTCGGGGGGAGAATCGGTCGGACGGGGTACTCCTCGTCGTCGAAGCTGAAGGGTGGGTACTGATCTGTCAGCAAGTAGCCATAGGCGCCGACCCGCGTCTGCCACCGGACGACGCCGGTGACGAACTGGTGGACCCATCCCGGTAGGCGGCCGATGACGAGCGCCGCAAACCAGCCGATGATCACGACGATGAGCGCGGCGAGGATGACGAAGAACAGCACCAGATACTGCGGGATGGCCAGGACGATGCGCAGCAGGACCGTCCAGCGGCGCTGGCGCGCGGGGCCGTCGAACCACATCTCGGCACGCAAGCTCGGCGCCGGCACGGCTACGTAGGCCACCTGGCCCCCCTTGGATCCCGCCACCGCTGCCCTGGCGGCCGCGTGAGTGGAACGTTAGAGCACGCTCATTGCCCGCCGGGGGTTCTTGGCAGCAGGCCTCAGCCAGGGCAGGTACCGAGACGAGCGGTCTCGAGGAAGACCCGGCCAAGGGCAACCCAGGCGCTCGAGTAGTACGTCGGGTGCGCGCGGTTGAGCGCCTCGGCGCGCTCCAGGAGGTTCAGCGCGTCGGCACGACGTCCGGCGGCCCAGCCGCTGGCCGCGGCGGCCACGAGCCCGACCGGCGAGCTGACGGCGCCGCGACTCTGCTGGCGTCCGCGGCGCAGTCCCAGGTCGACCGTGGCACGTCCCCGTTCGGCAGCCGCGCCCAGCGTGGGCCAGAGCGAGGCGGCGGCGTGGCGGTCCGACGCGGTGCACGACGCCGCCCAGCGAATCGGGAGGCGCACCGCATCGAACCCGTAGGGGTCGTCGGCGCCGCTGCCCTGGGGGGACACGGCGGCGGGCGCGCCGCTGGTCAGCTGCACCCAGTCGGGCGGGAGTGCGTTGGTGTCGAGGATCTGAGCGACGAGGGCGCGGGTGCCCGCGGCCAGCGTCGCGAAGGTCTGGGCTTCGCCCGGGAGCTGGCCGAGCGCCGCGAGCTCGGACGGAGAGGCGTAACTCGGGTTGGCGAACGTCGGCGGCCCGACCGCCCAGGGTCCCGCGGCGAGGACACGCCCGGCCGGCGTGGCGACGGTCTCGTCGGCCACGATGGCCGACGCCATGGCCGTGGCGGCAGAGAGGTCGGCAGGCTCGTGAAAGCGCGTGGCCGCCAGCTCGAGCGCGTACGCGGCGTCGACGTCCGCGTCGGCAGCCGGTTCGCTGCTCAGGACCCGGCCGTGGGCCCAGTGCCACGCCAGCAGGCCGTCGGGCTCGAGCAGGTGGACGCGCGTCCATCCCCACGCCTCGTCAAAGCGGGTGCGGTCGCCGCCGGCGACGCTCAGCAACATCGCGTAAGCCTCTCCCTCGCTGACGGTGTCCGCGCCCTGGTCCCAGCGCACGACCCGGCCGCTCGACAGCTCGTAGTGATCGAGGAAGTAGACCGAGGCGCCAAAGGCCTGGTCGGCGGCCCAGGACGGCACGCGCGCCGGCGTCGACGGGCCGGGCGTGTGCGCCCGGACGTGGGGCGGACCGGCGCGTCGCGCCGACGAAGGTGTTCGGTGGGCGGGAATGCCCGACGGGCCGATGCCCACGGCAATCGCAGCCGCGAGCACCGTCACGGCGGCGAGCGCGAGCGCGAGTGCGACGAGGGACACGACGAGCGGGCCACGTCCGCGGGTCGGTCGCCGTGGCGCCGTAGGGGTCGACTCGACCGGTGGCGCGGGCGCGCGCCACCGGGTCGGGCTCAGCGGGCCGACGACGCCACCTTGCGCCGGGTCGGCTTGGTCCCGCCGGCGGGCAGCTCGACCAGCATCGTGTCGTCGTCGCTCGCCTTGGGCTGCGCCGGTTGCGCCGACTGCGCCGACTGCTCCGCTTGGTTCGGCGCCGTCGGCGCGGTCGGGTCCGCGTTCGGGGTCGGGCTGGGGGGCTCGAGCTCGCCCTGTCGGGCACGATGCTTCGCCTGGTTGGGCTGCGCGGGCGCCGAGAGGCCCTCACCGATGCTGCCGAGACGCTCGTGGAGCACACCGATCTCCTCCATGACCCGGTGGCGGTGGTCCTCGAGGGCCTGCAGGTGCTCGCGGCGCACCTGCTCCTCTTCGGTAGCGCGGCGCGCCAACTCACGCGCCTCGGCGCGGACCCGCTCGAGCAACTCCTCACCCGCCGCGACGCCACGCGCCTTCGCCTCGTCGACCTCACGTCCCGCGGTCGCCTGCGCACTCGCCAGGACCTCCTGGGCCTGGACGAAGAGGTCTTCGGCGGCCCGGGACAATTCCTCGGCTCGCAGGGTCGCCTCCGAGATGATCTGCGTGGCGGTCTCCTCGGCGGCCGACGCCCGGGAGCGGATCTCGTCCTCGGCCCGTCGTTGCAGGTCCTTGGCGGCTTGGAACGACGACTGCATGATCCCGCCCACGCGATCGCCCAACACCTTCATGGACTCGGGCGTTGCGGTGAGAGAGCCGGCGTCGACCGAGGCCAACCGGCGGCGCATTTGCTCCGCCTCGGAGTTGGCGCGCGTGGCCGCCACCTCGCACTGCTGGGCGCGGTAGTCGGCCTGATCGATCCAGCGGTGAAGGTGCTCGACGTAGTCGTCGACCTGCAAACGGTCATAGCCCCGTACCACGGTGGCGAACCTGGGGGTCGGAGTGGGCGTCTCGTCAACTGCCATGTCTCTGTTCCTTGCTCTGGTTGGGATGGGAGGAAGAGCTTGCGGGGTGCGCGGCAGGAGTCGGCGCAGCCTGTTCGGTGCGCGGGATGCGGCGCACCGTGATCGTGTCGACCCCACGGCCGAAGGAGACCACGGGGACCGAGTGCTCCACGGCCGCCGCGACCTGCGGCAGCGCCCGCGCCCCGGACCCGGCGATGGCCGCGCGCATGGACGGCGTCACGATCACGTACTGGAAGTCACGCCACCCGCCACCGAGGATCCGTCGCACCGATGGGTCGAGTTGGTTGACGTAGCCCAGCTTGTAGAACCAGACCACGCCATAAGGACGGTCGAACCCGTGATCGACCAGGTCCACCCAGACCGTGTCGTCGACGAGCAGGCGGTCGCTTCGTGGCACGTGCTGCTCCACCCACGTCTCGGCCTGTGCGGTGGGCGCGACCTGGTCGAGGGTCATCTGGGTGTGCAAGCCGCTGGCCCAGGCCGGCACGACGAAGGCGAGCAAAGCGCCCGCCGCACCGAGGAGAAGGCCTGCCTTCGCCGCCGCCCAAGCCCGGCGCTGCGAGGTCCAGTGCACCAGGCCGCTGAGCGTCGAGCCGGTGGCGGCCACCAGGAGCGCGGCGAAGGGAAGGAGCCCGATGACGTAGGGCACGGGGAGGTACCCACCCCGCAGGACGTCGAGCAAGGCGATCGCCTCAGCGACCGCGAGCGGCCGGTAGCGACGTACGCAGAACCCGACGGGCAGGCAGATGAGGCCGGCCACGGGCAGCCAAGGGTCCAGGTGGAGCCAACCCGCCACGAGCGAGTGTGCCTGGCTCGTCTGGTTGAACGGATTGCCCGTGCCCTGGCGGCCGCTCAGCTGGAAATTGATCGCCGTGGCAAGGCTCACGTGGCCGGGCCCCGGCAACAGCTCACCCTTGAGCACCGCGAGCAACGGATAGACGGCCAGGATCAGTGCGAACACGGCGACCGTCGCGGTCACGCAGAAGGCGCGTGTCGTGCGGTGCGCGCGCTGCCAGACCTGATACACCAGCGCGGGCAGGAACAGCAGCATCGTCTCCTTGCTCAACGCGGCAATGGCGAAACAGGCGCCGGCGGCACCGAACGTCCACAGCCGGCGCCGCGGCGTCAGGGCGAGCGCGAAGGAGGCCAGCAGCCAGGGCATCGCCAGGTTGTCGAGATAGACCATGCGCTGGTAGTCGACGGCCAACGGGCTCAGCGCGAAGGCCAGCACGGCGACGGACGCCCACAGGCGCGACAGACGGAGGCGGCGTGCGATCAGGTAGAGCAGCGCGGCGTCGGCCAGCGCGTACAGCAACATGATGCGGCGGCCGGCGACGATGGCAAGCGTCGAGCCGGAGAAGGCGTGGGTCACGAAGGTCCACCCGGCCAGCTGGATCCAGCCGACCGGCGGATGGTCGTACCAGTAGGTGTACGGCGTCAGGGTGTGACGGACCTGGACCGCCCAGGCCTGGGCCATGTACGTCCCCTCGTCGTCGACGGGGAGCGGCATGCGTGACATGCCGACGCCGTGCACGATGCCCACGACGACGAGGAGACACGACAACAGGGCGAGGCTGACGCGGTGCCGGCGTACCCAGGTGCGCGCGTAGCGGAGCGTCCGCTGGCCGAGCGGAGGATGCACCGGGCCCCGGCGCGCCCGGCCGCTGATCAGGTCGTCGACCGAGATGACACGGCGCGGCGCGTCCAGGGGGCGTGGCGGCAGCTCGAGCGGCCGGTCCAGCCGTGGGAGTTCGGGTGCTTGGGTCACGAGCGCTCCCCGGCCATGGTGAGGGCGGGTTCGGGCTCTGCGTCTGCGTCTGCGGCCCGCGGCGCAGCCTGGCCTGCGGTCTCGACGGTTGGGCGGTGCGCTCCGGTATGGGCCGTCTTCTCCCAGCCGCGCATCCCGAGCATTTCGCGTACGACCGCGCGCACCGCCGCACCCGCCAGGAACAGCTGGTACGGGAACATGCCGAGCACGAGGCGGACGTAGTCGTACGCCCGCGGCTTCACGTAGAAGACGCGGCCGAACTCGCGTAGGCCGACCAGCTCGAACGCCAGCGCCGCCAGCGTCGGGATCACCGGCAGGAAGGACACCAGCGCCAGGGCGACCGGGATCTTGAGGGAGATGATGGAGTAGATGGAGAGCGGGATGACGAGCCCGGTGAACGCCTGGAGGAACGGCATCGCCAGCGTGTAACGCGCCAGCGCACGCTGGCCGCGTGTCGGCAGGTTGCGCCACTCGTTCTTGCGCAGCACCTGCAGGAACCCCTGGTTCCACCGGGTCCGCTGCTTGAGCAGTCCCCGCAACGTCCCCGGCGTTTCCTCACGCGTGACGAGCATCGGGTCGTAGGCCACGTCGACGCGGGCACCGAGGCTGGACAGCCGTACCCCGAGCTCACAATCCTCGGCCAGGCACTTCGGGTCCCATCCGCCGACCGCCTGCAACAGGTCGGTACGCACGAACACCGTGTTGCCGCCGAGCGGGATGAACCGCCGCTCGGCGTGCAGGTGGAGCCGAGACCTGAACCAGAAGAAGTATTCGAGGCAATTGCGCAGCGCGTACCAACTGGACTGGAAGTTCACGAGCTGCACACCGCCTTGGACGACGTGGGCGCCACTCCGGTCGAACGCGCCGGCGACCTGACGCAGAAGACGAGGGTGTACCTCGTCCTCCGCGTCGAAGACCCCGACCACGTCGCCGCGGCAGTCGGCCAGCGCAGTGTTGAGTGCCGTCGGCTTGTTCTTCGGCCACGAGTGGTCGACCACGACCCGGATCCGCCCGGCGTGCCGACGCGCCGCCGCGTCGGCGACCTCCTTGGTGCCGGCATCGTCGTGGCCAACCACGGCCAGGACCTCGAACGCCGCGTAGTCCAATCCGGCCAGCTGGTCGAGCGTCGTCCCGAGCACTGCCTCTTCGTGGCGCGCCGGGACGATCAGGGAGAAGCTCAACGGCGACTCGGCGCGGCCCGCGACCACCTGACCGAAGCCGAGCGAGCGGAAGACTTCCGGCGTGCGCCAGGCGTGGAGCATCCACCACAACGTCGCCATGGCGACGGAGAAGAGGCAGAGCGAGACGACGAGCAGCGCGAGCGCGACGAACATCGGTCAGCCTCCCGGGCCGGGGCCGAAGCTGTGGGCACCGGGGCCTCCACCCCCGCTTCCGGGCGACGCGGCCCCGGAGCCGTCCGTGCCGGCCTCCATGGTGTTGGGCATCGACGACGACGTGGTCGTGGACGACGGCGCGCTCGTGGACGTCGTCGTGGAGGTCGAGGTGGTCGTGGACGCCGGCGCGTTCGTCGTCGTCGTGGACGCGGGCGGCTGGCTGGTCGTCGTGGAACCCGGGTGCTCTGTTGTGGTGGTGGACGTGGTCGGAGTGCCTGGGGCGGCCGGCGGCGACGCGCCGGGCGCGGCCGAGCCAGTCGTTGTGGCGACGACAGCGTGGTCGGCCAGTCGTGCGGACGCGGCGGGACTCGGACCCTCCTCGACCGGGGCCGCCACGCCATTCGGCACCGCCCGATCGCCCGGGCTACAGGGAGACGCGGGGCGGTGTCCTGGGCAGGCGGCTGCGTGACTCGAGACCGGGTGGACCGTGAGACCCGGATGAGCGCCCAGTGCTCCCGAGACCCCGAGCCCCACCAACACGGCGGCGCCCGTCGCCGCAACGACCAGGGCGGCACGGCGCCCTTCGGAGAGGGCCGCTTCCTGGCGTGCAGGTGCGACCTTGGTGGCACGGCGGACCGTGCCCGCGTCCGCAGTCGGGGCAGCGCCTCCCACGGGGCGACCCGAAAGCGCCGCCTCGCAGTCATGGCGTAGTTCCGCCACGTCCTCGTAGCCGCCCCGATCCGGCGGGGTCAGAGCGCGGTCCGCGATGGTGACGGCATTCGGCGCCCGGTCAGCGAGCTCCCGCTCCAGGTTGTCCACTTGTTGGTTCGACAGCAGCGGCGGTCCGGCCAGGGCGCCGAGCAAGATCGCCCCCAGCGCCCGGAGGTCGTCCTGCGTCGAGGCGTCGCGTCCGTCGTCGGGCGCACTCCCAAAACCTCCCGGTCCGCTCCAGCACTCGGGCCGGGGCGCTAAGGGCCACGGCGACAGCGCCGGCTCGCCCGCCGCGGTCACGGCGATGGAACCGGGGTGGAGCTCGCCGTGGACGACGCCACGACCATGCAACGCCTCGAGCGCATCACCCAGCGCTTGACCGGTGGCGAGTACGTCCTCTTCCTCGCGCGGGACGTGCGCATCCGAGAAGGTCGAGTCCGGCAGGTCGAAGACGACGAAGGGGTCCGCCGTGGTGCCCGTGCTGACGTCGTACACCCGCAGGAGGTGCGCCGACGCGCGGTCCATCACCGCGTCGGTGATCGCGGCGAAACGCACCGCTTGACCGGGCTCCGGCATCACCACCAGCACCCCCTCGTCAAGCCAGGTGTCGCGCGCCTGCCACGTCGTCACTTCGGGCGTGCAGGCAGCCACACTGCCCAGCCGATAGCGCGATCCGATGACGTCTGTACTCATGTTGGTTTTCGTCCCCTGTGTCGAATGGCGCGAGTGTGGAGTTCTCAGGTCAATGTTCAACGGCGCGAGCACGCGACACGGCTCCTCGTCGTGGAGATGTTTGCTGCGCGCGACTGCTGCGTCACCCGTCCTGTCGCGACTCGGACTCCCTATACCCGGCGGGTCGCGCCCTATGCGGCAATGCGCGTCAATTCACCGATGCGCCACAACCACGAAACCGGCCGTTCATGCGTGTCGTGCACGCCGGTTGATGCGTCAAAGAGCGGCGTAAACGGCGTCGATCAACGCCCGGTTGCGTGTGCTCTGCCAACGGGGGATGACGTGGTTCATGACGTAGCCGAACGCGACGCGCACGTCGGGGTCGGCGAACCCCACTGCACCCCCGGTACCGAAATGACCGAAGCTGTGCGGATTGGGGCCGAAGGGCCGACGCGGCACGGTCGGCTTAAAACCGAGGCCGAAGGTGACGTCTTCGTGCAGGATCGGGCAGAAACCCTCCGACTGCGGCGATACCGCTTCGGCGAGAAGCTCGGCGCTCAAGAGGACGCCCCGTCGCAGGAGTGCGTCGTACATGCACGCAACACCGCGCGCCGTGCCGTGTCCGTTTGTCGAAGGGATCTCGGCGGTGCGCCACTCCGGTGTGTTCACGACGTCCATGGACGAGTAACCCGGAGGGTTGAAGTAGCTCAGCATCTCCATCAGCTGATCGCCAACGAGCGACGTCGTGTCGACCTCACCCGATCGGCCCGGCGCGACGAAGACCACCGACGCGCACCGCCCGCGCTCCCCCGCCGGCACACCGACATGCACGTCGGCACCGAGGGGTCCGGCCATGGCGGCCAGGCGACGCGCCACCGTCTCGCCGCTGGCCCGCCGCACGACCTCACCGATGAGATGTCCGTAGGTGTTGGTGTGATACGCGTGGCGCGTACCCGGCTCCCACCACGGCTCGGTCGCGGCCAGCGCAGCGGTCATCCGGTCCCAGTCCCACAGGTCCTCGTTGGTGAGCGGGGTGCGGATCGCCGGCACCGCGGCCCGGTGGCACAGCGCGTGGCGCAGCGTCGCCTGGCCCTTGCCCGCCACGGCGAACTCCGGCCAGACGCGGGCGATGGGCTCATCGAGCGCGAGCGCGCCCTCGTCGACGAGGCGGAGCGCGCAGAGCGCGAGGAAGGCCTTGCCAACCGAGTAGAAGTCCACCAGCGTGTCGAGCCCCCAGGGCGAGCTCCCCTCGGCGTCGGCCCAGCCGCCGGCGAGGTCGACCACCGTCGCCCCGTCCACAACGACGCACACCGCCGCCCCCAGTTCGTCGCGCTCGGCGAAATTGCGGACGAACTCCTCGCGCACACCGGCGAAGCGAGGGTCGCAGGTCCCGACAATCGGTGTATCCACCGGGCCGACTCTGGCGTGCCCTGGTCTCGCTGGCAAGCCCTGCACTGAGGCCAGCTGACGAATTTTGGTTCGTATACGGAGGCGACGGCGGGTGTCTCTTGCGAGTGCCTAGGCGGTTGTCCTTATATCCAGCCTCGGACAATAAGGAGACCGTTATTTAGATTCGCCGCAGGCCCTATACACCGCAAACCACCACACGGGCCCGGTCGCATATACGCCTGCAAAAACGCGGGCCAACCTTTTTAGAGAGCAGCTCGGGCGGCCGTCGGCCACCCAGCGCAGCGCCTCAGGCGCCGCCGGTGCCCGCGCCCTCAGCGACCTTGACCCCCGACCGCCGGATGGTCGACTCGTCGGTGCCCAGGTACGACTCGATCACCGCTGGGTGCTCGAGCACCTCGGTGGGAGTGCCCTCGGCGATGACCTCTCCCAGCTCGAGCGCGATCATGCGATCGCAGATCGCCGTGAGCAGCGGCATGTCGTGCTCGACGACCAGGATCGAGCAGCCCGTGTGCTGCTGGACCCGGATGAGCAGCGGCGCCATGGCCTCGGTCTCACGCTGCGCCACGCCACCGGAGGGCTCGTCCAGGAGCAGCACACCGGGCTCTTGGCCCAGCACGCAGGCGAGCTCCACGATGCGGCGGGTACCGGTGGAGAGCTCGCCCACCAGCTTCTCCCGGTACGCCCCCAGGCCCATGAGCTCAATCAGCTCGTTCGCCTTCTTGGACGCGTCCGCCTCGGAGTCGAGCGACGCCGGGAGACGCAGGCCCGCGGCGATCATGTCGCGCGACTGCAGATGCCGCTCCAGGGCGACCTCGATCGTCTCGATTACGGTCAGGGACGGGTAGAGACGGGCCTCTTGGAACGTCCGACCGATCCCTGCGGCGGCGCGCATGTAGCCGGGCCACGAATCGATATCGACGCCACCCAGGCGGATGCGACCGCCGTCGAGCGCTAAGAAGCCCGAGATGCAGTCGAAGAACGTGGTCTTGCCCGCGCCGTTGTGCCCGATCAGCCCGAGGATCTCGCCGTCACGCAGGGTGAGGCTGATGTCCTGGATCGCCGCGATCCCGCCGAAGCTCTTGCGGACGCCGTTGCACTCCAAGATCGCGGGCGCCTCCGCCGAAGGCGGCACCCGCTTGTGCGGGTCGGCTACCAGCAACGCCGAACCCGCGCTCGTGGGCTCGTGGTGGTCGGAGGGGCCGGCGTCGGGCGTGACGACGGTGCCCTCCACGGACCCCGCGCCGGCGATGAACACCGAGCGCAGGATGTCGGGCCGCTCGAGCAGGTCGACCGTCCGTCCGCTGAAACGGACCTCGCCCTTCTCCAAGAAGACGGCGCGCTCGGCCAGTTCGAGGGCGACGTTCACGGACTGCTCCACCACGATGATCGTCGTGCCGGACTCGTGCAGCTGCTTGACGACCTCGATGAGCTGGCTCACGATCGTGGGCGCCAGGCCCAACGAGAGCTCGTCGATCATCAGGACCTTCGGGGTGACCATCAGCGCCATGGACAGCGAGAGCATCTGCTGCTCGCCGCCCGAGAGGTTGCCGGCGTGCTGATGGCTGCGCTGACGGAGGATGGGGAACAGGTCCAGCACCCTCTCCTTGGACGCCCCCACGGCGCGGTTGTCCTTGCGGATCATCCACGTCCCGAGCCGGAGGTTCTCGTCGACCGTGAGCGTGGGGAAGATGCCGCGCCCTCCCGGCATGAGCGAGAGTCCCTTGCGGGCGATCGCCTCCGCCTGGTTTCCGGTGACCGACTGCTCGCCCAGCCGGACCGAGCCCCCGCCGACCTTGACCAGGCCGCTGGCGCCCTTGAGCAGCGTCGACTTACCCGCGCCGTTCGTGCCCAGCAACGCGACGATCTCGCCCTCGTGCACCTCGAGATCGACCCCGAAGAGGATCTGGACCGGACCGTAGGACACCTCGACCTTGCTGCACTGGAGGGCGATCGGCGTGTCCGGCATGAGCCCGTTGGAGCCGTTGGTCGACACGGCGGGCACCGACGCCGTCGCCGCCACCGCCGGCACCTCGTCCGTCTTCTCCTCGGCGGTTCCCGCGACCGGCACGAAGCCCCGATCGATCGCAGCGGCGGCGGCGGCGTCGCCTTCTTCCTCGCTCAGTGCGTGCTCGAGCAGTGCCGTCTCCTCGGGCGCGTGGTCCTTCAGCTCGACACGCTTGTCGGCTATCAGGCTCGGCACCACGATCTGGCGGCGGTTCGCCACCACCTTCAAGAGGCGGTCCCGGACCCACTGGAGGCCTTCGGCCAGTCCGCCGGGGAGGAAGAGCAGGATCACCAACAGGCCCACGCCGGTGAAGACCAGCTGGTACTTGGGCTGCCAGAAGCTGAGGATTTCGATGAGCGCGACGCCCATCAGCACCCCGCTGATGGAGCCGAGACCGCCGATGACCGCCATGGAGAAGACGACCAGGCCGTAGGACGCGTCGTACGTATTGAAGCCGACCGCGCCGAGAAGCACGGCGTAGAGACCACCAGCGACGCCGGCGATGGTTCCCGCCAGCACGAAGCTGGACAGCTTCGTCCGCACGGGCGGTACGGACATGGCTGCGGCCGCCTTCTCGTTGTCGCGTGTCGCCAGGAGCACGCGTCCGGAGCGGGCGCGTCGCAGGCCCTGGACGAACAGGATCGTCAGGGCGAGGAAAGCGAGGACCAGGAAGTACATCGCCTTGTTCGACGTCAGGTCGAATCGCTCGAAGAGCACCGGGCGCAGGAATTGCTGCGGGATGATGTTCGGATAGAAGGTCGGGTTCAAGAAGAAGTTGTCCGCCGCCACGCCGAGCGCCAGCGTCACGGCGGCGAGGTACGCGCCCCGGATGCGCAGGGCGGGAACGCCCACGATCACCGCCAGCAACGCGCCCGCCGCGCCCGCCGCGGCCAGGCTCAGGAACAAGTCGACGTTGGCCTTCTCGATCAAGTCCCCCGCCAGCACGCCGCCGACGCCGGCAAAGGCGAACTGGCCCAGGCTCACGTTGCCCGACCAGCCCGTCAGGACGACGAGCGAGATGGCGATGATGCCGAACACCAGCGCGCCCGTGTACTCCAGCGTCGTCCCGGGCCCGAAGACGAACGGGACCATGATCACCACGGCGGCGGCGATGACGAAGAGGCCGACCCGGCCGGCGACCACCTCGGGCAGCTTGCGCAGCGCGTCGGGAATCGGCTTGAGGATGCCCGTGGCCGAGAACGTCTCCTCGGCGTCGTCCGCCCGCCCGCGCCGCTTCTGCAGGAACAGGAGCCCGAGGAGGATGGCGACCAGGTTGACGACGTCGCCGACCGCGCTGCCGTAACGCGGCATGTTGAATTCGAAGAGCCCAGTCGTGATTCCGAGCCCGACGCCCGCCCCGAACGCCAGAGGGAGGTTCTCCATGCTGGCGATGATCGCTGCGGCGAGGGCCGGGAGGATGAGCGCCGGCCCCGCGCCCGCCGCGATCGTGATGCCCGCGGACGGCGCACTCAAAATGCTGGTGAGCCCGGCCAAAAGGCCCGCGATCACCCAGACGAGCGTGGACAGCCGCCGCACGGGAATGCCCAAGAGCCGGGCCCGGTCGGCGTTGTCGGCTACCGAACGCACGGCGATGCCGGCGTCGGTGCGCAGGAGGAACCAGCCGAGGGCGACCAGGACGACCGGCACGACGATCGCGATCAGCAGGTCGTTCCCGTTGAACAGCACCGGGAAGATGAGGACGTGGTGCGCCGTCAGCGGCGTCGTCACACCCCCGACGATCGAGGGCCCGCTCAGCCAGCCCGGCACGAGCAACTGGATGCCGCCGAAGAGCTGGGCCAGCCCGATCGTGACCACCATGACGATCAGTCGTGGGGCGGAGAAGAACCGCCAGCGGATGATGAAGTCGACGAACAGGCCCAACGCGGCACCGACGAGCAGGGCGATCCCGATGCAGACGAACCAGTTGACGTGGTGGGCCAGGTTGAGCTCCACCGCAACCGTCGCCGCCAGCGCTCCCATGGCGCCGTAGGAGAAGTTGATGACCCGCGACGCCCGGTACGTGAGCACGAGGCCCAGCGCCAGCAGCCCGTTGACGGCGCCGAACTCCGCTCCGTTGAGGATCTGGCCACGCGGGGCCCCATGCGGCCAGATAACCGGGACCACGAACAACAGAATCAGCGCGGCCACGACGGTGATCGCGGTGGCGCGCACGCGAACAGGCACGCGGGTCCACCCGTTGGAGACGCTGCTCCACACGTCTTCGATCTGTTCGGTGACGGTGAGACTCACCTCGCGTCACGCTTCACGCCGATCACGCCGATCACGCCGATCACGCTGCCCGCAACCCGCAGGTCCCGCATCCGTCGCTCACGAGCAATTAAAGCTCCCGTCCGCATTCGCATTCGCATTCGCATTCGCATTTGCATTTGCATCCGCATCGACCCGCGGCGCGCTACCCGGAACCCGCCGCCGTATACGGGAAGCCAGCGGGTAACGGGAGCGCCCCGCCGGCGTAGTTGCCGATCGGCGTCCGCGTCTTGGAGAACACGTAGGCGCCCGGCTTGTCGTTGTACGCCGACGTCAGGTTGGGGTTCCAGTAGATGAAGGACCAGTCCAGCTGCGGCGTGAAGTGGCCGGATGGGAAGCCCCACGTGCCGTACAGCGCATTGGACGCGCCGGCCTGGCTCCCTGGATACGCCCGCATGCCGTTCTCGAAGGACTGGGGCGTCAAGTTGGGGCCCGCCATCTGGAGCCCGATCGCCATCTCGTACATCTGTGCGTAGATGATGTCGACCGAGTTCGCCGGCTCGCTGTTGGGGTCCACCGACTTGTAGGCGGCGTAGCCGAACGTGTCCTGCTTGGGCACCGTTGGGCCGTTGAAGCTCACGCCGAAGGCGTGCGACCACTCCGCCTGCTGGAAGAGCTGGCCCACGATGTCCTGGTCGGTCAGGGCGACGCCGGCCACCACCCACTCGGGGGTGTAGCCCTGCTCCGCCGCTCGTGACGTCAGATACACCGGGAAGACGGGGTCACAGCCGCAGAACACCGTCGTGATGCCGTCGTTCTGCAGCTGGCTGATCACCGTCGCCGCCTGGCTCGACAGGGTCGACAGGTTCAACTGGTACTGGATGTCGTCCGTGATCGGGTACCCGGCCGCCTGCGCTGCCGCGACCGCGCTCGCCGCCGCCGTCTGGTACCAGGGGTCGCTCGGGGCGATGATCGCCACCTTGCGTGGCTTGCCCTGCAGGCTGCCCCCGGCGAAGTTGGCGTTCTGACCGGCCATGGACTTGAGGTACAGGTCAGAGGTGGCGCTCACGACGTCGTTCGACTCCGTGTCGAGGCTCCACATGTACGGCGCGTACTGGCCCATGAACGAGGCCGACAGGTACGGCACCCCGAAGTTCACGACGTGCTGCTGGGACAGCGCCACCCCGTAGGGCTCGGAGGCCGCGTTGATCTCGGCAAAGGCGTGGAGCTGCTGGGCCGCCGTCACCGCGTCGGCGTCGGCCTGCTGCTGGCCACTGCCGAGGAGCTCGTTGGTGATCGAGCCCTGCCCGTTGAAGTACTCGATGTTCAGCTTGCGCCCGTAGAACTGGAAGTGGTTGTCGAAGTACGTCGCCAGCGCGTTGATCGTCCGCTCGATGTCCGCCGTCGTGTCCACGATGTTGGCGCCACCCAGCGAGGCCAGCGTCTGCTGGAAGCTCTCCGAGTCCGCGGTGATGCGGTACGTCACGTTGATCTGCGACGCGCTGACGCCGGACGACGTGGCGCCGCCGTTGCTGCCCGAGAACGAGATGCACGGTGGCGAGTACGGATCGCCCGACACCTGCGCACCCGCACACGAGCCCACCTTGCCCGCCGGCGTCGCACTCGCTGCGGTCCCGGACGCGTGAGCCGCCGATGCCGCGCCACCGCCGGCGGCACCGCCCGCCGTCCCGGCGGCCGACGAGCCCGCGGTCCCGGCCGTCCCCTTGCTCGCAGCCGCGGAGCCCGTGCCCGTGCCGCCCGTCACCTTCTGTGTCTCGTGCACCACGTCCTGCTGCGGCGCCTTGGTCGGCACGAGCACGGCCATCAGCACGAACGCGATCAACAGCGCGGCCAACGGCCCGTACCCCTTGAGCAGCCGGCCGTTGGACTTGGCCGCCGACAGCCGAAGCTTGCTGGAGCCGCGCCCCCGGGCCTGCGCCCGCGCCTGCCCCTGCGCTCACATCGCTCACTTCGCTCCCTCCACTGCTCCCAGCAACTTGTCGCGGCGGCGTTGCCGCAGGTAGTCCCACGTGAAGAGCGCCACCAGCACGCCCAGCGACGCCAGGCCGATCGGTACCGCCACGTTGCCCGAACTGCACCCGCCGCCCGACGGCCCGAGGCTCACGCAGGCCGTCGTCTTCGAGATCGGGCCCGAGCGACTCTTTGGCCCCTCCCCCGCCCGTCCCCGTCGAGCCAGTCGTCCCGGGGGTGCCGGCCGTGCTCAGCCCGAGGCCGGTGTTGCCCACCGGCGCAGCCACTGCAGCCGGCGCGGTGTTGCCGGTGTTGCCGCCCGTCGTGGCGGTCGCCGGCGCTGTCCCCGCCCCGAGGGTCCCGGTGGCGAACGGCGACTGCTCGGCCAGGTCGTTCGTCTCCGCACTGGCGCCGCCCAACTGCACGTTCAGATTGCCACCGCCGGCCAGCACGCCGATGCCGATGTCACCGAGCGCGAACGCAGTGGCGAAGTTGCAGTTCGCGTCGACCAACGCGTTGACGATGGCGGAACGCAGCGTCTGGATCGAGCCCAGGTTCGAGCCGATGATCTCCTGGCCCAACGCGTTGTTGTCGATGCCGACGGTCAGCGGCGAGATCTGCACGGTGCCGTCGGCCAGCGTCGACACAGCCGGCCACTGGATGTTGAAGCCGATCGGCGTCAACACCGTGTTGATGATGTTCAGCAGCGTCTGCGGGTTGAAGTTGCCCGTCGTCGGGATGTACTTCGAGAGGTCGATCTTGACCCCCGCCACGGTGAGGGTGCCGAGGCTGAAGGTGGCGGTAGAGGTCGTAGTGGCGCCCGTCTGCTGCGTCGCCGTCCACACCAGGCCGCCGAGCTGGATCAGCCCATTGACGAGCGAGATCGTGCCGATCGTCGACGTCGCCGTCGCCGTGCGGGTGGCACCGTTGTCGATCGAGGTGTGCGAGGTCGACGACAGGCCCGACACCGACAAGAAGTTGCCCGGCACGTTGATGCCGGCGACCGCAGTGTTGGAGGTGGCCGTCGGCTGCGTGGTGACGTTGGCCGACTCGGTACCGACGCCGATCGGGAAGGCGGCCGGGGTAATCGTCTGGCCCAGCTGCTGGTTCCCGTTGACCGACTCGGCCTGCACGGAGGGCGGCACATCCTTCGATGCGAGGATCGGCGGGCCGCCGCTGCACCCGGCCGCTTCGAGGACCGTGCCGATCGTGCCGAGGTCGATCGTCTGCGACAGCGACTGCGCCTCCATGTCCTGATAGTCCGAGATGGAGATGCCGAGCGTGATCGCGTAATTCAGCCCGCCCGTGGTGGGCGCCACGGAGACCGCCTGCGCCGTGGCGGTCGCATTTCCGGGGACGAACGTGGTGTCGGCACCCGAAGTGGATCCGAATTCGACGATGCACACCGCCGCCGCGACGGCGATCGCCAGGCCAACGCGAAACGCGGCCGGGCTGTAGCGACGCTCGCGGAATCGCGTCACGACCGACCGGCGTGGTCCTTTCACCAGGCGTGCCCTCCCCGTGGATCCCTTCGATCCACCGAGCACAACGAGCGCTGGGCTGGTTCCCTACGGGTAACTTTCGCCCGCTCGCGGGCCGCGAGCAGGGAGAGCGGCCACGCTGGTGCCGCCGGGCCCGCCGCCGGTGGCCGGCCCGCCCCGGCCGCAGCCGGACGCCGCGGCCCGTCGTTTCGTGCCTCGATGAGGAGGACCCCGCCGTCCCCGCCGCTCATTCTCTTTGCACACCCCCCGCAGGATGCTGCCCCGAACACCCGCTCGGGCGCGGCCGACAGTACTCAAATGCCGCACCTGTTGCGCGGCCGTCACATCCGGTGGAGAAGAGGTACCCACTCCTCGAGGCCCGCAACCTCGAGGCCGAGGACCTTGGCGCCGTCGTCGGCCCGGCGCAGGGTGACAGCATCGGCCGCCCAGGGCAGGGCCAGGAACGCCGACGCCTCGGCCGGGCTCGAGGACACCGCCCTGGCGACCCAGTGAGACGACGCTGTCCTCGGTCAGTAGGGCCTGGTAGTTGCCGTCGGTGGCCACGAGGTAGCGCTTCGCCTCCACGTGCAGGGCGACGATCCCCGCCACCCGCTCCCCCAGCACGCCCCGGACGGCGGCCCCGCCGTCGTGGGCGTGCGTCTCGTCACGGGCGCCCGGCAGGAGCTGGCCCAGATCGTGGACCAACCCGGCCACTGCGAGCTCGATGTCGTCGGGGTGGTCGTGGCGCAGCGCCGCCGCCGTCTGCAAAGCGTGATCGAGCTGGGTCACTGCCACACCGGGGCCGAGCGGGCGATCCGCACCCGATTCGAGCACGGCCACGATCTCGTCGACGCTCAGTGCGGCCGCTCCGCTCACCTCTTTATTCTCCCTCGCTGCGGGTACGGTTGCGCGTGCCCTGGTCCCCCCCGCCGCGCAGCCCGTGGACGGACAAGATGGTCACGCTCGGGCAGGGCGTCGGCGACGACGGGCGCTCGCTGATCTCGCTGCGGCCCGAGGACCTGCGGGCTGCCGCCACGTCGACGACCGGCCTCGACGACTTCGGCGACACCTGGTGGGAGGAGCCGTTCACCCGCCTCTGCACCTCGCTCGACGGCGAGGCGCAGCTCCACCTGCCCGGCCGCCTGCGGACACGGGGCGAGCTGCAACTCATCCTGCAGAACCGGCTGCGCATGGTCGCGCTGTGGAAGAAGGAGCCCGCCGTCCTGCGCCAGCCGGTCGAGGCCCCCATCGTCGTCACCGGGCTCGGCCGCTCGGGCACCACGCTGCTGCACGAACTCCTCGCCTGCGACCCCGACAACCGGCCGCCCCTGCTCTGGGAGCTGCTCCACAGCGTCCCCTACGACGACGCGTCGGGTGACGTGTGCGACGACGAGATCAAGCTCATGGACGAGATGGTGCCCGCCTTCACGGCGATGCACGAGAACGGCGGCCGGCTCCCCACCGAATGCATCTTCGCCTTCTCCCACCAGTTCTCGAGCGACGTGTTCACCGGCCTCTACAACGTCGGCGAGTACACGGTGTGGCGTAGTGGTGTCGACCAGTCCCCCATCTACGACTGGCACAAGCGGCATCTCCAGACCCTGCAGTGGGTGGCCGAGCGGCCCACGGTCCGCTGGGTCGTGAAAGCCCCCTCGCACCTCTCGGCCTTGCCGCTCGTGTTCGCCACCTACCCCGACGCCCGCGTCGTCATCACCCATCGCGACCCGCTCCGCGTCATCGGCTCGCTGTCGGACCTGATGGCCACGCTGCACTGGATGCACTCGGACCACGTCGACCACTCGGTCCTCGTCGAGTTCATGGCCATGGGCCTCGAATTGCAGATGGACGCCGTCACGGCCGAGCGTGACGCCGGTGCCGTCCCGAACGACCAGATCGCCGACGTCGTCTACAAGGACCTGACCGCGGACCCGCTGGGCGTGGTCGAGCGCCTCTATGCGTCGTGGGGCCTGCCCGTGACCGCCGCGTTCCGCGGCGCGCTCGACGCCTACCTGGCGGCGCGCCACACCAGCCGCACGCCCGGGCACGACTACTCGTTCGCCGACACGGGGCTCGACCTGGCGACGCACCGTGCGCTCGTGGCGCCGTACCAGGCACGCTTCGGCGTGCCCTCGGAGGTCTGAGCGCCGCCGGAACAGCCTGCGGTATGACTTACGGGATGGACTGGCGAATCGAACAGATCGTGGTGCCCGTGGCCGACGTCGACCAGGCGAAGGCCTTCTACGCGGATCGGATGGGCTTCAATGTCGACGTCGACCACAGCGCCGGAGAGGACTTCCGCGTCGTCCAGCTGACCCCCAGCGGCTCCGGGTGTTCCATCGCGCTGATGAAGAACGAGGGCGCGGCCGGCACGCTGCAGGGTCTCAATCTCGTGGTGCGCGACATCGAGGCGGCGGAGGCCCATCTGCGCGCGCACGGCGTCGACTCCAGCGGCATGTTCCACTTCGTTGACGGGGTGCAGGCCGAGGGTCCCGGTCCGAACCGGGCCGACTACGAAACCTTCATGTCGTTCAGCGACCCTGACGGGAACGGTTGGATGGTGCAGGAAGTCCCCAGCCGTCCGAGTTGACCGACATCTAGAGCGAGCTGATCTTCGCCACCTCGGCGCTCGGGTGGGGCGGCCCGTCGGCCAGGATCCAACGCACGAGCATGTAGCCCTCGAGGCGCCCCCCTGTGTCGAGCCAGTTCTCCACGCCCGGGCCCGGGTCGCGCGGCGCGATGACCAGCCGCCACGAGCCGTCATCCGAACGCTTGGCGTTCTTGTTGTTCAGGTTCGTCGTCGTGTAGCGGTAGTCGAAGCTCTCCATCCACGGCGACGTCAGCGTCAGGCCCCAGTACAAGAACGGCTTGTCCGGCTCGTACACCGTCACCACCAGCGCCTCGTCCTCGGCGAGCTCGAAGCGTCCCCCGTGGTACGTCATCTCCGCGTTGGTGTGCGTCCGCACCTCGTCCTCCTGCGCCGCGACGTGCGCCGCCCCGGACTGGCCGCCGAACGTGTTGAGGTTCGACGCCGCGTCGCGCCACATCTGCAGCGCTGTCCCGCCGACGAACGTGAGGAACATGGCGGCGAACTCGAGCTTCGGCGCCAGCTCCTCGGCCGAGAGCAGGGGCGGCGGCACGACCTCCCCCGGCTGGGGGACGAGCTCCATGTGCAACCGGGAGAACTTCTCGGGCCGCTTGTCGAAGTGCGTCTCGCGGATCGCCAGTTGCGCCGTGCCCGGCTCGAGCACGACGGCGTTGCGCGGAAGGGGGTCGGGCATCTTGTCGGCCGGCGCGATCAAGATGTCCACCTCCCCGTTCGGGCCGAGCTCGAACTCGTCGATGTGCGTCTGGGTCTGGGTGCCCGTCCGGCCGCCGGCCGGGCCCTGGCCGAAGGCCGTCCCGAAGGTCATCCCGAGGTAGGCGCACTCTCCCCGGTAGCCCGTGAGCCGGTAGACGTGGGCGTCGTCGATGACGCAGAAGAGATAGTGCGTGTCGGGGTTGTCCACGAGCAGCTTCTTGTACTCGTCCTGCAGGGTGAAGACCTCGGGGTGCAGCGGGTCCGAGCCCTCGACGATCCAGTCCAGGGCCAGGCGGGAGAGGCGGGTCACCCAGCGGTAGCCCTCGGCCAGGTCGACGTCGCTCTCGGGGACCTCGGTCGCCTGGCGGACCACGTCCAGCGCCGCCGTCTGGGCCCCCAGCCAGGCCTCGAACGCAGCGTCGAGCCGCTCGTCCCTCATGCGAGCGCACGCTACCGGCGTTCCTGCCGAGTCGCCCGGTTCGCTACGCACCCGGTAACTTTCGGGACGTGATCGACACCGTGACCGAGACGGCCAGCACCGACGAGCTGCTCAGCGAGCTCCGGGCCTGGCTGGACAAGAATTGGGACCCCGACCTGACCGTGGCCGAGTGGTGGGAGCGCATGGGCCTGGCCGGCTGGTCGGCCCCGGGCCTCCCGACCAACGCCTACGGCAAGGGCATGGCCCGCTCCGACACTGTCCTCGTCCAACAGGAGATGGGCAACTTCGGCGCCCTCGGCGCGCCGGCCGGCCTCGGCCTGCTGCTGGCCGCGCCGACGATCGCCACCCACGGCACCCAGGAACAGATCGACCTCTACGTCCGCGACATCGTCACCGGGCAGAAGGCCTGGTGCCAGCTCTTCAGCGAGCCCCAGGCCGGGTCGGACCTGGCCGGCCTGCAGACCAGGGCCATCAAGGACGGCGAGGAGTGGATCGTCAACGGCCAGAAGGTCTGGACCTCGGGCGGCCAGTACGCCGACCTCGGCATGCTCCTCGCCCGGACCGATGCCGAGGTGCCGAAGCACCAGGGCATCTCGTGGTTCGCCTTCAACATGCTCCAGGACGGCGTGGACGTGCGGCCGCTGAAGGAGATGACCGGCCATGCGCTCTTCAACGAGGTCTTCCTCACCGACGCCCGGGTCGCCGACTCCGCCCTCATCGGCGGGCTGAACAACGGCTGGGCCGTGGCCAACACGACACTGGCCAACGAGCGGGCCGGGCTCGGCGCCGGCGGCGGCAACGCGGCGGGAGGCGGGATGGCCCAGCCGGGCACCGTCATGGGCATGCTCGACAGGCGGGTAGGCGACCTCGTCGGCCCGAAGCCATCGGCCGGCGGCAAGAAGAAGTCACAGGCTCCGGGCGGTGCGCTCGGCGCCATGCGCGGCGGCGCCTCGATGCTCATCGGCCTCGCCCAGTCCCAGGGGAAAAGCAAGGACGCCGGGATCCGCCAGGACCTGGCCCGGCTCTACACGCTCGGCGAGATCGGCCGCTTCAACGGCCTGCGCGTCAAAGCGGTCAAGGAGAGCGGCAGCGACATCCCGGGAATGCCCAACATCTCCAAACTGTCCATGAGCAACATCGTGCGACTCACCCGGGACCTCGGGCTGCGGATCCTCGGGCCCGGCGGGATGCTCCACGCCTATGACGCCGACTCCAAGGCCTCGCTGGCGCAGGCGACCGGGGACCCCTTCGCCGGGGGCGTGACGGAGATGGCGCTGTTCGCGCAGGCGCCGCCGATCTACGGCGGCACGGACCAGGTCCAGAAGAACATCATCGGAGAACGCGTCCTGGGCCTCCCCAAAGAGCCCAACAACGACCGGACGACGCCCTTCTCAGAACTGCCGAAGAACGCCTGAGTCCTCGCTCCAGAGGATCGGGCCGGGACCGGGGGGTCGGAGATGAGCCGGGCGGATAGGACGTTGCGCGGCGCGGCCGCGATCGTCGGCGTCGCCGACGACGTCTCCCCGACCGGTGAGCTCGATCGGTTCGGCCGCGACCTCGAGGTCGCCATGGTCCGCGCCGCACTCGACGATGCGGGCCTGACGCTGGCGGACGTCGACGGCGTCTGCCATCCCGAGTCCGCCGTCGGCTTCGCCGAGTACCTGGGCGTGCACCCCACCTTCGTCGAGTCGACGATGACGGGCGGCTCGGCGTTCGAGGTCCACGTGGAGCACGCGGCAGCGGCCATCGCGGCCGGCGTCTGCGATGTCGTGGTCAGCGTGTACGCCGCCACCCCGCGCAGCGATCGGACGCAGGGCCGTAGGAGAGATTGGCGGCGGCCGGGCGGGCCCAACCCGATGGCCGAATGGGATCTGCCTTACGGCCTGCGCACCCCCATGGGCCCGTACGCGCTGGCGGCGGCGCGCCACATGCACGAGTTCGGCACGACGTCAGAGCAACTCGCCCAGATCGCGGTCAGCACCAGGGAGTGGGCCACCCTCAACCCACGGGCCCGCTACCGCGACCCGATCACCATCGACGACGTGCTCGCCTCGCCCTTGCAGGTGAGCCCGCTGCACCTCCTCGACTGTTGCCTCGTCACCGACGGGGCGGGCGCCTTCGTCATGACGAGCGCCGAACGGGCACGCTCGCTACGCAAGCCCCCCGTCCTCGTGCTCGGCGCCGCCACGTGCACCGATCACATGGTCATCGGTCAGATGCCGGACCTGACGACGACCCCGGGCGCCGTATCGGGACCGCGCGCCTTGCGGATGGCCGGCCTCGAGCCGGCCGACGTCGACGTCCTGATGGGCTACGACAGCTTCACGATCACGGCCCTCCTGCACCTCGAGGACCTCGGGTTCTGCAAGAAGGGCGAGGGCGGCCCCTTCGTCGCCGACGGCCACCTCGGGCCCGGCGGCACGCTGGCCATGAACACCAACGGCGGGGGCCTCTCGTTCACCCACCCGGGGATGTACGGGATGTTCCTCCTCACCGAGGCGACCCGCCAACTCCGGGGCGAGTGCGGCGAGCGCCAGGTCGCCGGGGCCGACGTGGCGGTGGCGCACGGATCGGGGATGTTCCTCTCGGTCATGTCGACGTCGGTGCTCGGCACGGAGGCGACGTTGTGACGCCGGACGAGGTCGCGCCGACCCGTTTCGAGCCACCGGTCGGCGTCGAGGGAGGCGCCTTCTGGGAGGCCACGCGTGAGGGGCGCCTGCTCGTTCAGTGGTGCACGGCGTGCGACCGCGGCGTCTTCTACCCGCGGGTCTTCTGCCCGCACTGTGGCGGGGGGCCCGGCACCCTCGAATGGCGCACCGCCAGCGGGCGGGCGACGGTCTACGCCGCCGGTGTCGAGCACCGTCCCGAGGCCGCCGGCGCCAAGTTCTCGGGCGGCCAGCCGTACTGCGTGGCGCTCGTCGACCTGGAGGAGGGAGTGCGCATGTTGACCAACGTCGTCGGTTGCCCGCCGGACGAAGTCCACTGCGGCATGGCCGTCGCGGTCACGTGGGAGCCGCTGAGCGACGGTCGGCAGCTGCCGATCTTCGCGCCACTCGGAAGCGAGGAGCGGTCGTGAGCGTGCCCGAGGACCGGCGCGAGGCCGCCGCGCAGGGCATGTTGCACGCGTGGTGGGCGGCCCGCATCCCGGATCGCCTCGCGGTGACCACGCCACAGGGCGACCGGACCTACGAGGACCTCAACCACGAGATCAACCGCCTGGCGCGGGCCCTGCGGGCACGAGGGCTCAAGGAGGGCGATTCCATCGCCTTGATGTGCACCAACCGTCCGGAGTTCATCGAGGTTCTCTACGCGGCGCAGCGCATCGGGCTGCGCCTCACGCCCATCAACTTCCACCTGACCGGCGAGGAGGCGGCCTACATCGTCGAGAACTGCGAGGCCAAGGCCTTCGTCGCCGCCGGTGAGCTCGGCGCCGAACGCATCACGATCGCCGCCGACGGTGGCGCCCCGGGGCTCGTGAAGATCAACACCGGCGGCTACCTGCCCGGTTTCGAGATGTACAACTCGGTTGTCGCGGCAGAGGACGGCTCGGACATCGAGGACCCGGTGATGGGCACGCAGATGCTGTACACCTCGGGCACGACCGGGCGGCCCAAGGGCGTCCACCGGTCCACCGCCGCGGTGAGCGCGCTAGCCACCATCAACTTCTGTGGGTACGACGAGGAATGGGCGACGAGCACGGACGCCCATCTGCTGACGGGGCCGCTCTACCACGCCGCGCCGCTCGCCTTCTCGGTTGCGGTGCCGTTCGCCTACGGCGTCCCGCTCGTGATCATGGACCACTGGGACGCCACCGAGTCCTTGCAGCTGATCGAGCGGCACGGCATCACCCATACGCACATGGTGCCGACGATGTTCCACCGGCTCGTCGCGCTGCCCGAGGAGACCAAGGCGCGCTACGACACGTCGTCGCTGCGCTTCATCATCCACGGCGCCGCACCGTGCCCGGTGTCCATCAAGCAGCGCCTCATCGAGTGGCTCGGCCCGATCGTCGTCGAGTACTACGCCGCCACCGAGGGGCTCGGCACCCTCGTGGACTCCAAGACCTGGCTCGAGCACCCCGGGACGGTCGGCCGCCCGATGGCGCCGGGACTGGTCAAGGTGGCCGACGAGGAAGGCAACGACCTGGCCCCGGGCGAGATCGGCCTCGTCTTCCTCCAGGCCCCCGCCGCCACGAAGTTCGACTACTACCACGACGACCAGAAGACGGCGGACGCCTTCCGCGGGGACTACTTCACGCTGGGCGACATGGGGTACATGGACGAGGACGGGTACCTGTTCCTGACCGACCGCACGGCCAACCTCATCATCTCGGGCGGGGTGAACATCTATCCGGCCGAGGTCGACGCCGTACTGCTCGAGCATCCCGCCGTGGGCGACGTGGCGACGATCGGCGTGCCCGACGAGGAGTGGGGCGAGGCGGTCAAGGCGGTGGTGCAGCCGGCCGACGGGGTCGAGGGCACCGAGGCGTTGGCCGCCGAGCTCATGGAGTACTGCCGCGCCCACCTCGCACACTTCAAGTGCCCGCGCAGCGTCGACTTCGTCCTCGAGCTGCCGCGGGAGGATACTGGGAAGATCTTCAAGAGGAAGCTGCGCGAGCAGTACCGGACCGCATCGGCCGGCAACTGACCAACATCAAAGGAGCTGAACAACGTGGGTATCTGTGACGGACGGGTCGTGGTCATCACCGGGGCGGGCCGCGGCATCGGCCGCGAGCACACGCTGGCCTTTGCCCGGGAGGGGGCCAAGGTCGTCATCAACGACCTGGGGGGCGAAATGGACGGCACCGGCTCGTCGACCGGGCCCGCCGGCGAGGTGGTCGACGAGATCCGCGCCATGGGCGGCGAGGCCGTGGCCAACGACGACGACGTCTCCGACTGGGACGGGGCCGGGCGCCTCGTCCAGAGCGCGCTCGATGCCTTCGGTGGCCTCGACGTGCTGGTGAACAACGCCGGCATCCTGCGCGACCGGATGCTGGTCAACATGACGATCGACGAGTGGGACGCCGTGATCAAGGTGCACCTGCGCGGCACGTTCGCCCCCACCCGCCACGCCGTGGAGTACTGGCGCAACCGGACGAAGGCGGGCGAGACGAACGACGCCCGCGTCATCAACACGACATCGCCCTCGGGCATCTACGGCAACGTGGGGCAGACGAACTACGGCGCGGCCAAGGCCGGCATCGCGTCGTTCACGATCATCGCCGCCATGGAACTGGGGCGCTACGGCGTCACGGTGAACGCCATCGCCCCGGCTGCGTTGACCCGCATGACCGAGAACCTGGGCATGGGCGACCAGTCGGCCCAGCGCAAGCCCGAGGAGTTCGACGCGCTCGACCCGGCCAACATCTCCCCGATCGTGGTGTGGCTGGGCAGCTCGGAGTCCAAGGACATCACGGGCCGCGTCTTCAACGTGATGGGCGGCAACATCAGCGTCGCCGAGGGCTGGGTGGCCGGCCCGGGCCAGGACAAGAAGGACCGCTGGGAGCCGGCCGAGCTCGGCAAGGTCGTGCCGGACCTCGTGGCCAAGGCGGCAGCAAACGCCAACATGGGTGGACGGCGGGGGTAGGTTCGGGGTCATGGCTGACGAGGCGACACCGCCGCTCCCGGCCCGGCCGGAGATCGAGGCCTCCGTCCAGGTCATTCACGACAACGCGGAGCGCCTGTTCCTGTGGGACTACGAGCGCGACCGTGGGCAGCTCGTCACGCTCTACAACAAGGCCATGGGGTCGCAGTGGAACAGCGTGAAGGACCTCGACTGGTCGATCGACGTCGACCCCGAGCGGCTGGTCGCCGAGCAGGACAGCCCGATCCTGTCGGTGGCGCGGGTGGCCGGCACGCTGCCGGGCTCGCCGATGGCGAAGTGGACGGAGAAGGAGTACTCGCAACTCGGCATCGAGTTCTTCAAGGCCAACCTGTCACAGTTCATGCACGGCGAGCAGGGCGCCATGATGACGGCGGCCAAGATCGTCGAGACGGTGCCGTGGATCGACGCCAAGTACTACGCCTCGACCCAGACGATGGACGAGGCCCGGCACACCGAGGTGTTCGCCAAGTACCTGCGGACGAAGCTCGGCGACGCCTACCCGATGAGCCCGTTCCTCAAGGCGCAGATCTGGGGCCTGCTCGAGGACTCGCGTTGGGACATCGCGTATCTCGGGATGCAGATCGTGATCGAGTCGCTGGCGCTCGCCGCGTTCGGCGACATGTTGCGCCGGACGAAGGAGCCGCTGCTCAACAAGCTGCTGCGCTACGTGATGTCCGACGAGGCGCGCCACGTCGCCTTCGGCGTCCTGACGCTCTCGGAGTTCTACTCCAGCCTGAGCGAGGCCGAGCTGAAGGAGCGCCAGGAGTTCCTCGTCGACGCCACGCTCAACCAGCGGGCGCGGGCGACGACGCCCGAGGTGTGGGAGCGCCTGGGCACGACCGGCGAGGCCGTGCTTCCCTTCCTGTTGCAGGCGGCGGAGCAGATGAAGACGAACCTCATGGGGGGCTTCGCCCGCGGCTTCTTCGCCAAGCTCGTCCCCAACGTCCGCAAGCTGGGACTGCTCGATGCCAACAACGGCTGGCTCCGCGAGAAGTGGGGGGCCGTCGGGCTGATGGAGTTCGAGTTCGCCGACGACACGGGGTCGGACTACGAGTCGTACGACGAGGTGGCCAAGGACCGGGCCGCGGCTTCAGGGGCCGAAGCCGAAGCCGAGGCCGCGCCGGCCCAGTGAGCCGCGGCGACGTCTCCCCCGTCGCCCGCGTCCGCGCCATCGCCCTGGCGCTGCCCGAGGCCGAGGAGAAGCCGTTCGGCGGCCACACCAGCGCCCCGGCCTTCCGGGTGCGCGACAAGTTCTTCGTGATGTTGAACGAGGACGGCTCCGAGATGAACGTGAAGGCACCGAAGGGGGTGCAGGGGATCTTGGTGGCGTCGGATCCCGAACGCTTCTACGTCCCGCGCTACGTGGGACCCAAGGGGTGGGTCGGCGTGCGTCTGCGGATGGGCGCCAAGCCCGACTGGGACGAGGTGGCGGAGATGATCACCGAGAGCTACTGCCTGATCGCGCCCAAGCGCCTGGCGGCGCAGGTGGGCGCGCCACCGTCGACCGCCGGTCGTTAGGTCTGCGGGGTGAGCCCGGTGAGCGTCGAGAGCATGTTCTCGTTGTAGCTCACGCCACCGGTGGTCACGGCGACCTCCTCCTTCTCCTGCACGACGAGGCCGGTGGACGGGACGATCCAGAAATCGGTCGGGTTGGTGCCCGCCTCGCTGCCGTCGAAGGTGAGCGTGAAGCGCGTGTGCTCGACGCTGACGGGCTGGCCCGCCACCGCGATGGTCGACGGTCCGAGATCCTCGCCGGTGAGCTCGACCTTCTCCGCCGGGCTCTGCTGCGAGCACGTGGCGGACCACTTGTCACCGGTCGTGGCGTACGCCGGCAACAGGTAGGCCGTCGCCGGGCAGTCGACCCTGGACGTCGAGTTGGAGCCGGCGATCGACTCGGTCGTGACGAGGCGTGGCACGCTCAACGCGCCGTTGGCGCCGGCGCACTCGGTGATGGTCTCGGTGTGCTGGGTGATCGGGACCCAGCTGATCCTGGCGCAGGTGCCGCCGTCGACGATCATCGACGTGGTCGACGGGAACGACGCGGGCGACGCCCATCAGGCTCAGGCTCTCGCCCCCGGTGGTGCGGTACGTGTAGACGCCGGGGGCAGGCAGATGGTTGCGCAGCGTCGCCAGCATCTTCTCCGTCTGCTCACGCCGGTAGATGCGCAGCGCCTCGCGGAGTCCCACCGGTGACGACACCGTGCGGAAGATCAGGGCCCACGCCGTGCCGCCAGCCGAGGTGACGATGACGATGGCGAGGATCAGGACGGACAGCACCCGGTGGTTCTGGACCCACTGCCAGATGATCACGACGCGATATTACCCCGGGGGTGCGGGGGGCAACCGGGACCAGCTCAGAGCGCTGCGAGCGCTCAGAGCGAGTCGGGCACCCAGTTGCCGTGGAACCCGGCGGGGACGCGCTGCGGCAGCTCGACGACGGCCTGCGCGTCCCCGGTGGGGTCAGCGGCGTTGATGATGTGCAGGGCGGACGTGTCGCGCTCGGGTGCATACGCCAACGTCAAGAGCCAACCGTCCGCTTCGCCGGCGTCGTCGGCGCGGGGGACGAAGACGGCCTCGCCCACGAGCGCGCCCCGGCCGAAGGAGCGCTCGACCGACGTGCCGCGCTCGAAGTCGTGACACACCAGGATCGACTCGGCACCGAGGATCTGATCGTCTTCCTCCAGGGCGACCGCGTAGCCGTAACGGTGCGGCCGGCCCACGACGCGCTCGTCGACGCGCGGGAACTCCTGCCCACGGTCGTCGAGGCGTTCCTCCTTCACGGCGCCGCCGTGGCCATCGAGGTGCCAGCGCTCGAGCGTCGGCGTGCCCTCGCTCGGGCCGAGGAACTGCGTGCGGAACATGGACGGGTGGCGCACCACGTCGAGCACGACCCCGTCGCCGCCCGGTTCGTCGTAGGCGTTCATGGGATGGAACACGTAGCAGGGCTCCACGTCGTGCCAGACGACCTCGGTGGAGTCGCCGTCGCGCGGCAGCAGGCCGACCCGGGCCTGGTAGCCCTCCTCCCAGCGGTAGGGGAAGCTGGCCCCGGCACTCGCGGCCTCGAGGCTGAACGTCACCGGCAGGTCGAGCAGCACGATCCAGCGTTGCGTGATGGCGCTGTCGTGCACGCTCACCGACCCGCCCATGGCAACCCGGCGCGACGAGCGCACCCGGGCGTCGGCGCCGATGACGCTGACGTCGACGTCGTCGCCCCAGCCCCAGAAGTAGGAGACGGCGTAGAGATCACCGGTGTCGGGGTCGCGCTTCGGGTGCGCCGTGTACCCGCCGGCCAGCGTGCCGCCGAAGTCACAGGAGCCGATCGTCTCGAGCTCGTCGGACAGCTCGTAGGGCAGCGAGCCGGCCTCCACGATGGCGAACGTGCGGCCCGCGTGACCGATCACGTTGGTGTTGGCGGCGAAGTCCATGCCGGCGTGGACGCGACCGGGGCGGGGCTCCTCGCTGAGGGCGGCGGCCACGGCGGCCGAGCGCACCCAACGGTTCCGGTACCACTCGGCGCGGCCGTCCCGCAGGCGGATCCCGTGCACCATGCCGTCACCGGTGAACCAGTGGTAGCCCCCCGGATCGGGCGGCGTGACCGGGTTGGGCCCGTTGCGCAGATAGCGCCCGCACAGCTCCTCGGGGATGGTGCCGGTCACGTTGAGCTGGGTGGCGGTGACCTCCTCGTGCACCGGGCCGTAGTTGCCCTGCAGGTACGGATTGGCGACGGTGGTCATGTGGAGCCCCCTTTTCGTTCGGGCCGAACGACGGCCCCACGTTAGGCACGAACGGCCGTGTGAACAACGTGTGACCTCTGCGGGGAAGATCCCAGAAACATCACCCCGCTCCGAAGGTCGCGCTATGGTTCTCATCCGAGGGCACCACCAGCAATGCTTTGGAAATCCCTCTGGCTCGAAAGAGCCACCGGCCATGACCCCCAGACAATCGGGTCAAATCTGGCCAGGAGAGGAGTGGATTTTCAATGGCTACTGGTTCCGTGAAGTGGTTTAACGGTGAGAAGGGCTTCGGCTTCATCACTCAAGACGGTGGAGGCCCCGACGTGTTCGTGCACTACAGCGCGATTTCTGGGTCTGGTTACCGCAATCTCGAAGAAGGACAGAAGGTCGAATTCGAGACGAACCAAGGCCCCAAGGGGCTGCAGGCCGCGAACGTGCGCGCCATCGGTTGACACGACTCGCGATCAGACGCAACGCAGAACCCCGCCTCCTTGTGAGGCGGGGTTCTGTTCGTTCTGGCACCGGTCGGGGTTCGGGTCGCCCTGTCCGGTCCGACGTGACGGCTTACCAATACGGGCGCTGTTGGCGGGTGGTCACGTCGAGGACGGCGGTGGCGTACTCGGGCCGGCACACCACGAGATCGGGCAGCCAGGCGTCGGGGTCGCCGTAGCGCAGCGGGTCGCCGTTGAGCCGGCTGGCGTGGAGCCCACAGGCCAGGGCCACGGCGACGGGCGCGCAGGAGTCCCATTCGTACTGGCCGCCGGCGTGGACGTAGATCTCGGCCGCACCGAGGATCACGGCCGCGATCTTGGCCCCGGCCGAGCCCAGCGGCACCATGGCGGCGCCGACCGTCTCCGCCACGTCGTACGCCACGTCGGGCGGGCGACTCCGCGAGACCACGAGCCGCGGCTGCTCCCCCGTCGGCGGCGTCAACTCCGGCGGCGCGCCGGTCGAGAGCACCATGTCGAGGGCGGGCAAGGCGACGGCACCCACTATGGGCTCGCCGCCGATCGAGAGCGCCACGTGCACGGCCCAGTCGCTGCGGCCCGGCTGACGGAACTCGCGCGTGCCGTCGAGCGGGTCGATGATCCAGAGGCGGCCTTCGCTCGAGACGTGTTCGAGGCCCTCCTCCGAGCGCACGGCGTCGTTCGGATAGAGGCGGTTCAGCTCGTCGACCAACAGGCGGTGCGCCATCTGATCACCCGCCGCACCGACGTCGCGCACGCCCGCGGGCGCCTCTCGCAACTCCACCAAGGCGATCCCGGCCTGCCGCGCGAGCTGTGCGGCGTCGCGATGCTCCGCCTCGAGGTCTTCGGACATGGCCCTCTGTCTAGACCAAACGCCTGTCGGTAGCCCACCTCGTGAGCTCGTGACGGGTGGAGAGTTGCAGCTTGCGCAGCACCGAAGAGACGTGGGACTCGACCGTCTTGGCCGAGATGGTGAGGTCCCGGGCAACCTCTTTGTACGTGTAGCCGCGGGCGATGAGGCGAAGCACCTCGCGTTCTCGTGGGGAGATCTGATCGAGCTCGGGGTCGAGTGCGGCCGTCTGGGTGGTGCCGCCGTGGGCGAAGGCGTCGAGTACGAAGCCGGCCAGGCGCGGCGAGAAGACGGCGTCGCCTGCCGCGACCCGGTACACCGCCTGGAGCAGCTCGGGGCCCGAGATCGTCTTCGTGACGTAGCCCGCGCGCCGGCCCGGATCACATCAATGACGTCCTCGGGCGCGTCCGACACCGACAGCGCCAGGAATTGGACCTCGGGGTGGGCCGGCAGCACGCCCCGCAAGACCGCCAGCCCGCCGCCGCCCGGGAGGTGCACGTCGAGCAGCACGACGTCGGGGAGGCGTTCGACGACCAGCTCCACCGCGGCGCCCGCCTCGTCGGCCTCGCCCACCACCTCGACGGCGTCGCCGAGCTCTGCCTTCACGCCGGCGCGGAACACGGCGTGGTCCTCGACCAGGAAGATGCGTGGGCGTCCCCCGCCCGCAGGCGGTTCGCCGCCGGTGCTCACTTCACCCGTTCGCGTCGCGGCATGAAGAGTTGGACCTCGGCGCCTTCGCCGGGGGCCGAACGGATGACCGCCTCACCACCGAAGCGGGCGACGCGGGCCTGGATCGACTCCGTGATGCCGCGGCGATCCCCGGGGACGGTGGCCGGGTCGAAACCCTGACCCCGGTCGCGCACGTAGATGCGCGCCGAGTCGGGCTCGATCTCCGCGAAGACGGACACCTGCTCGGCGCCGGACCACTTGGCGGCGTTGACGGTGGCCTCACGCGCCGCGTCGAGGAGGGCGCGCAGGGCGTCGTCCAGCTCGCAGTCGCCCACGACGACGACCTGGACGGTGATGCCGTGGTCGGCTTCCACCTGGCGCTGGAGGAGGTTGACTCCTTCGCCGAGCATCGTGGCGTCCTCGCTGATCGCTCCGGGTGAGCGCCCCTCGAACAGCCACGCCCGCAGCTCGTGCTCCTGCGCCCGGGCCAGGCGCACGACGTTCTGCGGATCGTCGGACGAGCGCTGGATGAGGGCCAGGGTCTGCAGCACCGAGTCGTGGACGTGCGCCGCCATCTGCGCCCGCTCCTCGGCGCGCACGCGGGCCTGGCGCTCGGAGATGAGGTCGCGCACGAGGCTCAGCCACCACGGGCCGAAGACGATCACCGCCGCCGCCACGACGAGGGCCGCCCCACCGACCGGCTTGAGCGCCGCGATCGTCGTGTGCCCCTCCACCAGGAGGGCGACGCCGATCCCGCCGATCACGATCCCGGCCACGATCCGGATCAGGAGCAGGTGGCGCGCCCGCCCGTGGAAGTCGGTCCCGAGCAGCGGGACGACCTCGTGGTCGATGAAGTGCTTCTCCGAGTCGTTGGCGTTGCGCCAGATCAGGACGAGGACGCCGGCCGCCAGCAACGTCGGCCAGCTGATGAACCCGACCAGGGGGACGTGCAGGCTGCTCGTGATCACCGACGTGAGGATGAGCAGGGGGAGCACGATGGCGACGACGAGGCGGATCCCGCGCGTGTCCTTGACGGCCCGCGAGAAGATGGTGGTCTCCTGCCCCTCCATCGGGATCATCATCCAGGCGACGGCGTAGACCAGGACCGCGCCCCCCATGAAGATGCACGCCAGGACGCAGCCGACGCGGATCCAGGTGACGTCGATCCCCGTCTGGCGCGAGACCGCGCCGCACACGCCCCCGAGCACCCGGTTGTCCGGGCTGCGACGGAGGGAGCGCAGCCTTCGTCCCGCGTAGGGGTGCCCGTGACGGCGGTGCTCGTGCCACGACCAGTCCCCGCGGCCGTAACGGCCCCAGTGGCGACCGGCGTCGCAGTCGGACACGGTGGCGTCGAACGACGCCGAGGTCGACGTCGGCGCCACGGACGGGGCGTTCGACCCGTTCGACGCAGGTGCCGTGGCGCCCTCCGTGGGCGGCCCCGGGGGCGCGACCGGCAGCGGCTCGGTCGGGCTCCCGCTCTCGGGGAGCGGGCGCGTGCGGGATTCGGGCGCCTCTGCGATACCTCGATGATCGCGCGGGCCTCCTACCCCGGGCCATCAGGGAGATCCCTGAGGGGTCGGGGTCGCCCTCAGGGTCCGACCAGGGAGTCTCCCGATTCACACCCGGGTCGAGCCGCATCACGCTGTCCTCATGGACACCGCCCCGAACGAGATCCCCGAAGACCCCGCCGCCACCGGCCCCGCCGGCAGCCCCGGTGCCGGGCCGACCACGACCGCAAGCTCACAGTTCCCCCCAGGTCAGGCCGCCGGCCACGACCACGAGATGCGCCTCCACCGCCGCCGCAGCGGCCGCATGCTCGGTGGCGTGGCCGGGGGGCTGGCCGACTACTTCGACGTCGACCCGGTGCTCGTCCGCATCGGGTTCGTCGTCCTTCTCTTCCTCGGCGGCCTCGCCGTCCCGCTCTACGCGGCGGGTTGGGCGCTGATCCCCGACGAGGAGACCGACACGTCCATTGCCGAGGAGCTCCTCGCCCGCGAGCGGGCCCACGGCGCCTACTGAGCCGCCCGACCCGCACCGCACCGACACCCCACAAAAGATCACGACAGACACTGAGACCAAAGGAGACGAGAAGAGATGCGCTACCGCTGGGATCCCGCGTATCCGATGGGCCGGCGGGACGTGTCGCCGGCTGACACCAGCCTGCGGGCGTCGGACGACGAGCGCAACACCGTCGCCGACAAGCTGTCCCGCCACTACGCCGAGGGCCGGCTCGACGAGATCGAGTTCAAGACCCGCCTCGACACCGCCATGTCGGCGACGACGCGAGGCGACCTGCACGGGCTGTTCTACGACCTGCCCAAGCTGCCGAGCGAGCCGCCGCCCCCACCGCCGCGGCACCGGCGCATCCTGCCCTGGGTCTTCCTGGTCGGCTTCCTCCTGATCGTGGCCGGGGCGAGTACGCCCTTCTATCCCTGGTACCACGTGCCGTGGATCCTGATCGCGATCGTCGCCCTCTTTTTGTGGCGCCGCGCCGCCGGGCCGTGGCACCACCTCGCTCGTGGCGATGGGAGCGGGCGGCCGAGCTCGGTCATGGACCACTGAGCGCCAAGGGCCGAGATCCACGAGCGACACAACCCTCCTGGGCTACACAGCCACGTACGACAGAACGACGAACGACCGAGAGACGGAGAAACGAAGCGATGCGCGCCCCCACCAGCCACGCCAAGGACGAGCCGAACGTCCTCGTCACGGACCTCATCGACGACGACCTGGTGCCGACGCTCCGCACCATGGCGCTCTTCACCGGTTTGCCCGCCGACGAGCTCGAGGACCTGGCCGAGGAGTGCGAGGTCTGCACCGCCCACCCCGGACAGGTGGTCCAGGCGCAGGACGTGCCGGTGCGCTACTGGCACGTGATCGCCGGCGGCCACGCCGTGATCCAGCGTGACGGCACCCCGATCGGTCTGCTCGGGCGCGGCGACTCGTGGTCGGAGCATTCCCTGCTCAACCAGCTGCGCTCGTCCATTTCGGTGGTGGCGCTCTCTCCGCTCACCCTGCTCACCGTCGGCGTACGCGGGTTCTTCACCATCCCCGAGCGTCACCCCGTTCTCGCCGGCCGGCTCGTGGCCCGATCGGCGACCTCGGCCGACCGTCTCGCCCTGCCCGTGTTCAACGCGCTCGTCCATCTGGAGGACGCCCAACGACACGAGGGCACCCTGAGAGGCCAGTACCATTAGGTGGTTCCCCGACGCCGCCAGGCGCAGGCGTCGGCCCAGGTAATCGTCCCAGCCCTTCCCAACTCTCTGGAGGAGATCTCCCTTATGCGCACCCTGGCCGGTTGGTGCGTCCGCCACCGCCGCATCGTCCTCGTTCTGTGGGCGATCGTCCTCGTGCTGTCGATCTCGCTCGTCGTCAAGTTCCACGCGGACTACTCGAACAACTTCAATCTCCCCAAGACGGAGTCGACCGACGCCCTCAACCTCCTCAAGTCGGCCGCGCCGGGCCACTCCGGCGACACCGAGGAGGTCGTCTTCGGCACGACGGGCGGCACCACCTTGAACGACCCCGCCGTCGGCCAGCGCATCAACACGATGGTCGACAAGATCAACGCGTTGCCCCATGTCACCCCGGTCACGAGCCCCTTTGACTCGTCGGGCAACCTCGTGAACACCCAAGACATCAACGCCGACCACACGGTCGGCTTCCTCCAGGTGAACTTCGACAAACAGCCGCAGAACATCTCGCAGAGCGAGGCCGACAAGTTCGTCCACACGGTGACGAACACGTCGGGTGACGGCGTGACGGTGTCGGTCACCGGGCAGCTCGCCGAGTTCGCCAACAGCCAATCCTTCTCGAGTTCCGGCATCGGCGTGTTGCTGGCCCTGATCGTGTTGCTCGTCGTGTTCGGCTCGTTCTTTGCGGCCATCCTCCCGATCATCTCGGCGCTGTTCGCCCTCGGGACCGCGATCGGCATCATCGGGTTGCTCAGCCACGTCATCGGCATGGCGGAGTTCGCCCCCGAACTGGTCCTGTTGATCGGCCTGGGCGTCGGCGTCGACTACGCCCTCTTCATCGTGACGCGACATCGCCAGGGCCTGATCGCCGGGAGCGACGTCGACACCTCGATCGTCAACGCGGTGAACACGTCGGGCCGTGCCGTGCTGTTCGCCGGCATCATCGTCTGCATCGCGCTGCTGGGCATGTTCGCCCTGGGCGTCAGCTTCCTCTACGGCCTCGCCGTGGCGGCGGCCATCGGCGTCGCCTTCACCATGATCTCGGCGCTGACGCTGTTGCCCGCCATGCTCGGCTTCATCGGGCCGAAGGTGATGAGCCGCAAGCAGAAGCGGAACCTGGCCCAGAACGGCCCCCGGGTCGTGGGCGCCGACAGCAAGGGCTTCTGGCCGAACTGGGCCGACCGGGTGCAGCGGTACCCGTGGGTCTCCGCCGGCCTGGCGCTCGCCGTCGTCGTCGTCATCGCCTTGCCCTTCTTCTCGCTGCAGCTCGGCTCGGCCGACCAGGGCACGGACCCCGCCGGCACGCCGACGCGTGTGGCGTTCGACACCCTCTCGCGCGGCTTCGGGCCCGGCTTCAACGGGCCTCTGGAGCTGGTGAGCGTCATCCAGGCCGACCAGCGCTCCGTCGTCGACACGATCGTGAGCGACGTGTCGAAGCAGCCCGACGTCGCCAAGGTGGCCCAGCCCATCTACATCCCGTCGAAGACCGGCAACGGCGACGTGATGCTGCTCAACGTCTACCCGAAGACCGCGCCCCAGGACTCGGCGACCACCGACCTGGTCAACCACCTCCGCGGGACCACGCTCCCGGCGGCCGTGGGGGACTCGGGGGTGAAGGTCCTCGTCGGCGGCACGACCGCGATCTTCATCGACTTCGCCAACGTGCTGTCCGCCAAGCTGCCGCTCTTCATCGGGCTCGTCGTGCTGCTGTCGTTCCTCCTCTTGATGACGGTGTTCCGAAGTTTCGTGATCCCCCTCACGGCGGCGGTCATGAACCTGCTCTCCATCGGCGCCGCGTTCGGCGTCCTCGTGGCGGTCTTCCAGTGGGGCGACGGGGGCAGCCTCATCGGGCTCAACGGCACCGGACCGGTCGAGGCCTTCCTCCCGGTGATGCTCTTCGCCATCCTCTTCGGCCTGTCCATGGACTACCAGGTGTTCCTGGTTTCACGGATGCACGAGGAGTACATCAAGTCGGGCCGTAACAACCGCGTCGCGGTGCGCAACGGCCTGGCGGCCACCGGCAAGACGATCACGGCGGCGGCGTTGATCATGATCCTCGTGTTCGGCTCGTTCATCCTGGGCGGCGAGCGTGTGATCAAGGAGTTCGGCATCGGCCTGGCCGCCGGGATCGCCATCGACGCGATCCTCATCCGCATGTGCATCGTGCCGTCGCTGATGATGATGTTCGGCGACGCCAACTGGTGGTTCCCGAAGTGGCTCGACCGTGCGCTGCCGAGGCTGGCCGTCGACGCGGACGACCTTGCTTCGCACACGACCGACGACTCGGGCCGAGGACCTGGACCCGAGCCCGAGCGTGAGCTGGCCGGGGCCGGCAAGCCGTGACGCCCCCGGGCGCGCGCTGAACCTTTCGTCGGCCCTGCGCACATGACGACGCGACCGGTCATCGATCACGGCCGCTGTGAGGCGAAGCGGGACTGCGTCCGGAGCTGCCCCTACGACGTCTTCGAGGTCCGCCGCATGGACGTCGACGACTTCACCGCACTGGGCATGCTCGGCAAATTGCGATCGACGGCGCACCGGAGGATGACCGCCTACGCCGTGCGGGCCGACGCCTGCCACGAGTGCGGCAAATGCGTGGCGGTCTGCCCGGAGGACGCGATCACCCTGGTCGAGATCTCGACCGGGTCACTCCCCTCAGCAACCTGAGCGCGCCGAGGCCTCAGGGATAGACGAGCTCGGGCCCCCACTGCGCCTTGGGCTGATGATGCAGACCGAGAAAGGCGCGGGCGATCGTGTCCGGGGCCAGCCGGTCGTCGTCGCTCCCGATGGCGCCGAACACGGTCAGGATCGTCGCATGGATGTCGCCGGAGCCCAGCTGCTCGTGCAGCGCGTACGCGAAGGCGCGCAGCCCGGCCTTGCCGACGGAGAGCGAGGTGTAGCGCGCCGAGGGTTTCGTCCCCACGTCGCCACCGGTGAACAGCAGGCTGCCGCGGCCGTCGCGGAGCAGCGGGATCACGCTGTCGACGGCGACCTTGGCCCCGACGACGTTCACCGCCAGGCGTCCGGCGAACTCGTCTCCACTCAGCTCCGTGGGCGTGTCGGGCACCACGATGCCCGCGTTGTAGAGGAGCACGTCGGGGGCGCCCAAGACATCGGCGGCCTTGGAGATCGCTGCGCCGAGCTCAGCCGGATTGCCGGCGTCGGCCGCAAACCCCGCCGCTCGGTGGCCCCCAGCAACCAGGCCCTGCGCCTCGGTGTCCAGGTGATCCTGGTTCCGGGCGATCATCGCCACGTGGTGTCCATCTTCGGCGAACGTCCGGGCCAGGGACAGCCCGAGCCCGGGACCCACCCCGACCACGATCGCCGTCCCCTTCGACGTGCTGTCGCCCGGCACGGGCCCACCCTAAGCCGGGCGCCCGGGTCGGCGACCCCGATCCTCGGGGCCGGCGAAGGCCGGCTCGCTGCGGGCACCCCTCTCGCATCAAACGTGTTTGATCCTTGCACCGCCACCCCAGTTGGATTACCGCCCGGCGCTCGACACAAATAGTCGGTTCGACGCGCCGACTCCGGCGTCGCGCGAGATGGGGAGGAACTCGCTCACATGAAAACGGCAGAGCAGACGAACGGCGCGTCTCGAAGCAGGCGACGGCACGGGCGCCGAATCAGGGCCTGGCGCATTCCGGTCGCCGCAGTGGTGCTGGCGCTGGCCGCCCCCGTGGCGGTACTGGGCGTCGCTGGCTCAGCCGGGGCGACCACCGGCACCGCGTACGTCTCAAGTGGCGGCACCGACACCGGCACATGCGCTTCGTCGTCCGCGCCTTGTGCGACCGTGACCTACGCCCTCCTCAACTCCGGCGCCGGCACCATCGAGGTCTCCGGAACCATCGACGACAACGTGGTGGTCAACGACCAGGCCGTGACGATCGAGCAGAACCCCGCGGGGAGCCCCGCCGTGATCGACGGTTCGGCCAACGACGCCCCCGTGATCACGACCGAGGGTGACACCGTTCTGACGGTCGACGAGTTGGAGTTGACCGGCGGCAGCGCCACCTTCGGCGGCGGCGTCTTCGTCGAAGGTGGCGACGCCCAATTCGACAACTCCCTCATAACGGACAACACGGCCACCTCGGGCGGCGGCATCGGCGCCGACAGCTCCTTCAACCTGATCAACTCGACTGTTTCGGGGAACACGGCATCCGGCAACGGTGGGGGCATCGCGGTCAGTCCGACCGGGAATGCCACCATCGTCCGCTCGACGATCTCGGGCAACACCGCCGGGAATGGCGGCCCCGACGCATCCGGAGGAGGCGACTACAACGCCGCTGGTGGCGGCCAGTTCATCATCAACTCGACGATTTCGGGCAACGTGGCGACAGGGACCGGTGCCAGCGGAGGCGGCGTCAGTGTCCAGGGTGGCGACGTCACCATCGGGGAGTCGACCATTTCGGGCAACACGGCGGCGGGCGGCTCGGCGATCGCCAACACCGTCGCCAACGCGGTCAGTGTGGCGGCCAGCATCCTGGCCCGGGCCGGCGGCCCGCCGGCAATTCACGAGTGCCAAGGGTCGGCTCTGACCGACCTCGGTTACAACGTCGACGACGACGGCACGTGCGGGCTTTCCGGCACGAACCACAGCGTCAGCGACTCGGCGACGATCGGCAATTTCCTCGGGCCGCTGCAGAACAACGGAGGGCCGACCGACACCATCGCGCTCAGCAGCGGGGCGACCAATCCGTCGCAGGCGGTCATTCCGCTCAGCTTCACCATGCCGCCCGTTTCCGAGGTCGCCTGCGACCTGCCCGACCAGCGAAGCGTTGCCCGGGGTGCTCCGTGTGACATGGGGGCCTACGCCCTGACCACCGGGGTGTCCCCGACGATCACGAGCGGCACGAGCGCCAACTTCACCGGGGGCTCCCACGGCACGTTCTCGTTCACGGCGACGGGGTCGCCGCCTCCGACCTTCAGCGAGACCGGGCCGCTCCCCATGGGCCTGACGCTCACCTCGGGCGGGCTGCTCTCCGGCACCCCCGCCTCAGGAACTGCCGGCACGTATTCGATCGCGGTCACGGCCACCAACGGCGTCTCGCCGGACGCCCACCAGACGTTCACCATCGACGTCGCGAATCCACCTCCGCCGCCCCCGCCGCCGTCACACGGGTACTGGCTGGTGGGTTCCGACGGCGGCATCTTCTCCTTCGGCTCCGCCCAGTTCCACGGCTCGACCGGCAGCCTGCACCTGCAGCGTCCCGTGGTCGGCATCGTGCCGACCAGTGACCGCGGCGGCTATTGGCTCGATGCGTCCGACGGCGGGGTGTTCAGCTTCGGCGACACCCAGTTCTACGGCTCGATCCCCGGTCTCGGCGTCCATCCGGCCGGTTCCGGCCTGCCCAACAGCTTGAACGCCCCGATTGTGGGCATGGTGCCGAGCCGCGACCAGGGGGGTTATTTCATGGTGGCGTCCGACGGGGGCGTCTTCGCCTTCGGCGACGCCCACTTCGCGGGGAGCTGTCCCGGCATGGGCGGCTGCTCGGGGGCGGCGGTCGCCGTCATGCCCGACGCCAGCGGCAACGGGTACTGGCTCATCACCCAGACCGGCAACGTCTACACCTTCGGTGACGCGCCCTACCTGGGAGCCCCGGGTCCCCAGTCCTCGCCGATCACCTCGGCTGTGGCCACGCCAGACGGCAAGGGGTACTGGATCCTCGATGCTGCCGGGCAGGTCTTCCCGTACGGCGACGCCGCCAACCTGGGGAGCGTGGCCGCGGGCGCAACCGGCGGCCTCAATCCCGCCACCGCCATCTTCACGACGTCCGACGGCAACGGCTATTGGGTCGTCGACGCGGCGGGCAAGGTCTTCACCTTCGGCGACGCCCCCAACGACGGGGACATGTCCGGCACGCAACTCAACGGGCCGATCATCGCGGCGAGCGGCTCGTAGACGGACGGCACCTGCCGGTCGTTACCAGGCGTCTACCAGGCGTAGTCCTCGGGCGCCGTCTTGTAGCCCGGGAAGATCTCGTCCAACTGGGTCAGGACCTTATCGTCGAGGGTCACGTCGACGGCGTGCAACGCCGAATCAAGATGCTCGGGCGTCCGCGGCCCGACGATCGGCGCCGTCACGGCCGGGCGCGTCAGCAGCCACGCCAGGCCCACGGCGCCGGGCTCCTCGCCGATCTCGTCGCAGAGGTCCTCGTACGCCTCGAACTGCGCCCGCTTCTTCTCGACCCGCTGCTGCAGGTGCTCGGCCAGCCGGCGGCTCCCGTCGCGCTGCTTGCGCACGACGCCACCGAGCAGGCCGCTCGCCAGCGGTGACCACGGGATCACGCCGATGCCGTAGTCCTCGCACGCGGGCAGCACCTCGAGCTCGATCTTGCGCGTCAACAGGTTGTAGTGCGACTGCTCGCTGACGAGGCCGAAGAAGTTGCGCCGCCGCGCCGCCTCCTGCGCCTTCACGATGTGCCAGGCCGCGAAGTTCGACGACCCGCAGTAGAGGATCTTGCCCTGGATTCCGCAGTACCTCCATGGCCTCCCAGATCTCGTCCCACGGCGTGGCCCGGTCGATGTGGTGCATCTGGTAGAGGTCGATGTAGTCGGTCTGCAGGCGCTTCAGGCTGGCGTCGCACGCCCGGCGGATGTTGAGCGCGGACAGCTGGCCCTCGTTCGGCCACTCCCCCATGTTCCCGTAGAGCTTGGTGGCCAGGACCACCTTCTCGCGCCGGCCGCCGCCCTGGGCGAGCCAACGGCCGACGATCTCCTCGGTCGCCCCGCGGCCCTTGGAGCGGCCGTACACGTTGGCCGAGTCGAAGAAGTTGATCCCGGCGTCGAGCGCCGAGTCCATGATGGCGAACGAGGTCGGCTCGTCGGTCTCGGGGCCGAAGTTCATGGTGCCGAGGCAGAGGCGGCTGACGGACAGGCCGGTGCGGCCGAGGTGTGTGTAGCGCATGGGGCCGAACCTAGTGGCGCTCCTTCGGTCGTGCAGCGTCCGGGCCTCCCGCCGGCAGGATCAGCCCGAGGCGATGGCACGGCACGACTCGAGCCGGCCAGGTCGGGGAACATCCCGTCGCCCGGCGCGTCGTACGCCTCGATCGCCCCGTTGCCAGCTACCAGCCAATACCCGCCGGTGTAGATGTCGGTGGCGATCCCGACGATGGGGCTCGCCAGGCCCGTGTCGGCGTTCGAGCCGTGGAAGGTGGCGTCGCCGTAGTTGAAGACCCCTCCGTCGGAGCCGGCCAGCCAGTACCCGCCGCCGTCCGCGGTGGCCGCCATGGCCGCGATCGGGGCGGCGAGGTGCAGGCTGCCCGCGGAGCCCTCGAAGGGCGCATCGAAGCTGAAGATGCCGCCGTCGGAGGCGACCTCCCAGTACCCACCCGTCGCACTGTCGGGCGCCATCCCGACGACCGGCGCGTTGAGGTGCTGGCCGCCCATGGAGCCGGCGAACGCCGCCTTGCCGAAGGCGAAGATCCCCCCGTCGGAGGCCACCAACCAGTAGCCGTCCCCGTTCGCCGTCGCCGCCATGCCGACGATGGGCGCATCGAGCGGCTGACCGCCCATGGAGCCGTAAAACGGAGCGTCGAAGGAGAAGACGCCGCCGTCGGCGGCAACGAGCCAGTAACCCCCGGTCGCGCTGTCCGTCGCCGTCCCGACGATCGGCGCGTTGAGCGGGTGCCCGCCCATCGAGCCGTCGAAGGGGGCGCCGAACGCAAAGACACCGCCGTCGGCTGCCGCCAACCGGTAGCCGGGGTTGGCGAACGCCACCGTGATCAGCAGCGGGGACGACGTGGATCCCGTGGCGGAGGCATCGCCGCTGTAGACGGCGGTCACTTGATGCTGCGGGAGCTCCGAGAAGCTGGTCACACACGTCGCCGTGCTGCCGTTGAAGGCGCCGCTCCCGGGACCGCAATCCAGGGGCTGGCCGTCGTCGTCGAAGGTGACGCTGCCGGGCGACGGGCCACCCTGGGTCGGCGCGACCGTCGCGGTGAGCGTCAGCGACTGCCCGGGCGCGACGCCGGTCGCGCTCGAGGAGAGCGTGGTCGTCGTCGCAACGGGCGAGGGCGGCGCGACCGACGTCACGGTCGTCGTCCACGGCGCGCTCGGCGCGCTGGCGGCGAAGACCGTGTCGCCACCGTACGTTGCGCGGATCTCGTGCACCCCCGGTACCGGATACGCAATGGTGCACGTGGCGGTCTGACCGTCGAAGGTCGACCCGGTGCAGACGGCCGGTGAGCCGTCCTCGGTGAAGGTCACGGCCGAACCCGCCTCGTCGTCGGTGGTCGGGATGACGGTGGCCGTGTAGGTGACAGAGGTGCCGGCCAACGTGCTGCTGGCGGACCCGACCAGGGTGGTTTCGGTGGCCAGGTTCGCGGGATGCGCCTCGAAGGCACCCATGTCGCACGGCCCGGTGCGCGTCACGCCTCGCTGGTCGGGCACGGAGCAGGCGGCGGTGCCGTCGGGCAGGTCGAAGGTCCCCGGGACGGCGTCGAGCGCCGGATCGGGTCCCACGGGCACCACCGGAGACGCGTCGAGCGGCACGGTCTCTGTCGGGCCGCCATTGGCTCCGAGCGGCCCGAGGTAGGAGTCGAGTGCGCCGGACCCGTTCACGCTGCCGGTCGCGCTCGAAATCGCAGGAGTCGTCGTCGCTCACGTTGTACCCGCCGTCGATCTCCGCTCCCGGGCAATTCCCTCCGGAAGTGTTCTGGGCGAGGACGTCGGCGGCCAATGTCGCGGTCCCGTCGAGCGCAGCTCCTGCTGGGGCACCGTTGGCGAGGAACGTCGACTGCGTCACAGTAAGCGCGCCCGAACCTCCCTCCGCGCCGTTCTGGATCGCTCCGCCGGTTTGCGGCGCCTGATTGTCGACGAATGTGGAGTCACCGACGCTGAGGCCGCCCGTCCCGTCGTCCCCGGTGTCAATGGCGCCGCCGACGTAGGTCCCAGCTTCGTTGTGACGGAACGTCGAGTCAGTGATGGACATCGATCCGTGCCCCGAGAAGCCATTGACGATAGCCCCGCCGGAGCCGTCGATGGCGACGTTTCCGGAGAATGTTGAGGTCGTCACGCTCGCCGTCCCGTTGCCGTACAGTCCGTTGTCAATGGCGCCACCCAACTCCTGCGCGATGTTGCCGGAGAAATCCGACGAGCTCACGACGAGGGTGCCAACGCCGTAGCTGGCGTTGTCGATCGCTCCACCGTCGGGAGACTGGTTGTCTCGGAAGGTGCTGGAGCTCACAATGAGCGTGCCGCTCCCGGAGTAGCCGTTGTCGATCGCACCACCCTCGATCGATTGATCGTCCTCGAAGGTGCTTGCATCGATGTTCAGCGTCCCTTGGTTCGAGATGCCGCCGCCCCCCGAGGTCGTGCTCACGCTGTTCGCGTTCTGGATAGTCACCCCATTCAGATCGACGAAACTCGAGGATGGAACGGTCAAGACTGCGCTGTTGCACGAGCCCGTGGAACAACCCGTCGCACCGCCGTGGTTACCGTCGAGGATCGGCTCGAACACCCCGGCGGCCGGCTCGATGGTGAGCGGGGAGCTCAGGTCCGATCCCCCACCGGACACGCTGAAGTTGCCGACGTACCAGGTTGACGGATCGCTCTCGTCCCCCGAGACGGCGAGGGCCACGGTGTCACCCGCACCGACAATGGAGAGGGCCTGGGTCAGCGTGCACTGGTCGGCGGCGGTGGTGGTCTGGGGGCACACGAGCGGCGTGGTCGCACCCCCGTCGGGATAGGCGTAGTACGTGATCCCTGAGGCGCCGGCCGGTGGCGCCCCCACGGCGGCGAGGGCGCCCAGTGTGCCGAGCGTCCCGGCGACGGTGAGGAGCGATGCCACCCCGAGACGGCCGACGATCGAGCCCCGCCCCCGGCTCTTCTCCCAGAACCCGCCCATGGTCCTCCTTCACTCGCGATGACACGCGGGTACGGAGGCCCGCCGCCCTCGCAAGGATCATGCGCGAACTTGCAACGCCTCTGCAAGCAACGGGCGGTGGAGGCGGCCTCCTGGTGCCCGCCAGGACCTGGTCCGGCGGACGGGCTCGGCGAGCCCGGAGGCCCCCGGCGATTTGCCCGATCCGACGGGGGTCACGGTAGTTTGAGAACCTTCTTTTCGACTCGAGCCTGGGGGCACGATGGCTAAGCAGATCCCGCTGGTGGACTACCTGGTGCTGGGGGACAACCCGCACCTGGTGGCCAACGAGTGCACGTCGTGCGGCGCCCGCTTCTTCGACCGGCGCAACGCCTGCGCCTCGTGCGGGAACACCGAGTTCAAGCCGGCGGACGTCGCCACCACCGGCGAGGTGCGGACGTTCACGATCGTGTCCTTCGCCGCTCCAGGCATCCCGGTGCCGTACGTGGCGGCGGTGGTGGATTGTGAGGGCACGAGCGTGCGGGCGAACCTGGTCAACGTGACCCCCGACCCCGAGCACGTGACCACGGGCATGAAGGTGCGCTTGGCCACCGAGGCGATCGGCACGGACGAAGAAGGCACCGAAGCCGTCGGCTTCGGCTTTGAACCACTGGGAGGTTAAGACGATGGCATCCGCTTCAGAAGAGCTCTGGATCCTGGGCATCGACATGACGAAGTTCGGCAAGCACCCGGACAAGGACATCGTCGACCTGGCCTCCGAGGCCGTGCAGGGCGCGCTGACCGACGCCGGCGTCACCATGAAGGACATCGGCATCATCGGTGCCGGCAACCTCATGATGGCCATGGCGCCGACCGGTCAGATGGTGCAGAAGCAGCTCGGCCAGACCGGCATCCCGGTCTACAACGTGTCGAACGCCTGCGCGACCGGCGCCACCGCGTTGCGGGTCGCCGCCATGGCGGTCAAGGCCGGCGAGACCGATATGGGGCTGGCGTTCGGCGTCGAGAAGCTGTCGGGCGCAGGCTTGTTGGCGGGCGGCAGCCGCGCCGCCGACTCGAACACCTGGACCCCGCACGGCCGCTACGGCGCCGTGGCGGGCGTCGACGGCCGCATTGGCACCGAGATCATGCCGGGCGTGTTCGCGCAGATCGGCATGGAGTACGGGCACAAGTACGGCGGCACGAGCTTCGAGCTCTTCGCCAAGATCAGCGAGAAGAACCATTCGCACTCCACGCTCAACCCGAAGGCCGCCTACACGAAGAAGATGTCGCTCGAAGAGATCATGAACGACGTCATGATCGCCTACCCGAACACGCGGCCGATGTGCTCGGCGAACTGCGACGGCGCCGCGGCCGCGGTGGTCGTGTCGGGCGCCAAGCTCAAGACGTTGTCCAAGGAGCAGCAGAAGCGCGCGGTGAAGATCTCGGCGTCTATCTTGACGACGGACCCGTTCGAAGAGGCGTGCCAGATCCTGCCGAACGTGAACACACTCACGCGGAACGCCGCAACGCAGGCGTACGAGCAGGCCGGCCTCGGGCCGTCGGACTTGGACCTCGTCGAGCTGCACGACTGCTTCGCCACGGCCGAGTTGGTGCACTACGACAACCTGGGGCTGTGCGAAGTGGGCGGCGCGGCCGACTTCTTCAACTCGGGCGCCACGTGGCGTGACGGGTCGACGCCCGTCAACGTCTCGGGCGGCCTCGAGTCGAAGGGTCACCCGATCGCAGCGACGGGCATCGCCAACATCTGGGAGGTGGCCACGCACCTGCGGGGCGAGGCCGGCGACCGCCAGATCCAGGGCGCCAAGGTGGGCCTGGCCCACGTCATCGGGCTCGGCTCGGCGTGCGGCGTGCACATCTTGGAGAAGTCGGCGGCCTGAGCGTACGCTCCGGGCGCGGCGTGGGCCGGTCGTGACGACCTCGCCCGCCTCGCCGGTCTACGACACGATCGGGCGCGACTACACGACGCACCGGCGCGCCGATCCGCGTTGGGAAGCCGTGGTGGCGGAGCAGGTCGGCGACGCCGCACGCATCGTGAACGTGGGGGCGGGGACGGGGTCCTACGAGCCGAGGGGACGCGCGGTGGTCGCGGTGGAGCCGTCGACGGTCATGCTCGGACAGCGTCGTCCGGACGCCGCGCCGGCGGTGCGGGCCAACGCATCCGCCCTGCCGGTCCGCTCGGGCTGGGCCGAGGTCGCGATGGCGATCCTCACCGTGCACCACTGGGACGACTGGGAGCGGGGCTTGGCGGAGATGTGCCGGGTAGCCCCTCGTCGGCTCGTGCTCGGGATCGACTTCGAGGTCCACGGGCAGTTCTGGCTGCTCCAGGAGTACCTCCCCTTGGTCCTGGAGCACACGTTGGCCTGCGGCCCGCCGGCGGACGTCATCGCCGAAGCGATCGGTGCGACCACGTCCGTCGTGCTGCCGACGTACTCCGACCTCCAGGACGGGGTGCTCGGGGCCCACTGGAGCCGGCCGGAGGCGTATCTCGACCCGGTCGTGCGCGCCAACAACTCAGGGTGCGCGCTGGCCGACCCGGCCGCCATGTCAGCCGGCATCGCTCAGCTCGAGGCGGACCTGAGCAGCGGCGCGTGGCACGAGCGTCATGGCGATCTCCTGAGGCAAGACTCGATCGATATGGGGTACCGCCTCCTCGTCTCGGGATAGCCGGGTGGACCCAGGCCCGCTGATCTCGTTGCGACTGTTGCGCCTCGAGGACTTGCCGTTCGTGGAGCGTTGGCTGAGCGAGCCGCACGTGGCGCGCTGGTACCTGGCCGGGTCCTCGCTCGAGCGCGAGCTGGCCGACGTGCGGGCGAGCGTGACGGGCGCGCAGCCAATGCACGTGCTGGCGGTGCTCGAGAACGACACGCCGGTCGGCTGGTGCCAGTGGTACGCCTGCGCGGACGACCCGGAGTGGGCGGCCGACGTCGGCGCCGTGGAAGGCGACGTCGGGATCGACTACGCCATCGGCGAGCCTGCCGCCGTGGGGCGCGGCGTGGGGACCGAGCTCCTCGCCGCGCTCGTCCGTGTCGTGCGCGCCGCGCGCCCGAACTGCGGGATCGTGGCCGATCCCGAGGCGCACAACGCGCCCTCCCGACGAGTGCTCGAGAAGAACGGTTTCGCGCTCGTTGTGGTCACGGCGATGGACTCGGAGGCGACGGACGATCCGATGGCGATCTACCGGCTCGCGGGCGACGTCCCCGGCGGTCCGGACAGCACGAGCCTCCTGTGAGTCGGGGGGATCTCGCTGGAGGGCTCAGAACCCCGATCCCGCGATGATCTTCCCGTTGAGCGGCAAGTTGCTGGCGTCGCCCAAGTTGGAGGTGCTCCCGAACGGGATGACCTTGCCGTCGGCGTAGGCCACCCAGCCGCCGTTGTTCTGGGCGTCGAGCATCACCGCGGTCGCTCCCCCGTTGGCCGCCGACAGCGGACTCGCCGCAATTTCCCCGTTGAAGGGGGCGTCGCCGAAGCCGTAGATGTTGCCGTCGGAGGCCAGGATCACGTACCCCTTCCCGTCGGGCGTCGCCACGGCGGAGGTGATCGTCCCCGCACTCGAGGGTGGCCCGCCCAGGTACGGTGCGTCGCCGAAGCCGTACACCGAACCCAGCGACGTCACCACCCAGTAGCCGTTGCCGGTTGCGTCGGGCATGACGGCCACCGCAAGACCGTTCTGTGTGCAGCCGCCGACGTCGTAACAGCTTCCTTCGAACTTGGCGTCGCCGAAAGCGAAGACCCCGCCGTCGGCCGCCACCATGAAGTAGCCGTTGTCGTCGTGGCTGGGCACCATCCCGACCACTGGGAGGACGAGCGCGTTGGGCAGGTGCGATCCGAACGGCTTGTAGCCGAGCCCCGGCAGCGAGCCGTAGAACTGCGTCTGGCCGAAGCTGAAAACGCCGCCGTCGGAGGCGGCGAGCCAGTAGCCGGTGCCACCGGGCGTCGTGACCATCCCGACGATGGGTCGCTGCAGCACCATGCTGCCGGTCGACCCGTAGAACCCGGCACTCCCGTAGTTGAAGATGCCGCCGTCTGAGCCGACAAGCCAGTACCCGTTATTGGTCTGCGCGTGCGCAGTCGCTGAGGGTCTGGCCGAAGCCGCCGCCGGAGTAGCCATGACAAGGGTGCCCGCCGCCAGGGCGAGCACGAGGAAGAATCCACGTGAACGCATGTGTCGTTTATACCTGAAACCTGGGGAAATTGTGAGAGGGAGATTTCAACGCTTTCGGCGTGGCAACGAGCGTTTCGTATTCGGTACGCTCCTCGCCGAGAGGAGATCGCCTAGGAAACGTGCGCCTGGGCGGCCAGCGGCACGGGGCGGGCGAGGCTCCAGCTGAACGTGTCCTCGATGTCGGCCAGCTCGAGCGGCGTGGCCAAGTCGGCCACGGTAGGCCCGACGCGATCGGCCACCTCCTGCAGCAGCGTGGCGTCGAAGCCCCACAGGTTGACCGCGTTGCCGCCCAAGATCTGCCGCAAATCGGCCTCGGGGATACCGCCGAAGATGTAGCGCAGCGTCTCGCGGTGGACCGGGGCCGCGCCCTCGAGGTGCGGATAGTCGGCGCCCCACATGAGCTTGTCGATCCCGATCTCGTGACGCATCTCGGCCTCGTAGCGCTTCATCAGCGAGCCACCCAGCCACACGTGCTTCTCGAAGTACTCGCTGGGACGCATCTTGAGGTAGGAGCGGACCGGCGCACCGCCGTGGGTGTCGAAGAACGACTCCATGTCGCGGATGAGCGACGGCAGCCACTGCACGCCGTTCTCCGTCACCACGACGCGCAGGTCGGGGTGCCGGTCGAAGACGCCGCCGAAGATCATGAACCAGAGGGGGCGGCGGGTGAACACGAAGACCTCGTAGAGCCCGAGCATCCCGCCGTGGGCCTTGTCGTAGAGGAACTTGGTGTCGGTGGCCGACCCGGAAGCGCCGGTGTGCAACGTGACGACCATCTCATTGTCCTCGCACGCGCTCCAGAACGGGTCGAAGTAGTCGTCGGCGTACCCGGGCAGCTTGGAGGTCACGGACATGGCGGGCAACATCACGCCGCCGAAGAGGCCGTGCTGGCGTGCCCACGCCACCTCCTCGACCGCACGGTCCATGTCGTGGAAGTCGATGGGGATGCACCCGGCCCGGCGCCCGGGCGCGGCGGCGGAGAAATCCGCCAGCCAGCGGACGTAGGCGTGGAGGGCGGGCCACACCACTTCGAGGCCCTTGTCCGTGACCGCGCCCAGGTACATGGCCGGAGAGAGCCCGCCCGCCAGGATCGGGCCCGGCAGGGTGACCTCGGCGTGGATCCCCTGCTCCTCGAGCACCTGGAGCCGGCGCCCGTCACCGTCGCCGGCAATGACCCAGTCCGTGCCGTAGTGGGCCAGCCAACTCCTGGCGGCCTCCGTGTCGACGCCCATGCCGGCCAAGCGCCGCGTCGCCGTGGCGCGCACCGGGTCCGGGTCGTCGACCTCGCCGGCGTCGACCCCGCCGAACATGGAGATGGCGGTGGCCGACATGTCGCCGAATTCGGCGACCGCGTCGCGCAGGGCCGGGTCCACGTAGGAGAGGAACTGGTCGAGGCTGTCGGGCGACGCGTGCGTGTCGGCCGAGACGACGACGTAGTTGCGCCCGTGCATCGAGTTCCCCGGGCCCGCCGCCTCGGTCGTGCCATCACCCATGGCAACCGTTCTCCCTTCACCAGAGACCCTGGTCAGTGACCCGCACACTAGTGCCGGTCCGAAGTGGTCCAGCGGTGGTCGCAGGACCGCGTAATTTCTCCGCCGGTCGCCCGATGCACACCTCCTCCACGTTCATCCTTGCCCTCGCCGTCTTCGGCGCCTGCCTCGTCGAGATGGTCGAGGCGCTGACGCTGGTCGTGGCGGCCGGGGTCAGCCGGGGCTGGCGGTCGGCGCTCGAGGGTGCGGCCGCGGCCGTCCTCGTGCTGGGTGTGCTCGTCGTAGCGGTAGGTGTGCCACTCATCCGCTACGTCCCGATCGACGCCCTGCGTGTGGTGGTCGGTGCGCTGCTCCTCGTCCTCGGGCTGGGGTGGCTGCGCAAGGCGATCCTGCGCTCCAGCGGCCACAAGGCGTTGCACGACGAGGACGCGATCTACGCCGAGACGGTGGCCGAGTTGGCCGAGGAATCCGGCGACGGCGCAGCCGGCAAGGGCCAGCCCAAGGGCCGCGACGCCGTCGGCTTCGCCGTCGCGTTCAAGGGGGTCTTCCTCGAGGGCACCGAGGTCGTGTTGATCGTGATCAGCCTGGGGGCGGCGCAACACCGCCTCGGTCTGGCCGCCCTCGCCGCGTTGGCCGCCCTCGTCCTCGTCACGATCGTCGGCATCTTGGTCTCGCGCCAGCTCAGCGAGGTGCCGGAGAACACCATCAAGACCGCGGTGGGCATCATGCTCAGCAGCTTCGGCGTCTTCTGGGTCGGCGAGGGCGCCGGCGTGCACTGGCCCGGATCCGACCTCGCCATCCCCGTCCTCGTCGGCTTCTTCGTGGTCGTGTACTTCGCGTACACGGCATTGATGCGCACGTTGTTGCCCACATCCGGTGACGCGGCGACCAAGGAGACGGCGACGCCATGAAGCGTGCGCTGAGCCGGGCGGGTCGCGCCGTCTGGAACTTCCTGTGGGACTTCCTCATCGGCGACACGCCGGAGCTGGCGCTGGCGGTGGGTGTGATCGTCGCCCTGGCGTTCCTGGTCGCCGGGAGCGAATGGCTCGGGGCGATCTTGCTGCCGTTGCTGGCGGCCGGGTTCCTGCTGGCCAGCACGCTACGCGGCCGGCGCCGGGCCCCTCGCCGTTCCGACGCCCCCTGACGCTCGACGGGCGACGCTCGCGCTCGACTTGGCCCGTTCCATACCCTAGGGTATGGAACGGAGGGGCCAAGAGATCGGGGGCACCATGACGAGCACCGCAGGACTCACCGTTTCCGAAGCGGGGCGGGTCTTCGTCGACCCGTCGGCCTACGCGCACGAAGAGCGCTTCCACGAAGCCGCCACGCTGCTGCGACAGGAGTCGCCCGTGCACTGGGTGGACGAGCCGGGCTTCCGGCCCTTCTGGGCGATCACCCGGCACGCCGACGTGATGGAAGTCGAACGGGACAACGCGCGCTTCCTCGAGCGCGCCGCGACCGCTCCTGGCGACCGAGGCGGCCGAGGCACTGGCGCTGGAGAAGGGCCAGGTGCTCCGCACGCTCATCCACATGGACGAGCCGGACCACAAGGCGTACCGCGCCATCGCGGCGGCCTGGTTCCAGCCCAACGCGCTCAAGAGGATGGACGAGCGCATGCGCGAGCTGGCGACCCGCTTCGTCGACCACATGGCCGAGCTGGGGACGGAATGTGACTTCGCCCGCGACGTCGCCGTGCACTACCCGCTCTACGTGATCTTGTCGCTCCTCGGCCTGCCCGAGAGCGACTTCGACCGCATGCTGATGCTCACCCAGCAACTCTTCGGAGGCGACGACGAGGAGCTGCGGCGTTCGACCGACCTCGAGGAGCAGTTCACCGTCCTCCTGGACTTCTTCAATTACTTCACCGCACTGACCGCCTCGCGTCGGGAGACGCCCACCGAAGACCTGGCCTCGGTGCTCGCCAACGCGCAGATCGACGGCGAGTACCTGCCGGACATGGACCTGGCGTCGTACTACGTGATCATCGCCACGGCGGGTCACGACACGACGAGCTCGACGATCGCGGGCGGGCTCCACGCCCTCCTGCGCCACCCCGACCAGCTGGCGCGTCTGCAATCCGACCCCGAGCTGATGACAACCGCCGTCGAGGAGATGATCCGTTGGGTCACCCCGGTCAAGGAGTTCATGCGTACGGCGTCGGAGGACGCGGTGGTCGGCGGCACCGAGATCGAGGCGGGCCAGTCGTTGTATCTCGCCTACCTCTCCGCCAATCGCGACGAGTCCGTCTTCGACGACCCGTTCCGCTTCGACGTGGGCCGCCAGCCCAACAAACACCTTGCGTTCGGCTTCGGTCCCCACTTCTGCCTGGGGGCGCAGCTGGCACGCATGGAGACGAGGGCACTCTTCAGCGAGCTGCTGCCGCGTCTGGAGTCCATCGAGCTGGCCGGCACGCCGAGGTCCTCGGCGACGGTCTTCGTGGGCGGCCTCAAAGCGCTGCCGATCCGTTACCGCCTGCGTACCTGATGCCGCCCGAGGGGCTGAGCCGCCGCGCCTACTACGAGGCGGGGTTGGAGCTGCTGGCCGAGCGGGGGCACGGCGGACTGACCATCGCTGCGCTGTGCGAGCGCCTCGGCGTCACGAAGGGCTCCTTCTACCACCACTTCGAGGACATGGCCGAGTACGTGCGGCTCCTGCTCGGCCACTGGGAGAGCGAGCACGCGACGCGCCTGATCGCGCTCTCCGAGTCCGTCACGGATCCCGAAGAACGCTTCGACCTCCTCCAGGGCATCGCGGTCGGGTTGCCACACGGCGCGGAGGCCGCGATCCGGGCCTGGAGCTGGAACAGCGACGTCGTCGCGGCGGCGCAGCGGCGGGTCGACGACGCCCGCCTCGCGCACCTCACCGAGGCCGGCGTGGCGGCCGGGCTCGATCCGGAGCGTGCGCAGCGGATGGCCAAGATCTCGCTCAGCGTCCTCATCGGCATGCAGCTCCTCGAACGGCCTGCCCGCCGTGCGTCGATGGACGACGTCTTCGGCGAGCTGCGCCGTTGGGTCCTGACGTCGGACCAAGCGCCACAAGCCTGAGCGGCGGCCCGCTTACTCGGGCCCGCTCCTCGACTCGGGATCAGCGCGCGTCCGGGGCGAACCCCGTGGACCGCAGCGTCACCGACACGCGACGCGGACGCGGACGTGGATGTGCGTCCGTTGCCCGGATCCGGATCCTGATCCGGATTCTGGTTCGGATCCGGATCCGGATTCTGGTTCGGCCTTCGCCGTCTGGTCCTCGGCCGCCAGCTTCTTCAGGTTGCCGGACCGGAGCACGGCGGCGGCCACGACGGCCCCGATCACGAAGATCAAAGCGGACCACAAGAAGGCCGTCGTGTAGCTGTGCACCAGGGCGGCCCCGAGATTGGCGGGGGTCAGTGCCCGGCCGACGAGGTAGGAGGTGACGGCGCCCGCGGCCAGGGTGTTGAGGAGGGCGGTGCCGATGGATCCCCCCACCTGTTGGGCCGTGTTGAGGGTGGCCGATCCCACGCCGGCGTCCTGGGGGGCCAACCCGAGGGTGCCGGTGCTGAACGACGGGGCCACGCTCAGCCCGAACCCGACACCGAGCACGAGGAGCCAGGGCAGCACGTGGCCCGCGTACGAGGAATGCAGGCCCAACGAATGGAGCCCGTACAGCGCGCCGGCACAGACGAGCAGGCCGACGGGCACGATCGGCCTGGGACCGAAGCGCGGCAACAGGAACCGGTTGGACACCTGCGCCACGGTCGCCAACGCCGCGACGAGGGGAAGGAAGGCGACGCCGGTCTTCACGGGGCTGAAGTGCAGGGTGCCCTGCAGGTAGTACGTCAAGAACAGGAAGACACCGAAGATCCCGACGCTGGCGAACAGCATGGCCAGCATGGACCCACCCCGGGTCCGGTTGCGCACGACCCGCGGGGGCAGGAGCGGGTACCGGGCCCTGGTCTCGAAGGCGGCGAAGGCGGCCAGCAGCACCACCCCCGCCACGAGGAAGCCGATCGTGTACGGATCGCCCCACGTCGTCGTCTCCGCGTGGGAGAACCCGAACACGAGGCAGAACAGGCCTCCGCCCACGAGGAACAGGCCGGGCAGGTCCAAGGGGTCGTGGTCAGCGCCCTTGTCGCGCTCGAGCAACAGCACGGAGCCGGTGATCGCGACGGCGGCGAAGACGAGGTTGACGAAGAGCGTCCAGCGCCACGAGGCGTACGAGGTGAGGATCCCGCCGAGCAAGAGCCCGAGCGCGCCGCCGGCCCCGGCGATGGCGCCGTAGACCCCGAAAGCCCGCCCGCGCTCGTCGGGGTCAGTGAAGGTCGTGGTGAGGAGCGCCAGGACGGACGGGGCGAGCAGGGCACCGAACGCGCCCTGGACGGTGCGCGCGATGACCAGCATGGCGAAGTTGACTGAGGCGCCGCCGATGGCCGACGCGACGGCGAAGCCCACCAGTCCGATCACGAGGGCGCGCTTGCGTCCGATCATGTCCCCTATCCGCCCGCCGAGGAGGAGCAGGCTGCCGAAGGCAAGCGAGTACGCCGTGACGATCCACTGGCGGTCGGCGTTGGAGAAGTGCAGGGCGTGCTGCGCGGTGGGCAGCGCGATGTTCACGATGGTGCTGTCGAGGATGACCATCAGCTGCGCGATCCCCAGCACCCCGAGGATCCACCACCGCCGGTCGTAGTTGGTCGCAGCAGGCGGGCTCCCTTGCCCGCCTGCGGGCTCCATCGTCATCAGCGTGGTCATCAGATGCTCCGTTCTCCGCGGCGGGAAGCCCTCTGCTGGGCGACGTTTCTACTCCTCGTCTACCTCCCGCGCTTTCCGGACGGTGCGGACCCGGCCAGGCGGACGGTCACCACACCTGCCCTCGAGAGACCATGGCCGGATCACCGCTTGTCAGGTGTTCACATCCACGTCGGCGTCGGTGAGGCCAGACAGCACCGCGGCCTGGAGCTCGGGGTCCGTGAAGAGACTCGCCACGGCCCGCGAGCCGACCCGCTCGGACGACACCGCTACGGCGTCGGCGACCCGGCTGGACTGCCCGGCGCTGACCCAGGCCGGGTGAAGGTACGAAGAGCGGGTGACGGTGGGCGTGTCTCCCAGCAGCGTCGCCGCAGCCGCCACTGCGAGGCGCTCCCGAGACCTCGCCGACGCGTCCGCGGGAGGTTCGGCTCCCGCCAGGACGGCGACGGCCGCCACGGTCGCCCCCCAGGTCCGGAACACCTTGGCGCTGGCCGGCGCCTGGGTATGCGCATGGAGGTAGGCGTTCACTGCGGCGCTCGTCACGTGATGGGTGCCGTGGGCGCCCCTGACCGCGAAGATCGGCTCGGCATCGTCGTCCGCCGTGCTGACGAGCGTGCGAACCACCTTGGCCGTGACCTGGTCGTGCACCTTGACGGTGTGAGGGAGGTGTTCCTTGCCGATGAAGTGGAAGGTGATGTTCGCGCCGGTAGCCGCAACGTGGTTACGTCGCAGCGTCGTCAGCCCATACGTGTCGTTGTCCCGGGCGTACCGGTCGTTCCCGACGCGCAGGAGCCCTTGTTCCAAGAGTCGGACCATGGTGGCGGTGACGACGCGGGATCCCAGGGGATCCTGGCGGTATCGAACGAGGTCCTTCGCCACCTGTTGGCGGAGGTCGGGAAGGGCCGTGGCGAACAGCGTCATGCGGGCGTACTTGTCGTCGCTCGCCAGGTGTTGGGCCTCCGGCGAGTACCGGTACTGCGTCCGTCCTCGCCGGTCGACGCCCGTCGCCTGGACCGACGCCTCGGCGTCCGGCGATGCCCACACGTGTTCCCACGCCGGTGGGATCGCCAGTCGTCCCAGCCGGGCAAGAACGTCCGGGTCGTCCACCGCGGCACCGGATTCGTCGACCCAGGTGTCTGGCCGCGCGGTGACGCGGTGAAGTCCCGGTGGCCGGAACGCCCGCGGCGTCGCCAAGGTCAGATCGGGTGAGCGGTCCGTTGCGACCGTTGGCCCGGGTTGGCTACTCACCGCCTACCCGACGCCGGTGCCTGTTCGAGAAGTCAGAACGCCTCCCTCGCAACTCTCCGATGACAACGTACGTCAGAACCCCTTCGCACCGTGGTCCGGTCGGCCACGGATCCGCACCGCCCTGACGATGAGCAACGACAAACCATCTGCATCGTGAGGTTATGAGCAGGAGGAGCCACTCGCTAGCGTCGATCTCGTGCGGCCCTTCCGGTTCGGGTTCCAGTTCACGTCGGCGGACGCCGCTGACGTGGCCGGATCGGCGCGCGACGCGGAGGACGCCGGTTTCGACGTCTTTCAGGTGGCCGACCACATCGGTGCGCAACCGACGCCCCTCGTCGCGCTCGGCGGCCGCCGCGGCGACGTCCAGCATCCAACTGGGGACGCTCGTCCTCAACAACGACCTGCACCACCCCGTCGTGCTCGCCCAGGAGGTGGCGACGCTCGACCGGCTCAGTGGCGGGCGCGTGGAGCTGGGTCTCGGCGCCGGCCACTCCTTCACCGAGTACGCGACCATGGGCCTGGCGTTCGACCCACCGGGAGTGCGCAAGAACCGCCTGGCCGAGGCGGTCGAGATCGTGCGCGCGCTACTCGACGGGGAGGTGGTGCAGCACGAGGGGACGCACTACCGCGTCGCCGATCCTCAGACCCTGCGCCCCGCGCAGGCCCACGTGCCCCTGCTCGTCGGGGTCAACGGACGCGCGGCCCTGGCCCACGCGGCTCGTCACGCCGACACCATCGGTCTCACGATGCTCGGCCGGACGAAGGAGGACGGGCAGCACCACGAGGTGCGCTGGGAGGCCGACCGCCTCGACGCCACGGTCGACTGGATCCGGAGTTCGGTGGGCGGCAGCGACGGAGGTCCCGGAACTGCACGCCCTCGTGCAGTTGGTCCTCGCGACCGACGACCGTCGAGCGGCGGCCGAAGAATTGGAGGCGGAGCTCGATACACGGCCGGCCGACATCATGTCGACCCCGTTCCTGTGCCTCGGCACGCACGAGGAGATGGCCCGTCATCTGCTGGCCTGCCGCGAGCGCTGGGGCATCAGCTACTTCAGCGTGCGCGACGTCGACGCGTTCGCACCGGTCATGCGGCTCGTGCGGCGCCTGGACGAGGGCGCCACGCACAGCTCGTAGGCTCTCGGCCGTGAGGCGGAGCCGGGTGCGCCGGGTCGAGGTGCCTGCACCGATCGCCGCGACCTTCGCACGGAGCACCGCGAACTATGCCGTCGCCTTCGCGCTGAGCGAGCCGGGCGTCGAACGCTGGACGCCGCTGCACTGGGCCCGGGCGGTCTTCGAGGACGCGCCCGCGGCGCTGCGCTGGTTCGTCGTCTTCGGCTGGCGGTACGTCCTCGGTCTGCGCCTCGGCCCGCGGCCTTCGGACGACCACGTGCTCGGTTGGGCGATCTCCGGCAGCGACCTGGTGGAGGGGAGCGTCGCGCTCACGGCCCAGTCCCGGTTCCTGCAGGCGTCCAACATCGTCGCCGTCGAGGAGACGACGGTGACGTGGGTGACCCTCGTCCACTACTCCCGCGGGCCGGCCGCCCTGCTCTGGTCGCTCGCCCGGCCCATCCATCGCCTCACCATCCCCTACCTCCTCGGCCGTGCCGCCTCGGCGCGTGGACACGAGGCGGGACCCAACGAACAGGCTGCTTGAATGGCGCCGTCGAGAGGCGCCGCGGCAGGCTGAGACCGGCGCCAACAGGGAGGACGTTTTCGATGGGACAAGAGGTGCGCGGAGTGGTGGCCACGGCGAAGGGCGCGCCGGTCTCGGTGGAGACGATCATCGTGCCCGAGCCCGGAGCCGGCGAAGCCGTGGTCGCCGTCAAAGCCTGCGGCGTCTGCCACACGGACCTCCACTACCGGGAAGGCGGGATCAACGACGAGTTCCCGTTCCTGCTCGGCCACGAGGCCGCCGGGGTCGTCGAGTCGGTGGGCCCCGACGTGCGCGAGCTGGCACCCGGCGATTTCGTCGTCCTCAATTGGCGCGCCGTCTGCGGTGAATGCCGGGCCTGCCGGCGGGGGCGGCCCTGGTACTGCTTCGCCACGCACAACGCCACGCAGAAGATGACGCTGGCAGACGGCACGCCCCTGTCCCCCGCCCTCGGCATCGGCGCGTTCGCCGACAAGACGCTCGTCGCCGCCGGGCAGTGCACCAAGGTGAACGCCTCGGCCCGCCCCGAGGCGGTCGGGCTCTTGGGCTGCGGCGTCATGGCCGGCATCGGGGCCGCCATGTACACCGGCAACGTCGGCCCCGGCGACAGCGTGGCCGTCTTCGGCTGCGGCGGCGTCGGGTGTGCCGCCGTCGCCGGGGCGAAGCTTGCCGGGGCGGCCGTCGTCATCGCCGTCGACCTCGACCCGGGCAAGCTCGAGCTCGCCACGCAGTTCGGCGCCACGCACACGGTCGACGCGGGGACGACCGACCCCGTCGAGGCGATCAAGGCGCTGACCGACGGCAACGGGGCCGACGTGTGCATCGAGGCCGTCGGCCACCCCAAGGTGATGGAGCAGGCCTTCCTGGCCCGTGACCTGGCGGGGACGCTCGTGCAGGTGGGCGTGCCGACGCCCGACATGCGGATCGACCTCCCGATGATCGAGTTCTTCGGCCGTGGTGGCGCGCTGAAGCCGAGCTGGTACGGCGACTGCCTGCCGTCGCGTGACTTCCCGATGCTGGTCGACCTGTATCTCGACGGGCGCCTGGACCTCGACCGCTTCGTCAGCGAGACGATCGGCCTCGGCGACGTCGAGGCCGCGTTCGACCGCATGCAACGCGGCGAGGTGCTGCGCTCCGTCGTCGTCGTGTGAGCCTCCCCCTCGCCCCCTTCGGGCCGCGGCGTGCGAGGCGCGGCATGGTCGCGGCGGCGGACCAGTTGGCCGCGGTCGCTGGGGTCGGCGCGTTGGCCGAGGGCGGTTCGGCCGCCGACGCCGCCGTGGCGACGGGGGCCGCCATGGCCGTGGTCGGCCCGCATCTCTGCGGCCTCGGGGGCGACGTGCTCGCCATGGTGTCGGCGCCGGGTCGTGCGCCGGAGGCGCTGTTGTCGATCGGACGCGCCGGCGCAGGATCCGACGCGGCACGGCTGCGCGCCGAGGGCCACGCCACGATGCCGCTGCGCGGCGACGTCCGCAGCGTGCAGGTGCCCGGCGCCGTCGACGGCTGGCTGGCGCTCCACGAGCGGTACGGCCGGCTGCCGCTCGAGCGCGTCCTGGCCCCAGCCATCGAGCTGGCGGAGGACGGCTTCCCCGCCTCGATCATGCTGGCGTTCGCCAGTCATCTCGTGCACACGTTGGCCGGGGCGGGCGAGCTCTGCCCCGACGGCCCGCTCGACGTGGGCGCCACCGTGCGCCTGCCGGGCATCGGGCGCACGCTGCGCGCCGTGGCGCGGGAGGGGCGGGCCGGCTTCTACGGGGGCGAGTTCGGGCGCGGCCTGCTCGAGCTGGGCGCCGGGCACTTCTCGCCCGCCGACCTCGAGGCCGATGCCGCACGGTGGAACGCCCCGCTGCATCTCGCCGCGTGGGGCCACGAGCTCTGGACCGTGCCGCCGCCGTCGCAGGGCTACCTGACGCTGGCCGGCGCCGCCGTGGCGGAGCGGGCCGGGTTGGGCGCGGAGGTGGCGGACCCGGCGTGGGCGCACCTCCTGGTCGAGACGTGGCGCGCCGTCGGGCACGACCGGCCGGACGCCCTCTACGACGGGGCCGACGGCGACGCGCTGTTGGGCGCCGAGCGGCTCGACCGGGCGGCGGAGCGGGTGGCGGCCGATGGCGCCGCACCGCCCGACGTCGGCACCGTGGCGGTCGCCGGCGCCGCGGACGTGGCGCGCCTCGGCGACGGGGACACGACGCACCTGTGCGCGTGCGACGCCGACGGGCTCGGCGTGTCGCTGACGCAGTCGAACGCGCTGGACTTCGGGTCGCATCTCGTGGAGCCGGCGACCGGGGTGTTCCTCCACAACCGCGGCGTGGGCTTCTCGCTCGTGCAGGGGCACCCGGCCGAGGTGCGACCGGGCCGGCGCCCGCCGCACACGCTCTCCCCCATGCTCGTCACGTCGGCGGAGGGTGCGCTCACGCATCTCGTCGGCGCCATGGGCGGCGACGCCCAGCCGCAGGTCCTCAGCCAGCTGCTGGCCCGGCTCCTGCGTTCGGGCCAGGACCCGGCGACGGCGATCAGCGCGCCCCGGCTCGCCCTCGACGCGCCGTCCGCCGGGCCGTTCCGGCTCTGGTGGGGCGACGACCTCACGGTCCTCGTCGAGGCGGACGCGCCGAGGGCCTGGACGGAGGGGCTGGCGGCACGGGGCCAGCGGGTGCGCGCCATCAGCGCGTTCGACTCGGTGGCGGTCGGGTGCGCCCAGATCATCGTGGTGGCGCGCGACGACGCCGACGACCGGGTGCTCGTCGCAGCGTCGGACCCGCGCAGCCCCGACGGCGCGGCGGTGGGCCGGTGAGCGCCGCCGCGACGGGGGGCCGGGCGCCGGGGGCGCCGCTGCAGGTCGCGTCGCTGGCCAAGCAGATCCCCCAACCCGAGTCGATGCGCATGACCGAGGGCCGGCTCGTCCGCGACGGCGTGGAGCTCGAGATGAACGCGTACTGCCGCCGCGCCGTGGCCGAGGGCGTCACGCTGGCGACCGAGACGGGGGGCACGTGCACGGTGCTCACCCTGGGCCCGCCGAGCGCGGAGGACGTCCTGCGAGAGGCCATCGCCTGGGGCGCGGGGTCGGGCCTGCACCTGTGCGACGACGCCTTCGCCGGGTCCGACACGCTGGCCACGGCCCGTGCGCTGGCCGCGGCGCTGGAGGGCAACGGGCCGTTCGACCTCGTGCTGGTCGGGTTGAACTCGCTCGACGGCGAGACCGGCCAGGTCGGCCCGGAGCTGGCGCAGCTGCTCGACCTCCCGTTCGCCGCCGGGGTGCGCCGGCTGGAGGACCGGGGCGACCGGCTCCTCCTCGAGCTCGAGCAGGACGACGGCACCGCCGAGGTCGAGATCGCCCTGCCGGCGGTGCTCTCGGTGGCCGAACGCCTGTGCGAGCCGTGCAAGGTCGACCCGCCGGGCCGCGCCGCCGTCGCGGCCGATCGCATCACGCGGCTCGGCGCGGCCGACCTGGGTGCCGGGCCCTGGGGCGAGGCGGGCAGCCCGACGGTCGTCGGCGCGGTCCACCCGATGGAGCACGACCGGGCGCTCGTGGTGCTCGAAGGTCCCTTGGAGGCGCAGGTCGACGAGGCCGTCCGCCTGCTCGAGGCGCGCGGTGCGCTGCGCGCCGAGGCCGGCCCGGGCCCGGCGGTGGTCCCGCCCGCTCCTCGGGGCGACGACGGACGCGCCCCCACGTGGTGGCCGTGCTCGACGAGCCGGGACGCGGCGAGGTGGCGGTCGAGCTCGTGGCGGCGGCGGCGCGGCTCGGCATCGAGGCCGGCGCCCGCGTGCATCTGCTCCGGCCGGTCGGCGAAGCCGACGGCAGCGAAGCCGAAGACGAGGCCGACGCCCCGGCGGGCACCGACGTAGTCGTGGTGCTCACGGGCTCGTTCGTGCCCGAGGACGTCGCCGACGCAGTGGCGGCGTACGTGCGCGACGAGGCGCCGTGGGCGCTGCTCGCCCCGAGCACGGCGTTCGGGCGGGAGGTGGCCGCTCGCGTCGCCGCGGCGACGGGGTCGGGACTGGTGGGCGACGCCGTCTCGCTGGCGGTGCGCGACGGCGTGCTGGTCGCGGGCAAGCCGGCGTTCGCCGGTGCCCTGGTGGCCGACGTCACGTGCCGCGCCGCGCCCCAGCTGGTCACGGTTCGTCCGGGGGTGCTGCCTGCCGCCGGCACCGGTCGCGCCAGCGGGCGGGTGGCCCGGATCGGGCGCACCTCGGGGCGACGCGGGCGCGTGCGGATCCTCGCCGAACGGCGGAACGACGACGTGGAGACGCTGGCGCGGGCCGAGGTCGTCATCGGCGTCGGCACGGGTGTGGCTCCCGACGAGTACGCCACCTTGAGCCCCCTTGCCGCGCTGCTGGGGGCGGAGCTGGCGGCGACGCGCAAGGTGACCGACAAGGGCTGGGCGCCGCGGGCCCGCCAGGTCGGCATCACCGGGCGGTCGATCGCACCCCGGCTCTACCTCGCACTCGGCCTGAGCGGGAAGTTCAACCACATGGTCGGGGTGCGCGCGGCGGGGACCATCCTCGCCGTCAACGGCGACCGCGCGGCGCCCGTCTTCGAGCACTGCGACGTGGGGATCGTCGGCGACTGGCACGAGGCCGTGCCGCTGCTGCAGGCGGCGCTGGCCACCCGGCTCGAGCCCCGCCGCGGGGCCGCCGTCAGCTGAGCGGGCCCACCCCGGCGGCGGCGCGCACGCTCGCCACGACCTCGTCGTTGGAGGCACCGGGCCCGAGGACGACCGCCACGCCCTGGCGGAGCAGGACGGGGACGTCGTCGGGCGGCACGATGCCACCGACGACGACCGGCGTGTCCAGCCCGGCCTGGCGCAGCGCGTCGACCACGGCGGGGGCGAGCGTGAGATGGGCCCCGTTGTGCATGGAGACCCCGACCACGTCGACGTCCTCTTGCGCCGTCATGGCGGCGATCGTCTCGGGCGACTGGCGCAGGCCTGCGTAGACCACCTCGAAGCCGGCGTCGCGCAGGATGCGCGCCACGACGCGCAGCCCGCGGTCGTGGCCGTCGAGGCCGACCTTGGCCATCAGCACGCGCAGTGGGCGTGCCCCGCCCGGCGACGCCCTGCTCAAGCGACCTGGCGCTCCACGTACGTGCCGAACACCGTCTCGAGCGTCCGCATGACCTCGCCCACCGTCACCATGTTCCCCGCGGCGTCGATCAGCGCCGGCATGAGGTTCACCGCGGGGTCGGCGGCGTCCGACGCCACCTGGGCGAGCGAGCGGCGGACGGCATCGTCGTTGCGCGCCTGCTTGATGGCGGCCAACCGCGCCAGCTGCTCGGTCTCCACCGCGGGGTCGATCGAGAGGGTGGGCGGCGTGGCGCTCTCGTCGTCGACGTAGGCGTTGACGCCCACCTGCTTCCACTCGTGGCGCGCGACCTTGGACTGGAACGCGTACGCCGAGTCGGCGATCTCGGACATGAACCACCCGTCGTCGATGCAGGCGACGACGCCGTCGAGGATCGAGCCGGAGCCGGCCTCGAGCAGGTGCGCGAACACCTCGTCCGCCTGGCGCTCGAGCTCGTCCGTCAACTCCTCCACGAACCACGAGCCGCCGAGCGGGTCGGCGACGTGCACGACGCCGGACTCCTCGGCGATCACCTGCTGCGTGCGCAGGGCGAGGCGGGCGGCGTGCTCGGTCGGCAGCGCGAGCGCCTCGTCGAACGAGTCGGTGTGCAGGCTCTGCGTCCCGCCCAGCACGCCGGCCAACGCCTCGAGGGCGACGCGGATGAGGTTGACCTCGGGCTGCTGCGCGGTCAGCGACACGCCGGCGGTCTGGGTGTGGAAGCGCAGTTGCAAGGAGCGGTCCTCGGTGGCGCCGTAGCGCTCGCGCATCCAGCGGGCCCAGATGCGCCGGGCCGCCCGGTACTTGGCGATCTCCTCGAAGAAGTCGCTGTGCGCGTTGAAGAAGAAGCTGAGGCGGGGCGCGAACTCGTCCACCTCGAGCCCGGCGGCCAGCGCGGCCTCGACGTAGGCGAACCCGTTGGCCAAGGTGAAGGCCAGCTCCTGGGCGGCCGTCGAGCCGGCCTCGCGGATGTGGTAGCCCGACACCGACACGGGGTGCCAGCGGGGCAGCTCCGCCGAGGCGAACCGCATGACGTCGGTGACGAGGCGCACCGAGGGCCGCGGCGGGAAGACGTACTCCTTCTGGGCCTGGTACTCCTTCAAGATGTCGTTCTGCAGCGTGCCGCCGAGCGCCGAGCGCGCCACGCCGGTCTTGTCGGCCACCTTGACGTACATGGCCAGGACGGGCGCGGCCGGCGAGTTGATCGTCATGGACGTGGAGACGGCGCCCAGGTCGATCCCCGAGAAGAGGGTCTCCATGTCGTCGAGCGTGTCGACGGCGACGCCGGCTCGTCCCACCTCACCCCGCGAGAGCGGGTCGTCCGAGTCGCGACCGAGGAGCGTCGGCATGTCGAAGGCGGTCGAGAGCCCGTCACCACCGGCGCGCAAGAGCTCCTTGAAGCGGCGATTGGTGTCGGCCGCCGTGCCGAAGCCGGCGAACTGGCGCATCGTCCACAGGCGCGAGCGGTACATCGAGGCGTAGGGCCCGCGGGTGTAGGGGTACTGGCCCGGCAGCTCCGCGTCGTCGGGCCCGTAGACCGGCTCGAGCGGGACGCCCGACATCGTCTCGAAGCGCGCCGCGCGCACCGGGGATCGGTCGAACTCCTCTTGCCACGTGCGTCGGTCCGCCACTCGTCTCCTTCGGGTGCCTGGTCCCCTCAAAAGTAGTCCAATGTTGAAGTATTTGGCGCGCCGTTCGCCGGGCCTGGGCGGATCAGGGCGTGCGGGCGCCCGCCCCCACGGGGTCGCCCCCGGCGGCGCGCAGCCGGCCGAGCAGCGCAAAGAGCTGGCCGAGCTGCCTCGGCGTCATCTCGAGGTCCGCGAACACCGCATTGAGCTCCTCCGTCGCCGTCCCCACCCGCGTGCGGCCGCGGGCGGTGATCGACGCCAGGGTGGTCCGACCGTCGGTCGGGTGCGGTCGGCGCCGCACGAGGCCGGCCTCCTCCAACCGGTCGACCGCGTGCGTGACGGCGCCGGGCGCCACCTGGAGCCGGGCGCCGATCTTGCCGAGCGGCAGCGTCCCCCGGCGGCTGAAGCACAGCAGCTGGAGGACCTCGTAGCGGGCGAAGGTCAGGCCGAACGGCCGCAGGATGTCATCGAGCTGACCGAGCAGGAGCTGATGGACCCGCATGATCGAGGTGACCACGGCCATGCCGTCGGCGGCCTCGTCCCAGCCGTGGGCGACCCATTGGCGCCGTGCTTCGGCGATCGGGTCGAAGGAGAGGAATGGCCCGGGCACGTCTCGGGACCCTACCGGGGTGGGCTCGCGCGGAGCGGCGTAACGGCGGCGACGGGGCCCGGCTCAGCCGGCGAGCGCCCCGCGGACGACGCGCAGGTCGGGCGCCGGGCTCGTAGTCGCGCTCGTGTTCGCGAGCAGCAGCTTGCCGAAGGAGGCGGCGGACACGGGGCGGGCGAAGTAGAAGCCCTGGGCGACGTCGCAGCCGAGGTGCTTGACCTCGTCGAGCTGCGCCACCGTCTCGACGCCTTCGACGACCGTCGTCGAGCCGATCGCCTGGGACAGCGCGACGACGGCGGAGACGATGGCCGACTTCACCGGGTCGCGGTCGATGTCGTGCACGAAGCTCTGGTCGATCTTGACGACGTCGACGGGGAACCGGGCCAGATACCCGAGCGAGGAGTGTCCCGTGCCGAAGTCGTCGATGGCCACGCGCACGCCCAGCGTGTGCAGCCGCGTGAGGACCGCCGTCGTCAGGTCCACGTCGTCCATGGCCAGGCTCTCGGTGATCTCGAGGCACAGCTGCGACGGGTCGACCGACGTCGCGTTGATCACGCTGGCGATCTCCTCGGCCAGGCCGTCCTGCTGGAACTGGCGCGCCGAGAGGTTCACGCCGACCTGGAGATCGGCGCCGTGGGCCTCCTGCCACGCCTTGGCCTGGTGGCACGCCCGCTCGAGGACCGGCGCGACCGATGGGCAGGATGGTGCCGTTGTCCTCGGCGAGCTGAATGAACTGCGCCGGGAGCAGGAGCCCGTGGTCCGGGTGGTTCCATCGGACCAGCGCCTCGGCGCCGACGATCCGCCGGTCGGCCAGCGAGACGAGCGGCTGGTAGACCACCTCGATCTCGTCGCGCTCGACCACGTGGTGCAGCGCGGTATCGAGGTCGAGACGACCGACGGAGCGCCCGCCCATGCGATCCACGTCGAAGAGCGCGTACTGGCCGCCGCGGCCACGGTCCTTGGCCCGGTACATCGCCACGTCCGCGTCGTGCAGCAGGTCGTCGCGCGACTTCCCGTTCTCGCTCAGGGCCACGCCGATGCTCATCGTGGCCACGAGCTCGTGACCCCCGCTCAAGATGACCGGGTCGCGCAGCGCGTCGAGCACGCCGTTGACGACCTCGACGGCGTCGTCGGGCGAGTACACGCCCTCGAGGAGGATCACGAACTCGTCGCCGCCGAAGCGCGACAGCGTGTCACCCGGGCGGACCGCCCGGCGCAGGCGTTCGCCGATGACGCGCAGGAGCTCGTCGCCGACCTGGTGCCCCAGGTTGTCGTTGACGACCTTGAAACGGTCGATGTCGCAGAAGAGGACCGCCACCTGGCTGCCCGTCCGGTCCGCCTGCAGCAGGGCGTGGTCGAGGTGATCGAGCAGCAGCCGCCGGTTGGCCAGGCCGGTGAGCGCGTCCTGGAAGGCGTGGCGGGCCAACTGCTCCTCGAATGCCTTGCGCTCCGAGGTGTCGCGGAAGACGATCACCGCGCCGGACGGCGTCGAGCCTCCGACCACCGGCGAGGCGGTGACGGCGACCGGGAAGTGGGAGCCGTCGGGCCGTTCGAACCGCGTGTCGTGGATGGTCACGTTGCGGCGCAGGGAGATGGCGCGCATGGCGGGGTCGAGCAGGAAGCGCGGCGTCTCCCCCGCCGACAGCAACGGGCGCTCGCCCACCGTGTTCGGGCCCAGCGTGTACCAGCCCAGCATGCTCGCCCCGGCCGGGTTCATGAACGTGACGTCGCCGCTCTCGCTGATGGCACAGACGCCCTCGCCCAGGCTGCTCGTGATGGCGGACAGGTGCTCCTGCTGGCGCTGCACCTCGCCGTAGAGGTGGGCGTTGGCCAACGCGATGGCGCCGACCGAGGCAAGCGCCTCGAGGAGCGCCCCGTCGGCGTCGTCGAAGGGCTCGGTCCGGCTCCGCCCGGCCACACCGAGCCACAGCGTCCGGTCCTCGAACGTCATCGGCGCCGACAGGCGCGTCCTCGCCGTCGGGGCGGTCGGCCGTCAACGTGACCTCCGGCGAGCGCAACAACGACCCGGCGGCGCTGAGGACGGCCGACCTCGTCTCCTCCGTGCCCATCGACCGGTTCACGTCGAGGGTCGCCTCGAACAAGCCGAGCAGGCGGGCCCGGTCGTGCAGGGCGTAGAACTCGCCGGTGGCGAGGTAGCGCACGACCAGAAGAGGCAGCACGGCCACCGGAAGGTACACCGGATCACGGTCCAAGAGGAGGGCCGTCGGAACGGCGATGCAGATACCACCCAGGGTGACGAGCAGCTTGCCCTTCAAGCCCCCAAAGACGGTCCGACGCCATGGCGTGCCCAATGTCGCCATGATGGACACCATCGCGATCGTGTTCACCACGAAGTAACCCACGGCGGCCACCAACGCGGCCCCGACGTCGACGTAGCCCAGATGGATCTCGGATGTGCCGCGCAGCAGCGTGAAGAGGAGTGCCGCCGACGCCAACTGACGCCAGCGACCTGACCTGACGTTGAACACGGACTTGACGAGCGGGCGGCGCTTGAACAACCTGGGATGTGACGGTCACGAAGGCGAACACGAGGACCGCCATGGCGGGTGGTACCAGCAGGACCAAGACGACGAGGAACGCCTCGTCGACGTTGATCGCGTCGGACTCGCCGTCGAAGTACAGCCTGATGGGCCAAATCCAGGTCGCCGCCAGCAGGGCTCCGAACGACGCCGGCGAAGACGATGTCGATCCCACCGGGCCAGCCCGTGCCGATCATCCGGGCCAGCGACAGCGCAAAGACACCGAAGCCAGCTGCCGCCCACAGCGCGGCCACCACACGTGACGACCTGGAAAAGCTCATCTCCCGCTCCGCCTCGCCTGTGGATACACGCCTTGAAACCTCAGTTCCAGGAGGAACCGTTCCACGACGAGCCGTTCCAGGAGGAACCGTTCCACGACGAGCCGTTCCACGACGACCCGTTCCAGGTGGAGCCGTTCCACGACGATCCGTTCCACGACGACCCGTTCCAGGAGGAACCGTTCCACGACGATCCGTTCCACGACGATCCGTTCCAGGACGACCCGTTCCAGGAGGAACCGTTCCAGGAGGAACCAGTCCAGTTGGCCGGATTCCACGAACCGGTCTCACCCGACGTCTCGAGCCCGATGCTCTCGCCGAGCAGCGTCAGCAGCGACGGCGGCTGCTGGTTCAGCGTCATGGGCGTCGACGCCACGGCGTTGGCGACGTTCAAGATGCCGTGGCCGTCCACGAACGGGTTGCCGACGGGGCCCGGCGTGGTCGTGCCGAGCAGCGTCCCCTTCACGGTGTTCGGCGTGTACGACGGGTCGGCGGCGATGAGCAGCGCCGCGGCGCCGCTCGTGATGGCGGAGCTGAACGACGTGCCCGACCCCACGAAGTTGGCGCTGCCGACGCGGGCCGACGGGTTCTGCGTGTCGATCGTCGACCCGGGGTCGCGCAGGCTGACCACCGAGCGGCCGGAGCTGACCAGGTCGGGCTTGAACCAGCCGTCCGGGTTGGTCGGTCCGACGCTGCTGAACGTCGTCATGGAGTCGCTCGCCGGGTTGGCCTGGGCGCCGTCGTCGACGGCGCCGGCCGTGATCACGAGCGGGTCGTCACCCGGCGAGGTGATCGTGCCGTTGCCGGGACCCGAGTTGCCGGCCGACGTGACGACGACGATGCCGGACTCCCAGGCCTTCTCGACCGCCTGGTCGAGCGGGTCGAGCACGGTCGACTCGACCGGCAGGTAGCCCAGCGACATGTTGAGGACGCGGATACCGTCCTTCGACTGGTTGGCGATCGTCCAGCCGACGCCCTCGATGACCGTGGAGAGCTGGGTCTGGCCGGACGACCCCGCGACCTTGACCGAGACGAGCCCGGCGCCGGGCGCCTCGCCCGTGTACTGGCCGCCGGACGATGCCCCGTTTCCGGCGATGAGCCCGGCGACGAAGGTGCCATGGCCGTAGCTGTCCTGCCAGGGGTTGTTGCCGCCGGAGAGGTCGACACCGTCGACCATGCGGCCGGCGAAGTCAGGCAGCGCCTGGATGCCGGTGTCCAGCACGGCGACGTTGACGCCGGCGCCCGTGTCGCCCTGCGTCCACACCTGGGCGGCGCCCGACTGCTGGGAGAACTCGTCGGACGGCGCGTGGCCCGAAGGGCCGACGGTGCCTTCGACGTTGACGTTGAGGTCCGGCGTGACGACGATGCCCGGAATGGCGCCGAGGAGCGCCACGTCGAGCGAATTGAGCTGGGCCGTGACCGCGTTGACGACCGACAACGTGGTGCCGATGTTGATGCCGAGCCCATCGAGGGCGTTGACGACGACCCCGAGTGTCCCGGTCGGCGCCGAGACGATGTACTCGGACGTCCCGCCGCCGAACAAGCCCGCCTGCGCGGGCGCCGACGGCAACGCCATGATCGATGTGCTCAGCGCGGCGACGCCGGCGAATACGATACTCCCCAACCGCACGCTGCGACGACCCGGTGCGTGATGAGCCCGACGCCGTAAGAACCCCAACCCCATGTTTCCCCCTCCCCCGAAGGCCTCCGATTGGGAAGGTAACACCGGTGTTACGGGGCATCAACGGCCTTCGGCCCGTTCCATAGGCATTTCGGCCCTTTCTGAACGCAATTTCACGTGTCGGGCGCGGCGCTGACCAGCGATTGTGGGCGTCAGGTTGTAATCGGGTTGCGGCGCGGTCGGGCGCTCGCCGAGGCACGGCGTCGCCGATTACGCCCGGCGCTGGTGCCGTCCCCGGACCTGTTCGGACTTGTACGTCCGGTAGCGGTGCCAAAAGATGACCGCCACGGCGAGGACGGCCAAGGCGGCGAGCACGTAGCCGGCATCGCTGAAGCTGTTGACCACGCTGTTGTACGTGCCGCCCAGGTTGTAGCCCAGGACGCACAACGCGGTGCACCAGATGGCACAGCCGATCACGGTGTACAGCATGAACTTGGCGATCGCCATCTCCCCCAGCCCGGCGGCGAACGAGACGAACGAGCGCAGGAGCGGGATGAAGCGGCCGAAGAGGACGACGGGCTCGCCGCGCCGGGCGAACCACGCCTCGGCGCGGTCCAGGTCCTTGTGCGTCAAGAGCACGTACTTGCCGACCTTGTCGACGAGGGGGCGACCGCCGAAGCGGCCGATGGCGTACCCCGCCGCGGACCCGAGCACCTCGGCGACGATCGCCAGGATGATCACCACGGCCAGGTTCAGCGGCTTGCCCTCCCCAGCCACCATGCCGCTGGCGAACGCGCCGCCGCCGATAAGGGCCAGCTCCGCCCCGACCGGTAGGCCCATGGCCGAGATGAAGCTCAGCACGAAGACCGCGGCTATACCCCGCTGACTTGAGAAATTCCTCCACGACCTACCTTGCTCCCGCCATCAGTCCGGCGGTCATCATTGGCGCCCCCACCCGTTTGCGCAATTCAACCTTGGGATGATCGACCTGCGCCTTGCGGATGACCGCCGTGCGACGCGGTGCCCGTACGAGCAGGCCTTTCGGCCGCGATCGGTGTCACCGGAGCGACGTGCCACCCGACGTGACCAACGGGCGGGTCGTGGTCGTCGTCGGAGGCTGCGTGGTCGGCGTGGTCGTCGGCGGGCTCACCGACGGGGTGCCGCTGCTCCCCGAACTGGTCGGTCCCGTGGTCCGCGGCGCCGTGGTACGGAGGTGGTGACGAACTGGTCGTAGCGGTGCCACCGGCACCTGACCCCGGCGTGGGTGACGGGGCCGACGCGCCCGGGTGCTCTCGCGCCGACGAGCACGCCGAAAAGCGCGGTCGTTCCGCCGGCGAGCACGACGAAAGTCTGCGTGAGGCGCCGGACGCGGCGTTGCGCCCGCGCCCGGATGGCGGGAGAAACAGGGCCAGTGGTCCGACTCATATTCGAAGCTCCAGGTGTGCGGCGACGCGCATCGTCGATGGGCTCATCCGCTCGACATGGAGCGTAAGGTTCGAACCTGACGATGACGTGACGGCGGGTGATGACGGAGCTCGCGCTCGACGTCGTAGCCTGAGTGGCGTGTCACACCGAGGTGCCGCACCCTCGTGAGGGTCCTCGTGGCGGAGGACGATCCCGCGCTGCGCTCGGTGCTCGAACGGGGGCTGCGCGAGCACGGGTACGTCGTCGACGCGGTCGCCGACGGCTCGGCCGCGCTGCGTCATCTCGCAGCGTACGAGTACGACGTCGCGGTCCTCGATTGGCGCATGCCCCAGCGCACCGGTCTCGAGGTGGTGCAAGAAGCACGGCGGAACGGACACCAGACGCCGATCCTGATGCTGACCGCCCGCGACACGTCCGAGACCGTGTCACTGGGCTCAATGTCGGCGCCGACGACTACCTCGTCAAGCCGTTCGACTTCGCCGAACTGATCGCCCGACTCCGTGCCCTGCAACGCCGGCCCCCGGTCGCGTTGCCGCCCGTGCTCGAGTGCGGCGATCTCGGATTCGACCCCTCGACCCGTGTCGTCTCGCTGGCGGGAACGGCGATCGCGACCACGATGATCGAGACGTCGCTCATCGAGTTGCTGCTCCGCCGGTCGCCCGCCTTGGTCACCCGGCGGGTGATCGCGTTGCACGTCTGGGCCGACGAGGCGGACGCCGTGGGTTCCAACACGATCGACGTCCACGTCGGGCGCGTCCGCGCCAAGCTCACCGACAGCCGGGCGAGGATCGAGACGGTGAGAGGCATGGGCTACAGGTTGGTGGAGGCGTGAGGATGACCCGCTCCCACCTGCGTCATACCGTACGCGTCGCCGCCGTCGCGACGGTGCTGGTCATGCTCTGTTACATCGTCGCCGCCATCATCGTGAACCTGATCGTGACGAACCATCTCGTGGGCAACGTCGATACCCGCCTACTCGACCGTGTCCAGGACGCGAGCCAAGAGGCTCCCTCGCTCCGTGCCACCGGCGACGGCGACGTCGGTGACATCGACGACGCGCCTTCCTTCCTGTGGTCGATCGGCCCGGGCGGCGGCGTCACGGCGCTGACGACGGGTGCGCCAGCCCTGCCCCAGCGGCGGTGGGGCGACCAACCGGTGTCGCTCAAGGTGCACGGCTCGACCTTCAGGTTCGATTCCCTCCAGGCCGACGGCACGACATTCGTTGCCGGCGAGAGCATGGCCGGCACCTCCAACGTCCAGACCACCTTGCTCGTGGCGGAGATCGTGTTCGGTGTCGTCCTCGCGCTCGCCATCTTCGGCGGGGCGATGTTGGTCGGGCTGCGCGGCGGCCGCCCCCTCGGAGCTCGTACGCCGACGTCAGGCCGAGTTCACCGCAGACGCGTCCCATGAATTACGCACCCCGATCTCGGTCATCGACGCCGAGGTCGAGCTGGCGCTGGACCGGCCCCGCGACCGGGAGGCCTATCGCGACGTCCTCCAGCGCGTCGGGCACGAGAGCGCCCGCCTGCGCCGCATTGTCGAGGACCTCCTGTGGCTCGCCCGAGCAGACGATGCGCCCGACCCGGGCGGTCCCGAGGAGCTGACGGACGTGGCCGAGGTCGTGGAGGCCTCGGCCCAACGCTTCGCCGCCGTGGCGGAGACCCACGGGGTCACCCTGGCCGCCGCGCCGGTGGGCGCGGGGCCGTTCACGGTCGAATCGCCCCGGGAGTTGCTCGACCGGCTGGCCGGCGTGCTCATCGACAACGCCTGCAAGTTCGCCGGGCCGCACGGCCAGGTGCAGGTGAGCATCCGTCTCTCGGGCAACCGCGTGGTCCTCCGGGTGGACGACTCGGGCCCGGGGATCCCGGCCGACCAACGCGACGCCGTCTTCGATCGTTTTCATCGCGCCTCCGACTCCGCCGTCGGGACCGGGCTCGGCCTGGCCATTGCGGACTCGGTCGTCCGGTCGACGCACGGCGCCTGGGAAATGGGGGTCGCAGACCTCGGCGGCGCCCGCATGGAGGTGTCCTGGCGTCGTGCCCAGTCGCGCCGCTCGAAGTCGGGGTCGAGGGAAGGCGCACCCCGGAGCGAGACCTTCGCCTGAGCGCGCACACGTTCATGCGACCTTCAGCCTGAGCGTCTTGGCTGGGGGCATGAGAAGCAGCCCTGGGTTGCCACACCACCGGGACGTTGCTCTCCGGTGCTCCACTCATCCGGTCGGGGACGAGACCGCTCTGCCGTCGAGGTGACCCGCCGGCCCGGGGCGATCTCGTCCGGCCCGCGGTGTGCGACGCAGCGCCCATGTTGAGTCCCCCGCTCGAGGACGACCGCACGGTTGCGCCGGACCCACCTGACGAGCAACCGTCACGCCGGAACCGGTGGTCGCGGGCGCGGGTGCACCGTCGGCGCCGGCGGATTCTCGCGAGCGTCGGACTGGTGCTCGCCGCGGCTCTGATCTGGACGGCGATCTCGCTCGGCGGAGCATTGACCAACCCCGCACTCGGGACCTCTGCCGGCGCCCGACTTGCCGAGTGGTTCCGCGAGCACGGTGCCGCGTCCATCGTCAACTGGGCCGAGAACGAGTGGTATTCGCACCATCCACCCAAGGTCGGCGGCGCGCTGCCCAAGGGGACGATCCACCAGCCGAGGACGATCACGACGCTTCCGGCGACGGACGCCGTGCCCCATCTGCCGGCGCCGACGTCGATCGTGCCGATCGCCGGTCCCCCGATCAGTGGGGAGGGCCAGTGGTCCCCGGCTGGGCGCCTCGTGGACGGGATCCCTGCCGTCTATACGGCCGCGTTGCGGCCGAGCGCGCTCCATACGAGCTACGTCGTCGGGGTCGCGTGGATGGACACCACCTTGCTGAAGGCGACGCTGTACTCAGGGAGCCAGATCCCGGGAGGCGGCCCGTACCGTCACACGGCACCGGTCCCCCCGCCGACGCGACCTCCCTCGTGGCGGCGTTCAACGCTGGGTTTCAGATGTCCGACGCCAACGGTGGCTACTACACGGATGGCAAGACGATTGATCCGCTCCGCAACGGTGCCGCATCGTTCGTGATCTACAAGAACGGCTCCTCCGCCCTCGGTGAATGGGGCCGCGACGTGTCGATGACGCCCGATGTCGTTGCGGTACGACAAAACCTCGACCTCCTCGTGGATGGCGGCCAGGTGGTGCCCGCCGCGTACGACGCCAGCACTTCGGAGTGGGGAGCCACGCTGGGCAACGCCGACTTCGTGTGGCGGTCCGGCCTCGGCGTCACCGCGGACGGCGCGCTCGTCTACGTCGGCGGCCCAGGTCTCGACATCGTCGACCTGGCGAACGTTCTCGTCCGGGCGGGTGCCGTCCGGGCCATGGAGCTCGACATCAACACTGACTGGGTGAACTACAGCACCTACCGGCCGGCTGCCCCCGACGGTCCGGCCACTGCGGCGGACGGGACCGAGCTCCTGTCCGGCATGACCGGCACCCCGGGTCGCTACTTCCAGCCGTGGTGGGCCCGCGACTTCATCACCATGTCGGCCGGCACAGCCGCAGTACCCTGAGCGGATGCAGGATGCCTTCGGACACCCCCAATCGGTCGTCGTCCTCGGCGGCACCTCCGAGATCGCGCGCGACATCGTCGACCTCCTCGCCGCCGAGCGCTGCCGCAGCGTCGTCCTCGCCGGCCGCGACACGCGGGCGCTCGAGCAGCGGGCGGCCGAATTGAGCCGCACCGTGGCCACCGTGGCCACGGTGAACTTCGACGCGACCGCCACCGACGAGGTCGAGAAGACGATCGCCCTCTCCTTCGATGCGGCGGGCGAGCCGGTCGACCTCGTCATCATGGCCGTCGGCGAGCTCGGTCAGCAGGAGGAAGACGAGTCCGACCCCGACCGCGTGGCCCACATGCTGACGGTCAACGTGACGTGGCCGGCGGCGGCACTGACGGCCGTGGCGGCGCGGCTCCAGCGACAGGGGCACGGCCGGATCGTCGTGCTGTCCTCCGTGGCCGGCTACCGGGTCAGGCGGTCCAACTTCGTCTACGGGGCGGCCAAGGCGGGGCTCGACGGCTTCGCCCTCGGGCTCGGTGAGGCCGTGCGCGGCACGGGCATCTCGGTGCACGTCGTACGTCCCGGTTTCGTCCACACCAAGATGACGGCCGGCCGGCCGGCCGCCCCCTTCGCCGTCGGGCCCGAGCGCGTCGCCCGCGACACCGTGCGGGGTCTCGAACGCGGGGATGCGGTCATCTGGTCACCGGGCACGCTCAGGTACGTCTTCTCCGTCCTGCGACTGCTGCCCCAGACGCTGTGGCGGCGACTGCCCGGCTGACGCCCGGTGCTCTTCATTGAATACGACGTGACCGCGGCCGGCGGGATCGAGCTCGTGGCGCTCGTAAACGCCGTGGACGAGGATGGGAACGACCCCGACGGGTCCGCCTGGATGCAGTGGCGGGTCGGCGAGTTCGACGACGACGGGCTCGGCTGCGTGGGCGTCGACCCGGCCGACCTTGCGCTGCTGGAACGCACGGAAGATCCGGCGGACCTGCGCGCCGTCGTGGAGCGGATCATCCTGGCCGACCGGGCCGGCAAGGAGCAGCCCCCGGCATGAGCACGACCCGTTCGCAGCTCTACCGCCTGGCCCGCGATCTGGGGAACGTCGAGGCCGTGGAGCACGGGTACCGCCGCGGTGGCCTCTCGGGCGCCGCCACCGGCGGGGCCCAGCGCGAGGCGCGACGGGTCATCTACCGCCAGGGGAACCGGCAGATCAACCGGTTCGTCCGCGCCCTCGGCCTGTCGCCCGGGCGCCGCTAATCCTCACCCGAACGCGCCCGGTGGAAAGGCCACCGGTCTTCGCTCCATTTCGGCTCGATCATCCAACCTTCACCTCGTTCGCCGGAGGAACGTGTGTGGTGGGCCGGCCGTGCCGTGCACACGCCTGGGACAACCAGCACGCGTCGCGCAGCGCACATGCGTGCTCGTCGTTGTTGAAGTAGCAAAAGACGTCTTCGGACCCCTCCCATCGCGCGGCCAGTCGTTTGGCCCACGTATCGAGCGCCGATCTCGTGTAGCAGGACTGCGGCCGGCCCCGACCCTTATGGAAACGGATGTACGTCCAGTCGGCCGTCCGCCAGAGCGGCACCTCCACCGGACCACCGTCGGCCAAGCAGAGTGCGGCGCCGTGGCTCTCGAGCACGGCCCGAACATCGTCGACGAACCACGACGCGTGGCGAAGCTCTACGGCCACCCTGACGCGGGCGCCGAAGGCCGAGAGCGTCGCGTCCAAGCTGACGGGATCGCACTGCAGGTTCGGCGGCAGCTGCACGAGAATCGGCCCCAAGTGAGAGCCGAGGGCGGAGGCCCGTTCCATCAAGGTCGAGACGGGCTGATCGGGATCCTTCAGACGTCGCACGTGAGTGAGGTAGCGACTCGCCTTCAACGCGAAGACGAAGCCCCTCGGAGCCGCCTCGCGCCACCTCTCGAACGTTGACGGCGTGGGAAGCCGATAGAAGGTGTTGTTGACCTCGACCGTGCCAAAGCGTTCGGAGTAGAAACCGAACCACTTCGACGACCCGAGCGTGGCGGGATAGAAGGCGGGCTTCCAGTGCCGGTACTGCCAACCAGAGGTGCCGATGACGACCGTCACGTCGCCGCGCCGGGGACGATCGTCACCCCGGCACCGATGTCCGGCGCGGCGCTAGTGCTTGCGTGCCTTGTCCCCTAGTTCCCGCCAGTCTGATTCGGCGACGCCCACGTCGAACTTCTTGGCGGCGCGGAGAATCCGCTTCCACGCCTCGTCGCGTTCGGGGTCCGTGACCCCTTCGACCTGGTCGAAGCGCGCGATGGCGTTGCGGACGTGGCGCGCGTCGACCAGCGGCTCCTTCCGCTCCTTGGGGAACGCGAACTCCTGGTCCGCCAATTCGTCCTTCTCTGCGGTGGAGAGCCCGGGGGAAGGAGGAATCTTGGCCCCCTCGGCCCGCTCGGACTGGACCTCCCGGGCCTTCTCGAGGTTCTTTCGCGCCGCTTCCTTCTGTTTGGTCGTTGACATCGGCTCCTCCTCGTGTCGCCACGGGCATTTCTCCCATCAAGGCGCTACCCGCGGCTGCACGCCGGCAAACCGCAGCATGGGTTCCTCTTGACTCGACCTCCGGGCCGGCGCATCGTTGCGGGAGAGGAGGCCCTGGCATGCCCGAGCGCCGCGATCCCCGAAGCCGACCGCTACGAGCAATCGCTCCCGCCACGCCCCCCGGACGAGGCGGAGGTCCTCGAGGAGGTCGACCAGATCGTCGGGCAGGACGAGCCGGTCAACGAGGCGGACGCCCTCGAGCAACGGATGCCCCGGGGCTACTGATTACTCCGAGGGGTCGGGCTCCTCGGGAAGTCCCACCTCGTCGCGTTCGATGTTCGTCCGGCGGTCCAGCTCGTCCTGATCGGGACGCGGATCCGCCTTTCCGTGCTCCCGATGGTGCGGGTGCGCGTCCTCGTACGTCTCCATGACGTCGTCGAGTGGGTCGGGCTCTCGTGGTTCGGTCATGCAGCCTTCGTACACCAATGCGGGCGAGATCGCACCGGGGTACCCAGTGGATAGCGTGGACCCGTGGCCCGAGTTCGCCATCGGCGCCAGCGCCTGCCGACAGCCCGATCGCGGTGAGCGTCGCCGAGACGACTGACACGGCACCCCTGCCCGCCTCCGGACCCGAGGCGGCGGCCCGAGGTGGAGAAGACGGCGCGGGCGGCGAGCACGGGCGACCCGCCTGGATCGTTCCCGCCGCGCTCGTGGGCGCCTACCTCGTCCTGGTCGTCATCCTCTACGCGTCGGCGCGTCACGCGTTTGCCGGCGACTCGGACGGCGCGACGGTGGTCTTGCAGGGACAGGCCATGCGGGGCGGCAACCTCACGCTCCACGGCTGGGCCCTCTCGCTCGATTCCTTCTGGACGGTCGATGCCGTCGGATACTTTCTGGTCGAACTGGTCACCGGCGTGCGGGCCGTGCTGCTGTTCCTCGTCCCGTCGATGATCGCGGCTGCGGTGATCATCGTCGGTGCGCTGTTGGCGAGGGACGGTCGTCGCGGCTTGCCGGGCGTGGCGGCGGTCACGACCGTCGTCGTGGTCCTTGCGTTGCCGAGCCATGTTTTGGCGAACGTGTTCTTCCGCGGCCCCCTCCACGTCGGCACGGCGCTGCTGTGCCTGTGCGCGTTTGCCGGACTGCGCGGCGGGCGCTTCGGATGGGGCTGGGTCGCAGCCGTGCTGTGCCTGGCCGCCGGTGTCCTCGGGGACTTCCAGACCGCCGTGCTCGGCGTCGGCTCGGTCGGTGCGGCGGGCCTCGTCGCAATGCTGCGGATGCGCGGGTGGCGGGCGGGGTGGACCGAGGTCAGCGCAGCTCTGGCGAGCTTGGTCGCGGCCGGGTTGGTTCGTGCAGGGGCCATCCTGATCGGCACGTTCACCGTGAATGCCAACCACCCCAGCCGCCTCGGGGCGCAGGTGCTCACCAACCTCGAACGCTTGCCGAGCTGGGGCGCCAACATGCTCGGCGTCGGCGGCGGACGGCTCGGCAACGGTGGCGTCCCGGTGGCGCTCGCAGCGGTGCACTGGGTCGGCTTGGTGGTGGTGCTCGCGGGAATCGCCGCCGCCGTCGTGGCGTTGCTCCGCGGGGCGATCCGTGGGCCCTCGTCGAACGTGCACACCGATGCGGGCTGGCGACTCGATGACCTTCTCGTCCTGGCGCTGTTCGCCGACATCGGGGTCTTCTTGGTGCTGACCACGTCGGGTGACGCCGGCTTCTTGCGCTACCTCACTGCGGCGGTCATCTTCGGCGCCGTCCTGGCCGGGCGCCTCGGTAGGACGCATCGCGACGGCGCTTCCTCCGGTGCTGCCGACAAGAAGGACGCTCGCGGCCGGCGGGCTCGTCGTCGTCGTCGTCGCCACGGTCGCCTTCGGGTTCACCTTGACGGGGACCGATGCCCAAACAACCCGTGACCCAGCTCGACAGCTTCCTCGAAGCTCGGCAGCTCGACGTCGGGATCGGCGACTACTGGAGCTCCTCCATCGCCACCGTCACCAGCGGACGGGGCCGTGACCGTGCGACCGGTCATCAGCACCCCGGCCGGGCGGGTGGTGCGCTACGAGCGGCAATCCGACGCCAGCTGGTACAAGAACCAGCCGTTCGACTTCCTCGTGTACGACACCAAGAGGCCGTGGGGAGGCGTCGGTCCGATCTCTGCCTCTTCGACGTTCGGCCCGGCGGCCCGGACGTACAAGGTCGGCCCGTACCGCGTGCTGGTCTGGCGGCATCCCGTGTTCGTGCGCGCCAAGGGGCGCGGCGAGTCCTCCGACCAGGGAGCGGCGGATCCCGAGGGCGGCGTGACGGCGCTCGGGCGCCTCGCAGCTGCGTCAGGAGCTCGGGCAACCACGTCTCCCACGCTCCCGGTGCCTGCGACGCCCCGTCCTGACACGGCAAGAAGACTAGGTGGCGGGCGCCGGCGTGGACGAAGGCCATGAGTCGCTCGACCACCTACTCGAGCGGACCGGCGACCGAGACCCGGTCGATGAACTCCGTGAAGTCCTGGGAGTACGTGGTGCCCAAGAACCGCGCCGCACGCTCCCGCGCCCTCTCACGGTTGACGTCGACCGACACCATCACGTACGCCATCCACAGGAACCCGTCCAGCGACCGGTCGTGATCAGCCGCGAGCTCCCTGATCGTCGCGACGGAGCGCACGTACCGTTCCGGTGAATACAGATACGGCATCCAGCCATCTCCGAGTCAGCGCGGCGCGGCGCATCGCCGCCCGTCGCCTCCCCGTGACGACGATCGGCGGCCCTCCGGGGCGAACCGGAGGGGGATGGATGCGCAGGTGCGAGTAGCGGAAGTGCCCTCCCGCGTAATTGACAGGTTCGGCCGTCCAAAACTTCCGTAGGAGGTCGATCGACTCGTCGAGGCGCTCACCACGCTCCTCGATCGGGACGCCTGCGGCAGCGAAGTCATCCGGGTACTCACCTCCCGCACCCACTCCCACGACGAGACGTCCACCGGTCGGCCCGGTCGATGTCCGCCAATTGCTTGGCCGCTATCGGAGGTGGATACCAAGGAAGAACGAGGGTGGCCGTGCCGATGGTGACCTGCTCGCTCTGTTCGGCGAGGCGGGCCAGCCACACCAGCGGCTCGGGGGAAGGCCGGGGAGAGGCCAGATGGCCACCCACCCAAAGAGAGTCGACACCGGTCGCTTCGAGTTCGCGAACCGACGACCTCGACGACGGGGCCACCAGGCCAACGCGCACGCGTTCCTCGTTCACCATCGGTCAGCGATCCCGAGACGCGAGCCGTCTTTGACCGGTCGGTCGTCTCGCGACGCCGGGGTGGTCCCTCCTCCGTCCCGATCGGCGCACAGAAGGTTTTTAGCTCTTTCTCGACGTTCCGTGCCGATGTCAGCGCCGATGGCACCCCGTGGTGTCACGGGGGGTGGACAACTCGAGAGCGGCGGGTCATCGTGATGAAGTGCCACCGCGCCCAACGCCTGCCGCGAGAGCGCGTCCAACGTGGCGGCTCTGGCTCTCCGCCCTGGCCTTGTGCGGGGCGACCATGACCGTTGTTCCCGCCCTCGCGGCGTCTGCACAGGGCGTGCGGCACGTCAGGTCCGGCTCGTCCTCGCACAACTCGAAGAAGAAACCGTCCAAGAGCAAGAAGGGCCAAACCAGCAGCCACCCCTGTCTCGAAGGAAAGTGGAACGTCACGAGCCTCACCCTCGCCACCTCGGGACTCTCGTTCACCGGCGGCGCGGGCACGACCGTCGACGTCATGTCCAACGGGAACGCCCTCGGGAACTTCACGCCCGGCACGCCACTGACGGGGAGCGAAGGCTCGGCGAAGTTCAACGGCACCATCACCGATCACTACGGCTTCTCGTCCAAGACGACGGCGCACTCGGGGTCCTTCCCCGTGACGAATGTCAGCGACGACGCCACGATCACCGTCGCCGGCGTCACCAAAGCCGTGACGTCATCGCCGGAGCAGGGCGCGTACAGCTGCACCGGCAAAGATCTCACGCTGACCTTCACCAGCGGCGGCAGCACCCTGACGTATCAGCTGTCCCCCGCCGGCTGATCGGTCGTCTCCCGGATCGGGCCGGCCGGTCGGCCGCTAGAACGGACCTCGCGGGCCAACGATCCGCAGAGCACAGAGGCGAGAGGAGGATCTCCCTTGACGGACGCTTTCATCTTCGGCGGGGTGCGAACACCCTTCGGCAAGTACGGGGGTGCGTTGTCGCACATCCGGACCGACGATCTCCTGGGCCGCACCATGGTGGCCGCCTGTGAACGGGTCGGCGTGCCGCTCGATCGCGTCGAAGACATCGCTGCAGGCTGCGTCAACCCCGCGCACGAAGGCTTGGGCGACATCGCCCGTTGGGGCGCCCTCGCCGCTGGGTTCCCCGACTCTGTCCCGGCGGTCACCGTCAACCGCTTCTGCGCCTCCTCCCTCAGCGGTGCGATCCAAACGGCGCATGCCATTCGCAGCGACGAGTTGTCGATCGGGTTGGCCGGAGGCGTCGAGTCGATGTCCAGATCGGGTTGGGCCTGGATGAAGGGGGATGCGCCGTTCAGCCCCCGTGGGCCCTCTTCCTCCTCGACACGATGTGGGCGGGTGCCGGTGGTCCCCCGAACCCGGTGCTGCTCGCTCGGGACGCCTACATCGACATGATCCGCACCGCACAGAACGTCGCCGACCGCTACGGGCTCACGCGCCAGGAGATCGACGCCTTCGCCCTGCGATCGCAGCAGCACGCGGCGGCCGCCCGGGACTCGGGCCGTCTTGCGATGGAGATCTGGCCGGTCGAAATGCCGGCCACCAAGAGCGACCCGGCCTGGACGTTCGAACATGACGAAGGGATCAGGGCCGATACGACGGCGGAGAAGTTGGCGCAGCTGCCGCCGCAACCCGGCACGACCCAGATGACCGCCGGGAACTCGTCCCCCCTCAACGACGGCGCCAGCGCCATCCTCATGGGGACCGCTCAAGCCGCCGAGTCACTCGGCATCGCGCCCATCGCACGCGTGGTCGCATCGGCGACCTACGCGCTCGACCCGCGCTACATGGGGATCGCACCCGCCTTCGCGATGGTCAACGCGCTCAAGCGGGCCGGCCTGGAGCCGACCGACATCGACGTGTGGGAGGTCCACGAAGCCTTCTCGGCCCAGGCGCTCGGCGTCCTGCGGGAGCTGACGAACCAGCTCGACGGCTTCGAGGTTCCCGACGATCGACTCAATCCGAACGGTGGCGCGGTTGCGATCGGCCACCCCTTCGGAGCGTCGGGCACGCGCGTACGCCCTCACGCTGTCACTCGACCTCCGCGTTCGAAACGGGCGCTACGGGATCCTGGGGGTGTGCGTGGGTTCCGGTCAGGGAGTGGCGCTCGTGATCGAGTCCGTGCCGGCCGCCGCTTAGGGCACATCGAAGACGGCACCGGTATCGTGGCGGTCTTCTGGTCGCTGGCTTGAGAGAAGGACGGGATGCGATGGCTACGAAACTTGAAACGACTCTGGAGCGGATAGTGGAGCTGGCCCGCGAGGAGCTCCACATCGTTCGCAAGAGGGAAGAGGAGAAGACCGCGGCCCGGGACCACGGTCACGACTTTCACGAGATGCAGAATGCCGCGGACCGGCTGGATCGTTACGCGGGCGAGCTTCGCCAGTTGCACGACGGCGAGTTCGGCACGAGATGGCGTGACGAAAGCGCCTAGCCCCCGACCTTCGGTACCGGGCTAAGGAGTGAGCCCGTCGAGCGCGGCCGAGCGCGTCCCCGCTGGACCTTCTCCCCCCTGCCCTCCAGCCGCGCTTGGTCCCGGCGCCCCCGCCCGAATGGGTGCAGCCGATGTTGGCGACGCTTACGAAGGTGCGGTTCTCGGATCCGGCCTGGATCTTCGAACGCAAGCTCGACGGTGAGCGTTGCCTGGCCTTCCGACGGGGCCAGGAGGTGAGGCTCCTGTCGCGGAACCAGAAGGTGCTCGACAACCACTACCCCGAGATCGCCGACGCCTTGGCCCGCCAGCCAGGCCCGGATCTGGTCGTCGACGGAGAGATCGTGGCGTTCTCGGACGGACAGACCGATTTCTCGCGACTGCAGCGTCGCATGCAGGTCGCCGACCCCGTGCTGGCGCGGCGGACCGGCGTTGCCGTCTTCCACTACCTCTTCGACATCGTCTATCTCGACGGCTTCGACCTGACGGCCTTGCCGCTGCGGGACCGCAAACGCCTCCTTCGAGCGTCGGTCTCTTTCGACGGCCCGCTGCGCTACACCACGCATCGCAATACGACGGGCGAGGCCTACTTCGAGTACGCCTGTCGAAACGGCTGGGAAGGCGTCTTGGCCAAGCGGGCCGATGCCCCCTACGTCCACAAGCGATCTCCCGACTGGTTGAAGTTCAAGTGCCAGCAAGGCCAAGAGCTCGTGATTGGTGGGTTCACCGAGCCCATGAGGTCACGGGAGGGCTTCGGTGCGCTGCTCCTCGGCTACTACCGCGGTGACAACTTCGTGTACGCCGGCAAGGTGGGCACGGGCTTCGACGCCCCGACGTTGCGGAACCTGCGCTCGCGCCTGGACGCCCTGGAGATCGACCATTCGGCGTTCACGGCGGGCGACCCTCCGCGAACGGCACACTGGGTGCGTCCGGCGCTGGTTGGGGAAGTCCGCTTCAGTCAGTGGACACCCGACGGGCGGCTGCGTCATCCGAGCTTCCTCGGCCTGCGAGAGGACAAGGCGGCGCGCGACGTCGTCCGAGAGGAGGCCACGTGACCGCCGGCGGTCCGGCCCGGCGGTTCGCACGGGCACTGCTTCGCGTTCCATCGGTCTAAAATCCCCCGACGCCCGGTCGTCCATGACTGCGGCGCAGCGTTGTGCGCTGCTGGGCACCTGACCGGAGGGGAGACATGAAGGTCGCGATCGTTGGAGCCGGTGCCATGGGTTCCGTCTACGCCGGACGATTCGGCAAGGCGGGACATGAGGTGTGGGCCATCGATCTCTGGCAGGAGCATCTCGATGTCATCGCCAATTCCGGGCTCACTGTCTCGGGTGCGAGCGGAACCTACGTCGTCGAAGGCATCCAGGTTGCTCGGACGGCGTCGGAGGCAGCGCCGTGCGACGTGTGGGTGATCGCCACGAAGGCGGCCGACGTCGAAGGCGTCGCGGCACAGATCGCACCCCTCCTCGAGCCCGGAAACGTGGTGATGGCCCTCCAGAATGGGCTTGGCGCCGGCGAGCGGGTGGCCCGCCACATTCCCGAGGCTCACATCGTGATCGGGATCGCCGAGGGGTTCGGCTCGTCGATTCCCGAAGCGGGCCATGTCCATCACGAAGGCATGCGGCTCATCCGGATCGGCGAGATGAACGGCGGCCTGACCGAGCGGGTGCAAGAGCTCGAACGACTCTGGCTCGACGCGGGATTCAACGTCCGAGCCTTCGCCGACGTCAACGTCATGGTGTGGGAGAAGTTCCTCTGCAACGTGACGTTGAGCGCGCCATGCGCGGTGTTCGACGTCACGGTGGGCGAACTGATGGCTGACCCGGCGGCTTGGAAGGTCGCACTCGGGTGCACGACGGAGGCCTATCGACTCGGGGTGGCGATGGGCATCGAGTTCCGCTTCGACGATCCGTTGCGCTACGTGTCCGAGTTCGCCGCCACGATTCCCAACGCCAGCCCGTCGATGCGACTCGACCATCTGGCGCGACGTCGCTCAGAGATAGACGTCATCAACGGGCAGGTGGTGACGCTGAGTCATGACGCTCGGCTCGCCGCTCCCTACAACGAGACGCTGTGTGCTCTGGCGCGCCGACGAGAGTCGTCGTTCGCATAAGACCGAGCGACGGGGCCGGCCCGACGTCGTGGCCTCGACGCCCGCGGAAGAACCGACTTCTCCCGCGGAAACCAGGAGTGCGGACCGAGCGACCGGCCGGAGGTAGCTTTTGGCCCAGTTCCGGTCGCAAAGGACCTGGAGGTGACGATGACGACGAGCGATGACCGCATGCTCGTGAAGTTCCTGGTGTTCTCGGCTTCGGTCCGAAAGGGCTCCCTCAACACGCGCCTGGCGGAACTGGCTGCCGTGTGCCTGGAGCGGCACGGTGGAGTCGTGGATTTCGCCTCGATGGCCGACTTCGACACGCCGTCGTACGACGCGGACCGACAGGACGCCGGGGATTGGCCCGACGGCGCCATTCGCCTGCGCGACCGGTTGTTGGACTGTGACGCCTTCGTCATCGCGGCGCCGGAGTTCAACGCCTCGATGCCCGGGTCGCTGAAGAACACCGTGGACTGGGTCTCGCGGTTCTCGCCCCAGCCCTTCAACGAACTGCACGCGCTGCTGCTCTCGGCGTCTCCCTCGATGGTCGGGGGGAATCGGGGCCTCTGGGCCCTGAGGGTTCCTTTCGAGCACCTCGGTGCTCGCGTCTACCCCGATATGTTCTCCCTCGCTCAGGCGCACAAATCGTTTGACACGGAAGGACGGCTTGTCGACTCCAACCTCCAAGACGCGATTCGACGCCAACCTGGTCGGGTTCATGAACTTGGTCGAGGCTTCGAAGCACTACCCCTGCGTCAAGAGCGCGTGGGTCGAGTACCTCGGCGAGCACCCCGATCCGGTACTCGATCGCGTGGAGTAGTCGGCTGTTCCCAGGCCCGGATCCCCGCGGAGGATGCTCGGGTCAGATTCCCGATCGCTCCGTGCGGACGGGAGCCGGGTCCGGAACGTGCGGCATCAACGCATTCGGCGGTATGCGGCCGAGTCGACCCGCTTCGAAGTCCTCAACCGCCTGGCCGATTTCCTCTCGGGTGTTCATCACGAACGGGCCGTAGTGCTCCACGTGCTCGCCGATCGGCTCCCCTCCGAGGAGGAGCACCTCGAGATTCTCCGAGCGCGAATCCTGCTGGTCGGCCGCCCGCAGCGACATCCAGTCTCCGGTCCGAAGACCGCGAGTTGGCCGGCGTGAATCGGTTGCCCTGCGGCGCCGGCGGACCCTGACCCTGCGAGCACGTAGGCCAACGCGTTGAACCGTCGGTCCCACGGCACCTCGAGATCGGCTCCGGGAGCGAGTGAGGCGTGCACGAGGGCGATCGGGGTCTGGGTGGAGCCCGGTCCGATCACCCCTCCGACGTCGCCCGCGATCACTCGCACGAGGGCACCGGCGTCGGAGGACGTGGCGAGGGCCACGTCGCGAGCCTCGAGCGGCTGATAGGCCGGTGGGATCCACTTCTTCTTGGCCGGCAGGTTCACCCACAGCTGTATCCCGTGGAACAGGCCGCCCGCGACAACGAGCTCCTCTGGGGGAGTCTCGATGTGAAGGATGCCGCCGCCGGCGGTCATCCACTGGGTCGCGCCGTCGGTGATCAAGCCGCCTCCGCCGTTGGAATCCTGATGGGCGAAGGTGCCGTCGATCATGTACGTGACCGTCTCGAACCCGCGGTGCGGGTGCCACGGCGTGCCCTTGGGCTCGCCCGGGGCGTATTGGACCTCTCCCATTTGGTCCATGTGCACAAAAGGATCGAGCGTGGCGAGGTCCTGTCCGGCGAACGCCCGTCGCACCGGGAAGCCCTCCCCCTCCAACCCGCTCGGCGCGGTCGAGATCGAAACCACGGGCCGAGCCTGCGACCCCTCCGCCAACGTCCGGTCGAAGCGTCCGAGTTTCGACCAGTCGGGTACGTCAACTGCAGGCATGGAGCGCCTCCTCACGTGTAGGGCGACAAGGCCCATATTGCCAGGAGAGCGTTCACCGCGGCCCAGAATTTCGGGGAATCGCCTGGAACTGGCGATTCGAGCAACGCATAGTGTCGGGCAATGAGCTCCTCCCCCGGCCCGACCGTCACGGTCTACTCGGCTCCCTGGTGCCCTCACTGCAAACGGGTGAAGAAGTTCCTCGCCGCACACCGGGTTCCCTACGACGTCGTCGATCTCGACGAGGATGCGCAGGCCATCGAACGACTGAAGGCGATTCAGGACGGAGGCCAAATCATCCCCACCGTCGTCTACGAGGACGGGACGTACGACGTCAACCCGAGCGACGAGACCTTGGCCGGCCGCATCGGCCTCACTCTCGAGGCTGAGAGGTCGGCCTACGACCTTGTCATCGTGGGGGGCGGACCGGCCGGGTTGGCGGCCGCCATCTACGCCGCCCGGGAGGGCATCGACGCCATCGTCGTCGACGCCAGTGCGCTGGGCGGCCAAGCCGGCATCAGCGACCGCATCGACAACTATCCCGGGTTCCCGGAAGGAATCTCGGGCGCGGAGCTGGCCGAGCGATTCGTGACACAGGCGCGCCGCTACGGCGTCGAGCTCCTCTCGGCCGTCTCGGTCACGGCGCTCGAAACCGACGACCGGCACTTGGTGACGTCGCTGTCCTCGGGACAACAGCTCAGCTCTGCCGCAGTGATCGTGGCCACGGGGTCGAAGTATCGCCGCCTCGATGTTCCCGGCGAGGATGCGCTGATCGGCAGCGGGGTGCACTTCTGCGCCACCTGTGACGGCCCCTTCTACAGGGGAGCCGATGAAGTCGTCGTGATCGGGGGCGGCAACTCAGCGCTGGAAGAGGGCCTCCACCTGTCTGAATTCGCCGACCGGGTGCGAGTGCTCGCACGCTCGGACCTGTCTGCCTCGTCCGTCCTCCAGGATCGCGTCCGCTCCGACCCACAGTTCACGATCCATACGGGTATGGACATCGTGGCGCTGGAGGGTGAGGAAGGACGATTCCAAGCCGTCGTCGCGCGTGATCGCGACAGCGGCGAAACCCATCGTTATCCGGCAGCCGCGGCATTCGTCTTCATCGGCCTCCAACCGAACGTCCAATTCCTCGGTGATCTGCTGGAGAAGGACGCGGGCGGCTTCCTGACGACGACCGCAAACATGGAGACGTCGATGCCAGGCGTCTTCGCCGCAGGAGACGTACGGTCGGGCTCCACAAAGCAACTGGGTTCTGCGGTGGGCGATGGGATCGCCGCCTTGCTCATGGCGCGTCGCCACCTGGAGACCCAGCGCTACAAGGCGCCCGCGTTGGTCGACGCCTGATCGGCATGTGGTCGGCGAACACCTCCCACCGAAGCACATTGGCCATGCGTGTGAAAGAGGAGCTGGGGACGTGGGATGTCATCGGGGGAGATACGACGCTCGGGCCTGATCCCTCGACGACAGCCATGGTGGGCGACTGGTACCTGGGAACCCCGAGTGCCCATCGCGAAGTGGAAGTCATTGCGGCCTACCGGCAACTACAAAACGAGATCGATCATCTCTACACGGTGATCATGCGTGACGTCCGGCGGAAGGTACGAATCGCGTTTACGGGCTGCACCAAGCCCTACGAGAGCGACAAAGAGCTCATCGCGGCGGTGCGTTCGGAAGGCACCCTCGAAATCACCTCAGCGGCGACGGCCCAAGGTCGTCTCCATCCTCTTTTCGGCTGCGAGTTAGGTGGTGCGTTCGATCGGTTCCGTGCCGTGCACGACTTCATCGGTCACGCCGGGTGTGGACTCGGTTTCGATCTCGGCGATGAGTGCGCGGCGTGGATGGTGCAGGACCGTCTGCATAGTTGCCCGGCACGCGCCGCGCTCGCCACGGAGCTCTACGGGGTGAACGCCGCCCGCAGCATCGCCGGCGAGGCGCCAGAGCTGCGGGCCTTGCTCCTCACCCCAGCACTGTTGAGGGCTTAGGGACGACCGCGACCCTTCCGCCTCTACTTCTGGGTCACCCTGCGATCAGGACTCCTCGGCGCGCAGAGTCGGCTAAGTGGACTGATCACTCCGCTTCAGGTTACCGTAAGCGGAGTGAGATCTCCGGATAGAGCACCTACGCACGCAGCCCGGGCCTTCCGCAGGAACGCTGGTCCGACCGGTGCGTAGCGACGCGTCGAGGAACCGTGAGCGCCTGCTGGAGGCGGCGGGCCACGTGTTCGAGGAGAAGGGGCTCGAGGCCAGTGTGGCCGACGTGGCGCGGGTCGCCGGCGTCGGGATGGGCACGCTGTACCGGCGCTTCCCGTCGAAGGAGGCCCTCATCGACGCGCTCGTCTCAGAAGTCCTGGAGGCCACGATCGCGATGGCCGAAGAGGCGGCCACGAGACCCGACGGCACGGGGCTCGAGCACTTCCTCGAAGCGTCGAGCGCGTATCAAGCGGAGCATCTCGGTTGCCTCCCCAAGCTCTGGAACACCGACAACCACCTCATCAAGACCGCACGAGGGTTGATCGCCGGGTTGCTCTCCGACGCGCAGGCACACGGTCGGATACGTCCGGACGTGACGAGTACCGACATCTCCCTCGTGATGTGGTCCATGCGCGGGGTCCTCGAGACCACCGGTGCCGACGCCCCCGATGCACGGAAACGGCACCTCGATCTCCTCGTCGCCGGGATGCGTCGGGCTGACGCCGAGCTGCCACACCGCCCCTTGAGCCAGAACCAGATCGACCGCATCCTCTCGAGGCGTGACCCCGCAGCGACGCGTCGTAGGGCCAAGGCGGTGGGCGGGTGACGGCGCTCGACCTCGCCCAGCCAGAAGCCGCCTCCGAAGGGCCCACGCGGGCGCACTGGTGGATCCTCGTCGTCATTGCCGGGGCCCAGCTGATGGTGGTGCTCGACTCGACGATCATGATCATCGCCCTGCCGTCGGCGCAGCACGCGCTGGGGTTCTCGAACACCGACCGGCAGTGGGTCGTGACGGCGTACACGCTGGCCTTCGGTGGCTTCCTCCTCCTCGGGGGACGCATCAGCGACATGTTCGGACCGAAACGAACGCTCATGACCGGCGTCGTGGGCTTCGCCTTGGCCTCCGCCATCGGCGGCGCCTCCCAGACGACTCTGATGCTCATCGGCGCCCGCGGCCTCCAGGGCCTGTTCGGCGCACTGTTGGCTCCGTCGGTGCTGTCCATTCTGACGTCGACGTTCACCGGCGCGCGCGAACGGGGTCGCGCCTTCGGTATCTACGCCACCATCGCCATCGCCGGCTCTGCTTTCGGACTGATCCTCGGTGGCTTCCTGACCGAGTATGTCGACTGGCGCTGGTGCCTGTACGTCAATTTGCCCATCGCGGCGCTGGTGCTTTTTGGCGCCTTCACCATGATCCCGGAACGCAGCGGCACACCCGGCGTGCGGCTCGATGTGCTGGGAGTGATCCTCGGTTGTGGCGGCCTTGTTGCCCTCGTCTACGGGCTGGGGGAGGCCGGCACCAGCGGGTGGGGCGCCACCCATGTCATCGTTGCCCTGGTCCTGGCGGTTGTACTGCTGGGCTGCTTCATCCTGTGGCAGAGCAAGGGGCCCAATCCGCTTCTCCCGCTCCGCGTCCTGCGCAGCCGAAACCGAGCCGGGTCGTTCCTGACGATCATGCTCGCCGTCACCGGCATGTTCGGGACCTTCCTCTTCCTCACCTACCTGCTGCAGACGATCGACCACTACTCGCCACTCAAGACCGGTGTCGCCTTTCTCCCGTTGCTGGCGCTCAACGGTCTGGCGTCAACGCAGCTCGCCAGCCGTCTGATGCCGCACGTCCGGACCCGACTCCTGGTCGTGCCCGGGCTGCTGCTGTCGGCCGTCGGGGCCGCTCTATTCACAACGCTGACGCCCGATGCCTCCTACCTGACCCACGTACTGCCGAGCGAACTGCTGCTGGGGGTCGGACTCGGGCTCGCCATCGTTCCGTGCGTCAGCACCGCGACACAGAACGCCGAACCCCAGGACGTCGGCGTCACGTCGGCCATGACAAACACGTCGCAGCAGATCGGAGCCTCCATCGGCACGGCGCTCCTCAACACCATCGCCGCTGCCGCCACCGCGACGTACCTTGCGTCACACGCCCGGGGCACCGACCTCATAGCCAAAGCCACCGTGCATGGCTACGCCACCGCGAGCGCGTGGGTGGCCGGGATCTTCGTCCTGGCGGCTGTCATCGCCGGGGTTCTGATCAACGTGCATCCAGGCGAACCCGTTGATGCTGACCCCGGCGCCCTTCCAACCCAAGTCCATTGAACAGGTAGTTCCGCGCGGCCGAGGTCACACGGGCAGCAAGAGAAGGAACACCCCTCCGATAACGTGCCCTGAATGACGATGCCAGAGCTTCGCGAGCTCGGCCGCGGCGTCGTCGTACTTGGCGGGTCGACCCCTCCGGAACCCTGGAATGACCACCCCAGGGTGCGCATCGACGACGGCGTCCTGGAAAACCCGGGTTCGACGGTGGCGACCCTTCAGGACGCGTGGCTCCACCGGCGCCCGATCGTTGTAGAACTCGCGATCGACCCGAAAACCTTGCAGGAGCGCGAAACGTGTCGGCGACCGGTCTACGAACTCAACACGCGGTTCGAGTTCGAGCGAGAGCGCCTCCACTTCCTGGTCTGGGCCAACAACTACGACGCTCGCACCGGCACCCCCATCTGGTGGCACGGGCGCAAGGCCGTTCGAACCCTGGCCCGCTCAGGAGCCCGTGAGGGCGGGGCAGCGGATATCGAGCTGGCCGATGGCACACCCTCCTACGTGGACGGAGGGCCGTTCGCACCGCCCTGCCTGGCTAGTGGGATCGAGGTCATCCACCGCTGGAATGCCGAAGTTGGTTCGCGCTCCCCCGTCGGAAACCGGGAGCCGTCGGCGGTTCTCGCGGCGGACCAGTTGGCGGCCGTCGGCCATCAAAAAGGGGGTGCGCGGGTCATCGCTCCGGCCGGATCGGGAAAGACCCGGGTGCTCACCGAACGACTCCGTCATCTCCTCGAGGACCGGGGGGCGGAGGCCTCAACCGTGACCGCCCTCGCCTACAACGCCAAAGCGGCCGAGGAAATGCGCAATCGCTGCGGCAGCCTGCTGACACCCGGTGGCCCGCATATCCGCACGCTCAACAGCGTCGCCCTCTGGATCTGCAACGAGTTCGGCGGGCGGGGGTCGCTGCGGGTGCTCGAAGAGCCACAAGCGCGAGACCTCGTACAACGCACCTTCGAGGTCCGTCGCCAGGCGAACGCGGACACGGTCCAACCGTACCTCGACGCCCTATCTGCGGTTCGCTTGGGCCTCGCTTCCCCGGCCGAGATCGAAGAGGAGATTCCAGACGCCCGCGGCCTCGCCGCGGGGTTCGACGCTTACAGAGGGGCGTTGTCCGAAGACGGAGCCGTGGACTTCGACGAACAGATCTACCGATCGATCGAGATCCTCCTGCGCGACCCCGAAGCCAGGAGTTCTGCGCAGAGCCGCTGCCGGCACTTGCTCGTCGACGAATTCCAGGATTTGAACCCGGCTCACATGCTGCTCCTCCGGCTGCTGTGCGCTCCTGCCTACGCGTGCTTTGGCGTTGGCGATGACGATCAGGTGATCTACGGCTACTCGGGAGCCACCCCCGAGTACCTGATCAAGTTCAGCGAGTACTTCCCGGGATCGCACGAGTACGCGTTGGAAGTGAACTACCGGTGCCCACCCGAGGTCGTCGGCGCAGCCCGCAACCTGCTCTCGTACAACGAGTTCCGGATTCCAAAGACGATCACGACACCACCGGAACGGGGCCATGACGCTCTGTGTTTCGAGCTCCCTGTGGGTGAGAGCCAGCCGGTTGTCGTCGCCGGAGCGGACGCCGCAGGTCTCCCGAGGACCGCTGTCGCCGCGATCTCGGCATGGAAAGAGGGAGGTGTCGAACTTCCTGACGTCGCCGTGCTGTCACGGGTCAACTCGACCCTGCTTCCCGTACAGGTCGCGCTCATCGAAGCGGGTATTCCGTGCACCACCCCGCTGGGCACCCAGGTCCTGCATCGCACGGGTATCGCCACTGCGCTGGCGTACCTGAGGATGGGCCTCGAGCCGGACCGGTTGCGCCCTCAGGACGTGACCCAGACGATTCGACGGCCTTCTCGGGGCATCGCCCCCAACGTGACGGCGATGCTGACCGAACGACGCGAGACGTCGATCGACGGGATCCGAGGCCTGGCGGGTCGGCTGTCGGGCCGGGACGTTCCGAAGCTGTTGGACTACGCAGACTCGATTGAATCGGTTGCTGCGGCGACTCCGATCTCCACGGGTGCCGTGGTCAAAGCCATCCGCTTCGAAGTGGGGCTCGGCGAGACGATGGACGTGCTCGATTCCTCACGTCGGGCGGCCGATCGATCGACCCATGCCGATGACCTCCAGGCTCTCGAGTCCCTGGCCGGCCTTCACCCCGATGCCGCCACCTTCGAGACCTGGCTGCGGAGCCTGCTCGAACGGGGGAGCCCAGAGGGGCCCGCCGTCCACCTTTCGACGATCCACAAAATCAAAGGTCGCGAGTGGCCGTTCGTGGTGATCTACGGAGCATCGAAGGGGTTGTTCCCCCACCGGCTGAGTGATGACGAGGAGGAGGAACGACGCGTCTTTCACGTGGCGCTGACTCGAGCCATCCGGCAGGTCCTGGTGCTCTCCGACACGGACGATCCATCCCCGTTCGTGGCTGAATTGAGCGGTACGAGGCCACATTCGCCCATCGGCATCGAACGTCGGTCCGCTCGACCTGCACGCGACCCGGCAACCGCGAGGTCCGGCGCTCGGCAAGATGCAGGACGGCCTCGAACGGGCTGGCGAGAACGAACGCGGAAGCCGGCGAAGATCGCCGACACTTCTCCTCGGTTGGCAGCAGTAATCGGTCAGGTGCTCGAGCACGGAGGTCACCGAGGCGCGATCGTCGAAGTGGGCGAATCTGGGGCAGTCATGATGGTCGATACCGCTCGCTTGAAGGTGCCGTTCGGGTCGGAGGTCCGAGTCGACGGCGCCCTTGTGCGTCTCGATCCCCCGCCCGGTGCGGGGGGTTCGCCCGACACGGACGGCAGATGCGAAGAAGCGCTGCGGCGCTGGCGCGCGGAGACGGCCAAACGGGCGGAAGTCCCGGCCTATGTCGTACTCAACGACAAAGAGCTGGTGGGGATTGCGGAGCGACGGCCCACAACCCTGGCCGAGTTGGCTCGCTGCAAGGGCATGGGAGAGATCCGGCTTGAACGATGGGGGGACGAGCTGCTCGCCGTCCTTGGCGGGGTTGAGAACGAAGAACCAGCGAGCTAGGCGCTCCGGGCTTTCTCCTTAGGGCACCGAATCCCCGGGACCATCGCCAGGAGTTTTCGCACCCGCGCTCGATGCCGCGGGAAGTGCCCTTCAACCGAGGGAAGCCCGCGTATACTTCGCGGTTGGTGGGTTCGTTTGCGCCGACGCGCAGGTTCAGATTCGCTGCTATCACCACGATCGCGCGTGCCGCCACGGAGACGATCACGGGCAGATGTCTAACCTGATTGCTCCGAATCATCGGTCCCAACACAACGAGAGCCTGTCCGTATCCGACGTGGATGTTCCCCTCGACGAGGGGGGTCTCCGATCCCTCCTTCTCGGACAGGAGGTGTTCGTCGAGACGGAATACGCCGCGCTTCGGCGCGGTAACGATGTCGCGCTGGTCGCAGTGCGCAAAGAACCCGTCGATGCGCTCTTCTCACGGGTGACCGACCTCACGTTGCTGGCGGGCCCCGACCAAACCGCGTGGGTCGTCTCTCCTGACACCGACACGACGAACGGCACGGCTCTCGCACTTGCGGCGCGTGCTCATGGTCGCCCCGGCCTGCACGCATACATCGTCGAGGGACGGTACAACCAGGTCAACTTCATATGGCAGCCGTCGCTACTTCCCGTGACTTTGCGGGACCTCGTTCCTCCTGAGCCACCCAAGCTCTTCACCATGGCCCAGCAAGTGGTCGCCTTCGACCAGGACTTGCCGCCCATCGACCTTGTCCTCGATGCCGTTGATGTCCGCCGCCTTGCCTCAGAGCACCCCGCCCAGCGGTACCTTCTCCAATGTCGTGGCTCTGGCGTGGAACTCAGCGTCCCTACTGAGTTCCTTGACACACACCCTCCGGAGCGTGATGACTGGCTGCTGATCGGCTGTCAGCTCTCCCGCCATATCCATAAACATTTCTATGGAGATGAGCCTCAGTGCGTCGAGACTTGCCCTCTCCGGCGGCCTGACGCGCCGGCGACGGAATTCGCACTTGCCAAGTGCTGTCTCATCGGAGCAGGCGGGGTCGACTACTCGAGCCGCCTCGCGGCAGTGACATGGGGGGCGAGCTTGGCTGACATTCGGCGAGCGCTTCGCCTTCTGACGGGAGTCGACAAGCCCTCGACGGCCACGCCGGCTTCATGGGTGGAGCCACTCGCTGACCGCCCGAACTACGAGGACGCGAACTAGGGCGGGCCACCCAAGCCTGACCCTCTTGTCTTCGGCTCTAATTCCGGCACTCATCCCGATGAGGCGGCAACCGATCCGAGAGTGGAAGTCCGGATCGATCCCGCACTCTCACCGCTGCCGGTGGTCAGGACAGTCACGACAGTCGCCACCAGTCCCCTGGCCTGCGCTGCCTAGACCCAATCTCCAGCCCGTCCGTCTCGTCCGTCCATGTAGTAGGCGCCGCTCGGGCAGCAGATTTCTGGGCGGCCGGAACCTCCTATGGGAGGCTGCCACGCATGAAGATCGGTGTCGCATACCCTCAGATCGAGCTCAGGGGCGATCCCGCCGCGGTTCGCGAATTTGGAATTTCGGTCGAGGCTCTGGGCTTCGATCACATCCTTGCCTACGACCATGTCCTCGGAGCGGTTCACGCGGATCGAACGCCACCCCTCACGGGTCCCTACACGGAGCGCGACCCGTTCCACGACCCCTTCGTTATGTTCGCTTACCTGGCCGGCATCACCAAGCGACTCCAATTCACCACAGGCATCCTCGTCCTTCCGCAACGCCAAACGGCAGTCGTGGCTCGCCAGGCGACCGACGTCGACCTTCTGTCGGGTGGACGGCTGCGCTTGGGTGTGGGAATCGGCTGGAACTACGTGGAGTACGAGGCTCTGGGAGAGGACTTCCATACCCGTGGTGCCAGGCAGGAGGAGCAAATCGGGCTGCTCCACGAGCTGTTCACCGAGCCGGTCGTCGATTTCACCGGTCGTTTCGACCGGATCGACAGGGCATCGCTCTTGCCGAAGCCGACCAGGCCCATCCCGATCTGGCTTGGCGGGTCCGGCGAAAAGGCCTTCGACCGGGCCGCCCGAATCGGGGACGGTTTCATCTTCTTCGGTGGCGGGGTCGATCGGGCCGCCGACTCCTGGAGGCGGATGCGCGAGCGTGTGGGCGACCTCGGGCGCTCAGGCGAGAACTTCGGTGGGGATTATGTCGCTCTCAGCGGGGCTGACGTGGGCAAGCTCACGGACGAGATCGTTGCTTGGCGCGAAGCGGGCGGCACTCATCTCACCGTGGTCACGATGGGTCTGGGCCTCGACTCGGTCAGCGGCCACGTCGATTACCTCAGCTCGCTCGCAAGCAGGATCGGCTTGCACTGACCGACGTCGGTTCTCGAGAGCCGAAGACGGGATTCGAACCCGCGACCCTGGGCTGGGCAAAGTGGCGTGACTGGTCCATCGAGATGCGTCTGGTCGAGGGGGCGTGCGACTCGTCGCACGGTTTGTCCACTGAATCCGATCGGGATTCATCTTCGCCATGGAAACGCGACCCATTCCGCTGCCAGTAACCCGGTGGTCCCAATTGGACCAGATCCGGCTAGTATCGAACCATGGTGACAGTCGAGTTTGAGCGCATCGAAGCGCTCGAGCTGCTCGGGATGACATTGGCACATCTCAACGACGCTGAGCGCCGAGCGGAGGTCTCACCTCGGGTGCCGCTGCTGATGGCGATCCGGGACAAGCTCGCTCTGGGTCTTCGGGAGGAGAGATGAGTTACACCGACGCTGATGTAAGCGCAGCCACGAGCGCAATGGAGAAGTACCGAGCGAACCAAAGCGGAGAGGTCGGAGCTGCTCTTGTAGTGGTCGGTTTGAGTTCGGAGCGAGTTGCCAAGGAGTCGAAAATCCGCGATGACATGATCCGGGTCGCACATCGCACAGGCGCATCCATCCGTCAGCTGGCCGAGATTTCGGGACTCGGTCGTAAGGCTGTAACGGAGATCGTTAGCCAGGACGACGCTTCCGTCTAAGCAGACTCGTTAGCTGTCCCGCTGGGAACGCCGACTGAGATAGCCGGGCTCACTACGACGCGAACTAGAACCCAGGAAGAGCGCCCGACGAGTCGAACCGTCGGACGGCGAGGAGAACGAATATGTCCATGACCACCGTGTCGATCACCAAGACCCTCAACGTCACTGGCCTCGGCCCCGTTGTGCTGACACTGCAAGAACATGGCGAGGGTCAGCCCTTTCTACTCCTACATGGCGGCGCCGGTCCCCAGTCGGTTGCCGCATTCGCCCAGCTGCTGGCCGAAAAGAGCCACAACCGGGTACTCACGCCCACCCACCCAGGATTTGACGGCTCACCGCGGCCGGACAGGTTGCACAGCGTCGCCGAACTCGCCGCCCTCTACAGCGGCTTGCTCGACGACCTCGGGCTCGAGGGGGTCACGATCATCGGGAACTCGGTGGGCGGCTGGATCGCCGCCGAGATGGCTCTGTTGGGCTCACCGCGCATTGCCGACGTCGTGCTCCTCGATTCGGTCGGCATCCAGGTGGAAGGCCAACCCGTCGCCGACGTCTCCGGCCTATCCGTACCCGAGATACAAGAACTCTCGTTTCACGACCCGACGCCCTTTCGTGTCGATCCCGCAACCGTTCCCGACGCCCAGAAGGCAATCATGGCGGCCAATGGCGCGACGTTGGCTGTCTATGCCGGGTCACCTGCGATGGCAGATCCGACACTGCTCGGTCGCCTGAGCGGCATCACCATCCCGACCCTGGTGTTGTGGGGCGAGAGTGATCAAATCGTCAGGCCCACCTACGGCCAGGCCTACGCCGCTGCCATCAAGGAGTCGGACTTTGAGCTGCTGCCGGCCACCGGACACGTGCCCCAGATGGAGACGCCTGATCTTGTGCTGCAAAAGATCTGGGACTGGCTCCCGCCGTCGTCATAAGAAGGGACTCAAAGGGTGAATGCAGATTCGGTGAACACGCCTGCAGGGCACACGCCCCAAGGCGGGGTGATCGTCGGCTCCTCCGATGCGAAGCGGTCCATGATCGTCTTCGAAGATCCACAGTGTCCCTATTGCCGACAGTTCGAGGAGCTGAACGGGGTACGCATTACGACAGCAATTGATGCTGGCGTGATGCACGTTGAATATCGCATGCGTTGCTTTCTCGGTCCTGAATCAGTGAGGGCCGACAACGCACTCGCCTTGGCTGCGGAAGCCGGTCGCTTTGACGACCTCCGGAAGGCACTTTTCGCTGCGCAGCCACCAGAAGGAACCGGCGGGTTCACTAACGGCGACCTCCTCGAGCTCGGATCGGATGTTGGCTTAGTGGGTTCCGACTTCGTATCCGGAGTGCAGGGAGGTCGGTACGAAGCCTGGGTGTTGAAAAGAGAAGAGCTGTACCAGAGCGAGGATCCACAAGGAACTCCGGCTGCCTGGCTCGATGGACGAATGCTCGACTCCGGGGTGCTCTTCGACGCGTCGAAATTCGCCAGGAAGCTGAGCGATTGAATGCTCCACCTAGACCGGAATTCGAGAGCGGAAGACGCGATTCAAACCCGCGACCCGCGGCCTCCCACTTACTCATCTCCACGTCCCTGGATTGCCGTTCTATTTGGACTGCCGACCGCCACCGCGAACCAGGTCGTGTTCGCCTAGATGCCCTCAGGTCAAGGCACGACGACAATGATCGGTGCGCCGCGGTTTCCAACAAGCCGTCGACCCAACGACCCCGCGATGTGGTGGCGCACCTTGGTGGAGCGGCCGACCACGAGGAGATCCGCCCGGTGGGTGTTGGCTATCCGCAGGAGCTCCTTGGCCGTGTCCCCCTGGGTATAGACGAATGCCACGTCGACGCCGTGGTCGTGGCCGTACGTTCTGACCTGCTCGCACAATTTCTCGGCCTGATCGGTTATCGACTCTTGGATGGCCCCGTAAGCAACGACGGCGCCCGTCAAGGCGGCCGATGCGCTCGCCGAGGCGGCGCCAGAAGTCGGGCCTACGAATACGGCGACGGTCCTCCCTTCTAGGCGGTTCGTCTCGCCGCAGGCCCAGGAGAAGGCGTCCCAGGAGGTGTCGGACCCGTCGATCCCTACGACGATCAATGCGCCGACCGAACGGTAAGTGTCGTCTTGAGGGTGTCCTGGGCGCTGCCCACTATTTTCCATTCCGTTGTGGCCGCTCATGGACGTCAGCGCTCCTCGCCCAGGGCTATGGATGCAGGCGACGGATTCCGCCGGTCTTCGTCCAGTCGCTGAAGGTGCTGCAGCACACTGACGGTTTCAGCTAGTGCATCGACTTCTTCTGCCGTCAGTTGACCGATCAGCTGTACGAAGTCCTCGACGCCAGCTTCTCTCCGCTTTCGGACGAAACGCACTCCATCTGGGGTGAGAGTCACGAGGGCCACCCGTCGGTCGGAGGTGTCGCTGCGGCGCTGCACCAGACCTGATCGTTCGAGCGCTGTTACCAGCGCGGTCATGGACGGTTGCGTCACACCCTCGTTTGCAGCCAAGTCGGTGATGCGGCGAGGCCCGGTCAGTTCCAGAGTTGCCAGAGTCGACAGCGAGGTGAGGCTCATGTCGCGGGGCTGACTTCTCACGGCGGCCGTCGCAAGTGCGAAGAGCGCACGACCGATCGTCCGGGTCCCCGCCCGCTGGCTCGTACGTGGAGTCTTTGTGCTCACCCGATCAGTATAGGTTGGTCTATATAGACTTGTCTATATAGATGTTGTTACGATGGATTCGTGAGCATCACGACAGTCGCGCAGCCAGGGGCTACTCCGACAGTCCCAGTCCCTAGCCCCGAGCGCATTCAAAGCCGATGGTTCGATCTTCTCGTCAGCTCCGATCCTGGCCTCAACCGCCTCCGATCTGCCGCCCAGAGTGTGCTGATCATCGCGGTTGCGTTGGGAGCCGAATGGGCGTTCGTCCACCTAACGGGAGCGTTGCAGATTGATAAGGGGGCGACTGCTTCCGTGGCAATGGCGTCCAAAGTGGCCACAGCGAACCATGATCTCCTCGCCATCGCCATGCTGCTCGGCGCCATCGTCGGGCTGATCGCCAGCGCTGGTGCGCAGGATCCCACGGCGAAAAGCCAGGTGATCACGTTCCTGATCGTCCCGATTCCAGTGATCTCGGCGCTGGCCCTCGGGATCGTTATCGGCCATGACCGTGTAGCCGCCCTAGTGGCCATTCCGCTGGTTCTCGCGTTGGGCACCTACCTGCGACGTTTCGGCCCGCGTGGCTTTCTGGGTGGTCAGTTGCTGTTCATCGGCTACTTCGTCGGATTTTCCTTACACAGCGCCGTAACGATCGGTGACTTGGGTTGGCTCGCGGCTGAAGTCGGCGTAGGTCTCGGTGTGGTCATGCTCGTGCGTTTTGCCTTGTTCTACCCCCATCCCGGCAGAGCTATCGACCGCACCCGGCGTGCTTTTGAGGTCCGGGCCCGTCATGTGTCCTCACTCGCACTCGACTTGTTCGACACCGTTCGGCTCGACCCACGCCGCGTGCGACGGATGCGCCGCCAACTGATTCGTCTCAATGAGGCTGGCCTGATGATCGATGCTCAGCTCGGCGACCCGGGAGCGGTGCCCGACGGTTCTGCTGGCGAACTCCTCCACCAGCGACTCTTCGACATCGAGCTGGCTCTGACGAACATCGCCCGCTTCGCCGAGACGATGGTGCCGTTCAACCTCCCGTTCGGGCAACGCTCCGAGGTTCGCCTGGCTCTCGTCGAGCTCGCCAGGGGCGACAAGAAAGAGGCGAAGACGCACGCTGAGACCCTGATCGGCCTGCTCCACGCGGCCGGACGCCCGCCCGCCGGCGAAGGCCGTACCGCCGCCGCCGTCGTACTCCGCTTCGCCGGCTCGGTCCTTGACCTGTGTGGAGGCCATGACGGAGTGGATGGCACTCGACACGATCGACACTGAGGAGAGCACCTTTCAATCCTCCGTTGTGCTCCTCGGAGGATGGTTGCCCGGTTCGGCTCACGTCAGCAGCACAGCGTCGTTAGAGGGCGGTACACGATGGGGCGAAGGGTTCGGCTTGGCGCGCTACAGCCGCAACGCCGTGCAGATCGGTGTCGCGGCTGGCGTCGCCATCGTTTTGGGGGATCTCATCTCTCCACAGCGCTTTTACTGGGCGGTTATCGCCGTATTCATCACCTTCATGGGAGCCCACAATGCCGGTGAACAGATTCGCAAGGCGATCTTCCGCGTGGCTGGGACGGTGATCGGCATTGGCGTCGGCTCGCTGCTTGTGAGCGCCGTCGGTCACCACACCTCATGGTCGATCGCGATCGTGCTCGTCTCACTCTGCCTGGGCCTGTACCTCTTTCGGATCAGCTACGCGTTCCTTGCGGTAGCGATCACGGTCACCGTCTCCCAGCTTTATCAACAGCTGGGAGAGTTCACGAACTCGCTATTGGCAGTTCGCCTCGAAGAGACGGCTCTTGGTGCCGCCGTCGCCATCGTCGTAGTCGTGCTGGTGCTCCCACTGCGTATCCGTCGGGTGTTGCGCGTCGCCGTGCGAGAGCAGGTCGACGCCGTTGGGCGGCTGGCCGACCATGCCACTGCCGCCTTGATTGGCCGGGTGGATGGCATCGATTCGATGCTGCGATCTGACGCACGCGCGGTCGACGCGGCCTACCAAGCCGTGATCGCGACAGCTGAACCGGTGGGCCGCACGGCCTTGGGCAGGGTTGATGAGGCGACCGTGCGGGCTCTCCGCCTCACATCGGCCTCTCGCAATTACAGCCGCAATCTCGTGGTCGATGCGGGACACTTAGACCCGTCCGACTCCTCCCCTTGCCCCGAAATGGCAATGGCCAGTGAGACACTTCACCACTCCATCGGAGTGGTGACTCGAGCTCTCACGGGGCCCCGGGACGGTACGTACATCCGATCTTCCTCGCTCTTCGATCGAGCCGAGCGGGATTTGGATACTTGTCCCCATCGGTCCGTTTCCACTGAGTTTGCCCTTCGAGACTTCAAGCTCCTCGACGGGACGATGGCCACCATGGCCGAACTCATGGGTCTGCGAATCACCGACTACGACACCGAAACTGCGCCGACGGGTCGGTCGGGAGCCGAGAAGGACATCCGTGGGTCGGCACCCGTGGCGTGCACCTCCCAAGGCTGAAGGATGCGTCCTGAACAACGCACCTCGGCCCCTCGGCGAGTGCGCGTCTGTCCACCCAGGTTCCAAGCCGAGGGGTAGTACGGAATCCTTTCGTCGGGGATAGCATTATTGGGATGGACGCGATCGCCTGGCTGATACTTGTTGTGATCGTTTTAGTGGTCGCGGCGGTTGCGTTCGTGGTCATTCGGCGAAGGCGGCGCGGCGGTGGCGTAATCGCGACTAAAGGCAAGAAGTAATGCTGCTCATGACCGCGTCTCAGATCCGCGGGCTTCCGGTGGTCACGATCGAGGGTGGGGAGGATGTGGCCGAGGTGCGGGACGTGATCTATAGCCCCGAAGAGGGTCGCCTCGTCGGTGTCACTCTCAACAAACGGGGCTTCTTAGCCGGCCGGAGCCGCGATGTCCTGCCGGCCAATGCGATCCATGCGATCGGCCAGGACGCGGTGATGGTGCTCAACGACTCCAAGCTTGTCGCCCACGAGGACGCCCCCGAAGATGTCGGCCATCCCGCGACTGAGCGCAACGTGCTCGAAAACGACGTCCTAACCGAAGGAGGAGCGAGCCTGGGTAAGGTCGCCGACTTGGTTCTCTTGGTTGGAAGCAGCGGTGAGGTAGTTGGCTATCAGATTGATAAGCCGGGAGGCGGGCAGGGCTATATCCCGCTACCGGCGCAACTCTCCGTCTCAGGGGATGCCCTGGTGGTCCCGAACATCACCGAGGAGTTTGTCCAAGACGACCTCGTCGGTCTCGGCGCGGCGGTTGACGAATTCCGGACTCGATTGGGTCTGACGTGAGTGAGTCATTTCAGAATTCCGCCGGACGCAAGGTCGTGAGCCGATCAAGTGCGAAGGAATTGGGCTCTGTCAGCCACCTGCTCGTGGATGCCAGGCAACAGCGTGTGGCCGCGGTAGTCATCGGGCGGGGCAAGAAGGCTCAGCTAGTCGATTGGACGGAATTGAGCGGATTTGGGCCTGATGCGGTCATGGTCACTGACGAGAGCGCACTCCGGTCACCCTCAGATGACCGCGAACAGGCCGCCGCCGCTGGAAAGCTCGACCTCCTTGGCAAGCGAGCCCTGAGTGAGCGAGGCAACGAACTCGGCGAACTCGATGACGTGACCTTCAACGCCGAGACCGGTGTTCTTGAAGATCTGCTCATTGGCGCCCGCCGAGTGCCCGCACGATCCGTGCTGGGCAGTGGTTCCTACGCCGTCGTGGTCGACGCGAGCCAGGAAGACCCCACCTAGGGTTCGCTTTCCACGATCCGCCGAGCCACGTTTCGGGCTGGTAAGCCGTTTCTCGAGAGCGGAAGATGGGATTCGAACCAGCGATCCTCGCCTTGGCGAGGTGGTGTTTATCGTCTGAACGATCGTGCCCAGCCCCCCATCGTCGCGCTTCGTCCACGAGTTCCAGCTGGTCCACTCCGTCCGCCGCCGCAGTAGGGCGCTCTCCTATCACTCGACCTCAGCCCAATGTGTATGACGGACATCCAACATCAGGGGCACGGCCCCGGAAAGGATGTCCAAAATGGAGACCATGGAGAAGAAGAAGCAGCGTCAGCGTCGCTCGTTCACTCCGGAGTTCAAGGCTGAGATCGTCGAGCTGTGCCGAGCGCGGCGATCGCAGCATCGGCCAGGTGGCCAAGGACTTCGATCTGACCGAGACGAACGTGCGCACCTGGGTGAAACAAGCGGAGATCGACCAGGGCGAACGCCCGGGGCTGACCACCGAGGAGAAGGAGGAGCTCACCCGGTTGCGCCGGGAGAACCGCTCCCTCAAAGAGGACGTCGAGATCCTCAAGCGTGCGACAGTTTTCTTCGCCAAGGAGACCCGATGAAGCTGGACCCTTCATCGAGGCGGAGAAGACGCAGGTCACAGCGTCGCAAAGGACCTGTGCTCTGTTCGAGGTCTCCAAGTCCGCCTACTACGAGCGCCGCAACGGCGCCCCCTCGACCGCGAGGTCACCGACGCCGAGCTGCTCGAGCAGATCAGCGCCATCCACACCGAGTCCAAGGGCACCTATGGCGCCCCGCGGATCCACAAGGAGCTCCTGCATCGCCACGTGGCCGGCGGGAAGCGCAAGGTGACCAGGCTCATGCGTCAGGCCGGCCTCGAGGGCCGGTGCAAGAAGCGCTGGCGCAAGACCACGGTCGCCGACCCGGCGCCGAGGCGGCCCGCGACCTCATCCAGCGCCACTTCGGGCCGTGCGAAGAAATGGACCGGCGCTATGTCGGCGACATCACCTACATCGCGACGTGGGAGGGCTGGGCCTATCTGGCGACGGTCATCGACCTGGCCAGCCGCCGGGTCGTCGGCTGGGCTCTGGCCGATCACATGCGCACCGAGCTGGTCGAAGACGCCCTCACCATGGCCTTCGCCAACCGGGCACCAGAGCGAGGGCGTCATTTTCCATTCGGACAGGGGCTGTCAAGGTGGATTCAACCGGAGGTCGCAACACCTCGATTCGTGGAGGTGTTCATGGGACGAAAATCAGGATGGACGGTTGCGACTGCTGGACGCCCAGCGGTGCGCAACAGGAACCGAGCGAAAGACATTCGACTCTATCGGGGGCACATTCCTTCACCAGGGAGGCCTGGCATCGCTTGGCGCGAAGACCGGGTCAAGTTTTGGGCAGCCATCGCCGCGGGCTGAAGACCGATGTCGCCGGCATCGAGGCGGGGGTGTCATCCCCCGTCGCGTATAGGTGGTTCAAGCACGCTGGTGGGGTGAATCCATGTCTGCCTCCAACCGTCAGTGGTCGCTATCTGTCGTTCTCTGAACGAGAGGACATTGCCATCTGGAATGCCCAGAAGATCGGCGTCCGTGAGATCGCGCGTCGCTTGAAGCGCAGTCCGTCGACCATCTCACGCGAACTCTTCCGCAATGCGTCGACGCGGGAGTATCCACCCGTCTACAAGGCCTCGACGGCCCAGTGGCATGCCGAGCGTCGGGCCCGACGACCCAAGGTGGCCAAGTTGGTCACGAACCCCGAATTGCGCCGCTACGTCCAGGAGCGATTGTCGGGCCAGGTCAAATCACCCAAGGGTCGAGCTGTTGGTCCCCGCGGCTCCGAGTGGAAGGGACGGAACAAGCCGCACCGGGCCGATCGGCGCTGGGTCAACGCCTGGAGCCCCGAGCAGATCTCCAAGCGGCTCGTGGTCGATTTCCCCGATGATGAGTCCATGCGGATCAGTCACGAGGCCATCTACCAGGCTCTCTACGTCCAAGGCCGTGGCGCCCTCAAGCGTGAGCTGGTGGCCTGCCTGCGCACTGGTCGAGCGCTGCGGGTGCCCAAGGCCAGGTCAAGACAAACCGCCTGGGGCCACGTCACCCCTGACGTCTTGATCAGCGAACGCCCGTCCGAAGTCGAGGACCGCGCCATCCCTGGGCACTGGGAGGGCGATCTCATCATCGGGCTGGAACGTTCCGCCATTGGAACCTTGGTCGAGCGGACGACACGCTTCACCATGCTGATCCACTTGCCCCGTGAAGAAGGCTACAGACACAAGCATTCGGTCAAGAACGGACCCGCTCTGGCCGGCTATGGCGCCGTCACGATGAAGAACGCATTGGCCAATACGATGACGACCTTGCCCGAACAATTGCGACAATCACTGACGTGGGATCGCGGCAAAGAGCTTTCGGCGCACGCCGCATTCAAGGTCGAGACCGGCATCGCTGTCTACTTCGCCGACCCTCGCAGTCCGTGGCAAAGAGGCAGCAACGAGAACACCAACGGACTCCTTCGTCAGTACTTCCCAAAAGGCACAGATCTGTCACGGTGGAGTGCCAGAGACATAGAAGCAGTCGCCGCCGCACTCAACAGTCGGCCGCGCAAGACACTCGGTTGGAGAACTCCGGCTGAAGCTTTCAACGAACAGCTACTCTCACTTCAATAGCCAGGTGTTGCTTCGATCGATTGAATCCGGTCAATACACGAGTCGGTGACTTCGCCGAACTTGGCCCGGGCCAACGGCGTCGTGCTCTCGGTCGGTCGCAAGGGCGAATGCTGGGACAACGCGGTGGCCGAGATCGTTCTTCGCCACCATCAAGCGCGAGCTCATCGACACGCGGCCTGGCCGACGAGGACCGGACTTCGACGCGGCTGTCTTCGAATACATCGAGGGCTGGTACAACACCCGCCGGCTGCACTCGACGCTCGGCTACCTCAGCCCCGCTCAATACGAAGCTGTCCACCACAACGCCGACCGTCAGGCGGCATAATCAACACAACCAACCACTCTTCCCTCGAGTGAGTCACGGCCGTGCGGAAATGAAACCCATCCCGCTCGGCCCTAAAATTTCTGGATGCTGCCGATCAAATCTGAGAGAAGGCTCGTCGGCTTGAGGCCCAGTTCGTCGAGAAGCCTGTGTCGGTACTGCTCATAGGCTTTGAGTGCTTCCGATTGGTTTCCGGTGGCTAAGTGGGCTCGGATAAGGCGGCCCTGTGGCGACTCTCGCAAGGGATCGATAGAGATGGCAGCCCGGGCAGCTTGGGCCGCCTCAGCCCATCGCTTCCTTTCGCAAAGGAAGCCAGACTGTGCCTCCAGAGCGTTCCGCCGCGAATAGCGCCAGCTTTCGGCTTCGGCGACCACCCAGTCGTCATACCAGTCAGGCAGGAGATCCATTGACAGGGCAGCAACGGCTTCGCCGCTCAGGTCAGCGTCGTTGGGCGAAGTGCCCGCCTCCAACAGGCGGTGCGCGAGCGCTTTGGACTGGCGGAAGTCGACCATCACTTCATCGTCAAGTCGAAGCCCGGCCGAAGCTATCCGAATCGAGTCCTTAGTTGGCTTGTCGAGTCTCGACAGCGCGGAGCGCAGACTCCCTCCAGCATGCTGCTCTGTGACGTCCGGCCACATAGTGCCAGCCATTGCCAGGCGAGTGACCGAGCGCTCGTGAATGGCCAGGTAGGCGAGAATCCGCTGCGTTCCAGCTGATAGGACGCTTACGGTCTCACCTTCTATCCGTATAGCAAAAGCTCCCAATAAAGAGATCTCTACATGCGCAGCGGCAGACTTACCTTCTTCTTTACGAACATCAAGATCTGCGTCTAATGCTGCTTCGAGAATCTCCGCCTCCGCTTCAGGCTGAGCATGCGCGCCCTCTTCTGAGCCATCCTCAGCACAACCTTCACAACGAATCAGCTTTTCGAGGGCGCCTGCATCTCCCTCGCGTTCTACGACGACGGGATGCCCATCTTGCTGATACCAGCGCGCACCCCACTCGGAGAGGGCGAGCATCATCGGCGCAAGGTCGCGGCCCTTATCTGTAAGCAGATACTCCTGCTGATTTGGGTGTCTTGCGTTGCGGCGCAACTGCATCACACCTGCATCCACAAAGTCGCTCAGACGTGCCGAGAGGTTGTCCGACGCAATCTCAAGATTCGCCTCAAAGGTGGAAAACCTCGTCGTGCCGTTGAACAAGGCGTCTTGGATGATCAAGGAGCCCCACCGCTCCCCCACGGCATTCAGCACATGAACAGCTGAGCAGTTTGAATCCCCGTAGCTCTTGCATACCACGACTGCACACTTACTGCTTCGGCTAACGGCGCCCCCACGTCGAGTTGGAACCCCCTGGATTCGCCCGTTGCCGCCGAAACTGACATCAGACAGTCCACAAACGCTCGTTCTACATCGTAACAGCTAAGGAGAGTAGGTAGTTCCCGGGTTGAAGGGTCGCAAATTGGCTTGTACTACGACAACTCGTGCGCGCCTCTTCCAGTTTTCTCACGCTGGTGTCATGCGCGGTAAGGCTGAGTTCCAGGCGCGGGCCCCGCACAAGCTGTCGGCGGTGTGCCGCGTGCCTGCGCCTCATAGGCTGCTTCTTGGGGAATCGTTGACCACGAACAGCGGTCCCGTCGTGACACTCTCGTGACGTTGGGGTCACGCCCCCCTTTGAGCGGGAAACGGCACGTATTTGCAATTTGAGCAAGTGGTTGAGGGGCCCAGTGGACCCGTTGTCAAGTCACGCAAGGACTAAAGCCGGGATTAGTCATCGGAAGTCTCTGACTCCTTCGTCACAATCTCGTGACTCCTCAGTGTTGGCCACCCTTCAAGGTGGCTGTAACCAAGGAGTTTCGTTATGACACCCAATCGCCCGGCGCGCATCGTCGGTACTAGTCCCGCCAGCATTAAGAGTCACATCCTCTCCAGATTTTCACGGCTCGCATCGGTCTTCGCCATCGTCTCGCTTGGACTCTTCAGCATTCTGATGTTTGCGCCAATGGGCGGCAGCGCATCTGCTGCGAGTGCACCGTCGGTCAATCAATGCAATGGAGTTGACAACGTGGGTGGTCAGGCAGTCGCCTGCAGCGTCACGGTAACCAACAACCTCGATCAGGCGACGGGCGTCACCAGCTCGTCGCTTACTGTCAGTGTGTGCAGCGGGGCGGCCAATGCGCCGCCTACGTGCACGACAGATACGACTGGATCTACCCAGCTCATCAGTTCGGTCACGCAGTGCAACGGCTCTGGGAGCGGTGGCGGCGGCACTGTCACATGCGAAGTGAGCGTCATCGACAACATCACCGGCACCGCGACGCCCACCTCGGCAACAGTCAACCAATGCATTACGTCTGGCGAAGGTGGCGGCACGCAGCCAACGCTCGTCTGTAACCCCATCGGCGACACAACGAATGCCACCGTGACCCAGTGCAACGGATCTGGCAATCAAGGTGGTGGGACGATGCGAGTCAAGTGCAACGTCATGACTTCATCCACCGAGACATCGGCTCTGCCCATCACGGTGAATCAGTGCGTCGGCTCGGGCAATGGAGGCGGCAGCACGGTGACGTGCACCGTCTCGTTGACCAACAACGTAATCCCGTCGAGTAGTGGAACGGGTACGGGGACGTGGCACTGGCACTGGCACTGGCACTGGCACTGGCACTGGCACTGGCACTGGCACTGGCACTGGCACTGGCACTGGCACAGGCACAGGCACAGGCACAGGCACAGGCACAGGCACAGGCACAGGCACAGGCAGTGGGACTGGCGGTGGTTCCGGCAGTGGGACCGGAACTGGGACTGGAACCGGCACCGGCACCGGCACCGGAACCGGAACCGGAACGCACACTGGTACAGGGACCGGCACCGGAACCGGAACCGGCACGCACACTGGCACAGGGAACGGAACACATACGGGTCCAGGGGCCGGCTCCGGCACGGGGACGAATAGCCCGTCGACAGTGAGCCCGACTACGCCAACAGGCGCGACCGTCAAGACCAGTGCGGCGACGTCACCAATCGCAGTGATGAGCCCCACAGGCAGCGCGTCGCCTCTGAACTTGACGCCTCAGTCAGCTATGGCCTTCACGGGGGCTGACATTGAAACGAATGTGATCGTGGCTCTCATCGCTCTGGCGCTGGGCGTGGGCCTCGTCGTCCTCGCTTCCAGGCGGAACAGTCGAAGCGTCATCTCGTAGGAATTGACGGGTTCTCCGGAGGCGCCGCCTACTCGTTACCTTCGAAGTGATCCAGCTGTCCAAGAGCTCCACCTCGACGGCAACTGGATCGACTGGAGTCAATTCAGCAACGAGCGCCTCGCCCATCTCGAGTCTGGCCAGCGCGCACAGCCCGGGTGACGAATCGATCGTCTTTGTGTGAGCGACGGATGCCTAGCAGAGCTCAATGGCTTTGCGTTGGTACCAGAGCGAGAACGGAGCCCAGGTCCATCTGAGCGAGGATCCGGACCACCGACCAGCTGCGCGTGCGCACGTCGCGGTCGAAGTCGGAGACAATCTGCCCGCGCTGGAAGCTCTCTTGTACACAGCCGGGCTCGATTGCACGTCTCTCGTAGCAGAAGGTCGACGCTCGCGTTCTGTCAGGATCCCGCCGGCAACCGATGGGAACTCCGTGGTCTCCCTTGATCTGACCTCTCGCCGCGCCGTGGTGCGTCGCGGTGCCCCGTTCGAAGTCGCTGCACCGTCTCGCTTCCGAGTGGCTAGTCATCGGAGAGCTTCGCCATTATGACTCGGCAACGCGCCGCGGGATCCTGAAGAACGCCCGGACTGGCGGGGCCATATGAGGTCAGTGAGATCGCGCACGACGGCGGCACGACTCATTGTTCGCTGTTCGAGCCAACGGTCGGCTGCGCCACGGACCAACCCCACGATCCCGAAACCCCAAAGCTCTGCGGTGCCCGCGTCCATCTCGGTCTCTCGCATGAACTGAGCGATCACGCGGGCTGCGTGGAGACCAACGATCGTGACGTAATCCCCTAGGTCGCGGTGCCGCACCGCGAATCGATACAACTCTGGGCGGGACTCGATGCCGCCCAGGTAGGCCTCGATGCCCGCCGCCAGTTTGGCCCGAGGCGACTCGGCGGCATCGATCGCGATCGTCGTCTCCAGCACCACCTGTTCCGCTGCGATGCGCCCCACCTCGACGAAGAGGTCCGCCTTGTCCTTGAAGTAGCGGTAGAACACCGGTTTGGCGATTCCCGATGCCTTTGCAATGTCGTCCATTCCGACATCGGCACCGAGCTCAGAGACCACCGCCATGACGGCTGCGATGAGCTCTTGGCGGCGGGATTCCCGGTGGGCCTTCCAGCGCTCGCTACGTCCGTCTCGTTGCGGGACTTTGGAGGTCCGACGGCTCATGTTTGCATATTACCGTTACGGGCAGTAACACATAACAGTGCCCAGTTCCCGGAGCCGACCATGAGTGTCCTCAGCAACCGCAGGCACGAGAGCGAGGCCGACCCGCCTGCCCACGATCCTCGCGACCCAGCAGCCGGCTCGGCGTCAACGGCCGCATTCGTCCGCAGCGTCGTCGCCCGCATGACGACTCCGCTACTGCCCGACGACTACCTGCACATGGTGAATCCACTGTGGTCGAGCCGCGAGTTGCGCGGCAAGGTCATTGAGGTAGTTCCCGAGGCTGGCGATGCCGCCACCTTGGTCATCAAGCCCGGATGGGGTTGGAACCTCGACTACCAGGCAGGCCAGTACGTGGGCATTGGCGTGCACCTCAACGGTAAGTGGCACTGGCGCTCCTACTCCATCAGCTCCTCTCCCGCTGATGGCGACTCGAGACGCCACGGCGGCCTCCTCACCATCACCGTCAAAGCGATGCCCGAAGGGTTCCTGTCCGAGCACCTGGTCCGTGGTCTGGAGCCCGGCACGATCGTGCGGCTCGCGTTACCCCAAGGTGAGTTCGTATTGCCTGATCCCCCACCGGCGAAGATCCTGTTCTGGACCGGCGGAAGTGGGATCACCCCGGTGATGTCGATGCTGCGCACGCTCGACAGACGGGCCACCATGCCCGACGTCGTGCACATCCACTGCACTCCCAGCATGACGGGTGCCATCTTCCGCGAGGAGCGGTTGGCTATGGCGGCGCGACATGCTCGGCTCCAGTTGATCGAGAATTTCGATGACCAACACGGCATCTTCAACGTGGAGCGGCTCGCTGAAGTATGCCCCGACTGGAAGAGCCGCGACGCATGGGTCTGCGGTCCTGCTCCGATGCTGGCCGCAGCGGAACAACGATGGGAAAAGGCCAAGCTCACAAGACGGCTGCACCTGGAGCGGTTCTCGGCCGTGCTGACCACATCGGCCGAGGGAGGGCGGGTGACCTTTGCGACTTCTGGGAAGACTGCCGAAGTCGACGGCGCCACCACCTTGCTCGAGGCGGGAGAGGCCGCTGGTATCCCGATGCCGTTCGGATGTCGCATGGGCATCTGCCACACCTGCATCGTCCCGTTGAAAAAGGGCATGGTCAAGGACTTGCGAGACGGCGCGGAATATCAAGAGAACGCCGGGGTGCAGACCTGCATCACGGCAGCGGCAGGCGATTGTGTACTCGAGATCTAGGAGGAATCACTGATGGCCATTTCAGACGTGGCGACGTTCGCCCATCTCAGTGACGTCGACGTCGAGGCGCTCGGCCGAGAGTTCGATGCGATCCGCAAGGACATCGAGGAGTCTCGAGGTGCTGGCGACGCTGCTTATATCGCTCGGATCATCTCCATTCAACGTCGACTCATGGTGGCCGCTCGGGTCACCTTGTTCGCCAGCGGGTTTCCGCCGGCCTGGGTCGCCGGGACCACCATGTTGGCGGCCGGGAAGATCCTCGAGAACATGGAGATCGGGCACAACGTCATGCACGGCCAATGGGACTGGATGAACGATCCCGAAATCCACTCCGGTACCTGGGAGTGGGACACCACCTGTCCGGCCGCTCAGTGGAAGCACTCCCACAACTTCGTGCATCACACGTTCACCAACGTGTTGGGCAAGGACAATGACGTCGGCTACGGCATCCTACGTATGACAAGCGACCAGAAATGGCACCCGGTCAATCTGGGACAGCCCGTGTACAACGCACTCTTGGCGTTGCTCTTCGAATGGGGCGTCGCTCTGCACGATCTCGATATCGTGGCCATCCGCAAGCGCAAGAAGGATCCGACTGAACTGAAGGGTCAGCTCAGGGGGATCTGGCGCAAGGTCCGTCGCCAAGTAGGCAAGGACTACATCATTTTCCCGACGCTGTCGGGCCCCAATTTCCTGACCACACTGTCAGCCAACGTGACGGCGAATCTGGTTCGCAATCTCTGGTCCTACATGATCATCTTCTGCGGACATTTCCCAGATGGTGCTGAGAAATTCACCGAACAAGAACTCGAGGACGAGACCAAATCCGAGTGGTATCTGCGCCAGTTGCTTGGTTCAGCCAATTTCGAGGGAAGCCGATTCCTGCACATCATGGCCGGCAGCCTGGGTTATCAGATCGAGCACCACCTTTTCCCTGACCTCCCGAGCAACCGCTACCCCGAGATCGCCGAGCGCGTCCGAGCACTCTGCGAGAAGTTTGACCTTCCCTATACGACCGGACCCCTGTACCGACAGTACGGACAGGTGCTGCGCACCATCTTCAGGCTGAGCCTCCCGACCAGGTCCAGCAGCCCCGTGCCCGATTCGCCGAAGCCCCGAAGGGCAACCCGCGAAGAGCTTCGCAGCCACAGCGGACCCCGGCCACCTCAGGCAGCCGTCGCCTAAGCAGATAGGCATTCTTGGGGCAAGGGAATTGCTGCAGCCGGTGATCAATGTCGGTTCGCGGATTGGTGGGGCGCTGCTTTGCCGAGTTCAACGGGGCATCAATCGCCTTGCGGGTCGACCAGATTGCCGAAGGACCCGAGAACCACGGGTGGTTGCGCTCAGGATGAGGGTGTCGATGGGAATGGTTGGAATGAAGCAATGAAACCGCTGCGTTGGCCGATGATGTTTTAACGGTCTGGCAACCTTTGGCTGTCATCGGGTTGACAACATGACGGCGTGGGTGTCGAGACGAGCTTGGAGCTGAACGACCATGTGGTCGTTTGCGGGCTTCAGGGTGTCGGTCTGCGCACCGTGGAGCAGTTTCACCTCAGCGGAACCCCGGTCGTTGTGGTCGATGCCGATGCGGACCCTCGTTTCGGTCGGATCCTGCTCCAGTGGGGTGTGCCACACATTCAGAAGAACGCGTACGTCGGTGAGGCTCTGCTCGAGGCGGGCTTGGCGCAAGCCCGCGCCGTCGTCTGCGTAGAGGTTGACGACCTGCGAACACTCGAGACTGCACTACGGATCCGGGAGTTCCGACCCGATATGCGAATGGTCGTGCAGTTGGCCAACCCGGCGGTGGCTCGAGCTCTGGAGCGTGTGTCTGGGCCGGGAAGCGTGCTGGACGTTGCCACACTGGCCGGACCCTCATTCGTCGAGGCGTGCCTAGGACGGAACGTACACACCATCGAGCTTGCCGGCGTGGAGTTCGAGGTGACGCAGGTCGAGGTCGGCCAGTCGGGTGCCGCCAACCCCACCTTTCGAGGTCACTTCGGGAACCTGGCGCCGGTGGCGATCATGCCGAGTGACGGTTCTGACATGGCGCAATGCCCGGGCCGCGATCATCCGGTACTCCCCGGTGACCGCGTTGCGGTGTTGGGCACAGTCGCCGAACTCGAGGCCGGCGGCATCGAGAGGCAATCCTCTCGGTCAACCAGCCTGCGAACGGTCGGAATGACGAGGAAGTTGGCACGAAGGGCGACCGTACTGGCGGAGGAGGGCAACCGGGCGCTGTCGTACGTGGTTGCGGCACTCGTGACCGTGATACTCGTCTCCGGCATAGTTCTCCACTTCACGTATCGAGTACCAAGGGGACAACACCCTTTAGGGTTTCTGACCGCGGTGTACTTCACCGTCGAAACGGTCGCCACCGTTGGATACGGCGACTACTCGTTCGCTGCCCAAAGCCCTTGGATGCGGCTCTACGGGATCGCGCTCATTGTGGTTGGCGTCGCTCTCGTGTCGACTGCGTTTGCACTGTTCACGAACATTCTGGTGAGCCGGCGCATCGAACGATCGCTCGGGCGACGGGAAGTGCCTGGCATGGTGGACCATGTCGTCGTGATCGGACTCGGGTCCGTCGGGATCACGGTGGTGCAAGGGCTCATCGAGAGTGGCCAGCGAGTGGTCGTGGTCGAACGCGACGAACACAACCGCTATTTGGCGCAAGCCCGAGCACTAGGTGCGCCCGTCGTGATCGCAGACGCGACACAATCGCAAACCCACAAGATGGTCAACCTCGCTGACGCGTCTGCGGTCGCCGTCCTTACCAGTGCCGACCTCACCAACATCGAAACCGCGTTGGCTGTACGAGAGACGTTGGGTGACCGTTGGGAGCAGGTCCCGGTGGTGATACGGGTCTTCGACCGGGACCTGGCGCGCCTTATGGAGCAGAGCTTCGGTTTTCGACACGTGCGGTCCACTTCTGCGCTGGGTGCACCGTGGTTTGTGGGCGCCGCACTGGGGCTGGATGTCCTCAGCACGTTCTACGTCGATCAGCAGCCGTTCCTTGTGGGTCGGGTGAAAGTCGCCGCCGATGGGGGACTGCAGGGCCTCGCCATGGCGGATCTCTCAACCCGCACACGGGTTATCGCCATCCGCCGGGCCGCCGAGGGCGGGCGGTTGGAGCACCCACCGCGCCGTGGGACTCGCTTTGCCGGCGGCGACGAAGCGTTTCTCCTGGGACCATATGAGGAACTTCTGCGAGTGCTGCAGCGCGATCAGGTCTCTCGGAGGTAGAGACTCGCCCCTCTGCAGAATCGGTCGAGCACTCAGCATGTGACTGTCGCAAACGGCCCGCTGACCTGCTCGTCGAGAGCGGAAGACGGGATTCGAACCCGCGACCCTCACCTTGGCAGGGTGTGGCGATTCGTCCTTGGGGTCCAGTCCAGTCCCTGGGCTGCTACTCCGTCCACGAAATGTCCATCCAGTCCGTCTGAAGGCGAGCCCATAGTAGAGCGGTCTACTACCGAGTGGCAGGGCCGGGATCCAGCCAGGCGAGTGCCTAAATGCTCCAGCAACACTCGCAGCGACCGTACGATAGAAGCGTGGATACGCAGACCAGCCACAACCGTCGGCGCAACGGCTGGTCGCGGCCTGTGGCCCTGCCGGATGATTTTGGAAGCCCCGGTCACAGTCCGGAACACGGCGTCGTGACGTTGCCAGTCAACGTGTTTTGGAGCGGGCCGGAGCGAAAGTGGGATCTCGAAAGCCGGCGTCAACGAATCCAGGTCTACGAGATGGTCCTCACCGAAGGCACCGAGGATGACGTTCGACGCTTCATTGACATCGATGAACTCGTACATCTCTGGCCGGAGCTTTGGCTGCCACCTCACGTACGTGCCGCTTGGTCCGGACACCTTCGGAGACTCCGCGGTGTCGATCTGGCGTGTTAACGGATCTGCAGCAGAGAATTGCCCTCGCAGTATCGGAAGTGGTTAGAGGTGAACGCTTCGCCTTGGCGGGTGGGGCAGCACTCATCTCCCAAGGACTAGTTGATCGGCGAACACGAGATCTCGATTTCTTCACCGTCGATGCCACTTCGGTAAACAAGGTGGCTCCTGAGGTCGAAAGTGCGCTTCGATCGAAGGGGATGAACGTCATTCGGCGTGTTGACGCTCCAGGATTCGTCCGACTCGAAGTGTCGGAGGGCAGCGAAATCTGCGAGGTTGACTTTGGCAGCGATGCACGACTTCGACCAGAGATCGAAACTCCGCTAGGCCGGATGATCGCTTCGGAGGAACTCGCCGCAGACAAGACCCTGGCACTTTTCGGACGGGCTGCGGCAAGGGACTTTGTCGACGTTTTCGCTCTGTCTCAGATCTTTGGTCAGGATCGGCTACTGGCGCTCGCGGCTGAAAAAGACCGCGGATTCGATCAGCGACATTTCGCTGATGCATTAGCCGCGTTTAATCGCCTGGATCGTGATCTCTTCGACGTGCCCGACGAAATCTACGCCACCATCCGGGAGTGGTCGACGTTGTGGCGCTACCAAATTCTCGATCGCACCATCGAGCGCCAGACGAAAGACCACGGGGACGACCTTGGACTCGGCTTGTAGGCACCGATCGGGTAGCGATCCTGGTCTGTGTGATCCAGCCTCAGTATGAACCAGGTCCGAGAGCGGAAGACGGGATTCGAACCCGCGACCCTCACCTTGGCAAGGTGAGGGTTTTGGTCCATGAGGTCCAAGCCGGTCCCCTGTGTTGCTTTTCCGTCCACCCAATTTCCAGTGCTTCCACCCAGTCCGTCGCGGTAGTAGAGCGGTCTACTACCGCGTTAACGCTGAACAAGATGGCGTTTGAGGTGCGCCAGATGTCGCTCAGCGGCATTGAGCTCCGCCTCGGCGTCGCCGAGGTCACCTTGCTCAATTCGGACACGCTCGACGATCCACGAGCGGACAAGTGTCGACGGTGGAAGTCCTGCCTCGTCGGCCAAAGCTTGAACGGATGCCACTTCATCCGGATTCAGGCGGATCGAATACACCGCAGATCGAGCGCGATTGGGTCGGCTGACTGATGCGTCAGACGAAATAGGGGCGTCTTTACTCTCATCGGAAGCCGCTGCCTCCTCGAGGATCCGCTGCCTTATGTCGCTGCTCATGTCTCTTCCTCGCTATATCGCCGGACGTCGGAGTCATTTGATCTCCAGCCATTGACGCCGTAGGTGACCTCGTCTTCGGTGAGCGTTATGACCGTCAGGATGCACCCTGCGGACGTGGAATACCCGATCGTTCTCACACTCCGACCAGATTTGCTCGACGGATCCGGGTCGATCCGCAATGCATCGGGATCGTCGAGTGCCTCCGTTGCCCAATTTGCCTCAATACCGTGCCGTTCCAGCATGTGATCCAGCCCGTAGGTCCAGTCCACATCTGTCACTATGCGTAGTGTAGTACATTGTCGTACGGTTGATCAACTACCAGCCCTCGCTGTCAAACAGCCTCATAAGGTTCCTCTTGGCCCGGTGGGTTGCCCGCACCTGCGCGGCGTAAGCGGGGAACTCGACCTCCCACTCTGCCCTTGCCATCAGCGCTCGGACCCGAATCATCATGCCGACAGCTTCTTGGTATGCACGGTTGTTCTTTGCGCCAAGCTTCCGTTCAATCTCCTCTTGGTAAATCGGGATGGCATCAGCGGGGTGCTCATCCTGACGGAGATCGGCGAGCTGCAGCCACAGTCGAGGCGAGCACCCTCCGCTGCCGGCCTGTGCCCAGGCAGACTCGATGTCGTTCTCCCAGAGGAAGACCTTCACCACTTCAGAACTTTCTGGGTGTTCGTCGTAGCCATGGAAAAAAGGCCGAGGGAAGACATCGTCAGGCGTCGATGACGTTGCTCCAGACTTGGAACGAGCCGCACGCGTGTGACTCTCGCGTTGGCGCATGAGACCCAGAGCCCGGTCACGCCACTCGCTCCATTGACCAATGGCTACAGCGTGATGGTAAAGGAACTCGTACGAAGAAGACCCGGGACTCTCCTCAAACTCGGCCCAGACGATGGCCATGGCCTCATCATCACGACCAGCACGATGCAGTTCCCTGGCGGCGGCATCACGCAAACGCACATCTGTTGCGTGAGGAAAGGCAACGAGACCTCGTTCGGCCCAGATCAGTGCATCGTCGGTCCGTTCCGCTGCTGCCAACAGCTCAATGATCTGGATGTACTGGTAAGCGTATGTGAGGTCACGCGCCTTGACGGCGATCTGCTCGTCGACAGAACCCGAAATCTTGGCCAGTGTTTCCATGATGTAAGTGATCGCAAAGTTCGAACTTGAGCCAATTCGATCATCGTGACTCTGTCGGACCGGCACCAGTTCCCACACCTGCTCAGCCAAGGATCGGTAATGAGTGAGACCGATGTCTCCGAGAACGTCGGCGTAGCGGGCGGCCCCATCGAGGAACATCTCCCAATCAGAGTGAATAGCCCAGTCGAAGAGTCGGGTGGCCAGCTGCTCGGGGTCGGGTGGGGCCGCGAGGCAAGCTCGGTGGTGAAGTTCCATCAGCTCCCCCGTCATCTCACCCATGCGGCCGTCCGAGTCGTCAACCCGGCCCATCGCCGTCTCGACGCATTCGAGGGCGTACTCGGAGAGCTCGATCACCTCATGTGCGTGGCCCTTCTCGAGCATCGCTTCGATCGAGCGGGTCACGGTGGTCGCACTCTGCGAATAGTCATACATCGAGCGATAGTCCACGAAGTCGTCCACCACAATCGCCGCGTCGATCGCCTGCTTGTACGCTTCGAGGTCGGCAGGAACCGCCGCCGCCTTCGCCGCTTCCAGGGTGACTTTGCCAGCGAAAAGCTCGTCAACGGCTACCCGTTCCATGAGCCATTCGACCAGCGCCTCTTTGGTCTGGGTAGACAAATACGTTCGAAGATCGACCGCCGACTTATCTTCATCGGGCCAGTCCTGCGTGGTTTGCGCAGCGTTCAACCAGACGAGCCCAGAGGCAACGCAGTGCTTGCAGAATTCTCCGCCATCGCCCACCGGACATGAGCACGAATGTCTTAGGCTGCCCTCGTCGACCCAGATTCTCACTCGATAACGACTGGTGCCGGTCACGACAGCAGAGAGCCCATTTGCCGTGGCTTTGAGTTGCTTCACTTGTCGCGTCGTGGCGTACTTTTGGCCTCGTTCAAAATAGGCTGAACCAGCCATGAGCCGTAGTGCAGTCTCTGTCAGCAGGACCTCAAGAATTGATTTGTCGTTCGGCGACCGGCCCACGGCCAATCTCTATCATCGGACGGAGATCGTTTCGACAGCTTGGCGTCCACGTGCACAGGTCACTCTGACGAGGAATCAGTACCTTCGACCTTGCGCCGCATCCACTCGGGTGAATGCCAGACGCATGGAAGCCAGGAAGGCTCACCGGCCCTCACCGCACCGATCCAGTTCCCGATCGAAATTTTGGAGCGGAAGACGGGATTCGAACCCGCGACCCTCACCTTGGCAAGGTGATGCGCTACCACTGCGCCACTTCCGCGTTGAAGGATCACTTTATCGCGCCCGGCGCCTCCCACCGGGTGGCACCGGCCCCCCGGTGACCTGCGCATTCGCCTCGGAGCGGCGCCGAATCGCCGCCAGCGCGCTCCGGTAGATTCCGGATGTGCGCCAAGACGAGGACACCGCAGTGCGCCGCCGGTCGTTCGGGGCCGTCGCCGGAGAGTACGACCGGCTGCGCTCGGGACCCCCGCCCGAGGCGCTCGATTGGCTGCTGCCCCCCGGAGCGACCGACGCCCTCGAGATCGGCGCCGGCACCGGCCTCTTGACCCGCCTCCTCGCCACACGCCTCGACCACGTCACCGCCGTCGAGCCCGACGACCGGATGCGCGCCGTGCTGAGCGCCTCGGCGCCCGACGTCGACGTCCGGGCCGGCCAGGCCGAGGAGTTGCCCGTCGAGAGTTCCACCTACGACGTGGTGCTCGCCGCCTCCGCCTGGCACTGGGTGGACGAAGAGCGGGCCGTGCCCGAGGTCGCCCGCGTGCTGCGCCCCGGTGGGCGGCTGGCGCTCGTGTGGAGCGGCCCCGACCGCTCCGTCGATTGGATGCGCTCCCTGTGGGCCGGCGGCATCGTGTTCAATCCCGAGGACCCCGACGCCGTCGACCAGGTCCGGCGTCGACGCCACATCGTCAACGTCGAGGCCGGCGGCGAGAGCCCGTTCGGGCCGCCCGAGACGAAGCTCTTCCGCTGGACCAAGCCCATGACCCGCGACGACCTCGTCGCACTCGCCGCGACCTACAGCATCGTGATCACGATGGACGACGCCGCCCGCGCGGAGCACCTCGCCGGCATGCGCCGCTTCCTCGACGCCCAGGAGTTCCTGGCCGGTCGGGACGTCATCGACGTGCCGATGCGCGCCTACTGCTCGGCGCGCCGACAAGCGCTGAGGCCTCCCGTCGGGGCCCGCGTCGGGCGATGGCCCCTCCTTTCTGTGGCCCCGCCCGAGACCCGCTGAGCCACGACGGCGCGTCCGCGGTGGCGCGGGCACACGACCTGAGAATCGTCACGCGATCGGCGGGAAACGCCTCCCACTCGCTGCGGCCATTCTGCGGAAGGCCACAGGCGCGGGGCGCACGGTGGAGTTGCCCACCCGAACGGGGAGGCGCAACACACGAGACGAAAGGGCAACAACCATGAAGATCCGCCTGCGCAACGCGTTGGCGTTGGGTGCCTTGACCACCGGACTGGTCGTCGGTGGGGCGGTCGTGGCTGACGCCGCCACGACGTCCAACACCGGCAGCACCGGCTCCAGCGCGAACACCAGCACCTCCACGACCACGCCGTCATCGGGCTCGAGCTCTTCGAACTCGTCCGGCTCGTCCGGCTCGTCCGGCTCGAGCTCCGGTTCGAGCTCCACCCACAACTGCCCCGACATGGGCAGCGGGTCGAGCTCGAGCGGCACTCCCTCCGGCGGCAGCGGCTCCCCGCCGCCCGGCAGCTCCGGCACACCCCCCGCCGGTTCGGGCTCCACCTCGAGCTCGGAGTAGCCGGGCGGGCCTGCCGCCGGCACACAGAGGAATGGTGGTGTGGGCCGTCTCGCCAAGCGGCCTGCACCACCCCCTCTCGGCGCGTTCGGCGACCCGGGGTGGCGCGAGCACCAGCGCGGCCGCCCGAAGTCGCAAACCCCTACGCCGTCGCCCCCCGCGCGTCGAGGGCGCACGCCACCAGCTCCGCCAGCGCGTCGTCGACGTGGGTGCGCAGCTCTTCGACCTCGGGCAGCAGCTTGCGGCAGGCGAAGAGCCCGAAGTGCACCTTGTCCAGGTACGAGAACACCGTCACGTTCACGCCGGTGCCCTCCGCGATCGGCCCGATCGGTGACAGCGAGACGACGCGGCTCCCCGCGCAGAACAGCGAGAAGTCCGGGCCCCGGATGCTCGAGACGGTCACGTTGTACGGCGGCCGCACCTTGTCGAACAGCCGGGTGCCCGCCACGGCGCGGGCCAGCCGCGTCGTCAGCGCCGGCAGCGCCAGCTGAGCCAGGTCGCCGAGGAAGCGGCCTCGATGCAGCTGCTCCTGTTCCTTGGCCACCCGTGCCGACTCGGAGATCGCGTCGAGCCGGGCCACGGGGTCGTCGACGTCGCTCGCCAGCGACACGAGCATCCCCGAGATCTGGTTCCCGAGCGCCTCACCCTCGCCATCGGGACGCGTCGACACCGGCACCATGGCCACGAGCGGGTGCTCGTGCCACTCCCCCTTCGCCGCCAGCAGGCGGCGCAACGCCCCCGAGACGCACGCCAGGACGACGTCGTTCACCGTCGCTTCGAAGACGTGGCCCACGAGCTTCACGTCCTCGAGCGGCACCGACAACGAGGCGAACCGCTTGCGGTTCGAGACCGCGCCGTTGAACGACGTGCGCGGCGCGGCTGAAGAACCCGGGCGGCGCCTGCTCACCCCGGCCGGCCAACTCGCGGTTGTGCATCCCGAGGTCGGCGACGACCTCGACGCCCGCCTGCAGCGTCGAGAGTGTCTCGCCCGGCTGGCGCGCCAGCGACGAGGCGGCGTGGCCCAGCATCCGCGCGTGCGACGGCAGCGCCTCGGGCCGCCAGTCCTGGGGCAGCGCCACCAGGCGCGACCGCGGCGTGAGGTCGAGGAACGCCGCCAGCACCGACGCACCGCTGACCCCGTCGAGGATCGCGTGATGCACCTTGGCCACCAGCGCCGTCCGTTCCCCCTCGAGCCCCTCGACGACGTACATCTCCCACAGCGGGCGGTCGGCGTCGAGCGGCCGGCTCATCACCGCCGCCACGAACGCGTCCAGCTCGGCCTGGCCGCCCGGCGACGGGAGGCTCGCCCGGCTGAGGTGGTCGTCGAGCTCGAAGTCGGGGTCGTCGACCCAGACCGGGTGGTGCAGCCCGAACGGCACCCGCACCGCCCGTTGGCGCATCGGCGGCACCACGTGCAGGCGCTGCTCGATCACCCGGCGGATCTGCGCGTACCGGGTCGACGGCGAGAAGAGCGAGCGCCGCCCCTCCGGCGGGTCCATGACCAGCGCCACGCCCACGTGCATCGGGGTCGTCGGCGTCTCGAGCGACAGGAACGCCGCGTCCATGCCGGCGAGGGGGCGCATCATCGCCCTTTCTTACCCCGTCACGGGCCGCGCCACCCGCCTCATCCCTGCGTGGGCGCGGGCCCGACGGCCGGCCGGGCCCCTCACGTCCCCGTGTGCCCGAAGCCGCCCGCGCCCCGCTCGGACGCCCCCAGCTCGTCGGCCCCGACCTCGTCGAAGGCCACCTGGTCCGCCCGCAGGATCACCAGCTGGGCGATCCGGTCGCCCCGGCGCACCGCGTAGTCCTCGGCCGGGTCGTGGTTCACGAGCACGACCTGGAGCTCGCCCCGGTACCCCGAGTCGACCAGCCCGGGTGCGTTGAGGCACGTGATCCCGTGCCGTGCCGCCAGGCCGCTGCGGGGCAGCACGAACCCGGCGTAGCCCTCGGGGATGGCGACGGCGACCCCCGTCGGCACCACCGCCCGGCCCCCGCCGCACGCCAGCACCACGTCGTCGCGGGCCAGGAGGTCGGCGCCGGCGTCGCCCGGCCGCGCGTATACAGGCGGGGGTAACTCGGGGTCGAGCCGGTGCAGCGGGACGCGCAGCATCGCCGGACCTTACAAGGACGCCCGCGCCACGCCCCGCCCGCACGACCCCCCACCGGGGCCGCCCACGCCTGCCGGTAGCATGCCCGCGGCATGCTGGCCTGGATCGATCTCGAGATGACAGGGCTCGATCCCACGCGCCACGCCATCGTCGAGATCGCCTCCCTCGTCACCGACGACGACCTCAACCTGATCGAGGAGGGGCCCGACCTCGTCGTGCACGCGACGCCCGAGGACCTGGCCCTCATGGACGACGTCGTGCGCGCCATGCACACCCGCTCGGGCCTCCTGACCGACATCGAGGCCTCGACGCTGACCGTGGCCGAGGCAGCCGACCAGACGCTCACGTTTTTCAAGAAGCACATCCACCAGCCCCGCACCGTCCCCCTCGCCGGCAACTCCATCGGGACCGACCGCCGATTCCTGGCCGCCCTCATGCCCGAGGTCGAGGACTTCCTGCACTACCGCTCGGTCGACGTGTCGACGATCAAGGAGCTGTGCCGGCGCTGGCGCCCCGACGTCTACAAGGGCGCGCCCACCAAGAAGGGCGGCCACCGGGCGCTCCAGGACATCCTCGAGAGCGTCGCCGAGCTCGCCTACTACCGGGCCGCGATCTTCGAGAGCCCCAAGGGAACCGAGGCGGACCAGGAGGAGACGACGGCATGAGCACCACCGACAAGGACACCCCCAAGATGTCGCTCGCCGAGGCCACCGCGCAGCTCACCGGGCCCGGCCAGATCTTCGAGATGGAGGAGCTCGACATCCGCGGCGTCCCGACCCGCACGTGGAAGAACGCGCCGCCGACGATGCGGGCCGTCTTCGACATGTCGGCCGCCCACGGCGACGCCACGTTCCTGGTCTACGAGGACGAGCGCATCTCCTTCGGCGAGCACTACCGCCGGGCCGCCGCGCTGGCGCACCGCCTGCGCGACACCTTCGGCGTCGAGAAGGGCGACCGCGTCGCCATCATCATGCGCAACATCCCCGAGTGGGTCGTCGCCTTCTGGGGCGCCACCCTGGCCGGCGCCGTCGTGGTGCCGCTCAACGCGTGGTGGAGCGGCGAGGAGCTGCGCTACGGGCTCGAGGACTCGGGGTCCAAGGTCGCTTTCGTCGACACCGAGCGCGTGGAGCGCATCCGCTCGTTCCTCGGCGGCCTCGACACCCTCAAGGCGCTGATCGTCGCCGACGAGCACCGCACCGAGCTCAAGGCCCCCCTCAAGGTCTACGAGCCCCCGGGCGGCACGCCGCCGATCCCCGAATGGCCCTTCGCCCTCGCGCTCGGCCCGGTGGACGACGACGTGACCCCGCCCGACGTCGCCATCGACCCCGAGGACGACCTCACGATCTTCTACACCTCGGGCACGACCGGGCGCCCCAAGGGCGCTGTCGGGACGCACCGCAACATGGTCACGAACCTGATGAGCCTGTTCTTCTTGAACACGCGGGGCTCCATGCGCTTCGGCACCTCGCTCCTCGACGAGACGGCCGACCCGGCCGAGCGGGTGCAGCCCGCGATGTTGCTCTCGGTGCCGCTCTTCCACGCCACCGGCTGCCACTCGATCATGGTCACCAACACCGCCGCGGGCGGCAAGCTCGTGATGATGCACCATTTCGACCCCGACCGCGCGCTCGAGCTCATCGAGCGCGAGAAGATCGGCACCTTCGGCGGCGTGCCGGCCATGGTCATGCAGGTGCTCGACTCGCCGAACTTCTCCAAGTACGACACGTCGTCCATCCGCGGCGTGTCGTACGGCGGCGCCCCGGCCCCGCCCGACCTCGTGCGCCGCATCCGCGAGGCCTGGCCCGTCGGCCAGCCCTCCAACGGCTACGGGCTGACCGAGACGTCGTCGGTCACCTCCATGAACGCCGGCGGCGACTACATCGCCAAGCCCGACAGCGTGGGCCCGGCCGTACCCGTGTGCGACGTGGCCGTCGTCCCCGAGGAGTTCGGGAGCGACGAGCCCGACGACACCCTCCCCCGCGGCCGCGACGTCCGGGGCGAGCTGTGGATCAAGGGCCCCAACGTCGTGCGCGGTTACTGGAACCGCCCCGAGGAGACGGCCAAGACGTTCTCGAAGGGTTGGCTCCACACCGGCGACGTCGCCCAGCTCGATGACGAGGGCTTCATCTACATCGTCGACCGGGCCAAGGACATGATCATCCGCGGCGGCGAGAACGTGTACTCGGTCCAGGTCGAGGCCGCGCTCTTCGAGCACCCCGCCGTGGCCGACGTCGCCGTCATCGGCGTGCCCGACCCCACCCTCGGCGAGGAGGTGGGCGCCGTCGTCGTGCTGCGCCCCGGCGCCAAGGTGACAGCGGACGAGCTCGGGATGCACGTCAAGGCGCGCCTGGCCGGCTTCATGGTGCCGACGCACATCTGGTTCCGCTCCGAGCCGCTCCCCCGCAACCCCCAGGGCAAGGTGCTCAAGCGCGAGCTGCGCGAAGAGGTCGCGCCCGCCCCCGCCGACTGACCACTCCGCCACCCGGCCACCCCGCCACCCCGCCACCCGGAACAACCCCTCCCGTACCGCGATCGAGCCGGCCCGAAGGCCGGCCCGATCTCACGTCCTAGATACGCGCGGCCCGCACCGCGGACCCACGCGCCTACGTCATTGACTACTTGTTCGGCTGAGGCGTCACCCGCAGGTACGGCTTGAGGGCCTTCCAGCCCTTGGGGAAGCGGTCCTTCGCCTCGTCGTCGCTGACCGCCGGCACGATGATGACGTCGTCGCCCTCGTTCCAGTTCACCGGCGTGGCCACCTTGTAGTCCGCCGTGAGCTGCAGCGAGTCGAGCACGCGCAAGATCTCGTCGACGTTGCGGCCGGTCGAGGCCGGGTACGTCAGCGTCAGCTTGACCTTCTTGTCGGGGCCGATGATGAACACCGAGCGCACCGTCAGCGTGTCGTTGGCGTTCGGGTGGATCATGTCGTAGAGGTCGGCGACCTTGCGGTCCTCGTCCCCGATGAGCGGGAAGGTCAGCGCCGAGCCCTGCGTCTCCTCGATGTCCCCGGCCCACTTGCCGTGCGACTCGACCGAGTCGACCGACAGGCCGATCAGCTTGGCGTTGCGCTTGTCGAACTCGGGCTTGGCCTTGGAGAAGGCGCCCAGCTCCGTCGTGCACACCGGCGTGAAGTCCTTGGGGTGGGAGAAGAGGATCCCCCAGCTGTCACCCAGCCAGTCGTGGAAGTTGATCGTCCCTTCCGTGGTCTCGGCTGTGAAATCGGGAGCGGTGTCCCCGAGTCGTACTGCCATCTGTGCCTCCTGATTGTCGTGATGTCCGCAGTGCAATCTCGGACCTTACCGGGAACTTCCGCAATTGTCGACACGTTTGGTCATATTTGGGCTCCGCCCGCCCCGTCGGGAAAAACCGCCCCCTACCTGGGGGTCGGCCCTGCACCCATCTGGCGGACCGCCACCCCCCTCATGCGAGAATGCCATCCAGTGACCGTCCCACCCACCGCCGCCGGCATCGACGCCGACCCCACCTCCCCGCCCCCCGGCGCCACCTACCGGCCCTACCGGGCCGACACCCTGGTCGTCGAGCGGGAGGGACCGGTGACCGTCGTCACCATCAACCGCCCCGAGCGCCGCAACGCCGTCGACAGCGTCTGCGCCGACCAGCTCCGCGACGCCTTCTTGGCCTTCGACGCCGACGACGAGCAGTCCGTCGCCATCCTCACCGGGTCCGACGGTTCCTTCTGCGCCGGCGCCGACCTCAAGGCGATCTCCGAAGGCGACCGCCGGCCCATCCCCGACCAGGGCACCGGGCCCATGGGCCCCACCCGGCTCACGCTGTCCAAGCCGGTCATCGCGGCCATCGAGGGCTACGCCGTCGCCGGCGGGATCGAGCTGGCGCTGTGGTGCGACCTGCGCGTCGCCGCCGAGAATGCCATCTTCGGTGTCTTCTGCCGCCGCTTCGGGGTCCCGCTGTGCGACCTCGGCACGGTGCGCCTGCCCCGGATCGTGGGCCACGGCCGCGCCATGGACCTCATCCTCACCGGCCGCGCCGTCGAGGCGCCCGAGGCGTTCACCATGGGCCTCGTCAACCGGGTCACCGCGCCCGGCGAGGCCCGCGCCGTCGCCCTTGCCCTGGCCCGTCAGCTCGCCGCGCTCCCCCAGTTCTGCCTGCGCTCGGACCGCATGAGCGCGCTCGAGCAATGGGGCCTGACGGAGCAAGAGGCTGCGGTCAACGAGGCGCGCCATGGGCGCGAGGTCATCAGCAGCGGGGAGACGCTCGCCGGGGCAACCCGGTTCGCAGGAGGAGCTGGACGAGGTGGCTCTGCGATCGACTGACCCACGTGCGGAGGGACCGTCCGAGTCTGGACGCCCCACCGTCGCCGCATTCGACTTCGACGGGACGCTGGCCGATGGCGGCAGCGTGTTCCCGTTCCTCGTCTCCCTGCGCGGCTGGTGGCCGGTGGTGCGCGCCGTCGTACGCCTGTCGCCCTCCCTCATCCACGCCGCCATCGCCGGCGGCACGACTGCGGACGACGTGAAGGAGAAGCTCTTCTCCCGCCTGCTCGGTGGCTTGCCCGTCGACGAGGTGAACCGCCGCTCCGCCGAGTTCGCGCACCGTCATCTCCAGCGCCACGTACGCGACGACGTGCGTCGCCGCCTCGAGTGGCACCACGCCCAGGGCCATTACACGGTGATCGTCTCCGCCTCGCCCGAGGCCTACGTGAGCCCGGCCGGCGAGGAGCTCGGCGTGGACGGCGTCGTGGCGACGCGGCTGGCCGTCGGAGGCGGCGGCCTTCTCACCGGCGGCTACGAAGGCAAGAACTGCCGGGGGGCGGAGAAGTACGCCCGCCTCGCCGGTCACCTCCGCGCTGTCGGACCGCAGTCGGCCTCACCGGGCGAGCAGCCGATCCTGTGGGCCTACGGCAACAGCCGGGGCGACCTCCGCCTCCTCGCCGCGGCCGACCACGGCGTCGACGTCGGCAAACTCGGCCGGTTCGGCAGGCTGCGCCGGTTCCCCCGTCTCGCGCAGGTCACCGGCGGCACGGGACCCAACGGTTCCACCCGCTCGCCTCGCTGACCGTCTCGCTCCCTCAAATCAGGTGACCTTAAGCGCCACCATCTTCGTCGTCGCGGAGCCGCCCGGGTTCATGAAGACGGCCCGGTAGTCCCATCCGTTCTCGGCGGCCGTTGCCGCGAAGATGAGCGTCGTGGCCATGCCGCCCGACACGGTCGTGGCCGTGCCGCCCGACACGTTGGTCCACGTGCTGCCGCCGTTGGTGGACACCTCCCACTGCGCCGTCGGGGTGGGTTCGCCACTGGCGCCGGCGCCAAACGCGACCGTCGCCCCTGGAGCCACGGTCTTCTTCGCCGGCTGCACCGTCACCTTCGGGACCACGTCCTTCAACACGGTGATCGTGGCCGCCGACGTGGTGGCCGTCCCGGATCCATTCGTGAACACGGCCCGAACTTCCCAGCCGGACTCGGCGGTTGTAAGCGCCGCACTCGTCACGCTCGGCGACGTCGCCCCGGCGCCCGTGTAGTTGGCCCACGTCGAGCCCTTGTTGGTCGAGATCTGCCATTGGACGCTCGGCGTCGGAGCGCCCGACGCGCCCGCCGTGAACGTCAAGGTGGTGCCCGCGTAACCGGTCTGGCTGACGGGATTCAACGTGACCGCAGGCGGGACTTTCGCCGGCACCACCGTGTAGGTGATGGACACACTGCCGGACAGCCCGTCGCCGCTGATCGCCTCCACGGAGTAGGTGTGCGTGCCCAAGGAAGACGTGTTGAGCTGTCCAGGGCTGGTCTCATTGTTCAAGTCACGGCAACTCGACACCCCCGGACCATCCTGCCCTTCGGTGCACACGAACGCCGTGGGGACACTCTGATCGAGCATGTACGTCCCGCCTGTTGCCGGCGAACTGATTGCCGCCGTCGGCGGTGCCTCGACGACGTACGTGAAGGACTGCGTCGTCTTCAGGCCGTCCAGGCTCGTCGCCGTCACCGAATAGGTATGCGATCCCACCGAGGTAGTGTTCAGCGTGCCCGGAGCGGTCGACCCGTTCGAATCCACGCAGCTCGCGATCCCCGGCCCACCGGCGTACTCGAAGCAGCCGAAGTTCACGGCGACCGATTGGCCGAGCCCGACATAGTTTCCGCTGAACGGAATATTGAGGTTCACCGTGGGCGGACCGATCACGTTGTAGCTGACCGAGGTGGTGGCGGTGAGGCCGTCGACGCTCGTCGCCGTGACCGAGTAGGTGTTGATGCCGGGGCTGCTCGTGTTGAGGGTGCCGGGGCTAGACGATCCGTTTGAGTCCACACAGCTTGAGATGATCCCTGGGCCGCCCGCGCCATCGCTGCAACTAAAGCTGGTTAAGGCGCTCTGGTTCTCGATGTAGTCGCTTCCCGAGAGCGGCGAGGCAAACGTGACCGTCGGCGCAGAGGCCACCCAGTAGGTGATGGATGTCGTGGCCGTCAGGCCGTCGGCGCTGGTCGCAGTGACGGAATAGCTGTGCTGGCCGTAGGTCGACGTATCGAGCACGCCGGGACTCGCCGAGCCGCTCGAATCGGTGCAGTTCGCGATTCCGGGACCACCAGTGCCATCGAAGCAACTGAAACTCGTCGGAACCACTTGATTGAGAGAGTACGTCTCATTGGCATACGGCGATGCAATCACCGCACTTGGCAAGGTCGGGCTGCTCACGGGCGACTCAGTGAAGTAGACCTCTTGATTGGTACCCGAATTCGCAGCGCCCTCGGCCACACACGACCAACCAGTAACGCAGGACACCGCACCGATGATGGGGTCCGTCAGACCCGATGGTGCCTGAGGGCTTTGAGCGCTCAGCCAGGTGCCGTCCTGATAGTCCAACACAAGCGGAGAAGTCGGCCCGTTACCCACCGCCACGCACGAACTCGCGCTTGTGCAGTCGACGCTGTACAGGATGGAGTTCTGGCCCGCCACCGGCGCGACCGGACTCGTGGCCATGCTCCAACTCGACCCATCCCACGTCTCGATGAGTATCGCCTGGCCTCCTTGTGAGCCACTCAGCCCGCTCGTGCCAACCGCTTCGCAGAAGGCCGATGTCGCGCAGGAGACTGAAACCAATTCGCCGGTAAAGGTCGGCTCAGCCGTCGGCACGATCGTCCAACTCGTTCCGTTGAACTGCTCGGCCAACAATTCGAGGTTCTGCTGCCCGACTGCCATGCAGTTCGTGGGTCCGGTGCAACTCACCGCAAAGAGTCCGTTTTGTGGACCTGATGTGTTCGGGGTCGACTCAATGGACCAGCTGGCGCCATTCCACTGTTCGGCAAACGTCGAATAGTTGCCGTCCTGTCCAACCGCCTGGCAGTCGCTGGAACTGAGACAATCCACCCCCAGGAGCAGCCCGTACCCGTCAGCGGCGGCCGCGACCGGGACCAGTGACCAAGACGACCCATTCCACTCGTCTGAGAAAGTGCCGGCCTGTGTAAAACCCAACGCCATGCAAAAGGTGCTGGTCGCGCACGAGAGAGAGGTCAACGTGGCAGGAACTCCCGGGACGGGCATCGAGACATAGCTCCATGACGTCCCGTTCCACAGCTCCGACGGCTCGACCGGAATCGGAGGCGTCAGCGTCCTTTCCAGGCCCACCGCCATGCAGAAGGCCGAGCTGACACACGATTCCGACAACCCATTCGTCGATGCACCCGAGATCTGCGAGGGACCGCTCATCAAGGTCCAGTTCGACGTGGTGGCCCCGGCGGGTGCCAGGAACAATCCAGAAACGACGCTTGCCGCCACGACGACCAGACAGGCAAAGAGACGACGCACCGCTACCCCTCCATCCGGTCCAAATCTGGACCCTTCGGCCTCGGTCTGCCAACGTCAGAACCGAAGCGAACCCCCGGCGAGAAGCGTAAGACAACGCCGCCAACTCTGGGTCGCCGTTCGGTTGCAAGTGGGTGGACGAAGGGTTTTAGGCGCGACTTAAGTCCGTGTGTTGTCCACGTTCTTGCCACGCGTCGTAACCCTTCGGGCGCGGAACTACAACGCCCTGCGGCTTACAACTCGAATCAGCCCGGAGTGACGGCGATACCCACGGCATGGCCCGAGTAGCCGGGCACGGCGGTGGTCACGTCACCGAAGTACGGCGCGTCCCCATAAGCGAAGGCCTGGCCGCTCCCGTCCACGGCCACGAAGCCCTGCCCGGTGAAGTCCGGGATCAGCCCGGACATCGGGCTCTCGAGCTTGGAGAGCGGAGGCGACGATGCCGAGACTGAGACCGAGGGCGCGTCGCCGAAGGGGTACGCCGTGCCATTCGCTCCGAGAACCCAGTACCCGCCGCCGTCGGGCGTCGGGGCGACGCCCACCAACGCGGTCGAAGGTGGCGACCCGCCGAGCGAGCCGAAGAAGCCGGCGTCGCCGTACGCGAAGACGCCACCGTCCGACGCGATGAGCCAGTAGCCGTCGCCGTCGTGCGTCGGCACCATGCCGATCACCGGCTTGTTGAGCTTGAGGCTCCCCGTGCTGCCGTAGAACTGCGCGTCGCCGTAGGCGAAGATGCCGCCGTCGGACGCAACGAGCCAGTAGCCCCCGCCGTCCGGCGTCACCGCCATGCCCACCACCGGCTTGTTGAGCACGATGCTCCCGGTGCTGCCCCAGAAGTGCGCGTCGCCGAAGCTGAACACGCCGCCGTCGGTAGCCACCTCCCAGTAGCCCTGCGCGTCATGGGTCGACGCGATGCCGACCACCGGCTTGTTAAGCACCATCCCGCCGGTGCTGCCGTGGAACTGCGCGTTGCCGAAACTGAAGACGCCGCCGTCTGCTGCGTTGATCCAGTAGCCGCCGACGCCGCCGCTGGAGTTACTCACCTGGGTGATGTTCGAGAGGATTCTCGAGCTGCGCGGGCTCGTAGAAGTGGTCCACGATCTGGGTGTACGTCCAGTTCCCATCGCCGTTGTCCTGGCCGATGGCGTAGCCGAGGGCGCCCCACTGACCCATGCCGATGCCGTGGCCCCATCCCTGACCGGTGATCGACACCGTCTGCGTGCAGTTGTTCTGGCCGGTGATCGTGAACAGGTCCGACTTGAGGCCGAGATCGCCGATGAACTCTGTACCCGGGATGGTGACGCTCCCACTCGATCCGTAGACGGTCAGCGTGTCCATCCGGCCGGCCTGTGGAAAGTCGAAGGGGTGGCCCGGGTCCTCGATGGGATTGGAGAACCCTTCGAAGGTGCCGATCGAGTTCCAGGCCGACTCGATCGCCCCGTAGCTGACCGTGGTCGACCAATTGTGGTTCGGGTTGCACTCGTTCGTCACACACACCGCGTCGCCGTCGTCCGGCACCGCGGTGAAAGGCGACTCGCCGCTGGCCGCACTCGAGGTGTACCCGCCCGTCGAGGCCGAGTATTCAGTGGTCGCAATGGAGCCGTTGGGCATCACCATCACCTGGCCGGCCGTGTCGTTGGCTGCGGCGATGCTCACCGCCGTCTCGTATGCCGTCCCCCGGTACGTCTGGCACGTCAGGTCGCACGTGTCGGCGTAGCCGCCGTAGCCGCCGAGGTTGGACAGGACATAGGAGCGCACGGCGATCGCCTGCGCCTCGAGCTCTTGGAAACCCCAGTCCATGCCTTGCGGGCCGGAACCGCCGAGGGTGCTCCAGCCCGACGGCGACTCGCCTGGCACCGTGTCGGCGACGTACTGCTCCAACGGCAGCGTGTTGACCGTCCTGCGCGTCGCCGTCGGAGTTGAAGACGCCGGTGATCGTGCCGTGGTCGGTCGGTGCTCTCGTTGTTCGGCACGCACAGCGTGAGAAGTCCGCCGCCGGTTGGCGAGGCGGTGGGGTTGTTCTGACCGGACCCACCTGGGTCCACGGACCAGAGCACCCGGGACCGGTGAAGACGGCCCACGATCCCGACATGGGCTGGAAGAGCACGGCAGATGCGTCCGAGACGCCAGGAGCGGACACGCCACCGCCGGACGCGGCGACGATCACATCGTTCCCGTCGTTCTCGGTCATGGCGATGTTCACGTTCATCGAGTCCGAGGGCAGGTCGCTGGCCTGGGCGGCACGGAGAGAGGCCGCCGCCGGGGAGCCGAGGCCGAGCAGGGTGGCCGGCAGCACAACGGCGAGCGAGACGAGCAGCGCCACGCCGGTCACCGGCGTGCGACGACGTCTCGCGACCAGCCACGTGCGACGTTGGCTCCGAGCGTACGCACGACGCACCAGGCTACGGGGTCGACCCCCATGAGTTGGTGCATGGTCCTCGCAATCGGGGTGCGATCCGCCGCCGGTACACTGCTCGGCCGTGCGAGTGGACCAGGTCATCCCGTCGCTCGCCAGTCGCGACGCCATCGGAGTCAGTGCGCTCAATCTGCGCGACGGGCTGCGGGCCGCCGGCATCGACTCGGACATCTACTACGGCAGCTTCACGCCCGACGTCGAGCAGGAGGGGCGCCCGGTGATCGAGCTTGGGGCGGGCGACGCGGGGACGGTGGCTGCTGTATCAAGCGTCGATCGGGAGCCCCGTCTACGACATCCTCGCGGCACGGTCCGAGCCCAAGCTCGTCAACTACCACAACATCACGCCGGCGTCCCTGTTGCGCGCCTGGGAGCCGAACGTCGCGTACGAGGTGTCGCTGGGGCGTGAGCAACTGGCACGTCTGGCGCCGCAGAGCCGCTTCGCCGTGGCCGACTCCGCGTTCAACGAGTCGGAATTGGTCGCGCTCGGTTACAAGGGGACCGCCGTCGTCCCGCTGCTCATCGACATGCAGTCCAAGAGCGACGAGCCGGACCCTGCCTTGTTGGAGCGGCTCATGGCGGCCAAGGAGCGCTCGGGCGGGGCCGACCTGTTGTACGTGGGGAAGATCTCGCCGCACAAGGCCCCGCACGATCTCGTGAAGATGCTCGACGTGCTGCGCCGGACCTACGACCCGGCGGCCCGGCTGCACCTCATCGGCTCGCCGTTGGGTGAGACGTACGAGCCGGCGTTGCGCGCCTTCATCTCTGAGCTCGGGTTGGATGACGCGGTGAACCTGCCGGGCTCGGTGACCGGCGCGGAGCTCGAGGCGTACTTCCGGGCCGCCGACGTCTTCGTGATGGCGTCGGACCACGAGGGCTTCTGCGTGCCGCTCGCCGAGGCGATGGGGCACGGCGTGCCGATCGTCGCCTACGGCGTGACGGCCGTCCCCGAGACGGTCGGCGACGCGGGGCTCGTGCTCCCGACAAGTCCGCCCTGCCGTTCGCCGCCGCGGTGGGCCGGGTCCTGGGGGATCCGCAGCTGCGGGCGGTGCTGGCGGCGGCCGGCCTGGCGCGGGCCGCCGGGTTCGACCTGGGGGCCTCGACGCAGCGTTTCGTGTCGCTGGTCCAGGAGGCCGTCGCAAGCTGAGGACGGGGCCGGGGCGGCGCTGCTCGGCCAGGTCGGGTCTGTGGTCAGCGAGCCAGCGGCGCGAGCAGGTCGACCGCCCGATCGCCGGCGCTGGGCAGATCGAGCGACGTGACGCGCCGCGCGCCCGCCTCGGCCAACGTCGTGCGCAGGGCGCGGTCGGTGGCGACGCGGGCCGCCGCCTCGGCGAGCGCATAGGGGTCGGTGGCGTCCACCAGGACGCCGGCGTCGCCGATGACTTCGGGGAGGGCACCCTCGGTGTTGGCCACCACGGGGAGGCCCATTGTCATCGCCTCGATCACTGGGACCCCGAAGCCTTCGTGGCGCGAGGCCATCACGAGGACATCGGACTGCGCCATGGCGGTCACCAGGTCCGCGTCGCTGATACCACCACGGAACGTCACCGCGTCGCGGACGCCGAGCTCGTCGGCGAAACGCCGGAGGGCGCGGGTGTAGGCCGGTACGACCGACCGGCCCACCACCTGGAGCGTGGCGTCGGGGTCGTGATGGGCACGCGTCACGAGCAGCGCCATAAGGGCGAGCTCGATGCCCTTGTTGGGCGCGACCCGGCCGATGGCGATCCAGCGCGCGCCGGTGCCACCGGCGGCGGTGCGCCCAGAACCGTTCGCCGTGACCCCGGTGGTGGGGGCGATCGCCGCGGGTGGGACGACGGCCGTCTGGCGGTAGCCGGCGGTGCGCAGCTCCGACTCGTTGAACGCCGATACCGCGATGGCGAGGCTGGTGCGGGCGGCGAGGTCGGCCCGCTCGTGCAGTGCCCGCAGCTGGTGACGTGCCATCGGGTTGTTCCACGCCGCGTAGTACTCGGGTGGCGTCACGTTGTGATAGTTGACGGCCAGGGTCTCGCGTCGGCCGGCCAGCCACGGCGCCATCGCCGAGGCGGTGGCGAATTGGTAGAGCAGCACGTCGCCGCGTTGGGCCTCGTCGGCGTAGCGGGGGAAGAGCCTGGTCTCCGCCTCGGTCTCGGGGTCGACCATCTCGACGTAGATGCGTGAATCCACGCCACGCGCTGCCAACACGTCTCGGATGCGCAACGTGTGCCGGCCGACGGCGTCGTCGCGGTGCAACATCGGGACGAACTGGTGGATCGCGCTCATCGCCGTCGTCCCGCGTGGTCGTCCCGGACCCGGCACAGCAGGTCGACGAAGCGATCGGCCGCATGGGGCAGATCGAGCTCGGCGAGCCGACGGCGACCCGTCTCGATCATGGCCGTCCGCCGCGCCGGGTCGCCCAGCACGCCGGTGATGGCGGCGGCGAGCGCAAAGGGCTCCCGCGTGGTGACCAGCACGCCGGCGCCACCGAGGACCTCGGGCACGGCCCCGCGGTCGAAGGCCACCACGGGCAGGCCGGCGGCCATCGCCTCGACCACGGGCACGCAGAACCCCTCGTGCTCGGACGTGACCACGAGGACGTCGGAGGTGGCGTAGGCGGCGGCCACCGCCGCGTCGGTGGCGTAGCCGGTGAACGTGACGGCGTCTTCCAACCCGAGATCGGCGACGTAGTGACGAAGGGCCTGCTCGTAGGCGTCGGTCGCCGGCTTCCCGACGATGCGCAAGGTGGCGCCCGGGTCGGCCTGCTGGCGCACGACGGCGAGCGCAGCGATCGTGTGCTCGAGCGCCTTGTTCGGCGCCACGCGGCCCACGGCGAGCCAGACGGCGCCGCGGGACGGGCTCGATGCCATGGCGCGCGACGCTGCGGTGGCGGGCGCCACGGCGGTGACCTCGTCACCCAACGCCGCCGAGGGCGGGACGACGGCCGTGGCGGCGAAGCCCGACTCCGCCAGGTGCGACTCGTTGTAGGCGGAGTCGGCGATCGCCAGCGCCGTCCGCGGCGCGAGCACGGCGAGATCCTCGCGGGCGCGTTCTTGCCCCAGCGCGAGGTGGTGGTCCCACGGCGCGATCAGCTCCGGCGGGGTGATGTTGTGGTAGTTGACGACGAGGGTCTCGCTCCGGCTCGCCAGCCACGGAGCCATTAGCGAGGCGGTGGCGAACTGGTACACGACGACATCACCGCGCTGCGCCTGCTCGGCGTAGGCGATCACGGGCAGCGTCTCGTCCGCGGTCTCGTCCTGGACGACATCGACGAAGATGTTGGACTCGATGCCGCGCCGGCGCGTGGCATCGCGCAGGCGCAATGTGTGCCGGCCGACCGCGTCGCCACGGTGGAGCACGGGGACGAAGTGGTGGACCCCGCTCACGTGGTGGGCACGGCCGCCGCGAGGGCGATGCGGTCGTCGCCCGCGGCGCCGTCGACGGCGGGCAACGGCGTGACGTCCACGAAGCCGCTGCGGCCGAGCAGCAACGCCCACGTCTCGACGTGGAGGTCGGCGCGGTCGACCATGTCCTCGGACACGGGGTCAGGCTCATGCGAGTGCGCCTGCGACGGAGTGGCCGGCTCGGCCACGACGACGATCGGCGCGCCGGGCGCGAGCGTGCGGCGGCACTCGGCCAACAGCGGCACGATGGCATGGAGCGGCAGTCGGTCGACGACGCCGCTGAGGACCAAGCCGCCGAGCTCGCCGGCCGGCAGCTGCGCCAGGTACTCGCCGACCTCGCTGATCGTCACGTCGCACCCGCGTTCGAGAGCGCGCAGCGCGACGCCGCCGCGGGGCTCGACGCCACGGGCGCGCACCCCGCGATCGACCAGTGCGCCGACCAGTGCGCCCTCGCCGCAGTCGCCGTGCAGGATCTCGCCGCCGGGTGTGCGTGCGACGACGAGCGACACCACCGGCTCGACCCAGGCGCCGAGCTCGCGTGCGGGGGCCAGCCAGGCGGCGCCGTCGAGGGGCTCGTCCTCGGTGCCCAGCCGCGTCTCGAGCGTGCTGACCCGGGCGTGCAGGAAACGAAAGGCCTCGACGACGTGCGTCATGGCATCTTCGACCTCGGACCTCTCGGCGGTGGGATCGCCCGACGGGCCCTCGGTCAGCCGGCCCCGCCGGCCCCGGCGTGTGCCGCCGCCACCCTTGGTGTTCGAGCGCAGCAGGTCGGCCAGGTCGGAGGCGCCCGGTTGATAGGGGCCGTAGCGATCACCGAGATGCGTGAAGGCGCCCATGAAATTCCACTCGTCGCTGCCCTGGGGCGAGAGCCGGGCGAAGGACGCCCGGAGCGCGGCGCCCGCCCGGGCCTTGTCCTCGTCGGCGACATCGTCCGGCGCCGGATCTGCAACGCCAGGGGCGGGATTCTGTGCCTGATCGGCGCCGGGTGGCTCTGAACCGGAGGAGGTGGACACGCGGGTTGATGCTAGCGGCGCGCCAATTGCGCACAGAGAAATCGCCAGAGACGCCCACAAACGACGTGGAGAGAGGGGTAGTTTTTCAACCTTGGCGGGAGCACCCACGGACACGAGGAGGACCGTAGCGTGACGTACTCGAGCAGATCCGCGCTCCGACTTCTCTCGGCGGCGCTGCTCACGACCGGGGTCACGGTCGTCGTGGCCACGCTGGCGACGGCACCGACCGTCGACGCGTCGGGAACCATCGCGCTGTCGCCGGTATGGCAGACCTACCTGAACGACGCCCCCTGCGGCGCCGTGGAGTCGTCGCCGGTGAGCTTCAACGACAACGGCACTCCTGCGGTCGAGGTGGGCGACCGCCAGGGTGACCTCTTCGGCCTGGACATGTCGGACGGCCTGCCCGCTCCGGGTTGGAACAACGCGACGGGCGCCGGGGGCGGTGCCGGCACCGGTTGCGACCAGTCCGACCTCGGGGATCGGCACCGAGCAGACTCCGGCGTACAACGGTGTCGAGCTGCCGGGCAGCCCTCCGGTCGATTCCACCGCCGCGATCGATCCGACCGACGGCAACCTGCTGATCGACGCCGGGAACGCGGCGGAGGCGTCCGACGGTGGCTACTACGCCTATTCGCCGGGTGGCACCGAGGTATGGAACCAGGTCGTCACCAATCCCTCGACCGACACGGTCCCCGACGGCGGCGTGCAGGCCTCGATGTCGTACGCGCCGGGTGAGGGCATCGCCGAAGCCGGTTCCCTCGGCCAGGAGGCGTACGCGCTCCAGACGGGCAGCGGGAGCCCGGCTCCAGGGTGGCCCCAGTTCGACGCCGACAGCGTGTTCTCCACCGCTGCCGTGGGTGACCTCTACGGCACCGGAGCCGACGACTTCGTTTCGGGCGGCGCGAACTCGAACGGCTTCGCCTACGGCACGCACTACAACGATGGCGGACAGTTCCGCATCTTCAACAACCACGGCGGCGAGATCTGCCACGCCAACACGACCGAGGAGGTCGACTCGTCCCCCGCGGTCGGCCCGATCCTGTCGGGCGGCGCCTACGGCATCGTGACGGGGACCGGCAGCTACTGGGCCGACACCACCGGGAGGACGGTCGACGACGACACGGTCAAGGGCTTCGACACGAAGTGCAACCAGGTCTGGAGCACGACCCTGGACGGGTTCACCGGCGGCAGCCCGGCGCTGGCCGACATGTTCGGCAACGGCGGTCTGCAGGCCGTCGAGGGCACGGTGACCGGCACCACGTCCGGGAAGCGTGTGGGCGATGAACGCGTCGAACGGGAGCGTGCTGTGGCACACCAGTGTGATCGGCGCCGTCTACGGCTCCGTGACCACGGCCGACTTCGGCGAGGGCTATCAGGACGTGATCGTGCCGACGACCGGGGGTATCGAGATTCTCGACGGCAGGACCGGCGAAGAGGTGGCGCACTTCGACGACGGCTCCGGTGATCGACGGCGTAAAGGCCGGTGAGACGTTGGGTTCCAGAACGCCGCGCTCGTCACACCGGAAGCCGACGGATCGATCGGCATCACGGTCTCGGGCTACTTCGCCACCAAAGACAGCACGTTCGCCGTCCAGGGCATCGTGCAGCACTTCGAGGTTGCCGGCTCGAACGCGCTCAACGCTGACGAGAACGGCGCCTGGCCGCAGTTCCATCACGACGCCCAGCTCACCGGCTTCGTCGGCGGCGTGGCAACACCCTGGCGAGCTGCGATCGCCCCGACGCCGCCCAGAACGGCTACCTCACCGTCGCCTCGGACGGCGGGATCTTCGCCTTCGGCCAGGACTTCTGCGGCAGCACCGGGAGCATCGCGCTCAACAAACCGGTCGTCGGCATGGCCGCCGTCCCTGGGGGCGGGGGCTACTGGCTCGTCGCGTCCGACGGGGGGGTCTTCACGTACGGCGACGCGCAGTTCTACGGCTCGACCGGATCGCTCACTCTGAACAAACCCATCGTGGGCATGGCGGCCACACCGGACGGCGGCGGCTATTGGCTCGTCGCGTCCGACGGCGGCATCTTCAGCTTCGGCAACGCGCAGTTCTACGGGTCCGCCGCCTCGGCGCCCAATCAGGACATCGTGGGCATGGCGTCCAGCCCGGACGGGCAGGGCTACTGGGAGGTGAGCACGACCGGCCGCGTCTTCGTGTTCGGCGATGCGATCTTCCAGGGCGACACGAGCGGCGTCCACCTCAACGCGATCATGGTCGGCATGGCGGCCGACCCGGTGACGGGCGGCTACTGGCTGCTCGGCTCCGACGGCGGCGTCTTCTCGTTCGGCGCGCCCTTCTACGGGTCGACCGGCGGCATCCACCTCAACCAGCCGGCGTTGGGCATGCAGGCCACCGACGACGGGGGCGGGTACTGGTTCGTGGCCTCCGACGGTGGGATCTTCGCCTACGGCGACGCGCCGTTCCAGGGCTCCATGGGCGGGCGACCGCTCAACAAGCCCATGGTCGGCATGTTCGGGTTCTGACGACCGTTTCGGCATTCTCGGGGGCCCCGGGGTGCGTCGCGTAGAGTGACGCCCCGTGTTCCGACGGCGTGAGACAGAACAAGCCGGCGCGGTGACGACGAACTCGTCCCCGCCGGCCCGTGGCCCGCTCCTCCCCTACTACCCGCCGAAGGACTATCTCGGCCAGCTCGAGCCCTCCTTCCAGGCGGCACTGGCGGAGCGGCGCGAGCGGCGCCGACCTGAGCGATTTCACCTGGTACCACGCCACGGAGTTGCCCGACGGACGAGTCCTGCCCGGCGTCTGGGACCTGCGCGGCCACGAGCCGGAGTACCTGGGCGGGGTCGACGTGCGCGGCAAGCGGGTCTTCGAGCTCGGGCCGGCGACGGGCTACCTGACGTTCTGGATGGAGCGCCAGGGCGCCGACGTCGTCTCCTTCGAGGCCGGCTTCGACGTCCCGGTCGACACCCTGCCGGTGAAGGGTCAGGACAACCCCGAAGAGCGCCTGCGGGTGATGCGCGAGACGATCGACCCGAACCACGACGGGTGGTGGCACCTGCACCGGACGTTCGGGTCTTCCGCCAAGTTCGTGCAGGGGAACATCTACGACATGCCGGCGGACCTCGGCACGTTCGACATCACGTTGGTCGGCGCCATCCTCTTGCACCTGCGCGAGCCGTGGGGCGCCCTCTCGCAAGCGGCCCGGCGCACGACCGACGTCATGATCGTCACGGAGCCGCTGCAGGACGACGTGGCCGACCCGGAGTCGAACATCATGAGGTTCTCACCGTCGGCCGAGCACCACCTGACGAACTGGTGGTCGATCTATCCCGGCGCGGTCGTCTCGATGCTCCAGCGCCTCGGCTTCGGCAACACGGAGATCACGTACCACACGCAGCGCCACCACCTCTCCCACGACATGGGGAGCGACGCCATCGACCAGCGCATGTACACCGTGGTGGGGCGGCGCCAGCTCGGCTAGGGCCCGGGCTGCGGCGCCGGGGTCAGAACAGGCCGGGTGTCCCGCGCCCGCGCTCGACCACCGAGTCCAAGAACGCGTCGTAGCGCGAGACGAGGACGGGCCAGCGGAAATGGCGGTCCACGTAGGCCCGGCCCCGGTCGCCGAGCCTGGCGCGCAACGCGGGGTCGCCGAGCAGGCGGTCAAGGACGGCTTCGAACTCGGGATACGAGGTGAACCACAGGCCGCCGCCCGAGCGCTCGGCGTGCTCGCGGGTCGGGCCGCAGGCGCCGTTGACGATCACCGGGACGCGGTCGACCCACGCCTCGATGACGACGAGCGAGAAGGACTCCATCGCCGAGGGTGAGACGGAGACGAGCGCGTCGCGCACGATGTCCCACTTGTCCGCCTCGTCGACCGGGCCGGTGACCACGATGTCGGGGTGCGGCTCGAGCTCGTAGGCGACCGGGCCGACGAGCGCCAGGGCGAGCGGGCCCGGGTGGCGCTCCTTGTAGGTCGCGAAGTACGTCGCCAGCATCTTGGAGCCCTTGTGCTCGTCGACGCGCCCGACGCTCACGAGATACGGCCGGTCCCCCAGCCCGAGGATCTCCGCGCCCGGGCGCCCCGCGCCCTCCGAATCGCCGATGCCGAGGCCGAGCACGATCTGGGGCCGCTCGGCCACCGGGTACATGCGCTCGACCAGCGAGCGCTCGGCGTGCGTGTAGAAGCAGAACGCGTCGGCGTCGCCGAACGTGCCGCGGAAGACCGAGAAGTAGAGCGCCGGCTCGTCGTGGGCGGCCGGGTGGAACACGGCGGGCATCGGCACGCGGCCGATGGTGGCCACGGTGGGGTAATAGAGGTACGGCGTGAAGGCGACGACGTCGGCGTCGGAGGCGGCGACCGCCTCGACCAGGTCGGGCGAGACGGGGCCGTTGTACTCCACCCAGCGCTTGCCCTGCTCCCTCGTGGTGAGGCGCGGGGCCAGGCGGAGGAGCCCGTCGAGCATGTAGAAGTCCACCGTGCGCCCCTGCGTGGTGGGGTGCCGGTGGACGGTGACGCCGTTGAGCTCTGTCGTCCCGGGCTCGAGCTCCTCGGCCCACGTGATGGCGTCGAGCGCCGTCGTCGTGTGGACCTCGGCCTCCCAGTCGGTGTCGGCGCGCAGGTGCTCGGCCAGCTTGCGGACGGCGGTCTCGGCGCCACCCATGATCTCGGTGCCGTAGCGCGGCGTGACGAACGCGACCTTCTTGCGCTTCTTGTTGGTCTTTTCGGCGACGGTGCTCACGGCCGGCCCACCACCCCCGCGATGGCGTCGACGAACTGCCGCGCCACGGCGTCACCTTGGAGCTCGCCGGCCCGGCGACGGCCGTTGGTCACCAGCGTGCGCCGAAGGGCGGCGTCGGTGCAGACGCGGTGGACGGCGGCGGCCACGTACGCCGGGTCCTCCGCCTGGAGCAGGAGCGCGGCGTCGCCGACGGTCTGGCCCACCGCGCCGGCGTCGCGGGCGACGATCGGGACGCCGGCCGTCATGGCCTCGACCAGCGGCACCCCGAAGCCCTCGTGCACCGAGAGCGAGAGGAACACGTCGGCGGCCTCGTAATGCGCCGCCAGGGCGGCGTCGGACACCTCCCCGGCGATCCGCACCGCTTCTGCCACGCCGAGGTCGTCGGCGAAGTCGTAGAGCGATTTGCTGTACTCGTAGCTCGAGCTGCCGCCGACGAGGTGCAGCCGGGCCCCGGCGTCGTAGAGCCGGCGGTACGTCCACAGCGCCTTGACCAGCTCGTGCTGCGCCTTGGACGGGACGACCCGTCCGACGAAGAGGATGTCGGCGCCGCCCGGGGCGCGGCGCTGCGCCAGCTCGGCCTTGACCCGCGGGTCCGGTGCCTGCGTGACGCGGCGGTAGTCGGCCAGGGCGGGGGTGACCGCGGTGCGGCGGCAGCCCGCCTGGTGGAGCGCCCGCTCGCTGAACCCGCTGCGGGCCAACCCGAGCATCGCCTCGGGCGCCAGGAGAGCCAGGTCCTCGGCCGCCTTCTTGGCCCGCGTCACGTTGCCGGGCTCCCAGCCGGCGAAGAGCTCGGGGCTCGTGAAGTTGTGGAAGTCGAGGATCAGCGGGAGCCCGTGCTCGGCCAGGTAGGGGGCGACGGCCGACGACGTCGTGAACTGGTAGAGCGCCACGTCACCGGGGGCCGCGTGCTCGGGGTACATCCAGTGCTTGTACGCCTCGGTGGCCAGGTCGTCGTGGACCGCCTCGGCGAAGATCTCCGAGCGCCACCCGGCCTGGCGCAGCACGTCGCGCAGCTTGAGCGTGTGGGTGCCCGTCGCGTCGTGCGGGTTCAGAGCGGGCAGGAACTGGTGGACCGCCACCGGCCGCCCGGCGGCGATGCTCACCGCGCGCCGCGGGGCGTGGATTCGGGTGCGAAGGGCGTCAGCCCGCCGCGGACGGCGGTGACGAGATAGTCGGTCCCGTCGGGCCCTGCGTGCGCAGTGGCGGTGTAGGCGCTCCCCTCGAGCAGGCGGCACCACGTGTCGGCGCGCAAGGGCTTGCCCGCCGCGAGGTCGGCGCCGTAGGGGGCGTCGGGTGCGTCCCAGAGCTGGCGCCCGACCGAGTGGATGACGAGGGTGCCCCCGGGCGTGAGCGTGGCCGCGATCGCCGCGAGGAGCTGGTTGCGCTCGCCGGCCGCCATCCCCTCGACGGTCCCGCTCAGCACGATGCCGCCGAGCCCGGCGGCGGCGACGGCGCGGAGATGATCGAGCACGGCCTCGCTGCGCAGGTCGAGGACGCCGAGCTCGGCGGCGTCGACGATCGGGGTGCGCGGGTCGATGCCGTAGGCGTCGACGCCCGACTCGACGATGCGCGTGACCAGCCATCCGTCGCCGCAAGCGGCGTGCAGCACGCGGCCGGGTGTCTTGGCCAGCGCCGCCAGCGCCGGCTCCTCCCACCAGACGCCGGGGCCGACCGAGGAGGGGAACTCGACGACGGCGGCGTCGGGGACGCGCTGGGCGTCGACCTTGCGCTCGAGCTCCTTCAGGTGGTCGTCGACGATGTGCAGCGCCCGGCTGACCGCCGAGGCGGACTGGCTCATCTGGTGCGTGACCCAGCCCACGTACCAGAGGAGCATCGTGCGCATGCCCTTCTTCACCGCGGCGCCGGCCGCCCGCTCGGACTCGACCGGCACGACCGGGTCGATGAACGTGGCGGCGTCGACCATCCTGATCGCCTCGCCGAGGTCGCCGCCGCGCACGCCGATGGGCGAGTGCGCCAGGAACAGCTCGTCGAGCTCGCGCTCGAGCCGGGGCGGCAGGTCACCCGAGGCCCGGCGCAGGCGCACCTCCTCGGCGATCTCGGCCATCACCTGCTGGACGTAGGCCCCGGGGTCCTCCGGGTCCGTCGCGTCGTCGTCGCTGCGGGTCGTGTCGCTCATCATCCGGCCCGGCTCAGGCCAGGGCGGCCGAGTCGACGTCGCTCTCGGTGGAGATCAACGCGGCGTGCACGTCCATGCGGACGTGGCCGGTCATCTTGCCCGGGTTCATCACGTCGAACTTGCCGGCGTTCTCCATCCAGTCGTAGAGGATGCCGTTGCGGCTCTGGATGCCAACCGCGAACGTGAAGGCGCCGTCGAGCATCGGCATGTTGACGACGCCGAAGTGCATGATGCCCGTGCCGCGGGGCGCGTCGATCTGCAACCCGATGATCGTGGTGTCGGTCCGCATGACCGTGTTGGCGTCCTCGTCGCGGATCTCGAGTGAGAACACGACGTCCTCGGTGGCGCGCAGCGCCTCGAATTCGACCCGGACGGTCAGGTCGTCACCCGTGGTCATGTACGCCAAGTTGTTGTCCCCGGAGTAGACACGGTGCACCGAGCGGAAGCGGACCGGCCGGGTCTCGTCGTCATCGGCGTCATCGAGCCGGTCGTTGCCGATCATGGCCGGCGTGGCGGGGACGGCGACGAGCGCCGGGTCGACGATCGACATGCCGGCACCCTCGGCCATGAGGCGCTCTCGGAAGATGCGGGTGGCCTCGCCGGGCTCCGCATCGGCGATCACGTGCCCGTGACTGATGACCACCCCGCGGTCGCAGATGGAGCGCACGGTGTCGGCCGCGTGCGTCACGAGCAGGATCGTGCGCCCCTCTTTCTGGAACTGCTTGACCCGGTCGATGCACTTGCGCTGGAAACGCTCGTCGCCCACGGCGAGCACCTCGTCGATCACGAGGATGTCGGGGTCGACATTCACGGCGACGGCGAAGCCGAGGCGCACCGCCATGCCGGACGAGTAGAACTTCACGGGCCCGTCGATGAACTCCTCGAGCTCGGAGAAGTCCACGATGGCGTCGAAGGCCCGGTCGATCTCGGCCTTCGTCATGCCGAGCAACGACCCGTTCAGGTAGATGTTCTCGCGCCCGCTCAGGTCCTGGTGGAAGCCCGCACCGAGCTCGAGGAGCCCGGCGAGCTTCCCCTTCACGGCGACCTCTCCCGACGTGGGCTGCAGCACGCCGCAGATGCACTTGAGCAGCGTCGACTTCCCCGAGCCGTTGCGGCCGAGGATGCCGACCGTCTCGCCCGGCTGCACCGTCAGCGACACCTGGTCCAGCGCCCAGAAGTCCTCGGTCGCCTTCCGGCGGCCGCCGTGGATGATGCGCTCCTTCACGGTGTTGTACTGCCCGTGGGCCAAGCGGAAGCGCTTGGAGACGTTGCGCACGTCGATGGCGAAGTCGTTCATCTCAGAGCTCCTCCGCGAAGTTGCCCTCGAGCCGGCCGAACACCGCCAGCGCGACGAGGAAAATGGCGGCCGCCACGAGGAGGATGCTCAGGTCGAGGCCGACGTACCAGAGCATGCCCTTGCCGGGCAGGACCGCATAGGCCGGGTCCCCGGGGATCGCGACGGTGACGTGCGCGTAGATACAGCGCTGGAACGACAGGACCAGCGGCACCATCGGATTGAGGAAGTAGACCCAGGTGAGGCCCTTGGGACCGAGCTTGTCGCCGATGTTGGCCTGGTAGGCGTACACGATCGGGCAGGCCCAGAACCAGGCGGTCAGGACGACCTCGATCAGGTGCTGCACGTCACGCAGATAGACGTTGACCGCCGAGAGGAGCACCGCGAGGGCGCACGCCAAGACGATGCCGGCGACCAGCGCCAAGAGGAGCACTGGGAAATACGCCATGTCGGGCGGGTGCCGCAGGACGATCATGAAGAGGACCAGCACGGCCGACTGGAACAGGAAGAACACGCAGGCCGTTCCCACCGACGCCAGGGCGAGGATCTCGCGCGGGAACGAGACCTTCTTCACGATGCCGGCGTTGTTCACGACGATGCCGGTGCCGGTGAGGACGCCCAGCGAGAACAGGTTCCACAAGAGCAGCCCCGCGAACAGGAAGATCACGAACTGCGGGACGTGGTTGTCCAGGACGACCGAGAAGACGAAGTAGTAGATGGCCAGCGTCGTCGCCGGCGAGATCATCGACCAGATGATGCCGAGGACCGAGTTCTTGTACTTGACCTTGATCTCGGTGCGGACGAGATAGACGAGGAGCTCGCGGGAGGCCCAGATCTCGCGCAGGCGCTGCGGGACGCTGATCGTCGGGGTGACGATGCGCATGGTCGACCCGCGCCGGGCCGCCCGCTCGCTCAGGCCCGCGGCGCGCGCCGCCATGGGCGATTCATCCGCCACTCTCACCTCGGGGGCCTCCTCGAGTCTCCTGTCCGCGTCCGACGAGGAGGCCGGGACGTCCAGCGCCACGCCTATTTGGCTCCCGCAGCGGTGGTGGCCGTCGACCGGTCGATCACGTGGTCGATGAAGCCGTACTCCTTGGCCTCGTCGGCGGTGAACCAGCGGTCACGGTCCGAGTCGAGCTCGATCCGCTCCACCGTCTGACCGGTGTGGAAGGCGATGCGCTCCGCCATCATGCGCTTCAGGTAGATGATCTGCTCCGCCTGGATGGCGATGTCGGCCGCCTGGCCCTGCATGGAGCCCGAGGGCTGGTGCATCAGGATCCGCGAGTGCGGGAGGGCGAACCGCTTGCCCGGGGCGCCGGCGCACAGGAGGAACTGGCCCATGCTGGCGGCCAGGCCGACGCAGATCGTCGAAACGTCCGGCTTGACGTACTGCATCGTGTCGTAGATGGCGAGGCCGTCGGTCACGGACCCGCCGGGCGAGTTGATGTAGACCGAGATGTCCTTGTCGGCGTCCTCGGCCTCCAAGAGGATGAGCTGGGCGCACACCATGTTGGCCGTGACCTGGTCGATCGCACTGCCGATGAAGACGATGCGCTCCTTCAGGAGCTGCTGGAAAATCCGCCCGCCGGCGTCGAGATCTACCCCGGCCGCGAGGATTTGGGGGGCTTCAAATGCTTGTGACATGGCCACGAGGCTAGTGGCCGCAGGCAGCACCCGTAGGCACAGCGCCGTAAGCTCCCAGGTCACCCGTGCTGCGGGGACCGCTGCGGGCGTGGCGGAATTGGCAGACGCGCCGGGTTTAGGTCCCGGTCCCCGCGAGGGGGTGGAGGTTCGAGTCCTCTCGCCCGCACCCGTCGACCTCCCAACACCCCGGCTCAGGTCTCCCACCGGACCCCCCGGGTTCCTCCGGTCGGCATGTGTATGCGCCGAACTGGTGCCCACCTTTGTGTGTATTTGTGCGTCCTGAGACGCCGTATACACCCGCAAGTGAAGCGTCGATCGCCGCATATGCACAGAAAAGTGGCCAAGGGGATCCGCCGCGTTAGACACTCTCGAACGAGACCCCGTGTTCGCCGCGTAGGCACTCGCGGACGAGCCCTCGGGTCCTCCCGCTGGTCGCGCCTGGAACAAAGCCCCCGACCGTTCTCGGCGCGGCCGACACGGTCGTCGCGTAGCTTCCCCCTCGTGCCGCACCTCGTCGCCGCCCCTGACAAGTTCCGCGGCACGGCGTCGGCCGCCGAGGCGGCGGCCGCCATGGCGAACGCCGCACGAACCGCCGGCTGGACCGCCGACGAGGTCCCCATGTCCGACGGCGGCGAAGGCCTCCTCGATGCGCTGGGCGGCGACCCGCGCCGCACCACCGTCGCCGGCCCCCTCGGCCAACCCGTCGACGCCGAGTGGCGGATGCTCGCGACCGGAACTGGAACCGGAACCGGAACCGACCACAACGAAGCGCCCACCGCCGTCGTCGAGATGTCCAAGGCCGCCGGCCGCGCGCTCCTCCCCCACCCCCAGGGCGACGAACCACTCCGAGCCGACACCACCGGAGTGGGCCAGCTGCTCCTGGCCGCCCGCGACGCCGGGGCCCGCCGCATCGTGATCGGCTGCGGCGGCTCCGCCACGACCGACGGCGGGCTGGGCGCCGTCCGCGCCGTGCAAACCGCAGGCGGCCCCGACGCGCTCGCCGGCGTCGACCTCGTCGTCGCCTGCGACGTCACCACGCCCTTCCTCGACGCCGCCACGATCTTCGGGCCGCAGAAGGGAGCGACGCCCGCCCAGGTCGAGCTCCTCACGCAGCGCCTCCACGACGTCGCGGCCCTCTACCGCGACGAGATGCACGTCGACGTCACCACGGTCCCCGGCGCCGGCGCCGCGGGCGGCCTCGGCGGCGGCCTGTACGTCCTCGGCGCCCGTCTCGAGCCCGGCTTCGACCTCGTCGCCGGCCTCGTCGGCCTGGCCGGGCGCCTCGAGCACGCCGATCTCGTCGTCACCGGCGAAGGCCACCTCGATCCGCCCTCCTTCAGCGGCAAGGTCCCCGGCGGCGTCCTCGCCCTCGCCCGCGCCCGCCGGCGCCGCCGGCCCGCTCCCCGTCCTCTGCGTCGTCGGCGGCGCCGACCGGTCGCTCCTCGCCAAGCCGCCCGAGGGCATCGAGGTGCGCAGCCTCGTCGCCCTCTACGGCCGCGACCGCGCCCGCAGCCAGACGGCTCAGCTGATCGGGCGCACCACGTCCGAGTTCATCGCCACGTTTTGCTCCTGAGCGGGACCATCGGCAACACTGCTTCGCCGCACCACGAGGGCTCGATACACACGACGCGGCACAGGAGGCATCACCATGGGACTGCTCGACGGCAAGGTGGCGGTGGTCACCGGCGCAGGGCGCGGCATCGGCCGCGAGGAGGCGCTCACGCTCGCCGCGGAGGGTGCCAAGGTCGTCGTCAACGACGTGGGCGCCGGGCTGCACGGTGAAGGGACCGCCGACGTCCACCCCGCCCAAGAGGTCGTCGACCTCATCAAGAAGGACGGCGGCGAGGCCGCGGTCAACGGTGACGACATCAGCTCGTGGCAGGGCGGCAAGAACGTCGTGGAGCAGGCGATCGACACGTTCGGCTCGCTCGACATCCTCGTCAACAACGCCGGCATCCTCCGGGACAAGATGTCGTTCAACATGGACGAGTCCGACTGGGACGACGTCATCCGCGTCCACCTGAAGGGCCACTTCGCCGCCACGCACCACGCCGCCGTCTACTGGCGCAACAAATCGAAGTCCGGTGAGGACGTGACCGGGCGCATCATCAACACGTCGTCGGAGGCGGGCCTCTTCGGCAACGCCGGGCAGGCCAACTACGCCGCCGCCAAGGCGGGCATCGCCGCCCTCACCTGGGTCGAGGCCCGCGAGCTCAACCGCTACGGCGTGACGGCCAACGCCATCGCTCCCCGCGCCCGCACCCGCATGACCGAGACCATCTTCGGCGGCGGCATGGACACCGACCCGAACGCCTTCGACCAGTGGGACCCCAAGAACATCGCCAACGTCGTGGCCTTCCTGGCCGCGCCGGAGTCCGCTGATGTCAACGGGCAGATCTTCGTCGTGTTCGGCGCGGACGTCTACGTGATGAGCGCGTTCAAGGCGGTCGGCCAGGTTTCCCGCGACAAGGCCTGGACCCCGTCCGAGCTCGTCGCCGCCAAGGGCGACATGTTCAAGGGCATCAGCTCGGCGGTGCCCGACTTCAGCTTCATCTAGACACCCCTCGAGCCACCCCGGCGTCCGCCTCAGCCTGCGTTGCCTGCCGGGCACGCCGGTGCACTCGAAGCGTCTCGGGCGACTAGACGCGCCGTCCGAAGCGGCTATTTCGCGACGTACACCGTCAGCGGCGGGACGACCCCGTGTCCCTCCATCTGCGCCGCCATCTCGGCCGGCGGCGACGCGAGGACGGCCAACGCGGCGTCGATGTCCGCCATATCGCACGTGATGGCGACGACATTGCCTCCATCCTTGGGCGCGTAGCCCTGGGTGCCGCCAAGCCGGCCGATCGCCTCGGTCCGCTCTGAGCTGAACGACAGCCATTTGTCTACGTCGGTCACGCCGTGGGTGATAACAACCTTTGGCATCGTCGTGCCTCCTCGCCTGACGCCGTTTCGGTTCGGACGTCGCCCTAGCTCTACCCCTGTTGCCCGACGCGAGCCACCGCGTTGGCCGGACCTCAGCCCGACGTCAGGAGCGGCTGCACGGCGGTCGACCGACGCTCACGCAGATGGGCGGTGCCCACCGGCGTGAGGGCGACGAACTCACCCCCGCCGGCAGGACGTTGGCGCGTCACAAACCCTCGATCGTTTGCCTCTTCCCACACGGGCAGGCGCGGGCACGATGTTCGCCACGCCTCCATGACTTCGGCGTAGGGGCGCGGCGTGCCCTCGAGCCACTCGAGCAGGTCGAGGATCAACGCGTCCACGGGATCATTCACGGAGGCAACCACCGTTCGCCAACTGTAGATCTCGCAGCGAGCAGGAACGGAGAAGCGTCTCGCCAGCCGATCCTTTTACGATTCTTGAGACCGAAGGAGGCGAGACACCATGAAGACAATGACGTGCCAGCAGCTGGGTGGACCGTGTGAGGTTGCGCATCATGGTGCGACGGCCGACGACGTGATCAAGGCGCAAGACCGCCACCTGAACGAGATGGTGCAGGGTGGCGACCACGCGCACGAGGCCGCCCAGAAGGACATGAAGGGACGTTGGCGGCATCCCATTGCGGGCATGGGGTGGTACCGGCAGGCGAAGCGCGACTTCGCCGCGCTCCCCGAGGACTGACTGTTACTTCGTCGCCGAGGCCGAGGCCGTCGCCGACACCAACCGGGTCCCCTCGATGTCGAGGTCGGGCAACACGCGGTTGAGGCCGCTGGGTAACCACCACGCCGCCCGGCCGAACAACGCCATCGCGGCGGGGACCATCGTCATCCGCACCACGAACGCATCGATGAGCACGCCGACGGCCAGGCAGAAGCCGAGTGACTTCGTGACCGGGTCCGGGGTGAAGATGAAGCTGGCGAACACCGAGATCATGATGATCGCCGCCGACGTCACGACCTTGGCGCTGTGCGTGTAGCCGTCCATGACGGCCGACCGCGCGTCGTCGCTGCGGCCGAACTCCTCGCGCATGCGTGAGACCAAGAACACCTCGTAGTCCATGGCCAGGCCGAACAGGCCGCCGATCAGGAGGATCGGCAGGAAGCTGAGGATCGGACCCACGGAGGCCACACCGAACAACCCGCTCAAGTGGCCCTCCTGGAAAACGAACGTCACCGCGCCGAGAGCGGCCAGCACGCTGAGCACGTAGCCCAGGACCGCCTTGATCGGGACGACCAGAGAACGGAACAGGACGAAGAGCAACAGCACGCAGAGGATGACGATCACCGCGAGGTAGAGCGGCAGGACGGACGAGAGCTTCGACGAGATGTCGATATTGAGCGCCGTCTGACCAGTGACGTAGGTCTGGAGGCCGTACTGCTTCTGCCCTTCGGCGGCCACCTGGTTGATGGAACTGATCAACTGCCCGGTGGCGGGAGCGTTCGGGCCTGTTTTGGGCACCACCTCGATGACGACAAGGTCGTGCTTGGGGTTGGCGACGGGTTGCCCGATCGAGGCGACGTCCGGCGACGGATGGGCCTTCACCTTTTGGTAGTAGCTGTCCAGCGCTTCGGTCTGGGTCTTGGTAAACCCGCCCGGCGCGTAGACCACCACGATCAGCGGCCCGTTGGTGCCGGGCCCGAATCCCTCGGAGATCAGGTCGTAGGCCCGGCGGGTGGTCTGGCTCGTGGGCTGCGCGCCGGCGTCGGGCAAGCCAAGGCGGATGTGCAGCGCAGGCTCCGCCACGAGGAGGAGCAGGATCACGCCGGCGAGCAGCACGAGCACCGGCTGGCGGCACAGAAGACCGACGTAGCGCCGCGACAAGAACACGTACCCCGGCCTCTCGTGGCGCGCCAGCCTGCGGCTGGCCCGAGGAGCGGTGATGAGGCGCGAACCGCTGAGGCTCAACAATGCGGGCACCAGCGTCTGCGCCGCGGTGACCGCGAGGACCACGGCGCCGCCAGCACACAGACCCATGACCGTCAAGAACGGGATCTGGACGATGGCGAGCGCCACCATCGCCACAAAGACGGTCATCCCAGCGACGCAGACCGCCGTCCCGGCGGTGCCGCTGGCGAAAGCCGCCGCGTCCGGCGGGGCTTTCCCCTCGATGAGCTCCTGCCGGAAGCGGTTCATGATGAGGAGCGAGTAGTCGATGCCGACCGCCAGGCCCACCATGACGGCCAACACGGCGGTGGTGTTCGTCTCGCTGACCACCGAGGTCAGGGCGAGGATGGCCAGATCGGTGACCGCGACCCCGGCGATGGCGGCCACCAGGGGCACCAACGCGGCGACGAAGGATGCGAACCCGAGCAGGAGGATGATGAAGGCGACGATCACGCCGATCGCGTCGGTGTCGGCGACAGTCGAGGCCTGGACGACCTGTCCTCCGAAGTTCACGCTTATCCCGGCGGCCTCCGCGGGGCCCCCGGAGTTGAGGAGGGCGTGGACGGCTGCCGGCGTGACGTTCGCCACGGGCACCGGGTAGGCCACGGTCGCATATGCGATCCGCCCCGAGTGCGAGACGGTGGGGCCGGACACGAACTCGACCTGCGGGTCCTTCTTGATGCGGGCCAGGGTCGCCGCGATCGCTTGCTGCTGGGCGGGCGCCGTCAAGGTGGCGGGCGGCGTCACGGAGAAGACGATCTGCGCCTGGGCTCCTCCCGCCCCCGGGAACTGCTGATTGAGGAGATCGAGGGCCTGCTGCGCCTCGGTCCCCGGGATGGTCACGTTGGTGGCGACGGGCTGTTTCACCGTGAACGCCAGCGACGCCAGGCCGACGATCACCACCACCCATGTGCCGATGACCCACCACCGGTGTTTGAAGCACCACCCGCCGACCCGGAACAAGGCAGTATCCATATGCGGATCCCAATCCTCCGTCACTCATCGAGTACGTGCCGAACTCTGCGGGGCACAGTCTCCCCGACCTTCAGCCGATTGGCTACTGCGAATACCGGCTTGGGCCGCCCGGGGGGACCACCGACCACACCGATGACCCCCGGTTGTCCCGCTTGACGCTACCGGCGCGTCACTTTGCGAGGGACGAGCCCAACGGCATCATTCCTCGGTCCGCCACCGCCGGTACAACTCGGTGAGCTCATCGACCGCCTCGGGGGAAGCGAGTCGGTGTCGATAGAGCCGGTAACTCTGATGGTGATTCGAATCTGCTCCAGGTACCCCGAGCAATTTGGGCAGGCGGCGAGATGCGACTCGAGCCTTCGGCGTTGACGACGAGGCAGCGCGCCTTCGAGATATTCGGTCATCAGCTCAATGGCCTCCCGGCAGACCAGATCCCTCCGACGCAGTATCAGCACGCTCACGACTTTCCCATCTCCGCGGCCAACATGTCGCGCAATCCTGCACGTCCACGGTGCAGGAGGATCCGCTGGTTGCCCGGCCGCACGCCGAGCACCTCACAGGCCTCTTCGCTCGAAAGGCCTTCGACGTCACGGAGCAACACGACTTCTCGCTGCCGATCCGGCAACTGATCCAGGGCCAGCTTGAGCGCGGGAGCCAACGAGGAAGCGTCGACGCGTGCCTCGACGTCGTCCTCCCAGTGCTCTATCGGGTGCGCCCACTGACCGGTGCGGTCGAACCGACGGGGATCGACCGATGGCGCGCTCGTCGAGCCGGCGCTTCGCTTCGACGGCACGAGCGGAGCGCACCCGGTTCACGAGGATCCTGAAGAGCCAGGTCTTGAGCGACGACCGTCCCTCGAAGCGATCGATCCCGCGCACCACGCCCATCCACGTTTCCTGGACCGCTTCCTCCGCCACGGCCGAACCGGTTCCCATGGACGCCGCTAACCGAAGCATCGGCATCTGATAGCGCTCGACCAGCATCACGAACGCCAGTTCGTCGCCACTGCGGAGCCGCCCAAGCAACTCGATGTCGGTCTCCACATGGCGCAGCGTAGAGCGCGGCCGGCCCGGAGATTGGGTCGGCTCGCGGCAGAGAAGTCATCCGTGATGCCACGAGATGTTGTCCGCTCCCGCTCTCGGATCGTTACGCACACCGAGGCAAATCCGGGTGGCGCCGGATGGCGGCCGAGCACCCGCGGGCGCGTGTAACGCGGAGCCGGTTGGTCGAGACGGTACAGGTGTAATCCCCCGACAGAAGGAGATGGAATGAAGGGCATTGTTCGATTCTCGGTCCTCGCGGGTGCCATCGGCATCGCGACGGTTGCCGTCCCCGTGGTAGCCGGTGCGAGCCAACCACCCGGGCCACCGCCGTTTCACGTCAATTTCGATCACGCCGTGTTCGTGCAAACGGACAATCCCGCGGGCAACCAGGTGGTGGCGTATCAACGCAACGCGGACGGGACGCTGGCGCCCGCGGGTGCGTACGCCACCGGTGGGCTCGGCGGGGTGCTCAACGGCTCCCAGGTGGACCACCTCGCGTCCCAGGGATCCCTTGCGTACGACGCCTCGCAGGACCTGCTGTATGCCGTCAATGCCGGGAGCAATACCGTCTCGGTCTTCTCGGTGCACGGTGACCAGCTCGCGCTTCGCCAAGTCGTGCCTTCGGGCGGGAACTTCCCCGTCAGTGTTGCGGTCCACGGGAACTCCGTCTACGTCCTGAATGGGCTCAGTGCCAGCGTCCAAGGCTTCGTATCCTTCGGCGGGCAGCTCTTCGCACTCCCGGGCTCGAGTCGGTCACTCGGCTTCACGGTGCCGACCGACACGACGCAGTTCGTCAGCACGCCCGGACAGGTCGCGTTCTCACCCGACGGATCGCAGCTCGTGGTGACGACCAAGGCCAGTGGGAATGACATCGACGTCTTTCAGACCGGGCCATTCGGCTACCTCTCGCCGACGCCCGTCGTGAACTCCGAGCCCGGCGCCGTGCCGTTCGCGGTGACCTTCGATGCGGCCGGGCGTCTGGTTGTCGCGGACGCGGGCCCGAACGCCGTCTCCACCTTCAGGTTGGCTCGCAACGGCACGGTCGCACCGGTGGATACCGTTCCGACCGGCCAGAGCGCGACCTGCTGGGTCGCATCGGCCCAGGGCTTCCTCTTTGCCTCCAATGCGGGGAGCGCGAACGTCAGCACCCTCCAAGAGCAGTTCTCGGGTCAACTGACACTCCTCGCAGACACCAGCACAGGTGCGGGCACCGTCGACGCGGCGTCTTCGCCAGACGGCACCGACCTCTACGTGCAGACGGGAGGGGCCGGCGTGGTCGACGAGTTCAGGGTGGGACCGGGCGGGTCTCTGACGGCCATCGGGTCCACCCTGGTGCCCGGCGCCGTGGGTGGCGAAGGGATCGTCGCCACCTGAGTGGTCGACGAGCGGTCGCGGGCCTGCCGGCATCACCCGGAGCCGGCAGGTCCGCACCGTCAGCCTGCGTCTGACCACGAGGCCACGGTGCCGCCGTCGAGCGGGCGATGCCTCCATGAGGCAGCATGGCGCCATGGCCCACGACCGCCGTTTCCGCTTCGCCGCGCAACTGAGCACGGCGCCCGATGGCACCGCGCACTCGTGGGCCGACCAGGCCCGCAAGGCCGAGGACCTCGGGTACAGCGCGCTCTTGATGCCCGACCACTTCGGCGACCAACTCGCCCCGGTTCCCGCCCTCGCCGCGGTGGCCGCGGCGACCTCGACGCTGCGCATGGGTTCCCTCGTCTTCTGCAACGACTACCGGCATCCGTTCGTCCTGGCCAAGGAGGCCGCGACACTCGACATGCTGAGCGACGGCCGTTTGGAGATGAGCCTCGGGGCGGGCTGGATGCGCTCCGACTACGACGCCGCCGGCCTGACCTACGACCCCCCGGTCCGTCGGGTCGACCGCTTCGAAGAGGCGGTCAGGGTCGTGCAGGGTCTGCTGCGCACCGACGGTCCCTTCAATTTCCACGGCGAGTTCTACGAGGTCCTCGGGCACACCCTGACGCCACGTCCGGTCCAGCGGCCGGGACCACCGCTCATCATCGGCGGCGGCGGACGGCGCGTCCTGTCGTTCGCGGCGCAGCACGCTGACATCGTGAGCATCAACGTCAACCTCAGCGGCGGCACCGGTGGTGTCGAGACGGCGTCGGACGCCACGCCCGAGCGCACGCGGACGAAGGTGGCTTGGGTCAAGGAGGCGGCCGGTGAGCGTTTCGAGCGACCTCGAGCTGAACTCGCTCATCGGCTTCGTCATGATCACCGACGACGCCGCCGGCCTGGCGGCGACGATGGCGCCGGCCTTCGGCATCGATCCGGCCGACGCGCTCCACGTCCCGCTCGCCCTCATCGGTACGCTCGACGAGATGGCCGAGGAGCTCGAGTGGCGCCGGGCCGAGTACGGGATCTCGTACTGGTCGATCGAATCGGACGCGTGGGAAACGCTGGCTCCCGTCGTGAGCAAGCTGGCGGGCACGTGACGATCACGACCACCACGGGCTGGGAGGCCATCGGACGGCACCGCGAGCTCTTGGGCGAGCGCGTCTTCACCGTCGACGTCCCCGCCATCGGCCCCGAACAGCACGACCCGCTCCTCGTGCTGCACGGCTTTCCCACCTCGTCATTCGACTACGCCGCCGTCCTCGACGGCCTGCGGGCCGGCCGCCGGGTGCTCCTCTTCGACATGCTCGGCTACGGGCTTTCGGCCAAGCCCGACCGCGGCTACACGATGGCCCTGCAGGCCGACCTCGCCATGGCGTTCGTGGCCGACCTCGGGATCGACCGCCTGGCGCTGCTCACGCACGACATGGGCGACACGGTTGGCGGCGAGCTCCTGGCCCGACGGGCGGAGGGCGCCTGGCCGGTGGAGGTGACGCGCCGGGTCGTCACGAACGGGAGCATCTACATCGAGCAGGCGCACCTCACCGACGGCCAGCAGCTGCTGCTGTCGCTGCCCGACGAGCTGCTGCCCGAGGGCGTGCCGATCGACGTCGCGTCGTTGACGCAGAGCCTGCGCGACACGTTCAGCGCCGAGACGCCGCTGGTCCCGCCGGGCTGGCCCGAGGACCCGGTGCCCGAGGCGGCCGCGCAGGTGGTGCACGACGAGGGGAACCGCCTGCTGCCGCGGCTCATCCGCTACATCGAGGAGCGGCGCGCCAACGAACGGCGCTTCACCGGGGGCGATCGAGACCGACCCCGCCCCGCTGCACATCGTGTGGGGCCTCGACGACCCGATCGCCGTGGCCTCCATGGTCGACACGCTCGCCGCCGCACGGCCCGACGCCACCGTGTTCCGCCTCGAGAACGTGGGGCACTACCCGATGATGGAGGCACCGGCCCGCTATCTCGAGGGCGTGCTCGCGGGTTTGGGCTGAACGCCGAGGGGGCGATGCGCTAAGCGGGGGCGATGACCTTGAGGTGGCGCACCTCGCCGGGCAGGTGAGCGTAGAGGTCGGCGATCAGGTCGTCGCGCAAGGGCCGCATCAACGACTCGTCCCAGCGGTTTTCGAACTGATGAGGATCGTCGTCGACGTTGTAGAGCTCGCCGGTGGCGATGCCCACGCCCCCCGGGCCGTGCTCGGTCTGCTCGTAGATGACCGAGCACGGCTTCAACACCGCCTCGCCCCACGTCTCCTCGAGGCCGTTGGGCTGTCCGGCGGTGGACGGCTCGTAGACGGTGCAGAGCCAGCCGTCGCGGTAGATGGAGCGCATATGCATGCCGTAGCCCGGGAACTGGCTGTCCCACTCGCAGAGCATCCGCTCGCGCCCCGTCGTGCCGTCAGTGGTTGGGAGCGCGGCGCCCTGCATCCAGTCGGCAGGCTCGATCCCCGCGATGGCGCAGAATGTCGGCGCCAGGTCGACCTGGCCGACGGGATCGCGCACGACCGCCGGAGCGACGCCGGCGGAAGGGGCCGGCCGCCACACGAAGGGCAGCCGCATCAGCGCGTCGGTGTGGTACGGGCCCTTGTAGAGGAGGCCGAAGTCGCCCTGGAGCTCGCCGTGGTCGGTGGTGAAGATGACGTCGGTGTTATCGAGCCAGCCGTGGGCGGCGATGGTGGCGAGGACGCGGCCGCACGCCTCGTCGATCAGCTCGTTCATCACGTGGACCTTGGCGTTGACCTCACGGATCTGGTCGTGCGTGAGGCGGGACGGGACGAAGGCGGCCGGGCCGCCCTCCATGTTGGAGAACGAGCCGTCCCAGTAGCCGAGCCAGTGCGGTGGCTTGGTGGCCAGGATCTTGGCGATGGCGTCGTCGCTGCCGGGGTGGCCGGGCGGCAGGTCGAGGTCCTGCCACGGGACGCGGCCGAGCTCGGAGTCGGGCGGGTCCCAGGGGTGGTGCGGGTCGGGGAACGACATCCAGGTGAACCACGGCTGGTCGGCGGCGCCGGCAGCGCCGGAGTCGGCGTCGGCGGCCAGGGCGTTCAGCCAGTCGACGGTGCGGTCCGCCACCCAGTCGGTGTGGTACCACTCGCGGGGATCGGGTTGTTCTTCGTCTCGGGCGCGCCGGTGTCGCCGCCGGGTGCGGCCTGGAGGAGGCCGGCGAAGCTGTGCAGGTGCTCTGGGTGATTGTCCTTGAGCCAGCGCCCGTAGTGCGCGATCGGGTGGTCGCCCCAGGCGGCGGCGTGCATGGCCTGCTCGGAACGCTCGAAGCCGCGCCACGGGCCGGTGTCGCGGCGGGCGACGCGGGCGTTCTCCTCGAAGCGGAGGTCGGGGTCGAAGCCGGGCTCGAAGTGGGCCTTGCCGAGGAGGGCGGTGCGGTATCCAGCCTTGTCGTGGAGGTACTGGGCGATGGACGGCGCGGTGGTCGGGAGCGGGATGCCGTTGGCGACGACGCCGTGGGTGCGGACGTACTGGCCGGTGAGCATCGTGGAGCGGGCGGGCATGCAGACGGTGTTCTGGTTGTAGGCGCGGGTGTAGTTGATGCCTTCTTTGGCGAGCTGGTCGACGACGGGGGTGCGGGCGACGCTGCCGCCGTTGCAGCCGAGGCTGTCGTAGCGCTGCTGGTCGGTCGTGATGAAGAGGATGTTGCGGCGCCGGCCGTTGGGGGTTGCGGCGGCGGGCTCAGGCATCGCCGGTCCGGCCTTCGGCGTTGGTCGGGGCGCTGGGGGCGGGGGCGGGGGCGGGGGCGGGGGCGAGCGTGCTGAGCAGGGGCTCGCAGGCGAGGAGCACGGTGCGGTCGAGGCCCCGCTCGCGGTGGGTGTGCGCCTGCTCGTACTTGGGTGACGTGACCATGTCGATGAAGGCGCTGCGGCTCGGATAGGAGACGAGCGCCACCAGGTCCCATTCGTCGGCGTCGGAGTCACCGATGAGCACCTGCTCGGGCCGGCCGGTCCAGATGACCTTGCCGCCCCGGGCCTCGACCATCTTGATGACCTGGTCGCTGTACTCGCGATATTCACCGGCGCCGGTGCTGCCGGTGCCGCCGGTGCCGCCGGTGCTGGCGTTGGTTGCTTGCTCCTTGTCGGCGTCGGTCCCGCTCCCCTCGGGGCGGGCGAAGTGCAGGAGGTTGATCATCACCACCTCGCCGTCACGCGTCCCGTGCGCGAACTCGGTGAACTGCTCTCTCGTTGGGGTGATCGCCATGGTGTGTCCTCCTGCTCCGCTCTGCTCCGCTCCGCGGTTCGTCGTTCTCGTATCTCGGTCCTGGCGGGGTCAGCTGTCCAAGACGCCGGAGATGAGGAGCTCGGTGACCCGCGCCGACGCCGTGACGGAGAGCTGCTTGACGCGTCGGAGCTGGTCCCAGGTCTCCCATCCGGCCGCTACATCGATCGCATCGAGCGCGGTCCCCGGCGCTGGCGGGGCATCGCCTTGAGCTCACGCTCGAACACCTCGGCCACCTGCGTGCGCAACAACATGTGATGCAGCTCGAGGCCTTCGCTGATGAGGGTCGACGTGACCGCCAGTCGGTCACCCACCCGGCGAACGGGCGCGATGGACTCGAACACGGTGACCCGGTTCTTGAGCAGCGTCCGCAGCCGGGTGGTGAGGGGCCCCGTCGAGGGGAGGGTGACGTAGAGGTGGGCCGTCCGCTCCATCTGGCGCATCACGGCGGCCGCGTGCAGCGACTCGATGTCCTCGGTCAGCCGGAAGACCGTGCGCACCGAGATGCCCGAGCGGTCCGCGATCTGCTGCGCCGTCGGCGCCTCGTTGCCGGACTCGATCAGATCGAGCAGTGCATCTACGGCGCGGTCGAAGGAATTGAGCCGCCGGCGGGTACGCCCGTCCTCGACGTCCGCCGGGGCGATCTGCTCGGCGCTCCCGGCGGTCAACGGCGACATCCACCCATCGTTATCAATTGGCATGGAAAGTGTCAATACGTTGTGACGGTGTTGAGGCGGTGGTGGCGGCGCGTTGGGCTTTGGTTGGGGCCGGGGTCGGGGCGTCACTCACTGGCGAGCATCCGCCGCAGGTCGAGGTCGAGGTCGTCCATGAGCTCGACCAGCAAGGCGAGGCGCTCGGCCGCGCCGTCGGCCACCAGCAGCCGCTGGGCGTCGTAGGCGCTCAGCGGGGCGGCGCCGCACAGCTGCCACGCCGCGAGGTCGGGGTCTCCTCCCCCGTCGAACGTGTGCCCCGGGTCCAGGGGCGGGCCACCTCCGTGCTCGGAAAGGACGGCGCGGGCGCCGCCGGACCCGCTGGGCGGCGTCGTCGAGCAGGGGCCCGGGATGCGGCTGGTCCGGCACCGGCTCTGCGTCGTGCACGAGGGCGAGCGGGTACGGGTCGTCGGGCAGCCACTCGTCGATCACCACGACCGACTCGCCCCGCACCTCGAGGACCCAGCGGCCGTCGGGCAGCTCGGCCGCCCGGGTGATGACACCGCGGGTGCCGAGCGCCGCCCGCACATCGCCGCCGCCGACTTCGGACCCCCGCTCGATCAGCACGACGCCGAAGCGCGGGTCGCCCTCCAGGCAGTCGCGCATGAGCGCCCGGTACCGGGGCTCGAAGACGTGGAGCGGCATCGTGCCGTGCGGGAACAGCACCGCTGACAGGGGGAACATCGGGAGGCGTGTCCCGGAGCGGGTCATGCCCCACGATGGCACCTTCGGGGCGGCGGTGCCCCGTGCGGGGGCTCCCGTCGCCCCTTGGGGCGGGGCTGAGGGAACGGGACAGGAAAATACGGCCTTCGACGCGGATTTCAATTTGTGTGTGAGTGACGGCTCAACTTTTGAGCCAGTCTCATGAGCCCAGTGTGGATTTTCGGCCGCTCTGTGACTTCAACCTCAATTTGTTGGATCGGTCCCTGAGGTCCGGGCCCTATACGAGAGTCGAAATTATTCGCGAGGACTTTTTTGCCGGGCCACCTCCAAAACAACGGCCCGAGCCCGCCGAGAGCATCGAGCAGCGGCACCCTCCCCGTCGACTCGATTGAAAGCGGCGCCGGCCCTACCGCGAGAAGGACCGGCCTCTCGGCCGGTCCTTCACTCGTAGTGATTCTGTCTGTGTACGCAGCTTTCCTGGTTCCAGCCTGCGGCGTTGTAGGTGCGGGGGCCGCCTTGTCGGCCGGCCGGCACACGCACCGGCTCTAGCGCGGCCATAGAACAGACGCCGGACTTCCTGCCAAGCGAGCTGCCTGCGGCGTCACCGAAACCGACATCGGTGACGCGGGTTCAACCCGGCGGATCGCCCTCCTCGGTCGAGCGTGTCGATGCCATCGGCAAGCTCCTTTCCACTCGGGGGCAACGGCGGGTGCTCCAGTTGCCTCTCGCTTCTGCTTACGAGTATCCCCCCGCGACCTCGCCGTGTGAACCCCACGCGAACAGGGCATTCGCGAACGCCCTGGTCGGGCGGCGCCGCGTCACACGAACTTCATCTCCGACCCACCGACCGACCGACCGACCCCGGCCCTCTCGGACGGACAACCGACCAGGCCCAGGAGGTCGCACCACCGGAGGTCCCGTACGCTCTGGCCATGGCACTCCCCACCCCCAAGGAGAACACCACCGCGATCGTCACCGGCGCCTCGTCGGGCATCGGCAGCGAGATAGCCCGGGACCTCGCCCGGCGCGGACACGGCGTCACGTTGGTGGCCCGGCGCGAGGACCGCCTCAAGACGCTCGCCGACGAGCTCGCCCAGGCGCACCACGTGCGGGCCGAGGTCATCGCCGCCGACCTCACCGACGCCGATTCGCGCGGCGAGTTGCCGGCGCAGCTCGAGGCGCGCGGCCTCACGGTCGACATCCTCGTCAACAACGCCGGCTTCACGACGATGGGGCCCGTGGCCGCGGGCCAACCGGGCGGACGAGCTGGCCATGGTGCGCACCGACGTCGAGGCGGTGGTCGACCTGTGCACGCTCTTCGTCCCGGGGATGGTGACCCGCCACCGTGGCGCGGTGCTCAACACGGCGTCCACCGCGGCGTTCCAGCCGCTGCCCGGCCAGGCCGGCTACGGCGCGTCGAAGGCGTTCGTGCTCTCGTACGGCCGCGCACTCGGCGCCGAGCTGCGCGGGAGCGGCGTGACGGTCACGACGCTGTGCCCGGGCCCGGTCGAGACGGGCTTCGCCGAGACGGCGGGGCTCACCGACGCCGAAGCGAGCGAGACGCTCCCGAAGTTCATGTGGGTGTCGGCCGCGGAGGTGGCGAAGGCGGCGGTCGAGGGCTTGGACGCGGGACGCCCCGTCGTGATCCCGGGCGTGGCCAACCGCGCCGGCGCCGCGCTCGGCGTACCTGGCCCCCAAGTCCCTGCTCCTGCCGATGATGGCGCAGCGCCATCCGGCCATGAAGCCGGACCCGCACTGAGCGCCGAGCACTAACCTCGATCGCGTCGCCATGGCACAACTGGTCACCGAGCTCGAGCTCCCCTACCTCACCACGATCGGCCTCGAACGCGGCGACGCCATCGCAGCCGTCGAAGGAGGCCAGGGCCCAGCACTGGCTGGCCCGCACCGACATGGGCTACTCGGTGACGCGGCACGAGGACGTCACCGCGATCCTGCGCGACAAGCGCTTCCACTCGGCGCTCTCCATGATCCAGCGCAACCCCGACCTCGCCGACACCGAATGGGCGGCCAACCGGCGCCAGTCCATCCTCACCATGGAGGGCGACAATCACGCCCGCCTGCGCCGCCTCGTGGCGCCGGCCTTCACCCCGGCCTCCGCCACCCGGCTGCGCCCCACCATGCGGAGCGGTCGTCGGCGAATCTGTTCGACCGGGTCGCCGACAAGGGCGAGTGCGAACTGGTGGCCGACGTCTGCGAGCCGTACCCGATCCCGATCATCTGCGAGCTGCTGGGCGCGCCGCCCCAGGACTGGAAGCTGTTCTCGGCCTGGGCCACCGACATCTTCCGCATCTTCAACAACAACCTGGTCGAGGACCTGCCCCTGATCGAGCGGGCCGGGGCCGAGCTCAACGCGTACGTGACCGAGATGATCGCCGAGCGCCGCGCCGACCCCCGCGACGACCTGCTCAGCGACCTCATCGCCATCGAGGAGGAGGGCGACCGGCTCTCGACCGAGGAGATGACGATGTTGGCCACGGCCGTGCTCATGGCCGGCACCGACACGACGCGGAACCAGCTGGCGTGCTCGGTGGCGCTCTTCAGCGAGCACCCGGACCAGTGGGCCCTGCTGGCCGAGCGCCCGGAGCTGGCGCCCCGCGCCGTCGAGGAGTCGATGCGCTATCTCGGGGCCGTCCGCGGCACGGCGCGCTTCGCCTCCGAAGAGATCGTCTACCGCGACGTGCTGTTCCCGGCAGGGACGCTCGTCTCCACCTCGCTGGCCGGCGCCAACCGCGACCCCGAGGCCTTCGAAGACCCCGACACCTTCGACATCACCCGGGAGCGGGGCACCGCACAGATGACCTTCGGCGCGGGCATCCACTTCTGCATGGGTGCGGCGCTGGCCCGGGCCGAGCTCCAAGAGGCGCTCCCGCTCCTGGCCCGGCGCATGCCCGGGCCTCACGCGCACGGCGACATCGAGTGGAAACCCTCCACGTTCGGGATCTGGGGCCCGGCCGGCTGCCGCTCCGCTTCGAGCCCAGCCGCCGCCGCTCAGGCCTACTCGCACCGCCCCGGCGACTACGAGAGCGCCGCCGTGGCCTCTCCGACCAGCTTGTCCTCGCCGTCGGCGTTCGACAGCGTGACGGCCAGGTCGACCAGCTTCTGGCCGCCCTCCTCGCGCTTGCCGGTCACGACGATCTTCGACGACAGCACCTCGTCGGGCCAGGTCTGGCGGGCAAAGCGCACCTGGTAGCGCTCGAGGTTGCCGACGCCCACGTAGTCGGTCAGCGCCGAGCCCAACAGGCCCATGGAGAACATGCCGTGCCCGAAGACGCTGGGCTGCCCGGCCGCCTGGGCCGCCACCTCGTCGTGGTGCATCGGGTTGAAGTCGCCCGAGGCGCCGGCGTACTTGACCAGGTCGGTCCGCGTCAGCTTGTGCGAGATCACCGGAGCCTCGTCCCCGACCTTCACGTCGTCGTAGGACAGCTTCTTCTCACCCATCGTGTCGACCTCCCGTCGAATTCTCTCGTCATCAGCACTCCCGAACACCTCTGCTGCCCGACCTCAGGCCCCGAACAGGTGGAGCCAGTGGTCGATCGACCACGTGTTCCAGGCGTGCGTACCCGAGGACCACCACCGAGGCCAGGATCATCATGAAGTTCTGGCCCTGCTCGGCCCAGTCCGAGATCATCAAAATGAAATACATGATGTTCAACAGGATCCCGGCGAACGCCGCGATCGGCGTCAGGAACCCAGGATCAGCCCCAGCCCGATCGCCAGCTCGCCCAGCACGACGACGTAGGCCATGAACTTGGGCCGCGGCACCACCATGGCGTCGAAGCCCTTCTTCACGAAGGGCCACTTGTGCTTCTCGGCCACCGACTGGCCCCACGAGATCCCGGCGCCCCGCTGGAACCACGCCGCCTTGTCCTTGTGCCGGAAGCTCTCGAACCACCACACGCCCAGGCCGATGCGCAGCACGGCCAGCCATTCGGCCGCCGTCAGCCACGTGCGTCGAGCTCGTCTCGTCGCACCGCGTCACAGTGCATCGTCGCCCCCGCTACCCTAGGCGCGGTGGATCAGGTTGAACCGGGCCGTCACCACCGGCTCGCCGGTCTTGTCGTCGCTCCAGTTGGTCTCCTGCACGATGAAGGTCATCGTCCGACCCTTCGACTCCTTCTGGTAGGCGTCGGTGATCTTGCCTTCGCTCACCAGCACGTCGCCCACCTGCACCGGGCGGTGGTAGATGAACTCCTGCTCGCCGTGGAGGATCAGGCCGCCCTTGGCCATGAGCGGCCCGATCGCCGTCACGAGCGGGTTGCCCATCGGCGCGTCGGCCGGCTGGAGCTCGTCGAACTTGCCCGAGAACTCCATGGCGAAGGGCCACGTCGGCGGGGCCGGGATGTCGTCGAATCCGGCCGCCTTGGCCGCCTCGGGGTTGTGGTAGATCGGGCTGGTGCTGAGCACGGCGTCGGCGAAGTGCTGCACCGGTCCCCGCTCGACGACCACCTTGGCCTTGCCGGTCGGCTGCCCGATGATCCCCTTGAGAACCTCTTCTATGCGATGCGGCGCCGTCTGCCACCGTCTGCCTCCTTGTCCCCCTCCGCCGTTGTTCTGATCCACGTCGTCCTGGCGGGCACCGGCCTCCTGGGCCGAGTGCGGCGCCAAGGTAGCGGGTCGCCATCGGGCCACGGCCCAATCCATCCCGCGACGCCCGGTCGTGGCCGGACGCGGTCCCACCGCATCGGCCCACCCGCCGATGCCTGACTTCTTCGACGTGGTGCACACCCAGCGGGCGGCCCGGTCCTTCCTGCCCGACGACGTCGACGACGAGACCGTGGCCCGGATCCTCACGGCGGCCACCCACGCCCCCAGCGCCGAGAACAGCCAGCCCTTCGTCTTCGTGGTGGTGCGCGACCCGGCCCTGCGGGCCGCCATCGGGGACCTGACGGCCCGGATGTGGGAAGGCGGGGCGAGGGCCCTCGAGGAGAGCGCCTTCCCCCGCCTTCCTGGCCGACGTCGACCAGGGGGCCATGGGCGGCATCGCCGGCGCCCCGGTACTGGTCGTCGTCTGCGGCGACACCCGTCTGACCTTCGCCGCGGCCCTCGACGCCTCGATCTTCCCGGCGGTCCAGAACCTGCTCCTGGCCGCCCACGCGCTGGGCCTCGGCTCGACCCTGACCACCCTCCCCGTGCTCGGCGGCGGCGAGCTCGCCGACGCTGCTCGACCTGCCCCCCGAGGTCGTGCCGCTCGCCGTCGTCCCCCTCGGCCACCTCCCGAGCCCCTGGGCCCGCCCCGCCGCCGGCCCCTGTCCGAGAAGGCGCACCTGGACCGCTACGGCACGCCGTTCGCCTAGTACCTGAGGCGTCCTGGGCGCTCATCCGCGATCATCGGACCGGTTCATCCTTTCCTCCACATCTGGGGAGTAGGACGAGACCATGCGTGGTGTGACCAGTGGATCAACTTGGTCGACTCGACCCGCATTCGCTCGGTGACGGCGACGCCTTGCGTGCACGCATCGTCGAGGACGGTTACGTCTTCTTTCGGGGACTCCTCGATCCCGCTGAGGTCGGCGAGCTGTCGGTGCCGCCAGCTTGGGCCAACTGCAGGCCGACGGGTGGACGGCGGACCGGAGCGTCGATCCCGTCACCGCTCCTCCTGTCGCTCCCGTGACGGGCGGTACGGATGGCCGATCTTGTTCGGGGACTGGTCCTACACGTGGATCCTTTTGGATCCTCGCCTGAACCGGATCGCCTACCGCTCGCGGTCTGGCCGACATGATGCGCTACCTCCTCGGGCCATCGGGCTTTTGCTATCCATTACGCATACCGCGACATCGTGTACCCGAGCTCCTTTGCGCCACGGCAACCCTGGGAACTACGTCCACAAGGATGACCGCAGTGTGCAAGACATGTTCACGTGCTGGGTGCCGTTCGGGCACGTCCCCACGGAGCTCGGCGGGCTGGCGCTTCTGCCCGGGAGCCAACGAACCGACCGCGTTGTCTTCAAAGCCGATCGACCGGCTACCGGACCAATGGCTGACGGCGGAATACGAACCGGGAGACGTCCTCGTCTTCCACGGCCTGACAACCCATGCCGCGTCGCCGAAGCGCCTCAGCGCATGCGCTTCTCGGCGCGACCACCGCTGGCTGTTGGCGGACCAGCCGGCGCACCGCCGTCTGGTCATCGGCCCGACCGGAGCCGAGATCGGCTCCCGCTTCCACTCCCGCCAACCATGGTGGCGACCTGTGTCCGCAGGGCTTCAGTTGTTCGACGAAGACCTCGACGGTCCCAGGTCCAAGCTGCCCGCTCCGCCCTCGCGGTTCGTACCGTTCTTCTCGACGGCCGGGCGCGGGCACTGGCGCACGCCCGACCCTGACATCGGTGTCAGGCCCGGGGATAGGGTGAGCCGGTGCAGGTGCACCACTACTACGTGGACATCGACGCTACGGTGGACGAGCTCTGGCAGCTGTTCTGGGGCCCGAATCCCCCACACCGAGAGCGGGGACGTCACCATCGACATCCTCTATCCCGGCGACGCCAAGGGAGAGGGCCTCGTCCGCCACTGCACCTTCCGGGTGCCGCACTACCTCCTGACCGGCGGCAAGGGGCAGTCGTGGGAAGCGGCTGACCGAGGTGAAGCCCAAGGAGTCGTGGAAGTACAACGCCGTCGGACGTCCGCTGTTGTCCGAGGCGGAGGCCACACCCGCCTCGAGGACCTGGGCAACGGTCCCACCCGCGTGCACTTCTCCGAGACGTACCACGCCTTCAACCCGTTGCTCCGCGCCCTGTTGGAGAAGCGCGTGCCCACGTGTTCATCTCCAAGGACAACGACCGGCTCATCAACTGAGTTGCTCGAAACGGGCGTCAAGTACCTACGCAAGGCGAAAGCAAAGACCGCAGCCAACGGGCCGCGGCCGGACACCGAGGAGGGTGCCGGCACCGGTCCCGCTCCCGTATGACCGTTCGTCGACCTCTGGGTCAACGCGGTCGCCCGCAAGGCTGCCGAAGGCCTTCATGGGGCAGGCCGGCAACGGAGGGCATTCCGGAGCTGCTGGGCGGCGACCTGTCGGCCGCCTCTACGCTCCACCCAGCTGCTCGCCACCATGGACGCCTGCGGCGTCGACATCGGCGTCGTCGCGCTTGGCCTTTCACCCGCGCCCGAGACCGAGGACATGCTCAGCGAGGTGGCGGCGCTGTCCTGGACCGGCTCCGCGCCGTGCTGACCGTCGACCGGCCGGACCGACCCGCTCAAGCCGGGCGAGCTGCTGCGCTCCTGGCCCAGCTGACCCCGCCGTGGGCGCTGGTGCGGGTCACGCCGCTCGTGCACCAGTACCCCCTCAACGACAAGCTCTACTACCCGATCTATGCCGCCTGCACCGAGCTGGGGTTGCCGGTCTCCGTCAACGTCGGCATCCCCGGCCCGCGTGTGCGCTCCGCCTGCCAGCACCCTGAGCTCCTCGAGGACGTCCTCATCGACTTCAAGGGACTGACCGTGATCGGGGCCCACATGGGCCATCCCTACGAGGCGCTCCTCATGCAGTACATGCTCAAGTGGCCCGACCTCTACCTCTCCAACTCGGCCTATCTCGCCAAGTACATGGACCCGGCGCTGGTTTCCTTCATGGGCTCGAAACGCGGCTTCGGCCGCGTCCTCTACGCCTCCGACCACCCGTTCCTTCCCATGGAGCGGGCGAAGGACGCCGCGGGGGACCTACCGCTCTCAGCGGATGCGGCGGCGGCGTATCTGGGCGGCACGGCGACGCGGCTCCTGCACCTCGGCTGAACGAACCCGCTACCGTCGGCCCGTGGACCTCGGCATCGGCGTCTGGTGGAGCGGATCGTGGCGCCTCCCCGACGGCGGCTCGTTCGACGCCGCAGCTGAGATCGAGGCGCTCGGGTACGGCACGCTGTGGTCGTCGGGCGGCTTCGACGGCGGCCTGGCGGGCCACTTCGAGCGTCTGCTCGCCGCCACGCAACGGGTGACGGTGGCCAGCGGCATCGTCAGCATCTGGGCCGCTGCCCCCCGAGGACCTCGGTCCCGCCGTCGCCCGACTTCAAGACCGGCTCCCAAGGCCGCTTCCTGCTCGGGCTTGGGCACGAGCCATCCCGAGGATCGCGGCGGACTACACCCGTCCCTACATGCACATGGTTCACGTTCTCCGACGCACTCGACGTGCTCGAGACCCCGGTGCCGGCCTGCCCGAGCGGGGTCCTCGCCGCCCTCGGGCCTCGCATGCTCGAGCTGGCCGGGGACGACCGGCAGGCGCGCACCCGTACTTCGTGCCCGTCGAGCACACCGCCAAGGCTCGCCGGGAGATCCTCGGACCCGACCCGCTCCTCGCCCCAGAGGTCGCCGTCGTCCTCGAGGCCGAGCCGGCCAAGGCGGCGCGCCCTCGCCCGGACGTACGCCAGCATCTACCTGCCCACGCAGAACTACTCGGGCAACCTGCGCCGACTGGGCTACAGCGACGCCGACATCGAGGGGGGTGGCAGCGACCGCCTGATCGATGCGGTCATCCCGTGGGGTGACGCGGCGACAGTGGCGTCGCGCATCCAAGAACACCTCCGCCGCCGGGGCCGACCACGTCTGCATCCAGGTCGTGGCGGAGAGCCACGCCGAGTTCCCACTTTCCGGATTATCGGGAGCTGGCCGCCGCCCTGGCCCTCTGAGGCCAGCGCCACCCGCGGACCTGGGATGAGGGGTCCAAGCTCACCGTGGCCGAACCGGGTCGTTCAGGCTTGCCGATTCCGGGAGAGCGGTGGGCCATCGCACGGAACGCGCGGCCCCGGTGGGATCGCGTGCCTTCTCCGCCGGGTCATCTCGGCGAAGGTCCGGCCGTCGCCCTCTCGGGCACGAACACCGGGTCGTAGCCGAAGCCGTTGTGCCCCGCGCGGCGCCGTGGCGATCGAGCCGTCGACCGCGCCCTCGGCCCACAGCTCGGACCGTCGGGAAAGGCCACGAGCGCCGCGGTCTGGAACGGGCGCCGCGCGCCGCGCCGTCGTCGCAACGCCGCGAGCTCGCGAGCAGCTTGGCCACGTTGTCGGCGTAGGTCGCGTCCTCGCCGGCGTAGCGCGCGGAGTAGACGCCGGGCGCACCGTCGAGCGCGTCGACGTAGAGCCCGGTGTCGTCGGCCACCGCCGCCAGCCCGGTCGCCGTCACGAAGGCCGCGCCTTCAGCCGGGCGTTGTCGGCCAGGGTGTCGCCGTCCTCGACGACGTCGGGCACCTCGGCCGGGCGCGGCAGGAGCTCGATCCGATCGCGATCCGCAGGACGGCGACGATCTCCTTAGCCTTGTCCGGGTTGGCCGTCGCCAGCACGAGCCGCAACGGCGCCGCCGCGCGCGCTCACCGCGGCGGCGGCGGCTCGGCCAGCACGGCGGCCTGCAGCGCTCGATGAGCTCCTTGATGCCCGCCTCGGCCAGGCCGAGCAGCGAGTCGAGCTCGCCCGCGGTGAACGCCATGCCCTCGGCGGTGCCCTGCACCTCGACGAAGCGGCCGGCCCCGGTCATGACGACGTTCATGTCGACCTCGGCGCGGGAGTCCTCGGCGTAGGGCAGGTCGAGCATCGGCACGCCGTCGATGATGCCGACCGAGACCGCGGCCACCGAGTCGGTGAGCGGGTGCATGCCGATGCGTCCCTGCGTCGACCAGCCGGGTGCAGGCGTCGTGCAGCGCGACATACCCGCCGCAGATGGACGCGGTGCGCGTGCCGCCGTCGGCCTGGAGCGACGTCGCAGTCGACGGTGATCTGCGCCTCGCCCAGCGTGACGAGGTCGCACACGGCGCGCAGCGAGCGCCCGATCAGGCGCTGGATCTCCTGGGTCCGGCCCGACTGCTTGCCCTTGGCGGCCTCCCGCGAGGCCCGCTCCGGCGTCGAGCCCGGCAGCATCGAGTACTCGGCGGTGACCCAGCCCTTGCCGCTGCCCCGCATCCAGGCGGCACCGCTCCTCGACCGACGCCGTGCACAGCACCTTGGTCTGCCCGAAGGTCACGAGCACCGAGCCCGGGGCCATGACCGTGTAGTCCCGCTCGAAGCTGACCGGCCGCAGCTCGTCGAGGCGCGCCCGTCCTGTCGTGCCGTGCGGGGATCCCCGCTCACGCCTCGCTTCCTCCCATTGCGCTCCTCTCGTTTCCCTTCGTCTGCGGCCGACACCGTCTGACACCAGGGTGTGCGGGCAACCAGCCGACCCGGTCTAGGCAGCCACAGGCCCGGGCGGCCTCCGGGAGGAGTCAGGAGAGAAGGTGGCTGGAGACTCGAGCGCCGTCGTCGACGTCGCGGATAAGTCTTGAGCTCAATGACGTTGCCACTCGGGTCGGCGATCTTGGCCTTGGTCTGCTCGGTCGCCGGCCCTCGTCGTCGGTCGAGACCGGACTCAACCAGGTCGATGCCGCGCCCCCCAGCCGGACGAGCACCGCGTCGAAGTCGTCCTCGCCCGAGCGTGACCCCGAAGTGTCGCGAGCCCCGGCTGCTGCGGCGGCAACCTCGTCGGGCCGGTCTTGCAGGGTGAGCTGCATGCCGTAGAACCACATCGGTGAAGTCCGGCCGCTCCGCGCCGCCTGGCATCCGAGCGTGTGCACGTAGAAGTAGCTCGCCTCGTCCATGTCCCGCACCGGGATGGACAGGTGGAGGATGGGCTGCACGAGGCCAGCCTACGGCCGCCAGCCCTCGTGCACTCAGGCCCTCCCGCCCCGAACAGGACGCAGGGGGCCATCGACAGCTGGGGGGCTGCTGGCGCTCACCCGCTGCCGCCGCCCGGAGGTCGGCACGGGAGGCGTCGACGGCCGGGGTCGGCGGGGCGACGCCGCGCTGCAGGGTCCACACCCAGGCCCGCTCTCGTAGTCGGCGCCACGCCGAGCGCCATCGGTGAAGAACCCGGAGGCGTACACGGGTCCGGCTGCGCCCGCAACGACCACCCGATCCACCTCCCACGGTGGAGCGCATAGCACGACGGCGAGCTCCGCCGGAGTCCCGGTCGGCTCGGGCGCGCCCACACGTCAGGTCGGTCAGGATGCGCCGCGCCGACCCGGGCGCGCCTGGTCCGACCGGCCCTCCCGTCGCATCGGGCGTCTTCAGGGCGGCGCCGGCGAGGCCGGAACTGCAGTCGTCCACGGCCTGCCAAACATCGGCTGGGAGAACCCGACACGGCGAAGGGGACGGTGAGCAGGACCGTGACCTCGGGCAGCGTCGGCGCCACGGCGCGGACGAGGACGGCACCCTCACCGGGCGCACGGTAGCGGCAAGTCGAAGGTGACGAACACCGGGACCAGGGCCAACAGCGCGACCACCCGGTGGCCGTCCGGTCACGGCAGCGCGGTGACCCGCCAGCCACGACGTGGCCCGCGGTGCAGCGTGAAGAGCGCGTCGAGGCCGACGGCGAACAGGAATGCGACGAACAGCGTGAGGAAAGGCGCGAACTGATCGGGCAGGATCTCCTTGAGCACCGGCAGCTTCGACAGCTCGCGCCACGGCAGCCACATGTGATGGAGCCAGGCAGGGCCCGCCGATCGAGGTTGCCCCGAGCGACAGCCACAACGCGACCACGCCGAGCAGCAGCAGCAGCCAGGTGAGCGCCCGGCGGCGCCGAGGACGACCGACGCGCCCGCGCGGCCACGAGGCCCGCGCCGACGAAGTCCGGGGGCGGCCCTTGCGGCCGAGATAGCCGCCGAAGCGGACGTACAAGTTCCCGAGCGCGCCGTGGGCCCGGGCGACACGAGCCCCGAGAGCGGGACCCCGCCAACGGCGCGATGACGAAGAGGACGCCGGTGACGGCCTGCGGCCCGGCCAGGCCGTACCAGGCGGGATAGGCGAGGACCACGGCCGACACGCCGGCGGCCAAGCCGAGCGCGGGCAGCGCGTGCGCGGACCGCCACGGAGCTGGCGCCACCCGACCACCACGACGGCCAGGCACCGACCGCGACGAAGAGGGCGGAGATCACGAGGATCTCGGGCGAAACGAGGAACTGGGCGATGAGCAGCGCGGCCAGCACCGGCCCGTCACGGCGGACGGAGTGCTCCTGCCTGATGAAGATCTCGTGCAGGGTCGTGAACAGCAGGGGCGGGAACACCAGCAGGGTCACCGAGACGTGGCCGAAGATCAGCGAGGAGACGATGGCAGCCCGAGTAGCCGAAGACGAGCGCCGCGGAACAGCCTGCCTTCCACGTCACCAGGGGCGGATCGCGCGAAGACAGCCCCACGCGCTGAAGGCCGGGCCAGCGTGAGAGCGACGTTGGTGGCGGCGACCGGACCGAACAGCCACGTCACCGGCGCGAGCAGGACACCGACGAGGGTCCCCGACGTGTTGGAGAGCAGGTTCGCGCCGGCGGGCACGTTCACCGCGCCCGAGAAGAACAGGTTGTGCAGATGGGCGATGGCCCAGGCCGGCCAGGCGATGAACCAGACCTCCTGCGCCGGGTCGCCGCAGCCGCATGTGAGGGAGGCCGCGGGGTGACCCGACCACACGTGCCACCACAGGACGACGGCTGGGACCGAGAACCGGGCGAGCGCCGCCGAGGTGGAAGCCGACCGCCTTGGCCGCCCGGTCGAGGCGGCCGGTCGGAGGGGCGGGTCGACCAGGAGAGGTTTCCCAGCTCCAACACGGCTCGGACGTTCCGCCGAACTCGTGCCCACAGGCGTCTGCGTCGACGTGTGCCTCCCGATCGTCACTCCGCCGAGGTACTGCACGCCCGTGGGCAACCGGACACCGCAGAGGCCCTTTCTAAGATGCGCGGGTGGCCCGAATCGCCGCTCCATCGTCATCGGCGCCGGCCTGCTCGGGACTCTCGGCTGCCTGGTCCCTCCCCCCCGGGGATGGCCGGTGGAGGTCCTGGAGGCGGCGAGCACCGTCGGCCAGCGCCGCTCCGGGTCCAAGGGCGACGCCCGGATCTTCCGGCTCGGCTATCCAGAGCCGCACTACGCCGAGATGGCGGTGGCCGCCCGGGCACGCTGGCGCGAGCTCGAAGACATCGCCGGGCGCCCCAGCTGCACCACCCCGGGCAGGTGACGTTCGGCCGAGCCGATGAGATCCACGCCGTTGCCGATGCGTTGGCCGACTCGGCACCCCGCCGAGGGGCTGACCACAGAGGAGGCCCGCCCGCTACCCCGGGATCTTCACCGTCGGGCCCGCACTGGTCGAGCCGGGTCGGGCGTACTGGCGGCCGACGCGTGCCTGCAGGCGTTCCATGACCGGGGCGTTGAGTTCCACCGGGCTGCACCGTCACCGAGCTCCGTCCGACGGCTGAGGCCGTCGCGGTCCGCTGTGGATCGCCGCCTCCCTCCAGGCTGACATCGTGGTCGACTGCGCCGGCCCCGTCGCGTTCGGCCTCCTGGGCGATGCGCAACCCCGGCGGGCGTCGCGCCACCCTCACTCCCCCAGGTCGCGTATCGGGCCGCCGGTCGGGGGCACGGACGCCCCAGTCTGCCCATCTTCATTGAGCGGAGCGACGCCATGGTCTACGGCTTCCCCGCACGGGCGGTGCCCACGCCGGGACATTCAAGGTCTCGCAGCACACGCCCGGACCGCCGTTCGACGGGTACGACCCGGCAGCAATCGGCTCCGTTCGGCGAGTCACGACCCCGAACTCCTCGCGCGGCTGACAACGGGGTGGCCGGCTGCCTGCCCTCGCTGGACCGGTGCCGTCGCCACCGAGCGCTGCGTCTACGACAAATCGGTCGATGACGACTTCGTCTCGACCGGGTCGGCGCGTCGTCGTGGGCTGCGGCACCAGCGGCCATGGGTTCAAGTTCGGGCCGTTGTTCGGCGAGCTGCCGGCGGACCTGGCCGAGGCACGAGGCCGGCGATCGACCTCGGCCCGTTCAGCCTCGACCGGCGCACCCACCAGCGGGTCCCAGTCTCCCGGTAGGTTGCGGCGTGCCCCGCTACGTCGCCCTGTTCCGCAGCGTGAATATCGGCGGGTACGGCCGCATCAAAATGAACGATCTGCGCGGGTCTTTCAACGCGCTGGGCTACAACGACGTGCTCACCTACATCCAGTCGGGCAACGTGCTGTTCTCGACGTCGTCGCGGAGCCAGAAGGCGACGCCGACGCCATCGAGGGGCAGCTGGCCGAAGACTTCGGCGACTCCCCGGCCGTGCTGCTGCGCACCGTGTCCGAGCTGCGGCGCATCGGCACCGCCAGTCCCTACGCCAAGGCCGGCGCCGACCCGGCCCGCCACCACGTCACGTTCTTGGCCACCGCGCCCTCGAAGGACGTGCTCAAGGGTCTGGCGCTCCCGCCGAGCGGCAAGGACGAGCTCGTGGTCGATGGGCGCGAGGTGTACGTGCACACCCCCAACGGCTATGCCGAGAACGAAGTAACCGGCACCTTCTTGGAGCGCCGGCTCGGCGTGGTCAGCACAACGGGGAACTGGAACTCGGTGACCAATCTCTGCGAGCTCGCCGCTCGCTGAGTTCGACGATGGGCTGTGATCGGGGTGCCTGAGACTGGGGGCTGTTCGGCCAGCATCGACCAATAGACAAGTGAGATCGGATTACCCGTAGCTCAACGTGCCCGTGCCGGTCACCATACCGATCGCCGCACTGGGCTGAGCATTCGAGTTCATGTTGCACTTGCCTTTAGTCAACGGCTGCACAAAGGCGTAGGAGATCGTGACATTCATCGTGCCCGTGATTCCGGCATACGCCTTCGTACCACTTGATCGCCGTAACCGGTTCTGAAATGATCAACGTTGCTGAACAAGTCGTGACGGTCCCCGTGGTCGGCGGTGTGCTGTTGTTGTTCTCCGTGGTACTTCTATTTTCGACGTGTTGAAGGAAGATCGTGCCCTTTTTCAGGATGAACAGCCGGTACCCAGGATTCTGTTTCGACGTCCTCTTGCCGCTCGCCGTCGCCCCGTACGAGTAGACGCCGCTGTCCCCGATCGCTCCGGTTAAGATGACCTTGAATCCGTTGCCGTTGCCCGCTCCGAGCGACGCCCACAGCTGTGTCGGGCCGCTGACTGGGCGTCGCCGCGTCGGCTGCACCACCTATCAACACCCCTCCACCCAGTGCCAGCCCCGCCACTGCCGCCTTGATCAATCGATTCATTGCCAACTCCTCTTGGTGGTCGGTTGATGACATGACCGTACGGCCGGCGCATCGAACCCTCAGAAGGGTGATACCCGAAGACGATCGATGGTGCTACCACCACCTTCGGATCTCGTTAGTCGTTGAATCGCTTACGTGGACCAGACTACCATTCCTTGTTGTTACGTTCAACCCGAGACCTATGAAGCCCGTAACTCCTAATCTCAGGCCCCCCGATGACAACTCTTTGTCGAGATCGAGGCTCGCTGAACCGCTCAGCGGATGGTCCCCGCCCCGGGGATCAGCGGCAGATCCAGCGCGGTGACCCACCCGGCGGAAGGTCGTTGACGGCGGCACCGCGTTGAGGGCCCGCAGCCCGGTGGCGAGGCAGCCGGCGGCGGCGGCGTCGCGACCCCAGCCGTCGGTGAAGCGGAACGCCGTCTCTTGCGTGATCGACGGGGAGCCTTCGATCTCAACCCGGTAGACGTCGTCCTGGGTGCCTCGGGGCCAGTCTGGCGCGGCGTCGGTGCCCACCCGGTTGACATGCTCGAGGCAGATACGGGGCTCGCCCCTGTAGATGCCGTTGATGGTGAAGTGGATGGCGGCCACCTCGCCCGGGTTGATCACGCCCTTGGCGGTCGTGATGGGGGCGTCGGTCACCCATTTCTCCCACGTGGTGGTGATCTCGTCGAGCTCGATGCCGACCGCATGGGCCATCATCGGCACGGTGGCGCCCCACGACATGACGAGGATGTCGGTGTGCTCGAGGAGCGGCGTGAATTCGGGCGGGCGCCCGATGCCCATCTCGTCCTCGTAGGCGCCCGTGTAGTTCAGGTAGTCGAGGATCTCGAGGGCCTTGACCTTCTTACCTCGGCGCAAAGCCCCATGAGTGTCATGGGGAAGAGGTCGTTGGCAAAGCCCGGGTCGATGCCGGTGGTGAAGCAGGTGGCGCCGCCCTCGGCGCAGGCCTCCGTGATCGGGTCGATCCACGAGGGAGGGTTCTGGCGCATGTGGGGCCAGACCCACGGCGTCATCGCCGTCGAGCAGACGTCGATCCCGGCGCCAGGAAGGCGCCCATGTCGGCGATGTTGTCGTCGGCGTGTCCGCCGTCGGGCCGTAGTGCACCAGGGCATCGGGTCGTAGGGCGATGAGCGCATCGAGGTCGTCGGTGGCATCGAGCCCGAGGGGGCCGATCCCGCAGATCTCCCCGACGTCGCGGCCGACCTTGTCCTTGTCGTGCACGCCGACCCCGATGAGCTCGAAGTTCGGGTGCCGGACGATCTCGGGGATGACCATCTTGCCGACGAACCCGGTACCCCAGACGACGACCTTCTTCGGCTCTGTCATGAGCGACAGCATCGCATTCCCGAGCCGCCGGCCGCGGACCGGGCCGCAACCGGCGTCAGGCGGAGTAGATGCTGCGGATGACCTCGGAGATGGTGGTGATGTCCTGCGCCACGAGGTTGATCGCCTCTGGCGAGGTGCGCATCCCCTGCTTCTGGCGAGGCGCCGCAGCTCGTCCTGCGTGGCCCATCCGACGATGAGGCGCTTGATCTCGGGCGTCATGCTGGAGGAGCTCGTAGACGCCGATCCGGTCCAGATAGCCGGTGCCGGGCGCAGAAGTTGCACCCGTCGCCGCGGAAGAAGTCGTCCTTGGGCTACCCGCCGCTCTCCTCGTAGAAGGCCATCTCCTCGGCGGTCGGGGTGTAGCGGCGTCTTGCACGACGGGCAGATGCGGCGCACGAGCCGCTGGCCGACGACGGCGAGCACCGAGGAGGCGATCAGGAACGACTCGATGCCCATGTCGAGGAAGCGGTGCAGGGCCGACACCGAGTCGGTGGCGTGCAGCGACGAGAGCACGAAGTGGCCGGTGAGCGCGGACTGGACGGCGATGCGGGCCGTCTCGACGTCGCGGATCTCGCCGACGAGGATGACGTCGGGGTCCTGGCGCAGGATCGACTTCAGCCCGGTGGCGAAGGTGATGCCGGCCTGCTCGTTGGTCTGGATCTGGTTGATCGACGGGAAGACGTACTCGACGGGTCCTCGATGGTCATGACGTTGCGCGTTGGGTCGTTGATCTCGCTGAGCGTGGCGTAGAGGGTGGTGGTCTTGCCGCTGCCGGTCGGGCCGGCGCACAGCACCATGCCGAACGGGGAGCGGACCATCTTGGAGTACGCTCGTGGGTGTCGGCCGGCATGCCGAGGTCGTCGAGCCGGAAGAGCGAGCGGGTCTTGTCGAGGATCCGCATGACGCAGTTCTCCCCCCAGACGGTGGCCATGGTGGCGACCCGGACGTCGATGTCCTGCCGTCGACGTTGGTGGTGAACTGGCCGTCCTGGGCCGGCGCCGCTCGACGATGTTCATGCCGGCCATGATCTTGATGCGGCTGACCAGCCCGAGGCCCATGGCGCCGGGAGCTCGAGCACGTCCTTGAGGGCGCCGTCGATGCGGAAGCGGACCCGCAGATGTCGTCCGTGCGGCTCGATGTGCACGTCGGAGGCGCGGTCGCGGATGGCCTGGGTCAGGATGCGGTCGACGACCTGGACGACCGGTGCGTCGTCGGTCACCACTCCCGCGGCGCCGGTCTTCGACGGCGGCGCTTCGCGAGCCCTCCACCGCCTCGAACGCCTGCACCATTTGCCGACGCCGCCGATCGCCTGGTAGCTGCGGTCGATGGCCCAGCGGATGTCGCTGACACGGAGGCGAGCTGCAGCCGCACCGAGCGACCACTGGTCTCGCGTCAGCAGGAACCGCAGGTCGTCGCTCGGCTGCGCCACCGCCACGTGCAAGCCGTCGCCGTCGATGCTGGACGGGGATGACGAGATGCTCGCGGGCCAACTCTTCGGGGATGAGCGCCAACGCCGCCGGGTCGGGGGCGTCGCGGCGAGGTGCGTCACCGGCATGTCGAAGAAGTCCGCCAGCGCCTCGACGAGTCGCTGCTCGTCGAGCCGCCCATGTCGACGAGGATCTCGCCGAGGCGCTTGCCCGAACCCGCCTGCAGCTCGAGCGCCGCTGCGATCTGCTCCTCGGTGACCACGCCACGCTTGACGAGCAGCTGGCCCAAGAGGCCCTTGGTCTTCGCAGGCGTCCCCGACGCCCGAGCGGCGGGCGTCGCCGATCCGGCCGGCACCCCGTTCCCGTTCCCGTTCCCGTTGCCTTCCCGTTCGCCGCGTGGGCGCTGCGGCCGTTGGCGGACGCGCCGGCCTTCGACGACGCGGCGCTCCGGCGTCGCCGGCGGTCCCGTCGGGCACCGGCGGGGCCTCGGACACGCTCGACACCTCCGGCGCCGAGGCCCGGTCGTCCTCCAGCACCAGGACGTCACCTTCGGGCGCCGGAACGCCGTCCCTGCGTCGAATCTTCATGGATGCTCCGATCGCTTGCCTCGGGGCACGCGACGCGACCGCCACCTCCCCCTGCCTCGCTTGGATCGGCAGGTATCCGGGGGTGCTTGAGTCCCGTTTCCGAGCTCGGACGCCTCGGGTCCGACACTTCGTCGCTCCGACCTGGATCTGTAGGGTGACCGCCATGCGCAGAACAGGGCTCGCCGGCTCGGCGGAAATCACGACCAATCTCGTTGCGGCAACGGTGAAGTCCGGCTCACCCTGCGGCATCGACGTCTCGAGCGCCCCGAAACCGAGCCACATGGACCTCGCCGAGCTCCTCGCGCTCCCCGGTGTCGAGGAGATCTGCGAGCTGCGCTCGACCGTGGGTTTCCTGGCGCTGCACGGCGGCTCGCAGGACCGGGGGACGCACGAGATCGCGAGCCAGGCGGCCGAGCGATCCGGCGCGTCGTACTACGCGATCGTCCAGCCCCGTGACCTCCGGGTCCACCTCACCTCGCGGCGACACGACCCCGCGCAGTCGGCGAAATTCAGTGTGTTCCTCGACCACGTCCAGATCGCGATCTCCGTGCACGGGTTCGGGCGCGACAGCTTGACGCTCGCGGTCGACCTCGCCCGCGACGTCGTCATCGAGCCCTACGGACCGGCGCGGCGCGGGCGACAGACCGGTCCCCTGCAGGGGGTCATCCTCGGTGGCCTCAACCCGGAATTGCTCGACGTTGCCCGCACCCTCCTCGGCGATCGCTTCCCGGACTATCGCGTCGGGGGCGAGCAGATACGGCTCGGGTTCCATCCCGAGAACCCGGTCAACCTCCCCGTGGCGCACGGCGTGCAGATCGAGCTGCCACCGAGCCTGCGCGGCATCGGGGAGTTCGGCGAGCACCTCACACCGAGCGGCGACGGCTTGGTCCCCCAGGTGATCGCCGTGCTCGTCGAGCTGGCGGCCCGTGCCGCCGAGTTGCGCGACGACGCTGGCGCCGACGCACCATGACCCTGGCCCGCCCCCACGCTGGATACATTGTCCCCCTTGCCGCCCATGCCGGGGTTGGCTCGAGCGAACAGGCGGTGGGGCACATGCGCAGGCAACGCGTGGTTTGGGCTTTGGCAATGGTGATGGGAGGGGTCGGACTGGCTGCGTGTAGCTCTTCGCCGTCGAGCTCGTCCTCCACGACGACGTCGAGCGCCATCGCCCCCGCGTCGGCGTTGGCCACCGGGACGTACGTGCCGGCGGGTTCTTCGGGGACGCCGCACTACGTCGTCACGATCAGCTCGGCCAACGAACGGTTTCGCGGCGTCGTGACCTTCGCCTATCAGGACGGAACGACATCACACGTGCTCGACTTCAGCGGCAACGTCACGGGTCAGACCGCGACCGCCACGTCGAGCGACGTGGCGACCGGCTCGACGACGAAGACGGCCTCGTCGGTGCCCAGCTCGCTCCAGATCGGGGTCGGCAACGACACGCTGACGCTCGAGGGGTGTCAGGCCTACCTGCCCAAGCCCCCTCGCCGGCCGACTGCACGTTCACCGTGTCCAAGGTGACCCGCCGGCGCACGAAGCCCCGGCCGACCAGCCCCTACATCCCGGCCACCCCTCGACCTTCGAGGCACGGGAGCACCTGGCGCCCGTTGGCGACGAACAACAGGAGGTCGATGCTCCCCCGCGACCTCGGGCCCGCGGCCCTGGGCCAGCGAGGTCCGTCGCCACCAGGCGGCGGCCCTGCTGCGGCACCGCGTGCACCATCACGCGCCCCCGGCAAAGGGGTCCAACGCGGGGGCCACGTCGGCGGGCGCGACGTCCACGTCCAGACCGACCCGGCGGAAGGCGCGGCGCTGTGCACCAGGACTCGGCCAGCCCCATCCCTCGTTCGCCCCGACGAGATGGAAGGCCGAGTGGCCGCGGCGCGCAGTTGATCGGCCAGCCCCCGGGACGGGCGGCACCAGACGTCGCGTCGCGTTGCGCACCGAGGCGTCGGGTCGGAACCCGCCACGCAGGAGGTCGACCGTCAGCGACCCGTAGGTCATCTCCGCGCCGCGCACGAGGTGGGCGAGCACGTCGCGCAAGCGCCAGCCCGCCACCACGACGCGGCGTTCCACGCCGTCTCGTCGAGCGCCTCCATCTGATCAGCGAACCGGCGACGCAGTCGCGCGACCTCCGGCGCACCGTCCGCTGGCTCCACGCCTCCGAGCCTTGCAGATCGTCACGTCCATTTGAAGCTCGGTGGGTACACTCGGCCGAGCGCGTCAGGCGAGGCGCGACCTGGTGGAATGGTGGCAACGTGACGGACGGTTTCACGACGGCGGGCCCCGCAGTGCAGGAGCCCGGTGGTATCCCGACGGATGTCGCCCAACCTGCCGAAGTACTGGGACGGCTCGGGTTGGATCGCGCAACGTGCTGGATCGCCGGTCAGTGGGTGAGCGAGCCGCCACCCGGAGCACCCGCGGCGGCCGGGGCCGTTCCCGGTGCCACCTCTCCCGGGTCGCCACCCGCCCGTCGGTCTCCACGTCCCAGGCCCGCCTGCAGACCTCCCCGACCGTCTCGGCCGGCGCGCTCGGTCTGCTGCTGGGCAGCGTCATGCTGATCGTCGGCTCCTTCACGCCCTGGGTCACCGTCTCGATCGTCAAACTCAGCTACTCGGCCAACAGGAACCGACAGCTCCATCTCGAGTCTCATCGGGGTCAACGGGTGGATCACCTTCGCCTGCGGGCTCCTGCTCTTCATCCTGGCGTGCATGAGCATGATCAGTCCCGAGCCCTTGTTCCGCACCGTGGCCCTGATCATCGCCGTCGTCGCCACCGGGTTCGCGATCTACGACCTCGTCCGGATCATCCAGAAGATCTCGCAAGCCACTCCCACGACGGGGAGCATCGCCGGCAGGGTGGTCACCGGGCTGAGGTCCGGACATCAACGTCGGTTGGGGCCTCATCGTGGCGGTGATCGGCGCGCTCGGATCGTGCTCCTGTGCGCGATCGGTGGGGCTCGGCGCAGCTGACGGGCCGCCAACAGCGGGAGTTGACGCCCTCGCTAGAAATAGATGATCGACTTCGCCCGCTCGGTGACCTCGTCGAGGTCGTCGGTCCAGGCCCCCGTCGAGAGGTACTTCCAACCCCCGTCGGCCGACACCACGACGATCGAGGCCGCCACCCCCGGCTCCAAGGACGCCGCGCACTTCACGGCGCCGGCCATCGCCGCCCCCGAGGAGATCCCCGCGAACACTCCGACCTCGGTCAGCCGCCGGGTCCACTCGATCGACTCCAGGGGCCGTACCACGCTCTTGCGGTCCAACAGCTCGGCGCCCCCGAGGTCCTCGAAGATCGGCGGGATGTACCCGTCGTCCAAATTCCGCAACCCGTCGACCATCTCGCCCGCCGGCGGCTCGACGGCCCAGATGGAGACGGCGTCGCCGAGCTTCTCGCGCAAGAAGCGCCCGACGCCGAGCAGCGTGCCCGACGTCCCGAGCCCGGCGACGAAGTGCGTGATGCCGGGGCAGTCCCGCAAGATCTCCGGGCCCGTCCCCTCGTAGTGCGCCCGTGGGTTGGCCGGGTTGCCGTACTGATACAAGAAGACCCACTCGGGGTGCTCGGCCGCCAGGCCCTGCGCCATGCGGACGGCGCCGTTGGACCCCTCGGTCCCCGGCGACTCGATGATCTCGGCCCCCCACACCTCGAGCAGCTGGCGGCGCTCCGGCGAGACGCTCGTCGGCATCACGGCCTTGAGGTGGTACCCCTTGACCCGGCACACCATGGCCAGGCCGATGCCGGTGTTGCCCGACGTCGGCTCCATGAGCACCTGGTCGGGCGCCCCCGGCACGAGCACGCCGCGCCGCTCGGCGTCCTCGATCAGCGACAGCGCCACCCGGTCCTTCACCGACCCACCGGGGTTCTGCCCCTCGAGCTTCATGTAGATGCGCGCGTCGGGGTTCGGGCTGAGCGCGCTGATGTCGACGAGCGGCGTGTCGCCAATCATGTCGAGCACGGAGGGGTAGAGGGCCATGCGCGCCGTTTCCTCGCCGGCGACCGGCGCCGTCAGCCGCCCGCGACGGCAGGAAGGATGGACACCTCGGCGCCGTCTCGGACCGGCGTGTCGAGACCCTGGAGGTAGCGGACGTCGTCGTCGTCGACGTAGACGTTCACGAACTTGTGCAGCGTCCCGTCGTCGGTGAGCACCTGCCCGGCGATGCCGGGATACTCGGCGACGAGCTTGGAGAGCACCTCACCCACGGTGGCGCCGTCGACCGTGGCGACGGAGGCGCCCCCGGCGGCACTGCGCAGGACGGTCGGTATGCGGACTTCGACGGCCACGGGGCCTCCTCCATCGTGCTCGTCGGCCGGGGCGCACCGCCGGCTCCTGGACGACCGAGGGCGATCCGGACCGTCTAAGAGCTGGTCGGACGATTGTTGACTGATCTGGTAACGATTCTACAAGGCCCACTGGGACGAGCCTGCTTCGGGCCCTGCGGGCCACCCCACCTCACCGCCGGACCACCTCCCGGGGGCCTGATCTCCAACCCTGGGCGGTCTCGGCGGCCCGCGCCGTGGCCACCCTGCCGGTGTCCCCTCGTCCCATGTGTGTACACACATACACACATGGGACGAACCTCGGCCTCGTCCCTAGCCGGGCTCCCGGCCGTGGCCTGCGTTGGGGTCGGGGGCGAGGTCGAGGCCCGGGACGTCGAGCCCGGGGACGTCGACGGGCTCCTCGACGATCTCGCCGTCGACGATGGCGTAGCTGCGCAAGACGGGGTGGGTGTCGCGCAGCGAGACGAGCACGTAGTGCCAGCCCGGGTCCGTCGCCTGGGCGACGTCGGTCGGCGAGGGGTAGGCGTCGGTGTGGGTGTGGGAATGGAAGACGCCCATGATGTCGGCGCCGAGCTCGCGGGCGGCCCGGTCGACGCGGAGCATGTCCTTGGGGTCGATCTCGTAGACCATGGCGGAGGCGGCGGCGTTGGGCGTCGGGAAGAGGTAGGCGGCGTCGTCCCCTCCATAGGACCCGACCAGGAGGCCGCACGCCTCGTCGGGCAGACCGGCCAGGCAGTGGCCGACCATCTCCATGTAGAGGTCCCGGGGCAGGCGGAGCACGTCCGGACAGTACCCTCGTATCCCTCATGGCCAGGGCAAAGAAGCAGATCGCCAAGCGGACCGCCGCCCGGGAGGCGAGCGGGGGCGACCGGGTGGTCGCCACGAACCGGCGCGCCCGGCGGGAGTACGAGTTCCTCGAGACGTTCGAGGCCGGGATCGTGCTGCAGGGCTCGGAGGTGAAGTCGCTGCGGGAGGGCAAGGCCCAGCTCACCGAGGCGTACGCCCGAGTCGACGGCGGGGAGCTGTGGCTCTTCCAGCTGCACATCCCGCCGTGGCAGTTCGCCAGCGGGTTCGGGTCGCACGACCCTGACCGCAAGCGCAAGCTGTTGATGCATCGGGACCAGATCGACGAACTGATGGGCAAGACCCAGCAGCAGTCGCTGACCCTGATCCCGGCGTCCCTGTACTTCCGCGACGGCAAGGCGAAGGTCGAGCTCGCACTGGCCAAGGGCCGCAAGCTCTACGACAAGCGCAACGTGATCATGGCCCGAGACGCCGAGCGGGAGGCCGCCCGGGCGTCCAAGGAGATGAGCCGCTGGAGCGGTTGAGGGCTGATCGCCGCACCGGGGTGCCGGTCGGTGAAGATGGAGCCGAGGCGAACTGATGGACGCGGACGCCAGGGGGCGGACAGGGGGACAGACGGGGGGTAGGAAGAAGAGCCGCCGGCGGGCCGACATCCAGGGCCTGCGCGCCGTCGCCATCCTCGCCGTCGTCGCCTACCACTGCGGCCTGCCCGTGCCCGGGGGCTACGTCGGCGTCGACGTCTTCTTCGTCATCTCGGGTTACCTCATCACGTCCTTGCTCTGGGAGGAGGTGGCGCGCACCGGGCACCTCTCCTTCGCCGGCTTCTACGGGCGACGGGCCCGCCGACTGCTGCCGTCGGCCGTGCTCGTCATCGTCGTGACGGTGCTCGTGTCGGTCATCGTCGCGGGCCCGCTCGAGGTGAAGGCGATCGCCAAGGACGCCATCGCGTGTGCGCTCTACGTCGGGAACTACCGCTTCGCGTTCCAGGCAACCAATTACCTGAGCGCGCAGGGCCCGGTGTCGCCGCTTCAGAACTACTGGTCGCTCGGCGTCGAGGAGCAGTTCTACCTCCTGTGGCCCGTGCTCTTGCTCGGGGCGTACGCGATCGGACGCCGCGTCGCCGGCCGCGGCGGCGGCCGGCACGGTCGCACGGACGCGGTGACGGCGCGGCGGGGGTCGGTCCTCGGTGCGCTCGCTGCCATCGCCGTGCTGTCGTTCTGGCTCTGCGTCTACCTCACCAAGGCGAACCAGCCGTGGGCCTTCTTCTCGCTCCCTACGCGGGCGTGGGAGCTGGCGATCGGCGGCTTCCTGGCGCTGGCGGTGCGCGACGGGCGGCGCCTCGCGCCGTGGATGGCGGCGACGTTGGGGTGGGCGGGCCTGGCCGCCATCGGGTTCTCGCTCTTCGCCTTCGGCGCCGACACGCGGTTCCCCGGCCCCGCCGCGCTCATCCCCGTGCTCGGTACCGGCGCCGCGCTCGTGGCGGGGACCCGGGCGTCGCGTTTCGGACCGACGGGGCTGTTGGGCGTCGCGCCCATGCGCGCCATCGGCACCGTCTCGTACACGTGGTACCTGTGGCACTGGCCGGCGCTGATCCTCGCCCCCTACATCGTGGGCCACACGCTCGACCTCGCCCAGGAGGTCGCTGTCGGACTGGGCAGCCTCGTGCTGGCTGTCCTGACCACCGCCCTCGTCGAGCAACCGCTGCGCCAGTCGACGTGGCTCTCGGCGCACAAGGCCCGGAGCCTCCTGGCGGGCGGGGCGCTCAGCCTCGGCGCCGCCGGCCTGGCGTTGGTGGTGATCGCTGCGGTGCCGCCACCGGTAGGCACGGGCCACGTTGCGCTGGCGCGCCTGTCGACCGCGCACGACCCCCGGGCGCGGACGACGCCGACCGCGCCCGGAAGTACGGGGGCGTCCACCGCCTCGGACAAGGCCACGGCGGCGGGCGCCGTGGCGACGGCTCAGATGAACTCGCTCAACGCGCAGGTCAACAAGCAGGTGTACGAGTCGCTGGCCAACCCGAACGTGCCGGCCAACCTGAAGCCGACGCTCTCCAACGCGTCGGCGGACGTCCCCTCGGCTGAGGACGCCTGCCTGAACGGGTTCACGGACACATCGGTCAACCCCTGCATCTACGGCGACACGGGCTCGTCGAAGTCGGTCGTGCTCTTCGGCGACTCGCACGCGATGCAGTGGTTCCCGGCGATCGACAACCTGGCGAACCAGCAGGGCGACGCGCTCGTCGTGATGACGAAGGCGACGTGCCCGCCGATCGACATCGAGGTCTACAGCCCCGACCTCGGGGGCTGGTACACCCAGTGCGACCAGTGGAAGCAGGCCGAGCTGGCGCGCATGGCCACGCTCCGTCCGGCGGTCGTGATCCTCGGGTTCTCTCGCGAGTACGGCATCGCCGACGACCACGTCGTCGTCGATGGGCCGGCGTGGATCAGCGGGCTCAAAGAGATGATCACGACGATCCAGCAGACGACCGGCGCCCGCGTCGTGCTGATGGGGGACGACCCCTACCCCCAGCAGGAGGTGCCGAACTGCCTCAGCCAGAACCTGACGTCGACGCCGACGTGCTCGATTCCGAAGAAGTACCCCTTCTACAACCCGGGCGGGATCCCCCAGGAGCAGCAGGTGGCGTCGTCGACCGGCGCGGGCTACGTGGACACGGACCCGTGGTTCTGCATCTCGACGCACGTGCACCGTGATCGTGGGGAACATCCTCGTGTACCGGGACGACAACCACATCACGGCGACGTACGCCAACTGGCTGACGCCCGCCGTCGGGGCGGCGCTCGACGTCGCCACCAACGGCACGTTCTGAGCACGTGCCGGCAGGGGCGCCGACTCGGCGGTGCGTCGCACCGGGGCAGATGACGCGCCGCACGGGGATTTCGCAATCCCGGTAGGCGCCCCCCGTGCGTCGCGGGAGACCGCGGCGGTGACCTCCGCAATGTTTCGTGCACGGACGTCTCATGGGTATCGCGTGAACCGAAGGGGAACGGACCCACGCACAACCATGGAGGAGGCAACGCGCAATGGAACACACGACCAACAAGTCGGACGCGCCGACTGACCCACTCAGCGGAGCGACGCCGGCGAACCGGCGCACCCGACATATCCGAGGAGCGCTGGCGGCGACGACGAGCGTCGGCATGCTGTTCGGCGCCGGCACCGCCGTGGCCGGCGCGTCGTCGGCGACGGCCTCGGGCACCCACAAGGCGCCGCACACCAGGGCCGCGTTCCGGCACGACGACGTCGCGCAACGCCGGGACGGTCACCAGCGTCGACGGCACGAGCACGACAGGGACCTGCGGCACCGCCAGCGGATCGGGCGCCATCGTCGTGAACACGTTCAAGGGGGCGACCCGTACGTATGACGTCGACCCGTCGACGACCTTCGTCGAGCCCGGTATTACCTCGGCCGGCTTCAACAACGTCTGCGTGGGCGACATCGTGGCGGTGCGCCCGGCGCACCGGAGCTCGGCGGGCGACACCGGCTCCACGGGCAGCGACAGCGGGGCCACCGGGGACAGCGGGCACTCCGGCGGACCGGCACGGCGGCACCCGCGCACGACGGCTTCATCGGCGCCGAAGGCCGACTCCGGCGACGCCTACGTCGGTGCCGCCCGCCCTGCCGACGCCCACGACGTCTGCACCCAGCGCCGGATCGATGGGGTCCGTACCGAGCGCCAACCGTCCAACCGCAGCCGCTGCCCAATGGCTCGTCCGGGCTCACGGCCGGACCGACGCCCGGCTCGCCGGAGGTCCGCGGCATCGTGTCCACGAAGGACCCGTCGTCGTTCGACGTCAACTCGAACGGGCAGTCGCAGGTCGTCGACGTGACGGACACCACGACCTACGTGGGACCCGGAGGTCCGACGACGTACGGCTCGGTTGCCGCCGGTGACGCCGTCCGCGTCAGCGGTACCGACGTGAACGGTGCCTTCACGGCGACGAGCGTGAGCGTCTTCCGGCGCCGTCATCCTCGGCCCCGAGCCCGCAGCCCGAGGCGTGCCCGGCGGGACGATCCCCAGCCGGCGGCACCTGGATTCCCGGCGCGGCCTGCTCCGACGCCGGTGACGTCGCCCTCACCCTCGGGCCGAGGGCGGACCGGGCCAAAGCGAGAGCCCACAGGGCCAAGGGTTCAGCCGTGACGGCTGCCCCTGCGGGCGCGGCGGGTGGTCACGGCGGGTAGGTCGGACCGCAGCTCTGAGAATGCGCCTCAGCAGGGCGGCGGCCCACCTCAGCCGCCGCCCTGCTGTCGCGTCCGGAATCGGTCGTAGACTGGTAGGGCTGATCAGAGCGGTCGGCAACCCAGACATGGGGGTGATTGGTTTCGACTTCGGTCGTCAAGGTAGGAGAAGCGAGCCGTGGTCTCCGGAGCCACGTTAAAGAGCCGGAACCAAAAACAAACGCCGAGCCTCAGCTCGCGCTGGCTGCTTAAGTAGCCATGTCCGCCCGGTCCCGGCCCTACGGATCGGATGTCGGGCATCATTCAGTAGGGCTTACTCAGCACCTCACACCAACTGAGGGCCGAGGAAATCTTCGTTGGTTACGGGGCGACATTGCCGCCGGCAGTTGTGCCGCCCCCGACAATCCTCTGCCGGCTGCGCTCGGAGAAGGCCTATTGCGACTCCGGAGGACGCGGGTTCGAATCCCGCCACCTCCAGGAGTGCCTCGCCTGCGAATGTGCAGGTCGGGACGCTGCTGGAGGTGCACCGACACCTCGCAGGACACGGCAGGACACGAAAAGACACAGGATTCGTGTCCTGGGGTCGGCATTAAGTTCGACGAGCGGCGGCTCCGGAGCCACCGGGCGGGTGTGTTTCTTGATCCGGTAGAGGAACTGCTCACAGCTCCCCCACCGGTCATCGGCGGCTCGAGAGCTCGGGCTCGAAGTTTCGAAGAACTCTCGGTCCGTGGGCCCGGGCGCCGACGGCCGCTGGAGGCCGGAGGCGCCGAACGACCACGCCGCCGAGAATTTCTTTCAGGAAATTTTTGTGTCCCGCTGTGTCTCGCTGTCACTCGCTGTGTCCCGTTGGCACTCGCTGTGTCCCGCTGGATACCACTTCTGACCTGGATCGTTGTCACACCGAGGCTCCACGGTGGACGCCATGGATCCCGACGACCACACGATGCTCGAAGCGCTCGCCCGCCACGGACGGCGAGGCGAGATCTGCGACTTCTTGGCTCAGGGCGACCGCTGCGGTTGGTGCCGCCGTCCGATCCGACTACGTGGCTACGTCATTCTCCGGTCCCCCCGGGGAGCAGGCCGTGACGTTCTCGAGCGCGTCGCTCCCCGACGGCGTCGTCCTCAAGGCGTGCGGATCACGGTCCGAAATTCGCTGTCCGTCGTGCGCCGCCGTCTATCGGGGGGATTCTCGCCACCTCGTCCGGGCGGGGCTCGAAGGCGGAAAGGGCGTGGACGAGGCGATTGCCCTGCATCCGGCCGTCTTCTTGACGTTGACGGCTCCGGGCTTCGGCGCGATCCACGCCGCAAGGGCGGGCTCCGCCGTGTCATGTGGGCGATGGGCGGGGCCGCTGTTCGCACGGCGCTCCGTTGACGTGCTCCGCATCACACCGCCAAGGCGACGAGTCGATCGGCACTCCCCTTTGCCTCGATTGCTACGACTACGAGGGCGCGGTGCTCCAGAACGCGTGCACGCCCGAGTTGTGGCGTCGCACGATGATCTACACCCAACGACAACTCGCGGTCGTGCTCGATCGCACGCAGGCCGACACCGATCGGGCGGTGCGGCTCTCCTTCTGTCGGGTGGCCGAATTCCAGCGCCGTGGCATCGTGCATCTGCACGCCGTCGTACGGGCCGACGGCCTGGACGGTTCGATCCCGCGAGTCGACGCCGGACAGCTCGCCCTCTCCTGCCTCCAGGCGGCCAGGGTCGTGACCTTGGTGCATCCGAGGGGGGCCGCGACCTGGGGCCCTCAGATCGACGTGCAAGTCCTCGAGCAAGGCGACGAGCGGGCACGCCGCGTGGCTATCTACGTCGCTAAGTACGCCACCAAGGCGTCGAGCGACGATCCCCGCCTCGACGCTCCGGTCCGCTCGCTCGCAGACCTGTCCCGCCGGCGATTGCCCCCGCATTTGCACCGCATGGTTGCCACGGCGCTCGAGCTCGGTGCCGATCCTGCGTTCGCCGACCTGAACCTCGCTCGACACGCCCATCGTCTCGGGTTCGGGGGGCACTTCCTCACCAAGTCACGCAGCTATTCGACGACCTTCGGCGCTCTGCGTGACGCTCGAGTCCAGTGGCGCGAGACCCGTCGGTTCGGAGGCGATGTCCCGGCAGACCATTCCTACAAGGGCCGTTGGCGTGCCGTCGGAGCGGGCTGGGCCAACGAGGGCGAATCCCTCTTCGCTGCCAGCCAGCAACGACAACGGGCCGAGGAGAAGAGGGAAGCGGAGTTCGAGTGGTACACCCGGACGGAATAGCACTCTGTTCAGAGGCCAAACCGCCGAAGGCGGTGCGGCAGCCCTCTCGCGAGTGCCGACGAGGACGTGAAGACGCGTCGTGAGCTCGATCCACCGAGAGCCGAATGGCCATTGGCGTGCTCGCTACCGAGACCGCTCGGGGCGCTCTCGCTCGAAGACGTTCATCCGAAAGGCGGAAGCGCGCGCATTCCTCGACGACATCGGCAGCGATCTCCGCCGTGGCGCCTGGATCGACCCCAAACTCGCCCGCATTCTTTTCGAGGAATGGGCTGATCGGTGGTGGACCACAACCGTGACTCTTCGACCAGCGACCCGCCGTGGCTACTGGGGCATCTTGCAGCGCCACGTTCGTCCCTATTTCGAGGGTCGTCGCATGTCGGACATCGACTACATGGACGTCGAGGAGTTCATTGCGCACCTCGTCAACCGGGGCCTTTCGCCCAAGTCCACACGCGACTGCGTTTCCGTGCTCTCCCTCATCATGAAGAGCGCGGTGTGCGCCAACCTCCGCAGGGACAACCCGGCAGCCAATCACCACATCCGCATCCCCAAACGCAGGCTGCAGGAGGGTGACGTCCTGAGCATGGAGCAGGTGCACCTGCTCGTCGCCCACGTCCGTGATCCGTACAAGCCAGCAGTGTGGCTTCCATGCTCACGGGCTTGCGGCCGGCCGAACTCTGCGGGTTGCGCGTCTGCGACGTCGACTTCACCCGTCACGTGGTCCACGTACACCAGACAGTGCTGCCGGTACATCGCTTCGACACCGAAAGATTTGGATTGGTCGCGGGTCCGCCCAAGACGTCGGCCGGCGATCGCCGGATTCCCATCCCCGAGTGGCTTTGCAACGACCTGGTCGGTGTGGTGGCAGCCAGGCACGCTGATGTGTCCACCGAAGCGATCGACCGGAGCGAGTATTTATTCCAAACTCGATACGGCAACCCCGTCAACCGCGACAAGTTGCGTCAGGACGTCATCCGCCCGGCGCTGCGAGCGGCCGGATTGCCCGAGAGCTTCCGCACGTATGACCTGCGACACTCGCATGCGTCCGTCATGATCGACCTCGGCGTGAACCTGCTGGCGCTCGCGCAACGCATGGGTCACAGCGATCCCGCTATGACGCTTCGGTTGTACGGCCACCTTTTCGAAGGAGCGCAGGTGGAGCTGAGCGAGAAGATTGATGAGCTGCGAGCCACTTCGGTGCCAAAAGAGGCTTCGGTGATACCGATCCGGAGGTAGGTGCCCCCGAGCTGAAGTTCGTCCGGAGACGAAGGCCTAGCGTCGCTCGGCGGGAGGTTTCTGGCCCTTCTGGACCTCGCCGACCAGCCCCTCATTGATTGGGCGCCGGGGCGGAACGGGGTAAACCGGCTGCGTTACCGGCTTAGCGGGTTCCTTTGGTGCCGGTGCTGGCTTGCTATCCGTCATCAAACACAAGCCTATACGTGCGGAGCCAGTACGCCGGCGGCAAGAAGCACGGCCCCAGCTGCGAGGCCAACGAGCTGCAGTCGCACGAATCGGCTCCGCCAGGTCGCGGCGCCTCCGGCTGCATTCTGCTCGTAGGCCTCTCTTCCCGCCTGGATCAGGTCGTAAATCATGATGTTCGTGGCGGTCGAGACGTAGTCGTCGATCAACCGAGCTGGTTCGGGCGTGATCTTGACCCTTCGAGGCCAAAGCGCCGCCCCGCCCACCACGATTCCAAACGCCAAGACGATGACAGCGGCGACGAAGAGCCAGAACTTCGGGTGATCACCCCGGTAGGTCGGGAACTGTGTACCCGCAAACCCGAGAAGGACGCCACCGGCGGCCAAGACGATTGCTACCAGACGCTGGAGATCGTCGAACTCAGCTCGTTGCGTGTCGAGCCGTTCCTTGACCTCCCGGTACAACCGCTCAAGGTGTGCTGTCGGCGGATAATGCAGATCGTCGATGACTTCGCCTGACGCCGGACGCTCATTCTCCACCACCTCGCCCAAGGTACCGCGGGGGTGTTCCGGGGACGGGTAACCCCCGGAGCATCCCTTGAGCCGATCAAGTCAGGTGGTCGGCCAAGAACTTGAGGGAAGGTGGCTCCTGCGCTTCGAAAAATCCACCGGTGTGGCAACCCTTTGAGAACTCCACGACGGCAGATTGCGGAATCCGTTCAGCAAGCGCGACGACACCCGGATGAAACGGGTCTTCGATGCCCGACGCAATTCTGACGGGCGTGTCCGCCAGCTTGCCGGCGTGGGTGACCGCATCGTCGGCGGCGAAGGATGCTGCGGACGAATAGGCACCACCGTTCACGGATTCGGCCTCGGCGTAGCTCGTCCAAATGGCGGGGCTTATTGCTGCAACCGCACCGATCAACTGCGGGTACTTCTCAGCTAACAGCAATGCTCCGTACCCGCCCATGGATATGCCCATGGTGCCAACCTTTCGGTACCCCAGTCCGAGGCGCAACTGCTGACACATGGGGATCAGCTCATCCATCACCATGCCCATCGGATTGTCACCTGGATGCGGGTTCCAATAGCCGGATCCCCCGTCGACGGTGGCGAGGGCGACCGGTGGGATCGGTTGCCCGTCCACTTCTATCGCAACGGCCTCACTCGGCCGGAGTCCGGTGAGCGCGTTCGAATGGTTACCGCCTTCGCCGTGCAGCATCACGACGAGCGGAAGCGCAGTTCCGACCTGGTGGCCCGGCGGCCAAGCGATGGTGTAGCCGACTTGCCTCCGGCGAGCCTTCGAATAGAAGGAGCCCGATCGGGACGTGCCGGTCCCCGAAAAGCGGAAGGCGGGTGCGGAAACCGAGCACGCGCCATCGATGCTGTCCAGCTCTTGTTGGCCTGGAAGCACCCCGTGAGAAACGAGTTCGAGCCCGACCGCCCCCCCTGCAATTAGGAGGCCGATCCCACCAAGACCCACCGTCAGGAAGCGGCGTCGCGACCAACGATTTGGCGGGCCCACACGCTCAGAGCTTTGTGTTGTGTGGGTGCTCACTGCGGGGGCCCGCCAACGACGAGTCGGAAGTACTCAGTGAGGTACAGACGTCACAGTGGTGCCACTGGAACGTTCGAGCGTCGTGCCGACAAGTATCAACGACGTGACCATGACGGCCAGCTCGACCACGTCAATGACACCGGTGTCAAACAAGTTCCCGGGACCCACACCCCCATCGATCACCCACAACGATGCACCGGTGAAGAACAGCGCCATAGCGCCGGCAATCACGTATCCGAATGACCTCTCGAACCGGAGAAGGCTTGCGGAGAATTCGAGCCTCAGAACCGTCTTGGCGCCTCCTGCGACGATCGCGACCACGGCGATGGGGCTCACCATCATCCAGACAACCTCGGCAGTCGGGAAGTGGATCAAGGCGGCCGGATGCAGCCAATACGCTGTCACGAACAACGTCGAGGCCCAGGCGTAGGCGGCGACCCCTCCCGGCACGATCCCCTGATGCGCCCAGCGATGACCATAAGTGCCCGGCCACCCGTTAGCGAAGTGGTGCGTGCCCACGATCAGTACGGCCGAACCGATCGCCAGCAGACAGATCGGGCGGGCGATCCTGCCCGATGGACTCCGCACCAGCGAACGCACCGCCGTCCATGCGACCGGTGCGGCGCACATGACGCAGGCCAAAGCGACGGCGACCATGGCAACAGTCATGACGACCATGGCTGAGAACGTGGTTCCGCTCCTCGGCGCAGACCACTGCCACCCGATGGTGAGCTGCGCCCATATAGCAACGGCAACCGACAGGAAGATCGAGATCGAGGTGCCGAAGGCAGCCAACGAACGACGCCCGTCCTCGGCCGGATCGAGCGATCGCCCCGCGAATCCGAGCACAGCCAGTCTTGCGAGCAAGCCACTTCGCACGAGATCGATACTCCGACTGAACGAATGCGGCTGTTCCTCGAGCTCGGCGACCAGCAACTCAACGAACTCCTCGCCGTAGCGATCACGCCAGTCCTTCGGATACCAGGAAAGCAGCGAAACGGCTCTTCTTCGGGTGTCGCTCTTGGTGGCTTTCATGGGGCGCCCCAGGTGCCGGCAAGACGCTTGAGACCAACCTCGGCGATCTTCCGCTGACTGCCCAGATGGACCCGCAATGCCTCAGCACCGACAGCGGTCAATCGGTATGGGCGTCGACGGTCGTCGCTCTCGACGGATTCGATGAGACCTTGACTCTCGAGGCGACTCAGCGCCTCGTAGAGCGTTCCCGGTGCAATACGAACGTCGGCGAAGCGCTCGATATCCTTGGTCAACGCATAGCCATGCTTCGGCCCTTCGGCAAGGCTGGAGAGAATGAGCGTCGCCGGTCCGGCGTAACGCCCGAATCCAGTAAAACCGGGTGATTGTTCAACCGGTTGCTCTGCGCTCTTTGGGCGGCCCATGATTGGAAATGTTATATCGGGAGCCGATCTATCGGCAACCGGCTGAGATTCCCGGATGTGACAGGCGTGAGGAACGTTAGGCGGGACCCGAGAAATGCACGTGGGAAAGGCCTGCTCAAGCGCCAAAGCCGGGCGTCGACGAGAAAATGCGCGCAGACGAGACCTGCGTACAGGCCGAACACACTCCGCAGCGACGGCGTGGCCGACAGATGAAGGTGGGAGCCGAAGCTGAGCAACGCCCCCCCGACAAGTCCGATGACACACAGACGAAGAAGCTCACGACGTCCGTCCGTCGTGAGCTTGCCCCCGAGTGCGACGAGCGCCATGAGGATCAGGTATTGGAGGCCGTGCGCGATCGTCATGCCGCCGACAGCCGCATAGGGAGACGTGAAAACAAAGATTGGCAACGGAAACAACAATCCCGTCGCATACATCGCGCAATAGCTCGGGGGACGAGCGATACGCGGGCGATGCAGGAGTGCAGAAGACCCTGCCAAAAGAACGATCCCGTACGCCGCCAGCGCGATCAACCTGAGATTGATTATCGGTCGGTATAGGTGGAGTTGCAGGAGCGTGGGGTTAGCGATGAGCGCAGCAATTCCGCACAGTCCGGCTGCAACGATCGCCCGCCGCTCAGCGAGTCGGGGATTGCCAACCGAATTCGAAACGGCAAAGAGTACGAGCAGCCCGAAATTCTGCTTCTGGAAATGGTGGAACTGCCAGACAAAGAACCCGAGCAGTATCCACCCCAGCAGACTTGCTGGAAGGAGACCACCGATGATGACTGCGGTCAGGACAAGGAGCAGCGGCGCCCATACGAGACCTCTCCTGTCGTCAGTGATGGCATGGGCCCGAACGTCGCGCTGAGTTGCGAACCAGGCGCTCGACGCGACATGCACTGATGAACCAAGGAAGAGGGTCCATGCCAGAAGTCGACTCGGTTCCGCCGAGGAGGAAGGACTCAAGACGATTGCGCCCAGGAGCGCGCTTCCAGTGACGACGACCATGACCCAGCGCCAGACCATGCCTTGGTGTCTCTTCGAGATCGGCGCTTCTGTTCGTTCAGCCTCCCCCGCAGCCACCAGCTGCTCCAGCCACCGGCACGACGTGAAGAGCTATGAACACCAAGAAGGCGAGTCCACCGACCACTGCAATCGTCCAGGAAACGATTCGCACGCAGCGCCTCATTGCTGATCGAGCATGTGGGATCCCCTCGGACTCGAGATACGTCGTGTCGAAAACTTGCATGGTCCTATTATATATCGGTTCCCGATACATCGTCAACCGGACTATTCTCACCAAAGAGCTTCTCGGCCAGCACTCACCGACCAGCATCAGCTCGATGAAGCGCTTGCACCCGGATCCGACACGGATGCGACACAGGCGGAGCGAACACAATGAGTGCCAACGAGTGCCAGGGAGTACAAGCGCGTACCACTCCGTCTCTCGAACTTGCAGGTACGCTCAGTATTCATGTCGTTGACGTGGACTTCTTCGCCAAACCCCGCGCAACGTTCGATCCCCGCCACCTCCACCACCACGCGGACAACAATGCTGCGTCACCGGGAACAGTGCCGGAGGCCGGCGTACGCGCAATCAGCCTTCGACGGTTCCTCCGGAACCGCGTCTCAAACGTGGGCGGCCTCTCGGCCAACGCCCACCAATGCCGGAGCGATCCAGCGCCGGAGGTACCGGCGAAGTGACGCGCCTGTCCGCGGTGGGTCGGGCGGATCGATCAGCATCGAGGCGATGAGTCGAAGCATGAGATCGGCGAGCTCCTCGATCTCCATGTGACTCAGCCCTGCGCCGGCCCAGTCGACTGGGGCGAGGCGGATTGCCTCTCGCGTCATCTCCAGCGCGATCGACGAGGTGAAGCCGGTCATGAACGGCTCGGTGCGGCCTGCTGTGAGGAGCAGCGTGAGCTGTGGGCGCAAGGGAATCCATTCAATGGGAGTGGCGATGCCCTCGACGATCCATTCGGCTGGTTCGGTGAACTTCGAGAGATGAGCCCGCAGCTCGTCAGAGAACTCGGTCATGACGTACAGGCCCACCGCAGAGAACAACTCGTCGGTGCTCGGGAAATAGCGGTACACCGTGGGTCGGCTGATACCGAGCTCGAGGGCCACCTCCGAGAGGGAGAACCCACCGTCACCAAGCCGGTCGACGCAACGCGATGCCGCCGCCACGATCCGGTCCCTCGCGCCCTGATCGTCCTTCGGGGGTGAGCCGCGCCACCCGCGTCGCTTCGCCATCTCCTTACTTTACATCTTGACACTGATCTGTATAGTTGTATGGTCATGTCCAGCGCGACCGCATCGCCCGAGGCGCCAATGAACGAGACGCCCGAGGCTGCACCCAGCGTCGCGGCCCTCAGTGCACGACTGCTCGAGCTGACCGGCGAGGCGTATGCGATCGCCCACCTCCATCCTTCGAGCACCGGCTTTGCCAACACGACCTGGTTCGCCGACGCCGAACCACGAGCACTGGCCATCAAGGTCCAGCGATCCCCGGCCTACGTGTACGAGCGCGACCCGACTCTTGAACCGCACGTCCTCGCCGCCCTGCGCTCGACATCCGTGCCCGTCCCAAACCTGATCGCCTGCGATCCCGAGGGGCTCGTCTTCGGAGCACCGTGGTTCGCCATGGCCCGCGTCGACGGCATCGGCGTACCCGATGCCGCACTGACCGGGTACGCCCAGGAAGGTTGGTTCGCTGACGCCGATCCGCAACGGCGCCGGTCGATCTGGAACGACTTCATCGACCGACTGGCCGACCTCCATGCGCTCCCCGCAGAAACCTTTGCGTCCAATACCAGGGCGGGGTCACACTCCGCGCTGCTCGTGTACTGGACGGCCAGCCTGCACGATGTCATGGGTCATGGCACAGCCCCGATCCAAGAGCGCGCGCTGAACTGGCTCGCGCGGAACGCTCCGGCCGACGCTGACGACGACCCCCGCCCGTGCATGGGCGATGCCCGCATGGCCAACCTGGTCGAGCGCCACGGCAAGGTGGCGGCCCTCGTGGACTGGGAGCTTGCCCACGTCGGTAACCCCCGCGGCGACATCGGCTTCCACCTCTACATGGACAGTCTCTTCGCCGTCTTCGCCGGACGGCGGCTCAGTGGTCTGCCGACGGGCGAAGCGACCTGGGAGCGCTGGGAGCGCCGTACCGGTTTCGAGGTAGCCGATCCTCATTACTGGAGGACCTACGGAGCGTGCGCCATGGCGATCACCGCAACGCGCGCCATGCGGCTCGACCTCGGCTTCGACGAGGCCGACGTCGAGTCCGGGAACCCGATGGCCCAGGATGTCGACGGGCTCCTAAGGGAGGTGGACGAATGAGCACGAGGGTCCTCGAGGAATTGGGGTTCTACGCCCTCGCCGGCCAGCCGTCGTCGTCGCGCGACGTCGTAGAGGAGATCATCGTCGGTGAGCGTCTTGGTCTTGGCACCGCCTTCATCTCCGAGCGCTACGACCGCAAGGAGGCGGCGACGCTGTGCGGAGCGGCCGGCGCCGCGAGCGAGCGGATCCGGATCCAAACGGCCGCAACCAACCACAACACGCGCCACCCCATGGTGACGGCAGGGTTTGCCCGGACCATGCAGAGCCTGACCGGTGGCCGTTTCATCCTGGGGCTGGGGCGCGGCGTCCCCCTGGCCCAAGACGCATACGGGATCCCCCGCATCACCACCGCGCAACTGGAGGACTTCGCCCTGTTGATGCGGCGCCTCTTCCGCGGCGAGGTCATCGTGGGCCACGACGGACCCGCCGGATCCTGGCCCGTCCTCTTCCTCGACGAGCGCCTCGACGAGCACCTCCCGATGAGTGTCGTCGCGTTCGGCCCGAAGACTCTCAAACTGGGCGGCCGTTGCTTCGACGAGGTCGTGCTGCATACGTACTTCACCGACGAGACGACCGCTCGGTGCGTACGCACTGTCAAACGCGCCGCCGCAGAGGCCGGCCGTGATCCATCGACGGTCAAGGTCTGGTCATGCTTCGCAACCGTCGGCGACCACATCCCCGAGGATCGACGGCTCATGAAGACCGTTGGGCGGCTTGCGACCTACCTCCAGGCCTACGGGGAGCTTCTCGTACGCACGAACGGCTGGGACCCGGACGTGCTCATTCGATTCCTCGCTGATCCCGTCGTGCAGGCCAGTCGTGGTCTCGACGTCGTCGGCACGACCGAACAGCTCGAGCACGTAGCCACCTTGATCCCAGCCGCGTGGCTCGCCCCATCCGCCAGCGGCAGCCCAACCCAATGCGTGGAGGCAATCCAGAACCAGATCGACCTCGGCTGCGACGGGGTCATTCTGCACGGCGCAACGCCTGGGGAGCTCGAACCGATCATCGACGAGTACCGACGCCAACCGACCGGCTGACTTCGCCCGGTCGGCCTCCGGCACGACTTGGGCGACCCGCTCGGCAAGCCATCCTGCGGACGTCGGAACCGCGTCGTGACAAGCGAATCGTAGCCTCCACATGTGATTCTCGGGCTGACCACCCCAGATGAATGTCGGATGGGCCAGAGCCGGGGTTTGTGCAGCCGACTGTGCACGAGGGTATGCACGGACCCACGAATAGCAACGTTGCCAGTTTGCGCCGAGTTGGACCAACCCTTCGCGGACCGCCACCCCCAAGGGCTCTCCCGCGCGTTCGTGAGGGTCGTTGGAGGTGCACCGACACCCGTATTGCGTTCCAGGGTCGCCAACGCCCACTTGATCGCGTCGCAAGTGGTGCTAACCCCCACGGACGGTTTGGCGTGACGGGCTCCGGCGCGTCGCGGTGAATAAGGAAGCGACTCCTACTCGGGAGGCGGAGCCTTCGTGCCGCGACACTTCTTCTTGTAGCCCTCCCAGTCCCAGGTCTGAAGAAACTGCTCGGCAGCCGTGGCCCCGTTGGTGGCGACCATCTGCCGCTGCTTGGCTGACGCGTCGAATTCCACGATGCCGACGCCCGCAGTATCAACGCGGATCGTCCGGCAGCCGACACATGGCCGCTCGAGGTGCGTCTGGTCGTTGCCCACGATGGCGGTTGCCACGACCTGCTCGAGCACCCGCCCAGCCGGCAAGAGCCGAATAGCTCGCAACGCCGGATGGGCGATACGCGGTAACAGCTGGTCGCTGCCGAGGGGCAGATCGGGGAGGATCTGTATCCCGAACGTCGGCCAGCGAGGCGTCTTCCCATCGGTGCGATCGAAGATTTCGACTGGGAAGTTCGACAGAACGCCCCCGTCCACAAGAGTGGTCGCCTCGCCGGTCTTGCCGTCAGGGATCGAGACCGGCTCGAAGAAGAGAGGAATGGACATCGACGCCCGCACCGCGTCCGCGACGATTTGCACGTCAGGGTCGAGGTTCAGCAGCGGGTAATCCCACGGCAACCGCAGAAGCCGACCCCTGGTCACGTCGGTCGCCATCACGACGAGCTTGTACTGCCGGTTGTCCGAGAGATTGGGGTCCGCTCCGGCATCAGTCCGGCGCAGGTCGCCAAAGGTCGTGACGCCGAGATCCTTCAGCTTTTCGAAGACGAAGTCGCGCACGTAATCACCCGCGTAGGCCCCGCCATTGCGCAGCAACGAGAAGCTCTCGCTCGCCACTGGCAACCCCGGCGGCCGGCGGTGCGGCACACGCTCGTACTGCAGGCCATCCAGCACTTCCGTGAGCTGATCCGCATTTGCCCCCGCGGCCACGAGAGCCCCGGCGATCGAACCCGCTGACGTACCGGCCACACGCTCGAATGTGTGACCCGATCGCATCAGCTGATCGACGGCGCCGACCAATCCCACACCCTTGACACCGCCGCCCTCGAGCACCAAATCCGCCTTTGGCATCACTTCAAATTAGCGATCCGGGTTACCGAGGGAAACCCAATCGACGGTGTGAACGTTCGGGGCCAGATCGTCGCAGCGTCCGGTCACTCCCCAACGACCGGGCGGTCACGTGCGGCGACCACGCACCGCTTGCCAGGCGGCATCGGCGAGGACGCCACCGGCGTCGACGAGATCGGCGGCGCTCGTCGGGTGCGCCATCCATAGCCGGGCGTACTCGAGCGTCGCTCCCATCCAGAGCGCCTGGAACATCCGCGGCGACAGCAACCTGATCCGGCCGGCACGAACGTGTCCGGCGAGCCATTCCGACGCGACGCGGTACAGCTCCTCGTTCAGCGCCGCCACCGCCGGTTCGCCGCGGTCGATCACCTCCAGCTCACGCCAGTTGAACACGTAGCGGGCCCGGTCGCGGTTGGCGGCGACCCACCGGAGGTGGGCGTGCACCGCTCCCGTAACGCCGGCCTTGGCAGAGCGGCTGGTGCGCAGGGCGTCGAGGTAGTTGGCGTGGTGGTCGGCGAGCACCTCGACGTAGAGCTGGGTGGCAAGCCCGTCCTTGCTGCCGAAGAAGTGGTAGATGCTTCCCACGCTCGCCCCGGACCGTTCGCGGATCGCGTCGATCGTGGTGGCCGAGACGGTGTTGGCGAGGAAGCACTCCAGGGCGGCGTCGAGGATCGCCTGGCGGCGAGGACGGGCTTCGGTGACGACGGCCGACATCGGTGCTGAGGCTACTCGATCGACGGCCTTGACTAGAGGAATATTTTAGAGGAACGTTCTAGTATGACCTCTCCCTTGGAGGAACTGCAGGCGGAGGGCTTCGTCGTGCTGCGCGACACGGCCGGGAAGGATCTGGTGCGCCGGTTTCGCGAGGAACTCGCGCCGTACCTCGCCACGGCGCCGTTCGGCCGCAACGACTTCGAGGGCCTCCGCAGCCAACGGTTGTACGCGCTGCTCACCAAGGCCCGCTCAACGGCCGAGCTGGTGGCGCACCCTGCGGTGCTCCAGCTGGTCGACGCGGTTCTCGACGCACCGTGCCTCCTGTCGGCCAACATCGCGATCAACGTCCACCCGGGTGAGACGGCGCAGTTGCTGCATCCCGACGACGGCTACTGCGGCGTGCCCCGCCCGCGCCGCCCATTCGGCGTGTCGGCGGTCTGGGCGATCGACGAGTTCACCGCAGAGAACGGGGCGACGGAGGTGCTCCCGGGCAGCCACCTATTCGGTAACGAGCCGATCGCGGCAACCGACCCACGGATCCGACCGATCGAGATGTCGCCTGGCTCGGTGGTCGTCTTCCTTGGCACCACGCTGCATCGCGGTGGAGCGAACCGCAGCGATGGTGCCCGGCTGGGGCTCACGCCGCAGTACTGCGAGCCCTGGATCCGTCAGATTGAGAACATGGCGCTCGCCGTCCCGCCCGACGTCGTCGCCACGTTGCCCGAGCGGGTGCAGGAGCTGCTCGGTTACAGCATCATGCCGCCGTTCATCGGCTACGTCGACGGGCAGCACCCGCGGCGGATCCTCGCCCCCGGCTCTGGGCTCCGTCAGAAACCCGTGGCACCCCGCTCGTAGCGTCGGCCGGGCCACGTGGGCGGGGCGAAGGGCGCCGAGGATGACATGAACCGCGCTGACGACCGCTGCTGGGCGGTCGCTGGCAGCGGACTTTCTTTCGAGAGTGCCAGCACCCACGTTCTCTGACGACTTCCCGGGCAGTGGGACCTGGTCAGACTGTGCGCAAAGCCCTCGTGAACGAGCCGGCGTACAGGTCACCCAACGGGATCGCCAGGGTTGGGGGCGGGTTCGAAAGCATCACGTGCACCGACGCCCCCATGTGCCACAAATGTAAGCATAGTCATGCTACATTTGTGGCATGACGAGAGTTCGTCTCAGCACGACGGTCGATGGGCAGCTCCTCGAGGAAGCTCGCCGCGCGAGAGCCGGAAAGCCTGATTCCGTTCTCATCGACGATGCGCTCGTCGCATTGTTGACAAGGGATCGTGCCGCCGAAACGGACGCCGCCTACGCGGTCTACGACGAGCACCCACTCACCGAAGAGGACGAGTGGGGTGACCTCGACTCCTTCCGCGAGGCTGCCGGCGCTTCATGAGCCCATTGCCGTCGCGAGGTGACGTGTGGTGGTGTGAGTTGCCCGATATCGCTCGCAGGCCTGTCGTGGTGCTTTCACGAGACGCCGCAATTCCTCGACTGGGCCGAACGCTCGTGGCTCCCTGCACGACGACGATCCGTGGACTGCCGAGCGAGGTGGTGCTCGACCCCGGTGAGGATCCCATCCCAAGACGCTCGGCGGTGAATCTGGATTCGATCGAAAGTGTCGGGGTCGCTGTCCTAGTCGAACGGATCGGCCGCCTTGCTGACATGAGGATGCGCGAGGTTTGCGCTGCCTTGGAGGTGGCTGTCGATTGCGGATGAGTAACCGCTGAACTCTTTGATACTCACCGGCTCCCTCCGAAACTGACCTCGGAACGACCTCTCCCCCACGGGGTCGGCATGGCAACAACGCGTGCCCATGGATGGCAGCGAGCGCCTCTTCCTCGCCGTTCCCCGAGTTAGCGTCCGAAATGTGGCGCTGACGTGCACTTCTCCGGGACGGCAGTGCACGATTCGAACCCGGCACCTCCAAGGAGGCTGAACCGTGCCGTGCGCATCGTTGGAGGTGCACCACACCCTTCGTAGCCATCGGGGATTCCGCGCGCCCAGTTCGTCGCGTCACTGACCGGCTCCCAAAACTGGGGCCTCGCCTACCGCTCGACCCTCTCTGGCACGACGAGATTCCTTCAACAATTTTCCAGCAACACCGAGGCCCCGATGGCGCGAAGTGGCCCAAGAAATCCTGCGCTCCGAACACAGGTACCGGTTCGGATTGCTGTTACCGAGTTGGGACACAGACGCCTTACGCGTCGAATGAAAAATCGGGGTGGTGCGGGTCCCTGGCCACGCAACGCGGTGTGCGTTCGTGACCGGAACTCGCCCCGGAGGGGGAAAGGCATGCTGATCCGTCGGTTGCGCCGACGACCGGTTCTCCGAATCTCCCAGTCGTAAATGAGTTCGTCGCCGTTCCGAAGCCTGGAACGGCCGGCCGTGTGGGGATCTGGGAAGTAGGACATGGGGACGGTCATCCGGATTAGCGGGGGGAACGACGCGAGGCTGTGGGGCCGGCGCTTGCATTCGCAACATCTCGTGAGCGTCGTCGCCATCATCGTCGCCGCCACCGGGCTCATCACGATCGGTGCCACGCCCTTTAGCGTGGGCACCGCGTCGACGCCCCCCCTCACCGTGAACCAGGCGTGGTTGCACTATCTCGACGATGCGCCGTGTGGCGTGGCCGAAGCGTCCCCGGCCGAGGTCACCCTCGACCAATCCGGGCCGTCGGTCGAGGTCGGAGACCGCGAGGGCGACCTCTACGCCTTCCACCTCTCCGGCGGCGCGGTGCCGGCCGCGTGGGCCCGCGCCGCGGCCTCGGCCTCCGTGAGCTCCGGGCAGGCTTGCGGGATCAGCGGCAACGACGGGGCCACCGCCAAGCCGGCACCGGGGATCAACGGGATTTCCGTGCCCGGAAATCCGCCCATCGACTCGACCGCCTCGGTTGCGTCGACGCCCTACGGAAGCTTCACCTACTTCGGGGCGGGAAACGCGGCCGACCCCGGGGTGGGTGGGTACTACGCCTATGGCCCGAGCGGCCAACTGGTATGGAGCAAGGTTGTGAACAACCCCTCGACCGATACCTTGGACGACATCGGCATCCAAGCCTCTCCCACGCTTGTCACGACGAACGTCACCCCCTTCGTCACCGCCGGGTCCCTCGGACAGGAAAGCGACGCACTGGACGCGTCCACCGGGAGCACCGTGGGCGGATGGCCGTACTTCTCGGCGGACAGCGTCTTCTCCACGGCTGCCGCGGCGGACCTCTACGGCACCGGGCAGGACGAGCTCGTCGTAGGCGGGGCGTCCACCGGCGGAATCGCCTACGGGCGCCGCTACCTGAACGGCGGCCACCTGCGGATCCTGAACGACCATGGCGGGCTCATTTGCTCGGCCAACACCAATGAGGAGGTCGACTCCTCGCCCGCCATCGGTCCGATCCTGCCCGGGGGCGCGCTCGGAATCGCCACGGGAACCGGCAGCTACTACTCGGGGAGCGACGAGGACGCGGTCAAGGTCTTCGACACGCACTGCAACGAGGTGTGGAGCACGACCCTCGATGGCACCACGGGTGGCAGCCCTGCTCTGGCGGACCTGCGTGGCAATGGCCAGCTCGACGTGGTGGAGGGCACAAGTACAGACGACAGGAGCGGTTCGGTCTGGGCCCTGGACGCTGCGACGGGAGCCGTCATGTGGAAGGTGCCCGCGCTCGGGGCGGTCCTCGGCTCGGTGACGACCGCCGCCCTCGGCTCCGACGGCGCGCAGGACGTGATCGTCGGCACCACCGCGGGCCTGGAAATCCTCGACGGGAAGACGGGTGAGGAACTCGTCCACGTGGATGACGGTTCGGGTGACGGCGGCGTGGCACCCGGAATCACCTTCGGATTTCAGAATGCGCCACTAGTAACGGACGACCCGGACGGACAGATCGGCATCACGGTCGCGGGGTACGACGCCGTAACCGGGAGCCCCGATCATGACGTCCAGGGCGTCGTGCAGCACTTCACGGTGCCCGAATCGGATGGCGCGCTGGTGGCCGAGGCAGGGGGCTGGCCGCAGTTCCACCACGACTCGCATCTGACCGGGTTCACCGGTACGCCCACCACGCAGGCGGCCGGATGCCAGACCCCGCCAGCCGCCCTCAACGGCTACCTGGCTGTCGCGGCCGACGGGGGCGTGTTCAGCTTCGGGGGCGAGCCGTTCTGCGGGAGTGCGGGAGCCGTCCCTCTCAAGGGACAGGTGGTGGGCATCGGCACGTCGCCGGATCAGGGTGGCTACTGGCTCGCGGCGTCCGACGGCGGCGTGTTCAGCTACGGGGCGCCCTTCTACGGGTCCGCGGCCGGCCTCCCTCTGCACAGCCGGATCGTCGGCATGGCGGCCACGCCGGACGGGCGCGGCTACTGGCTGGTCGCCAACGACGGGGGGATTTTCTGCTTTGGCGACGCTCCGTACTACGGCTCGGGTACCACCGTGCCCAATGCCGACGTGGTGGCGATGGCACCCTCGCCGGACGGCGGGGGGTATTGGGAGGTCACCGCCGCCGGAACGGTCTGGGCCTTTGGCGACGCCGGCTTCTTCGGCGACGCCAGCCACCTGGCTCTGACCGCCCCCATCGTGGGCATCACGGCCGACCCGGCCACCGGCGGCTACTGGCTGATCGCCGCGAACGGGGGCGTGTTCTCCTTCAACGCGCCGTTCCTCGGGTCTCCCGGCTCGCTCCCGCTGGCCCGACCCGCCGTCGGCATGGTGGCGACGAACGACGGAAACGGTTACTGGCTGATCGCGGCGGACGGGAGTGTCTACGCCTACGGCGACGCCACCTACGACGGCTCCGAGAACGGCAAACCTCTGAACCAGCCCGTCGTCGCCATCGCGGGCTATTAGCCGCCCGAATCACGCTACATCCACGGCTCGGGCTGCCGACGGGCAGGTCGGAGCGCTATTGACGGCGTGCTGACCCCCTATTCAGCCCTGGGATCAGGTGCTGGCACGAGGGCGATGAGGATGCTGCCCTCCTTGGGCATCGACTGAGCCTGGGCCACAATTTGGCCGCAATGGCGCAATTGGCGACTCGAGGGGCACTGAGGATGGCGTGCTGAGCGCGGTCGCGTATCGCTTCGGGGCCACCCTGCGCCGCCGATGGGGTGGCTATCTGGCCATCGCGTTGTTGATCGGGCTGGTCGGTGGCATCGCCATGGGTTCGATCGCCGCGGCCCGACGCACCCAGTCGGCGTATCCGGCCTTCCTGGCGAGCACGAATGCGTCGCAGCTCACGATGTCGACGTACGGCGTCACCGGCAACTCGACGGCGAACAACTACTCGCCGCAATTGACGCGGGCAATCGCGCAGCTACCGGAAGTCAGGCGCGTCGAGAGTTGGGTGGGCGTGGGGATTGTGCCACTGGAGCACGACGGAGCACCGAATCTGACAGGCCCGATCAATACGACCGGCAGCGTGGACGGCCTGTATTTCAACGAGGATCGAGTCACCCCCGTCGCCGGCCGGATGGCGGACCCCGATCGGCCCGACGAGTTCGTCACCACCGCGCTGGGGGCGCGCTCGATGGGTTGGCACGTGGGTCAGGTCGTCCCCATGGGCTCCTATTCGTCAAACCAGTTCGGAGAGCCGGGCTTCGGCACGCCCAGCGTGCCGCCGCTGCGCAGGTACAACATGAAGCTGACCGGACTCGTCGTCTTCAACAACCAGGTGGTCCAGGACGATGCGGACCGCTTCCCGACCAACGTCCTGTTCACCCCCGCCCTGACCCGGACACTCATCGCGGCCAATGCCGCCCAGGGCACGTGGTACGCCATGCAGCTCGCGCCCGGCACCTCGATCGCCACGGTCGAAGAGAAGCTCCTCCACGTGCTGCCGAGTGGGAGCGACGCCAATTTCACGGTCACCGCCATCACCGAGACGAAGGTGGAGCGGGCAGTCAAACCAGAGTCGATCGCGCTCGGTGTCTTCGGTGCGATTGCCGGTCTGGCCGCGCTGGCCATCGGGGCGCTCGCCATATCCCGGGTGTTGGGCTCGAGCGAGGATGATCTCTTCGCGCTCCGGGCCCTCGGCGCCAGCCCAGCCGCGATCGTGGCGGACGGGCTGGTTGGGGTGCTCGGCGCGATCGTGTCCGGCGCCCTGCTGGCGGTCGCCCTCGCGATTGGGCTTTCTCCCTTGTCTCCGCTCGGTCCCATCCGAGCCGTGTACCACCCGCCGGGCGTCGCGGCCGACTGGACGGTTCTCGGCTTCGGGCTTCTCATCCTGATTGGCGGGCTCGGAGCGATCGCGCTGGCGTTGGCCTACCGGGGCGCCCCTCACCGCTTGGCCACCAGAAACCGGGGACCGCTCCGCGACTCGAGACTGCTGCACCTGGCGGCCTCGTCGGGCCTTCCGGCTTCCGGCGCAGTGGGGGTCCGCTTCGCCCTGCAGTCCGGTCGTGGCCGCACGTCGGTCCCGGCGCGCTCCGTCCTCGTCGGTGCGACGTTGGCCGTGGTCATCGTGACCATGACCCTCACGTTCAGCAGCGGGCTCCAGACCTTGGTCTCCCGGCCTGCGTTGTACGGGTGGAACTGGAGCTACGCGTTGACCTCAGAGAATGTCGTCCCTCCCCAGGCCCTCGCCGCGCTGAACCGTGACCGTGACGTGGCGGGTTGGACCGGATATCACCCTCTCTCAGTCCAGATCGACGGCCAGACCGTCCCCGCCCTCCTGGCGAACAACGATGCGACCGTCGCCCCTCCGATTCTCTCCGGACACGCGGTCGACGGCGACGACCAGATGGTCCTGGGCCCCAGCACACTCGCGCTCCTGCACAAACACGTAGGCGACACCGTCATCGGATCGTTCGGCACCCCGAATACCGCGCCGCTCTACATCCCTCCCTTCAAGGTGGTCATCGTGGGTACCGCGACACTCCCCGCGATCGGCGGTGCCAGCAACTTCGCCGACCACCCCTCGATGGGCACCGGAGCCGTCGTCTCCGACCGCGTCAACCCGGCTTTCCTCCAGGGCGCCGAAGACCCCGACCCCAATCTCGACGGGCCCGGCCTGGTCTTCGTGCGCCTCCGCAGCAACGTCAGTCCGGCGGCCGGGCTGGCGGACATGAAGCGCCTCGCCGCGCTCTCCAACAAGGTCTTCGCCTCCGACCCGAACGCGACGGGCGACAGCGTCGAGGTCTTGGGCGTCCAACACCCCCTCGAAATCGTCAACTACCAGTCGACCGGGGCGACGCCGGTCATCCTGGCGGCCGGCCTGGCCGGCGGTGCCATCGTCGCCCTCGCGCTGACGTTGGTCGCGTCGGTGCGGCGACGGAGGAGGGATCTCGCCCTGCTGAAGACCCTCGGGTTTACGGCCCGCCAGCTGGCCGCCACCATCGCCTGGCAGTCCACGGTCGTCGCGGGCATCGCCGCCCTCATCGGGTTGCCCGTCGGCATCGCGGCAGGGCGGCAGCTCTGGACCCTCTTCGCCCAGAGCATCAATGCGGTCCCGGAGCCCACCGTGCCCGCTTCGCTGATCCTCGTCGCCGCCGGGGTACTGATCCTCGCCAATCTGGTCGCCCTCGTCCCCGCTCGCATTGCCGCGCGCACCCCGGCCGCCCTCGCGCTGCGAGCCGAATAGCGCGCCCCGTTGGAGGGCGGCGGCTCGTGATCAGGCAGGCGCGACCCGATGCGGAGGGGGCGCCACCAAAGGGGTCGTGGTACGCCAACAAGGCCCCTGTGGTATCCATCGGCAATGTCGCCACCATCACCGGCGGAGACCACGAGCACGGGGCTCAGCTTCTTGCCAGACGGCGTTGAGCAGATCACGGCGCACGCCGGGGTGGCAATCTGTCTGCGATGACGATGAGCCCCAATCTTCCGGTCGACGCCTCGTCGACGTGGCGCGGAGCCGACATGGCAGACCCAGACGCGTGGACCGTCTCCCTCACGGACTGCGAACGAGACGAGATCGTGGACGCGGCAGAGCGCGCCGCACGCGAAGGTCTGACCCCCGCGACCCTCACGCGGGGCGCGTTCCCGCTTCCGGGATTGTCGGCGACCTTGACCCGAAGCGCCGACGACCTGCGCTCGGGGTGCGGCTTCGTGCTCCTACGCGGCTTTCCCCTCGATGGCCTGACGCCGGCAACCGTCCAGCTCGCCTACATCGGCCTTGGCCTTCAATTCGGCAGTCCCGTCTGTCTCGACACCTCCGGCACGTACCTCAGCGACGTCCGCGACGAACGCGTCCACCGCACCGGACCGGGTGTGCGCATCTCCCAGACCAACCAGCGTCAGGACTTCCACACCGACCAGGTCGACACGGTCGGTCTGCTCTGCCTACAGCCGGCCAAGTCGGGCGGCCAATCCCGGCTCGTCAGTGCCCACGCCGTCTACAACGAGATGCTGGCCCTGCGACCCGATCTCGTCGAAGCCCTGTATCAACCGTTCTGGTGGGACCGCAACGACGAGCAGCCACCCGGAGAAGACCCGTTCTACCCCCTGTCCGTCCTCAGCAACGTGGAGGGCACGCCCCGCTTCTTCTACATCGGCTGGTATATCCGCGACGCACAACGTCACCCGGAGACGCCGCGGCTCACGGCCGCGCAATCCGAGGCCATCGACCTGCTCGAAGCAACGGCGAACCGGCCCGAGCTCTGGGTCGGCATGGACTTCCAGCGCGGCGATATCCAGCTCATCAACGACGCCAGGATCATCCACTCGCGCGAGGCGTATGAGGACTACGAGGATCCGGCGCGCCGGCGACACCTCCTCCGACTACTGCTCCGTCACGCGTCCCAGGGCCCGACTTAAGGGGCGACGCCGTCATTCCGGGCGCTTCCCGGGCATTGTTACACTCGCACTGATTCTTCCTGCCTCGTTCGCTGAGTCAAAGGCCGTCGATGCCACCTTCAATCGGAATTTTGGGAACCTTCGACGTCGCGAACTTCGGCGACCAACTGTTCCCGCTGATCGCCGAGCGAGAGCTCCGAGAACGGCTCCCCGACGTCGAGATCCGCACGTACAGCCCTTGGGGACGGGAACTCCCGACGCCGCTCGACGGTGGTCATCCGGCCGAGGAACTGGGCCCTCGCAACCCGCAGCGGTGCGCCGAACTCGCCCACGAGCTCGACTGCCTTCTCATCGGTGGCGGCGAAATCATCCACACGCGAGATGAGTATCTGGGCGCAATCTACGGCGTGACCGGCGAGGAAGTCCTGGCGCGCCGTCCGAGTGATTGGTTCATCGACGGACTCGGCCCCGAGCTGGAAGCGGTCTGCCCGGCGATCTGGCACGGCGTCGGCATTCCCTTCGAACCATCGGCTGACGAAGGTGAGCAGCTGCGCGCTGCGCTCGACGGCAGGCCCTACATCACCGTGCGCGATGCCATAAGCATGGAGCGATTGCGCCACGCCGGAGTCACCGCCCCGGTCGATTTGGTGCCGGACTCGGCCTTCATGGTGAACCGCCTTCTCCCGACCCAACCTCTGGTCAGACGCCGGGAGTTCCATCGTCACATGGGGTGGATCCCTGCGACTGACGACCCGGTCCTGGTGGTGCAAGGCAACCGCGACTTCGTTCGATTCGCCCCCCAGATAGCCGCATCAGTTCGCGTTTGGCTGTCCAGCCATCCCGACGTGCGGGTGGTGCTCGCAGAGCTCGGGCCGTGCCATGGAGATGCCGAATTTGCCGACGCGATCGGGCCGATGCTCCCACAGCCAGTTTTCCGCTTCCCCGGGACCGCCGGGATCGCTGACACCTTGAGCCTGATCGAAGGAGCCCACTGCTTCATGGGCATTTCCTTGCACGGGAACATCACGTCGCTCGCGCTAGGACGACGGCAGGTCATCCTCAATCTCAACGGGCAGTCCAAGCTCGACGGCTTGGCTCAGACGATCGGCGCAGCGGATCGCATCGCCCACCTACCGGACGAGATCGGTCTCCGCCTCGAGACCGCCTGGATCTCTCCTCCGGCGTACGACGTGATCACCCTCCTGCAGGCTCGGCTCGATCAGCACTTCGACCGCATCGCCGAGATCGCCGAGAAGTCGGCCGCGCAACGTCCTGGGCGGACGCCGGACAGAGAGGAGCTGCTGCGCAACATCCAACGCCTCTCACGCGAGGTCGAACTGCTCCGCCAGGCTTCGTCCGTGACGGCCCAGCGGCTCATAGAAGAGCGCGCGGCGATGGCTGAACCATTCCAGGCCGTGCAAGACGAGCTTGCCCAGACGCAAGAGGAGCTTGCACGGGCAGATGAGACGTTGGCGGAACTCCAAAGGCTCAGCGGTGACTCGGACGCCCTGCAGGCAGCCCAGAGAGAGCACGAGCTCCTGATCGCCACGAAGACGTTCCGCTACACGGCACGTCCACGTTCGTTCTACGCCAAGCTCAGAAAAGTCTTCGGGTGACGATTGTCCAGTTTCCCGCGGTTCAGCGTCCGGAAGTGTCGATCATCATGGTCACATGGGGCGGAGCCGAACTTGCCCTTGAGTCGCTCAAAGCGATCCAAGCCCGAACCGATGCGTGTTACGAGGTCATCCTCGTAGACAACGGATCTCCGGATGACACGGGGCAGCTGCTCGCCAGTGAGGTGGAGGGGGCAACGTTGGTGCCCCTCCAGAGGAATGTCGGCTTCGGGTCCGGGTCGAACGTCGGTGCCATGCACGCGAAGGCACCGCTCCTGTGCTTCTTGAACAGCGACACCGTGGTCCTCGAAGGATGGTTGCCGCCGCTTCTGGCCCGGCTCCGAGACCCTTCGATCGGCGCGGTCGTCCCGTGTCTCCTCAATCGTGACGGAACCCTTCAAGAAGCCGGATCCTGCGTCAAAGGCGACGGATTCACCTTTGCATACGGATCGGGTGACGACCCGAAGCGGGCGCCGTACCGGTTTGCCCGAGACGTCGACTACGGATCGGGTGCGTGCCTGATCGTGCGGCGAAGCTGCTTCGAAGCAGTCGGAGGCTTCGATGCGGTCTTCGACCCTGCATACTTCGAAGATGTCGACTTCTGTCTGGCGTTGCGCCAGCGGGGCGCGCGCACGGTCTACGAGCCGAACTCGCGGGTCGTCCACCTGCGACACGGGTCCGGCACCTCGGAGACGGCGCATGCGCAGATGCAGGACAACCACGCGCACTTGTCCCGTAGGTGGCCCGACGCCCACCGGGGACGGCCGACATCGGTCGGACCGGACCTCGCGGAAGGACCTGCCGTCACGTGCCGGGATGCGGGCACCCCCTACAGGCTCCTGTTCGTCGACGACCGTGTGCCGTTTCACGACCGGGGATCCGGTGATCCTCGAGCGGCGCATCTGACGGCCGAGTTGGCGCGCCTGTGGCCACAGGCCCGGATCACCTATCTCGCGGTCCATCCGCACGAAGCAGATCGCTACGTCGACCAGCTCTGGGCGGACGGGATCGAAGTGGTCTGGGGCGTGCCCGACTGGGAGCGTTGGCTCGAGGTCCGCCGGTTTCACTATTCAGTGGTCGTCGTCAGTCGTCACCACAACTTCGAGCGGCTCAATGCAGCCCTGCGGCGGACGCAGCCTCAAGCGCTGCACGTCTACGACATCGAGGCGCTGTCATTCAAACGGCTCGAGCGCCAATCGGGCATCGCGCCAGACGCCGCCGCGGCTGCTGAGATCCGTGCCGAAGCACAGGAGACACGGCGCATCGAGATCGATGCCGTCACGTCGGCCGATGTGATCTGGTCGGTCTCGGGCGAGGAGATGGCCTTTGTGAGCGGAGTTGCGCCTGCGACGCCCAAGTTCCGCCTGACCTATCCACTCGTGGTCGAGGACGATCCGCCTCCATTCGGCGAACGCTCGGGTCTTCTCTTCTTTGGAGGCTTCCTCGCCGGCCCCGGATCACCGAACGAAGACGCCGTCCTCCATGTCGCTTCTGCGATCCTGCCCCGCCTGCGAGACTTGGATCCGACGCTGAGACTCACGGTCGTCGGTGCCGATCCGACCGCGGCCATCACGGGCCTGGCGGGACCCGGTGTGGACGTGGTGGGGCAGGTGAAGGATCCGCGTCCTTGGCTGGACTCGGCTCGCTTGATGCTCGCCCCGATGCGCTTCGGAGCCGGGATCAAGCTCAAGATGCTCGACGCCATGGGCGCTGGTCTCCCCTTCGTCACCACACCCGTTGGTGCCGAGGGCCTCCAGCTCTCCGATGAGCTCCAAAGGATTCTCGTCGCCGACGAGCCCGCCGATCTGGTCAAGAAGACGTGGCGGCTGCTGAGCAACGCGGACCTCTGGGTCGAGGCTCAGGAGCGCCTGCTCGCCGTGGCGAAGGCGGAGTTCGGAGACGACGTGTTTCGCGACTCTCTCGTCACCGCGATGGCCGCAGTCGGATTCGCCCCGCCTCGGACCTATTGAGCCCGCAGCAACCACCGCTTGCCCGATGGCAGCGTGGCCAGCCGGTCCACCGTCTGCACCTCGATCCGGGTGTCGGGGTCCGTAGCTCTGCGAGCACGCTCTTTGAGAAGGTCGATCGTCTCGACGCCCACCGACTCGCCCGCCACGATGTGGATTTCGATTTCGTTCGCCCCAGTCTGGGCGCACTGCCATCCCCGAACGACCGAGGCGACGCGCTCGTCCTGGAAGACGTAGCCCAACGAAGCCGGCGTCAAGACACGCCCACTCGGTAAGCGAACTCGCTCTGTCTGCGATCGACCCTCCAGATCGGCGACGATCTGGAAGCCCCCTATCGACGAGCCCGTCATGGTGGCACGATCCCCGGTGTCGTAGCGGATGAACGGCATGACGTGGTTGTGCAAGTCGGTCATGACCAAGTGACCGGGCTCTCCCGGCGGCAATGCACGACCATCGTCGTCGGTTACTTCGACGTAGCTGACCCAGGGGTTGAACGCGTAGTTGACCTGCGCCGCGCCCGGGAGGGTGCCGGCCGCGTAGCCGCTGAGCTCGCTGCTGCCGTACCAGGAGTGAACCGGACATCCGAACGCGCGGCGGAGACGATCGAGTCCGAGGGAGCTCGTGTTGTCCCCGGTCGTGACGCACGCGACCGGCCGTCCGGGGACAGCGACCCCCAGTTCACAGATCTCGCCGGCGAGTCCCTCGAGGCTGCTGGCGGTGCCGTAGATCCAATACGGCCCGAACCCCGCCCAGGTCGACAGGAGCTCCGGGATCGCCTCGGCCGTGAGAGAGCCCACCGGCACGCGGACCATAGGGGGTTGTCCGTTCGCCCCGGGGAGGGGTAGCCCCAGCTCATCGAGCTGAGGCTCGTCGACGCTGAGGCCGGTCAACAACACTTGCACCGCATCGAGCGGCACCCCGTGCAGCAACTTCAAGAAGAGGTACGCCGCCGTCTCCGCGGTGCCGAACCACAGGTCCTTGAGAAACACGAGCGGCTCCCCCGTGCTCCCCGAGGTCGCCTTCTCGATCCGACGCTCCTCCGGCAGACCACGAGCGATGAGTCCCTCGTAGTTGTCGCGGACGATCTGCTTCGTCAAGAGGGGCAGCTTCTCGAAAGAGCCGGCTTGCGCGGTGAGTTCCGCGTAGTACGGACAACGTCGGGCAGCAGCCCGGACGAGACCGTCGCGGAGTCCCGTGTTGACGGGGAGCCAGACGTCGGCGTCTCCCTCGTAGGACTCCTGCATCAAGGACAGCAGGGTCTCCATGACGACGCACAATCTACGCCGCAGGCCAGTGTGCGACGTTCGATCCGGGCAGCCCGTTCGGCCTTAGCCGAGAGCCGTCAGAGTGATTCAACCCATTCGTCGGTCGTACACACCACCGCTTGACGCGGAAACACCTTCTCCATGAGGACGCGATGGACCTCAGCGTCGGGGTCGGCACACGCATCGGAGAGCACGGTGATGTGGTAGTCGAGATCGGCCGCTTGGCGGAGCGTCGAGAGCACGACGCCGCTGGTGGCGATCCCCGCCAACACGATGCTGTCGGCGTCCGCGGCGCGCAGGAGGACATCGAGGTCGCTGCCCGTGAAGGCGCTCACGCGCCGTTTGAGGATGATCGGCTCATCTGGTGCCGGCTCCAGCGCGGCGTCGACCTGGGTCGCGGGGTGGTCCTCGTGGAACGCATCGCCCGCCGCGGCGACCGCGCTGGAGAAGGTGGCGTTGGTCGCGGCGATCTCGGGGTAGCCGGGGCGGAAGGCGACGCGGACGAACATCACGGGGACATCAGCGGCACGCGCCGCGACGATCGCCCGGTTGGCGGCATCGACCACGGCGTCGTCCGCCAGGCGCTCGACGATGCCCTGCTGGAAATCCATGACGAGGAGGACGCTGCGCGTGGTGGCCATCGGGCTGTCTTACCTGATCGGCCGGTGGTTCGCACCTTCGCCCTCGGTCCACCCGCGCCGCTGCGTCACGGCGGGGTCGCGGTGTGGGTCAGGCGGCTCGGCGGGTGGTACGGGTCCGCTGCCCACCGTCCCGGCCGTTCTGGCCCTTGAAAGACGTGGCCCCGTCGAGATCCGTCCACGGCTCGGTCAGCACCCGCTGGACGCCGGACACGACCTCGACGATGAAACGCCGTTCGAAGTTGATCGCCTGCTGGGCGAGCTCGAAGCTCAGGTCCACGAATCGAGCGGGCTGGGTCATCGCCACCGGGACGGCGACTCGCACCAGGTCGGTGAAGGCATGGAGCGTGGCAGAGATTGCTTCCTCGCCCGTCGCCTCGCCGCTCCGCAGCGAGTCGTAGATGCCCTCAAAAGCGTCGCTGTTGTCCATCTCGTTCTCGCCGGCCGCACTTGCTCGGCCAGTTGCATCTGACGTCGTCGGCATGCTTGCTGTCCTTTCGTGTGCCTACCACTCGGTTATACCCAGCCTCTCTGACCGTTGGCCTACGTCAGGGAGAACTCGGCGCGACGTCTAGATGAAGAGGCGGTGACAGTCACCTAGGTGACGGGCGTTTCAGCCCCACACACCACGGTTGACCCACTGAGGAGTCCGAGCGACCGGCTCCCCAGTGGGGAGCCAGGGGCCCCGCTGCCGCAGATGTGACGGGCGGGTCGGATGGCAACTTTCCGTCGAGCACGCGCCATCGCGACCATTCCGCATCAAGTGCATACGGTGGACGCTCTTCATGGAAATCGCGCGGCGGAGGCGCACAATGCGACGCTCGCAATGCGTCTGATTCAGAGTCCCCAGGCGTACTGGAGGGTAACCAAGCAGGGTTGCAAGGTACTCCGTATACTCCCGGTTCTCGGGGCTCCCAACGCGGAAAGGCGGTGTTGGGGTGAGAAATGGGAGGGTTCGATGACCCGCTGTTCGAGTGAAGAAAAGACTCCAAGGTCGGGGCGCGGCCTGTGGAGCCTCTTAGCGTCAGTCGCCGTCATGGCGGCGATGGTCGTGCCGCTGACCTTGGTTGGTCAGACCGGTGTCGCATCGGCGGCCGCGGCCGGACCGGCGACCTGTGGCACAGCCGGCTCGGGTACGCCCGCATCGTTGGCCGGGGGTTCCTATACAACGGTCACGGTCGCTGGAAACTGCCTGGTGAACACGGGTGAGGTCGTCACCAGCGGCGACGTCACGGTCCAACCAGGCGCAGTCCTCACCGCAGTCTTCGCCGACAACTCCGGCGGCTCGGGCTCGTCTGGCCTCACGGTGGGTGGGAACCTCATCGTCCAGAACAGCGGATCGCTCATCATGGGCTGCGGTGCGAATCCCGAGATCGACATGACATGCGAAGACGACTCAAACGGCAACGCGACAGCCATCGTGCAGGGGAACATCGAAGCCCCCGGGGCGTTGGGCGTCATCGTGCACAACGCGACGATCGGTGGCGACGTGGTCGAGACGGGCGGTGGAGGCGGATTCAACTGCAACGATGGCAGCGACGTCAGCCCGGCGTTCGGGTATGGCTTCTACAGCGACTATGAGTCCAGCTCGATCGGCGGCAACCTGCGGGTCACCGGAGTCACCTCCTGCTGGTTCGGCGCACTGCGTGTCCAGGTCGGCGGTAGCGCCACGTTCGCCAACAACACCTTTGCCGACCCCGATGCCTCTGAGACCACGAACAACCAGGTGGCCGGGAACTTGCTCTGCTCGGGCAACAATCCGGCAACCCAGTACGGCGACGCGGGTGCCTCCCCCAACGTGGTGGGAGGGTACGCGACCGATGAATGCGCATTCGGCGTCATGTCGCCGAACCCGGACTCCCCGTCAGGCAACCCAGCGCCGATCAGCACTCCGAGCACCACGCCGCGGGGCTACTGGATGGCCGGGGCAGATGGCGGCATATTCAGCTACGGCGTCCCATTCTTCGGATCGCAGAGCGGCACGGCCCTTAGCCAGCCGATCACGGGAATCGCGGCCGTCCCTGGAGGGAACAACGGCTACAACCTGGCCGAAGGCAACGGGATGGTCTACGCGGAACGGCCCACGCGCTACCGACTGCGCGAACACCGGTGCGGCGCTCAACCAGACGATTGTGAGCATCGCCGCGGCGCCCGGCGGGAACGGCTGCTGGCTCGCCGGATCGAGCGGCGCCGTCGTCACCGCGGGAACGAACGCACCGTTCTTCGGCTCGGCCTCTGCTCTGCCGCTCACGAAGCCCATCGTCGGGATTGGTGCGGCACCGAACAATGACGGGTACACCCTGGTGGCGTCCGACGGTGGCATCTTCACCTACGGTCCCGGCGCCCAGTTCTACGGATCGATGGGCGGCAAGCCGCTGAACCAGCCAATCGTCGGGATCGTGGTCGACCCGTCGACGGGTGGCTATTGGGAGGTCGCGAAGGACGGGGGCGTCTTCGCCTTTAACGCTCCGTTCCTCGGGTCCATGGGCGGCAAGCCGCTCAACGCACCGATCGTCGGCATCGCTGCGTCACCGACCGGCAACGGGTACTACCTCGTCGCATCCGATGGTGGCATCTTCGCATTCGGTGCCGGCGCCACCTTCCAGGGTTCCGCTGGCAGTCTCCACCTGACGAAGCCGGTCGTGGGGATGGCTCTGGGCTAATCACTCAAGGGCTCCAGGAGCTCCACGCACGACGGCCCGACGCCGGCAGGACTCGTTCCTGCTGGCGTCGGGCCGTTGGCGTTACCCGTGGCGGCGATTCGGATTGAACCGACTCTCCGCCATGTCACCCCGCGTCAGCGGAGTCTCAGACAGCCGGCCTCGAGAGTCGCAGCCACCGGAACACCCGCACCACGTTCAGCAACCCGAGCGCGACCCCACCCGCTGCGAGGGGCGTGCCCGCCGACTTCTGCGAACCGCTCAGGCGGCTCAGGGCGGTGGCCCCTAGGCCTACGGCAGTCACGGACTCGGCGATCACGGCCAAGAAGCGCCGAAGCGCGCCGGCTCTCGTTCGATCGAGCCCGGTAGTAAGCCGAAACAACGCGATGAATCCGATAACGGAGAGGCCAGCCGAGGCGATTGCCAGGTTCGTAGCGTTCCGATCGCTTTCCGTCGGAAGTGACAGAGCAACGGCTCCGTCAACCTGGTCTTGCCCAACGCCCGACTCGGAGTCAGCCGATCCGTCCGTACTCATGTAGCCCTCCTTTGCTCGTGTCGCCCGCCGTGTCCTTCGGCGTCGATTCGTACCAGTCTGCCCTCAATTGGGGGCACCTCGACCCGGCCTTCAGGGCGCGGTGGGCGCTTGACGCCCAGTCAGGACGTTCAGGAGCACGGCCGCACCCGAATGCTCAACGTCCCGGGTGGCGGTCACCAGGGTCACGGACGAATCTTCGGCCGCCCGGCGCAAGCGTACGAGCGCATCCACCGCCGGAGGGTCCTCCAGTTCGGCGCGATACCGACGGGCGAACTCGGCGAATTTTTCCGGATCGTGGCCGTACCAACGCCGGAGTCCATCGCTCGGCGCTACGTCCTTCGCCCACTCGTCCAACGCCGCCCTCTCCTTGCTCACGCCGCGCGGCCAGAGCCGGTCGACGAGGACGCGGTAACCATCGTCCGGTCGGTCGTCGTCGTAAACACGGCGGACCTGGAAAGGGAGGCTGCTCGGCATGCTCGCTAGGGCTGCGCTTCGAAACGCAGGGTGGTCAACACAGCCGCGTGAATTGCATCATCTGACGGGTTGGCGGGCTGGCCCGGGTGGAAACGGTCGGGCGGAAGAAGCACCAGATGCTGATGGGAGGGTTCCCCTGCGCGTCGTCGAGGCGGTGGGATCGCCCGGTTCGGTGACCGAGGCGCTGCGCGCGGTGGCCCACCGCGGCACCGTGCTGTTGCTCGGTGCCGCTGGGATCAGCGAGGTGGACCTGACCCCCATCTGGTACAAGGAGGCGGCGCTAGTCGGCTCCATCGACCACACCGTCGACGCCGGGTCGGCCCCGGGCCTTGCCGGCGGCCCGGGCCGCCACTCAGTCGATCGCGCCCTCGACGTAATGGCGGCGGGCCTACTGCCCGAGGACGTCGTGGTGACCCACGAGTTCGGCCTCGAGGACTACCGCCAGGCGATTGAGACGGCGGTCGACCGGAATACGTCGCAGGCGATCAAGGTGGTGTTCCGCCCGCAGGACTGAGGCCGTGGCGCAGCGAGCAGTCTCGGAGAGTGCCCGCGGCGAAGGTGCCGGCGGACCTGGATGCAGCCCTACGCCGGAGACCCGAAGAATGGTGCACCTCCGAAGCAAAATATCCCGCCGTCGGCGGCAACCAGCCAATAGCCCGCGGCGCCATCGGCGGCCATGCCGACGATGGGCTGGTTGAGGGGCGTGCCACCCATCGATCCGGAGAACGGCAGATTGAAACTAAAGATCCCACCGTCCGACGCGACCATTCGATAGCCGGACCCATCCGGCGCGGCCTCCATCCCCACGATCGGTTTGTTGAGGTGGAGGGCCCCCGTCGATCCCCAGAAGGGCGCGTCGAAGGAGAACACGCCCCCGTCGGCCGCGACGAGCCAATAGCCGCCAGTGGCCTGGTCGAGTGCCATACCCACGATCGGCTGATTCAGTTGTTTGCCGCCCATCGATCCGTGAAAGGTGGCATCCCCGAACGTGAATACTCCGCCGTCCGAAGCCACCAGGTAGTAGCCGTTGCCATCGTTCGTCACAGCCATGCCAACAATGGGCTCGTTCAGCGACGACGGCAATCCATTGTTGACGAAAGACGGTAGAGGCGACACCGGCGGAAACATGTCGCCGTTCGATTGGACCAGCCAGAATCCACGACCAAGAGGATCAGTGTCGATGGCCACAGCAGGGTAAGCCTGAGGGCCTAACGGCGTGACCTCCACTTGGTGGGCGTCGCCTTCGTAATAGATGCCTGACCACGAGGTCATGATCCAGTAGCCCTTGCCATCGAGCGTCGGTGCCATGCCGGTCACGACGTTGGGAAACGTGAAAGAGGTGGGTGGCGAGTTTGGTATCGGAGCAAATGCCGCGGCCGGAAGGCTTGTGGTCAGATTCAAAAGGAGACACACGAACACGGCACCGATCGGAGCCGACACCTTCGCGATTCGAGAGGCGTACGTGCGCTTTCGGCGGCTGCGCTGCATTGAGTCTCGCCCTCCCTGCAGTGGATCATCGGATCCACGGTTTGCGATGCTACCGCCGGTAGCTCTCCCTTCGTAGGAAGCTTGACCTCCTCCTCAGCCCAGTCATTGGCAATCCCCGATTGAGAGCCTGGGCATGGCACGACGCCACTGCCATCTCTGCGATGGCACGGCCGCGCAGGTAGAGCGCATGCAAGATCGATGAGGGCGCGGCAGAATCACAGCGTGCTCACCCGCTCGACCGGATATCTCACCCTCCGCCGCCCGGGCTCGGGCAGCGTCGCCACCAAGCAACTCCAGGGGCAGGGCTACGTGGTCCTCGAACAGGTCTTCGACGACAAGTCGGTAAAAGCCCTCAAAGCCGAGGTCGAGCGGGTCTACAAGGAGTACCCGCCCGACGAGCGCTCGACCCGGCATCCGCCCGAACACTGGGAGCCCTTCCGCTACGAGATGCTGAACCGGAGTGCCGCCGTCCAAAAAGCGATCGCCAACCGCAAGATCCTGAGCACCATCGAGCCGCTGCTGGGTGAGGACTGTCACGTCATCGCCAACACAGCCTGGTGGCAGCCGCCGGACAACAACAAGCACGGCGGCCGGTTCTGGCACATCGACAGCGGACCGCACGTGCCGCGGCCGGCCGACGTCCCGTGGGACGAGCGCATCCCCTACCCGGTCTTCGCGGTGGCCACCCACATCTACCTGATGGACTGCCCCTTGAAGGCCGGCCCCACCGGCGTCATCCCCGGCAGCCACACCTCCGGACAGCCACCCCCACACGACCGCATGGCGGACGACGACCTCGACTACGAGGGCATCAAGCCGGTGGCCCTCGTCGCGCGGGCGGGGGACGTCGCCCTCTTCGTCTCCGACGTCTGGCACCGCCGGCTGCCTTCACGCCGCGGCGACCCGGGCCGCATGTTCATCCAATGCCACTACGGCAGGCGTGACCTCGCGCAGCGTCTCCGCCCGACCGCCGAGGTGAACCAGCTCTCCGACGAGGCGCGCACCCGCGCCAAGACCAACCGGCAGCAGACCCTGGTCGGCCTACATCGCAACGGGTTCTACGACGGCTGAGCGGTCAGGGCCGCCACCGGTCCGTCTGCACTCGCTCCCCCACCACCGTCGATTTCCTCCGCCGTCACCCCCGCAACCTGCACACAGCGATACGCCAGCGCCAGCATCGCAAGGGTGGTCAACAGCATCGCAGGCCACCACAACGAGATCGCGTGCTCGCGCCGGTTCCCCATGACGAGGTTCACGACGGACAACAGCGCACACACCGAGAACCACGACCAGGCACGCGCCCGCACTGTCAACACCAAGCACAAAGCGACGACTGGATAGAAGTAGAACCCCAGCAGCTCGCTCTCGAACACCACGCGCAGAGTGAATGCCGCCGCCATCACCAACAGGACGGTCGGCAGATCGAAGCGGCTCCGGCAGGCCACCCACCCCAGCACGACCGCCACCACCGTGGCGACCAGCCGCAACGTCCCCCCGCTGTACATGCCGTGCCCGAGCGAACGCGCCAAATGCGTGAACGGCGTCGAGGACTCGTCTACCGGCAAGAACGGCTGGTCCACGATCCGGTGCAGCGTGCTCGCCCCGTGCGTCACGAGCTCGGGCAAAACAACGACGAAGCTCGGCAGCGCGACCCGCCACGCCGACCGGCCGAGCGAGCGCCAGCCGAAGCGGGCCACCACCGGCGCCACCGCCAACAAGGCGAGGGGCTGACACGCCACCGCCACTCCGAGCAGCCAGGCCGCCCGCCCCAGCCCACCGGCCCCGGCGCGCTCGACCACCAACGCGGCCCAGATCACCAGTGCCAACGCAACACAATCCTCGGGGTGGCCCCAGAACACCGTGGCCGACACCACGCCGGCGCCGGCCACCACGCACAGCGACACGCGCCTCGCTTCGGACAACTCCCACAACCGCGCCACCGCGTCGAGGGCGAACAGGGCGCTCGTGGCCAGGACCGTGCAGACGGGCGCCAACACCAACCAGAAGACCGGGTAGTGGGGACTCGCCTCGGCCGCCGTCTTGAACCCGACCGCGTGCCCCAGCGCCATGAATGGCGCCAGAAGGAACTCGAACCCGGGCGGCGAGTCCAGCTGCGAGCCCGGGCCGTAGACCACGCCCCAGTGGCCGTGCGAGATCGCCAGCGAGATCTCCGCGCTGTTCCACAGGTCGCTCACCGACTGCCAGCCGTGACGGGCCGCGGCGGTCCACCAGATCGTGTACGCCAGACCGGCCACCACGATGAGCGCCGTCGCGAACACCGGAGCCGACCGTTGCTCGACCCAGGATGACAGCCTGTGCATTTCCCCCTCGCCTCTCGGCACACCACTGCAGCGGGCGCGCCCAAGCCTCTTCCCCTCCCAACATTTTCGCAGGGCGCCTGCGCCGTGACCAGAGTTGGCGACGCTCCTCGCGTAGCCGCAACGCAACGGCAACCATCCGGGCCCTTGAGGCGCAGCCACTCCCCGTGGCCACGCCACAGCGGCGGCGCCCAATCGGCCCGGAGCGGGTGAAAGGGACCAACTGAAGACTCGTACCTGAAACCTTCAGCCGAGGGGCGACGCGCAGAATGACCCGGCGTCGCTCAGATGCCACTCAACCGTCAGGTCTTTTGTGCCTTCAGAGTCGAGTCATGGGCAGTTGTTCGGCACCAACACGCATCAGGAACTCGCCGCCGCCGAGTTCGGAGCAGGCGCCGGTGCCGGAGTCGGGCTGATCCAAATAGCGGCGACATAGGCGACAACAACCGCCACGATCACCACCGGCATCAACTCGATCGCGTCGGAGATGAAGAGCAGACTCGGGAGCAGGACTGCGGTCATGGGCAACTTGAGCGCAGCCGCCGTCATCGCCCCGACGCCCATGGCGACACCCGCGATCATCGGCAAGCCGGGAAGGTGCGAGAGTGCGATCCCGCCGGCGGCGCCGATGAACATCGCCGGGAAGATGGGACCACCACGGAAGCTGCCCAACGAGATCGCATAGGCCACCCCCTTGCACAGCACGAGAAGGAGCACGGCGCCTGCCGTCCAGCCAGCAGCATGCTGCACGAGTGTCGGTAGCGCCGATTGCCCAGAAAAGAGGACGTACGAAGAGCTGCGCCCTGTTCCAGCCTGGAACGCAATCGCGAGTCCACCCACGGCCAATCCCACCACGGGCGTCAGCATCACTCTTCGTGGTTCGACAAATGAACGCACGATCCGTGCCACGCGGAAAATGTTGGTTGCGACAACGGCTGCGGCGAGACCGATGCCGATGGCCCAGAGGAATTCCGCCGCTGTGGGCGAACCAACGTGCGGAATGTCTGAAATAGACAGCGAGAAGTTCCCGAACCCTGTCAGGTCGTTCAGGCCGACGAAGATCAGTGATCCCACACCAGCTGAGAGCAGACCCGGTAGGAGCACAATCTCCATTGTCGGTCCGCCAAGCCCGATGACCTCCATGAGAAGAAAGGCCCCGACCAAGGGGGAGCCCAACAACGTCGCGATCGCAGCGAAGCTCCCTGCTCCCCCAATCACCACTGCGGCCATGGCCGGCGCATCTCGCTTCAGCAGGTGCACCGAAAGCACGCCCAGGCCGCTGCCGATTGCGATCAGCGGTGCCTCTGGACCCAGCACCACACCGAGGCTGAGTGTCGCGAAGGCGGCCAAAATGATTCCGAACAGGTCGATGGGTGCCACCGGGCCGCCTGTCTGGAAACCGTCCGAGGGCTCATGACCACTGGTCCCAGGCAGGTAGCGAATAGTCAGGCCGACCAGAAGCCCGCTGAGCACAAGCCAGGGCAGCGGCCACCACAGAGGTGCTCCATGGAACCCGAGGGTCTCAGGTAGATCGTTGAAGATCTCCGCCTGTACCTTGCCGACCGCCTCCAAGAAGAAATACGCCACGGCCGCCACCGGAACGCCGACGACGGCTCCGAGCAACAGCAGGGACAAGTAGCTCCGAGACTTCAGAAGCTTCAGAGGGTCCGGTAAACCGGCCGGCTGCTGTGGTGATGTTCCACCGTCGGTCATGATCCCCTCGCAAATGACTGAGATCGAGAGCTCACCGTGCGAGCACCGTCAACCTCGGTTTGGTCCGACCTATTGGAACGCCAATGGGCCTTCGGAGCTCTTTCCACGCGGGATCGGACTGTGACGCCGCACAGGATAACCGGGCAGCACCCCGCCGGCCTTGTATACAGGAATGATCTTTGACGTCGTCGAATCCGTCAAAGGTTCCGCGGTACGGCCAAACCGAATCGATGCGCTTGCGCCTTCCTCATCACCCGCTCCTGGATTGCGATCGCGATCCCACTCGCCTACAAAGTTGACTCCGCGCGACGCGAACGAGACGGACAAGCCCGTCAACCACCGCCGCTGACGAACATCGCCACACGAGGCCGCAGAAACGATCACGCCAGCGCACGCCGCGTCCAGAAGACCCTCCCGGTGGCGAAGGTCCGGTCGTACCCAAGCCTCAGAGCCAGGCGGAGATCCTCCCCTCCTACGAAGGCGACGACGCCGGACGGGTCGACAGAGCAAAGCCTGCGGCTGCCTCACCGGTCCGGGCGGTTCAGCCGGCTGAGCAGGCACGTCACGTCCATAGAGGACCAGGCCACGGGGCTCCTGGCCCGCCGAGACCGAAATGGGACTTTCGTCCCAGAAAGATCGACGCCGCCCCCACGTTTCACTTGGCGATGGAAGCGAACCACACCTCCGAGATCTCCAGCGAGAGCCCCGTGCTCGACTGCGCCACCCTCTACCTGTGCCGCCAGGGGCGGACGTGGGTGGTCGTGGTCGAGTCCCCCTCTTTCACGGGTGCCCTCCTCCTCCGTCATGCCGGGTCGGACTCCTTCGACGCCCGCTACGAGCTCCTCTCTCGGACCCGGCGTGCCCGGACCGGTGCGACCGTCACCACCACGGACGGTGCGGTTGAGGGTGCCGATTACGAGTGGCGCCTCGACGTGCGTTCCGTCGAAGAGACCCCCGGAGATCTCGGCTTGGCGCTGCGCCGTGAGCTGTCCGACCGTCGTCCACGCCATCAACGCCGGCTCGCCGGGCGACAGGCCGCGCGCCACTGCCGCGACGGCTGGTTCTCTACGTTCTCGGGCCGTCCCCTCTATTTCTGAAACGGCCCTCCAGGGCGCTTACCCCAGCGCCCACGTGATCAGTGCAGCCCGGCGGGGGCTGCGCCTTTCACGCTCGTTCGGTACATCTCGCGGCGTACACCGCTGTAGTCGTTCAACGCGTTGTGCATGGTGCAGCGGTTGTCCCAGATGGCGAGCGTCCCGACGGACCAGCGCAGACGGCAGGTGAAGTTCTCGTTGATGCTGTGCCCGTGCACATGGGCGAGGAGCGCGTGCGACTCCTCCTTCGTCCAACCTTCGAACCGGGTGGTGTACACAGGGTTCACGTAGAGCGCGCGCCGGCCCGTCACGGGATGGACGGTCACCACCGGGTGCACGTGCTCGGCGAACGCGTCGTCCGAGGGTGCGATGGCCATGGATGAGAAGTCCTTGAACTGATCGAGCAGTCCACCCGTGCCGTAGGCCATACCGGCCGAGTGCACGGCGCGCAGCCCGTCGAGCGTCCGGCGCAGCCCGCCCGACAGGGTCTCGTACGCCAGGTACTGGTTGGACCACACGGTGTCGCCGCCGTAGTCGGGGACGTCCCACGCGTGCAGCAGCGTGTAGGCGGGGGGCTCGGGTAGGTAGCTGAGATCGCTGTGCCAGGCATTGGCGAAGTTCAAGACGTCGGTGGGCTCTTTGATGACCCGGATCACGTAGGGCCGGTCCTCGAGAGGATCGACGAACGGCGTCATGTCGCGGCCGCCCAGCAGGTCGGTGACCCGCTCGAGATCATCGAGGCTGAGGTCCTGCTCGGGCAGGAACACGACGAGGCGATCGGCCAGAGCCTGGCGCAGTCCGTCGAGCTCAGCCGGCTCCCGTACGGCGGCGAGGTCGATCCCTCGTACGGTGGCTCCGAGCGCGCCGGCGACCGGTTCGACGCTGAGCGACGTCCTCGTTGTCGTCATCGCCAGCGCTGCTCAGACCAGGCCGAGCAGCTCGGCCCCGTTGCGCCAGAAGAACCGCTCGCGGTGTCGGCTCGTCGAAGCCGTCGACGGCCGCGCCGAAGGCTTCGAAGGGGCGCCGCCCGCCCTCGGGGTGGGGGTAGTCGGTCGAGAACATGAAGAGGTCAGGCCCGCACTGCTCGATCAGCCAGGCGGTGTCCTCGAAGGGGAACGGCGTGAAGCGCACTTGGCGCCGCAGGTACTCCGACGGCAGCAGGCTCAGCTCTTGCAGCGCCGGCTCGAATTTGGAGAAGGATCGGAACGCGTGGTCCACGTTGCGCAGCAGGCCCGGCACCCATGTCGCGCCGAGCTCGATGGCAGCCCCGCGGAGTTCTGGGTGGCGCTCGAAGACGCCGTCGAGCGCCATGCAGGCCAGAAATCGCTCAGGCGAGTGGTGAAGTACCGGGAAGTCCTTGGCGCGCAGGTTCTCTCCGCCCCCGAGCCAATCCTTGGGCCGGGGTTGGCCGTTGCGATGGAACGCCTTGGGGAGCAACTTGCCACCACCCACGTGCAGCACGAACGGCACGCGCGCCTCGGCGAGGCGGGCCCAGACCGGGTCGAGATCGACGTGCGTGGGCGAGAAGTCGCCGGGCGCGTCGGAAGGGACCCAGACCGCGGCCACGCCGTCATCGAGCGCCGTCCTCGAGCGTCGCGAGCGCCCGAGCCGGGTCGTCGAGGGGCAGGAACCCGACCGCCTTGAGCCGGGGATCGGGGGCGCAGAACGCAACCATGGCCCGATTGAGCGCCTCGGTCCCTCCGTAGAGGAGGTCCGTGTCGCGTCCCGGCCAGAAGTGGCCGAGCGCGAACGTCGGGAAGACGAGCTGCGCGTCGATGCCGAGCGCGTCGAGGACGCGGGAGCGCACCTCGGTGTCGAGCGCCCCCGGCGCCATCCAGCCCTTGGGGCCCTTCAGGACCTCGGGCCCGATCTCCTGGTCCCGGTGCGAATCCCACAGGTCCGGGAGCTTCGCCATCAGCTCCGCGGCGCCGGCACCCGCTCCGAGCAGGCCGAGCGGCTCGAGGCGGCTCCGCACGGATTCGTCGGCGAACTCGCCGAGCCAATCCGGCGTCTCCATAAGGTGGCTGTCGGCGTCGAATATCGCAGTATCCACAGGGCCCCCCGGCGGTGTCAGGTCGTCCGACCAGCGTAGACCCGCCCCCGCCCAGGACCGCCCCGACGCTGTCGCTGCCCATCGGCCGAAGCTCGCCTTGCGTCAGGAGGGGGTCAGATGGGTAGAGAATCGCTCGGGACAAAGAATCAAACCGTCACGACCAGCACGGACAACATTTATCCCCCTCATAACTTTCTGTGAGTTGGCGTACAGCTGGGTCCTTTTCAATGGGCGTCGTGACCAGCTTGCGGGTGCGCAGGCAGACGGAGGACCCCAAATGACCGAGGACCAGAACGAGCAACCAACCGGGCAGGAGCCGGTGAGCGACCCCACGCCCACCGCTGCCACGCCGGCTACTGAAGGAACCGACAGCGCCATCCCGATGCCGGCCGCGTCGACGACGGAGCCAGCCGAGGCCGCCGCGGCGCCCGTGGCCGAGGGGACCGGCGACGCGATTGCGATGCCGGCTGCGTCGACCACGCCGCCCGCCGAGCCCGTCACTCCTCCGCCCGTCGACGCCCAGCCGACCTCACCCGCTACCCCCTATCACTACGACGCGACCACCCCACCCCAGCAGCCCGACACGCCGCCCCAAGGCGTGCCCCAGGGCGTGCCGACCGGCTACGCCATGGGCGCACTGGCCGGCAACCCGATGCTCGGGGCAACGCCGCCGCCGCAGTACTACGGCGGTCCGCCGACCGACCCCCACGCTCCCTACTGGCACGCGCCCGCAGCCGGTGGCCCGTCCGCCGGGGCCCGTGACAACAAGGTGCGCAACGGCCTCATTGCCGGTGGCGTCGCCCTCGTCGTGCTGGCCGCCGGCATCGGCATCGGCCATGCCGCTTGGAGTACCGGGAACCAGAACCCCTCGGCCGCCTCCGCCGGCAACAACTTCCCAGGCCGCGGCAGCAATGGATTCCACTTCCCCGGCGGCTCCGGCTCTGGGGGCTCCGGCAACTCTGGCAGTTCTGGGAGCTCCGGCAACTCCGGAACCTCGGGCGGGTCGGGCCCGAGCGACGTGAACGCCATCGCCGACAAGGTCGACCCCGCACTGGTCGACATCAACACCACGCTCGGGTACCAGCAGGAGCAGGCGGCCGGCACGGGCATCGTCCTGACGTCGAGCGGCGTCATCCTGACGAACAACCACGTGATCGACGGAGCCACCAGCATCAGCGTGACCGACGTCGGCAACCACCAGACGTACACGGCGAGCGTCGTGGGCTACGACCGGACGAGTGACATCGCCGTGCTGCAGCTGAAGAACGCTTCCGGCCTCCAGACGGCGAGTCTCGGCAACTCATCCGGCGTTTCGGTCGGCGAAGACGTCGTCGGCATCGGCAACGCCGGCGGTACGGGCGGCACGCCCAGCGCGGCCGGGCGGCACCGTCACCGCCACCAACCAGTCCATCACCGCGGAGGACGACGGTGACGGCACGAGCGAGCAACTGAGCGGCCTGATCGAGACGAACGCCGACATCCAGCCCGGTGACTCGGGCGGTTCGCTGGTCAACACGTCAGGTCAGGTGCTCGGCATGGACACGGCCGCCTCGGGCGGGACCACGTTCCAGTACAACGGCCAGTCACAGGGCAACGATGGCTTCGCCATCCCGATCAACACGGCAGTGTCCATCGCGCACCAGATCGAGGCCGGCAACGGGTCGTCGACGATCCACATCGGCACCACCGCCTTCCTCGGGGTCGAGATCAGCCCTAACGGCTCGAGCTCCAACTCGGGCAACAGCGGCAACAGCGGCAACAGCGGAGGCGGCCTCAGCCCATTCGGTGGCGGTGGCCTCTTCGGCAACAGCGGCAGCACGGGCAACACCGGGAACTCCGGTAACTCGGGGTCGTCCAGCTCGGGCGCCGACATCGCCGGCGTCGTGACCAGCGGTCCGGCTCAGGAAGCAGGCCTGGCCGAGGGTGACGTGATCACCTCGCTGGGTGGCAAGAGCATCGACTCGGCGAACGCCCTGACCAACGCCATCAGCATCTACCACCCGGGCGACAAGGTGCAGGTCGGCTGGACCGACTCGAGCGGCCAGACGCACACGGCCACGGTGCAGCTGAGCTCGGGGCCGCCCCAGTAGGACGCATCGCCAAGAAATAGAACGTCGACAAGCCGCCTGTCGCCCTTACGGGACAGGCGGCTTGTCGCGTCTATGCGTTCTGGACGAGTCGTGCGAAGGAGACCACGCCGGCGAGAAGGCCGCCGATACCCAGCAGGATCAGCCCGACGCCTACCGTCGCGTTCCCGTGTCCCGTCGCGGCGTTGATCTTCTGGACGACCCGGACGACGAAATAGACGGCGAAACCAAGCGAAGTCAGGCCGGCGAGCAGCGTCAGCCTCCGCAGCGGTGAATCGTCGGCTGCCATTGATGCGCCCGCCAAGGCGACGATGACGACCCCGCAGACGATCGTGGCGTACCCGTTGATGCCGAACAGTGACGAGGTGGCGGAGTCGAGGCCGTTGACGGAGACGCTGAGATGGAAGAAGCTGCCGAACGACGTGCTGGCGTGAATCCACGTAGTCGCGGATCCGACCATCAGCAACACGCCACTCGCTAGCAGAAGCACCAGCCCTAGCGACATAGCCGAATCGGACGAGGTTCGACGACGTGCGACTGGGGGTGGCCTTTCCGGCCGGGCTTAGTTGCTGTGCGTACGGATTCGCGGAAATCAGCACCGGCTCGGCAGCTGCGGGCGTGTCGCCCGCAGTGACCCAGCCGCGTCCCTGTCCAGCGCCGCCGGGCGATCCACACCTCTCCGTCCCAATAAGTCTGGTCGTTCGGACTTGTTCGCGACGGGTACCACCCAGG
>CAWAPU010000007.1:0-225675 GCA_963783995.1 uncultured Acidimicrobiaceae bacterium
TATGTTTTGTCGCTAACTTACTCAACTTCGAGTTACGTATTGCTCTACTTCCTGCTTCGATGGCGTCGGCCTGGTCAGCCGCATCAAAATCATGGCAGGCATGAACATCGTGGAGCGGCGGCGGCCCCAGGACGGCCAGCTCACGGACGGACATCGACGGGCAGCGAGGTCGATGTCAGGGTGTCCACCCTGGCGACGATCTGGGGTGAGGCGTGCGTCATGCGAGTGCTTGACCAGCACTCGCTCCGTCATGCGTCTCGAGTGACCTCGGCATGCCCGATGACTCCAGCGGCTCGCTACACCGAATTCGTCAAGGCTCCGTTCGGCATGGTCCTCTGTGCCGGTCCAACCGGGAGCGGCAAGACGACGACGCTCTACGCCACCCTACTCAGAGATCAGCGATCCCAGCCGCAACGTCATGACCATCGAAGATCCCGTGGAGTACGTCTTTCCCTCCGTCAACCAGATCCAGACCAACGAGCAAGCCGGTCTCACGTTCGCCACGGGCTTCGAGTCCATCCTTCGACAGGATCCTGATGTCATCCTGGTTGGAGAGATCCGAGATGTAGAGACTGCCCGCATAGCGGTGCAGTCCGCTTTGACCGGGCACTTCGTGCTTTCATCGCTGCATGCCACCGATTCCGTTTCGGCACTGCACCGTTTTCTCGACATGGGAATCGAATCGTTCCTGATCGCATCGTCGGTGGTCGGAATCGTGGGGCAACGCCTCGTGCGCCGGATTTGTCCCTCCTGCAAAGAGACCTATCAGCTCTCCGAAGCGGAGCGCTCGTTCTACGAGGAGAGCGGCGGGCCGGTGAAGAACGAGTTCTTACCATGGCCGGGGATGCAACTTCTGCGCGGGACCGGCTACCAGGGACGGGTCGGGGTCTACGAGCTTCTGCAGATCACACCCGAGATCAAGAGACTCGTGGTCGGATGGGCGACCCAGGACGAACTCCGACGTCTGGCCGAAAGACAAGGCATGCGAACGCTACGACAGGAAGCAATCAGGCTGGTTGCTCAGGATGTCACGACGGTTTCTGAAGTCATCCGGAGCATCTACGCACTTTAAGAAGAGGGGAGTGGAACAATGACAGATGTGAGCTACCGATACACGGCGCTGGATTCCGGATGGCAAAACGGTGCACGGCACCGAGACGGCCAAGTCGGTCAAGCAGCAGCGCACCTTGCCCTGCTTCAGCGCGGCCTCGAGCCGATCGAGATCGACGAGAAGAAGAACGTTCTGCAGTTCGAGATCACCAAAAAGAGGGTCAAGCGCAAAGAAGTCATGCATTTCTCCCGCCAATTGAGCGTGTTCGTGGAAGCGGGCATCCCGATCATGGAGGCGCTCGAGATCTCAACGGAGACGCGACAAGCTCATGAGGGCGGTCCTGGACATGGTCGCAAGGCTTCAGTCGGGACACGTAGCCGTTCGCCGCTGCGGCGCATCCCGAGGCGTTTCCTCGCTACTACATCGCAGTCCTGGAGTCCGCCGAGTTGACCGGAACACTAGATGTGGCACTCGACCAAGCTGGCGGACTACCTCGAGCGGGACATCGACGCTCGAGGGAAAATCAGTTCCGCCATGATCTACCCGGCGGTTGTTGCCTGCATGGCGGTGGTCGTGGTGATCGTATTGGCAACCTTCGTTATGCCTAAGTTCGTCACCTTTTTTAAGTCATTTAACGCCAAACTGCCGCTTCCCACCCGCATGTTGCTCAGCGTGTCCAACTTCGTCGGTCACTGGTGGTTTGCCATTTTGGGCGTGCTTGTATTGATAATTGTCGCTGGTATGGTCATGCGGCGTTCGCGAAGCGGTAGGGCCCGAATCGACGCTGTCATTCTCAAGTTGCCCGTCTTAGGCGATCTTGTACGAGCTGCAATCCTTGAGCGTGTTTGTCGGATTCTCGCTTCCATGATCAAGGCCGGCGTTCCGCTCCCAGATGCCATGAGGGTGACTGCGGAATCTGCCAACAACGCTGTCTATCGCGACGGCTTGACAACGGTCCGCGAGCAAATGATGGAAGGGCGAGGGCTCTCCGAACCGCTCGCTCAGACTGGACTATTCCCCGGGGGACTGCTCGCCCAGATGTTCCGAGTGGGCGAGGAGACGGGGACTCTTGACGAACAGTTGTCCACGGCGGCTTCCTTATAAAAGCGAGGTGGACGTGAAACTCAAGCGCTTTACAGAGCCTGTTCGAGCCAGCGATCATCATCTTCATGGGAGTGATCGTTGGATTCGTTGCTATCGCCCTCGTGTCCGCTATGTACGGGATCTATAAGCAGGTAAAGATTCAGTAGGCGCCCTCCGCTACACCCTGGAAGGGGCTAGTGCCTTTGCCAGATTTATGGCGTCTACCTCAGTGTCCCGACGAGGTTTCTCGAATCCGACGGCACCAGAATCAAACAGTAACTGGGTGCACGGGGTTCGACATTCGCCTCTAGCGGATGGCTTATAGAAACACGCCTTGATCAACCCACAATCCCAGGTCAACGCCTGAAACGCATCCTAAAGTTGATTGACCGGCCCTACCTTCAGTCGTGATTTCGCGTCTCCGCAATTGGCAACGAGAGAGGCACCTGATCGGTGCACAACCAACCAGAAAGGCGGCATCCCCACATACTTAGACAGATACGGAACACACACGTCGAAGGGGCGAGGATTTGCTTGAATCAGGGTTTACTCTAATCGAACTCCTCGTCGTGATTGTCGTCTCGGAATCTTGGCTGCGACCGTGGTTTTCGCTCTCTCCGGCGTCAGCGGTCAGAGCGCCCAAGCGGCCTGCAACTCAGACGCCAAGACGATCGAGATCGCCGTCCAGGCGTACATCAACTCGCCCGATAACCAAGGCAACACAACTCCGGCAAATATTGCTGCACTTATCAGCACGCCGTTCAACAACCCCAACGGCAACCCGGACACGTTCCTGCAGCAGGCGCCGAGCAACCCGGCCTACATAATCGGGCTCACCGGGACCACTGTTACCGTGACACCGGTTACCAACAACACCCCCGGCACGAAGGTGAACTACGACAACCAGACCGCCGGCCCGCCGGCCACCGGCTGTTACGCAGTATCCTGATCATTTGATCAAGCAGGAATAGCGTGAACCCAAAGTGCCCGGCCCACATTAGGGCCGGGCACTTTGGAATTCACCATAAGGCGCAACGAAGGAAGAACGATGAAGAAGGTCGAACTGGGGAATCTCTCACCTTGGCTTGAAGTGCTGTGGGATCGAAGGGGATCAGACTTGCTACTGGCATCTGGATCTGAGCCCCGCGTCAGGGTTGACGGCTTACTGAGGTGTCTCGAAGATGCTCCGGTCTTGTCAGGCGACCAAATCGATGCTCTCGTTCGTCCGTTGCTTAGCCCGGAGCAAGAGGTGATCTTCGACCAACATCAGGACGTCGATTTCTCGTTCACCTGGCTAATCGTGCTCGGCTTCGTGGAAGTGCGTTCACGCAAAAGGGGGAAACTGCCCTAGCCCTACGAATGATCCCATCGCAGATCCCAACCTTCGACGAGCTCGGGCTACCGCCCGTCGCCGAGTGGATGGCACGGCTACCTCGCGGATTGGTCCTACTCACCGGACCGACCGGCTCAGGTAAATCAACCACGCTGGCGTCGATCATCGCTCGGATCAACCAACCCGCAGTTCACATTCTCACCATTGAAGACCCCGTTGAGTACGTTCACACTCACAACCTGGCCGCCGTTACGCAACGTGAGGTCGGAACCGACAGTCCGTCCTTTGACGTGCGCTTCGTTCGGCACTGCGGGAGGACCCTGACGTGCTTCTGGTCGGCGAGATCCGCGACCTCGAGTCCATCCAGCTTGCCCTAACGTTGGCCGAAACTGGCCACCTAGTGTTCTCCACGCTCCACACCAACGACACTTCCCAGGCCATAGACCGCATCATTGATGTCTTCCCCGATTGGAAACAGGACCAAATCAGAGTGCAGTTGGCGGGCTCGCTCGGCGCCGTCGTCGCCCAGCGTTTGATCCCAGAATCGGCGGCGGCATGGTGGCTGCATTTGAAATCTTGATCGCCAATCATCCGGTCCGCAATCTGGTGCGCGAGGGAAAAACTCACCAGTTGATGAACATCATCACGACCAATCAGGCGGAGGGGATGTGCACGATGGAATCCAGCCTGGTTGACCTTATTTTCGCTGAGGTAATCAACTACGATGATGCACTTGCAATCTCGTCGCACCCCAAGGAACTGAGTCGGTTGATGACCCAAGAGGGTGCCATCCTTACAACTGCTGGGTGAGAGCCGACCCAGCGACCCGGCGCGGTCCCGACCTCCCCTTTTCGCTCGTCGCTGGCGTCACGCCTTGCAGACAGTCCTGGCTCGTCGCCAGTGCAAAGTTAAGAGGCACGACCTTCGCTCCGGAGGAACCGCAACTCATAGAGTCATTCATAGACGTCCTTGATCAACGTCCGAGTTTCGGCGCAATTGCACTGAATGCTCCAATCGGTTATCTCGACGAAGCGCTCAAGGGTGGTCGGACATGTGATCGAGAGGCACGTGCGCTACTTGGTCGGCACCGTGGGGCGACCATTAGAGCGCTCCAGCACACGCTGTCTCGAAGGATGAAACTGACATCTCTCCAGATCATCTGAACGCCGTAAGCCAAACATTGCTCCCTCGCTATCAAAGGTAGCGAGAGAGATGGCGCCCTTTCGCCAGCGCACAGTCTATGAGGTTCGATCCGATCTTTGCTTCTTTGAACTCAATGGAGCCATACCGCTCCTCACACCCAAACACAGCCAAGAAGGGCGCAAGGAACGTCGGGCCCTTCTTAAGGAGAAATTTCTTGGCGTCGATCGGATTTTTGAGGCGCACATCCCGGGAGTGACTCTCTCGCATTTGCTTGATGTCGCAGCCTTCGTCTGGACCGCCCGACGTATATTCAACCGAATTGCGATTCGTATTCCTGCCGATCCCGAATGGGACGAGTGGGGTCTTCGGATGGAGATCTTGCGATAGCAGCTTTACTCCGTCATCGGAATGGTCGGCATCATTGCGGAGAAAACGGCCTCAAGAGGACCGGTCCCGCAAAAACGGCGATCACACAACCAGCTGCGAGGAAAACCCCGTAGGGCAACTGCTGCTGCCGACCGATGCGATGCGATGCGATGAGAGCGATGCCAATCGCGGCACCTACAAGGTTCGCACCAAAGAAGCCGAGTAGGACGTAGCGCACTCCGAGCCACCCGAGTGAAAGCCCAAGCAAAGGGGCGAGGCGGACATCTCCAAATCCCAGCAGACGAGAGCTGGCAGCGTACAACAAATAGAACAATGCGAACCAGGCCAGTCCGCAAAGGCTCGCAATGAGTAGGTTATGCCAACTCCCAGTCGCTGCGGCAGCAACAACGAAAAGCCCACTCACGACAATCGTCAACGGATAGACGATCTTCTTTGGCAAGAGTAGGCGCTCGACATCGATGACGGAGAGCGCAAGCAACCCGGCGAAAAGCACAAGGTATGGAGGCAGAACCCAATCTCGGCCAAAACGGGCTGCCGTCGCTGCAAACAGACCGCAACATGCCAGTTCTATAAAGGGATACCTAATCGAAATGGGTTCGCGACACTGCCGACAACGCCCCTTCAACATCAACCACGAAATTACGGGGATGTTGTCTCGCTCTATAATTGCCGCTCCGCAAGACGGACAGGCAGAACGCGGAGAAATGACCGACAGGCCACAAGGCACACGGTAGACGACAACGTTAACGAATGACCCTACGGCCAAACCCAGAAACGCGCAGAATCCAATCAGGAGACCGATCAACTCTGGCCTCAGCGAAGTAGAAAGGTCGCCACTGGACGAAACGCTAGTTCATTGAGCCTTCTTCGGTGCCTGTAAGCGCCGGCTAGAAGCAGAACGACTGGCGATCGTCTCGAGCGCGTCGTACGACGCCTTGCCGTCGATGGCTGGTGATGAGACCTGTCTTCGAGTTGAGATTGGTAGATCACATCTAATCCGAGATCAGGGAGCTGACAGCTGGAGAACCAGTAAGCGGAGAAGCGGCAATTTCGATTGTTGCATCGCAGTCGGGTATGGACCCGATCGGATGTCATGTCGAGTCAGTTGGTGGCGATGGCTCGCAAATGACAACGCACCTCCACGGGCGGCATGAAGTTAGACCTAGCGGACCATAACTGCGTTTGCCCGGGCGCGACGGTAACCGATGTCGTAGCGGTAGAGAGGTGTCGTCCCCTCGTTGAATTGAAATACACGGAGATCCCGTAAGTCACAGCGGACCCTCCTGAGTTGTGAACGACACCGCCAGCCGACCAGCCCCCCGGTACCGGGGCACAGTTGATCAGTGTCACCTGTCGAAGCCCTGTGCCACTCTTCGAAGAGATTTTTGGGGTCGTTGGTGATGCATGCCGCGCTCGCTGTACCCGTTGAGCCCACGCTCTTCGGAACGAAGGAGCCCGCCGGATAGAACCTCCCAGTCAATCTCCAGTACCCCGTGAAGCCGGAGAATGGTCCGCCAGAGATAGAACTCGTCCAACTCAATACGAACTTGCGTGTCTGGACGTTATAGACCCCCCTCACCGGGCTGGTCGACCTGACGTACCCTCCCCCAGGTTTAGGAGAACCCTGATTGATAAAAGTGCCTCTCCAAGCCGCCGACAGCGCAGAAAGGTTCCCGGTCAGTTTTCCACCATTGTCCGTGATGGTGGGTGCGGGCACACTCCTATGTGTTTGCAAATCAATTGGCTGCGTGGAGAGCGCCAAATCGACCGCTGCAAACGCCACAGGACGGATAATCACATTCGAACGAGCGTCACCGTCTCGAGTGAAACGGCGACCGGAGCCTGGCTGGTACGTCCCGGTTGCCAGACCGCCCGCGGTCCCGGAATCAATTGTCGTATACGACTTATCGACGCAGTAGGAGGTGGAATTCTCAAAATACGGGCCGTTGGCGTCGTTGCCATGCGGAAATATGAGGCGGAAGTACGATCCACTCACGACGTGCGACACAGGGTCGCACGTCCCTCCTGTGAGTCTGAATGTTCCGACTAACGAGACGCTGGTGCTGGCTGAAGCCCTTGGCGCCGCCAGAAGCGATACTCCTCCGGTCAGCACCAGCACTGGCACGACGATGCCGACAGCTAGCGAAGTAATGCGGCTTTGAAGTCGCTGTGCCCAGTTGAGGTCAAACGCATACGTTCGTCGATGCCTCGCCGCCCTCGAGGGAGCTGGTGGTGATGCAGACTCCATTGATTCGGCCATTGGTGTCAAAAATTACCGACTTCTTTGCTGTGAGTGCAGTCAATGAGCTCTGCTTCTATTCTCCTCCTTGAATTGCTCGCAAGACAACTCCGATGGTGTGGTTCCACCTTGGCGACGTCGATGGGCCTGGCATCTGACCCGGCTGCACGGAGTTCCCATTTCAATGGGCTCAACCGAGCCACACCGCATCCGTCAATATCCCCCACAGCCCCTTCAGTTGTTGGAGGCTTTTGAGGTTGCTGATCGAGGCAAGCATCCTCCGCTCACGTAGGGGAACGGCTTAGGGTTCTTGTAGGTGTCAATTTGGCGGGCGCCGGCAGATGCCCCTCGCCTTCGTCGCCGGCCGAGTCTGGGCTAGCAACAAAGAAGTCACAACAAGCAAGCCAATGGGCCTTTTGTCTCATTTGCTCGCTCGAACTACCCCGTAACATTCGTTTTCGTCGAACGCCTAACGGGGTTGCCGGGATCAGAGGGGCTCGTGTCGATGAAACTTAGCGACATGTACGTCGGAATGGGGACTTTGACCTTCGAAGAGCGTCGAGACGAGGTCGTTGCCATCATCAGGTCCGCGACGGACCTTGGCGGCGCAGACGTCTACCTGCCGCGACGTCGTCGAAACAATGCGTGACTCGACAGATGAACGCGCGTTCGACGCAGCATTCGGTGCACTTATCATCGCCATGGAAGAGACGCCGCTGGTGCCACCGGCGCCAGAGCATCATAGTGGCGTACATGCTACAACTCGCCGGCGCGGAGTCATGACGAGAGGACGCACACGGCTCGGTGCTACCGTCTCGATCTAGGCACTCTTCGAACTAGGCATTCCGGGAACGGATCCGTCGCGAATCCGCAAACGAGAGCCCCGCCACGTGTTAGCTCGTCGCCACGCCCCGCAGCACGCACAGCACCTGGCTCGGGGCGGCGAACTTCGCCTGGACCGACCACAGCTCGCTGCCGTGCGCACTGACCGGCACCGAGGTCGAGCCCGAAGCCAAGTCGGTCGCTCCGGTCGAGGTGAAGAAGATCGTGATCTTGTAGGTCGTCGCCGAAGCTGAGGGGTTGTTGACGACCCCGCCTGCCGACCAGCCGCCCGGCGAAGATGCGCAGTTCTTCAGCAGGACGTTCTTGCGGACATTGTCCTGATTCGGGACATTGGCCGGCACGGTCGTCGTCGCGGCTGACCCGGCGGTCGTGCTCGTGGTCGAGGATGGCGTGGACGCCCCGCTACCGGACGTGGACGTCGTCGTCGTGCCCGCAGCAGCCGTGGTCGACGTCGTGGTCCCCGCGCTCTGTTTCGCCGGAGACGGCGAGGAGCAGCCGGCGAGGATGCCAGCTGCTCCCAGCACGAACAGAACCCGTAGCGCCCGCCTCCGCCTCATCTTGTTGATGCCCCCCTTGTGGTCATCGAGAACGCCCTCAGGCTAACGGAGTCTCCCCCTAGCAGTCGAGGATGTCGCTGGTCGATGAGGCGACCGTCCCGTAGGCCGTGAGCAGGCCACCGGTGTTCACCGAGATGGCGACCGCGTTCACGATGAGACCCGAGTCTGCTCCGCCGAACGCGATCTGCTGGTTCAACGTCAGTGTGATCCCGCCCACCGTGATCTCGCTGTTCGGTGCGAACGCGGTCGTCTTCGAGACCACGACCGTCGTGCCGATCTTGAGATAGGCGATGGTCATCGACCCACTCGATGCCGTACAGCTCGTCGTGGAGGTCGACTGCACCCCCTGGAGCGTGATGGCCGGAATGCCCAGCCCCAGCACCACGTTGGCGACCGATGCGGTGGCCGTCGACGATGCCGGCGTGTCCCCGGAGGTCGGCTTGGTGGTCACCGAGGCGCAGACATCGCCCGTCAGGGTGAGGTCGACAACCGCGGCGCTGGCCACGCAGGGCGGCGTCGTGGTTGACGCCTGGTCGGTGATCACCGGCGAGGTGTCGTTCACCACGACGTTGGCCCCGACCGTGGTCCCCAGGGCGGCCCCCAGGAGCTCGACGTCGTTCGCCTCACCGGTGAGCACCGGCGCCTGCGCCGGCACCGCGCACTGGATGTCGCTGGTGGACGAGCCCACCACGAGGTTGACCCCGGCCAGCCCGAGGGCGTTGACCGTGACGTGGACCGCGTTGACCGTGAGGCCGGCGTCGCCGCCGATGTTGAACGGGATCTGCTGGTTGAGCTCCAGCGTCACGACCCCGAGGTTCAACCCGGTGTTCGGCGCGATCGTCGTCGGCTTCGAGATCACGGTGACGCCGCCAACGCTGAGGAAGGCGATCGTCACCGAGCCGGTCGAGCCGCTGCACGACGTCGTGGACGTGGACTGCACGGCTTGGAGGACGACGGCGGGAATGCCGGCGACGCCCAGGGCCAGGTTGGCGATCGACGACGTGGCGATCGACGTGTTCAAGCTCTTGACCGTCTGCACGCCGGCGCAGACGTCACCGGTGATGGTGAGGTCCTTGACCGCTGCCGCCGCCACGCACGGGGTCGGCGTGGCCGTGGCCGCCGCCGTGTCGACGCCACCGGTGTCGTTGACCGTCACCGGTCCGACAAGCGCCACGCCGAGCAGGCCGACGTCCAGGCCGACGTCGTACGCCCGGCCCGACATGATGATCTGGACAGCCTGGATCGTCGCCGTCGACGAGTTCGACGTCACCCCCGTTCCGACCGCCGTCTTGCCGGACGCCGTCGCCGTGTCGGTGATGGACCCGTGGTTCAGGTCCTGCTGCGTCACCGTGTAGGTGGCCATGCACGTCTCGTTGGCTCCGGGAGCGAGCGAGCTCTTGGGGCACGTGATCGCCGTCAGGCTCGAGTTGACCGACGGGGCCTGCTGCGCGTCGCTGATGGCGATGCTGTTCACCGAGACGTTGCCGGTATTGGTCACCAGGAACGAGTACGTCACCTGCTGGCCCATCTGGGACACCTGGGTCACGCTCGCCGACTTCGTCAGGCTCAACGAGGGGCTCTGCGTCGCCGTCACGGTCGCACCCGAGCCACTCGACGTCTGGGCCGGCCCGGTCGGCGAGCCCGAGTTGCCGGTGGCCTTGGCCGTGTCGCTGATCGAGCCGTTGTCCATGTCGGCCTGGCTCACCGTGTAGGTGGCCGTGCAGTTCTCGCTGGCCCCTGGGGCGAGCGGGGTGCTCGACGTGTTCGGGCAGCTGATGGCCGAGAGGCTCGTGCCCACCGACGGCGCCGTCTGGGCGTCGGCGATGTTCACGTTGTACTCGTCGGTGTTGCCGTTGTTGGTCACGGCGAAGGTGTAGGTGAAGGTCGCACCGGCCGCCGAGACCGCCGAGACCGACGCCGTCTTGACCACCTTGAGCGAGGGGCTCTGGGTGATGCTCACCGTGGCCTGGTTCGAGCTGGCGCTGACACTGGTCTGCGTCGTGTCGCTCGCCGGGGTGGCGGCGCTCACCGAGCCCGTGTCGACCAGGCTGGTGCCGGCGTCGATCTGGGCCTGGGTGACCGACTCGGTCGCCGTGCAGGTCTCAGAGGCGCCGACGGCCAGGGCGATCGAGCCGTTGGTCTCGGAGTTGGCGCAGCTGAGCGCAGACAGGCCGCTGAAGTTGGCGCTGTCGGTGATCGTGGCGCCCGAGAGCGAGACGTTGCCGGAGTTCTTGACCACGAAGGTGTAGGTCACCGTGCCCGGGGCCGAGACCGAGGCGGCGCTGGCCGACTTGGTGATCGTGATGCCGCCGGCCTGGGTGGCCGTGACCGAGGCCGACGACCCCGGCGACGTGGTGGTGGCGCCACTCGGGGTCTTGCCCGTGGCGTCGGCCGTGTCGCTGATCGAGCCGTTGTCCATGTCGGCCTGGCTCACCGTGTAGGTCGCCGTGCAGTTCTCGGTCCCGGCGGGGGCCAAGGAGGTCTGCGGGCAGGTGATGGTGCCGAGGTTGGCGTCGCCCGATGCCGGCGATTGGGCGTCGGAGATGGCGATGTTCGACTCGGTCACGTTGCCGTTGTTGGTCACGGCGAAGGTGTAGGTGAAGGTCTGGTTGGCTGCGGTCACCGACGACACGCTGGCCGTCTTGACGACCTTGAGTGAGGGGTTCTGGGTGATCGTCACGTTGACGGGGCCGGCATTCGCGCTGACCGTGGCCGGGGTGATGCCCGACGGGGAGTTGCCGGTCACCGTGCCCGTGTCCGTCAGAGTGGTCCCGGCGTCGATCTGGGCCTGCGTGACCGATTCGGTCGCCGTGCAGGCCTCAGACCCTCCAGCGGCCAGGGTGATCGAGCCGTTGGTCTCGCCGCCCGCGCACGTGAAGGCCGAGAGGCCGGTGAAGTTGGCGCTGTCGGTGATGTGGACACCCGTAAGGGTCTCGTTCCCCGGGTTCGACGCCGTGAAGGTGTAGGTCACCGTTCCGGGTGCCGAGACCGACGGGACGCTGGAGGTCTTGGTGAGGGCGATCTGAGGGTTCGCCGTGACCGCGACCGTGGCGTTCGAGGTCCCCGTGACGACGCCGCCGCCCGGCGCCGTGCCGCTCGCCGTGGCGGTGTCGACGATGCTGCCCTTGGTGATGTCCGCCGGGCTCACGGTGTAGGTGGCCGAGCACGAGGCCGTCCCGCCCGCCGCGACCGAGAGGCTGCCGTTCGTCCCGCCGACACAGGAGATGGCGCTCAGGTTCGAGCTGGACGACGGGCTGGCCAGCGCGTCGCTCACGCCGACCTTGGTCAGCGCCAACGGCCCGGTGTTCTTGATGGCGAAGGTGTAGGTGACGGTGTTACCCGCCGCGCTCACCGAGCTCACGCTCGGCGTCTTCAGAACCGAGATCGACGCCGGCGTGTTGGTGAACGTACAGGCGACCGCCGCTCCGGTGTTGCCCGTCGCGGCCGGGAACGAGGGCAGCGTGGCGCTCGTCCCGCTCCCGCTCACCGTCGTGCCGAAGTTGGTGCAGTTGTAGCTCGAGGCGTAGTTGGCCAGGTTGGCGCCGCCCGCCGCGGTCTCGGCAATCGAGTACACGGTGCCGGGGATGCCGACGACCGGTCCGGCCTCTTCGCTGGAGGCCGTCTGCAACCCGGTGGTGCTGCCCGACGTCGTCCCGGTGTTGCCGCTCGCAATGCCGCCGCCGGTGATGGACAACGCGAACTGGTCGCTCGTGCCGACGCGGCCGACGATGTTCTTCTCGAGGCTGAGCGTGCCGTTGTAGGCGCAGCTCGCCAAGTCGACCGGCGTGCCGGAGTACCCCGTCTGGGTGATCAGGGGGCTCACACCGCCGTTGTTCGGGTTGATCGCATAAAGATCGCCGTTCCCGTCCTCGGCGTAGAGCGATCCGTTGGCCGCGAAGGCGATGCCGTCGAAGTTGCCGCCTCCCGACAGCGACGCCAGGACCTTGAACGTCAGCGCGCCGGTGCCCGACGCCGGGAGCGCCGACGCGTTCACCTCGTCGATTTGACCGGACGTCTTCGTCCCGACGAGCACGTACAGGTTGCCAAGACCGTCGAACGCGAGGTCGCCGCTGCCCTCCACGCCGCCGGGGGTGATCGACCCGACCTCGACCCCGGTCGTGCCGTTGAAGACGAAGGCGTAGAAGACCGTGTCCGCGCTGTTCCAGCCGCCGTAGTAGAAGTCACCGTTCACGGGGTCCACGCCGCCGGCGACGTCGTTCGTGATGTTGCCGGCGGGGACGGTGTGGGCTGCGGCGGCGCCCGTCGAGACGGTCGTGACGTCCAGTGTGAGGTTGCCGCCGCTGACCGCTTGGATCATCGAGTACGCCGTCTGGCCGTTCGACGAGATCCCGAGCGCGTTGTCGTCGGACGTGCTCGGTCCGAGCTTCGACGGCGCCGCCGCGGCGTCCGCGCCCGACGTGGTGTTGAGCGCGTAGAAGTTCCCGTTGCTCATCAGGTTGTAGATCGTCCCGGCGCTGCACGTCAGCGCGGGGTTCACTCCGGCGGCGGAGGCGGGTGATCCCGTTCCGGCCACGGCCGCCACCGCGGTAGCCAGTGGGAGCGTGAGCGCGCCGATGGCGACCGCCACCGAGACGCGACCGCCCAATCTGCCCGCACGAAGAAGTCGGCGCCCTCCGTGTCGCGCCGCGCCGCTGCGTCCGGAGTTCGAGGTCCTGCTTCCGCCCATTGTCCAGCCTCCCGCCAATGAGAAGCGCCCCAGGGTCCGCTCAACCCCGCCAAGGAGCGCTCTCTATAAACCGCCGCACTGCGAGTTGCAGAACACGCGTTTAACCGCCTCCCATGAAAACACAACCCCCCTTGTTATGCAACCGGGGATTCAGCAGCGACGGGCCACCGGCCGGCAAATCTCCAGGTCGCGACCGAGATATTGCCGAGTGCTCACGAGCGACAACCTCGCGCATACCCCGCGTTCACAACGTCCCTTCAGGTGACTCCCCTTCCATCCTCAGCCGACGGTGGGCCCGCGTGGCGCCAAAGCGGCGCGACGATGGGCGCCGTGGACGAGGGTGACCCGGACGAGCCGCTCGACGACGCCGAGGACGACGCGACGGCACCCGAGTTCACGCCCGACGGTTTCGAACGTTGGCGCCGGGAGTCGGCGCTGGGCACGGTGGGCACCGGCATCGCACGTGGCCTGCAGTACGTGTTCCAGCCGCCGCAGGACCAGCCGGTCATGGTCGCCCCCGTGCCGGGCGACCCGCCCGACCCCGACCGGCTACGGGTGATCCTCGACCCCGACGACCCCACCAAGTCCATCGTCGTGTTCCCGCCCACCGCCGCCGGCGACGACGAGCCGGACTGACCCGACTCCCCCAGGGGGAGGGATTGACTTCACCAGCCGACTGGACGTAGGTTCTTGTGAATCGGACACAGTGTCCGATTCACAAGAGGAGTTGTCCGGATGAGCACCTTGGCGGACGTCACCCCCGTCGACCTCTCGGACTCGCGGTCCTACGTGACCGGTGTCCCCCACGCCTGGCTCGCGTACCTCCGCCGCCACGACCCGGTCCACTGGCAGGAGGAGGACGGTGGCCCCGGCTTCTGGGCCGTCACGCGGTACGAGGACTGCGTCACCGTCAACCGCGACTACGAGCGCTTCAGCTCCGCCGCCCGCGGCACCATGCCCTTCGAGATGCCCGAAGAGGACATCGCGCAGCAGAGCCTGATGATGCTCAACATGGACCCGCCCCTCCACACGCGCTACCGGCGGCTCGTCAACAAGGGCTTCACGCCGCGCATGGTGCGCGACCTCGAGGAGAGCATCCACCGCTCGACCGACTCCATCATCGACCAGGTCGTCGAAAAGGGCGAGGCCGACTTCGTCACCGACCTCTCCGCCGAGCTGCCGCTCCAAGTCATCGCCGAGCTGCTCGGCGTGCCGCAGGAAGACCGGCACCGCATGTTCGAGTGGTCGAACCGGATGGTCGGCAACGAGGACCCCGAGTACCAGTCGCAGGCCGCGGAGGCGGTGCTGTCCGCCATGGAGCTCTACGCCTACGCGTCCGAGCTCTACGGCAAGAAGCGCATCGACCCGCACGCCGACCTCATGAGCGTGCTCACCACCGTCGAGGTCGAGGGTGAACACCTGAGCGACATGGAGCTCGAGCTGTTCTTCCTGTTGTTGACGGTCGCGGGGAACGAGACGACGCGCAACCTGATGTCGGGTGCCATGCACGCGTTCTTCCAAAACCCCGACCAGTGGCAGCGCCTGCTCGAGGACCGGAGCCTGCTCCCGACCGCCGTCGACGAGATGCTCCGCTTCGTCTCGCCCGTCATGAACTTCCGGCGCACCGCCATGATCGACCTCACCATGAGCGGCACCGACGTCGCCGCCGGCGACAAGGTCGTCTTCTTCCACGCGTCGGCGAACCGCGACGAGAGCGTCTTCGACGACCCCGACACCTTCGACATCGGGCGCGACCCCAACCCGCACATCGCCTTCGGCGGCGGCGGCCCCCACTTCTGCCTCGGCACCAACCTGGCCCGCATGGAGATCCGGGTCATGTTCGAGCACCTGCTCGACCGCCTGCCCGACATCCGCCAGGCGGGGGACGAGCAGCACCTGCAGTCGCAGTTCATCAACGGCGTGAAGCACCTGCCCGTCGCCTTCACGCCGTCCGCGCCGGTCGGCTCCTGAGCAGGGCCCCCACCGCCCCTATATAAAGCAGTCATGCCTCGCCGCGCCCCCGACGCCCTGAAGGACGTCATCCGCGACTTCCGCCGGGACCAGATCGTGGACACGGCGCGCCGCCTGTTCGGCGAGTACGGCACCACCGACGTGCCCATGGACGAGATCGCAGCGGAGGCGGGCGTCGCCCGCTCGACCGTCTACGTGTACTTCGCCAACCGGGACGAGCTGCTCGGGGCCTGCGTGCAGTCGATGTACGACCGCCTCCAGGAGACGATCGGCCTGGTCGTCGCCGACGACACCCCGCCCCTCGAGCGGTTGCGGGCCCTCGTGCTGGGCGTCCTCGAGCGCATCGACGAGAGCCCCGAGTTCTTCCGCCTCGCCATGGCGACCCAGGCCACGACGGGGGCGGCCGGCTCCGCCGCCGTCGGCGGCGCCCTGATGCTGATCGGGCTCGACATGATCAGGGTCCTCGAACAGCTGGTCACGGCGGGCATCGCGGCGGGTGATTTCCGCGCCGACGTGGACCCCGACCGGGCGGTCGTGCTCGTCGGCCAGCAGATCTACGGCGCCCTGTCGGTGCGGGCCGGCGAGCCGGACCCGATCGAGGCCGCCCAGGCGGCCGACGAGATCTGCGAGTTCATCCAATGGGGACTGGGGGCATGACGTGAAGTTCGACCTGTGGCTGCCGACGGCGAGCCCCATGACCACGCCCGAGCTCCTCGATGCGGTAGCCGAGGGGGCCGAGCAGCGCGACATCGGGACCATCTGGGTCGGCGAGCACGTCGTCCTCTTCCCCGAGTACGCCAGCCACTACCCCTACGCCGAGGACGGGCGTATCCCGGCCCCGCCCGGCAGCGGCCTGCTCGACCCCATGGTGACCCTGACGTACCTGGCCGCCCGCACCTCGAGCGTGCGCCTGGGCACCGCCATGCTGCTCCTGCCCCAGCGCAACCCCGTCTACGTGGCCAAGGAGGTGTCCACGCTCGACTGGCTCTCGGGCGGCCGGGTCGACCTCGGCGTCGGCGTCGGCTGGCTCAAGGAGGAGTTCGACGCGCTCAACACGCCCTGGCCCAACCGGGGCAAGCGCACCGACGAGTACCTCGAGGTGCTGCGCACCCTGTGGATGGACGACACCTCGGAGTTCAAGGGCGAGACCTTCGACCTCCCCGCCTGCGAGATGTTCCCCAAGCCCATCCAGGACCCCCACCCCCCGATCCACATCGGCGGCGAGACGCCGGCGGCGCTGCGGCGGGCCGCCCGGGTGAGCCAGGGCTGGCACACGTTCAACCGCAGCCCGGCGCAGCTCGCCGAGGGGCTGGCCGAGCTCGACCCTCATCTCGAGGAGGCCGGACGCACTCGGGGCGACCTGCGGATCACCGTGTGCCCGTATTTCAACGCCCTGACGCCCGGCGACGTCGAGGGGTACGCCGAGGCCGGGGCCGACGCGGTCGCCGCGCTGTTCTTCGCCTTCACGCCCGACGACGTGCCCCGTCTGTTCGACGACCTCGAAGGCGTGCCGGGAGACGGCGGTGCGCACCGGCGGCTGATCCGGCGTCTCAGCCACTGGGGCAACTCACGGGCAGATCTCCTCCCCACTCGACCCTCGAGGATCCTTGGTAAGATCAAAAATCACCAAGTAGAAGAATCGAGGCCGACATGGCCACCACCGCGGAGTTCCTGGTTTCAAAGAGCGGTCAGATATCAGTGCCCGCCGGCGTACGACGCCGCTGGGGTCTGACCGAAGGCGGTCGTGTGACCGTGATGGATCTCGGCGACGCCGTCGTGCTCCTCCCAGCGGGCTCTCGACAAGACCTGCTCGGTCACGCTCTGTCCGCCGGGGACCATCTCAGCTTCGTCAAGAACCTCGATGACCCGGATCTGGCCACGACCTGAGTGACCACCATCGTCATTGACGACCATCTCCTGCGCGACGTCTTGACCGGCGAGCGACCCGCCGATCTTGAGGGCCTCGCCACTGGACTGGCGACGACCGGCCTGTGGTTGTTCCGGCTCACCAGCGCCTTGGCGGCGCCCGAGGTCATCGGCAGGTTGACCGCACCTGTGGCCGCCCTCACCCCGGCACAGCAGGACCAGTTCGTTGCAAAGCTGGTCGCCTTGCCCGATGAGATCCGGGTCCTGCCTCTGCGCCAGCTCGCATGGCCGATGGCACGACTTCAGCAGTACCACCGCGCGGCGGGACGCCCTCTCTCGGCCGCGATGACCGAAGCTCTCACGGCCGCCCACATACTCAGAGCCGCTGTCGCAGTCTCTCGCTATGACGTGGGTCCGAACCTCAAGGCAGCGGCCGAGCGCGACGGAGTGGCCTTCCACACTCTGTGACTCCGAGGTTCCATTGCCCGTTCATCGTTGGAATCCAGATTGCGCCTCGTCAAGGTCGGGTTCGGATTCCCGACGGCGCCGCCGCAGCGTGCGCATGGTCGCACCGTGATCTCCGTTGCTCAAGAACTACGGGCAGCGCGAGGTGCGCTGCGTACTCGGGGCGGAATGCACCCGCTTCCTCGCGCCGCCCGTAGGCATTGGCATGTCGAACATAAGGCCGGGGCCCCGGAGGGAGTATCGCTCTCAGGAATGATCCGCCCGCTCCCCGTTCATCCCTGCGGATGAGGGCCCGCCCGGGCGCCGGCAGCGAGGCTGGTGGGGGTGAAGAGCGGCTGGCCTCCGCACAGAGATCCAGTTCATCGGGCACTAGCATGGTCGTCCCGCCTGGGAACGAAGGATCAGATGCGCCCCAGCTCCCGAGACCTCTATCCGGCGTGGCTCCGGCCGGGCTCGGCCGGTGACGCCGACGCCGCCGGGCCCGACGCGGATCCGCAGATGGACCGGGTCTGGCGCGTGTGGGAGCGCCTGCGCGCCTTCGACCGCCGCTACGCCACCTACGTCGACGTCGCGCTCGCCGTGGTCCTCTTCGTCTTGTGTTCCGGGTGGGTGACCACGGCCCACGACCCGCATCCGAACCTGATCGTGGTGGCGGCGCTGATCTTCCCCCTGATCTTCCGCCGCCGGGCCCCGATGACCGTGTTCCTCGTCATCGCTGCGGTGGCGTTCATCCAGTGGCTCGTGACCGGGCCCGCCCTGGCCGACGCGTCGTTGCTGGTCGCGATCTACACGGTGGCGGTCGAGTCCGCCTGGATGCTCGTCGCCTTCGCCGCCGTGCTCCTCGAGGCCGGCGTCGTCATGGCCACCGTCCGCTGGACTCCGACGGGCGACGACGTCAAGTCCTTGGTCTTCCTCACCGGCCTCGCCATTGCCGCGCTCCTGGCCGGAATCGTGGTGCGCGCCCTGCGCAGCCAGATGGACTGGCTGGCCGAGCGCGCGGCGCGCCTCGAGGTCGAACGGGACCAGCAGGCCTCCCTCGCCGCCGCGGCCGAGCGCGCCCGGATCGCCCGCGAGATGCACGACGTCGTCTCGCACAACATCCAGGTCATGGTGACCCTGGCCGACGCGGCGGCGGCGCACGCCGGCGACCCCGATCGTGCGGCCGACGCCATGCGCGAGGTGTCGAACGTCGGGCGCCAAGCCCTCACCGACATGCGCCGCATGCTGGGCGTCTTGCGCGAGGCGCCATCCGGGCCGACCTCTGCCGGCGTCAGGGACGGCGTCACGGCGCGGGCTGCGCTCGCACCCCAGCCGGGGCTCGGCGACCTCGACGCACTGGTCGAGCGCGTACGCGGCACCGGCCTCGCCGTCTCGGTCGAGCGGACCGGCCGGCCCTTCGAGCTCTCGGGCGCCGCCGCTCTCAACGCCTACCGCATCGTGCAGGAGGCGCTGACCAACGCGCTCAAGCACGCCGAGGCCCCCGCCACCGTCGTGGTGCACCTGGACTTCGACGACCCCGACATCTCGGTGCGCGTGTCCGATGACGGGCGCCTCAAGGTGGGCGCCCCGGCTCCGGGCGGCGTCGGCTCCCCCAACGGCCACGGCAACGGCGGCGCGCCGCACGCCAACGGGTCCGGCGGCGGGCACGGCGTGGCCGGGATGACCGAGCGGGCGGCCGCCTTTGGAGGCACGCTGCGCGCCGGTCCGGCGGCCGCGGGCGGCTGGCAAGTCACGGCGACGCTGCGCGACTGCAAGGCGCCGGTCGCGCCGTGACCGTGCGCGTCGTCCTGGCCGACGATCAGGCGCTGCTGCGCAAGGGGTTCCGCATGATCCTCGAGGCCGAGGACGGCATCGAGATCGTCGGCGAGGCGTCCGACGGTTCCGACGCCGTCCGCCTGGTCGAGCTCTACACGCCCGACGTCGTGCTGATGGACGTGCGCATGCCCGTGCTCGACGGCATCGAGGCGACGCGGGCGATCACCACGTCGGCGGCGGGGAACGAGACGCGGGTGCTCATCCTGACCACCTTCGACCTCGACGAGTACGCCTTCAGCGCGCTGCGCGCCGGCGCCAGCGGCTTCCTGCTCAAGGACGTGCCGCCCGCCGAGCTGGTCGCCGCAATCCGGACGGTCGCCCGCGGCGACGCCGTCGTCTCACCGCGCGTCACCCGGCGGCTGCTCGAGGAGTACGCCGACAAGCTGCCCACCCTCTCCCCCAACGGGGAGGCGCCCGCAGCCGATGCCCACCCGGCCATCGCCCAGTTGACCGACCGCGAGCGCGAGGTGTTGCTCGCCGTCGCCGACGGCCTGTCCAACGCGGAGATCGCCGAACGCCTCTACGTCTCGGAGGCCACGGTGAAGTCGCACGTCGGCCGGCTGCTCGCCAAGCTCGGGCTCCGCGACCGGGTCCAGGCTGTCGTGTTCGCGTTCCAGTCCGGCCTGGTCCGACCCTCCTGACGGGGGCCTGACCAGGCCGGCAAGGAACGGTCAGCAGTTCTCGATGTCGCTCTCCGAGGACGCCACGGTCACGTTGGCCTGCACCAGGCCGAGCACGTTGGCCCGGACGTCCACCGCGTTGACCAGCAGCCCCTTGTCCGCGCCCGTGAGCGGGATCTGCTGGTTCAGCACCAGGGTCACGAGCCCGACCGTCAACGTCGTGTTCGGGGCGACCGCCGTCGGCTTCGAGATGACGACGTCGGTGCCCACCTTCAGGTAGGCGATCGTCGTCGTCCCGCCCGAGGCCAGGCACGTGGTCGTCGAGGTCGACTGGACCGCCTGGAGGGTGATGACCGGGAGGCCCGGGACGCCGATGGCAACCGCAGCCACCGAGGCGGACGCCGTCGACGTGGCGGGTGTCAGGCTGGTCGCCGGGACCGTAGTCACGTTGGAGCACACGTCGCCGGAGATCACCAGGTCCAACAGGGCGACATTCAGGCCGCATGCGTTGGGCGTGGTGCTCGCCTTGGCCGTGGCGACCGCACCCGTATCCTGCAGCACGACAGCCAGGGGCAGCGGCTTTCCGAGCAGACCGACCGCCACGGTGGCGTCGTTGGCCTCGCCCGTCATGATCGGCGCCGAGGCGACCACCGAGGCCGACGAGGTCGCCGACACGGCCTTGCCGAGCGCGGAGGTGCCGTTCGCCGTCGCCGTGTCGCTGATGACACCATTCGCGATGTCAGCGGCCGATGCGGTGTAGGTGGCGGTGCACGTGGCCGTCGCCCCCGGAGCCAACGAGATCGAGCCGTTGGCGACCGCAGGGCCGCTGGTGCCCGTGACGCAGGTGATGGCCGACAGGCCCGAGTTGAGCGCCGGCGCCGCCTGCTGGTCGGTCACGCCGACGTTGTGCAGCGTGACGTTGCCCGGGTTGCCGAGGCTGAACGTGTAGGTCACGGTGCTGCCCGGCGTGTGCACCGGACCACCGCTGGCCGTCTTCGCCACCGAGATGGCCGGCTTCTGGGTCGCGCTGACCGAGGCCGCCGAGGAGTTCGACGTGATCGTCGAGGTGCCCAAGGTGCCCGTCGCGGTCGCCGTGTCGTTGATCGAGCCGGCGTCCATGTCGGCCTGGCTCACCGTGTACGTCGCCGTGCAGGTCTCGCTGGCCCCTGGGGCGAGCGAGCCGTTCGGGCAGCTCAGGTTCGTCAGGTTCGCCTGCACCGACGGCGCCGACTGCGCGTCGTGGATCGCGATGTTCGACAGGTCCGTGTTGCCGTTGTTGGTCACGGCGAAGTCGTAGGTGTAGGTCGCCGCAGCCGCCGAGACGCTCGTGACGCTGGCGGTCTTGAGGACCTTGAGCGAGGGGCTCTGGGTGATCGTGACCGTGACCTGGCCCGAGGTGGCGCTCACGCTCGGCTGGGCCGTGTCGCTCGCCGGGGTGGCCGCGCTCACCGAGGCCGTGTCGACGAGGCTGGTGCCGGCGTCGATCTGGGCCTGCGTGACCGACTCGGTCGCCGTGCAGGTCTCAGAGGCGCCGACCGCCAGGGCGATCGAGCCGTTGGTCTCGGAGTTGGCGCAGCTGAGCGCGGAGAGGCCGGTGAAGTTGGCGCTGTCGGTGATCGAGGCGCCCGAGAGCGAGACGTTGCCGGTGTTCTTGACCACGAAGGTGTAGGTCACCGTGCCCGGGGCCGAGACCGAGGCGGCACTGGCCGCCTTGGTGATCGTGATGCCGCCGGCCTGGGTGGCCGTGACCGTCGCACCCGAGCTCGCCGACGTGGTCGCCGAGCCGTCGGGGGCCTGGCCCGTGGCCTGGGCCGTATCGCTGATCGAGCCGGCGTCCATGTCGGCCTGACTCACCGTGTAGGTCGCCGTGCAGTTCTCGGTCCCGGCCGGGGCCAAGGAGCTCTGCGGGCAGGTGATCGTGCCGAGGTTGGCCGCGGCCGACGGTGCCGTCTGGGCGTCGGCGATGGCGATGCTCGATTCCGTCACGTTGCCGTTGTTGGTCACGGCGAACGTGTAGGTGAAGGTCTGGTTGGCCGCGTTGACCGTCGAAACCGACGCCGTCTTGACCACGTTGAGCGAGGGGCTCTGGGTGATCGTGACCGTGACCTGGCCCGAGGTGGCGCTCACGCTCGGCTGGGCCGTGTCGCTCGCCGGGGTGGCCGCGCTGACCGAGGCCGTGTCGACGAGGCTGGTGCCGGCGTCGATCTCGGCCTGGGTGACGGGCTCCGAGGCCGTGCACGTCTCAGAGGCGCCGACCGCCAGGGCGATCGAGCCGTTGGTCTCGCTGTTGGCGCAGCTGTAGCTCGAGAGGCCGCTGAAGTTGGCGCTGTCGGTGATCGTGGCGCCCGAGAGCGAGACGTTGCCGGTGTTCTTGAGCGTGAAGGTGTAGGTCAGCGTGCCCGGCGCCGAGACCGAGGCGGCGCTGGCCGACTTGGTGATCGTGATGGCACCGGCCTGCGTCGCCGTGACCGCCGCACCCGAGCCCGGCGAGGTCTGGCCCGGACCGGTGGGCGAGCCCGAGTTGCCCGTGGCCTTGGCGGTGTCGTTGATCGAGCCGGCGTCCATGTCGGCCTGGCTCACCGTGTACGTGGCCATACAGTTCTCCGTGGCCCCAGGCGCGAGCGGGGTGCTCGACGTGTTCGGGCAGCTGATGGCGCCGAGGTTGGCGTCGCCCGACGCCGGTGTCTGGGCGTCGGCGACGTTCACGTTGTACTCGTCGGTGTTGCCGTTGTTGGTGACCGCGAACATGTAGGTGAACGTCTGGTTGGCCGCCGAGACGCTGGTCACGCTGGCGGTCTTGACGACCTTGAGCGAGGGGCTCTGGGTGATCGTGACCGTGACCTGGTTCGAACCGGCGCTGACCGAGGTCTGGGTCGTGTCGCTCGCCGGGGTGGCCGCGCTGACCGAGGCCGTGTCGATCGAGGCTGGCGCCGGCGTCGATCTGGGCCTGGGTGACCGGCGCAGTCGCCGTGCACATCTCAGAGGCGCCGACGGCCAGGGCGATCGAGCCGTTGGTCTCGCTGTTGGCGCAGCTGTAGCTCGAGAGGCCGCTGAAGTTGGCGCTGTCGGTGATCGTGGCGCCCGAGAGCGAGACGTTGCCGGTGTTCTTGAGCGTGAAGGTGTAGGTCAGCGTGCCCGGCGCCGAGACCGAGGCGGCGCTGGCCGACTTGGTGATCGTGATGGCACCGGCCTGGCTGGCGCTGACCGAGGCCGACGAGCCCGGCGACGTGGTCGCCGCGCCACTCGGGGTCTTGCCCGTGGCCATGGCGGTGTCGTTGATCGAGCCGGCGTCCATGTCGGCCTGGCTCACCGTGTACGTGGCCGTGCAGTTCTCGGTGCCCGCGGGGGCGAGCGAGGGCTGCGGGCACGTGATGGTGCCGAGGTTGGCGTTGCCCGACGCCGGTGACTGGTTGTCGGTGATGGCGATGGCCGACTCGGTCACGTTGCCGTTGTTGGTCACGGCGAACATGTAGGTGAACGTCTGGTTGGCCGCCGAGACGCTGGTCACGCTGGCGGTCTTGACGACCTTGAGCGAGGGGCTCTGGGTGACCGTGACGGTGACCTGGTTCGAACCGGCGCTGACCGAGGTCTGGGTCGTGTCGCTCGCCGGGGTGGCCGCGCTGACCGAGGCCGTGTCGACAGGCTGGCGCCGGCGTCGATCTGGGCCTGGGTGACCGGCGCAGTCGCCGTGCACATCTCAGAGGCGCCGACGGCCAGGGCGATCGAGCCGTTGGTCTCGCTGTTGGCGCAGCTGTAGCTCGAGAGGCCGCTGAAGTTGGCGCTGTCGGTGATCGTGGCGCCCGAGAGCGAGACGTTGCCGGTGTTCTTGAGCGTGAAGGTGTAGGTCAGCGTGCCCGGCGCCGAGACCGAGGCGGCGCTGGCCGACTTGGTGATCGTGATGGCACCGGCCTGGCTGGCGCTGACCGAGGCCGACGAGCCCGGCGACGTGGTCGCCGCGCCACTCGGGGTCTTGCCCGTGGCCATGGCGGTGTCGTTGATCGAGCCGGCGTCCATGTCGGCCTGGCTCACCGTGTACGTGGCCGTGCAGTTCTCGGTGCCCGCGGGGGCGAGCGAGGGCTGCGGGCACGTGATGGTGCCGAGGTTGGCGTTGCCCGACGCCGGTGACTGGTTGTCGGTGATGGCGATGGCCGACTCGGTCACGTTGCCGTTGTTGGTCACGGCGAACATGTAGGTGAACGTCTGGTTGGCCGCCGAGACGCTGGTCACGCTGGCGGTCTTGACGACCTTGAGCGAGGGGCTCTGGGTGATCGTGACCGTGACCTGGTTCGAACCGGCGCTGACCGAGGTCTGGGTCGTGTCGCTCGCCGGGGTGGCCGCGCTGACCGAGGCCGTGTCGATCAGGCTGGCGCCGGCGTCGATCTGGGCCTGGGTGACCGGCGCAGTCGCCGTGCAGACCTCAGAGGCGCCGACGGCCAGGGCGATCGAGCCGTTGGTCTCGCTGTTGGCGCAGCTGTAGCTCGAGAGGCCGCTGAAGTTGGCGCTGTCGGTGATCGTGGCGCCCGAGAGCGAGACGTTGCCGGTGTTCTTGAGCGTGAAGGTGTAGGTCAGCGTGCCCGGCGCCGAGACCGAGGCGGCGCTGGCCGACTTGGTGATCGTGATGGCACCGGCCTGGCTGGCGCTGACCGAGGCCGACGAGCCCGGCGACGTGGTCGCCGCGCCACTCGGGGTCTTGCCCGTGGCCATGGCGGTGTCATTGATCGAGCCGGCGTCCATGTCGGCCTGGCTCACCGTGTACGTGGCCGTGCAGTTCTCGGTGCCCGCGGGGGCGAGCGAGGGCTGCGGGCACGTGATGGTGCCGAGGTTGGCGTTGCCCGACGCCGGTGACTGGTTGTCGGTGATGGCGATGGCCGACTCGGTCACGTTGCCGTTGTTGGTCACGGCGAACATGTAGGTGAACGTCTGGTTGGCCGCCGAGACGCTGGTCACGCTGGCGGTCTTGACGACCTTGAGCGAGGGGCTCTGGGTGATCGTGACGGTGACCTGGTTCGAACCGGCGCTGACCGAGGTCTGGGTCGTGTCGCTCGCCGGGGTGGCCGCGCTGACCGAGGCCGTGTCGACGAAGCTGGTGCCGGCGTCGATCTGGGCTTGGGAGACCGGCGCAGTCGCCGTGCAGGCCTCAGAGGCGCCGACGGCCAGGGTGATCGAGCCGTTGGTCTCGCTGTTGGCGCAGCTGTAGCTCGAGAGGCCGCTGAAGTTGGCGCTGTCGGTGATCGTGGCGCCCGAGAGCGAGACGTTGCCGGTGTTCTTGAGCGTGAAGGTGTAGGTCAGCGTGCCCGGCGCCGAGACCGAGGCGGCGCTGGCCGACTTGGTGATCGTGATGGCACCGGCCTGGCTGGCGCTGACCGAGGCCGACGACTGGTTCGACGTGATCGTCGAGGTGCCGAAGGAGCCCGTGGCCGTTGCCGTGTCGTTGATCGACCCATTGTCAATGTCGGCCTGGCTCACCTTGTAGGTGGCCGTGCAGTTCTCGCTGGCGCCGCTGGCGAGCGAGGAGTTCGGGCAGGTCAGGTTCGTCAGGTTCGAAGCGATCGACGGCGCCGTCTGCATGTCGTGGATGGCGATGTTGGACTCGGCCACGTTGCCGTTGTTGGTCACGGCGAACGTGTAGGTGTAGGTCTGGTTCGCCGCGGAGACCGAGGTGGTCGAGGCCGTCTTGGTCAGCATGAGCGAGGGGGCCGCCTGCGGATCAGTCGCGGTGGCGCTGCAGTTCGGGGAGCACCCCGGGTCGCTGGCGCTCGCCGGGGGCGTGACGGTGGCGGTATTGGAAAGCGTGCCGGTCGTGGCGGCCGGAACGGTGCCGCTCAACGTGTAGACGACGTTGCCGCCTGACGCGATGGTCGGAGAATCGGTGATGCTCCCCGCCCCCGTCGGCGAGCCGCAGGTACTTCCTACCGAGGCCGCGCAGGTCCAGGTGAATCCGGCGCCGGAGAGTGCACTCGGGAGCGGGTCCGACACCGACGCCGCGGTTGCGGTCCCGGGACCGGCGTTGTTGACCGTGACCGTGTAGGTCAGGGGGCTGCCGGGGACGTACGGATCGGGCGAGTTGGTCTTGGAGATCGAAAGGCTTACGGGGTTGACGACAGTCTCCACCTCGGAGCCGCACTGCGACGTCGACGGATCGTTGGCGGCATCACCGGAGTAGCTGGCCTGCCAGTAGTACGTCCCTGGATTCGGGAGGGTCACCGCGCTCGAGGCCGGGGCCACGTCATTGGTCACGGTCTTGGTGCCGCCGGAGGCGACCGAGGTCGTGCAATTCGCGTCCGAGTACACGGTGTAGGTCATCGTGCCGCCCACGGTCGCGCTCGCTCCGCCGATGGTGGCCTGGTCAGTGGTTGCCGTGCTGGGTGGGACGCTGATCGTGGCACCGTGCTGCGTGCCGCCCGTCAACGACGTGGTGGTGGTCGTGGGGTTGAGGGGCGTACCGGCCCGCACCTCGAAGATGTACCGACCCAGGACACCGGCGCCCTGGTTGTCGGCGTTCGCGTTGAGGTCGTTGTTGGTCAGCCCGGTGGCGACGTTGGTACTGAGGAGGGCGCCGTCGGTCTGCGAACCGGCGAGCTCGAAGTTCGTCCCGGCGGTCTCGGTTCCGTTCGAGTAACCGACCACCGCGGCATTGGCGTTGCTCGTGCTCTGGCAGGTGGCGCTCCCGCCGCTGGCTTGGCCAGCGTCCCATTGGATCTGGTTGTAGTTGTACTCGATGTCGAAGTCACCGGGGGCGATGTCGTTCCGCTCGATCAGCACCGCCTGGAAGTTGTCGGTGACCGAATCGACTTCGTCGTAGCACCCGACACCGGGCCACGTGACCCCGAAGGCAGGGTGACCGTTCACGGTCCCGGTGCCGAAGGTCACCTTGTTGCCGGCCCGCGTGTCGACGTCGGCGAAGAAGGGAGCCATGATCACATCGGAGGTACTCGCCAACCCGAAGGGCGTGTAGCCGGCCAACGGCGCGTTGAACGTGAGGTTGCCGTTGTTGTTGACGTAGAGGCTGCTGTAGGTGTTTCCGAAGAAGTCGATCGGGAAGCCGATGGGCACCGTCTGCGGCGTGCAACCCGCGGGGGTCCCTGACTGTGTGCTGGTGCAGTTATACGAGCCGTCGTCGTTGCCGCCGAACGTGGTGGTGTTGTAGCCCGACAGCACCGCCGTCGCGTTGGCCGCCGACACGGGAGCCACCGCCTCGGGCAGCGCGAGCATCGCGATGGTCAAGGCGAGCACCAAACTGCTCAGAGCGCTCGACCATCTCAGAACCCGGCTCCGCCGCCACGAGAAATGCCCGCCCACGCGCTTCATTGATCCGCCGCCCACGTCCGCCTCCATCCTCCCTCCGCGCCATTGATGACGGGAGGGATAAGTGAGACCAGTGCCCGCATTGCCGCACTCACCGCCAAGGTCCAGGGCTCGAGTTGATACTGATCTCACCGAAAGTATGAAGGTTGCGCACTTTCGGCGCAACCGCCGCTCCGTGAAACAAGCAGCTCCGCATCAGCCCAAAGCCGGACAAAACCCGTTCGACCTGCACCCACGCAACCAGGCCGCCAGAAGCGGCCTCTTCGATATTTCGGCCTCGAAACCATGCACGAGGGCGAGCGATCGTGTCTCCACCGCAGGCAGGACGAAATCGCCGTGACGATCGTGATGCCTTTCTGAACGCTCCGCTACGTTCAGAACTGGCGCACCAGCCGACAGGAGGCCCGTTCGTGGCCGCACGCAAGCACGAAGCGACGAGCTTCACGCACACGACCTATATCCGTGCCTCACCCGAGCGGGTCTGGCGTGCCCTCACCGACCCCGCGGACACGAGCCGGTACTGGCGCCACCACCGCGCCGGGCCCAAGACGTTCCGCTCCGATTGGGGGATGGGCTCCACCTGGGACCTGGTGCACGAGGACGTCGGTCTCGTCGTGCACGACCCCGAACAGCGGGTCCTCGAGTCCGATCCCCCGGCCCGGCTCGTCTACACCTGGCACACCGTCACCCCCGAGTGGGCCGCCGCAGTGGGCATGGACGACACGACCGCCGCGATCTGGCGGGCCGAGCCGCGCTCGAAGGTGTCGGTCGACCTCGAGGAGAGCGGGCCCGGCGTCGTCAAGCTCACGCTCGTCCACGACGGGTTCGACCCCGACAGCGCGGTGCTCCCCGCCATCTCCGAAGGCTGGCCCGCCGTCTTGTCAAGTCTGAAGACCCTGCTCGAGACGGGGTCGTCGCTGCGGACGTCGTAAGGCGCGGGGCGGTGGCGGCGACCCGTGCCGTCGCACCCGGCGTGTGGTCGAGGCCAGACGGAGGCCGTCCGGCGGAGCCATAGGCTCGTGGGCGGTGGCACTGGAACCGGAACCGCAATCGTCTCCCTCGACGCCCGGCGCGCGCACCGGCGACACCGCGATCGGCGTCTTCACCGAGGACGGCCCGTGGGAGGTCGACCCCGACCAGATGACGTGGCGGCGCGGCCTGACCGGCGTGCGTGCCGACCTGCACGCCGCGCTCCCCGACCTCACCCGCGCCCGGCTGTTCCCGCCGGGGCGTCGACTGGGGACGAGCGTGCGGCATCTCGGTGGCGCGCTCGGCCTCTGGTACACGGGGGACCGCCGCAAGGGCGGGACCACCTCCATCTCTGACCTCTCGCGCCGCCTGCGGGTGGCGGCCGAGCACCTCGGGCCGACGTACATCAAGCTCGGCCAGATCATCGCCTCGGGCGACGGCATCTTCCCGCCCGAGCTCGTCGCCGAGTTCAAGTGGTGCCGCGACCAGGTGCCGGCCGAGCCGTGGCCCGTCGTGGAGCGCGTCCTGATCGAGGAGTTGGGCGCGCCGATCCACACCGTGTTCGCGTCGGTCGATCACACCCCGAAGGCCGCCGCCTCCATCGCCCAGGTGCACCCGGCGACGCTGCGCGACGGGACGCCGGTCGTGATCAAGATCCAGCGGCCGTCCGTCGCCGCCCGCGTGCGCCAGGACCTGGCCGTCATGGCGTGGCTGGCGCCGCACCTCGTCGGGCGCATCCCGGTCGCCGCCCTGGCCAACCCGCCCGCCCTCGTCGAGCTGTTCGCCGAGACGATCATGGAGGAGCTCGACTTCCGCCTCGAGGCCGAGAACATGCTGGACATCGCGCTGACGTTCGCCGAGCTCGACCAGCGCAGCTTCGTCGTCCCGCGCCCGCACCCGACGCTCGTCACGCGCCGCATGCTCGTCATGGAGCGCCTCGACGGGTTCAACTTCGGCGACGTCGAGGGGATGCACGCCGCGGGCATCGACACCGAGGAGGTCGTGCGGGCCGGCATGATCGGCTTCCTCGAGGGCTGCATGATGTACGGCATCTTCCACGGCGACCTCCACGGCGGGAACCTCTTCGTCCTGCCCTCGGGGAAGACCGCCCTGCTCGACTTCGGCATCACCGGCCGCCTCACCGAGGCCAAGCGCCTGGCGCTGTTGTCCCTGTTGGTCGGCGCCTCGAACGCGGACATCCCGACCGAGGTCCGGGCGCTGCGCGACCTCGGGGCCTTCCCCGACGACGTCGACATCGACGCCGTGATCGAGCAGCTGGGTCTGGACCGCCCCCCCATCGACCCGACGCAGCTGAGCCCCGACGAGCTCGTCGGCGAGATGCAGCGCTCCATCAAGGCGCTCTTGGGGCTGGGCGCCAAGCTCCCCAAGGAGCTCATGCTCTTCGTGAAGAACCTGATGTTCCTCGACGGGGCGATCGCCACGCTGGCGCCCGGACCTCGACCTGTTCGCCGAGGTGGAGTCGATCGCGCTGATGTTCGCCACCAAGCACGGCGAGCAGATCATGGCGCAGTTGGGGTTGGAGCAGCAGGCGGACTGGACGCCGGACCTCTCGGGGGTCAAGGCGAGCTTCGGCCTCGACGAGTCGACCGAGCACCTCACCCACCGCGAGATCCAGGCCCGGCGCACCCAGGTGCGCGAGAAGTTCGAGGACCGGCGCCGCCAACGCGGTGGGCGCGGCGCCCGCTCCTGAGCAACCTCTGATGGGGACCGCGTGACCGACCCTGGCCCATCGGAGACCGGTGCGGCCCCCGTGGCGATCCAGGACCGCATGCGGGACAACTGGTGCTGGGGGTGTGGGAACGACAACCCCGAGGGCCTGCATCTGAAGAGCTATTGGGACGGCGAGCTTGCGGTCGCCACCTTCTCGCCGGACGCGAAGTTCGCCGCTGGTCCACGCCACGTCCTCAATGGCGGGTTGATCGCGACCCTGCTCGATTGTCACGGCGTCTGTGCCGCGATGGCACATACCTACGACGAGGAGGGGCGCGCCATCGGGAGTGAGCCCGAAATTTGGCGCGCCACCACCACCATGACGGTGCAGTACCTCCGTCCTACGCCGATCGACGCCGAGCTCGAGCTACGGGGGCACGTCACCGACGTCGGCGAAAAAGTGCTGGTGGTCGACTGCGCCCTGTCGGCCGCCGGGAAGGAACGCGCCCGCGCCACGGTCGCCTCGGCCCGGGTGCCCGAGGAGTGGCGCCACGGGATGCGATGACCGGGTCCCCAGGTGAACCTCGAGTGCCGGTGCTGCGAGATGACGGTGGACGAGACCACTTCGAGGTGAGCAGGCAGGCAGCGGTCGACGTCCGGGACACGGACGCAACTGGGCCTGCGACGACGGAATAACAGGACGACTACTCGCCCGTGTCGAAGGGCTCCTCCGGCGGGCCATGCCGCAACAGGGTCTCGTAGAGCTCGGGGAGCCGCTGCGGGGCGAACCGCGTGTCCCGCGCCGCCTTGAGCTCCGACCGCGTCCACCACCGCGACCCGGCGAGGCCTTCGGCGCGCAGCTCCTCGTCGCTGAAGGCGGGTGTGCCGGGCGTGGTGTGCAGCGGGACGAGATAGAAGGTCTCGCGTTGCCCCGAGAAGCCGGCCATCGTGGTGAAGCGGTGGATCCGCCTCCAGACGGGTGGGCCGATCTCGACGCCGACCACCCCGACCTCCTCACGCAGCTCGCGCCGGATCGCTGTGAGGTGGGACTCGCCCGGCTCGATCCCGCCTCCGGGCGTCGCCCACACCACACGATCGGGGAATTCGAAGCGGACGAGGAGCAGGCGCTCCGCGTCGTCGATGACGATGGCTCGCACGGCGTCGCGCAGGGGAAGGGCCATGGCAGCGCATCGTACGGACTCCCGTCCCCGCGGCCTACGTCCCCGGCCACCCCGCCACGAGCGCCACCAGCTCGTGGGCGACCCAGTACTGCGTCGGCCGGCCGCGGCCGCCGACGTCGGGGTGGTAGCGCGACAGGACGCCGCGCTCGGCCAACGTCACGAGCGCGGTCTGCCCCGCCCGCGCCGAGATACCGAGCCGCTCCCCCACCAGTACGGCCGAGACGACGGGGCTCTCGGCCAGGGTCTCGATCACGCGCCACGCCGCGGCGTCGGCCCGCACGCCACGCAGCCGGGCACGCCACTGCCCGAGCAGCGCCTCGGAGCTCGCCATGAGGGCGGCCGCGGCGTCGCTGGAGCGCTCGAGCGCGCCGGCGAGCCACTCCACCCACGGGTCGAGCTGGCCCAGGCGGAACAGCGTGAGCCCGGCCAGGTAGCCGCCCGGGTCCCGCGCGATGAGCACGCTCACGGGCGGCGGGAGCGCCACGCCGAGGCGGTGGGCCAGCAGCCACCCGATGAGGACGCGGCCGATGCGGCCGTTGCCATCGCCGAAGGGATGGATGATCTCGAACTGCGCGTGCACGACGGCGGCCTGCGTCACCGGGTCGAGCGCATCGTCGTTGGCGAACGCGACGAGATCCTCCATCAGTCCCGGCACCAGCTCGGGCGGCGGTGGCACGAAGGCGGCGTCGCGCGGCGACGTCCCGCCGACCCACGACTGCTCCCCTCGATACGCGCCGACCAGCCGCCGCGGCAACCCGCCCCGCTGTTCCATCAGCCCGCGGTGCCACGACCACAGCAGCTCGTGCGTCAGCGCGTCGCCCGAGGAGCGCAGCGCGTCGACGACCGTCGTGAGGTTGTCGGCGACGTAGGCGGCGGTCTCCGAGAGGGCGCCGCCGACCTCCGCCGCGGCGACGTCCACCAGCGGCGTCCGGATCCCCTCGATATAAGAGGACGCCACCCCCTCGGAGCGCAACAGCAGCATCGCCACCGGTTCGAAGCGCGCCGGCCGGTTCCCCGCCGCCCTCGATCGCCGACGCCGCCCGCTCGGTCAGCCGCACCGCCCTCGTGCTGGCGAGCTCGAAGCCCTGGCCGGCCAGCGCCGCCGGCACCCAGGCCCGCAACCGGGCGCCGTTCCACGTGATCGGCACCTCCCGCCCCCGCCCCGACCCCGACTCCGACCCTTCGCCAGCCACCACCATAAATGAAGCTTAGCTGCCTATCCTTCTTTAATTACCCGGGTTCCGGAAGGCTCCGACGGCGGCGTCTCCTCTCGGTCCAGACCTTGAGGGAGGGATCAGGGTCAGGCGTCGGCGCGGCTACCTCCGAAAGCATTCCCGGCCTGCGGCTGACGCCGAACACGATGCGGTTGATCCCCTACGCCAAGTCGTTGCCCTGCGAGCCGTCGGACTCTCTGCATCGCAGGCGTGGCAGCCATCATCATTGTCCTCTCCTGGCGAACCAGTGAGACCGTTCTGCAGTGTGCTCCTTTGCGGATCAGCTGCTTGCGGTCGCAACGACAAGATGCGCCGGATTCTGCAGCCGATGATCTGTAAAACCCCACGTCAGCCTTGGAAGAAAGCAAAGAGTGCGTTTCCCGAGCGCAGTAGGCTGAGTCGAGTAGGGACCGAGCGATGGGGGGCTGCCCGTGGGGTTGCTAAGCATCTCCCCAGTCACGCGATTGGCGAACGTGGCGTTGGGACGGGTTGCGCAGGTGGCCGCGCGCGCTGAGACGTTCGCTCTTGGTCTGCAATACCGCCTGACTGGTGAGACGACCGGCGCGTCGATGTCCAGCGAAGCCCAGGACCTGGTGGCCAGGCATCCGCTGGCATATGAGCCATCACCCAACGCAGGGTTCAGCCCTGAGCGCAAGAAGCAGATCGCTCGGGCGATGGACATCCGCGGTATCTCTGGCTAGAGCTCCATCCGACATCGAGGTCGTTCGGGTCGATCCCGACGTCCACGGGCTACAACTGGCGACCCTTCAGCTGTCGACGGTACAAGCAGCCCTGGACAGAGCCGGTCGAGGCGTACATACGCACCCATCTCGCGGACGGCCTGCGCCAGGATCGCGTCGCAGCCTTGGGAGCAGTCGTCAATGGCAAGCTCGTGGCCATTCTCGTGTGGTCCGAGGTCGAAGACGGGGTGTGGGAGTCCAACGTCTTGGCAGCGGCACAGGGATCCATGAAGCACGGATATGCCATTCGCCTCAAGCGGGAGCTGATTGAACTCGCCAGGCTTTCGGGCGTGACGTCGATACGTTCGTTGGTAGATTTTTCGGAACACGGACATGCGTGAACTGAACGGGCGGCTCGGCGCGACGGCTCGCCCGGATCCGTCCGATCCATCGCGTGAACTGTTGATCTACGAGATTCCTGTGCATGGAGACGCCGAGAGCTGAATAAGCCAACTGGGCTCCGGCGGACCCCGCCCCGGCCCCGGCGCGGCGGCCGATGGGAAGCTGGCGGGGTGACCACCATCAGAGACCTCCGCGCCGACGACTGGGACGGCTGGCTGGCGCTGTGGTCGGGGTACCTGGCCTTCTATCGAGCCGAGCTCTCCGAGGCGACGACCCGGGCCACCTTCGAGCGGCTCTGCGCCGGCCGCGACGGCATGTTCGGGCTGCTCGCCCTCGACGACGAGGGGCGGGCGGTCGGGATGGCCAACTGCGTCATCCATGCGACGACCTGGTCCCGGCAGCCCAAGTGCTACCTGGAGGACCTCTTCGTGGCGCCGTCGGCGCGGGGGAAGGACGTCGGCCGGGCGCTGCTGGCGGCTATCAAGCAGCAGGCGTCCGATCGGAGGGCGTCGCAGGTCTACTGGCACACCCAGCAGTACAACGGCCGGGCCCGCTCCCTCTACGACCAGGTCGCACGGCCGACGTCCTTCGTCGTCTACGAGATGTAGAGGGCTCGAGCTCGAGCTCGAGCTCGGGCTCGGGCTCGGGCTCGTCGGTCCGGCCATGACCAGCGAGGGGGTCTTGGCGACCCTACGCTTGTTTGGTGCGCTCGGGGCAGGGGGCGGTGAGGCGGTGCATTGTTCCGGCGCGCGCCGTCTTCTGTGCGGTGGCGCTGTCGGTGATGGCTGGCGTGGGGGGTTTCGGCGCGTGCGCCGGGTCGGCCGGGGCCGCCGGAGCGGCCGGAGCGGCCGGGTCCGCCGGGTCCGCCAGGGCCAGCGAGGCGGCAGATCCCTCCTCCAGTCCCCCCAGTCCCCCTGGTCCGGGTGACGTCGAGCTGACAACGGCATTGCCGGGCTTCACGCAGGCGGCGCCCGGAGCGTTCAACGGCCCGGTGAGCACCGCGACGCTCATCACGTACACGACCGACATCAACGTGATCAGTGAGATCGAGAAGGGCTCGGTCAGCGCCTACCTCCGCTGTTGGAGCCGTCCGTACGACGGCAGGCAGGGCGTCCTGTCCGACCTCGTCGTCAAGTTCCCTCAAGCCACGCAGACGACGGCGTTCCTGAACGGCCTCAAGGTCGCGCTCAGCGCGCACAGCGGCGTGACCACGTTCGCGGTCAAGTCGCCGAAGGGCGCCGAGGGGTATCTGGCCCACGGCGTGATCGTCGCCGGCTCGAGCGACGTCGCGGTGTCTCTCGGGCGCGGCGATTTCGCCACGCTCATCGTGGGGGCGACGCCGGAGGGGAACGTGCCGGCGTCGCAGATCGAGCTGATGGCGGCCGCACAATGGGGCGCCCTCCCGGGGAAGGGCTCTGACAGGTCGTCGTCGGTGGTTTTGCCGACAAGGTTGCCCGCTCTCTTGCCCGCCTCGGACCTGTCGAGCTCGGGGGCAGGCGGTCTTGAGGCGTTGCTCGTCGTGGTCGCTGTGGTGGTGGGGGCGGTCGTGCTGGTGCTGTGGGTTGGGGACATGGTGGGGCGTCGTCGTCGGCGTGGGGCTGGGGGTGGGGCTGGGGCTGGGGCGCTGGATTCGGGGCTGGGCGAGGGGTTGGGTGATGCGGAAGATCCCAACGTCGGAGAAGGTGGAGTGGAGGCCACTTTTCCGGATCCGGCGGCGGGCCGGGCTGGCGGAGAGGGTGTCGGGGCCTGACACACCCCTTCCGTATCTTGCTGCACCGTGCCGAGCGCCCCGAGGACTCCCTGGATCTCCCGGATCCCCCGGATCGCTGAGCCCCGTCGGGCCGGCCGATAGCGTTCGGAGCAGCTGATGCCACCACGTCGTCGCGCCGCGACCTCCACCTCGAATTTCGGCGTCGGACGCCGCGAGTCGCACGTCGCCGACGCCTTCTACGCACGCTTCGAGGCGCCCGAGCTGAGCGACGACGAGCGGGTCACGCCGCACGCGCCTGGCGTGACCTGTGTCAACGGCGACGCCCGTCACATGGACGCGGTGGCCGACAACTCCGTGGCGCTGGTGGTGACCTCGCCGCCGTACTTCGCCGGCAAGCAATACGAAGAGGAACTGGATCGCGAGGGCGTGCCGGGTTCGTACATCGAGTACCTAGAGCTGCTGCGCGACGTCTTCGCCGACTGCAAGCGCGTGCTGGAGCCGGGCGGTCGCATCGCCGTCAACGTGGCGAACCTGGGGCGCAAGCCGTATCGCAGCCTGTCGGCGGACGTCATGTCGATCCTGCAGGACGACCTCCACCTTTTGCCGAGGGGCGAGATCATCTGGCAGAAGGGCGAAGGGGCGAACGGCTCGTGCGCCTGGGGCTCGTTCCGTTCGGCCGCCAACCCCGTGTTGCGCGACGTGACCGAGCGCGTGCTGGTGGCGAGCAAGGGCCGCTTCGGCCGGGCCTTGTCACCGAAGGAGCGCCAGCGTGACGGCCTGCCGTTCGAGAGCTCGGTCGGCGCCGACGACTTCATGGCCCTGACGCTCGACGTCTGGGACGTCCCCCCGGAGAGCGCCATGCGCGTCCAGCACCCCGCCCCGTTCCCCGTCGAGCTGCCGCAGCGGCTGATGGAGCTCTATACGTATCGAGGCGATCTGGTCGTCGACCCGTTCTGCGGGTCGGGGTCAACCTTGGTCGCCGCCGCTCGCAGCGGGCGGGACGCCGTGGGGTACGACCTCGACCCGGCGTACGTGGAGATCGCTTTGGCGCGCCTCGCTGGCGAGGAGGCGGTGGCGCGGCCTGTCGACGAGGGGACAGCGGCGATGGCGCTCGCCCAACAGGCGATCGAGGCGGCCGGGTTTCGCGACGTGCGACCGAACCGCCGGCTGCGTGGGCTCGGCATGGCGGTCAGCTACACGGCAGTCGGTGCCGGTGGGCGCACCTGGTACTTCGACGTGGCCGGGACGAACTCGTCGTATCGGGGCGGGATGTCAAAGTCCGAAACGGTGTGGCGGACCCTCGGGCGGGCCCACGTGATGGCGGCGGGAGGCATCGGCCCGCTGGTGGTGCTCACGACCCAGGTACCCCGGGCGGGGACCGAAGCGGACCGCGCCATGCGCGCGCCAGGACCAGGGGGAATCTTCGACGTGGTCGATCTCCGGTCGGCGGACGGGGCTCGGCGGATGGCGGCCTACGCCAAGAGCCGTAGCGGAGCGCCGTTGCCGGGCTTCTGGGCCGAGGATGACCTGGCGCCCGGATCGGTATGAGTCCGGGTCCGGGTGCGGGGACGTGGACGTGGATGTGGACGTGGATGTGGACGTGAGCCGGTGAACTCGCTCGTCGCCTGCGCCGTGGTGCGCGACGACCCGCCCCGCGTCTTCGTGGCCCAGGACATCGACACGCTCAACTGGGTTCTGGCCTGCCAGCTGGTGGCCAAGACACCGGGCCACGACCTGCCGGCCGGCGAGCGCGAGGAGCTCCGCCGGGCGCTGCGGGAGGAGCGCTGGGGCGACGCCGTGTTCGCCTTCATCGCTCGCACGGGGACCGCGGTCGACGTGTACGAGAGCACGGATATGCATCTGGCCGCCGACGCCGCCGTCGGGCCGCTCGAGCTGCAGCTGACGCCGCTGTTCACCGACTGAGCACGCGGAGCGTCCAAAGCCCACGAGTTTCGGCGAGCTCGTCGGCGAGGGTCGCGATGCGATCGGCCCGAACTTCGAGCGCATCGTTCGTCGCTTTGTTGGCGGGGCGATCGCTGCGGGGCTGCTCGCGTTCCATGGCGTCTCGCTCCGCTGCGAGCTGGATCCGCGCTTGGAACTCCGCCTGGTGCCTCACCATCGTGTCCAGCGGCATGCGGGGGACGAGGACGTAGAGCAGGTCACAGTTCATCGCCGCGGCTGCGTTCCCTAGAGTCCCGAGGCGCATCGAGCCCTCGAGCTCCGCTCGCTCCATTTGGGAGATTCGGGAGGGACAGACCCCGAGCCTCAACGCCAACTCCACTTGGCTCATCCCAAGTGCGTCGCGGATCGTTGAGATCCATCCAACCGCCGGGCGCTGACCGATCTGCTGGTCCAACCCCTCTAGGCGTTCATCGAGTCGGCGTCGGCGGGTGCCCCTGAGACTTCTTGGCTTCACGAGGTTGAATAGGTCTCCAATTCGACCCTCTTTCCATTTTTCATTTTTCCTTGGCAGAGGCCTCATGTCTGGGCGCGGAATCATGCGCCCAAAGTGGATTTCGCTGAAATGTTGAGGCCAACGTCGAGTTTTTCGAACCGAACCCAAGGGCGAGGTCCTAGCCGTTTCGAGAACCTCAACGGGGGCCTCATTTGGCTGCATTGGAACTGGTCCATGGAAAAATGCGGGAATGCCGAGCGACCGGACCACCGTGACCGAGCTCGGGACCGGGCTCGGCATGCTGGGTCTCGGCACCATCGACGAAACGGTCCGGTCTCGCTCGCCGGCCATGCACAGCCTCTCGCCCGAGATGTGGCACCACTTGGCTCAGCTGCGGGCCGGGGGCGTGTACGACGCGGAGTTCCACGGGGCCTGGGAGAACGGCCGGGCGTTCCTCGCCGCCGACGACGGACTGCGAGGCCGGGTACCCCTGGTCGTCGAGTGGAAAGGCACCGGGCGCGCCCCGGGAGACGAGGTCGCGCCGATCGATCTCCGGGTGGACCACGTGTACCTCGTCAGCTGCAAATACCTCTCCGACATCCTGTTCAACGTGTCCCCGGCCCACATGTTCGACTACCTGTTGATCGCCGGGCAGAGCCGCGGCAGTCGGGCGGCCCGCGAGGTTCTGCCCGGTGGCGGCGACTGGTACGCCGAGGTTGCCCCGTCCGAGTACCAGGCGCTGTACGCGGCGGTGCGGGATGCGGCGCGGCGGGGTGAAGCGCCGGAACGCCGTACCCAGACCCGGAGCTCCCCTGCCCCGCGACCCGGCCGAGCGGGTTCGACCGCGGCGCTGCCGGGGCTCGAAGCGGTGGATGCGAACAGCATCCCGCAGCCGGGCGAGGCTGCACGGAGTCCGATCGGGCCTCGGCCGACTCACGGGAGAGGCGTCGATACCGACGCCCTCCGAACGCTGCCGCAGCGCGCCGTCGATCTCACGAAGGCCCAACGCGAAGCACTGGGCCAATGGCTGCGGCCGGGATGGCCCCCGGAGGTGAAGGAATTGTACGTCCGCCTGTCGGACGCCGTGGCCTTCGCCTCCGTGCATCGCTGGGAAGCGGCAATGGACAAGGGCGGAGGCACGGGCGAGGCCATGCTGTGGCGCCTGCTGCGGATCGGGAGCGCCCCCTACTTCGTGCTCGGCTCCTCGGCCGAACGCTCGCTGCGCCTGCGCATCGCCACGTCGTGGGACTGGCGCCAGCAGTTCCAGCTCGTGTCGATCTCCTTGGAGCCCCGAGCGCGGCGGCCAGCCGAGGGTCGGGTGGCACACGATCGTGCGGGACCGCACCCACTGGGAGGCGGTGGAGATCACCGGTCACATCGAGGTGCGTTGGAGCCATGGCCGCTTCGGGGGACTGCCGGAGGCCAAGGGTTATCTCGACACTCCGCACCACCAGGTGCCGGGGTACTTCACGCTGCGATGACGAACAACCGCCCCGACTTCGACGTCACGTTGCTGTCGCCGCCGCTGCGCGTCCCAACGCTGACCTCACCTGCGGTGGTGCTGCGGCCGTACGCCCACTCGGACATCGATCTCGTGGCTACGGCGTCCGCGGACCCGCTGATCCCGCCGATCACGTCCGTGCCCCGTGTGTACAGCGACCAGGCTGGCCGGGCGTTCATCGATCGTCAACACCAGCGCGCCATCGACGGCGATGGCTTCTCCTTCGTCATCGCGGAGGCGGCCGCACCGGAGGTCGCGATCGGGTCGATCGGACTATGGCTCCACGAGATCGAGAGCGGGCGCGCCTCAGTGGGCTACTGGCTCGTCGCCCCGGCCCGAGGTCACGGCCTCGCCGCGCACGCGTTGCGCACGCTGGCGGCGTTCGCGTTCGAGGATCTCGCGATCCCCCGCGTCCACCTCTTCGTGGAGCCGTGGAACGTCGCATCCGCACGAACGGCCGCGGCTGCCGGCTTCCGCCACGAGGCGACCTTGCGGGGTTGGGAGCGCATCGACGGCGAGCAGCGCGACGCGGACTGCTTCGCCCTCCTGTGGACGGAGTGGGCCCCGGGCTGAGCAGGCTGCGAAACTGCGGCCGTGTTCCGCCACGACCACCGGGAAGAGGGCTTGGCGCTGCGGGTCGACCATCTCATGACGGCGGTCGTGTTGACCGACCCCGAAGCCCGCCTCGGGAGCCTGGCCGCTCACCTCGCCCCCGACGTCGTCTACGTCAGCCCCTCCGCGGTCTTCGACGGCCCGGGCGGGCTCAGCGAGGCGTTCGAGCGGCTGCGACGTCCCGATCGGCAACCGGCTGCGCTGCGCCGCACCAGCGCGCTCGACCAGCACCACGGGTACTTCCGCTTCACCTGGGAGCGAGTGGAGCGGTCCGCAGTCGTCATGTCAGGCTGGGCCTTCGGCTCGCTCGACGAGACCGGGGCGATCGATCGGATCGTCGCCTTCGAGGGACTCGACCCAGGGGACCCCGAAGGCATCACGAACACGTAAGCGCTGCCGGTTCGGCACCGCTCAGGGGAGGAACGTTGAGCGTCGTACTCGTGGAGGTCGCGGACCAGATCGGGACCATCACCTTGAACCGCCCAGAGGCGCGCAACGCCATCTCGGGCCAGCTGATGCGCGAGCTCGACGACGCCGTCTCCGAGCTCGAAGCCCGCGACGACGTCGCCTGCATGATCTTGACCGGGGCCGACCCTGCGTTCTGTGCCGGCGTGGACCTCAAGACGCTGGCCTCTGAACGGCGCGAGGACCAGCAAGACCGCCAGAGCGGACCCGTCGCGCATCTCGGATTCCTCCCACCCCACGAGACGCCGGTCATCGGTGCCATCAACGGCGCGACGGTGACCGGCGGCCTGGAGATCGCACTGGGCTGCGACTTCCTCATCGCCTCGGAGCGAGCGAGGTTCGCCGACACCCACGCCCGCGTCGGAGCCATGCCCGGAGCCGGACTGACCGTCCGCCTGCCCCAGCTGGTCGGGATCGACCGGGCCCGTCGGATGAGCTTCACCGGTGACTTCGTCGACGCCGCGACTGCGCTGGCCTGGGGCCTGGTCGTCGAGGTCGTGCCGCACGAGCGCCTGATGGAGCGCACCCGCGAGATCGCCGCCGGCGTGGCGTCGATACCCCGGGACAACGTGCGCGAGGTGCGCCGGATGTACGACGCCATGGGTGCGCTCGCCGGCGAAGAGGCGTGGCAGGCCGAATCGGACTGGTCGCGCCGCTGGATGCAGGAGCGCTTCGACCAGTCCCGACTCGCCACCGAACGCGAGAACATCATGGCCCGCGGCCGGGCCCAGAGCACCGGGCTCGACACAACTCCCGCGTGAGGGTCTACGCGGGCATGGACCCGCGCCTGAGCCTGCCCGACGTCGTCACGCACGCCCAACGCGTCGAGCGGCTGGGTTACGACGGCTTGCACGTCGCCGAGACGGTGCACGACGCCATGGCCGTGGCCTTGTTGGCGGCCGAGCACACGGAACGCATCACGATCCGCACCAGCGTGGCCCTCGCCTTCACCCGCAGTCCCACGCTCCTGGCGTACGCCGCCTGGGACATCTCGAAGTTCAGTGCCGGCCGCTTCCAGCTCGGCCTGGGCACGCAGATCCGGCAGAACATCGAGGACCGCTACGGTGTCCCGTTCGGCGACGACCCGATCGGACGGCTGCGCGACTACGTCGGCGCCGTGCGCGCCGCGTTCGGCTCGTTCGTGTCGGGCGCCCCGCCGGCGTACGAGAGCGAGCACTACCGAGTGACCCGCCTGCAGCCCTATTTCAACCCCGGACCCGACGCGGAGACCGTGGTGCCCGCCATCTACCTGGGAGGGGTGCAGCACCGGGCGTGCGCACTCGCCGGAGAAGTGGCGGACGGATTCGTCAGCCACCCCACGAACTCCAACCCGCGCTACCTCGAAGAGACATGTCTGCCAGCGCTCGCCGAAGGTGCCCAAAGGACTGGACGAGACCTGACGGCCGACGGGTTCGAGACGGTCATCGGGGGTCCCGTCATCACGGGCGCCACACCCGAAGCAGTCGCCCAAGAGCGCGAGCGCCAACGCCGCCTGCTTGCCTTCCTGTACTCGACCCCCGCCTACGCGCCCACGCTGCAGCTCTACGGCTGGGAGGACCTGGGTCCCCGACTCCGCGAGCTCATCAGGCGCGATCAGTGGGACGACCTGGCCGCTGTCCTCTCCGACGAGGTCCTCGACACGCTCGTGCCCTCGGGCAGCTTCGACGAGTTGCCGGCCGTGCTGCTCCAGCGCTTCGCCGACCTCGGCCAAGGCCTCATGGTGACGGTGCCGGCCGATGCCGCGGACGACGAGGCCTTCGCCGACATGATCGCCGCACTCAGGGCGGGCTGAGTTCGGAGACGTTGCGTGGGTCGAGCGCCATCGAGAACCCGCTCGTGCGTGGTGAGGCGCTCTCTTTCAGTTGAAACTCAGCAAACGCAGTGACGGTCGTCGCGCCGCCGAAAGGACACATCTCCGGATGCGTTAACCAAGGGGGACATGAGGAAAGGCGGCACTCATGATTGCGTTACGGCGACACGAAGCTGGTTCTTCGTTTCTTACCCGTCCGGCCAAGCGCGCGTCGCTCGCTCTGCTCCCACTCTTTATGATCGGCGGCCTCGCCGCTGCGCCCTCGGCGGCCTCAGCGTCGACGAGCTCTACGGTGGCGGCAGCGAGTGGGTCTGGAGTGAATCTGGGCCCGACGATCGCAGCCCTTGAAACAGAGGTCGACGCCTTGCTGGACGTGTCGGTACCGTTGATCGGGTCGCTCTCTTGCGTGCCCTACTACGTCACCGGGATCCTTAGCGGCGAGCGGCTGTATCCCTGTTGAGGAAGGACTGACGGAATCCGTCTGAGCGTCGGGGGTCACGTCGTTCGGTGAGTCCCTCGCGGTCTTCGAAGTCGGTGCGACGGGGCCCCGATCCTCAGGGGGTCGTGGTCGGCGGTGCCGATCCGGACGGGTTGTCACCGACATTGACTCCGGCCCCGGCGAATGCGGTGACGAGTCGATGTACCTCGACCATGAGGGGCGCGACCTGGGAAGTGAGCGCGTGGATCTCGTTCGTCAGGTCGGTGTTCTCTTTGATCAACGTCTCGATGTTCGCCTCGGTCGCCTCGATCTGTTGCTCTTGCATATCGATGCGGTCGAGCAGCGCGGTCAGCGCATTCTGTGCCCGGTTCGCCGCGGTGGCGACGAGGAAACCGATGAACAGCTCGGCGACCGTGGTGATCAAGTTGAGCGGGAAGTTGTAACCCTGGCTGGTGAACCACGACGGGAGCCAGGTCCCGCTCGAGAGGCTCGGGCCCCCCAGGGCAAAGATCAGTGTCCAGGCCACAATCAGAACGAACCAGAACGCAATGTTGAGTGGCCGACCCATCGCCTCCGATACCCAGTCGGCGAACCGATCGAATGCCGTGGGCCTCTTGACCGCGTCCACCATGGCCTGGGTCGTGGACCCGGGTCCGGTCGACGGATCGGATGTTGGACTTGGAGCGGACGTCTCGGTGGTGCCTTCTGCGACCGTCATGAGCACTCGTCTCCTTGAGGTGATCGTCCGATCTTGATCGTGCGGATCCAACCGCATGGGGTTCGACGGATCAAGCTAGCGAGGGCTCGTGCTCCACGTGCGACGCTGCGAGCTCCCTCATCGCGAGCTCGTGCTCAGGCCTTGAGCGTGGCGGGGCTGACGTCGTAGCGCAGCTCCCCGGTCGACACGTCAATGTCGTAGTACTCGACGCCCGTCTCCACCTTCGGGTCGTCCACGCCGAAGGCGACGGCGATCTTGTTCGCGGCGTTGCGGACCATATCGAGGGTCAGCTCGGTTGCGGCGGCCGGACCCAGGGCGTCCACGACCTGCGCGCCGAGCCCGGGCGGCCAATGGATCGGCTGCCACACGAAGGCATCGACGACCCGGAGGGCCAGGACCTGGGCGTCGGAGATGCCCCCCGGATCCGTGTCATCGAACAGATCACTCCGACCTGCCCGATCGATGGCGCTCACGCTCCTGCGGGACTGGCACAGCCGGCAGTCATGGGCTCTGGCGCCGCGGAGCCTGATCAGTTCCGAGGTCACCGGATCGAGGGCCGTCAGTTTGGCCACCTCGAGGAGGAATCCTTCGTGGGCCACCCACGGATCGCCCTCACCTGAAGTCGGGACAGGACGCCATGCTTCGCCGAACATCTCGTTCCAGGCGGCGCAAGATCGAATCGTCATGTCCTCGATCCATACGGCAAGGAGGAAGGCCGGGGCACCGGCACCGAGTTCGGCCAGCCCGGCTGCTCGCACCTCAGTGGTCATCGACCCGACATCGACGACCATCTGCTCGGCGAAGGCCGTTGCGGCAGATCTCGGCAGGGCTGTGGGGACGGCCGGGTCGAGGCTGGCCCGAGCGACCGCACGGGCCTGGTGCGTCAGGTCGTCCGGAGTGGTCGAGGCGACGACGTCGATCAGTTCGTCCCACGCCGTGAAGGCCGCCGGCGCCTGATCTCGGGCGATCACGTTTCGACCCTACTGGCCATGCGACACGCCATTAGAGGCCCGGGGCTCGCCCAGACCGAGTCAACCTCCCCCGTGCGTCGCGATGGCGCCACTCCATTTCCAGGAAAGCAGAGCCGGACTGCCGACACCGGACACCGGACTCAGCGGGGCATCGGGAAGATCAGTTCCTCACTCGCCATGGCGTCGACCGCGCCCGCTCGCTCCGACTCGGACATCGGCCGGTACCGCTCGGCCGAGGCGAGCACGCGCGGCAGCAGCGCGATGTCACCCGGCGTGCAGAAGGCCTGGACCCCAGGCGTCGACAGCGCGAAGTGGACGCCGCGGTCGATGTCCGCGTCGGTCGCAGCCGGCTCGTACCACGAGCCGGCCCAGCGGTCCGCCGTCTCGGCGCTGCCGTCGAGGGCGTCGCTGAGGGGGCGGTGGTCGGCCCACGGCCGGTGCGCCACGGCCTTGATCGCCATGACCCCGATGTCACGCGCCGCGCACAGCTCGAGCAGCTCCTCGGCCGCTTCGCGGTACTCCGACTGGCCCCACAGCGCCGGGTAGACGGGGAACATCACGGTGTCGAGGTCGAAACGGCGCAGCGCCTCGAGGTGCGACCGCGGCACCGACATGTCGTGGCCGGTGATGCCGGCAAAACGAGTGTGCCCCGCCTCACGCAGCGAGATGATCTTCTCCAGCGCAGGCGAGCGGCGGTCGAGCTCCTCCAGCGACGTCACCGCGTGGGCCTGGTACAGGTCGAGCACCTCGGCGTTGAGCAGGCGGCGCGTCGTGTCGAACTGGTCCTGCACGCCGTCCGGGTTGGCACGCAACGTCTTGCCGGCGATGAACAGCTCGTCGCGCACCGCCGCCAGGTGCGGGCCGACCACGGACTCCGCCGCGCCGTACTGCGGCGCGATGTCGAGGTGGTTCACCCCGGCGGCCATCGCGGCGCCGAGCCACGCCCCTGCTTCCTCGACGGTCGCCGCCCAACAGGCGGCGCCACCGAGGACGGCCACGCTGCTCTCGTGCGCCGTGCGGCCCAACCGACGACGTTCCATGCTCGCCGTGCTTGCCATACTCGCGACCCCCTGACTCCCCTGACTCCTCTGACCCCGACCCCAGCCGCCTGCGTCAGCTCTTGGGCTGCAGGATGTTGAACACGGCGCCCACGTTGTCGGCCACGACGGCGAAGGTCCCCGGCTCGATCTCCGTGGGCTCGACGAACACCGCCCCGCCGAGCTCCTTGACCTTCGCCACGGCGGCGTTCACGTCGTCGACCATGAAGTACACGCCCCAGCTCGGCGGCATGTCCGCCGGCATGTCCCCGTGCTTGAGCATCATGCCGCCGACGGAGCGGTCGGCCACCTTCCACTCCGTGTAGGCGGGCGGACCGCCCGGAGGGCCCTGGTCCGCGGCGCCCCACCCGAACACGGCGCCGTAGAACGCCTTGGACGCGTCGAGGTCGGTCGTGATCAGCTCGCTCCAGCCGTAGGTGTTGGCCTCGTTGGCGACCTGCGCTCCGGTGTGTTGGCCCGGCTGCCAGAGCCCGATGACGGCACCGAGCGGGTCGGCCAGGACCACCATGCGGCCGGCGTCCATGACGTCCATCGGCCCGGCCAGCACCGAGCCGCCGGCGGACGTCACCTTGGCGGCCGTGGCCGCCGCGTCGTCCACGTTGACGTAGGTCATCCAGAACGGCGGGAAGTCGGGGTTCATCTGCGGCCCTATCCCGGCCACCGTCTTCCCCCCGAGGTCGCAGACCGAATACCCCCCGGCCTCGGCCGGCCCTTCGGGACAGTTCCAGCCGAACAGGCTGCCGTAGAACTGCCTCGACTTGTCCAGGTCAGGACTGCTCAGGTCCACCCACGAGGGGACGCCGTCGTCATAGCGCTCGAACTCCATGGTGCGTGCTCCTTGTGCTCGGGTCCCGGCTGGTCGGACTGGTTCCGACCGTACCCGATCGGTCCCTCATCGGCACCGGTCGGGATGAGAAGATCACGGGAATGCCACACTCCCCGTTGCCGTTGCCCCGGTGAGCCCCGGTCCGATCTCCCGGATGGAGCAGCTGGCGCAGTCGCTGGCGGAGCGCATCGTGCCGATGATCATCGATGCGATCGACATCAACTCGATCATCGACAAAGTCGACATCAACCAGATCGTCCAACGCGTCGACGTCGACGAGATCGTCAGCAAGGTCGACGTCGACAAGATCGTCGAGCGCGTCGACGTGGAGGCGATCATCGACCGTGTCGACATCCAGAAGATCATCGACCGCGTCGACATCAACAAGATCGTCGAGGGCATCAACATCGACGCCCTGGTCGAGCAGACCGAGCTCGGCTCGATCATCGCCCGCTCCACGACCGGCATCGTCACCGAGATCCTCGACGTGATCCGCGCCCAGGGCGTCGGGCTCGACGACTTCGTGTTCCGCTGGGGCAACCGACTCCTCGGACGCCGGGCCAAGGTCGCCGACTGGCCCGTGGGCCCGCCCCTCCTCGTCGCCCCCGAGGCCGCGTCGTGACGATTCCCGCTCCACCGCCGGAGCTGACCGTCGGCCGCCAGGGCCACTACGCCGGCGCGGTCAGCCGGCTCGTCGCGTTCGGCGCCGACGTCGGTGCCTCATGGGGGCTCTACACGATCGGCGTCGCCCTGTTCGACACGTTCTTCCATCTCGTCACACGCCGCAACTACAGCCTGACCAATCACCAGATCCTGGCCCTGGTCATCCTCGTGATCTGGGAGTTCGTGTACTACACGTACCAGTGGGGCGTGAGCGGCCGGACCATCGGCATGGCGGTCTTCGGGCTCCAAGTGGTGACCGTCGAGGGCGGACGGATCACCATGCGCCAGGCCGCGCTGCGCACGCTCGGACTCGCCCTGTGCATCGCGACGCTCGGCATCGGGTTCCTCGGCATCGTGTACCAGCGGGAGCGCCGTGCGCTCGACGACCTCGTCGCCAAGACCGCAGTCGTCTACTCCTGGGACGCCCGGGCGGCCCGGCTGCGCTGGATGGCCCGGACCGAGGTACCGCAGCACTCCGCTCTCCCGCCCCAGCCGCCCCACGACCAGCCGGCGGAGAGCACCGCGGCGTCCTAGCGACACGCCAAGGCGGGACCGGGCGCCCCCTCTACGATGCCCGTCCATGTCCTTCACCGAAGTCACGAGACCGCACCCGGGCGTCGCCGTGGTCACGCTCAACCGTCCCGAGCGGATGAACGCCATGGCGTTCGACGTCATGATCCCCTTCCGCGACGCGCTGCGCGAGCTCGGGTCGGACAACTCGACGCGGCTGGTGGTGATCACGGGCGCCGGCCGTGGCTTCTGCTCCGGGGCCGACCACGAGAACCCCGGCTCCATCCCGCACATCGACGGCCTGACGCTGCCCACCATCGCCCTGCGCTCCATGGAGATGCTCGACGACGTGATGGCGACGATCCGGCGCCTGCACCAGCCGGTCATCGCGGCGGTCAATGGCGCGGCCATCGGTGGCGGCTTCTGTCTCGCCCTCGTGGCGGACATCCGTCTCGCGTCCGAGGACGCCTACTTCCGCGCCGCCGGCATCAACAACGGGCTCACCGCGGCCGAGCTCGGGCTGAGCTACCTCTTGCCGCGCTCGGTCGGGCAGTCGCGTGCCACCGAGATCATGCTGACCGGCCGGGACATCGACGCCACCGAAGCCGAGCGCATCGGTCTCGTCTCTCAGGTCGTGCCGACCAACGAGCTCCTGCCGGCGTGCTTCGCGCTGGCCGACCGGATCAACGGCTGGAGCCGCGCCGGCGTCGAGCTGACGAAGCGCCAGCTGTGGAACAGCCTCGACGCCAGCAGTTTCCAGTCACACGTGGATGCCGAGGGGACGTCTCAGCTCTTCGTCCGTTGCCTCACCCGCAACTTCGAGGAGTCGGTCGCCGCCCGCAAGGAAGGGCGCACCCCGGTCTTCACCGACTAAGAACCCCGTGCGCCGCACCGTTTTTTCGTTACTTCGAGGGGTTCGCTCCAGGCTGCGGGGAGGGGACGAAGCTTGTGGCGGAAGTCATCTCAGCCATGCAGCGTCACGGCGTAGCCATCGGGATCGGCGAAGGTGAAGGTGAGACCGAAAGGTCCATCGAAGGGTGCGACCAGGATTGGGACACCGGCGAGCACCATGGCGTCGTGCAGATCCTGCGGATCGTCCGCCTTCAGCCAGATGGCCACACCCCACCCGAGGTGCTCGACCGCCTCGAGATCGACGAGTGCCTCCCGGACAGCGAACGCTATGGGCTCGGTGGCAAATACCACCGCATGGTCAGGACTCACCTCAGCACGGGCGAGGCCAAGGTGCTCGGTGTAGAAGGCTGCGGAAGCCTCCAGATCGCGAACCTGGAGAGCGATGAAGTCAGGGCCGAGTGCGGTCATTGGATGTCCATTTCTGTGAGTGGGATCAGGTGACCTTTATAAGGTAGCCTGAGACTGTATCAGGTAGACTGATAGCGAGGAGAGGGTGGATGGACCAGGTCACGATGACCAGGGTGGGCTACTTGATAAAGAGGGCGCAGACCGTCCTGCACGACGCGATGGCCGATGCGCTCGGGTCCCTCAATCTCACGGTGACCCAGTTCGCGGTGCTCACCTTCTTGGACGAAGAGCCCGGGCTCTCGAATGCCGACCTCGCTCGTCGGACATTCGTGACGCCACAGAGCATGCACGCCGTGCTCCAAGAACTGGAGAGACTCCAATTCGTCGCGCGGCGTCCGCATCCGCAGCACCAACGTGTCCTGCAAGCTGACCTCACTCGGGCTGGTCAGCGCACTCTGAAGTCTGCGAACGATTCAGTCAACGCTGTGGAGGAGCAGATGCTCCGCCATCTCTCCAACCCGGCGAGATCGAGGCTTGCGAGCGCTCTCTCGTCCTGCATCGATTCGCTGGCCGAAGCTTCAGGATCTTCCGGCGCTCGTCGACCTCGGTGATACAAGGGAACTGCCAGAAGTGCGCGTCGACGTCCCTGCGGTATCAGGCAGGCGGCCCAAGGAGTGCTTGATTCGGTGGGTGGCAACCCTGCGGGCCGGCCTGGAGCCCCAACAAACGGTTGCGCGCGACCTTGGGGCCCTCGCCGGACCCGAATCACAGCTATTTGCCGTCCTCAGGCCGTGTTGACGAGCTGGTGCGCCGCCATGTCCAGGTAGGCCCGCAGCTCTTCGGCGTCGGCGTCCCCGATCCGGCCCTCCGAGCGCAGGCCCGACAACGCGGCCTCCATGTGGCGCAACCACGCATCGCGTTCGGCGGGACCGATGACGAATGGTGCGTGGCGCATACGCAGCCGCGGGTGCCCGCGCAACTCGTTGTAGGTGGAGGGCCCACCCCAGTACTGCATCAGGAACAGTGCGAGGTGGTCGGCCGATTCGTCGAGGTCATCGGGGTAGAGCGGACGCAGCAGTGGATCGCCTGCCACGCCGACATAGAAGCGGTCGACGAGGTCCACGAAGAAGGGCTTGCCGCCGACCCGGTCGAAGAGAGCGTCCACGGGGTCGAGAGTAGAGGCTTTAGAATGCCCTTGATCCGCGGCCGTAGTTCAATGGTAGAACCTCAGCCTTCCAAGCTGATGATGCCAGTTCGATCCTGGTCGGCCGCTCCATTCGCTCGTGCTCGCAACGCTCTCTGACGCACCGCAAACGCTCTCTATTCCGCCAACCTCGAGCTGTACACGCTGACGACGAGCAGCCAGGCGGCCGAGATCATGAACGCAACGTTCAGGACCATGGCGATGGCGGCAACGTAGAGTCCCGAGATGGAGCCGGAGAGCAACACCAGGGCTCCGATTGCCTGCGCCAGGTAGAGGCAGGTCCCGATGACCAGGCGCTCTTTGCTCGGCGTCGACCCGAACCTGAACGCCTGGCGAAAGCCGTACAAGAAGATGCCCGCTCCGCCGACCGCGAACACCAACAGTTCCGTGCCGACGGCCGTGTGATCCTGACCCGGCAGCAGGACCAGCCCGCACGTCACGAAGATTGAGGTCAGTCCGGCCAACGTGTTGATGGACCGGTATTTGTGGGTCGCATCCTTGGTCATGTCCTCGAGGTTCTGCGACAGCGCGATGGACAGGGAGACGAACACCAGACCGGTCAATGCCGCGACGCCGCCCCCCACCATGATGAAGAAGCTGTTCCACAACTCTGGCTTGTAGATGTCAACGAGCACGGCGTGAGCCCCTCGTGCTCACGGCGCACCCGCGTCCGCAGCTTCGGCCTGCGAGACCGCCCAGGCGGCGTTGACCAGGCCGATATGGCTGAAGGCTTGGGGAAAGTTGCCGAGCAATTCCCCGCTCGAGGCGTCCGCCTCTTCGGCGAGCAGGCCGACGTCGTTGACGAAGGCCGCGGCCCGCTCGAAGACGGTGTGGGCGCGCTCGACTTGGCCGGCCAGAGCCAGGGCCTGGGCCAGCCAGAAGGTGCACAACAAGAACGTGCCCTCCTGGCCGTCGAGGCCGTCCGCGGCCCGGTAGCGGTAGACGAGTCCGCGTTCGTCGGTGAGACGATGCTCGGTCGCTTCGATCGTGCCCAGCACCATCGGGTCGTCGGGCGGGAGGAACCCGACGAGCGCCACCATCAGGCTGGAGGCGTCGAGGTCATCGGAGTCGAAGGTCTGGGTGAACGAGCCGATTCGCTCACTCCACCCTCGGGTCAAGATCGCCTCGCGAATTTCGTCCTTGGTGCGGGTCCAAGCCGGGACCCGGCGCGTCGCACCGAGACGGTCCGCCATACCGCTCGCCCGGTCGAGTGCGACCCAGCACAGGAGCTTCGAGTGCAAGAAGTCCCGCGGATCGCCGCGAAGTTCCCAGATGCCGTGATCCTTCTCTTGCCAACGTTGCGCGGCGGCGTCGGCCAACTCCACGAGGAAGTGCGTCGTGGCCGGGGTCAACGCAGGGTCGGCGCCCCATTTGGTCTGGTCGGCCAGCGGCCCGACCCGCTGCTCGACCGGATCGAAGACGTGGTCGGAGAGCCGAGCGACCGCACTCAGCAGCTCGCCGTAGACGTCGAGCTGGGCCTGGCGCCAGGCGTCGTTGCCGACCCGTACCGGCGCGGAGTTGCGCCAACCCGCCAGGTGCCCGAGTTCCCGCTCGCTGAGATCTCGCTCTCCGCCGATGCCGAACATGATCTGGAGATCGCCCCTCGTCTTGAGGGATCCGGCCGCCGAAGTCGCGACGTAGTTGAAGAACTCGTTCGCCTCGTCGGGGCAAGCCGCCACCCACAGGGCCTGGATCGTCAAGGACGCATCCCGCACCCAGGCGTAGCGATAGTCCCAGTTCCGGGCTCCTCCTATGGTCTCGGGCAACGACGTCGTGGCGGCGGCGCAGATGGCGCCGGTGGGCTGGAACGAGAGCGCCTGGAGCACCCGTCCGCTCTGGTGGACGAGTTCCTGCCACGGGCCGACATAGGCCTGATGCAGCTCCGACCACGACTCCCACGCCGACACCGTGTCGGTGAAGCGCGCCGCGATGTCGTCCTGCGACCAGGCGCCCATGGTCCCCGGGTCCTCCCGTGTTCGGTGCTGGAGCGCGAAACCCGCCGACTCGCCCTGGCGCAGGTGGAGCCGACCCGACGCCGACGACTCCTGCAGGCGGAGGGCGACCGGGCTCGACAGCATCAGGACGTCGGCGCCGCCGTAGGCCAGGAGTCCCCCGTCGACGACTTCCAAGAGGGGCGACACCAGGCCGTATTCGGGCCTCGGGCTGTACTCGAGCTCGAGCTCGACCTCGCCTTCACTGCACGACGCCCGTCGCATCAGTAGGTGTGGTGCCTCCCGACCCAGCTCGTGCCCGCGATTGCCCTCTCCCATGGCCAGTGCGTCGGACACCACCACCGTCCCCGTTTTGGTGCGGTGGGTGGTCTCCATGACCATGGTGCGATCGACGTAGCGACGGGTCACCTTCGTCGTGTTCACCGCGCGCAGCGACCACGAGCCGGCGTCGGCGTCGAGCAAGCCGGCAAAGACGGACGGGCTGTCGAACCGCGGGAAACACAGCCAATCGATGGATCCGTGGAGGCTGACCAACGCGGCGCTGTGCCGATCCGACAGCAGGGCATAGTCGGCAATGGCGGTCGACTTCGCCTGCCGACTCGGATTCACGATCGGAAGTGTGCTCGGAGTGGCCGTCTTAGGCAACCTCCCCCGCGCCGTGCGTGGCCTCCCTATGATCGGCGCCGCCACGCCGAAGGACCTGGGGGACTGTGACGACCGAGACCGAGTCAGCGTTCGAGGAGTTGATGCGCACTGTCACCGCGACGCATGCGCGGCTCGTCGGGCAGCTCCAGGACGACGAAACGACCCTGCTCGAGGCGCACAAGTGGCTCCTGTCGATCCTCCAGGTGGCTGGCGACGTCTTCCTCTGGGCCGACCCGGCGCGGCCGCGTTTCGTCGACATCGTCGGCCCGTACAAGAAATGGGGCGGCGACAACGCCGACGCCTTCTACTGCTACGTCCCCATCGACCCGGCGCGGACCTATCGGGTCGTGGTCGAGCCCGGCGACGCCGTGTACCTCTCTCTGACCGTCTACGGCGGCCCCGACGACGGGCGGTACTCCGAACGGATCGTCGGCGCCGTCAACAGCCGCGACGCCACCCCTCGCCCGGACGGCACTTTTCACATCATCCTGTCACCGCAACGACCCAACGAGCCCGACGTGGCCTGGATCGAGCTCCAGCCCGACGCCGTGGCCGGGATCACGCGTGACTACCTGGAGGACCCCGTCCGCGGGCGACGAGCGGTCTGGCACGTCGAAGCCGAGGACCCGCCTGCGGTGTTCCGCCAGGACGACGCCGACCTGGCCCGCCGCCTGAGGGCGATGAGCACCTGGGTGCGCGAGCAGGCGGGCATCGTGCCCCTCCCGCCCGCCACACCCAATGTCATCGATCCGCCGTACCCGGTGCCCACGGCGACCTTCGGCTGGGCGGCCGGCGACGCCGCGTACGCCATGGGCGCCTTCGAGCTCGACGACGACGAGGCGCTCGTGATCAAGGGCCGCTCCCCCGACTGCGTCTTCTGGAACATGTGCCTGTGGAACCGGCTCCTGCACACGTACAACTACGACTACGAGCGCGTCACGATCAACGGGGCACAGGTCGCCTACGAGTCCGACGGCTCGTGGACCATCGTCGTCGCCGCGCAACGACCCAACCACCCCAACTGGGTCTCGACGGCCGGCCACCGCAGCGGCCGCATCTGGTTCCGCTGGTTCCTCCCCTCCCACACCCCAGACCAACCGCACGTCGAGGTCGTGCCCGTGGCCTCCTTGTGACCGATCGCCCGCCTCCCGTCCGGATCGACGACCTGGCGGAGCCCGCGTTCTCCGACGAGGCCCGGGCCATCCTCGACTTCATGCGCGAGGCCGGGTCGCAACTGACACTCGACCCCGCCGCGCTGATGGACGCGGCGCGCGTCGAGACGGGACTTGACGACTTCGGCGCCGAGGACTTCGTGCCGCGCCTCGAGCTGCTGTGCCGGGCCATGACCGACGAGGGCGGCTTCAACGCCGCCGGCATCTTCCAGCAGCACACGCTCATCACGGGGCTGCTAAAGAACCGCCTCCTCATCGAGGACCTCATCGCCCGCCATCCCGAGATCCTCGACGAGGAGATCAAGGCCCCGATCGTCATCTGCGGCCTGCCGCGGACCGGCACGACCCACCTTCACAACCTGATCTCGGCGGACCCCGCCCTGCGGTCGCTCCCCTACTGGGAGAGCCTCGAGCCGGTCCTGGCGGAGAGCGAGCGCCCCGCAGCGGGCGAGCCGGACCCGCGCCGGGAGCGCACGGCCTTGGCGCTGTCGTTCCTCGACGTGGCGATGCCCTACTTCAACCGGATGCACGAGATGACCGTCGACCACACGCACGAGGAGATCCAGCTCCTGGCGATCGACTTCTCGAGCATGTTGTTGGAGACGACCGCACCGATGACGACGTGGCGCGACGCCTACCGGTCGCGGGACCAACGGCCGAGCTACGCCTACCTTCGGCGCATCCTCCAGGTGCTCCAATGGCTCCGCGGCGGGACCCGGTGGGTTCTCAAGTCCCCCCAGCACCTCGAGCAGTTCCCGGTGCTCGTCGACACGTTCCCCGACGCCACCTTCGTCGTCACCCACCGTGACCCGGTCTCGGTGACGACGTCGATGGTGACGATGCTGGCCTACACGATGCGCCTCACCCGTGACCGCGTGGACGTGGCGGGCATCGGCCACTTCTGGGCGGACCGCCTCGAGCTCATGCTGCGCAGCTGCGCCGCGCAGCGCGATGTCCTCCCGGCCGGCCAGACCATCGACGTCCACTTCGACGAGTTCATGGCCGACGACCTGGCCATGGTGGCGCGGGTATACGACCTGGCGGCCCAGCCCTTCGGCCCCGACACCCGTGCCGCCATGCGCGGGTTCATTGACGCGCACCCACGGGGCAAGTTCGGCACGATCGACTACGACCTGGCCCAGTTCGACCTCGATCCCGACGAACTGCGGCAGGCGTTCGCCTTCTACACCGACCGCTTCGCCGTCACTCCGGAAGCGTGAGGCAGCTCCTCGGCTCTCGCTAGGAGCCGGACGCGCTCAGCGGATGACCGAACGACGGATGCGGCCCCAGCGCCGCGCCACGTGCACGACGAGATAAGCGGTCAGGAGGAGCGCGGCGGACACGTGCCACCCGATGGAACGGAAGGGGATCCCCGCCGAGCGCGGGTCGAGGATCACCTGGTTCCCGGTAATCAGGTCGTACGTCCCCGAGACCAGGACGTTGAGCGTCAAGAGAGCCAGGATCAGGTCCGACCACGCCAGCCGGCCCGGGCGCCGCACCCACGTGCGGGCCCGGACCAAGTTCCCGACCAACCGCGCCACGGTGTGGCGGCGCTGCGTTACGTGCACCACGACGAGCAACACGAACGCCGATCCGATCACCAGGTGCGGCCACCCCTCCGTGATCGCCGTGGCGGTGGCCAGCGAGACGGCGAACGTCGCCAGGAGCAGGAGGTGGACCGCCAGACGGGTCCGCGTCCGTCGGCGCTGGGCGACCGCAGCGCCCGGTGGCGGCGAGGGGGTCTCGGTCGCCACCGGGCCGGTGTCGCTGCGGATGGTCACGCGACTTACTCCATCGGCCGGGTGGCGATCCCCCGCGGCTCACGCCCCGCCAGCACCCAGCCGATGACGATGGCCACGGCCGGCATGGCGATCAGGATGAAGAACAAGTTGTTCCACGGGACGTGGTGGATGATGTCGCCGACGCCCCCTTCGAGTTGGTTGGAGCGGAACCAGCCGAAGAGCCCGACGTAGCCGGCCACCGTCCCGAGGAGGGCGCCGAGGAAGGCCAGGCCGCCCGCGGTCACGGCCGTCAAACTGCGCCGGGTGCGCGAGCTCGCACCGGTGGCCGTCAGCGTGCGCAACTCGCTCGCCGTCTCGCTGCGGATCAGGCCCACGCTCATGGCGAGGACGCCGAGCGCCAACGCGATGCCGAACACGGTCGCCCAGTTCACGATTTCCGACGACGCCGGGGCGTCGTTCTTCGACTCGATGCTCAGGTCACCCGAGGCCGCCAGCGAATTGGCGCTCGTGATCTGGGCCTGGGTGATCGTGCTGTTCGACAGGAGCATCCAGCCGTCCAGGCCGTTCTGGCCCGTGAGGCCGAGCCGGTGGAGGGCGCTCTCCGTGATCAGGGTGTTCGGCGCCGACGTGCCCTGGGGCAGTTGACCCTCCTCCTGCACGACCGGGTGCGCCAGGCATTGGTTGGGCGTGCACTCGTTGGACCCGCCACTACCACCGGGACCGAAGTACTGCGGGCTGCCGCCCCCTTTGCCGGTATCGCCGTTCCACGTGAGCTGCACGCCCGAACCGTCCAGCCCGGGCCGCGAGCTCAGGATGTCGACGTTGGAGGGGATAGACGAGGGGTCGATGCCGTAGGCCCGCAACAGCGACGGCGTCGCCACGTAGATCGGCCCGTCCCACTGCCGGCCGTTGTCGCTCGGGTTCTGCAGGTTCACGGTCGGCTGGAGGAGCTGCACGACTTGCGCGGCGCCCACCGCGCCCGCGATCGCCCGCACGCTCGCCTCTTGGGCCGACTGACTCGGCGCGGGCGGCGCCGCCTGGCACACCGGTGGTCCCGACCCCGTCCCCTCACACTCCTCTCCACTCGGCGGCGTGTACACGTTGAGCGCGTTCGACGCCAGGTTCGGGCCGACGTAGTCGAAGACGTTCGAGTAGCGGGCGGTGGCGACGACACAGACGATGACGGCGATCATGATGCCGAGCGCGATCGCCGAGAGCGCCGAGCCGGAGCGGGCCCGGTACCGGGACATGTCGCGCAGCGGCAGCCGGATGGCGATGGGCGCCCGCCCGCTCACCCGGGCCAACAGGGCCAGGAAGAACGGCGACACCAAGATGATCCCAACCACCAGCGCGATGAGCCCGGGGATCAGCCAGATCACCCCGTTGCCGTGCCTCTCGGCGCCCGAGATCGAGAAGAAGACGAACCCGAGGACGAGCGCCACGATGCCCGGCACGAACGAGCGGTGGATCTGGCGGGGCGGCGCCGGCCGCCCGGCCAGGGCGCTCACGACCGGCACCCGGGTGATGGCGCGTGCCGGGTACGAGGCGGCGAACAGCGTGGCGAGCACCGCGAGGATCATCGCGGGCACGATCACGTTCCACGGCAGCGCGAACGTCGCGATCACGTGGTGCGCATCCTGTTCGTTGGTCGGGCGGTAGAGCAGCCACACGACCAGCCCCACCGCGAAGCCCGCGACGGCGCCGGCCGCGCCCACGAGGAAGCCGTTGGACTCGAGCACCAGCCGGACGTTGCGATCGGTCGCCCCCATGGATTCGAGCATCCCGAGCGAGCGCATGCGGCGCTGCGCCAGCACGGTGAAGCCGCCGATCGACACGAGGGCGATCAGGAGCATGCCGACGGTCGCCAGCGCCAGGATGATCGTCGACGGGTTGATGACGTTGTTGTTGCCCGCGCCGGTCGTCGTCACGTACAAGGGCACGTCCTTCGCGTTCGACGGCGTGGTGTCGAAGAGCGCCTGCACCTGCGAGGGGTCCGTCACCTGTCCCGGCGGCACCAGGGCGAACTCGTCGAGGAGGCTCTGGGGGTTCTGCACGATGCCGACGACCGTCTTGCCCCCCTGGGACCACGTGTCGCCGATGTGAAGGTTCAGCGCGGACGCCAGGCCGGGCGTGAGCGCGATCTCATTCGACCCGCTCGGGTAGTGCCCCGAGAGCAGCTGCAGCATCGGCCCGCCAAAGGCACCGTGCGGGTCCTGGGAACGGAGGTCGTACGTCTGCGTCGACCCAGGGACCGTGAGGTTCTGGTTGGCGATGACCTGGACCACCCCGAAGTGCTGCTCGAGAGAGGCGATCTGGGACTCGGCGTACGCCAGAGTGTTCTTGCCCGACGCGCTGCCCTTCCCCCCGCCACCCGGGCCCGGCGTGAGGTTGAACGTCGCCAGGTCGTGCGCCGTGCCGAACCCCGCGTTGGCCGGCGGCGGCGTGTTCACCGCCACGGCCGAGCCGACGACGACGGCAGCCATCGCCACGACGATCAAGAGGAGAATCAACAGCTGCTGGCGCCATTCCCGGCGGAAGAGGCGCCAGGCCCAGCGGACCATGGCCCGACGGGCGGCGACGCCACCGTTGCTCGGCGGCGGGGCCGACACGGTCGTCGGCCGCTCGAGGACGTCGACGCTCATGAGTGCGGGAGTTCGGCGAGGAACGTCTCGGCGCTCTCGGTCGGCAGCGTCTGGTCGACGACGCGGCCGTCGCGGAGGAACACGACGCGGTCGGCCCACGAGGCCAGCTGAGCGTCGTGCGTCACGACGATGGCCGCCATGCCGCGGTGGCACGCGGCGAGGATCAGCCGCATCACGGCCTCACCGTTGGTCGAGTCCAAAGCGCCCGACGGCTCGTCGGCGAGGAGCAGCTGGCGCCCGCCGACCACGGCGCGGGCGATGGCGACGCGCTCGGCGCTCACCGCCCGAGAGCTGGTCTGGATAGTGCAAGGCCCGCTCCTTCAGCCCGAAGTCCTCGATCGCCTCCATCGCCGTCGCCTGGGCCTTGCGGGCCGAGACCCCGTCGAGCTCGAGCGGCAACGAGACGTTCTCGACCGCGCTGAGCCCGGCGAGCAGGTTGTAGTCCTGGAACACGTAGCCGATGGACTGGCGCCGCAGCTGTGCCTTGCCGTTGCGCGACATCGACGACAGCGGCCGTCCACCGATGTACACCTCGCCGCTCGTGGTGTCTTCGAGGCTGCCGGCGATCGTTAGCAGCGTGCTCTTGCCCGAGCCGCTGGCGCCCATGACGGCCACCAGCGAGCCGGCGTCGACGGAGAGGTCGACGTTCGCCAACGCCACGACTTGGGCGGCGTCTTCTCCGTAGACCTTGGTGATGCCGCACAATTCGAGATAGCTCATGACCGTGATCCCATCTTGCGCCGGGGCTTGGGGAGGGGGAACGACTGCGGAGCTGGCGCGTCCACGCCCGCAGCTGCTCGACGCTTCAGACGGCCGTCGGCCGTGTCCAGCCACCTGATCAGCGAGTCGAGCCGGAAGAGCTCGGCGTCGACGACCAGGGCGAAATTGATGTCGAGTCGGGACTCGTCCTCCTTGAGGCGGGTCCACTGCTGCATCAGCTCCACCAAATACCGGCGATGTACCTGCACGACCTCGCGCACGTCGACACCGGGCAGTTGGATGGCCACGAGAACCTTGATGACCAACTCGTCTCTCGGTGGCGAAGAGAAGTCAGGTGGGGTCCGGAGCCACTGGTCGAGCTCCACCTGTCCTTCTTCGGTGATGTGGAAGCCCTTCTGGGGACCTTCGTCGGCTGCGTCGTCGGACTCCACCAGGCCGTCGCGCTCGAGGCGCTGGAGCGTCGTGTACACCTGACCCACGTTGAGCGGCCAGACCTCACCGGTGCGTGCCTCGAACTCCTGCCGCAGCTGGAGACCGTATTTCGGGCCCTCACTGAGGAGAGCCAAAAGGGCGTGCCGGATACTCATGCATCCTCGTTTCTCGGTAGAATACTCAGTATCCTACGCTGAACGGCCTGGCGGATGCAAGGGGGGTCAACCCCCTGGGTTTCTTCTCCGGTTAGCTGGCGTGGATGCCGCCGGACCGGCGTGTTCGGCCCGGGGGGCGGTTCAGCTGGCGGGCTCCCAGGCCCGGACCCAGTCGACTTGGGTCGTATCGGGGAACGGCGTGCTGGAGGTCACGGCGTTGGAGCCCACGAGACCGAGCGCCTGGGTCAGAGCGAGGAAGAACGGCTGATTGAACGGCGCGCCCGCCGGGTCGCCCGGGGTCGGGAGCCACGAGTCGGTCAGACATATGTTCCCGTTGTAGAGGATCGTGATCGAGTTCGGCGTCCAGTCGGCCTCGTACGTGTTGAACACCGTCGGGTTGATCGTGCAGTTGTAGGCCGTGACGTGGGGGTCGCTCTTCGATTCCGAGTACATCACGTAGGGGATGTCGAGGTTCGGGTAGACGCCGTAGAACTCGCCGAAGTCGATCTCCCCCGACGCCGGCCAGGCCCCGTACGTGAGGTTCTGGGGGTACATCCAGAAGGTTTCCTGCAGGCCGGCGGCGTCGGGATTCGGGAGCTTGGCCCGTACCTCGAATGCCCCGTAGGTCTGCTCGAACAATGACTTCGATACGACCATGCCGGCGGCGTACTGGGAGTAGTAGCCGTCGGCGCAGTCGAACTGCTGCGGCTCCTTGACCACCGAGAGATTGAGGTACCCGCCCGAGACCGAGATGGTTTGAGGAATGTCCACGTAACAATCAGGACCGGCCACGTAGGCACTCTGCGATGTCCACATTGGCTGCCACAGCTTGCTGTTGAGCGTGGTGCCGTTGAACTCGTCGTCGAACGTGCAGTTCCAATTCCCGCTCAGGCCGTCAGGGTTCGCGTTGCACGACGGCTGCGCCGAGGCGACGGGAGCACCGACGTTCTGGCTCAGCGGCACCGCGACCAGCATGCTGAGGATGGCCGCCGCGCCCAGTGCGGAAATCGGAACCCTCGTGCGGCGCCACCACCGCGGCGCGGCGTGCGCAGCCCTTCGACGAACCGACATCGTGTCCTCCCACCTCTGTCCCGGCACAGAGCCCACCACGGGTACGGGTTCAGAGAGTGTCCCCGGTTAGTTTCCGAGATCGCCGCCTGAACGCCCTGGTGCGTCAATAGTAAAGGGTTGTTGTTGCGTTGTGAATGAAAAATCGGCGGTTAGTTCCACAATTAAACGGCTGTTTGGGAAGGGAGGATGACCCGCAGTCGCTCGCTCGCGTCCGGTGCCGGTTAGGAGCTCGGCTCCCAGGCACGGGCCCAGTCGATCTGGGTCGTGTCGGGGAACGGCGTCTTGGTGGTCGGCACGTTGGTCGTGACGCCGATCGCCTGGGTCAGGGCGATGAAGAACGGCTGGTTGAAGGGTGCTCCCGCCGGGTCACCCGGCGTCGGGAGCCATGTGTCGCTGACACAGACCTGACCGTTGTAGAGGATCGTCATCGTCGTCGGCGTCCAGTCGACCTCGTACGTGTTGAACTGCGTGGGGTCGATCGTGCAGTCGTCGGACGTGTCGTTGGTGTCGCTCTTGGACTCCGAGTAGACGACAGCGGGGATGTCGAGGGTCGGGTACTGGCTGTAGGTCTGGCCGAAGTCGACCTCGCCCGAAGCCGGCCACTTCCCGTACGTGAGGTTCTGGGGATACAGCCAGAAGGCCTCTTGGAGTCCCTTCACGGTGGCGCCGGGGATCTTGGCCCGGACCTCGAACGCGCCGTAGGTCTGGTCGAACACCCCGTCCGTCGTCACCATGCCCGCCTCGTAGTGCGAGTAGTAGGCGCCGGCACAGCGGAACGACGGCACTTTCACGACCGAGAGATCGAGGTACCCGCCGGAGACGCTGATCGTGTTGGGATTGTTCACGTAGCAATCCATTCCGGCCACGTAGCCGTTGTACGCCGTCAGTTCGGGCGTCCATACGTTGGTGTTGAGCGAGGTCCCGTTGAACTCGTCGTCGAACGTGCAGGTCCAGCGCCCGGTCAGCGCAGTGGGGTTCCCGCTACACGACGGCGAAGCCGAGGCGACCGACGCGTTGAGCGTCTGGCTCACCGGTACGGCGATCAACATGGTGAGCACCGCCGCAGCGGCGAGTGCCGAGAGCGGCAGCCGCGTGCGGCGGCCACGGTACGTACCAGGTATCGAACGCGGCGCGGCAAAGCACGCCCTCGTGCGAGGCGACATATTCGTTCTCCCTCCTCTGTCGGTACAGCGGAGCCCGCCAGGGGTCCGATGTGGCGACAAATCCCTTACGCCAGGATTCGGCGCCCGCTAAATGCCCGATGCCAAACCACCGTAAACGTGATTATTTGGATAGCGGTGGGAGTGAGGTTGCGATTCGGTTGCACGTACACAACGGACGAACAACACAGGCACAACGAGCGCGCGTTCGGGCGGTCGGGCGGGAGGGAGGGAGTGACCCCGCCGCTCAGGAAGAGGGCAGAAGTTCCCCGGTCTCCAACAACGTTTTCAGTGCGGAGAGCACGGCCGGCCAACCGCCGCTGACGCCTTGGAGCACGTCGCTGCCCGGCGCGAAGCCGTCGTGCACGCACGTGAGCTTGATGACGCCTTGTCCGGCGTCCTCGATGTCGAACGCGACCTTGGAGCGGGGCTCGGCGGCCCAGGCGGCGCGCAGCTCGTCGTCGATGCCGTGGGCGGCGGCCCATTCGGGCGTGAAGGTGTGCCACGTGTAGGCGAGGCGGCGGTACGGGTCCGACTCGAGGATCACCTGGTCGGGGTGCGTGATGACGAGGCCGGTCTCCTCGTAGGCGACGTCGTAGGCGGAGCCCTTCGTCCAGTCGGTCCGCATCTCGACGCCGCCTGCCGTCGGGTGGCGCCAGTACTGCTTGGTGAACGTCGGGTCGGTGAGGCCCTGCCAGACCTTCTCGGGCGTGGCGTGGATGTACGTCGTGTAGACGAACGTCGTGTCGCGCGGGTCGGTCGTCGTGGCCGTGGCCGTGGCGGTGGCGGTGATGGGGTTGTTCGTATCGGTGGTGCTCATGGTGGTGGCCTCCAGTGCCGTCTTGAGATCGGAGAGGGCCTCGGCCCGCGTCCGGTCGTAGTGGTGGATCCAGCGGCCGGCGATGTCGTTGATCGGGGCGGCGTTCAGGTAGTGCAGCTTCTCCCTGCCCCGCTTGAGCGCCGTGACGAGGCCGGCCGTCTCGAGCACGTCGAGGTGCTTCGAGACCGACTGCCTCGTCATGCCCATGTCGGCGCAGAGCTCGGTCAGGGTGAGCCCGTTGCGCTCGTTGAGCCGATCGAGGAGCCGGCGCCGGCCGGGGTCGCTCAGCGCCCGGAAGACCGCATCCATATCTCGATCCCGATCCCGATCCGCATCTCGCATCGCTGGTCCGCTTCTGGTGAACACGCAACCGTTTGGTTGCGTGTTGTCACTTAAGCAGCCATCTGGTTGCGTGTCAAGGGGCCGGGTGGTCGACCCGTGGGAACGAGTGTCTTCCTCCCCCGGTCATCCTGCGTCGTGGGAGGGCGGCCGGCGCCCGAGCCCCGGTCCGGGGCCAGGGCGGGGCCGCCTCTCTCGGAGGGGGATGATCGGCGAACGGCGTTGGCGGGTCTGGCTGGTCTGGCTGGTCTGGCTGGTCTGGCTGGTCAGGACGCTGCGGACCAGGCCCGCACCCAGTCGACCTGGGTCGTGTCCGGGAACGGCGTGCTCGACGTCGGCATGTTGGTCGTGGAGCCGATCGCCTGCGTGAGGGCGATCATGAACGGCTGGTTGAAGGGCGCCCCCGTCGGGTCACCCTGTGTGGGCAGCCACGAGTCGGTCAGGCAGACATTCCCGTTGTAGAGGATCGTCATCGTCGTCGGCGTCCAGTCGACTTCGTAGACGTTGAACTGCGTCGGGTCGATCGTGCACTTATAGGACGTGGCGTTGGGGTCGCTCTTCGACTCGGTGTACACGACGTTGGGGATGTCGAGCGTCGGGTACTCGCTGTAGGTCTGGCCGAAGTCGACCTCGCCCGAGGCCGGCCACTTCCCGTAGGTGAGGTTCTCGGGATAGAGCCAGAACGCTTCCTGCAGTCCCTTGACGGTGGCAGCCGGGATCTTGGCGCGGACCTCGAAGTCGCCGTAGGTCTGCGTCCACTTCGCACGCGTCGTGACCATGCCGGTCTGATAGATCGGCTTGTAGGCGCCGACGCACGGCGTGCCCGACGGCACTTTGATGGCCGACAGGTTCAGGTAGCCGCCGGACTCTGAGATGACGCTCGAATTGTTCACGTAGCAGTCCAGTCCCGCCACGTACCCGTTGGCCGCGGTCAGCTCGGGCGCCCACAGGCTCGTGTTGAGTGACGTGCCGTTGAACTCGTCGTCGAACGTGCACGTCCAGTTCCCGCTCACCCCGAGCGGCGTGGCGCCCTGGCAGTTCGGAGGCGTGGTCGACGCAGCCGCCACGCTCGTGCTGCCGGCTCCGGGCACCACCATGAGCGCCGTCGCCGCCAACACCGCCACTGTGCCTGCGACGAGCGCGGCCGTTCGTGAGCCGCGCAATCTCCCCAGTGCCAGTGCCATTTCCGTTCCCCCTCGATCCGTGTTGCGGGATCAGAGTGACGGAGGGGGGTGCAACGCATCTAGGTCCTTTTGGACCACTGCGGCGCAATTTGAGGCTTTCGGACTACGCAGTTGCGCCTGCGTTGTCCTCGGTCGTGCGCGTGGGTCTGTGGGCGCGCTGAATAACCGCCGGTGCGCTGTGGGTCCGCTGAACAAAATGGTGCGCGCGGGGCCGTGCCCACGCCGGATCAGAGCGCGGCGAGGACCTCTTCGGCCGAGCTGGCCTTGAGGCCGGGACCAGCTTCGACGGCGATCCACGTCACGACGCCGTCATCGAGGATGGCGGCGAACCGCTGGACACGCGTCCCGAGGCCGAACCCGCTGCCGTCCATGGTGAGGCCCATCGCCTCGGCCAGCTCCGCATTGCCGTCGGCGAGCATCACGACGGTGTCGCCGACGTTCTGGTCCTGGCCCCAGGCGCCCATCACGAACGGGTCGTTGACCGACACGCAGACGACCTTCTCTGCGCCCTTCGCCCGCAACTCGTCGGCCCGCAGCACGAAGCCGGGCAGGTGGTGGTCCGAGCACGTCGGGGTGAAGGCGCCGGGCACGCCGAACAGCACGACCTTGCCCTGGCCCAGGACGTCCGAGGCCGTCGCGGCCTCGGGGCCCTTGTCGGTGAACGTGAACACCTTCACGTCGGGGATGCGGTCGCCGACTGCGATCGTCATTTTCTCAGCACTCCAAGGTCTCAGGGGAGGGGGGTCTCCGGTCTCAGGTTGCCATTGGCGGGTGCCGTGCTGCCAGCCTGGCTGGTGTGGGCAGGCTGATGGCCGCCCCCCTTGGTGCCGGTGTGATGCCGACACGGCGGCTGCGATGGCGCTTCGATTGCCGGCTGGCGATGGCGCTGCCACCCCAAATCAGTCACAGAGTTGTAACCTGCCGACGCACGGCGACCGACCCGGCGCCGCGAGACGTTACAGAGACGTGTTGAGACGTACACCGAGACCTTTGGGGGGTTGCGATGACGCAGTCGTTTGATCGGCGGGCGTTCCTGGCAGGCGGGCTGGCACTGGGGGCAGGGGCGGCGGCGGCCGGCCTGATTCCCGGCGGGGCGGCGGGGGCGAACACGACCAACGGCCCAGGTCGCAACGGCATCAGCACGGCCAAGCCGAAGAAGGGCGGCTCCCTGACCTTCGGGATCGACACCGAGGAGAGCGGCTTCAACCCGTCGTCCGCCCGTTGGGACGAGGGCGGCTTCCTCTACGGGCGCACCGTCTTCGACCCGATCGCCATCGTGACCTCGACCGGTCAGGTCCAGCCGTTCCTGGCCGAGTCGATCACGTCGAACGAGGACTTCACGTCCTTCACGATCACGATGCGCAACGGCATCACTTTCCACGACGGGACGCCGCTCAACGGCGAGGCGCTCTACAAGAACATCGAGGCGCAGGCGACGTCCATCCTGACCGGGCCGGCCTTCGCCACCAATATCCAGGGGGCCACGGTGAGCGGGCCGATGGCGGTCACGATCACCATGAAGAACTCGTGGGCCCCGTTCCCCTACTACCTGGCCCAGGCGCAGACGGGATACGTGGCGGCGCCCTCCATGCTGGCGGCGCCCAACGGCGGCACCTCGAACCCGGTCGGGACCGGTCCGTTCGTCTTCCAGGACTGGATCCCCAACAGTCACATGACGGCGACGCGCAACACCAAGTACTGGCGCAAGGGCTATCCCTACCTGGACTCGATCACGTTCAAGCCGATCATCAACGCGCAGTCGCGCGCCGACGCGCTCGAGACCGGCACGGTCGACATGATCCACACCAACGACCCCAACGGCCTCCTGGAGTTCCGCGGCAACAAGAAGTACTCGTACTACGACAACAGCGGCCAGGTGCTCGGCCAGCCGACCGTGCAGTGCGTCATGCTCAACACGACGTCGGCACCGCTGAACAACCACGACGTGCGCACCGCGATGGCCAAGGCGATCAATCAGCAGCTCTACGTCAAGGTGATCGACAAGGGCGTGAACACGCCGATGCACGGCCTGTTCATCCAGGGGAGCCCGTACTACACGGCGACGGCCTATCCGAAGTACGACCCCTCGGGTGCGGCGTCGCTGATCAAGAAGGCGCAGCAGGAGACGGGCAAGCCGATCAGCTTCAGCCTCGCCTCGACCAGTGACCCCGAGACGTTGGCGGCGGCCCAGTTCCTCCAGCAGGCCTGGCAGACCGCCGGCATGCACGTCAGCATCAACGTCATCGCCCAGGCGACGATCATCAACAACGCGCTCGGCCGGCACGTACCAGGCCACGCTGTGGCGCCAGTTCGGCGCCGTCGACCCCGACCTCAACTACGTCTGGTTCACGAGTCAGCTGGCCTCGGGCTCGCTGGCGCTGAACATGGCCCGCAACGTCGACCCCCGGATCCAGTCGGCGCTGATCGCCGGCCGGACCACGGACGCCAAGGCGGCGCGGGTGAAGGACTACCAACAGGTCAACCAGTATCTGGCCGAGGACATCCCGTACCTCTGGCTGGCCCGTGACACCTGGGCCGTCATCGCCAACCCGAAGGTGCAGAACTTCGCCAACCCCACGACGTTGCAGGGGAGCAAGGCCATCGCCTTCGACGAGGGCGTGCTCTGGCCGACGCAGATCTGGATCTCGTAGGGCCTGGGTCCGTCTTTTGGGCGGCGCTCGCGTGGGGCCGCCGGGGAGGCTGGTCGTGGGCCGAGGCGGTCAGTCCTCAAAAAAAGAGGCCGTGCCAGATTCAATTTTGTATTAGGCGACGGGCTCAACTTTTGAGACCGAACCATTAGCTCCGAGTGGAATTGGTTGAACAATTGAGGCCGGAGTGGAATTTTCCGGCCGCATTGGGAGGGCGGACCCACATGCATTTTGCACATGTCCGCGGGGTGCTTGTTAGCGCATCTCCACGTCGTCGAGGTACTCGTCGCGCCAGTGCGTGAAGCGCTCGTCGGGGAGGCGCAGGCAATAGGTCGGGCGCAGCGCCTCGACGAAGCCACGTTCGTGGCTCACGGCGACGATCGTGCCGGGCCAATCGCCCAGCATGTGGCCGACGGCGGTGATCGACGACGGGTCGAGGTTGTTGGTCGGCTCGTCGAGCAGCAGCACGTTGGACTCCCCCGCGGAGAGCATGGCCAGGCCGAGCTTGGCCCGCTCGCCGCCCGAGAGCGTCCCCGGCAGCTGGTCGGCCGCCTTGGAGGGGAGGCCGAACGAGCCGAGCAGGGCGCGCCGGTCGCGCTCCTGCTTGAGGACGGCGTCGCTCACGTTGGCCAGCGACGTGAGGTCCGGGTCGATCTGCTCGTGCTCCTGCGCGAAGTAGCCGAGCGTCACGTTCGTGCCCGATCTCCACCACGCCGTTGCTGGGGTCCTGGACGCCGGCCAGGCAGCGCAGCAGTGAGGACTTGCCGGCGCCGTTGCGCCCGATGATCACGATGTGATCGCCGCGGCCGGCGTGGAAGGTCACGTTCGAGAGCACCTCGTTGCTGCCGTAGCGCACGCCGAGCTTCGCCACCTCGAGCGGGGTCGCTCCCGAGCGGGCCGGGACGGGCAGCTTGAACTTGCTCGCCTTCTCACGCTTGTCGACCTGGGTGCGCGAGGACTCCATCCGCTCGACGCGCTTGTCGAGCGCCTTGGCCTTGCGGGCCCGGGTCTCCGTGCTCTTGCGCATGGAGTCGGCCAGCGCGCTGAGGCGCTTGATCTCGCGGCCTTCGAGCTCGGAGGATCGCTCACGTTGGGACTGGTCCGCCTCGTGCTGGGACTGGAACTTCGAGTAGTTGCCCTTCCACTCGGTCAGGCGCTGGTTCGAGATGTGCAGCACCTTGGTGATCGCGTGGTCGAGCAGCTTGAGGTCGTGGCTCACGACGAGGAGAGCGCCACCGAAGCGCGCCAGCTCATCGAGCAGCCAGCGCTTGGCGGAGCGGTCGAGGTGGTTGGTCGGCTCGTCGAGGATCATCAGCTCGGGCTCTTGGAACAGGACGCGGACCAGGTCGACGCGGCGGCGCTGGCCGCCGGAGAGCTCGTCGATGTCATCGAGGAGGAGCTCCTGGCGCAGCCCGAGCCCGTCGGCCAGGCGCGCCATCACCGACTCGGCCTCGTAGCCGCCACTGGTCTGGAACTTGTCCTGCAGGTCGGTGAACAGCTCGATGTTGGCCTCGGAGGGGTCCTCGCCCATGGCGTGGCGCGCCGCGCCGAGGGCGTCGTCGAGGACATCGAGGCCGCGGGCCGAGAGGATGTGCGAGAAGCCGGTGCGCTCGAGGCCCAGCCCGCCGGGCACGGGGGCCTGGGGCAGGTAGCCGAACGAGCCGAGGAGGCGGACGTTGCCCCGGTGCCGCAGCTGGTGGCCGGGCTCGCCGACGAGCACCGAGATGAAGGACGACTTGCCGGTCCCGTTCCGGCCGACCAGGCCGACCTTCTCCCCCTCCCCCACCACGAAGGATGCGTCGGAGAGGAGGGTGCGGTCGCCGATCTCGATGGTGAGGTTGGAGCCGACGATCACGACAGAATCACGTCACATTGTACGAGCAGGAACGACGCCTCGGTACACTCCGGCAATGGCTGCCCTCGATCGCAAGTGGTGGACGCTGATCGCCGTCTGCACCGCCGTTTTCATGCTCCTGCTCGACATCACGGTCGTGAACGTGGCGCTGCCCGATATCCAGCGCTCGCTCAACTCGAGCTTCTCGGATCTGCAGTGGGTGGTCGACGCCTACTCCTTGACGCTGGCCGCGTTCCTGTTGACGGCGGGCGTCGTGGGCGACATCTACGGGCGGCGCAACGTCTTCGTCGGCGGGCTCGCCATCTTCTCGGTCTCGTCGCTGCTGTGCGGCCTGTCGACCTCGCCGCTGATGCTCAACCTCTGCCGCGCCGCGCAGGGTGTCGGCGGCGCCGTCATGTTCGCCACGTCGCTCGCACTGATCGCCGCCGCGTTCACCGGACGCGACCGCGGCACGGCGTTCGGCATCTACGGCGCCGTCGTCGGCGGGGCCGTGGCCATCGGCCCGCTGTTGGGCGGCGCCATCACCAGCGCGTGGGGCTGGCGCTGGATCTTCTTCGTGAACGTCCCGATCGGGGTCATTGCGGTGATGATCACGCTGGCCCAGGTGGCGCACTCCAAGGACCCGCGGGCGCGGCGCGTCGACTGGGTCGGGTTCATCACGTTCTCGGGCAGCCTCTTCACGCTCGTCTTCGCGCTCGTGCGCGGCAACGACCTCGGTTGGGGGAGCACCTCGATCATCGCGCTGCTGGTCGCCTCGGCCGTCCTCATGGTGGCCTTCTTCCTCAACGAGATGCACACGAGCGAGCCGATGCTCGACCTCGGGCTGTTCAGGATCCCCGCCTTCGTCGGCGTCTCGGTCGTCGCCTTCACGATCGCAGCCTCGATCTTCGCGATGTTCCTCTACCTGACGCTGTACATCCAGGACGACCTGGGCTTCGGCCCGTTGCCGGCGGGGATCAAGTTCCTCCCGCTCACGCTGCTCGCCTTCGCGGTCGCACCGTTCGCCGGTCGCCTGACCGTGCGCGTGCAGTCGCGCTTTCTGTTGGGCGGCGGGATGCTGCTCATCGCGATCGGGCTGCTGCTCATGTCCTACACGTCACCGACGTCGGCGTGGACCGTGCTGCTGCCCGGGTTCATCGTGTGCGGCATCGGCATCGGCACCGTCAACCCCGTCCTGGCCAGCGGCGCCATCTCCGTCGTGCAGCCACAGCGCAGCGGCATGGCGTCGGGCGCCAACAACACGTTCCGCCAGGTGGGCATCGCCACGGGGATCGCCGTGCTGGGCGCCGTGTTCCAGACCCAGATCATTGCGCACACGACCGCCGCGTTGAACAAGACGGCCAACGGCGTCGCCGTGCTCCACCACGGCGGTACTCAGCTCACCGCGGCCCTCTCGGCCGGGGAGGTGCAAGCGACGGCCCAGGGCTTCCCGGCCACGGCGCGGCACACGCTGCTCACCGCGTACCACCAAGGATTCTCGGTCACCATCAACCACCTGATGATCATCGCCGCCATCGTCGCGGGCGTCGGCGCCGTGTGCGGGTTCGTGCTCGTGCGCCAGCGTGACTTCATCATCCCGACGGCGCCCCCGCCGGGCGCCGGCGGCCAGACGGGCGCCCCGGAGGCGCCGGAGGCTCCCCTTCCGGCCGTCCACGCGTGAGGCCGTGCGCGTCGGCCTGAGGTTGCGGGCCTGAGCCGGCCTGATCCTGACTTACCCGACCCGACCCGACCCGACCCGACCCGTCCCGAAGAGGTGTGACGCATGCCCGTGCTTGAGCCCTTCACGCTCGAGGGCACCTACGTGCGGCTCGAGCCGCTCGCCGAGTCCCACGTGCCCGGTCTCGTCGCGGCGGCCTCCGAGGACCGGGGCAACTACCAGTGGACCTACGTGCCCGAAGGGACCGAGGACACGCTGGCGCACGTGCGCGACGCGCAGGCGCACGTGGCGAACGGTGACCAGGTCGCCTTCGCCACGGTGCAGCGCGGGCGGGGTGCGGGTGCGGGCGCGGGCGCGGGCGAGCCGGACCGGGTCGTCGGCTCGACCCGCTTCTGCTCCGTCTCCTTCTGGCTCTGGCCACCCGGTGCCCGCCACCAGCGCGCCGGGGTCCCCGACGTCGTCGACATCGGCTACACCTTCCTGGCCGCGTCGGCGCAGCGGACGCCGGTCAACACCGAGGCGAAGCTGCTGATGATGACGCACGCCTTCGAGGTGTGGGGGGTGCACCGGGTGGCGCTGCAGACCGACGTGCGCAACAAGCGCTCCTGGGCCGCCATCGAGCGCATCGGCGGGAAGCTGGACGGGATCCTGCGCGGCGACCGGCCCGGCGCGGACGACACCGTGCGCACCTCGGCGCGCTTCTCCATCGTGGCGGAGGAATGGCCCGAGGTGAAGGAGCGGCTCCAGGCCCGCTTGGCGAGGAGCTCGGGTTAGAGGTCGGTGCGCCCCGGGCTCAGGCCGGCTTTAGGCCCGGTCCATGGTGGCTTGGATCTTGCGCTGGTGGAGCGCATGGACCGCCGCCTCGGCCTCGTCCTTCGGCCGGACCGCCGCCACGGCCTTGCCGGTGCGGTGGATCGTCCAGGCCAGCTGGTCGGCCCGCTCGACGGTGTGGCCGAAGATCTCGACGAACGCCTGGATCACCGTCTGGAACGTGGTCACGTCGTCGTTCCAGACGATCACCGCCCAGAGATCCTCGAACGCGAAGAACGCGTCGATGTCGGCGTCGGCGACCTCGGGGAGGTCGATGGTGGAGGGGTGGGAGTGCGTCGACATGCTCGTGAGAATGGTCGCTCAGGGCCCGGGCCACGTCCGATTTTTGGCCCAGAGCATCCTACTCCCGCGCGGTAGCGTGCCGGCATGCGAGCCACCGTGTTGCACGGACCACGCGACGTGCGCTTGGAGACGGTGCCCGACCCGGTGTTGCCAGGTCCCGAGGGCATCGTCGTGACGGTGGAGCGCACCGCCATCTGCGGTTCGGACCTGCACCTGTTCCACGACGCGCCCACCGGCACCGGCATCCGGTTGGGCCACGAGGCGATCGGAACCGTGGCCGAAGTCGGTCCGCAGGTGCGCAACGTCGCGCGCGGCGACCGCGTGCTCGTCTCCGGCGTCATCGGCTGCGGCGTGTGCGGGCCATGCCTGGCGGGCCAGCCCAACGTGTGCCTGGCCGACAAGACCGCCGCCTTCGGCACGGTCCCCGACCTGCCCGGCGGCCAAGCCGAGGCGCTCGCCGTCCCCTTCGCCGACCAATTCGCGCTGCGCATCCCCGAGGGCATCGCCGACGAAGAGGCGGTGTTGCTGACCGACATCCTGCCGACGGGCTATCTCGGCGCGCTCCGGGCCGACATCACGCCCGGCGCCACCGTGGCGGTGATCGGCCTCGGGCCGGTCGGCATCATGGCGCTGCAGTGCGCCGCCCTCTTCGGTCCGGCGCGCATCCTCGCCGTCGACCAGGTGCCCGAGCGCCTGGCCCGGGCCGAGCGCCTCGGCGCGGAGCCGATCGACGCCCGCAGCGTGCCGGGCTCCCTCCAGATCCTGGAGGCCACCGGCGGGCGGGGTGCGGACTGCGTCATCGAGGCGGTCGGCGCCGACGCCACCGTGGCCGACGCCGTGGCCTCGGCGCGCAGCGGTGGGACGGTCTCCATCGTCGGGGTGAACCTGTCGATGGACATGCCCTTCCCGATGGCGCTGGTGCTCTTGAAGAGCCTCACGGTGCGCGCCGTCTTCGCTCCCATTCCGGGGACGTGGGCGTCGCTGGTCCCGCTGCTCCAATCGGGGCGCCTGCAACTGGCCGACACGTTCACGCACCGCATGGAGCTCAGCCGCGTCGCCGAGGCCTACGACCTGTTCGACTCCCGGCGCGACGGCGTGTTGAAGGTCTTGCTCTTGCCGAACTGAAGCGTCCCCTCGGGGTGCTCGGGCGTCCGGTTCTTGATGAGCGGCCACGTGGCGTCGCCGAGCTCGGGGCGCACGACGAACCACGGCGCGGGCGGGGGCAGGATCAGGCGGGACAGCTCGTCGACGATGGGCTCGTAGTTCACACGCCAACCCACGAAGTTGCGCCACGCCTCGTCGGCGTCGCGCTCCATCGGGAACTTCACCTCCACCAACCGGCGCAGGCCGTCGTCGAACTGCGCCCGCGTCAGGCGGATGCCCGTAGTCGGCAACGGGTCTTCGTCGAACGGGATCTTCAGGGCGCGCGCCACGGCGCGCACGCACCGGATGCCCATCGAGAGGCACAAGCGAGCCTGGCGTGGCGTCTGATCGGGGCTCACGGAGTGAAAGAGTGCCGCCGAGTCCATCATGGCCACGAGGCTGACCAGCCAGTTGCGCCGGGAGACCGGCGACCGGAAGAAGATCAGGCCGGGGTAGTTCGAGTGGCTCTCCGACACCGCGGCCGCCCAACGCTCCCAGTCGCCGTAGAGCTCCGGGAGCTCGTCCATGGTGTCGAGCCAGTAGGCGCGCCCCAGGATCTCGGGCCCCCAGGCCGGCGAGCCCCCGCGGGCGTCGAGCATCGTGACCTCGGTCTCCCGCGCCGCGAAGGCGTTGTAGAGCGCCGGGAGGTACGCGATCTCGAGCGCGACGACCAGCAGCCCCACGCCGGCCGCCAGGATCTCGAGGGTGTGGGGACCGGCCCCGTCGGCGCTGGCGATCCCGAGGGTGAACACGGAAGAACCCGCGATCCCGAGGGCCGAGCCGTAGTCGATGCCCGCGTTCCACCAGATGATCAGCGAGAAGCCGACCACCAACAGCAACAGCCAAAGGCCGAAGAGCGCCACCATGGACGCCGGGCCGACGAAGGAGAGCACCCGGTCGCGCAGCTCGTAGGTCGGCAGGCGTGGCGAGATGCGCCGAGCCGTGCCCCCGATCACCTTGGCGACGCCCGCGGTGATGCGCGACGAGGTGACGCGCGGCAGCACGAGTGCGGTGAACACGTTCCACGCGGTCGCGAGCACGATGACGATGCCCGCGACCAGTCCGATCAAGCGGGCTGCCTCCACGCCGGTCATCCTGCCAGATTCGCCCCTTCAGCCTCGCCGGCCTGGGGGTTTGCTCAGGGGTGCGGCGGCGGCGCCGGCGGGGTGGCAAAGGCGGCGGCGAGGCGGACCGCCGGGCGGCCCGACGCCACGAGCGCGGCGGGGACCTCGACGAAGCGGGAGCGCAGGAGCTCGCCGAGCCCCTTCGCCTGCGTGTCGAGCCGCAGGTTCGACGCCACGCCCCAGCCGAGGATCCCGTGCACGACGAAGTTGACGGCGCGCAGGTTCGGCAGCGGATAGCGGTCCACCCCGAACGGCGCCAGCTCGGGCAGCAGCGCGCGGAAGGCGTCCGTCGTGAAGTCCGCCTGCAGCCACTTGGCGACGTCGTCCTCGTCGGCCCACAGGCCGACGTTGGCATCGCCGCCCTTGTCACCCGAGCGAGCGCCGAGCAGCACGCCGAGGGGGACCAGGGCCAGCTCGCCGGGTGCCGCGCCGGCGCCGGACGCTTCGCCCTCGGTCTCGAGGGCCGGCAGGGGCGGGAACGCGCTCCCGTCCGCCAACGCCGACGCCAACGCCGACGCCGACCCCGGCCACGACGGCGGCACGACCACGCCCTCGCACTCGACGTGCGGCAAGACCGCCGATGCGGCGACGGTCGTGGGCCAGTACCGCGCCACGCCCTGCGCGCTCGAGGGCGCAGACGTGAAGAACGTCCCTGGATAGCTCGCCAGGCTCGTCTCGACGACGGCGCCGGAGAAGGCGCGCCCGACGGCCTGCTCGTCGTCGCCGCGCACGGCGAGCCGCAGGTACGCCATGCCCGCGCCGGTCAGGTCGCCGCTCAGGTCCTCGGCCGTCTCGTCGAAGGCGTCGCGGCCGCCGGGGATCCCGGCCCACACCGCGTCCGCCGCGAAGCGTGCCTTCTCGACGGGCTGCGCCCCCGTCAACGCCAGCGTCATGGAGTTGCGCCAGCCCGCGTCCAGGTTGGCGGTCACCTTGAGCGTCGGCGGCGGCGCCTCGCCGCGCACGCCGGAGATGCGCACCCGGTCCGCGCCGTCCTGCGCCAGCTCGATCGTGTCGAAGCGCGCCACCGCGTCCGGGCTCAGGTACCGCGGGCTGCCGATCTCGTAGAGCAGCTGCGCCGTCACCGTGCCGACCGTGACGGCGCCGCCCGTGCCCGGATGCTTGGTGATGACCGACGACCCGTCGGCGTGCAGCTCGGCGATCGGGAAGCCGATCCGCTCACGCCCGGGGATCTCCTCGAAGAACGCGTAGTTCCCGCCGCAACACTGCGCCCCGCACTCGATCACGTGCCCCGCCACCACCGCGCCGGCGATCCGGTCGAGGTCGCCGTCGCCGTCGCCGTCGCCGTCGCCGTCGCCCCACCCGAAAGCAGCCAACGCCGGCCCGACGACGAGCGCGGCGTCGGTCACCCGTCCGGTCACCACGACCTGGGCGCCGGCGGCCAGCGCGTCGGCGATCGGCCGCGCCGGCAGGTACGCGTTCGCCGTCACCACGGGGGCGCCCTCGGGGAGCGCCTCGCCGGTGTCGAGGTTCACGAACCCCTCGCCCTCCGCCCGCAGCGCCGCCAGCCGCGCCGTGATGTCGTCGCCCGACACCGACGCCACCTTCACCGACACGCCCTGGCGTTGCGCCAGTTCCCGTACCGCCGTCGCCAGGCCCTCGGGGTCGAGCCCGCCCGCGTTGGCGACGACGGTGATCCCGCGCTCGATGCACGTCGGCAGCACGTCCTCGAGCTCGCGCAGGAACGTCCGCGCGTACCCGCCGCTGCGCTGGCGGGTCTTGTGCAAGATGTACATCGTCAGCTCGGCCAGCCAGTCCCCCGTCAGCACGTCGATCGGCCCACCTTCGACCATCTCGCGCGCCGCCGACAACCGGTCGCCGAAGAACCCGCTGCAGTTGGCGATGCGCAGCACCTCGCGTTCGCCGCTCACGCCGGCTCCACCTCGACGAGCAGCTCGCCGGCGTCGACCTGTTGCCCGGGCGCGCCGAACACGGCCCGCACCGTCCCCGCCCCGTGCGCCCGCAGGGTGTGTTCCATCTTCATGGCCTCGAGCACGACGAGCCCGTCGCCCTCGGCGACGACGTCGCCCACGCGGACGAGCACTTTCGTCACGGCCCCCGGCAGCGGCGCCCGGCACTCGCCCGCCACGCCGCCCCGCTCGGCGACGTCGTCCTCGGCGCGCAACGCGAAGCTCGATTGGCCCTCCGGCCCGTTGACGAACGCCGCCGTGCGCCCCCAACCGCACCTCGTAGCGGCGCCGCAGCCCGGCCGCGTCGACGAGGTCGACCACACCGTCACGGGTCGACGCCGTGCCGGCGGTTCGCCACTCGCCACCGCCACCGCCACCGTCAGCACGCCAGCCGTCGCTATCGCCGGCACCCACCCGCACCTCCGCCGGCCCGCCCGACGTGCCCACGCGCACCCAGAGCGACCCCGTCTCGTCGCGCAACTCGTCCGCGTGCAGCGCCCGCCCGACGTTGCGCCAGCCCGCCGCCCCGGCCGCCGCCAGCGGCACCAGGCTCTGCGCCGCGCGCGCCTCCAACAACGCGAACCCCGCCGCCGCGGCGTGCCGCTCGCGCACGTCGTCACCCAACACGGCGTCCCGCAAGTCAGGGCGCGCCTCGAGATAGTGAATGTCGATCGCCCCGGCCCCGAACGCCCCGTCGTCGAGCACCGCCCCCAACAGCTCACGGTTCGACTCGATCCCATCCAACGCCACCCCGCGCACCGCCCGCCCCAGCCGCCCGATCGCCGCCGCCCGGTCGTCCCCCCACGCCATCAGCTTCGCCACCAGCGAGTCGTACGCCGGGCTCACCACGCTGCCCGACTCGATCCCGGCGTCGACCCGCACCCCCGCGCCCTGCGGCCACCGCACGAACCCGGCGGTCCCCGGCGTCGGCCGGTACCCCTCCCTCGGGCTCTCGGCGCACAGCCGCACCTCGATCGCATGCCCCGCCGTCGCCACCGCCTCCTGCCCGAACGGCAACGCCCGCCCCGCCGCCACCCCGATCTGCAGCCCGACGAGGTCGAGCCCGGTCACGAGCTCGGTCACGCCGTGCTCGACCTGCAGCCGCGTGTTCATCTCCAAGAACCAGAACCCGCTCCCGTCGACGAGATACTCGACGGTCCCCACGCCGACGTACTCGACCGCCTTCGCCGCGGCGACCGCCGCCGCCCACATCGCCCGCCTCGTCTCCTCGGCCACGAACACCGCCGGCGCCTCCTCGACGACCTTCTGGTGCCGCCGCTGCACCGAGCACTCCCGATCGAAGAGGTGCAGCACGTTCCCTTCGCTGTCCCCGACGATCTGGACCTCGACGTGCCGGGGGTCGGACAGGTACCGCTCCACGAAGACCTCGTCGGAGCCGAACGCCGCCGCGGCCTCCCGTTGCGCCGCGGCCACCGCCTCCGCCAGCTCGCCGGGCGCCTCGACGAGCCGCATGCCCCGCCCGCCCCCGCCGGCCGACGCCTTCACGAGCAGCGGGTACCCGACCCCCGCCGCCAACTTGCCCACGTCCTTCTCCCCGGCGCCCGCCGGCACGACCGCGCTCGGCAGCACCGGCACGCCCGCCGCGGCGACGACCTCCTTGGCCCGCGCCTTGTGCCCCATGACCCGCATCGCCTCGGCCGGCGGGCCGATCCACACGACGCGCGCCGCTTCGCACGCCTCCGGCAGGGCCGGGTTCTCGGACAGGAAGCCGTAGCCGGGATGGAGCGCGTCGGCGCCCGACGCCCCGGCCGCACCGAGCAGCGCCTCGGGGTCGAGGTACGTCTCGCGGAGCGACGCCCCCGGGAGCAGCACGGCGGCGTCCGCTTCACCGACGTACGGGCTCGCCGCGTCGTCGGCGGCGTACACCGCCACGGCCTCGCACCCGGCGTCGTGCGCGCCCCGGATGATGCGCCGGGCGATCTCGCCCCGGTTCGCCACGAGGATCCGGTGCAGCGCCATCAGTGCCGCACCACCCCGAAGACCGCCGTCCCCTTGACCGGCGCGGAGTGCACCGCGGTCAAGGCGATCGCCAACACCGTGCGGGTGTCACGCGGGTCGATGATCCCGTCGTCCCACAGCCGGCCCGTGGCGTACTGCGCGGTCGACTCCTCCTCGATCTGTTCCTCGGTCGCCCGCCGCAGCTCCTCGTCCGCCTCCTCGTCGAACGGCCGCCCCGCAGCCATGCGCCGCGTTGCGCCGCACGATCGAGAGGACCCCGGCCAGCTGCTTGGGCCCCATGACGGCGATCCGGTGGTTCGGCCACGTGAAGATGAAGCGCGGGTCGTAGGCCCGCCCCGCCATGGCGTAGTTGCCGGCGCCGTAGCTGGCGCCGACCATGAGCGTGAGGTGCGGGACCGTCGAGTTGGACACTGCGTTGATCAGCTTGGCCCCGTCCTTGATGATCCCGCCCTGCTCGTACCGCGTCCCGACCATGAAGCCGGTGATGTTCTGCACGAAGAGGATGGGCGTGTCGGTGCGGTTGCACAGTGCGATGAACTGCGCGCCCTTCTGTGCCTCCTCCGAGAACAAGATGCCGTTGTTCGCCAGCACCCCGATCGGGTAGCCACCGATCGACGCCCAGCCACAGACCAGCTGCGCGCCGTACAGCTCCTTGAACTCCTCGAACCGCGAGCCGTCGACGACACGGGCCAGGATCTCGCGCACGTCGAACGGCACCCGCACGTCGACCGAGGCGATGCCCAGCAGCTCCTCGGCCGGATAGAGCGGTTCGTCCGCCGGCTCGCTGGGCCCGGGACCGAGCCGCGGCCAGTGCAAATGGGCCACGATCCCCCGGGCGATGCGCAGCGCATCGTCCTCGTCACGGGCGAGGTAGTCGGCCAGCCCCGACGTCCGGGCGTGCATCACCGCGCCGCCCAGCTCCTCCTCGTCGGCGTCCTCGCCGATCGCCATCTTCACCAGCGGCGGGCCACCGAGGAAGACGCGGGCGCGGCCCTCGACCATGACGGTGTAGTCGCTCATGCCCGGCAGGTAGGCCCCGCCGGCGGTCGACGAGCCGAACACGACGCAGATCGTCGGGATGCCCTGCGCCGAGAGCTGCGTCAGGCGGCGGAACTGCTCGCCCCCGGGCACGAACACGTCGGCCTGGCGGGGCAGGTCCGCCCCTCCGGACTCGACGAGGAGCAGAAGCGGCAGGCGGTTCTCCTCGGCGACGTCCATGGCGCGCAGCAGCTTGCGGATCGTGGTGGGGCTCGTGGTGCCGCCGCGCACCGTCGGGTCGTTCGCCACGACGAGGCACTGGGTGTGCGCCACTTCGGCCAGCGCGACGACCACGCCGCCACCGACCGGGTCGTCGGTGTGCAGGCCGGCGAGCGGGCTGAGCTCGAGCACGGGCGTGCCGGGGTCGACGAGGGCCTCGAGGCGCTCGCGCACCATCATCTTGCCGCGGGCCCGGTGGCGTTCGACGTACTTCTCCCCGCCGCCGGCGAGGACGCCGTCGTGCAGCAGGCGCACCTCGTCGCTGAGCGTCCGCATGGCGTCGGCGTTGGCGCGGTACTCGGTGTCGGACGTCGTCAGCAGCGTGCGCAGGGGCGTGCTCATCGCGTGCTCACGTGGTGGCCGTTACTCGGTCGTGTCCCACGAGGGCCGCCGCTTTTCCAGGAATGCGTCCATGCCCTCGGCCGCCTCGGCGCCGCCGAAGAGGTCGGCGGAGAGCTGCGTCGCCGCGGTCAGGCCGTCGTGCCATCCGAGGGTGGGGAGGTTGCGCAGCAGGCCCTTGGTGGCGCGGACGGCGCCGGGCGCACCCTGACGGATGGCCGTGGTCGCATCGGCCACCCAGTCATCGAGCGCGAAGCCGTCGGCCGTGACGGCGCTGAGCAGCCCCGCCGCCATCGCCTCGGGCGCACCGAAGCGCTCGCCGGTGAGCGTCACGCGGGCGAGGAAGCGGTGGTCCGTGACGCGCAGCGCCGGCACCAAGATCATCGCCGGCGCCACGCCGACGCGGACCTCGGTGAAGGCGAACGTGGCCGACTCGGGCGCCACCGCCATGTCGCACGCCGCGACCAGCCCGATGCCACCGGCCCGGGCGTGGCCGTTGACGCGGGCGATGACCGGCGTCGGGCTCTCGACGATGGTCGTGAGGATGTCGGGCATGCGGCTGGTGGCGGGGCTCCCCCGCTCGGAGAGGTCGGCGCCCGAGCAGAACACGGTGCCGGCGCCGGTGAGGACGATGGCGCGCACCTCGGGGTCGCGCGTCGCGTCACGCAACGCCGCATCGAGCTCCTCGAGGAGGCGGGCGGAGAGCGCGTTGCGGTTCTCGGGCGAATCGAGCGTGAGGGTGCGGACGCCGTAGTAGTGCTGCACGCTGACCAACGGATTCGTCACGGCATTGCAGTGTAGGGGGGTGCCCGTCTCCGGCTCGAAACTTTCTGTGCCGGGCGGCGGAAAGTTGTGAGAACGGCGTGGGGTCGGGCTCGGGGAACGTCGGGATCGCCGGGGGAAGAGGCTGGGAGGGAGGAAAAACGCCGGTGGTATCGTCGCTCTTTGGTGATCGAATCCGACGAGCATCAGTTGTTTCGCAAGACGCTCCGCGACGTGTTCGAGCGGGAGATCGAGCCGCACGTCGACGAGTGGGAGGCGGCCCGGATGTTCCCCGCCCACGAGCTCTTCCCCAAACTGGGCGCCGTCGGGCTATTCGGGCTGGAGTACGACGAGGCGTACGGCGGGATGGGCGCCGACCACTCCTTCACGCTCATCGCGGCCGAGGAGCTCGGCCGGATCAGTTGCGGCGGCGTCCCCATGGCGATCGCCGTCCAGATGTCGATGTCGACGCCGGCCTTGCACCGCTACGGGAGTGAGGACCTGAAGTCCCGCTTTCTGGCGCCGGCGATCCGCGGCGAGGTCGTGACCTCCATCGCCGTCACCGAGCCCGACGCCGGCAGCGACGTCGCCGGCATCCGCACCCGCGCCGTGCGCGACGGCGACGAGTGGGTCATCAACGGCTCGAAGCTCTTCATCACGAACGGGGTCCAGGCCGACTGGCTGTGCCTGTTGGCGCGCACGTCGGACGCGGGTGCGGCCGATGACGCCCGGGGTATGTCGCTGATCATCGTGCCGACGGGCCTGGACGGGCTCGTCGTCTCGCGCAAGCTCGAGAAGCTGGGCATGTGGTCGAGCGACACCGCGGAGCTGTCCTTCACCGACGTCCGGGTGCCGGTCGAGAACACCATCGGCGAGATCGGGCGCGGCTTCCAGCAGCAGATGGTGCAGTTCCAGGCGGAGCGGCTCACGACCTTCTACAAGGAGGTTGGGTCGATCGAGCTGGCCCTCGAGCGGACCAAGTCGTATCTGCGTGAGCGCAAGGCGTTCGGTGCGCCGTTGCTGGCCAACCAGTTCTTGCAGTTCACGCTCGCCGAGCTGGCGGCTCGCCACGACGTCCTGAAGCACTACGCGCAGACGACGGCCGAAGCGGTGCAGCGCGGTGAGGATGCGACCCGCTACGCCACCATCGGCAAGCTGCTCGGCTCTCGCCTCCAACGCGAGGTCGCCGACTGGGCCGTCCAGTTCTACGGCGGCATGGGCTACATGGACGAGAACTGGACTTCGCGCTATTTCCGCGACACGCGCCTCGACTCGATCGGCGCCGGGGCCGACGAGGTGATGCTGCGGATCTTGGCGCGGATGGACGGGTACACCGTCGACTGAGCCCTTCTTCGGGCGCACGCCTTCATTGCGACTTCGGGGGTCGTGGTCGGTCGTGGATCAGCTCCTGGGGATCTGTGGTGGCGTTTGGGTCGGCTGGGGATGCCAGCCCCACTCTTCGAGCATTGCTTGTTCGCGTGCCAGGTGCTCGAGGGGCTCTCTCGGGATGAGCACGTACCGCAGCTGGCATCGCATGGCCGCCGCCACTCGGTCGAGCGTGCCGAGTCGCAATGATCCATTGACCTCCCCTTGCTCGACCTGGCTGATGCGCGGCTGGCTCACGCCCAGGCGTGTCCCGAGCTCGAAGCCGCTGAGACCGATCGCCAGCCGCAACGAACGGACCCACCCGTAGGGGGGTCGTGGAAGCAGGCAACGGTCGAGTTCGGCGAGGCGCTGATCGAGGTGCCGCAAATTGGAAGCCCGGATTTCGTTCATGCGAGGGAACGGTCGGCGCGGTGCCCGAAAACAATCCCGAAAAACAATTCGAACGCGTATACGAAGCCATGACCGATAGTCAGTCGCGTGGCTATAGGGCCTCGGGGTTATAGATGCGTCGAATTCATAAGGGATCAGTGATTTAAAGAACCCGCAGACCATAGGAAAACGCGGATAAAAAATTCTCGGAGGTCGGCTTGCCCAACCAAAGGCTGCGTTGACGGAACCCGAGGCGGGCCCGATCAGGTGTGCCGGAACACCGCCTGGCCTCCCCCGCTGGCGATCAGTCGGCGGTCCATCGACCAGACCCGGCCCGTCCACGACAGCAGCCCGCCCTGCGCCAACGGGGAATGCGCGTCGAGGAGGATCCATTCCGACGTGTTGCCGGGGTACTGGAAGGCCGCATAGAGGTCGAGGCTCGGTGCGATGAAGGGAGGCTCCTGGTACATGTGCGGCCGGGACCCGGCGGGCCAGCTGCCCGACGTCGAGCACGATCAACGAGCGCGGCGCCGTCGACCCACGGGTCGTCGAACGTGGACCGTCGGCCGGGGGCGAACCCAGGTCTGCCACGTCGGCGGCAGCGGTTCGGTCGGGGGCCAGACGGCGGACGCCTCGATCATCCTCTGATCGAAGTTCCCCCAGAAGGAGAAGCGGGGACGGCTGTCCTCGTCCGGCCAGACCTCCTCCCGAGTTCGGCAGCTCGTCGGGTCCCGGCACGTCGGGCGGATCCATGTCCTCGTGCTCGAACCCGGCGACGTCCCCGACCGACCAGACCATGGCGTCGAGGACCGGCCGGCCCTGCTGCGTCATCTCGACCCGTTGCGAGTGCACGGTTCGCCCCGAGCGCAACGTGGTGACCGCGAGGTCGACGGGCTCGAACGCGGCAACCGACAGGTAGTGACAGAAGAAGCTGGCGGGGCGGGCCAGCCCGCTCTCGGCGCCGGCGGCCCGCAGCGCGATCGCCGCCACGTAGCCGCCGCACGGCCCCCAGATCTCCCAGTCCTGATGCACGACGGCGGTGTAACGGCCCTCGCCGGCCGGCTGACCACCGCCGTCTGCTCTGCGATGTCACCCACGCCGGCTCGACTCCCATTGCTCCCGAGGTGAGTTCCATCACCCGCACCATTCGCCCCCAGGTGTCGCCCGAGGTCGTGCGCTCCAGCGTGAAGCCCAGCTTGTCCATGACGCTGGCCCGAAGCCACGTTTTCCGGCTCGAAGATGCTCACGATGCGATCAAGCCCGCCTTCGGCGAAACCCCACTCCACCGCCGCCGCACCCGCCTCTGTTGCCAGACCCTCGGCCCCGACACACTTCGGCAGAGTCGCCAGCCGACCTCGACGGCGGGCAGGATCTCGGGCAGGAAGTGCGGCACCGCCAACCCGGCCCAGCCGATCAGCGCGCCGGTGTGCCGGTCCTCCAGCGCCTCGAGCCCGAAGCCGTCGGATTCGTAGCGACCGATTACCCGCCCGAGGAATTCCTGCGTTTCCTGTGCGGACATCCCGCCCCGCAGCGGGTACCACCAGAACGACGGCTCGGCGTGGATCGGGATCAGCGCAGGCAGGTCGTCCAGCGTGAAGGGCGCAGGACCAGGCGCTCGGTGGTGAGGACGGGGATCACGGGATCCGGATCACTCGAGCGGGAGCCCGGGCGCCTCGGCCAGCGACGGGTCGCGGTCCGGGACGAGCCTTCGGCGCGTAGAGCTGGTCCGGGACGGAACGAGCGGACGGAACGGTCGCCGGCGCGGCCGCCCACGACCTCGACCCAGGCCTCGCCGGTCTCCCCGTTGGTCACGTGCGCCATGAACTCCCACGCCGCGCCGCGCAGGCGCGTGCCTTCGACCTGCACCGGGTCGCCCGGGCGCAGCCCGGCCCAGCGGGTGGAACGGCGGAGGTCAGCCACGGATGCACGGGGACGCTGCCATGCGGCCTCTTTCTACCCTCTCCCGAGGATGGCCCGATGCGGTCGCAGCCCGGCCGTAGTGTGGCTGAATGGCGCTCCAACCCCCGCGGACCCTCTCCCCCTCCAAGGTGAGTGCGTTCACGAGCTGCCCGCTGGCCTTTCGCTTCTCGCAGATCGAGCGTCGCCCGGAGCCACCCTCGGAGCCGGCCGTCAAGGGGACGCTGGTGCACGCCGCGCTCGAGCGCCTGTTCTGGCACCACCCCGCCGGAGCGCGGACACCCGCCGCCGCGGCGCACGAGCTGGAGCGGGCCTGGGAGGACCTCCAGGACGACGAGGAGGTCGTCGAGCTTGCACTGGACGACGCCGCGGCCGCCGCGTTCGTCGGCGACGCGGGACGGCCTGATGGAGAACTACTTCCGCCTGGAGGACCCGAACGACGCCACACACACGGTCGGCGTGGAGCTCGGGGTCGAAGACCAAGCTCGATGGGTTACGACTGCGCGGCATCATCGACCGGCTCGACGTCCTGCCCGACGGTCGTCTGATCGTCGTCGACTACAAGACGGGCGGCACGCCGAGCGAGCGGTTCGAACGGGGCAGCCTCGGTGGCGTCCAGACGTATGCGCTCCTCTGCGAGAGCATGCTCGGCCAGGCCCCGGCCGAGGTCCGCCTGCTCTACCTGCGCGAGCCGGTGGCCATCACCGCCGTGGCGAGCGAGCAGACGATCCGTGGCCAGCGCAAGCGGGCGGTTGCGGTGTGGACGGCCATCGAGCGCGCCTGCGACTCCGAGGACTTCCGCCCCCACGTCGGGCCGCTCTGCAACTACTGCAACTTCAAGAGCGCCTGCCCCGCGTTCGCTGCCGCCTGAGGTGTCCCAAATGACGACGACGACGATCGACGCCCAGATGAACGGCGATCGACGACGCGGTCAACGCCGCCTTCGAGCCGCTGCGCGGCAACCCGCAGGCCGACCGTGCCGCCGCCGCTCATGTCGAACCTGGCCGACTACGGCCTCATCTGGGTCGCGCTCGCCGCCGTCAAGGCCCGGCGCCGCGGCCCCGACCGCCGCCGCGCCGTGGTCGCACTCGCCACGGCCGGGTTCTCCTCGCTCATCGTGAGCCGGGTCGTCAAGACGGCCGTGGAACGCCAGCGCCCCGACGACCATCTCGTGGCGACGGTGCGGACGCCCTCGAGCAGCAGCTTCCCCAGCGGGCACACGCTCGCTGCCTTCTGCACCGCCTTCGTCCTGGCCGACTCGGACACGCAGACCGTGGCCAACGTCGGCTTCGCCGCGGCGGTGGCGGCGAGCCGGGTGCACCTCAAGGCGCACCACCCGACCGACGTGATCGGCGGGGCGGCCATCGGCTCGGTCCTCGGGCTGGGGATCCGCCCCTGGTCAACCTCGTGACGCCGGGGTCCCGGCAGGGCCGACTGCCCGCAAGGGGCAAGAGCCGGCGGGCAAAGGCGGGGGCGGGCGGCAAGCTGCGACCCAGGGCCCGGGGAATGGACGCCAACGGGGTCGTGTTCGAACAACTATGAAGTCTTTCGCCGTCAACTGGGACTATCGCTGCCCCTTCGCCCGCAACGCCCATGAACACCTCGCGGCCGGCCTCGCCGACGGCGCCGACTGGCAGGTCACGTTCCTCCCGTTCTCTCTGAGCCAGGTGCACGTCGGGCGAGGGTGAGCCGCCGGTGTGGGAGAACCCCGAGAAGATGAAGGACCTCTTGGCGCTCGCCTCCGGGGTCGTCGTGCGGGACCAGTACCCCGAGCGCTTCCTCGATGCGCACATCGCCCTCTTCACGGCTCGCCACGACGAGGGCCTCGACCTGCGGGTCCCCGAAGTGGTCGCCGGCGTCCTCGACGGCGTCGGCGTCCCCGGCGACAAGGTGATCGCCGAGGTCGAGAGCGGCGCACCGATCGAGGAGATCGGCCGGGCCCACCAGCACGCCGTCAACGAGTGGTCCGCCTTCGGCGTGCCCACCTTCGTGGTCGACGACCGCGCCGTCTTCGTGCGCCTGATGAGCCGCCCCGCCGGCGACGCCGCATTGGCCCGCCGGACGATCGATGGTGTGATGCAGCTCTTCGAGACCGTGCCCGACCTCAACGAGTTCAAGCACACCACGCTCGACCGCTGACGTCTGCGCCGGGCGCCAGCCCGGCCAGCGCCAGCGCCAGCGCCAGCGCCAGCCCAGGCCAGCCGCGCCTCAGGCCCGGGCCAGCTCGCTCAACAACGCAAACGTCCGCTCGCGCTCGCCGGCGTCCCCGATGACGGACGTCACGAAGTCCGTGGCCCCCGCGGCCGCCAGCTGACCGACCGCGTCCACGACCGCCGACTCCGAGCCCACCAGGGCGATGTCCGACGCGGTCGTCGCCCCCTCCTTGTCCAGCATCGCTCGATACGACGGCAACGTCGGATAGATCGCCGTCAACTTGTCGATGCGCTCCTTCGCCCCCGCCACGTCCGACGTCACCACGACCGGCAGCGCCACGAACACGCGCGGCGCCGGACGACCCGCCTCGTCGGCGGCCTCCACGATCGTCGGCACGATGTGATCACGAACCGTGGAGACCCCCGTCATCCACGTCATCGTCCCGTCCGCCACGGTGCCCGCCAGCCGCAGCATCGCCGTGCCCAACGCGGCCACCAACACCGGCGGCGGCGTCGCCTCCTTCATCCCCACGGGCGAGAACGCGTTCGTCGTCACCCGCTCCCCCGCCGAGGAGACCGTCTCGCCGTGCAACATGGGCATCAGCGACGCCAGGTACTCCCTCATATACGCCAACGGCCGGTCGAACGAATACCCCCACATGCCCTCGACGACCACCTGGTGCGACAGCCCGATGCCCAGCAGCAGCCGGTTCCCCGTCGCCGCCTGCACGGTCAGCGCCTGCTGCGCCAGCATCATCGGGTGCCGCGGGTACACCGGCACGACGCCCGTGCCCAACCCGATCCGGGGCACCTGTGCCCCCGCCACGGCCAAGAGCGTCAAGGCGTCGGGCCCGAAGATCTGCGAGGCGAAGGCGTGGGCGAACCCCGCCTCCTCGTAGCGCCGCAGCTCGGCCACGATGCGGTCCAACGGCTGCTCCACGTCGAGCCCGCCCCCGATGCGCAATGGGTTGGCCATGGTCCTCGGACTCCTCACCTAAATTGACCTTGATGTCAGGCCCCCTGTCTATGCGAATCCCCGGACGGGGGCGAGCGACCTGAGCACACACGACATCGGGTTCGTCGGAGGCGGGACAACTGGCACGCATGGCGGGGGAAGCCGCCAGCGCGCTCGGCTTGTCCGTGGCGGTCCTGGCCCAACACCCCGACGACGCCGCCACCGCCGTGGCGGCCGAGACCTTCATCGGCTCGCCCTTCGACGAGGCCGACCTCCGCGCCCTCGTCGAGCGCTGTGCGGTCGTCACCTTCGACCACGAGCAGGTCGACCTCGACCTCGTCGCCCGGCTCGGCACGGAGGGGTACGCCCTGCGCCCCGGCGCGACGGCGCTCGAGTTCGCGGTCGACAAGGCCCACATGCGCACCGTCCTCGATGCGGCCGGCGTGCCCATGCCCGCCTACGAGGTCGTGGACAACGGGCCCGACGCCGCCCGGCACCGTTTCCCGCTTCGCCGCCGCCCACGGCTGGCCGATCATGCTCAAGGCCGCCCGCGGCGGTTACGACGGCAAGGGCGTATGGCCGGTCGCCGACGAGGCGGAGGCGGCGGACGTCCTCGCCCACATCGACGGCCGGGTGGTCGTCGAAGAGCTCCTCTCGCTCGACGCCGAGCTGGCCGTGATGGTCGCCCGGCGGCCCTCCGGCGCGTCGGCCGCCTGGCCCGCCGTCGAGACCGCACAGGTGGGTGGCGTCTGCCGCGAGGTCCTCGTCCCGGGGCGCCTGCCCCGCGAGGTCGGCGAGGCGGCCTCCGCGCTCGGACAGAAGGTGGCCGAGATCACCGGCGCCGTCGGCGTGATGGCGGTCGAGCTCTTCTGGTCCCAAGGCCGCCTGCTGGTCAACGAGGTGGCGACACGCCCGCACAACTCGGGCCACTGGACGATCGAAGGCGCCGTGACCTCACAGTTCGAGAATCACGTCCGCGCCGTGCTCGACCTGCCCCTGGGCTCCACCGCCCCCCAGCACGCCGAGGTCGCCAGCGTCAACGTCTTCGGCGGGCCGGCCGGCGAGGACCCGGTCCGCCTGCTCACCCGCGGGCCTCGCCGTCGAGGGCGCCCACGTGCACCTGTATGGCAAGGCGCCCCGAGCCGGACGCAAACTGGGGCACGTGACGGTCTGCGGTGACGACGCGGCCCTCGGTGCGTGCCCGGGCGTGGTCGGCCGCCCGGGCCCTGGGCACGCCGGTCCCCGACGGACTGATCGTGCCCGACGAGGCCGAGGAGGCGACACCGTGAGTGCAACGCCGTTGGTCGCCGTCGTGATGGGGAGCTCCTCCGACCTCCCGGTCATGCAGGGCGCCGTCGAGATGCTCGAGCGCTTCGACGTGCCCCACGAGGTCCGTGTCGTCTCGGCCCATCGCACGCCGCGCGACATGCTCGCCTTCGGCCAGGAGGCCGCCGGGCGCGGTCTCCGCGTGCTCATCGCCGGAGCGGGAGGAGCGGCGCACCTGCCGGGGATGCTGGCGTCGGTGACCCGGCTGCCGGTCATCGGCGTGCCGGTGGCGCTCTCGCAGCTCGACGGCCTCGACAGCCTGCTCTCGATCGTGCAGATGCCCAAGGGCGTCCCGGTCGCCACGATGGCGGTGAACGGCGCCCGCAACGCCGGGCTGCTGGCCGTCCGCATCCTGGGTCTCGGGGATGCCGACCTGGCTGGCAGAATGGAGGCCTTCCAGGAAGAGATCGCATCGGACGCGCGTGCCCAGGACGCCGACGTGTCCGGAGGAGCAGGGCACGGAAAAAGATGGCTGAGGGGAATCTGGCGCAGCGGCTCGGCTACCCGGCCGACGCCAAGCTCGTCATCATCAACGCCGACGACCTCGGCTCGTGCCACTCGGCCAACGTCGGGGTCTTCGAGTGCCTCGCCACCGGCACCGTCACGAGCGCCACCTCTGATGGTGCCGTGCCCGTGGGCCCGCGAGGCCTCGAGCCGCTACCGCGGCGAGGACGTCGGCGTGCACCTCACCCTCAACGCGGAGTACGAGCTCTACCGCTGGGGGCCGATCACCCACGCCCCCTCGCTGCTCGGCGGCGACGGCGGGTTTCCCGAGCACCGTCGAGGACGTGTGGGACCACGCCGACCTCGACGAAGTCCGGCGGGAGTGCCGGGCCCAGATCGAGCGGGCGATCTTGTGGGGCTTCGACGTCAGCCACCTCGACTCGCACATGGGGACGCTGCAGCTGCGACCCGAGTTCTTCGACGTCTACCTCGACCTCGCCATCGAGTTCGGCCTGCCCCTGCGCATGGCGAGCCCCGCCACGGACCGCTACATCGGCTTCCCGGCCCGTAGCCGTGGCGGCGGAGGCGGGCGCGGTGTTCACCGACCACTTCCGCTACGCCGGCGGGGTCGGCTCTCGCGAGACGTTCGAGCGCGACTTCGCGACCCTGCGCCCGGGCGTCACCGAGTACCTGCTCCACCCCGCGGTCGACAGCGCCGAGCTGCGCTCGCTGGCGACCGACGACTGGATCAGCCGGGTGGACGACTACGAGATGATCTGCAAGGAGGACTGGATCCGTCGGTGCCCTCGACGAGGCGGGCGCGACGCTCATTGGATACCGACCCCTGCGCGAGCTGGCGCGGGCGGGCGGCTGAGCTGGTGACCGCCACGGCGACGACCACGATCCAGGGAGTCTCGGTCCTCTCGAGGCAGAAGAAGCGCGGCGGCACGGACCGCTTCGAGCTCGGCGCTCTCGCCGACCGGGATCGAGGTGCGCCGTCCCGGGCGTCCCGTCCAGCAGTTGGCGTGGGACCGCGTCTCGGAATGGGAGATCGAGGAGCGCAAGGGCTACGTGCGTCCTGACGCTCCGCGGCCGCGGCGCCACGACGCCGCTCGTCGTGCCCGGCTGGACGCTCGACGACCTCGAGCTCCTGATGCGAGAGGTCACCTCGGAAGCACGACCAACGAGACGAAACGGCGCCGGGCCCGTCGTCACGATGCCCACGGTGCGGGCCGGCAACCGGCGAAGGCGCCGCCTGCCGCGAAGCCGGCCCCGGTCGTCACGCCAGTCACCGCACCGACGCCGGCACCGACACCGACACCGACACGGGTACCCGCACCGGCACCTCGCCGCAGCCCCGCCATCACGGGCCGAACGACGCCAACGGGCGCCGCGCCCGGAGCGCAAGCGTCGTCAATTCCAGCTCGGGTGGAAGCGTGTCGTCGACCGTGGTGCTGCTGGTGCTGTTGGCCGCCGCCATCACGCTCGTGCTCCTGCAGAGCGCTGGTGTCATCAATTGGAGCTTCCTCGGCCCGGTGGCCTGAGGGCCTAGCGCCTCAGCGCACCCCTGCGAAGAGGTCGTCCTCGGTCACGCCGGTCGTCGGCCCGATGCGGCTGCGGGCGAGATAGAACTCCTCGGTCGGGTGGATGCCCTCCATCACCTCGGGCGGCAGGCCGAACCAGAACTTCGAGTTGGGGTCGACCTGGGTCGCGTGCGCCTTGAGCGCCTCGGCCCGGATTTTGGTGAACCCGGCGATGTCGATCGTCGTCGTGTACGACCTCGTCGTGCGAGATCCGCGACATCCATTTCTCGTCGAAGGGCGACTCGAGCCCGAGCTCGATGAACTTGGCATGGATCTCGCGGAAGCGTGACGCCGCCCACACGGAGTAATAGAGCTTCGCCGGGGCGAACGGCGGGCCGGCCTCCGGGTACCTGTCCGGATCACTGGCGGAGTCGAAGGCAAGAACGGAGATGTCATGCACCCGGATGTGGTCCGGATGCGGGTAGGCGGCGTGTTCCTCGCCGTAGGTGATGATGACCTGGGGGCGCTCCTGGCGGATGACGGTCACGAGGCGCTCGACCGCCTCGGCGAGGGGGGCCTGGGCGAAGGAGGCCGGGTTCTTGTTGGACTCGGTGTCGGGCATGCCCGAGTCGCGGTAGCCGAGGAGGACGGTGTCGTCGTAGCCGATGATGTCGGTGGCGGCCTTCAGCTCGGCGAGGCGGACCCGCCCGATGTCGGCCCGCACCTCGGGTGTGTCCATGGCGGGGTTGAGGATGTCGCCCTCCTCGCCGCCGGTGGCGGTGACCAACACGGTGTGCACGCCCTCGGCGTGGTACTTGGCGACCGTGGGTGCGCCCTTGGAGGCCTCGTCGTCAGGGTGCGCGTGGACGCTGAGGAGGCAGAGGCGATTGGGCACCCAGCCGAGATTAGCGGTGGCCCTGGGGGCGCCTGCCCGGGCGGAGCGGGGTCGGGTGGGCGTGGCACGGCCGAGGTGCCGGCGGGGCGTCGGGGGGGCCCTGGCGGGGCGTCGGCGGGGCGTCGGCGGGGCGCTGGCCTGGCGCTCGGTGGTCCGTGGCCGGGCACCTGCCGGTGCCCCCGCTCGCTTCCTGGGCCTTATGCTCGTAAGTCATGGCAGGCACGTTTCAGCGCTTCCTCGACATCTTCCGGTCGAAGGCCAACAAGGCCCTGGACAAGATGGAGGACCCCCGCGACACGCTCGACCTTTCCTATGAGCGTCAGATCGAGCAGCTCACGAAGGTCCGTCGGGGCGTGGCGGACGTGGCGACGGCCCGGAAGCGGATCGAGTTGCAGGCCCAGGGGCTGCAGAAGCAGGCCGACAAGCTGCAGGCGCAGGCCAAGGCCGCCCTGCAGCAGGGCAACGAGGACCTGGCCCGCGAGGCGCTGTCCCGCCGGGCGGCGCTCGGCGAGCAGCTGGCCGACCTCAAGACCCAGCACGACCAGATCACCGAGCAGGAGAACAAGCTCGTCCAGACGTCCCAGGAGTTGCAGACCCGCGTCGAGCGGTTCCGCACCCAGAAGGAGACGATGAAGGCGTCGTACACCGCCGCCGAGGCCCAGACCAAGGTCGGCGAGGCGGTGTCGGGGATCTCGAAGTCGACGTCGGACGCCGGCGCCACGATGCAGCGGGCCCAGGACAAGATCGCCTCGATGCAGGCGCGGGCGGGCGCCATCGACGAGCTGCTGGCGTCGGGGGCGCTCGAGGACCTGTCGACGCCGGTGGATGACATCCAGAAGGAGCTCGACAAGGTGTCGTCGACGAACCAGGTCGACAACGAGCTGGCGGCTTTGAAGGCGGAGATCGGGACCGGCGGTGCCGGGACGGCGGCGTTGCCGTCGGCCGACGCGGGTGCTGGTGCTGGTGCGGTGGCTGGTGGCGCCGGGGGCGGCGCGGGGGCGGCGGAGAACTCAGGGGCAGCCGGGGCACCTGAAGGTGCGGGGACCGGTGGAAATGGATCCGGGGGTTCTGGAGGAGAAAGCGCCTGATGGCAATCTCACGCAATATTCCGGCCGACAAGGGCCTGACGCGCCGCATGCTCATGACGGGGTTCTTCCTCGTCGTGCTGTACGGCGCGTTCATCGCGATTCTGTTCGCGCTGTTGCACAGCCTGGTGCTGGTGCTCGTGATCGGCTTCGCGTTGCTGTTCGCGCAGTACTGGTTCAGCGCCAAGATCGCCATGTACTCCATGCACGCCAAGGAGGTGACGCCTGAGCAGGCGCCGCAGCTCCACGGCGTGGTGGACCGCCTGTGCGCGCTGGCCGACATGCCCAAGCCGAAGGTGGCGATCGCCACGACCGACATCCCCAACGCATTCGCCACGGGCCGCAGCCCGAAGGCGGCCGTCGTCTGCGTCACGACCGGGTTGCTCCGGCGGCTCGACGAGCCCGAGGTGGAGGCGGTGCTCTCGCACGAGATCTCGCACGTGGCGCACCGCGACGTGGCGGTCATGACGATCGCCAGCGGGCTCGGCATGCTGGCCGGGCTGCTGACGCGGGTGATGTTCTACTCGGAGATCTTCGGCGGTGGCGGCACGACAACAACCAGGGCGGCGGCCAGGTCGCGCTGATCGAGACGATGATCATGCTGGTCTCGATCGTCGTCTACTTCATCTCGTTCCTGTTGACGATGGCGCTGTCCCGCTACCGGGAGCTGGCGGCGGACCGCTCGGGTGCGATCTTGATCGGGCGGCCCTCGTTGCTGGCGTCCGCCCTCGTGAAGATCAGCGGCGAGATGGGCCGCATCCCGACCAAGGACCTGCGCGCCGCCGAGCCGTTCAACGCGTTCTTCTTCACGCCGGCGGTGGCCAGCGGCGCCACCCAGGGCAGCGGCGGCGGGTTCAGCTTCGGCAACCTGTTCCGCACGCACCCGACGCTCGAGAAGCGCCTGGCGCAGCTCGAGCAGCTCGAGCACCAGCTCGGCCAGGCCGGCACCCCCGGCACGGTCTGAGCCGGCCTCTTTATCCGGCTCTCGTCCCGCTTCCTCATCCGACGTCCTGAACTGGGTCCGGTTGTGCGACGTGTCGGGAAGGTGAACGACACGTCGAGGCCGACCGGCCCGGGACGCCACAGGCGCTAGAACGGCGAGCAGCAATGGGCCTTCTCGACACGATCCTCGGCCGCTCCAAGCCCGTCCGGGCGAACCTCGACGCGCTCTTCGCGCTGCCGACCGCGGCGCTGACGTTGCAGAGCGCCGGCGGGCTCGTCTCGTCGGGTAACGCCGGCGTCTGCTGGAAGCCACCGCCCGGCCAAGCGGTGGCCGACGCGGAGAAGGAGATCGCCGAGCTCGTCGGCCAGGACTTCACGCACACCAAGGACGCCTTCGACTACGGCTGGATCCTGCTCAAGGACGCCGACTTCGAGGAGCTGGTCACCAAGATCCACATGGCCAACTCCACACTGCAGGACAACGGCTGGGGGCCCCAGCTGCTGGCCTCGGTCTTCGGGTTCGTTCCCGGCCCCGACGCGCCGTCCGACGCCAAGCCGTTCCGCCTCGTCTACCTCTTCAAGCGCGGCACCTTCTACCCGTTCGCCCCGGTCGACGCCTCCAAGGAGCGCCGCGACACCGAGCTGGAGCTGCGCATCCGCACCATGGTGGGCGCCGACCTGCCGGTGGAGGCGGACCTGTCGCGCTGGTTCCCCATGTGGGACATGCCCGTCTCGTGAGCGGCGGGTCGTGACGGCGGAGCGGCCGCTGCGCCTCAGCGCCTGATCGCCCTGGAGGGCGCGGTCAACTTCCGCGACCTCGGTGGCTACGAGGGCGACGGCGGGCTGCGCACGCGCTGGCGCACGCTCTTCCGGGCCGACGGGCTGGGCGACCTGACCGAGGCCGACTTCTCGACCATGCGCGCGCTTGGGATCCGCACCGTGATCGACCTGCGTTCCGCGGAGGAGCTCGAGCGCGGGCGCTACGACGTCGGCGCCCACCCGGTGACGTTCCATCACTTCCCGATCATCGAGAAGCTGCCGGATGCCGACGAGTTCGACAAGCGCCCGGGACTGCTCGGCACGCAGTATCTCGAGATGGTGCGCGACGCGGGGCCGTCGTTCGTCGCGGTGCTCTCGATCCTGGCGGGGGCCGACGCGCTGCCGGCCGTGTTCCACTGCACCGCCGGCAAGGACCGCACCGGCGTGCTGTCCGCCATCGTGCTGTCGCTGCTCGGCGTGGACGAGCCGACCGTCGTCGCCGACTACGCGCTCAGCGGCGCCGCCATGACGCGGCTGCGGGCCAAGATCATCGTGAAGTACCCCGACAGCCGCGAGACGATCGAGAACATCTCGGAGGTGTTCTCGGCCGAACCGGCGCAGATGGAGGCGCTGCTCGACCACCTGCGGGCGACGTACGGCTCGATCGACGCCTACGTGGCTGGGCTCGGTGCGGGGCCCGAGCTCGTGGCGGCGTTGCGGGCGGCGCTTCTGGAGCCCGCGGCGGCGTCCTAGCTGTTTTCGCTGTTTTCGCCGGTGCCGTCGGCGCCGGCGGCGTCCGCGCCGTCCCTGACATCTCTGACATCGGGTCGCAGCCGGTCGATGACGTCCGCCAGCGCCAGGTCGAGCAGGGTGATGCCGCCCGAGTCGTGCGTGGTGAGGGCGAGGCGGACCTTGTTGTAGCGGATGTCGATGTCGGGGTGGTGGTTGGCGGCCTCCGCCGCCGCGGCGACGGCGTTGACGAACTCGAGCGCGGCGGCGAAGTCGTGCAGCTTGACCAGCGCGACGAGCTCGTCGCCTTGGCGCGTCCAGCGCAGACTCTGCTCCTCCAGCGCGGCGTCGACGTCGGCGAGCGCGAGCGGGGGCTCGCTCACGGGTGCGTCATGTCCTCCGGCCGCACCGCGGCATCGAACTCCTCACCCGTCATCAGCCCGAGCTCCAAGACGGCGTCGCGCAGCGCGGTGCGCTCCTTGTGCGCCTTCTTCGCCGCCTTGGCCGCGTTGTCGTAGCCGATGATCGGGTTGAGCGCGGTCACGAGCATCAGCGAGTTGTGCAGGTGCCGGTCGATCTGCTCCAGGTCCGGCTTCAGGCCCTCGACACAGAACTCGCGGAAGGCGCGGCAGGCATCGGTGAGCAACGAGATCGACTGCAGCACGTTGTAAGCGATGACCGGCTTGCAGACGTTGAGCTCGAAGTTGCCCCGGCTGTCCGCCGTCGTCACCGCGACGTCGTTCCCGATCACCTGGATGCCGACCATGATCATGGCCTCGCTCTGGGTCGGGTTGACCTTGCCCGGCATGATGGACGAGCCGGGCTCGTTCTCCGGCAGCTGCAGCTCGCCCAGGCCGCTGCGCGGGCCCGAGCCCATCCAGCGGATGTCGTCGGCGATCTTCATGAGCGAGACGGCCAGGGTCTTGAGCGCGGCGTGCGTGAAGACCAGGGCGTCGTGCGCCGCCAGTGCGGCGAATTTGTTGGGCGCCGTCACGAAGGGGAGGCCGGTCTCGTCCGCGATCGCCCCGGCCACGCGCTCGGCGAACTCGGGGTGGGTGTTGAGCCCCGTCCCCACGGCCGAGCCGCCGGCGGCGAGCTCGTAGATCTTGGGCATCGTCTGCTCGATCCGCTCGAGGTCGTCGGTCAGCTGGGACGTGTAGCCGGAGAACTCCTGGCCCAACGTGATCGGCACGGCGTCCATCAGGTGGGTACGCCCGATCTTCGTCACGTCGGCATACTCCTCGGACTTCACCGCCAGCGAGTCGCGCAGCGCGGCGGCCGAGGGCAGCAGGCGGTGCACGATCTCCTCGGCGACCGCGATGTGCATCGCGGTGGGGAACGTGTCGTTCGACGACTGCGACATGTTCACGTGGTCGTTGGGGTGGACCGGCTCCTTCGAGCCCATGACGCCGCCGGCCAGCTCGATGGCGCGGTTCGAGATGACCTCGTTCGCGTTCATGTTGGTTTGCGTGCCGCTGCCCGTCTGCCAGATGTGCAACGGGAACTGGTCGTCGAGCGCGCCCTTGGCGACCTCGCTGGCCGCCTGGACGACGAGACCGGCCAGCGCGTCGTCGAGCTTGCCCAGGTCGCGGTTCACCGTCGCCGACGCCGCCTTGAGGATGCCGAAGGCGCGGATGAGCGGCTTCGGCATCGTCTCTCGGCCGATGTCGAAGTGGTGCAACGACCGCTGGGTCTGCGCCCCCCAATAGCGGTCCGCGGGGACCTCGATCTCCCCCATGCTGTCGCTTTCCACCCGTGTGTTCGTCACGCGTTTCAGCTTAGGACGGGCGTGCCGGGACTGGCCCCAGGGCCGCCCTTTCGGGCTCCCGCGGGGGCGCACGGCGGGCGGGCGGGCGGGCGGCGCGGCGTACGGCAGGCGGGCCGAGGGCGGAATTTGCATGGACGACGAAGTGAATTTCCGGTTAACCGCCCCGAGCGCCCGCGGAAGAGTGCGCACGCCCTCGCCCCTTCGGGGCCGCGCCACGGTCCAGAGGGCGAATTTGCCGCCTCGAAGCCGGACAATCCCCCTTTTGTTTCGACCGGGCCCGTGCACCCCTATTGCGCGAATCCACCGAGGTCGATTGATTGTGTGCATACCCCGCAAGGTTGCGAGGTCCCGACTAGTTTCACCCGCAGGGGTTCCTACGGGAAACGGAGAAAAGCAGTACGGAGCGGTGGTTCAGCTTCGCTCGCAACGCCGTTCCCGGCGAGAAGGCCGGGCGGGAAACTGGTGAAAGGGACCTCAACGCATGTGGAGTACTCGAGTCAAGCACTCGATCATGATGGCCACCGTCGCGCTTGCCACGGTGGCCGCAACCGTCGTCACAACCGGCCTCTCCAACGCACCGGCACAGGCGGCGACGCCGGACACCGGCACCTCGAACGCGTACGGACTCAATGTCCAGTTGTTGGGGGGGAACGTCGTCGGGCCGATTCCCGTCGCCGACCTCGGGCCGAACGGTGAGTCGTCCAGCCTGCAGCAGACGCTGCCCATCAGCGTGCCCGGCGTCATCACCGCCAACACGTTGAACGCTGACACATCGTCGACCAATTTCGGCACGGCAAGCGAGACGGTCAACGCGACCGCGGGCGTCGAAGGCATCAGCGGCCTCCTGGGCCTCTCACTCCTGTCGCCGTTGCTCAACGTCGACGCCATCGACACGCAATGCACGTCGTCGGCCGCAGGATCGACCGGGTCGACCATCGTCGCCAGCATCTCCATCGGCGGCTCCGTGCTCACCATCCCCAACCCCGTCCCACCGAACTTCCTTCTGCCGGCGTCGGAGCTGGGCGCCCTCGGCGGGCTCGTGAACATCACGCTCAACAAGCAGGTCGTCAACAACCGCAGCAACGACCCCTCTCTCGACGGCACGAACATCCAAGTGATCGGTCTGGAGATCCAGTTGCTCGGGGCGCTCAACGGCGGCATAAAGATCGACGCGGCGCAATCGTTCTGCCAGGCCACTGGTTCTGACATCGAGGCGCCGCCCACGGTGACGTCGGTCACGCCGGACTTCGGCCCGGCGGGTGGCAACACGGCAGTCACCATCGACGGCAGCGGCTTCGTGCCCTCCTCCACGGTGGACTTCGGCAGCAACGCGGCGACCAACGTCACCTACGTCAGCCCGACCGAGATCGAGGCCACCAGCCCTGCGGCCACGGACCAGTCGTCGAATTCCCAGGTGGCCGTCGACGTGACGAACTCCTTCGGCCACAGTTCGACGACCGTCTCACCGGCCAACAGCTTCTTGTACGAGGTCCAACCCGTGCTGCTGGCCATCAACCCGAACACCGGGCCGACCACCGGCGGTCAGCAGTTCACCATCACCTCGAGCACCGACACCCTGGCGCCTGACTCGGTGGTGGACTTCGGATCCTCATCGTCACCCGCCACCGACGTCGTCGTGGCGCCGGATGGTGAGTCGCTGACCGGCGTCACCCCGCCGGGAGCGGTCGGACCGGTCAACGTCACGGTCACGGACGCCGGCGGCACCTCGGCACCACTCACGTACACGTACTTCACGTCGACCATCAACGTGACCAGCGTCGTCCCGAACTTCGGGCCGATCGCCGGCGGGACCGCCGTCACCATTAACGGCGACGGCTTCACGGGAGCCACCGCCATCAACTGGGGCTCGACGGTCCAGACGACCGGCTTCAGCGTGAACGGTGCGGGCACCCAGATCACGATCCCCTCCAACCCGGCGCACGCCGCCGGCACGGTCGACGTGACGGTCACGACCCCGGGCGGCACCAGTCCGGCCGTCGTCGCCGACGAGTTCACGTACCTGGCCGCGCCGACGATCGCCACGACCAACGGCATCGTGCCCAACGAGGGACCGGTCGCCGGCGGCACGCCCGTGACGATCACCGGGACGAACTTCGCGATCGGTGACCCGAACCTCGTGGTGAACTTCGGCGGCGCCGACGCGACGAACGTCGTGGTCGTCTCCTCGACCGAGATCACCGCCGTGTCTCCCCCGAGCCCCCTCGCCGGCAACGGCCCGGGCCCGGTCAACGTCACGGTGACAACCTCGGGTGGCACCTCGAACGCACAGACGTTCACGTACATCGCCGCACCGACGATCAACCCGCCGCCGCCCACCGGCAACGGCATCGTCCCCGACAGCGGTCCGACCTCAGGCGGCACCCCCGTGACGATCATGGGCACCGGCTTCCTGACCGGGGCCACCGTGCACTTCAGCAACCCGACCACGGGCCCGGAGGCGACCAACGTCGTCGTCGTGAGCACGACCGAGATCACCGCCGTCACGCCGCCCGGCGACGCCGGCACGGTGAACGTATGGGTCACCGACGCCGGTGGCCTGTCCAACCCGGAGCCGTTCACCTACATCGCGCCGCCGACCATCGGGATCAACGGGTTGAACCCCGCCTACGGTCCTGACACCGGCGGCACGAAGGTCACCCTGACCGGAGTCGGGTTGACGGGGATCAGCGCCGTCACCTTCGAGCAGGCCTCGGCCTTCGTCAGCAACGGGTCGACCTGTGGCAACGGGCCGTTCTTCTCGGGCACGAGCGTGACGCCGGTGAGTGACACCGACGCCACCGTCGTGACACCGCCGGTGACCTTCGACGGCCCGGCCGTCGTCTGCGTGACCGCCACGGGTGGCACGGCGCCAGCGGCCGAGGAGTTCACGTTCGAGCCGATCCCGGGCATCGCGTCGGTGAACGGGATCAACCCGGACCAGGGTCCGACCGCAGGTGGCACCTCGGTCACGATCACGGGCTCCGGCTTCGGCGTCGGTGACCCCTCCACCGCCGTCACCTTCGGTGGCGCCCAGGCGACCGACGTGAACGTCGTGAGCTCGACGCAGATCACCGCGGTCACGCCGCCCAGCCCCTTGGGCGGGACCGGCGCAGGCTCGGTGCCCGTCGTCGTCACCGACGCCGGCGGGACGTCGAACAACAACCCGCCGGTCACGTTCACCTACGTGGTGGCGCCGACGGTCTCGGGCATCAGCCCGACCAGCGGTCCGCCCCAGGGCGGCGAGCCGGTCGTGATCAAGGGCACCAACCTGTGCAACGCCACCGGCGTCATGTTCGGGAACAGCGTCCGCCACGATCACGAACATCTCGAGCGACTGCACGACCATCGACGTCACGGAGCCTCCCGGACAGGGCACGGTCCCCGTCGTCGTGTTCACGAACGGTGGCTCGGCCCGCTCGCCGGAGAACTTCACCTACATCGGTCCGGGCTACTGGATGTCGGCTTCCGACGGCGGCGTGTTCGCCTTCGGCGGGGCCAAGTTCTACGGCTCCATGGGTGGCAAGCCGCTCAACCAGCCGATCGTGGCCATGGCCGACACCCCGGACCACCAGGGGTACTGGTTGTTCGCAGCGGACGGCGGCGTGTTCTCCTTCGGTGACGCGCAGTTCTACGGTTCGGTGCCGGGCGTGCTCGCCCCCGAAGGTCGCCACCTCAACGGCCCGATCGTGGCCGCGGAGGCGGCGCCCGACGGCGGCGGCTACCGCATGTTCGCCTCCGACGGCGGCGTGTTCGACTTCGGTGACGCTCTGTACGAAGGTTCGCTGCCGGGTGAGTCGATCACGCCGCCCGCGCCCATCTCGAGCGCCACGACGTATCCGTTCGGCACCACCTCGAGTGGCGACGACGCCGGCTACTGGCTGGTCGACTCGCTCGGCGACGTGTACTCGTTCAACAACGCGCCGAACACCATCGGGCAGGGACCCGGCCACGTGGACGACTTCGTCGTGACGCTGGCCACCACGCCCGACGGCAACGGCTACTACATGTTCGAGATCAACGGGCAAGTTGCCGCCTTCGGTGACGCCAACCCGAATCTCGGCGAGGTCACCTTCCCGTTGAACAAGCCGGTCGTGTTCGGTCAGGCGACCTCGACGGGCAACGGGTACTGGGAGTTCGCCTCGGACGGCGGCGTCTTCACCTACGGCGACGCTCCGTACGAAGGCTCGCTCGGCAGCCTCAAGCTGAACGCTGCCGATCAACGGCGCCATCGCCTTCGGCTCGACGGGAACCTAGGGCGTCGCCCCTATTACGGGCGTAAGAAAACGGGCCGGCCGAGAGGTCGGCCCGTTTTCGCGTCCCGGCTCACCTCTCCGGCTCCCCGAGCGCGCCTCCTCGGCGCCCCGAGCACTCGAGCTGAACTGGTCACGCCCCGAGCCCGGCCTGATCGCCCGGACGGCGTCCCGTCGGCCCTGTGCCGGACCGGGGCGGACATCCAACTGGGGTAGGCCCATCGTCGGGCCGGCCGGCGCAGCTCCCCTCGGCGAGAGAACGAAGGGGCACCCGAGCGCCCCGATGCGAATACTCCGCAAGATGCCAGGTCGTGGCTAGTTTCACTCCAGGGGTTCCTTCGGGAAACGGAGACCGCCGTAAGCGCAACGCTTCGCAATGCCATTCGGTGCGGGTGCCGGATGGCGTCAGGAAAGGGACCTCAACATATGTGGCGAACTCGAGTCAAGCACTCGATCGTGATGGTGACGGTTGTTCTGGCCACGGTGGCCGCAACGACCCTCACCGCTGCACTCTCCAGCGCTCCGGCGCAAGCGGCGACGCCGGACAGCGGCACGTCCAATGCGTACGGGCTCAACGTCAACTTGTTGGGAGGAGACGTCATCGGTCCGATCCCGGTTGCGGATCTCGGGCCTAATGGTGAGTCGTCCAGCTTGCAGCAGACGCTGCCCATCAGCGTGCCCGGCCTCATCACCGCCAACACGCTGAACGCCGACACGTCGTCGACCGATTTCGGGCAGGCCGACGAGACGATCAACGCGAGTGCCGGCGTCGAAGGGATCTCCGGCGTCCTCGGCCTCTCGCTCCTCTCCCCCTTGCTCAACATCGACGCCATCGACACGCAATGCACGTCGTCGGCCGCCGGCTCGACCGGGTCGACCACCGTGGCCAGCCTCTCCATCGGCGGCTCGGTAATCGACATCCCCAACCCCGTGCCCGCCAACTTCCTGTTGCCCGCGTCCGAGCTCGGGCCGCTCTCTGGGCTCGTGAACATCACGCTCAACAAGCAGGTCGTCAACGACCGCAGCAACGACCCCTCCCTCAACGGCACGAACATCCAGGTGATCGGGCTCGACATTCAGCTCCTCGGCGTCCTCAACGGCGGGATCCAGGTCAAGGCCGCGCAGTCCTTCTGCCAGGCCACGGGCCCCGACATCGAGGCCCCACCGAAGGTCGCGTCGGTCACGCCGGACTTCGGGCCCGCGCCGGGCGGCACCACGGTGACCATCACCGGCTCCGGCTTCGAGCCCACCTCCACCGTGAACTTCGGCACCAACGCCTCGACCAAGGTCACCTACGTCAGCCCGGACGAGATCCAGGCCGTGAGCCCGCCGGCGACGAATCAGGCGACGAACTCTCTGGTTGTCGTCACCGTCACCAATTCGTTCGGGACGAGTACGACCGTCGGCTCCATCGCTAACGCATTCTTGTACGAGGTCGCACCCACCCTCCTCAGCATCGCCCCGACTTCGGGCCCGACCACCGGAGGTCAGTCGTTCACCATCACCTCCACCGGGGCCTCCCTCGGCCCGGATTCGGTCGTGGACTTCGGAGGGGTGCCGGCGACGAACGTGGTGGTCGCCAGCAATGAGGTGACGCTCACCGGTGTCACCCCGCCGGGAACGGCCGGACCGGTCAACGTCACGGTCACCGACGCCGGCGGCACCTCGGCGCCGCTCACGTACACGTACTTCACGTCGACCATCAACGTGACCAGCGTCGTCCCGAACTTCGGGCCGATCGCCGGCGGGACCTCCGTCACCATCAACGGCAACGGCTTCACGGGAGCCACGGCCATCCATTGGGGCGCGACCAACCAGACGACCGGCTTCAGCGTGAACGGTGCAGGCACCCAGATCACGGTGCCCTCCAACCCGGCGCACGCCGCCGGCACCGTCGACGTGACGGTCACGACCCCGGGCGGCACCAGTCCGGCCGTCGTCAGCGACGAGTTCACGTACCTCGCCGCGCCGACCATCGCCACGACCAACGGCATCGTGCCCAACGAGGGGCCCGACGCGGGCGGTACGCCCGTGACGATCACCGGGACGAACTTCGCGCTCGGTGACCCGAACCTCGTCGTGAACTTCGACGGCGCCCCGGCCACGAGCGTCGTGGTCGTCTCCTCGACCGAGATCACCGCCGTGTCACCCGAGAGCCCGCTCGCTGGTCACGGCCCGGGCCCGGTCAACGTGACCGTGACGACCTCGGGTGGCACGTCGAACGCGCAGACGTTCACGTATCTCGCCGCACCGACAATCGCCGCCAGCGGCATCTCCCCTGACATCGGTCCCACCACCGGCGGCACGCCTGTGACGATCACCGGGACCGGGTTCCTGACGGGCGCCACCGTGACCTTCGGCGGCCCCGGCGGTCCGATTGCGACCGACGTCGACGTCGTGAGCCCCACCGAGATCACCGCCGACACCCCGCCCGGCGACGCCGGCACGGTCAACGTGACGGTGACCGACGCCGCCGGCACCTCGAACCCCGAGCCGTTCACCTACGTCGCACCGCCGCTGATCGGCGTCAACGGCCTCAGCCCGGCCTACGGCCCGGACGGGGGCGGCACGGTCGTCACCCTGACGGGGACGGGTCTGACGGGGATCAGCGCCGTCACCTTCACCCAGGCCTCCGCCTTCACCGCCTGTGGCTCCGGGTCGTTCACGGCCGGCACGAACGTGACGTTCGTCAGTGACACCGAGGCCAAGGTGACCACCCCGGCCTTCGCCGACGGCCCCGCGGTCGTCTGCGTCACCGCCACCGGCGGCACGGCCCCGGCGGCCGAGGAGTTCACCTTCGAGCCCGCCCCGACGATCAGCGCCACCGGCGTCAACCCGACGCAGGGCCCCGTCGCCGGGGGCACGACGGTGACGATCACCGGCACCGGCTTCGCCGTCGGTGACCCGGCCACCACCGTCACCTTCGGGGGCGCCGACGCCACCGACGTGACCGTCGTGAGCTCCACGGAGATCACCGCCGTCACGCCGCCGAGCCCGCTGCCCTCGCCCGGGACCGGTCCGGTCCCCGTGGCGGTGAAGGACGCCGGCGGCGGCCCGGTGACGGCGGCGCAGCAGTTCACGTACTTCACGACGCCGACGATCGCCTCGCTCAACGGCATCACCCCCGACAGCGGGCCCACCAGCGGCGGCACCCCCGTGACGATCACCGGCACGAACTTCTTGTCGCCGGCGACCGTCACCTTCGGCGGCACGGGCGGCCCGACGGCCACCGACGTCGTCGTGGTGAGCCCCTCCGAGATCACCGCGGTCACACCGCCCGGCGCGGTCGGCACGGTCAACGTGACGGTGACCGACGTGGGTGGCACCTCGAACCCCGAGCCGTTCACCTACCTGGCGGCGCCCTCGATCGGCGTCAACGGCCTCAACCCGGCCTTCGGCCCCGACACGGGTGGCACGGTCGTCACCATGACCGGCAGCGGTCTGGCCGGGATCAGCGACGTCACGTTCACACAGGTCACCGGCTTCACCACCTGTGGCAACGGGAGCTTCACCGCCGGCACGGACGTGACGCCGGTGAGCGACACCGAGGCCAAGGTGACCACTCCCGAGTTCGCCGACGGCCCCGCGGTCGTCTGCGTCACCACACCGGGCGGCACCGCCCAGGCGGCCGAGCACTTCACCTTCGAACCGGCCCCGACCGTCGCGTCGGTGAACGGGGTCAACCCGAACCAGGGCCCGGTCGCCGGCGGCACGACGGTGACGATCACCGGCACCGGCTTCGGCGTGGGCGACCCGTCCACCGCCGTCACCTTCGGGGGCGCCCCGGCCACCAACGTGACCGTCGTGAGCTCGACGCAGATCACCGCGGTCACGCCGGCCAGCCCGCTGGCCGCACCGGGCACGGGCTCGGTGCCCGTCGTCGTGACCGACGCCGGTGGGACGTCGAGCAACAACCCGCCGGTGACGTTCACCTACATCGCCGGCCCCACGGTCTCGGGCATCAGCCCGACCAGCGGTCCGCCCCAGGGCGGCGAGCCGGTCGTGATCAAGGGCACCAACCTGTGCAACGCCATCAGCGTCATGTTCGGGAACACGTCCGCCACGATCACGAACATCACGACCGACTGCACGACCATCGACGTCACCGAGCCCGCGGGGCAAGGGACCGTCCCGGTCGTCGTCATGACCCCCGGCGGCTCGGCCCGCTCACCGGAGAACTTCACCTACATCGGCCCGGGCTACTGGATGTCGGCCAGCGACGGTGGCGTCTTCGCCTTCGGCGGCGCCCGCTTCTACGGCTCCATGGGCGGCAAGCCGCTCAACCAGCCGATCGTGGCCATGGCCGACACCCCGGACCACCAGGGGTACTGGCTCTTTGCCGCAGACGGCGGCGTGTTCGCCTTCGGTGACGCGCAGTTCTTCGGCTCGGTGCCCGGTGTCTTGGGGCCGGAAGGCCGCCACCTCAACGGTCCGATCGTGGCCGCCGAGGCGTCGCCCGACGGCAACGGCTACCGCATGTTCGCCTCCGACGGCGGTGTGTTCGACTTCGGTGACGCGCTCTTCGAGGGCTCGCTGCCGGGTGAGTCGATCACCCCGCCCGCTCCGATCGCGAGCGCCACGACGTATCCGTTCGGCACCACTTCGAGCGGCGACGACGCCGGGTACTGGCTGGTCGACTCGCTCGGCGACGTGTACTCGTTCAACAACGCGCCGAACAGCATCGGGCAGGGCCCCGGCCACGTGGACGACTTCGTCGTGACGCTGGCCACCACGCCCGACGGCAACGGCTACTACATGTTCGAGCGCAACGGTCAGGTGGCCGCCTTCGGTGACGCCAACCCGAACCTCGGCGAGGTCACCTTCCCGCTGAACAAGCCGGTTGTGTTCGGCCAGGCCACCTCCACGGGCAACGGGTACTGGGAGTTCGCCTCGGACGGCGGTGTCTTCACCTACGGCGACGCTCCGTACGAAGGCTCGCTCGGCAGCCTCAAGCTGAACGCGCCGATCAACGGCGCCATCGCCTTCGGATCAACGGGAACCGGGTAGGGCCTCCTGCTCTCAGAGCGGGAGCGAAGCGGGCCGGCCGGGCGGTGGCCGGCCCGCTTTCGCGCCCGGGCTCAGGTGCCTCAATAGCTCCAGGGCTCGTCGCCGACCCCGACCCGCCCCACCACCCGCCAACCCTGACGACACCTACCCCGGCGGGTGGTCGTCCGGGCACGCCCCCGGCGGGTCGTTGAAGTCGGGGTCCGACGTCCAAGCACCCTGCGACCAGTCCCCCGTCGCTGGCGCCAGCGTGAACACCGACGTCATGTCCGCCAGTAGCGCGGCGGCGTAGCGGGCGCTGCCCTCGGGGCACAGATGGACCTTGTCGAGCTTGCGCACGCGGGTCCACTCGGCGGACGGGGCGTGCGGCTGGCCGACGGGCGGGAGCCACGCCGAGTACTTCCCGTCCAAGAGCACCGAGTCGGCGAGGGGGAAGTACATGACGCGGCCGGGGAAGTCCTTCGTCATGCTCTCGGCGATGTCGTTCCAGGCGATGACCCCGGCCGTGCGCGCCTTGTTGTACGCCGCCTGTTCGCCGGCGTTCGCCGCCGGGATCTCACCCGACTGGGGGAACTCGGTGAAGATCACGCCCTCGACCCCGTTGCCCGGCGTCAGCATCGTGGCGACGGCGCTGCGCAACAGGCGCGTGTACGCCACCGGGTCGTGCAACGCATTCGGCGTGGTCGGCCCGTACTGGTCCCAGCTCCACGAAGCCACGATGATCTGCGCCCCGGTCTGGCGGATCAGGCTCGGGATCGACGCGGGCCAGTTCGTGGCGGTCGTCAGACCGAAGCCGTCGATGGTGCGCGTGGCCACGCTGACCTCGCCCGTGGCGCCCAACGCGGCGGTGATCCCGTAGGACGCGTCGTGCATGACCGAGTCGCCCAGGATCATCACCCGCAGGGGGTCCGACGGCGACGGCGACGGCGCCAACGAGATCGGCGTCTGCCCGGCGAACCCTCCCGCCCCGGGCACGCTCGCCAGCGCCGCCGCGCCGGTGCCCCCGCTCGGCGCCGCCGGCAGACGCGTGGTGCTCGCCACCGCGGCGGGGTCCGCCACCGCCGGGAACGTCGCCACCACGATCAGCACCGCGGTCGCCACCCCGGCGAGCGGCGCGCCCCAGTACCTGACCCACCCGTGCAGCCGGGCCAGACGGATCGGCCGCTCGACCAGGTAGTAGCTCGCCGTCGACAGCGCCAGCGTGACCACGACCCGCACGATGTCCAACGGCCACGTCGACAGCCCGGTCCGCTCCCCGTTGATGTACACGATCACGGGCCAGTGCCATAGATAGATGCCGTACGAGATCGTCCCGAGGAAGTGCAGCGGCCGCCACGCCAGCCCCCGGCTCAACCGTCCCGGCGACAGCAGCCGTGCGTCGGCCACGACCAAACCCGCCAACACGGCGCACACGAGGAAGCCGCCCTGGAACATGAAGTTCGTCGGCAGCCCGCCCGACGTGCCGGCGAAGATCCAGAACACGAGCAACGCCACGCCCGCCACCGGCGCCACGACGTGCAGCGTGCGCCGGGCCCGCTCGTTCGGCTGCGGGCGCGCCGCCGCCACGAACGCGATCGTCGCGCCCGCCATGAGGTCGAACAGACGGGTGTCGGTGCCGTAATAGACCCTTGACGGGTCCACCCCCGGCGTGAACAGGACCGCCATCAAGATGCTCGACGCCAGCCCCAGCCCCACCGACAGCACCAGCCCCGTCCGCCGCCACCCCTCACGCCCCAGCCGCGCCAGCCGGCCCGCCCGCGCCCGCCGCCCCTGCCGCGTCACGCGGAAGAGCACCAGCAGCACCAACGGCCACACGAGATAGAACTGCTCCTCGATCGCCAGCGACCACGTGTGCTGCAGCGGCGACGGCGTCGAGAACTGTGCGAAGTACGACTGGTGGGCGAAGATCAGGTGCCAGTTGTTGACGTACAGCAACGTGGCGATCGCATCCCCCCGCAGCCCCGACAGGTCGATCAACCCGTTCGCGCCCGGCCCGCCCCACAACCCGTTCGCCACCAGGTACACCGCCAGCGCCGCCACGACCAAGAACAGCGCCGGCAACAACCGCCGGGCCCGCCGCCCCCAGAACGCCGCCAGGCTGATCCGCCCCGACCCCACCCACTCCTCGAGCAGCAACGTCGTGATCAGGAACCCCGACAGCACGAAGAACAGGTCGACCCCGAGATACCCGCCCTTCGCCCACCCCAACTGCAGGTGGTACGCCACCACCCCGATGACCGCCAAGCCCCGCAACCCGTTCAGCGCCGGCAGGTGCCGCCCCGTGACGGCCCGCTCCCCCAGCCCCGCATCCCGTCCCTCCGCCCGCTCGGCGAGCGCCGTCTCGACGTCCGTCACCCGCCACGCCCCACCGGCTCCAGCCGGCACGCCGTCCCACCGCCGTCTCCGCCCAGCACGATTAGGTCGGCCGACGCCGCCGCCCCGCCGGCCTCGTCCCGGGCGCCGGGCTCCCTCAGGTCCACTGCGACGAGCGGGCTCCGCGGACTCGCCGGCATCGGCCGGTTGAGCGCCCCCGGCACCGGGTAGACCGGCCCGTCGCTGACCGCGCTGCCCTCGCGCCACATCGCCTTGCACAGCTCGATCGCCTCGCCCAGCCCCTCACCGAACGGTGGCCCGAAGCAGAGCACCGTGCGGCCCCCGTCGACGAGGTCCAGGCTCGTCGCTTCCCGGGCCAGCAGCGCCGGGTGCCGCTCCTCCCCCTCCGCACCACCCAGCACGACCCAAGCCCCCAACAACACCTCCGGCACGGCGTCACTCAGGGCAGCCAGGAGGACAAACGGGTCGCCCAGAGGCCCCTGGCCCAGCAGCACGGCCCCTGCGCCCTCCTGTTGCGCCCGGGCCGCCTCTGCACGCAGCCCAGCCACGTCCCCGGCTTCCAAAAAGCGCCCGTCCACGGCCAGGCAGGTTACGGCCCCTGACACCCCCTTCCCATGTCGTCCCAGCTCACAGCCGCTTTGAAGTCAGGTTCGCTCCCACCAACCTCCGACTGTGCGGGCGAACCCGGCCTGCGCCAGGCGCTCCAGGCCCCCACAGAGGGTGGCGAAGTCCAGTCCGGTGAGGCGGGCCAGGGTGTCGAGCGAGGACGGATCGGGAGAAAGGGCGTCATAGATCGCCTGTTCCCCTTCCGGCACGGGACCTACCGGCTCGCGGCTCTTCTTCTCGTCCGGCGGTATCTGGACTTCGGCTCCCGCTCGCGAGAGCGCCAACAAGATGTCCGTCGTTTCACGGACCGGAAACGCGCCGTCAGACAACATCGCGTTGGGTCCTTCAGAAGTCGCGCTCCGTATCGAGCCTGGCACTGCGCCCAGATCGATCCCGAGGGCAATGGCGGCGTTGACGGTGTGCCTCGAACCTCCACCGTGCCGGCTCTCGACCACCACGACCACATCGCTCAAGGCTGCGAGCAAGCGATTGCGCACGGGGAATCGCCACTTCTCGGTCTTCGCCCCCGCGGGCGACTCGGAGACGATCACTCCCTGCTCCAACACTCGCTCCCAGAGGCGAGTGTGACGACGGGGATATGCGAGGTCGACACCGCCCGCAACGACACCGATTGGTGGTGCTCCGGCGCCGCAGGCACCTTCATGGGCGGCGCCGTCAATGCCCAGGGCGAGGCCCGAGACGACGCTTACCCCCACCGCGGACAATTCCGCCCCGAGTTGTGCTGCGACCCCGATCCCGTACCGGGTCGGAGCCCTCGTACCCACGAGAGCCGCCGTTGCTCTGCCGCTCAACGCCCTCGGGTCGCCGCGACAGAACAACACAGCCGGGGCATCCGGTGTCTCCCTCAACCGATCGGGATACCAACAATTGTCGGGAAGCAGAACCGTGATCCCGAGGTCGCAGTGGCGCTGCCACAGCTTCGCCACCGCGGCGCGCTCATCTGGGGCACCGGCCGTCAGCTTCTGCCACGCCCCTTGCGGTGAATCGTTGCTCATCAGATCGCGCAGCGTGGCGGGACCGACGTCGGGGAGGAGCGCCAGTGCGATCGCGTAAGCCTCGTCAGGCAGTTGCTCAGTCATGCGACGACCACCGAGCGCCCGGCGCGAAGCGACAACGCCTCGGCGACGTGATTGTGCGTCACGACGTCCGCCTCGGCCAGGTCGGCGATCGTCTGCGCCACTGAGGTGACTTTGTTCAGACCACGCGCGCTCAGTGCGCCCTCGCGCAGTTTTTGGGCCAGGACGTCGCTGGCTTCGGCTGTGAGGGTTGTCTCTTGCCCCTCCCGAGCGGCGGCGCGTTCCCGGGCCATCACCACCCGGGCAACCACGTCTGCGGTCGACTCGCCCGGCTCCTTCGACAACAGCTCCTCCGCGGTGGGCCTGGTTACGGGTACCACAAGGTCGAAGCGATCAAGGAAGGGTGCAGAGATGCGCCTCCTGTAACGCGCACGCGTCACCATCGAGCAAGAACACGCCCCCTCGTAGACGCCTTCACCACAAGGGCAGGGATTCATGGCCGCGACCAGGAGGAACGAGGCGGGAAACTCCACCGTTCCCGCGGCACGGTTCACGCGGATCACGCCCTCCTCCAACGGCTGGCGCAGCGATTCAAGTGCCGCCACCGGAAACTCACCGAGTTCGTCCAGGAAGAGCACCCCGTGGGTCGCCAAGCTTGCCTCGCCCGGACGCGGGGAGGCATTGCCACCGCCAACGAGCGAGATGATCGTGGCCTGGTGGTGGGGCGCTCGAAACGGCGGACGCTCGAACAACACGCCCTCGGGGAGTGATGCGCCGGCGGTTGAGTAAATCCGCGACAGCATCATCGCTTCCTCCTTGGTGAGCGGAGGCAGAAGTCCCGGCAGACGCTCGGCCAACATCGTCTTGCCGGAGCCCGGTGGCCCGATCAGCAACAGGTGATGGCGACCCGCAGCGGCAACTTCGAGGGCACGGCGGCCTATTCGCTGACCACGGATGTCCGCAACATCCAAGCCAGGCGGCTGGACCACCTCTGTGGCGGTATCGGGAACCATCGGCCAAGGCGCCCGTCGCCTCAGGACGGACACCAACTGCGCCAGTGTGGCGACTCCATGGACGCCGGTCTCTCTGACCAGCACAGCCTCGCGGACATCGCACATCGGGAGTACGAGCTCTTTGGCGGTACACGCGTCGGCCAGGGCGATCATCCCCGGCACATGACGCAGCGAGCCGTTCAAGCCGAGTTCTCCACAGAATCCGAGACCTTCCGTGCAGTCCGGAGGGAGGTCACCGGCCGCCGTGAGCAAACCGACCGCGATCGGCAGGTCGAGGCCGGCGCCACCCTTGCGGATCCCCGAAGGCGCCAGGTTGACCGTGACCCGATGGACGGGCCACGACAACCCACTCGAGAGCACTGCCGCTCGGACCCGATCCCGGGCCTCACGCACCGCCGCATCGGGGAGGCCGACGATGGTGAACCCGGGCAGGCCGTGGGTGATGTGGACTTCGACCGAGACGGCACAACCGGCGGTACCGCTCAGGGTCGCTGAGGTTACGGAAGCGATCACGTGATCGAACGGTCGGTCACCCGTGCGGTCGGGGGACGGAAAAAATCAACGGGAGAAATTTTGCAGTTGTGTATGTCAGCTCAGCGGCGCCAAGTTCGGCTGTATATGGCGCTCGGAACCGCCGAGACTCGACTCCGACGCCCGCATATACAGCGCAGGTTCGCGCTCGGGACCTAATCCGAATACACGTGCGACCTCGATCCCGATCGGTTTGCATATAGCGCCAAGCGCGGAGGACGGCGTCCAATTCGTACACGGGCGCGAGAAACGCACACCCTTCGGGTCATATACGACCTGAATTTCCCGACGCCTACTTTTTTGGCTGCCCTGAGGCCCGCCTACGAAGCCCGCCTACGAGGCCCGATTCCGGGCGTCGACACCTCCAACTGAGGCAGGCCCGCTACCGAGCCACGCCCAAGGCCGCCTCAGCGCGAGGGCGGCGGATCCTTGGGCGGTCGGGCCGGCGTGGCGGCGACCTCCGGGGTCGCGCCGTTACTGCCCCCGTTCAGGTCCTCGTTGCGCAACGTCGACAACAGGACCTCGGCCGCGCCCATCAGGCTCGTCGCCTCGTAGGGCACCACCACCTTGGCGTTCGCGGAGCTGGCGATGTCCTGGAGCGCCCGCAGCTGCAGCACGGCCAGCGTGCGCGGGTTGATCGTGGCGGTGTCGATGGAGGTCAGGCGCGCCGCCTCGCCCACACCGCGGAGCTCGAGCGCCTTCTTCTCGCCCTCGGCCTGCAGCTCGAGCACCTTCATCTGCGCCTCGGCCCGCAAGATGGCCGACTGCTTGGCGCCCTCGGCCTCGAGCACGGCCGCCTGCTTGCGGCCGCCCGCGCTGTTGATGGCCGCCTGCTGCTCGCCCTCGGACTTCAAAATGGCCGCGCGCTTGTGCTGCTCGGCTTCCTTCTGCTCCGACATCGCCTGCACGACGTTCATCGGCGGGGTGATGTCGAGGATCTCTATCCGATTGAGCCGCACCCCCCACTTCGCCGTGGCGTCCGCCATATGGTCCTGCATGCGGCTGTTGATCGTCTCGCGCTCGCTCAACGCCTGGTCCAAAGAGAGCTCCCCGAACACCGCACGCAGCGCCGTGCGGGAGAGCTGGTCGACCGCCAACTGGAAGTCGTTGATCTCGAACAGGGCGGACCTGACGTCGATCACCTGACAGAAGATCGTGGCGCTCACCTGCAGGGACACGTTGTCCTTGGTGATGACCGCCTGCTGATCGCCCGTCATCGGGAACTCGCGGACGTCGATCTTCTCCATCCGGTCGATGAAGGGCGTGAGGATGTGCAGCCCCGGCTGGTCGACCGACTTGAATTCGCCCAGTCGCTTGACGACGCCGACGCTCCCCTGTTGCACGATCTTGACGAAGCGCGACATGAACAGCGTGACGAGTCCCACCCCTGCGAGGGCGGCGACAATGACGATCGCTACAACATCTCCGGCCGATGCGATCACGGGATACCTCTTTTCTGAGTGCTTCTAAGTGTCGGTGGCGTAGACGACGAGCAGACCTCGCTCGACGTCGGCGACGACGACATCGGTCCCGACAGGGATACGGGCGTCGGGGTCGAGAGGGATGGCGAGCCATTCCTCGCCCCGAGCCCGGATCCGCCCCGGGTGGTGCGCGCCCTCTATGGCCTTCGTCACCAGGGCTGTATCCCCGATCATCCCCTGAACGCCATTGAGCACTGCCACCACCCTATTACCGGCCGACGAAAACGGGCGTCCGCTTCTCGGTGAACGCAGCCAGGGCCTCGTTCGTGTCCGTGGTCGAGAAATTGAGGGCCTGGCAGCGCGCCTCGTCCTCCACCGCCTGCTCCATGGAGGCGTTCGACGAGGCGTGCAGGAGCGACTTGGTCATGGACAACGCGAGCGGCGGCCCGTCGGCGAGACGGCGCGCCCAATCGGCCACGAAGGCATCAATCTGGTCGACCGGGAGCACCCGGTTCACGAGCCCGATGGCGAAAGCCTCCTCGGCACTCCACATGTCACCGAACAGCGCCACTTCCTTGGCCCGGGCCATCCCGATCAGCCGCGGCAGCAGCCACGAGGCGCCGTTGTCGAGCGACAGCCCGCGCTTGGAGAAGATCATGGACATGCGGGCCAGCTCCGTGCAGACGACGAGGTCGCAACCCAAAGCCAGCGAGAATCCCGCCCCCACCGCCACCCCGTCGACCTTGGCGATCGTCGGCTTGGTGATGTGGTGCAGGGCCAGCGCCACGTCGCCTAGCCGGCGCATCCGCGAGAGGCCCGAGCGGGACGGGTCGTTCGTCGGCCCCTCCTTGTCCCCCAGGTCGGCGCCGGAACAGAACGCACCACCCGCTCCGGTGAGGATCATCACGCGGTCGTCCTGGTTGTCCTCGATCTCCGCAAAGATCGAACGCAGCTCCGTGAGCATGCGGCCGTTGGCCGCGTTCTTGCGCTCCGGGCGGTTCATCGTGACGGTGACGACACCGTCCTTACGCTCGACGAGAAGGGTCTCCATGGCATCCGACCATAGGCCGCCAGCCGATCAGAACGCATTTTCCAAGACCCGCAAAGCCCGCCCCGAGACCCCGGCCACGTCGAAGCGGATGTGGTCGTAGTAGGTGTCCTGCTCAGACAGGTACACGGTCGCCAAACTCCGGAGCCGGTGCTGCTTGGCGTGCGTCACCGCCTCGAACGGGTTGCCGAGGGAGTTCGACGTGCGGGCCTTCACCTCGCAGACGACGAGCACGGAGCACCCGGCCCCGTCGACCTGGGCGCAGAGGATGTCGATCTCACCGAGGCGGCAGCGCCAATTGCGGGCCAGGATCTCGTAGCCGTGGTCCTCGTACCACTCGGCCGCCATGTCCTCGCCTCGATGCCCCAACGCCATGCGACGGTTGCTCATGGCGAAGAACGGTCGGGTCGGCCGCCTCAGAGCTCCTGTTCGGGCAGCCGCTCGATGTTCACGTCACGGAACGTGACGACCCGCACCTCGGGGACGAACCGCGCCGGGCGGTACATGTCCCACACCCAGGCGTCGCGCAACTCCAACTCGATACACGCCGGCGTCGTGTCGGCGCGCACGTTCAACGACACCTCGTTGGCCAGATAGAACCGTCGCTCGGTCTCGATCACGTAAGCGAAGACCGGAAGGACGGCCCGATACTCCTGGACCAGCCCGAGCTCTATCTCGGACTCGTACCGCTCGAGGTCCTCCTCGCTCACGCGGCGCCGGCCCTACTCGTCGGTGGCCTCCTCGGCCTCCCCGTCGCCCGCCTCGGCATCGACCTCGTCGCCGTCCTCGGCCTCGGCCACGTCCTCGAGCGTCAGGTCGTCGAGCGCCTCGACCGCGTCGCCGTCGAGCTCATCCACGTCATCGACCTCATCGACCTCGTCCACCTCAGCCGCCGCACCAGCGCCGGCCGCAGCCGCAGCAGCCGCGCCCTTCGCCGGCCCACGAGCGACACGCCGCTCCTTGATCTTGGCCGCCTTCCCGTGCCGCTCACGCAGGTAGTACAGCTTGGCCCGCCGCACGTCGCCCAGCGTCACGACCTCGATCTTGGCGATCGTCGGCGAGTGCACGGGGAACGTCCGCTCGACGCCCACGCCGAACGACACCTTGCGCACGGTGAAGGTCTCCTGCACCCCGCCGCCCTGCCGGCGCATCACGGCGCCCTGGAAGACCTGCACCCGCTCACGACTCCCCTCCACGACCCGCACGTGCACCTTGACGGTGTCGCCGGGGCGGAATTCAGGGATGTCGTCGCGCAGGCTGTCGCGGTCGATCGTCTCGGTCGGGTGCATGACAGGCGTTCCTTCGAAGTCGGGTCACGGCTCGGTGGGGTGCGGATCGATCCGCCCGGAGCCGGACGGAACATCGTAGCCGTGCTCGGCCAGGGCCCGCACGTCGTCGTCGCTCAGCCCGGCCGCCCTGACCAGGCGCTCCAGCAGGTCGGGCCGCCGCGCCGCCGTGCGCCACAAGGCCTCGGTCCGCCTCCAGGCGGCCACCGCCCCGTGATCGCCGGACCGCAGCACGGCGGGGACCTCCCAGCCACGGAACGAGGCCGGCCTCGTGTACTGCGGGTACTCGAGCAACCCGTCGGAGAAGGACTCGTCCGCCGCCGAGTCCTCGTTGCCGAGCACGTCAGGGCGGAGCCGGGCCACCGTCTCGATCACCACCAGCGCCCCCAGCTCCCCTCCCGCCAGCACGTAGTCGCCCACCGACAGCTCCCCGTCGACGAGGTGGTCGGCCACCCGCTGGTCGACGCCCTCGTAGCGCCCGCACAGCAGCGAGAACCCGCCCGACGGCCCATCGGCCAGGGCCGCCAGCTCGGCCGCCACAGACTGGTCGAAGCGCCGGCCTCCGGGCGACAGCAGGTAGAGCGGCCGGGGCAGGTCCGGCACCGACTCGACCGAGCGGAACAGCGGCTCGGGCATCAGGACCATCCCGGCGCCCCCGCCGAACGGCGAATCGTCGACCGAGCGCCGCGGGTCGTCCGCCCCCTGGCGCAGGTCGTGCACCCGCACGTCGAGCGCCCCGCTCCCGACGGCCCGCCCGAGGATCGAGGCGCCGCAATAGCCGGCCACGACGTCGGGGAAGATCGTGAAGACGTCGACCCTCACGCCACAGCCCTCACGCCACCCACCGAGCGCTCACAGCTCACAGGTCGAGCAACCCCTCGGGGATCTCCACGTCGACCGTCCCGGCCGCCGCGTCGTGCGCCGTCACGAAGTGCAGCGGGATCAACGCACCGGACTCCAAGACCAACAGATCGCTCGCCGGGTTCGCCTCCACGGCCGCCACCCGCCCGACCAAGGCGCCCGACGCGTCGCGCACCGAGGCGCCGACGAGCTCGTGCACCCACAACGTCGCCGGGCATGTCGAGCGCTTCGGCCGACAGCTCCAGGCCCTGCAGGTGCTCGGCCGACGTGCGGTCAGCGGAGCCCTCGAAGGCGACGATCCAGCGGTCGCCCGTCGAAGGGCGGGCCGCCTCGACGAGCAGAGGCCCCGACGGCGTAGAGAAGACGGCGCCCGCGTGCAACCGCTGCGTCTGGTCGGTCCAGAGCTGGACGACGACTTCGCCCTTCAGGCCGTGGGCCTTGGTGACCCGGCCGATCTTGAGGAGGTCCGCGGACCCGGCGTCGCTCGTCAGAAGACGATCGCCCGTGCCAGGGTCGTCAGGGTCAGTCGTCGACGATGTCGACGCTGGCCTGGACGCCGTCCTTGGCGCCGGCCACGTTGACCAGCGTGCGGATGGCCTGGGCCGTACGGCCACGGCGGCCGATGACCCGCCCCATGTCCTCGGGCGCCACGTGCAGGTTCAACCGCAAACCGTTGCGGCGCTCCTCGGTGTCGATCGAGACGGACTCGGGGTCGTTGGACAGCGCCTTCGCAAGATACGTCAGCACCCCCAGCGACGTCCCCCCGTCCACGGCGGACCGCTCGTTGCCCTCGCCGACCCCACCGACCTCGTCGACCTCGTCGTCGTCATCGACGTCGTCGTCGCCGTCGTCATCGTTGACGTCGTTCACGTCGTCGAAGTCGTCGTCGGCAATCTCGTCGTCTCCGCCGCCGCCACCGCCCACTTGGTTGATGTCGCCCGCCTCGTAAAGGTTCGTCACGAGATCCTCACTTCGCCTTGGCGGCCGAGAACTCGTCCCAGGCACCGGTGGTCTTGAGGAGGCGCTCGACGCGCTCGGTCGGTTGGGCCCCGTTCACGAGCCACTTGACGGCCTTCTCGTTGTCGATGTTGATCACGGCGTCGGGCTCGGCCGTCGAGGCACCCCGCGGGGCGTAGGTGCCGAGGATCTCGAGGAACCGCCCGTCACGAGGCGACCGGCTGTCGGCGGCCACGACCCGGTAGGTCGGCTGCTTCTTCTTGCCCATCCGCACGAGGCGGAGCTTCACTGCCACGAATTGATTCCTTCCGCTTTCCGAAATGGCGCCCTGCGACGTTCGTTCGCCCCGAGTTGCCGAATCGTTCGGCGAGGCCCTCGGGGACAGCACGTCGGCGGACGTGCCCGAACGCTCCATTCTGCCAGATGGGACAGGGTGCCGGCCTCCCACCCCCGCCGGGCCTGATCCTGAGGGGTCCCGACCCCCTCCCGGGCCCTGATTCTGCCTCACCACGGACGCCTCCCCGCCCCCGTGGGGCACGGATCGGGCGCCGGCGGTAGGGCGGAGCGCCACCGGGGTATGCGATGTCCCACATGGTGACAGCGAACGCATGATGCGGCTCCGACGGTCGAACTGCGAGAGGCCCGGGATCACGAGGCGGCGCCGAGGGAAGGGCTTCAGCTACACCTACCCCGACGGCAGGCGGGTGGGCGACGCTGCGACGCTCGAGCGGATCCGGGCCCTGGCCGTGCCGCCGGCGTGGACCGACGTCTGGATCTGCCCGTGGCCGAACGGCCACATCCAGGCCCTCGGCACCGACGACGCCGGGCGGCGCCAGTACCGCTACCACGACCAGTGGCGGGTCCACCGTGACCGGGAGAAGTTCGAGCGGGTACTCGACTTCGCCGCCGTGCTGCCCGACGTCCGGGCCGTCGTCACGGATGATCTGGCGCAAGAGGGGCTCGGACGCGACCGCGTGCTTGCCGCCGTCGTCCGCCTGCTCGACGTGGGGCTCTTCCGCATCGGCGGCGAGGAGTACGCCGAGGAGCACGAGACCTTCGGGGTGACCAGCCTGCACAAGGAGCACGTGCGCATCCGCCACGGGTCGATGGTTTCCGGTATGCGGCGAAGGGGTCGATCGAGCGCATCGTCGAGATCCGCGACGACGACGTCTGCCCGGTGGTCGACTCGCTCCGGCGTCGGCGGTCCGGGGGCGAGCACCTCTTCGCGTACAAGGAGGATGGCGAGTGGATCGAGGTCCACGCCCCCGACGTCAACGCCTACATCAAGGCCGCCGCCGGGAACGAGGAGTTCTCGGCGAAGGACTTCAGGACGTGGTCGGCCACCGTGCTGACCGCGGCGGCCCTCGCCGAGAACGGCGCGGCCGATGGGGGGAAGCAGGAGCGAAAGCGGGCGGTCGTCTCCGCGATCGCAGAGGCGGCCGACTACCTCGGCAACACACCCGCCGTCGCCCGGTCGGCGTACGTCGACCCGAGGGTGATCGACCGCTTCGAACACGGCGAGACGATCGCGGACTGGCTGCCGCCACCTGCGCATCTCGCACGGTTGCGTGCGGCGGGGAGCCGGCGACGTGGGCGGCTGCGGCGCACCGTCGAACAAGCGGTCATCGACCTGATCAACGAGTCGGCCGCCACGCCGAAGGTCGGCGCCGCCTGACGTGGGGCGCTAGCGGTTCTTGGGCGGGGTGACCCGCCCGCCCTTCTTCTTCTTCTTGGTCCCCTTGTTGACGTTCACCACGGGGCGCGGGTTGCCGCCCGGGGCGCCGCCGGCGAGGCCGGGGAACCCCTTGGTCAGCTCGGCGAGCTCGGCGCCTGAGCCGTCGCCCATCAGCTGGGAGAGCATGTCGAAGTCGGCGTCGCCGGGTACGCCGGCGGCGGCTGGTCCGGCGCCACTGAATCCGGCCGCCTCCTTGGCGAGTTTCTTGGCGGCCCGGCCGCTCATGCCTGCCATGTTCGGCATGCCGGGGAGGTTGGGCATGTTGCCCGACGCCATCCCCTTCATCATCTTCTGCATCTCCTTGAACTGCTTGAGGAGCGCGTTGACGTCTTGCACCGTGGTGCCCGAGCCGCGGGCGACCCGGCTGCGGCGGGAGCCGTCCATCACCGTCGTGTCGTTGCGCTCGGCCGGCGTCATGGAGCAGACGATCGCTTCGACCTTGGCGACCTCGCCGTCGTCGATCTGGTTCGCCGCCTCGCGCATGTCCTTGTTCATGCCGGGCATGAGGCGCATGAGGCCGCCGAGCGAGCCCATCTTCTTGACCTGGCGGAGTTGGGAGAGGAAGTCCTCGAGCGTGAACTGGCCGGCCATGAGGCGGCTGGCGCTCTTGGCCACCTCGTCGCTGTCCATCGTGCGCTCGGCCTGCTCGATCAGGCTCATGACGTCGCCCATGCCGAGGATCCGGTCCGCCATGCGGTCCGGGTGGAACAGGTCGAAGTCGGCGAGGCGCTCGCCGGTCGAGGCGAAGGCGATCGGGCGGCCGACGACACCCTTGACGGAGAGGGCGGCGCCGCCACGGGCATCGCCATCGAGCTTGGTGAGGATGACGCCGCTGAGCTCGAGTGCGTCGTGGAAGGCCTTCGCCGTGGCGACGGCGTCCTGGCCGATCATGGCGTCGATGACGAGGAACGTGTAGTGCGGTTGGGTGGCGGCGGAGATGTCCTTGATCTGGCCCATCATCTCGGCGTCGATCGTGAGCCGGCCGGCGGTGTCGATGATGACGATGTCGCGACCGAGCCGTTGCGCCTCGGCGACGCCGGCCTTGGCGACACTCACCGGGTCGCTCGCCTCCGAGAACACGGTGACACCGGCCTGCTGGCCGAGGACCCGCAGCTGCTCGACGGCGGCGGGGCGCTGGAGGTCGGCGCCGACGAGCAGCGGGTTGCGCCCCTGCTGCTTCCACCACAACGCGAGCTTCGCTGCGTTCGTCGTCTTGCCGGCACCCTGGAGCCCGGCCATGAGCACGACGGTCGGCGGCCGGGACGCGTACGTGAGCTTGAGCGTCTCGCCGCCGAGGACGTTGACCAGCTCCTCGTGCACCGCCCGGATGACCTGCTGGCCCGGGGTCAGGCTCTTCGAGAGCGCCTCGGTGCTGACGCGCAGGCGGATGCCGTCGATGAAGCGCCGGGTGACGCTCAGTTCGACGTCGGCCTCCAAGAGCGCGGTGCGGATCTCCTTGAGCGCCTCGTCGAGGTCCTCTTGGCTGATCCGGCCCTTGCCCTTGAGGCGCGTGGAGATGCGCTCGAGGCGGTCGGACAGGGCGTCGAACATGAGTTCTCAGGTTAGTGGGGCGCCGTGGTGGCGCTGCCTCGGCGCGCGCCTCGGCGCGGCCTCGGCGCCGTGGCCGGGCGGGCCTACCGTTTGCCGCCATGCCACGACCCTCCTTCACCCTGCGCTCCGGCGCGCTCATGACCACCATCGTCCTGGCCGGGGCCCTCGGGCTCGCCGCCTGCAGCTCCTCGCCGTCGAACTCGGCGTCGAACACGACGACGACGTCGGGCGGGACCGGCAACGGCCCCTCGACGACCGTCACGGCCCCCGCCGGGAGCCCGCTCAACGCCATCGCACCGATCCCGGCGGCCGACCGCTCGCCCGCCGGGACCGCCGGCGTGGCGCCCACGGTGACGGTGCCGTCGGGGACCCCGCCGACCACGCTCCAGAGCGCCGACCTCATTACGGGCACGGGTGCGGCGGCGGCGAGCGGCGACTCGGTGACGGTGCAGTACGTGCTGGCCACGTACTCGTCCGGCAAGGTGATTCAGTCGTCGTGGACGAGCCAGCCGTTCACGTTCACGTTGGGGGAGGGCCAGGTCATCAAGGGTTGGGACGAGGGCGTCGTCGGCATGAAGGTCGGGGGCCGGCGTGAACTGATCATCCCGCCGACGCTCGGCTACGGCGCCCAGTCGCCCGGGCCGGGCATCGCGGCCAACGACACGCTCGTGTTCGTCGTCGACCTGCTGAAGGTCAACTAGTTCGAGACGGGGCTTGGGTCGGCGTCGGGTCGGGTCGGCGGGCTCGGCTCGGCTGGGCATCGGCGCGGCCGGAGCTGACAGGCTGGTCGGCCGTGGAGGTCGCACAGTTCATCGAGACGCTGCGCCACGAGGGCGCCCGCATGACCGCGGCGACGCGGGCCGTGGCGCCGGTCATGCGCGTGCCCACGTGTCCCGAATGGGTGGCGCGTGACCTGATCCGCCACACGGGCGGCGTGCAGCGCTGGGCGACGTCGTACGTGGCCGAGCCGCAGACCGAGATGCGCCAGGACAGCCTCGACGAGATCGTCGGGCGCTGGCCGGGTGACGAGGAGCTGCCCGACTGGTTCGAGGCCGGGTATCTGGCGCTGGCCCGAGCCTTGGAGGCGGCACCGGCGGACCTGCAGACCTGGACGTTCCTGCGGGCGCCGTCGCCGCTCGCCATGTGGAGCCGGCGCCAGGCGCACGAGACCGCCATCCACCGCGTCGACACCGAGCTGACGGGGGGCCGGAGCGAGGCCGACCTGTCGCCATTCACGCCGGCGTTCGCCGCCGACGGCGTCGACGAGCTGCTGACGTGCTTCGTGCCGCGTCGCTCCACGGGGTTGCGCGCCGAGGAGGTGGCGACGCTCGGGATCGGATGCGTCGACGACGACGCGGCGTGGGTGCTGACGATCGGGCCCGAGGGCGTCACGACCGCCGTGGGCGAAGGCGAGGGCGCCGCCGACTGCACCGTGCGCGGGGCGGCGGCCGATCTGTATCTGGCGCTGTGGAACCGCGGGCGGGGGGACCGGTTGTCGATCGAGGGCGATCGGGCCGTGCTGGACGCGTTCGGCGACGCGGTGCAGGTGCGCTGGGCCTGAGGCGCTGAGGCCGTCGGGACGCTGTGCGCCTTGGCGGTCAGAGACCCTTCGCCGCAGGAACGCCTTCGTATAGGACGGGGGACTCTCAGAACTCGCCCAAAAATCCACTTTTAGCTCACAAAAGGCTAGAACTTGAGCTTTACCTCACGAAGTGGGCCTAGGCAATGAAGGCGCCCGCGTACGCAAACGCGAAAGCGAACCAGGGCACTTTTTGGGACGATCGATCAGCCGGCCCGTGGGAGCGCTCGCTTCGGCCTCCCGCGCGAGCACGTTGACCAAGTTCCGGCGTCCGGAGCCGTGGGGTCGTACACACCCAGGGTCGCCAGCTCTTCAGCGGTCAGTGGGAGCGGGAGCGGGAGCGGGAGCGGGGGAGACCCTCCCTCGCGTCACTCATCGACGGCCCGCACTAGGCGAGACACGACCTCTTCGGTGTCTTCAACGAGCTCCGCGACGAGTTCGGCCGCGGGACGGATGCTGTGATGAGGTCGATCGCCTCGCTGGCCCAGACGGGGATGACCGCGATGTCGCCGACGGCCGCGCCCGCCTCGTACTCGGCTTTGGCCGCTTCGTCGGACTCGAGCTCCTCCTCCCGACCGCGCCAGCGCTCCATGAAGTCGTTCCGTAACGTCCGCGCCAGATAGCGACTCGGCCACGGCGCACTCCGAGCGATGTCGAGCTCCGGTTGCGCTCGGTGTCGCTCCGTCCCCTCGAGGATCGCCTTGACTACTCGGGATCCAAACGCCTCGGTCGGTGGCCTCGAAGCGGGTGCCCGAAAAGCGCGCCGGCGGCGCCCAGGCACAGGGCGGCGGCGATGCCTCGCCCGTCGGCGATCCCGCCCGCCGCAAGGACCGGGCACGGAGCGAGGCAGGTCGACCACGATCGGCACGAACGGCAGCGTCGCCCCTCCGCCGCTGTGGCCGCCGGCCTCGGAGCCCTGCGCGACGAGGACGTCCGCGCCAAGGTCGAGCGCGAGCTCCGCCTCGGCGAGGTCGGTCACCTGGACGATCAGCCGGACAGTCGGCATCGAGGACCGGCGCGGCGAGCGGGCGCGGGTCGCCGAACGACAGCATCACGGCGTGTGGCCCGAAGGCAAGCGCTATCTCGACGCTCTCGGGACTCGTGGACCATGACTGGAACCCGACGCCCCACGGCTTGGTCGTCGCTCGGGAGACGGAAGTCAGCTCCCGTTCTTGGAACGCACGGTCCTCACGCCCGCACCCGACCAATCCGAGACCGCCCCCATCGGAGACCGCCGCCGCCAGTGCCCCGCCGGAGATGCCGCCCATCGGCGCCAGGGCGATGGGCGCTTCGATCCCGAACAACTCGGTGAAGGCAGTGCGCAGCGTCATGCCCGCGAGCCTGCCCGCGTCAGGAGGCGGCCGTGGATCAGGCGGCGTCGACCTCGGTTTCGACCAGCCTCAGCTCGGGGACCGAACGTCGGCCAAACAGCCAGTAGGTGACGGAGCCGCTCGTGTTGAGGAGCGAGGCGACGCGCCACATGCGCTTCTTCCCCGGACGGCGGCGTCGGGACGGCGATCAGGTCGATCCAGGTCAGGCTTAACATGATCACGTGGATGATCAAGGCGACGATCAGGACCCGCTTCTGCTTCTCGGTCACCGGACTTGCCTCCCCTTGGCGTTCGGCTCGTTCGATGCTGGACTCAGTCGCTCGAATCGCCGGCCAGCAGTGCGTCGACGAACTCGTCGGGGTCGAAGTCCACGAGGTCGTCGGGACCCTCGCCCAGGCCGACGAGTTTGACCGGCAGCCCGAGCTCGCGCTGCACGGCGACGACGATGCCGCCCTTGGCCGTGCCGTCGAGCTTGGTCAGCACGATGCCGGTGACGTCGACGGCCTCGGTGAACTGGCGCGCCTGGGCCAGCGCGTTCTGTCCGGTGGTGGCATCGAGCACGAGCAACACTTCGGTGACGTTGCCCGGGTCACGATCGGCGATGCGGCGGATCTTCTTGAGCTCCTCGACGAGATTGACCTTGGTGTGCAGGCGGCCGGCGGTGTCCGCCAGCACGAGGTCGTTGCCCCGGGCGGCGGCGCGCTGCACGGCGTCGAAGACGATGGCGGAGGGGTCGCCGCCCTCGGCGCCGCGCACGATCTCGGTGCCGGTGCGCTCGGCCCACATGGCGAGCTGGTCCGCCGCCGCTGCACGGAACGTGTCGCCCGCGGCGAGCAGGACGGAGCGCCCGGCCGCAGACTGGCGGCGGGCGAGCTTGCCGATGGTCGTCGTCTTGCCGACGCCGTTCACGCCGACGATCAGCCAGACGTCGGGTGCGCCCGCCTTGCCATCGAAGCGGAGCTCCCGGCTCTCGGCCGTCTGGAGCAGGTCGCGGATGGAGTCGCCCAGCGCGGCGAGGAGGTCGTCCCCGCTCCGGACCTCTTTGGTCTCGACCTTGGCGCGCAGATCGGCCAGGAGCGCCTCGGTCGTGCCAACGCCGACGTCGGCGCGGATGAGGGCCTCTTCGAGCGAGTCCCACGTGTCCGCATCGATGCGGCCGGCCCGTATCGCCGCGACGGCGCCGCCGAACAAGCCGCGCACGCCGCCCAGGCGGCTGCGGTACGAGGGCGGCGCCTCGACGACGTCGACCTCTGCCTCGACAACCTCGGGTTCGGGCGGCGACAACAGGTGCAGCAGCTGGCGGTGCCGTCGACGCCGGGGGCTTGGAAGGTGCCTTCGTCGGCGGGCGTGTCGGCGCCTTGGTCGGCGTCGGCGCGGGCGCGGCCGTCTTCGTCGACGACGCTCCAGCGGCACCGGCGGCACCACCCCCACTCCACCCCCACCGCCACGCCGCCGTGAGCGGTGAGGGAGAGGGACCCGGCGGCCACCGCCAACACGACCACCACCACGGCGATGATGATGTACGTCCCGACGTCGCTGGCGAGGATCATGCGGACGCCGTCTCCTTGTCCTTTTCGACCTTCTGGCTGACGACCTGGGAGGAGCCGCCCGGCGCCATCGTCACGCCGTAGAGCGCGTCGCCCGTCTCCATCGTGCGCTTCTGGTGCGAGACGATGAGCAGCTGCGCCTCGTCGCGGAACTCGTGCACGAGGGTGAGGAAGCGGGAGAGGTTGACGTCATCGAGGGCGGCCTCGACCTCGTCCATCATGTAGAAGGGCGACGGCCGCGAGCGGAAGACGGCGAAGAGGAACGCCAGCGCCGCCATCGAGCGCTCGCCACCGGACAACAGCGAGACGCGGCGGACGTTGCGGCCGGCCGGGCGGACCTCGATCTCGACGCCGGTGTTCAAGAGGTCGTCGGGGTCGACGAGCGAGAGGCGGCCGGTGCCGCCGGGGAACAGCATCGTGATCAGCGCGGAGAAGTGCTCGTTGACGTCGGCGGCCGCGGCGGCGAACGACGTCATGATCTCGTGGTCGAGCGTGCGCACGACCTCGTGCAGCTCGCGCCGCGCCCCACGCACGTCGTCGACCTGTGCCTCGAGCTCCTTGTGGCGCTCCTCGAGCTGGGAGAGCTCCTCCAACGCGAGCGGGTTCACGGGACCCAACGCGGTGAGCTTGCGCTCGAGCTCCTCGGCGTGCTGCGGCAGCGTCGTGTTCGACGGCGCCTCGGGCTCGGGCAGCCCGATGAGCTCCTCGGGGCGGGCGTTGAGGTCACGGGCGATGTGCTCGCGCAACGACTCGGTGCGCAGGTCGACCTCATTGGCCTCGAGGTCCAACGCCCGGGTGCGATTGCGCACCGCGTCCAACCGTTGCTCGGTCGTGTGGCGATCCTGGCGGAGCTGCTCCAACCGCTCGCCGCCGGCGCGCACCGCATCGACCTGGTCTTGATAGTCGTGGCGCAGCTCGCCGAAGATCCCGTCCAGCCGGGCCTGCTCGTCGACGACGACGGCTTCGAGGCGGCGCAGCGCAGTCCCCTCGGCCTCCAGGCGCTCCCGGCGAGCGGCAGCCGACGCCCGCTCCTCGGCGTGGCCGGCCAGGCGGCGCTCGACCTCGGCGTGGCGCTCGGTCAGGACGCGGCGGCGCTCGGCGACGCCGGCAACCTGCACCTCGAGCGACTGGCGGCGGGCGACGACCTCGTCACGACGGGCCTGCAGGTCGGCCCACTCGTGCAACGCCTCGGTCAGCTCGGGCAGCGCCCGCTCCAACTGCGCCTCCTCCGCGGTGACCTCGGCGAGCCGCTGCTGCGCGTCGAAGACGGCGGTGCGGGCCTCGTCCAACTCCGCCACGAGCCGCGTCTGCTCCTCCGCCGCGCGCTCGACCTCGGTGCGCTTCGCCTCAATGGCGGCGCCGTGGCGGTCCGCCGCACGCTCGGCGGCGGCGCGTGCGTCCCGCGCGAGACGACGCGATCCGGGCCTCGGTCAGCGCCGCCTTGGCGAGCTCGGACGCGGCGGCGTCGGCCGCCGCCCGCCGCTGCGCCTCTTCGACCGCGGCCTTGGTGACGACGCCGGCGCTCGAGCGGACGCGCCAGCCCGTGCGGGCGAAGCGGTCGCCCTCGGCCGTCACGACGACAAGATCGTCCCGGGCCAGCGACAGGTCGATCGCCTCTTCCCACCCGTCGACGCGCACCGCACGGCCCACCAACGCATCGAGCACGGACTCGGCAACCTCACCGCCCTGGCGGGCCCGCACGTGGCGGCGCACCGGCTGCGCGCTCGTGCCGGGCGGGAGCGACCCGACGCCCGTGTCGCCGACCCCACCAGCCCCACCAGCCCCACCAACACCCACACCCTGGCGCGGCGCCAGCACGGCGCCCGTCACGCCCCGCTCGCGCAGCGTCGCCAGCGCGGCCTGCGCGGAGCGGCGCCCGTCGACGACGACCGCGGCGACGCCCGCGCCGGCGGCGGCCTCGAACGCGGCCTCCCACCCGGCGTCGATCTCGACGAGGTCGACGAGCGACCCGACGACGCCGTCGACGTGGCGCAAGAGCTCGCGCCCGCCCGCGCCCTGCAGCTCGGACAGCGCGCGCTCCAAGGCCTCGGCCCGCGCCTCGCTGCGGTGACGGGCGTCGGTCGCCGCGTCCGCCGCGGCCTGCGCCGCTTCGGCCGCCCGTGCCGCGCCGGACAGCTCCTCGGTCGTCGCCGCCAACGCGGCGTCCAACGCCGTCGTCGCCGCGTCCAGGTCCTCGGAGTTGCGCACCAACAAGTCGGCGCGCACGGCGGCGCCGGCCTGGCGCTGCTCCAAGTTCGCCACCCGCGCGCCCAACCCGTCGAGATCCTGTTGCTCGCGTCCCGCGGCCCGCGCGATCAGCTCGCGCCGGGCCCGCAGCCGCGCCATCGCCTCCTCGGGCGTGTCTTCGCCCCCGCGCGAGCACGCCCGACCAGCGTTCCCGCAGTGCGGCGTCCTCGGCGTCCAATGCGGTCAGCGCGGCGGCGATCTCGGCCCGCTCCGGCGCCCCGCCCGCGGCCTCTTCGGCTTCGGCGCCCTGCAGCTCGGCCGCCAGCCGTGCCCCCTCCGCCTCCAGGGTCGAGACGACGTCGACGTCGGCCGCCGCGTCCAACGCCGCCAACACGCCGCGGCCCCGCTCCCGCAGGACGCCCAGCAGGCCACGGGCCCGCTCGACCAGCCCCTGCACCCGGCCCAGCGCGGCCGCCAGGTCCTCCTCGCGGCGCGACGACAGCTCGGCCGTCGTCGAGGACGCCTCGGCGTCGAGCATCTCCAGCGCCGCATGGAGCTCGCGCTCCTCCTCGCGGCACACGCCGAGGTTCGTCGTCGCCGCCTGCCGACGCCCGGTGAGCTCGGCCATCTCGGCGCCGGCGAGATACCGCCGCACCTCCAAGAGCGTCGACGCCACGGCATCGTGGGACCTGGCCGCCGCGGCCTGGCGTTCCAGCGGCCGAATCTGGCGCCGCACCTCACGGACCAGGTCGCCCAACCGCTCCAGGTTCTCGGCCGTCGCCGCGAGCCGCCGCTCGGAGCGTTCCCGGCGCCGCCGGTGCTTCAGCACCCCGGCCGCTTCCTCGATAATTGCCCGCCGGTCCTCCGGCCGTGCGTTCAACACCGTGTCGAGCTGGCCCTGCCCGATGATCATGTGCTGCTGGCGCCCGACGCCCGAGTCCGAAAGCAGCTCCTGGATGTCGAGCAAGCGGCACGGCGCGCCGTTGATGGCGTACTCGCTCTCGCCCGAGCGGAACAGCGTCCGCGTGATCGTCACTTCGGCCAGGTCGACGGACAGCTTGCCCGAGGAGTTGTCGATCGTCAGCGACACCTCGGCGCGCCCGAGCTGCGGCCGCGACGACGTCCCGGCGAAGATGACGTCCTCCATCTTCGCCGAGCGCAACGAGCGCGGCCCCTGGGCGCCCAACACCCAGGTGACAGCGTCGACGACGTTGGACTTGCCGCTCCCGTTCGGGCCGACAACGACGGTGATCCCGGGCTCGAACTCCAGCACCGTGGGGTCGGCGAAGGACTTGAACCCCTTCATGCTGAGGGACTTCAGGAACATTCGGAGCGAATCTATCTGGTCCCGACCCGACGCTTCGAAGGGATTCCGGCACCCGGCCGGGCGCCGTCCGGCGCAGCCTGATTCCCTCGAGACCCTCGACGGAAGTCACCGGCGGCACTACGTTTGGGCAGCTAGGCGGGTTCTCGAACCGGGTTCTCGGTCGAACCAAAGGGGTTCACATTGGCGAACGGCGGCAGCAACGGCAGCAGCACCATGGCGGACATCCGGCTCATCCAGGTGGTCCACAACATGTTCCGCTTGGTGATCACCAGGTTGGTCGAGGCGACGGCGACACTCGAGCCGGCGGCCCTCCAGTCCTCTCTCGGGCCGTACTGGGCCTTCTGCTCGTCCATCCTCGACTATCACCACCACAACGAGGACGACCACGACTTCCCGCTCCTCGTCAGCAGGTACCCGGACATCCAGCCTCTGGTCGACGAGCTCGGAGCGGACCACCGACAGATGCTCGATGTCATGAAGAAGATCGACACCGCGGTGGCTTCGTTTCAAAAGAACCCCGACGTGACAAACCGCGACGCCGTCAACGCCGCCGTCGTCGAGCTGCGCGATCTCTTCTTCCCCCACCTGGACCGGGAGGACGCCGACGTCCTTCCGATGTACGCCAAGTGGATCCCGTTCGACGAATGGGACGACTTGGAGACGAAGGCGCTCAAGGGCATTCCCAAGCCCTACATGGGGACAGCCGTGGGCGCCATCGACGAAGTGATCCGATCGACGCCGGAAGCCCAACAGCCGCCACCTCCGCCGGTCCCCGTGCGGATCCTGCTGTCACTGTCGTGGCGCAAGAAGTGGGCCGGGTTCGTGCGGCCGATGCTCCCCGCCGCCGCAACCACGTAGACCGGCTGAGCCGGCGAATCCGCCCAGCTAACTCAGACCTGGCAGTGCTCGCAGAAGAACGTCGAGCGCCCGCCGGCCTTCACCCGGACGATCGAGTTGCGGCAGCGCCGGCACGGCTGGCCCTCACGGTCGTAGACCTGGTGGGAGCCCTGGAAGTCCCCGATCTCGCCGAACAGGTCCCGGTACTGCTCGTCGGCGAGCGACGACCCCCGGTGCTTGATGGCGTCCGCCAACGTCTCGACGATCGCCCGGTACAGCCGCCGCACCTCGGTCGCCGTCAAGGAGTCGGCGGCCCGGTCGTAGCGCAGCCCGGCCTGGTAGAGCATCTCGTCGGAGTACAGGTTCCCGATCCCCGCCGTGAAGGACTGGTCCATCAGCAGTGCCTTGATCCCGCCGTGGTGCTGGTGCAACAACGCACCGAAGCGATCCCAGCTCATCAGGTCCTCGATCGGGTCGAACCCCAAATGCGAGAGCTCGGGGATCGCCTTGCGGATCGCCGTGCCGTCGCCCCCCGACGTCCCCGACACCGGCGACAGCGGCGTGCCGTCCGCCTTCAAGGGCGGCGTCGACACGAAGAGCTCCCCGAACGTACGGGGATCCACGTAGCGCAGCTCGCCGCCCTGGGTGAACGTGATGACGACGTGGGTGTGCTTGGGCTTGGGGTCCTTGACCGACTTCACCCGCAACAGCTGCCCGCTCATCCCAAGATGCACGACCAGCGTGTCCCCGTTGTCCATCGTCAACAACAGGTACTTGCCCAACCGCCCCACCGTCTTGATGGTGCGGCCCTCGAGCAGCGCCCGGAAGTGCTTGGCCGAGGGGTGCCGGCGCACGGAGCGCCCGTTGGCCACCGCCACGGACTTGATCTTCTTGCCCACGACCTCGCGTGACAGGTCCTGGCGCAGCGTCTCGACCTCTGGCAACTCAGGCATTGCTGAGCTCCTCCCATGCCGCCCGGGCCGCCTCTTGCTCGGCGTCCTTCTTGGAGCGGCCCTCGCCCGAGCCCCAGCGCGTGGTGCCCAAGAAGACCTCGGCCGTATACGCCCGGTCGTGGTCCGGCCCGGTGCCGACGACGACGTAGCGGGGCGTGCCGTCGCCGTCGCGCACGGCCTTCTCCTGCAGGCGCGACTTGTGGTCGAAGTCGTCGGGCTCCTCGCCGGCCCGGGCGATGGCGTCGCCGAGCTCACGCAGCACGAGCCCCCGTGCCGCCTCCCAGCCGGCGTCGAGATAGACCGCCCCGAGGATCGCCTCGAAGGCGTCGGCGAGGATCGAGGCCTTCTCCCGGCCGCCCGAGCCCTCCTCGCCCCGCCCGAGCAGCAGCTCCTCGCCCACACCCAACCGACCGGCGACCTGGGCGAGCACCCGGGCGTTCACGACGGCGGAGCGGACCTTGGCCAGCTTGCCCTCGGCGAAGTCGGGATAGCGCTCGTAGCAGTACCCGGCGACGATCAGCCCCAGCACGGCGTCGCCCAGGAACTCCAAGCGTTCGTTCGACGGCGCGCCGCCGTCCTGCTCGCCGCACCACGAACGGTGCGCCAGGGCGTGTTGCAAGAGGCTCAGGTCGCCGAAGGTGTGGCCCAGCCGAGCGGCCAGCACGGCCGCGCCCTCAGCCCCGGCGTCACCCCTGCTCGAGCTTGGCGTAGACGTAGTCAACGGCGTCACGGACCGTGCGCAGGTCCTCGAGATCCTCGTCATCGATGCGGAAGCCGACGGTGCGCTCACCCAGCTCCTCCTCGAGCGCCTCGACCAGCTCGATGAGAGCCAGCGAGTCGGCATCGAGGTCCTCAACGAACGACGCGCCCTCGGTGATCGACGACGGATCCGTCTCCAAGATGTCGGCCAGCTGGTCCCTGATCAGCTCGAACACACCGTTGCGGTCGAGGGGGCCCTGGTTGGTGTGGGTCTCTGCTGGCACGCCGCACAGTGTACGTGTCACGAGCGTGAACTTGCCGGTTTACCCGTATTGACCTGGCCTTTCAGGCGATCGGCGAATTCAAGGTTTCCCCCGGGTCGCCGGATTTTGGCTCCGCCCGCCCCGTTTTGGGCCGCCGGGCCCCCTCCCCGGGGCCTTCCAATGGAGCCGATCGGCTCTCCCCCGGCTCCTTTGCAACGGGGGAGGATGACGGCATGGCCAAGGCGCCCGTCCTGACGCTCAACGTGGGCCCGTCCGGGGCTCACGAGGTCGACGTCTATTCCACGTCGCGGGGCCGTGGCGTCGAGATCTACGTCGACGGGAAAGGGGTGACGCCGACGACCCTGCGCACCTCGACGAATGGTACGGAGCGCTACGAGATACGGGTCGACGGCATCGAGCCCTGCACCGTGCGGATCGAGCAAAAGGGTCGCGGCCGTCGGGCCACGTTCCAGGGCTACGTCGACGGGTGGCCGGCCCCCGACGCGCGGGCGGCGGCGCGGGCGGCGCGCCTGGAGGGCGCCACCGGGGCAAACGGGGCGAAGAAGTCGGCCCGGCAGCGGGTGAGGAACCCCGAGAAGCGGGTCGGGCGCTATCTCTTCGCCGGCCTCCTCCTCGTCCTGGTCTTCTGGGGGATGGCGGTCTTCGTCCGCAACCAGGTGAACGACGCCAGCATCTCGAGCCACGGGAGGGCCATCACGGCCCAGGTGGTGGACACGCAGCACGTCACCGACGACGACGGGGAGAGCGACTACGTCTGGGTCTGGGTCCCCGCCTGCAGTTGCCCGGTGCGGCTCGCCACCGACAACCCGTCCGCGCACCCCAAGGGGAGCAACATGCCGGTGCTCTACGACACGACGGATCCGACGAACGCCCGGCCGCTGGTCGACGGGAACTCCAAGATGTGGGGCTGGGTCCTCGACGTCTTCTTCTTCGGCCTGGCGGGTTTCGGGCTCTACTGCGCCTACGAGATCATGAGCCCCGAGATCAACCGGCTGCGCGCCCGACGGGCGGCCAAGTCGGGCACGCCGCCCGTGGTGACGTAGCTCCTAGTCGGCGTCGACGGCCACGGCGTCGGCGGCGGGCCGCACGGCGGCCGCCACCTGGTCGACCAGGCCCCGGGTCGCGCACTCGTGGGCGAGCAGCACGGCGTTCAACATGGCGGTGGCGTTCGACGAGCCGTGGCTGATGACGCAGACGCCGTCGGTGCCGAGCAGCATGGCGCCGCCGGTGTTCTCCGGCTCGAACTGCGCCGCCAGCGGGAGGAGGACCGGCAGCAGCGCGTCCGCGGCGGCCCGGGTCTCGTCGTTCGTCCCGAAGACGCCGAGCATCGTGTCGAAGAGGAAGCGCAGCGACCCTTCGAGCGTCTTGAGCGTCACGTTCCCCGTGAAGCCGTCGGTGACGATGACGTCGGCCGGCGAGGGCAGCAGGTCGCGGCCCTCGAGGTTCCCGACGAACTCGAACGTCCCGCGGGTGCCGGCGACGTCGTCGGCCAGCAGGTGGTGCGTCTCCTTCACCAGCGGCGTGCCCTTGGTCGGCTCCTCGCCGATGGAGAGCAGGCCGACGCTGGGCGACTCGGTGCCGAAGCGGGCCGAGACGTAGGCGGCACCCATCTGGGCGAACTGCACGAGCATGGCCGCTGTGCACTCGGAGTTGGCGCCGGCGTCGACCAGCACGGCGGGCGTGCGGCCGAGCCGGGGCAGCGGCGTGGCGATGCACGGGCGCACGACCTTGGGCAGGCGACCCATGCGCAGCAGGGCGGCGGCCATCGTCGCCCCCGTGTTGCCGGCCGACACCATGGCGGACGCCTTGCCGTCACGCACGAGCTCGGCGGCGCGCACGAGCGACGAGTCCTTCTTGCGGCGCACCCCGCCGGCCGGGTCCTCGTCCATGGCGATGACCTCGGTGCACGGCACGAGGTCGAGGCCCATGGTGTCGCCCACCTGGTCGGGCGGGCCGACCAGCACGATGCCGATGCCGTGCTCGGTGGCGGCGCGCTTTGCGCCCTCGACGATCTCGCCCGGGGCCTTGTCGCCGCCCATGGCGTCGACGGCGACGGGGAGCTTGGCCAGTGCCTCGGGCGACGGACGCTCGCCCCGGCGGCTCAAGTCAGTCGACCTCGACGGCCTGACGACCCTTGTACCAGCCGCAGCTGGGGCAGACCACGTGGGGGGTCTTGGCGGCCTGGCAGTGCGGGCACACGCTGCGCGGGGGCCGGCCCAGGCGCCACGCCGCCGCCTGATGGCTGTGGCCCTTGGCCTTCGACTTCTTCTTCTTGGGGACTGCCATGGACGGACTCCAACGATCGGTTCGGGTTTTCCCGGGTGCTGCCCTGCGGCAGACCCTGGGCGCTCTCAGACGGTGCAAGCCCTCCGGGGACGGGCTACCGGAGCACGTCGAGGTTAGCCCACCGGGGGTCCCTCGGGGCAACGCAGCCGCAGTCGCCCTCGTTGCGGTTGGCGCCGCACTGGGGGCAGAGACCGGCGCAGTCCTCCCGGCAGAGGGGCGCCATCGGCAACTCGAGCACGATGGCGTCCCGGACGAGGGGCCCGAGATCGATCTCGTCGACGTCGATGGGGTAGAAGTCCTCGTCGCTCGGCACGGCCAGGTCGGGGTCGGCGTAGCGCTCGTGGACCGGGATCAACAGCTCGCCCGTCACCGGCTCGGTGCAACGCCGGCACGGGCCGACCCAGGGCGCCCGCACGCTGCCCTGGACGTCGATGCCGCCGCTGAAAGAGATCAGTTCCACGTCGACCTCGGCCTCGGCGCCGGCCGGCACGACGCTACGGCCTTCGTCGACGCCCTCCTCGTGGAGGGGGCCGGCCAGGGCGACCTCGCCCCGGCGTATCTCGTGGGCGTGCTCGCCGCTGCGCCGGCGGAGCCGACCGACGTGCACCACAAAGGGATCGGCGGTGGTCACGGGCAACACCTCACCTCCGTCACGATTGATCCTGATCGAAGAAGCCGTCGCCTTCCTCTTCGCTTGCGACGGCGTGGTCGTCGGCCACCGGCTCGACGGTGGGGGCGGCCAGCCTCGCCCGGCCCGCCTGGACGGTGCGGGTGAGGCGGTCCAGCACGATCTCCATCCCGGCCAGCTTCTGGTCGACGAAGTCCTCGGCCTGGTGGCGCAGCGAGCGCGCCTCTTCGTTGGCGTCGTCGAGGATGCGTTGGGCGACGGCGTTGGCCTGGCGGACGATCTCGGTGCGCTGCACCATGTGCTCGGCCTGCGCCCGCACCTCGTCCATGAGCGCCTCGGCCTCGCGGCCGCGCTCGGCCATGAACTCCTCGCGCTCACGGAGGAGCCAGCGCGCCTGGCGCAGCTCGTCGGGCAGGCTCTCGACGCCGGCCTGGACGAGCGAGATGACCTCGTCGCGCGAGACCATCACCGACGAGGACAGCGGCATGGACTTGGCGGCGTGGATGAGGTCGAGCAGTTGGTGGAGGATCGACTCGATCCCGATCTCCTCGACCGGCTGCTCCTCGTCGACTTCGAGGAAGCGGTCGCTCACTGCTCCTCCCCTTCCTCCTTGTACCTGGTGGCCAGCGCCTTGGCCACCGGCTCGGGCACGAAGGCCGAGACGTCGCCGCCGAAGCGCCACACCTCCCGCACGAGCTTGGAGGCGAGGAACGACCACTCGGCGCTCGTCGGGATGAAGATCGTCTCGACGCCCGAGAGGTGGTTGTTCATCTGCGCCATCTGCATCTCGGCCTCGAAGTCCGAGACGGCCCGGAGGCCCCGGATGATGGCGTTGGCGCCGACGTCACGCGCGACCCAGACGGTCAGCGTCGACATCGACACGATGCGGACGCTCGGGAGGTGTGCGGTGACCTGCTCGAGCAGCTCCTCGCGCTCTTCGAGGTCGAAGAGCGTCTTGCCCTTCTGGGGGTTGCGCACGGCGGCGACCACGACCTCGTCGAAGAGCTTGGAGGCGCGCTCGACGATCTCGAGATGCCCGTTGTGGAAGGGGTCGAAGGAACCCGGGAACAGCCCGACCTTCATCCGACCTCTCCTTCGAGTGGAGCGCCCCCGGCGTCGCTTCGCTGATGAGCCACGGTGATGAGCGTACCGCCGTACCGGCGTTCTCTAGCGACCACCCACGTGTCAGGCAGCGCGATGGGCGATGACGATTCCATGACGACAGTTTCGGCGTCGAGGACCTCGAGCAGCGCCGGCCAGTCGGCGAAGTCGTAGGGCGGGTCGCAGAGGGCGAGGTCGAAGCCTCGGCCGGCCGCCGGGATGCCTTCGAGCCAGGCGGGGAGCGCCGCCCTCACGAGGGTGACGTCGGCGTCGGCGAGCCCCACGGCGTCGAGGTTCTGTTGCACCGCGGCGAGGGCGCCGGGGTCGAGGTCGACGAACGTCGCCGAGGCGGCGCCCCTCGAGAGGGCCTCGAGGCCGAGCGCGCCGCTGCCACAGAAGAGGTCGACGACGCGCAGGTCCACGACGCCGCCTTGGGAACCGAGGATGTCGAAGATCGATTCGCGCACCCGGTCCGAAGTGGGCCGGACGGACTTGGGCAGCTTGGCGGCCAGCCGGCGCCCGCGGCTCCGGCCTCCGATGACCCGCATCGGCCCACCCTACGGCTGCGGCGTGGGCCGGTCCGTTCGACCCGTCGGAGCGCGGGTCCATTGTTGTCTTCCAGGCCCCGGGCGGGCGCGGGGCCACCACGATGATGAGTGGCGACACCTTCACCACGGCGGCGTCAAGGCTGCACTTCGTCCGCCTTCGGCGGGCCTTGACCCCGCCTCCCGTGACCACACGTCGGGGGCGCCTGGACCCTCGGGCGAAGGATCCCTCGGTGATCCGCTGGATCTGGTTCGCCGCGGGTGTCGACGCCACAGGCCCAGGCGATCGACCAGATGGAGCGTGCGCGCCTCGAGCTCCTCCTCCAACTCTTCTGAGAGTTCGTCCGCGTCCAACGCCGTGACAGCAGGGATGCCGAGCTCTTCCACCGCCTTGAGGAACGCCTGGCGGAACACCATGTCCTCGAGGGGCTCGTTGGGGACGAGCACGTAGAGCAGGCGGCAATTGACCGCTTCGGCGGCGCGTCGAAGCGTGGAGAGTTGGAGCGAACCGTCGATTTCGGCACGCTCGAGTCGGCCGGCCCGAGAGTCGGAGATGGCCATGCGCTCAGCAAATTCGACTTTCGACATGCCGAGGGCCTGGCGGATCGCCATGAGCCATCCGCCTACCGGAGGCGCCCATTTCGCTGCGTCGAGTGCGGCGAAGCGGCGATCGAGCTTTCGACGAAGGAGTGACTGAGGGGTCTGCACAAAAAAAGAACCGTCGCCGTTTTTGATTTGTATGGCCACTGCAGTTCGAGACGTCCCTTCCCTCCGAACCCTCTCGTGCGACCTGCGAACGAGAGGGTTCGAGGTTGGTCGAAAGATCGAACGGGAACGCAGAGTCTCGCGAGATTCTCGGCGCGTCACGGTCGCGGCAGTCCCCACGCCCCGCGCCCTTCGAGGTCGCTTTGGTCGGTCTGCGACTCCCGTTGCGCAGTGACGTAGGCTTCGGAGGAACGACGTCGCCCGACGGTCCCGTGGAGGGGAGGCAGACGTGACGGATGCTCGAGTCACACCTCAACGACGCAAGGCGTCGGCCTCGGCCTCTCGATGGCTCGCCGTCCTGGCGGTATTCGCCGTCGGTGTTCTGGGCTTGTCGGCCTGCTCGACCATCGACAAGGTCAAGGGCGCGATCCAGGACATCCGCGGCAACAAGGCCGTTGTCGACGACTTCAACTCGAAGTTGAACACCGCGCCGACGACGTTCCAAGCCAACTACACCACCACCGGCAGTTCGCCGGCCACGGTCACCTACGCCGCGCAACTGCCCGATGATGTCGCCTTCACCCTGACGCCGACCGCGGGATCCGGGACCTCGCCCGTCCACCTGGTCCAGAACTCATCGGGGCAGTACGGGTGCAATCAGAGCTCGAGTGGTCAGTGGAGCTGCGCCAAGCTCGCCGGTGCGACCGGATTGAGCCAGAACGACGTGATCGACTTCTACACGCCGGGCCACTGGCAGAAGTTCCTAAGTGGCGTCGCGTTGGCGGCGGGCTTTGCGGGTGACAAGGTCACGACGTCGACCATGTCGCTCAACGGGTTCGACATGAGCTGCATCGACCTCGTGGCCTCGGGCGTCGCCGGCAAGAGCACGATCTGCACGACGAGCCAGGGCGTGCTCGGCTACGTCAACGTGGCGGGCGACTCCACCAGCTTCGAGATCACCAGCTTCTCGTCCTCGCCCTCCGCCTCGCTCTTCCAGCTGCCACCCGGCGCCACGATCACGACGGTCACGGTGCCGACCACGACGTCGACGACCTGACGTATCCCGGGGCCGGCACGAGCTCTAGCTCTTGAAGAGGTACTCGCCCTCGTCCTCGCTGAGGAGAAGACCGACGTCTTCTCGCAGGTCTTCGTGCTCGGCCAGCTGGGGGTCCGCGTCAACGATCGATTCCGCGGCCCGCTTGGCGTCGGCGAGCAGCGCGATGTCGCCTTCGTCGCTGAGCGACGCCAGGCGCAGGTCGCTCTCGCCCTTCTGGCGGGCGCCCAGCAGCGTGCCCTCACCCCGGATGCGCAGGTCGGCCTCGGCGAGCGCGAAGCCGTCGGTCGACGCCGCCACCTCGGCGAGGCGTTCGTTGCCGTCCTCGCCGCCGAGTAGGTAGCACCAGCTGGCGTCCTGGCCACGGCCCACGCGGCCGCGCAGCTGGTGCAACTCCGCGATGCCGAAGCGGTCGGCGCTCTCGATCACCATCACCGTCGCCTCGGGGACGTCGACACCGACCTCGATGACCGTCGTGGCGACCAGCACCTGGACCTCGCCGGCGCGGAAGCGCTCCATCACCTCCTCGCGGGCGGCGGTGGCCATCTGCCCGTGCATCAGCCCGACGCTGAGGCCGGAGAGCTCGTTCGCCGAAAGACGCTCGTACTCCTCGGTGGCGGACTTCGCCTCGACCCGAGGCGACTCGCCGACCAGCGGGCACACGACGAAGGCGCGATGACCGTCGGCGACCTCGCCGCGCACACGGTCCCACGCCGCGTCGGCGGGGCCGTCGCCGGGGAGCCAGACCGTGTTCACGGGGATGCGGCCGGGTGGCATCTCGTCGAGCGTCGTCAGGTCGAGGTCGCCGAAGATGACCATGGCCGCGGTGCGTGGGATCGGCGTCGCCGTCATGACGAGCAGATCGGGGTCGCCGTCGGCGCCCTTGGCCCGGAGCGTGGCGCGCTGCTCGACGCCGAAGCGGTGCTGCTCGTCGATCACGACGCAACCGAGCGAGTGGAACGCGACCTCTTCGGTGAGGAGGGCATGAGTGCCGACGACGATCCCGATGTCGCCCGATGCGAGCCCTTCGAGGACGGCGGTGCGGGCTTTGCCCTTGACCTTGCTCGTGAGGAGCTCGACCCGGACGAGCCCGCCGATCATGCCGCCGGGTCCCTCGAGATCGCCGAGGAGCGCGCGCACGGCGGTGAAGTGCTGCTCGGCGAGCACCTCGGTCGGGACCATCAGCGCGCCCTGGTGGCCGCTCTGCACGGCGGCGAGGAGTGCGGCCAGCGCGACGACGGTCTTGCCCGAGCCGACGTCGCCTTGGAGGAGGCGGTGCATGGGGAAGGGCCCGGCCATGTCGGCGACGATGACGGCGAGGGCGCGGCGCTGCGCCGTCGTGAGCTCGTAGGGCAGGCCCGAGAGGAAGCGGGCGACGAGGGTGTCGGAGACGCCGCCGGTGACCTCGCGGGGGGAGACGTCGTGGTGCAGGGCGCGGGCGTTCACCTCGAAGGCGCGGCGGCGCAGGACGAGCGCCAGCTGGAGGCGGAACAGCTCATCGAAGACGAGGCGGCGGTGGGCCCGGTCCTTGGCCTCGAAAGACTCGGGGCGGTGGATGGCATCGAAGGACTCGGTGCGGCCCCACAGGTCGAGGGACGCTCGCCACTCCTCGGGTATCGGGTCGGCGAAGTCGCCGGCCCGGGCGAGCGCCTCCTCGACGAACGCGCCGATCTCCCAACTGGTGAGGCCGACCTTCGCCGAGGCGGGGTAGACGGGGAGGATGCGCAGGGTGCGCCGCTCCGCCGTGGCGCCGGCGATCACGTCGACGACCGGGTTGGCCATCTGACGGCGCCCCCGGTACTCCTTCACCTTGCCGAAGAAGATGGCCTCGGTCCCCGCCTCGAGCTGCTTGGCCCGCCACGGCTGGTTGAAGAACACGATGTCGAGGCTGCCGGTGTCGTCGCGCACGGTGAGCTCGACCATGGCGCGACCACCCCGCCGAGTGGGGCGGGCAGCGCGCCGACTTCACCTCGGCGAGGACGGCCGCCTCGTCCCCGACGTCGAGGTCGGACACGTCCGCCTGGCGGGTGCGGTCGATGTAGCGACGCGGGTACGTCGTGATGAGGTCGAGCACGTTGTCGATGCCGAGCTCGGACAGCATCTTGGTGCGCCGCTCCGACACCCCGTGGAGCCGCGTCACCTCGACGTCACGCAGCGCGCGCAGAGTCCGGCCGTTACTCAATACCGAGGAGATACGGGTACAACGGCTGCCCGCCTTGGTGGACCTCGAGTGCGACGTCGGGGTGCTCCTCGGACAGCCATTCTTCGATGCGCCTCGTGTCCGCCACACGTGCGCCCTCCCCCTCGATGATCGTCACGAGCTCGTGGCTCTCGTCGAGGAGGCGGCTCAGGAGGAGGCGGGTGCAGACGACGACGTTGTCGGCGATGGAGACGACGCCGTCGCGGGAGATGCCGATCCAGTCGCCTTCGTGAACCTCGCCGGCGTCGGTCATGGAGTCGCGGACGGCTCTTGTCACCTCGGCCGGGACGACGCGGGCGGCCGACTCGGTCATGGCGGTGACGTTCGTCTCGAGGTCGGCGGCGGGGTCGTAGGCGAGGAGGGCGGCGAAGCCCTCGACGATGGAGCCGGTCCCGACGACGTGGACGTGCTTCTCGCTCAGCTCGTCGACACGCTCGGCCACGGGGCGGATGTTCTTGTTGTTCGGCAGGATCACGACGTCGTCCGAGCTCACCGCCTCGACGGCCTTGACGAGGTCGGCGGTGGCGGGGTTCATCGTCTGGCCGCCGACGACGAGGTGGTGGACGCCGAGCGAGCGGAAGATGCGGCCGATGCCGTCGCCCGAGACGACGGCGACGACGCCGGTGGTGGGCGGGGGGCCGGCGCTGTCGCTGGGGCCCGCGCCGGGGGCGCCGACGGACTCGCGCACCCAGCGCTCCTCTTCCACCTGCTCTTCGAGGTCGGTGACGCGGATGCGCGACGGGCGCCCTTCCATGTCGAGGGCGGCCTCGATGGCGGCGCCGACGTCGTTCGTGTGGATGTGGCAGTTCCACAGCCCGTCGCCGCCGACGACGACGATGGAGTCGCCGATGCCCGCCCAGACGTCCTTGAAGCCCTCGATGGAGTCGTCGGGCGCATGGAGCATGTACATGACCTCGTAGCGGAGGTCGCTCACGCTGATGCCGTCATGGGCGTCGCCGTCGCCGGTGGCGTCGGACGAGGACAGGTGGCCGTTGAGGGCGGACAGGTCAGGGGCCGCCACGCCGGACGGCTCGGGGAGGGGGCGGCCGTCGAGCACGAGGAGGAAGGCGTCGAGGAGGAGGACGAACCCGGCGCCGCCGGCGTCGACGACACCGGCCTGGGCGAGGACGGGGAGCTGCTCGGGGGTGCGGGCGAGGGCGTCGGCGGCGGTGCTGCGGGCGCCCTCGACGACGGCGACGAGGGTCGGGGATGGGCCGGGCCGGCGGCGGCGGGAGGAGTCGGTGGCGCCGGTGGCGGCGGCCGAGGCGACGGTGAGGATCGTGCCCTCGACGGGGCGGACGACGGCCTTGCGGGCGAGCTCGGAGGCGTGGGTGATGGCGTCGGCGAGGAGCTCGGGGCCGACGCCGTCGGGGCCGGCGGAGGTCATGCGCTCGGACATGCCGCGGAGGAGCTGGGAGAGGATCACGCCGGAGTTGCCGCGGGCGCCCATGAGGGAGCCGTGGCCGATGGCCCGGCAGACGGCGGGGAGGTCGGCGGGGGTGTCGGCGGCGTCGAGGGTATCGAGCTCGGCGACGACGGCCTCGAGGGTGAGGGCCATGTTGGTGCCGGTGTCGCCGTCGGGGACGGGGTAGACGTTGAGGCGGTTGATGTCGCTCTGGTGGAGCCGGAGCGCATCTCGGTAGCCGCCCATGACCGCACGCAGGTCGGCCGCACCCAGAGCGGCCAGGGCGCCGGCGTCCGGCGGAGGTGCCGCCGAGGGTGGCGGGGCCGCCGGGGGGGTCATGGCAGGTGATGCTAACCTTTAGGCCGTTCTTCGAGGCCTAGCTCGGCGTACGGCCGCGGCCTCGTCAAGGTCCTTTCAGGAAGGTTCACCTCCAATGGCATCTGTGTGCGAGATCTGCGGCAAGAAGCCGGGGTTCGGCATGAACGTCAGCCACTCGCACCGCCGGACCAAGCGGCGGTGGAACCCCAACGTGCAGAAGGTGCGGGCCGTCGTGAACGGCGCGCCGAAGCGCATCCACGTCTGCACGTCGTGCATCCGGGCGGGCAAGGTGACGAAGCCGCCGCGGCGGAACTTCGAGGCATCGAGCACCTCGGCCTAGCTGCGGGCCAGCGGCCGGGCCGGGCTGTCAGGCCTGGGCCGAGCCCAGGTCAGTCCGGGTCAGTCGCCCCCGACGGGGATCGACGACCACGCCCCCGCCACGAGCTGGCGCCGCATCGTCCAGCGGCTGCCGTCCCAGTACCGCTCGTCGCCGTGGTCCCCGTCCACGGAGTACCAGCCCATCGGGCGTCCCTTGGCGCGTTTGGGCGGCGCGTGCCGCGTAGTACGACTCGCGCTCGGGCTCGTCAGGACCGGCGGACGCGGGCTCCGGGCCGAACTCGGGATGGATCGGTGACTTCACCGGCGCGAGTGCTGCGCCCGACGCGTTGCGCTGCGAGCGCCGCCACACCGTGACGCCGGCAACGGCGACGGCTGCGACGACGACAGCGAGGATGACAACTACCGCCATGGGGGGACCTCCGTGCTCGCCACGTGCACTTGGGGTTCAGCGTATCTAGGCGGGTTGCAACGGGCCAGGGTCCAAGGGCCCTACTACGGCGGCGCCTTGTGCCTGGACCAGGCCTTAGGTCGGGTTCTCGGCCGCGGATCCCGGCTCGGTGCCGACCGGTGCAGCCGACTCCATCGGGAGGTCGACCCAGGCGTTGTTCTGCCAACGCCGGCGGGCGGTCCACGCCGTGCCGTCCCAGTAGCTCTGCTCGCCTGCGCCGACGGCGCCGGTGCGCTGCCAGGCCGGCGGTTGCCCGGTCATGTCGGGAGGCACCGCGCTCGGTGCCACGGCCCCGTACGGCGCACCCACACCCGGGCCGGACCGGGGGTCGTACGACGGGCGACTCGAGGCATAGCCCCCACCCCGGGATCCGGGGCCGGTGCGGGCGGTCCGCGTCACCGGCCATTCGGAGAAAGCGAACACGAGGAACATCACGAAGTTGAAGATCACGTCCAGGAAGATCAACCCCGCGACGCCTGCGCCCTCGTCGGCAAACGTTTGTACGTTGATCGCGCCGTACGTGCCGAGGTTGCCGAAACCGTTGTACACGATCACGATTTCGATGAACCACAAGATCGGCAACGAAAGCGGGACGAGGACCCACCAGGGCGAGAAGCCCGCCTTGGTGATGATCTGCACCAAGCCGACGAAGTAGACGATGAACAGCGCCAATCCGATGATCAGAGAGATCACCCGCCACCTCCGTGCTCGCTCTGCGACAGCCTAACTCGGCGTCGATTTCACTCCCAGGGCCAAACGACCTCCATATGGCCTACTTGAGCTGGGTTTTCCGCGTTGAGCAACGGTCGGCGTCACCCCAGGCGGTGCTGCCACCCCAATCGTTCGAGCGGGCTCGTCCCGAGCACCCGGAGGTCGGGGTCCTCGACGATCCGACCGAGGCGGATCGGCTCGTCGAGCCCCGCCTGGTCGAAGCGGGTCGCCAGCGCATCGACGTCGCCTTCCGCCACGGTCAGCAGCAGCTCGTAGTCCTCGCCCCCGCCGAGCGCCTCGTCGAGCGTTGCGCCGGCCGCTACCGGGACGACGTCGAGCGAGAACCCGACGCCGGACGCGTCGGCGAGTCGGTGCAAGTCCAGCGCGAGCCCGTCGGAGACGTCGATGATGGCGTGCGCCCCGCTCTCCCGCGCCACCGAGCCCTCGCGCAACCGAGCGACCGGCCGGCGATACGCGTGACGGGCATCCGCTCCGGGGTCACCGGCGCGCAGCTCGCGCAGCCCGGCGGCCGACCCGCCGCACGCCCCCGTGACCAAGGCGACGTCGCCCGGGAGGGCGCCCGAGCGCGACACCGGTGCCCCGCCCTCGGGAACCGTGCCCAGCACCGTCACTGCGACCACGAGCTCCCCCGCCGACGACACGTCCCCGCCCACGATCGGGCACCCGCTCGCCGTCGACGCCTCCGCCACTCCGTCGGTCACGCCCAGCGCAAGCCCGGCCCCGCCGCCCCCGGCGGCGCCCCGATCACCCGGCACCCCCAGTGCGATCAGCGCCCCGAGCGGCTGCGCACCCATCGCCGCCAGATCGCTCAGCGCCTGCATCAAAGCCTTCCAACCCACGTCCGAAGGTGCACAAATCGAGAGGTCGAAGTGCACGCCCTCGATGACGCTGTCGACCGAGACGACCAGGGATTCCACACCGGACGTCGAGATGACACCGGCGTCATCTCGTAAGCCGAACAGCTCAATTCCGTTTCCGAGGCGCCCCCGAATAGAATGCAGAAGTTCGTCTTCACCCACGAATGACATCGTGCGTCCGAGGTTTGGGGGAACCCACGGCACATGCCTACCATTGGACCCCACCGAAACCGGCCCGAAAGCCGGTCGGAAGCAGTCTGAAGAAGGAGCTGATTCCCCCGAAATGGCGCCTACAAAGCACGCAAGACTCCTGGCCTGGGTCGACGAGGTTGCGCAGCTGACCACCCCGGACCGCATTTACTGGTGCGACGGCTCGGCCGACGAGTACGACCGCCTCTGCCAAGAACTGGTGGATGCCGGCACGTTCACCAAGCTGTCGGACGCCAAGCGACCCAACAGCTACTGGGCGCATTCCGACCCTGCCGACGTGGCCCGGGTCGAGGACCGCACCTTCATCTGCAGCGAGAAGGAGATCGACGCCGGCCCCACCAACAACTGGTGTGACCCCGCCGAGATGCGCCAGCAGCTCAACGGCCTCTTCAAGGGCGCCATGAAGGGCCGCACGATGTACGTCGTCCCCTTCTCCATGGGCCCGCTCGGCTCGAACATCGCCCACATCGGCGTGCAGCTGACGGACTCGGCCTACGTGGCCGTCTCCATGCGCATCATGACCCGCATGGGCACCGGTGCCCTCGAGGTCCTGGGCGACGACGGCGAGTTCGTGCCGTGCCTGCACTCCCTCGGCGCCCCGCTCGAGGAGGGCCAGGCCGACGTGCCGTGGCCGTGTAACGCCGACAACAAGTACATCGTCCACTACCCCGAGACCCGCGAGATCATCAGCTTCGGCTCGGGGTACGGCGGCAACGCCCTGCTGGGCAAGAAGTGCTTCGCGCTGCGCATCGCCTCGGTCATGGCGCGCGACAACGGCTGGCTGGCCGAGCACATGCTCATCCTCAAGCTCACGTCCCCCGAGGGCGACACGAAGTACATCGCCGGCGCGTTCCCCTCGGCGTGCGGCAAGACGAACCTCGCCATGCTCATCCCGACGATCGACGGGTGGAAGGTCGAGACCGTCGGTGACGACATCTGCTGGATGAAGTTCGGCCCCGACGGCCGCCTCTACGCCATCAACCCCGAGGCGGGCTTCTTCGGCGTGGCGCCGGGGACGAACATGCACACCAACCCCAACGCCATCCTCACCCTCGACGGCAACTGCATCTTCACGAACACCGCGCTGACCGACGACGGCGACATCTGGTGGGAGGGCATGACCGACGAGAAGCCGGCGCACCTCACCGACTGGAAGGGCAACGACTGGACGCCGGCCTCCGACACGCCGGCCGCCCACCCCAACGCCCGCTTCACCACGCCGGCCGCGCAGGACCCGGCCATCGCGCCCGAGTGGGAGGACCCCGCGGGCGTGCCCATCAGCGCCATCCTCTTCGGTGGTCGCCGCGCCGGCGTCGTCCCGCTCGTGTTCCAATCGCACGACTGGGAGCACGGCGTGTTCCTCGGCTCGATCATGGCGTCGGAGACCACGGCCGCCGCCGCCGGTGCCGTCGGCAACCTCCGCCGCGACCCCTTCGCCATGCTGCCGTTCTGCGGCTACAACATGGCCGACTACTTCGCGCACTGGCTCCGCACCGGCGCGGAGGCACCGGACCGCAACGTCCTGCCGAAGATCTTCTACGTCAACTGGTTCCGCAAGGACGAGAACGGCAAGTTCCTGTGGCCGGGCTACGGCGAGAACTCGCGGGTGCTCGAGTGGGTGTTCAACCGCGTCGCCGACAAGGCGGCCGCGGCAGACACGCCGATCGGCTCGGTCCCGACCGTCGACGCCATCGACACCGACGGCCTCGACGTCTCGGTCGCCGACATGGAGGAGTTGCTGCGGGTCGACGCCGACGGATGGCGGGCCGAGGTGCCGCTGATCCGCGAGTACTACGCCAAGTTCGGCGACCGTCTCCCCGAGGCGCTCTACGACCAGGTCGACACGCTGGAGAAGCGCCTCGGCTGACGTGCGTGCGGGGCGCCCAGTAGCGAGGACCCCGCGGCGCCACGACAACTGACGGCTTGACTCTCCCGGCGGAGAGGCTGCAGCGTGGTCGCATGACCTCGTCACTTCTGGCCGTCACGTTCGACGCCGCCGATCCCCACCGTCTCGCCACGTTCTGGTCCGAGGTCCTGGGCCACCCGATCGACGTGGAAGGGGCCACCGCCGAGTTCGCGTCCATCGGGTTCCTGGGGCCCGGCCGCAAGTTGCCGGGCTGGACATTCCTCAAGGTCCCGGAGCCCAAGAAGGCGAAGAACCGCTGCCACCCCGACCTGGTCACAAAGGACCTCACCGCTGAGGTCGTCCGGGTCATCGACCTCGGCGCCACCGAGATCGGTGCGTACGAAGAGGACGGCGTGCGCTGGGTGACGCTGCGCGACCCCGAGGGCAACGAGTTCTGCATCATCGCCGGTTCCGAAGAGCACTGAGCTGAGGCGGCGGCGTCCCCCGGTCCGATCGGCGTGGACGACCGCTACGTTCAACAGTCGATCGCCACGCGAGGAGCCGAGAAATGACCATCACGCTCGTCACCGGAGCCAACAAGGGTCTCGGCTACGAGACCGCCCGCCAGCTGATCGAGCGGGGGCACACCGTCTACGTCGGGGCCCGCGACGTCGAACGCGGGGAGGCGGCTGCCGCGGCGCTGGGCGGCCGTTTCGTGCAGCTCGACGTGACGAACGAGGCGTCGGTCGAGACCGCGTTGGGGATCATCGGCGAACGCGAGGGTCGCCTCGACGTCCTGGTCAACAACGCCGGCGTCAGCGCGTGGGGCGACGTCACCGGCCCGGTGGCCACGCAGGTGTTCGACACGAACGTGATCGGTGTCATCCGGGTCACCCAGGCCGCCCTCCCGCTGCTCGAGCGGTCCGAGAATCCCGTCGTCGTCAACGTCTCGAGCGCCCTCGGCTCGTTCTGGGCCGTCACCAACCCCGAACGGCGGCAGTTCCACTTCCCGAGCATCGTCTACGGCTCGAGCAAGGCCGCCGTCTCGATGCTCACCGTGCAGTACGCCAAGGCGCACCCCGGGATGAAGTTCAACGCCGTCGAGCCCGGTTTCACGGCGACCGAGCTCACGCCGTTCAGCGACGCCGGCCAACCGGTGGAGATCGGTGCCGAGGTCATCGTGCGGATGGCCAGCATCGGCGGGGACGGCCCGACCGGCACCTTCTGGGAGGGCGACCACCAGCTGGCCTGGTGAGATCCCCGCGGGAGACCTGCGTCGCCTAGTTGCCCAGTGCAGCCCGCACCGACTGGCGCAGCGACTTGGTGGTGGCCAGCACCGCCGAGGGCTCGTAGCCGCAGTGGGCCATGCAGTTCGCACAGCGCTTGTCACGCCCTCTTCCGTACTGCTCCCAGTCGGTCGTCTCGATGAGCTCCTGATACGTCTCGGTGTAGCCGTCGGCCATCAGGTAGCACGGCCGCTGCCAGCCGAAGACGGAGTAACTGGGAATGCCCCAGGGCGTGCACTGGAAGTCCACCTTGCCCTCCAAGAAGTCGAGGAACAGGGGGCTGTGGTTCAGGCGCCAGCGCTTCCGGCGCCCGTCGGCGAACGCGTCGGCGAAGAGCGTCGTCGAGGTCTTGGTGCTCAAGAAGTGGACCTGGTCGGGTGCCTTCTCGTAGGCGTAGCCCGGCGAGATCATCATCTGGTCGACCTTCAGGTCGTCGTTGAGGAAATCGAGCACTTCGCGGATCGTGTGGGGCGAGTCGGTACTGAAGAACGTCGTGTTGGTGGTGACCCGGAACCCTTTGGCTTTCGCCGCCTTGATCGCAGCGACCGCCTTGTCGAAGGTCCCGGCCCGGCTCACCGAGTCGTCGTGCCGCTCGCGCAAGCCGTCGATGTGGACGACCCAGCTGAACCTCCGGTGCGGCTCGAACCGGTCGAGTCTGCGTTCGAGAAGGAGCGCATTGGTGCACAGGTAGACGTAACGGCCGCGGTCGAGCAACGCCGCCGTCATCTCGTCGATCTGGGGGTGCAGCAACGGTTCACCGCCCGCGATCGAGACCATCGGGGCCCGGCACTCCTCGATCGCCGCCACCGCTTGCTCCACCGAGAGGCGCTTGCGCAGGATCTCGGTCGGGAACTGGATCTTGCCGCAACCGTTGCACTCGAGATTGCAGGCGAAGAGCGGCTCGAGCTCGACGATGAGGGGAAACTTGTCCCTCCTCGCCAGCTTCTGCTTGGCCAGGTACGAGCCGATCTTGAGGCTCTGACGCAGGGGGATGGGCATTCAACGAACCTCCGAAGGTAGGGGGAAATGGACTTGCTCGTGGCGGAGCACACGCTCTTCCACCGAGGACGGGTTGAGCGCGGCGACCACGCGGGCCACGACGGCCGGCGGCGTCGACGCGGCGGCGGTGACCCCCACCGTGTGCGCGTCCGCCAGCAAGGGGGCCGAGCCCAGTTGCGTCTCGTCTTCGACCAGCGCGGCGGCACACCCGGCGCGCGCCGAGACCTCGACCAGGCGGGCGGCGTTCGACGAGTTGCTCGAACCGACGACGAGGATGACGTCGCATTCGCCGGCCATGGCGACGACGGCCTCCTGGCGGTTCTGCGTGGCGTAACAGATGTCGGTCGAGTGGGGCCCGACGACGGAGGGGAACCGCGCCGACAAGGCCTCCACCACATCGGCCACATCGTTGGGCGAAAGGGTGGTCTGGGTGATGTAGGCGACCTTCTCGGGGTCGTCGACGTCCAGCGAGGCCACGTCCTCGGCGGACTCGATCAGGGCCATGCCGTCGACCTCTCCCATCGTCCCCTCGGTCTCGTCGTGCCCGTCGTGTCCGATCAGCACGACCTGATAGCCCCGTTGGGTGAAACGGTGGACTTCGTGGTGGACCTTGGCCACGAGTGGACAGGTCGCATCCACCACGCGCATGCGCCGCGCCCGTGCGACCTCGCGCACCACCGGGGCCACGCCGTGCGCGGAGAACACCACGGTCGCTCCGTCGGGGACCTCATCGAGCTCCCGCACGAAGACCGCGCCGCGCTCCTCGAGGTCGGCGACGACGTGGCGGTTGTGGACGATCTGGCGGCGGACGTAGACCGGCGCGCCGAAACGATCGATGGCGCGCTCGACCGTCTCGATCGCCCGCTCGACGCCGGCGCAGAACGAGCGCGGCCCCGCGAGCAACACGTGCGGGCCGGCGACCTCTCCGGCGGTGGAGCCGGTCACGACGCCACGTAGCGGCCGAGCGCCATGATCGGCCACACGAGTCGGTACAGGTGGTAGTTGATGGAGAAGTCCCAGGGAAACCCGGTGCCGGTGAACCACGGCTCGTCCCAGGTGCCCTCGTCGGTCTGGGTGCGCACCAGCCACTCGACGCCTTGCGCCACCGCGGTGCTGTCCCCGCGGCCCGCGGCGAGCAGGGCGAGCAGGGCCCAAGCCGTCTGCGACGCCGTCGACTCGCCGCGCCCGGCCCATTCGGGTTCGACGTACGAACGCAGGTCTTCGCCCCATCCCCCGTCACCGTTCTGGTGGGCCTCGAGCCAGTCGACGGCACGGAGGATGCGGGTGTCGGTCGGGCTCGTGCCCGCCGCGACCAGAGCGGGCACCGCCGCTCCGGTCCCGTAGACGTAGTTGACGCCCCAGCGTCCGAACCACGAGCCGTCGGGCTCCTGCTGCGCCCACAGCCAATCCGCGGCACGCGACAACGCAACGCCGTCCGTTTGCTCGTGGGCGAGCATCTCGATCACGTGCGCCGTCACGTCCGCCGAAGGCGGGTCAGTGACCTCGCCGAAGTCGCAGAACGGCAGGCTCGCCACGAGCCCGCTGTCATTGTCGGCATCGAAGGCGGCCCACCCCCGGCGCGGCACTGCAGGGCGAGCGTCCATCGCCGGGCGCGCTCCGCAGGCCGCGTCGGCGGCGGGCGACGCGGCGGTGCGGCGCAGCGCCAGGATCACCTCGGCGGTGTCGTCGACGTCGGGGTAGTTGTCGTTGGCGAACTCGAACGCCCAGCCGCTCGGTGCCATGTCGGGGCGGCGGACCGACCAATCCCCCGGCACCCGGATCTCCTCGGCCACGAGCCAGTCGCGGCGCGGCAGAGAGGGTGGGATGGTCGGCCGGGTAGCCCGCGTCGGCCAACACGACGACCGCCAGAGCGGTGTCCCACACGGGTGACTGGCAAGCCTCGAGGCGCCGGCCCTTGTCGTCGTCGATCGTGAATCCGTCCAGCCCGTCGAAGGCGGCGCGCAGGACCGGATGGTCGCCTTGGTAGCCGAGGAGATGGAGGGCGATGATCGAGTAGACGGTCGGCGGTTGGATGCCACCCCACAGCCCGTCGGCCTCCTGGCGCTGGAGGATCCACCGTTCGGCCTTGGCGAGGGACATCCGCCGCAAAGCGGTGCGGGGCCAGACCCACGCCGGCAGGTGCTCGTAGCGGTGCAGGAGGCGGTCGAGACCTTCGAAGAGCCCGGCGCGTGTCCGGAGGGAGCGGCGCGGGGCCGGCTCGTCCGGCGTGCGGAGCTCGTCGAGGTCGAACGGAAGTGTGTGCCGCGGCCGGAAGGCCATGACCACCGTCAGCGCGACCACCGTCTGTCGGGCCCAGCAGGCGAAGTCGTAGATGTTGAGCGGGATGTTGCGCCCGAGGAGCAGGATCTCGGGGGGAAGGACCGGGAGGGACTCCCAGTCCCACTGGCCGACCATGGCGAGCCAGATCCGGGTGAAGACGCGCGTTGCCGAGAGGCCGCCCTGCGCCCGCACCGAGGCGGCGGCGGCTTCCATGTGCGGGGCGTCGGGCGCGTCGCCCGCCAGGCGAAGCGCCACGTACGCCTCCACCGTCGTGGACAGGTCGGGCGGTCCGCCGAAGAACGTCGCCCACGTGCCGTCGGGCGCCTGGTTGTGCCGGATCCAACGGGCCGTCGCCGATGCCTGCGCCGGGTCCAGGGTGCCGAGGAAGTGCCGCAGCATCATGTCTTCCGCGTCCATGGTGACGTTCGTCTCCAGCTCGGCCTTCCACCAGCCTTCTGGCGCTTGCAAAGAGAGGAGCTGGTCGCATGCCGATGCCAATGCACGGCTCGCCGTGCGGGTCTCGGTGTCGGTGACCGCGGTCACGACTCGCGCTCGACCACGAAGACCGCGAGTTCGGCCAGTTCGCGGCGCGCGTTCGCCTCCAGCGGCGCACTCTCGATCGCCCCGAGCGCGGCGTCCAGATTCGACTTTGCCTCCGTCACGGCCCACTCCCCCGCGCCCGACGCCTCGATGAGGCGTACGGCGCGGGCCACCTCGTACGTCGACAGCGGTGGCGGGGCGTCGACGGTCACGGCCGGACCGAAGACGAGCGACCGCAGCTCCTCGAGCTGTGGGCCGTCCGTGGAGAGCGCATAGACGATGGGCATGGACTTCTTGCGATAGCGGAGGTCGCTGCCCTGGGGCTTGCCCGTCCGCGCCGGGTCGCCCCAGATCCCGAGCACGTCGTCGACGGCCTGGAAGGCGAGGCCCAGGTGGAGGCCGTAGGCCCGCAACGCCGCCACGGCGTCGTCCGACGCGCCGGCGAGGATCGCGCCGATGGAGGCGGCGCACCCGAGCAGCGCCCCCGTCTTGGCCGACGACATGGCGACGCACTGCTCGATCGTCACGTCGCGTCGGAGCTCGAAGGCGATGTCGTCCGACTGACCCGCGATCATCGCCGAGGTGGCCGCCGCCAGCGCGGCCGACGCGGCCACTCCCGTTTCCGCCGGCGCCTCGAGGAGGACCTGGTGCGCCAGCACCTGCAGCGCCTCGCCCGCGATGATGGCCTGGCTGACGCCGAACAATGTCCAGACGGTCGGCCGATGATGGCGTTCGATGTCGGCGTCGATGACGTCGTCGATGATCAACGAGTAGTTGTGGACGAGCTCGACACCGACGGCGCCGGGCAGGCCGGCGTCGACTGACGCCCCGACGGCCTGCGCTCCCAACAGCGCCAGGGCCGGCCGGATGCCCTTGCCCCGGGAGGCGGTCACGGGCCGCCCGTCGGGATCCGCCCATCCGAGGTGATAGCGGGCGATCTTGCGCAGCTCGGGGGACAAGCGATCGACCACCGCAGCCAGCACGGGATCGATCGAGCTCTGATAGCGGCTCAGGACGTCGGGGACAGTTGCGGGCGCGGTCACGCCACCTCCTTTGTTTCGGGGATCCTCCGCAGTGCTCCCAGCACGTCACGCGCCGCCGCCCGCCCGGACTGCACCGCTCCTTCCATGGTCGCCGGCCACCCGGTGTCGGTCCACGCTCCCGCCACGCTGAGGCCGGGCATCGCGGTGCGCGCCGCCGGTCGCAGCGCGGCGGTGCCCGGTACGGCGCGGAACGTGGCCCGGCGTTCCTTGGTCACCAAGGAGTCCACGACCCGTGCCTGCTGCGCCGCGGGCAACAGCCGCGCCACCTCGGCGCCCACACGGCGCGTCAGCACCTCGGGCCTGTCCGTCAGCAGGTCGTCCGCCGCCGAGATCGACACGGCGAGGTATTGGCCCGCATCGAGTCCTGCCGACGCGGTCCGGTCGAACACCCACTGGATCGGCGAGTGGACCGCGGCCATGAGTGGCCACGTCGTCACGGGACGGTCGTAGACGAGATGCACGTCGACGATCGCCGAGGCGCCGAGCCCGGCCAGCCGATCCTGGTGGGCGACGGCGCCCGCCGGGAGCACCTGCGCGGCCTCCTCGTGTGGCAGGGCCATCACCACGGCGTCCGCCTGGAGGCCGTCGACGAGGAACCCGCCGCGTGCGTGGGGCCGGATCGCTTGGATGCGGGCGCCGAGCCGGACCTCGACCCCCGCCCGGGCCAGAGCGATCGACGACCGTTCCCCGTGCAGGACGCCGAGCGGAATCCGGCTCCAGCCGATGTCGGCCGCGGCGGCGTCCTCGAGGAGACCGGTCTTGAACACCATCGCCGCCAGCGCCAACGACGCCTGCGCGGCCGGCAGGTTCAGCGTCGGCACGGTGATGAGGTCCCAGACGGTGCGCACCGCCGCCTCGGACTGCCCGTGCGCACGCAACCAGGCACCGAACGTGACGTCGTCCAACGTCGGGTCGTCCAGGCGCAGCCGCTGCAGGGCGCGCAGGGCGCGGCCCAGCCGGAGACGTTGCGCGACCGGTAGGTGGGGATAGCGCAACAGCGACCCGGCCAGCTGCAGGGGCGCCGGCAGCGCGGACCGGCGGAGTCTCCCCACCGTCGGCGGTGCCTGCCCGGTGGCCGGTGCCACGACGGGGATGTCGAGGCGCTCCTGCAACGCGACGTCGTCACGTGCCCCGATGCGCTCGAGGAACGAGAGGTACTCGCGACAGCATCGGAGGAAGACGTGTTGGCCGTTGTCGACGTTGAGGCCGTGGTGTTCGAACGACCACGTCAGTCCGCCCAGACGCTGGCGGCGTTCGACCAGGGTCACCCGGGCGCCGCCGTCGGCGCAGGCGAGCGCGGCGCTCAGGCCGGCGAGGCCGCCACCGACGACGGCCACATGGGGGCGATCGGTCACGCTTCGCCCCCCGTCAGCGCGCGCACGGCCACCCCTGCCTTCTGCCACGCCGGAAGCGACAAGCGTCTCTGGAGCACGGCGGCGGGGTCACGTTGGATCGCCAGCAGCAGCCGCCGGTAGATGCCCGCCATGGCGGCCGTGCAGGCGCGAGCGCCAGTCGAGCATCGGGAGCAGGCGCAGGCCGCGCTCGTACCACTCCTCGGCGCGGGTCGCCTCGAAGGCGATCAAGGCGACGAGATGATCCGGCGGTCCGTGCAGGTCCGCCGGCACCCCGAAGCGTCCGCGGTCGGCGGTCGGCAGGTAGACGCGGCCCATGTCCCGGTGGTCCTCGACGACGTCCCGCAGGATGTTGGTGATCTGCAGGGCCACACCGAGGTCATCCGCCAGCGGCGTGGCTCGTTCGACGTCGCGGCACCCGTAGACGGCGAGACTGAGACGGCCGACCGTGCCGGCGACCCGGCGGCAGTACCCGACCAGCTCCTCGAAGGTCTCGTAGCTCGTCCCCTGCACGTCCATCTCGCAGCCGTCGATGAGCTCGTCGAGGGCCGCCGTCGGGATCGGATAGCGCCGACTGGTGTCGGCCACCGCGACCATGACGGAATCGGTGCCGTCGACGACGTCGCGGAGGGAGGCGACGTCCTTGCGAACCTGGGCCAACGCGGTGAGCTTCTCCGATGCGGGCAGGTCGCCGTCGCCGATGTCGTCGATGCGCCGGGCCAGGGCGTACAGCGCGCACATGGCACGTCGTTTCGGCTCTGGCAGCAGCTTGATGCCGTAGTTGAAGTTCCGGGCCTCGGTGCGCGTGATGTGCTCGCAGGTGCGGTAGGCCGCCTCGACGTCGGGCCCGCTCATCCGACCGCCTCTCGGGGCGCGGGCCGTCCGCGACCGCCATGGCGGACAGGGCGCGGGTCACGGTTCGGAGCCGCGAGCGGTGCGGCGTCCCGCCGAGCACGTCGAAGCGACGCTGGGCGATGCCGTCGAGCGCCGCGTGGCCGCCGGCCCAGAAACCGGCGACGGCCCAGCGCGCCGAGCCCGTGAGCGACGCGATCAGCGGGCGCCCCTCGTCGAGGAACCGGCGCGCCCGCGCGACCTCGAAGATCATCAAGGCCCGCAGGGCCGGGTCAGCCGGCGGTCCCGCCGTGAGCGCCGACGCATCGACCCCGAAGCGGTCCAGGTCCTCCCGCGGGAGATAGACGCGCCCTGCGGCGGCGTCCTCCGCGACGTCCTGCCAGTGCTCGGCCAACTGCAGGCCGGTGCAGATGGAGTCGGACCACGCCGCGCGGTCAGTGCCGGATGCGCCGAAGGTCGCTAACACGAGTCGCCCCACCGGGTTCGCCGAGAGCGCGCAGTAGGCGACGAGCTCCTCGAAGGTCTCGTAGGCCCGGACGGACTGGTCTTGGCGGTTGGCGGCGATGAGGTCGAAGAGCGGCTGCGGGTCGGCCTCGAGGGCAGCGACGGATCGGGCCGCTGCCGCCACGACCGGCCACTGGCCCGGTCCTTCCGGCTCGCGCAACGCCGCCCCGAGCTGGGCCTCCACCGCGTCGAGCGCGGCCAGGCGGTCTCCCTCGTAGGTGTCGCCGATCTCGTCGACGAAACGGGCGTAGGCGTAGAAAGCCAGGAGGTGCTCACGCACCGGCCGGGGCAGGACGCGCGAGGCGACGGTAAAGTTCTCGGCGCGGGCCCGGCCCGCGAGATCGTCGTGCGTGCAAGTGAGTGACTGCGTAGTCACAACTTGTACACGATCGCGCCCCCGACTGTCAACCCCCCGAAAGAGCCGCGCAGCCGCGCGCCGGGGACGCAATCCGCGTCGCTACAGGCCGGAGTCAGACCTCCGGGAGAGTGCCGGGGGGAACGTGGTCGGGGGGCCAGTCCGTCCCGACCGACCAGTCCAGGACGGTCGCGAACGCGTGCTCGATCAGCTTGAGTCCCGCCCGGATCGCCTCGTCCTGCGGTGCGTCGGGACCGGTGAAGGGGCGTCCCGCCGTCTCGGCCAGGCGCCGCAGCAACATGCGTCCCAGGTCGGCACTGGGCTCGTGCCCCTTGGCCGCCCGGGCCCCCAGCTCGAGCAGCATGGGCAGGACGTCGGCGACGAGGTAGCCGAACATCAGCGTCGCCTTGTCCGGCTCGTCCCGGAGCCCGTCGGGCCCACCGAGGGCATCGACCGCGGCCTGAAAGCGCTCGTCCGTCTGGTCGAGGAGGGTCTCGATGGCGGCGGTGAGCAGGTCTTCCTTCGACGCGAAGAACCGGTAGACGTTCCCCTTCGCCATATGGGCGGCTTCCGCGACGTCGCTGATCGTGACCTCGCTGTAGCTGCGGGTCTTGAAGGCCTCGATGGCCGCGCTCACGATGCGCTCCCGCTGCTCGGGTTGGAGGGCGTCGGCCCGGGACCGGATGGCCAGCAGGGCCTCGAGATGGCTCTCGTCGTAGGCGAACCGGTTCTGGGCCACACGGGCCGGAGGGGGGATGAGGCCCTGTCGGCGGTAGTGATGGATGGTGCTGGCCGGGACCCCGCTGCGCGTCACGAGCTCGGCCAGCGTCAGCCTGCTCACGGAATGCCCCCTATACGAACGTGGATGGCCCTGGTCGCTGCGCCCAAATCTACGCCCCTGATCACCACGTCACCCTGATAACCCCGCCGGCTCGGCGCCATTGCGCCACGGACCGGCGGCCGCCGTGGCGCGCGGCCAAGCCCTTGCATCCCAGAAGGACGAGACTGGATGCGATGCGACTGTCTCGCCTCATGGTCGTTCCTGCGGCCACGTTGGTCGTCCTCGGGCTCGGGCTGTCCGCCCTGTTTCTCGGCACCTCCGGCACGAAGTTGCCGACCCGGACGGTGACATCCTGGGTCGGCGATTCGGCCCAACCGAAACCCACGAGTACGAACTTCGACTGCGGCCGAGGATCGGAGACCGTCGCCCCGCCAGGAGCCGCTGTGGCCGGTGCGACGGTGACCGTGCCGAACGTTGTCGGCGAATCGACGACGCAGGCTGAGACGGCGCTGCATTGCGCAGGATTCAAATACACCCTGCTGTCGGTTCCCACGCAGTCCGCGCCAGCCGGATCCATTCTCGATCAGTCCCCTGCCGCCGGAGCGATGACGGAACTGCCGGGCACGGTGCATCTGACCGTTGCCTTTGGGTGAACCGCCCACGGTGAGGTGAATTCCGAGCCACCCAGAGACCACCCGATATGGTCCAGGACTGAACCGACGGGCGCGCACCGGAATACGGAGGGCACACATGACGGGCAAGGGCGACGGGCAGGACGACGAGTGGGGTAAGGCCGCGCTGGCCGGATCCGGGCCGCCCAAGCCGGGCGACATCATCATCGACCCCGACCTCTCCATCGCCCCCGAGCCTCTCGTCGGCCACGACGTCTCGACGCCGCTCGATGAGGACGAGCCGGAGCACACGATCCCGCCGGCGCCGCTGTGGGCCATGAAGGAGCGCCGGCACATCCAGTGGCACCTGCTGCCGGCGCACGAGCGGCACGACCGCATCCGCGAGTGCCTCGAGTTGGACGACTACACCGTCTACTGCATCGACGACGGACGGCACCACGCCATGATCGCCCGCCTCGTCGGGGACACTCCGAGCGGCGCCCAGTACACGCTGATCGGTCGCATCACACGCGAGCGCTACGAGCAGCTGCGCGACGAGGTCGTGCCGATCGCCAACTGCTTCGACACGGCCACCGAGATGCGCCTCTGTGGCGTCGACGTCGAAGAGAGCATCCGTTCGTCCATCGTCTTCGACGTCGCCATCTACGACAGCATCGACGACGTCCCCCAGGACTACCGGCCGGGCGCACCCTTCCACCACTTCCACGGCGACCTCGAGATCACCGCAACGTAGCGGGCGGGCCCGTCCGGGCCGGTGTCCTCCTCCCTCCGGACCCGGCTCAGCCTCCCTCCAAAAACCCCTCAGCCGTTCCGCACGACCTCGTAGGTGACGAAGGTAAGGCCGTCGCCGATGGTGCTGGCCTCGACGAGGCGCATCGGCTTCTTGTCGCTGGTGGCTCCGAAGAGCCGCGCGCCGGCCCCGAGGACCACGGGGAAGATCACGAGGCGCAACTCGTCGACGAGGTCGTGCTCGATCAGGGTCTGGGCCAGCTGGTAGCTGGCATAGACGAGGATCTCGCCGTCGATCTCCCCCTTGATGCCGCGCGACCTCACCGGCCACGTCACCGCCGACGATGGTCGCGTTCGACCACTCCGCTTCCTTCAGCGTGGAGGACACGACGAACTTCGGCATGCGGTTCAACTTGTCCGCCCACTCGCCGCTTCTCGACAGCCACCGGCTGGCGAACCAATGATCGCTACGGCGCCCCAGCAGGAGGGCCTCGGCCCCCAGGGCCTCTTCGGTCTCGACCTTGGCCCAGCTCTCGAGGTCCTTGCCGCCGAACTGACCGAACCAGCCGCCGAGCGTGGATCCCTCCTGACCGTCAGGGTCTTCGATCACCCCGTCGAGCGAGATGTTGGTCGTGATGACAATCTTCCCCATTACGGGTCTCCTTTTCCTTCGGTCTCGTGACCGTCGGAGTACAGACACGGTGACCCTCAGAAACTGGGCGCTCTCGGACCGCCCAGTTCGCGCTCCGAGCGGTGTCTGTACGAGTGATGCGCATGATGCGATCACGCAAGGTTCGGGAAGGAGCCGTCCGACGTGGCAAAAGTCGACTTGATCACGCAGGCACGGGCTGGGGACGGCGATGCGTTCGAAGAGCTGGTCCAGCCCTTCCGCCGGGAGCTCCAGGTGCACTGCTACCGGATGCTCGGCTCCTTCCAGGACGCCGAGGACGTCCTGCAGGACTCGCTGCTCGCCGCCTGGCGGGGCCTGGGCGGCTTCGAGGAACGCGCGTCGCTCCGGACCTGGCTCTATCGGATCGCGACGAACCGGTGCCTGAACGCACGCCGCGCGGCCGGCCGCCGACAGGCCAAGGCGTGGGACGTGCCCGGCGTTGAGCCACCCGAACCGACACGGCTGGGCGAGGTTCCTTGGCTCCAGCCGTACCCCGATGCGCTCCTCGAGGACGTCGTCGCCCCGCTCCCGGGCCCCGAGGCCCGTTACGAGCAGACCGAGTCCATCTCGCTGGCGTTCGTGACGGCCCTCCAGCTCCTTCCACCCAGGCAGCTCGCCGTGCTCGTGTTCCGCGACGTGCTCGGCTTCCATGCCGACGAGGTCGCCGCCATCCTCGAGGCGACCGTCGAGTCCGTGAACAGCGCACTCAAGCGGGCCCGCGCCGGCTTGGAGGCGAAGCTGCCACGCCGAGGCGATACCCCATCCGCGTCCACATACACACCCGCATACACACCCGACTCGCCCCAGGAGGAGGCGATCGTCGCCAAGTTCGTGGCGGCATACGAGTCCTCGGATGTCGATGCCCTGGTTGCGCTCTTCACCGACGACGTCTTCGTCTCGATGCCGCCGCTGCCCTTCGAATACGAGGGCCGCGAACCGGCCTCCCGCCTCTTCGCCAGCATCTTCGGCTCGGGCCGACGGTTCACCCTCTTGTCTACGCGGGCCAACGGGCAGCCGGCGCTCGGTGCCTACGTCCGGGACGCCGCCGGCATCAGTCACGGGGTCGGGCTCTTCGTCCTCACGCTCACCGGAGAGCGAATCTGCGCCGCCACCCGCTTCGAAAGTGGTGTGCTCGAGTGGTTCGGGCTCCCGCGGTCGCTCTCGCCGACAGACCCGGCACCCATCAGCACGCCGACCTCGCCGGCCACGCCGACCTCGCCGGCCACGCCGGCCACGTAGCCGGCTACCCGCTCGCCGATTCCCCGCCCACGTCGCGGATGTTGCCGATGTCACGGATCCCCCGCGTCATGCGGGGCGTGTGCGACGCCCGCCGGCCCGAGACGTAGGACACACCGCCCAGCGCCGCCAGCGCGGCCATGACGGCGTCCCCCTGCGGCAGCGAGAACGAGATAATGACCGGGATCAACGACCCCACCACCCACACCAGCTGCTGGCGCATGCCGAAGCGGGCGAAGGCACGGCCCTGCGCCGACAAGGGGATCAGCCGCTGCGTCATCGAGTCGAACGACGGCTGCGCGATCGCGCCGCACAGCCCGACCATGAACGCCAGCACCACCTGGGCCAAGAGCGTGCCCCACACCGCGACGCCGGCCGCCGTGATCGCGATCAGCCACAAGGAGGCCAACAACAGCTGCTGTTCGCTCAGGCGCTTGCGCAACCGTCCGACCAGCACCAACCCCACGATCGCGCCCGCGCCCGTGCCCGCCAGGACCAGGCCGTACCAGTACAGCCCGACCCCGTGCATCCGGCGCAGGCCGAACGCGAGCATGAACGTCATGAACCCGGTGAGCCCGCGCACGATGCACATCGCCGTCAGCCCCAACATCACCTCGGGATTCGCGATCGGCTGCAACTGCATCAGGTCCTGCTCGCGCTTGAGCGCCTCCCCCGCCGTGCCGTACTCGCGCACCCGCGTCTCGGAGTCGGTCCACAACTTCTCCGCCCGCCGCCCGCTGATCACCGGCAAACGTGCCGCCGCCACCGCGGCGGCCACGAAGACGATCGTGGCGAGGATCAGCACGCCCGGCGAGCCCGCCAGCTTGTAGAGGATCACGCCCGGCACCGACACGACGAAGCCCGCCAGCGTGCCGAGCAACGTCAGCCGGGCGTTCAGCGGGGCGTACCCCGCCTGCTCCCCGGTCTTCTCGTCCGGCGCCGTCAGCCCGGCCATCTCGGGCACCAACGCGCCCTTGGTCACGAGATACAGCTTCTGGAACACGAGCACGAAGAACGCCAACGGAAAGAGCAGGAGCCCGTGGATGTGCATCGCCATCAACGGGCACAGCACGGCCTGTCCCACGGCCGACGCGACGCACATCGCTCGCCGTGCCCCCCGGCTCCGGTCGATCAGCGGCCCGAGCAACGGCGACACGATGGCGAACGGCGCCAGCGTGAAGAGCAGGTACAGGAGCACCTGGTGGTCGGCCGCATTCGGCGAGATGGAGAAGAACAACGACCCCGCCAACGAGATCGTGACCAGCGTCCCCCCGCCGAGCATTGCGCATTGCAGCAGCGACAGCCGCCCGATCGGATGGGACTGGTCGAACAGGTCGCGGCGGGCCTGCCGCGCCATGTCCTTGAACTGCTCGACCCTTGCGGACATCGCCACGGAGCCAATGTACGGTGTGCCGTGACCGTCCACGCGTACGTCCTGATCCAGACGGATATCGGCCGGGCCGCCCACGTCGCCGACCTGGTCCGCACGCTCGACGGCGTCACCCTCTCGGAGGCCGTGACCGGCCCCTACGACGTCATCGCTCGGGCCGAGGCCCCCTCCATGAACGACCTCGGGCGCATGGTCGTCCGCGACATCCAGCAGATCGAAGGCATCACCCGCACCATCACCTGCCCGATCGTCCGGATCTGACCTCGAGCCCCACTGGCGCTGCTGGCCCTCCTTCGGGCTGCCGGCCGCCCGCTTCCGCCTCGAGCCTGATCGGCGGCGCCGCCGATCCCCTAAAAAATACGCGCTCAAGTTTTCGCGTCCGTGTATGTGAGATCCGCGGCTCATGCGGTCATTGCGCCATATACGACAGCAATTATTTCGGAGCGCGTGTTGGCTGCGCCGACAACCCCTGAGAGCCGCCGTGTGAACCGGGGTTGAGGACACCAACCCGTCCTCGGCTCGTCCCTGGTCCTTTGATTATTTGCTACGTCTGTGCAATTTCATGATTGTCCGAATCCGAACTGGGTAGGAGTGAGCGACCTTCACTCCCCAGACCCCGGAGACCCTCCCCATGCGTTCCGCTACGGCGCCACGCGCCCGCGCCGCCGGGCTGCTGCCGGCTCTACTCGTCGCGAGTTGTGCGCTCATCGCCGTATTGGTGATCGGTGTCGGCGGGACACCAGCCCGACCAACACACTCGGCAACACCCTCGACCCCAACTCGGTTCCACGGCACCTCGAGCACACCGGGAACGGACGCGCCCACCTCATCCACCACCAGCTCGACCGCACCGCCCACGACGTCCACCACGACGTCCACGACGGCCCCTGCGCCGGTGGCGCAAGCCGCCCCCCCTCCGCCACCGGTCACGACGACGACCACGACGACCACGACGACCACACCCGCGCCGCCTCCGGTGGAGACCCCCTCCGTCCAACCCGCAACCGGTGTGCCCCCCGAAGGACAGGCCACGGCGTCGGGTTGCGGCGCCGCGCTCGCCTACCTGACGGCGTACGCCTATCCCGGCTTCACCTTGGAGTGCCCGGGCGACGCCCAAGGCCAACAGGGCATGACGTGCATCGACGTGTCGGGTGCCTGCCCTGGCGAACACCTCATCGCCATCGCCGACGCGTGCCCACAGGCGTACATGAACGAGGCCTCCAACTCTTGGGTGCTCATGGGCCGGTCAGACGCGCCGATCGACCCCTACGGAGCCTGCTGAAGGCCGTTCCGTTGTTGGGCTGGCCAAGTCGACCCGCGTCGTTTCCGACTGTGAATGATCACAGGAAGACGGCGCGCAAAGGTAGGGTGCCGCCGAGAGTTTGGCGATCCAGGGGGAGGCGGCATGCAAATCATCCGTTGTCGAAGGAACGGGTCGAACGGGGCGCTCGGCCGTTATGCCCGAGCCGCCGCACTCGTGGCAAGCAGTGCGCTCGTCGTGACGTTGGGCCTCAGCACTCCGGCGACGGCAACGATTCCATACCGGCATATCGCCAAAGCGCAACCGAGGGCGATACCTCATGCGTCGACGTCGCACAGTTCGGTCGCACCGCTGAATCTTGCGATCGTCTACGTCACGAACGATTCAACCGGCGCGACCAACTTGTACAAGTTCACCAACGTGTCTCCCTGCAATGGCGCCCAGTCGACTCAGATCTGCTTTAACTGGGGCAACGGGCTCTCCCAGGCGAGCGGCATGCAATACGGGCCGATCAACGGCACCGGCGTCTACGAGTCGCCTGATTTCGACAACGGCGGCCTCGTCGGCGTCAACGGGGACGTCTGCCCGTACGACTGGTCCGTCGAGGTGGACCAGTGGGTGTTCTCGAACAACAGCCTTCAGGCCGGCGCGGTGCAGTTCGACTGCACCAGCGGGACTTACGACGTCACCGGCACCGTTGCGTACAACATCGTGCCTACCGACCCCGATGATGGGTACTACCTCTACGGTCAGGCGGGTGAGATCGCCGGATTCGGCAACGACAACTACCTGGTGTACCTGGATGGTGCAGCGAACTACACCCTGAATGCACCCGTCGTCGGTATGGCGGCCACGCCGGACGGCGGTGGCTACTGGATGGTCGGGGCAGACGGCGGCGTCTACGCCAGCGGGGACGCTCCGTTCTACGGCTCGACCGGGAACCTCCATCTCAACAAACCGATCGTCGGCATGGCGGCGACCCCGAGCGGGAAGGGCTATTGGTTCGTCGCCTCCGATGGCGGCATCTTCAGTTACGGCGACGCCCAGTTCCACGGGTCCACCGGAGCGATGCACCTCAACAAACCGATCGTCGGCATGGCGGCCACGCCCAGCGGCAACGGCTACTGGCTGGTCGCCTCGGACGGCGGGATCTTCGCCTTCGGCGACGCCCAGTTCCACGGTTCCACCGGAGGTATGCACCTGAACCAGCCGATCGTCGGCATGGCATCGACGCCCACGGGTAACGGGTACTGGCTCGTCGCCTCGGACGGTGGGATCTTCGCCTACGGCGACGCGCAGTTCTACGGCTCCACGGGTGGTATCCAGCTCAACGAGCCGATCGTCGGAATGGTCCCGACCCCCGATGGCGGCGGCTACTGGTTCGTGGCGTCAGACGGCGGGGTCTTCAACTACGGCGATGCGCCCTTCGACGGCAGCCTCGGCGGCACTGGGATCACGGACGTCGCCGGCCTCTCGCTCGGCAACTAGACGGAACAGCCCCTCGGGGGTGATCGTCCAGATCACTCCCCTTCCGTAGGCCCCCCGCCGCGTACCCAGTGAGAACGCGCGCACGCCGCCACGGTTCGTGCGAGCCTGTGCCCGTCCCGCCAAGGGGTGTCGCAGGACGGGCACAGCTCAGAACTCGCTACGGCCTACCCCGAGATCCCCACGATCGGCGCGTTGAGCGGTTGACCGCCGCGTGAGCCGTAGAAGGGCGGCCCCGCTGGGCCGGTCGGGAAGCTGAAGATCCCGCCGTCGGAAGCCCCGAGGTAGTAACCACCGCCACCGGCGGTCATCGTCATGCCGATCACGGGCTTGTTGAGCGTGATCGAGCCCGTCGAGCCGTAGAAGGGAGGACCGCCCGGGCCGGTCGGGAAGCTGAAGATGCCGCCGTCGGAGGCGACCAGGTAGTACTGGCCCGCCGTGGTGACCGCCATGCCGACGATCGGCTTGTTGAGCGGCGTGCCGCCGGTCGAGCCCAAGAAGGCTGGCCCGCCCTGGGTCGGGAAGGTGAAGATCCCGCCGTCGGACGCCACTTCGTAGTAGCCGTTCCCGTTGGGAGTCGCGGCAATTCCCACGATCGGCTTGTTGAGGGGCTTGCCGCCCATCGAGCCGTAGAACTGGGCGTCGCCGTAGCTGAAGATCCCGCCGTCCGACGCCACGAGCCAGTAGCCACCCCCGTCGGGCGTCACCGCCATGCCCACGATGGGCTTGTTGAGGTGCAAGGACCCCGCCGAGCCGTAGAAGCCGGCCGAGCCGTAGTTGAAGACGCCGCCGTCGGCGGCCACGAGGTAGTAGCCGTCGCCCGCCGGCATCGTCGCCATCCCCACGATCGGGGCGTTGAGGTGCTGGCCACCCATGGAGCCCAAGAAGGGCGCGCCCGGGCCGTAGTTGAAGATCCCGCCGTCGGAGGCCACGAAGCGGTAGCCGTTGCGCGCGATGGGGGCCGAGACGTCGTAGGGCAGAAACCCGGAGCCCGTGTTGTCGGTGCCGACGGCGACACAGGCCCAGTTGGTGAGGCAACTCACGCCCACGAGAAGCGCGGACCCAGTCGACGGGGCCGGCAGGGTTGTCTGGTTCCAGGTCTGGCCGTTAAAGCTCAGCGCCTCTGGTCCAGACTCGCCGTCTCCGACCGTGCTGCACGATGTCGCGCTGAAGCAGCTGATCCCGAAGAAGATGCTGTCGCCGGAAAGGGTTGGAAGGGTGGCCCGCACCCACGAGGAACCGTTCCAGGTGAGCACAGCGCCGGTTTCGGCGGTGCCATCCTGGCCGGAGGCGGCACAGAAACTCGACCCGGCGCAGGAGATGGAGATAAGGGACTCGGAGTCGGCCGAGCTCGGGAACGTCGTGGGCGTCCACGAGGAACCGTTCCAGCTGTAGCCGAGCGGCTGGGGCGAGGGCGAGCCGTTGTCAAAACCGACGGCCATGCAGAAGGCCGGGCTGGTGCAGGACACGCCGTAGAGAAGGCCGGCCGATACCCCTGAGGGCAGAGCGGGCGTCGACCCCGTCCAGGAAGAACCGTTGAACTGCTCGACCAACGGGGTGGCCGGCGTGGTGCCACCCTCGCCGACGCCCACGCAGAAGCTCACGCTGGTGCACGAGACGCCGATGATCGACGAGTTGGGCGCAGCCGCCACGCCCTGCGCCACCAGCCACGAAAAGCCGTTCCATTCCAAGATCAGCGGAGTGGTAACCGCCGACGAACCCGTCTGATCACCGCCGGCGACGCAAAACGAGGTGGTCACGCAATCGACGCCGAGGAAGGTGAACGAGGTGGCACCGCCGATCGAGGGCAAAGCGACGGGCGTCCAGGTCGAACCGTTCCACACCTCCGAAGAGCCCTGATCGGATCCGGTGACGCCGCCCCCTACGCCCATACACCAGGTCGACGTGACACACGAGACGCTGCCCGGAGGGTTCCCCGAGGTTGGTGCAGTGATCGCATTCGGCATGATCGACCAGTTCGACGCGCTCACTTGTGCGGGAGCGGTCAGGCCGTGAGGAGTGGCGGCGCCTCCGCCGCCGGTTGCGATGAGCGACATCGGTAGCGCAAGCAGCGCAACCGCACACCCTGCTGTCAATAGCCGCATCCCACGCCGCATCAGTACCTCCGCAGTTCGTCAGGGTGGCGGCGCGGGAGAACGCGCCACCACCTTTTCAGTGTGGCGGAGGGTAGTTGCATCGGCGTTGCAGTGCCATGACAACAGGCCGGGAAGAGGCGACGTCAGCGCTGAGGCAGCGCCGCTCTCTTCCTCTATCGGTGTTGAGCCGTGCCCGTCCCGCCGAAGGGGTGTCGCGAGACGGGCACAGCTCCGGTTGAGATCCAGGGCTCCTTAGCTGGAGATCCCCACGATCGGCGCGTTGAGCGGCTGACCGCCGCGTGAGCCATAGAAGGGCGGCCCCGTTGGACCGGTCGGGAAGCTGAAGATCCCGCCGTCGGCCGCCCCGAGGTAGTACCCCGCGCCGCCCGCGGTGAGCGTCATGCCGATCACGGGCTTGTTGAGCGCGATCGACCCGGTCGAACCGAAGAAGGGCGGGCCGCTCGGGTTGTTCGGGAAGGAGAAGATCCCGCCGTCGGTGGCGACGAGGTAGTACTGCCCCGCCGGGGTGACGGCCATGCCGACCACCGGCTTGTTGAGGGTGATCGACCCGGTCGAGCCCAGGAATGGGGGCCCACCCGGCCCCGTCGGGAAGCTGAAGATCCCGCCGTCGGAGGCGACGAGGTAGTACCCGTTGCCGTTCGGGGTCGCCGCCATCCCGACGATCGGCTTGTTCAGGGGCTGGCCGCCCATCGACCCGTAGAACTGGGCGTCGCCGTAGCTGAAGATGCCGCCGTCGGACGCCACGAGCCAGTAACCCCCACCGTCGGGGGTGACCGCCATGCCCACGATCGGCTTCGCCAGGTGCAGCGAGCCCGCCGAGCCCAAGAACTGCGCCGAGCCGTAGTTGAAGACCCCGCCGTCGGCGGCGACGAGGTAGTAGCCGTCACCGGCCGGCATGGTCGCCATGCCGACGATCGGGGCGTTGAGGTGCTGGCCGCCCATGGAGCCCAGGAACGGGGCGCCGGCGCCGTAGTTGAAGATGCCACCGTCGGAAGCGACGAAGCGATAACCAGACCGTGCGATGGGAGCAGAAGCGGCGTAGGGGGCGTTTTTGGTCGCGCCGGTCTGGTCGACGACGCCGACCGCGACACACGACCAGTTGCTCAGGCAGTCGACGCCGTTCAACGACGTCTGGAAGGCCCCCGGCGCGTTCGAGAATTCGCCACGGTCCAGGACTGGCCGTCCCAGTTCAAGACCACCGTCGAGATGTTCGGCGTGGAGTTGGTCCACATCCCGCCGACTGCGGTGCACGACGTCGCACTGAAGCAGCTGACGCCGCCCAAGAAGCTGGCATAGGTGGGCGGCGTGCTCGGGGTCAGGGGCAGGAGTGTCCACGACGTACCGTTCCAGGTCTCGATGAGGTTCTCGAACTCGGGAGTGCCGCTCAGCTCGGTGGAGCCGACCGCCGTGCAGAACGAGGCACCGACGCACGACACGCTCGCGAGCTGAGCAGAGTCAACGCCACTCGGAGAGGGCGTGACGACCCCGTACCAGACGCCACCCGTCAATTGCAGGCTGTAGGTCACCGTGGGGCTCCCGCTCTCCGCCTGCCCGACGACCATGCACGTAGAGGTGCTGCCGCATGACATGCCAAGGATCTGGATCTCTGTGATTCCGGTCGCGGGAGGGACGGGCGTGGAGGCGCTCCAGCTCGACCCGTTCCACTGTTCAACCAATGCCTGGTCCAAGTCAGTGCCGGTCGAACCGGCGGCATAGCAGAGCGATGCGTTGAGGCACGAGACGGCGCCGAGAGTGGCGGCAGAGCTGGCCGCCGTCGCGCCCAGCACGACGACGAACCCACTGCCGTTCCATTGCAGGATCAGGGGGGTCTGCGTGCCCGAGAAGTAGGCCTGTCCGACGGCGACACAGAAGCTGGTCGTCACGCAAGAGACCTGATCGAGCTCGAGTTCGGCCGCGCCGGCCGGCGTGGGCAGGGCGATCGGTGACCAGGTCGAACCGTTCCACTGCTCGGCGAAGTACGTCGGGTCCGAGAACACATCGTTGGAACCGACCGCCAGGCAGAAGACGGAGGTGACACAAGAGACGCTGCCGAGGTACGAGTCAGACGATGGGGATGTGCCCTCGGTATTCGACATGGTCGTCCAGTTGGAGGCCGACACCGTGGCGGGCACGGTGAGGGCGGCCTGGGCGCTCCCGCCCGACACTGCCAGGGGCAAGGCCCCCAAGGCCATCGCGCACACGACGGTGAGAAAACGGACGATACGACGCATGTCGCCTCCCTTGTCTCCTCGGGTCAGCGACCCATGGAGGTCCTCCACGAATTGCCCACCCGTGTTGCTACTGCGAGGCACAGCGTGCCCCTATCTCGAAGTCTGGTCAAGCGTCGTTGCAGCGACGTGACAAGGGCGTGGCCCTCCCAACCAAACGCGACGCGACCCAACGCGCGCTTACCCTCTTCGGTTCTGCTGCGACCGCGTTGACGCCGGGGCTGCCTACCCCGAGATGCCCACGATCGGCGCGTTGAGCGGCTGGCCGCCGCGTGAGCCGTAGAAGGGCGGCCCCGTCGGCCCGGTCGGGAAGCTGAAGATGCCGCCGTCGGACGCCCCGAGGTAGTACCCCGCGCCACCGGCGGTCATCGTCATGCCGATCACCGGCTTGTTGAGCACGATCGAGCCCGTCGAGCCGTAGAAGGGCGGACCGCTCGGACCGGTCGGGAAGCTGAAGATGCCACCGTCCGAAGCGACGAGGTAGTACTGGCCCGCCGAGGTCACCGCCATGCCGACGACCGGCTTGTTGAGCGGGATCGAACCGGTCGAGCCCAAGAACGGCGGGCCCGAGGGACCCGTCGGGAACGTGAAGATGCCGCCGTCGGAGGCGACGAGGTAGTAGCCGTAGCCGTTGGGCAGCGCCGCCATGCCGACGATCGGCTTGTTCAGCGGCTGGCCGCCCATGGACCCGTAGAACTGGGCGTCGCCGTAGCTGAAGATGCCGCCGTCGGACGCCACGAGCCAGTAACCCCCGCCGTCGGGCGTGACCGCCATGCCCACGATCGGCTTCGCCAGGTGCAACGAACCCGCCGAGCCGTAGAACTGCGCCGAGCCGTAGTTGAAGACCCCGCCGTCGGCGGCCACGAGGTAGTACCCGTCGCCGGCGGGCATCGTGGCCATCCCCACGATGGGGGCGTTGAGGTGCTGGCCACCCATGGAGCCCAAGAACGGGGCGCCGGCGCCGTAGTTGAAGATCCCGCCGTCGGAGGCGACGAAGCGGTAACCGCTGCGGGCGATCGGGGCCATGGCCTCGAAGGGCAGGAACGTCGGCCCGGCCGTGATGACGGCGCCGCCGACCGCCACGCAGGCCCAGTTTGTCAGGCAGTCGACGCCGAAGCGCCCGCTTGAGGCATGGAACTGGGCGTCGCCGTTTGCTGAAGGTTCTCCGTTCGAGGCAACAAGCCAGTAATCACCTCATCTCCCAAGGAGGGCGCCTCGGGCCACCGCCTGGCAGAGACCTCACGAGGCGCCACGGAAAATCTAGGCCAGCGCAAGCCGTGGAGCGCTCACGTCGCGGCGAAGAGTCCCTCGACTCGCTGTTCGTCTAACGCGGCTCGAGGGGTCCAACTCTGATAACCTTGATCACTGAAGTGAGCTGCGGTGGCCTCCTCGAATTCCAAATCTCCGCAATCGATTTCTTCCCACGGACCTGGAAATAGCCAAAGTGCCTTTTACAGTGGACAAACAATATCGCCCCCAAAAGACCGCCATGCTGGTGGCTCAACGGATTATCCGGGACTCTCTTCGAGCTGGCTTGAAAGCGGGCGATTCGTTGCCGCCAGAGAAGACCATGCTTGAGCTCTATGACGCAGGTCGTGGGACCCTTAGGGAAGCGCTGCGTCTGTTGGAGTTCCAGGGCGTAATTGCCCTTAAGCCAGGTCCAGGTGGCGGACCAGTGCTGCTTGATCCAGACTCTTCGCACTTGAGCAGCACGATCGTCTTGCTCATGGAGCTCAAGTCCGCGCCGTTCCGCACAATCGCCGAGGTTCGCGCAGCACTAGAGCCGATGATCAGCTCACTAGCCGCCCAACGGATTGCTGATGACTCCCTCATTGCCCTGAAACAGACCATCGATCGGATGGCAGAACACATTGACGATGAATATCTGTTCCTTGAGGTGAATAAAGAGTTCCACGACATCATTGCGTGGTCATCAGGAAACGCGCTATTTGGGTACATTGTCGAATCATTGCTGGGGATTATGGACGGCACCCTCATTGGTATTGACTATCCCGAGCCGCGGCGTGCTGCCATACTTAAGGCTCATGAGGAGATCTATTTCGCGATCTCCTCGCACGATGCGCCCGCAGCCGAACAGCGTATGCGAGAGCATATTGACGCCTATATCAAATATGCACAACGCAAATTCCCGGAAGCGATGGACCAAGTTGTTCCGTGGGGTCGTACCCGGGAGTGAGACAAGGGTCTGTCCCCTAGCCCCTTCCTGAACTGAAGCCGCTTCCCTCCACCACGAATCGAGATCCGGTCTGTGTGGGAGCGAAGAGATGGCGGGTTGCGGCTTCCCTTCCCGGTCCCGTTGCGAACTTGTCTTTGTTTTCGCAATTAGTCATAATGATTCTATCAATGATAACCGAAGCTACAATTGCCAGAAGAAGACTCCCGCAGGACGGGGCTTCTGGGGGTGGACGCTCAGTCGGGTAACGCACCCTCAGGGAGGAAGAAATGGCAGCCGCGACCCTCTTTCCATCTGCCGCCCAGTTAGCGGACGCCGGGTTCTTGTCCCTACAAGCGTCCGTGCGGCGTTTTATCGAAAACGAGAGGCGGGAGGACAGGTTCGAACCTATCTGTGACTCTTGGCTGTCGGGTTGGGATGAAGAATTCAGTCGCCGAGTAGGAGCTCAGGGGTGGATTGGTATGACCATCCCGGAAAGCTATGGCGGGCATGGTCGATCCGTTCTGGAGCGGTACCTGGTAACCGAAGAATTGCTTGCCGCTGGCGCGCCGGTGGCTGCGCATTGGGTAGCCGATCGTCAGATCGCACCCTCACTACTTCGATTTGGCAGCGAAGAACAAAAACATTCGTACCTTCCGCGTATCGCTAGGGGTGAATGTTTCTTCGGCTTGGGTATGAGTGAGCCGGACGCAGGCTCCGATCTCGCGGGCATTCGTACCCTCGCGCGACGAGTCGAGGGTGGATGGTCAATCAACGGCACCAAGTTGTGGACGAGTGGAGCGCATCGTGCGCATGGTTTGGTCGTGTTGGTGCGAACTTCACCGGCAGAAAATGGGAATCGTCACGCGGGACTCTCACAGTTGATAGTGGATCTCCCATCACCTGGAGTCACAATCCGACCAATCCTGATGCTTTCCGGTGAGCATCACTTTAACGAGGTTGTTTTCGAAGACACGTTCGTACCCGACTTGCAGGTCCTAGGAGCCGTGGGCTCAGGCTGGAGCCAAGTCACATCGGAACTGGCATTCGAGCGAAGTGGGCCTGAGCGTTGGCTCAGTACGTTTCCCCTACTGACCGCGTACCTCGACAAACTACGACAGGCCTCGAGTCAACCCGGGTCTGAGGGGAAGCGCTGTTGTAGGAGAGTTGGCGGCTCGAGTTTGGGTTCTTCGCCAAATGTCGATCGCGGTAGCAAATGAGCTCGAGTGCGGCGGAATTCCGAATGTCCCGGCTGCCTTGGTCAAGGATCTAGGAACGCGTTTCGAAGGAGAACTGATCGAAGCAATTCGACAGGTATCAAGGCTGGAAGCGGACCTGGCGGATTCGGAACGACTGCCCCGCCTACTCGCCCAAGCGATTTGCCATTCCCCGGGCTTTACGCTCAGGGGAGGCACGAACGAAATACTTCGCGGAGTGATCGCAAGGGAACTTGGACTGCGATGAACAGTCAGGAGCTGTTGGCTGACGTTGCAAGCAGCATATTTCGGAGCTTCTGCACCCCAGATCGGGTTGATCGGGGTTGGGATCCCGAACTTTGGAAAACCCTGGACGACAGCGGGATGACTCTCCTTTCAACCGAGCAGGTTGATGGCAACCCAGGCGGAGACCTGCATGACGTTGCGGTATTGCTCCGAGAAGCGGGAGCAGGATCGGCTCCCATCCCGCTTGCTGAGACAATCCTCGGAGGGCTTCTTCTCTCGAAATTCGGAAAATCGATTTCTGCCGGGCCCTTGGCAGTTTGCGTCTCCTCAGAAGTGAATCGCAGTCCCGCGCGTGATGGTTGGCACCTATCAGGCGAAATCCGCCGTGTTCCGTGGGCAAGATACGCGCACTCCATCGTCATTGTCGGCCATGGCGACGACGGCGAGTTTCTAGCTCAGTTGGAACCATCTGCCGAGTCACTTCGTCTCGGTAGCAACTTGGCCGAAGAGCCCCGAGACGATCTAACGATTGACGACATAGTTTCGTCTGATCGAGTCACGGAAGTGCCGAACGGCACCGTGAAGTGGACGACGATGTACGGCGCCTTGTTCCGCTGCTTATTAATGTCCGGTGCCGCAGAACGTGCGCTGGATCTGACGGTTACCCACACTGTGGAACGAAATCAATTTGGCCGACCCATTGCCCGGTTTCAAGCGGTCCAACAACAAGTCGCCGAAGTGGCCGCAGAAGTAGCCGCTCTACGGATTGCAAGTGATGCGGCGGTTGACGCTTGCGTCCAGACTGAGGACATCTCACAAAGAGTCATGGCCATTGGATCAGCAAAAGGACAGGCGGGGCGTACGGCTGGCGTGGTGGCACGTATAGCGCATCAAATGCACGGAGCAATCGGTATCACACGTGAGCACCAGCTCCGATTGAGCACAACCCGGTTGTGGTCATGGCGCGACGAATGGGGCAATGAGGGCGAATGGTGGTCAGAAATCGGTTCTCTCTTGCTCGAGAGCAACCAAGACCTGTGGTCCAATTTGGCGCGGATCCCTATTGGGTCCCATCTCGCAGGAGCAAACGTCTGACGACTCGCCCCAGTCGGCATCCAGCTTCCGATCAGAGGTCGAATTCTTGAATAGAGTTTGGTTCATTACAGGTGCAGCAACGGGGATCGGCCACGCGCTGACATCCCATGTTCTGGCATCTGGCGACCGAGTGATCGCGACAGCTCGACAGGCGGAACGCCTAACGACACTCGAGCAAGCGGGGGGCAAGAAGGCTCGAACTTTCGAGCTCGACGTAACCGACCAAGATGCCGTTGAAAGGGTGACCCAGCGAGCTTGGAACGCCTTTGGAAGAGTGGACTATGTCGTTAACAACGCGGGATCGGCGTTTCGAGCGCCACTTGAAGCGTGCTCAGAGACCGATATTCGGCGGCTGTTTGAAGTTAATTTCTTTGGAACCGTATCTGTAATTCAGGCGTTTCTCCCCCACTTACACGCTCAGGGATCGGGTCATTTCGTCAATATCTCTTCGCTCGCGGGAGCAGCTCCAGTGCCTGGCCGGAGCGTATATTCAGCGACCAAGTATGCCGTGGAAGGCTTGAGTGCAACGTTGGCCTTCGAGCTGGATCTCGTTGGGATCAAAATCACTGTCGTGCAGCCGGGGAGCTTCGCTACTGAGCTGATCAGCAAAGCGATCCCCATTCCGAAGATTGATGGCTACGATCACCTCTACGAGGTCATTTCGCACCGCGCAACAGATGATCCCCTGAGTGATCCAGCGCTCGGGGCGGCGGCAATCTTTGACGCAGTCACCTCCTCGGACCCTCCGTTGCGACTCCCGTTGAGGTCATCGTGCTTGGAATACATCAGGCGATCCATCGACCAGCAACTCGCTGAGTATGCGAAGTGGGAGTCGACGATTCAGCTTCCGGATCCGGAGTGATGCGACAAGCGGGTGTACGAGAAGCGAACCCCTAACAATGCGTCGTCGTTGTGTGTGTCTAGGCCGCTCGTCAGCGCGGGCCGTCACTGTCGGCGGGATCTCTAGCGCAGGGGATAAAGCTCGAGGCCCGCGACGTCAGTCTGAATTCGAACCACGGAAGACGCGCGGCTCGTAGACACAATCAGCGATTTCATATCCGAACCAGCGAAGCAGCAGTTTGTTGGAGAAGATCCCGCCGGCGTGTGGAACGCTCCGATCATCTTTCCAAGAGGGGAAACGACAAAAACAGCGTCGTCGCGTTGCGATGGGAGCCAGATGTTCCCGTCGACATCTAGCGCGAATCCGTCCGGAGCACCGTTGTCCAGCGTTATGACCTCGGAAAAGTCGCCCAACTTCCCGGCATCGAAGGTCGCCGCGAGGAGTCGCTTTCTACTCATCTCGGCGAGATACAGGACGCTGCCGGTGGCATCGAAGGCCAGTCCGTTGATGAAGAGAATTCCTTCGTGGACTACCTCCACATTCGACCCGTCCGCATTGCACGAGAAAAGACGACCGGGTTTCACCTGAGCCGGGTCATAAGGGTCAGAGGTTCTTCGAGGATCGGTGAAATAGAGTTTGCCGTCAGGTCCGAAACAGATATCGTTCGGAGCTTCAAACCCTGTTGCCAAATACTCCACGTTGCCATCAACGTCGATTCGCAGGATTCCCGGTTCGTCGTCTCCTCCGAACCACGCTCCCCCGTTGAGGGCAACGTAGAGATTGCCCTCACGGTCGCAGGTCATACCGTTCGGACCGCTTCCTGTAGCCACTCTTCGAAGGTGCGGACCCTCTGTCAGCACAAAGACGCAATTCAGATCGACGGAGACGAAGGCAATGCCACCGGGAATGGCAGTTGGGCCCTCAGTAAACCCAACTCCTTCAGCAATTACATAAGGAGAGGTAGCTTCCGCAGGTGTATCCACTATACGTCGAACCCGGAAAACGGATGGTCCGTCGTGACGTCGAGCGCTCCCATGAATCGCGCCGTCATGAGGTAGAAGGCGACCAGCATCGTTACCCCGACCACGCCCCGACTGCCTACAAGGTTTGAAAGCTTCTCAACGTCATCATCTGTGACGCTGTCTGTCATCACGGCGTCCACGTACGGCAGGACGGTCTGCTGGATGAGATCAAGGTGTTCAGGTCTGAGGTCTCTTGCCGCGAGCATCTGGGCCGGGCTTAGCCCCACCGACCGGGCTACGTCGACGTGATGTTGCCATATGTAACTCGACTTGCTGAGCCATGAGCATCGCAAGATGACGAGCTCTCGGGTTCGGTCGTCAAGTGAGCACTCCGCCCACGTCGTATTGAGGAAGCGAGCGTAAACCCGAAGGAGTACAGGACTGTTGGCGAGGGCCACCAAGAAGTTCAGCGGCTTCTCGCTCCCAGGCGTCCCGCCATCTGCCATCAATCGATCCCAGACGTGGACAAGGTCATCGGGGAAATCTGTGCGTGTCGCAGCTCGGATCCGTGTCATCTCGCCTCCTGTTGATCCATTCGGACCGGGTCGGCCGATTCCGACCCAGGGCCGGCCAGCCGCTCTTCAAAGGCAACGGGCTTCATCGGATCACGACTCGGAGGAGCCTCAATCAGACTCAAGGGGCGGTCCGGTTTCCCTTCGCTCGTTGGCCACGGGGAGTCAGTCCGAAGCTGGAAGCGGTTTGGCGTCCTTGAGCGGCAGCCTCGTGCCGTCAACAGTAATGCTGCCTATGCCAGCCTTGGTGCACAGCAACTCGATCCCGAGTTCTTCATCCGCATATCGCTTGCCCACTTGCGTTCCATCCGACTCCGCGCCGTCGATTTCAAGTCCGGTCGGTGCTGTGTCGCCAAAAGGAATGATCTCATGTCCTCCACAATCGACTCGTAACGCAGAGTCGGGGGCGCGGATTACAACCAATTCGGTGTCGCACACAACACTCTTCCAGCGGGAACCGGCTTTCATATCCATCTTCACTCCCCCTTTCTAAACCCGGAGTCCCTCGGGGCCGGACACTGAGGCATCCGGCCCCGAGGGACGGGAATTCAACTCAACCGTTCGAAACCTTGACACCCTCGCTCGTCCACAGTTTCACGAAGCTGGGCTCGAAGGACGGATAATTGTAGGTGTCACCAGTAGCGGGAACATTTTGCGGCGTCAAGACAATGTATGGAGCTGGATGGACCGCTTCCGAGGCGACCCAGTCTGTCTTATGAAGGTCGAACTTGTTCACAAAGTCATTCATTGCGTACCAGGAGTACGCGCTGTAGGGAGAGTCGACAACCGCCTCGGGCAGAGGTCCGTTCTTGTCTGCCCTGAGAAGGCCGAAGTCAATTGGGTCCAACAGGTAGCCAAAAACCCCGATGTTGCCTAGGTGGTCGGTCTGAATCGTCTGAATCGCGGCGGCGAACTCAAAGTCCAAAATCCCCCAGGCCATCTTGATCGAAGGATTCGCCTGAACGGCGTCCGAGAGTGCCTGATCCGTACTCTGCACCGCATTCGCCAGGTTGACTTGTGGATTAGACACAGCCTTGATCCCGTGCTTGCCGAGAATCTCCGTGAGGGAGTTACTTCGGATTACAACTGAACCCCCGAGGCTGGAATCCTGCAGGTCCACAGCATTCCCAGCCGACTTCCCCTTGTAGTCCTTCAGAATCTGATCCGCCAGCATTTGGGACATCCTCTTGTCGTCTGCTGTATAGGTCGTCGCGACGAGATCCCCGGGATTGATCAAGACTGCCCCGACTGCGATGATCGGAATCCCCGCGGCCTTGGCCGCTTGCATCCCTGCGTGCGCCTGGGCGGGGTTGATCCCGATGTCAACAATGCCGTTTACATGGTCGGTAACCAAAGTCGACATGTCCTCAGCCATTTGGGATGCGTCCCCGTCCGCGTTGAGCGCTGTGGTGTGCCAACCCAACATGCTCGCTTCGCTTTGAACAGCGGCGATCAGTGAGGTTACGGATGCCGACGTATTGGTGATGGCGGCGATTCCTATCGTTATGTTGGGGTCGCTTGTACTCGCGGAGCTGGGTGTGGAGCTCATAAACAGACATCCCGCCCCCAGCGCAAATGCCATAGCTGCTGGTATCCAGCAGCGTCGCTTTGCGGATTTCATGCTTGTATCTCCTGTCATTTGTTTGTTGGGTTATCCCGTCGTGTACATCATGCAGGCAGTCCGAACCGCCATATATTCAGGTGCATCTTTTTTCCGGTGACGTACCGGAGCACCAGTTCCAGTGCTAAGGGAGGCGAGAGTGGCGCAACTGCTCCACATGTCGAGTGCATCGCGTTGGCAGCACCATTGGTTTACGCGACGGTGGCCACCGATACATGAGTTTGATCAGAACTATGACCATTGAGACACAGTCCATCCTCGCCAATCGGAAGGCCGCACATCTGGGTTAGCGCTCCCTCGATCAACACGCCGCATCGATCACCCGTCAACGTGCTGGGGACGTACTGAACTTCCTTGGCCGTGAATCTCCGCGCTTTGTCCGACAGCGGCGCCCCTATCAGGGCGGGATCGGCCATCTTCCAGTTGAAGATCCGCTCCGCATTGCCATGCGTAATGATGTCAATGTCGTCCTGGGGAACTCCGGAGAACAATTCTTCGCAGGATTCCTGAACGATCGGCCACGGCGTGTCCGCATGCGGGTAGTCGTTCTCCCACAAGATCCGATCAATACCAATGTCGGCGCGATGCCTCAGACCGAGTGGCTCATCGATCATGCAGCAGTACATGTTTCGGTGGAATAGTTCGGATGGGAGCATGTCGTGTTGCGCTGCCCAACCCTGGTGTCGACTGACTTGACGATCGGCTCGCTCGAGTGTTGATGGGACCCAGCCAATACCAGCCTCCGACCACACCATCTTGAGTTTCGGAAAGTCGTGGAGCGTATCGCTGAGGAGAACGTTGATCACGCTGCTCATCGAATTGACGTTTGCCAGCGCTATGAGTTGCATCATCGCAGAGTTCGGATTGGCCGGGTCCGGGACGGTCGTAACGCCCGACGACCCGATATGCAGACAAACTGGCACATCGGTCTCTTGGGTGACCTCCCACAATGGCGACCACGCATCACTGTGAAATCCAGGAAGTCCGAGCGGCACGGGATTCTCCACGAAACAAAGAGCCTTTGCTCCCTTCTCTACGCACCTCGTAAGTTCAGCTGCAGCGAGGTGCGGATCCCAGAGCTGAACAATGACCATTGGAACGTAGAGCCCAGGTGGTCCCGACGTGCACCATTCTTCAAGAATGAAATCGTTCCATGCTCGGACACATTCGGATGCGAGGTCCTTGTCCTTGAACGTGGAGAAGAGCGCGCCGCCAAAACGTGGAAGCGTCGGAAATGCGACGCTCGCCAGAATGCCTTGGCTGATGAAGTCGTCAGCCCGTTGGACGGGGTCGTAGCAGCCGGGGATCATGTCATCAAACCGGGACGGTTCAGTTGACCACTTCTCGGGAGGTAGCCCGGCGACGGCGTTCAGCCCCATCGTGAGAGTGCGCTCGTCCTCGTATTCCCACTGCTCACGGCCGTTTTCGAAGATGACGTGCGGGGCACGCTCTCGGTGTTTGGCGGATACGCGGTCCGTCCAGACATAGGCGTGTTCGACCACGTGATCATCAACGCTAAAGAGATTGAACACTGTCAGACCCTCCCCGTGCTGCAACTTGATTAATCATGCTAATGATAAGATTAGTGTCTCACATTGAACCCCCCCGTGCAAGTGACCCACACCAGGCCCCGCCCGCCTGTGCCGCCGAACGCAGAGCCGAAAATGTCGGCTGGAAGAGCACATCCTTGAGGCAGCAGCAGTAGAGCTTTTCCACCGCTGTGCGGTCGCTCTTGTTGCTCGACCAGGTTCAGCCGGACCCCAGGGACCTCGGCGTCCGTGCACACCGAGGTCCCTGGACCGGCCGCCTCAAGCTCGTCGGAGATGAAGCGCCAGGTCGACCAGGGCGTTGAGCTCGTGGGCATCGACCAGGTCACGCGCGCAGATGGGTGTGCGCGCTGCCACCTCGAGAAGCAGTGGGGCCGAGAAGCCGAGCACCCCGCAAGTCGGACGAAGGCTGGATCGTCAGCGTGTGCGCTCGACGACCTGTGCCTCATTGATTTGACGGAGCACCACCACCCCCGTGCTGGTTGGCGGTGTACCCCGCCGTCGCACTTGACCAGATCGCCGCAGACCCAACTCTTCAGCCGGTAGATCAATTTGAGGCATAGCCCCTTGGCGAAGTACGCCGTCACCCCGCGCGGACCTCGTTCTCCACCACGCGTCCCACCTGTGGTGCGAGTGACGTCCGGTTATGGACTGCGTCGTGAGTCCAGCCCCAGCTCCTGCAGTATCTCAGAAGAATGCTGACCATGAGCAGGTGCTGGGTGTCGCAATTTCCATTTGCCGGCCGAGCTGATCACTGGAGGAGCGACGTCGAGAAAGGGACCTGCTTCAGGATGAACGTAGTCCCGCAATATCTCGCGGCTTTGAATGTGCGGATCGTCTGCAAGCTTGGCAATACGCGGACTTGGGCCGATCGGAAGGTGGTTCTTTGCTGCCAGTGCTAACCACTCATCCTGAGTCCGAGAGCCAATAATGGAGCTCAACTCGGCTCGTAGTTTCTCGTCGTTGTGCCCGAAATCGAGAGCTACCGAACCCGAATCGTCGGAGTCCTTCAGGTCGTCTCGACCGACGAGGTCACAGAATTTGTTCCAAAACTTTGGTTCGGCGCAGCAGAACAGAACGAACTCCTCATCTGCCGTCTCGTAGAACTGGTATTTCACTCTCTCTTCAAACTCAGGATCCTGGGGATCGTCGGGGAGCCCATTCATGTCCGTGAGGCGGTCCCAATTGAGTGTGTAAACCGGCGCCATCCACCCCGCCGCAATGATCGCGTCACTTGCGCCAACATCGAGGTAGCAGCCCTGACCTGATCTCGTTCGCGCGTAGAGCGCACTGGCGATATAAGCAACGGCATAGGCACCAGCAATCGAAGGTGATGCCGCATAGCCGGCACCCTTGGTCGTGCCATATGCGCTGGGCTCCGGCACAACCTGAACGACCCGACCGTCATTTCCCTTGGTCATGGGATAGGCGCCACCCAAAGCGGTCTGCATCCTGCCATGTGTAGGGATCTGTGCATACGGTCCAGTTGCACCAAATCCTGTCGCCTGGCAATAGATGATCCCCGGGTTCCGGACTCGTTGCGCTTCGTAGCCAATTCCGCGGCGTTCGGCGGCACCAGCAACGGACCCGTCGACGAAGATGTCTGCGGATTCATGAAGCTTCCAGAACACCTTCTGATCCTCTGGATCCCGAAGATCAAGTGCGATGCTGCGCTTATTGCGGTTGAGGTGCAAATGAGCCGGGCTGTTTCGTGGGCCGATCTGACCCAAGATGTCTCGCATGTAGTCGCCTCGTTGCCTGTCCTCAACCTTGATGACGTCCGCTCCGAGGTCCCCAAGCATCATCCCGACGTAATCGCCGTTCATCAAGGTCGCGCATTCAATGACCCGCACTCCTGCGAGAAAGTCTGACATGCCGGCAGCTTACTGTAAGAATCGTTGTATTCATATTGACGAATCAGCGCGACCGCCCTTCCCGGTTGCGCTGGACAGCCCGCAAGGTGGGCAGTACCCTGACTGTGACAATGCTTATAACCATACGTCTGGAGATAGCCCATGACGACTGAAACCGCGGCTCGAACAGAGACCCCCGCGCTGCACTGGGACATGAACGAGGTGCCAGAGATCAGCGTCGGAGATGGCACCCACTACCAACTCCTTCGGGCCGATCTCGACCTGGGCGAGTGGGTGATCCGGATTCGCATCGATCCGAACGTGACGCTGCCCAGACACAAGCACACCGGAGTGGCTCAGGTCGCCACGTTGGCGGGTTCGTGGTGGTACCTCGAATACGGGCAGCTCTACGAAGCCAATTCGTTCATCTACGAGCAGGCGAGCTCAACGCACACGTTCCAAGCGGGAGAGAACGGCACCGACTTGCTCGTGATGGTTGTGGGGGCGAATCTCAATCTTGACGAAGATGGAAACGTGTATCAGACCATCGACGCGGAATGGATTCGAGATTTCTACATTCGTCGGTGTGAGAAGCAGCACATCGAACTTCCGGCCTTTCTCGCTAGCTGACACCCGGGGGGTATTGCGTTGTTGGGCGATCCTCTTGCTGGTCTTTGGATTGCTGACCTCACGTCAGGAATTGGTGGGAACTACTGCACAAAGCTGCTCTGCGACGCTGGTGCATCAGTCGTAAAATTTGAACCACCGGACGGCGATCCGCTGCGCAGATATGCATCGGCTGGTATTGATCTGCAGGGGAAAACTGGTGCCCTCTTTGAATACCTCGCGTGTTCAAAGCTGAGTGCAGTTGTAGATCCGACGGTCGACGATGACGTATCCGGCCTCCTGCGAGATCTGGATCATTTTGACGCTGTCGTTTGGTCTTCTGGCAATGATTTGTCGGCTCACCCAGCGCTCCATCCCAAGGCGATTCGAGCTGGGACTGGTTGTACGGTTGTCTCGCTGTCTCCTTTCGGCCTGGACGGATCCTGGTCGGACAAGGCCTCTACCCCGGCGACGCTCGAAGCGTGGAGCGGAATGGCGGGGCAACGTGGAAGCCCGAATAGACCCCCCCTGATCAGCGGTGGAGACCTCGCCGAGTGGCTCGGTGGTTCGTTTGCTGCTGTTGGGCTGATGACGTCCTTGTACAGAACACAATTAACCGATATCACCGAACTGCTCGATGTCTCAACGTTTGAGGCTGTCGTTCTCAACGTGGCGATGTATCCAATGACCTGGTATTCCATCGCCGGCACCCCCTGGAGACCGATTCGGTATAGGAATCTGCCGGATGTTCATCCAACCAAGGATGGGTTCATTGGATTCATGGTCGTTACTGCGCAGCAGTGGTCCGACTTTTGCGTCCTCGTTGAGCGACCAGATTGGCTGGTAGATGAGCAGTTGGCCTTTCTCCAGGGTCGTTTGAATCGACACGATGAGCTCGTAGCGGAGTTAAATGCGTGGTCATCTGAACGAACGACAGATGAGATTCTGGAAATGGCCACTTTGCTCCGGGTGCCCGCAGCTCCTGTAGGGAATGGCCAAACGGCTCCCCAGCTCGAGCAGCTCGCAGACCGTGGCTTCTACATCGAGAACCCATCTGGTGGGTTCCTGCAGCCTCGTCAGCACTATTACGTAAATGGTCGTAGCCAATGGTCCGAACTCAGCGCCGCGCCGAGTCTTGGTGAGCACACGACATCGTGGAAGGGATTTGCCACCGAGACACCCCGGCCCGCGACCCGGCGCAAGGCAACATCCAGCGATGGGCCTCAGCCCCTGCCGTTCGAGGGAATTCGGGTAGCTGATTTCACGAGCTTCTGGGCCGGACCAATCGTTGGTCAATTCCTAGGTGCGCTTGGTGCCGACGTGATCCATGTTGAATCCACTCGCAGACCTGACGGAATGCGCTTTAACTCCGTCAAACCCCCGACCTTTCCTGGGTGGTGGGAATGGGGGCCGCTCTACCAGGGAACGAACACGAATAAACGAGGCATTACGATCGATCTCGAGTCAACTGAGGGGCGCGACTTAGCTCTGAGTCTCATCAGTCAGTGTGATGTTGTTATCGATAACTACAGCCCGCGAGTACTTGAGCGGTTTGGCTTGACTTACGAGGCCATTCGAGAGGTCCGCGAAGACGTCGTCATGCTGCGCGCCCCAGCGTTTGGTCTCACCGGACCGTGGCGAGACCGCGTCGGATACGGACAGACTCTGGAACACACTTCAGGCATGGCGTGGGTTACCGGATATCCCGATGAGGTGCCGCAAGCTTCAAACAATCCCAGCGACCCCATTGCGGGCACTCACAGCACTTTTGCTCTGTTGGTTGCGCTCGAGCATCGCCGGCGAACAGGAGAAGGCTGTCTCGTCGAATCTCCGATGATCGAGGCAATGCATAACGTGACGGCCGAGCAGGTCATCGAATTCTCGGCCTACGGCAATTTGCTGAATCGGATGGGCAATCGACATCCCGCGTATGCGCCACAAGGCATCTACAGTTCTGCCGATGAGCCGACTTTGCCAAGCAGCGAATCCAGGTGGGTCGCAATCTCGGTCGCAACTGACGAACAATGGCGTGACTTGGTCAGCATCGTTGATCCCGTGGACAAGGAAGAACTAGCTCTAGCGAACGTAGACCAGCGAAGGCTTTGGCATGACCGCATCGACGAGATCCTCACCGTCTGGTGCGGTCAACGCACCAGCGCCGCCATCGTCGATACGCTTGAGGCTTCGCGCATACCGGTGGCTCGCCTCATCATGCCCCACGAACAGGGTGACATCGAACAGCTACAGGAGCGAGGGTTCTTTGAAGTCCTCGATCACCCACTTTGTGGATCGGTGGTGTACAGCGGGTACCCGGTCAAGTTCGGCAATGGGCCCAAGGAGTTCAATAGATCCACTCCGCCCCAGCTTGGAGAACACAACAACGAAGTCCTGAGCGGTCTCTTGGGTTTAACGCCGACAGAGATACAAAAGCTGGAGATGAACGGAGTCATTGGGTCGATACCGGACGGTGCCTCATCGGCCTTCTGATGTCCGTCCGCACACCGGTGGGGAACCGGGTGGCGGGCAATTTTATATGAGATTCCGCATTCGCAGTGACGCGTCGACCCCATCTCCTCGGTTAGTCCACGGCAAACTGCTTCTTCCATCCTGGCTGGTCCAGCGACCACAGCTGGTGCATCAGCTCAAGTTGGATTGCTTCTTCGTGGGACATCTCTGAAGCTCTTCCAAGCGTCTCCTTTGCACGCCTTAGAAGGAGAGGGTTGACTTCGGCTGCCTTTGTTGCGAGCTCGATTGCACGCGGAAGCAGTCGGTCGTCGTCAACTATCTCCCAGGCGAATCCCGCCTCTTGGCATCTACGACCGACGAGCACCTCGCCGAAAAGGATGAGCGACGATGCGCCCTGGGGTCCCACAAGTCGCGACAGCATCCACGTGCTCCCGCCACCGGGATGAAGTCCCAGTCTCAGAAATCGAACATCAACCTTCGTCTGTGGCGTTGCAATACGAAGATCGCATGCGAGAGCCAAATTCACGCCGGCGCCAACAGTCGCTCCATTTAGTGCGGCTATCGTCGGAAGCGGGCTTGCGGCCACACGGAGAAACGAGTCGTAGATCGAATGTAGTACTTGGTTGTCGGCATTTCTCAGGGTCGCAAGAGCGGCACCGGCGCAGAACGCCGTACCCTCACCTGTTATTACAAGAGCTCGGACTGATTCGTCACTCTCGAGCTGTGTCAGCGTCGACGAGATCTGATTCGCCATCTCAACCGTAAGTGCGTTTCGACGCTCTGGTGCGTTGAGGGTCAGAAGAACGACTCCTTCATCGCCGATCCGTTGTAGCTCAACTTCCGAGTTCATCGAGGCCTCAATTCTTGTCTGCGTCAAGTGGTCGCGCGCCTTCGGTCAGTCTCGGAGCCAGGACAGAGAATGAACGATTCCGGTTGCCGAGATGCGGCTATCGGTCACATGCGTGTCAGAACCTCAGCTGGTCCCCCGGTCAACCGCGGGGAACACATTCCAGCCAGCCGCTCGGTGCTAATTCTGCCATCGACTACGAACGCGATCTGTCCATCGATGACAACGTAGATCCGATCACAAAATCCCGTAAGTTCACTGAGTTCTGAACTCACAACGACAGCAGCCCGGCCTTCGCGCACTACGTCGCTAACGAGATCCATGATCTCCTTCTTTGCGACAACATCGATACCTGCCGTTGGCTCATCCATCAGCAAAACCCGGGCACCGGTAAGGAGCCATCGTGCAATGATGACCTTCTGCTGATTGCCGCCAGACAAAGTATGGAGCAAGGAATCCGAGGATTCACACTTGATCCCGAAAGTCTGCACCGCCTCGTCGGCCAGCCGACGCTCTTCGCCCTTTCGAACCCAACCGAACCGTCTAGGTATTGACGGAAGCATTAAATTGTCTCGTATCGATAGCCCGAGCAGGCCCCCCTCGTTGCGGCGATCTTCGGGAATTAGGACAACGCCCGCGGCAATCGCATCAGAGGGACTGCGAAACCGATGTGACTCACCGAATACTTCTATCTCGCCGCTTTCACGAGAATCAGCTCCCGCAACGGCTCGTAAGATCTCCGTACGACCAGAACCCAGCAAACCTGCCAGACCAACGATTTCGCCGACCTTCACATCGAACGTCACGTCATTCAGTCGCTGGTTCCGAAGACCCGTGCAACGAAGAGCTACGGCCGCAGCTGGGTCGTCCTCTGGAATCGGAAGCGACTCCAACTCCTCATTCGGCAGCGTCGCCTGCAAGGTGCCCGACATGCCTACCGCTACGGCCCTCTCCACCATCTCAGATGTTGCGGGCCCAGATAACACCACCTTGCCATCGCGCAATACGAACAGCACGTCACATAGCTGCTCAATTTCATTCATACGGTGCGAGACGTAAATCAGACTTATTCCGGCTTGACGAAGCTGATTCAGTATTACTGCGATTCGTTCCGCTTCTCGATTAGCCAACGCTGCGGTCGGTTCGTCGAGAATCAGCGAACGGGGATTGCTCACCAGAGCTCGAGCCACCATCACGAGTCGTTGATCAGCCTGACTCAGCCGCCCAACGAGGACCTGGGCGGATACCTTCAGCCCCACTCGTTCACAAACCTCGTTGACCCGGGAGACGCTGGAGCGAGTCTTCACAAAGCCCCAGGAGTGTTGCCAGCCACCAGCGAGGACATTTTCGGCGATCGTCAAGCTTGGTGCCACATTCAACTCTTGAGGCACATAACCCACCCCCAGCTTGCGTGCATCGCGCACTGAGTGAAGGCGTTGGACTTGACCATCGAGAACTACATCGCCCTGATCCAAGGTCACCGCGCCGGTCAAGACGCGAACGAGCGTCGACTTACCAGCGCCATTGGCTCCGATCAGGGCTGCAGACTCTCCCTGCAGAACCGAAATAGACACGTCGTTGAGAGCGTGGATGTGTCCATATGTCTTGTGCGCGCCCTGAACTCCCAGCGCAACCGGTTGCTCCGGACTCTCCCCATTGCGATGGAGGGTCGCTGTCAATGTCATCCTCCGAGCTCCCCGGACTCAGACTTGATCACGCGCCCGCCCTGTTTGATGCGGCCTTCGATGCGACGACCGCAATGATCAGGATCGACCCCTGAACGACTTGCGCAGTCCATGAAGGTACACCCGTCATGATCAGTCCATCTTGGATGACGGACAGAAAGGCGACTCCGATAAACGTGCCTGTTACCTCGAAGAGGTTCGCGCGAAACACCGTCGTTCCTAGGAAGCAAGCTGCATAGGCAGGCAGTAGCTGTCCCGTCACGGCCAGGGGATAGTAAGAGGAAGCCTGCGATGACAGGACCACCGCCGTGACAGCGCCAGCCACTGCCGTGAGCACAAATCCGAAAGCACGCAGTTCATTGACGCGTACACCCGAAAGACGCGCCGCCTCGGAGTTTCCGCCGATAGCTCGCATTCTTCGGCCCGCGACCGTTCGCTCCAACAGCAACCATGCCAGAAGCGAGAACACGAGGGCGACGATGACTGCATCGGGTACCCCGCCCAGGGAACTATTGCCGATGTCTATATAGGCCTGTGGAATTCCACTGAATATCGTCTGGCCCTTCGCAATTGCGAACTCGAGCCCGGCCATTACGGTCCCCGCACCTAAGGTGACAATGAAGGCATTCACACCAGAACGGACGACTATCAGTCCGATCAAGCCTCCAACAAGCGCTGCTCCGATGAGCGTTATGACGATCGACACGCCGTAGTTCAACCCGATAATGCTGATGAGCCCAATTACTACGGCCATGGAGAGCTGCGAACCTTGCGCGATAGACAGATCAAATTCCCCCATACTGAGCGGGAACGTGAGGCCAACTGAGAGAATGAGCAAGGGGGCGGCAATACTCGCCGTTGATTTCAAGTTGGCGAGTGTCAAGAATGAGTGCGGCTTGATAAATCCGAAAATGACAAGGATGAGAATCAGCCCAGCCATCAATCCGAACCGCGCCACGATCGCGAGCAGCCGGCCGCCTGACTTCGTGCGGTACGCGGGCTCAACGCCCTCAGAAACCTCAACACCAGTCTCGAGGCCGCCGTGCAGCGCAGCGACTTCGGCGGTGGACCTGTCTTCGATTCTTGACATTTAGGCCTGCCTGCTCCCAGGGCGAATATCTGACCCAAAGCGCCGCACCAAGAAGTTGTCCGAACCCGGTCGCCGCGGAGCGGCAAGGTCGTCGCCCGGTTGGGGGCGCTGACTGGGGAGGCCCCTGAAGGTGTGAGCGAGAGCGCGATCCAACGCACCTGCCTGTCGGTGGCCCTGTTCGGGAGCCCTTCGATTCGTGCCGAATCCGATGTCTACGTGCTCGGTTTCCGATGTACGCACCGCCGGGGACCCGCCGTTCGATTCACACACCCCATAGACAAATCGAGGTCCCATTTGAAGTCGGGTCACGTTCAGCCCTCCCTTGCCGACTACTACCACAATGGTTATCAGAGTTTTCCTCCCTGGGCAAGGCCCGGACCGGGAGACGGCCTTTCTCCTGCACTGCGGGGCCCTGGATCGTCAAAGTCGCCCTTCCCGGTTGCGCTGGACAGCCCGCAAGGTGGGCAGTACCCTGACTGTGACAATGCTTATAACCATACGTCTGGAGATAGCCCATGACGACTGAAACCGCGGCTCGAACAGAGACCCCCGCGCTGCACTGGGACATGAACGAGGTGCCAGAGATCAGCGTCGGAGATGGCACCCACTACCAACTCCTTCGGGCCGATCTCGACCTGGGCGAGTGGGTGATCCGGATTCGCATCGATCCGAACGTGACGCTGCCCAGACACAAGCACACCGGAGTGGCTCAGGTCGCCACGTTGGCGGGTTCGTGGTGGTACCTCGAATACGGGCAGCTCTACGAAGCCAATTCGTTCATCTACGAGCAGGCGAGCTCAACGCACACGTTCCAAGCGGGAGAGAACGGCACCGACTTGCTCGTGATGGTTGTGGGGGCGAATCTCAATCTTGACGAAGATGGAAACGTGTATCAGACCATCGACGCGGAATGGATTCGAGATTTCTACATTCGTCGGTGTGAGAAGCAGCACATCGAACTTCCGGCCTTTCTCGCTAGCTGACACCCGGGGGGTATTGCGTTGTTGAATCGCGTCGAGGCGATGCAGCGAGTCCGTGGATTTCACGATGGCACATAACTTTCAGATACTGGCCGAAGGTCTGGGCGTTACCGAAGGCCCGATCATTCTTCCGGATGGTCGGATATTCATCGTCAGCGTGACTCGCGGCCTCATTTACGAGATCTACACCAACGGCAACGAGCCACGGATCGCGGCAACGCCGGGCGGAGGGCCAAACGGTCTCACGGTCGGTCCCGACGCCGCTGTCTACGTTGCCCAAAATGGGGGGGTTACTACCAAGCCGGATTCTCCTCGTGGTCTCCCCGGCATTCAGCGTTGGGAGATCGGTTCTTCCGATGTGGAATACGTCCTGTCGGAGGGATGTGACTCTCCGAATGATCTGACATTCGGACCAGATGGGCGCCTATGGTTTACGGACCCTCCTGGATCGCCATGGGATGATCAACCCATACCAGGCTCAGTAAAGGCGCTGAACCTCAAATCCGGTGATGTTGAAGTCTTCACTTCTGGCTTGGCGTATCCCAATGGTCTGCAATTCAGCGCAGAGGGCTCCCTCTTCGTAGCGGAAACGAGAACGAGCAACATTCTCCGCTTCCAGAGTCCAACGACCGCTGGCACGGGTTCGGACACCTTCGCGACGGTTGGAGTCGGTCACCCAGACGGACTTGCGTTTGACGGCTCGAGCAATCTCTACGTTGCAACATCAAATGGGGACGCCATCGTTGTGCTCGATGGTAACGGCACCGAACTTCGCCGCATCTTGGTTGACGGCATGCAGTTCATCACCAATGTCGCATTCACTGACACAGCCTACGAGCGGATAGTTGTGACGGCGGCCAAGAAGGGTCGCGTGTTTCTTGTAGATATCCCGCAATCTCCCTGACGCACACCTCGGGTAAGCACGGGAGCCCCTGGCGGTGAAGAGGAATTGGCGTGCGCTATGCACTGCCGCTTGAAGTCATTCGAAGGGACCATGTGGGACGAGTCGAGGGAAAGGTCGCATTTGTCACAGGAGCGGCCCGCGGCCAAGGGCGAAGCCACGCCGTACGGCTGGCACAAGAGGGCGCCGACATCATCGCGATCGACATTTGTGCCGAGATAACGGGCATGCGGTACCCATCGGCAACCAGGAGCGATCTGAATGAGACGGTTGAGCAGGTGGAGGCGATGGGAGGCCGAATCGTCTCAATGGAGGTAGACGTTCGGGATTTCGCCGGCTTGCATGCTGCAGTCGTCATGGGCATCGAGACCTTTGGCCGCATTGACATTGTGTGCGCAAATGCGGGTGTGACCAATTCTGCCCGGCCAGCTCACGAGCTTTCCGAGCATGATTGGCAAACCATCATTGATGTGAATCTGACCGGCATATGGAACACGGTCCGTGCGGCCGTTCCTTGCATGATCGAAGCCGATCAAGGCGGCGCCATTGTGCTTACAAGTTCGGTCGCAGGTCTCAGAGGCTACGGAAATCTTGCCCACTACGTTGCGGCAAAGCACGGAGTAGTGGGCCTCATGCGAACTCTTGCCCTCGAGCTTGCCCCGTTACGCATCCGCGTAAACAGCGTCCATCCCTCGAACGTCGATACGCCGATGATCATGAATGACGCCACATTCCGCCTGTTTTCGCCCTCCAACGCACCGGATCTCGATGCATTTCGTGAGAAGGCGCAACTAATGAATGCGCTGCCCGTGCCATGGGTCGAACCAATCGACGTTTCAAACGCGGTCCTGTTCCTGGTCTCGGACGAGGCCCGCTTCATAACCGGCGTGACCTTGGCCATCGACGCAGGCACTTCACTGAAGTAACCCGAGCATGAGGCGTTACGACTGCGGACAGGGCTGCCACAACGGCGCCAACGTGAAGTCAGACCGGGGCCGGCCCGCGGTACGGGCTCTGATCACAGAGATTGTTGGTCAATGCGTCGTTGGAAATGATCGAGGGTCGCAGACATGATGAATCGCCATCACGCAGCAATCGATGCCGCAGACACCGTGGGAGATCTTGCGCTCGCGAGCATCCAGGAGGCAGTGGCCAGCGTCGTGCCGGAACGACCCGCCCTTGTTTGGGGTGAGGTAGAGGTGAGCCACGCAGAGTTCACGAGACGGTCCCGCCAATTTGCATCAGTGCTTATGTCATCGGGCGCAAGCTCGGGACGCACGCTCCAGGATGTTCCTCGGTGGGAATCCGGGCAGTCGCACGTGGGGATTCTCATGCGAAACCGACCCGAGTGGTTCGAAGTCATGTTTGGTTCCTTCAAGGCCCGGGCAGTGCCATTCAACATAAATTTCCGCTACACGGCCGAGGAGTTGTCAGAGGTCTTGTTACAGGCCAGGCCCTCCTGTCTCGTGTTCGAATCGCACTATGCCTCTCTGGTGGAGGCCGTCCGGCCGCTGCTCTCAGAGTGTCTTCTCGTAGAGGTGAGTGACAACGAAGAGACAAAGACAACTCACGCTCTCCACTACGAGCACCAGATACAGAGTCACGCCGATGAGCGCCTGGAAACGATCTGGACGCAGGATGATCGCTACATGCTTTTCACCGGCGGAACTACTGGCAAACCAAAAGGGGTTCTGTGGCGCCAGAAGGACCTCTTCGTCGCTGCATTGGGAGGACTGGACCCGAAAAGCGGAAAAGAGTTGACGCTTCGCGATGTTGTAGCCGGCATACGGTCGGAACCGCATAGCGCCGTAACCTCACCCCCACTGATGCACGGAGCCGCGCAGTGGTTCTCTCTACCTGTCCTCTTCGCAGGGGGTTCTGTGGTGATGCCACGGAACAATGAGACGCTCGACGCTGAGGAAGTACTGACTTGCGTCTCCGAGCACCACGCGAGGCTACTTCTCATTGTCGGTGATGCGTATGGCCGTCCCCTCGCGGATGCGTTGAAGCGTGGCACGTACGACCTTGGAAGCCTGAAAGCAATTGTGTCTACAGCGGTCACGCTTAGCGCGAATGTGCAGGAGGGTCTCATGCGAGAACTACCCGGCATCACGATAGTGAACTCTGCTGGATCGTCGGAAACTGGCGCTCAACTCCGATCGCAGACGGACTCGACTGAGAAGTCGGAGGAGATCGCGACATTTCGTAGGCTTCCAGGCACGGTGGTGCTGAACGATGATCGATCGGCCCGACTCGAGCCAGGTGACGATTCGGCGGGATGGCTGGCCCGTATCGGCGCGGTGCCGCTTGGCTACTTGGGCGACCAGACGAAAACTCTTGAGACGTTTCCCGAGATCGCAGGAGCCCGGTATTCCATTCCAGGAGATCGCGCCAAACTCCGTCCCGATGGTGGCGTCGAGCTCTTGGGTCGCGACAATCTCATGATCAATACCGGGGGAGAAAAGATCTACGTCGAAGAGGTGGAGCGTGTGCTTCTACGCCATCCGAAGGTCGTGGATGCACTCGTGGTGGGGCGTCCGAGTGAGCGCTGGGGTCAAGACGTCATCGGAGTTATTCAACTGGTCGATGGCGCAGACGTAACCGTCAAGGAGCTCCGGAGTTTCGCGTCACAATGGCTCGCACGATACAAACTCCCCAAAGGCATCATCGTCGTCGAAGGGATCCGGCGTTCTGCTGCCGGTAAGGCCGACTATCGGTGGGCCATGGACGTGGCACAGAAGCATGTACTGCAGCAACCCAGATGATCTTCAGACTTCGTCAGTGAATTCGGTTGCCGCCAATAATCCGACACGTCCGAATGCTCGGTCAGCAATGCAGCTCCCGGTAGGTGAAAGCTCCGGTGGAGTTCGCGCTGCCTCTGACATTGGTGACGACACAATCGAGCCGGGTCCCATGAACACGTTCCGATCCGCCGGCTCACTGATTCTCACATGTATTCGCATAAGACGTTGTGCTGGTAGTTGTCGATGACCAACGTGAAACGGAGGACATGAGCATGGCAAAGGTTGTGTGCGTGTTGTACGAAGACCCGATCGCTGGATACCCACCGTCGTATGCGCGCGATCACATTCCAAGTATTGATCACTATCCGGGAGGCCAAGCGACCCCGAGCCCAAGTGGCTTCGGATTCACTCCAGGAGAGCTGGTCGGGTCGGTATCGGGCGAACTCGGACTTCGCCATTTCCTCGAATCCAACGGGCACACGCTGGTTGTCACCTCGGACAAGGAGGGCCCAGATTCGGTGTTCGAACGTGAATTGGTCGACGCCGACGTTGTCATTTCGCAACCATTTTGGCCCGCATATTTGACCGCTGAGCGGATCGCTAAGGCGTCCAAACTCAAGCTTGCATTAACGGCGGGGATCGGTTCGGATCATGTGGATCTGAACGCTGCCGTGTCTCACGGCATCACGGTGGCTGAGGTCACGTACTCCAACAGCATCAGCGTGTCCGAACATGTCGTCATGATGATCCTGAGTCTCGTGAGGAACTATCTGCCTTCCCACGAATGGGCGGTCAAAGGTGGTTGGAACATCGCCGACTGCGTGGAGCGGTCCTACGACCTAGAAGGGATGGCGGTCGGATCGGTGGCAGCAGGACGGATCGGACTTGCCGTGCTAAAACGACTCAAGCCGTTCGATGTCAAGCTTCACTACACAGATCGGCATCGGCTGCCAGAGGAAATCGAGTCAGAGCTCAGCCTCACCTTTCATCCCGATGCGGCGTCCATGATGCCGGCTTGTGACGTGGTGACCATAAACGCGCCGCTCCATCCCGAGACCGAACATCTGTTCGACGACGAGATGTTCGCCCGGATGAAGCGAGGGACCTACTTGGTCAACACGGCTCGAGGGAAGATCTGCGATCGCGACGCGGTTGTCCGCGCTCTCGAGAGCGGCCAACTCGCTGGCTATGCCGGCGACGTGTGGTATCCCCAGCCCGCTCCGGCGGACCATCCCTGGCGCTCCATGCCCCACGAAGGAATGACTCCTCACATTTCTGGTACGTCACTTTCGGCACAGGCACGATATGCCGCGGGTACACGGGAGATCCTCGAATGTTTCCTCTCCGGCAAGCCCATCCGCGACGAATACCTCATCGTCGATCGTGGCCATCTCGCCGGTGCCGGCGCACATTCGTACAGCATTGCTGGTCGTTCTTGATCGGGCCCGCCGCGAGGCGCAGCGGCGTTCCTGGTCGATTGTGCGAACCATTGGCTCTTCACGCCTCGACTACCTCCCGCGCTCCCGCCGAGTCAGCCATTTGCAGGCGCCGCCCTGGACATAGTTAATGCAGCCCTCAAAGGAAGATCATCATGGACTTTGAAGACATTCAATACCAACGAGATGATCGCATCGCCACGATTACTCTCAATCGACCGGATCGCTTGAACGCGTTCACTGATCGCATGGTCGGCGAGCTCCTGTCGGCGGTCGACCTCGCAGATGAAGATGACGACGTGCGAGCAGTGATCCTCACTGCAAACGGACGTGCGTTTAGCGCTGGGGCTGACCTTTCTGCTGGTGCTCAGACATTTGACTACGACGACGAAAAAAGCGGAGGAGCGGTAGGTGCTCGGCGAGTGGTTGGTGCGGGCGTACCACGAGACGGCTGTGGTCTCATCACCTTGCGCCTGTTCAACTGCCGGAAACCGGTCATCTCTGCGGTGAATGGTGCTGCCGTCGGCATGGGTGCAACTCTCCTTCTCGCAACTGACATCCGGATTGCATCGGAAGAGACTCGTTTCGGCTTTGTCTTCAGTCGCCGCGGGATTGCCCCCGAAGGGGCATCCACGTTTTTCCTACCAAGGATTGTTGGTATCTCTCAAGCCGCAGAATGGTTGTACACGGGCCGTTTGTTCGATGCAATCGAAGCTAGGGCTGCCGGGCTTGTGCGCAGCGTGCATCCGGCTGCTGAGTTGCTGGTTGCGGCAAGAGCCCTGGCGAGCGAGATTGCAGCTGCTGCTCCCATTTCGGTCGCGTTGACCCGTCAAATGCTCTGGCGGATGTTGGGTGCCGATCACCCTATGGAGGCTCATCGAGCTGATTCGCGCGCGGTGTACGCAACAGGGGCAGGCCCAGATGCGAGAGAGGGCATCACGTCGTTCCTTGAAAAAAGATCCCCACGGTTCGAAGGACGCGTGGCGACCGATCTACCCGACATATTTCCTGATTGGTCGGAGCCAGACTTTTCGTGAATATCAGAGGTCAGACTGCTCCCACCTCACGCCCTAGTTGCTTTGTGCACCATGGGGCTTTCAGCGGACGCTCCAGGGCTTAGCTCAGCGCCCCCGACTCGCGCAGCGTCTTCACGGCGTCCTCGGAGACGCCCCACTCGACCAGCCCCGAGATCGTGTCGGCGCCGGGCGGCGAGGGTGGCGAGGAGATCGACGACGGCGTGCGCGAGAAACGCGGCGCCGGCGCCGGCTGCACGGCGCCACCGACCTCGACGAACGTCGAGCGCGCCACGTTGTGCGGGTGGAGGTGCGCCTCCCAGGGTGCGAGAACCGGGGCGACGCAGGCGTCGGTGCCGTCGAAGATCGCCGACCACTCGTCGCGGGTCTTGGTCTTGAAGATCTCGGCGAAGCGCGCCTTCATCGCCGGCCACTGGTCACGCGCCATCTGGTGCGGGAACGACGAGTCGCCCTCGAGCCCGAGGCGCTTGATCAACTCGGCGTAGAACTGCGACTCGATGCCCCCGACCGCCATCCACTTGCCGTCGGACGTCTCGTAGACCTCGTAGAAGGGCGCGCCGGTGTCGAGCATGTTGGCGCCGCGCTCGTCGCCCCAGAGCCCGTGTTCGTGGAAGGCGTGGATCATCGTCATGAGCGAGGCCGCGCCGTCGACCATGGCGGCGTCGACGACTTGGCCCTCGCCCGAGCGGGCCGCCTCCAAGAGCGCGGCGACCATGCCGAACGCCAGCAGCAGACCGCCGCCACCGAAGTCGCCGACGAGGTTGAGCGGCGGGACGGGTGGCTCGTCGGCTCGGCCGATCGACCACAGCGCGCCGCCGATGGCGATGTAGTCGATGTCGTGGCCGGCCATCGGCGCCATCGGACCGTCCTGGCCCCACCCGGTCATGCGGCCGTAGACGAGGCGCTTGTTGCGGGCAAAGCAGACCTCGGGCCCGACACCGAGACGCTCGGCGACGCCGGGGCGGAAGCCCTCGATCAGCCCGTCGGCCTGCTCGACGAGGTCGAGCACGAGCTCCAGGGCCTCGGGGTTCTTGAGGTCGACGCCCACCGAGGGACGCGAGCGGTTCAGCAGGTCCCAGTACGAGCCGTTCCCCGACTTGGCGAACTCCTCCCCCGCCTCGACGGCGCCGGCGGGCGCCCGCTCCAGGCGCAGGACCTGGGCGCCGGCGTCGGCCAGCATCATGCAGGTGAAGGGCGCCGGCCCGATCCCCGCCAGCTCGATGATCTTGAGCCCGCTCAGCGGGCCGGTCCGCGTTCGCTCGGCCATCGCAGGATGCTGACCCGACCAGCCTGCGGAGGTCAAGCTGGACGACGTGCCCACCGCCCGCGCACCCGGACGAGTCACCCTCATCGGCGACCACACCGACTACAACGGCGGGCTCTCGCTGCCCATGGCCATCGACCTGGCCACCGAGGTCACCTACACCCCGAAGCCCGACAGCTTCCTCGTCGGGATCGACTCCGACCAGTACCCCGGCGAGCCGATCGAGATCGCCGTCGGCGGCGGGAGGGCGGTCGGCGGGCGACCGGTCCCCGAGCACGGGCGGCTGGCCGCCGCGTTGCTGGGGCTCCAACACACGAGCGCCGGCGGCTCGGTCAAGGTCACGAGCACCCTGCCGGTCGGGGCGGGCCTGTCGTCGAGCGCCGCGTTCGCGGTGGGGCTCCTGCTGGCGCTCGGCCACGACGACGACCCGATGGCGCTGGCGAAGACGTGCCAGGAGGCCGAACGCCAGGCGGGCTCGCACGTCGGGCTGCTCGACCCGCTGGCGATCGCCGGCGCGCAGGAAGGCCACGCGCTCCACATCGACTTCCACACGCTCGAGACGCACCAGGTGGCGATCCCGCAGAGCGCGGCGTTCGTCATCGTGCACAGCGAGGCGCCGCGTCTGCTGGTGGACTCGCCCTACGCCACGCGGCGCGCCGAATGCGAGCGGGCGGCGCAGGTGCTCGGGCGGCCGCTGGGGCTGTGCACCCTCGGGGACCTGAGCGAGCTGACCGACCCGGTGCTGCGGCGGCGGGCCCGGCACGTCGTCACCGAGTGCACGCGGGTGCGCGAGGCCGAGCGGCGTCCTCGCCCGCGGGAACCTCGTCGCCCTGGGGGCGATCATGACCGAGGGACACCGGAGCCTGGCCACCGACTACCGGGTCTCGGTGCCCGCCGTCGACGAGCTCGTCGTCGAGCTGCTCGACCGGCCGGGCGTGCTCGGGGCTCGGATGTCGGGCGGCGGGTTCGGCGGGTGCGTCATCGCGCTCTGCCTCGAGGACTCGCCGGCGCTGGACCCGGCGACCCACGCGCCGAGACGGGCCTGGCGGATCAGCCCATCGGGCGGGGCGGCGCTACTGCCCTGACCGCCGCGCAGAGCCGTGAGGATCAGGCCTGCGACTGCGCCTCGGCCTGGGAGGTCGTGACGAGCGCCTCGAGGACCCCGACCGCGCGCCCGCTGTCGATCGACTCGGCGGCGAGGGCGAGGCCGGCGGCAAGGTCTTCCGGCGCGGCCGGCCAGCATGAGCGCGGCGGCGGCGTTCAGGACGCCGATGTCGCGCCGGGCGCCCGTCTCGCCCTCGAGGACGGAGCGGATGACCTTGGCGTTGAAGGCGGCGTCGCCACCCTTGAGGTCGGCCATCGTGGCCGGCGCGAGGCCGAGGTTGCGGGGGTCGACCCGCCACTCATCGAGCTCGAAGTCGCCCGCCCGCCGCCGGCGCCAGCAGCCGGTCCGGTGGCCCGCACCTCGAGCACGGAGGCCGGCGAGGTGACGCTGAGCTCGTCGAGGCCGTCGTCGGCGTGGATGATGAAGGTGCGGCGGCTGCCGGTGGCGCCGAAGACACCGGCCATGATCGGCGGCCGATCGCAGGGTCGGAGACGCCGACGAGCTGGTAGCGGGTGCGCGCGGGGTTGGTGAGCGGACCGAGATAGTTGAAGACCGTCGGCACACCGAGCTCCTTGCGCACCGGGCCGACGAAGCGCATGGCCGGGTGGAAGCGCTGGGCGAAGCAGAAGCCCATGCCCGCCGAACGCACGCACGCCGCCACGCCCTCGGGCCCGCACTCGATCGCCACGCCCAGCGCCTCGAGCACGTCCGCCGTGCCAACGGCCGACGACGCCGCGCGGTTGCCGTGCTTGCACACGTAGACGCCGGCGCCCGCCGTGATGAACGACGCCAGCGTCGTGACGTTGATCGAGGCCAGGCGGTCGCCGCCCGTCCCCACGAGGTCGACCACCACCGCGTCGTCGGGCAGCCCCAACGGGCACGGGCACCGCGGCGTCGACCATCGCCCGCGCCAGGCCCGTGACCTCCTCGGCCGTCTCACCCTTGGCGTGCAGCAGCGTGAGGAAAGCGCCGATCTGGGCGGGCGTGGCCTCGCCGTTGAAGATCACCCGCATCGTGGCCTCGGCCTGGCTACCGCTCAACGTCTCGCGGGCCGACAACGTGGCCAGCACGGACGGCCAGCCGGCGAACTCTGCGTCCTCTAGTCCCACCACAGGTCCCGGTCCAGGACCCCCCGCGCGATCAGTCCGAGCTGGACCTGGGACGTCCCCTCCACGATCGTCAACTGCTTGGCGTCGCGGTACCACTGCTCGGTCGGGTGGTCCTCCATGTACCCCGCGGCACCGAGCAGCTGCACCGCCAAGGAAGAGGCGCGCACGGCCAACTCGGTGGCGTGGTACTTGGCCATGGACAGGTATGGCACCCACTCCTTGGTGTACTTGCCCTCGTCGGCCAGCACGGCGGCCCGGTACGTCAGCAAGCGAGCGGCCTCGATGTCGACCGCACACTTGGCGATCTCCCACTGGATGCCCTGGAAGTCGGCGATCGTCTTGCCGAACGCGGCGCGCTGCTGCACGTAGTCGGTGGCGTACATGAGCGCGCCCTCGGCCAGCCCGATGCCCCGTGCCGCGACGATGGGGCGCATGGCGTTGAGCCCGAGCATGGCGAGGCGGAAGCCGCCGACCTCGCCGATCACGTTCTCGGCCGGGACGTGGACGTCGGTCAGCAACAGCTCGCCGGTGTCGACGCCGCGCACGCCCATCTTGTGGTCGGTGCGCCCGACGTCGACGCCGTCCCACGACCGCTCGACGATGAACGCCGTCACCGAGTCGTGTGCCCGGCTCGGTGGGCTCGGAGGTCTTGGCGAAGACCGTGTACCAGTCCGCCTCGCGCACGCCCGACATCCAGCACTTGGTGCCGTTGAGGACCCAGCCGCCCTCCGAGCCCGTGTCGGGCACCGCCCGTGTCCGCATGCCCATCACGTCGCTGCCGGCCTGGGGCTCGGACAGCCCGAAGGCGGCCCGCAGCGACCCGTCGCAGATGCCGGGCAGGTACTGCTTCTTCTGCTCCTCGGTGCCGGCGATCATGACGGGCCCGGTCGGCAGCCGGGTGAGCAGGAGCATCAAGGCGGCGGTGTTGGAGTACTTCGCCACCTCCTCGATGGCGATCGCGAGGCCCAAGATGCCCGCTCCCGAGCCGCCGTATTCGGGCGGGATACACAGCCCGAGCAGGCCGGCGTCACGGAACGCCTCGAAGATGTCCGCCGGGTAGGCACTCTCCTTGTCGATCGCCCGGGCCCGGGGCTTCACCTTGTCCTGGGCCAGCCGGCGCACGGACGCCTGCAACTCGGCCAGTTCGTCGGGAAGCTCAAAATGCACGGGCGCAGGCTATCTGACCTCCCGGGCAGGTATTTTCTGGTTCTTGGCGTCCACGAACCCGATCCCCCCGAGACTCCGGAACCCCCGGAGATCTCGCCGGACTTCTCGGAGCGGACGCCGCACCCTGTTCCGGACGCCGCGCCGACACCGCCCTCTGAGGAGGAGGCTGCCGCCACGGAGCCGCCACTCGCTGTTCCGGCGGACCCCGACGCACCACAGGACGCCCATCCGACGCGGCGCCCGACGCACCAACCGACGCAGTCCCCGACGCACCATCCGACGCGGTGCCGGACGCGGCGCCCGACGCACAACCGACGCGGCGCCGACGCAGTGGCCGACGCACAATCCGAAGCGGTGCCGGACGCGGTCAGACGCTCCGAGGCTCGACGCGGCCGAAATCTTGGAGGGGACGGCCCGTTCCCGCGCCGCCCTGCAGACCGAGCTACGCAAGTCGCGCAAGAAGGAGCGCAAGCGCCAGCACCGTTGGCGCCGCCGTGCTCATCTACGCGCTGTCCGCCATCATGCTGCTCGGGGCGATCGGCGCAGGCGGCGTCTACTTCTACGCCAAGTACCGCTACGACGAGATCAAGAAGGTGCATGCCAAGCACCTCGTCGCCCAGTCGTCCGACCCGATGCAGCCGTTCAACATCCTCATCGTCGGCTCCGACTCGCGGGCCTTCGTCGGCGACAACCAGACCCTGTCCAGCGAAGTCGGCAACGAAGGCAACGCCGGCGGCCAGCGCAGCGACGTGACGATCGTGGCCCGCTTCGACCCGGCCAACAAGACCGTGACGGTTCTGTCGATCCCGCGCGACCTTTGGGTGCACATCCCCGGCAACGACAGCGGTATCTCGGGCATGAACCGGATCAACGCGGCCTACGACTCCGGGCCGGACCTGCTGATCCAGACGATCGAGACGGACCTCGGGATCCAGATCAATCACTACATAAATGTCAACTTCCCCGGCTTCACGAACCATGGTGAACACGCTCGGCGGCATCACGATGGACTTCCCCACTGCGGTGAAGGACGCCTATACCGGCCTCTACGTGACGCAGACCGGCTGTCAGGTCCGTCAACGGCGTGACCGCACTGCAGCTGGTGCGCTCCCGGCACCTCTACTACATCAACTCGAAGGGCGAATGGGAGTACGACGGCCTCTCGGACTTCAGCCGCATCCAGCGCCAGGACGCCTTCTTCCGCGCCGTGCTGCAGAAGGCGAACTCGTCGATCACCAACCCCTTGGCGATCAACTCGTTCATCGGGGCCGACGGTGGGCAACGTGACGATCGACGACAGCTTGACCGAGAGCGATCTGTACAACATCGCCACGACCTTCCGCGGGCTGATGGACGACGAACCTCGTGACCGAGACGCTGCCGACGACGTCGTTCGTCACCGACGGTGGCGCCGACGTGCTGCAGGAGGCGCAGCCGTACGCGCAGAACATGATCGCCGCCTTCAACGCCATCGGTGCCAGCCCGACCGTCACGCCGGTCGCCGCCACCAAGGGCAAGGGCGCGGTCACGACGACGACGACGACGACGATCCCGCATAGTCAGGTGAGCGTGGACGTGCTGAATGCGTCGACGGCCAACGGCGTGGCGCACCTGGTCGCCGGCGCGCTGGCCATCGACGGCTTCACGATCAACGAGGTCGGCGACGCCTCGACCCCGCTCACCGGTTCGAGCTCGGAGATCCTCTACGGGCCCGACGCCACGCAATCGGCGCAGACGCTGGCGGCGGAGCTCTCCGGCCCGGTCACGCTCGTGCCTGATTCGAGCCTGACCAGCTCGACCGTGCAGCTCCTCGTCGACGGCACCTCGCTCATGGTGAAGAGCTCGGGGGCCACGTCGGGCTCGAGCGGCAACACCGGCAACACCGGCAACTCCGGCGCCCGGCCACGACGACCACAACGACCACGACCACGCCGGACGTCGTGAACGGGACGACCACGACCTCGACGATCCCGGGCGACGTCTACACGAACACGCAATCCGAGCCGTGGAACCCGTACCCCTGCACGCTCGGTGGATCGACGCAAGCGGTGCCCACAACGACCAGTACCACGGCGAAGGGGAAGACGAAAGACGTCGTCGACGAAGTGACGGCGCCGGCGTCCACGGCGCGCGCCGCGGTCAGCTGGCGGCGACGCCCCGGAGGACGCAGCGCACCGTGCTCGGCGCAGTCGAACGTCGCTGTGGCGGTCCAGGTGCCGTTCTGATGGGCGTTCACCGTCGCCGACGTCTCGGCGTAGGCGAGGTCCGACGCCTGGGCGCTCGTGAAGAAGACCGTGATCTGGTACGTGGCGTCGTGCCCGAGCGTGTTCTTGATCGTGCCGCCGGCCGACCACCCGCCGTGGACCGGCGCGCATTGCTCATCGTGACGTCGGTGCGGACCGAGTCCTGGTTGGGGACGCTGTTGGGCACCGAGGTACCCGACTGGCTCGGTCGTCGCGGTGGCCGACCCGTTGCCCGAGTTGCCGCAGGCGGCGACGGACAGGCCGAGGACACAGACCGCCGCGAGGACGAGCAGACGCCTCACCGTGAACACAGAGCACTCCCTCCCAGTCGACCCGACGGTCCCCCACCAGGGTGCCGGCATGTTATCAACGGCCATGTGGCCGGTTGGCGGCGGCCCGCGGCGGGGTGGCTCAGGCCGACTTGCGGCGCTGACGAACGATCCGCCGGCGCTCCCGCTCGGTCGTGCCGCCCCAGATGCCCTCACGCTCGCGGTGGGCCAGAGCGTGCTCGAGGCACAGCTGGCGAACCGGGCATTCGGCGCAAACAGCCTTGGCCTCGGCCGCGTCGGCCTCGTCCTCGGTGACCGGGTAGAAGACCTCGACATCGAGGCCCCGGCAGGCGGATTGCTTGCGCCACGGGGTGGCGGTCATCGGAAACACTTCCTCACAGGTGAAAAGACGGATATGACGTTCGCCCTGTTCAGAGGCCCTGTCGGTCCGGGGACCGAAGGCAACAGCTCCGATTTCGGCGAACGAAGAGTATGGCTCAAGAATCGTGCGTCTGTAAAGAGTGGCGCACAGAATTGTCCCTGCTCAGCCCAGGGGTAGGGGCTTTGTTGTCCCGAGCAGGTCCCCGAGGAGCTGTTCTCGCACCGCCGGCCCGAGGACCGTCCGGGCGGGGTACTCCGGGTGCTCGGAGACCAGGGCCACCTCGGCCGCCGCGGCGAACGCCTCGACCTGCGCCTGGCTGAAGGGGAACCGGACGTAGTGGACGGCCGGGGTGACCTCTTCGCGGGTCAAGGCGGCGTCGTGCTCAGCCTCGGGCACGCTGCGCACGACGTCGCCGTCGATCGACACGCCCAGCTGCGTCTCGATCCCGACCAGCTTGGGCAGCCACTCGCGCAGCTCGGCCTCCGTGGTGAGCTCGATCAAGAGGGTGGCCGACAGCTCGCCGGGCGCCGGCAGCAGCTGGTTGTAGACGTCGAGCTCGACCTGGAGGTTCTCGTCACTGATGATCTTCTCGGCCCGCGCCATCTCCTGGACCTGGAAGCGCACGGTGTCGAAGGACTCGAAGACGAGCGTCATGAGCGGCCCGAGCGCCACCCGGCGGTTGCGCTTCAGCTCGATGATGCGGGCCCGGTAGTCGTCGCGGGCGCGCTCGTAGGCGCGCAGGTCCAGCACGTCGGCCAACGTGACTCCCACCGGGCCCGCGCTCATCGCAAGCTCGCGGAGCCGCGCGTTCACGCGTCGAGCGTCTCGAGGCCCTTCGTGAAGCGACCGGCGTGCGACTTCTCGGCGCGGGCCAGCGTCTCGAGCCACTCGGCGATCTCCTCGAAGCCCTCGTCGCGGGCGGTCTTGGCGAAGCCGGGGTACATCTCGGTGTACTCGTACGTCTCGCCCTCGATGGCGGACTTCAGGTTGTCCGAGGTGGCGCCGATCGGCACGCCGGTCACGGGGTCGCCGACTTCGCGCAGGAAGTCGAAGTGGCCGAAGGCGTGGCCGGTCTCGCCCTCGGCGACGGAGCGGAACAGGGCGGCGACGTCGGGGTAGCCCTCGACGTCGGCCTTCTGGGCGAAGTACAGGTAGCGGCGGTTGGCCTGGCTCTCGCCGGCGAACGCTTCCTTGAGGTTGCCCTCGGTCTTGCTCCCCTTCAGTGCTGCCATGGCTGGTGGGTCCCTTTCTCTCTCGGATCTTCGGTGTGGTTCAGCTGGTACTGCGAACTCGTTGCTCTGGACGCGGTGTCGCCGCGACCGCCTGCGACGACCGGCACTCGTCGCACAACCCGCGGAAGACGACCTCGGCGCTGTCGACGGCGAAGCCTTGGGCGGCGCGCCGGGACACGGTGAGGCCGGGGAACTCCGTCGTCAGGTCCCGCACCTTGCCACAAGAGCGGCACACGAGGTGGTGGTGCGCCGTCTCGACGTTGGGGTCGAAGCGGGCCGAGCCGGTGCCGACGTCGAGCTGGGAGATCTCGCCGAGCTCGGCCAGGTCGTTGAGCGTCTGGTACACGGTCTTGAGCGAGACGTTGGGCATCTCGCGCCGGACCTTCTCGTAGACGCGCTCGGCCGACGGATGGGTGAGGTCCCCCTCGAGGGCGCGGAAGATGCACTGGCGCTGGGCCGTGATCTTGCGGCCGTTCGCCCGGAACAGGTCGGTCAGTGCGTCGGGTGACTGCATCGCGGTCGTCACCCTAGCGGGTGCGCCGACCTTTTTGACAATGATTGTCGAAATCAGGGGTGCCGGACATGCCGGGGCGGCCGTTCATTCGGAGGGGATCTCCTCCCACCACTGGCACCACCAGGCCCCGCCGACGAGGATGCGCACCTTGGGGTGCCAGCAATACGAGAGGTCCTTGGTCTCGTCGAGGTAGTAGCGGCAGTTGTCGCACCGCTCCTCACCCGAAGGGTGGCCCCGCAGGACGTTGAAGTCGATCATGTGGCTGAGCTCCAAGGAGAGCTGCTCGTCGATCTCCTTGGGCTCCGGCTCGGGAATGGTGTAGTCGGACACGCAGGGCAATCTAGCGGGGCCGATCCCCTTTTTGACAATCGTTGTCAAAATGCAGGTAGCAGCCGGACCCGTGCGGGACCGGACGGACGACGGCCATGATGCTGGCATCGATGGACGAGCCCGAGAAGGAGGGCCTGCATGGCCGAGGTGTGCACCTGCTGCTCGACGCCGGTCGACTGGTGGGTCCGGCTGCGCTCGCACCCGGACCAGCCGATCTGCCACGACTGCCTGGGCGGCCTCGACGCGCAGCGGGACGGCCAGCTCGAGCTGATCAGCGGGAGCTGGCTGGTCCGGGGGTTCCAACCGATCTTCACCGTGAGCGACGTCGCACGAGCGGTCGCATGGTTCGAGCGGGCGGGCTTCGCGGCGTCGTTCCACGACGAGACCTACGCCTTTGTGCACCGGGAGCGGGACCTCACGATCCACCTGGCCCAAGCCCGAGGCGGGGCCGTCCCCGGCCACGGCGCGCTCTACATCCAGTGTCAGGACGCCGACCGGGTGGCGGCAGAGTGGCGGGCCGCCGGCATCGAGGTCGACGGCCTCCGAGATGAGGACTACGGCAGGCGGGAGGGGTCCGTCACGGATCCCGATGGCAACGTGATCCGCTTCGGGAGCCTGATCCGCTGAGAGATCCCGTGGGGGGGCGCCGATTCAGGCGCGCCGCTCGTACGGCGTCTGCTCCCCCGCCTCGATCGCCACCGGGAGCCTGTTCTCGGCCGGGGGCAGAGGGCACGTGGCGAGATCGGTGTAGGCACAGGGAAGGTTCGAGGCGCGGTTGAAGTCGAGGGTGACACCGCCGTCGGCGTCCGGCGCAGCGACCGACAGCGACCGAACGGCCCCGTACGTCGTGGCCCCCGAGGTGGCGTCGGTGAAAAGCGCGGTCAGGGTGCCGGGCCGGTGACCCGGGAACGTGGTGAGCGCCAGCGCACGCCCGTCGAGCTCGAACGCGATGCTCCCCGTCGCGTCGTACACGTGGCTGAGCCCGTCGACCGCGGCGCCGACGGTGGTGGGTCGGGGCGTGGCGAAGGCCTCGTAGTGCCCGGCCACCACCCAGCGCGGGTCGGGCGGATACGCGGGCGTGCCGTGGTACGCGACCCGCAACGGGTTGTCGGGGTGACGGGGGCGCAAGATGTCGTGGCCACCCCGCTTGGCCACCTCGAGCGCGACGTCGCCCCATAGGGCCGTGATCCCGCCTCGTTCGGGGATCACGCCGAAGTGGTGCGTCCCGGTCACCGTTTCGCCGTCGACGATCAGTTCCTCGCCGTCGGCCAACTGCACCGTCACCCCTTCGATCCCGCTGCACCACGACCCGGCGGCGTCGTCGAAACGCCTCGACTCAGCGCCCAACCAGTGCAAGCTGGTGATAGCGAGGAACCCATGGGGGTCCGCCAACCACGTCTCCAGTTGGCGGTGCCACTCCTCCCAGTCGGCGAAGAACGTATCGACGCGCTCGGCGCTGTGCACGGTCATGGCGCTACCTCCATAGTCAGGTTATGTGGATCGGCCTCCGGGAGCACCGGTCAACCCTCTTCCAGGGCCACCTCGTCGAGCCGACCGGTCTTGACGTCGTAGACGAACCCGCGGATGTCCTTCTTCGGGACGAACGGGCTGGCCTTGATCCGCGCCGCGGTCTGGCGCACGTCGTCGGCCGCCCGGGGGAACGCCTCGAGCGCGAAGGAGGGGCGCAGGCCGGTGTCGGCCAGGATCGCGTCCTTCACCTCGTCGTCGCGGAACGTCTCCATCCCGCAGTCGGTGTGATGGATGAGGATGATCTCTTCGGTGCCGAGCAGCCGCTGGGAGATGACCAGGCTGCGCAGCGCGTCCTCGGTGGCGACACCGCCGGCGTTGCGGATCACGTGGGCATCCCCCTCGCGCAGACCGAGCGCCCGGGCGGGATCCAGCCGCGCGTCCATGCAGGCCAGGACGGCCACCTTCTTGGCCGGCGGCAGCGCGAGGTCGCCCTGCTCAAAGGCGCCGACGTATTCCTCGTTGTTGGCCAGCAGCTGATCCGTCGAGCTCATGGGCGTCCTTTCTCGGACTAATTCTCTAGTTATTTCATCGGAATTATAGCTAATAGGAGCGAACGCGTCCACCCTCCGAGAAGCAAAACGCGCCGCTGGGAGCGAGGCCCGAGCGGACTCAGGAGGTGCGGTACTCCTCCAGATCCCGCATCGTGAAGAGCGACCGCAGCTCGATCCCCTCGGCGCCCACCACGTCGCCACCCCCGCCCTCGCGGTCGATCACGCACAGCGCGTGCTCCACGATGGCGCCCTCGGCGCGGAGGTCCTGGACCGAGAGCACCACCTGCCCGCCCGTCGTGACGACGTCCTCGATGATCACCAGGCGCCGGCCCTCGACGTCGCCGCCCTCGCATACCTTCTCGGTGCCGTACTTCTTCGGCTCCTTGCGCACGAAGAACACGGGCAGGCCGGTGACCGACGAGAGCATCGTGGCCAGCGGGACGCCGCCGAGCTCCAGCCCGGCCAGGCCGTCGACGCCTGGCGGCACCAGCGGCGCCATGGCAGCGACGATGTCGCCCAGCAGTGCGGGGTCGGACTCGAAGCGGTACTTGTCGAAGTAGTGGTCGGCCGTGCGCCCCGAGCGCAGGACGAAGGTGCCGGTGAGATGCGATGCGGCGAAGACGCGGGCGGCCAACGTCGTCACTCCCCCAGTCTGCCCGACGGAACGGTCAGGCCTCGGCGACCCTCCCCGACCCGAGCGCGCCCACGATCTGGATCAAGCTCGAACGGCCCTTTCCGAGCCGGACCTCACGTTCGGCTCCGGCCGGCGGGACTCGCCGCGCCCGTCGTCGACGCGGCCTGGGCGTCACGCCGAGGGCGATGAAAGACGAGCTTCGCGACCGACAGGCAGGAGGAACCGAGTCAGGCCAGCGATGCACGAACTGGAACAAGGGAGACGGCCTGTCGTCTCTGCCCCGAGGTCCCAGGTCGACTTAGACCGGCATCACTTCAGAGAGGCGATGCCGGCACACTTCGACATCCTCCGTTCCTCGGCGGCGCCATCAGGATCGACGCCGGTGGTGCCCCCATACGAGCTGGAGTCACCTGCGTTGCACGCTACGCCCGACGCCTCGGAGGGTCAACGGGTTGGGGCGGCGTGGCGGATGAACGTTGAGGGAACAATCGGTCCCGCTGGTGACAGGGACCGCCGTTTGCGGTATCCTCACTACTCTCACTCCCCGCGCACCGACCAGCCGAAGGCCTCTCGCCGTCCGCCTTCGCACGCCACGATCGCCCACTGCGACGGCGTCCACTCGAAGATCGCGTCCTGGCCGTTGCGCGCGCCCAAGGCCAGTACGGCGCCGAGGTCGACACCGCTCACGGCGACCCCTTCTTCACGGTGGCCCGACAAGGGGTCGACGCCGACGGCACGCCACATCTCATCGGGTTCACCCGCCCGCAGCTCCTTCTCGAGCGCCGCCTGGCGCGAACGGTTTACGTCCTCGCCCGGGCGCGCGTTCCCGGGATCCCACGCCGTGAGGACCCACACAGGTCTGTCGGTCAGCCACGGCCACGGTCCGACTTCCGGAGGCGGTGCCGCCTCGAGCACCAAATTCGTTGCGACCGGCCGCAGCACGACCACGATCGTCCGGGCGTAGCTCGCCCAGGGGTCGTCGGGAGGCAGGAGCTCCATTGGTAGTCAGTCTCTCTTTCCTCTGGCGGAGCGTCCTGCCGACATGAAAATAGGCTGGGACGCCCGCGACCCGATGATTCCTTGCTGCTCGAAGCCGTCGGACTACTGGCGACCCTTCGTCTGCTTCAGGCTCGAAGCCTCCCCGCAACCGCCCTCGAGATCGTTGCACCGAGTGGACCCGGCTTGGCGCCGTTTCGAGCCGGACTCGTGTCCGAAATGGCCATTTGGGCTCGCCTATCGTGTAGGGATGAGGCGGCCCATCCTCGGACTCACGTTCGTCTTGACGCTCGCGTTCTTCGCTCAGTTGCTCAGTGCTTGTGGATCTAGCCCATCACGATCGTCTTCCGGGGTACAGAAGGTGTGCCAGCAGATCAGCGGTGTGCTCAGTAACGGTCCTGACCCCGAAGCGGATCCCGTCGGCTATGCGCTGGCGCAGATACTCCCGCTGCGACAGATCCACTCGCCTGACTCCGCCCTCCAGCAAGCGGTCGACGCTCTGGCGTCCGCTTACCAGACCTTCTATCGAGACGACGGCACCCCGGACGCGAAACGCGACGTCGGTTCGGCCGGCGCCAAGGTGAACGCAATCTGTCCGGGTGCCGCCTCGTGAGGACCCCTCGCGCTCAAGGGTCCTCGGCATTGGGCGTTGGCGATGGCGGTCGGCGCCTCCGTCGTGGCCATCGGCTCCTTGCTTGCCGCCTGCGGATCATCGTCGGGGCCCGGGGAATCCATCACCCTGTACAACGGTCAGCACGAGCAAACGACCAACTCCCTGGCGGCCGCGTTCGAGAAAGCGACCGGCATTACGGTCAACGTGCGCAACAACGACGAGGACACCCTGGTTGACCAGATCGTCACAGAAGGTTCGAATTCTCCGGCCGACGTGATCTTCACCGAGAACTCGCCCGCCCTCGAGTTCCTGCAGAACAAGGGGCTCTTGGCCAAGGTCGATGCCTCCACGCTTGCGCACACTCCTTCGAAGTACAACTCACCCGAGGGGGACTGGGTCGGCGTCTCGGCTCGGGTCAGTGTGTTGATCTACAACACCAATCTCATCTCCAAGAGCCAGCTGCCGACGAATGTCCTGCAGCTGGCCGATCCGCGTTACAAGGGCATGTTGGCCTTCGCCGCCGGCGAGACTGACTTCCAACCCATCGTCACCTCGGTGGACCGCACGTACGGCGAGGCGGCGACGCTCAAGTGGTTAGAGGGAATCAGTTCGAACGCGTCGGGCCACATCTACCCCGACAACGAGACGATCGCAGACGAGGTGAATCGAGGGGCGGTCGCATTCGGGGTCGTGAACCAGTACTACTGGTATCGGATGCAGGCCGAGATCGGGGCGTCCAACGTCCACTCCGCGATCACGTACTTCGCGCCGCGAGACCCCGGCTACGTCCTTGACGTATCGGGCGCGGCCATCCTCCGCACCTCCAAGCATCAGTCCGCTGCACAGCGTTTCTTGGCCTTCCTCGTTTCCAAGCAGGGTCAGACGGTCATCGCTCACTCCATCAGCTTCGAGTACCCGATCGCCTCTGGCGTGTCGACCACGCAGCCCGAGACGCCCTTCGCGCAGCTCGAGCCGAACTCCATCTCGATTCCCGAACTGGGGGACGGGTCACTCGCGATCAGCCTGCTCCGCAAGGCCGGCCTCCTCTGACGGCTTCTCTCGCCAGCTCGGTCGACGACCACCCGAGAACCGTGCCTACTCAGACCGTGGTGCGGGCCCGACGACCCCGCCCGCCCTGGTTCCTGCTCGGCTGCAGCACGGCGATCGCAGCCGTGCTCTTGACGCCGTTCTTGTTTCTCGTGATTCAGTCCCGCGGGACCGGAGCAGGACTGGTGTGGGACCTCATCTGGCGTCCGCTGACGGCAAGGCTCCTCTGGAACACCGCGAGTCTCGCCGTGACCGTGACGTTCCTTTGCGCCGTGTTGGGCACGCTGACGGCGTGGTGTGTCGAACGTACGGATCTCCCGGGTCGTCGGGTCTGGGCGGTGCTTCTCGTGGCGCCGTTCGCCATCCCCGACCTGATCGTGAGCTTCGGCTGGGAGACGCTGACCACCGCCGTGCACGGATTCCAGGGCGCGGTCTTGATCATGACCCTCACGTTGTTCCCGCTGGCGTACCTCTTCGTCGCAGCGAGCCTCCGCAGCTCCGACCCGGGCCTGGAGGAGGCCGCGCGCAGCCTCGGACTCGGACGCGTCAAGACGTTCCTGCGCGTCACCGTGGCTCAGTCCAGGGGCGCCATTCTCGGCGCGTGTGTGGTCATTGCGCTCATCGTGCTCGCCGAGTACGGGGCCTTTGAGGATCTGGGGTTCCAGACCTTCACCTCCGAGATCTTCTCCGAGTTCAGCGTCTCGTTCAACGTCCCTGGCGCTTGCGCCCTGTCGTTCGTCCTGGTGGGCCTCGCAGTCGTCATCCTGGCCGCCGACGCCCTGGCTCAGGGCCGTGGGCGCGTTGTCCGAACCGGTCGGCTCGCACAACGTGACATCCCCCGGTATCGATTGGGACGGGCGACGATTCCCGTCGTGTGCGGCCTCGTGGCGCTCGTCGGCCTTGCGCTGGGCGTCCCGATTGGTGCAAGCATCTACTGGATGTTCGAGGGCGGCACGCCGGCCTTCGCCGGCGGTTCGATCGTGGACGCCGCTGTGAACACCATTGCCTACAGTGCGATCGCTGCGGCAGTTGCCACGCTGCTGGCGGTTCCCGTGGCCCTGCTCGCTGCTCGCTATCAACGGCGCGGGGTACGCCTCCTCGAGCGGAGCACCTTCTTGATCCTGGGCATGCCGGGTCTCGTGATCGCCCTCGCACTCACCTACTACTCCGAGCACTGGGCCCACGGCTTCGCCTATCAGAGCGCCCCGATGGTCGTGGTCGCCTACGTGATGCTCTTCTTCCCGCTGGCCCTGGTGGGCGTCCGCGCCTCGGCGGCCTTTGCCCCAGTGAGCCTCGAACAAGCCGCCGGCTCACTCGGCCAGGGGCGCTTGGCCGTGTTCCGCCGGGTGACCTTGCCCCTCCTCGCGCCGGGCCTGGCCACGGGTTTCTGCCTCGTCTTCATTGCGGCCGTCACCGAGCTCACGGCCACGTTGATCTTGATCCCAACGGGTAGCCAGACACTGGCCACGCAGTTCTGGGCCTACGAGGAGAACCTGTCCTACGGTCAGGCGGCTCCGTACGCGCTCGTCATGATCGCGATCGTCGCGGTCCCCGCGTACGTCCTTGCCCGCTATTTCGAACGGCTCCCGAGAAAGGCAACGGTCTCTCCGTGACGCCGGCCGCCGCCGATGTCGTCGTCGCCAACCTGCACAAGGCCTTCGGCGACCAGCCGGTGCTCCGAGGCCTCGACCTCACGGTGCCTGCCGGTTCGCTGACCGCCATCCTGGGCTCCTCTGGGAGTGGAAAAACGACGCTCCTGCGCATCATCGCCGGCTACGAGCGCCCCGATTTGGGTGAGGTCGCAGTCGGCGGGACGGTGTTCGACAATGCCCATCTGCACCTTCGTCCCGAGAGCCGGCACGTCGGCTATGTCTCACAGGAGGGCAACCTCTTCCCGCACCTCAACGTCGAGGCGAACATCGGCTTCGGGCTACCGCGACGCGACCGACGCGGCCCTCAGGTGGGTGACCTGCTGGACGCAGTGGGTCTCAGCGGCTTCGCCAAGCGATACCCGCACCAGCTTTCGGGCGGACAGCAACAGAGGGTCGCCCTGGCCCGCTCTCTGGCCGTCGGGTCGAGAATCGTCCTCCTCGACGAGCCTTTCAACACCCTCGATGCCAACCTGCGGGCCAGTGTCCGAGCCGACGTGCATACCATTTTGCGCGACGCAGAGGCCACGGCGATCCTGGTGACCCACGACCAGGACGAGGCTCTCTTGATGGCCGATCTCGTGGCGGTCATCCGCGGCGGAACGATCGCCCAGCTGGCTGCACCCGGAGATCTCTACGACAACCCGGTCGACGCCGATCTCGCGTCGTTCGTCGGTGACGCCAACCTGGTTGAGGGCTCAGCGAGCGGCGGCCTGGTCAACACCCCGCTCGGCCCGGTCACCGTCCGCCAGAGCAACGCTCAAGCGTCCGACGGACCGGTGATCGTGCTCCTTCGGCCCGAACAGATCGACGTCAACCGGGGGGCCGGGGACCCCGGAGCGCCTGCCAAGGTCCTGAGCGCGGATTTCCATGGTTCCGACACCGTGGTCCGCGTGACGCCCGACCGCGACGACCTCCCCTCGTCGTTGACCGCCCGTGTTCTGGGGAATCACGACTTCTCGCCTGGAGCCACGGTCCGAATCGCTGCGCACGGCACGGTGTGCGCTTGGCCAGTGGCGGAAGGCGACGAGTCCGTCGGCCGTACGACGGTCCAACCCTGAGGCGAGGGCTCGTGCCGCCTCCTTGGGCCGACAGGTTCTCACTAGGATTGCAGGCCTCGCCGGGGGAAATGACGGCACTGATCGGGGGGAATTGGGCGTGATCCGAACACGGCTCAGCGTGAGCATCGGCCTGGCGGTCGTCGCGGCCGTCGCGTCGGCAATCACACCCGCCTCAGCGGCCCTCGCCGCGCAGAACAACACGTCGAAGGCGAAGACAACCTTCTGCGAGGCGGTCTACAACGCGGGAGAGAGCTCCGAGGCCGCCGGCCCGTCGGTGGCCCGAGCTCTGGAGGCATCCGACTTCTCCACCGAGAGGAAACAGCTGCTGTTCTATTTCGAGGCCTTGGCGAAGGACGAGCAGAAGAACCTCGCGCTCCTCCACGCCGCACCAGCGAAAGTACGAGCGGCGGTCGCCCAGAACCTGAGCGTGGTGGAAAAGGTCGGAGCGGTGGTGCGAAAGTCCAAGAATGCCAACGGGTTATCGTCGTCACCGATACTCCAGTCCGAACAGGCCAAGGCCGAGGCCGCGGAGAAGACGTTGTCCGCCTACCACCTGTCAAAGTGCGGCACTGCCATCCAGTGAGTGATCGGACATAGCCTCGAGGCCGGGCTCGAGACGCATCCCGACAACTGGCGCGCCGAAATGAAACCGCCCGAGACGCCGGCGCACCACCCGATGGTCCTGCACCGCGGCGGTACCCCGACGGGAGCTGAATCCCCCGTTTGTCGTGCCTGGGGCGCACCGGATCGGGCTCGCGGCGCGTGTGGCAGGCTAGGTCGATGCACCCCTTTCGCCGCGACGACGCGCTGCGCCGCCTGGCTGACGAAGAGTTCGACGTGCTCGTCATCGGCGGCGGCGTCACCGGGTGCGGCGTGGCGCTGGACGCGGCCAGCCGCGGACTAAAGACGGCGTTGGTCGAGAAGGAGGACTTCGCCTCGGGCACCTCTTCGAAGTCCTCCAAGATGGTCCACGGCGGCCTCCGCTACCTCCAACAGCGCGAGTTCCGCCTCGTCTACGAGAACCTGGCCGAACGGCAGCACCTGCTGGACAACGCGCCGCACCTCGTGTCGCCCCTGCCGTTCCTCATCCCGCTCTTCGGGCGCGACGGCGTCGTCTCCAAGACCGTGGCCCGCTCGTACTCGTCCGCCCTGTGGCTCTACGACCTCACCGGGGGCTGGCGCATCGGCCACCGCCATCGTGAGGTCACCAAGGACGACGCACTGGACCACCTCCCGACGCTCAACACCGACCACCTGGTGGCTGGCTTCCTCTATTACGACGCCCGGGCGGACGACGCCCGCCTCACGCTGACGCTCGCCCGCACGGCCGCCATCGAATACGGCGCGGCGATGGCCAACTACACGCCCGTCGTCGGCCTCACGACGGTCGGCGGCACCACCCGCGGCGCCCGCGTCCAGCCCGACCCGGGCGACCCGGACAGCGCCTTCGAGATCCGGGCCAGGGTCGTCGTCAACGCGACCGGAGTCTGGGCCGACGCGATCCGCGCCCTCGACGAAGGTGCCCATCCGCAGTCCATCCGTCCCGCCAAGGGCATACACGTGACGGTCCCGGCCAGCCGCCTGCCATCTGACATCGCCGCGGTCATCCCGGTACCGAAGGACAAGCGGTCGATCTTCGTCGTCCCGTGGCCCGGGACGGACCTCGTCTACCTCGGGACGACCGATACGGGTTACACCGGCCCGCTCGATGATCCATCGGCCACGCCCGAGGACGTCGACTACTTGCTCGACGCGGCCAACAACATCACCACGTCGCGCCTCACCAGGGCCGACGTCGTCGGCGTGTGGGCCGGACTCCGGCCACTCCTCGCACCGACCGGGAGCCATGTCTCCGAGCGCACCGCCGACCTGTCCCGCCGCCACACCGTGAGCACGTCGCGCGAGGGAGTCGTCACCGTGACGGGGGGCAAGCTCACCACCTACCGCAAGATGGCCCAGGACACCGTCGACGTCGTGGTGGGCGAGCTGGGCGAGTCGCCCCGCCGGCGCCGCTGCGTCACCAAGCACCTACCGCTGATCGGGGCGACGACCAAGACACGGGACCCGGTCACGATGGCCGAGCCGCACGCGCGGCTCCTGGCCCGCTACGGCACCGAAGCCTCCCAGGTGCTCGCGCTGGCCGAGGGCCACCCCGAGCTCCTCCAGCCGGCCGTCGAAGGCCTGCCGTACACGCGGGCCGAGCTCCTCTACGCCGCGCGAGAGGAGATGGCCCAGACGCTCGACGACGTCCTGGCACGCCGGACGCGAGCGATGATCCAGCGGGCGCAGGAGACGATCAACGCAGCCCCCGCGGCCGCCACGCTCATTGCGTCCGACATGGGCTGGACCCCCGCCGAGGCGGCGGAGCAGGCGGCGCGCTTCACCGAGTCGTGCCAGAAGGAGCTCCTCACCGCCGGGATCGACCTGCCGTGACGACGCCGACGCCGGTCACGCCGATAGACGCCGCCCCCGAGGCGGTGGTCGACCGGCTCGGAGCCGAGACCGTCGACATCCCACCCCGGCTCCTCGAGCGCCTCGCCGCTACCCGCGCCGCGGTGGACACCGGTGACGCGGCCCGCGCCGAGGCCGGCCGGGACTGGTGGCCGCTCGCCATCGGCTGGGCGGCCGAGGGCGGCGTGCCGCAACGGCCCGCTGCGGTGGTCCGCCCCACGACGACCGAGCAGGTGGCCGCCGTCCTCGCCGCGTGCAACGAGGCGCGAATGCCCGTCACCCCGGCCGCCGGGCGCAGCGGCGTCTGCGGCGGGTCGATCCCGGTCTACGGGGGCGTCGCCCTCGACCTGACGGGTCTCGACGGAATCGCCGCGCGTCGACGAGACGTCGCTCACCGCCGACGTGCGGGCAGGCACGTTCGGTCCCGACCTCGAAGCGGCGCTCGGGAAGGTCGGCGACGGCTACACGCTCGGCCACTGGCCCCAGTCGATGGATCTCTCCACCGTGGGCGGATGGCTGGCCTGCCGGGGAGCGGGCCAGTACTCGACGCGCTACGGGAAGATCGAGGACATGGTCATCGGCCTCGAGGTCGTGCTCGCCGACGGGCGCGTCGTCCGCACCGAGGGCAAGGGACCCCGGGCCGCCACGGGGCCGAACCTGACGCAGCTCTTCGTGGGGAGCGAGGGCACGCTGGGGGTCATCACCGAGGCGCGCCTGCGCATCCACCCCCTCCCGCCAGCGCAGGAGCGCCGCGCCTTCGGGTTCGCCACGTTCGAGGCGGGCCTCGAGGCGTGCCGGCGCATCATGCGGCGGGGGGCCACGCCGGCCGTCCTGCGGCTCTACGACCAGACCGAGTCGGAGCGGAACTTCGAGCACGGCGACACCAACGTGCTGATCGTCCTCGACGAGGCCGACCCCGACGTGCTCGCCGGCACGATGGCGGTGGTCGACGACGAATGTGGCACGCAGACGGGTGCTCAGCCGCTCGACGCCGCCCTCGTCGAGCGCTGGCTCGGCCACCGCAACGACGTCTCCGCCCTCGCACCGCTGTGGCGCGCCGGCGTCGTGGTCGACACGGCGGAGGTGTCGGGCGAGTGGTCCGCGCTCCCCGGGCTCTACGAGAAAGTGGTCGGCAAGCTCAAGGCGGTCGACGGGACCCTTGCTGCGTCGGCCCACCAGTCCCACTCCTATACCGACGGGGCCTGCCTCTACTTCACCTTCGGCGGCCGCGGCCCCGAGAACGACGCGGCGTGGCGCGAGGCCTACTACCGGGAGTGCTGGGACGTCGTGACGGAGGCGACCTTGCTGCACGGGGCGGCGATCAGCCACCACCACGGCATCGGGTTGAACCGCAGCCGGTTTCTGCCCCAGGCGCTCGGCTCGGGCTTCGACGTGCTGCGCGGCCTGAAGCAGACCTTCGACCCCAACGGCATCCTCAACCCGGGCAAGTTCGGGCTGGACTCGCCGTTCGGCCCTGCGCCGTGGAAATGAGCGCGTGAGCGGCCGCGTCCTCGTGGTCGACGTGGGGACCTCCGGGGTCCGCGCCGCCATCGTGGAACCGGATGCGACGGTGGCGCACGAGCAGTACGTCCCCGTCCTGCCGGACAGCCCGGCGCCGGGGCTCGTGGAGTTCGACGCGGTGCGCATGGCCGACGCCGTCGTGGAGGTGGCGGGAGCGGCGCTCGCCGCGGGCGGGCCCGTCGACGCCGTGGGCATCGCCAACCAGCGCGCCTCGGTCATCGTGTGGGAGCGCGCCAGTGGCAAGCCTGTCGGCCCCGGCATCGGCTGGCAGGACCTGCGCACGGTCGGGACCTGCCTGGTGCTCCAAGCCGAAGGGATCTACCTCGCCCCGAACGCGTCCGCCACGAAGGTGATGGCGATCCTCGACGAGGTCGACCCCCAACGGGCCCGGGCCGAGGCCGGCGAGCTCTGCTTCGGCACCGTCGACTCGTGGGTGGCGTGGACGCTCAGCGGGGGCGGCAGCGGGTCCGACACGTTGCACGTCACGGACGCCACGAACGCGGGGGTGACCGGGCTCATCGATCCCCGCACCATCGACTGGGACCAAGAGCTCCTGGCCAAGCTCCGCATCCCCTCCGCCATGCTCCCGGTGATCGTCGACTCCTCGGGCGCGGTCGGCGCCGCCACGACGCTGCCCGGTGCGCCGCCGATCTGTGGGATCGCGGGCGACCAGCAGGCTTCCCTCGTCGGACAGGGCGCCACGCTGCCGGGATTGGCCAAGGCCACCTTCGGCACGGGCGGCATGCTCGACCAGTGCACCGGCCCGGGACGGGGCCCTGCCAGCGCGCGACGCGGCGGCGCCGGCACCTTTCCGATCATCGCGTTCCGCGTCGGCGGCCAGGCGGCGTGGGGCACCGAGGCGGTCATGCTCTCCGCCGGCACGTGCGTCGAGTGGCTCCGCGACGACCTGGGCCTCATCTCCTCGGCCCAGGAGTCGGCCGCGGTGGCCGCCCAGTGTGCGAGCACCGACGACGTGTGGTTCGTCCCCGCGTTGCTCGGGCTCGGCACGCCGGTGTGGGACTTCGGCGCCCGCGGCACCCTGGTCGGGCTGACCCGCGGCACGGGTCGCGCCCAGATCGTGAGGGCCGTCCTGGAAGGCGTGGCGCACCGCGGCGCCGACCTGGTCGAGGCGTCGGAGGCCGACAGTGGGTACCCCATCGACGCACTGCGCGTCGATGGCGGGATGTCGGACAACGACGTGTTCGTCCAGGCCCTGGCCGACGCTTCAGGGCGGCCCATCGAGATCGCGCCGGTCCTCGAGGCGACCACGCTCGGCGCCGGGCTGCTGGCGGGCCTGGCCATCGGGACCTACGCGTCGACGGACGAACTGGCCACGACGTTCAGCCCACGCCGGACGGTCGAACCGTCGCTCGGAGACACGGACCGGGCTCGCTCGCGGGAACGCTGGCTGGCGGCGCGGGCCAAGTCGGAAGCGACCATCCCCGAACTGTCCGGCCTGTCGTTCTGAGCGACGTCAGCTGATGCTCGTGCCGCTGAGCAAGGAGTAACAGACCCCGGCCATCTCCCTTTGGGTGGGATCACTCCCACCCAAAGGAGACCGGTTCCGAGGTTCTCCCTCCCCGATTACTTGGCCGCGTGCCCCGGCGAACGGCGGCGCCAGCGGGCGAGCAGCACCAGGGCCGAACCGAGCAGCAGGGCGGCGAGGCCGATCAGCCACTCCTGCGCCAGCATCGCACCGGTGAAGGCGATCGCCGGACTGGTGCTCGGCGTGGTTGCCGGCTTCGTCACCGCCGCGGCGGCCGGGGTCGTGGGCGTCGTGGCCGGCGAGGTGGCCGGCGCTGCCGTCACCGAGGTGGTGACCCCGTCGGTCGGACACGTGGTCGGCGTCGTCGCGTGCGCGTTGGATGCAGTGACCTGAACCGGCGTGCCACAGCTCGGGCCGCTCCAGTTCGCGGTGTTGCTCACGCTGCTGCCCGAGGTCTCCGAGGAGTTGAGCGTCACGGAGAACGTCAACGTGTAGGAGGCCCCGGCGGCGACACCGGCGGGGATCACCCAGGAGATGGTCCCCGAGGACACCGACTCCGTGCAGGCGGGTCCACCGCTGCTCGTCGTGCACGCCGGCGAGCTCGAGACCAGCGTGGTGCCGCTCGGCGCTGCGTCGGTGACGTCGATCGGAGCGGTGGTCGTGGCCGTCCCGGTGTTCTTCACCGTGATGGTGTAGACGATCGGGGTCGTCGATCCGGTGACGATCGACGTCGGGTTCACGGTCTTAGTGACGCTGACCTGCGTCACCGACAATGTCAGCGTGGAGCCGCTCGTCACCGGCGTGCCGCCGGTGGGCGGAACGGCCGTCACTGTGCCCGTGTCGCTGACCGAGCCGTTGGAGAGGTCGGCCTGCGTCACGGTGTAGGTCGCCGTGCATGTCGCCGTGTCACCCGGGTCCAACGAGAAGCTGCCGTTGGTCACCGGGCTGTCACTCGAGTCCACGCAGGTGAGGGCCGAGAGGCTCGAGTCGAGCGACGGCGCCGCCTGGGCGTCGGTCACGTCGACGTTGTCGAGCGTCTCGTTGCCGGTGTTCTCGACGGCGAAGGTGTAGGTCACGGTCTGACCGACCGCGCTCACCGTGGTGAGGTTGGCCGTCTTGGTCACGCTGATGGACGGCGTGTCGACCGCTGGGACGGTGACCTCGTTCGAGGTGGCGGTGACCGGCGTCGGGTCCGGAGCCGTGGCGTTCGCCGTCGAGGTGTCGCTGACCGAGCCGTGGTCGAGGTCGGCCTGCGAAGCGCTGTAGGTGGCCGTGAAGGTGGCCGACTGGCCGGGGACCAGCGAGGCGACCGTTCCGCCGCTGCACGTGCCCGAGGGGGTGGCCAGGCTCTGGCACTGCGGCGTCGAGCTCCCCGTCGCCGGGCTCAGCGGGTTGTCGGTGACCGAGACGTTCGAGAGCGTCGTGTTGCCCGTGTCCGTGACGACGTAGGTGTAGTCGATGACGTCACCGACGGCCGAGTACGAGGCCGTCGTCGTGGACTTGACGATCGACAGCGTGTTGGTCTGCGTTGCGGCGATGGTGACCTCGTTGGAGTTGCCGCTCACTGCGCCGCCCGGACTGCTGCCGTTGGCCGTCGAAGTGTCGTTGATCGAGCCATTGTCGATGTCGTCCTGGGTGACGCTGTAGGTGGCCGTGAAGTGCGCCACCTGGCCCGGCAGCAGCGAGGCGACCGTCGCACCCGAGCAGGTGTCTGCGGGATTGGTCAGGTCCTGGCACTGCGGCGTCGAGGTCGCTCCGGCCGGCGCGATCGGGTTGTCCGTGACGCTGACGTTGGTCAGCGTCGTGTTGCCCGTGTCGGTGACGGCGAAGCTGTACGTGATGGTCTGATCCACCGCGTCGACCGACGAGACGTTGGCCGACTTGACCACCGAGATCGTGTTGGTCTGGACGGCCGGCACGGTGACCTCGTTGGAGTTGCCGCTCACTGCGCCGCTCGGGCCGGTGCCGTTCGCCGTCGAGGTGTCAGAGACCGAGCCGTTGTTGAGGTCGAGCTGGCTCACGGCGTAGGTGGCCGTGAAGTGCGCCACCTGGCTGGGCGCCAGCGACGCCACCGTCGCACCCGAGCAGGGGTCCGAGGGGCTGGTCAGGTTCTGGCACTGCGGGGTCGAGCTCCCCGTCGCCGGGCTCAGCGGGTTGTCGGTGACCGAGACGTTCGAGAGCGTCGTGTTGCCCGTGTTGGTGACGGTGTAGGTGTAGCTGATCGTGTTGCCGACGGCCGAGTAGTTGACCGTGGGCGACGCCTTGACCACCGAGATCGTGTTGGTCTGGACGGCCGGCACGGTGACCTCGTTGGAGTTGCCGCTCACTGCGCCGCTCGGGCCGGTGCCGTTCGCCGTCGAGGTGTCAGAGACCGAGCCGTTGTTGAGGTCGAGCTGGCTCACGGCGTAGGTGGCCGTGAAGTGCGCCACCTGGCTCGGGCGCCAGCGACGCCACCGTCGCACCCGAGCAGGGGTCCGAGGGGCTGGTCAGGTCCTGGCACTGCGGGGTCGAGCTCCCCGTCGCCGGGCTCAGCGGGTTGTCGGTGACCGAGACGTTCGAGAGCGTCGTGTTGCCCGTGTTGGTGACGGTGTAGGTGTAGCTGATCGTGTTGCCGACGGCCGAGTAGTTGACCGTGGGCGACGCCTTGACCACCGAGATCGTGTTGGTCTGGACGGCCGGCACGGTGACCTCGTTGGAGTTGCCGCTCACTGCGCCGCTCGGGCCGGTGCCGTTGGTCGTCGAGGTGTCAGAGACCGAGCCGTTGTTGAGGTCGAGCTGGCTCACGGCGTAGGTGGCCGTGAAGTGCGCCACCTGGCTCGGGGCCAGCGACGCCACCGTCGCACCCGAGCAGGGGTCCGAGGGGCTGGTCAGGTCCTGGCACTGCGGGGTCGAGCTCCCCGTCGCCGGGCTCAGCGGGTTGTCGGTGACCGAGACGTTCGAGAGCGTCGTGTTGCCCGTGTTGGTGACGGTGTAGGTGTAGCTGATCGTGTTGCCGACGGCCGAGTAGTTGACCGTGGGCGACGCCTTGACCACCGAGATCGTGTTGGTCTGGACGGCCGGCACGGTGACCTCGTTGGAGTTGCCGCTCACTGCGCCGCTCGGGCCGGTGCCGTTGGCCGTCGAGGTGTCAGAGACCGAGCCGTTGTTGAGGTCGAGCTGGCTCACGGCGTAGGTGGCCGTGAAGTGCGCCACCTGGCTGGGCGCCAGCGACGCCACCGTCGCACCCGAGCAGGGGTCCGAGGGGCTGGTCAGGTCTCTGGCACTGCGGGGTCGAGCTCCCCGTCGCCGGGCTCAGCGGGTTGTCGGTGACCGAGACGTTCGAGAGCGTCGTGTTGCCCGTGTTGGTGACGGTGTAGGTGTAGCTGATCGTGTTGCCGACGGCCGAGTAGTTGACCGTGGGCGACGCCTTGACCACCGAGATCGTGTTGGTCTGGACGGCCGGCACGGTGACCTCGTTGGAGTTGCCGCTCACTGCGCCGCTCGGGCCGGTGCCGTTGGCCGTCGAGGTGTCAGAGACCGAGCCGTTGTTGAGGTCGAGCTGGCTCACGGCGTAGGTGGCCGTGAAGTGCGCCACCTGGCTCGGGCGCCAGCGACGCCACCGTCGCACCCGAGCAGGGGTCCGAGGGGCTGGTCAGGTCCTGGCACTGCGGGGTCGAGCTCCCCGTCGCCGGGCTCAGCGGGTTGTCGGTGACCGAGACGTTCGAGAGCGTCGTGTTGCCCGTGTTGGTGACGGTGTAGGTGTAGCTGATCGTGTTGCCGACGGCCGAGTAGTTGACCGTGGGCGACGCCTTGACCACCGAGATCGTGTTGGTCTGGACGGCCGGCACGGTGACCTCGTTGGAGTTGCCGCTCACTGCGCCGCTCGGGCCGGTGCCGTTGGTCGTCGAGGTGTCAGAGACCGAGCCGTTGTTGAGGTCGAGCTGGCTCACGGCGTAGGTGGCCGTGAAGTGCGCCACCTGGCTGGGCGCCAGCGACGCCACCGTCGCACCCGAGCAGGGGTCCGAGGGGCTGGTCAGGTCCTGGCACTGCGGGGTCGAGCTCCCCGTCGCCGGGCTCAGCGGGTTGTCGGTGACCGAGACGTTCGAGAGCGTCGTGTTGCCCGTGTTGGTGACGGTGTAGGTGTAGCTGATCGTGTTGCCGACGGCCGAGTAGTTGACCGTGGGCGACGCCTTGACCACCGAGATCGTGTTGGTCTGGACGGCCGGCACGGTGACCTCGTTGGAGTTGCCGCTCACTGCGCCGCTCGGGCCGGTGCCGTTCGCCGTCGAGGTGTCAGAGACCGAGCCGTTGTTGAGGTCGAGCTGGCTCACGGCGTAGGTGGCCGTGAAGTGCGCCACCTGGCTCGGGGCCAGCGACGCCACCGTCGCACCCGAGCAGGGGTCCGAGGGGCTGGTCAGGTCCTGGCACTGCGGGGTCGAGCTCCCCGTCGCCGGGCTCAGCGGGTTGTCGGTGACCGAGACGTTCGAGAGCGTCGTGTTGCCCGTGTTGGTGACGGTGTAGGTGTAGCTGATCGTGTTGCCGACGGCCGAGTAGTTGACCGTGGGCGACGCCTTGACCACCGAGATCGTGTTGGTCTGGACGGCCGGCACGGTGACCTCGTTGGAGTTGCCGCTCACTGCGCCGCTCGGGCCGGTGCCGTTGGTCGTCGAGGTGTCAGAGACCGAGCCGTTGTTGAGGTCGAGCTGGCTCACGGCGTAGGTGGCCGTGAAGTGCGCCACCTGGCTGGGCGCCAGCGACGCCACCGTCGCACCCGAGCAGGGGTCCGAGGGGCTGGTCAGGTCCTGGCACTGCGGGGTCGAGCTCCCCGTCGCCGGGCTCAGCGGGTTGTCGGTGACCGAGACGTTCGAGAGCGTCGTGTTGCCCGTGTTGGTGACGGTGTAGGTGTAGCTGATCGTGTTGCCGACGGCCGAGTAGTTGACCGTGGGCGACGCCTTGACCACCGAGATCGTGTTGGTCTGGACGGCCGGCACGGTGACCTCGTTGGAGTTGCCGCTCACTGCGCCGCTCGGGCCGGTGCCGTTGGCCGTCGAGGTGTCAGAGACCGAGCCGTTGTTGAGGTCGAGCTGGCTCACGGCGTAGGTGGCCGTGAAGTGCGCCACCTGGCTGGGCGCCAGCGACGCCACCGTCGCACCCGAGCAGGGGTCCGAGGGGGTGGTCAGGTCCTGGCACTGCGGGGTCGAGCTCCCCGTCGCCGGGCTCAGCGGGTTGTCGGTGACCGAGACGTTCGAGAGCGTCGTGTTGCCCGTGTTGGTGACGGTGTAGGTGTAGCTGATCGTGTTGCCGACGGCCGAGTAGTTGACCGTGGGCGACGCCTTGACCACCGAGATCGTGTTGGTCTGGACGGCCGGCACGGTGACCTCGTTGGAGTTGCCGCTCACTGCGCCGCTCGGGCCGGTGCCGTTCGCCGTCGAGGTGTCAGAGACCGAGCCGTTGTTGAGGTCGAGCTGGCTCACGGCGTAGGTGGCCGTGAAGTGCGCCACCTGGCTGGGCGCCAGCGACGCCACCGTCGCACCCGAGCAGGGGTCCGAGGGGCTGGTCAGGTCCTGGCACTGCGGGGTCGAGCTCCCCGTCGCCGGGCTCAGCGGGTTGTCGGTGACCGAGACGTTCGAGAGCGTCGTGTTGCCGGTGTTGGTGACGGTGTAGGTGTAGCTGATCGTGTTGCCGACGGCCGAGTAGTTGACCGTGGGCGACGCCTTGACCACCGAGATCGTGTTGGTCTGGACGGCCGGCACGGTGACCTCGTTGGAGTTGCCGCTCACTGCGCCGCTCGGGCCGGTGCCGTTCGCCGTCGAGGTGTCAGAGACCGAGCCGTTGTTGAGGTCGAGCTGGCTCACGGCGTAGGTGGCCGTGAAGTGCGCCACCTGGCTGGGCGCCAGCGACGCCACCGTCGCACCCGAGCAGGGGTCCGAGGGGCTGGTCAGGTCCTGGCACTGCGGGGTCGAGCTCCCCGTCGCCGGGCTCAGCGGGTTGTCGGTGACCGAGACGTTCGAGAGCGTCGTGTTGCCCGTGTTGGTGACGGTGTAGGTGTAGCTGATCGTGTTGCCGACGGCCGAGTAGTTGACCGTGGGCGACGCCTTGACCACCGAGATCGTGTTGGTCTGGACGGCCGGCACGGTGACCTCGTTGGAGTTGCCGCTCACTGCGCCGCTCGGGCCGGTGCCGTTCGCCGTCGAGGTGTCAGAGACCGAGCCGTTGTTGAGGTCGAGCTGGCTCACGGCGTAGGTGGCCGTGAAGTGCGCCACCTGGCTGGGGGCCAGCGACGCCACCGTCGCACCCGAGCAGGGGTCCGAGGGGCTGGTCAGGTCCTGGCACTGCGGGGTCGAGCTCCCCGTCGCCGGGCTCAGCGGGTTGTCGGTGACCGAGACGTTCGAGAGCGTCGTGTTGCCCGTGTTGGTGACGGTGTAGGTGTAGCTGATCGTGTTGCCGACGGCCGAGTAGTTGACCGTGGGCGACGCCTTGACCACCGAGATCGTGTTGGTCTGCTCAGTGGGGACCGTCACCTCGTTCGAGTTGGCCATCGTGGTGCCACCCAGCGGTGCGGGGTTGGTGCCCGTCGTCTTGGACGTGTCATTGATCGAGCCGTTGTTGATGTCGGCCTGGGTGACCGTGTACACGCCGCTGAAGTGTGCGACCTGGTTGGGGAGCAGCGTGGTGCTCGAGGTCGACGTGCACGAGCTGGCCGACGGGTTCGTCAGCGTGTTGCAGGTCGGGCCAGAGGTGAGCGCGCCGGCCGGCGAGATCGGAAGGTCGGTCACGCCGACATTGGTCAGGGTGACGTTGCCCGTGTTGGTGACCACGTAGTTGTAGGTGATGGTCTGGTTGGGCGCGTCGACCGAGATGGTCGAGGTCGACTTCACGATCGTCAGCCCGGGGCTCTGGGTCACGCCGACCGTCGCCGAGGAGGGCAGTGACGTCGTCGTGCCCCCGATCGACGGCGGATTGGTGCCCGTCGACGTGGCGGAGTCCTGGATGGAGCCGTTGTTGAGGTCGGCCTGGGTCACGGTGTAGCTGCCCGTGAAGTGCGCAACCTGTCCGGGGGCCAGCGACGCCACGGACGTGCCCGAGCAGGTCCCGGCCGGGTTGGTCAGGTTCTGGCACGTCGCCGTCACGTTGCCTGCCGGTGCGGTGCCGGTGTCGTTCACGCTGACGTTGGTCAACGTGACGTTGCCGGAGTTGGTGACCGTGAAGGTGTAGGGGATCACCGTCCCGACGGTCGACACCGTAGAAGTGGTCGTGGCCTTGACGGTCGTCAGGCCGGGGCTCTGGGTGACGTTCACCGTCGCCGTGGCCATGTTGGAGGTGACGCCCTTGCCCAGGTCCGTCGTCCCCGACGCGGTGGCCGAGTCCTTGATCGAGCCGTTGTTGAGGTCGGCCTGCGACGTGTCGTAGGTGGCCGTGAAGGTGGCCGACTGGTTCGGGAGCAGCGTCGTGCTCGACGTCGAGGTGCACGAGCTGGCCGAGGGGTTCGACAGCGAGTTGCAGGTCGGGCCGCTCGCCAGGCTCCCTGCCGGCGCGGTCTGGGTGTCGGCGACGCTGACGCCGTTCAACGTGACGTTGCTCGTGTTCGTCACGACGAAGGTGTAGGTGACCGGGGTGCCGAGGGTCGAGACGGTGGTCGGGCTCGGGGTCTTGGAGATCGTCAACCCGGTGTTCTGGTTGGCGGGCACGGTGACCTGGTTCGAGGTCCCGGTGATGGTCCCGCCGCCGGGCGGCGTGCCCGTGGCCGTCGAGGTGTCGTTGACCGAGCCGCTGTTGAGGTCGGCCTGGCTCACCTTGTAGGTCGCCGTGAACGTGGCCGTCTGGTTCGACAGCAGCGTCGTGCTCGACGTGGAGGTGCACGACCCCGTCGGACCGGTGAGGCCGGTGCACGTCGGGCCTGTGGTGAGTGCGCCCGCCGGTGCGATCGGGTTGTCCGTCACGCTGACGTTGGTCATCGTGACCGGCCCGGTGTTCTGGACCGTGTAGGTGTAATTGATGGTGTCACCGACGTTGGTCACCGACGTGGTCGTCGTCGCCTTCGAGATGGACAGCGTCGCCGGGGTGTTGGTGAACGTGCAGACGACCTGCGCGCCGGCGTTGCCGCTGGCGGCCGGGAAGGCCGGCAGCAGCGCACTCGTGCCGCTGCCACTGGCGAACGCCGCCGAGCCGTTCAGGCATGAGTACGTCGTCGAGTAGTTGCTGAGGCTCCCCGACGCCGCTGTCTCGGCGATCGTGTACTGCTGGGTGGGGAAACCGACGACCGGGCCGGCCTTGGCAGCCTGGACCCCCGTGGCGGTGCCCGTCGTCGTCGCCGTGTTGCCGCCCGAGATCCCGCCGCCGGTGATGCTGAGGTTGAACTGGTCGGTCGAGGCGGCGCGGCCGACGACGTTCTTCTGCAATGTGAGCGAGCCGTTGTACGAGCAGCTGGCCATGTCTGAAGGGTCCGAGATTCCCGACTGGTTCGACAAGGTGGTGGAGGACTCTTCAAATGGTCATCGACTTGGCTCTGCACCACCACCGGCACCGTCTTTGTCGAGGTGCCGGCTTGTGATGGGCGTTGTGGTGTTGTGGCGGCTTGCCGGCGGCTACTGCCGTGTGGGTGGCCGAGCCATTGTTGAGGTCGGCCTGGGTCACCGTGTAGGTGCCGGTAGCATTTTGTCTCGGTGGTTGTCGGGGCCAGGGTCGATCTCGGACAGGTGGGGCCCGGTGGTCAAGACCCCCCGGCTGGGGCGGTCGGAGTGTCATGAACGGTCACTGTGGTCAAGGTCACGTTGCCGGTGTTGGTGACCTTGAAGTTGTAGGGGATGACTGTGCCGACCTTGGAAACCGAAGGGGTGGTCGTCGACTTGACCACGGTCAGGGCCGGCGTCTGGGTCACCGGCACCGGAGGCCCTGGACAGGGGGCAGGCTGACCACACGAGTACCCGACGGCGCCGTGCCGGCGGCGGTGGCCGAGTCGTTGACCGAGCCGTTGTTGAGGTCGGCCTGCGACGTGTCGTAGGTGGCCGTGAAGGTGGCCGACTGGTTCGGGAGCAGCGTCGTGCTCGACGTCGAGGTGCACGAGCTGGCCGAGGGGTTCGACAGCGAGTTGCAGGTCGGGCCGCTCGCCAGGCTCCCTGCCGGCGCGGTCTGGGTGTCGGCGACGCTGACGCCGTTCAACGTGACGTTGCTCGTGTTCGTCACGACGAAGGTGTAGGTGACCGGGGTGCCGAGGGTCGAGACGGTGGTCGGGCTCGGGGTCTTGGAGATCGTCAACCCGGTGTTCTGGTTGGCGGGCACGGTGACCTGGTTCGAGGTCCCGGTGATGGTCCCGCCGCCGGGCGGCGTGCCCGTGGCCGTCGAGGTGTCGTTGACCGAGCCGCTGTTGAGGTCGGCCTGGCTCACCTTGTAGGTCGCCGTGAACGTGGCCGTCTGGTTCGACAGCAGCGTCGTGCTCGACGTGGAGGTGCACGACCCCGTCGGACCGGTGAGGCCGGTGCACGTCGGGCCTGTGGTGAGTGCGCCCGCCGGTGCGATCGGGTTGTCCGTCACGCTGACGTTGGTCATCGTGACCGGCCCGGTGTTCTGGACCGTGTAGGTGTAATTGATGGTGTCACCGACGTTGGTCACCGACGTGGTCGTCGTCGCCTTCGAGATGGACAGCGTCGCCGGGGTGTTGGTGAACGTGCAGACGACCTGCGCGCCGGCGTTGCCGCTGGCGGCCGGGAAGGCCGGCAGCAGCACACGTCGTGCCGCTGCCACTGGCGAACGCCGCCGAGCCGTTCAGGCATGAGTACGTCGTCGAGTAGTTGCTGAGGCTCCCCGACGCCGCTGTCTCGGCGATCGTGTACTGCTGGGTGGGGAAACCGACGACCGGGCCGGCCTTGGCAGCCTGGACCCCCGTGGCGGTGCCCGTCGTCGTCGCCGTGTTGCCGCCCGAGATCCCGCCGCCGGTGATGCTGAGGTTGAACTGGTCGGTCGAGGCGGCGCGGCCGACGACGTTCTTCTGCAATGTGAGCGAGCCGTTGTACGAGCAGCTGGCCATGTCTGAAGGGTCCGAGATTCCCGACTGGTTCAGCGGGTAACCGCTCGAGACGACCCCGGTGTTCGGGTTCACCTTGTAGAGCAGGCTCGGGTTGTCGTTCGTCACGATGTAGAGGTACGAATCGGATTCGAACGTCATTCCGGCGTAGTTCTCCGAGTCACCGGACGGCGGCTTG
>CAWAPU010000008.1:0-47769 GCA_963783995.1 uncultured Acidimicrobiaceae bacterium
TGCCGGGGCCGGTGCGGGCTGCTGTTGCGTCGGGGCAGGCACGGAGCCGGGCCGGTAGTCGGCGAAGAACTCCCGCCAGCTCTCCGATACCGAATCGGGGTCGGCCACGAACCGGTCGTACATGTCGTCGACCAACCACGCATTGGGTCCGAAGGAGCCTCCTGATCCGCGGAATTGGGTCACGATTCGACTCTATCGGCGGAGGTCGGGGATGTGAGGCGGGTTGCTAGCGTCGTGGCTGCTCATGAGCTACCCATCCGCACTCCATGTCACGGCTCGAGCGGCGTCGGACAGCGGGGAGAGCGGCGAGGGGGCGCCGACGGTGGTCTTCGTCCACGGCTCGCTCGATCGGGGCGACAGCTTCCGCCGGGTGATGCGGCGGCTGCCCGACGTGACGGCCGTTGCGTACGACCGGCGTGGGTACCAGGGGTCTCGGGGCGGTGGCGTCGTGGACTTGGGGGGTCATATCGAGGACCTGCTGGCCGTGATGGAGGAGGTACGAACGGCGTCGGCGGCGGGATCGGCGCCGGTCGTCGCCGTCGGGCACAGCCTGGGGGGCGATGTCGTGCTCGGCGCCGCATTGGCCGAGCCCTCTCTCTTCGACGGGGTCGGGGTGTTCGAGCCGCCGATGCCGTGGCTGGGGTTCCGGCGGGACGGAGCGGCGGGCGGCGTCGGCGGAGGCGGGGGCGGGGCCGGGCCGGAGGTTCGGCCGTGGCCGGCGGTGTCCGAGGACCCGGGCGAGGAGGCGGAACGATTCTCCCGGATGGTGAGCCCTTCGGCGTGGTCCCGGCTGACCGACGAGGGCCGGGCGTCCCGTCGGGCCGACGGTCCGGCGTTGGTGGCAGACCTTCGGAGCTTCCGGGTCGAGGGCGCGCCCTTCGACGTGACGGCGCTGGCGATGCCGTCGGTGTTCGGGATGGGTGGTCCGGCGAGCCGGGCGCACCACCGCCGCACCGTCGAGTGGCTGGGGGCGAATGTTCCCGGTGGGGTCGTGTACGAGATCGAGGGGGCGCAGCACGGCGCGCATTTGTCGCACCCGGACCACTTCGCCGCGATGACGCGGCTGGTGATCGAACGGGCGACCACGGGGTAGGCCGGACCGGTCGTCGGGCCGGACCCGGCAGCCGGGCCGGCTGATCGCTGATCGGATCAGGTCAGCGGCTGGGGGCCGGCGTGCGGCGTGTGGTGGGGATGCTTGAGACGGCGGGCGAGCATCTCGTCGTACTCGGCCCCTTCGCCCTCGCTCTTGATACCCGTGATCAACGGCGAATTCGAGAGGAACACGGCGCCCATGAACATCACCAGGAGTGAGAGCGCCTCGAGCGGGCCGTAGGCCCCGCCGGTGCGGAGGCTGTCGCCGTAGAGCGCGATACCCAGGCAGATGCTGACCAGTGGGTCGACGAGGACGAGCGTGGACTGGGACGCCGCGAGCGGGCCGGCGTGGAACGCGTTCTGGGTGAGGAAGAGGCCGAGCAGCCCGAAGACGATGACGCCGTAGGTCTGCCAGTGCACGAACAGCGTCACCCAGTCGTTGGCGGCGTAGTCGGACACGGTCTTTATGACCGCGGCGGTGAAGGCGTACACGATGGCGGCGGAGCTCCCGAACATCGCCGCCTTCCACCAGCGCGGGCCCGTGCGGGTGGCTAGGACCGTGACGACGATGAGGAAGACGCTGGCGCCGCCGACGACGATCCAACCCAGGTTCGTGGGCACCTCGGTGCCGCCGCCGGGTGCGGCGAAGAAGAGGAAGCCCGAGAGTCCGAACGCGATCGCAGAAGCGCCGACCCATTCCCGTATCGAGATGCTGAATCGGAAGTAGGTGCCGAGGATCGCCACCAGGAACAGGAGTTCCATGGTGAGGATCGGCTGGACCACCGACAGCCGGCCGATGTGCAACGCGAACGCCTGCAGCAGGAAGGCACAGACCATGAACCCGAAGCCCAGGAGCCAGACGCCCCGCTTCACGGCGTAGGCCAACAGGCTGAGGCGCATGGTGGTCTCTTCTGGGGCGTCCTCCACCCCCATGCGCTGAAATACGCTGGTCAGCGCATTGCAAAGGGCCGCGGCTACCGCAAGGACATAGACCATCGCCTCGAACGAAATGTTAATTGGAGGTCGTCACGCGGCACGCAGTCGGCACACAGCTTGGACTCAGGTTCTGTTCACTGCGCGAAGCAACGGGTGTGGCGCAGGAATCGTGTGCGTCTGGGGCGGACACACCGAATCGAATCTCTCTTTGGGGCGTTCCTGCAGAAATTCTCATGCGCTGCTCTACACACAATGTGGCGGTTCGGTTACGTTTACGACACATCTTTCACCCACGGGTGGCGGATGGGGGGTACGGCCGTCACCGGGGCGACCGGCAGAAAAGGGAGTGTGCATGAGACTGAAGGGAAATTCAGCCTTCACGCGTCGCGACGCTTTGGCTCGCTGGCGCTAGGCGCGGTTGCTCTGGCCACGGTTGGCCTGACGCTGATGGGCACCGCGAGTGTCGCCGGCGCCAGTGGCATCCCGACCGGAGGGACGAAGACAGCCGGCGGCACGGTCCGCTGGGCCGAGCCGCCCCAGGCGACTCCGACCTACATCTTCCCGTTCATCAGTGCCTCGAACGAATCCGTCAACAACATCAGCCAGTTCCAGTACCTGATGTACCGGCCGCTGTACATGTTCGGTTTCCCCGGCAACAACAAGACGACGCTGAACCCGACGCTCTCGCTGGCCGCCCTCCCGAGCTACGGGGACGGTGACACGACGGCCACCATCGCCATGAAGCCGAGCTACAAGTGGTCCGACGGCGAGTCGGTCACGGCGAGCGACGTGTTGCTCTTCCTGAACATGTACCACGCCGAGACGGCCAACTGGTACGACTACGTGCCCGGATACATCCCCGACAACCTCAAGAGCGTCACCGTCAACACCCCGACCTCGCTGACCATGACCATGACGAAGTCGGTCGACCCGACCTGGTTCACCTACAACCAGCTCTCGCAGCTGACGCCGTTCCCCTCGGCTTGGGACGTGACGGCCGCTGGCGCGGCGCCCGGCTCAGGCGGGTGCTCAACGGGCACCTACGGCGCGGCCGCCACCGACGCCGCCTGCACGAAGGTCTACAACTACCTGGCCGGCCTGGCGGGCAACCCCACCGGCTACTCGAGCAGCCCGATCTGGAGCGTCGTTGACGGCCCGTACACCATCGCGTCCTCCAAGGGCGGCTCTTACAGCACTTCTGGCGCAGTGACGATGTGCCGAACCCGACCTACGGTGGCCCCCAGAAGGCGACGGTGACCTCGAGCAGCTGCCGTACACGACAGACAGCGCCGAGTTCAACGCTTTGGTGGGCGGCGCCATCGACATCGGTATCTCCCACAGCAGGACGTGACGCAGGCAACGACGAACGCCACCAATGCGGGACCGAACAACCCGCGGCTCACGAACTTCTACCTGTCCCCGTCGGTGTCTACGGATTCAACTACGCGGTGTACAAGTTCGAGTCCACCGGTGACGGCGGCAACGCGGGCGCCATCCAAAAGCAGCTCTACTTCCGTCAGGCCCTGCAGAGCATGGTGGACCAGCCCGCCATGATCAGTAAGTTCCTGAAGGGATACGGCGTGCCCACGTATGGCCCGGTGCCGGTACTCCGAAGAACGAGCTCGTCGACTCCTTCGAGCAGTCGAACCCCTACCCGTACAATCCGTCGCACGCCAAGTCGCTGCTGACGTCACACGGCTGGAAGGTCGTCCTAACGGTGTCGACACCTGCCAGAAGGCGGGCTCGGGCCCGAGCGATTGCGGTGCGGGCATCCCGAAGGAGCACAGCTGAACTTCACGATGACCTACGCCAGCGGCACGCAGTGGCAGCAGCAGATCATGCAGGTGGAGCAGTCGGCCTGGAACTCCATCGGCATCAAGACGTCGCTGGTGGGCAACACCTTCCCGACCGTGATCTCGAACTACGCCGCGCCGTGCCAGAGCGGCCAGCCCTGCACGAACGAAGAAGGCTGGTGGGGCGGTGGCTGGGTGTACGCACCCGACTACTTCCCGGGCGAGACGCTCTTCCAGACGGATGCGGCCAGCAACTCCGCCAACTACTCCGACGCCAAGGCCGACTCGCTGATCAAGGCGACGACCGAAGCCAACGTCAGCCTGGACAACTACGAGAACTACCTCGCCAAGCAGCTGCCGTCGATCTGGGAGCCCAACTCGGACTACGAGCTGACCGAAGTGGCGAGCAACCTGCGGGGCGTCGCTCCTCAGAACCCCTTCGGCAACCTCTTCCCCGAGTACTGGTACTACGTAAAGAAGTAGCGCACAGCGAAGTTTTGTAACGAGAACCAAAGCCGGTCACGGGTCGATAGCAGGCGTACCATCGACTCGTGACCGGCTTTCTCGTTCGACGGCTCTTTCAGGCCGTGGTGGTGATCATCGGGGTCATCGCCGTCATGTTCATCCTCATCCATCTCATTCCCGGCGGTGAGGCGCGGGCCGTACTCGGACCTTAGGGCGCAGCCGGTAGCGATCCGAAGCTTCGAGAGACAGAACGAACTGGACCTGCCGCTGTGGGATCAGTTCCTCCATTACGTGGGCAACCTGGCCACCCTTCACTTCGGCCGCTCCTACACGCTCAACCAGTCGGTGACATCGCTGATCGCCACGGCCCTGCCCAAGACCCTGCTGCTCGTCGGTCTGTCGACGTTGCTCGCCCTCATCGTGGCCATCCCGCTCGGCGTCTACCAGGTGGTCCGGCGCAACAAGCCTGAGGACTACATCATCACGGGCGTCACCTTCGTCCTCTACGCGATGCCGGCGTTTCTCCTCGGCACGCTGCTCATCTTGTGGTTCGCCATCTACATCCCGATCTTCTCGACCGAAGCGCCGCAGAGCGACAGCATCTGGGGGATCCTCTGGACCCCGCGGGCTCGTGCTGCCGGTGGTCACCTTGGCCGCCATCAGCATCGCCTCGTTCAGCCGCTACATGCGGTCTTCGATGATGGAGACGATGACAGAGGACTTCATCCGCACGGCCCGGGCCAAGGGCGCCGCCCCACGGCGAGTGCTCTACGTCCACGGGCTGCGCAACGCCATCATCCCGATCATCACGCTGCTGGGCCTGTCGCTGGGCACCATCGTCAGCGGCGCCGTGATCACCGAAAGCGTGTTCAACTATCCGGGCATGGGACTCCTGGCGGTGAATGCCGCCTTCCGCGAGGACCTCCCGACGCTGCTCGGCGTGACGTTCGTCGTGACGATCGCGACGATCCTCGGCAACCTGCTCGCCGACATCCTCTACGCCGTCGTCGACCCAAGGATCCGCTATGCAAAATCCTGACGACGTGGTGCGAGCCAGGGAGATCGAACTGGGCGAACCGGTCGAGCCAGGCACGGCGTCCTACACCGTCGGCGAGCCGGATCCTTTGTCGACCGAGATCTCCGAGGACGTCACCGCCACGCCGAGCGGTGGCGACGTGGTGTCCTACGGCGGGATGGGGCGCCGCATCCTCTCCGTCTTCGTCGAGAACAAGCTGGCCGTGGCCGGCGTGATCATCATCGTCTTCTTCGTGCTGTTCTGTTATGTGGGCCCGCTCCTGTACCACACGAACCAGACGAACGCCTCGACCGCGCTCTTCGCAACGGACAACGCGCCGCCGGGCAACGGGCACCCCCTCGGCACCGACGCCAGCGGCTTCGACATCCTCGGCCGCCTCATGTACGGCGGACAGGTGTCGCTCCTGGTCGGATTTGCCGCCGCGATCGTGGCCAGCATCTTCGGGGCCCTCTACGGCGCCATCTCGGGGTTCTTCGGCACCTGGGTCGACGCCGTCATGATGCGGGTCGTCGACGCCTTCCTCTCCATCCCGGTGCTCTTCTTGGCCATCGTCCTCGCCGTCGTCTTCCGACCGTCCCTGGTCGTCTTCATCTTCGTGATCGCCTTCGTCTCCTGGCTGATCCCCGCCCGACTCATCCGGGGGGAGGCGCTGTCGCTCCGCGGGAGGGAGTACGTCCAGGCCGTGCGCGTGATGGGCGGCAGCCGCAAGCGCATCGTGGGGCGCCACATCATCCCGAACAGCATCGGCACGATCATTGTCAACGCCACCTTCAACATCGCAGACGCCATCCTGCTGCTGGCGGCACTGGGCTTCATCGGCCTGGGCGTGCCGTCACCGCAGACGGACTGGGGCTCGATGCTCTCCAACGGCGTGAACTACGCGCTGGACGGCTACTGGTGGGAGATCTACCCCGCCGGGCTGTGCATCGTGCTCGTCGTGGTCGCGTTCAACTTCATCGGCGACGCCCTGCGCGACGCCCTCGAGGTCCGTCTGCAGCGACGCTGAGGCGACGCTCCCCGGTGGCGGCCCGGCGGAACGACGGGGCCGGCGCCGTCAGGCGGATTGCGCTTGTGGAGCGGCCTGACGTGGCGGGTTGACGATGTGCTCGACGTCGCCACCGGACGGGGTCTGCAGCGGGAAGTGGCACGCAGCGATGTGCCCGTCGTCGAAGGCACGCAGCGCCGGCTCCTCTTGCGCGCAGATCTCCTGGGCGAACGGGCAGCGGGTGCGGAAGCGGCAGCCCGAGGGCGGGTCGACCGAGGAGGGGAGCTCGCCCATGATGTGGCCTTCGCGCTCGACGCGGGCCGTCGGGTCGGCGACGGGGATCGTGTCGATGAGCGCCTTGGTGTAGGGGTGGGCGGGTCGGTCGTAGAGGTCGCGGGCCGAGCCCAACTCGACGAGCTTGCCCAGATACATGACGCCGATGCGGTCGGCCATGTACTTGACGACGGCGAGGTCGTGCGAGATGAAGAGGTAGGTCAGGCCGTGGCGCTCCTGGAGGTCCTTGAGCAGGTTGAGGATCTGGGCCTGGATCGAGACGTCGAGCGCCGAGACCGGCTCGTCGGCGACGATCAACTTCGGCTCGAGGGCGAGGGCCCGGGCGAGACCGATGCGCTGCCGTTGGCCGCCGGAGAACTCGTGGGGGTACAGCTCGGCGGCGCGGGACGGGAGGCCGACCTCGGCGAGCATCTGGAGGACGCGTGCCTTCTGCTCGGTCGCGTTGCCGATGCCCTGCACCTTGAGCGGCTCGCGCAGGATGGAGCCGACACGCATGCGGGGGTCGAGCGAGGCGTAGGGGTCCTGGAACATCATCTGCATGTCGCGGCGGCGGTGCCGCAGGGCGCGGGCGTCCAACTCGAAGATGTCCTGCTCCTCGAACTCGATCGCTCCGTCGGTCGGCGTCTCGAGCGCGACCATCATGCGGCCCATGGTGGTCTTGCCGCATCCAGACTCACCGACGAGCCCGAAGGTCTCGCCCTGCCTGATGGCGAGGGACACGTCGGTCACCGCCTTGACCGTCCCGATCTTGCGCTGGACGACGGCGCCGGTCGTCACCGGGAACTCCTTCACCACGTGCTGGACCCGGACGAGGACGGGGGCGGTGGCGAGGGCGTCGGTCCTTGCTTCGTGGCGGGCGAGCGCGACCTCGTCAACCTTCACGCTGATGTCGGCCGCCTTCGCCACGGCCTCGGGGCGCTTGGCGATGGTCTCGGGGTCGACGTCGACCTGGTGGAAGCACGCCGCCAGGTGGTTCGAGGACGCGTCGGTGGCGGGGACGAGCTCGGGGTCGTTCTCGCGGCAGTCGTCCTGGGCGTAACGGCAGCGGGCGGCGAAGCGGCAATGCGTGATGGGCTGGCCCAGGTCGGGGGGCAGGCCCGGGATGCTGACGAGGCGGACGGAGGGGTCCTGGTCGAGCTTGGAGACCGAGGCGAGGAGCGCCTCGGAGTACGGGTGGCGCATGGCGGTGAAGAGCTCGGTGGTGCTCGTGCTCTCGACGATGCGGCCGGCGTACATGACGAGGACGCGGTCGGCGCGCTCGGCGATCACGCCCATGTCGTGGGTGATGAGGATGATCGCCATCCGGAGCTCGCGGCGGAGGCGGTCGAGCAGATCGAGGATCTGGGCCTGGATGGTGACGTCGAGCGCCGTCGTGGGCTCGTCCGCGATGAGGAGCTTGGGCGAGCAGACGAGCGCCATGGCGATCATGACTCTTTGGCGCAGGCCGCCGGAGAGCTGATGGGCGTAGGCGTCGAGGCGTTGCTCGGCGTTGGGCATCTCGACCATCTTGAGGACCTCGAGGGCGCGCCGGTGGCCCTCCGCCTTGGAGGCGCCCTGGTGGAGACGGACGCTCTCGGCGATCTGGTCGCCGATCGTCATGGTGGGGTTGAGCGACGTCAACGGGTCCTGGAAGATCATCCCGACGTCGTTGCCCCGGACCTTCGTCATCTGCTTCTCGGTGAGCGGGGCCAGGTCATCGCCGAGGAGGGAGATGGAGCCGCCGATGACGTGGCCGATGGGGGGCAGGAGCTTCATGATGGACAGGCCGACGGTCGTCTTGCCGCAGCCGGACTCCCCCACGACGCCGACGCACTCGCCCTGTTCGACGCTGAAGGTGACGCCGTCGACGGCGACGACGTTGGCTGACTTGAGGCGGAACTCGGTGCGGAGCCCGTCGACCTCGAGGACGCGGCTCAACGGGCGGGCCTACGTGGCGACGTGGGCGCTGACGTGGGGGGCGCCGGGGTACGGGTTCGTGGGCGCTGTGGGCTGGTCGGTCCCCCGTGCATGACGTTGAACGCTAACCCGATTCGAGCTTCGACGACGCTCAGGACGCCGCGAACAGCTCTCCCTGCCGGTCGTCGGCGCACGAAATCTGCGCTCGGACCGGGCACGGGTTCCCGCGCCAGGGCAGCTCCTCCATGAAGGCCCAACTGCGCCGGTGAATGGCCGAGGGGCCGTACCCGCGCAGCGCCGTCTGATGGACGAGCGAGGGGTAGCCCTTGTTGCGGTCGAACGCGTAGGCGGGGAAGTGGTCGGCCTCCTCGCGCATGATGCGGTCTCGCACCACCTTGGCCAGGACCGAGGCGGCTGCCACCGAGACGCAGCGGGCGTCCCCGTCGACGACGGGGCGCACGACGCCTTCGTACGGATCGGGCTCGGGCTCGGGGTGGTGCTTGGGACGGCGCAACAAGTTCACCGGGCCGTCGACGAGGACGGCGTCGGGCACCTGGCCCAGCCCGTCGAGGGCGCGTCGGGCGGCCACCCGGAGCGCCTCGGTCATCCCCCACTCGTCGCACTCCCGGGCGCTGGCGTGCCCGACCGACCACGCCTCGCACCACTTGCCGACCGCCATGAAGATGTCCTCGCGCCGGGCTTCGCTGAGCATCTTCGAGTCGCGCAGCCAGGCGGGGACGGTGCGGATCTGGACGCGGGGGCGTACGACGGCGACGCCCACCGTCAGCGGGCCCGCCCATGCGCCCCGGCCGACCTCGTCGAGCCCGGCCACCCACTCGTAGCCCTCCCGGCGCAGGCGCCGCTCTTCTTTGAGGTCCGGATCGGAGACGGTCACGGCCGCCTCGGACTACTGCGGCGGTGGAGCCTCTCAATACGATGGGGGACGTGACTATTGGCGGGGGGGATGTGCTCGATCCGAACGCACGGTCCCCGTTGACCCCGGGAACCAAGGTCGACGTGCGAAACCGGTACCAGGGAACGTGGGTGCGGGGCTTCGAAGTGGCCGAAGCGACGCCCGAGGGGTACCGCCTCCGCCGGCTCTCCGACGGCAGTGTCCTCGGTGATCTCTTCTCCCGGGACGACGTCCGCCGGGAGCGCACGCGCCAGGGCTTCTGGTGGCACTGAGGGCACCGACGGCACTGAGAGCACGAAGCGGCGTCAGCCTCTCTCCGTCTTCGACTTCAGGACGTTCTCGATGTACTCATCGATGGGGATGGCGGAGAGCGTCAGCGTCTTGAGCGTCCCGCGCGAACCGAGTACCAGGGCGACGCGCGCCATGGTGGGCTCGTCGGGCGCATCGAGCACGGTGGCGAAGTCGTAGGGCCCCAGGAGCGCCCACTGCGCCACCACGCGGACGCCCATCGCCTCGACCTCGGCGTTGACCGCCTTGAGGCGATCGGGGTTCTCGGTCAGCGTCGCCGCACCGTCGGGGCCGACGGTCGACAGCATGAGGAACGTCGACATGGCGTCACGCTACCCCGGCCCGACGGGCTACTGGGTCAGCGGCGTCAGCTGGATCAGCTGGGCCGCAGGTCGCGCCGCACCACCTTGCCCAGCGCGTTACGGGGGAGCTCGTCGACGAGGTGGACCCGGCGCGGCCGCTTGAACGCAGCCAACTCCCTGGTCGCCAGGTCCTCGAGTGACGTCAGGTCGGGGTCGCCGACGACGAACGCCTCGACGGTCTCGCCCCATTCGTCCGACGGCACCCCGACGACCGCCACCTCGCGCACACCGGGGTGGCGGGCCAGTATCGCCTCGACCTCGGCGGGATACACGTTGTGGCCGCCGGTGATGATCAGCTCGGTGCGACGGCCGCGGATCGTGACGTAGCCGTCGTCGGCCATCGAGACGAGGTCGCCCGTCGCAAACCATCCGTCTCCTGTGGTGTCGTCGTCGTCGCGCCGCCAGTACCCCCGGCACAACGTGGCGCCGCGGACGTACAACTCGCCGACGCCGTCGCCGTCGCCGTCGCCGTCAGGGTCGCCGATTGCGGCCTCGACGCCGGGCAGCGGCACCCCCACCGATCCCGGTCGGCGCTCGCCGTCGAGCGGATTGGAGAGCGTGAGCAGTGTCTCGGTCATGCCGTAGCGCTCGAGGACCGCGACGCCCTGGGCGGCCAGCTGGTGCCACAGGTCTGCGGCGAGGGGTGCGGAGCCCGAGACGCACAGGCGCAAGCCGGACAGCTCGTTCGCCCGACCGGTGGCGGCCAGCCGGTGGTACATGGTGGGCACGCCGAAGAACATGGAGTGCGACGGGGCGGCATCGAGGACGGCGGCCTCGTCGAAGCGGTCGAAGACGGTGATCGGGGCGCCGACGGTCAAAGAGCCGAAAAGGCCTGCGACGAGGCCGTGGACGTGGAAGAGCGGGAGCGTGAGGATGAGCCGGTCGTCGGGCCGCCAGCCCCAGGCGGCGTGCAACGCGGCGACCCCGGCCAGCACGGACGCGTGCGTGTGCACCGCACCCTTGGGCCGGCCGGTCGTCCCGGAGGTGTAGACGATCAGGGCGTCGTCGTTGGGGCCGATTCGGGGCGGGGCGAAGGTCGTGGCGGGCGACGACGTCGATGTCGACGTCGATGTCGCTGTCGCCGCGAGTTCGTCGACCGACAGCGTCGTCACCGTCGGACCGAACACGGCGGCGGCGTCGTCAGGCCGGTCCGTCACCGCGACCGTGGGCCCCGCGTCGGCGACGACGTGCGCGATCTCGGCGGGGGTCGCCGCGGGGTTGAGGGGCACCAGCGTCGCCCCGGACGTGACGACGGCGAGCAACGCGACGACCGAGTCGGGGGTGGCCCGCGCCGACCACACGACCCGCGTCCCCGGTCCGGCGCCGTGGGCCGCCAAGACGGCGGCGAACGACGCCGCCCGCTCGGACATCCGGGCGCCCTCGACCCGTCGTGCGGGATCCCGCCCGTCGGTGAGCACGACCGAGGCGGGACGGGCCGCCCAGTGCGCCCGCCACGTGTCGGGCAGGGTTGTCGACGTGGTGGCTACGGGCGCCACGTCCGGGTGGTCGGGCCAGTTACCGGCCGGCACCAGCGCCCTCACGATCGGCGACCGAGCGTCATAGTCTGGCGTTCATGACCGCTCGCCAAGTTGCCATCGTTCCGCACACGCATTGGGACCGGGAATGGTACAAGTCCTACCAGGACTTTCGTCTCGCCCTGGTGGAGCTGCTGGACACGCTGATCCCGCTGCTCGAGCGCGACGCCAGCTACCCCTACTTCATGCTCGACGGGCAGATGGCCGTCGTCGACGACTACCTCGAGGTGCGTCCGGAGAACGAGGAGCGGTTGCGCCGGCTGGCCGCGGCCGGACGGGTGAGCATGGGCCCCTGGTACATCCTGATGGACGAGTTCCTCGCCTCGCCCGAGACCATCGTGCGGAACCTGCAGATGGGGATCCGCCGGGGCGCGGCGTTCGGCGGCGTCATGGACGTGGGCTATCTGCCCGACATGTTCGGGCACATCGCGCAAATGCCGCAGATCCTCCGCCTGGGCGGGTTCTCCGACGCCGTCGTGTGGCGCGGCGTGCCGTCGCAGGTCACGTCCGACGCGTTTGTCTGGGAGGCGCCGGACGGGTCGTCCGTGCGGGCCGAGTACCTGCCGGTCGGGTACGGCAACGGCGCCGCCCTTCCCGACGACGCCAAGGCGCTCCTGCGGCGCATCGAGGACCACCTCCAGGAGGTCGCCGACTTCGTCCCGGGCGACCTGCTCTGCATGAACGGGTCCGACCACCTCATGCCCCAGCCCTTCCTGGGCCGCGTCGTCGCGGAGGCGAACGACCTTCAGGACGACCTCCACTTCGAGGTCACGTCGCTGGCGCACTATCTAGCGGGCCGCAGCACCGACGGCCTCACGAAGGTGGAGGGGGAGCTGCGTTCGGGCGTCCGCGCCAACATGCTGATGGGTGTCACGTCGAACCGCGTCGACGTGAAGCGCCTGGGCGCGCTGGCCGAGCGCGAGCTGGAGCGCCGGGCCGAGCCGCTGTGCGCGCTCTTCCAGCCCGCCGACGCCTACCCCAACCGGCTGCTCGAGCTCGCGTGGCGCGAGATCGTGCGGAACTCCGCCCACGACTCGATCTGCGCCTGCTCGGTCGACGACGTCGTCGACGCCGTCCTCCACCGTTACGCGGAGGCACGGGCCATCGCCTCGGGTCTGGCCGAACGTGCGGTCAAGAACTTCGCGTCCTCACTGGCCGGCCCGGGCCCGTCGGTGTTGAACCCCTCGGCGCGGGCCCGGTCCGGCGTCGTCGAGCTGGTCGTGCCGGCCGACGGGCCGGCGCCCGAGAGCGTGCAGGTGATCTCGGAGCGCACGGGTCTGCCGGGGTCGATGATCCTCGACGCCGACACCGTCCGCACGGTGCTCGGCATGCTCCAGGGACCAAAGATCAGCGACGACGCCTGGATCCAAGAGGTCAAGGTCGTCGAGACCGACGAGGGCCTCGACGTGACGATCGCCGTCGGCACGGAGGAGAAGCCGAACGTCCCGATCGCCGAGGCCAAGCAGGACGTCTACACGAAGCTCGGGGCCCGGCCGAACTCGGTCGTCCGTGTCGCCATGGACCAGCCCTCGACCCGGCGCATCGTCGCCCGCACGGCGGAGGTCCCCGGGTACGGCTGGAGCGCGTTCACGCCGGCGGCGCTGGCCCACCCCGTCGAGGCGTCCGACGCGCCCGACGAGGCCGTCGTCCTGGCCAACGGGCTCGTCCGCGTCGAGATCGACCGGGCCAGCGGCACCTTCGCCCTCGACGGCCTGGGTGGCTACGGGCGCCTGGTCGACGGTGGCGACCTCGGCGACTCCTATAACTACTCGCCGCCCCGGCAGGACTCGGTCGTCGACACGCCGCAGTCGGTGGAGGTGCAGCTCACCGAGCGGGGACCGGTGCGGGCGCGGGCCCGGATCGTCTCGACGTACGCCTGGCCCGACCACGTCGACGGCTCGTCCCAGGCGCGGGTGGGCGGGCACGACGTCGAGGTCGAAACCGACGTCGAGCTGCGGGCGGACGACGGTGCAGTACGGGTCACGACGAGCTTCGTGAACCCCAGCGGTGACCACCGGCTCCGTGTGCACCTCCCCCTCCCCGAGCCGGCGGCCGAGTCCCACGCCGAGAGCGCGTTCACGGTGGTGACCCGGGGCCTGACCGCAGAGGGATGCGCCAACGAGTTCGGGCTCCCGACGGCGCCGGCCAACCGCTTCGTCACGGCGGGGCGTCTAACGGCGGCCCACGACGGCGTCACCGAATACGAGCTGATCGACATCGAAGACGGTGCGGCACGCACGTTGGCGCTCACGGTCCTTCGCTCGACGGGGATGCTGTCGCGCCTCGGCATGGCGTACCGGCCGTTCCCGGCGGGCCCGCTGACGCCGGTCGAGGGGCTCCAGATGCGCGGCAAGCGCATCACGCTGCGCTACGCGCTGGCGCTCGACTGCGCCGACCCCTATGAGTTGGCCGACGACCTCCTCCTCCCGCTCGAGACGACGGCGAGCCTCGGGGGCGGCACGCGACCCGCCACCGGGAGCGAGCTGACGGTCGACGGCGCCGAAGTCAGCGCGCTCCAGCGCGTCGGCGGCGTCCTCGAGCTGCGCGTCTACAACCCCCGGCCCGCCCCAACCGTCGTGTCGCTGCCGGGTCGTTCCGGCTGGCTGGTCGACCTGCGGGGCTACCCGAACGAGCCGTTCGAGGGCTCGTTCGAGCTACGTCCCTTCGGCATCGCCACCGCCCGGTTGCGCGCCGACTGACTCGCCGGCCCGGTTGGCGGTCAACAGCCGCTCGCCGACGCCGCGTAGTTCCTCGAGGTCGCGCAAGACTTCGCTCAGGCGCTCCCAGCGCACGTTGCGTCGCCGGTCCGCCGCCGCGCCGGTGCCGTCGGCTTCCTCGCCGGTCCGGCCGCACCACCACAGCTGCACGCGTCCGAGGTCCTTCAGCAGCCGCGGCCGGAGCGGCTTACCCTCGAACTCGTCGGGCGCCTGTTCCGTGAGCGCCGAGTGGAACTCGTCGGACATCAGGACGGTGCCGGGGTTCCCGATGTTGACGATGCGGTGGGCCAGGTTCACCGTCGGCCCGAAGTAGTCGCCGTCGCGCAGCAAGACGGGCCCGTGCGCCAGCCCGACCCGCACGTCGGAGAGCAGGTCGTCGTCCGCGTACGCGTCGGCCAGCCCCAGGCCGATCCGGGCCGCGTCGGCGGCGTTGTCGACGACGAACATGACCTCGTCACCGATCATCTTGACCACCCGCCCCCGGGCGTTGGTGACGATGTCGTGGGAGATCTCCTCGAAGCGGCGCACCACCGCGGCCAGCTCCTCGTCGCTCAGGTGCTGGCTCAGGAGCGTGAAGCCCACCATGTCGGCGAACCCGACCGCCATCATCGGGCTCTGCCCGGGGGCGAGCCCGTGGCTCCGCAGCATCATGCTGCGCTGGATCCCGGCCGCGACCTGCCGGCGCCATACGAACTCGAGCAGCTTCGCCATGGCCGGGATCGTCACGTCGGCCACGTCGGCGAACGCGTCCGCCGCCATTACGGGGTCGGCTTCGGTGCTGACCATGCTGCCGTTCCCCAGCTCGGCCTCGGCGATCCGGGCCATGGACGAGCCGATCACCCGGGCCAGCTGCACCGAGGTGTCGACGTCCGCCGCCCCCAACGCCTGCATGCCCTGGTAGATGCGGACCGCCTCGAGGTCGAGGTCCGTGAAGACCGTGTCGGCGTCGTCCACCCCGGGGAACCCGAGGGCGCGCCAGAACCGCTCGAGCTTTTCGATGGACACGCCAGTGAGCTCCGACACCTCGGACCTCGTATAGCGACGGCGGGACGGCACGAGCATGCGGTCGGCCACGAAGAGGTCGATGACGCCGTCCTCCACGGCGAGGTCGATCTCCTCCTCGGTGGCCCCGCGCATCAGGAGAAGTTCCTTGACGTGGGCGAGGGCGGCGGCGCGTCGCGCCTCGTCCGCCGTGTCCGCCGCGTCGTCGAAGGCGTGAAAGAGCCCCGTCACTCCGGCAGCCCCTGCAGCAGGGTCTCGTCCCACTCCGACCGCGAGGGCCGGGCCATGAGCGACATCAGCGCCTCGGACGGCGAGCACCGGCCTTCCACGATCGCGTCGACCTGCTCGGCGATCGGCATCTCGACACCGGCGGCGCGAGCAAGCCCCACGAGCGGTCCGGCACTCTTCACGCCTTCGGCCACCATGTGCATGCCACTGACGATCTCTTCGAGCGAGTGCCCCTCCCCCAGGGCGAACCCCACCGTGCGGTTGCGGCTCTTCGGGCTGGCGCACGTCGCGACGAGGTCGCCCACGCCGGCGAGGCCGCCGAACGTGAGGACCTTCCCTCCGAGCGTCACGCCGAGGCGCCCGAGCTCGGCCAGGCCCCGGGTGATGAGCACGGCGCGGGTGTTGTCGCCGAGGCCGAGGCCGTCGCTGATGCCCGCCGCGATGGCCATGACGTTCTTGGTGGCGCCCGCGATCTCGCAGCCCACGACGTCGGTGCCGGTGTAGGCCCGGAACGTCTTGGTATGGACCAGTTGCTGCACCCGGCACGCCATGTCCTCGTCGGGCAGCGCGACCACGCAGGCCGCCGGGTGACCCTGTGCGACCTCACGCGCCAGGTTCGGCCCCGTCAGGACCCCGGCCGCCGCGTTGGGGAGCACCTCGCCGACGATCTGCGACATGCGGTGGTTCGTTCCGATCTCGATGCCCTTGGACAAGCTGACGACCGCCTCGACCTCCCCGGCCGACGGAGCGAGGTCACTCAGCACGGCGCGGAACCCGTGGGAGGGGACGGCCATGAAGACGATGCGTACGCCGTCGAGCGCCTCCTCGAACGACGACGTGACCGCCAGGCCGTCGGGAAGCGGGATTCCCGCCAGGTACGAACCGTTCTCTCGCGTCTCGTGCATCGAGGTCGCGAGGTCGGGCGAACGGACCCATAGAGAGGTCGGGTGCGTGGCACCGATGATCGTTGCCACTGCCGTGCCCCACGAGCCGGCGCCGATCACCGCCACGCGATCGCTGTTCATCCTCCAGAGACTACGGCGACCCCGCAGCGCATCGGTCCTTCACCCCTACACTGTCCCGGTGTCGAGGGTGCGCACCCGGACGACCGGCGCGACCGTCGAGGACGTGCCCGTCGGGTCAGAGGCGGTGCTCATACCCGTCAAGGCCTTCCACCAGGCCAAGCGACGCCTCGATCCCTTCTTGAACGTGCCCGAGCGCGAGCGCCTCGTGCGGGCGATGGCGACGCAGGTGGTCGCCGCCTGTGCCCCGCTGCCCGTGTCGGTCGTCTGTGACGACGATGCGGTGGCGGCCTGGGCCACCGAAATGGGTGCCACCGTGCTCTGGGAGCCCGGACAGGGCCTCAACGGGGCAGTTCGGGCCGGTGTTCGGCGCCTCGCCCGCGCCGGCGCCCGGTGGGTCACCATCGCCCACGGGGACCTGCCCCGGGCCCACGGGCTGGGCACCCTCCCTCCCTTCGACGGCGTGACCCTGGTGCCGGACCGGCGGGACGACGGGACGAACGTCATGCGCCTTCCCGCGCAGACCGAGTTCCGCTTCGCCTACGGGCCGGGTTCGTTCCGGGCCCACCGCGCCGAAGCCACCCGCCTCGGCCTCGCCGTGCGCGTCGTACGCGACCCCGACCTGGCCTACGACGTCGACTGGCCCGCCGACGTCGCCGAACTCAACTTCTGACGCGGAACCGGGGGCCCGAAGGCCCCCGGTCTCACACGTTCCAAACGGAACTTGGCTTAGCGCCGACGCGCCGCCTTGCGAGCGCGAGGACGAGCCACCCGCTTCGCTGGAGCGGCCTTCTTGGCCGCACGCCGCTTGGCTGGGCGCCGCTTCGCCGCCTTCTTGGCCGGCGCGCGCTTCTTCGTTGCCCGGCGCTTGACGGCCTTCTTGGCGGGAGCCCGCTTCTTTGTTGCCCGACGCTTGACCGCCTTCTTGGCCGGCGCGCGCTTCTTCGTCGCCCGGCGCTTGACGGCCTTCTTGGCCGGAGCCCGCTTCTTTGTTGCCCGACGCTTGACCGCCTTCTTGGCGGGAGCCCGCTTGACGGAACGCTTCTTCGCGGTCCGCTTCGCGGCCTTCCGTGCCGGAGCCCGCTTGACGGACTTCCGCGCGGTCGTGCGCTTGGCTGCTTTCTTTGCTGGGGCCCGCTTTTTGGCGGCCTTTCTGGCCGGGGCCCTTCTCTTCGCGGCTACTGCCACAGGTGCACCTCCCTAGGAGCATGGTCACTGAATAGAGGTGAAGCCTGCGCCACGTCGAGGACGAAAGCCCCCAGCCGTGCGCATTGCCGCACCGGATTCACTGTCATTACCAGCGGATGACGCATCCGCGGTGACGTCATGAACAACGTCCCCGCGCCACACCAAACCGCCTTGGTTGCCCGAGCTGCGAAGTCATGTTGACGCACTGCGACCAGACGCCAGGCGCGCAAAGAGCGATCCGACATCTTTCGCTTATTGCGCCACACACGATCGTGTCGCAGCACATATCAACCCTCCCTCACACTTCGGGTAGACACATTCTTCTGTTGTCAACATGCTCAGGTCAAGCATTGTTTGTTCGCGCGGTCATTTTGGGTTCGACAATGACCTTCGATTCAGACCGTTCTACGCACGCAATTGACGCTCACGCTGCGCATTGCATGACGTGTCAAAGATTTCCCAACGCTGCATTGACCGATATGCCAGAACCGAATTCTCTGTTCCCCAACGCAAACGGCACACGCATGGAACGTACTGATCGGTCCGTGCATTCGAGTGCTGCACTGCATGAGGTCCACCGTTTTGCGCGCCACAGCATCTATGTTGGTGAAGGCACCCACGGGTGGATGTGGGCTGGCGCGCAACGATCCACGCTCGTCCTCGGCCCACCGCGGTCAGGGAAGACATCTTCCCTGGTCATACCCAATATTTTGTTGTCGGGCGGACCGGTGGTCTCGACGTCCACGAAGCCGGACGTGATGCGGGCGACAGCAGCGTCGCGCTCGAAAGAAGGATGGGCGTTCCTTTACGACCCGAGCGGTGAAGTCGCGTGTCGACCCGGCGTCGATCGCGTCGGATGGTCGCCGCTGACGACCGCAACGTCGTGGGACGCGGCGGTCGTGACCGCCGACGCCATGATCGGTGCCACGAGGGCACCGGGCCTAAGGGGGGCCGAACACCACTGGAACGAGCGAGCGGGTGCGCTGCTCTCCACGCTCATCCACGCCGCTGCCCTCGGGGAGCACCCCATGCGGGACGTATTGCGCTGGATCGACCGCCGCGACGGAGCGCCCGCCCTCGAGATCCTCGGCGAGCACCCCGCTCGCGATGAGGCCGCCGCCGATCTGCTGACGGGCATCGTGGCGACGGACGCCCGGGAGCAATCGGGCATCTGGTCCACCGCATCGGGGGTGCTGGCGGCGTACCGCACCGAAGCCGCGATGGCCTCGACGAGCCTCCCGCCCTTGGACTTCGACGCGTTCTGTGGCGGGCCGAACACGCTCTATCTCTGCTCGGCCGGACGCCGTCAACGCCAATTCGCGCCGCTCGTCGTCGCCGGCATCGGCGACGTGCGCGACGCCGCCTACACCCGGGCTCGCGACGGAATCGACGGGCCGCCGACGTTGCTGGCTCTCGACGAGGTCGCCAACATCGCCCCCATTCCCGACCTCCCCGCCATGGTGAGCGAGGGCGCCGGACAGGGTTTGTTGGTGCTCGCCTGCCTCCAGGACCTCTCCCAGGCGCGGACGCGCTGGGGGCAGGCGGCCGACGGGTTCCTCTCGCTCTTCGGCACGACGGTGGTCTTGCGCGGCATCGCCGACACCGCGACCCTGCGCGACCTCAGCGCCCTCGCCGGCCACCGCGAGGTGACGTCGACGACCATCAGCCGCTCCGTCGACCGGTGGGGGCGCATCCGCCCGTCGACGTCGGTCAGCCCGTCGCACGAGGCCCGCCTCACCGTCGATGCCATCGCGCGCGGCGCGGAAGGCCGTGCCCTCGTGCTCGGACCGGACAAGGAGATCGCCACGGCCACGCTGACGCCGGCGCACGCCTGCGCCCCGTGGCGCGAGCTCGTCGGACCGTCACGCGCCCACGACTCGTGGGAACGGACGTCGTCGTCGGATACGGAACGAGAGCAAAGGCAGCCGCCCGGCCTCGGTCGCTGAGGCGTCACCGGCCGAGGCCGAGCTCGAGCTCGGCGGGCGCACGCCGCCCCAGGGCCAGGCGCGCCGCGTCGAGTTGGCGCGTCACCCGCACGTGGTCCGCCAGCCGGGTCGGCGGCAGGGACGAAAGGCGGTCGCGGTCGACGCCCAGCGGCTCGGGGCCTTGTCGGACGTCCCAGCGCGCTGCGATACGCGTCGATCGCCTGCGCCGCCCCCACCCACGTCGCGTGCCCACGAGGGTCGAGCGGGCGCGGCCCCAGCGCCTGGAGGTGATGCGGCGCCGGGACCACCGCCCGACGGGTGAGCCGCTCCTCGGCGACGCCGACCCGCCCACCCGGCGCCCACAGGTCCACCGCCTGCTCGAGCGACGGCGCCGCCACCCCGTCCCTCGCCGCCTCGGCGAACGCCCCGACCACGTCCCGGCGGTGCGCCCCGCCGTGCGGCGTCAGGCTGATCACGCCGGCGAAGCGGTGCTCGTCGTACGAGGGCGAGGGCGAGCCCGGCCCATCCCGACCGCCCCGGCCCATGCGCAGGGAACGGTCGACGTCCTCGCCCAACCCGGACCGATCGGCCCGGCGCCCCCAGTCCACGGCGAGCTCCTCGTACGAGCGGCCCATCACCTTCGACGGGCGCGTCGCCGCCCACGCCACCCGTTGACCCCGAGCCGACCGCACCCCCATCTCGTGCGCGTACATCCGCACGTCGGCCCCGCGTGACGAGAACTCGCCGCGCAGCGCCGGGGCCACCGTGGCGATCTCCAGGCTCCGGCCCGGCGGGCCGTCCCAACGCACGCCCAACGACGCCGTCAGCGCGCCCCGCAGATGCGCCTCGTAGACGGCACCCGCCGCCCGCCGGTGCGCGTCCAGGCCCCGCCCGTCACACGCGCTCCAGCGCCCGTCGACGCCGTGGACCGCATTGACCACCACGACGTGGCTGTGCAGATGCGGGTCCAGGTTGCGGTTGACCCCGTGGGTGAACGCCGCACCGGCGAACCCCGTCGTCTCGATCACCGCACGCTCCCCGCCCCCCGACGACCGCACGGCGCCCAGCCCGTGGCGCTCGAGATACCGCACCGCCCCGTCCACCGCCTCCGCATGCGCCCGCACCACCTGGCGCGCCGTCTCCTCGCCGCCCAGCGCAAACACGACGCTCGCCGATTTCGGCGCGCTGAACGTCAGGTCGTACGCCGCCACCGAGACGCCGTGTCCGTGTCCCGGCTGTCGCATTCGCAGCGGCCCGTCCGTCAACAGCGAGCGGAACCGTGCCGGATCCACCGCCGCCGCCGCCGCCCCCACGTCCAACCCGTCGACCGCCGAGCCGACCCACCGTCCGGCGGCGTCCCCACGGTCCAACGGCACCTCCGCCGCAAGATCGGAGAGGTAGTAGTCAGCCCGCCCGGCGCCGATCCGACGTATCCCCAGCATCCGACCCCGCACCGTCCGCACCCATCAGAGGGCGAACGGTCGCCGGTCGGCGTCAGCTGTTGCGGCGCAGCTCCACGATCGGGATCACCCGGTCGCCGGCGTCCTGCTCGTACTGCGCGAAGCCGGGCTGCCGCGCCACCTGCGCTGCGTACAGGCGGTCGCGCTCGGCGCCCGTAATGACCACCGCCGTCGCGCCGTACTTCTCGTCCCCGTACTCGACCGTCACCTCAGGATGCGCGACCAGATTCCGGTACCAGTCCGGGTTCGTCGACGCACCCCCCTTGGAGGCGACCACGTAGAGCCGGTCGCCGTCGGGCAGCGCCACCAGCGGGTTCACCCGGGTCTGGCCCGAACGCGCCCCCTTCGTCGTCAGCAGCACCATGGAGTCGACGCCGTCGAACGGACCGCCGACCCTCCCGCCGTTGGCCCGGAACTCGTCGATGATCCCCTGGTTGAAGTCGTGCATTTCGGTCATCTCGGGGAACCTAGCGGTAGCGCGCCAACACCCGGCGCGCCGCGTCGGCCGCCAGCCCCGTGAGCTCGGGCGGCCGCACCACCGCCGCCGCCGGCCCCAGCTGCAGCAACAGCCGCTCGAACCACGCCATCCCCGCCACGTCGAGCACGACGTCGGTGATCCGCCCGTCGCCGTCATACGCCACGGACCGCACCGGCACCGACTCGGGCACCCACTGCCCCGTCGGGCCCAGCCGCACGTGCACCTCGACGGCGCCCGGCCCCGGCACGAACATCTCCTCGAGCGGACGTGACCGCCGGTCCCCGTCCGACGACGCCGCCCCGTCACCCGCCTCGTCCGCGTCAGCGTCCTTCACCGAACTGATCCGGTCGACCCGGAACCGCCGCATGTCGCCCGCCCGGCGACAGAACCCGTCGAGATACCAGTGCCCGTCGATCGTGATCACCTGGACGGGATCGACCACCCGGGTGGTCAACTCGTCTCTCGACCCCGACAGGTACTCGATCTCGCTCGCCCGCCCCGCCTCCGTCGCCTCCTGCACCGCCCCCAGGAACGCCGGCGCGTCCACGTCCAACCCCACCGCCTCCCGCGTCCCGAGCGCCGCGTCCAGCTTCGCCAGCGCCCGCGCCAACGCATCGTTCTCCGACCCCGGCACCGCCAGCAGCAACCGCGCCGACGCCGCCACGGCGAACCCCTCCGCCGGCGTCAACGGCCGCGGCCGCCCGAACTCCTTGGGCAGGAACGCCCGCACCGACGAGTCCGACACCTCGATCTCCATCAGCGTGTCCGGCGTATACGGCGGCGTCCCGCAACACGCCGCCAGCTCCAACTCGGCCACGAGCTCCTGCTCGCTCATGCCGAACTTCTGCGACACCTCGGCGATCGGCGCCTCACCCACCTGCGCCAGCCACCCGATCACTGCGAGCAACCGTCGCAGCCGCCGGCTCGTCTCCGCTCCCGGCGCAGTACGGGCTGCGCCCGCCGACCCGGTCCCGCCCTCGTCCGACTCGGCGGCCACCGCCTTTTTCGCCGGACTCTTCTTGCCCGGCCCCCCCGTCTCGGCGGCCGGGCCCGTCTCCGTCTCCGTCAACGCCGTCAACCACTCGACGAGCTCGTCGCGGAACGACGCCGGCTCGAGGATCGTGGCGTGGTCGGCGAGCCCGAGCACCCACGAGCGGATGGAGGCGAACGAGTTCACGCCGAGCACGAGCTCGATCGAGCCGTCATCGAGCCGGCGCACGACCTTGTCCTCACCGACCTGGTCGGCGACGCGCCGGGCTTCGAGGGCGTCGACCTTGATCCGCATCTCGACACGGTCGTCACTGTCGGCGTCCCACGGCTCGTCGGGGAGCGCCGCTTCGACGTCGATGTCGTCGGGCACCCCGTCGGCGGGCTCGCTCCGCGTGACGTCGCCCTCGACCCGGTCGACCCGGAACGTGCGCACGCCGTGGCTGTCGAGGTCCCACGCCACGAGGTACCAGTGGCCGAAGCGGAACCACAGGCCGAGCGGCGCCACGCGGCGGTCGCGCCCGGTGCGGTAGGAGAAGGAGGCCGTCGCCTTCGTGCGCACCGCCTCGAAGAGCTCGATCAGCGCCGGCGTCGGGACCATGCTGGCGATCGGACGGACGTCGGCGAGGCCGGCCGCGCCCAACTTCAGCAACGCGTCCCGCCCACTAGGATCGCCCAGGTGAACGCCGGCGACGGCGAGGTGGAGCGCGACCTGCTCGTCGGGCTCGAGAGCCAAGTCGGGGAGATAGAACGCATCGCGGTCGATCCGGTACCCGTACTGGTCGTTGCCGGCGACGCGTTCGGTGAGGACCGGGATGCCCTCGTCCCGAAGGAGGCGCTTGTCGCGCTCGAAGGCCTGACGGCGGGCCGCGTGCTCGACTGGATACCCCGGCACCTGGTGCGCGATGGCATCGAGCGTGAGGGGTTGTTGCGTCTCGAGCAGCACGAGCACGAGGTCGGTGACGCGCTCGAGCCTGTCCAACTTGGCGGGGGCCTGGGCCGGGGTGGCCGGGGAGTCGGTGGCCATTCGTCCGAGCCTAAGACACTCGCCGGGACGTCCGTCACGTGATGCTCGGCCTCGACGTGGCGGGGCATCCCTTCGACTGGCACCTGCACCTGATCTGGCTGCTGGTCGTCGTGGCGCTGATCGTGACGTATCTATGGGCGACGTCGTCGTCGGCGGTGGGACGGTGGTCCTCGACGGAGGACGGGACGGCCCCGGACCCGGCGCCGTCGTCGACCGGGCCCACGACGGCGACCGGCCGCCAGCGGTTCCTCTTTGTCTCGGGCGCCGTGCTCCTGGGTCTGGCGGTGACGTGGCCCCTCGCCGACCTCGCCGCACACTGGCTGCTCGTCGCCCTGGTCGTCCAACGACTGCTGCTCACCTTGGCCGTGCCGCCGCTGCTGGTGCTCGGGACGCCGCGGCCGATCCTGGTCCGTCTGACCCGGCCGCTTCCGGTCGACGCGGTGTTGCGGGTGGTCGTGCGCCCGATCCCGGCGATCGGCATCGTGACCGTCGTCGCGGTGGGGACGTTGACGACGGGGGCGGTCAACTGGGCGGCCGGGTCGCCGGCGGCCCAGGCACTCCTCGAGGTGGTGGTCCTGGCGTCCGGTTTCGTCCTCTGGGCGCCCGTCCTGCACGAGTTGCCGGGAGCGCCGAAGCTCTCCTCGCTCGGGCGCGGGGCATATCTCATCGTCCAGTCGATCGTGCCGAGTTTCCTCTCGATCGTGTGGATCTTCGCCCGCCACCCTCTCTACGCGCCCTATGCGCATCCGGGGAAGGTGTTCCACCTGTCTCCCCTTCTCGACCAGGAGCTCTCGGGCTTCGTGGCCAAGCTCGGCACGATCTTCGTGTTGTGGACGGTGGCGTTCGTGGTCATGACCCGGGGCGAGACGGCGGAGGCGCACGGTCGTGACGGCGAGCCGCTGATGTGGTCCGACGTCGAACGTGAGATCGAGCGGGCGGACCGCGACGACCGACGCGAGCGGCGCCACGGCTGGCGGGACCTCCTGCCGCCGTCGCAGGACCAGACCTGACCCTGACCCTGACCCTGGCCGGTCGACCCGGGTCCACGCGACGGTGCACAATATTGGCCTTATGGGTAACGCAGTGATGGTTCGCATCCGTGGCCGCGGACAAGCGGACGCAGCGGGACGAGCGGCGACGCAGTCTCGGACAGAACTTCTTACGGCCTGACCTCGCCGACCAGCTGGTCGCGGATGCGGCGTTCGCTCCCGGCGACCAAGTCCTCGAGATCGGCGCCGGCCGTGGCGCGCTGACGCACGCTCTCGCCCGACGTGACGTCGATCTCGTCGCGCTGGAAAAGGACCCTCGATGGGCGGCGTCGTTGCGCCGCGAGCTCGCCCGACGAGGCCGGCACGACGTCCGGGTCCTCTGCTGCGACGTCCTCGACTACCGCATCCCGCGCCGACCGTTCCGCGTGATCGGGTCGTTGCCGTTCGGGTCGACGACGTCGATCCTGCGCCACTTGCTGGACGACCCCGCAACGACGTTGGTCCGGGCCGACCTCATCGTCCAGTGGGAGGTGGCGCGGAAGCGCGCCGTCATGCCGCCGTCGAGCCTCCTGTCGACGACCTGGGCGCCGTGGTGGTCCTTCGAGATCGGCCGGCGCATCCCGGCGGCCGCGTTTCGCCCGGTGCCGTCCGTCGACGCCGCCATCCTGCGTGTCACGCGTCGAGTCCCACCCATCCTTCCGCCGCGCCTGGCGGGCCCGTATGCCTCATTCGTGCGCGGCCAATGGCAGTAGCGTCTGGTGGTCATATGGAAATGGAAGAGGCGGAGGCGACCTGGATCCTGCCGGACGTCTACCTCTTGACCGAGGGAGGGCAAGGCCCCGTCGCCGTGCCCCATCTCACCCTCACCTTCCGTGAGGGCGGACTCGAGCTCGACAAGGCGGACGGCGAGTCCGTCTGGGACTGCAACTGGGTCGACCTGGTCGAGATGACACCCGTCGAGCGGTCGGTCCTCCCCGACGGCAAAGAGGGCGTCGTCATCGTCGTCATCGAACGTGACGGGCGACGACGCCACCGTTTCGTCCTGACGACCGACGACGCCGAAGCGACCGAGGAGTCGATCCGGGCAAGGGCGGGCCTCCACGGCCTCCGTACGCGCTGGCCGCGTCCCGCCGTCTCACGGCTCCTGATGTTCGCGATCGTCGGCCGCGTTCGCCGCCGCGGTCACGCTCCTCCTACTTTCGGCCGCGCACATCATCCATTTCTGAGCCGTTTGAGCCGTGGCGCGTGCGCACCATCGCGACGACGCTCAGGGTCAGGGCAACCAACCAACGATCGGGAGGGCGACCGACGACGTCGTCGGTCAGGTCAGGTCAGGTCAGGTCCGGCTCAGGCCAGCGATGCGCTCCGCAGGTCGTCCAGCGACAGCTCGGCGGTCTGGTTGCCACCACACTGCGGGCACTGCTCCACGTGGCGCCACGAACGCAGCAGCCGCGTCCCCTCGGCGTTCAGCATCACGACGAACGACTCCGAAATGGGATCGATCTCGAGCCCGTAGTACGCCCGCCACGCCGTGGTCGCCGACGGCGCATCGAGGGCAAGGCCCTTCAGGACGCGCCGGAAGCGCATGCGATCCGTGTCGAAGATCCAGGTGCTGTGGCATGACTCGAGCACAAAGAGCGAGTCATCTGTGGGGGGGACCACATCGCTGATCATGCCCGATCTTCTTACCGGGTTCGGCGTCGAATGCACCTCAGGATCGTTACGAATTGATGACAATTCGCGTCTCCCCAGGTTGGTGCCCTATTGCGGCCCTGTGTCATGTTTCCGTCCCACGACGAACTCCCGTTTCGTGACCAGCTGCCGGAGCACCGAGCACAGCACGATCCGACTCTCCGCCGGATCGATGACCTCGTCGACCAACCCCCGTTCCGACGCTGGCCAGGGGTTCAGGTAGGCCTCTTCGTACTCTCGCTCCCGGTCGCCCCTGGCCCCCGGCTCCAGCCCCCGGTACAGGATCTGGACCGCTCCCGACGCCCCCATCACCGCCACCTCCGCCCCGGGCCAGGCCAGGCAGACGTCGTTGCCCATCCCCCGCGAGTCCATGACGATGTAGGCCCCCCCGAACGCCTTGCGCAAGATAAGGCAGAGACGGGGCACCGACGCCTGCGCATACGCAAAAGCGAGCTCGGCGCCGTGGCGGATCATCCCCCGCCACTCGAGGTCCTTGCCCGGCAGGAAGCCCGGCGTGTCGACGAGGCTGACGATCGGCAGGTTGAACGCGTCGCACAACCGCACGAAGCGAGCCGCCTTCTGCGACGCCACGATGTCGAGCGTCCCCGCCAGTATCCGCGGCTGATTCGCCACGAACCCCACGGGCACCCCGCCCATCCGGCCGAACGCCGTCACGATCTGGCCGGCCCACCGGGGCCACAGCTCCCGGAACTCCCCGTCGTCGCACAACGACCGTACGACGTCGCGCACGTCGTACGTGGCGGCCTTCCGCTCAGGGATCACAGTCCGCAATTCCGGCGTCGCACGCAGCACCGAGTCGCCCACCGGCGCCGGCGGCGGCAGGTCGTCGGTGTTCGACGGCAGGTACTCCAACAACTCGGCCACCGCCCCGTCGACGTCGTCGGACTCGACGGCACACAACCCGCTCGACGTGGCGTGCATCTGCGTCCCGCCCAACTTGGAAAGCCCGACGTCGATCCCCGTGAACTCCCGCACCATCTGCGGCCCCGACACGTAGGCGACGGCCTCCGAGCTCATGACCACGAGGTCCGAGAGCCCCAACAACAACGCCGGCCCCGACACGACCGGACCCGTCGCCGCGGCGATCACCGGCACCTGGCCGCTGGCCCGCGAGACCGCCGCCGCCGCCAGTCCCCACCCGTGCAGGGCGGCCACCCCGTCGTGCACGTCGGCCCCGCTCGATACGACAAAGAACACAAACGGAATCCCCAGCTCGACCGCCTGGTCCGCCGCCTGCGCCAGCCGCACGCCGTCGGCGTGCGTGATCGCCCCCCGCCGCATCGAGCCCAGCGCCCGGCAGATGACGACGTTGCGCCCCCCGATCCGCCCGACGACCGACGTGACGGCCCCGACGATCCCCTTACCGACCTCTGGCGCCTCCGTGGTGGTCACCGTGATCCGAATGTACAGCCCGACTGCGCCCCGACCGTTCTCCGCTCGATGCCGCCGACCACGACGACCCCTTCGAGCCCTTCGAGCATCTCCACCGCCTCGATCGCCAAGCTGTCCACGTCCGCCTTGATGGAGGAGGCCGCCGAGTCGGCCCGGGCCCTGGCCGCCCTGGCGGGGCGCATCGTCTTGGTCGCCGCGGAGCTCGACCGGCGCGAGGCGTGGCGCCAAGAGGGCGCCACCTCCATCGAGGCCTGGCTCGCCGAGCGCTGCCACGTCTCGACGGCGACGGCGCGGGCATGGGCCCACGTCGGGACCCGGCTCTTCGACCTGCCCCGGCTCGCCGAGGGGCTGACCAGCGGCACCGTCAGCTTCGACCAGGTGCGCGCCGTGGTCGACGCCGCGACGCCCGAGAGCGAAGCGGCGCTCGTGGCTGAGGCCGCCGAGTGCTCGGTGCGCCAACTGGGCGAGCTCGCCAAGACGCAGAACCCCGCCCCGCCGGCCCCGCCGGCCCGCGACCACGAGACGCGGTCGGTGCGCTTCAACGACGCCTGTAGGACGATGACCGCCCAGCTGCCCGCCGAGTCCTACGCCGAGGTGCGCGCCGGGCTCGAGGCCACGGCGCGCACCCTGCCCTCTGACGGCGAGACCCCCTGGGACCAGCGCCTGGCCGACGCCCTCGTCGTGACGGTGCGCACCGCAGCCGAGCCCCAGGGTGGCAAGCGTCCGCGCCCCGCTCGCGCTACCAGCTCCGCCCAGGAGTCAAAGACAACCGACGCCGAGCCCACGCCGAGCCCCTATGTCGTGGTGGCCCACGTGCCACTCGCCACCCTGCTCGACGACGACGTCGCCCTGGCGGGCGAGCTCGAGCGCCGTGGCCTGGTCGACGCCGAGGTCATGCGGCGCCTGGCCTGTGACGCCACGTTGGTCATTGCCCTCGACGACGACGTCGGTCACACGATGTACGAGGGCCGGGCTCGAAGGGTCCCTTCGGCCACCCAGCGCCGGGAGATCTGGCGCCGGGACCGACATTGCCGGTTCCCCGGCTGCGCCAACGCGCTCTTCGTCAATCCCCACCACTTGCGTTGGTGGCGACGCGACCGCGGGCCGACGGACCTCGACAATTTGGCGCTGCTCTGTGAGCACCACCATCACTTGATCCACTCCAAGGCGTGGAAGGTCTCGGGCGACGCCAACGGCGAGCTCACCTTTATCGGCCCGAGTGGCCGGGTCATGACCTCGCGGCCGTCGCACCTGTGGACGAGGGCCAGCGCGCCGCCGCGCGGCTCTGCTTAGCGGTGGTTGCTGATATCGGTGCGGCGCCAGGGGCCAGAACGGCCGCCTGACTTCTCCCACAGTGCGAGGTGCTCGACCGTCATCGTCCGGTCGGAGGACTTGCACATGTCGTAGACCGTGAGGGCGGCCACGGCGCAGGCCGTCATCGCCTCCATCTCGACGCCGGTGCGGTCGACCGTCTCGACCTGAGCCTCCACCTCGACGTAGTCGTCGCCGATGGAGAAGTTGACGCCGATGGAGCCGACCAGCACGGGGTGGCACATGGGGATCAGCTCGGCGGTGCGCTTCGCCGCTTGGATCCCGGCGATCCGGGCCGCCGCCAGCACGTCGCCCTTGGTGATGGCGTTGTTGGCCACCTTGGTAGTCGTCTCGGGGAGCATCGAGACCCGGCAACGGGCCAAGGCACGCCGATGGGTGGGCTCACGCGGGGTGACGTCGACCATTCGGGCGCCGCCCAGCGGGTCGAGATTGGCCAGCATGCGGTCGGTCACGAAGCGGCAGTCTACGACGTAGGGCGGGCCTGAACTGCCGGGAATAACCCCCCAGCGGGTAGAGTTGGCAGTCTCAGGTAGTGAGTGCCAGCGAGCGCCACAGGAGGAGTCCATTGCCGACCTACGAATATGCGTGCACAGCGTGTGGGCACCGGCTCGAGGCCGTCCAGAAGTTCACGGACGAACCGCTGTCGGAGTGCCCCGAGTGTGCTGGCGCGCTCCGCAAGGTCTACGGCGCCGTCGGGATCGTCCTGAAGGGCAGCGGGTTCTACAAGACCGACTCGCGGGCGGCCTCTGGCTCGCACAACGGCAACGGCAAGGACGCTAAGAAGAAGGACAAGGAGTCGTCGGGCTCCGAGTCCTCGTCGTCCTCGAGCAGCGAGTCCAAGGACAGTTCGTCCACCTCGACGTCGACGCCCAAGGGCGACGGGGGCAGCAAAGACTCGAAGCCGGCCACCACGACGGCCAGCTGAACCGCCGTCGGCTCAGTCGCCGCTGAGCTGCATGTCGGCGATGGCGAGGGTCTGACCGGCGGCCGCCCCCGGCAGCCAGCGCAGGTCGCCTCCGATCGCAACGACCGACTGCAGCATCCGCTGGAGCGTCGAGGCGACCGTGATCTCCCGGACGGGCTCGGCGAGCGCGCCGGCGCGGATCATGAGGCCCTCTGCCCCGACCGAGAAGTCTCCGCTCACCGGGTTCACCCCCGAGTGGATGCCGCTGACCGACTGCACGTAGAGGCCGTCGCCTACGGCGGCGAGGATCTCCTTGGCGGTGGCGTCGCCGGGAGACAGGACGAGGGCCCGGCAGCCGGCGCCCGGAGTACCGGCGTAGCCACCCCGGACGGCCGAGCCCGTCGAGGACGTGCCCGCCCGGCGAGCCGACACGGTGTCGTAGACGAACATTTGCAGCATGCCGTCGGAGATGAGCACGTTGCGGCGAGTGGCCAAGCCCTCGCCGTCGTGCGAGGCGGCGCCGAACGCGCGGAAATCTGTGGGGTCGTCGACCAGCGTCACGGAGGGGGCCGCGACCAGCTCGCCGATGCGCCCGGCGAACAGCGACCGGCCCTTGACGACTGCTTCGCCGGACAGGCCCGACGAGAGGACGCCGAGCAACGTCGAGGTGACGCGGGGATCGAAGACCACCGTGTAGCGACCCGAACGCGCCTTCTGCGAGCCGAGCATCCGCGTCGACCGCAGGACCGCGTCGTCCATCGCCTCGTCGGCGACGAGCTCGCCGGGGCCACGGCCGACGCTGAAGCCGGTGCCGGTCTGGGTGTCGGCGCCCTCGCCGGCGATGGCGTCCACGGAGAGGAAGGCCGACGTGCGCCTCCGGTACGAAGAGATGCCGGTGGTCGAGGCGAGCGCCACCTCGGCGCGACTGTCGGAGTAATCGGCCGAGGAGACCTGGCGGATGCGAGGGTCGGCGGAGCGGGTGGCGCGCTCGAGCTGCAGGGCGAGCTCGACCTTCTTCTCCATCGGGGTGGAAGCGACCCCGTCGTCCCACAGGTCGAGCTCGACGGCGGCGACGCCGTCGGGGCTGGCGAAGACGAGGTCGGGGTCGGGCGTGGCGAAGCGGGCGTTGTCGCGGGCGTCGGCGAGCGTGGCGGCGATGACCTCGGGATCGAGGGAGCCGGCCCAGGCGAACCCGACACGGCTGCCGACGGGCTCGGCGTCGGGGCCGTCGCCATCGAGCAGGACCCGGATGCCGACACCGGACGAGTCGGCCGAGGTAAGCGACTCGACCTCGCCCTCGTACGCACGGACCTCGGTGTCGGTGCCCCGGGTGACGTAGACCTCGAGGCCTTCGCCGGGGCGGGCCTGGTCGACGACGGAGCCGGCGAGCGAGAGCAGGTCGGTGGCGGCGGTGGTGGTGGTGGTGGTGGACGTGCTCATGCCGTGCCGCCGAGCGTGACGCCGGTGATGCGAAGCGTGGCCTGGCCGCAGCCGACGGGCACGCTCTGGCCGTCCTTGCCGCACGTGCCGGGCGTCATGTCGAAGTCCGTGGCGACGGCGTCGATGCGGCGCAGGACCTCGGGGCCGTTGCCGATGAGGTTGGCGTCTCGGAGGGGCTCGGTGATGCGGCCGTTCTCGATCAGGTACGCCTCGGTCGTGCCGAAGACGAAGTCGCCGGTGGCGGTGTTGACCTGGCCGCCGCCGAGCTTCTTGACGTAGACGCCGTTGGGGGTCTGAGCGACTATCTCGTCGGGGTCCTCGGTGCCGGCCAGCAGGTACGTGTTGGTCATGCGGACCATCGGCAGGTGCTGGTAGCTCTGGCGGCGCCCGTTGCCCGACGACTTGCGGCCTTCCTTGCGGCCCCGGAGCCAGTCCCACATGTAGTCGGTGAGGACGCCGTTCTCGATGAGGACGTTGCGAGCGGGCAGGTTGCCCTCGTCGTCGTAGGCGAAGTTGCCCCACTCGCCGAAGACTGTGCCGTCGTCGATGAGCGTGACGAGCGGGCTGGCGACGAGCTCGCCGACGCGGCCGGTGTAGACGGATGCGTCCTTGACGATGTGGTCGGCCTCGAGGCCGTGACCGCACGCCTCGTGGAACAGGATGCCGCCGCTGCCGCCGGCGAGGACGATGGGGACCTCGCCGGAGGGGGCGGGGCGGGCGTTGAGCTTGGCGAGGGCGCGGGCGGCGGCGGTGTGGGCGATGTCCTCGACGCGGGTGCGGTCGAAGATCTCGAAGCCCTCGGTGCGGGCGAGCGACTCGTAACCGGTCTGCATGCCGGTGTCGCCGTTGGCGACGCACTGGACGTTGAAGCGGGTCCGGATCTGGTCGTCCTGGACGAAGAGGCCGTCGGAGTTCGCGACGAGGACTCGCTTGCGGCTGTCGCCGACGCCGACCTGGACCTGGGTGATGGCGTCGCCGGCGGAACGGGCGGCGTCGTCGGCTCTGGTGAGGAGCTCGAGCTTGCGGGCCTTGTCGACCGAGTTGGGGAGGGTGCGCTCGCCACGGCCGTGGTCGGCAATGGGGCCGAGGGCGACGGTGCGGGTCGTGTTGCCTCCCTGCCGTGCCACGGCGGCGGCGGCCCGGGCGGCTGCGGCCAGGCCGGCCTCGGAGAGGTCGGCGGTGTGGGCGAACCCGGTGGTCTCGCCGTCGACGACGCGGATGCCCGCACCCCGGGAACGGCCCGAGGAGAGCTCTTCGATGCGGCGGTCGTCGAGGACGGCGCCCGAGGTGACGGCGTCCTCGGCGAAGACCTCGGCCATGTCACCACCGGCCTGCAACGCGGTCGACAGGACGCGTTCGAGCACGTCAGGGTCTATGAGAGCGGTGTCGGTCACGGCGGTATCGTAATCGTCGTGCCCGAACGTTCATCCGAGACCGCGACTGCTGCGCCGGCCACCGCCGCGGGGCACGGCCCGCACGCCGGCCTGAGCGCCCAGCTCGAGCTGACCGTCGGCGACGCGGACACCGCCGAGGCCTTCCGCTCGGGCGACGTCCCCGTGCTGGCGACGCCCCGCCTCATCGCGCTGTGCGAGGAGGCGACATGCCGCGCCACGGACGGGCACCTCGTGGACTCGCAGGCGAGCGTGGCGACGCGGGTGCAGTTCGACCATCTGGCGCCGGTCGCCGTGGGGTCGGTCGTGCTGGCCGAGGCGACGCTGGTCAAGGTCGAGGGCCGGCGCCTGATCTTCACCGTGTCGGCGGCGCGCCTGGAAGGGGACGGCGGCGGGCTGGTCGGCGCCGGTCGGGTGACGCGGGTCGTGTTGGACCGGGCCACGTTCCTGGCGAAGGCGGGCGCGACGGGCAAGCCCTGAGCGGGGCGGCGACCTCGTCTACGGGGTCGCAGCCGGGGACGGCGCGGTCGGGATCGGGGCGGGGGCCGGGGCCGTTGGCGGGGGCCGGACCGGTCATCGCGTCGTTCGTCCTCTTCGGCACCTTCTGGGGCAGTTGGGCGGTGATGCTGTTCAACATCCAGCACGCGTTCTCGTTGTCGGACGCGGAGTTGGGCGTGTTGTTGGCGGTGGCCGTCGCCGTGGCCGGTGTGTCGAGCGCGGTGATGGCGCACCTGGCCGACCGGGTCGGCGCCCGGCGGATGCTGTGGCTGTCCCTGTTGGCGTGGGCGGTGCTGCTGTGCGTGCTGGCGCTGATGCGGGAGCGTTGGGCGTTCGCGACGCTGCTCGTGCTGACCGAGGTGGCGGGCGGGAGCATCGACACCGCGATGAACGCCGAGGCCTCGCACCGGTTGGTCAACCATCCGTCCGTGCTGGTGCGGCTGCACGCGTTGTTCAACACGGGCGCGCTGGCGGGCGCCGCGGTGGCCGCGCTGGTCATCCACGCGGGGATCTCGTGGCGCTGGATGTGGCCGGCGATCGCCGTCGGGGCGGTGGCGGTCGGGGCGTGGGCCGCCACCACCGACTCCGGCGCGCCCATGGCGGCGGTGTCGACGGATGGGTCGGCGTCGTTGACGACATCGCACCCGTTGCGGCGGCTGCGGCGCGACGGGTTGGTGCTGTTGCTGTTGGTGTTCGCCTTGGCGGAGGTGACCGAGGGCGGCGTCGACACGTGGGGTGTGTTGTTCTTGCGGAACCACTTGGCGACGGGCGTCTTGTTGGGGGCGGGCGCGTACGTGGTCGGGCAGTTGATGGCGGCGACGACGCGGGGGGCCGGGGGGCCGTTGCTGGGGCGGTGGTCGAGCCGGACGGCGTTGGTGGTGGGTGGGTGTGTGGCGGGCGGGGGGATCTTGTTGGAGTCGGTGGCGCCGGCGGCCGGGTTGGCCGCGGTGGGGCTGGCGCTGGGGGCGGGCGGGGCGTCGTTGTTCTGGCCGTTGGTGATGAGCACGGTGAGCCGGCAGGCGACACAGGTGGTGTCGGCGGTGGGGACGTTCACGGCGGCGGGGTACGTGGGCTGGGTGGCGGGCGCGCCGATCGTGGGGTGGGTGTCGGAGGCGTGGGGGCCGGCGCGGGGGCTGCAGGTGCTGGCGGCGGCGGCGTTCGGCGTGGCGATCGTGACGGTCGTCGGGATACGGGGGCGGGCGGCGGGGCGGGGTTCGTCTACGGGGTCGGACGGGGTCGGCGGCGGGGTGGTGCGACGGCGAGTACGACTGCGGCGGGTCGGGGGCAGCGGGTAGCCTGAGCGCACCCCGTCATGATTTTGCAAAGTATCGAGACGCCAGCCGACGTCAAGGGCCTGACCAGCGAAGAGCTGACCCAGCTGTGCGACGAGATCCGGGGATTCATCGTCGACACGGTGACGACAACCGGGGGGCACCTGGGGTCGAATTTGGGGGCCGTCGAGCTCACGTTGGCCCTGCACCGGGTGTTCGACTCGCCCCGTGACGTCCTGTTGTGGGACACGGGGCACCAGGCGTACGTGCACAAGCTGCTGACCGGGCGCCGGTACGGGTTCAAGGCGCTGCGGCAGGCCGGCGGGCTGTCGGGGTACCCGAACCGCTCGGAGTCCGAGCACGACTGGATAGAGAACTCACACGCGTCGACGGCGCTGTCGTACGCGCACGGGATCGCCTCGGGGTTCGCCGTGCGGGGCATGGACGGTGAGCGACGGGTCGTGGCGGTGGTGGGCGACGGCGCGCTGACCGGAGGGATGGCGTACGAGGCGCTGAACAACCTCGGGCACTCCCGGCGCCGGGTCGTGATCGTGCTGAACGACAACGGCCGGTCGTACGCGCCGACGGTGTCGCAGCTGTCGCAGTCGCTGACTTCGTTGCGCCTGAACCCGACGTACACGGCGGCCCGTGAGCGCTGGCGGACGAGGCTGCGTGACCTGCCGGGCTTCGGGGAGCTGGCGTATTCGAGCGTGCGTGCGCTGGATAGCGCGCTGCGGGAGATGGTGACGCCGCACACGTTCTTCGAGGCGTTGGGGGTGCGGTACGCGGGGCCGATCGACGGGCATGACATCGAGCACATGGAGCAGGCGTTCGCTCATGCGGCCGAGTGGGACGGGCCCATCGTCGTGCACGTGTTGACGAAGAAGGGGCGCGGGTACGCGCCGGCCGAAGAGGACGACGTGCAGCGGCTGCACGACTTCAAGGTACCGACGGCGCCGACTGATGCGACGGCGGCGGCGACGGGGGCGACGGGGGCGGCGACGACAGCGGCGGCGGCGGCCGGCCCGGCGGAGAACGTGGTCGGGTCGTCGGCGGGTTACGCCGTGGGGAGCCCGACGAGCACCGACGGTGGTGGGTTGTCCTCACCGGGCTCGTTGCCCGAGACCGAGGTCGACGGGCTGCCGTCCCGGGCGACGACGTACGGGGAGGCCTTCACCCGGGCGCTGCTGGCGGCGGCCGAGGAGGACCCACGCGTCGTCGCACTGACCGCCGCCATGCCGGGGCCGACCGGGCTGCTGCCGTTCCAGGCGCGCTTCCCCGACCGCTTCTACGACGTCGGGATCGCCGAGCAGCACGAGGTGACGTCGGCCGCCGGGATGGCGATGGCCGGGCTGCGCCCGGTGGTCGCGGTGTACTCGACGTTCCTGAGCCGGGCCTTCGACCAGGCGAACCTCGACGTCGGGCTGCACGGCTGCCCCGTCGTGTTCGTCCTGGACCGGGCCGGGATCACCGGCGATGACGGGCCGAGTCACCACGGCGTGCTGGACCTGGCGCTGGCGTTGTCGATCCCCGGGATGACGGTCTTCACCCCGTCGTCGGCCGAGGAGGTCGAGCCGATGCTGCGCACCGCGCTGTCGTTGGCGGGCCCGTCGATGATCCGCTTCCCCAAGACGGCGCCACGCCACGTGGCGCCTGACGAGGTGGGTGAGGGCCTGTCGGCGCATCGACTCCGGCGTGGTGACGGCTCGGTGTGCCTCCTCGGGGTCGGCAAGATGGTCGGCCCGTGTCTGGCGGCGGCGGACGAACTGGCCCGTGAGGGCGTCGACGCCACGGTCTGGGACGCCCGGGTGATCAGCCCGACGGACGCGTCGATGCTGGCCGACGCGGCACGCCATCAGTTGGTCGTCACCGCGGAGGACGGCGTGCGCCACGGCGGGGCGGGCGCGTTCCTCGTCGACGCGATGGCGGCGCAGATCGAGTCCGACGGGCTGGCGATGCCGGCGATCCGGATCCTCGGGATCCCGCGTCAGTTCCTGGCGCAGGGGAAGGCGGACAACATCTTGGCCAGCCTGGGGCTGGACGGCGCCGGCATCGCCGAGAGCGTGCGGCGCGTCAAGCTCGAGGTGAACGCCGAGCCGCCGCACTGACACCGCCCGCACCGGCGTCGGCCCGGCGGTCGGTCGGGCGCCGACCAGGGCTGTCACCCGACCTCGTTAGACGGGGTCGACCACCGGCGAGGGCTTCGTCCGACGGGGACCGCCCCGGAGCGACCGCAGGCTGACCCGTTGCCCTGACTGCAGGACGGCACGTCGATACACCCCGGCGGCGAACCACGCCATGATCGCCGTCCCGACGATCGACAGCGCGCACGAGATCAGGAACTGCCACCACTCAACCTGGTTCAGGCCGACGAGCACCGGCATGGCGAACGGCGCCGTCGGCGGGAAGTACGCGAGCACCTTGAAGAGCAGGCTCGGGTTGCCCGTGCTCGCCACGGTGATCGAGTACACGTAGGCGATGAGGATGGGGAGGCTCAGCGGGAGCGCAAGCGTCTGGACCTGGTCCTGGCGCTCGGCCATCGAGCCGGCGGCGGCGTAGAGCCAGCAGTAGAACGAGTAACCGAGCACCAGCCAGATCAGGTCGCTGAGGATCAACACGGGTCCCGTCCCGTTGAGGAGGCTGGAGCCGACCGCCTTGCTGACGATGAACGCCGTCGCCACGATGAGCGCGGCCTGCCCCAGAGCGACCAGACCGATGCCGAGCACCTTGCCGCCGAGCAACTGGACCGGCCGGACGGTGGCGAGCAACACCTCGACGACCCGGCTCGCCTTCTCCTGCATGACGCCCATGAGGATCCAGGTGTTGTACTGCGTGAGCATCAGGAAGATGAGGACGACGCCGATCACCGACGTGCCCTTGTTGACGCTCCGACCGGGCTTCGACTGCAGGCTCTCGACGGGGACGGACCGGGCGTTTGCCACCTGTCCGATCTGCTGGGGCGACAAGCCGGCCTGCTGGTACGAGTGGAGGACACCGAGCTCGGGCGCCAGGACCTCCACCAACGTCGCCGTGTCCGACGAACTGCCGACGACGGGCTGGTTGGTGATGACCTTGTTGCCGTCGATGACGGCGACGTCGAGCCTGCCGCTGCGCAGCGCCGCCTCGGCCGACTCCTGGGACGGCTCGGTCACGACGTGCACGGGGGTCTGGGCCTGTTTGGCGCTGTACTTGACGACCTGCGTGATGGTCGCGGTCGATGCGCCGACGAGCCCGACCTGCTGCGGCGGCGTCGTGCTGTTGCTGTGGATCTTCGGGATCACGATCGCGCCGGCGACGATCAGCAGGATGATGATCGTCCCGATACGGAAGATCCGTCCTCGTACGCGCTCGAGGATTTCGCGTCGGGCGACGAGGCCGACGTCACCGAGGTGCGCGCCGAGCGCGAACTGGCGGCGCGGACGAGGACGTACGACGGCCGGGTCCTGCTGACGGCTGCGCCGCCGGCGCGAAAGGAAGACCCGCAACCCGAGGACGACGGCGATGATCGGAACGAAGTAGACGGCCTTCATGCGACGGCCTCGCGGAATACCTCGGACAGCCGGCGACGCTCGAAGGAGAACTGCGTCACGTGGCCCGCCGCCATGGCCGCCCGCAGGACGACGTCGCTGTCGACGTTGTCATCGAGCACCAGACGGGTCGCGCCGGCAGACACCTCGGAGACCGCGACGCCGGGGAGCGCGCGGGCCCAGGCGCCCGTGCGGTCACCCTCGACCCGTACGACGAGGCGGCGGGCGCCACTGCTCGCCAGCTCGTCCACCGTCCCCGATACGACGAGGCGACCGTGGTCGATGATGATGACCCGCTCGCAGAGGTCTTCGACGAGGTCGAGCTGATGGCTGGAGAACAGGACACAGCACCCGGCCCGGGCCTGGTCGATCAGGACGTTGCTGATGGCGTCGATGCCGGTCGGGTCGAGCCCGGCCAGCGGCTCGTCGAGGACGAGCAGCTCGGGGTCGTGCGCCAGCGCCGCCGCCAGCTGCACCCGCTGCTGGTTCCCATGCGAGAGCGCCTCGACCTTGCTGTCCGCCCGATCCGCGATGTTGAGGCGTTCGAGCCACTTCTGCGTGGCCGCCGCCGCGTCGGTCGGGCTCAACCCGTGCAGGCGGCCGAGATACTCCACCTGCTCGCCCACCAACATGCCCGGATAGAGCCCCCGCTCCTCGGGCATGTAGCCGAAGCGCCGCCACTGCGCCGGACGAACAGGGGTCCCGTCCCAGCGGACGACGCCGGAGTCCAGATCGGTCAGGCCGAAGATCGATCGCATCGTCGTCGTCTTGCCGGCGCCGTTGGGACCGAGGAACCCCACCACCTGACCACTCGGCACCGAGAAGGTGAGGCCGTCGAGCGCCACGACGGAACCGAACGTGCGCCGCAACCCGTCGACCTCCAGTAGCCCTCCCACATTGGTCAGGCTAGGCCGCGTCGACGAGGCCTCCTTGGACCTCGGGACCTCTCAACCTCTGGTGAACCCTTCGCTCGAGCTACGGGAGGTTGGCGCCGTGCTCACGGACGAAGTCGTTCACCGTGTAGTACGCGTCGATCGACTCTCCGGCGTCGCCCCAGAACCCATCTTGGATGTCGTGGGCCATCTGTCCCTTGCCGACATAGTGGTTGTTGACATCGGTGATCTCCAGCTCGCCCCGACCCGACGGCTCCAGGTCGCCGATGATGTCGAAGACGCCACCCTCGTAGCAGTAGATCCCGGTCACGCAGTACTCGGACGCCGGGTTCTCGGGCTTCTCCTCGATGTGCGCCACCCGTCCGTCCTCGCCGAAGACGGGGACGCCCAGATGCCGCAGGTGCTCGGGCTCGCTCACCGGCGACAGCAGGATCCGGGCACCGACGGGCTCGGCGCAGAACGCATCCACCATCGGCTTGATCGACCGCTGCACGATGTTGTCAGCGAGCATCACGAGCACCGGGCCGCCCTCGGCGAAGTGCTCCGCCAGCCCGAGCGCCTCGGCGATCCCGCCCGCCTTCTCCTGGTACCCGTACGAGAGCTGGTCGATCCCGTACTCACGGCCGTTCCCGAGCAACCGCAGGAACTCGCCGGCGTGCGTCCCGCCGGTGACCAACATGATCTCGTTGATGCCGCTCTGCACGAGCGCCTCGATCGCCCACGCGATCATCGGCCGGTCGTAGATCGGCAGCAGGTGCTTGTTCGTGATGCGGGTCAGCGGATAGAGCCGGGAGCCGGTTCCACCGGCCAGGATGACGCCCTTCACCGGCCCGACTCCGACGTCGACCCGAACGTCGACCCCGCCCCCGTCATCACTCCGTCTCGTCTCCGCCCAGGCGCCCGTTGCATGCGGTCTGTCTAGTCGAACGTCAGGACGCCACGCGCCACGCGCCCGGCGTGCATCTCGTCGACGACCTCACCGAAGCGGTCCAGCGGCCGGGTCAAAGACACCAGCTCGTCCAGCATCAGCTTCCCCGCCAGATACAGGTCGACCATCAGCGGGATGTCGTGGTGCGGCCGGGCCGAGCCGTACCGGCAGCCCAGCAACCCCCGGTCGACGTACGCCAGCGCGTTGACGTCGACCGACACCTCGGTACCCCGGGGCGGGATCCCGATCGCCACGGCGTTGCCGCCCCAGTCCAGGCAATCCAAAGCGCTGCGCAGCACCGCCGGATGCCCCACGCAGTCGAACGCCCACGTCACGCCGCCGAGCGGGAACAACGCACCCGCCGCCGACTCGCGGTTCGCCGGCACCAGCTCACGCACCGCCGCCGCCGCGTCCCCGGCGCCCGCGTCGACAAACGCCGTCGCGCCGAACTGTCGCCCCAACGTCTCCTTCGACGCCATCGTGTCGACCGCGATGATCCGCGTCGCCCCCGCAATCCGCAAACCTTGGATCACGTTCAGCCCCACGCCACCCACTCCGAAGACGGCCGCCGTGTCCCCCGGCCGCACCTTGGCCCGGTTCAACACCGCCCCCACCCCGGTCAACACGCCGCACCCGATCAGGCACGCCGACGACAAGGGAATGTCCTTCGGGATCCGTACCGCCTGCACCTCACTCACCACCGTCAGCTCGGAGAAGACCGACGCGGCGGCGAAGTTCGACGCCGGCTCGCCCTTGTACGTGAACGGCGTCGAGATGTTCCCCAACGAGCTCTTGCACCACGTCGGGTGCCCCGTCCCGCACGCCCGGCACGTGCCGCAACTCGCCAACGTCGCGATCACCACGTGGTCACCCGGCTTCACCGACCGCACCTGGTCACCGACGGCCTCGACGACGCCGGCGCCCTCGTGCCCGAGCACCGCCGGCGCCGGGAACGGGATCGTCCCGTCGATGACCGACAGGTCGGAGTGGCACACCCCCGCCGCCTGCATACGCACCTGCACCTCGTTCGGACCCGGCCCGCGCACCTCGAGGTCGTCGGTGACCTCCACCCCTTCTCCCGTGTAGACGATGCCTCGCACTTACTCGCTCCTCTCGATGGTCACCACGTAGTCCGCACCGGATGCGTGGCGATCCCGCAGCTCTCGTTTCAGCACCTTCCCGCTGGCGTTCACCGGCAGGGCGTCCACCAACACGACGCTGCGGGGCACTTTGTAGTTCGCCATGACGCCGCGGGACCAACCGAGGATGGCCCGCCCCAATTCGTCTGCCGCCGCCTCGGTGTCGCCGGACCTGGCTCCGGCGGCCGGGACGACGTAGGCGCAGCCCACCTCGCCCATCCGTTCGTCGGGCACCCCGACGACCGCAACCTGGCCGACCGCCTCGTGGCCCCGCAAGATCGCCTCGATCTCCGCCGGGTAGGCGTTGAACCCACCGACGACGTACATGTCCTTGACCCGATCCGTGATCGTCACGTTGCCCTCGGGGTCCATCACACCGATGTCGCCCGTGTGGAGCCAGCCGTCGGCGTCGATCGCCTCGGAGGTCGCCTCTTCGTTGCCCCAGTACCCCGTCATGACGGTGTAGCCGCGGACGACGATCTCGCCGGGCTCGCCCTGCGCCACCTCACCCCCGCCGTCGACGATTCGGACCTCGAGCCCCGGGATCGCGCGTCCCGACGTGCCGGCGATGATCTCGGGCGGGTCGCTGCGCCGGCACATCGTCACCGTCCCGCACGACTCGGTGAGGCCATACGCTGTCAACACGGTGTCGAAGCCCAGCTCCTCACCCATGGCGCGCACGAGCTCGACGGGGACGACCGCCGCGCCGGTCACCCCGAGCCGCAGCGACGACAGATCGCGCTTCTCGGCTTCGGGCGAGCCCAACAACGTCTGGTAGAGCGTGGGGGGCCCCGGCAACACGCTGATCCGCTCCTCTTCGATGCGCCGCATCACGGCGCCGGCGTCGAACACCGGCTCGGGGACCACGGTTGCCCCCGCCATCAGGCAGGCCAAGATCCCGGCCTTGTAACCGAACGTGTGGAAGAACGGGTTGACGATCAGGTACCGGTCCCCCGCACCGAGCCCGACGATCGAGGCCCACGTGCCGAAGGTCCGCAACGACTGCGCGTGCGTGGTCGCCGCACCCTTCGGATGCCCGGTCGTGCCCGACGTGAAGATGAGGTCGGACACGTCGTCCGGCCCGACCGCTGCGGCCCGTGCGCTCGTGACCGCCTCGTCGACGCGCTCGCCCTCCGCCAAGAACTCCTCCAGGCCGAGCAGCGGTGTCAGCGATGGGTCGTCGGCGCTTTCGTCGCGCAGCAACAGAATCTGCCGCAACGCCCCGACGTCCTCCCCGGCCAACATGGCGGGATAGTCGAACCCCAAGAAGCCACGCACCGTCACCAGGAACGAGGCGCCGGCGTTGCGCAGGATGTATGCGGCCTCCCCGCCCTTGAACCTCGTGTTCAGCGGGACGATCACCCCGCCCGCACGCAGCACGCCCAGAGCGGCGAGCATCCATTCCGCACAGTTCGGCGCCCAGATCCCGACCCGGTCCCCCGCTTCGACCCCGGCGGCCACGAAGCCACGCGCGTATCGGTCCACCTGCGGGGCGAGCTGCGCAAAGGTGAGCCGATCAGCGCCTTCGACCAGGGCCTCAGTGTCGGGATGGCGGACGGCGGCGTCCTCGACGAGGCGGGGAATCGTGCCCCAGATCAGGTCTGCTCTCGGGTCCTCTTGGTCGGCCGGTGCGCCGCCGATGCCGTCGCTCATGGGTGCTGGCTGCTCACCGAGATGACCTCGCCTGACAGATACGAGGAGTAGTCACTGGCGAGGAACACGATGACGTTCGCCACCTCCCACGTCTCGGCGCCTCTTCCGAACAACTCGCGTCGTCGCAGCACGGCAAGGTCCTCGTCGGGAATGGCTCGGTTCAAGAACGGGTGCTCCGCCAGGCTCGGCGACACGGCGTTGACCCTGACCCCCGTCGGTGCCGCTTCAGCGGCGGCGCACCGCGTGAGCGCCATCACTCCCGCCTTGGCCGCGGCGTAGTGCGCCTGGCCCGGTTGGGCCCGCCAACCGAGCACCGAGGCGTTGTTGACGACAACGCCTCGACGCGCCGGGAGCATGTGCCGCAGGGCGGCCCGCGTGCATCGGAACGTTCCGGTCAGCGTGATGTCCAGCACGGTCGACCACTGCTCGTCGGTCATCTCGATGAGCGGCACCGTCCCTCCGAGACCGGCGTTGTGCACCGCCACGTCGATCCCCCCGAAGCGCTCCACCGCCCCGTCGTAGAGCGCCCCGACCTGCGCCTCGTCGCGGACGTCACACGTCAACGCGAGGATCCGATCGGGCGAGAAGGACCCCGACAACTCTTCGGCCGTCTCGCCCAGGCGTCGCTCGTGCGCGTCCGAGACCACGACGGTCGCGCCCTCTTCGAGACAACGCCGGGCGGTCGCCGATCCGATCCCCGTGCCCGCCGCCGCAGTGACCACGACGACCTTTCCCTCGAGGAGCCCGTGCCCCGCCGGAGGCGGGGGTGGCGGCGGCGGATCGAAGTCCGCTCCGAGGCTCGTGCTCGTCACCTGGCTCCCTTCGGTTCCGGCGGCAGACCAAGGACCCGCTCGCCGATGATGTTGCGCTGGACCTCGTTCGATCCGCCGTAGATCGTTTCAGACCGGGCGAAGAGGAAGGACCGCTGCAGCTCGCCCAGCGCGTAGCCCCCGTTCTCGGGCAGCGCCTCCCCATCCAACACGGTCGCACGAACGCCCAGGACGTCCATCGCGAGCTCGCCCAAACGCTGGTGCCACGACCCCCAATAGAGCTTTGCGATGGAGGCTTCGGGCGGCGCCACCGGCCCGTCGATACCCGACAGCGACCGCAACGTGTTGTAGCGCATGATCGTCAGCTCAATGTGCGCCTGGGCCAAACGATCCCGCAGCACCGGGTCCGCAGAGCGACCGTTCTCTTCGGCGAGGCTGACGATCCGGTCCAGCTCGCGTCGGAAGGCCAGCTGGAACCCGAGCAGGGCGACCCCGCGTTCGAACGCGAGCGTCGCCAGCGCGACGCGCCAGCCGTCCCCGACGTCACCCACGACGTTGGCGGCGGCGGTGCGGGCCCCATCGAAGAAGACCTCGTTGAACTCGCTCGTCCGGGTGAGTTGGGTGATCGGGCGGATCTCGACGCCCGGCTGGTCCATCGGGACAAGCAAGTAGGACAAGCCCTTGTGGCGCGAGGAGTCCGGGTCGGTCCGGCACACCACGAAGCACCAGTCGGCCTGGTGCGCCAACGACGTCCACACCTTCTGTCCGGTGACCACCCACTGGTCGCCGTCACGAACGGCCCGGGTCTTCACGTTGGCCAGGTCGCTGCCGGCGTCTGGCTCCGAGTAACCCTGGCACCAGAGTTCGTCGCCCTGCTGGATGGGCGGCAGGAACCGAGCCTTCTGCTCAGGCGTCCCGTAGTGGATCAATGTCGGGCCTAGGAGGCCCTCGCCCATGACCGAGACCCGACCCGGGGCCGCGGCCCACGCGTACTCCTCGTTGAAGATGACCTGCTGGGTGATGGTGGCGCCTCGGCCTCCGTGCTCGACCGGCCACCCGAGGCACGTCCAACCGCCCTTGGCCAGGACCTTCTCCCACCGTCGGCGCACCTCGAAGCCGAAGGTCTCGTCCCCCGAACCGCCCCGGCCTCCGAGCTCAGCGAACTCCCCCACCAGGTTCTCGTCGAGGAAGCGTCGCACCTCGCCACGAAAGGCCACGTCCTCGGGGCCGTCGCGCAGATCCATCGCCCGAGGAGCGTAGCCAAGCCCGAACCCCGGATCTGACGGGGCGTCAGATTTCGCGCACGGCCGTCGGACCGCGGCCGGCCCGCCCTGGAATACTCATCGGAGCTGGAGCCGAGACCAGAGAGGGAGGGACTCGATGCCGTACTCCGAGGGTCGGGTCGTCCACGACGCCGACGCCCACATCATGGAGACGCCAACTTGGTTGCGAGACCACGCCGAGGCGGCGTTCCGCGACCGACTGCCGGTGCTGCGCTATCCCGGCGGGAACGAGCTCCGCCAGACCGGCGACCCGGCCGAGCAGCAGCGCGACCTCGAGGCCGCGTTCGATCGACTCCGGACTCGGCACGGCACGGCGGAGTACCGAGCCGACGAAGAGGCCGAGATCATGGCGCGCAAGAACTTCGCTGCGACGGGATCGTTCATCGCCGAGGACCGTCCACGAGCACTGGACCTGCTCGGGTTCTCGAGCCAACTCGTCTTCAACACATTCCACAACGGCCGGCTGCACGACCTCGAGCACGCCGGCGACGTCGACCTCGCCTACGCCGCCGCCCGGGCACACAACCGGGGCATGCTCGAGTTCTGCTCGGTCGATCCGCGTCTCCTCCCCTCGCTCTACATCCCGTTGTGTGACCCGGAGAGGGCGGCCTCAGCCACACGGGACGCCCTGGACGAGGGCGCTGCCGCGCTCCTGGTCGCGTCGGGTTGCCCGCCGCGGTACTCGCCGAGCCACACGGACCTCTACGAGGTCTGGGCCCAGGCGCAGGAGGCGAACATCCCCGTCGTCTTCCACGTCGGCGGGACGGGCGACCTGATCGACAAGCAGTACTTCGTCAACGGAAGGCCGATCCCACCGGACTTCCACGGCGGCGAGGAGAACTTCCGCTCCGTCGACTACATGGGCATCCCGGTCCCGCCCGCCCAGACGCTGGCGACCCTCATCTTCGACGGTGTGCTCGAGGCTTTCCCGAACCTCCACATCGGCGTCATCGAGCAGGGCGCCATCTGGGTGCCGTCGTGGCTGCGGCAGATGGAGTCCGCCTTCGAGGCGTTCCGACGGCACGAGGAGCGCCTGCAGGGGCTGTCGATGACACCCACCGAGTACGTGCACCGCCAGGTCCGCTTCACCCCCTATCCGACCGAGGACGTCGGCTGGATCATCGAGCAGGCCGGAGCCGACCTCGTGCTGTTCTCGTCCGACTACCCCCACGTCGAGGGAGGCAGGAAGCCGCTCGAGCGCTTCGAAGCGTCGCTCGGTGACCCAGCGACGAGGTCCGACGCAGTTCTACACGGACAACTTCCTCTTCCTCATGGGCGACGCGGCCCTGCCGTTGGCGGCCTGAGCGATGTCCGGTCCCGACACCTCAGCCAAGAGCGTCACCGGTCTCGTCGAGCCCGGCTTCGAAGCGGTCCGAGACGCGTTCGCCCGCAACTTCGAGGAGGGCAGCGAACTCGGCTCCGCCTTCTGCGTCCACGTCGAAGGGCGCAAGGTGGTCGACCTCACCGGTGGCTCCTTCGACGCCGCCGGTTCCAGGCCGTACGGCGCCGACGCATTGCAGCTGGTCTTCTCGTCTACGAAGGGAGCCACTGCAGTCTGCGCCAATCTCCTGGCGCAGCGCGGGCTCCTCGACCTGGACGCGCCGGTCGCGACGTACTGGCCGGAGTTCGCACGGGCCGGCAAGGAGTCCATGCCCGTCCGGTACCTGCTCTGCCACCAAGCGGGCGTACCGGCGGTCGACCGACGGCTCAGCCCCGAAGAGCTCCAGGCCTGGACACCCATCATCGACGCGCTCGCCGAGCAGACGCCTTTCTGGAAACCCGGAACCGCCCACGGCTACCACGCGATCACGTACGGGTACCTCGTCGGCGAGGTCGTCCGGCGGATCACGGGCCGGTCGCTGGGCACGTTCTTCGCCGAGGAAGTCGCCGGGCCGCTCGGCCTCGAGTTCCTCATCGGGCTGCCCGCGGAACTCGAAGCCCGGGTGTCACCCATCGTCGGGGCCATCGGGCCGATCGGCGAGGGACGGCTCGAGGGACGCCGCCTATCGCTCGAGGGACGCTGCTGGCCCGGGCCCTCAACATGGGCGGCGCCAGCACGGGACGCAACTGGATGAACCAACGCGGCTGGCACGCGGCCGAAATCCCGGCGGCAACGGGATCACCAACGCCGCCTCCCTTTCGCGGATGTACGCCGGCCTGATCGGCACCGCTCGAGGACGGCCCGACGGGCCACTGCTCACCCGCGCCCAAATCGAGCAGGCCCGCACCCCGCTGACGTCGGGAGCCGACCAGGTCTTCGCTTCGGCGGGATTGCCACTCGAGCAGAAGATCGGTCTGGGCTTCTGGCGCTCGAGCCCCGCACGCCGTTCGGGCGGAGAGGGCTCATTCGGCCACAGCGGGGCCGGCGGCTCGTACGGTTTCGCCGACCCCGAGCACGGCCTTGCCGTGGGCTACGTCATGAACAAGATGCCGCGGAGCTCTGGTCGACCCCCGCCCGCACCGGCTGATCGCAGCCGTCTACGAGGCCGTCGGCGCCGAGGCGAAATACTTCTGAGCTGGGATCCGTTGTACCCAGCGGAAGCGAGGTACGAATGTTCACACGAAAGGCCACACGACGGACACGATCACTACGAGGTCGCGAAGACCGATGAGGAGTGGAAGCAAGAGCTCCCCTCCGATCGTTACGCCGTGCTGCGCCGGGCGGGCACGGAGCCGGCCTGGTCAGGCGAGCTCCTTCACGTCGACGGCGAGGGCGTGTTCCGCTGCGCCGGGTGCGGCGCCGAGCTGTTCGACACCGAGGCCAAGTTCGACTCCGGTACGGGCTGGCCGAGCTTCGATCGGGCCACGGTCGGCGGCACCGTGGTCGAGCGGTCGACCGGGGTCTCTTCATGGTGCGCACAGAGATCCTGTGCGCCCGGTGCGGGGGCCACCTCGGCCACGTCTTCGGGGACGGACCGACCGATACCGGACTGCGGTACTGCGTCAACTCCCTCTCGCTCACCTACGCGCAGGACAAGGACGGGGTACCGACCGAGGAGGGACCGTGGCCGTGGTCG
>CAWAPU010000009.1:0-152087 GCA_963783995.1 uncultured Acidimicrobiaceae bacterium
GAAGAAACTTTCGGGTATGAAACCAAATTTAAAAGAGAAATGCTGGGATTACAAAAAGATCATTATGTTGATGCAATTTGCGCAGGCCTAGCTGACGGTGAAGTCATTAAGTTTCCGAATGTGGTTTATCAGAAAGTTTGTGTTGCTTCCGGAGATTATCAACAAACTTCGGGAAGTCGTTCGGAAAAATCAATACCGACAGGGAAAATAATGGGTTTTAGAAAATTCGATAAGGTTGAGTGGCAAGATAAGGAGTTGTTTATCAAGGGAAGAATGTCTTCCGGATACGCGGTTTTAATGGATATTGATGGAGAAACTGTAGATCTAAAGCCAATACCAAAGCTGAAAGTCATGAAGAGAATCTCTGCAAGGAAATCATCTCTTATAACTCCGATTCACATAGAAAATTCTCGATCAAATACCCCATCATTTTTGTCTGCAAATATAGAAAGCCATTACTCGCTAGGCAAGACATTGGTGAGTTTATGAAATTGGAGATGATTCGCGTTTCCAATAGCTCGAATTTTAAAATAGAGGCAATTGAAGTAGACAATGACCACATTCATCTACTCATCAATTCTGTTCCAAATATTAGCGTTATGCAAATAGTTCGGAAGCTTAAGCAAGAATCTACAATTTCTATTTGGAAGCAGTTTCCACAGATACTTAGTAAGCATTTTTGGAAAGAGCGAACTTTTTGGACTGATGGATATTTTGTCTCAACGACTGGACAAGCTTCCGAAGAGACTGTAAGGAAATATATTGAAAACCAGGGCTAAGGGCCATTCATCCGCTGGACTAAAGATCCAGCGGTTTTCTGGCGAAAACAAGATAAATTTACAATTTTAGCATTTATGAATCTAAAGGATTTTATAAGATGAGCGGTAAAGATAATTCCCTCTAATTTTCTAGATACCAATGACAAAGAGAAAGCAACTGTCATTGGATTAAATTCTGTAAAAAATTTGCTAGGTCATGAACATCAGCTAACGTTATTTGATGATGATCATATTCAAAAATTTAGTAGAACTTATGGCATAAAAGTTCAAGAAAAAATAGATCGATTTGGAATAGATCTTACAGATCTCAGGCAAGAATGATGGAGGGAATTTTAAGAGGTTTTTCCCTTACAAATTATAAAGGAAATATGGTTCCCATAGAAAAGTCAGATCTTATTGACGACAAATATGCTTTTGGAGATCTTCCTGCAACCTATAAGTATGTTAGTAAAATTCCCTGTTTAAAAGCAACTCAGGCACAAATTTTGAAGTGGGCAGGTATCAATCTGAATAGTATTTCAGAAAAAGAAAGGGCAATGGAGGCTTTGACGCATTTAGCAACTGCGCAATATTGTTTTTACTATGATAGAATTGCCTTAGATAAAAATGGTCAGCCAGAAAAGGGGGCTGGTGGAAAATGGGAAGAAGAAGAGGTCATGGCAGTTGATACCTTGTTCGTTATAAAAGAAATTCGTAATAAACCCAATGGAAATCTTGAGTATTATGAAATAATTCCAAGCCCTATCTTTTTAGATCAAAGAGAAAGCAACTTTATGCTTATTCCTTACAACTGGCGCCAAGAAGTGCGGGCTCTGGTTGGTAGTCGGAAGGCTTCTTCCTATACATTTCGATTTCTTCTTTTTTTGCGTTACCAATATGAGTTAATGCGGAGATCAAATCAAGAAGAAGCAAAATCTTTTAAAATCGTATGTAACTGGGATGAGATAGCCATCGCAATTAAAATGCCAGAATCTGTGTATAAACGAAAAAAAGATAGAGCTTTAGGAATTTTAGATGATGCTTACTTTGTCGCTAAGGAATTAGGATATTTACTAAATTATAGCCGAGAAGGTACTGTAGATACTTTAATTCTCAACGAACAAAAATATTACTCTTCCGAAATTAGCTCTTATGAAGAAGAACAAAAGAAGTTTGTCAATCGATTTTCAGCAAATGCTCAGCAATTATTGGATTTTTTCAATGAAGAAAAATTAAAAAATGATCCTAAATATAAAGTTTCTGAATCTTTCAAATCTGTACATCTTCGAGAATTTGAAAATCTCTTACAAGTGTGGTCAAAAGAAGATCTTATGAACGTTATCAGTTGGGGATTACGTCTTAAGCTTTGGCATAGCCGTCTTAGCTCACCAACTAAGCTTCGGCAAAGTATTAATGAAGCCATGAAAGAAATGAAGAACCCACAACTTTAACAGCTGGAAAATCAATGACAGATGCCTATTTCGTATTTATCAATCGCCTAAGAGATCGAATGAAGGTCTTGTACTGGGGAAAATGATGGATTTGCAATTTGCTGAAGCGTTTGAAAAGGAAAGCTTTCATCTTTGGGGAATAGACAGGTGACTTTTAAGATCGAAGAGAGTTTTTTTATAGTTGGCTGTTGCAGCAATTGCGCGCTCGCACGCAATTGCTGTCCTATCGGAATCAAGAATTTTCAAGATTTTTAACATACAAATTAGCAAGAATAGACAATGCGTTAGCATGATGCTCCCCTGGCTGCTTACTCATTTCTTGAACGATCTCCAGGGCTATCTTCTCATCTTCAATGTACTCCAACAATTCTAGTAAATTCTCATTACGTTGCTCATCGTTTTCCATGGAAAAAACAACCTGCATAGCTAAATTAGTGGATACTCTTCTTGTAGCAATATATGGAAAATTTCACCTAACGTATCATTATCTAATATGGGATTTTCCATTCGTACAATTTCTAATACCTCTTTAGGGTGCTGATTAGCAACTACCCTCAAGATATTTGAAAATGTCTCTTTAGACAGCAAACGAGCTTCTTGAAGTGCCTCCAGTGGATTGTTGACAGCCATTCCCTGCAAAACAAGAACTAAAGCACGTTGCTGCTCCTTGGGATTTTCAATCCTCTGAATCATTTGCTTAGCTGTTGCAACATCGTCGAATGCTTGAATTCTTGCTGCTTCGCAAAGAAATTCATTTGCAATAAAATTTTCATTAGATTCCATATTTCAGATACTTTGTAGAGCTTGATAGGAATAGATAAGTCAATATCCTTTGTTGCACGTGCATGCGCAAATCTTATTTCTAGAGCGTATCCATCCTTCAAAACCCATGTGTTGCTATTATTGATAAAGAAACGGGCTAAGCAGACGATCGAAAGCAACTTTTCTTCTTAAACGTTGAAGATCTGTATTGGTTTCTTGGGAAATGTTCATGAGTCGACTTTCAAGACTTTTTCGAAAGGCCGTTGCTGTTTTAAATGTCTTACTCATGCGCTTTTTTCCATCATTTTTAGGAGTTTTGCAGTAACTTCAGCAGGATATCTTTGATTCGTCTCAACTGCATGTTTCGTGACCAACCCCATTTTCTTTGCATTGTGGACGGATTGTAATAATAGATCATCGGCCAAAACTCCTTCTCCTATCACATCAATCAAAGTCCGCATTGGCGTAATTACTTTATAGCCTTGTTTCATCACAATCTCATCATCATGCAGGTTTTCTTTATGCATCAACATATTTCTTTTTTTTCGATTGAGAATATACAAAATCTACCCATTTGACTAAGATTGATATAGAAGAGTTTAGAGAATCAATTCTGAGTTATTTTAGCAACATCCTGATCTTCGACAATTCAATACACACACTCTCTTTTGTTGCTTAAAATTTTAATTTCCTCCGCATATCATTTATGATACTCTGCTGGCTTACAGAATAAGGGGGGACCTAAACTGTGAAAGAAAAGGAGCAAGATGTACTTTCATCCCAGCTATGATCCAAAACCTTGCTCGTTTGACCCTCAGATTCTTCCAAACTATATTAAAGGAGCAGCAAGCCAAAGAAACAGGGAAAAAGCCGCCATATCTACTGCTCGATGCTAGCCGCGAAGACTGGGAAAAAGTAGAGCCACTCTATCACAAAAGTAGAGTCCAAGGCTTTGACATTGCCAAGATTGAAGTCATTGTCAACAAAACATTCTCGAAAGGTTTCACTGCCATGTTAGAAACTTTTCGAACAAAGAGCGGCAAAATGCTTTTAGACCCACTTGGGAACAAGAAGCAACTTGTAAGGGTGAAAAACAGATGAGAAACCAAGTCCATGCGGATCTTCGGTCGCTTGCCACCATCTCTGCAAACTTTAACCGCGTGAAAGTGATCCCAATGTTTCACGGGACAAAAGAGGACCTTCTACCCAATATTTTTTGTGGCAACTTAGCAGCTCTATCGACAACTGATGAGGGTTATTTTGGCAGGGGAATCTACCACTCAAGCTTTGCCTCTTACGCTTATAAATATGCTAAAAATGACCCCTTTCGTAAAGGGGCTCTTTTAGTGAATTGGATCTGCTTTTTCTTCGGCCTACCCAGTCATTCACCATCCAGAGGTTATCGATGATAACCATTGGGAAACACTTCAGGATGATCTCAAAAAAAAGCATTGGAAACATCTTAAGGGAAGAGCTGGAGCCATCGATGGCAAGTATGACGCACACTATGTTCTTGTTGCTCCAAAAAATCCTCATAATCCCCGTGAAATCTACTTCTACCCTTGTAAAAAGGAAAAAGGCTACCTACAATGAACTCGTCACCTTTTTCCCAAATCAAGTGCTTCCGCGCTATCTCGTCACTTTAGCTCCTGACTTAGCTCATACAGCAACTCTTACTCAAAATGGATTCATTTTACAACATCCCACATGAAAAAAGTTCTTCAAGAGCTAATGACTCAAATCAAAACAGCTCCTCTCGCAGAAGCTCTTCTTTACCGGCTAAAGACAATTAGAAGAGGGAAAAGACTAAATCAAGAGGAGTTAATTGAGCTCGGTCATCTTCTTTACCTCAACCAAGCAGTACAGCCACACACGGAAGAGAGCACAAAATTTTTACTAGAAAAGATTACAGTCGAACGGGTGTCCAGCGAGAGTATTCTTACCAAATGCGAGCAGCCTTTACCCTTTCCTTTGTTTCTTGAAGACGCGGATCCCTCCTGTATTCCTCTCATGAAAGCAGGAGACAGCCCCTTTCAAGGGGTTGATTCCCTCTCGGGCAGCAAAGCTTTGATCAAGCAGTCAATGAACTTCTCTATTTGTTCTCTTTAGATGTCGATGTTTCTCTATGCTATCATTATTTTTCTCTCATTTTACCTCACATAGAGAATTTAGACCGTTTGTTTAACTGCCTTCCCTCCCTTTTTCAAACGCTCATCTCCTTCCGATCAAGCCAAGCTCGCTTTTCAATTAAGTGATTGGTACGAGAGTAAACATGCCTACGCCCAAGCGATCTATTGCACAGCAAAAGCTCTTGGATTTCAACTGCACGCTGACACTGTGGCACTGCTGCACGGTCCGCTCGTTTATGTTGAGCTCAATCCGTCCAGCGTCAATTCTAAGATCCTGCGAACTGACGCATTGCACCCGGCGGAAGATGCTTCCGGCGCCTTCACCGCGCAATCCACAGGCTCGACTCGCCTCTTCGTCCCGTTCTATTTCGTCCGCAATGAAACTTACACCATGTACGCCGAACGCAGTTAGAGAAAACGGCCGTGACCGAAGCAAATCCAGAACGCGTCGAAACCTCAAGTCGAATTCAGGCTCGCTATTGGGTCGAGACGGCCTATCCGCTCGATGACGCAGCAGCTATCATGGCGGGCGAGCAATCTACCGGAACCTTCATTCGTGTTCCCGGCGAAACGGACGAACTGCGCGAACGCTACGCCGCCCGCGTCGAGAAAGTCGTCGAGCTGGGAACAGTCGAAGCGCCTTCTCTTCCCGGCTCAGGCCTTCCCAAAAAGCATTCCGGCCCCATCGTCCGCCGCACAGCCGAAATCATGCTCTCCTGGCCGATCGAGAACATGGGCACATCGCTGCCCAATCTTCTCGCCACCGTCGCAGGGAATCTCTTCGAACTCAAGCCGTTCTCCGGTCTCAAGCTGCTCGATATCACGCTCCCGCCCCCGTTCCTCAACGTATACCAGGGCCCGCAATTCGGAGTTGATGGAACACGCCGGCTCACGGGCGTTTATGGACGTCCCGTAATCGGAACCATCATCAAACCGAGCGTTGGAATGTCGCCGGAGCAAACCGCGGCGCAGGTAAAGATGCTCGCCGAAGCCGGCGTCGACTTCATCAAGGACGACGAGCTCCAGGCCGACGGTCCTCACTGCCCCTTCGATCAGCGCGTGCCTGCGGTGCTGCGCGTCCTCAATCAATTCGCGCAGAAAACCGGAAAGCTTCCGATGTATGCCGCGAACATCACCGGCGAAATCGACCAGATGCTCCGCCGCCACGCTCTTGTTGTCGCATCGGGCGGCACGTGCGTCATGGCCAGCGTGAACAGCATCGGCCTTGCCAGCTCTTACGGAGCTACGCCGCCACACACAAGTCCCGATCCATGGCCATCGCAATGGTTGGGGCATGCTCGGGCGCTCGCACGCCACCGGCATGAGCTTCATTGCCTTTCAAAAATTCTGGCGGCTTGCCGGCATCGATCACATCCACGTGAATGGCTTGCGCAACAAATTCTGTGAAGACGATGCCAGTGTCGTCGCTTCGGCGCGCGAATGCCTCATGCCCATGTTTCCCGCACCGCACAAAGGCTGCACCATCATGCCGGTCTTTTCTTCCGGCCAGTCCGCACAACAGGCGCCGGACACCTACAAAGCGCTCGGATCCATGGATCTGATCTACGCGTGCGGCGGAGGCATTCTCGCGCATCCGGCCGGACCCGCAGCCGGAGTCTGCAGCCTGCACCAGGCGTGGGAAGCGGCCGCCGCCGGCATTGCGCTCGCCGACTACGCTGCCACCCATGCCGAATTGCGTGCCGCGCTGGAGACGTTTGCCGCGTGAGCGCCCGCAAGCATGCACCGCTGCTCTACGCCTTCTACGGGGACGACTTCACCGGCTCGACCGACGTGCTGGAATCGCTCGGCATCCACGGTGTAGACGCTGTCCTCTTCACACGCACGCCCACGGCGCGCGATCTAAACGCGTTCTCTCACTGTCGCGCCATTGGCATTGCGGGCGAATGCCGCAGCCGTAGCCCGGAATGGATGAGCCGTAATCTTCCTGCGATCTTTCGCGCCCTTAGCCGACTCGGTGCGCCGGTCAATCACTACAAAGTCTGTTCCACATTCGACAGCTCTCCGCACGTCGGCAACATTGGTCGCGCAATGGAGATTGGTCGCTCGGTCTTCGGGCCTCAACCTGTGCCCATCGTGGTGGGAGCGCCGCGCCTCGGCCGCGCTGTGGTCTTTGGAAAACTCTACGCCACCGCCGGTGGCGAGTTCTATCGCATCGATCACCACCCAACCATGCGCCGTCATCCCGTCACGCCGATGACTGAAGCCGATCTTCGCCGGCACCTGGCCCTCCAAACGCGGCTCCGCACGGGATTGGTCGACCTCACCGCATTTTCTTCTCGCTCCGTCGATGCGCAATTCCAGAACCAGGGAAAAGCCGCGCAAGCTATCGTCTTCGACGGGTTCATCGATGCCATGCTCGAACAGACCGCGCGGCTCATCTGCGATCGAGCCAATCGCCGGCCTATCTTCGCCGTCGGTAGTTCTGGGCTCACGCATGGTCTCCTTCTTCATTGGAGCGCGCTCGGCCTGATTCCGCCGGCAAAGCCGCCGGCACCTGCCCAACGCGTGGACCGCCTCCTGGTTCTCAGCGGAAGCTGTTCCCCCATCACCGCAAATCAGATTCGCCACGCAACAAAGTCAGGCTTCGCAACATTACACCTGCAGGGCCCGGCACCCTGGCGTGTTCAGGCCACACGAACGCTCGAATCCCTCGCCCGCGGCCAGAGCGTTGTGCTCTACACGGCTCTTGGCCCGCAGGCCAAAGACAAAGAGCACGGAGAATATTTCGGTCGCGCCCTCGGCACATTGCTGCGCCGCCTGGTTCTTGAGTCCGGTGTCCGCCGCGTTCTGATCGCCGGCGGCGACACATCAACGCACGCCGTTAAGCAGCTTGACCTTCACGCACTCACTTTTGCCGCATCGCTTTCACCCGGCGTGCCGCTCTGCCGTGCCCACGCACCAGGTTCTCCTCTTCACGGTCTCGAACTGGCTCTCAAAGGTGGCCAGATGGGCTCCGATGAATTCTTCGCCCGAGTCCGCGATGGCCGCGCCAGGTAGCGCTGGCCACCGGCGTTGCCTTCACCCTTACGCTTCAGTTCCAGCATCCACACATTGCGTGCAGTCTATGCGAGTGAAGATCAGCGCGCTCGCCAGTACCATTCCCGCGATAAACCACAGAGGCAGATTGTAGCTGCCAGTCGCGTGGACTATGTAGCCGAACAAGACTGTGCACAGGAATCCCCCGGCCTGCCCCGCGGTGTTCATCATGCCTGTCGTTGTACCGCTCAGCCTGCCTCCAATGGCAAGGCAAAGCGCCCACGCCGAAGGCAGCATCAGATCCATCATGCCAAACCCCAGACTCGACAGTCCGACGACTGCGACCTTGCCATGAAATTGCGACATCGCAATCAGTATCAGTGCTGTCAACGTCAAACAAGTCGCAGGGATCCGCCGCAATGCTCTCTTCGCTCCCCAGCGCAGCGTCAGCTTGTCGCCAAGTTGCCCTCCGGCAAGATTTGCGGCCAGCCCCACCAAAAACGGCAGGGAAGCAAGCGCCACTCCGTTGAGCGAGAATCCCGCCGCGTGCACCATCCACGTGGGAAACCACGAAAAATAAAACCAGCTCCCGCAGCCGTAGCATCCATAAGCCAGCACAATCAGCCACAAATCGCGCGAAGCGAACAACCGCTTCCATGGAATAGCTCGTCCACCGTGCCCCACTCCACCTTTGCCAATCTCTTCCAATTCCGCGGCCGTCACCTTTGGATCGTCCCCGGGCCGATTGCGAAACCGGAACCACCACACAGCGGCCCAGCTGAACCCGGCGAGCGCGAGCAGGCGGAAGGCTGCTCTCCAGCCAAAGAAATGCACCAGCGGCACAATTAAAACCGGCGCAAGCGCGCCGCCCAGCCGGCTCGCCGCCCAAACAATCCCCTGACAACGCGCGCGCTCCTGCGCGGGAAACCATCGCGCGATCACGCCCGCAATATTTGGATAGGCCCCGGCAGCGCCCAGCCCGAAGAAGAACCGCGACGCGCAAAGCTGCCAGAATCCGCGCGACCACGAGGTGAGCGCGTTGAAGCACGACCACCACGTGACGATGCGCGTCATTTCACCGCGCTGTCCGCGGCGATCGCCCATAGCTCCCGACGGAACCTCAAAGATCCCGTTGGCGAGCACGTACGCGCTCAGAATCCAGCCCCAGTTTTGCGGCTGAATATGGAGATCTGTCTGAATTGCCGGCCCGGCCACCGCAATGGCCAGACGATCGAGAAATGTGAGAACCGAAAGAAGGCCGAGCAGCGCCAGCACCCTGTGGCGTTGCTTCAAGCTCTCGTCCTCGCCGCCTCGGGTAACGCCAACGCCTGGCGCGCGCTCAACACGGCCAGTTCGGGGCTCGAAAGGATCGGCGTCTGCAGCACTCCGGCAGCTAGCGTGTCCACTACGCGCGCCATTGAGGCTTGTGCCAGCACGATCAAATCCACCCCTTTCAGGTCTTCGGTCAGCGCCTGCCGCAGCATTCGATCATGGGTCGCAGTATCACCGGCAAGAACCGCCGGGAATGCTTCCTCGCACAAGCACTCTACCAGTTCCACCCTGCGTCCCGCTTCGGCGGCCTTCTGGCGCAACAGTGCCGTTGTTGGATCGAGCGTTGTCCGCAGCGTGGCCAGCACTCCAATTCTCTGCGCCTGGCGCACAGCCTTCTCGGCCATCGCGTCGTCAATCCGCAAGATGGGTATATCGAAGAGCTGTTGGGCAACCGCAGCGCCCGGCCCAATCGAAGAGCACGTCACCAGCACAGCGTCCGCGCCAGCCTTCTCTGCGGAAGCGATCTCACCAATCAGCCGGCGAATCGTCGCCTTGCGCAGGCTTCCAGCCTTCACCGTGTCCTGGATCAGGCTCTCATCCACCAGGTGAGTAATTCCGGCTTCTGGAATATGCTGCCTGCAAAGAGCAGTAAAAACCGGCTCGAGTGTGGCGCTTGTATGGATCAGAGCGAGGGTCGGTGAGTTTTCGGTCGACAACGGAGTCCCTTTCAAAGCGTAATCCAGCGATTAAATCCGGCTTGAACCTCGCGCAGTAACTGTATCTGCCACGTCGGGCCTGAATTGAATCGCTCCCCAAGTTAACGCATTTTGCGAGCGCCGTGCGACCTTCATCGCGGCGAAAGCACGGCAATTCCGTTACGCGGAACGGGATGCTCTGCCGTGCTGCACACTGAGCACCGCCCGGCTGTGATACAAGAACTTCGAATGAACTTCGCTCCATTCGGGAAGAATCCACGCGCATCGCTGACCAGTCGCCGCCGGTATGAGAAACTCATTGCCTTTGCCGTGGCGGCTCTGCTCGCAACTTCGTTTCCCGTTTACAGCCAAAATGCCAATCCCGACGTTCCTTCCTTGCTGCTCGGTGCAGCCTGGTATCCCGAGCAGTGGCCAGAGCCGCGCTGGGAAGCGGACCTGCAACTCATGGAAGATGCTCACCTGCACGTAGTTCGGGTGGGTGAATTTGCCTGGAGCACACTCGAACCTTCTCAAGGTCATTACGATCTCGACTGGCTCGCACGCGCCATCCGTCTCGCAGAGAAGCACCACATCGCTGTCGTCATCGGCACACCCACTGATGCGCCACCGGCGTGGCTTACCTCCGCCCATCCTGAAACTCTTCGCGTCGATGCCGACGGGCGCCGCGCCGAGCATGGAGGCCGGCGCCAATTCAATTACGCGAACTCCGTTTACCGGGTCTTCTGCGCAGCGATTGCCGCGCAGCTTGCTCGCCGCTTCGGTCACGATCCCAATGTCATAGGCTGGCAAATCGGCAATGAATATACCGACGAATCCTTCGACGCTGGCACCCGCCGCCTATTCGACGAATGGCTCCGGCGGAAATACAAAACACTCGATGCGCTGAACTCCGCCTGGACCACTGCTTACTGGAGCCAAACCTATGATCGCTGGGACGAAATTCCATTGCCCACCGCGGGAGGCAACCCGGGACTTTTACTCGATCACAAGCGTTTTGTTTCCGACACGTGGCGCAGTTTTCAGCGCGTCCAGATCGACGCTATCCGCAAATATGCCGAGCCACGCCAGTTCATTACCACCAACATCGGCGGGCTCGGCTGGTCAGACAATTGGGACCACTACGAGATCACGCGCGACCTCGACATCGCTTCCTGGGACGACTACGTCGGCGAGGGGCATCTGAATGTTGCGCGCAACGGCGCGATGCACGACTTCGCTCGCGGGTGGAAGCGTCAGAACTTCTGGGTAATGGAGACACAGCCGGGTTCAGTGAATTGGGCGCCGGTCAACACCACGCTCGATCGCGGCGAGACAAGCGCCATGGCATGGCAGGCCGTCGGCCACGGCGCCGATGCAGTTCTCTATTGGCAGTGGCGCGACGCGCTCAACGGCCAGGAGCAATATCACGGCGCGCTCGTTGGACCCGATGGCACGCCGTTGCCCATCTACTCTGAAATCCGCGACGTCGGCAGCGACTTCGAACTGGCCGCGGCTGCGCTTAAAGGAACGAAGCCGATGGCGCAGGTCGCCATCGTTGTCACGTACGATAGCCGCTGGGCCATTGACTTTCAGCCCCACAACAAGAACTACGATCAACTTGAAGTCCTGCTCGACTACTATCGCCCTCTTCGCGAGCAGGGATACACCGTCGACATCGTCAGCGCCGATGCGCCGCTCGACGGCTACAAACTCGTCCTCGCGCCGGACCTGAATGTCATCTCCAATGATCTCGCCACGCATCTGCTGGCCTACGTACAGCAGGGCGGCCATCTGCTTCTCGGCCCGCGCTCAGGGATGAAAGATGAGCACAATGCGTTGCATGTCGAGCGGCAACCGGGACCACTCGTCGCGCCTCTCGGTGGGCGCGTTGAGCAGTTCTACGCGCTCGATGGAATCGTGCCCGTTGGCGGAACTGTCGGCACAGGCACTGTTTCGCAGTGGGCTGAGCAGCTTTCATTGAGCGCGCCCGACACCGAAGTCCTGCTCCGCTACGGAAAGTCGAATGGCTGGCTCGACGACCAACCCGCCATGATCTCGCGACCCGTCGGCCGGGGTCGCATCTCCTATCTTGGCGCAGTTCTCGATCCCAACCTGATGCAGAGCGTCATCTCGTGGGCTGTTACCGATGCCGGGGTGCAAACGGAGTTCGGCGTTGTTTCGAACAGCATCGAAGTTTGCCGCCGCGTCGGCGCCTCGCACACAGTTTATGTGCTCATCAACCACGGGAGCCATCAAGCGCATGTCACGCTGCCCACCGGGACGCACGATGTCCTGTACGGCGGACAGAACACGCCGATCATCAATCTCAAACCTCAGGGAGTAGCAGTATTCACGACTGGAACCAATTGATCGAGGGATCAGGAACGCGGCAGTCGCGCGCAAAGATCACTCGCCGGCAATTTTCCGCCGGCCTGGCTTTGAGTGCAGCCGGCTTTCCGTTTCTGTCCGGTCCCGATCTCTTCGCCAACGAATTCAGCATCAAACAAATCGCTCCGTTTCGAACCCCGAACAAGTACGGCAAACTCGTTCTCTCCGCTTCGTCTGATCCCGACGCCTTCGATTCGAAATCCGTAGACGACCCCTTCGTCTTCCTCCACGAGGGCGTCTTTCAAATGCTCTACATTGGCTTCGATGGCACTGGCTACCAGACGGGCCTCGCTAAGTCCGCCGACCTCGTTCATTGGGAACGCGCTGCCTGCGTCGCCCGCCGCGATCCTAACTCCAAATACACGCGTTACAACATCGCACTCGCATGTCTGCTGCGTGAGCACGAACTCACGTCGCGTGGCCAGGCTGAAGAAAATCCACGGCCGCTACCTCGGTGCGTGGAATGCGTATCCGAACGCTGGCTACGAAGCGGGCGCCGCCGTCATCGGTCTCGCTTGGAGCGACGATCTGCTCCATTGGGAACTGACCGACCCCATTCTTTTTCCATCGGATGGCGCGCCGTGGGAACACGGCGGCCTATATCGTCCGAATCTCATCGAACAAGACGGCGTCTTCTATTTTTACTACAACGCAAAGACTGATACCCGGCCGAAAGAGCAGGGCGGAGGCTGGCGGGAACAAAGCGGTGTGGCCACTTCAAGAGATCTGAAGACATGGACGCGCTTCGAAGGCAATCCGATCCTGCGCAATGGCGGCCCCGACTCGTGGGACGCGCGCTTTGCAAGCAACCCGTTTGTCGTGCGCCACAAGAATCTCTGGGGCATGTACTACTTCGGCTTCGATATGCATGGCAAGGCTCGCGAGTTGCTCGCGCTCGGGCCTGATCCCTACCACTTCACGAAGGTGAATGAGATCATGATCGACGTGGGCGCGCCCGGCGCAGTCGACGAAACCTTCGCGCACAAGCCCTGCGTCATTTTCCACGACGGCGCACTCTACCACTTCTATTGCGCGGTTTCCGGCAAGTGGCCGCACGAGGTCCGCGGCGTTTCGGTCGCCCGTTCGAAACCCTGGTAAGAACGAGACCGCTGTCACTATTGAGCAGGGTTCGCCGCACGAATCCGATATGTCCCTGACCCAACTGTCACTTCAAGCATGCGGGGTATCGCCGTTGCGTCGATCACCCCGACTGCCTTTGGTGCCGACATCCCATTGATAGTCGCCTGGGCCGGCGCCGCCGAACTGATTTCGATCGTTGCTTCTAAGTTCGCCGGGATGGTGATGGTATAGGTGGTTTCATTTGTTCCCCGCCGCCAACTGCTGTCGATTGGACCAATTGCCGAGTTGTAGCTCGCGTCAACCCAGGCAAGCTGGCCAACCACTGCGGGACGCAGCACCAGCCTCTCGGCGCCTTGGCGCGAAAGATCGACGTTGATCCCGCCCAGCCCGCGATAGAACCACTCCTCCGCGCTGCCCAGCATAAAGTGATCCTGCGAGTGGCTGCCATCCCAGCCTCAGTCAGCGACGTTGCGCCCTGCGGCAAAGGATGTAGCCATAGCTCGGTGCGTCGGTGCGTTCCAGCATGTCGAGCAGAACATCGGAGCGCCGCCATCGAGCAGCGCCTCGACTCATAGTGATAGCCCACTTCGCCTGCATGTTGTGTGATTCTGATGCGCGCGAATATCGGCCACGAGCGCGTTCGAGCACCGCCGCGCGCTCACTATCGGGCACCATGCCCAGCGCCAGCGGCATGGCCTGCGCCGTCTGGCTGCCTTTGTCGTAGCGTGCTGTGCAGCATCGAAGAACCTCGCATTGAATGCGGCTTTCACGCTGCTCTGCCTGCTCCGCATAAGCTCTGCGCTCTCCTCGTTCTTGCCCATGCAGCGCCGCCGTCTTCTCCAGCACCTTCAAATCCTGGTAGTAGATCGCAGTTCCCGTCACTCCCGCCGTCGTCAGCTTTGAAAATCCCGGCATCACCCGGACCGATGTCGAACCAGTCGCCAAGCCCATAATCGACAATGCCGTCGTGCGCGCGCGATCCAAGATACGCGCATACGCGCGCATCACGTCATACTGCGCCGCCAGAAATGCGCGATCGCCGGTGCGCTCGTAGACATACCAGGGCGCAAGCACTGCCGCGCTTCCCCACTCCGGCGAATCGTTGAAGATCGCCAACTTCGGCTCGAAAACCACATACTGCGGCGCAATCGTCCGGCACCATGCCGGCTTCCGGGCCGTCCACTGCGCTGCACATCGGCAATATTGCGCGCGGTCGCCGCATAGAGGCCCGCAAAATCGAAATCGATAGAGCATCGACGGCGCCATCAGATGCGTCTCTTCCAGCCAGCCCAGCTTTTCGCGATGCGGGCAATCGGTAAAAAGGCTCACCGCATTGTTCTCGATCGCGTGCAGAATCAGCATGTGAATGCGATTGAGCAGCTCGTCCGATGAAGCAAACTCGCCCACCTGTTGCGACGAGGTGTGCACCGCCTCGCCGCGCAGGCTCACCACGCGCGCATCGCCGCTCCGCCCACCGCACTACCTCCACCTGCACATAGCGGAATCCGTAGTAGCTGAATCGCGGATGCCAGGTCTCAACACCTTGCCGGGCCGCACCGCGCAGCGTGTAGCAAAACCACTGCGGATGCCCGGAGCTCCGCTGCGACACCAGGCCGTCCTTGTCGAGCAGTTCGCCCGGAATCATCTTCACCGTGGTCCCGGCTTTTCCCGTCACGGCAATCTCCGGCCAGCCCGCGAAATTCTGCCCCAGATCGTAGACCGTCACGCCCGGCTTCGGATGCGTCACCTTCACCGGCTCGTAAGTGTGCATCACGCGAATGGGCGGCGCGATCTCCGGTCGTCAGCGCGCCGCCGGGGCCATCGACCACGGAAACGGCATGCCACGCGCTGTCGTCAAAACCCGCCCGGTCCCAGCCCTGCGGCTCCAGCCGCGCGTCAAAATCCTCGCCGCCATAAGTCGACGAAAAAGTGATCGGCCCCGGCGCGGTCTTCCACGAACCATCGCTCAAAATCTCCAGCCGGGACTGCCGTCAGTGAATTCGATGGTGAAGCTGCACCGTGCACTTCAGCTCGCCAAAGCTGCCAACAAACTTCGTGTATCGGCCCGGCGTCTTCAGCACGCGATACATGCCGTTGCCCAGCATCACGCCCATCGCATTCTGTCCCGCACGCAATAGCGCCGTCACATCGTAGGCGTCGTAATAAACCGTCTTGCGATAGTCGCTCCAACCCGGCGTCAGCTCGTCGTTGCCGACTTTGCGGCCGTTGATGCGCAGCTCGTCCTGGCCCAGCCCCGACGCATACAGCAACGCCCGCGCAACGCGATCGCGAAACCAGAAAAGACTTGCGGAAAAGCGGCATCGGTTCGTTGTTGCGTCCGATCGTCCGCAGGATGCGCGGCAATCCATGCCGCGCGCCACACCGGCGCCTGCGTCCAATGGCCCGCCTCGCTCCAACCGCTCGCGTGTTTCTGCTCATCCCAAACCTCCACGCGCCACGCATACGCGCGGCCCGGCTCCAGCGCGGGTCCTGCGTAGTCGATTCCCAAAAGTCGCCGCGCTCTGAAACAACGCCGCTATCCCAGAGAATCTGCGCGAGCCGAAGTGCGACGCACGATCCGCCTACTTGGATCCGGTACGCAGACTGGCTTTGACCGAGTGCAGCGCGGCCGACGACGCAGCCAATTGCCAGGAGAATTCCGGATGCGCGTCCGCTACGGCCAGCGGTTCGCTCTTGCCCGTCGCAGCGCAGGTCAGTCGGGCTTCGCCAGATGCGATCGCTCGGCATCTGCGCAGCGTGCGCTCCAGTGCCATGGCCATCAAAGCGGCCAACCAGCAACCCACAAACGCAAGCGCGAATCCACAAGCGCAAGCCAGGCGAACCTGCGAAACAATGCGAAGACAGTCATGAGCCCCGTGATACAGCACCCGCGTGCAAGAACGCAATCCTCAAACCCGCTGCCGCATCTGCTAGTTTGGATGGCATGAAGCCGCAAAGTCGCGCAGCATCGCCGAATGCAATTTGCCTTCGGCGCATCCTTGCTGCCGCTTCTGTCCGTGCTCTTGCTCAATCGCGCAGCAAACGCCCGCCAATGTGAGCGGCAACTCGCGCGCGTCGACGCCGGCTGCGCGCACCGGCCCTTTCCGCGCCAACTGGGATTCGCTCGCCGCCTATCGCGTTCCCGACTGGTTTCGCGACGCCAAGTTCGGCATCTTCATCCACTGGGGCGTCTACTCCGTTCCGGCATTCGGAAACGAGTGGTATTCGCGCAACATGTACGTCGAAGGCAGCCCCGCCTTCAAGCACCACATCGCAACCTACGGCCCGCAGTCCAAATTCGGCTACAAAGACTTCATCCCCATGTTCCGCGCCGAGCACTTCGATCCCAATGCCTGGCTCGATCTCTTCGTCCAGGCCGGCGCGCGCTACGTCGTCCCCGTCGCCGAGCATTGCGACGGCTTCGCCATGTACGACTCCAGCCAGACCGATTGGGACGCGGCGAAGATGGGCCCGCATCGCGACGTCGTCGGCGAACTCGCCGCCGCCACGCGTCGCCACGGCCTGCACTTCGGTGTCTCCTCGCATCGCGCCGAGCATTGGTGGTGGTATGGCGGCGGCATGACCTTCGATTCCGATGTGCGCGATCCGCAGGTACGCCGGCCTCTACGGCCCCGCTCAGCCCATGGGACTCCCCGGCGACGACGACCCGCCAAGGAGCCCGACCCCGATCACCTCGAGCGCTGGCTCCCGCCCGACAAAGCCTTCCTCGACGACTGGCTGGCGCGCAGTTCACGAACTCGTCGACAAGTATCACCCCGACTTTCTCTACTTCGACTGGTGGATCGGCCAGCCCGCCTTTCAGCCCTACCTGCAGCGATTCGCCGCCTACTACTACAACCGTGCTGCGCAGCGCGCCATCAGGGCGTCGTGCTCACCTACAAGGGAGACGACTTCCCCGAAAATGCCGCCACCCTCGACATCGAGCGCGGCAAGCTCGACACGCTTCGCCTGCTTCCCTGGCAGACCGACACCTCGGTCAGCATTCACTCCTGGGGCTACGCAAACAACGACGAGTACCGCGACGCCAAATCGCTCATCGACCAGCTCGTCGACGTGGTCAGCAAGAACGGCAACCTGCTGCTCAACGTCGGCCCCAAATCCGACGGCACCATTCCCGACCAGGCGCGCGCCATCCTGCTTCAGATGGGCGCGTGGCTCAAGATCAACGGCGAGGCCATCTACGGCTCGCGTCCGTGGCTCGTCTACGGCGAAGGCCCCACGAAAGTCGCCAGTTCGGCCAAGAACTCCGACCGCCAGGAATTCACCGCCGAAGACATTCGCTTCACCACGCACAACGGCGCGCTCTACGCCATCGCGCTCGGCTGGCCCGCAAAACGGCGATCTCCGCATTCGTTCGCTTGCGCGCGGCTTCCCTATCTCGAGCGGACCCGTCTGCGGAGTCAAAATGCTGGGCTCCAGACGAAACAATTTCCTTCCATCAGGAAGCCGACGGACTGCACCTCGAACTCCCGCAAGCTGCCGCCAACAGAGCCCGCTTGCACGTTCCGGATAATGGAACCGTCAGATCACTCCGGTCGCTGCGGAAACTAGATCCTTCAATGCCGCCCAAGAGTACTGCCCGCTCTTCGCGTTCTTCCAGCGTAAGAGAAGGCCGCAGACCCCGGCCGCGAAGTGCAGGCATCCAAGCTCGCTCCGAACGCCCGACAGCCCGCTACCCATCGATGAATCCGTTTCCACCAAGTGTTTAAGCCCATTCTGTGAAGCTTCGCTCGTCGCTCGTTGAAACTAAAATCTGCCGGCCTTCGCGTGCCGCTCGGCGAAATTGAAGCACTGGCAGGCGCCAAAAATCGTTCCGGATTGCGGATTATTCCGTAGAATTTCTGCGGGCGCTGCTGCAGTTGCCTCAGAGGCAACAAATTGCACCTCATTTCCGCCGCCTGAAAATCCGGTTTTCCCGTTGACATCGAATTTCGGCATTCCGTACTGTTCCCCCGCAACGACATAGCTGTGCCTTCGCGCTCTGAGCGGAAAGGCCGGCTGCACGTGGAAGGAGGCCTTTATGAAATTGAATCAACTGCGAATCACAATGAGTTTGGCTGCGGCGCTCAGCCTGTTCGTGTGCAGCTGCATGGCTCAACGCACAAAACGCCACCAGTTGCGCGATCACCGGCACGGTCTCCGACTCCACAGGAGCGGTGGTAACCGGCGTCCAGGTAACTGTCACCTACCAGGCGACAGGCCTGTCTCAAACCGAGACGAGCAACGGATCCGGTTTCTACGACGCTGAGTCGCTTGCTCCCGGAGACTATTCGGTCAGCATCACCAAGTCCGGATTCAAGACCGAAGTGATCAAGGACATTCACCTCGATCCAGGTCAACGCCGCGGACTTAACGTGAAACTCGACGTTGGCAGCGCGGCCGTTTCCATCAATGTCGAAGCTGATGCCGAAGTCGTGCAGACCGAGAGCGCCGAAGCCGGCGGCACCATCACATCGAGCGAAGTGCAGAACATCATGCTCAATGGCCGCAACTTTGAGGCCCTGCTCACCGTGGTCCCGGGCGTCAGCAACGTAAATGGCGCAAATGGAACCTACCAAGCCGGTCAGGGCGCAATCACATCCTCGGTCGTCGTCAATGGTTCTTCCGACGAGGAGACGATGTATACCATCGACGGCGTCTACAACGTCACTGCGGCCTCTGAGATTACATTGCCGATTACGCCCGTTGTCGACCACGTGCAGGAGATGCGCGTGCTGAGCGACAACTACAGCGCCAAGTACGGGCTCGCCGGCCGACAGGTGCTTGTCACCACCAAGAGCGGCGGCGAACAGTTCCATGGCAGCAGTTACCTCTTCGATCGCACAAACGAGTACGGTACGGCGCATGGCTATCTGCAAAATGGCCAGGTCCCGCTTACATCGCTGCATCTTTCTGACTGGGGCATTACTCTGGGCGGGCCGGTCGAGATTCCCAAGCTGCTAACCAGTGCGAACAAGAAACTGTTCTTTTTTGTCGGCGCTGACTGGAAGGCCAACCACTACGCGTACACCTCCGGCGCACGCAACGTTTTTCCCACGAATTATTACAATGGGGATTTGAGCACGGGGCCGACCGCGACAATTCACGTGAACGGCGCGGTCATGAAGCCTTACAGCGCTCTCGACCCGGTCCACCAAGCCATCCTCGATGCGCGCATGGGCGGAACGGCCGGAGCTGGAACAGCCTGTATCTATCAAAAAACAACCGGTGGCAACTACAACCAGATCCTGCCGCAGTGCATGGATTCAAATACCGTGGCGCTTGGCAAGGCCTACTGGCCCGGTCCGAATTACACCAGTAACAGCCAAAACTACATCAACGACAACCCAGTGCGCTTTAGCGTGAACGATCGAGCTCTATCGCGGCGACTACAACGTCAACCAGAACAATACGATTACGCTGCGTCTGATGCACGAGGAGGTGGCACAGATTAATGCCACGCGCGGCTACAACGATTACGCGCCCAATCCGAATTCAGCCGCCTATACGCCCGCCGGCAACGGCCTGCTGCGCTGGCAGTGGACCATCAAGCCAAACCTGATTAACGTAGCCAGCTTTGGTCTCGTTTACACCAAGTACTTCTCCGCCCTGATTGGTCAATATCAACTACCCAGCGGTGTAACCATCAACCAGAAGTTTTCCGGCGCCGACCCGCTCAACCGTATCCCCGATATCAGCATGGATAACGATCCGCAAGGCGGCGAGAACTGGTTCTGGATGGGCGAAGGTGCGTTGCCCACGCACTCCAACGACCGGACCCTCGAGTACTCCGACGACATCTCCTGGGTGAAGGGCAACCACGTGCTCCAGGGTGGCTTCACCATCATGGACAACCTGCTGCATGCGAATGCCGCCAGCGCATTCCCTATGGGAAACTTCTGCATCAACGGCGACTTCTCGGGCGACACCGCCGGCGACTACCTGCTCGGCTTCCTCGCCAATCCCGACAACGGTTGCGGCTTTGGCTATGAGCAAACCAACGCCCAGCGCGATGGCCGCTTCCGCAACAAGTGGTCTGAAGCATACTTTGAAGATGACTGGACTGTGAATCAACGGCTGGTTCTCAACCTCGGCGTGCGCTGGACCTACTTCACGGCTTCGGCAATGGACGGAAACCAGATTGCGAACTTCGTTCCCAGCGCCTTCAATGCGTCGCAGGCGCCCGCTGAATGCCAGACCTCGGCGCAATGCGCAAAGTCGAGTTTCGGGCTCACAACGTCATGGCTTTACCTCAACAGCCAGAACCAGCCGCTTGTTTCGGCAGGTGGTGCTGCAGCCAATCTGACCAACAACGGCATGTTGACCGCGGGCTCAGGAACACCTGCCGGCTTCACCAATCCACGCGACGGCCTCTTCGCACCGCGCATCGGTTTCGCGTATCGCCTCACCAACGACGGCAAAACGTCGCTGCATGGAGGCGTCGGCATGGGCTACACGCAGGTCAGCCTGCTGCAAACCTCCAACCTGCTCACGAACATCCCGTTCGTGCAGCAGCCCACCTACAACGCCACAGAGTTCACCAACCCTGCGGGCAGCGGCTCGGGGGCGGTTCCAAACGCTCCCGGATTAACTTCGCTGAGCGCGACGAATCCGCACTACCAGCCGGCTTCAATCCGCAACTTCAGCCTGACGGTCGAAAAGGAAGTGATGCCAGGTGGCGTGGTTTCGGCCGGCTACGCCGGTATGATCACGCAGCACATCTTCTCGAACCAGTGGGACACCAACTTCTATCTGAACGGAACATCGCCAGGTGACGCGGCGTGCGTTGCCCAAGGCGAGGCTGAAGCCCAGTCGGGCAACTATGGCATCTGGACGCAACCCGGATCCGGATTCCAATATGATCCCTGCATCAATGCGGCTGGCTCGGTGACAATCAACGGCACGCCATACACCGCAACCCCGACCATCAGCAATTACTACAGGCCATATCAGGGCTACGCAGGAATCACCACCGGCGTCAGTCTCGGCGTGGCCAACTACAACGGACTGCTCGTCGGCTACGTGCAAAAGATGCACGACCTCACTGCGCACGTCGCCTACACCTGGAGCAAAGCGCTGGGCGATGTAAATGCATCCGGAACACAGGTTGCGTACAGTTCGAGCGGCAGCTTCCAGAACTCCAACAATCCGATGGGTGAATACGGGCGTCCGGATTATGATCGTCCCAACGAATTTGTCTACTCGCTGGTTTACAACGTTCCGTTCTTCAACCACTCCACCAACTACCTTGAACGTGCGCTGCTGGGCGGCTGGAACTTCGATTCCTACGGAGTCGTCGAGAGCGGCTTCGCGCAAACGCCGTCCTATTCGAGCGGTCTGGCGTCGCGCCCCAATGCCGGTGCGCGGCTCATTCGCGCGCACGGCAGCGACGGCAAAAACAATCAGGTGCCGGTGTACTCCTATACCAACTTCACTCACCCGGCGTGGGGATATTTCGGAACCGCATCGGTCGGCAGCCTGCGCGATCCGAAAGAAGTTGCCTTCCACACCAGCGTCGAAAAGGGATTCGCGATTCGAGAGTGGGCTGATGTGAAATTGGGCGTGCAAGCGTTCAACGTTCTCAACCACCCCAACGTCATCACGCTAAACACAAGCTGGTCGCCGACGTCACAAGGCTCCTTCGGAACGGCGTCTGCCTACGGTGATCCTCGCCAGATGCAGTTCTACACAAAAATCACCTTCTAGCTGTCTGGAAGACCTCCTTCGGGGATGGGAGTTTCAACTCCCGTCCCCTTTTTCTTATATTGAGAAACAGGCCGCAGGAAAAGGTGGAAACTTGCAATCGCAGCTCTTCGCCCACGCGCGTCGGCACCAGACCATTCAATCCATCCGTATCCTATAGTGCAAGATAAGTCATTGAATTCTCATGGATTATCTGGCTACAGGGATGCCTCCTTTGTTGAATTCCTGCCCTCTTGGAAGTGTAGGGGAATCCTCATTCCATAAACTAGAAAATAAATGTATACTCTCGAAAATAAACTGAGGTCTGACGCAATGCTCGCCGAATTCCCCAGTTTGGATCTCGTTCCGCATTCGTTCTCTGACTCGCCTTCCGGGCGTATCGTGCTTTTGGCCGACGACCTGACAGGCGCATGCGACGCTGGCGTAGCTTTCTTGCATTCCGGCCGCACCGTGCGCGTGTGGTTTGGCGCGAGCGCGCTGCATGCGGCGTCAGAATCCGTGCAGGCATTCACCACCAACTCGCGCTCGCTCTCGGCCTCTTGCGCGGCCTCTGCTGTCTCGCACGCCGCCAAAGCCCTTGCATCTAATCCCGACTCGCTGTTTTTCAAGAAAGTGGACTCGGCTTGCCGTGGTCCAGTCGGCGCTGAAGTACTCGCTGCTCAGGATGCAATTTCTTCGCGGGCTGTCATCTTCACTCCATCATTTCCTTCGGCGGGCCGGACCGTCCGCGATGGGACACTTCAAATCCACGACTCGGCCGGCCAGCACAAAGAGATTCGACTCGCCAACCTGTTCCCGCTCGCCGACCGCAATCAGGTTGGCCTTGTTTCCGATCCATCGCGATTGAATCCAGCTCTCAACTCCGGCAAAACGATCCTCATCTGCGACAGCGAAACCCAAGCTGACCTCGAATCTCTCGTTCGCGCAGTGCGAAATCTGCCCGGTCTTCTCTATGCAGGGTCTGCTGGCCTCGCAATGGCGCTTGCCGGGCTCATTGCCTCTCGTCCGCCCGGCGGCGCCCACGTACCCCCCGTCGAGCGAAGACTGCTGATTGCCGGCTCGACACATCCCGTCACCAGACTGCAACTGCAAACGCTCGATCGCGGTCGGTTTAAGGGATTGCGCGTCATGCGCCTCGGTTTGCCGCTCGCTCTCAGGGCACGTATCCGCTCGGCTTTCCGTTCCTATCAACCCCAGGCTCTCATCCTCACCGGCGGCGAAACTGCGTTACTCGCGGTGCACGCGCTGGGGGCCGATTCTTTTATCCTCCAGGGAGAGATTGGGTCAGGCATTCCCTGGGGACTGATCCAGGGTGGTCTGGCACATGGTTGCGTCGTCGTCACCAAGTCCGGCGGATTCGGCACTCCTTCAGCTTTTAACGACATTCTTTCTGCCTTCCAGGTGGCAGCTTGATGAGACTTGCACGCATCGCAATCAGTATTGGGGATCCCGCCGGCATCGGCGCAGAAATTACTCTCAAAGCGTTGACCGATAAATCCGTCGCTTCTCTCGCGCAGTGGCTCGTTGTCGCTGATAAATCTGCGCTCAATACTGCTGCCCGCGTTTGCAGCATCGATCCTTCCACGATCCGATTCACGCTTGTTGAAACCGGCACACTCGCCGCCGATCACTCCGTCGCTTTCGGCCAGCTTTCCGCCGAATACGGGCTCGCTGCCATCGCTTATGTTCGCCGCGCCGTGGAGCTTTGCATGGGGGGCGAAGCCGACGCAATGGTCACCGCGCCCTCTTAATAAGGAAGCCGTAACGCTCTCCGGGCGCGCGTTCTCGGGCCACACCGAATACATCGCGGAGCTCACTGGCTCTGCCGAATCACGCATGCTTCTCTACTCTCAGAAGCTCGCGACTGTTCACGTCAGCACGCACATCCCGCTTGAGCAAGCCTGCCGCCTCGATCGCGCGCGCATCGTGCGCACCATTCAACTCGGCAATGATGCGGTGCGCTGGATGCGTCGCCGCGCCCCGCGCATTGCTGTTTGCGGCCTCAATCCACACGCCGGCGAGCACGGCCTCTTCGGTTGGCAGGATCGCGACATCATCGCGCCCGCCATTGAAGAAGCTCGCGCTCTCGGCATCGACTGCACGGGCCCTCACTCGCCCGACACGATCTACGTTCGCGCCCTGCGCGGTGAGTTCGACCTCATCGTGGCGATGTATCACGACCAGGGCCACATCCCAATGAAGCTTCTCGATTTCGAGGGCGGCGTCAATGTATCGCTCGGGATGCCCATCATTCGCACCTCAGTCGATCATGGCACTGCATTCGATATCGCCGGCAGCAACATTGCCGACGCCACCAACATGAAGTGCGCCATGCGCCTGGCAGTGCAGATGGCGGAAGGGAAGCTTGCGCTCGCCGCTGAGAGATTCGGTTCGAGCGAACCCGAGCACTCCGAGACGCAACACCCTGAAACGACACCCAGCGGGAGTGCACGCTGACATGCACTTCGCCGACATCCTTGTCATCGCGGCTTACCTGGCCACGCTCATCGCCATCGGCATTCGTTCGGCAGGCGGCCAGAAAACTACTGACTCCTACTTCGTCGCCGGCCGTTCCGTCCCCGGCTGGGCTGCGGGCCTTTCGCTGCTTGCCACCATCATCACCAGCCTCACCTTCATCGCTTTCCCCGGCTCCGCCTTTGCCGGCGACTGGAGTCTTCTCGTTCCCGGCATTATCTTTGTCGTCGTCATCGTCTCCATCGGACCCATCATCGTTCCCTTCTTCCGCCACGCCGTCTCCATGTCAGTCTATGAGTACTTCGGCAAGCGTTTCGGTCCCGGCGTTCGCATGTACTCTTCGTTCGCTTTCGCAGCCGGCCATTTTGCCAAGATGGGCTTCGTCTTCTACTTGCTCGCGCTCGCGGTCGCCGGATTTACAGGCTGGTCGATTTCGCTGCTCATCATCGGCCTCGGCGTCATCACCATCTTTTACACGTTCATCGGCGGCCTCCGCGCCGTTATCTGGACCGATGTCGTGCAAAGCATTCTTATCTGGACAGGCATCGCCGTCGCTGTTGTCCTGCTGCTCTCATCGCCACACACGCGCCCCGGCGCAATGTTCCACCTGATCGCTGCCAATCACAAAACCAGCCTCGGCAGTCTCGACTTCGACCTTGCGCGGCCGACCTTCTGGACCATGGCGCTCTACGGTTTCTTCTACTACCTGCAGAAATACACGGCGGATCAGACCGTTGTGCAGCGCTACCTTGCCGCGAGTTCCGATCGTTCCGCCCTCCGCGGCATTCAGATGGGAGCCACGCTCTGCCTGCCGGTCTGGACCGCATTCATGCTCATCGGATCGCTGCTCTGGGCCTTCTATCGTCTTTCCGGTCAAACGCTTCCTGCCGCGGTCACGCGCGCCGACCAGGTCTTTCCCTATTACATCGTCACGCAGATGCCCATCGGCCTCGGAGGACTTTTTCTTGCCGCGCTCTTCGGCGCTGCCATGTCGATGCTCGCCTCCGACCTGAACTGTCTCGGCCTTATTCTCGTTGAGGATTTCTACTCACACTTCTTTCCCCGTAAGTCCGATGCGCAGCGCCTGCGCTTCGGCAAGGTCTCCATCGTTCTCTGCGGAGCTCTCGCCATCACTGTCGCGATTCGTCTCTCCAATACGCGCGGCTCTGCGCTTGCTGCGTATTACACGGCCACTTCCATCATTGCCGGTGGTCTGGCAGGCCTGTTTCTGCTCGCCTTCCTTTCACTGCGCGCGGGCCGGACCGCTGCAATTGCCGGGATCATCGCCAACTTCGTCTTCACCGCTTACGCCACCGTCACGCTCGACGGAGGCAAGATTGTCAATCTGCATCACTACAACTACCCGTGGAGCGAATACACGATCGGCGTCTTCGGCAACCTTCTGCTTCTCGCTGCAGGACTTCTCTACGCGGCTTTGTTCCCAGCGCGCTCCGATCATCGTTCCACGGCAACACTCTTGGGGCTGGCTTGCCGACCGCAAGCACAATGGCCTCCATGCAATTCAATTGGGAGAAACTCTATGAATCGTTTGCGGCAAGCAATCCAGGCCAACGGCGGCAAGAGCCTTCTTGGCGCAGCCGTCTACTTTTACGATCCCATCTTTCTTGAAATCTGCGCCCATCTCGGCTACCAGGCCATCTGGATCGAGATGGAGCACGGACACATCACTTTTGCTGAGGCTGCCGACCTCTGCCGCATGGCTACCGGCTCTGGCATGTTGACCATGATTCGCATTCCCGATGTGCGCCGTGAAAATGTACTCAAGGGCGCCGAATGCGGACCCGACATTCTCGATGTGCCGATGATCGAAACACCCGAGCAGATGAACGATTTGCGTGAGTATGCACGCTTTGCGCCCATCGGCAGCCGTGGCATGTTTTCTGTTTCGCGCGCTGTCAACTACGGCATCCCGGGAGGCGTCGTCGCCAAGCAGCAGAAGCTCAACGCGGCCCTGTGCCTCATGGCGCAAATCGAATCCAACACCGCGCTCGGCCGCGTTGAAGAACTCGCCGCGGTTCCCGACGTCGATCTCTTCATCGGACCGGCCGATCTGGCCGCGAGCCTCGGCGTCGCCGGCCACACGTCGCACCGCACGGTTCAGGCTGCGGCTGCCAGAATCGTCAAAGCCGCGCGCAATTACGACAAGATGCGTCGCCACCGCCTGCGCACCTGAAGAGTTCGGCTTCTGGCTCAGCCTCGGCATTGACCTGCTTTTCTGTACAAATGACATTGCTTGCCTCAAGCAAGCGGCCGGCGACTTACTCGGTGAGGCACGGCGGGCACTCGAGCGCGTCCACGGGTCTGCTTCGGTCGACCCCGTGCGTGCCTGAAATCCATCGCTTCACTCGACCAGTAAATTCCTTTTGAAGATTCACATCCAACTCGCTTTCGTACTCTCAATTCTTCCCACCGGCGGTTCCGCGCAATCTGTGGCCGCGAGCCAAACATTCACAATTCTTCGTCCAGCCGACTATCAGCATTATGTCGCGCAATTCGCAGCCGACGAGCGCGAAGCCACCGGCCTGCAACCTACCGACAAGTGGCCGTGGATGGAAGCAAATATTCCTCTCTTCGACTCCTCCGACAAGAAATTCGAAGAGATGTATTACTTCCGCTGGTACGCGTGGGAGAAGCATCTGGTCTCCACGCCGCACGGCTTCATTATCACCGAGTGGCTGCCCAAGCTCACTGATCCCAGCGGTTTCATCCCCGCCGACGCCCCGGTGACCAGCACGACCTTCGCCATTGCGACCTCCCTCGATCGGGGCAGATGGTAGGTCGGCGCGCTCGCGTCCGGCCCCGGCGGCGTCAGGGGGAGGCGGCGGGACAGCCGACCGACCCGGCCGTGATGTCGGCGATCCGTGGCGCCGGGTTCGTCGAGTGGACCTCGCTGGTCAAATAGCCGGCCAGCGTGCCGCTCGACGTTGCGGCGGACCAATTGCCCCCCTGCGCCAACGACGTCCGCAACGATCGGCCGTAGAGATGCGTTGCGTGAGCGAGCGTGTCGCCGATATGGAGCCCGGCGACGGTCTCGAGGCGCGGGAGGGCGCGGCTCACCGGTTCGGCCAGCAACGACACGGTGGCGTACCCGACGAAGTTGCCGTGGAAGAAGTACGCCGTCAACGACGACCATTCCACTCCGGCGTCAACCGTGCAGTTGCCCGTCAGGTCCACGGGCCGGTGCGACTTCGGCGCGCCGAGGACTGCTTGCAGCTTTGCCACCGCGGCTGTCTCGGGCTGTCCGAAGACGGCCTTCCCGATCCCGTTACCGCGCAGCACGATGGCGCGGGACGGCACCGAGGCCTTCTTGGCCTCCGCTGACGCAGCGCCCTGAGGAAGAAGGCCGAGTGCGATCACAAGGACGGTGACAACGAGGAGGGTGGCCTCCGCAGTGGTCTGCCGGCGCCAGATCACAAGGCCCCGACCGCTACGACGGCACCCAGCGGGTCGTGGACGACGCCAGCCAGTTCAACACCTGCCGGCGCGTCGTCGGTCCGTTGGGCTGCCACGGGGAGGGCAGCGCTCCATCGGCACGGAGTTCGGCCGCTTCGGAGATGTTCGTGGTGAGAGGGTCGCTGTCCAGCCCGCAACGCGTCGCCGTCGGATCGAGGCCGAACAACTTCGCCCCGTTGAAGCCGAAGAGCCCCGCTTTCACGTCGTCGGTCAGTGCGGGGTAGCCGTACTGCTCCTGGAACTCCGGTGTGATGTCGAAGGTGCGCATCGCCATGATCTGCGGCTCCGGGCTCCCGTACCAGATTGCATCGGTCCCCCAGAGGACTCGTTCCGTCCCCACGCGGCTGAGCAGTTTGCCGATGGCGTGGGCCGCCTGGTCCGGGTCGGTGAGCAGTTGGCGCCACAGGGTCGCGATGTCGACCCAGACGTTGTCGTTCGGCGGGACGTGGTGATTGTCCAACGCCGCGATCAGGGTGTCGATGCCGATCGTGGCGTCCGGGTCGTACGGGCCTTCGACGTGCGAGGGGTCCCACGCCGCGTGGTACACGACGAACTGCATGTCGCTGAATTGCCGGGACACCGCGACGATGTCGTCAGGATGGTTGAACGCCGGGTCGAAGTTCACGAGGGGTAAGCCCTTGTGCGCCACGAACACCTTCACCCCGAGGTCGTGAGCGTGCTGCACCGTCGGCAAGCCGATCGCCGGATCCTCGAGCGAGTAACCCTGACCGCTCGGGCTCCACGCCGTATAGACCTTGAACGCGGCGGGCGGTCCACTGGCGACTGCGCTGGACATCTCCTCCAGCGTCGCCTCGACCGGTCCGACATTGGGGGCGATGACGTTCTCGACCAACACCCGACTGGCCCCGCCGCCCGTGAGGCCGGCGGTGATCTGCTCGGTGCTCAACGCGTCGGCGAAAGGGATCGGCGCGTTGGACGGGCCCGAGTTCGGTACATCCGTCAGCACGGCGACCGTGGTGTCACTGGCGAGGAACAGGTCGTGCAGATAGTTGGCGCGGTCGACACAGTCGAGTTGTGGCGTGTCCGTGCAACCCGCCGGCAGCATCGAGAGCACGAGGGAGGTGGTGTCCGGCGCGTTCTCGACCCAGGGCCCGTTCGGAATGACGTGATGGGTGTGGACATCGAAGACGAACTCCGAACCCGTGAGAGCGTGCCCGCACGCGGCCGTGTCCTCCGGAGGCGGCACCTTGAACTGCCCGCCGCGTCCGCGCGTGCGCGCGCCTGCTTGGTGTGCTGCGTCCGAGGAGCATCCGGCGAGCTCGAACGCCCCGAGCGTCGCCGCGATCGCGCCCGCACCCTGAAGGAACCGTCGGCGGTCGACGCCGACCCGGCGACTGGCGTCGTCGATCGACCTCCGGATCAACGCGTTGACGTCACGGTCGTGCGGCGTCGACCCGGCCGGGATGAACTCGCCGTTCGAGATCGGGCCCGCGGTGAGTGGGAGGTACTCGTCCTGCCGGTCTCGCTGCCGGCGAGCAAACCGTCCGACCCCACCCACGCCCGAAGGATACGTGCGGTCCTCCTCCGTGACTGGACGCCCTACCAGCACCCCGGCACCGGGCTCATCTACGTGCCCGAAGGGGAGATGGAGTACGCCTACGTCGGGGCCGCCTCCTTGATGACCCCCGGTGACTCCCAGCAGTTCGACGGCGAGGTCGCCCACGGCCCGGTGCGCTTCCTCTCCGTCACCGCCTACGGCCAGCGGCCGAGCTGGTCAGTCCCTCGTCCGTACCGGGCGCGTCCCGACAACCGACGCCCGCTCCATCGTCCGGCGCTGTGGCCAGTAGTCGCTCGACGCGTAGTGCTGCACCGCCCGGTTGTCCCAGAACGCCACGGCGTCGGTGCTCCAGGTGAACCGGCACTGGTGCTCGGGGGAGTCGGTCTGGCGGCACAGCCGGTCGAGCAGCTCCCGGCTCTCCTCCGCGTCCATCCCCACGATGTGGCTCACGAACGGCCGATTCACGTAGAGGTGCGGCCGGCCCGTGCCCGGGTGCGTGCACACCACCGGGTGCTCGACCGGCGGGTACTGATCCTGCGCCGCACGGCGCTCCTCCGACGACATCGTGTGCCCGAACGTCTGCGTGAAGTCGTGCACCGCCACGAGGTCGTCGATCTGCGCCTTCGTCGCCTCGTCGAGCGCCCCGTACGCGGCGTACGTGTCGGCGAACAGCGTGTCGCCGCCGCGCTCGGGCACCGAGACCGCGTGGAGGATGGCGCCCATCGACGGGCGCTCGCGCCACGTCACGTCGTGGTGCCAGGAGTTCTCGTACCCGCTGACCTCGGCCGTCTTCTCGAAGCGCACCAGCTCGGGTTCGCCCGTGTTCGACGGGAGGAACGGGTGGATCTCCAGGTCGCCGAAGCGCCGCGCGAACGCCACGTGCTGCGCCGGCGTCAACGGTTGGTCCCGGAAGAAGATGACCTTGTAGTCGTAGAGCGCCTGGCGGAGCTCGGCGACCACCTCGTCGGGCTGCGGCGCCGACAGGTCCACCCCCGAGATCTCCGCCCCGACCGTCGACCCCAGCGGCGAGGCGTCGAAGTGGCGCCACTCCAGCGCGGACAAACGGTCGCGCTCCGCCGCGAGGTGGCTGAACGGCCCGACGGCGATCGAATAGCCGGGGAGCCGGAATGAGCTGGGCGTCGCCGTGGTCGCCATTTCCCGAGACTACCGAGGCCCCGTCATTGCGAGGCGATCGCGGCGAGCACGTCGAGGCGGGCCGCCCGCCGGGCCGGCCAGCTCGCCGCCAACAGGCCCAGCACCGCCGCCAGGATCAGGAAGATCACGAGGCTCGAGACCGGGACGACGGTTGCCGTGATGCCCTGGGAGCGCAGCGAGGAGACCAACGCCAGCCCCAGGCCCGTGCCCACGACGATGCCGATGATCGCCCCGAAGAGGGCGAGGATCACCGACTCCGAGCGGATCATCGCCCTGATCTGGCGCCGGCGCATGCCGACGGCGCGCAGCAGCCCGATCTCGTGGGTGCGCTCGAAGACCGACAGCATCAGCGTGTTCACGATCCCGATCAACGCGATGATCACGGCCAGCCCGAGCAGCGCGTAGACGAGGCCGAGCAGCTGGTTCACCTGGTTCGACTGCGACTGCTCGAACTGCGCCCGGCTCTGCACCTGCACGTTCGGGAACCCGCCCAGCGCGTGCTCCACCGCCTGCTGCACCCCGGCGCTGCCGTCCGTGCGCAGCAGCACGGCGTTGGGCAGCGGGTCCCGGAAGTGGAACAGGAAGAAGTTCTCGCCGACCAGGTAGCTCCCGATGAGCGAGTTCGTCTGGAAGATGCCGCCGATGCGCATCCGCCCGCTCCCCGTCAGGGCGAACTTCACCGGCACGGCGTCGCCCACGACCAGGTGGTCCGAGTTCGCCGTCGTCGTGTCGATCAGCAGGTCCCCCGCAGCCAACGAGGCCGGTGACCCCGAGGCCATGTTCAGGTTCACGGTGTCGGAGAGGTTGCGCGTCGAGAGCGCCTGGAGCGACTCGATGTCGCCGCGCACCTCGAACTGGCCGCCGTAGACCGTGGACGTGGCGGTCACCCCGGGCAACGACGACGCGATCTTCGGCACCGACGTGCTGAACGAGCCCGAGCCATTGCTGCTGGCGTTGCTGATGATGATGTCCGCGCTCAACGCCTGGTCGATGCTCTGCGTCGCCGAGCGAGAGAGGGACGCGCCGAACACGGCGATGGCCGAGACGAGCGCCAGGCCCACCATCAGCGCCGAAGCGGTCTGCGCCGTGCGGCGCGGGCTGCGCATGGAGTTCTCGCGCCCGAGCCGTCCCGACATCCCGAGCAGCCCGGCGAGCGGGCGTCCGAGCACGCTCGAGAGCGGACGCGCCACCGCCGGCGCCAGCCGGGCCACGCCGATGAAGATGAGGACGGCGCCCAGCCCGACGAGCTGAATGGCCGGCGCCGTGAGGCCCACCGCCAACAGGGCGACCCCGCCCAGCGTGATCACCGAGCCCCAGGTGAACCGGCGGCGCAGCGAGATCTCCTGTTCCACCTGTTGCTCCGCCACGGCCTCGACCGGGGCGATCCGCACGGCCCGGCGCGCCGGACCGATGGCCGAGACCATCGTGACGCCGACGCCGACGACGAGGCAGACGATCACGGTCCTCGCCTCGAAGACGAGCGGCCCCGACGGCAGCGTGATCCCGAACCCGCTCAGCAGCGCCTCCAGGCCGATCGCCGCCAGCACGCCCAGCCCGAGCCCGATCAGCGACGAGATCAGCCCGACGATCCCGGCCTCGGTGAGCACCGACGCGAAGACCTGCCGGCGGCTCGCGCCGACGATCCGCAACAGCGCCAGTTCCTTCGTGCGCTGCCCCACGATGATCGAGAACGTGTTCAGGATCGTGAACGCGCCCACGAACAACGCGATGAACGCGAACACCAGCAGCGCGGTGTTGAAGAAGCCGAGCGCCGAGCTGACCACGCTGGTCTGCTCGTTGATCACGGTCTGCCCGGTCACCACCTCCACGCCCCGCGGCAGCGCCGCCGCGATGGCGCGCTGCACGGACGCCTTGTCCGCCCCCGGTTGGGCCGCCACGTCGATGGCGCCGAACTCGCCCACCGACCCGAGCAGGGCCTGCGCCGTCGGCACGTCGAAGGCCGCCAGCGTCGCCCCGGCCAGGTTGTCCGCCGTCCCGAACTTGGCGATCCCCGTGATGGTGAAGGTCCGCGTCGGGCCCTGCAACAGAATGCGCACCCGCTCCCCGACGGCGAAGTTGTACTTCTGCGCCGTGCCGTAGTCCATGACCACGTCGCTCGGCGTCGTCGGCGGGCTCCCCCGCACGAGATGCAGCGTGGCGAGGTCCGAGCTGGGGTCGAAGGAGACCCCGAGCGTCGGCGCGCCGCCCGTCGAGATCGCCTTGCCGTCGTGGTTGATGTACTGGGCGTAGCCCGACACCGTGCCCTCGGCCGCCGCCACCCCGGGCACCGCCCGCACCGTCGAGAGCACGGACTCGGGCACCGGCTCGCGCGTCGCGTTGCCACCGCTGCCGAACTGCGCGACGCCGCGCACCTGGAAGTCGACGTGCTGGTAGATGCTCCCGAAGAGGGTGTCGAACGTGCTGTGCAGCGTGTCGGTCAACACGAACGTCCCGGCGATGAACGTCACCCCGAGCACGATGGCGAGCGCCGTCAGCGCCAGGCGCAGCTTGTGCGCCAACAGCCCCTTGAACGTGACCCTCCACATCTCAGGCGCCCAGGTTCCGCACCCGCTCGAGCACCGAGTCGGCCGTCGGGTTGGCCAGGTCGTCGACGACCTGCCCGTCGGCCAGGAACACGACCCGGTCCGCGAACGCCGCGCCGTGGGCGTCGTGCGTCACCATCACGATGGACTGGCCGAACTCGCTGACCGAGCGCCGCAGGAAGCCCAGCATCTCGTTGGATGAGTTGGAATCGAGGTTGCCCGTCGGCTCGTCGGCGAAGATCAGGTCGGGCCGGTTGATGAGCGCCCGGGCGCAGGCGCAGCGCTGCTGCTGGCCGCCGGACATCTCGCTCGGCCGGTGGGTCAACCGGTCGGTGATCCCGAGCTGATTGACCAGGAAGTCGAACCACTCCTTGTCCACCTTCCGCCCCGCCAGGTCGACGGGCAGCGTGATGTTCTCGGCGGCCGTCAGCGTCGGGACGAGGTTGAACGACTGGAAGACGAAGCCGACCCGGTCGCGCCGCATCTGGGTCAGCCCGGTGTCGTCCAGCGTGCCGAGGTCGAGGTCGCCCACGAAGGCCTGGCCCGAGGTCGGCCGGTCGAGCCCGGCCATGCAGTGCATCAACGTCGACTTGCCCGAGCCCGACGGCCCCATGACGGCCGTGAAGCGGCCGCGCTCGAACGTCACGGTGACCCCGGCGAGCGCGTGCACGGTGGCATCGCCGATGCCGTACGTCTTGCGCAGATCCACCGAGTGCGCCGCGGGCGTGGCGGCACGCTGGGCGGTCGATGCCTCGTCGGTGAGCGTCACGTTGCCTCGATTCGGGAGGGGGGGTGGGAGGGGGGACGGGAGTGCAGCGGAACCGTCCCACTCAGGGATATCACAGAACGAATACCCGACCTGACCAGGGTCGCGCCCACCGCCACCGGGCGCTAGCCACCCGGCCAAAGAGGGGGGCTAGCCCCAGGACCGGACGCCCGCAGGCGGGATTCTTCGGGCGCCCCGCGCTCGTCAACGTAGGAGGGCAGACCCCGGCGACTCGCGCCGGGGCGCAAAGAAGGAGCCCTCATGATCGTCACCCGCGGATTGACGAAGCGCTACGGGAGCACCGTGGCCGTCGACGGCCTCGACTTCACCGTCTCCCCCGGCGCCGTCACCGGTTTTCTCGGCCCGAACGGTTCGGGCAAGTCCACCACCATGCGCATGATCATGGGCCTCGACCTGCCCGACGCGGGCACGGCGACGGTCAACGGTCTGCTCTACGACGAGCTGCGCTGGCCGTTGCGCGAGGTGGGGGCCCTGCTCGACGCCAAGGCGTTCCACCCCGGGCGCACGGCACGCGATCACCTGCGCTGCATGGCCGCGACGAACGACATCGGCGAAGCCCGCATCGACGAGGTGCTCGACATCGTGGGTCTCACCGCGGTCGCCGGCAAGCGCGCCGGCAAGTTCTCCCTCGGCATGGGCCAACGCCTCGGCATCGCGGCGGCGCTGCTCGGCGACCCCGGGACGCTGCTGTTCGACGAGCCGGTCAACGGCCTCGACCCCGAGGGCATCCGCTGGGTCCGCCACCTCCTGCGCGGGCTGGCCGCCGAGGGGCGGACCGTGTTCGTCTCGAGCCACCTCATCAGCGAGATGGCCCTGACCGCCGAGCACCTCGTCGTGATCGGCAAGGGCAACCTGATCGCCGAGACGAGCGTCGCCGAGTTCGCGGCGCAGCACCAGTCCGAGGCGGTCCGGGTCATCACGCCGACCCCACAGCTCTTGGTGACCGCGCTCACGAAGGCCGGCGTGCGGCCGTCCGTCGAGGACGACGGGGCGATCGTCGTGACGGGACTGCCCTCCGCCCAGGTCGGGGAGATCGCCGCCGGCGCCTCGCTGACCCTGCACGAGCTCACGCCGGTCCGCGCTTCGCTCGAGGACGCCTTCATGGAGCTCACGGCGGACTCCGTCGAGTACCGCGCCCACGACGGCCTCACGCCCGCCGGCACCGCCGGCCGTTGACCGACCCGACCCCGACATAACGAAAGGACTTACAGTGACCATCGCCCTCACGACCGGGACATCGGCGCTCACGCAGCGCCCCACGGCGGGCCGCGCCGGCTACCGCCAGGCCGTCGCCGCCGAATGGAAGAAGCTCAGGACGCTGCGCTCGACCAAGGTGATCCTCGGCATCACCGTCGTCGGCACGCTCCTCGTCACGTTCCTCTCGACGAACGGCGTCGCGCACCACTCGCCGGGGTGGTACCAGGGGTTCGACCCGACGAACCAGGCCATGGCCGGGCTCTCCATCGGCTCGCTCGCCCTCGGCGTCCTCGGCGTGCTCGCCATCGCGGGCGAGTACGGCTCGGGCACCATGCGCTCGTCCCTCGCCGCCATGCCCCGACGCGAGACCCTGTTCGCCGCCAAAGTGACCGTCGTCGGGCTGTTGACGCTCGTGGTGGGCGAGATCCTGAGCTTCGGCGCCTTCTTCTTCGGCCAGGCCGTCCTCTCGTCGGGGAGCGCGCCGCACGCCACACTGGGGCAACCCAACGTGCTCCGCGCCGTGGTCCTCACCGGGGCGTTCCTGAGCCTCTTCGCCCTCCTCGGCCTCGGGCTCGGGTTCATCATCCGCCACACGGCCGGTGCCATCGCCACCTTCGCCGGCGTCGCGCTCTTGGCCCCGCTCCTGCTGCACACGCTGTCGGGCGACCCGTCCAAGTACACCCCCGCCATCATCTTCGCCCAGTCGGTGGCGGCGGTCGTGCCGCAGGCCAACTCATTGTCGGCCACAATCGGGTTCATGCTGATGGTGCTGTACTGCGCCGGCGCCCTCGTTGTCGGCGGCGTCCTGCTCGCCAAGCGAGACGCATGACCTTGGCGACCGACGACGACACCCAGGCACCGGCAGAAGGCAAGGGTGTGGCCCTGCCGATCACCGAGGAGCAGGTGGAGCGGCTGAAGGAGCTCGCCCGGCGCGTCCTGCGCGAGCCCTTCACCCGCCGGCCCTGGATGGAGCTCGCCTTCTTCCTCCTGAGTGGCGGGCTGGCCGCCGCCGGGCTCGCGTTCATCGGCGTCACGATGTTCGCCGGCATCGTCCTGGCGATCACGTTCTTCGGGTTGGCCGTGCTCGGGCTGTCGCTGCGCAGCGCCCGCGGGATGGCCCGCTGGCAGCGCGACCTCGCCCACAACCTCTTGGGCTACACCGTCGAAGAGCCCGCGGCGTTCGTGGCCCGGCCCGGTTTCTTCGGCTGGCTGCAGTCCGTCCTGCGCGACCGCGTCGCCTGGCGCGCCGTCGGCTACTTCGCCGTCAAGGTGCCGTGGACGTTCCTCGGCGTGTACGTGGCGTTCAGCCTGTGGTGGGACGCGTTGGCGTGCATCCTGCGCCCGCTCTTCTGGGGCAGCAACGGCGGGTCGGCGATCTGGGGCTTCTTCCCGAACGTCTTCACCCCGGGCGACAACCTCAACAACGGCCCGATCGGCTTCTGGCACGCGCTGGGCATCTTCGTCCTCGGCGTGATCTTCCTCTTCGCCGCCCCCTGGGTCATGCGCGGCTTCGTCACCGTCGACAAGTTCCTCCAGCGCCTCCTGCTCGGCCCCGACCCGATCGCGGCCCGCGTCCGCTCGCTGGAGCAGGCGCGGACCCAGACCGTCGACGCGTCGGCGGCGACCCTGCGGCGCATCGAGCGCGACCTGCACGACGGCACCCAGGCGCAGCTCGTCGCGCTGGCCATGCGCCTCGGCATGGCCAAGGAGAAGCTCGACGACCCGGAGCACCTCGACGTTCAGCGCGTCCGCCAACTCGTCGACGAGGCCCACCGGGGCGCCAAGGAGGCCATCACCGAGCTGCGTGACATCGCCCGGGGCATCCACCCGCCCGCCCTCGACATCGGCTTGGGAGGGGCGCTCGCCACCCTGGCCTCGCGCAGCGCGATCCCGACCGAGATGAACTTCGACGTCACCGCGCGCCCCACCCCCGCCATCGAGGCCATCGCCTACTACTGCGTCGCCGAGCTCCTGGCCAACGTTGCGCAGCACGCGCACGCGTCACGCGCCACCGTGTCGTGCGCGCAGTACGGCTCGTGGCTGCGCGTCGTGGTGCGCGACGACGGCCGCGGCGGCGCGCACCTGTCCACCGTGGGCTCCTCGTCGAGCGGACTGGCCGGGCTGACCGACCGCGTGCGCGCCGTCGACGGACGCCTCGACCTCGTCAGCCCCGACGGCGGCCCCACCGTCGTCACCGTCGACCTGCCGCTGTCGATCTGATGGTCGCTCCAGCCGCGTTGCGCGTCGCCATCGCCGAGGACTCGGCCATCCTGCGCGACGGGCTGGTCCAGTTGCTCGTCGACCGCGGCTTCGTCATCACCGGCGCCGTCTCCGAGCCGAACGCGCTGCGCAGCTCGGTCGCGCAGAACCCGCCCGACGTCGCCGTCATCGACATCCGCATGCCGCCGACCTTCACCGACGAGGGCCTCCGCCTGGCCCTCGAGCTCCGGGCCCGCCACGAGGGCCTGGGCATCCTGCTCTTCTCCCAGTACATCGAGACCCGCTACGCCGCCGACCTGCTGGCCGACGATGCGGCCGGCATCGGCTACCTGCTCAAGGACCGCGTGGCCGACGTCAGCGACTTCGTGGAGGCGCTGGAGCGGGTCGCCATAGGAGGTACCGCCTTGGACCCCGAAGTGGTCACCCAGCTCATCGGCGCCACGCGCCGCTCCGACACCCTGTCGGTCCTGACCGCCCGCGAGCGCGAGGTCCTGGCCCTGATGGCCGAGGGGCGCTCGAACGGCGCCATCGCCGCCGCACTGGTCGTCAGCGAGGGCGCCGTCGAGAAGCACGTCGCCAACATCTTCGCCAAGCTCAACCTGCCGGTCTCCGATCAGGACCACCGCCGGGTCCTGGCCGTCCTCCGCTTCCTCGAGTCCTGACGCCCCGGCTCGGCTCAGAGCGACGCGCCGTGCGCGTCGTACTCCCGCCCCTGCGCCTCGGCGAGCTGGCGGCCGGCGTTCATCTGGAAAGGGCTGATGCCACCGTGCGCCCACGGGCCGACGGACCCCGCCGCCAGCGCCACGGCCGACTTCGGCGCCAGATGGAAGCGCGCCCGCAGCTCCTCGGGCGTCTCGGACGCCACGGCGAACCAGTCCATCGTCAGGAAGTCGATGCTGTCGGAGCCGGTCACGTCGTCGTGGCACCGCGCGCCGCGCGCCATGGCGTCGGCCAGCCGGACCGCCATGGCCGGGCTGCTCGAGAAGTGCCCGGGCGACGACTGGAACAAGCCCGCCCCCGTCGCCAAGTAGCCGGTCTCGAACAACGAGATCACCATCGCCAGCAACGAGAACGCGTGCATGTCGTCGTTGGCACGCGCGATCAGCCCGAACACCTCGACCTCGGACTCGACCGTCGTGCCGTAGTCGCCGAGCACGTGCACCCAGTCGTGCTGGGCCAGCAGCGGCGGGGCCGAGTCCGGCGTGCCCGGGAAGGTGAAGCCGCGTGACTGGTACATCTCCCAGACCTGCCGGCCGATCGCCTCGTGCGGCAGCAGCTCGAGGGCGGCCCAGCGCGCCGCCAACTCGGGGTCGTTGACCGAGAACTCCCAGGCGCCCTCCAAGGTGCGCGTCGAGTGCACGGCCGCCCGCGCCGCCTCCTCGTTCCAGCTGCCCTCGTAGCCGCTCCGGATGAAGTCCTGTGCGGCCAGGCCCAACGTGCCGTGGGCGAACTCGCGCGCCACCCGGACCATGTCCTCTTCGACGCCGAGCTCGCACGCGCACGCGGCGACGTTCTCGGCGACGTCGTCGGGGATCGGGTGGCGCACGAGTGCGCACAGCAACATGTTCTGCACGATGCGCGCCCGGAACGACAGCTCGCGCCTCGCCAACCCCGCCGCGAACTCGGCCGGCGTCAGGGCCGGCCGATCGCCGCCCAGCGTGACGTGGAACCCGGTCATGGCCGGGAACATCGACTCGAGCAGCGACCGCTGCACCGGCAGCAGGCCCTCCGATCCGGCCACGATGGACGCGATCCCGTCCGCCAGCGCCTGCGTCTCGTCCGCGTCGGGCGGCACGAAGTTCACCGTCTCGGCCGACGGCAGGGGGACGGGCGTCACGACAGCCGGTCCAGGCCGGCCCGCATGAACGCCACCCCGCCCGCCACGTCGCGCACCTCCGCCCAGGTCAGGATGGCGCCGAACGGCGCGTTCCAGTAGCCGTCGGCGCCCGGGCGCTCCGGCCCCCACGGGCCGACATAGGCGTAGGGCTCCTCGGAGAACGCGTCGCCTGCCGAGAAGCCGAGGTTCACGCCGCCACCCGCGCCGGGGCCCTCGAGCGATGTCCCGGCGTCGAAGTGCTCGGGCCAGAGCTGCACCGTGCTCTGGGCCCACCGCCCAGCGAGCTCGGCGACCACCTCGTCGATGACCCGCCAGCCGAGGTCGAACCAGGCGAAGAGGGCGCCCAGCTCCCGTGCGTCGAGCTCGAGGGGCGTGTCGGTCTCGCCCAACGCCGGTGTGCCGGGCCCGGCCGAGAACTCGGCGGCCAGGTCCGCCCCGGCGAACTCCGCCAGCTCCGCCAGCGTCGCCCCGGCGAGCGCCCGCGCCCTCGATGACGTCCCCACCTCCCGGATCAGCCAGGCCGGCGTGAGCCGCAGCGCCTCGGGCTCGGGGCCGAACGCCGGCGTCACGATGCCGTCGGCGCTCGACCGCAGGCCGAAGTGCCCGCTCACCGCGTAGCGCCGGCGGCCCAGGACGTGGGCCGACAGCCGGTGCAGGTCGCTCCGGGTCCTCCCCATGACAGCTCCGCAGAGTACCGGCGTCTCCGAATTTCGTGTTCCGCCCCGTCGCGTCGTCCGAGGGTGCATCGGGGTTGCTTGCCAAACCCGTCACGATTCGGTCTAACTCTCATCAAGCGTTCGTCGAAATCGCTGTTTGGTGACATCGACGCGAACGGGCGCGGCAGGCGGGTAAGAAGAAGGGGTGATGAAGGTGATCCGTGGGGGGAGCGGTCTGCCGTCGATCGGCCTGGTGCTGGGCGCCGGCGGCGTCGTCGGCCAGGCCTACCAGGCCGGCGTGCTCGCCGCGCTCGAGCGCGAGATCGGCTGGGATCCCCGCCTCGCCAAGGTCATCGTCGGCACCTCGGCCGGCTCGGTCACCGGGGCGGCGCTGCGCGTCGGCGTCCCCGCCACGGACCTGGCCGCCTCGCTCTACGGCGTCCCGACGTCCAGGAGGGGTGGCGCGATCCTCCGCCGCATCCTGCCCGACGGCAGCGGGCCCCTCCCGAGCCCGACCGTCCTCTCCATCCTGCGGCCCTGGCACCTCCCCTCCCCGGCGTTGCTCGCCCGCGTGCTGCGGCGCCCGCTCGCCTTCCGGCCCGAGGTCGCGGCGATGACGCTCGTCCCCAACGGCCAGCTCGACATCTCCGAACGCGCCCGCGGCCTCGACGAGCTCATCGGCGACCGCTGGCCCGAGGGGTTGCGCATCTGCGCGGTGCGGCGATCCGACGGCGCCCGCGTCGTCTTCGGGCGCCCCGGCGCGCCCGACACCCGTCTGGCCCCGGCCGTCCTCGCCTCGTGCGCCATCCCCGGGTACTTCAAGCCCGTCACGATCGAGGGAACCGAGTACATCGACGGCGGCGTGCACTCGGTGACGAACGCCGACGTGCTGCGGGACCAAGAGCTCGATCTCGTCATCGTCATCTCGTCGATGTCGGCGGCCCACGGCAGCGCCAACGGTCCCGACGGCCTGCTCCGCCGCACGGTGCACCGCCGCATGGAGCGCGAGGTCGCCCGGCTGATGCGGGCCGGCACGCCCGTGATCAGCCTCGAGCCCGGCACCGAGTCCCGGCGCGCCATGGGCCTCAAGGCCATGGCCGAGGACCGCGCCCCACGGGTCATCGAGGCGGCGTACGAGGAGACGCGTCGCGAGGCGCTGGCCTCGCCGTTCTTGGCCACTCTGGGGGAGCCGACCCCGGCCGCCTCCGCCGGCTGATCCCGGGCCGGCGCGGCCGGCCGGGTAGTAGTTTCGGGCCCCAGACACCTCGAAGGGAGGGCCATCCATGGGTCCTGACCGCCTGAGCCCGCTCGATGCATCGTTCCTCCACATCGAGGACGGCGTGTCGCACATGCACATCGGGTCCGTCTCCATCTTCGAGGGACCGCCGCCGCCGTACGCCAACATCGTCGACATGGTCGAGTCCAAGTTGGACCTCGTCCCGCGGTACCGCCAGAAGGTGCGCTTCGTGCCCTTCGAGCTGGGGCGGCCGGTGTGGGTGGACGACCCGCACTTCAACATCGAGTACCACCTGCGGCACACCGCGCTGCCGTCGCCGGGGGGCGAGGGCGAGCTCCGCCGCCTCGTGGGGCGCGTCATGGCGCAGCAGCTCGACCGCTCGAAGCCGCTGTGGGAGATCTGGGTGGTCGAGGGGCTCGAGGACGAGCGCTGGGCGATCGTGGCCAAGACGCATCACGCGCTCGTCGACGGCGTGTCGGGGACCGACCTCCTCGCGGTGATCATGGACCTGAGCCCCGACGCGGCGCGTCCCGAGCACCCGGCCCGGTGGTCGCCCCACGCCGAGCCGTCGGGGACCGAGCTCGTGGTCGAGGCGATCGAGCATCTGGTGCAGTCGCCCTACGAGCAGCTGCGGGCGGCCCGGGCGCAGACGCGGCTGGTGCGGCGGGCGGCGGGGTACCTGGGCGAGGTGGCGAGCGGCGTCTTCGCGCTGAGCGGTCTCGTGCGGCTGCCGCCGGTCTCGAGCCTCAACGGGCCGATCGGGCCGCATCGGAGATACGCGTGGGCGACGACGACGGTGGCCGACATCCGTGAGGTGCGCAAGGAGCACGGGGGCACGTTCAACGACGTCGTCCTGGCGTCCATCGCCAACGGCTTCCGCGAGCTGCTGCTGTCGCGTGACGAGGACGTCGAGCGCGTCGTGCGCACGCTGGTGCCCGTGTCGGTGCGCCCCCGCGACGACTCGGGACGCGCCGTCGGCGACGGGACGTACGAGAACAAGGTCTCGGCGATGTTCGCCGAGCTGCCGGTCGAGATCGAGGACCCGGTGTTGCGCCTGGCCGCTATCTCGGACCAGATGAAGGACCTCAAGGAGTCGAAGGAGGCGCTGGCCGGCGAGGCCTTGACGTCCATGTCGGGGTTCGCGCCGCCGATGCTGCTCGCTTTGGGGATGCGGATCGCGACGCGGACGGCACAGCGCAGCGTCAACACGGTCACGACGAACGTGCCGGGGCCGCAGTTCCCGCTGTACGCGGCGGGGCGTCGCATGGTGCGGGCGTTCCCGTACGTGCCGCTCGGCGGGCAGATCCGCCTCGCCATCGCCATCTTCTCCTACGACGGCGAGGTCAACTTCGGGATCACGGGCGACTACGACACGACGCCGGATATCGACGTGCTGGCGCACGGTATCGAGGACGGGATGAAGCAGCTGCTGAAGGCCTGACCTCGTCGACCTCGTCGACCTCGCCCTTACGAGGTCGTCAGGTCCGGGATCGTCAGGACCTCGGCCTCGAAGTACTTGCGCAATCCCGACACGATGACGCGCTCGACGGACTTGCCGAGGACGGGCACGTGGACCTTGAGATCGCCCTCGATCGACACGACCGAGCTCGGTACCGGACGGGCCGTCGCCGTCGTCGTCGCCGTCGTCGAAGCGGTAGACGCCACCGGCGCTCAGGCGGTCCGGGTAGTGGTCCGGCAGGACGACCCACTCGGCCCGGGACTCGTCGGGCCGCAGCTCGTTGCGGGTGATCCACGACATCTTGTCGCGGTCGATGATCCGTTGGACCGCCGGCGAGAGCGGGCCCCGGAAGGCGAAGCGGACCTCCATGAGCACGCGGGCCCCGGTGTCCTCGTGGCGCACGAGCTCGAGCACCTCGATGTGGTCCCGCACCGGCCGCCCCTCGTAGAAGGCGGGATTGCCGTACGCGGCCATGGCCTCGGCGGGCGGGGCGCCGACCGCCTGCTGCGTGGCGAAGTGCACGACCTCGTACTACGAGGTCGGTCGGGTCGGGGGCAGTCCGAGCTTGCGGTGGTCCCAGCTGACGGTCCGCTCGACGTGCAGCTTGATCGCGACCCGCTTGTTCAGCATCGCCTCGAGGAACGGCTTCATCTCGTCTGCATACCCGCCGTAGTAGCGCTCGAACACGCTGACGCCGAGCTGCCACAGCCGGTCGGGATCGTCGATCACCTCGGCCCGGCCCACGAGCTCGACGCCCCGCAGCTCCTCGTAGTACTCGCCGTCCTCGAACAGCAACGTCAGACGGGGGTCACGCCGCAGGTTCCGCGCCTTCTGCGACTTCGCCTTCGTCTCGACGGCGATGGCCCCCTCCAAGAACCCGTACCACATGGCCACCGCGTGGATGGACCCGTCGGGCGAGAGCGAGCACATCGTCATCGCCCGCCGCTCGGCCAAGAACGCGTCGATCTCCTCGGGCGTCATCGCGATCGCCTTGCGCTGGTTCACACCGTGGCCCATGGCCTGAGTCATACCGAGGCACCTCCCGTACCCGCACCGACGACGTCATCGCCCGTTGCCCGACGAGCGTAATGCTGTGCGCAGGAACGCAACTTGAAGAGTTCATCTTCAGCACACTTGATTGTTGCGCCCGTTTCACAGCCCGTTCACCTCGGCTTTCTAGCGTGATCACCGATGGCGACCGTGGATCAGCACATGGGCCACACCGGCGGGGACCACCGTTCCGGTCCCGGCGTCGGGCACCGCCGTCACGGCCGGGACTCCCTGGCCGAGGTCATCTCGATCCGGCCGGAGCCGTCGGAGCGCTCACACCGTTCCGGGCTCTTCGGGTCGTTGGTCACCATGGCGCGGGGCTTCGCCACCCCGCGCGTCCAGGCGACGTCGGTGCGATCTACCCCCCGTCGGCCGTCGTCGCCTGCCCCTCGCCCCACCACACCTTCGTTCCCTTACGACGCTGCCTGAGCTCGATCACAGCGTGGCGATCGCGAACGCACCGGCGACCTCGGGCCGGCCCCCACTCACCGGGCCTTCACGCGACAACCGCCCCCTCGTCCTCGTCGTCGACGACGAGGAGTCGTATAGACAAGCCCTGGCGTCGGGACTGACCCGCGAGGGCTTCACCGTCGAGTCGGCGGGTGACGGCCACGAGGCGTTGCGCCTCTTCCACCGGGTGCACCCCGACCTCGTCCTCCTCGACGTCATGCTCCCCGACCAGTCGGGCATCGAGATCTGCCAGCAGATGCGCGCGCTCAAGCCGGTGCCGATCATCATGGTCACCGCCCGCGACTCCGAGGTCGACATCGTCCTGGGCCTCGAGCTCGGCGCCAGCGACTACGTCGCCAAGCCGTTCCGCCTCCGCGAGCTCGTGGCGCGGATGCGGGCCGTCCTCCGCCGGGGCGTCGCGGTCGCCGAGCACCACGAAGAGGTCCTCACCGTCGGGCCCGTCCGCCTCGATGCCGGACGCCGGGAGGTCACCGTCGACGAGACCTCCGTCGACCTCTCCCGCAAGGAGTTCGACCTCCTCGCCCTCCTCATGTCGCACAGCGGCCAGGTCGTCACGCGGGACTGGTGCATCGACCGGCTCTGGTGGGACCAGGAGCTGACCGACACCCGGACCCTCGATACGCACATCAAGCGACTCCGCCGCAAGATCGAGCCCGACCCCGCCAACCCCCGCCACCTCGTCACGGTCCGGGGCGTCGGCTTCCGCTTCGAGGCCTGACCGCCCCCGCCCCGGATCGGCAGGCCAACCGCCGTTCGCCCTACATTGAGGGCATGGCCCTGCACACCGGCGACACCGTCCCCGACTTCGAGCTCCCCGACCAGACGGGCACGCCCCGCAAGCTGAGCGACTTCCTCGCCAAGGGGCCCGTCGTGCTGTTCTTCTACCCGGCCGCCATGACGTACGGCTGCACGAAGGAGAGCTGCCACTTCCGTGACCTCGGCGCCGAGTTCGCCGCCGTCGGCGCCCAGCCCGTCGGCATCAGCGCCGACAAGGTCGAGAAGCAGAAGCAGTTCGACGAGAAGGAGTCGCTCGGCCTCCCCCTCCTCTCCGACGCCGACCGCACCGTCGCCGCCGAGCTCGGCGTCAAGCGCGGCTTCGGCCCCAACAAGCGCACGACGTTCGTCATCGACACCGACCGCAAGGTCCTCGACGTGATCCACAGCGAGATCTCGATGAGCTCCCACGCCGACAAGGCCCTCGCCGTCCTCAAGGCCCGCTCCGCTGCCTGACGACCGCCGCGACAAAGTCGCCGTCGTCACCGGCGCCGCCTCGGGTATCGGCCGCGCCACCGCCGCCAGACTCGGCGCGGCGGGCTTCCGCGTCATCGGCATCGACCGGCCCGGTACCGACGTCGCCGTCACCGCGGACCTCGCCATGGCCGACGAACGTCGGCGCGCCGTCGACGAGGCCATCCGGTCTGGCGGACGGGACGCTGGCCGCCGTGGTGACGTGCGCCGGCGTGGCGGGGTCGCCGGACCGCAAGGGCTCCCTGTTGTCGTCGGTGAACTACTTCGGCACGGTCGAGGTGCTCGACGGCCTGCGGCCGCTGCTCGCCCCGGGCACCGCCGCGGTGGCGATCAGCTCGAACTCGACGACGGTGCAGCCCGACATCCCGTCGGCGCTCGTCGACGCCTGTCTCGACGGCGACGAGGCCGCCGCGGCCGCCATCGCGGACGAGGGCACGTCGATCGCCGCCTACGCCGCATCGAAGATCGCCGTCGCGCACTGGGTGCGGCGGCACGCCACCGGGCCACAGTGGGCCGGGGCGGGAGTGCGGCTGAACGCCGTGGCGCCCGGCATGATCGACACGCCGATGATCGCCGCCATGCGGGCCGACGAGCGGACGGGCCCGATGCTCGATGCGCTGCCGATCCCGCTCGGCCGGCCGGGTCGGCCCGAGGAGATCGCGGCGCTCGTCGACTTCCTGGTCGGGCCCGAGAGCACGTTCTTCTGTGGTTCGGTCGTGTTCTGCGACGGCGGGAGCGACGCGCTGTTGCGCACACGGGACTGGCCGGCTGCGTGGGACATCTCGGTCCGCGACTTCACCCGGCACACGTCCTGACGCTGACGCCTCCGGCGCTTTCGTAGGCTGGACCGATGCCGGGGCGGATCCTCGTCGACACGACCCCGCTGCGGGAGAGCCGCGACTTCCGCCTCCTCTTCAGCGGCCAGCTCGTCTCCATGCTCGGGACGCAGCTGACCGTCGTCGCCATCCCCTACCAGGTCTTTTCCATGACCCACTCGTCGCTGCAGGTCGGCGCGATCAGCCTGGCGCAGCTGTTCCCGTTCCTCGCCGGCGCGTTGGCGGCCGGGCCGATCGGCGACTCGGTGGACCGCCGGCCGATCATGATCTGGACCGCCGTCGCCGGGGCGGTGACGAGCGCTGGGCTCGCCATCAACGCAGCGGTGCCCCACCCCTCTCTGCTCGCGCTCTACCTGATCAGCGCGCTGGCGTCGGGGTTCTACGGCTTCTCCAGCACGGCCCGCTCGGCCTCGGTCCCTGGGATGATCGAGCGACGACACCTGTCGGCGGCGGCGGCGCTCATGCAGATCGAGTTCCAGCTGGGAGCGATCATCGGTCCCTCCCTCTCGGGCATCCTGCTCGTCGTCGGACTCCGGCTCGTCTACGCGCTCGACGCCCTCTCCTTCGTCGCGGCCGTGGTGATGACCGTGATGTTGCACCCGATCCCGCCGGCGCACGAAGCGGGTGGGATGTCGATGTGGCAGTCGACGAAGGAGGGCCTGCGCTATCTACGCAGCCGTCAGGCCCTCCAGGGCGTCTATCTGATCGATATCAACGCGATGGTGTTCGGCATGCCACGGGCCCTGTTCCCGGCCATGGCCGCGACCACCTTCCACGGGGGCACGATCACGTTGGGCTTCCTCTACGCCGCGCCCGGTGTGGGTGCCTTCGTGGGCGCGTCGACGACCGGCTGGGTGAACCACCTGCGCCGCCAGGGCTGGACGGTGGTCATCGCCGTCGTCGTGTGGGGCACCGCCATCACGGTGTTCGGGCTCACCGACACGCTGTGGTTCTCCCTGGCGCTGTTGGCGGTGGCCGGCTGGGCTGACGTGATCTCGGCCGTCGTCCGCAACACGATCTTGCAGAGCTCGATCCCCGAGCGTTTCCGCTCTCGCATGAACTCCATCCAGATGGCGGTCGTCCAGGGAGGGCCGCGCCTCGGCGACTTCGAGTCGGGCGCGGTCGCCAGCGCGACGAGCGTCGAGTTCGCCGTGGTCTCGGGTGGCCTGGCCTGCATCGCCGGCGCCGCGCTCATCGCCTCATTGATGCCAGTCTTCCGACGACATGTCGCGGTGTCCGGTGAGGCCGGCGACGTCCCCGTATGATCCGACGCCGTGACTGACGTGGGGACGTACGAGGAGCCGACCTGGGGCGAGGTCGACCCGGGCGTGTTCTCGCGGATCGTCGTGGTGTCGCCGCACTTCGACGACGCCGCGATGGGCGCGGGGCACCTGTTGGGCAGCTACGACGACACGACGGTGATCACCGTGCTGGCGGGCCGGCCGCCGGCGTACCCGTCGCCGCCGTCGGAATGGGACGCGCTCGGGGGGTTCGAGGCCGGCGACGACGTCGTCGCGGTGCGCCGCGAGGAGGACGTCGCCGCCATGGCGGTGCTCGAGTCGGCGTACCGCTGGCTGGACTTCCCCGACCACCAGTACCTGGCGCCGGCGGACCGCCCGACGCCCGCCGACGTGGCGCCGGTGCTGGCTGCGGCGATCGCCGAGGTCGACCCCACCGCCGTCTTCTTCCCGATGGGGCTGGCCAACCCGGACCACGACATGACGCACGACGCGTGCCTGTTGGTGGTGGCGCAACAGCCGGAGCGGACGTGGTTCTGCTTACGAGGACCACGGCTACAAGCACCTGCCGGGACTGCTGGCGTGGCGGGCGGCCAAGCTACTGCGCTCGCCGCTGTGGCCGACGCCGGCGATCGTGCCGCACGTGCCCGACGAGGAGCGCAAGCGCCGGGCCATCTGGTGCTACACGTCGCAGATCGCGCCCTTGGAGCGGGACCACGCCTTGAGCGCCCGCATCGAGGGCCGGGTGCCGGAGCAGTTCTGGCGTCTCGCCCCGCCGCCCCGCGGCTGGGAGGGGTTGGCCGACCTCATCTGACACCGGCGCGGCGCGGCGCGGCCCGCCCCTGGGAGTCGGGCGGACCGGCCGGCGCGCCGGACGTCAGTCAGGCCATGGCGGGTTGCGGCGTGAGCTCGGGGACGACGACGTCCTCCGCGTCCGCCGGCTCGGGTGCCCGCTCCAGGTCGGCCTCGATGTCCGCAAAGAGGTTCGGCTGGCGCCGGCTCCGGAGGAACATCCAGCCGCCGCCGAGGGCCATCCACCCCAGGTAGATGTAGGGGAACAGCTTCACCGGCCACGGCGGCATCGGGTAGAAGCTGCCGATGGTCGGCACCATCAAGCACAAGATCGCGACGCACGCCAGGACGACGTAGCGGGGGCGCAACTCGCCGATCTTCTTGAGGTACACCGGTGCCGCCACCGTGATCAGGTAGTAGGCGACGAGGAAGCCGAAGGCGGCCAACGTGCCGGCGTCGCCGAACGCCGTCAGCGGGTTCGTGAAGATCATCAGGAAGGCGGGCAGGGCGAAGATCATGCCGATGTAGACCGTGACCGCCACGTGCGGCGTGCGGTTGGTGGCGTGGGCCCGACCCAGATGACCCGAGAAGATGCCGTGGCGGGCCATCGGGAACATGATGCGGGCGCCCGAGTTCAGGCACGACAGCGACAGCGAGAAGAAGCTCACCATGGCGCCGATGGAGACCGGGATGCGGAACCAGCTCACGCCGTACGCCTGCGCCAGGAAGTTCAGCGGGGCGGCGGTCCAGTCGGCGCCGTAGTTCTTGGTGCCGCCTACCTCGACGTAGGCCATGAAGACCATGAAGGCGCCCGTGATGAGCAGGCTGGCGATGACGGCCCGGGGCAGGTTCTTCCGCGGGTTCTTCGCCTCGGAGCCCATGGTCGTGGCGGCTTCGAACCCGACGAGCGAGAAGATGCAGGCGACCACGGCCAGACCCATGCCTCGCACGTTCACCCCGCTCAGCGACAGCTGGTTCGTGTCGACGTGGAAGCCGTGTTTGAAGAGGATCACACACGCCAGGGCGGTGATGCAGGCTACTGACGCGCACTCGAGGGCCAGGGTCAGCACGGTGGACACCCGGATGTCCTTGTACGCGATCACCCAGCACGCCACTGCGCTGATGGCGAAGAACACGATGGGGTGCACCGACCCGTGGTAGCCGAGGGCGGAGAGCAGCTGCGCTGAGAACACGGCGAACCCGCACATCCCGGCCACGGCGATGAAGAAGTACGACCAGATGAGTGTCCAGCCGGAGAACACCCCTGCACGCGGGCCGAGGCCCTTGGCCGTGTAGGCGTACATGGAGCCGGCGAAGGCGGACCGCTTGGCGAACTGGTTGAGACAGAACACCACGAAGAGCAGCATCACCGTCCCGAAGGCGTAGGCGAGCCACGTCCCCTGCCCGGCGCTGGCGAACGCGAGCGGGATGATGAGCACGGCCGTCATGGTCGGCGAGATCAGGGCGACCGACTGCGCGAAGAGCGAGGGCAGACCGAGCACGTTGGTACGCAGCCCGCCCATCGCCTTCGTCGACCGTCGTGCCGGCACTGGTTGTCATCGTTTCTCCTTTGTCGTGGACTCGAAGGTTCGGGGCGCCGGACTGGCCGGGTTCAGACGGGGAACGACTGGTCGTCGAGCAGGAGGTCCTCGTAGAACGCTCCGAAGTTCCGCTCGGGGTGTGCAATGGCGATCTCGAGTACCCACAGGTTCGGGTTGGGCCTGAACTCGACTTCGGCCAGCGGACCGTCGTAGTGGGCGGAGTGCGGGAACTCCGACAGACGGTGCCCCGACAGGTCCATGTTCAGCTTCCAGCCGAAGCCGCCCGCCACCTCGATCGCATAGTCGTAGAGCTCCTTGCCGGTGACGCCGTCGACGAACCATTTCGCCCGGACGTCGTCCCATATGAGCCGGACCTCCTTCTTCGCCCGCAGGTGATCGGGATCCGACCCGAACACGAACGTGTCGCCGGCATCACCCTCGGTGTCTTCGTAGATGGGCCCGATGTCGACGAAGAAGATGTCGTTCTCGCCGAGCACGACGCCGGGCTCGGACCGCTCCATGAAGTCCTTCGTGGTGTTGGACCCGCAGCGCACGATGATGTGGTGCCAGCCGCGCCGCATGCCCATGTCCTTCAAGGTGTCCCGGGCGATGGCCTTGGCCTCCTCCTCCGCCATCCCCGGCTTGATCTGTTCCGCGATGAGGTGCACGGCCTTGCGGGTCCGCGCCCGCACGTCCATGAGGGCATCGAGCGAGTACTTCTCCCCCGTGGCCTCGAGCTCGGCGAGCATCGTCATGTCCTGCCTCCTAGTGGTCGGTGATGGATGCGCTGAAGAGCGGGTGGTTGCGAAAGTCGGTGGGCCCGTCGGCCGCGACGACCAGCACCCGGGTGACGCCCCCTACCGCGGCCAGGCGGTGCGGGTGGCTGGCGTCGAAATGCGCCGTCGACCCGGGCCCGAGGTCGTGGGCCTGGCCGTCGAACTCGAGGCGGAGCCGGCCCTCCATGACATAGACCCACTCCTCGCCGCGATGGCGCGCCGGCTCGGGCGGCAACCGGTCGGGGTTGATCGTGACGTGGAGCGCCTGCAGCGTCGTGGAGCCGGGGAAGCCGCTACACGGGGCGATGACGAGGCCGTTGGCCTCGTGACCCTGGGCGCCTTCGGGCGGATACGTCGCGATGGCGGGCGCGCCCCGCCGCTCCCCGAGCAGGGTGCTCATCGACACGCCGAGTGCCCGAGACAGGGCGATGAGCGACGCCACCGACGGCTGCCGGTCGCCGGACTCCAGACGAGACAGGTGCGCCGTCGAGAGATCGGCCCGCTCGGCGAGTTGCTCGAGCGTGAGGCCGGCCCGGGTGCGTTCCTCGCGCAGGCTCTCGGCGATCGACGAAAGTGCTTCCTGGAGCTCCATCGGCCGATTGTCGGCCCGGGTTGCCTCAGAGGCAAGAGAATTTGTCAGAGTTTACGGACTGGAAATGTTCGCGAAACGGTCCCGAGATTCATCCCCGTGTGCACCGCCGACCAGCGCGGCGAACCGGTCGAAGACCAGCTGCTGCCAGGGGCGGAGCCGTTCGAGCTGGCGCGGGGTGGCGCGCCGCAGCGCGGCCGCGCGCCGCCCGGGGCGCACCCGGCCTCGTCGGCGAACGCGTCGACGAACGCGTCGACGGCGCGCGTACGTGACCTCCAGGTGGAACTGGAGACCCCACGCCGCGTCCACCGACCCGGAACGCCTGGTTCGAGTAGCGCTCGCTGGTCGCCAGTTGCACCGACCCCGGTGGCGGTCGTACGTGTCGCCGTGCCAGTGCAGCACGTCGAATGTGACGGGGCAGCCCCGCCAGGAGCGCATCGTCCCCGGCCGCGTCGGGTGCAGTTCGACAATCGGCCAGCCGACCTCCGGTCCGTGCTCACCGGGCGGACCCGACCCCCTCCGGCGACCGCGGGCAACTGCGCGCCGAGACACACGCCCAGCGTGGGCTTCCCCGACGTCATGGCGTCGGACAACAGCGCCAACTCGGCCCGTCGTGTGGCGAAGCCGTCGTCGGACGACGCCGACATCGGCCCGCCCATCACGACAAGACCGGCGTGATCGGCGGCGCTCGGCGGGATCGGGTCTCCCAGGTCGGCCGCCGGAGGTCGACGGCGATGCCGGCGCTCGCCAACGCGTCGCCGATCGCCCACGGCGACTCCGGCGCCAGGTGCTGGACCACGAGACAGCTCGTCATGGCATCACGGCACGGGGCCGGCGGCGAGAGCGGCCCGCATGCCCACTCCTTTCGGAAATCGAGGCGTGCAGGAGCCAACGATAGAGCCGAAAAAGACACCCCGGCTGCGTTAACATTCCCGTAACCCGGGCCCAAGGGGGGCAGCTCCGGGCGTAGAGACGAACGAAGGCCGCACATGTTCGACCGCATCCTGCTCGCACTCGATGACTCGCCGGCCAGCGAAGTCGCGCTGCTCTTCGCGGGGGCACTGGCCCGCCGGACGGGCGCTTCCGTCCATGTCGTGCACGTCAACGAGAGGATCGTCGCCTGCAACGGCGTGACCCTGCGGACCCGGGAGGAAGCCACCGCGTTGGTCACCGACGCCGTCCGACACCTGGCCGAGACCGGGGTGACCGTGAGCGGCTCCGCCTGCGTCTCGACGTACCGCAAGATCGCGGAGCGGATCGTCGCCAAGGCCGACGCCGTGTCCGCCGACGCCATCGTCCTGGGCTCCACCCGAAACCGGCACTGGATGCGGGTCTTCTCCGCCCAGGTCCGGGAGCGCACAACCCGGCTGACGTCGTTGCCCGTGCTCACCGCCCCCGCCCCCCTCAAGATCTCCGCGCTGCCCGTGCCTGGGTCCTGGGATGGCCCTGTGGACCGGGCCGTCGACACCCTGCTCCACTAGGCCCAAGCCGGGAATTCCGGCCCGAAGTCGGGTCCTTCAGCCCTACCGGCACCCCCATCGCCCGAGTCACGATCAAGAGGTGGTCGTCGACGAGACGACCGCCTCATAAGGGCCCTTGGCTGCGGAAGCGCCAGGCACGACTCGATCGAGCTTGTGTCGGTGAACCTCGCAATCCCGGGCCGGGCTTCGCGAGCGGAGGACACCACTTCTAAGCCTGCTGACGAGGTCCCGGCCCGGGGCTGCCTCTTCGGGGCGAACACCCCATCCGACCAGGCCTGATCCCGCTGCCGGCGAACGGTGCCGTCGCTAGAGTCGCAACCGTGCCCAAAGACGATGAGCGCATCGTGGACGTGGACGGGCGCGAGGTCCGGGTCAGCCGGCCCGACAAGGTGTATTTCCCGGCCATCGACGCCACGAAGTCCGACCTCGTCTCGTACTACCTCGGGTCGGCGAGCACCTCCTCAACACCGCCGGCGGCCGTCCCGCCCTGTTGCAGCGGTTCCCGGACGGCGCCGCCGGCAAGTCGTTCTTCCAGAAGCGGATCCCGGCCGGCGCCCCGGACTGGCTGCAGTCGACGATCGTCTCGACCCCCAACGGGACGACGTCCAACGCGCTGGTGGTGGCGGACATCGCCCACGTCGTGTGGGCCGTCAACTTCGGCTGCCTCGGACTCCATCTGTGGCCGTATCGGCCGCCGACCCCGAGCACGCCGACGAGCTGCGCATCGACCTCGACCCCACCAGGGGATCGGCTTCGACGAGGTCCGGGCCGCCGCGCTGAATCAAGGAGCTGCTCGACGAGTTGGGCCTGGTCAGCTACCCCAAGACGACGGGCAGCCCGGGATCCACGTGTACCTGCGCCTCGAGCCGCGTTGGGACTCGATCGCCGTCCGCGCCGCCGCGGTCGCCCTCGCCCGCGAGCTCGAGCGCCGGCACCCCGACGAGATCACCGCCAAGTGGTGGAAGGAGGAGCGCGGCACGCCGGTCTTCGTCGACTTCAACCAGAACGCGCCGCACAAGACCGTCTTCGGCGCCTGGTTCGCCCGGCCCCGGGTCGGTGGTCAGGTGTCGACGCCGCTCGTCGTGGGACGAGGTCGAGACGGTCGTGCCCGACGAGCTCACGATCCGATACGGTGCCCGAGTTGGTGGCAAGCGCGGCGACCCGTGGGCCGACATCGCCGCCGCGCCGCAGTCGATCGAACCGCTGCTCGAGCATGGCCGAGCGGGACAAGGAGGCCGGGCTCCAGGACGCGCCGTGGCCCCCGCAGTACCCCAAGATGCCCGACGAGCCCCCACGGGTGGCGCCGAGCCGGGCGAAGAAGGGAAACGGCATGACGGAGAACGCGTCGGTCGTGAAGCCACTCGACGCGTTAACCAGATCGCGTTCCGCCTCGAACGCAACGGCGCCGACACCTACAAGGTGCGGGCCTTCCGGGGCGCCGCCAGGGCGATCAAGGACGTGCCCGACGACGAGCTCGAGGCCCTGGCCCGATCCGGCTGGCTCCAGGGCATCGAGGGCGTCGGCAAGTCGACCGCCCAGGTCATCGCGGAGGCGCTGGAGGGCAAGGTCCCCGCCTACCTCGAAAAGATCGACAAGACCTCACCAGGACGACCTCGTCGTCGAGGGCGCGGCGGCCGAGCTGCTCGAGTCGCTCCGCGGCGACTGCCATTCGCACTCGGACTGGTCCGACGGCGGCAGCCCCATTGCGGAGATGGCCGAGGCCGCCCGTGACCTCGGGCGCGAGTACCTGGTCCTGACCGACCACAGCGCCCGGCTCACCGTGGCCCACGGCCTCAACGAGGAGCGCCTCGGCGAGCAGCTCGAGGTCGTCCACGACCTCAACCACGACTGGCCCCGTTCCGCATCCTCACCGGGATGGAGGTGGACATCCTCGAGGACGGGTCGCTCGACCTGGACCTCGACCTGCTCGGCCGGCTCGACGTCGTCGTCGCGAGCGTCCACTCCAAGCTCCGCATGGACGCCCCGCAAATGACCGCGCGCATGCTGGCGGCGATCGAGAGCCCGCACACCGACATCCTCGGGCACTGCACCGGCCGCATCATCGTGGGTCGCGGCCGCCCGCAGTCGACGTTCGACGCCAACGCCGTCTTCCAGGCCTGCTCCCGCACCGGGACCGCCGTCGAGATCAACTCCCGCCCCGAACGCCAGGACCCGCCCGACGACCTGCTTCGCCTCGCCGTCGAGCTCGGATGCTCCTTCGCCATCGACACCGACGCCCACGCCCCGGGCCAGCTCGAGTGGCTCGGCCGGGGCTGCCGCAACGCCGTCGCCGCCGGCGTGCCCTTCGACCGCGTCGTCAACCGTGCGCCCGCCGATGCCTTGCTGGCACGTGGGCGTCGGGCCACGAGCAGGCGGCATGAACCTCCCCGTCGAGCCGCCGGTCGCGCCCATGCTGGCGAAGCTCACCCGGGACCTCCCCCGTGACGACGACCTGTACTACGAGCCCAAGTGGGACGGCTTCCGCTGCATCGTCTTCCGCGACGGCGACGACGTCGAGCTCGGCAGCCGCAACGAGAAGCCGCTGACTCGATACTTCCCCGAGCTCGTCGACGCGCTCCGCCGTGAGCTGCCCGATCGGTTCGTCCTCGACGGCGAGATCGTCATCGCCGGGCCGAGCGGTCTCGACTTCGACGCGCTCTCCCAGCGCATCCACCCGGCCGAAACGCATCAACCAGCTGGCCGAGGCCACGCCGGCCTCGTTCGTCGCCTTCGACCTCCTGGCCCACGACGACACCTCGTACATGGAGACGCCGTACGCGAACGGCGCCAGACGCTCGAAAAGCTCCTCAAGAAGGCCAAGCCACCCGTCCACCTGACGCCCGCCACCCAGGACCCCGACGCCGCGTCCGACTGGTTCTCCCGCTTCGAGGGCGCCGGCCTCGATGGCGTCGTCGCCAAACCCGCAGACATCCACTACCTGCCCGACAAGCGCGTCATGCTCAAGGTGAAGCACCAGCGCACCGCCGACTGCGTCGTGGCCGGCTTCCGCACCCACAAGGACGGCGAGGGCGTCGGCTCACTCCTGCTCGGCCTCTTCGACGACACCGGCACGCTCCACCACGTCGGCGTCGCGTCGGGCTTCAGCGTCGCCCGTCGCCGTGAGCTCGTCGACGAGTTGCAGCCCTACCGGAAGAACGCCCTCCAGGACCATCCGTGGGCGGGCTGGGCCGAGGCCCAGGCCGAGGGCCGGGCCCCGGGGGCCATGAACCGATGGAACGCCGGCAAGGACATGACCTGGGAGCCCCTGCGGCCCGAGTCCGTCTGCGAGGTCTCGTACGACCACCTCCAGCACGACCGCTTCCGTCACGCAACTTCGCTGCTGCGTTGGCGTCCGGATCGTGACCCCTCGTCGTGCACCTACGCACAGCTGGACACCCCGGTGCCCATGGAACTCCGCGACGTCTTCGGGACGAAGGGCCGCTGACCCAGAATTTCCGGAACACCACGCGCCGGGCGACCGTTCTCCGCTGTGCCCGCACCCGACACCTCCGTCATCTCGACCACCACGCCGTGGCTGTCGCGATCAGAGATGGCCAAGATGTCGAACGAGGAGGTCATGGAGCTAGCCGCCGCGTCGGCCCGCCACATGGCCTCCTTGGCGGGCCTCATCGTCCAGCTGACCGGAGAGCTCGACCGCCGCGAAGGCTGGAGAGACGAAGGTGCCACGTCCGTCGAGTCCTGGATGGTGGAGCGCCTCGGCGTCTCGGTCCCCACCGCCCGCGCCTTTGCGCACGTCGGCGAGCGCCTCTACGACCTTCCGCAACTGGGTGCAGCCCTTTCCTCGGGCGATCTGAGCTTCGACAAGGTGCGAGCGGTCGTCGACGGCGCCACGCCCGAGTCCGACGCTGAGTTCCGGGACCAGGCCATGGCGCACTCGGTACGCGAGCTGCTCCAGCTGGTGCGGTCCCGCCGGAGCTCGTCGCCAGAATCGGCTCGCTCCGACCACGAGGGTCGTGCCCTGCGCTTCAACGAGTCGTTCCGGACCGTGACCGCCCAGCTCCCGGCGGAGACGTTCGCCGAGGTCCGGGGGACGCTCGAGGCCCGGGCCCGCCAAATTCCCTCCGACGGGGAGACGCCCTGGGATCAGCGGCTCTGCGACGCCTTCGTCGGGATCGTCCGCGGTTCCCACCACTCGGACGGGGCCGCGACGCCCTTCACCGTCGTGGCCCACGTACCCCTCGAGGCGCTGCTCGACGAGACGAGCGAGCTCTCAGGCGAGCTCGAGCGCGACGGGCTCATCAGCGCCGAGACGGTCCGGCGTCTCGCTTGTGACGGCACGGTGATCATCGCCGTCGACGACGACCTGGGCCACACCATGTACGAAGGCCGGCAACAGCGCTACGCCACCGAGACCCAGCGCCGGGAGATCATCCGGCGCGATCGGCACTGCCGCTTTCCCGGCTGCACCAATGCGGTCTTCGTGAACGCCCACCACATCCGGTGGTGGACACCGCACGGGGGCACCACCGACTTGCCCAATTTGGCGCTGCTCTGCGAACACCATCACCGTTTGATGCACTCCAAGCGATGGAGCGTGTCGGGCAATGCGAACGACGAGCTCACCTTCATCGGCCCGACGGGCCGGGTCATGACGTCGCGCCCCTCGCCGCTATGGACGACCGTGTCCAGGCCAGCCGGACGCGGCCCGGGTTCCGACTAACCGTCGAGCAGACCCGGGTCGGCCTCCAGCTCGGCCCGCACCGCGGCCTCCCAGAACCCGACGAAGCCCTCGCCGTCGCTCCTCGCCACCAAAATTGATGAAGGAGTCCGGGACGCGGGACACGTCCTTGCCGCCGGCGGCGCGGGCGTACCACGCGTGCTGGCAGCGCTGCTCGAGGGCGACCGCCCGCTGATGCACGGCCCGGGCGGAGCCGCCGACGACGAAAACCCCGTGCCCGGCCAGCAGCGCCATCGCGGCGTCACCCATCTGCGCCACGGCCCGCCGCGCGCTGTTGGCGTCGTTGACCGGTCCGTCGTATTCGTCCACCAAGGTCAACGTGCCGCCTCCGAGGGCCGAGCTCTGGTCGAGAATCGGCGGCAGCTCGGCCAGGTCGGCCCACACCGTGCCGAACAGCGGGTGATTGTGGAGGGCCCATCCGACGTCGGACCGAGCCTTGTGGAGCTCGAGGTGCAACGGGATCCCGAGGGGGACCGGCCAGTCGCCCTCCACCACTCGCCCGTCCAGGTCGATGCGCAGCACTTGGGATGGCCGCAGCTCCGCCCACGTCAAAAGCCACGGATTGCACAGCAGCGTGCCGTCGCCGAGATTTGCGGTGATGTGGCCGGCCAGGTGGTCGTTGTAGCCCTCCCGCCAGAGCGCCCGCGCCAGCACGACGAGCTCCTCGCGTGGCGTGAGATCGGGCATCAGCTTCTCGGCCGTGGGTGTGAACACCGGCGCTCCTCTCAGCGTGGCAGGACCAGATCGGGCAGGGGATGGCGGTAGAGCGCGGCAGCGTTCTCACAACACATCGCCCGAAGCTCGTCCGTCGGGATGTGACCCCAGCACTCCTCGATCACGCGCTGCGTGTCGGGCCATGTCCCGTCGCCGTGCGGGTAGTCGACCTCCACCATCACGTTCTCGACGCCGATGGAGTGCCGGGTGTCGATGGTGGAGGGATCGTCGATCGTGCAGAACCAGAAATTGCGCCGCACGACCTCGGCGGGCCGGATTTCCCAGCCCCTGCCGTAGCCGGAACGATCGACCATGTTGTCGAGGCGGTCGAGCAGCATGGCGACCCAGCCGATGCCACCTTCGCTCATGGCGATCTTCAACTCCGGGTGGCGCCGCGGGTACTCCGACCACAGCCACTCGGTGCACGCGGTCAGAGATCGCTGGCCGAACAGCGTGGCGCCGATCTGGAGCGGCGCCCCACCCGGCGGTCCGATCTCGATACCCGAACTGCCGACGTGCAGCGAGAGCACCGTGTCCGTGTCCACCACCGCCTCGATGATCGGGTCCCAATGCTCCCGGTCCCACAGCGATGGCAGTCCGATCTCATGCGGGCGTTCGGGGAACGTGACCGATGTGAAGCCACGCTCGGCGTTGCGTCGGATCTCCTCCGCGGCCAACGCCGGATCGGCCAGGAAGGTGATTCCGAGCGGCACGATCCGATCGGGGTGGCGCTGGTACCACTCCTCGAACAGCCAGTCGTTCCACGCTCTGACGCACCCGAGGCCGAGCTCTTGGTCCGGGCACGAGAAGAACACGCGGCCGCAGAACCCAGTGATCTGTGACGGGAAGTTCACCGACGCCCAGACCCCGTTGATGTCCATGTCCCGGACCCGAGCGTCCACGTCATAGCAACCGGGTCGCATCTGGTCGAAGCGGAACGGCTCCAGCCCGTACGTCTCGGGGCGCCGTCCGGCCACGGCATTCATCCCGACCTGCGTGTAGCGCTCACCTTCGAACTCCCACACCTGGTGACCCTGCGGCGTTTCGACGATCCGCGGAGCTCGGGACCGGATGGCTGCGGGCAGTCGGCCCTCGAACATGTGAGCCGGCTCGACGACGTGGTCGTCGACGGAGATCACCGTGTAGAGCTGTTCCCTGGCCTCCGGTTCGGGAAGGAACAACTCCGTGTCGAGGGCGGTTGTCACGAATCCCAGTTTCCGGGTTCTGTGAGCACGCTCAAGGATACGACCGACGAGGGTTCTCCCGCCGCCCCCGGCCCGGCCTGGTCGCCCCTCACGCCGCGCCATCGCAGATGTGACTCCGCTGTGACCCACCCTCGGCGGCGGGCCTGCGAGGCCCAGGTCCCCGCGCCGGCACCGATGTCCGCACAGGGATCCCCTTTTCATGCGTGATCTCTCGGTTGAATAGTCACGACGTCGAGAAGGAGGCGCAATGGTTGCCTTGGTGGTCGTGGTCACGTTCGTAGTGCTTCTGCTGGGCGTCCTCGTCGCGGGGCTCTTGCGCAGCCACGCCGACATCCTTCGATCGCTCCACGAGCTCGGCGTCGGCGTGGGCGACCCGGCCGCTCCCGACGCCCCGGTGCAGCCTCGAAGCGCACCTCGTCTACCGACGTGGTCGCCGAACGGCACCGAGCAGCTCAGTCCGGCGCCGACCGTGGCGGGCGTCACACCCGCCGGCGACGCCCGCGCCGTCGCGGTCGACAACAGCGATGGCTTCAGCCTTCTCGCCTTCCTCTCCTCTGGATGTGCGACCTGCGCCGGCTTCTGGACGTCCCTGCAGGAGCCGGATCGTCTCGGCCTCCCCGAAACCACCCGGGTGGTCATCGTCACCAAGGGCCCCGACCGCGAGATAGCGCACGAGGTCGCGTCATTGACCACCGGACGCGTGCCGGTCGTCATGTCGACGGAAGCCTGGGTCGACTACCAGGTCCCCGCATCCCCCTTCTTCGTCTTGGTCGACGGCACCACCGGTCTCACGGTCGGCCAGGGCGTCGCCGCGCACGTAGGACAGCTGCTCGACCTCATCGGAAGAGCCGAGCACGACCGCGTCCCACGAGACCGACGCCGTCGCCGGCCACCCACCAGGAACGGACCGGCGCGAGAGGCCGACGCCGACGACGTCCTCCAACGGGCCGGGATCCGTCCGGGTGATCCCAGCCTGTATCCCCAAAAGCTCGAGGACGTGTTCCCGTTCGGCGTGGGATCCACGACGTCCCGGCCCGAATAAGTGGCCACCATCAGCGCGGACGGATCGCGCGCGCTTTCCCGGCGGCTTCGAGGGACGTATATACGTACGCCCGGCCGCCGTGGGCGTGAGCTACCCCGTCGGCCAGTTCGCGACGTTCCCCCTTCCCGACGACGTCGGCGATTTCGGCAGCGGCGCCGTCAACTTGATGGGTCCCGGCGACGTCTTCGCCACCTTGTTCGAATACGGCCCCGAGAGCCTCGGCGCCGCGCTGTTCAGCCAACAAGGCTTGCCGGCGGTGCTGTCCCCCGCGGACTTCTCACCCGTCCGCCTGCGCCGCGGCCTCCCGGGCCAATCCGGTACGCAGCGGTTCTTCACCGAAGCCGGTCGCCCCTTCGCGTTCTACGCCGTGTTGGGGAGCCACCTGAGACGTGACCAGCTCGTACCAGTCGTCAACGCATTGCTCTCCTCACTCGCCATCAGCCCCGCCACTCCGGCCGCTTCAGAGACGACGCCTCGATGGAACTGATCGGCATCTGTCTTCGTTGCCTGCGGGCTTCTCGTCCTGGCGGGAGCGGCGAAGGCGATCCGTCCTGACGACACCGCGTGCGCCCTGGTGCTCCTCTCCGCCGGCAACGCGCCGTGGGCTCCCTCGATCCGGCGAGCGCGTTCGCCGTCAGATTCGGCGCTCTCCTCGAAGCAACGCTCGGTGTCGCGGCACTCCTCGTCCCTCGTCCCGCAACCGCGACGTGCGTGGCCGCGTCGTACGCGCTCTTCGCCTGCGTCGTGCTGTACGCCCGCCGATCTGGCGGCGTCCTCTCCACGTGCGGTTGCTTCGGACGTCCCGATACGCCACCGACGAATCTGCACGTCGTCTTGAACCTTGCCTTCGTCCTCGCGGCGCTCGCCGTGGCGATTCGCCCGCCGCACGCGTCCCTATCTGCTCGAGTTCTTGGGACACCAACCATGGCTCGGGTTCCCGTTGATCTTCGTCAGTGGGATGGGCGTGTGGTTGGCCTACCTCGCGCTGTCGCCCCTCGCCTCCTGGAGGGCGCACGACGGCTCCTCCAACGACCATCCGCCGGGACGGTGCGTCCGTGAGCGTGTCCTCGGCCCTGGTCGAACGCACGGCTTCGTTCCTGGAAGGCCGCCTCTCGCGCCGCAGCCTGATCAACCGGTCAGCTTTTGTGGGCAGCGCGGTGGCCGCAGGCGCCGGGTTGGACCTGGCTCTGAAGCCCGGCACGGCGTACGGCCAGATCTGCGAATGCGGGAATGCCGGCTGCGGGTGCGGCAGCACCTGCTGTTCGGGATTCACCGAGTTCTGTTGCTCGGTCAGCGGTTACAACTACTGCCCTGCGAGCACCGTGATGGGTGGTTGGTGGCTCGCCGACAACTCCTCCTACTGCGGCGGTCCCCGCTACTACATGGACTGCAACGCGACCTGTTCGTGTGACTCGGGCTGCGACAGTGGGTTCTGTGACCCGGCCTGTGACGGAACCGAATGTGGATGCGGACCGAACGGTTGCGACTCGTTCCTGACGGGATGTCTGCAATTTCGGTATGGCCAGTGCAACCAGAACATCGCCTGCGTCGGACGGATCGTCTGCCGTGTCGTGGCGTGCGTGCCTCCGTGGCAAGTCGACCCTTCGTGCACCACCGCCGTCGCCGTCGACAACGGCACCGCTGAGCAGAACGAGCCGTGTTGGACGCCGGCGCCGCCCAGCGTCCCGGTCGCCGGCATGGCGGCAAGCGTGACCGGAACGGATACGGCGTATTGACCACCTTCGGAAAGTTGTTCGCCTACGGCGACTTTCCTGCCGACGGAGACGCTGTCCGGGTTGCAGCTCGATGCGCCGATGGTTGCCCTGGCGACCTGCCCAACAGGCGGCTATTTCATGGCCGCGTCCGATGGCGGCATCTTCGACTACGGCGGGGCTGAGTTCTACGGGTCGACGGGCGGTCAGAAACTCAACGCCAAGATCGTCGGGATGGCGGCGACCCGCTCGGGAGGGGCTACTGGCTCGTCGCCGCTGACGGGGGCATCTTCGCCTACGGCGACGCTTCTTCGGCTCCATGGGCGGACAGCACCTCAACAAGCCGGTCGTCGGCATGACGCCCACTCCGACGGGCAAGGGCTACTGGCTGGTCGCTGTCCGACGGCGGGATCTTCGCCTACGGCGACCGCTCTTCTTCGGCTCCATGGGAGGACAGCCCCTCAACAAGCCGGTCGTCGGAATGGCGGCGACGCCGACCGGGAAGGGCTACTGGCTCGTGGCGTCCGACGGCGGCATCTTTGCCTACGGCGACGCCGTGTTCGACGGCTCGGCCGGCTCGCTGCAGTTGAACCAACCCGTCGTCGGCATGGCGTCGTTCGGCGACGACGCCGGCTACTGGGTCGTCGCGGCTGACGGCGGGATCTTCACCTACGGCGCCGCCCAGTTCTACGGCTCACCCGCATGATGCCCCACCCGGATCGAGAAGGACCTCGTATGACCACCGTCCTCGCACTTGCCGTCGCCCTGATCGCGATCGCCGCGGCAGCCCGCTCGACCTGGTCGCCCTGCGGCTCTCGATGCTGTCGAGCATCACCCCGCTGGCCGAGCAGGACGCGGCCACCGGTACCGCACCACCGCCTTGTGGTTCGTCGTCGGGAGCGTGCTTGGTGGCGCCTGTCTCGGCTTGCTCATGGCCGCGCTCGCAGCTGGCATCGGAGCCGTCGGCGCATCGAGCATGTTGCTCACGTCCGTCGCGGCCGTCGCCTGCCTCGTCACGATTGCCGCCGACGCAGGAGTCGGCGGCCTCCACCTTCCGATCCACCGCCGACAGGTCAATGAGCGCTGGCTCGACCAGTTCCGACCCTGGGTGTACGGGGCGGGGTTCGGATGGCAGATCGGTACCGGCCTGGCGACGTACATCAAGACCTGCGCCGTCTATTTGATGATCGTGCTCGCCGTCCTGACAGGCAGCCCTACGACCGCGCTGCGTCGGTGTCGTCTTCGGTGGTCCGCGGTCTGGCGGTGTTCCTGGGGCGGCACATTACGAGCGCGGCCTCGCTCGCCGAGTTCCATCGACGCCTGGTAGCGGCCGAACCCGTCGCACGTGCCGCGATGACGGGATGCGAGGCCGTTGCGGCTCTGACGTTCTGTGCCCTCGTCTCGCCATGGCTCGCGGCCGCTGTCGGCGTCGTCGGTGTCGCAGCACTCGAACGGTCATGGTCACGGTCGCTACGTCGACCCGCCGCGGTGTCGTACGGGTCCGACAGCCGGCGCCGTGACGACCCTGCTGACCCACCAGGACCGCCGTCCGGGCTGACCACTACCATCGGTCCATCGTGGCCGCCCCGAAGGATCAGCCGAAGCCCACGCCCGTCCGACTGGTGCTGGCCGACGTGGACGGCACCCTCGTCACCCAGGACAAGGTCCTCACGACCGGCGCCATCGCCGCCGTCGCACGAGCTGCCGAGGCCGGAGTCGCCTTCGCCATCACCAGCGGCCGTCCGCCCCGGGGCATGGAGATGCTGATCGATCCGCTCGACATCACACCCCCATCTCCGCTTTCAACGGCGGCATCGTCGTCGACCGGGACATGCACATCATCGAGCACAGACGCTCCCCGAAGACTCGTCGGACCGATCATCGATCTCATGAAGTCGTACGGGCTCGACGCTGGATCTACCGCGGCACCGACTGGTACGTCACGGATCCCCAGGGCCCCCACGTGGACCGGGAGGCCTGGACGGTGAAATTCGACCCCGACGGTCGTCGCGGACTACGACGGCGCTCACCGACGGGGTGGCCAAGATCGTCGGCGTCAGCGACGACCACGATGCGATGGCACAAGGCCAGCGAAGCGGCGCCGACAAGTTCGGCGACCACGTCACGGCCGCCCATCGCAGCCCTACTACCTCGACGTCACCCACCCCGACGCCAACAAGGGATCCGTCGCCGTGTACTCCGAAGCGCTACGGTCACCCCCGACCAGATCGCCACCATCGGCGACATGCCCAACGACATCGATGTTCGCCCACACCGGGCTGAGCATCGCCATGGGCAACGCCGACCGAGGTGAAGGCGGCCGACGAGGTGACGGCCTCAAACGAGGACGAGGGCTTCGCCATGGCCGTCGAGCGTTCGTGCTCCCCGCCGCCGTGTCGCCGTCCTCTCGTCCTGACGCGCCGGCGGAGGCTCGCCCGGAACCTATTCTAGACGCGGCGGCGGTTCTTGAACCTGGCGTATCGTTCAGGAAGAGCAGGTTGGCCTTCCCGGTCGGCCCGTTCCGGTGCTTGGCCACTGATGATCTCGTCGTCGGCCCGGTCGATCGGACCTCGGGGTCGTACTGCTCCTCGCGGTAGATGAACAGCACGACGTCGGCGTCCTGCTCGAGCGACCCCGACTCACGCAGGTCCGACAGCATCGGCGCTTGTCCTGGCGGGATTCGAGGTTCCGGGAGAGCTGCGAGAGGCGACCACCGGCACCTCCAGCTCGCGGGCCAGGATCTTCAGCCCACGGCTGATCTCGGCCACCTCGACCTGGCGGTTCTCCGGCTCGGCCCCGGCCCGTCATCAGCTGCAGGTAGTCGACCACCACCAGGCCGAGATCGCCCTCGGCTTCTTCGAGCCGGCGGGCCCGGGCCCGGATGTCCATGACGGTGACGTTCGGGTTGTCGTCGATGAAGATGGGCGCGCTCGCACAGCCGGGTGACCGCCATGCCCAGCTTTCCCAGTCCCCCTGCGAGCTGCCCGGTCGGAGCGCGCTGCCCGTTCACCTGGGCCTCCGAGGCCAGGACGCGCTGCGTCAGCTCGAGGTGCCCCATCTCGAGCGAGAAGAGCAGCGCCGGGAGCGAGCTTGACCCCGACGTGGGCCAGCATGCCGAGGGCGAAGCTGGTCTTGCCCATGCCGGGCGGGCGCCCGACGATGTGAGCGTCGACGGCTGAAGGCCGGCAGGATCTGGTCGAGGTCGGGTAGCCGGTGGCACTGCCGGTGATCGTCGACCCGCGCTGGCCAAGCTCCTCGATGCGGTCGAGGCCGGCAGAGCAGCTCCTGCAGGGGCGATCGTGTCGGTCGTCCGGCGCTGGGCCACGTCGAAGACGATCGTCTCGGCCTGGTCGACCGCCGCCCCCACGTCCTCGGGAACGCTGTAGCCGATGTCGGCGATCTCCCCCGCCACGCCGATCAGCCGGCGCAGCAGGGCGTGCTCCTCGACGATCTGGGCGTAGTGCCGCGCGTTGGCGATCGAGGGCGTGTTGGCCTGCAGCGAGACGAAGAGCGCCGGGTCGCCGACCTGCTCGAGGACCCCGGAGCGCCTGAGCTCGTCGCTGACCGTCACCGCGTCGATCGGCTCGCCGCGCTCCATGAGCGCTGGATCGCGGCGAAGATGTGGCCGTGGGCCGGCTTGTAGAAGTCGCCGGCCGAGCAGATCTCGATGCCCGCCGACGCCGCGTCGTTGGACAGCAGCATGGCCCCGAGCAGGGACTCCTCGGCCTCGAGGTCGTGCGGGGGCACCCGCGGCCCGCCCGGGAGCGGCCGGAGCGGTCGGGGGCGGGTGTCGTCGTAGGCTTGGACCACGGCCCCCTACCCTGACCGCACGGGCTGTGGAACGGATAGACGAGAATCCTGGGGAAATGCGCATGTGGATACACTGTGAGTCGCCACGTGTGGACAGACTGTGGACGATCGCGGGCGCAAGCCCCGGATGCCTGCGGCAGTCAGCCCGGCACCGCAGCACGGCTGCGCCTCGTCACGCTGCGGGCACAGGGCGTGCCACCTGGGGGAGACCCCGTCCCATGCGCGGCCCGCTCAGGCCGGCTGGCGGCTGACCTCGACCGTGACGACGTCGACACGTCCCCGAACAGGTCGACGGTCACCTCGAAGCTGCCCGTCTCCTTGATCGTGCTCGCGGCAGCACCACGTGCCGGCGGTCCACCTCGACGCCCTTGGACGCCCTGAGGCATCGGCCACCTCGGCCGGCCCGACCGAGCCGAAGAGACGTCCGCCGGCGCCGGCCCGGGCGCGTGATCGGGATCACGGCGCCGGTCAGCACGCGCGGCCTGCGCCTCCGCCGCGCTGCGGTCCTGCGCCTCGCGCAGGTCGCGGCCGCGGCGCATCTGCCCGGCCTGACCCTCGACCCCCTCGGTGGCCACGATGGCGCGGCCCTCGGGCAGCAGGAAGTTGCGGGCGAAGCCGCCGGCCACCTTGACGATGTCGCCGCGCCGGCCGACACCCGCCACGTCGCCGAAAGAGGACCTTCATGCCTCGCTCACCCTGCTCACCGGCCAGCTGCGTCCTCGACGCCATGTCCTCGACAACTCGACGCGACCTCCTCGGCCACCGCATCCTCGGTCACTGCGTCGGTCTCGCCGGTCTCGTCGACCACTGCGACCGTCGGTCTCCGTCGGCCTCCTCGGCGGGCGACGGCTGCTCGCACGGCCGCGATCGCCGCGGACCCCGGTCGCCGCCTGTCACGACCCGGTCGCCGCGGTCGCCCCGGTCGCCGCGGCCCATGCCCGGCCGCCCGGACGCTCGGTCACGGTGCGCTGGGTGTACGGCAGCAGGACCAGCTCACGCGCCGTCTTGATCGCCATGGCGAGCGCCCGCTGGTGCTGGGCGCAGTTCCCGGTCACCCGGCGCGACCGGATCTTGCCCCGGTCGCTCATGTACTTGCGCAGCATCGGGACGTCCTTGTAGTCGACCCACGTCGACCTTGTCCCGGCAGAGGGCGCAGGGCTTCTTCTTGATCCGGCGGCCGAGATCCTTGGGCGCCCGGCGTCGACGCCGTCCCGCGGTCGTTGTTCCGTGCCATCAGAAAGGCTCCTCGTCGAATCCGTAACTGCCGCCGCACCGCCGCCGCCGCCGGCCGGCGCGGCCGGGCGCCGGCGCTGCCGGCGCGCCGCCACCACCGCCAGCCGCCACGCCCCGCCACCGTCGCCCGGGCCGCGCCGCTCGTTCTTGGTGACCTGGGCGGTCGCCCAGCGCAGGGACGGCCCGATCTCGTCGGCCACGACCTCGACCTTCGAGCGGCGGTCGCCCTCCTGGGTCTCCCAGCTGCGCTGCTCGAGCCGACCGGTCACCATCACCCGTGCGCCCCGGGTGAGGGTCTCGCTGACGTTCTCGGCCATCTCGCGCCAGCACACCACGTCGAAGAAGGACGTGGCCTCCTCCCACTCCTGGGTCTGGCGGTTCTGCCAGCGGCGGTTGACCGCCAGCCCGAAGCTGCACGTGGCCTGGCCGGTGTTGGTGAAACGCAGCTCGGGGTCACGGGTGACGTTGCCGACCAGCGTCACGCTGTTGTCTGTCGGCATCTCTGCTCCTCGTCGCCGATCGTCGCGTCAGCTCGCAGCCGAGCGCCGGTCGCGGGCCGTCGCCTCGGCTTGTCGGGCAGCCGGACCACCTTGTGGCGCACCACCTCGTCGGCCAGGCCGAGCATCCGGTCGAGCGCGGCCACGGCTCGGCTCGCCGGTGAACTCGACAGGACGTAGTAACCCTCGCGCTTGTGGTTCACCTCGTAGGCGAAGGTGCGCCGGCCCCAGCGGTCGATGGCGCCGGGGTTGCCGCCGGTGGTCCGGATGACTCGAGGGCGCGGTCGAGACGCCCTGGATCGCCGGTGGGTTCGGTGGTGGCCTCGAAGATGGCCATGACTTCGTAGGGCCGCATGTGCGGCTTACCTCCCTCTGGACCGGGCGGCTCGCCCGGGCTCCTGGCGGTCAGGGTGAGCAGGCGTCGTCGTTGCGGCTCGATCATGCGTAGCCGAGGCGCCGCGCGGCGCCCGGCCGGCGCTCAGCCGTCAGGCCCGGCGTCGGTCGAGCCAGCGACCCCGCAGCCCGTCGGGCGCGTGGTAGGTCTCGGCCTCGCTCGGGAAAGCTCCCGCTGCGCACGTCGGCGGCAAACGCCGCGATGGCCTCGGTGCGCGATGCTCGGCCCAGGTCGGCGTACTGGCGGACGAACTTGGGCGGCTTCCGCGCTGCCCAAGCCCGAGCAGGTCGTGGAAGACCAGGACCTGGCCGTCGCACGCCGGCCCGGCGCCGATGCCGATGGTCGGCACGTCGAGGCCTCGGTGACCGCGGCACCCGACGACGTCGGGCACGCCCTCGAGCACGATGGCGAAGCAGCCGGCCGCGGCCAGGGCCTTGGCGGCGTCGAGCAGGGCCGCCGCCGCGTCGACGCTCTTGCCCTGCACCCGGAAGCCGCCCATGGCGTGCACGGACTGCGGGGTGAGGCCGAGATGGCCCATCACCGGGATCTCGGCGTCGACGATCGCCTCGACGACCGGCGAGCCGGGCCCGCCCGCCCTCGAGCTTGACCGCCTGGGCGCCGGCCCGGATCAGCGTGGCGGCGTTGCGCACGGCGTCCTCGGCGCAGAGGTGGTAGCTCATCCACGGCATGTCGCCGACGATCAGGCAGCGGGGCTCGGCCCGGGCCACCGCGGCGGTGTGGTGCGCCATGTCGTCGATGTCGACGTGCAGCGTGTCGTCGTAGCCGAGCACGGTGTTGGCGACCGAGTCCCCGACCAGGATCAGGTCGACGCCCGCCTCGGCGACGATGCGCGCGGCGGGCTCGTCGTAGGCGGTGACCATCACGAGCGGCGTCGCGCCGTCGCGCCGCTTGCGCGCCCGCAAGGTGGGCACGGTCGACGCGGCTCGCGCTCGGCTCGGCTGCGCCGGGCCTCGCCGTGCCGTCCGCCTTCGTGCTTCCCCCGCCGGCCGGGTACTTGCGCATCAGGTGGTGCCAGGCGCAGGCCGGGCAGACCTCGACCTCGTAGCAGAGCACCGGCTCGGGCCGGCGGCACAACGCCTTGAGCTCGGCGGCGGTGCCCGGGCAGCGCCCGCCCGGCGGCAGCTTGGCCCCGAAGACGAACGTGACGGTGACGAGGCGGCCGTCGTCGCAGATCGGGCAGACCTCCTTGGTCGGCCGGCCCACGTTGCGGGCCGCCCGCAGCAGCTCGGGATGCGCGTCGCACACGTCGTCCTTCTGGACCCGGCCCCGCTCGACCTCGCGCACCAGACCGTTGCGCACGATCCGGTACTCCACCTGGGCCGTGACGTCCGGGCTCACCGCTCGGGAGGGCGACCTCGGCTCCGAGGTGACTGACACGGGCGCCAGGCTACCCCTCGTGCCCGGGAAACCACGACCAATTCGGGCGGCAAATCACGGCCACGAGCGTGACGGGCCGTGACGAATTGCTGGACGGCCGCTATATCGAATCGATATAGTCTCGCGATGTTGGATCTGGCCATCCTGGGCCTCCTCGAGGAGCGCGACCTCCACGGCTACGAGATCCGGCGCCGCTTCGGCGAGCACCTCGGCCTGCTGGCCAACGTCTCGTTCGGCTCCATCTACCCGGCCCTGACCCGCCTCGAGAAGGCAGGGGCGGTCGTGGCCACCGAGGGCGAGCCGGCGGGAGCCGTCGCCGCGGCCCGCCGGCGCCGCCGACCGGGTCCTTGAGCGGCGAGCTGGCCGTGCTGCGCACCCGGCGCCACTCCCCCACCCGTGCCCGGCGGGGCCGCAAGGTCTACCGGATCACCGACGCGGGCCGGGAGCTGTTCGCGGAGCTGCTCGCCGGGCGGCGGCGCGCCCGACGACGCCCGGAGCTTCGGCCTGCGCCTGGCCTTCGCCCGCCACCTCGCACCCCAGGCCCGCCTCGCCCTGCTCGAACGGCGGCGGGCCCAGCTCGTCCAGCGGCTGGCCGAGGCCGAGGCCGCCCGCACCGACCTCGACGTCTACGCCCGCTCGGTCGTCCAGCACACGGCCGACGGCGTCGCCCACGACATCAGCTGGCTCGACACCCTCATCGCATCCGAACGCGCCGACCTCGCCAGCGCCGGCACCGAGCCGGTGACCTGACGAACCATTCAGCACCGACACCGAAGGAGACAGCCCATGCCCAGCCCCATCCGACTCGCCATCGCCGGCGTCGGCAACTGCGCCAGCTCGCTCGTCCAGGGCATCGCGTACTACCGCGACGCGGACGCCGGCGAGATCGTCCCGGGACTGATGCACGTCGAGCTCGGCGGCTACCACGTCCGCGACCTCGTGCTCGTCGGCGGCGTTCGACGTCGACCAGGCCAAGGTCGGCACCGACCTGGGCAAGGCGATCCATGCCGGGCTGAACAACACCGTGCGCTTCGCCGAGGTCGGCGAGCTCGGCGTGACGGTCCAGCGGGGCCCGACGCTCGACGGCCTGGGCAAGTACTACCGCGAGGTGGTCGAGGAGTCCCCGCCGAGCCGGTCGACGTCGCCGCAGGCCCTGCGCGACGCACAGGCCGACGTCCTCGTCTCCTACCTCCCGGTCGGCTCCGAGGAGGCCCAGCGCCACTACGCCCAGGCCTGCCTCGACGCCGGGGTCGCCTTCGTCAACGCCATCCCGGTCTTCATCGCGTCGGACCCCGAGTGGGCCCGCCGGTTCCGCGACGCCGGCGTCCCGATCGTCGGCGACGACATCAAGAGCCAGGTGGGCTCGACGATCGTCCACCGCATCCTGACCCGGCTCTTCGAGGACCGCGGCCTGGCCCTCGACCACACCTACCAGCTCAACTTCGGCGGCAACATGGACTTCAAGAACATGCTCGAGCGCGAGCGCCTCGAGTCGAAGAAGATCTCCAAGACCCAGGCCGTCACGAGCCAGCTCGAGGACAACGTGCTCGACTCCGACGACGTGCACGTCGGCCCCTCGGACCACGTGCCGTGGCTGAAGGACCGCAAGTGGGCCTACATCCGCATGGAGGGGCGCAACTTCGGCGACGTCCCGCTCAACCTCGAGCTCAAGCTCGAGGTCTGGGACTCCCCCAACTCGGCCGGCGTCATCATCGACGCCGTGCGCTGCGCCAAGCTCGCGCTCGACCGTGGCATCGGCGGCCCGCTGCTGGGCCCGTCGGCCTACTTCATGAAGTCGCCGCCGGTGCAGTACCACGACGACGTGGCCCACGCCATCGTCGAGGCGTTCGCGGCCGGCGAGACCGAGGAGTCCTGGCCCGCCGACTGAGCGGGGGCGTGCTCAAACCAGGATGCGTTCCGCCGGCGGCGCGCACGCCGACCACGGCCAGCGTCCGGCCCATGCCGAGGAACGTGCCGCAGCAGATCGTCAGGTCGGCCAGCTCGCGTCCGCGTATGCCGCGTGCAGGCGGCCCCACAGCTCGTCGTCCATGGCGAGGTGATCGAGCGCGAAGCGCTCAGCGAACTCGGCGGCCAGCCGCTCGCGGTCGCTCAGGCCGGCGGCGTTACGCCAGTCGGTGACCTCCGCGTAGAACGGCTCGCCCGCGCCGACTGCCTCGCCGTCACGGGCGCGCGTGTCGCGGCAGACCGCGCAGTCGTTGATCAACGCGATGGTCCAGCGCGCCGCCTCCGCTCGCGCACCGAAAGCTGCGAGTTGCCGTAGACGGCCTCGGACAGCTTGCCCATGCCGCCGGCCATCTTGGGGCGCAACAGCGCCCAATCGATGTGCTCGCCCATCCCGCTCTCCGGTGCTCTGATCCTGGTCATGGCACGAGGGTACTCCCGCCACCCCGGGCCGGCTCCCGCTGCTCGAGGCGCCCACCACTCCTTGAGGCGTCTCGGTCGCCTCCTCTTCGCCGAGCGGGCCCTCGTCGAGGCGAAGCTCCATCAGGAAGGCCAGCGCCTGCCCGACCGCGCGGCCCGGGCCGATGCCGAGCACGGCCATGACCTGGTTGCCGTCGAGGTCGGGGCGGAGCGGCGTCGAGCTCCTCCTGCTCGCGCAGCTCGGCGATGCGGGCCTCCAGCTCGTCCATGCGCCGGGCCAGCGCGCGGGCCTTGGCGGCGTTGCGGGTCGTGCAGTCACAGCGCGTCAGCTCGTTGAGCAAGTCGAGGTAGGGCCCGGCGTCGCGCACGTAGCGGCGCACGGCCTTGTCCGTCCAGCCCAACCGGTAGGTGTGGAAGCGCAGGTGCAGCTCGACGAGCCGGACCACGGTGTCGACGTCGGCCGCGGGGTAGCGCAGCGCCTCCATGCGTCGCGCGTCATGCGGGCGCCGACGACTTCGTGGTGATGGAAGCTCACCCCGCCGTCGGTGATCGCGCGCGTGCGCGGCTTGCCGACGTCGTGGAAGAGCGCGGCCAGGCGCAGCAGGCGGTTCCTCGACGTCTTGTCCACCACGGCGAGCGTGTGCGCGAGCACGTCCTTGTGACGGTGGATCGGGTCTTGTTCGAGCGCCAGGCCGGGCAGCTCGGGCAGGAAGTCCTCGGCCAGCCCGGTGCGCACGACGAACCAGAGCGCACTCGAAGGCACGTCGAGCATGATGATCTTGTCCAGCTCGTCGCGGATGCGCTCGGCCGAGACGATGGAGAGCCGGCCGTGCATGTGCTCGATCGCCGCCACGAGCGCCGGGTCGGGCTCGAGGTTGAAGCGGGCCGCGAAGCGCGCCGCGCGCAACATGCGCAGCGGGTCGTCCCCGAAGGAGACCTCCGGGTCGAGCGGAGTCCGCAGGCGGCCGGCGGCCAGGTCGCCGAGACCGTCGAAGGGGTCGATCAGCTCCATGTCGGGCAGCCGGAGCGCCAGCGCGTTGATCGTGAAGTCGCGCCGGGACAGGTCCACGACGATGTCGTCGCCGAAGGTGACCTCGGGCTTGCGCGACTCGGGCACGTAGACCTCGGCCCGGTGGGTCGTGATCTCGTAGACCTGGGAGCCCTTGCGAAGGCCGATCGTTCCGAAGCGCGCCCCCTGGGTCCAGACGTCGTCCGCCCAGCCCCGCACCAGCTGCTCGATCTCGTCGGGGCGGGCGTCCGTGGTCAGATCGAGGTCGGCGTCCTCGCCGACCCGCCTCGCCCGGGAAGAGCGCGTCACGGACGGAACCACCCACGAGATAGCAGCGTTCGCCCCGCTGCCGCGAAGCGGCGCGCCAGCTCCTCGGTGGCGCTGACGTAGGGGCGGAACCGCTCGGGCACCGACGTGGACTGCACCCGCCCACGGTAGTGCGCCGTTCTAGCCTCTCCCTGTGCTCGATGCGCTGGGCCACGACCGCCCTCTGCACGCTCGCCGTGGCCACACTTGCCCTCCTCGGCACGTTGGCCGCCGGCGCGCCCGGTGCCGCCGCGCCCGTGCAGGCGCCCGCTCGCGGTGGGCCGGCGCTGTCCCTGCTGTCCCAGACCCCGTGGGTGACGCCGCCCAGCAGCCGTGGTTCAACATCGCGGTCGGCGTGGGTGCCGTCGCTGGCCCGGCCAGCGACTTGCACGTGAGCCTGACCTTCTACGGCGGCCTCGACGACTCCTCCGAGCTCCAGCAGGCCATCGGCGGCACGCCGCCGACCGTCCGAGTTGCTGCGCCCGATCGACGTCCCGGTCGCCGCCCGAGCACGGGCGGCCTGACCGCCGTCGGCGTGCGTCACCGTGCTGCCCGACGACGGCGCCAGCGCACCGCCCGAGCGGGCCCGGTGCGTGCGCGGCCGGGCAGCCGACGCTACGCTTCGGTGCACACCGCTGACCGGCCGCTGCGGCGACGTCTATCCCGTGGCCGTCGCGCTCTTCCGCCCGGGGTCGTCGACGCCGCTCGGCGCGCTTCACGACGTTCCTCACGTACCAGGAGCCCACCGCGGTCGGCGGCGACGGGTCGCTCCGCGTCGGCCGTGGTGCTGCCGGTGGCCGGCGGCGGGCACCGAGACCATGGCGACCGTGCTCTCCGACGCACCGCGACGTCCCCGCCACGCTCGCCGTCAGCCCGGTCACCGTGGACACGATCGCAGAGCGACCACGCGCAGGCACGGCGTGCCGCGTTCGGCGCAGCTCGACGGCGACTCGACGGCGACGAGGTGCTCGAGCAGCCCTACGTCCCGATCAACCTGGCCGCACTGTCCGAGGCGGGGATCGCCGGCGAGATCGGCGCCCAGATGATCCGGGGCGACGACCTCCTGCGTGCCGCCGGCCTCAAGCCGGTCGGCGGCGCCTGGATCGACGCCGCCACGTCGTTCGCCCAGGGTGACGCGCGGTGACCTGGCCGCCGGGCTCCAGGTCGCCGGGGCCTCGCAACTCGTGCTGAGCGACGCCGACCTGGCCCGCGGGGGGGTTGAGCAATCTCACGTTCGCCCAGCCCTTCACGCTCGACCTCGGCCAGGGGTCGAACGTGTTGGCCGCCGCGGTGAACTCGACGCTCAGCGCACGCTTCACCGCCAACCCGGCCGATCAGGTCCTCTCGGCCGAGCAGCTGCTGGCCGGCCTGTCGTTCGTCCACTTCGAGAACGCGTTCCTGACCGACACCGCGGCGTCGTGGTCGAGCCGCCGGCGGGGTGGCACCCGTCCGCTGCCTTCCTCGACGCGCTGCTGGGAGGGCTGTCGGGCAACCAGGTCCTCAGCGCGGTGACCCTCGGCCAGTTCTTCGACCAGGTCCCGACGGGCGGCAACCGCGAGCCCACCGTGCGCCACCTCCAGTCGGGCCCGGCGCCCCAGGGCCTGACGCACGCCGCAGCCGACAGGATCGGCCTGGCGCGCCAGCAGTTGGCCTCGTTCGACGACGCGGTGGAGCCCGACCACCCGCCCGAGATGACCACGCTGGCCGATGCCCTGCTCGCCACCGAGGCCCGCGGCCTCTCCGCCGCACGTCGCTCGGCCGCCCTCACCGCCTACGAGAAGGCCTTCACCGGCGTGACCGGGACGATCAGGCTCGGCACCGAGCAGACGGTCACGTTCACGGCGACGCGGGCCGCCATCCCCGTCACCGTGCTGTCGGACGCGCCCTACCCCGTCCGCGTCGTCGTGACGCTCGCCAGCGACAAGTTCACCTTCCCCGACGGCAACACGCGTCACGCTGACGCTCGACCGGCCCACCACCTCGGTCCGGGTGACCGCGCAGGCCCGGACCTCGGGCGACCGCCTGCCCATCGAGGTGACACTGCACACGCCCAACGGCCAGCTCCTGCTGGCCCACACCGTGCTCACCGTGCACTCCACGGCCATCTCCTTCGTCGGGGTGGCCCTGACCGTCCTGGCCGGCGCCGTGCTGCTGGCCTGGTGGGTGCGCACGTGGCTCCGCGGGCGCCGCCGGCGTCCCCGGGCCCACTGACGATGGGCCCGCCGGCGGGCCCGGACGCTCCCCCTGCGGACCTCCGCCGCCTACGTGGCCGTGGGCACCGGCGTCTCGCGCGTCACGGGCCTGCTGCGGTTCGTCGCCCTCGCCTGGGCGCTCGGCCAGACACTGCTGGCGGACTCCTACAACCTGGCCAACGTCACGCCCAACATGCTCTACGACGTCGTCCTCGGCGGCGTCCTCTCCGCGACGTTCATCCCCGTCTTCGTCGACCGGCTGGCCCACAAGGAGGAGCGACGAGGCGTTCGAGTCGATCTCCGCGGTCCTCACGGTGTCGGTCGGCGTGCTGCTCGTGACCAGCGTGGCGGCGCTGCTCGCCGCGCCCTACCTCATCGACGCGCTCACCGCGCTCGACACGCACGCCCATCCGGGACACCTCCATCAAATCGAGCTGGAGCGAGAGGTGGCCACGACCTTCCTGCGTTGGTTCGTGATCCAGATCGCCGCCTACGGGGTGTTCGCGCTCGGCGCTGCGCTGCTCAACACGCGGCGGCGCTTCATCGCCGTGGCGTGGGCGCCGATCGTCAACAACGTCGTCTGCATCGGCATCCTCGTGTGGTTCGGCCTCTGGGCCGGGCACGGCGCGTCGCTCGCCAGCGTGGAGGCGCACCACTCCCAGCTCGTCCTCCTCGGGCTGGGCACCTCGCTCGGCGTCGTGCTCCAGGGCGTGGCGCTGATCCCCAGCCTGCGCCGCGCCGACCTCGGCCTCGTGCGCTGGAACTGGAACCCGCGCGACGACGCCCTCCGGGCCGTCGTCCGGCTCGGCGGCTGGACCTTCGGCTTCGTCGTCGCCAACCAGGTGGCCCTCTTCGTGGTCACCATCCTGGCGGGCAGCGTCGCCGGGCCCGACCCCGTCTCCTCGTACACCTACGCCTACGCCTTCTTCCAGCTCCCCTACGGCGTCATCGCCGTGACCGTGATGTCGGTGGTCACGCCCGACCTCGCCGAGAAGTGGTCGACGGGTCAGCGGACCGCCTTCCTGCACCGCATGACGGGCGGCCTGCGCGCCGTCCTCGCCCTCGTCATCCCGTCCGCCGTGGGGATGCTGCTCCTGGCCCGGCCCGCCGTGGCACTGCTGCTCGGGAACGGGCACAGCACCCCGGCCGAGACCGCGACCACCGGCGCCGCGCTGGCGATGTTCGCCCTCGGTCTGCCGGGTTTCTGCAGCTACCTCTACTTCGTCCGCGTCCTGCAGTCGATGCAGCGGACGAAGGTCGCGTTCTACCTCTATCTCGTAGAGAACGGGCTCAACATCGTGCTCGCCCTCGCCCTGGTGCGCCCGCTCGGCGTGCGTGGCCTCGCGCTGTCCCTGTCGATCGCGTACAGCGTGGCGGCGTGCCTCGCCCTCGCGGCTTCCGCCAGTGGTTCGGGCGCCTGTCGGACCGCGCCACGTGGGCGCCCCTGTGGCGCGTGCTGATCGCCTCGGTGCCCATGGCCCTGGTCGTGCTCGTGGTCTCCAACCTCTCGGGCTCGACCAGCATCCCGGGCCTCCTGGCCCGTGTCGCCGGGGCCGTCGCCGCGGGCGGGCTGGTCTTCGGCGCGTGCGTGATCTGGCTGGGGCGCCGCGACGAGGCGCACCGCCACCGATCCGGCCCGTCCGGCCCGTCCGGCCCGTCGGGCCCCCGGACCAGTCCGGGCCACCCGACCCCCCCGTGCACCCGGGTCACCCCGCACGCCCAGCCGCCGGGCGAGTCCGGGCCCGGTGCCCCCTCTGGGGCCCCTCCGCCCCCTCGGCGTGCCGCCGGTCGCCGGCGCCGGCGGCTGAGCAAGCGCACCAGCTCCGGAGGCGCTTCGCCGCGGCGCGCTCGTGGCAGACTCGCTCAATGCCCGGCGTCCACATCGTGACCGACAGTGCGTGCGACCTGACCGACCAGCTCGTGAAGGAGCACAACGTCGTCGTGGTGCCGCTGACCATCCGCTTCGGCGAAGAGGAGCTCGAGGACCGCCGCCAGCTCACCCCGGCGGAGTTCTGGGAGCGCTGCCGGGGCAGGGGCGACCTGCCCGAGACCTCGCAGCCTTCGCCGGGCGCCTTCCGAGCCGCCTTCCAGCAGGCCGTGGACGAGGGGGCCGACGCCGTGCTCTGCCTGACGATCTCCTCCAAGGTCTCGGGCACGTACGGCTCCGCGGTCGCCGCGGCCGACGGCTTCGACGCCGTGCCCGTGCACGTCCTCGACACCCGTTCGTTGACGATGGGCCAGGGCCTGCTGGTCATCGCCGCGGCCGAGGAGGCGGCCGGCGGCGCCGGGCTCGATGCGCTCGTGGCCAACACCGAGGACCGCATCGGCCGCACCCATATCTACGGGGTGCATCGGCGGGCTCGAGCACCTCCAGCGCGGCGGCCGCATCGGCGGGGCCCGCGCCCTGCTCGGCTCGCTGCTCAACATCAAGCCCGTCATCCAGCTGAAGGACGGCGAGGTGGCCGAGGAGTCCAAGCAGCGCACCCGCGCCCGGGCGCTGGCCTACCTCACCGACAAGGTCAAGGCGGACGCGCCGCTCGAGCGCATCGCCGTGGCCGACGGCGCCTGCGACGACTTCCCCGAGGTGCGTCGCCCGCGTCGAGGGCATCGCCACGGAGCACCCGCTCCTCTCGGTGGAGCTGGGCCCGGTCGTCGGGACCCACGCCGGCCCGAACACGGTGGGGGTCTGTTACATCGTCCCTGCCAGGGCGGCCGGGAGCGCCGGGTAGTCTCCCCCCGTGGCTGAGAACGACATCACCGACGCGCTGTCGGCTCGTGCCCTCGACACGGTCGACACCGTGGTGGCGACCGTCAACGACAGGGCCATCCGCCCCGCCGTCGTGGCGGCCCGCGGCGTCGTCTTCGGCGTGATGATCGCCGTCATCGGGATCCTGACGGTCGTGCTCTTCTGCGTCGGGTTCATCCGCGTGACGACCATCGCCGGGCACCGCATCTGGGCCTCGTACATCGTGCTCGGCCTCCTCTTCAGCATCGTCGGGGCGATCCTCTACTCCCGGCGTGGCCTGCCCCCCGATGCCTGAGCGCCGCAAGGTCGTCATCATCGGGAGCGGGCCGGCCGGGCTGACCGCAGCCCTCTACACCGCCCGGGCGCAGCTCGAGCCCCTGGTCATCGAGGGCGAGCCCTCCTCCACCAGCGACCAGCCCGGCGGCCAGCTCATGCTGACCACCGAGGTGGAGAACTACCCGGGCTTCGTCGACGGGATCATGGGCCCCGAGCTCATGGGCATGATGCGCGCCCAGGCCCTGCGTTTCGGGGCCGAGCTGCGCACGGCCAAGGTCAGCCGCGTCGACCTCTCGCCCTGGCCGTTCGAGGTCTGGGTCGGCGACCCCGAGGCCGACGAGCCCACCGTCGTGGCCGACGCGCTCATCGTCGCCACCGGCGCCCGCTCGCTCATGCTCGGCGTGCCCAACGAGGACCGCCTGCTCGGCTACGGGGTCTCGACCTGCGCCACCTGCGACGGCTTCTTCTTCCGCGACCAGCACATCGCCGTGGCCGGCGGCGGCGACTCCGCCCTGGAGGAGGCCATCTTCCTGGCCCGCTTCGCCTCCAAGGTCACCGTGATCCACCGGCGCGACGAGCTGCGGGCCTCGAAGATCATGCAGGAGCGGGCCTTCGCCAACCCCAAGATCGAGTTCGGTGGAACTCGGTGGTCACCGACGTCCTCGGCGACACCAAGGTCAGCGGCGCTACGCCTCCGGGACACGGTCACCGGCGAGGAGTCCGAGCTCGACGCGACCGGGCTCTTCGTCGCCATCGGCCACGAGCCCAACACCGCCCTGTTCAAGGGCCAGCTCGAGCTGGAGGACAACGGCTACGTCCGGACGTCGACGGCACGACCCGGACCAGCGTGGACGGGGTCTTCGCCTGCGGCGACGTCCAGGACCACTACTACCGCCAGGCCATCACCGCGGCCGGGTCGGGCTGCATGGCCGCCATCGACGCCGAGCGCTGGCTCGAGAGACAGGGCGAGTAACCGCAGCCCGGCCGGGAACAGAACCGGGGCGCGCGGCGTTGCACCACGCTGACAAGGAGATGCCATGAGCGAGAAGATCGTGACCCTGACCGACGCTACCTTTGACGAGCATGTCAAGGCTTCGGACGTGCCCGTGCTGGTGGACTTCTGGGCCGAGTGGTGCGGTCCGTGCAAGATGATCGCCCCGGTGCTGGAGGAGATCGCCGAGGAGCAGGCGGGCAAGATCCGGATCGGCAAGCTGAACATCGACGACAACCTGGACGTGACGCGGCGCTTCGACGTGATGAGCATCCCGACGCTGATCCTGTTCAAGGACGGGGAGCCCCAGGCCCGCCTGATCGGGGCCAAGCCCAAGGCGCAGCTGCTCGAGGAGATCTCGGCCTACCTGTAGGCCTCCCGCTCGCCGTCGGCGACCGCGGCGCCGCGGTCGCCGACATCCAGCACCGACTGGCCGCCGCCTGCCGGGCGCGCCCGTCGACGCCGACGGCATCTTCGGCCCGGCCACCCGGGCCGCCGTCGAGGCCTTCCAGCACCTGCGCGGCCTGCGCGTCGACGGCGTCTGCGGCCCGCAGACCTGGAACACCCTGGTCGAGGCCGGTTTCCGGCTCGGCGACCGCTTCCTGTACCGCCGGACCCCCATGCTGCGGGGCGACGACGTCGCCGAGCTGCAGCAGCGCCTGTGCAGCCTCGGCTTCGACACCGGCCGGGTCGACGGCATCTTCGGCGACCCCACCGCGCGCGCCCTCGGCGAGTTCCAGCGCAACGCCGGGCTGCCCGTCGACGGCATCGTCGGCGGCGCCACCCTGCGCGAGCTGATGCGCCTCGAGAGCCGCCACGCACGACCCCGAGCTCGTCTCCACCGTGCGGGCCCGGGCCGAGCTGCGCGACGCCCCCGCCACCCTCGCGGGCCGCCACGTGGCCATCGGCGAGAGCGGCGGGCTGGGCAGCGTGACCGGGGCCCTGCGCCGGCGGCTCCGCTGGGCGGCACCCGGGTGACCGAGCTCCACCACCCCGACGACTCCGCCCAGGCCAGCAGGCCAACGAGCTCGACGTCGACGTCTTCCTCGGGCTCCGCCTCGATCCCTCGACCGTCCGTCGTGCCGCACCGCCTTCTGGTCGGGCACCACGACGAGTCACCGGGCGGGCGCCGGTTGGCCGAGCTGGTCCAGGGCGCCGTGCCCCGGGCGCTCGGCGTGGCCGACGGGGGCGTCCAGGGCATGTCGGTGCCCCTCCTGCGTGAGACCCGGATGCCCGCGGTGCTGGTCGAGGTCGGTCCGGCCAGCGTCGTGGTCGAGCGGGCCGCCGCTCTGGCCGCCGCCCTGTCGCCGGCGCTCGGGCATGGGCCGACGTCTCCTGGGACTGATTACCGGTAATCAGCGCTGACGAGGCCGCTCGCGCCGCCGGCGTGACACTCACCAACCCTGAGACGGTTACGCGATCAATACTTCCGGCAGATGAACTAGGTAACAATCCACAACGTCATGCACAGGTTGTGGATGAAGCTGAACCGTGCCTTGACAGTTGCGTGAACTACGCGACGCCGCCGTCACCGACCATGGCCCGGTAGATGCGCTCCAGGTCCTCGAGGGTGGCGAACTCGACCACCAGGCGACCCCGCCGGTTCTGGATGTCCACCTTGACCCGGGTGTTGAGGTAGGTCGACAGCAGCTCCTCGAGCTCGAGCACCCGGGCTCGGGCAGCTTGCGGACCGGCGCCTCGGCGCGGCCGGACTCGGTAGTACTTGCGGTACGTACCCTTCGCATCGGCCGTCTTCGGTCGACCGGCTCCCCTCGACGGAGGGACGACCCTGAGCTCGGTCCCGCCGCTCCGCACCAGGTCCTCGACGGCCCGCACCGTCAAACCCTCGGCCACGATCCGCTCGACCAGCTGCTCCTGGAGGGCCCGGTCGGGCGTGCCGAGCAGGGCCCGGGCGTGGCCGGCGGAGATGGTCCGCTCGGCCAGCGCCCGCTGGGCCCCGGCCGGCAGCTGCAGCAGACGGAGCGTGTTGGTCACCGTGGCCCGGCCCTTGCCCATCCGGGTGGCCACCTGCTCGTGGGTCAGGCCGAAGTCGTCGATCAGCTGCTGGTAGGCGGCGGCCTCCTCCAGGGCGTTGAGGTCCTCCCGGTGGAGGTTCTCCACCAGGGCCTGCTCGAGGCTGGCCACGTCGTCGGCCACCTGGACCAGCACCGGGATGGTCTGGAGCCCGGCCCGCCGGGCGGCCCGCCAGCGCCGCTCCCCCGCGATGAGCTCGTAGCTCTCCTCCTCGTCCTCGAGCTCGCGCACCAGGACCGGCTGGAGCAGGCCCACCTCGCGGATGGAGGCGGCCAGCGACGACATGCGACTCCTCGTCGAAGTGGCTCCGGGGTTGGAAGGCGTTGGGCCGGATGTGCGAGATCGGAACCACCCGGAGGAGCGGAGTCCGACTCCCCCGCCGCCTCGCTCGGGATCAGGGCGCCGAGTCCCTTACCGAGTCCGCTGCGGCGCGCCATCGCTCACCTCCTTGGCCAGCTCGCGGTAGGCCACGGCCCCCCGTGAAGCCGGATCGAACACGGTGATCGGTTGCCCGAACGACGGCGCCTCGGAGAGCCGGACCGTCCGGGGGATCACGATCCTGCAGACCCGCTCGGAGAAGTGCTCCCGGACCTCGTTGGCCACGTCGACCGAGAGCCGGGTCCGGGCGTCGTACATGGTCAGCACGATGGTGGTGACCTCCAGGGTCTCGTTCAGGTTGGTCGAGACCAGCTTGACGTTGCGCAGGAGCTGGCTCAGACCCTCCAGGGCGTAGTACTCGCACTGGATGGGCACCATGACCTCGTCGGCCGCGGCCAGGCCGTTGACCGTGATCAGGCCCGAGCGACGGGGGGCAGTCGATCAGGACGAAGTCGAAGTCGTCGACGACGGTGTCGATGGCCCGCTTGAGCTTCAGCTCCCGGCTGAAGGCGGGCACCAGCTCGATCTCGACGCCGGCCAGGTCGATGGTGGCCGGGGCCACGAAGAGGTTCTTGACGCTGGTCGGCTCGATGCAGTCCTCGAGCGGCTGGTCCCGCATGATCACGTCGTACATCGACAGCTCGAAGTTCCGGGCGTCGATGCCCAGGCCGGTGGTGGCGTTGCCCTGGGGATCGAGATCGATGACCAGGACCCGGTAGCCCAGCTCGGCCAGCGCCGCTCCGAGGTTGACGGTGGTGGTGGTCTTGCCCACGCCGCCCTTCTGGTTGGCGATGGCGATGACCCGGGGCAGCTCCCGGGCGGCCGGCTTCGCGCCGTTGAGCAGTTCGTCGGCGTCGTCGCTGATGGTGGGCGGCCGCATGGGGCTCCTCGGCTCCTGGCGGGTCAGGCGTCTTCGCCTTTTTGTCCGCCTCTGTTCTTGGCCATCTCCGCCTCGGGCTCCGCTTCCTCGGTGGAGGCTGGGGCCGAAAGTACTCCGCGCTCCGGGCCTCCTGGTGGGCCGCCGGAGCCTCCGAAATCGGGCTCTTGTTCGGGCGTCTGGGGTGGTTCGACGCCGTTTTCGGGCGGGGGAGGGGGATCGGCGGCCACTGGGCTGGCCGGGGGAGGTGTCGGCCGGGATCGGCACGGGGCCGTCGGCCGGTGCGGGGCCGGGGCCGAGCCGATCGGGCCGGCCGGACGCGGGGCCCGGCTGGAGTCGCGCGGAGGCCGGGCAGCTGCGGCGACCGGGGAAGATCCCGCCGGGGGTCACGGGGGCCTCGGCGGGGGCAGGTGACGCCCCGTTTGTGACCTCGCCTGGGTCCGTGATCAGGCTCTTTACCGGATCGCCGACGTCGGGCCCTGCTGGGGTTCGGGGGCTCTGCAGCGTCTCGGTTGGCGATGGTGTCGGGAATTCTTGTCCCTGCGCCGGATGCGCATCAGGCGGGAACTCCGAGTCGCCGCAGCACGAGGCCTATCCTGGCGTGCCCCACCCGAGGCGGTCAAGGCTTAAGCCTCTGTTTCACGTGAAACATCGACCGGGGCGCGGCAGAGCATCGGCCTGGGGTTCCACGTGAAACCTTTGCCCCAACGACTGTCCGGAGCGAGGATCAGGGATCGTCGGGCGGCGGGCGGCCGCGAGATCGAGGAGCCGGTCGTCCAGCGGGGACCGGGTCAGAAGAGAGGACGTTTGGCGGGCACGCCGTCGCGGCGGGGGAACCGTTCGGGGCACGCCTCGAACTGGCGGAGCGTCTGGTACTCGAAACCCCTCGTGCACCAGCCGGCGGGCTCCAGGCCGAGCTGGCGCAGGGGCTCAGCGGGCCAGCGGGGACCCTCGGAGGGATCGGGGCGCCCGGGCCCGCTGGCGCCCGACGGCCAGGGTCGGGCAGGGGAGTGGCGGGGGGCTCGGAGACGACCAGCCATCCGCCGAGCTTGAGGAGCGGAGCGGCGCACTCGGCGGTCACGGCGGGGCGGCCGAAGGAGCGGGAAACGACGAAGTCGAGGTGGCCGCGGAGCATCGCGGGTCGCGCCCGGCGACCTCGGCTCGGTCCTGGCGTACGGCGACCGTGGTCCTCGAGGCCGAGGCGGCGGGCGGCGGCGGTCAGGAAGGCCGTGCGGCGGGCGCTGGCGTCGAGGAGGACGACGGTGGCCTCCGGCCAACGCGTGGCCACGACGAGGCCGGGGAGGCCGCCCCCCGAGCCGAGGTCCAGGAGGACCGGCGGGGTCGGGCCGTCAGGCCAGAGGCGGCGGGCCACGACGGCGAAACCCTCGGCGTGGCGGAGCTGCGGGTCGAGCGGGCCGGGGCCGAGGAAGCCGGCGGCCCGGGCCTCGTCGAGGATGTCGAGGAGCCCGGGCCGGCGGGGGAGAGGCGGCCGGGAAGGGTCGGTGCGGGGCACCGACGCCGGGTCAGCTCGCCGGGGCGATGACGATGTAGCGGTGGGGGTCCTCGCCCTCGGAGCGGGTGGCCACGCCGTCGATCTCGTTGATGGCGTCGTGGACGGACTTGCGGTCGGCGGGGCTCATGGCCTCGAGCGCCTTCTCCTGGCCGGAGGCGAGGACCTCCTCGGCGATCTGGGCGCTGAAGCGCTTGAGGGCGGCGGAACGGTGCTCCCGGTACCCGCAACGTCGACCAGGATGCGGTCGGTGCGCGACGGGCACTGGCGCTGGACGACGGCCCGGGTGAGGTCCTGGAGCGCGGCCAGCGTCGAGCCGCGGGGGCCCACCAGCATGCCGAGGTCGTCGCCGATGGCGGCGATCTCGACGGTGTCCTCATCGAGCAGGCGGGTCTCGACCGTCGCCTCGAGGCCGTACTCGGCCAACAGACCGGCCAGGAAGGCCCGCCCGACCTCGCCTTGTTCCTCGAGCGTCATGCCCTCGGCCATGTCCCTTTCTCCTTCGCTTCGTTGCTGCGTTGAGATCTTGGCCCCGACCGCTCACCGTTGGGGCCGGCGCCGTTCCTCGAGCCTTCGCCGTCCCTGGCGCCACCGCCACCGCCACCGCCGGCGGCGGCCCGGCTGCGGTTGCGGCGCCGGCGGGCCGAGCGGCTCGTCCCGGACCCGTGCCGGCGGCCGTTGCTGCGCTCCTCGCCCGGTGGTCGGCGTCGGCCGTTGGAGCCTCCGCCTCATCCGCAGTGGCCGTGGCGGAGGCGCTGCCGCTCTCGGCGCGGGCGTTGTTCACGCTCGAGCCCGACGGCCCTGACGCCGGTTGCCGCCTTGGCCTGCCCTGACGCTCCCGCCCTGCCCCTGACCCTGTCCCGACCGCCGCCGCGGCGCGAGCGCTCGCGCTTGGGCCGGGCCCCGACGGGACGCACCCGGGCCCGCACCCGGGCCTCGACCCGGACACGGCCGAAGAGGCCCATCTTGGGCTCGGTGACGACGATGACCTCGGCGTCGCCGGCGTCCGACGCCGAGCTGGTCCAGTGCCTGCTCGGTCGCCTCTTCCACGGTTTTGCCAGCGACCTCTACCCACTCCACGTCCTAGCGTGCCTTTCTGGTCCGCTTGGAACGCGAGCGATGCTGGGCTTGGGGGCCGCGCTCCTCCGCCCGGCGCTCCCTTGCCGTTGGTGGGCCGCTTGCCCGCCGCCGGTTTCCGCCCGTTCGTCGTTCGTGGACCGTCCGTTGGTGCCCGCCGGTCTCTTCGGCGGCACGGTTCCCTTGGCCGGCGCCGTCCCGTCCGTCGCGGTCGAGCGCTTCGACGCCGCTTTGGGCGTCGGTTTTGGTTCTAGTTCTGGAGGAGGCGGTTTCTCCTTCTCCTTGGCCGAACCGATCTCGCGTTCGGCGGCCACCGGTTTGACCATCCCGGTGCGGAACATCACCTCTTGGGTCCCGATCCGCATGGCCGAAGAAACCACCATGTAAATGGTTGCTCCCGCCGGCACTCTTAGGTAAATGAAACCGAAGATAATTGGGAAAAACTTCTGCATGGTTTGCATCTGCGGATTCGCAGCTGCAGCCTGCGGATTGCGGCTATTCATCTGCTTCATTTGGTAGTACTGGAGGAAGATTGCGACACCAATGAGCAGCAGATAAGGGAGGATCAAAACGAAGTCGCTGGCGCTGCCCGGGGTTGCGTGGTTCGACAAGGGATAGGCCGAAAGGTCCATCCCGAACCACCAATGCATCTGGCCCTTACTTACGACCAAATCGGTGTGCATTTGTGAAGCAGTCGGGATGTACTTAGGCGACCCACATATGGCTACAGTGCACTTCTGATAGACGCCATTTATGCCGGTGTAATAGTGGCCCTTGGTGACCGTGGTCGAGAGCCCACGGATCAACGTGTACAGCACGATCAGGAAGGGCATCTGCAGGAGGCTCGGCAGGCAGGCGCCGAACGGGCTCGTCCCGTTCTCCTTGTAGAGACGCATCATCTCCTGGTTGAGCATCTCCCGGTTCTCTGCGCCCTTGTACTTGGCCTGCAGTTTCTTCATCTCGGGCTGCAGCCGCTGCATCGCGATCATCGACTTGGTGCTCTTCACCGTGATCGGGGTGAGGACGATCATGATGAGGATCGTCAGGCCGGCGATGGCGAAGCCGTAGTTGGGCCAGACGGAGTAGAGCCCGGCCAGGATCAGGCCGAAGAGCTCGAAGATCGGGTGGAAGATCTCGCCGATCAGGTGGAACAGGGCGTTCTCGGTGCCGAGGAGCGGGGCTCAGCACGGCTGGGCGCCTTCACGGTGGTGGTGCTGGTGGACCGGGATCGGGATCGGGCACCAGGTCGACGCCGTGGGGCCCGAAGGGCCGGCAGCGCAGGAGGCGCCGGGCCGTCAGCGACAGGCCGCGCCAGAAGCCGTGCACGGTGAACGCCTCGACCCCGTAGTTCGAGCAGCTCGGGTAGAAGCGGCAGGGGGAGATCCGGCCCGAGGCCGCGCCCTGGTAGGCGCGGAGCACGGCGACGGCGCCGCGGGCGGCGGGGCCGGGACGGGGCTCGGTCTCGGCCGTCACGGGCGGCTCGCCGACTGGCCGGCGCGCCGCAACGCCCGGGTGACGTCGTGGCGGAGGTCGGCGGCGCTCAGGCCCGCCGCGCCGGGTCAAGCCGGACGACGAAGGCGCCGCGGGGGAGGGACGACGCTGCCTCCCGGACCACGGCCCGGGCCCGCCGGCGGAGGCGGTTGCGCACCACGGCGGTGCCGCAGCGACGGCCAATTGCGTATCCGACCTGGGGAAACACGCCGGTGGCGGTCTCGTCGGCCGGCACGAAGACGGCGCGGCACGGGGCCGCTGGCGCCCCGGGCGCGCGAGCGTTGCACCTCGGCGAAGGCAGCGCGGCTGGTGATCCGTCCGACCGTCTTGGCAGGCACGAGGTCCGTACTCAGACGGTGAGGCGGTGGCGGCCCTTGGCGCGCCGGGACTTCAGGATCGCCCGCCCCGCCCGGGTGGACATGCGCTTGCGGAACCCGTGCGTGCGGGCCCGCTTGCGGGTATTCGGTTGATAGGTGCGCTTCACGTCATTCAGCCTTTCACGACGCCCGCGACGGCCTCGGTGCACCGGTCCGTCGCGGGGTTCATGCCACGGCCCTCGGAAGGAATCTGGCCGGCGGCGGCGAGTCCGCCCATGTTAGGCGCGATTTGTGGGGGGCCTCTAGTCGCATCGACGCGGCGGGGTGTACGTTCAACCGATTACCCGTACCGAGGACCGTCACCGACATCTGGCCGGACGCCGAGGGGGGAGAAGGGTCGTCTGGCGAGAGCGGTGAATCAGGCAGGAGATCTCTGGACATTGTGCACCGGGTCGCTGCGCGACCAGGTGTCGGAGAGCACGTGGCAGCTGTGGCTCTCGGGTATCGAGCCGGTCGGGTACGCCGACGGCGTCTTCGTGCTGTCCGTTCCCAACGCCCTCATCCGCGAGCGGGTGGAGTCGCGGTACCTGCCGATGATCGAGGACACGCTGGCCAACGCCGTGGGCGCCCCGGTGCGCGGGCGGCTGCAGGTCCACGAGCACGTGGCTGCGGCTCCGGCCCCGCTTGCGACCGGCGCCAGCGCGACGACGGGCGTGACATGGGCCGGGCCAGCTCGATGCTGCCGAGCATCGACGAGGTCTTCGGGCTGCCGGCCGACCCCGACCCGATGCCCGCCGCGCCGTCGCCTTCCACCCGCGGCGGCCGTGAGTCGCCCGCGGTGCAGCTCGACCCGAAGTTCACGTTCGAGTCCTTCGTCGCCGCCTCCTCGAACCGCCTGGCGCACGCGGCGGCCCAGGCCGTGGCCGAAACCCCAGGCCGTTCGTACAATCCGCTCTTCATCTACGGGGACTCGGGGCTGGGCAAGACGCACCTCCTCCACGCCATCGGCAACTACGTCACCGTGAACTACGCCCGGCGCAAGGTCCTCTACGTCACGACCGAGACGTTCATGAACGACTTCGTCGACTCGCTGCGCACGTCGACGACCCTGTCGTTCAAGCGCCGCTACCGCGACTGCGACGTCCTCCTCATCGACGACGTCCAGTTCATGGAGCGCAAAGAGGGCCTCCAAGAAGAGTTCTTCCACACGTACAACGACCTCATGGGCGCGTCCAAGCAGATCGTGCTCACGTCCGACCGCCCGCCCAAGTCGATCGAGACGCTGGAGGACCGGCTGCGCAGCCGCTTCCTCTCGGGCCTGATCACCGAGATCGACCCGCCCGACCTCGAGACGCGCCTCGCCATCCTGCGCTCGAAGTGCCTGAGCGAGCACCAGGACGTGCCCGACGACGTGCTGGCGTTCATCGCCACGCACGTAAAGAACAACATCCGAGAGCTCGAGGGCGCGCTCATCCGGATCTGCGCCTTCGCCAAGCTCAACAAGGAGCCGATCTCGCTCGGGCAGGCCGAGCAGGTGCTCTCCGACCTCGTCAACGCGGGCGAGCCGCGGCGGATCTCGCCCCAGTACATCCTCGAGACCACCTCGGCGGCGTACGGGTTCCCCGTCGACGCCATCTGCGGGCCCAGCCGGACCCGCCCGCTGGTCACGGCCCGTCAGGTCGCCATGTACCTCACCCGCGAGCTCACGGACTACAGCTATCCCGCCATCGGCCGCGTCTTCGGCAAGCGGGACCACACCACGGTCATCCACGCCGTCGACAAGATCGCCGGGCAGATGCAGGAACGCCGGCAGATCTACGAACAGGTCACCGAGCTCATCCAAAAGATCCGTGCCGACACGGCCTGAGGCCGCGCCGGAGCACCTCCTAGTCGGGCGTCTTGTGGTTAGCAAGGGGCAAAGGCTGTGGATCGCCGGCCCTGAGCGTGGGGACCAACAGGCGGCGCGTCCCCAGTCGTCCTCAGGCCAGGGCCCCGGAGCCGGACCGACCCCCTCGACGCCGCACAGGGCATGGGGACACCGACCCGACCGTCACGCTGGCCTCACTCGGTGTCATCCACAATTCACACCCCTTACTACCGTTACCTCTCCCATGTACCTTTCCCTCTCGAAATGACAAGCAGGACCCGCCTCCGAAAGGACGACCGTCCGTGAAGTTCAGATCCGAGCGCGACGCACTCGTCGACATGCTGGCCACGGCCGGACGAGCCGTGGGCGGACGCGGCGGCTCCTCCCCGGTCCTCCTCGGCCTGTTGTTGTCGTGCACCGGCAACGCGTTGAGCGTCACCGGGACCGACCTCGACCTCACGATCCAGGTGAGCGACGAGGTGATCGGGATCGACGACGGCAGTTGTGTGATTCCGTCGCGCCTCGCCACCGACATCGTCCGGCGCCTCGAGCCGGGGGCGGTCACGGTGGAGGACGAGGGGGACCAGGTCACAATTTCCGCCGCCCGCTCGACGTTCCGGCTCCACACGTATCCCGTCGTGGAGTTCCCCCCCGTCGGCAAGACCGCGGAGCCCACGACGCACCTGTCGGAGGCCTCCCTCGGCGAGGCGGTGCGCCAGGTCGTACGGGCGGCCTCGCACGACGACGGCCGGCCCCTGTTGACGGGCGTGCTGCTGGCGCACGTCGACGGGTTCATCCGGATGGTGGCGACCGACTCGTACCGCATGGCCATGCGCGACCTGGCCGACACCGACACCATCCCGGGCGAGGAGGACCTCCTGGTGCCCGCCCGGGCGCTGTCGGAGCTGCAGCGGTTGCCGACCGGGACGATCGCCGAGGGCGCGGAGACCAGCCGGGTCGGCGTGGCGGCGAGCAGCAACGAGATCACGTTCTGGCAGGGCAAGGTCCAGATCAGCACGCGCCTGCTCGAGGGGCGCTACCCGGACTACAAGCAGTTGATCCCGGACTCGTACCCGAACCGCCTGCACCTCGGGAAGGAGAGCTTCCTCGCCGCGCTGCGCCGGGTGCAGCTGCTCGTGCGCGACAACACGACGCCGGTGCGCCTCGCCATGCGACAGGGCGGCGTCGACCTGAGTGTGCAGAGCCAGGACGTCGGCGACGCGGCGGAGGCGGTCGACGGCGACTACACCGGCGAGGACCTCGTCATCGCGTTCAACCCGTCGTATCTGATCGACGGCGTCGAGGCGGTGACGGGCGACGAGGTGATCGTCGAGACGGCCGACGCGTCGCGGGCGGCGACGGTGCGCGGCGCGGAGGAGGACCGATTCCGTTATCTGCTGATGCCGGTGCGGGTGTCCTGAGGGGACCCCGGGCGCGGTGAGCCTCCGGCACGTCGAGTTGGCCGACTTCCGGGCCTTCCACACCGCACAGCTCTCGCCCGAGCCCGAGGGGACCACGGCGATCACGGGCGCCAACGGCACGGGCAAGACGAGTGTGCTCGAGGCCCTGGCCTATCTCGGCACCCGGCGCTCGTTCCGCGGCGCCCCGCCCGAGGCGATGGTGCGCACCGGTGCGCAGAGCGCCATCGTGCGCGCCGAGTTCGACACGCCCGAGACCACGGTGCTCGTGGAGGCGGAGATCAAGCCGGTCGGCCGCAGCCGGACCCGGGTGAACCGCAAGGACGTCAACGGCCGCAAGGCGCTGGCGGGCGCGGCGCCGTGCACGGTCTTCTCGCCCGACGACCTCGCGTTGATCAGCGGCGGGCCGGCGGGCCGGCGCGACCTCCTCGACGACACGCTGGCGTTGCTCGACGCCGAGGGGGCGCGCGCGGCGGACGAGACCGACCGCGTGTTGCGTCAGCGCGCCGCGCTGCTGCGCCAGTCGGGCGGCCGGGTCAACGCGGACGTGACGACCACACTCGAGGTGTGGGACCAACGGTTGGCCGACGCCGGCAAGGTGCTCGTGGCGGCGCGTGAGCGCCTGGTGGCCGAGCTCGAGCCGCTCGTGAGTGGCGCATACGGGCGGCTGGCCGGCGCGACCGACCGCGCCGCCGTGACGTTGCGCTACCAGCGGAGCTGGGACGGTGACCTGGCCGACGCGCTCGCACGCGAGCGCGGCCGGACGACCTGCGCCGCGGCCTGAACACCTTGGGCCCGCACCGTGACGACGTCGTGGTCGTGCTCGACGGGCGCACCGCGCGCACCCACGCCTCCCAGGGCGAGCAGCGTTGCCTCGCCCTGGCCCTGCGGCTCGGGATCCACGAGCTCGTGCGGGCGCGGACGCCGGTGGCCCCGACCCTCCTGCTCGACGACGTGTTCTCCGAGCTCGACCCCGTGCGCAGCCGGGCCCTGGTGGTGGAGCTGCCGGCCGGGCAGTCGATCCTGACCACGGCGTCGCCGTTGCCCGAGGGCATCGCGGTGGCCCGGGTCGTCCCGGTCGAGACGCTGCGGAGCGGGTGAGGGCCCGGTGAGGGAGCGGCGCGGGGGAGGCCCGCGACGGGTCGGCGACGCCATGCCCAGGCTGCTCCGGCGCCTCGGCGCCTCGGCCTCCCCGGCGACGATGGAGGTGGTCTTCGCCCGCTGGGCCGAGGTCGTCGAGGGCGATCTGGCGGCCCACGCCCGGCCCCTGCGCGTCGACGGGCGCACCCTGATCGTGGCTGTCGACCACCCAGCGTGGGCGACGCGGGCGCGGATGCAGTCGGCCCAGATCCTGGCGCGCGTCCACGACCTGGGCGACACCGCCATCGAGCGTCTGGAGGTGCTGGTCGAGCGGCCCTGAGCGACCGTTCTTGAGTGCCGAATTGTCGCCTCCATCGGGTAGAATGGTGCGTTCGCATCGAAAGGCCGGAGGTACTCCGTTCGGGGATTCGATACGCACCGTGAGAGACCGTTGTTCTGAAAGGGCGCGCCTGTGGCAGTAAAGGTGGACGACACGCTGAATGGGGCGAGTTCCTCGTATGGCGAGGCCGACATCACGATTCTCGAGGGGCTCGAGGCGGTCCGGAAGCGCCCGGGCATGTACATCGGGTCGACGGGCCCGACGGGCCTGCACCACCTGGTGTGGGAGGTCGTGGACAACTCCGTCGACGAGGCGATGGCGGGACGGGCCAGCCGGATCGACGTGACGATGCTGGCCGACGGGGGCGTCCGGGTCACCGACGACGGGGCCGGGATCCCGGTCGGGCCGCACCCCAAGTACCCCAAGCAGTCGACGGCCGAGATCGTCCTGACCACGCTGCACGCCGGGGGCAAGTTCGGCGGCAAGGGCTACAAGGTCTCCGGCGGGCTGCACGGCGTGGGCGTGTCGGTGGTAAACGCCCTCTCGTCCCGCCTGATCCTCGAGGTGGACCGCGACGGCCAGCACTGGGAGGCGGAGTTCGAGAAGGGCGGCCGCCTCAAGCGCAAGGTCACCGCGACCGGGCCGGCCCCCAAGGACCGCAGCACCGGCCGGCCGCGCACCGGCACCACCGTCACGTTCTGGCCCGACGCCAGCGTCTTCGACGAGACCGAGTTCCGCGCCCAGACGGTCATCGAGCGCCTGCAGATCATGGCCTTCTTGAACAAGGGCCTCGAGATCCGGTTCACCGACGAGCGGACCGAGCCCGAGACGAAGGTCACGTTCAAGTACAACGGCGGCATCGTCGACTTCGTCAAGCACCTCAACGCGTCGAAGGAGTCGCTCTTCCGCAAGGTGGCGTCGTTCGAGGGCGCCGAGGAGAGCCAGGAGGTCGAGATCGCGCTGCAGTGGAACACCGGCTACCACGAGTCGATCCACTCGTTCGCCAACGGCATCTCGACGATCGAGGGCGGGATGCACGTCGAGGGCTTCTCCAAGGCGCTCACCAACGTCGTCAACCGTTACGCCCGGGCGCGCAACCTCTTGAAGGAGAAGGAGGAGAACCTCAAGGGCGAGGACATCCGCGAGGGCCTCACGGCGATCATCTCGGTGCGCCTGCGCGACCCGCAGTTCGAGGGGCAGACCAAGGCCAAGCTCGGCAACGTCAGCATCCGCTCGCTGACCGAGCGCACGACGAACGAGAAGTTCGCGCGAGTGGCTGGAGGAGAACCCCCGCGAGGCGAGCCAGATCGTGCAGAAGTCGACGCAGGCGGCCCGGGCGCGCATGGCGGCGCAGGGCGCGCGTGACCTGACGCGCCGCAAGTCGGCGCTCGACGGCGCCGGGCTCCCGGGCAAGCTGGCCGACTGCTCGTCACGCGACCCGCGCGAGTCCGAGCTGTTCATCGTCGAGGGCAACTCGGCCGGTGGCTCGGCCAAGGACGCCCGCAACCCCGTGACGCAGGCGATCCTCCCGATCCGGGGCAAGATCCTCAACGTCGAGCGGGCGCGCATCGACAAGATGCTCAAGAACACCGAGATCCAGGCGCTCATCTCGGCCATCGGCGCCGGGCTGGCCGAGGAGTTCGACGTCGACAAGATCCGCTACCACAAGGTGATCATGCTGGCCGACGCCGACGTGGACGGCAGCCACATCCGCACGCTGCTGCTGACGTTCTTCTTCCGTCAGATGAAGCCGCTCGTCGAGGGCGGGTACGTCTACGTCGCGCAGCCGCCGCTGTACTCGACGCTGGTCGGCAAGGAGAAGATCTACCTCAAGGACGACGCGGCCAAGGCCGCGTTCCTGGCCGAGCACCCCGACCACAAGCACGAATTCAACCGCCTGAAGGGCCTGGGCGAGATGGACTTCGCCGAGCTGCGCGACACGACCATGGACCCGGGCAAGCGCTCGCTCCTGCAGGTCAACGTGGAGCAGGCCGCGCTGGCGGACGAGGTGTGCTCCATCCTCATGGGTGACGACGTGGAGCTCCGCCGCCACTTCATCCAGACGAACGCCAAGGACGTCCGCTTCCTCGACATCTGAGGGACCGGACGGAAGCAGGAAGTAGGAAAGACATGCCACGTCAGTCGACCCGCGGTGCAGGCCGCGGCAGCGCCGGATCGGGCGGCGGGAACGCGCCCGCCGGCTCCCCCCGGCGGCGACGAGCCGCCCACGAGCGGTTCGATCGAGCCGATCGAGATCCAAGAGGAGATGGAGCGCTCGTTCCTCGAGTACTCCATGTCGGTCATCGTCGCCCGCGCGCTGCCCGACGTGCGCGACGGCCTCAAGCCCGTGCACCGCCGGATCCTCTACTCCATGTACGACAACGGGCTGCGCCCGGACCGGCCGTACAACAAGTGCGCCAAGGTCGTGGGCGAGGTCATGGGGACGTACCACCCCCACGGCGACTCGGCGATCTACGACGCGCTGGCCCGCATGGTCCAGGAGTTCTCGCTGCGCTACCCGCTCATCGACGGGCACGGCAGCTTCGGCGGCCGCGGGCCCGACGACGGCGCGGCGGCCATGCGCTACACCGAGTGCCGCCTGGCGCCGCTCGCGCTCGAGCTCATGGCGGACATCGACGAAGAGACCGTCGACATGGTCGCCAACTACGACGGGTCGGCGTCCGAGCCCGTCGTGCTGCCGGCGCGGTTCCCGAACCTGCTGGTCAACGGGTCCCAGGGCATCGCGGTGGGCATGGCGACGAACATCCCGCCGCACAACATCGGCGAGGTGATCGACGCCGCCATCCACGTGCTCCACCACCCCGACGCGACGCCCGACGACCTGATGGCGTTCGTCAAGGGCCCCGACTTCCCGACCGGGGCGCTGATCCTCGGGCGCCAGGGGATCCTCGACGCGTACCGGACCGGGCGCGGCTCGATCAAGATGCGCGCCGTCGCCGAGATCGAGGAGGGCCGCGTCGGCGACCGCATCGTGGTGACCGAGCTGCCGTACCAGACGTCGGTCGAGGTGATCGAGCAGAAGATCACCGAGCTCGTGCGCGCCGGCGACCTCGACGGGATCAGCGAGATGCGCAACGCGTCGGCCAACCAGCAGCCGCGGCTGATCATCGAGCTCAAGCGCGACGCCAACGCCAACGTCGTCCTCAACAACCTGTTCAAGCAGACGCCGCTGCAGACGAGCTTCGGCGTCAACTTGCTGGCGCTGGTCGACAGCGTGCCGCGCACGTTGAACCTGGCGCAGGCGATCTCGCACTACGTCGACCACCAGATCGAGGTGATCACTCGCCGCTCGGAGTTCCGCCTCACCAAGGCGCGCAACCGGGCGCACATCGTCGAGGGGCTGCTCAAGGCGATCGACATGCTCGACGCGGTCATCGCGACGATCCGGGCGTCGGAGGACCGCCCCGAGGCGCGCACCGCCCTCATGGCGGAGCCGTTCTCCTTCACCGAGGTCCAGGCGAACCACATCCTCGACATGACGCTCGGCCGGCTCACGCGGCTGGGCCGGTCCGAGCTCGAGGAGGAGATGGCGCAGCTGCTCGAGACGATCGCCGAGCTCGAGTCGATCCTCTCCGACGACGCCAAGCTGCGCGGCGTCATCGAGACGGAGATGACCGAGATCCGCGAAAAGTACGACAACCCGCGCCGGAGCATCGTCACGCACGACCCGGGAGAGATGGGCGTGGAGGACCTCATCGACGACGAGGAGATCGTCGTGACGATGACGCGGGCGGGCTACATCAAGTCGGTGGCGGCGGCCGCCTTCCGCACGCAGGGCCGCGGCGGCCGGGGCGTGCAGGGGGCGCGCCTCAAGGAAGAGGACCTGGTGAGCCAGGTCGTGCACACGTCGCAGCACGCGTACCTCCTGCTCTTCTCGAACCAGGGCAAGGTGTACCGCCTCCGGGGCCACGAGATCCCGACGAAGGACCGCACCGCGCGCGGGACGGCGGCGGTGAACCTGGTGCCGCTGGCGCCGAACGAGTCGATCACGGCGATCATCGCGACGCGGCGAGTTCTCGCCCGACCAGTACCTGGTCTTCGCCACGTCACACGGGCAGGTGAAGAAGACCGCGTTGAGCGAGTACGACAAGTCGCGGCGCGAGGGCTTCATCGCCATCAACCTGCGCGACGGCGACGAGCTCGTCCGCGTGGTGGCCACGTCGGGTCACGACGACCTCTTCGAGGTGACGCGCAACGGCATGACGATCCGCTTCAACGAGGAGGACGTGCGGGCCATGGGACGCGACGCGGCCGGGGTGCGGGGCATCCGCCTGCGCCAGGGCGACGTCGTCGTGTCGTGTGACGTGGCGGCCGACGACACCGACATCCTGATCGTGACCGACGCCGGCTACGGCAAGCGCACGAAGCTCGAGCGCTTCAACCGCCAGGCCCGCGGCGGCCAGGGCGTGCGCGGCATCCGCCTGACCGGCACGCGCGGCACGGTGGTGGCCGCCTTCATGGTCGCCCTCGACGAGGAGATCCTCCTGGTCTCCTCCGGCGGGGTGATCATCCGGACCGCAGCGCGCGAGATCGCGTCGCAGGGACGCGACGCCACCGGCGTGCGGGTGATGAACCTCGACGACGGCCAGACGGTCGCCGCGGTGGCGCGGGTGGCGGCGGAGCCCGAAGAAGAGGACTAGCCCGACGAGGCCGGGGCGGGGCATGCGCCGCCGGTCACGCCCGGCCGGCGCCGCCCCTCAGAAGAAGGTCAGCGACGAGACGGGCCAGATCCGCATGTCGACCTTGCCCACGAGGAGCGACTTGTTGATCGGGCCCCAGAACCGGCTGTCGCACGAGTCGGTGCGGTTGTCGCCCATCACGTAGTAGTCGTTGGCCGGGATCCGGTACGGGTGGTCGAGGCTGTAGGCCGTGCCGCTCGGGCCCGGTTTCGTCACGCCCTGCTCGGAGGACGGGAGCCAGCTCTCGTCGAGCTTGCGGCCGTCGATGTAGACGTAGCCGCCCGAGACCGAGATCGTCTCGCCGGGCAGGCCGATGACGCGCTTGACGAGGTCGTTCACCTCGGGCCCGCCGCAGTTCTCGTCGGCCGGGCGGGAGAAGACGACGATGTCGCTGCGCCCCACGCCGTGGAGCTCATAGCTGAGCTTGTTGACCAGGATGCGGTCGCCGATCTGGAGAGTCGGCTCCATGGAGCCCGAGGGGATGAAGAAGGTCTGGACGACGAACGTCCGGAGGAGGACGGCGAAGACGACGGCGACCAGCACGACGATGATCGCCTCGCGCAGCCAGCGCGTCCTCGGCGGCGGCTGCGGGGGCCCGTCGCTCGGCAGCTGGTCGATCTCTGCGCCGTCGGGTGCGTGCCCGCCGAGGGCGGCCTCGGTGAAAGTCCCCCGTCCGGCCGGCGGCTCGTCGACGGCGAGCGCCGGGTCGTCGGGTTCGGGCGTCACCGGAGGGCAGGCTAGACGGCGAGGCCGGTGCCCCGGTTTCAGGCCGGGGTGGGAACGACCGACGCCGTGTCGCGACCCGAACGCAGGAGCGTGCCGGGCACGGCGCCCGTGGGCGCGCCGTCGCGGACGGTCTCGACGCCGTTGACCAGGACGCGGACCACGCCGTGGGAGCCCGCATAGAGGCGGGGGGTGTCGCCCGGCAGGTCGTGCACGAGGCGCGCCGGCTCGGAGTCCACCGTCTCGGGGTCGAAGACGAACAGGTCGGCGGCGTACCCCTCGCGGACGAGGCCGCGCTCGCGCAGCCCGAAGAGGGCCGCCGGCTGGCCCGTCATCATGTGCACGGCCTGCTCGACGGGGACGAGACGCCGCCCGCGCAGGCAGTCGGCGAGGAAGGCCGTCGGGTAGCTGGAACCGCACATGCGGTCGAGGTGGGCGCCGGCGTCCGAACCGCCGACCATGGCCCGGGGGTCGTTCCAGATCGTGGCGCGCATCGCCCAGGTGGCGTCGGTGCCGTCGTCGGTGTTCGGCCAGAGCACCGTGCGCAGGTCGTCGGCCAGGACGATGTCGAGGAGGGTGTCGAACGGCGGGGTGCCGCGCTCGGCTGCGATGTCCGCCACGCTGCGGAACGCGCAGCCCTCGTTCTCGGGGGCGTACGTGTCACCGATGACGTACGTGCCCCAGTGCGACAGGCCGCGGAAGACGCCGGCCTCCTTGCTGCGGGCGCGCTCGTCGAGCGTGGCGCGGACGGCGGGGTCGGCCAGCTTGGCCTTGCGCTCGGCCTCGGGCAGCCCCATGACGTCGCCCCAGCCCGGGATGAGGAAGAGGGCGCAGTGGGTGCGGAAGCTCATGTTCATGGGGACGAGCGTCGGCATGGTAAGCGCCACGATGCGCCCGCCCGCGGCGGACGCGGCGGAGGACGCCGCGAGCTGGTGCTCGATCCGCTCGCCCGAGCGGGCGTCGACGGTCAGGACGTTCCAGTTGAGCGGGCGCTGCGCCGTCACGCTCATGGCCGTCATGAGATCGACCTCTTCGGGGCTGAAGGAGTCGAGGCACCCGTTGGTGATGTACTCGAGCGTGGTGCCCTCGTGCGCCGCCACCTCGGCGCAGAACGCGAGCATCTCGCGGCGGTCCGCGTGGCGCGAGCTGATCGGCTTGCCGTCGCCGTCCGAGTGCGTGCGCGACTGCGACGACGAGAAGCCGAGGCCGCCCGCGGCCAGCGAGTCCGCCAGGAGCTCGCGCATGGCGGCGATCTCGTCGTCGGTCGCGACCTCTTCGCCCCGCGCCGCCCCGAGCACCTTGCGCCGCAGCGCGCAGTGCCCGACCAAGAACCCCGCGTTCACGCCGAGGTTGCCCTCGAGCGCATCGAGGTACTCGGCGAACGTCGACCAGTTCCAGGGGACGCCGTTCTCGAGGGCGGCCAGCGGCATGCCCTCGACCTTGGCCATCATGCGACGGATGTAGTCGGCGTCCTCGGCGTTGATCGGAGCCAGGGTGAAGCCGCAGTTCCCGCCGATCACCGTCGTCACGCCGTGCACGTTGGACGGCGACGCGGAGGGGTCCCAGAACAGCTGGGCGTCGTAGTGCGTGTGCGGGTCGACGACGCCGGGTGCGACGCACAGCCCGGTCGCATCGAGCTCGGTGGTGGCCGCCTCGTCCACCTGCCCGACGGCGACGATGCGCCCCTCGTGGATCCCGATGTCGGCGGTCCGGGGCGCGTCGCCGGTCCCATCGATGAGCGTGGCGGATCGGATGACGTAGTCGAGCAAGGGGAACCTCCGACGTTGGGCCAGCGAGACGGGCGCAGGCGCCAAATCTGACGACCCGTCAGCTTATCGCCGGGCCAGGAGTCGCTCCCGGGGCGGCCCGCCGGCCGAACCCGACCGCCGGGCCTGTGGACAACCCGTTGGTTCCTGCCAAACCCCCGTGACGCCATGCCCTGTCCCCAAGTCATCCACAGCCTGTGCCCGAATCCGTCCCCACATTCGGCCTTCCGCGACCCCTCCCGACGTGCTTTGCTCTGACCGTGTCTGCCGCCCGGTCCCCCCGCCGATGCTGAACCTCCAGCCCACCGCCGAGGGGGTGCTCCCGGGACAGATGCTCGAAGGGGCGATCCGGGCCGGGTACGTGGACGCCGGCCGCTTCAAGATCCCCCCTTCGAACATCCAACCGGCCAGCCTCGACCTGCGGCTGGGGGAGCGGGCTCTGCGCATCCGCTGCAGCTTCCTGCCGGGCGCGGACTCGGTGGAGCGCAAGCTCAAGGACTACGTCCTCGACGAGATCGACCTGCGCGGCGACGGCGCGATGCTCGAGGCGAAGTGCCCGTACCTGATCGAGCTGAAGGAGCGACTCGACCTCCCCGCCGGCCTGCGCGGCAAGGCGAACCCCAAGAGCTCGACCGGGCGGATCGACGTGTTCACCCGCGTCATCACCGACGGCAGCGACCGCTTCGACGAGATCGCCCCCGGCTACGGCGGCCCGCTCTACCTCGAGGTGGTGCCGCTGTCGTTCGCCGTCCGGGTCAAAGAGGACCTCACCTTGAACCAGCTCCGCCTGTCGTTGGGGCGGCCATGGCTCAGCGACGACGAGGTGCGCGCGGCGCACCTGGCGGTCCCGATGCTCTACCGCAACGGCGCGCCCGTCGGAGTGGAGGAGCTCGTGCTCTCCAACGGCCTGTTCCTCGGGCTCGACCTGAGCGGGGACGAGCGAGGCCGCGTCGGCTACAGCGCCCGCGACAGCGCCCCGCTGCTCGACCTCACGACCGGGGGTGAGGTCGACCCGCGCCCGTTCTGGGACTCGGTGTACCGCGAGGAGGGCGACCGTCTCGTGCTGTCGCCCAAGCGCTTCTACCTCTTGATGTCCGACGAGGCGGTGTGCATCCCGCCCGACCTGGCCGCCGAGATGACGGCGTACGACCCCACCAGTGGCGAGCTACGGACGCACTACGCCGGGTTCTTCGACCCCGGGTTCGGGTTCGACCCGTCTGGGAGCTTCCGCGGCTCGCGCGCCGCCCTCGAGGTGCGGGCACACGACGTGCCGTTCATGGTCGAGAACGGCCAGGCGGTGTGCAAGCTGACGTTCGAACGAATGCTGGAGGAGCCCACCGCGCTCTACGGGTCCGGCATCGGCTCGTCGTACCAGCAGCAGATCGAGACGCTCAGCCGCTATTTCCGGCGGTCACAGGCGTAGCCGTTCACACACTGTTAACTGGGGAGCGCCGGGCGCCCCGGAGCGGCGGGATCGCTTCGCCGCCAGGCACGCTGGTGACGGATTTCCGAGCGCCGCAACCGTCATGCGCACGGAACGCGCCGCATTGCATCGCCCGTGCAGGCAATGAACTTGGGTTACTTTTCGCCTGCGAGCGGAAGGCGACCGCAGTTTCGTCGTTACTCCGCTGGGTATAACCCAAGCGTTGGGCTCAATGCGGGTCCTGTGTAGCCCATACACAGAAGGAGCAAGACCTTGAGGCGGAATCCTCTTTTGTCAATTGCGGTACTGATTGGCGCCCTGGTTCTGGGCGCCGTGAGTGTATTGGCGAGCCTCGCGCCCGCCGGTGCCGCCACGTCCAGCGTGCTGCCGTCGTCGCCGTCGACGAAACTCTCGACGACGACCACCACGGCGCCCCCGACGACCACGACGACGGCGCCTGCGAAGTCGACGCCGGCCCCGGCCCCGGCCGCGTCGCCAGCACCGGCGTCGACGCCGGCCGCCAAGTCTTCGGCCGCCCCGGCGAACCCGCTGGCGCCGTTGGCCGCGTTGCCGCTGTCCCTGTCCATCCCGATCTCCTTGCTGGCCAACGAGATCGGCAGCACCTTGCTGCCGGGGCTGAACTCGCAGACCGGCACCAACACGACGAACCAGAAGTCACCGCTCCTCAACGCCGACGTGCCGATCAACGCCTGCTCGCTGTCGCTCGGCCTCCTGGCCGGCGCCAACAGCAGCTGTTCGACGACCACGGTCGGCCTCGACCAGCTGGGCGCCATCGGCAACATCAACATCCCGATCAGCGCGCAGTACAACGCGATCGGGCTGCTCGGTTCGGCCGCACAGTCCCTCGGTCTGACCACGGGCCAGTCGGCGGCGTCGACGACGCAGAACGGAGCCATCAACGCCTTCGTGCCGGTGAGCCTCTGTGCGATCAACGTCGGCCTCGTCGGGAACACGGCGAGCGACTGCAACCTCGCCGGGACCAACGGGACGGTGTCGCAGACGGGCGTGATCGACGCCGCGGTGCCCGTCACCGTGTGTGACGTCATCGTCGAGATCGACGGCAACAGCACGGCCAACTGCCCGCAGTACCCCGACACGATCACCCAGAAGGGTCAGCTGGCCGACGCCTACGTGCCGGCCACGGTCTGCGGTGTGATCGCCGAGGTCGACGGCACCGGCACCGGCATGTGCATGCCCAACGCGGGCTTCCCCCTCGTGAACGACCTGCCGACCAACAACGTGAGCCAGAGCGCGCCGATCGACGGCGTGGTCCCGGTCAACGCGTGCAGCGTGGTCGTGGCGGTCGCGGGCTCGGCCAGCAACCAGTGCGAACCGACCCACCTGGCGTCGAACCCGACCGGGAGCGTCCCGGTCAACGCGCCGGTCACCGTCTGCTCGGTGGCGGCGGCGATCGACGGCACCGCCGACGGCACGTGCACCGGCTCCAACCCGGGGGTGACCCTCCCGATCGGCACGCCGGGCAGCCCCGGCACGGGCATCACGCTCCCCGTCACGGTTTGCGGTATCCAGTTGGCCATCGGCGGCACCGCCAGTGCCTCCTGCCCCGAGCCCACGGTGACGACGGCGGCGGTGACGCCTCCGAGCACGACGCCGGCCGCTGCGGTCACGACGGCCGCCGCGACGACGCCGGCGGCGGTCAAGACGGCGGCCGCCACCACGTCGCCCCTGGCCCTGACCGGCGCTCCGCTGGTCGTGGAGGTCGTCATCGGCGCCGCCGCCCTGCTCTTGGGCCTCGCGCTCACCCGGCTCAGCCGGCGGCGGGGGGCAAGGAGGGCACAGGCCTGAGCGGCTCCGCAACACCGGTTAACGCAGGGTAGGAGGGAACCACCCGAGGCGTTACCTACATAGGACGGGATCCGATGGAGGAAGGAGGGATCGATGTCCGACCAGCAGGAGACTGGTGGCGACACCAGTCTGGAGGAGGTCTTCTTATCCCGTGAATTCGGGCGTGCGTCGTCGCGCGGGATCTCGTCGGGCACCAGAATCCACGAGCCGGGCAAGCCGCCCGAGCTCGAAGAGCTGTTCCTCTCGGACGCCTTCGGTCGCCCCGAGGCGGTCACCGTTGCCACCCCACGCGTGGCCGCAGCTCCTCTCGCCGTCGTGGCGGGGATGGGCGAGGGTGCGGTGGCGGGACGCGAACGTGACACCACGCGGTATCGGGCCATTGCTGCGGTGAGCGGCGTGGCAGCTGCGGCGCTGGTCGTCGCGGGCATCGCCGTGGGGTCAGGCCCGTCGTCGAAGCCACCCTCACAATCGGCGCAGGGCAAGCAGCCGGGCGGCTCCACCACGGGTCCTCCCGGCGGCGCACCCGGTTCGAGCGGCGCACCGTCGCCTACGCCACCCGCCGGCACTCCCGGCGCAGGCGCCGGTGCCGGCGCCGGTGCCGGGACTTCGGCATCCACGTTCGGCTCCGGAGCCGGGGCCGGCACCGCTGAGCTCGCATCGGATACGACGCCGGCGAGCCCTACGGTCGTCGTCGAGGTCCCTCCTGGAACGACGGTCGAGGTGGTGACGACCACGCCGCCGCCGCCCGCAGGTTCGGGTGGTTCGGGCGGGACTCCACCGGGTACCTCGACGGGCAACGTGTTGACTCCGCTCCTCGTGGTCGTCGGCGACACGGTCGCGACCGTTGGCACAACGGTGACGACGGCGTCCGACGGGCTCGCTACCGCCCTCCCCCCTATCTCGCCGGTGACGGGCGTGTTGGGCAGTCTCGGCGTGACGGTCACGGATCTCGGCAAAGAGGTCGCCGGCACGACCACCTGACGCGCCGCGGCGGGCGAGTCGACGCGGGCGGACCGCGGGATTGATGCGCGAACACGGGTATCAAAACTCGGATTTCGCAAGTCCAACGAGCGTTCGGGGCAATTGGCCGGGGATTGTCACGTCTTGGTTCCCCGATCAGCCCGACAGTTATATGGTGGATGGAGGGGGGGAACACCGTTTCCGGAGGTCAGTGAGCCGGAACGCCCCTTCAGCACGGACAGCACCCGCGGAGGAATGAGGGAGGGGCAGTGTCCGATTGGGCTGAGGCTAAGGACTACGCGACCCTGGAGGAAGTCTTCGGGTCGCCCGACTTCGGGCGGCTAGCACCGCCTGAAGTGGGCGCTGCGCCAGTGGCGGCGACGTCGGCCGCCTCCGCCATGGCAACCCGCCTGCGGCGCGCCCAAGCGTTCCGCGACCGGACGATCGCCTCGGTCTGCGGCGTCGGGGCGGCCGTGTCCGTCGCCGCAGCGATCATCATCAGTGGCGGGCCGGCGAGCGTGCCGGTGTTGTCCAGCGCACCGCCGCCGGCGCCGGTGCCGGCGAATGCCCCTTCGTTCCCCGGCCCGGGGGACAGCGGGTCGGGTGGTGGCGCAGCGGGTAACGCCGCGTCGGGCTCGGCCGCCGACAGCCTCACCGGTCCGGCGCTCACCACGCTGACGGGTGGTGGCTCGACGAGCGGAGGTGCCGCGCAGCCCATCCACGCGCAGACGGTCTCGTTCAGCCCGCCGGCGAGTACGACCACGACCACCACCGCACCGCCGCTGACGACCACCACCACGACCCCGGCGCCTTCGTCAACGACGGCGAGCCCGACCACGCCACCGGCGACCACCGGGAGCACAGGAGCGGGGCACGGCAATGGCGGCAGCAGCGGGCCCGGCCGCGGCAACGGCAACGGCAGCCGCAACGGCGGAGGCACGGTCGCCGGTGGCGTGACGGGGAGCGGGGCCGGCGGCAGCACTGGGACCGGCTCCGGCCAAGGCAACGGCAGCGGGAGCGGCCAGAGCGGGACGCGGCCCGGCCCGCCTCTCGGCGGCCCGCACCAAGACCCGCCCGCACCGCAACAGGTCGCTGGCCCCGTCCACGCACCGCACCACTGACCCTGGCGTCGTCCCGCTGAAACACCTCGCCGGCCCTGAACGGAGGGCGCGCCGGGGCTGGTAAGCCTGCGGCAACCAGCGCGGAGCGAGGTCAGCCATGAACTACACGAATCTGGGCACGGCAGGGCTACGGGTGTCGAGGATCTGCCTCGGCATGATGGGGTTCGGGAACGAAAGCGAACGCCAGTGGGTCATCGACGAGGACGCGGCCGAGCCGATCGTCAAGGCCGCGGTCGAGGGCGGCGTCACCTTTTTCGACACGGCCGACACGTATTCGGGTGGCCAGAGCGAGGTGGCCACGGGTCGTCTCGTCCCCAAGTTCCTCAGCCGCGACGAGGCCGTCGTCGCCACGAAGGTGTTCATGCCCGTCACGCCTGGGGAGAACGGCGGGGGTCTCGGCCGCAAGCACATCCTCTCGGGTATCGATGCGTCGTTGCGCCGGCTGAAGATGGACTACGTCGATCTGTACCAGATCCACCGCTGGGACCCGCGGACACCGATCGAAGAGACGATGGAGGCACTGAACGACGTCGTTCGCGCCGGCAAGGCGCGCTACATCGGCGCCAGCAGCATGTTCGCGTGGCAATTCGCCAAGGCCCAGCACACGGCGGAGTCCCACGGCTGGGCGAAGTTCGTCTCCATGCAGAACCACTACAACCTCGTGTACCGCGAGGAGGAGCGGGAGATGATCCCCCTCTGCCTCGATCAGGGCGTCGGCTGCATCCCGTGGAGCCCGCTGGCGCGCGGGATGCTCGCCGGCAACCGCACCCGGGATGGCGGCCGCCTCACCACACGCTCGAGCACGGACGCCTTCACCGACTACCTCTACGACCAGCCGACGGACTTCAACGTCGTGGACGCGGTGCACGACGTCGCGACCGCACGTGACATCGCTCCGGCGCAGGTCGCCCTGGCGTGGTTGCTGCAGAAGCCGGGCGTGAGCGCGCCGATCGTCGGGTCGACGAAGAAGAAGCACCTCAAGGATGCCCTGGCGGCCGAGGAGCTGACCCTGACGGCGGACGAGATCGAGCAGCTGGAGAAGCCGTACGTGCCTCATCCCGTGCTGGGTCACTTCTAGGCCGGGCGCCGCCCGGCCACTCCCGCCACCAGGAGCCGTTCCGATATCGTCGGCGGGGGTGGGGCGCGTCCGTCGGGCGCCGAGAGATTGGGGGTGGCATGCGGGTCGCACTCACGGTGGCGGACTTCCTTGACCGCGCCGCGCTGGTCTACGGCCACCGGACCGCGGTGGTGGACGAGCCGGGTGCGACCGGGTCGTTCGAGCATCTGAGCTATGCCGAGCTCGCGGCGCGGGCCAAGGGCCTAGCGATCGCCCTCGACGAGCTCGGGGTCGAGCAGGGGGAGCGGGTGGCGATCGTGAGCCCCAACTCCGCACGATTCTTGGCCTCGTTCTTCGGAGTGAGCGGCTACGGGCGCATCCTGGTGCCCATCAATTTCCGTCTGACGAGCGACGAAATCGCTTACGTCGTCGGGCACTCCGGGGCATCGGTCCTGTTGTACGACCCGGACCTGGCCGACGAGGTGGACGCGATCAAGGTGGCCCACAAGTTCCGACTCGACGGGACCGACGACGCCGCGCTGTTCGCCCCGGCGGGCGAGGGCGCCGAGCCGCGAGCCTGGGTCGCGGACGAAGACGCGACGTGCTCGGTCAACTACACGTCCGGCACGACGGCGCGACCCAAGGGGGTGCAGCTGACGCACCGCAACTGCTGGCTCAACGCCACGGCGTTCGGGTGGCATACCGGCGTGAACGATCGTGACGTGCTCCTGCACACGTTGCCGATGTTCCACTGCAACGGCTGGGGGATGCCGTACGCCGTCACCGGCATGGGTGGACGGCACATCGTGCTGCGCAAGGTGGACGGCGAGGAGATCCTGACGCGGATCGAGCGGGAGGGCGTCACGTTGCTGTGCGGCGCGCCGGCCGTCGTGGCTGCCATCCTCGGAGCGGCCGAGGCGCGGGCGGCGGCCGGGCGCGAGATACCCGGACGCGGGACGGTGCGCATCGTCGTGGCGGGCGCGCCGCCGCCGTCGAAGACGATCGAGCGGATCGAGACCGAGCTGGGGTGGGAGTTCATCCAGATCTACGGCCTCACCGAGACGGCGCCGCTGCTGACGGTCAACCGGGCACCGGCCGAGTGGGACGGGACGGACGCCGCCGAGCGCTCACAGCTCTTGAGCCGGGCGGGCGTGCCGGCGCTCGGCGTGCGCGTCGCCGTGGACGTCGACGGCGAGGTGCTGGCGCAGTCGAACCACGTGTTCGCCGGGTACTGGGAGCAGCCGGAGGAGTCGGCCAAGGCGCTCGAGGGCGGCTGGTTCCACACGGGCGACGGCGGGTATCTCGACGGCGCGTACACCGTGATCTCGGACCGCAAGAAGGACGTGATCATCACCGGGGGCGAGAACGTCTCGTCCATCGAGGTGGAGGACTGCCTCTATCAGCACGCCGCAGTGGCCGAGGTGGCCGTGATCGGGGTACCCGACGAGAAGTGGGGCGAGACGATCAAGGCGCTCGTTGTGGTGCGGCCCGGCGACTCGTGCAGCGAGGCCGAGCTCATCGCCCACTGTCGCGACCGTCTCGCCCACTTCAAGGCGCCGACGAGCGTCGAGTTCCGTGAGGCGCTCGATCGCACCGCTACGGGGAAGCTGCAGAAGTACAAGCTGCGCGGGCCGTACTGGGCCGGGCGGGACAAGTCGGTCAACTGATCCCTGCGGTCGCCTCCGTGCGAGCGGATAGGCGTGCCGGCTCAATATCGGGCGCGATTTGTTGAGCCGAAGCTAAAGAAACCGAAACTCTTGAGTCAGAAGTGAAGGGTTTCGCGGGATTCTCTAGTCGGGCTGCGTAAGCACTCGGACTACGCCCGCGGCACTCAGCCCGGGCCGGCGGATTCGGCCGGCCGGTGGGAGCGCTCCTCGAGGACGAGGTGCCCCCGGCGGTCGAAGGCGGCTGCGACCTCACCGGCGATGAGGCGGCGCAGCGGGTCACCCACGATGGCGCGGCGCCATCCCTCGTCGAGCCGGCTCGGCTCGCGAATGAGCAGCTGGGAGATGTCGGCCCGCGTCGCCAGCAGGGCCTGGTCGAAGTCGAGGTCGTCGGCGATCTGGCGCACCAATCCGGAGCAGACGGCGACGGCGCCCGGGGGCGCCTGCGCGTCGCGACCCTCCGCGGGCATGCGGATCTGGTCGGTGGGGAGGTCAAGACCGCGGTGCACGGCCGCGAGGATCTCGGCGGCCCGCCCCTGCGCCAGGTGCCGCCCATCGACGCCGCGCGTGCGCCGGAGCTCGTCGGCGTTGTGCGGTGGTCGTTGCGAGATGGCCAGCAGCCCGAGGTCCGACAACACCTGGCGCCGCGGCCGGTTCGACTCGGCCGCCGTGCGCTCGCGCCAGGCCGCCACCTCCTGGGCCACGGCGCGGGAGCGGCGTGACATGCTGCGGATGTCCCCGAGCCGCCACCAGGCCTCCTCGGGAACGCGTGCGGGCGGGGTGCGGTCGCTCAGCACCTGATCGCACTCGTCGAGCGCCCAGTCGAGGCGGCCCAGTGCGCGCAGGCGCTCGCTGAGCACGGTGCGCAGCTCCAACAGGTGGGCCACGTCGCTGATCGCATAGGAGATCTGGCGGTCCGACATCGGTCGCTCCAACCAGTCCGACAGCCGGTCCGCCTTGGGGAGGGACACGCCGAGCATGGCGTCCACCAGTCGCGACAGTGACGGGGTCGACATGCCGAGGAACCCCGCGACGATCTGCGTGTCGAACACCGTGGCCGGCACGACACCGCACGCGGCCATGAGCACGTCGAGGTCCTGGGTCGATGCGTGCGCGACCGCCACGCCCGGCCCGCCAAACACCTCGGCCAGCGGCGCAGGGTCGACGGCCAGCGGATCGACGAGTGCGACCTTGTCCGCCCACGCGATCTGGATCAGCGCCAGCTCCGGGACGTAGGTGCGCTCGGTGTGGAACTCGGTGTCGAACCCGTACGTCTCCTCCCGGGCCACCTCGGCCACGAGCGACGCCAACGCACCGTCGTCGACGACGACGTCCGAGGGTGGGGCCGGCGCAGTCACGTGCAGCCGCCGGGCGACGAACCCCGGTGGTTGATGTGTGTGGAAGTGAACGGTGTGATGGTCGGTATCCCGAGTCGTCGGTGGCGTCGACCCGCCGCATCCGGTGTCGCCCGGCCCCGTCCTGCAGGCAAGGGCGCCGGGCCCGATTGCGCATCGTCGACCTGCGGCGACGATAGCGCGGCCACCGCGCACTTCTCGCGGTGCAAGCAGGTGGCAAGGCGGTGGTTTCTGACGCAGCTGACGGGGTAGTCGAGGAAGCCTCCGGTACTCTGCTATAAGGCCCTGGCCAGCGGAAACGTGTCACGTGCAATTGGCGGCCGCGGACCGCGGACGGGCCAGGAGATGACTTATTGCTCTGTTACGCCAGCGAGGTCCGGTAAGAGTGATTTACGTGGAGGAGGGGGGCGGAGCGTGAAGAAAGAGAAGAAGAAAAAGTTCTTCAGCCGGGACGACGGGCACACGCGTGCCCGGGCATCCGAGGACGCCGGCGTCAAGGCCGGGCTCGGAGCGATCGGCTGGCGGCGCGCAGACGGGATCGAGCCCGAGGAGCGTGGAGTCGATGTTGAAGGAATTCAGCTCGGCCGGGGACACACCCGGCCGTACCCCGCGGGCGGGCAAGTACGACCAGCTGTGGCAGCTGTCGATGGCGGACCCCCACACCGGTCTGGCCAACCAGCTGCTGCTGCTCGACCGTCTGACCCAGGCGCTGGCCCGTCGCCGGCGACACGGCGGCGAGGTCGTCGTCTGCCACATCGACCTCGACAACCTCGGCGAGATCAACGCGGACCTCGGGTACACGCTCGGGAACACGGTCCTGTGCGAGATGTCGAACCGGCTCACTTCGGTGCTGCGGACCGAGGACACCGTCGGCCGCGTCGGGGGGAGCGAGCTCGTCGTGGTGCTCGCCGTCAACGACGAGCAGTCGGTCGGCCCGCTCATCCGTCGGCTCCAGCACACGTTCGAAGAGCCCGTCGCCGTCGGCGGCCAGTCGGTCCGCCTCCGCGCCACGCTCGGCCTCGCCCTCGCCGAGGACGGCGAGTCCGCCGAGGATGTGCTGGCCCGCGCCGACCGCACGAACCGCCTCGCCAACAGCTGAGGGCACCGCGTGCTCCGGCTGATCCGATGGGTCCTGATCGTCGGCGCCACCGCCGTGGCGTTGCGCTCGCTGCCCGGCGTGGCGCGTTATCTCAAGATTCGGTCGCTGTAGCGCCTCGGCACGATTGGCGCGGGCGCGCCCGGTGATCGTGCTCATGGAAATTCGCCCGAAGCCGGATCGAGGCGACGCCCCACCTCTTGGAGCACATGCCCGGCGTGGGCGCGCACGACAAGGACGAGGTCCTCGAACTCTTGCGAAGCCGCGACCGTCTTGGCCGCCTCGATCACCTCGTCGAGCCCCTGGCTCCCGTCACGTGCCCCGATGAAGTAGCCGACGATGAACGCCAGGACCAGTCCCACGCCACTCCCTCCTCTCGACCGTCGCGGTCATGATGCCCGGGCCTCGAGCTGCATCTCAACCGAGACGTCAGGGTAGATCTTCAGCGCGAGGAGCGGCGGCACGTCGAGGTCGAACTCTCGGATGTCGAGCGTGTGGTTGCCGCGGATGACCATCTTGTCGCGCTCGGGGCGTTCGACCGCGACGACGCCGCTCAGCGGGCGCACGACGGCGTGCAGTTCGATCCTTCCCGAGACCACGAACCGGTTCGGCTCCTCGGCCCGGGCCACCTGCTCGAGCAGCAGGGTTGCGTCGGGGAAGCGCCGGGCGTCGATGCGTCGCTTGAGCTCGGTGTCGTAGAGCGAGTTTCCCGAAGTGAGCTCCCGGATCGAGACGATGAGCTCGGCCGTGACGGGCGTGTCCAGGTCAATGGCATTACCGTCCAGACCCGCCGAGATCGACCCCCGCACCTGGCTGGTGGCAAAGGAGATGGGCCCGATGTTCGAGCGGGCCTTCACGAGCACGGCCGAGCGGCCGGGCAGGACGTTGAAGACGGTCGGAGTCGACGGCCCAGAGCTCATCGGCCACCGCGTCGTTCACGTAACCGGGCGCCGAGCGCGGCGCCGATGGCAGCGGCCGGAGCTCGCAATGCCAGGACACCGGCGCGAGCGGTCACCCGACGACGGCGCGGCAGACAGCCACGCCGAGATCTCGTCGACAGGAGAAGGCACGCGCCAGTAGAAGCCCTGCGCCTGGTCACACCCCATCCCCCGCAGCTCGTCGAGCTGTGCGGCGTCCTCGACCCCCTCGGCGATGACGTGGAGGTCGAGGGAATGGGCCAGGTTGATCACGCTCGAGACGATGGCGTGGTCCTCGGGATTGGTCACCACCTCGGAGATAAAGGACCGGTCGACCTTCAGGTGCTGGACCGGATAGCGGCGGAGGTAACTCAGCGAGGAGTACCCGGTACCGAAGTCGTCGATGGAGAGCTCGACGCCGAGGGTTCGGAGCGACTCGAGCTGCGCGATCGCCGCCTCGGGGTCGTCGGCCGTGACGCTCTCCGTGATCTCCAAGACGAGTGCCCCGGGCCGCAGCTGAGCCTCGCGCAGGGCAGCGGCGATTTCGTCGACGAACCCGGGATCCTGGAGTTGCCGGGCCGAGACGTTGACCGCGATGAAGAGGTCGAGACCGTTCGTGCGGCGCCATTCGGCCACCTGCTGGCACGCCTTCCGCAGGACCCAGCGACCGATCGCAATGATCATCCCGCTTCCCTCGGCGAGCCTGATCCACTGGTCGGGCGCCAGGTCGCCTCGGGTCGGGTGGCGCCAGCGCAGCAGAGCCTCGAATCCTCGCAGCGACCCGTCCGAGAATTCGAAGATCGGCTGGTACACCACGGACAGCTCGCCACGCTGGAGCGCCCATTCGAGGTCGGTCCGCAACGCGGATCGTTCGATGGCGGCGTCGCGCATCTCCGCCTCGAAGAACTGATACCGCGACTTGCCGCGTGACTTGGCCACGTACATGGCGACATCGGCCCCGAACAGCACGTCCTCCGCGGTCTCGCCGTCGTTCACGACCGCCACCCCCACGCTGGCCCGGGACAGGATCTCCTGGTCGTTAATGCGATACGGGTGCCCGAGGACCGCGATGATCCGTCGCACGATGATTTCCACGTCCGCCGTGTCGGCGCTCTCGAGGAGCAGGGCGAACTCGTCACCGCCCCACCGCGCCACCGTGTCGCCGGGCCGGACGCACTGCTCGAGCCGGGTGCTCGTGAGCTCCAGGAGCTGGTCGCCCACCGCATGGCCCAGCGTGTCGTTGATCGACTTGAAGTCGTCGAGATCGAGGAAGATCACCGCCAGCGACTGACCGTGCCGCTGTCGCCGGGCAAAGGCCTCCTCGACCCGGTCGACGAAGAGCGACCGGTTTGCCAGGCCGGTGAGCGGGTCGTGCGAGGCCCGTTCGCGCAGCTCGGCCTCGAGCGCGACGCGCTCGCTGGCGTCGCGGGTGTTGAGGACGAGGCCCTCCACACTCGGATCGTCGAAGAGGCTCCGTACGGCCGACTCCCCGACCCGCCACGACCCGTCGCGGTGTCGCATCCGTGCCTGCACGAAGCCGCTCCCGGGCTCGCCGGACCGTCGGGATCGAGGTAAGCAAGCAACTGCGCCGAGTCCTCCGGATGGAGCCAGGACGCGAGGTCACGGCCTATCAATCTCGTCGGGAGCGAAGCCGAACACCTGCTCCACTGAGGAACTCTGATAGGTGATGCGCCCCGCACGGTCGACCACCGTCGTGACGTCCGAGGAGTTCTGGGCGAGCGAACGGAAGTGGGCCTCGCTCCCCGCCACGCGTTCGAGCGCGGCCCCGGCGAGCGTGGCGATGAACTCGGCCAGTTGGACCTCGACGTCGCCGAAGAGGTCGTCGAGGCGGTGGTGGGTCACGTTGAAACACGCCACGACCCGCCCTTCCGAGACGATGGGCGCGCACAAGATCGACCGCAGGTCGGCAAGCAGCATGCTGTCCGACTCGTCGGTCTCACCGAGGGAGCTCGAGACCACGGGTGCCATGCGGGCGATGGCCTGACGCATGAGGACGGGGCTGATGTCGGGCACCATGCTCCCTGAGTCGCTGATCAGCGGTTCGCCCGAGGCGTCACCGACGCCCACCACATTGCAGTGGTCGCCTCGCAGCATGAGCAGCGCCGCCTGATGCACCTCCTGGTACACGGCCGCCGGTGAGACCGCCGCGCCGATGCGACGCCCGACGTCGAGCAGCTGCTCGAAACGGTCGGCCAGCGAGTAGGTCGCCGGCTGCTCGTGCGGTTCCCGGGGCTCGAGGCTGATCCGCTCGACCTCGACGTCGGCCAGCTCCGTGCGCCCGGGGGAGCGGCCCTGGGCGACGGCGAGCCTCGTCATTGCCTCGCGGTGAGGGCGGCTTCGTAGGCCGCCCCTTGGGACTCGCCGGCCCGCAGACTGGCGCCGAACCATCGTGCGGCCCGGGCGTTGTGGCCCCGCATGCCGGCCACCACCGCCCGCTCGCGTAGCGCGTGAGGAAGGTTGTTGCGGTACGGGCGGGCGAGGCGATGGGCGCGCCGAGCCGCGTGCGCGGCCCGGCGCAGCTGGCCGGCGCGTAATCGCCGCTCGGCCGGGTCGACGAGCTCGGCCTGGCGCCGCAGCGCCGTGGCCAGCCAAGGTCGCGCCGGCGCGAAGTACTCGGCGTGCAACCCGGCGTCCGAGATGATCTGGAGCGCTTCGGTGAAGCGCTGTACCGAGGCGTCGACTTCGCCCGCATAGAGCAGGCGAACTCCGTCGGCCAGGTGAACCTCCGTCGACGTGTGCGCGTCCCCGAGGTCTCGTCCGATCTCCATGGCCACGAACGCCTCCGGCACGCGGCCGATGCCGGCCCGGGCCCACGCGCTAAGGGCGATGCCGGCCGCGGTGGCGTCGCCGATGGAGGTGGCGGTGTAGTAGAGGTCGCGCGACACCTCGAGGGACGACTCGAGTTCGCCGAGGCGGTAGTGCGCAAAGGCAAGGTGCCACAGCGCCGTGTTCTGCTCCCAGCGACCGCCCGTCCTCTCCAAGAGCCGGATCGACTCCCGGCACGCGTCGATGCACTCCGCGAAGCGGGACGATGCGTACAGGACGGTCGCCACGAAGCTGAGCGACTGGCCCTGGCCCCATACGTCACCGCTCTCACGACGGATGGCCAATGAGCGTTGTGCGTAGGCGAGTCCACGCGAGTACCACGGCACCGTGGTCATCACCGGCGCGTGCTCGGAGTACGCCTGCGCGAGCTCGGGGCTGGGGGGGTAGCGCTCGGCCAGGTTCATCTCGCGTAAATGCGCCCAGGCGCAGGAGAACTTGCCGGCGCTGAACCAGTAGACGTGGGCGAGGTTGCTGTAGAGCCGGATGGCTACGAACTCTCGCTCCGCCCCCTCGGCCTTTCGACACGCGACGAATAGCCGCGGCAAGAGCGTGTGAAGGCACTGGACGAAGGCCTCGTGGAGCACGGCGACGGCGGTCGTGACCCGCGAGCGCGGGACCCAGCGACCCAGTGCCCGCAGCGCGCCCTCGAGAGCGCGGCGTCGCGTTGACCTGGTCGCCCTGCTTGAAGGCGACGTCGCCCAACTTTCCGTTGATGACGGCCCGGGCCAGATCGTCCTGGCTGAGTTCGAGCGCGCGCTCGAAGTGGCGCGTGGCCTCCGCGTAGTTGCCCTGGAGCATGAGGACCTCGCCGAACTCCTCGTCCACCCGGGCGGACAGCGCAGCCTGGCCAACCCCGGCGCGCTCCGCGATCCGGTAGTGGGTCACGGCGACATCGAGGGCGTGGCGGGCTCGCGCCTCTCCAGCCGCTCGGAGCGCATAGGGGAGCGCGCGGGCTGTTTCGCCGGCGGCGTCGAAGTGGTACGCCAGCTCGAAGACGCGGTCGGGGTCCAGGGCTTCGATGTGCTCGGCGGCTGCCAGGTGGAGCCGGCGACGTTCGGACCGATCGAGCCCATCGAGCAGGGCCTCCCGCAATTTGTCGTGGGTGAAGGCGGCGCGGCGGTCGGACTCGGTCACCCACAGGATCCGCCGCCGCCGCGCGCTGTCGAGCGTCGGTGCGGCGCGGGCCGCGTCCTGGCCGGAGAGCGCAATGGCCAAATCGAGGTCGAACTCCTTGCCCAGGACGGCGGCGATGGTGAGCAGCTCGATGGCGTCGGGCGCGAACAGCTCGAAACGCCGCTGCAGGATCAGCGCCGCGCGCCGCGAGGTCTGCACCTCGCCCATCGGCCCCGGGTCGATCTCCCACCCACCCGAGCCCGTGCGCAGGGCGCCGGTCTCGACCATGCCCCGGAGTACCGCCGAGGCCATGAAGGGGCTCCCGTCAGCGAGCCGCACCACCGAATCCAGGGCGTCGCGCGGCAACGGTCCGGCCATCGACTCGCAGAGCGCCTCGACGTCGGCCCCAACGAAGGGGCGCAGCGCGACGATCGCTGTCGGATCGATCGTGCGCAAGGGGTGGCCGGCGGCCACCTCTTCGGAGCGGAACGAGGCCACGACGACCAGCCGGCAGTCCACGGCGGACGCCGGGCGGTCGAGCCAGCGGTCCAGCAGCTTGAGCGTCATGGCATCCGCCCACTGGGAGTCGTCCAGGAGGACGAGGACGGGCGGGGTGCCCCGCCGAGGACGTCGAGCAGCCGGAGGAGTGCGTCGATGCTTCTCGCCTCGCCGTACTGCTCGGGGCCGAGCCCGCTGGGGTCCACCGGCCCGACGACGGCCGCCAGGGCCGGGAGCGCCGCCGCCACAGCGTCCGCCCGATCGCCGAGGTGGCCGCGGAGGCCGCCGCCATCGGCCAGTGCCGCGTCGAGGTCGCTGGCGACGATGCCGGCGGCGATCCCCTCGAGCATCTGGAACGGCCGCGGCGCCGCCTGGTCGACCCCCTGACCCCGCAGGACGAGCACGTCGTGTTGTGTCGCGTGGACAGCGAGCTCGTCGAGGAGGCGGGTTTTGCCGGCGCCCGACTCGGCTTCCACGAGGACGAGGCGCCGTGACGAGCCGGGCGGCCGCTCCAACATTCCCACCAGGTCCGCTAGCTCGTCGGCGCGGCCGATGAACGCCGGCTCGGCCAGCACGTGGCGAACATCTCGTTGGCCCGGGCGTGACGGGCGGCTCTACGAGACCCGCCTCCAGGGCGACCCGGATCTCTTCGATGTCGAGTTTGGCGGCGGCCGCCGATTGATAGCGCGCACCAGGATCCTTGGCGAGCAGGCGCTGCAGGACGCCCTCGACCGCACGCGGCGCCGCGACGCCGAGTGACCGGAGCTGGGGCGGCCCTGCGTTGAGGTGCTGGCGCAGGACCTCGCCCACCGTGCTCCCGTCGAAGGGGGGCGCGCCACTCAGGCATTCGAACAGCACGACGCCGAGCGCGTAGAGATCGGTCCGGTGATCGACCGTCGCGTTGATGAGCCCGGCCGCCTCGGGCGCGAGATACCGGACCGCCGCTGGGTTCTGGTCTGTGGTCCCCTCGGTGCCGCCGCCCCGCGACAGCCCGAAGTCGACAAGCTGGGCCGTCACGCCCTCGGCGTCCCGCGCCACGACGATGTTCGGGGGCTTGACGTCACGATGGACCACACCAAGCTGATGAACGTCGTGCAGCGCGGTGAGGACATCCGTCGCCACCCGCAGCGTTGCGGTCATGTCCATCGGGCCTCGGACCAGCACGAGGTCGAGCGGCTCCCCGGGCACCCGCGGCTGGACGACGTAGAAATGACGTCCGCGCTGGCCACACCAGATGACGCGTCGGGTGCTGCCGAGGTCGATGCGCTCGAGCAAGCGAGCCTCGTGCTGCAGGCGGGAGTAGACGGCGGTCGGCATGCTGCCCGTCTCGATCGTCTTGACCACGACTTCGGCATCTTGGTGGCGGTCGATGCCGAGGTACGTGTCGATGCCGTTTCCCCGCTTGAGGAGCCGGGTCAACTCGAAGCGCCCCTCGACGAGGTCGCCCTCTGCGGCACCCAGGGCGCGTGGGGACTCTTCGATGAAGGTCATGACCCGGGGCCTGGCGGCACGTGTTGCGCGCGCGTGGCGCCCGTGTGCATCGCCGCCCATCTCTGGCCGCGTCGATGCGCGGCGCCCCTCCAGGCCGACTCACGTTTCTCTGTTCCCCCGAAGCTTCCCCGTTCCTAGGGATTCGGCAGTTTACCCACGCTAGTTTGAGGTTTCGCGGCGGCGGCAACACGCCGTTTACGGCCCCGGCGAGAAGGTTGCAGGACTCCGGGTCCCCAACACCTGTTCGGGGGGCCCCGGGAGAGTACCGACACGCGTCCGGGCGCGAACCGGGCGTTCGACTCGAAATCAGGAGGAACGAATCTGGTGGACGCGCCGCGACGCGGGCACGCTGGCAGGGCGATGTCGATGTACAGCGAACTCCTGAGCCGCTTGTGCGCTGATGTGGACCCGGTGCAGCTTCCGACGTCGCGCAACGAGTTGGTCGTGATCCTCTTGCAGTGCCGGCGTCGCCTCGAGGGTCACAGCGTCGACGACGGCAACGTCATGGCCGAGGATCTGGCGCTGGAGCTCGATCACGACCGGATGCTCCTCCGCCTGTGCGCCGCCATGGGCATCGAGAGCGATCCCACCCATTTCGTCAACCCCTTGCGCGAGCGAGCTCGCCTCGAGGCACTGCTGCGCCGAGCCGGCGTGGACTTCCGCACCCTCGACGACCACCGCCGGGTCGGAGTCACCTGACGGGGCGGCACCCCCGCTCATGCCGGGTCGCGACCGCGTCGGCTCAGCGCCGGGGGATCGACTTACGTTCCGCCAGCACCGCGGCGTAGACCGCGGCCTCCGTGCGGCGCCGCATGCCCAGCTTGGAGAGCAGGCTCGAGACGTAGTTCTTGACCGTGGCTTCGGCCAGGAAGAGGTGTTCGGCGATCTGGCGGTTCGACTGCCCCTGGGCGATCAATTCCAGGACGCGGCGCTCTTGGGGCGTGAGCACCGTAAGCCGCGACTCCGCCTCCTGGTCCTTGCGCAACCGGTCGAAGAGCTCCTGCGTCAGCACCGGGTCGAGTAACGACATGCCTTCGCTGACGCGCCGGATGTCGCCCAGGAGGTCGCCGCTGCCGACCTCCTTCAACACGTAGCCGGATGCGCCGGCCATGATCGACGAGAAGAGTGCGTCGTCGTCCGAGTACGACGTCAGCATGAGGCAGCGGACGTCCGGCAGCTCGGACTGGATCTCCCGGCACACCTCGATCCCCGAACCGTCGGGCAGGCGCACGTCGAGCACCGCGACGTCCGGCCTGAGCTCGCGGATCCGATGGAGTCCCTCCGCTGCCGTCCCCGCTTCGCCGACGACCTCGAGATCCTCTTCCGCGTCGAGCAGCGTGCGCAGCCCCGTCCGGACGAGCTCATGATCGTCCAGCACGAACACCCGTATCCCCATGCGTTGATTTTGCCATGCGCCCGCGGGGTCGCCCGCCGCACCCCGTCCCCCCACGCAGGCACGGAGGCGCCGTCTACGGCGCCGAACCACCGGTAGCCTGGTCCGTCGTGCAGCCGTTCGATCAGATCAACGACCCGGTCAAGCTGCGCCGCCTGGTGCAGGCGATCCTGATCCTCGACGCCGAATTGAACCTGCCGGTGGTGCTCCGACGCATCGTCGAGGAGGCGTGCGATCTGGTCGACGCGCAGTACGGCGCTCTCGGCGTACTCTCAGCCGACGGGCAGACGCTCGACCAATTCCTCACGGTCGGGCTCGACAACGAGCAGGAGCACGCCATCGGTCCCCGCCCGACCGGACGCGGCGTCCTCGGGACGCTCATCGTCGACGACAAGCCGCTGCGCCTGGCGAACCTCTCCGACAGCCCGGACAGCTTCGGCACGCCCGCCCACCATCCCTCGATGACGTCGTTCCTCGGCGTGCCGGTGCGCGTCCACGGCGAGGTCTACGGGAACCTCTACCTCACCAACAAGCGCCACGCCCGGGAGTTCTCCGCCGACGACGAGGAGCTCGTGCTGGCGCTCGCCATGGCGGCCGGCATCGCCATCGAGAACGCTCGCCTGCACTCCCTCGTGCGGGACAACACCCTGACCGAGGACCGCGACCGCATCGCCCGCGACCTGCACGACTCGGTGATCCAGCGGCTCTTCGCCATCGGCCTGTCGCTCCAGGGCACGGCCCGCCTCATCGAGCGCCCCGAGGCGGTCCTGCGCATCGCCGAGGCGATCGAGAAGCTCGATGAGACGATCCGCCAGCTGCGCAAGGCGATCTTCGACATCGAGCTGACGATCACCAAGGAGGGGCTGCAGCCCAAGGTCCTCGACCTCATCCACGAACTGCGGCCGGTGTTGGGCATCCACCCGCAGCTGGCGGTGACCGGCGTGGTCGACCACGCCGTCACCGGGCAGCTCGCCGAGGAAGTGCTGGCCGTCCTGCGCGAGGCACTCACCAACGTCGGCAAGCACGCCAAGGCGACCCAGGTCGTCATCACCATCGCCGCCGACGACGACCTGAGGATGGTGGTCGCCGACGACGGCATCGGGGTGGGCGCGTCCGCCGAGGGATCCCGAAGCGGACGGGGGCTCAACAACATGCGGCAACGGGCGGAGCGCCTCGGTGGGGGCATGGTGATCGGCACCTCGCGCGAGGGCGGCACCCGTCTCACCTGGTACGTGCCCCTCCCGCCGGCCGACGCGTAGGGCCATCACCTGCCCGCTTCCCGCCATCCCGTCCTAGCATCGAGGACGGCCCTCTCCCGGCGGCCGTGGGACCACGCCGAGCGGCGGCGAGGCCGAGGGTCGGGACGACGGTTCGAAAGGGGTTCGACATGAGCACGACGGCGGCGACAGCGCCGGCCCCCGCGGGCGGCGGTTTCTGGAGCAAAGCCTTCGGGCGACGCCAGCTCGACAAGTACCCCGACACCCTGCCGCGGATCGGCTATCTGGCGCTCGTCGTCCTGACGACGATCATGCTCTATTACCTCTACTACGTGGAGGGGGCGGTCACGCCGCGCCTGCTGCCCTACTACCACATGTCGTTCGCGTTCTTCCTCTACCTCCTCGTCGTGTCGAACGCGATCGGCGCGTTCAGCGCGTTCATCGGCGGGCTCTCCGACAAGATCGGCCGCGCCAACCTCACGATCTACGGCACGCTGCTCGTCGCGCTCATCCAGCTCTTCGCCATCCCCCACATCACGGACAAGTGGTGGTTCGCGGCGTCGTACTGCGTGATCGGCTTCGTCGAGGGCATCATCCTCGTGTCGACGCCGGCGCTGATGCGTGACTTCTCGCCCCAGATGGGCCGCGGCGTGGCGATGGGCTTCTGGGCGCTCGGCCCGACCATGGGCGCCCTGTTCGCCAGCGTCGTGGCGACCAACACGCTGGACCACCTCTACCCGTGGCAGGACCAGTTCATCATCTCCGGCTTCGTCTGCCTGGGCGTGGTGCTCATCTCGTTCCTGTTCCTGCGCGAGCTGTCCCCACACCTGCGCGACCAGCTCATGGTGACCGAACGCGAACGCGCGCTCGTCGAGGCGCGGGCCATGGGCATCGACGTCGAGAAGGCGACGGCGCACCCGATCCGCTCGATGATGAAGCCCGATCTCATCGCCTCGTCCATCGGCATCTCGGTGTTCCTGTTGTTCTATTACGCCTCGGTCAGCGTCCTGACCATCTACTGGGTCGTCACGTTCAACCGGACCACGTCCCAGGCCAACAGCATCAACGTCTGGCTGGCCGCGTCCCTCTCCCTCGGGCTCATCCTGGCGGGTTTCCTCTCCGATCTGGCGCGGGTGCGCAAGCCGTTCATGTTGATCGGCGCCGCCTGCGCCATCGTCATGATGTTCTTCCTCATCCATCAGACCGGCGAGCCCCACGCGAGCATCGACTCCAACATCTTGGTGATCGTGCTCCTCGCCGTCTCGATCTCATTCGCCTACGCGCCCTGGATGGCGAACTACACCGAACAGGTGGAGCACCACAACCCGGCGCTCACCGCCTCGGGTCTCGCGGTCTGGGGCTGGATCCTGCGCATCACCGTCGCGCTGTCCTTCCTCGTGCTGCCCTACGTCATCACGACGTCGACGACGCTCGTCGACAACCAGAACGCGGGCTCGACGTTGCAGGCGGTCCAGGCGGCGCAGCCTTACGCGCCGGACACGGCGGCGTTGAAGTGCAACTCGACCCCTGCCCCCGCCGACGTCATCGCCAACTTGAAGACGACGCCGCTGGCGCGGCCCGAGCTCAACACCCTCGCCACCATCCTGACGGTGTGCAACAACACGCACAGCCTCACGCAGGCGCTGACGGCGGCCGGCGGACTGACCAACCACGCCGTGCTGGGCCTGAACGCCTTCAACCCGCTCGCCCTGCAGATCCAGAACGGCAAGACCGTGACCCTGGCCCAGGTGGCCGGGGTGGCGAAGTACTCGCCCAACCTCGCCAACCTCTTGTTCTCGGAGGCCAAGCTCGTGCCGGCGCAGCACACGTCGCCGGGCGAGTGGAAGCGCTGGTGGACCGTCTGCGCCATCGGCATGGCGGTCTTCGCCGTGCTCGTGTTCTTCATGCGCGGCCGCTGGAGCCCACGCGCCGCCCGCCGCGATCTCGAAGAGCACGACCGCATCGTCACCGAGGAGCTGGCCAAGCTCGTCCAGGAGCCCGCACCCGTCTGACCGCGTGGCCCGCGTCCGCGGACCTTTCTTAGAGCCGCCGAGTCATCCCGCCGGGCCGCTTCCGGCGGCGTGGAGGAGCGTGGCAGGATCGTCCCCATGCGTGAGCTCGAGCACTTCGTCGGGGGCAAGTCGGTGGCGGGGACGTCGGGCCGTCACGGGCCGGTGTTCGACCCGGCCCGCGGCTTGCAGACGGGCACCGTGCCCCTGGCCGACGCAGCGGAGATCGACGGCGCGGTCGCCAGCGCCAAGGACGCGGCGGCCGAGTGGGGTGCCGGCTCGCTCAGCTCCCGGGCCAACGTCCTCTTCGCCCTGCGCGACCTGGTCAGCCGGGCCGCGCCCGACCTCGCCGCCGCCGTCACCGCCGAACACGGCAAGGTCCTGAGCGACGCCGCGGGCGAGGTGGCCCGCGGCCTCGAGAACATCGAATTCGCCTGCGGGATCCCGCACCTGCTCAAGGGCGCGCACTCCACCGAGGTCTCGAGCGGCGTCGACGTGCACACCGTGCTCGAGCCGCTCGGTGTGGTCGCCGGCGTCACCCCGTTCAACTTCCCGGTCATGGTCCCGCTCTGGATGGTGGCGAACGCCATCGCCTGCGGTAACGCGTTCGTGCTCAAGCCCTCCGAGCGCGACCCGTCGCCCTCGCTCCTCATCGCCGAGCTCGCGAAGGAGGCCGGCGTGCCCGACGGCGTGCTCAGCGTCGTCCACGGAGACGCCGTGGCGGTCGACTCCCTGCTGGCGCACCCCGACGTCGCCGCGGTCTCGTTCGTCGGCAGCACCCCGATCGCCCGGCACGTCTACGAGGAAGGGGCGAAGCACGGCAAGCGCGTGCAGGCACTCGGCGGGGCGAAGAACCACATGATCGTGTTGCCCGACGCTGACGTCGGCGCGGCGGCGGACGCCGCCATCTCGGCCGGGTACGGCTCGGCGGGCGAACGGTGCATGGCCGTCTCGGTGGTGGTCGCCGTCGGCGACGTCGCCGACCCGCTCGTCGATGCGATCACGCAGCGCATTCCCTCCGTCGTCGTCGGTCCCGGCGACGACCCCGAGTCACAGATGGGCCCCCTCGTCACCGCGCAGCACCGTGAGCGCGTGCGGTCCTACATCGACGGCGCCGAGGGCGAAGGCGCCCGCCTCGTCGTGGACGGCCGCATCGGTGCCGCCGGCGCGACCGCCGCGCACCCGGACGGCTTCTTCCTCGGCTGCACGCTCCTCGACGACGTCAGGCCCGGCATGCGCGCCTACGACGACGAGATCTTCGGGCCCGTCCTCAGCGTGGTGCGGGTGCCCGACTACGACCGGGCGCTCGAGCTCGTCAACGCCAGCCCGTACGGGAACGGCACGGCCATCTTCACCCGCGACGGGGGAGCGGCCCGTCGCTTCCAGCGGGACGTGACCGCCGGCATGGTGGGGGTCAACGTGGCTATCCCCGTCCCCGTCGGCTTCCACTCCTTCGGCGGGTGGAAGTCCTCGCTCTTCGGCGACAGCGCGATGTACGGTCCCGAGGGCATCCGCTTCTACACGCGGCCCAAGGTGGTCACGACCCGCTGGCCGGATCCGGCCACGAGCGAGATCGACCTCGGCTTCCCGCGCACCCGCTGAGTACGCCTCTGGCCTGACGGCCCGTGGGGTCCGGGTGTGTACAGATCGGACACGGTGTCCGAATTCATATACAGCGAGAAGTAGCCCCCCGGGGCTGCCCTCCTGACAGGGATCCAATCCCCCCGATGGGCGCCGCCGTAGGACTGGCCGTAGGGTGTATTCGACTTTGAAGTCAAAGTCGAAGAATGAGCTCGGGGAGGCACGGATGGCTCTGGCACTGGATGGGCTGCGGGTGGTCGATGCGGACACCCACCTGACGGAGGCCCACGACCTCTGGACCAAGCGAGCCCCCGCCAAGTACCTGGACCGCGTGCCCCACGTGATCGACGTCGAGGGCAGGCCGATGTGGTACGTCGACGGCGCCGAGCTCGGTTTCGCCGGTGGTGGCGGGGTCATCGACCGTGACGGCAACAAAGGCGTTGCCAACGAGGCGCTCTTCGAGTGGACCCAGGACAAGATCCACCTCGGCGCCTTCGACGTCAAGGCCCGTGTCGAGGTGATGGACGACTCGGGCGTCTACGCCCAGGTCTGCTTCCCCAACTCCATCGGTCTGGGGGGCCAGGGGATCTCCGACGTGGTGAAGGACCCCGAGCTGCGGCTGCTCTGCGTGCAGATCTACAACGACGCCATGGCCGAGGTGCAGGCCGACTCCGGGGGCCGCCTGCTGCCCATGCCGGTCCTGCCGGCCTGGGACGTGGACGCCGCCGTGGCGGAGGCCGAGCGCGTGGCCGACCTGGACCTGCGCGGCGTGAACATCACCTCGGACCCCAACGACGTGGGCGGGCCCGACCTGGCGAACAAGGCGTGGGACCGGCTGTGGGACGTGTGCGAGGACCGGCACCTGCCGGTCCACTTCCACATCGGCGCCAGCCTGACGACCATGACCTACTTCGGCACCTACCCCTGGGAGTCCCAGGACGAGAACACGAAGCTCGCCATCGGCGGCACGCTGCTTTTCATCGGCAACGCCCGCGTCGTGACCAACATCATCCTGAGCGGCCTGCTCGACCGGCATCCCAAGCTGCAGATGGTCTCGGTCGAGAGCGGCGTCGGCTGGGTGCCGTTCATCCTCGAGGCCCTCGACTACGAGATGTCGGAGAACGCCCCCGAGCAGCTCGACGCGCTCTCGATGCTCCCCTCCGAGTACTTCAAGCGCAACCTCTTCGCGACGTTCTGGTTCGAGCGGAACAACCTGCCGACGCTCGTCGAGGCCGTCGGCGCGGACCGGATCCTCTTTGAGACGGACTTCCCACACCCGACGTGCCTGTACCCCAAGCCGCTCGAGACCGTCGCCGAGAAGATGTCGGTGCTCGCCCCCGACGTCCAGCGCAAGATCCTCGGCGAGAACGCCGCCAAGCTCTATCGCCTCTGAGCGGTCGCCTCTCTGAGGTCCGCCGGCGCCGCCCTGCTCCAGGGCGCCTCTTGGCGGCGGCGTCACCCGTGCCCACTGCGGCCCTCTTCGTCGTCACCCCCGTGGCGCTTCGGTTGCGATCGGCCTTCGGCAACGCACGAGGCGGCAGACCCGATTACGTCGGCATCACCTGCGGGCTCGGGATGGACAGGCTCGGCGCAGGGAACGCCAGTGACACGCGGTGCGTGTTGTCCTTGCACTCTGCGGCGAGTGCCGCGCCGCCGTAGGACGTCGGTGGGAGGGCCGGCACCGAAGTGTTCGGCGACGACAGATCGAGCGTCGATGTCAGGTCGCCGACCGCAGCGCGCCGCCACGCCGTCAGGTTCGGGACGGTGACCCCGAATCGGGTCTCCAAGAAGCGCAGCGTCGAGGTGTGGTCGAACGTGTCGTTGTTGACGACGCCGCCACGCGAGAAGGGGGACACGACCAGCGCGGGGACGCGGAAGCCCAATCCGATGGGGCCGCTGATGCCGCCGGCCGTGCTCGGCAGCGGGTCCACCGTCAGGTACTCACCCGGCGTGCCCGCCGGCGCCACCGGCGGCGGCACGTGGTCGAAGAACCCGCCGTTCTCGTCGTAGGTGATGAAGAGCGCCGTCTTGGCCCACGTGTTGGGGTGGGCCGTCAAGGCGTCGAAGACCTGAGAGATCAGCCACTCGCCGTTCTCGGGCGGGGCCGAGGGGTGGTCGGATTGCACGAGCGGGGGGAGGATCCAGCTGACTTGCGGCAGGGTGTGGTTATTCAGGTCGGACAGGAATTCGGCGGGCCATTGCGGCAGGAATGCCTGGTTGTAGAGGCTCGTGCCCTCGGTGAGGTACTGCTTGAAATAGAGCAACGCGTTGAACCCGATGGCCAGGTCGACCAATCGGTTGAGGCCGGTCGCCGTCCCCGGCGGCTGGTACACCTTCCAGCTGACTCCGGCGTTCGACAGGGCTTCGGGCATCGTGGTCCACGAGCAGCTGCCGACAGCGGTCGGGGAGTTCAACAGCGTCGGGGTCGTGACGACCGGTCCACCCGCTTCGCCCGCCGGATCGATCGTGGCCGACCACGAGTACAAGCGGTTCGACATGGTGGGCCCGATCACCGAGCTGTGGAACGCATCGCACAGCGTGTAGGCGCCGGCGAGGGCGTACTTGTAGGGGATGTCGGCTTCGCCGAAGTACCCCATGACGAGCGGACCCTGCGACGTGCCGTCCACCTTCGAATGCGTCGTGACGAAGGCGTCGTTCGCCCCGTTGTCCCAGCTCTCGTGTTGGGACACCCAGCCGTGGTCGGGTTTCGCGGCGTTCCCCGCGCACTGGGCATGGACCGTGGCGGCGTCGAGCTTGTAAGGGAGCAGCTGGCCCGAGGGCACGTGCGTCGCCGGTGCAGCGGGCCACGCCTGGCTGAAGGCGCCGAGGTCGGTCCCGTGATCGTTGAACCCGCGGGCCCCCGGAAAGCGGCCGAAGTAGTGGTCGAAGGACCGGTTCTCGAGCATTAGGAAGATGACGTGCTCGATCGCCCCGAGGTCCGAGCCCGCGGGCTCCACCGCCGCGGACCGCTCGACGGCTTCCCGGATGCGATGGGCACGCGTCCCCACGCCGAGCCCCAGCCCCGCCATGCCCGCCAGCACGCTGCGCCGGGTGAGTGACGAAGGCGCCGCCGGATGCGATTCGCCCGACCCCGGACCGCCCTCCCTCGCCATGTCCGAACTCTACGGGTTCGCGGTCGAACGGAAGGTACAGACGCCGGCCCTCGAAGGGTCCTTCACCACACGGAGCGGGGCGTACCTCCGTCGACGGCGACACAGCTCCGTCGCACGTCGCGACTCAGGCGCAGCGCCCGCTCGTCGGCGCCGCCCGGCAGCGGGATCCGATGCACCGTGTAGCCGAAGGCCACGTCGAAGTGTGGATCGGAGAAGGCGAGGGATCCGCCGGCCCCGTCGTGGCCGAACGTGCGGTAGCTGCCGAAGGGAAGGCGGTCCGTCGGCTTCATGAAGACGACGGCGAAGGCGGACGGCTCCGGGTTGCCCAGCTCGAGGCCCCACACCTGCTGCTGGCTCATGGCGCCCACGGTGTCGGCGTCGAGCAACCGCGGCGCGCCGCCGATCTCGTGGTGGACGGCCGCGTACAGGCCGGCCAGCCCGCGCCCGTTGGCCAATCCCCCGCCCGCCGGCGTCCCGGCCCGGCGGAACCGCGCGGTGTTGCACTCGATGAGCAGGTTCGGCTCGTCCTCGGGGAGCGCGAGCCATCGCAGGCTGCCCTTGGGTGAGGCGACGACGCCGTCCGGGTAGGCCATCAGCTCCTCGGCCGTCGGCAGCTCGACCGCGACGACCCGACCGTCCTCGGACTCGGGCGTGCCGAGATACACGTCGAGCCCGCGAGGCCCCGTCACGTTGTCGCGCAGGTACGCGCCGAGGCGCTCGCCCGTCGCCCGGAGCACGAGCTCGTCGGCGAGGACCCCGATCGTGAGTGCGTGATACGCGAACGCGCTCCCCGGCGCCCAGTGGGGCCGCTGCGCCGCCAGCCGTGCCGCCAGGGGCGCGTGCCCGTAGAGCTCGTCGTAGTTGTAGCCGCCATCGACGCCGAGCAAGCCGGCCTGGTGGCTGAGGAGCGTCCGCGCCCGCACGTCCGCCTTGCCGCCGGCGGCGAACTCGGGCCAGAGCGCGGCGACCGGGGCATCGAGGTCGACCAGGCCGTCGCGGACCAGGCACGCGAGCACGATGCCCGCGGCGCCCTTCGAGCTCGAGAACACCGGCAGCAACTCGTCGGGCTGCGTGCCGGGGCCCCACCACAGGTCGAGCACCGGCTGACCGTGGTGGTAGACGCACAGCGTCCCGGCGTACGTCGGGTCCTCGGCCACGAACCCGTCCAGCCGCTCGGCCACCTGCTCGAAGCCCGGCCCGACCGTCCCTTGCCACCCACTCGTCTGCGCCCCTGTCGTCATGGCCCCTTTGTACCGCCTGGCACGGTCGCCGGCTTGCGGCGGGCCGCACGGGGCAAACTGCATCGATGGACTGGCCGACGGGGTTTCTGTGGGGGACGGGCGCGTCGTCGACCCAGACGGACGGCGCCGCGCCGGCCTCGGACTGGTGGGACTGGGAGCGCGCCGGGCACGCCCCCATCTCGGGCGAGGGCAACGGGTTCGCCACGCGCTACGCAGAGGACTTCCGTGCGTTGGCGGATCTCGGTTTGACGCAGCACCGGCTTTCTATCGAGTGGGCGCGCCTCGAGCCCGAAGAGGGCCAGCGCGACGCCGGCGCCATCGCGCACGCCCGCGACGTCCTCCAGGCGGCGCGCGACAACGGCGTCACCCCCTGGGTCTGCCTCCATCACTTCACGCTCCCGCGCTGGTTCGCCCAACGTGGCGGGTTCCTCGTCGAGGCCAACCGGACCACGCACTGGCGTCGCCACGTCGAATTCATGGCCGAGACGTTCGGCGACCTCGTCGGCGGGTGGAAGCCGGTCAACGAGACGAACTACTACGCCGGGGCCGCCTACGGGGGACGGGGGTGGCCGCCGGGGCACACGGACAGGGAGGAGCGGGCGCTGGCGGCCGAGCAGATCCAGCTCGCCACGGCCGAGGCGGCCGCGCTGCTCCGCGGGACCGGCGCCCCGGTCGCCTCCGTCTTCGGGCTCTCCTGCGAGGTGGCTCTCGATGACGACGAGGCGACGGCGAAGGTGGTCCGCTCCCTGCAGGCCGTGAACTGGGACGCCGGGATCGGTCTCTACCGCGACGGCGTCCTGCGCACCCCCGGGCGGGCGCCGATCGAGCGGCCCGACCTCGCCGGGTGCTACGACCTCTTCGGGTTCTCCTACTACGCCACGATCGGCGTGGCGCACGGTCAGGTCGTGCGCTACCCGGTCGGCGCTCCGGAGTCCCCGCTCGGCTACGGCATCTGGGCCGACGGCCTCGGGCTGGTCCTCGACCGCCTGCACGAGGAGCTCCCCGGCACCCCGCTGCTCGTCGACGAGTACGGCCTTGGCACGGCGGACGACGCGGAGCGCGTCGCCTACCTCGAGGACGGCCTGCGCGTCGTGCACGATGCGATCGGCCGCGGCATCGACGTCCGTGGCTTCTTCCACTGGACGGCGGTCGACAACTACGAGTGGCTCCACGGCTACGACGTGCAGTTCGGCCTCATCGACGGCGAGCGCCGGGTCCGGCCGAGCGCCGCCGTCCTGGCCCGGGAAGCCGGAGCGGAGGGCTGACGGGGGCCCTCGGAGCAGTGGTGGGCGAGGCGGGACTTGAACCCGCACATCCTTTCGGACACAGGAACCTGAATCCTGCGCGTCTGCCAATTCCGCCACTCGCCCGAGTGACCGGGCAAGAGTAGTCGCTGCGAGGGCCGCCCAGATCAGCCAAAAGGTTGATTTGGGTACAGGTGACCAGGTCAGACGCCTGCCGAGTCCCTGTTGAGCCGGAAGGGCCGGTAACCTTGCGGGAACCATGGGACTCCAGCAGTTTGAGGAGCGCCTTGAGCGTCTGGTGGAGGGAACGTTGGCTAAGCCGTTTCGTAGCAATCTCCAACCGGTCGAGATCGGTCGGAGGCTCACGCGCGAGATGGACCTGCATCGTCGGGTCGGCGTGCGCGGCCTGATCGCGCCCAACGCCTTCGCCGTCACGCTGTCGCCCGCCGACGTCGCCCGGTTCGAGAACTTCATCGACGCGCTCTCCCGAGAGCTCTCCGACGCGGCCCGCGAGCACGCTCGGATCGAGAACTATTCCTTCGTCGGCCCGGTCGAGGTCGAGATCTTCGAGGGGTCCAACCTCAAGCCCGGTCGCTTCACGGTGACCGCTGAGGTCCATGAGAGCGAGGACGGTGGCATCCTCGCCGAGCTCGTCCTGCCGGACGGCCGGAGGCTGTCCGTGGGCGCCGACGCCCTGGTCATCGGCCGTCTACCCGAGTGTGACGTCGTGCTGGCGGACTCCAACGTGAGCCGCCGCCACGCCGAGCTGCGCCGCAAGGGCGACGGCGTCTTCGTCACCGATCTCGGGTCCACCAATGGCACCAGGGTGAATGGCACCCCGGTCCGGGAGCAGCTCCTCGCCAGCGGGGACGAGGTCAGCGTGGGGTCGACGAGACTCACTTTCGAAATGTCGTGACCGCACCGGGTGCGGGGGTGGTGCTCATCGCCACGCAGAATCTGAACGCGGTCCTGCACGTCATGCAGTGGGGCGTCATCGCGTTGATCTTCCTCTTCTTCCTGCGCGTCATCCGTGCCGTCTGGGTCGAGATGAGCCCGGCGACCATCCGCAAGCCCCGCTGGCAAAAGCGCCAGGAGCGCCGGGACGAGCGGGACGCCTCCCGGCCGGCGCCGGCCCCCAAGGCGTCCCGCCGCAAGCAGCTGTACCTCAAGGTCATCCAGCCGCCCTCGCAGGCCGGCCGCAGCTACGACCTTGACGACGAGCTGACCATCGGGCGCTCGCCCGGCTGCGGCGTGTCCACGCCCGAGGACATCTACACCTCGACGCTGCACGCCCGCCTCTTCCGGCACAACGAACAGCTCTGGGTCGAGGACCTCGGCTCCACCAACGGCACCTACGTCAACTCGGAGCGGATCACCAACGCGGTCCGCCTGGGCAAGGGCGACATGCTCCAGATCGGCTCGACCGTCTTCGAGGTCTCCCGATGACCGTGCTCCGCTCGGGGTCCGCCACCGACGTCGGGCGGGTCCGACCGATCAACCAGGACATGCCGCTCGAGCGGCCGAACCTCTACGCGGTGGCCGACGGGATGGGCGGTCACGTGGGCGGCGAGGTGGCGGCGCGGGTCGCCGTCGAGACGCTCGACCACGCCTTCGAGCGTGCCCCGACCGTCTCGGGGCTGCGGGCGGCGTTCTCCGAGGCCAATGCGGCCGTGTGGCACGAGAGCCAGGTCAACGCCGAGCTGCACGGCATGGGCACCACGCTGACCGCCGTCGCCCTGGTCGGCGGCGGCAACGGCCGGGACGTCCTGGCCCTGGCCAACGTGGGTGACTCGAGGGCATACGTCTACTCCGAAGGCAGGCTCGTCCAGGTCACGGCGGACCACAGCTTGGCCGAGGAGCGCATGCGCCACGGCGAGATGACCGAGGCCGAAGCCGCCGTCCACCCCCAGCGCCACATCCTGACCAGGGCCCTCGGGGTCTCCTCCGACGTCCAGACGGACATGTGGGAGTTGGAGCTGAAGACGGGCGATCGGGTCCTGCTGTGTTCGGACGGCCTCTCCAACGAGGTAGGCATGGACGAGATGGCCGACATCCTCGGTCGGTTCGAGGATCCCGAGGAGGCGGCGCGCCACCTGGTCGACGCGGCCAACGACCACGGCGGCGCCGACAACATCACCGTCGTCATCGTCGACGTCCAGGTCGGCGAGGACGGTGCCGACACCGCCTCGAAGTTCACGCCGATCGGGGCCAGCACCGCCGCCATCACGGTGGCCTCGGCCGGCGCCGCCGCCGCGGCCTCCGCCGGCATGGCCAACGGTGGCCCGCCCCCTGCGGCCACCCCCGGCGACCCCGGCGACCCCGGTGGGGCCGCCGGGGCGTCCGCCCCCGCAGCGCTCTCCGACGCCACCCGGCCGGTGCCGATCACTCGCACCGGCGAAGTCCCGGCCTACTCCGACTCGGACACACTGGCGCCCGGAGCGCAGCTGGGGTTCGGCCGCGACACGACGACGCTGGGGGAGGAGCCGCGCAGCGACGAGTTCCTTATCGGCGCCGGCGCCTCCGTGCCCCTGTCGCGCACCTCGACCCGCGTCCCGGCCACGCCGCGGCCGGACACGTCGCCCAAGCGCAAGGAGAAGGAGACGCGGCGCGAGCGGCGGCACCGCCTCGGCATCCCCCGGCGCCTGACCTTCAGGGTGCTCGGCTTCATCCTGCTCGTGGCCGCCGTGCCCGTGGCCGCCTACTTCGTGATCCGCTGGTACGCCTACGACAACTGGGTCGTGACCCTCCACGGCAACCAGGTCGTGATCGAGCAGGGCCAACCGGGCGGGGTGCTGTGGTTCCACCCCAAGGTGGTCGATCGGACCAAGTACACGAAGAACGACCTCTCGCCCACGGCCGAGCTCGCGCTGCTCGCCGGGGTGCAGAAGTCCTCCCTCGACTCGGCCCGGAGCTACATCACCAGCGTGACGACCACCACGACGACCACGACGACCACGACCACCACGCTCCCGAAGGGATCCGCCTCGTCGACCTCGGGTTCGTCGACGTCGACCACCACCACGACGACCGTGGCCGGAACCGCCGGAGGTGCGCCGTGACGGCCGCTCCCCTCGGCGCCGCAGCCAGCCCGTTCCTACCCCGCGCCCAAGGGCGCCCAGCGTAGGCTCGGCGCGGATGCAACCCGTCGAAACGCCTCGGATCTACTCCGGACGCTACGAAGTCACACACATGATCGCCCGCGGCGGCATGGCGCAGGTCTACCGGGCGATGGACATCCAGCTCGATCGGCCGGTCGCCCTCAAGGTCCTCTTCCCCGAGCTCTCGGTCGACAAGACGTTCGTCGAGCGGTTCAAGCGGGAGGCCCAGGCGGCGGCCAACCTCTCGCACCCCAACATCGTCCCGGTCTACGACTGGGGCGAGGACGACGGCGTCTACTACATCGTGATGGAGTACATCGAGGGCCGTCCGCTGTCGGCCGTGCTCCGCGACCCGAAGAAGCTGCCGCCGAACCAGATGGCCCGGATCGGCGCCGGCACGGCCGCCGCCCTCGCCTTCGCCCACCGCCACGGCGTGGTGCACCGCGACGTCAAGCCGGGCAACATCCTCATCACGCCCGACGGCGAGGTGAAGGTGACCGACTTCGGCATCGCCCGCGCCATCAACACCGAGGAGAGCCTCACCCAGACCGGCGCCGTCATGGGCACCGCGGCGTATTTCTCGCCCGAGCAGGCCGAGGGCAAGAGCGTCGACGCCCGCAGCGACATCTACTCGCTCGGCGTCGTGCTCTACGAGATGTCCGTCGGCCGCCCTCCCTTCACCGGCGACTCCCCGGTCGCCGTCGCCTCGAAGCACGTGCGCGACATGCCCGTGTTGCCGCGCGTCGCCAATCCCGCCGTCCCCGCCGCGCTCGAGGCCGTGATCATGAAGGCGATGGCGAAGGATCCGGCCGCGCGCTACGCCTCGGCCGAGGAGCTGCGGGCGGACCTCCTCCGCTTCGCCGACGGCCGGCCCGTCGAAGCCGGCGACCCGAGCCTCACGAACGTCATGGGCGCCGTCGGCGCCGGGGCGACCGCCACCACGATGATGGCGGCGCAGACCGGCCGCACCATGGCCGTCCCCCTGGGCGGGCTGCCACCGTCGGACCGCGAGGCCGAAGAGCGCAAGAAGCGCACGCGGCGCCTCATCGTGATCCTCGTCCTCCTGCTCATCGCGCTCGGGATCATCGGCTACTTCCTGTTGAGCTCCGTCATCGGCGGCAAGGTGTCCGTGCCCGACGTCGTGGGCGAGACGACCGCGGCGGCGACGCAGACGCTGCAGAACGACCACCTCAGCGTCGGCACGAAGGTGTTCAAGACGAGCACCACGGCCAAGGGCCTCGTCCTTTCGACGAGCCCCGCCTCCGGTGCGTCGGTGTCGAAGAACTCCGCGGTGAACCTCGTGGTCAGCGACGGCCCCAACATCCCGACCGTCGCCGTGCCCAACGTGCAGAACGACCAACTGACCACGGCGATCCAGAAGCTCACCGCGGCCGGCCTGACCTACACCGTCAAGGACATTCCGAGCACGCAGCCCGTCGGCACCGTGCTGACCCAGAGCCCCGCCGCCAACACGAAGATCAAGGCGAACGTCCCGGTGGTCCTCACGGTGTCGGGCAACCAGACGCAGGTGTCGGTGCCGAGCGTGCTCGGGCAGTCGGCGGCGAGCGCCGGCTCGATCCTGGCGCAAAAGGGACTGACCGTCGGCTCACAGTCCCAAGGATGCCCGGCGGCGTACCAGAACGGCACCGTCGCCGCGCAGACCCCCGTCGCCGGGGCCAACATCCCCCCGAACAGCTCGGTCAACCTCGTGATCTCCAATTGCGTCCAGGTGCCGAGCGTCGTCGGGCAGTCGGCGAGCTCGGCGCAGACCGCGATCACCAACGCAGGGCTCAGCGCCAACTCGACGTTCGACACCACCTGTGCCAACAACGCCCAGCCGGGCAACGTCGACAGCCAGACCCCCGCCGGGGGCTCGCAGGTGGCGAGCGGCGGCACGATCGACATCTCGGTCTGTCAGCAGAACACGACGACGACGACGAGCTCCTCGTCGACGACGATCAGACGTCGACACGGTGGGAACGCAAGGAATCGCCGTCGAAAGCCGGGAAGCGACAGCGCGGCCGGTCTGCGAACCGTCGGCGCTGAGGACCGTCGCGGGCCGGGCCGGCTCAGGTCGCCGCGGCCGCTCCCGCTCCCGCGCCCAGCTGCCCGAGGAAGTTCGCCAGCAGCGCCGGGCCCGACGCGGTCAACACGGACTCGGGGTGGAACTGCACGCCCTCGATCCGCAGCGACCGGTGCCGCAGCCCCATCACCACGCCGTCGGTCGACGTCGCCGTGACCTCGAGCTCGGGCGGCACCGAATCGGGCCGCACCACCAGGGAGTGATAGCGGGTGGCGACGAAGGGGTTCGGGAGCCCGGCGAAGATGCCCTCGCCGTCGTGGTGGATCTCCGAGGTCTTGCCGTGCATCAGGTGCGGGGCCGCCACGATCTCTCCGCCGAACGCCTGGCCGATGCACTGGTGCCCCAGGCAGACGCCGAGCAGGGGGATCTCCCCGCCGAGCCGGCGCACCACGTCAAGGCTCACCCCGCTGTCGTCCGGGCGCCCCGGTCCCGGTGAGATGAGGACCGCGTCCGGCCTCTCGGCCCGGATCCCCTCGACGTCGATCGCGTCGTTGCGGAACACGATCGGCTCCGCGCCGAGCTCGCCCAGCTCCTGCACGAGGTTGTAGACGAAGGAGTCGTAGTTGTCGACGACCAGCACCCGGGGGCCCATGGGCCGAAAATCGTACCGAACCCGGCGACCCCGTCGGTCCGCTGCCCGCTCGGAGCGCCCCGTCGGCGCTGGCTAACCTCTCACCCCGATGGCAACGAGCACGAAGGGCCCCGGCGGCGCGTCCAAGAAGGGCAAGTCCTCGTCTGGCCGGACGACCTCGAAGATCGGCCGGTACAAGACCGCAGAGGAGAGCGGGCGGTACACGGCGCCGATCCCGAAGAACGTGCGCCACAGCCCGTCCTGGTTCGGCGCGCTCATCCTGATCCTGCTGATCGGCGGCGTCGTCGTCATCACCGTCAACTACCTGGCGCACCTGCCGTTCGCGGCCCACGGCTCACCCTGGGGCCTGGTCGCCGGCCTGGCGATGATCTTCGCCGGCTTCCTCATGGCGACGCGCTACCGCTGACGGACCCACCCGCAGACCCGGCCCCGGTCTGGTACGCCAGCTACGGGTCGAACCTCTGCGCCGAGCGCTTCGGGTGCTACCTCGAGGGTGGGCTGCCACGGGGGGCACAGCACCCCTGCCGCGGTGCCCGCGACGCGACGCCGCCCCACCAGGACCGGGCGCTCGATATCCCCTACCGGCTGTACTTCGCCGGTGCCTCGGCGACCTGGGGCGGCGGCGCACCCTGTTTCCTCGACCTCGTCGAGGACGCGGCCGCGCCGACGCACGCCAGGGCCTATTTGATCGCCTGGGGCCAGTTCGAAGACGTCGTCGCCCAGGAGAACGGTCGCCGTGCGACCCTGCCGATCGACCCCGCCGTCTGCGACCTGGCGGTGGGCGCCAGCCAGCGCATCGGGCCCGGGCGCTACGAGAACGTGCTCTGCCTCGGCCACCTGGACGACGTGCCCGTCCTGACGTTCACGTCGCCGTGGCCGATGGCCGAAGCCGAGGTGGGACCGCCCGCCCCGGCGTACCTCGCGCTCTTGATCGACGGCCTGCGCGAGTCGCACCACCTGCGCGACGAGGACCTCGTCGCCTATCTCGGCGCCGCGCCGGGATGCTCCGAGGAGCTCGTGGCGTCAGCCATCACTCGATAACCAAACGACGGCCGGACCCGGCGCCTCGCCGACGCCGGCCCGCCGTCCGGCGGGGCTCAGCCCAGGCGCTCGATGATCGTCGCGTTCGCCAGCCCGCCGCCCTCACACATCGTGAGGAGGCCCCAGCGCCCGTTCGTCCGCTCGAGCTCGTTCAAAAGCGTCGCCATGAGCTTGCCGCCCGAGGCGCCCAGCGGGTGGCCCAGCGCGATGGCGCCACCGTTGGGGTTCACGAGCTCCATGTTGGGGTGGTGCTCCTTCTCCCACGCCAGCACGACCGAGGCGAAGGCCTCGTTGATCTCCACGGCGTCGATGTCGTCCATCGTCAGCTTCGCCCGCTCGAGCACGGTCGTCGTCGCCGGGATCGGGCCCGTGAGCATCGTCACCGGGTCGACGCCGGCCAGGGCGAAGGCGTGGAAGCGGGCCCGCGGCCGCAGCCCGAGCGCGTTCGCCTTCTCCTCGCTCATGATCAGCACGGCCGACGAGCCGTCGGTGATCTGCGACGAGTTCCCCGCCGTGACCTTGCCGTCCTCCTTGAACGCCGGCTTGAGGTTGGCCAGCGCCTCCATCGTGGAGTCGCGGATGCCCTCGTCGGCGGTGAGGATCTCGTCGGTGTCCTTGCCCTCTTCGTCGTGCACGTTCACGGGGACGATCTCGTTCTCGAAGCGGCCCTCGTCCCTGGCGCGGGCGGCGCGCTGCTGGCTCTGCAGCGCGAACGCGTCGAGGTCCTCACGCGAGATGTCCCACTGGTCGGCGATCATCTCGGCGCCGATGCCCTGACCCTTGAGGCGGCTGTGGCCTTCCTCGTCGTTGTAGCGGGCCATCATCCGCGGGCCGAAGGGGAAGCCGAAGTCGCGGACGACCGACGAGCCCATCGGGGTGTGCGTCATGCTCTCGACGCCCGCCGCCACGGCGATGTCGTAGGCGCCGGCCATGACGCCCTGCGCTGCGAAGTGGATCGCCTGCTGCGACGACCCGCACTGGCGGTCGATCGTCGTCGCCGGCACCGACTCGGGCCAGCCGGCGGCGAGCACGGCGTTGCGGCCGATGTTCAGCGACTGCTCGGAGACCTGCATCACGCAGCCCATCACGACGTCGTCGATCAGCGCCGGGTCGAGCTTGTTGCGCTCGGCGAGGGCCTTGAGCGTCTCGGAGGCCAGGTCGACGGCGTGCCAGCCCCGGAGCTTCCCGTTGCGCTTGCCGCCGGCCGTCCGGACAGCGTCGACAATGACTGCGGTGGTCATGATGCCTCCTCAAATCCGGCGGGACCCGCCCTGCCGGTCCAAATCGAATGACATTCTACCCGCCGCCCCCGGGGCAGCCACTTGGCCCCTGACCAGGGAGCCGAGGTGCCCCACACCGCCCACGACGGCGCGCCTGCGCCCTCGGGTGCCGCCACCACCGCCCGCTATCGTCTGCGCACGATGAGCCCCGCCCCCAAGAACATGGACCGCTGGCTCGGCGACGGCGGCATGCCCATCATCGAGCTCGTCGGCGGCGCCTTCACCGGCTACGGCGTCGACGGCGAGGACCTCGGCTGGGCCATCGGCACGTTCACGCCGACCGACCTGGGCTGCAACCCGCACGGGATCGTCCAGGCCGGCATCCACTCCCTCCTGCTCGATGCCGCCATGAACTTCGCCATCAACTCCGCCCTCCCCGGCAAGGCCCGCACCCGCGGCACCCTCGAGATGAAGACCGAGTGCATGCGCCCCGCCAAGAAGGGCGAGCCCTACGCCCTGCGCGGCGAGGTCGTCCGCATGGCCAAGCAGGTCGCCTACGCCGAGGCCACCATGCGCGACGCCGCCGCCGAGCTCATCAGCCGCGTCACGGGGACCTTTCTCCTGTATCGCCCGGACCCCGAACCCGAACCCACGGCCGGCCCTTCGGCCTGACCCCGTCGTCCCGCCGGAGCCGGGACCGGGGGCCTGCCGCGTTTGCTGCGGGCCCGCCCCGGGGACCGACCGGGTCTGCTTCGCCTGTCGCTGGGTCGCCCGCGGCGTCGGCGCCGTGCTCGCCCCGGTGCTCCCGGCGCGGATCTGCCCGCTGCCCGGGCCGCTCTACACGGTGTTGATGGGCTACAAGGAGGCCCCCGTCGACGAGGCCCGCGCCCGCTTCGGCCCCATTGTCCGCACCCTGTGCGCCGGCTTCCTGGGGGCCCACGCCGCCTGCGTCACCGCCCTCGCCGGCGGCGGGCCCGACTTCGTCCTCCCCGTCCCCTCGACGCATCGTCCCGGCGGCTCCCCGATCGCCCGCCTCCCGGGGCTGGCGGCCGACGTCGAGGCGGCGCTACCCGGGGCACGCTGGACGGGACTGCTCGTCCGGACCTGCGAGCCCGTCGGCCACATGCGGCCCTCCGCACGCGCCTTCGCCGTCCCGCCCACGCTCCGCTCCCGCGTCGCCGGCCGGCGCGTCGTGCTGCTCGACGACACCTACGTCAGCGGGTCCCGCGCCCAGAGCGCGGCCGCCGCCCTGCGCCGCGCCGGGGCGGCGTCGGTCGTCGTCGTCGTCCTCGGCCGCGTGGTGCGGCCCGACCGCGTGCCCGCCCACCACGCCTTCTTGCGAGGCCTCCCGCCGGGCGACCCGTTCAGCACCGACGCGGGCACCGTGCGCCCGGTGCGTTCAGACGACGGCGCCCACCGAGTAGCGCACGCCTGTCAGCTCCTCGGAAACAGTCCACAGCCGCGCCGCCGTCGTGAGGTCGCGGGCCCGGCGGCTCGGGCGCGCCACGCGGGGCGCGCCGTACATCTGGAACGCTCCCGAGGGCCCGATGTACTGCCCGCTGCGCAGGCTCGACGCCGTGGCAGCGCAGAGCACCGGCAGGGCGCCGCCCGCCGTCGGACTGTCCCAAGTTCGACCCGGCGACCCGGCCCAGGCGCCGGCGCACGCGGCTGGTGCCCAACGCGGCGCCGTTGCCGGCCAGATTGCTGCGCGTCCAGCCGGGGTGGGCGGCCAGCACCATGGTGCGCAGTCCGGCCGCGTCGAGGCGCCGGCTGAGCTCGGCGGTGAAGAGGAGGTTGGCCAGCTTCGATGTGCTGTAGACGATCCAGGGGTTCCGCGCCGTGGCGATGGCGACGTCGTCGGGCCGGAGCCGCCCGAGGCGGTGCATGTGCGAGCTGACCGTGACGAGGCGCGAGCGCTCGGTGGTCACCAGACGGTCCAACAGCAACCCGGTGAGGGCGAAGTGGCCAAAGTGGTTGGTGGCCATCTGCAGCTCGAACCCGTCGGCCGTCTGGCGGTAGGGCGCTCCCATCACGCCGGCGTTGTTGATGAGGAGATCGAGGCGCGCGTGTTGGTCCAGGACGTGCCCGGCGGCGGCGTGCACCGAGGCCTGATCGGCCAGGTCGAGGTCGAGCAACTCCAACGAGCTCCGGCGCAGCTGGCTCTCCAGCTTGTCCCGGGCCCGGGCCGCCTTCTCGTGGTTGCGGCACGCCATGATCACGTGGGCGCCGTGCTCGGCGAGGACGCGGGCCGTCTCGTAGCCGATGCCGCTGTTGGCGCCGGTCACGAGGGCGACGCGGCCCGTCAGGTCGCCGACGTCGGCGGCGCTCCAGGTGTCGTTGTTGGTGGCCTCGCTGCCGGGGATCCGCCGCATGCCCCGATCATGCCTCGCCCGGGCGGGGCTCGAGGCTCAGGCGTTGCCGATGTGATCGGCGGGGACGGTGCCGAGGCGGCCGGCCTCGAAGTCCTCGAAGGCCTGGACGATCTCGTCCCTGGTGTTCATGACGAAGGGCCCGTGGGTGTAGACGGGCTCGCCGATCGGCTGGCCCCCGAGGATGAGAACCTCCAGCGCCGGGTGGCGGGAGTCCTGCTCGGCGTCGGCCCGCACGACGATCCCCTCTCCCGGGCCGTGCACGGCGAGTTGCCCGCTGTGGATCGGGCTGGGCGTCGGGCCCGACCGATCCGCGTCCCGACAGCACGTAGACGAGCGCGTTGAATGGCCGTGGCCACGGGAGCACGAGCTCGGCGCCGGGCTCGACGGTGGCGTGCACCAACGAGATCGGCGTGTGCGTCGCACCCGGGGCCGTGGTGGCCGCCGACGTCCCCGGCGATCACGCGGACGAGGGCGCCGCCGTCGGGGGAGGAGAGCAGCAGGACGTCGTTGGCCTCGATGCCCTGGTACCGCGGGTCGATCATCTTGTCGGCCGACGGCAGGTTCACCCAGAGCTGGATCCCGTGGAACAGGCCGCCCGTCGCGATCAGCTGCTCGGTCGGGCGCTCGATGTGCAAGATGCCCGAGCCCGCCGTCATCCACTGCGTGGAGCCGTTCGTGATCAGGCCGCCGCCGCCGATGGAGTCCTGGTGCTGGAACGTGCCGTCGATCATGTAGGTGACGGTCTCGAAGCCGCGGTGGGGGTGCCACGGCGTGCCCTTGGGCTCGCCGGGCGCGTACTCGACCTCACCCATCTGGTCCATGTGCACGAACGGGTCGAGCTCGGCCAGCGGGATACCGGCGAAGGCGCGGCGGACGGGGAAGCCCTCACCCTCGTAGCCGGCGGGCGCCTCGGTCACCGCCTTGACGGAGCGGAGGGTGGCGGGGTCCGCGGGCGGGGCGACGCGGGGGAGCACCAGGGTGTCGGGGACGGTCACTGCGGGCATGGCGATCTCACTTCCTCTCGGAGCCGCCGTGCGCACTGAGTGGCAACGCCCGGCGGACAGTTGTGAAACCCGCCGTGACGACGTTCTGTTCCAGGGGCGGCCGACCCCGGGAGCTCAGGACGCGTCGAGCCGTGCCACCTGGTCGGCCGTCAGCGTGAGATCGGCCGCGGCGGCCGAAGCGATTGCCGTCTCGGGGCGGCTGCTGCCCGGGATCGGGATGACGCGGGAGCCCTTGGCCAGCATCCAGGCGAGGGTGACCTGTTGGGGACTGGCACCGACCTCTGTGGCCACGGCGGCGAAGGCGGGGTGCTTGCGCTCGATGTCGTCGGCCCGGCCGATGCCGCCCATCGGGCTCCAGGGGATGAAGACGATGCCGAGCTTCTCGCAGTGCTCGAGCTCGGGCTCCGACGAGCGGAAGCGCGGCGAGAACTGGTTCTGCACGCTGACGAGGCGGCCGCTCAGCACCTTCTGCGCCTCGTCGATCTGCGCGACGGTGGCGTTGGAGACGCCGGCCATGAGGATCTTGCCCTCGTCGAGCAGATCGGCCAGCGCGCCGATCGACTCGGCCCACGGGACCTTGGGGTCGGGGCGGTGGTACTGGTACAGGCCGATGGCGTCGACGCCGAGGCGCTTGAGCGACGCCTCGGCCGCCTCCTTGATGTAGGCGGGGTCGCCGTGCACGGTCCAGCTGCCGTCGCCGGGGCGGCGGTGGCCGCCCTTGGTCGCGACGAGCACGTCGTCGGTCGGACCGCCGTAGGCGGCGAGCGCCTCGGCGACCAACTCCTCGCCGTGGCCGTGCTCCTGGACGCCGAGGGAGTAGGCGTCGGCGGTGTCGATGATGGTGACGCCGGCGTCGAGCGAGGCGTGGATGGTGGCGATGGCCTGGCGCCGGTCGGGTCGGCCCTCGATCGAGAGGGGCATCTCGCCGAGGCCGATCGCGCTCACGGTCCGGTCGCCGATGGGGCGTTGCTGCATGGGGGTCCTCCTCGTGGGTGCGACGAACGCGGGGGACGTGCGAGTCGACATCGCCGCGACGCCTCTCGACGATACCGGCGGTCCCGTGCCGACGCGCACGGGTATCCCGGCGCCGCCGCTGTGGTCAGGCGCGCTCGTCTGCGACGTGGAAGGTGATGCGGGAGAGCTCGGTGTCGTCGGTGATCGGCCCGGCGTGGGCGGCCCGCCGCCGGAGCTCCTCCTTGTCCAGCTCGCCCGCCCGCCGCACGTCCGCCGCGGTGATCTCGGCGAAGGTCACCGGTCGATGGCGTCGACCTCGATCTGGACGCGGCCCACGTGGTAGCGCCCGCCGACCTTGGCGTGGGGGCGGCGCCAGAGCCGGAACGACACGGTGATGTCACCGGCGGCGATGTCGTCGTGCAACTCCTTGCTGAACTCCACCGACGTCCGACGCTACCGACGTGAGGGTCCCGGCGCGGCGACGTTCAGCTGCCGCCGTATTGCCAGACCCGCACCCAGTCCAGTTCGGTGGTGGCCCGGGCGGGAGTCGCCGTCGTCGGGTTGTTGGTCGCGATGCCGACCGCCGCGGTGAAGGCCAAGAAGAACGGCTGGGTGAAGGGCTCGGGGGCGACGTCGGGGCTCGTGACGTACGGCGCGTACGTATCGGTGAAACACGGCACGCCGTTGAAGTACGTCGTGATGGTGGTGGGTGTCCACATCAGGGCGTACGTGTTGTACTGGCCGGCCGCCGACGTGCCGGTGATGCCACAGCCGCTGGGCGTGCGGGAGTTGGGGTCGTTGGTCGAACCGGGGTAGAGCACCGCCGGGTAGTCGTCGCTGGAGAGGTTCGAATAGAACTCTCCGTAGTCGATCTCGCCGCTGTCGGGGTGTGGCCCGTAGAGCGTCTCGTTCTCGGGGTAGAGCCACAGCGTCTCCTGGAGCCCCCGGACGCTGACCGCAGGGATCTCGGCGCGCACCTGGAAGTAGCCGTACTTCTGGCTGAAGAGTTGGTAGGACGTCACCGTGCCGCCCTCCCAGCCGGTGACGGCGTCCTCGCCGTCGGCACCGGCACAGAGCTGCGAATCGCGGATGACGCTGAGGTCGAGGTGGCCGTCGGCCTCGTAAATCGTGTTCGGGTTGTTCACGTAACACACCTGGTTCGGTGGCTGGCCCGTCGTGTACCCGCTCGTTCCGGTGAGTTGCGGCTGCCACTTCGTCGTATCGAGCGTCGTGCCGTTGAACTCGTCGTCGAACGTGCACGACCACGTCGCCGCTCGGCGCGCCAATGGGCGGCGTCGTCTCGGCACAGCCTTGTGGCGCCGTCGTCGACGTGGTTGTCGTCGACGATGACGTGGTCGTCGTTGACGAGGTCGAGGTGGTCGAGGTTGAGGTCGACGTCGTGGTGGTCGGCCAGTGGTTGTGCAGCTCGAGGGCGAGCGCAAGCAAGAGCAGCGATGCGCCCGTCGACGTCTTGCACTGACCGAGCAGGTCCTGCAGGAGGTTGCACTTGGCCGCGGCGCTCACGGTCGTGGCGGGAGTGTCGAGTGCGGCGTCGGTCGCCTGCGTCGTCGCGCCCGGGCAGGCGCCGACGAGACTGGCCAGCTTGTCCAGCGCGCCGCAGGTCGGCGCCGGAAGGGTGGCCGACGCATCGAAGGCCTTCGTACCCGAAGCCAGGGTCGGCGCCTGGCCAGAGCCCGAGAGGCCCAGGACGAGCACAATCGGCAGCATGACGGCGAGGACGGCGCCGAGCGGAGCCGCCGCGAGCCGCCAGCTGCTGCCGCGGCGCACGTGTCGCGCCCGAGCGGTCGCTCGGGCGTGCTTCGGAGTCGACGTCCGTATGTGTCTGGGTCCCGCCACTCGTCTCCCTTGCCGGCTCCGGCCTCCGGTCCAGCGACTGGGCCCCCCCTCCCATCTGCGTTGAAAACCTGACTCTGCGGTGAAACTTGTTCGGAATTTGAAATTTCGACTGGGTCTTACCTGTGTTCGATCGGCGCGCCTTAGACGCCAAATGGCGGGCGTATCAAACGATTGTTGGATCTGGCTGCCGGCGCGGCAACCACCCATGTTCGTTCAGGGCGCCGACCCATTCGCGGATACCCGGGTCGACCGACGGATCGGCGTTGCTGGATCGAGCTCGGGATAGGCGTCATGATCGAACGCTGCGGGAGGCCGGCCATGGACGACGACGAGCAGCAAGCGGGCACGAGCGGGAGCGCCGGGGCGCTGGGCAGGATGCACTTCGACCGGCTCGACGACGGGTCCGACGCGGACTTCGCGGTCATGCGGCGGGTCCACGAGCGGAACCTGGCCCGCCTCCCCGATCTCCTCTTGTCGATGCTGAGCAGCCTCAAGGGCGATGCCGCCTACCCGGTCGACCGGTTGGAGCACAGCGTGCAGACGGCGACGCGGGCGCAGCGTGACGGCGCCGACGAAGAGACGATCGTGTGCGCGCTCTTGCACGACGTCGGCGAGACCCTCGGGCCACTCAACCACGGCGAGGTGGTGGCGGCTGTGCTCAAGCCGTTCATCTCGGAGCAGAACCACTGGGTGCTGGCGCACCATCCGCTCTTCCAGACGTATTTCTACGCCCGCCATCTGGGCCTGGACCCGAACGCCCGCGAGCGCTACCGCGACAGTCCGTACTACCAAGCGTGCGTGGACTTCACGACGAACTGGGACGAGTTGTCGTTCGACCCGTCCTACGACTCGGAGCCGCTCTCCGCGTTCGAGCCCATTGTGCGCCGCGTGCTGTCCCGCACGTGGAAGCCGCCCGGCGCCTGAGCCGGCGACGTCGGGCCACCAGGCACCTCGCGCGCAACTGGATGAAAAATCATTCTGAACCCTGTTCACTCGTCGTAGTGAACGGTGTACAGTTCCGAGCCGGCGGCTCTCTCATGGGAGGGGATCACATTGGCACGCATGGCGGTCGGCCGAACGACGCACCTGACGAAGGAAGAAGTGGCGCGTGAAGCACTGGCGCTGTTCGACGAGCCCGACGTGGGCTTCTCGATGCGAGCCCTGGCGACGCGGCTCCACGTCAGCCCGGGTGCCCTCTACAACTACTTCGAGGACCAGGCCGAACTGGTCCAAGCGGCGGTCTCGCTCGTCTGGGAGGAGTCGATCGCCGACATGCTCTCGATCGTCGCCGACCCGGTCGGCGATCCCGGCGACCCGGTCGAGTTCCTGGTCGGGGCGGCGGTGTGTGCCCGCCGGGCCTTCGGACGTCATTATCGCATCGCCCCGAATCTTGCTCTCCCGCCGCCTCAGGGGGACAGCCGTCTCGCCGGCAGCTTGGCCATCTTCGGCAGCCTGCTCGAGTCCGCCGGGCTCCGGGGCGACGACGTCGGCGAGGCGTTCTTCGCCTACACCACGTACACGCTCGGCGCGATCCTCTACCGGAGCCACCGCCGTCTGGCCGTCGAACGGTTCGGCGTCGACCCGGACGTGCACGAATTCTCGTCGGCTGCGGCGCGCCCCGACGACGCGCCGCCCGCGACGCCCGAAACGTTGGACGGCGTGGACCGGGCCATCGCGTTGGTCGACTCCGACGAGGAGGCCGAGGAGCGGATGTTCGCCGGCGGGCTGCGCCGCCTTCTCGACGGCTTCGGCGTCCGGTCCCTCGAGGCGGTCGCCGTGGGAATCAGCGCGTAGGCGGCGGCTGCGCCTCTCGACCCCGCTTTGCGGGTTGGCCTGGGGAAACTCGTCCTGAGCCTGGCTTCCGACAACGGGCGATCAACCCGTGGCCGCACCTGCGGCTGCAACCGCTTGGCAATTTTTCTGCTCAAGGAATTGCAACCGGGGGTCGATACCAACGGATGAAGCGGCGCCAGAGGCGGTTGCCCCCACGAAAACCAGGGTTCGATGGATGCGCACAACGAGGCATTTGACTCCTCACTAGAACTGCCGCCAAGCCCCGTACGGTCAGGCTCGCCGGAGGGCGTGCAGGCCGAGAGTGGCACCGCGCCCGCCGCGGCATCGGCGACGGCGAAGGACCAACCGAGCCGGCGTTCGCTCCTGAGCGTCTACGCGTTGACGGCGGGGCTGGCGTTCGCCGCCGCTGCGATCGTGTGGCGGGGGCCGTTTCACGGAGCGGGGCCGGTGAGAGAACTGATCCCGCAGGCGGCGATGTTCGTGGTGGTCGGCGTGCTCTGGGTGGCGGCGAGCTGGGCTCCGGTCCGGCTCCACTATCGGGGCCACTCCTACTTCATCATGCTCGGTGAGGTACCCGTGCTGCTCGGGCTGACTTTTCTTTCACCCGCGCTCCTCGTCCTCTGCGTCGCGTGCGGGGAGTTCGCCGATGTGCTGAGCCCGCGCAAGCCGCCTCCGATCAAGCTGGCGTTCAACCTGGCCTCGAGTGCCTGCTGCACGGCGGTCATCGTCGTCGTGTACCGGGGGTTGTTGCGATCCCACACCCCGGTGAGCCTGGAGGGGTGGATGGCCGCCGTCACGGCGCTGTGCATCCAGGCCGTCTTCAGCGTCGTGATGGTCCGGATCGTCATGCGGTTGTACGGCCAGACGCACGAGCGAGGCAACGGCATCGAGTTCACCATCACGGCATTGCTCGAGATGGCGAGCATCCTCCTGGCGGTCGTCCTGCTCGACACCGCCTGGTTCAGCCTGTGGGCGATGCTGCCCCTCGTGCTCCTCGCCGCGCTCATCATCGTGGCGTATCGCGGCTACGTCCGACTGTCGCTGCGCTTCGCCTCGGTCGAGAGGCTCTACGAGTTCAGCCGTGAGATCAGCACGGCCAGCCTCGAACCCTCGTCGATGAGAGCAGACGTGCTCCGGCAGGTGTGCTCGGTCATGCGGGCCCGCCACGCGGAGCTCGTGCTGGCGGAGCCCTCGAAGATCCCGCGCCGGGTCTCGCTCGACGACGCCGGGGTGTCCGACCTCGAGCCCGTGCGCCTGGAGGAATCGTCGATCGTGACGCAGGCCCTCTCGTCCGGTGTGGCCTCGCTCCACAACCGCTCCGGGCGCAACGGCGACCTTCCGAGCGATCCGATCGTCGGCACCTACCGCGAAGCCGTGGTCGCCCCGCTCATGAACGGGGACGTCGCCGTCGGCGTCCTCGTCGCCCTCGACCGGGACGAGGAAGAGGACAGCTTCGACAACGAGGACCTCCAGCTCCTCGACACGCTCGCCGTGCACGCGGTGACGAGCCTGCAACGGGCCGATCTCTTCGAGACCCTCGAACACCAGCGTGACGACAACCGGTATCAAGCCACACACGACGCGCTGACCAAGCTGCCCAACCGCCATCTGTTCCGCGACCGGGCCGAGGCCGCGCTCAAGGGCGGCCAGGGCGTGGCGATCGTCCTTCTCGACATCGACCGCTTCAAGGAGGTCAACGACACGCTGGGCCACGCCATCGGTGACCACTTGCTCAAAGTGGTCGCCGAACGTCTGGTGCGGGCGGTGGCCGGGCGCGCCACGGTCGCTCGCCTCGGCGGCGACGAGTTCGCGTTGATCATCCCCAACGTTCGGGGCTCGCACGAGGCGATCGGGATAATGAACGACCTCTACGGCGAGATGTCCCGGCCGTTCCGGATGGACGGACTGGTGCTCGCTGTCACCGCGAGCGCCGGCATCGCGCTTGCGCCTGAGCACGGCGACGACGAGGCCACGCTCCTGCAACGGGCGGACATCGCCATGTATCTGGCCAAGGAGCGGCGCAGCAAGGTCGAGCTCTACTCGGGCGAACACGATCGCGCCATGGCGAGACGGGTGGAGATCGGGCGCCAATTGGAGCAGGCGCTCGAGACGCGACGGGAGTTCAGCGTCGTGTACCAGCCGATCGCCGACGTGCGGACGGGAAAGGTGGCGCGGGTCGAAGCGCTGGTCCGTTGGAACAACTCCGTCCACGGCGCGATCCCGCCGGAGGAGTTCATCGGGATCGCCGAGCAGACCGGCCTCATCGGTCAGATCAGCGAGTTCGTGCTCGCCGAGGCGTGTGCGCAGCTGGCGGCGTGGCGCGCCGCGGGTCTGCAAATTGGTCTAGCCGTCAACCTGTCGGGTCACGAGTTCTCCGACCCCGGCCTCGTCGATCGGATCGCCGAGCACCTCGCCGCCAACAACCTCCAGCCGAGTGCGCTCACGCTCGAGGTCACCGAGACCGCGGTGATGTCGGACCTGGCGCAGGTGCGGGCGGTGCTCAACCAACTCAACGACCTGGGCGTCGAGATCGCGATCGACGACTACGGAACCGGCCAGTGCTCGCTGGCGTACATCGCAGAGCTCCCGGTTGCCGAGTTGAAGATCGACCGCCGGTTCGTGACGAACCTGGCGACCGAATCGAGCAATCGGATCATCGTCGAGTCGTCCATTGCCATGGCCCACTCGCTGAAGCTCAAGGTCGTCGCCGAGGGCGCGGAGGACGCGGTCACGTGCTTCGGGCTGGCCGACATGGACTGCGACTACGTGCAGGGGTACCACCTGTCCCAACCGGTGACGCCGACGCAGCTGCAGAACTGGCTCCTGAAGGGCGTGTCGTTCGACTTCGCGCCGTTCGTTCCGGAGCCCCCGGTGACCGAACGCCAAGCCCTGCGGGTCGTCGCGTCCTAAGGCCGGGTCTCTGGGCGCCCACGTGGCCGGCTCCGACGAGCCGAGCGCCCTGACCCGACCGCCCCACTCCTCGTCGGTGCGTGTCCCGAAGGGGGCGTGACGGGTGGAGTCCGGACAAGCTCGGTTTTGACGGAATCCGGCCCCGGGCGCGGGCTACCAGGGGTTTCCGGGCCGGAGGCCCGGCGCCAACCCCAGTTCACAAATCACGGTTGCATTCCGGTTGCAACTTGCGCAAAACTTGTGGCGGGGAAACGGAGGGCACCGGTCGCACGGTGATGTAGCCCTCGCAAAATCCCCACCTTGTTGCCCTGCGCGAAGGAGGTGGGAAATGGAGTTCAACGCGAAGTGGTAATGACCCCCTGAGGGTCGACATCACGAAGACTGAGTCCTGGCCACTGCCCGCACGCGTGCGGGTGTTACCAAGGACATATCGGCGCGGCGGGTCCACACCTTGAGCGACTTTTCGCTCGAACAGGGCCCGCCGTTGTCGCGCCCGGACCGTGACTGTGCGCACCGGGTGACGCGGCGCTCCTTCCCCCGTGACGGCGCAGGCGCCGCGGATAAATTCCGTCGGGATGCGTAATCGGGGGAGACGCGTTCGGCGTCGGCTCGGACGTCCGTTTGCCCGGCTCTGTGTCGGGTTCTCTCTGGCCGGCTCCGGAGACGGTCTCGCGCTCGGGAGCCGTGCCCTTGCTCGCCGTCGTGGTGAACCCGCATCCGGTCGCGGTGTCCGCAGTCGTCGCGGCCGACGGCCTCCCGTGGCTCCTCGTTGCGCTCCCGGCCGGCGCCTTCGCCGACCGCTTCGAACGGGGCCCCGTCATGGCGCTCGCCAATGTCGTGCGCGCCCTCGTAATCCTTTCGGCCGCCCTCTTGGTGGTGACCGGCGAGTTGAAGCTCTGGCTGCTCATTCTCATCGTGCTGGTCGCAGCGAGCGCCCGGGCGATCTACTACTCGTCCCTGCAGGCCATGGTGCCGGACCTCGTCGATTCGCGGGAACTCGAACACGCGAACGGCGTGCTCGGGGCGGCCGAGTCGGGTACCGAGCACTTGGCCGGCCCGATCGTCGGTTCGTGGTTCTTCGCGGTGAGCAACGCCGTGCCCTTCTTCGTCGAGGGCATCATGTTCCTGGCGTCGTCCGTCCCGCTCGTGAAGTTCCGGACGAAGGCGCCGCCGCCCTCCGGCCCTTCGACGTCGGTCTGGGAGGGCGTGCGGCTCCTGTTCTCGGATCGTCACCTGCGGTTCCTCACGCTGTTGGTCACCTCCCTCTCGGCCCTTCAGGGAATGGAGAGCGGCGTCCTCGTGCTGCTCGCGACGAAGGTATGGGGCATCCGCACCGGCGCGTTCGGACTGTTCCTGGCGGTGATCGCCGTCGGCAACCTCTTGGGCAGCGTTTCGGTGGATCGATTGGTCCGGCGCTTCGGCAGCGCACAAACGCTCCTCGGCGCAGCCGTCGTCTCCGGCGTGGGCTATCTCCTCATGGCCTCGGCCGGTGGCTGGCATCTCGCCGCCCCCGCCGCCGCGCTCGTCGGGGTGGCCGTCTCCGTCGGCTCGATCTGCGCCGTTGCGCTTCGCCAGAGGCTCACGCCTCCCGAGGTGATGGGCCGAGTCGGGGCGGCCTACCGAGGGATCGTCTGGGGCGCCGCTCCAGTCGGCGCCATCGCCGCCGGAGGCCTGGCCGCCATCGTGAACCTGCGGGTGCCGATCGTGGTAGCGGGTGTTCTCCAGATCGCCGTCGCGTCCGTGCTCGCCTGGCCTCTCCTTGCCAGTGCGCGTGACCGCCCCGCCCGGGGCTCTCGCGCCGGCGGCACCCTCGGCGAGTAGCCGTAAGGACGCCCCGGTCTTACGCCGATCCGACGCGATCGAATCGGCGGGATTGACGCCGCATCAAATGGGTAGATCCCTCAATGTGTATGGCACCGGCCTAGGTGATCTCGCGAACACGACAACGAATCACGCGTTCGCGACCCAGAGCCGGCGTGCTCGGCATCGTGGGTTCCCATTGCCGGTCGGGTCCCCTTCCCACTCCGTGCCGACGCCGTCATCACGAAGGAGTTAGGAGAGAAGGAGGGAGTCACCCATGGCGACCGACGTTGCCCTTGATGCGCTGCTCCACGAGGAACGGCGCTTCGACCCCCCTCCCGAGCTGGCGGCAACCGCCAATGCGCAGCCGGACATCTACGAGGAAGCCGAACGTGACCGCCTGGCGTTCTGGGAGCGGATGGCCGAACGTCTGGATTGGGCGACGCGCTGGGACCAGGTGCTCGATTGGCAGCTTCCCTATGCCAAGTGGTTCCTCGGCGGGAGACTGAACGCATCGGTCAATTGCGTGGACCGCCATGTGGCGGCCGGGTGCGGCGACAAGGTCGCCATTCGATGGGTGGCCGACGGTGACACCGACCAGCGCGACCTCACGTACGCCGACCTGCAGCGGGATGTCTGCAAGGCGGCAAACGCCCTTCTCGAGCTGGGGCTGAAGGCCGGGGACCGGGTCGCCATCTACATGCCGATGATCCCCGAGACGGTGGTGGCGATGCTGGCCTGCGCGCGCATCGGTGCGCCGCACACCGTGGTCTTCTGCGGGTTCTCCGCCGAGGCGTTGCGAGGACGGATCCTCGACTGTGACTGCCGGGCCGTGATCACCGTCGACGGCCAGTTCCGGCGCGGCTCGCCGACACCAGTCAAGGCGGTGGTCGACGACGCCCTGCGCGAGTGTCCCGATGTGCAGCACACCCTGGTCGTCCGGCGCACCGGCGAAGAGGTGAGGTGGCGCGACGACCGAGACCGTTGGTGGCACGAGCTGGTCGATCGGCAGTCAGATCAGCACGACGCCGAAGCGTTCGATGCCGAGCATCCCCTCTACATCATGTACACGAGCGGTACGACGGCGAAGCCGAAGGGGATCCTGCACACCACGGGGGGCTACCTCACCCACGTCACGGCAACGCATCATTACGTTTTCGACCTCAAGCCCGAATCCGACCTCTATTGGTGCGCCGCCGACATCGGCTGGGTCACGGGCCACAGCTACATCGTCTACGGCCCGCTCGCCAACGGAGCGACGTCGCTCATGTACGAGGGCACGCCTCACCCCGGCGACAAGGACCGCTGGTGGAAGCTCATCGAGAAGCACAAGGTCAGCATCCTCTACACGGCGCCCACCACCATCCGGACGCTCATGAAGTGGGGTGCGCAAGAGCTGGAGCCCTACGACCTGTCCAGCCTTCGGGTGCTCGGCTCGGTGGGTGAGCCGATCAACCCGGAAGCCTGGATCTGGTACCACACGTATGTCGGTGGCGGCCGTGCCCCCATCGTGGACACCTGGTGGCAAACGGAGACCGGCGGCATCATGATCACCCCGCTGCCGGGAATCACCTCAGCCAAGCCTGGCGCGGCGATGCGGCCGTTCCCGGGCATCTCGGCCGACGTCGTGGACAACGCAGGCAAGCCCGTCGGTGACGGCCACGGCGGCTTCATGGTCGTCACGGAGCCGTGGCCCGGGATGCTCCGAGGCATCTGGGGCGACGACAAGCGATACCGCGAGACCTACTGGTCGCGCTTTTCCGACGTCTACTTCGCCGGCGACGGCGCCAAGCGAGATGACGACGGCGACCTGTGGTTGCTGGGCCGCGTGGACGACGTCATGAACGTCTCGGGCCACCGAATCTCCACGACGGAGGTCGAACACGCCCTCGTGAGCCACCCGGCGGTCGCCGAGGCGGCGGTGGTCGGCGCGAAGGACGCCACGACCGGCCAGGCCATCGTCGCGTTCGTCACCGTGCGGGGCAGCGTCGCGGACGACGAAGCGAATGGTGAGCGCTTCGTCGATGAGTTGCGCGACCACGTGGCGAAGTCCATCGGCCCGATCGCGAAGCCGCGCCAGATCTTGATCACCCCCGAACTGCCCAAGACCCGCAGCGGGAAGATCATGCGCCGGCTCCTCCAGGACATCGCGGAGCAGCGCGAGCTCGGTGACGTCACCACCCTTCTCGATCCGACGGTCACCGACTTGATCAGGGACCGCATGTCATCGGGCGGATCCGAAGAGCGGGAGGGCTGACCCACGAAGGGCTGAGCGCACCTACCGGCGGGCCACGCGTCGCATAGACGCCGGTCGCCGGTCACAGGTCTCGAAAACTCGGCGCGTCTGCGCCGTTTGAATGAAGGAGGGAACATGACCAGCATCTCGTACGGGGCATCCGAGCCGCTTGCCGGAGCGGATGTCCGTCCGGAGGCCGCGCAGGTGGTCGCCGATCCACTGCCGTTGGGGATCGGTGCATTCGCCATGACGACCTTCGCCCTCAGCATTGGAAACACAAATGTGTGGGGTGCCGCGGCCAGTACGGCGCTTGCCCTCGCTCTCGTCTTCGGCGGTGGTGTGCAGCTCCTCGCCGGAATGTGGGAGTTCGTGCGGAAGAACACGTTCGGAGCCACGGCCTTCGCCTCTTACGGCGCCTTCTGGATCTCCTACTACGTGTTCGTCCAAGTCATCGCACCAGGGATCAAGCCAGCAAGTCAGCTCCCCGTGGCGACCGGCGTGTTCCTCTTGTGCTGGACGATCTTCACGTTCTACATGACCATCGCCTCGTTCCGCGTCTCCGGCGCCGTGGTGGTCGTCTTCGTCCTGCTGCTCGCCACGTTCATCCTCCTGACCATCGGCGCCTTCGACAGCATGGCAACGGTGACAAAGGCGGGCGGCTGGGTCGGTGTCGGTACCGCCGCGGCGGCGTGGTACGCCGCCACCGCCGGCGTGGTGAACGAGACCTTCAGGAAGCCGATAGTCCCGGTTCTGCCGCTCAACTCGTCCGCTTCGCGCGGCGGCAGTGAGCGCCCCGGTGCCTCGGCATCGAGCGCGGGTCGCCAGCACGCAGCGTGACGCGGCGTCTCCAGACGTCGTTCCATCCTCGACCGCCGCCGATTCGGGTGGCTGAACGAAGGGAGCCACCCTCGTCTCATTGGTGGGGCTAGCAAGAACGGAACTTGCGACCTCAGCATTAT
>CAWAPU010000010.1:0-40899 GCA_963783995.1 uncultured Acidimicrobiaceae bacterium
TACGAGGAGCCGACCTGGGGCGAGGTCGATCCGGGCGTGTTCTCGCGGATCGTCGTGGTGTCGCCGCACTTCGACGACGCCGCGATGGGCGCGGGGCACCTGTTGGGCAGCTACGACGACACGACGGTGATCACCGTGCTGGCGGGCCGGCCGCCGGCGTACCCGTCGCCGCCGTCGGAGTGGGACGCGCTCGGGGGTTTCGAGGCCGGCGACGACGTCGTCGCGGTGCGCCGCGAGGAGGATGTCGCGGCCATGGCGGTGCTCGAGTCGGCGTACCGCTGGCTGGACTTCCCCGACCACCAGTACCTGGCGCCGGCGGACCGCCCGACGCCCGCCGACGTGGCGCCGGTGCTGGCTGCGGCGATCGCCGAGGTCGACCCCACCGCCGTCTTCTTCCCGATGGGGCTGGCCAACCCGGACCACGACATGACGCACGACGCGTGCTGTTGGTGGTGGCGCAACAGCCGGAGCGGACGTGGTTCTGCTTCGAGGACCACGGCTACAAGCACCTGCCGGGACTGTTGGCGTGGCGGGCGGCCAAGCTACTGCGCTCGCCGCTGTGGCCGACGCCGGCGATCGTGCCGCACGTGCCCGACGAGGAGCGCAAGCGCCGGGCCATCTGGTGTTACACGTCGCAGATCGCGCCCTTGGAGCGGGACCACGCCTTGAGCGCCCGCATCGAGGGTCGGGTGCCGGAGCAGTTCTGGCGTCTCGCCCCGCCGCCCCGCGGCTGGGAGGGGTTGGCCGACCTCATCTGACACCGGCGCGGCCGGCCGGCCCGCCCCTGGGAGTCGGGCGGACCGGCCGGCGCGCCGGACGTCAGTCAGGCCATGGCGGGTTGCGGCGTGAGCTCGGGGACGACGACGTCCTCCGCGTCCGCCGGCTCGGGTGCCCGCTCCAGGTCGGCCTCGATGTCCGCAAAGAGGTTCGGCTGGCGCCGGCTCCGGAGGAACATCCAGCCGCCGCCGAGGGCCATCCACCCCAGGTAGATGTAGGGGAACAGCTTCACCGGCCACGGCGGCATCGGGTAGAAGCTGCCGATGGTCGGCACCATCAAGCACAGGATCGCGACGCACGCCAGGACGACGTAGCGGGGGCGCAACTCGCCGATCTTCTTGAGGTACACCGGTGCCGCCACCGTGATCAGGTAGTAGGCGACGAGGAAGCCGAAGGCGGCCAACGTGCCGGCGTCGCCGAACGCCGTCAGCGGGTTCGTGAAGATCATCAGGAAGGCGGGCAGGGCGAAGATCATGCCGATGTAGACCGTGACCGCCACGTGCGGCGTGCGGTTGGTGGCGTGGGCCCGACCCAGATGACCCGAGAAGATGCCGTGGCGGGCCATCGGGAACATGATGCGGGCGCCCGAGTTCAGGCACGACAGCGACAGCGAGAAGAAGCTCACCATGGCGCCGATGGAGACCGGGATGCGGAACCAGCTCACGCCGTACGCCTGCGCCAGGAAGTTCAGCGGGGCGGCGGTCCAGTCGGCGCCGTAGTTCTTGGTGCCGCCTACCTCGACGTAGGCCATGAAGACCATGAAGGCGCCCGTGATGAGCAGGCTGGCGATGACGGCCCGGGGCAGGTTCTTCCGCGGGTTCTTCGCCTCGGAGCCCATGGTCGTGGCGGCTTCGAACCCGACGAGCGAGAAGATGCAGGCGACCACGGCCAGACCCATGCCTCGCACGTTCACCCCGCTCAGCGACAGCTGGTTCGTGTCGACGTGGAAGCCGTGTTTGAAGAGGATCACACACGCCAGGGCGGTGATGCAGGCTACTGACGCGGCACTCGAGGGCCAGGGTCAGCACGGTGGACACCCGGATGTCCTTGTACGCGATCACCCAGCACGCCACTGCGCTGATGGCGAAGAACACGATGGGGTGCACCGACCCGTGGTAGCCGAGGGCGGAGAGCAGCTGCGCTGAGAACACGGCGAACCCGCACATCCCGGCCACGGCGATGAAGAAGTACGACCAGATGAGTGTCCAGCCGGAGAACACCCCTGCACGCGGGCCGAGGCCCTTGGCCGTGTAGGCGTACATGGAGCCGGCGAAGGCGGACCGCTTGGCGAACTGGTTGAGACAGAACACCACGAAGAGCAGCATCACCGTCCCGAAGGCGTAGGCGAGCCACGTCCCCTGCCCGGCGCTGGCGAACGCGAGCGGGATGATGAGCACGGCCGTCATGGTCGGTGAGATCAGGGCGACCGACTGCGCGAAGAGCGAGGGCAGACCGAGCACGTTGGTACGCAGCCCGCCCATCGCCTTCGTGACCGTCGTGCCGGCACTGGTTGTCATCGTTTCTCCTTTGTCGTGGACTCGAAGGTTCGGGGCGCCGGACTGGCCGGGTTCAGACGGGGAACGACTGGTCGTCGAGCAGGAGGTCCTCGTAGAACGCTCCGAAGTTCCGCTCGGGGTGTGCAATGGCGATCTCGAGTACCCACAGGTTCGGGTTGGGCCTGAACTCGACTTCGGCCAGCGGACCGTCGTAGTGGGCGGAGTGCGGGAACTCCGACAGACGGTGCCCCGACAGGTCCATGTTCAGCTTCCAGCCGAAGCCGCCCGCCACCTCGATCGCATAGTCGTAGAGCTCCTTGCCGGTGACGCCGTCGACGAACCATTTCGCCCGGACGTCGTCCCATATGAGCCGGACCTCCTTCTTCGCCCGCAGGTGATCGGGATCCGTCCCGAACACGAACGTGTCGCCGGCATCACCCTCGGTGTCTTCGTAGATGGGCCCGATGTCGACGAAGAAGATGTCGTTCTCGCCGAGCACGACGCCGGGCTCGGACCGCTCCATGAAGTCCTTCGTGGTGTTGGACCCGCAGCGCACGATGATGTGGTGCCAGCCGCGCCGCATGCCCATGTCCTTCAAGGTGTCCCGGGCGATGGCCTTGGCCTCCTCCTCCGCCATCCCCGGCTTGATCTGTTCCACGATGAGGTGCACGGCCTTGCGGGTCCGCGCCCGCACGTCCATGAGGGCATCGAGCGAGTACTTCTCCCCCGTGGCCTCGAGCTCGGCGAGCATCGTCATGTCCTGCCTCCTAGTGGTCGGTGATGGATGCGCTGAAGAGCGGGTGGTTGCGAAAGTCGGTGGGCCCGTCGGCCGCGACGACCAGCACCCGGGTGACGCCCCCTACCGCGGCCAGGCGGTGCGGGTGGCTGGCGTCGAAATGCGCCGTCGACCCGGGCCCGAGGTCGTGGGCCTGGCCGTCGAACTCGAGGCGGAGCCGGCCCTCCATGACATAGACCCACTCCTCGCCGCGATGGCGCGCCGGCTCGGGCGGCAACCGGTCGGGGTTGATCGTCACGTGGAGCGCCTGCAGGGTCGTGGAGCCGGGGAAGCCGCTACACGGGGCGATGACGAGGCCGTTGGCCTCGTGACCCTGGGCGCCTTCGGGCGGATACGTCGCGATGGCGGGCGCGCCCCGCCGCTCCCCGAGCAGGGTGCTCATCGACACGCCGAGTGCCCGAGACAGGGCGATGAGCGACCCCACCGACGGCTGCCGGTCGCCGGACTCCAGACGCGACAGGTGCGCCGTCGAGAGATCGGCCCGCTCGGCGAGCTGCTCGAGGGTGAGGCCGGCACGCGTGCGTTCCTCGCGCAGGCTCTCGGCGATCGACGAAAGTGCCTCCTGGAGCTCCATCGGCCGATTGTCGGCCTCTGGTTGCCTCAGAGGCAAGAGGATTTGTCAGTGTTTACGGACTGGAAATGTTCGCGAAACGGTCCCGAGATTCATCCCCGTGTGCGCTACCGACCAGTGCGGCGAACCGGTCGAAGACCAGCCGCTGCCAGGGGCGGAGCCGCTCGAGCTGGCGTGGCGTGGCGTGGCGCAGCGCCGCCGTACCGCCCGGGGCACACGCCGCCTCGTCGGCGAACACGTCGACGAACGCGTCGACGGCGTGCGCCGTGACCTCCAGGTGGAACTGGAGGCCCCACGCGGCGTCGCCGACCCGGAACGCCTGGTTGACGTAGCGCTCGCTGCTCGCCAGTGGCACCGACCCCGGTGGCGGTTCGTACGTGTCGCCGTGCCAGTGCAGCACGTCGATGTGACGGGGCAACACGGTGAGCAGGCGGTCGCTCCCGGCGGCGGCCGACAGCTCGACGGGCGCCCAGCCGACCTCCAGGCCGTGCTCACCCGGACGCACCCGGCCCCCGCCGGCGAGCGCGAGCAACTCCGCGCCCAGGCAGACGCCCAACGTGGGCTTCCCCGACGCCACGGCGTCGGACAACAACGCCAACTCGGCCCGTCGCGTCCCGAAGCCGTCGTCGGACAGCGCCGACATTGGCCCGCCCATGACGACGAGACCGTCGTGATCGGCGACGCTCGGCGGAATGGGATCTCCCACGTCGACACGCCGGACGTCGACGGTGATCCCCGCCCTCGCCAACGCGTCACCGATCGCCCAGGCCGACTCCGGCGCCAGGTGCTGGACCACGAGACAGCTCGTCATGGCATCACGGCACTGGGCCGGTGGCGAGTGCGGCCCGCATGCCCACTCCTTTCGGACAATCGGGGCTGCGACGGGGCCAACGATAGGCCCGTCTCGGAAAGGCCGGCTGCGTTAACATTCCTGAAACCGGGACCCGCGGGGGGCTGCTCCGGGCGTAGAGACGAACGAAGGCCGCAATGTTCGACCGCATCCTGCTCGCATTCGACGACTCGCCAGCGAGTGAGATGGCACTGCTCTTCGCCGGGGCGCTGGCCCGACGGACGGGCGCCTCGGTCCACGTCGTCCACGTCAACGAGCGGATCGTCGCCTGCAACGGGATCACCCTGCGGACCCGGGAGGAAGCGTCCGTGCTGGTCACCGACGCCGTCCGCCAGCTCGCGGCAGCCGGGGTGACGGCCAGCGGCTCCGCCTGCGTCTCGGGCTACCGCAAAATTGCCGATCGGATCGTGGCCAAGGCCGATGCCGTCTCGGCGGACGCCATCGTCCTGGGCTCCACCCGCCGCCGGCGCTGGAGGCGCGTCTTCGCCGCCCAGGTCCGGGAGCGCACGACCCGGCTGACCTCGCTGCCCGTGCTCACGGCCCCTGCCCCGCTCAACGTGTCCTCGCTGCCTGGGCCGGGAACCTGGGAAAGCCCCGTGGACCGGGCCGTCGACTCGCTTCTCCGCTAGGCCCCAGGTAGGGAGCCCGGACCCAAAGTGGGGTCCTTCTGCCCTACCGACGCCCCCTTCGCCAGCGTCACGATCAAGGGGTGGTCGCCGACAGAGGCGACCGAACCACAAGGGCCCTTGGCTGCGGACGCGCCAGGCACGACTCCAACGAGCTTGTGTCGGCGAACCTCGCAATCCCGGGTCGGGCTTCGGGCAGCGGAGGACACCACTTCTAGACCTGCTGACGGGGGGCCCGGCCCGGGGCTGTCCTTCTCGGTTCGCACCCCGTCCCACCAGGCATGATCCGGCCGTCACCCGCCGCCCCCGACAACGCCGTCGCTAGAGTCGCTTTCGTGCCCAAACCCAAAGACGAGGAGCGCGTCGTGGACGTTGACGGGCACGAGGTCCGGGTCAGCCGGCCCGACAAGGTGTACTTCCCCGCGATCGATGCGACGAAGTTCGACCTCGTCTCGTACTACCTCGGCATCGGCGAGCACCTCCTCAACACCGCGGGCGGTCGCCCCGCCCTGCTGCAGCGCTTCCCGGACGGCGCCGCCGGCAAGTCCTTCTTCCAGAAGCGGATCCCGGCCGGCGCCCCGGACTGGCTGCAGTCGACGATCGTCTCGACCCCCAACGGGACGACGTCGAACGCGTTGGTCGTGGCGGACATCTCCCACGTCGTGTGGGCGGTCAACTTCGGGTGCCTCGGCCTCCATCTGTGGCCGTATCTCGCCGCCGACCCCGAACACGCCGACGAGCTGCGCATCGATCTCGACCCGACGAAGGGAATCGGCTTCGACGAGGTGCGGGCCGCGGCGCTGAAGGTGAAGGAGTTGCTCGACGAGCTGGGCCTGCGCGGCTACCCCAAGACGACGGGCAGCCACGGGATCCACGTCTACGTCCGCCTCGAGCCGCACTGGGACTCGATCGCCGTGCGCGCCGCCGCCGTCGCCCTGGCCCGCGAGCTCGAACGCCGCTACCCCGACGACATCACCGCCAAGTGGTGGAAGGAAGAGCGCGGCACCCGCGTCTTCGTCGACTTCAACCAGAACGCGCCGCACAAGACGGTCTTCGGCGCCTGGTTCGCCCGGCCCCGGGTCGGCGGTCAGGTGTCGACACCGCTCGCGTGGGACGAGGTCGAGACGGTCGTGCCCGACGAACTGACCATTCGGTCCGTGCCCGAGCTCGTGGCGAGGCGGGGCGACCCGTGGGCCGACATCGCCGCGGCGCCGCAGTCGATCGTCCCCCTCCTCGCCATGGCCCAGCGGGACAAGGAGGCCGGGCTCCAGGACGCGCCGTGGCCGCCGCAGTACCCCAAGATGCCCGACGAGCCGCCCCGGGTGGCCCCGAGTCGTGCGAAGAAGGACACGGCATGACAGAAGAGGACGGTCGGTCGTGAAGCCACTCGATGCGTTGAACCAGATCGCGTTCCGCCTCGAGCGCAACGGGGCCGACACCTACAAGGTGCGGGCCTTCCGCGGCGCCGCCCGGGCGATCAAGGACGTGCCCGACGACGACCTCGAGGCCCTCGCCGAGTCGGGTCGGCTCCAGGGCATCGAGGGCGTCGGCAAGTCCACGGCCCAGGTCATCGCCGAGGCGCTGGAGGGCAAGGTCCCCGCGTACCTCACCAAGATCGACAAAGAACTGACCAAGGACGACCTCGTGGTCGAGGGCGCCGCCGCCGAGCTGCTCGCGTCGCTCCGCGGCGACTGTCATTCGCACTCCGACTGGTCCGACGGCGGCAGCCCCATCCTCGAGATGGCCGAAGCGGCCCGTGACCTCGGCCGCGAGTACCTCGTCCTGACGGACCACAGCGCCCGGCTCACCGTCGCCCACGGCCTCAACGAGGCGCGCCTCGGCGAGCAACTCGACCTCGTCAACGACCTCAACGAGCAGCTGGCGCCGTTCCGCATCCTCACCGGGATGGAGGTGGACATCCTCGAGGACGGCTCGCTCGACCTCGACCTCGACCTCCTCGCCCAGCTCGACGTCGTCGTGGCCAGCGTCCACTCCAAGCTGCGCATGGACGCCCAGCCGATGACCGCACGCATGCTGGCGGCCGTCGAGAGCCCGCACACCGACATCCTCGGGCACTGCACCGGCCGCATCATCGTGGGCCGCGGCCGACCGCAGTCGACGTTCGACGCCAACGCGGTCTTCGAGGCCTGCGCCCGCACCGGGACCGCCGTCGAGATCAACTCGCGCCCCGAGCGCCAGGACCCGCCCGACGACCTGCTCCGTCTCGCGGTCGAGCTCGGATGCTCCTTCGCCATCGACACCGACGCCCACGCCCCGGGCCAGCTGGAGTGGCTCGGCCGGGGCTGTCGCAACGCCGTCACGGCCGGTGTGCCCTTCGACCGCGTCGTCAACCGTGCGCCCGCCGACGCCCTGCTGACGTGGGCGGCGGCACACGAGCAGGCGGCATGAACCTCCCCGTCCAGCCGCCCGTCGCGCCCATGCTGGCGAAGCTCACCAGAGACCTCCCCCGCGACGACGACCTGTATTACGAGCCCAAGTGGGACGGCTTCCGCTGCATCGTCTTCCGCGACGGCGACGAGGTCGAACTCGGCAGCCGCAACGAGAAGCCGCTGACTCGATACTTCCCCGAGCTCGTCGACACCCTCCGCCGCGAGCTGCCCGAGCGCATCGTCCTCGACGGCGAGATCGTCATCGCCGGCCCGAACGGCCTCGACTTCGACGCGCTCTCCCAGCGCATCCACCCGGCGGCCAAGCGGATCAACCAGCTGGCCGAGGCCACCCCGGCCTCCTTCGTCGCCTTCGACCTCCTGGCCCACGACGACACCTCGTACATGGAGGCGCCGTACGCCCGGCGGCGCAAGACGCTCGAGAAGCTGCTGAAGACGTCCAAGCCACCGGTCCACCTGACGCCCGCCACGCAGGACCCCGACACCGCGTCCGACTGGTTCTCCCACTTCGAGGGCGCCGGCCTCGATGGCGTCGTCGCCAAACCCGGTGACCTCCACTACCTGCCCGACAAGCGCGTCATGCTCAAGGTGAAGCACCAGCGGACCGCGGACTGCGTCGTCGCCGGCTTCCGGACCCACAAGGACGGCGAGGGCGTCGGCTCCCTTCTTCTCGGCCTCTTCGACGACGCCGGCACGCTCCACCACGTCGGCGTGGCGTCTGGCTTCAGCGTCGCCCGTCGCCGTGAGCTCGTCGACGAGGTGCAGCCGTACCGGAAGGACGCCCTCAAGGACCATCCGTGGGCCGGCTGGGCCGAGGCGCAGGCCGAGGGTCGCGCCCCGGGGGCGGCGAACCGGTGGAACGCCGGCAAGGACATGACGTGGGAGCCCTTGCGACCCGAGTCCGTCTGCGAGGTCTCGTACGACCACCTCCAGCACGACCGCTTTCGTCACGCCACTTCACTGGTGCGGTGGCGGCCCGATCGCGACCCGTCGTCGTGCACGTACGCGCAACTCGACACTCCGGTCCCCATGGAACTCCGCGACGTCTTCGGGACAAAGAGCAGCTGACCCAGTTTTTCGGGAACACCCGACGGAGGGCGACCGTTCTCCGCCGTGCCCGCATCCGACTCCTCGGTCATCTTCACAACCACTCCGTGGCTGGGGCGATCAGAGATGGCCAAGATGTCGAACGAGGAGGTCATGGAGCTTGCCGCCGTGTCGGCCCGCCACATGGCCTCCTTGGCGGGCCTCATCGTGCAGCTGACCGCGGAGCTCGACCGCCGCGAGGGCTGGAGAGAGGAAGGCGCCACCTCTGTCGAGTCCTGGATGGTAGAGCGCCTGGGGGTCTCGGTCCCGACCGCCCGGGCCTTTGCGCACGTCGGCGAGCGGCTCTACGACCTCCCGCAGCTGGGCGCGGCGCTGTCCTCGGGCGACCTGAGCTTCGACAAGGTACGGGCGGTGGTCGACGGTGCCACGCCCGAATCCGAAGGTGAGATCCGGGAGCAGGCGATGGAGCACTCGGTACGCGAGCTGCTCCAGTTGACGAGATCCCGACGCAGCACATCGTCGGAGTCCGCTCACTCTGACCACGAGGCTCGCTCGTTGCGCTTCAACGAGTCGTTCCGGACCGTCACCGCCCAGCTCCCGGCCGAGACGTTCGCCGAGGTGCGGGGCACGCTCGAGACTCGGGCCCGCCAAATCCCCTCCGACGGCGAGACTCCGTGGGATCAGCGGCTGTGCGACGCCTTCGTCGGGATCATCCGTTCTTCCAGCGGCCCAGACGGCTCGGCAACGCCCTTCACCGTCGTGGCCCACGTACCCCTCGAGACCCTGCTCGACGAGTCGTGCGAGCTCTCAGGTGAGCTCGAGCGCGACGGACTGATCAGCGCCGACACCGTGCGGCGCCTCGCCTGCGACGGCACCGTGATCGTCGCCGTCGACGACGACCTCGGCCATACGATGTACGAAGGTCGCCAACAGCGCTACGCCACCGAGACGCAGCGGCGGGAGATCATGCGGCGAGATCGGCACTGCCGGTTCCCCGGCTGCACCAACGTTGTCTTCGTGAACGCCCACCACATCCGATGGTGGAAACCCCACCGGGGCACCACGGACCTGCCCAACCTGGCAATGCTCTGCGAACACCATCACCATCTGATGCACTCCAAACGCTGGAGCGTGACCGGTGACGCAAACGAAGAGCTCACCTTCGTCGGCCCGACGGGCCGGGTCATGACGTCGCGCCCCTCGCCCCTCTGGACGACCGTGTCCAGGCCGACCGGACGTCCGTCGACCGGCGTCGGTTAGCCGTCCAGCAGTCCGGGGTCCACCTCCAGCTCTGCCCGCACCGCCGCTTCCCAGAACCCGATGAACCCTTCGCCGTCGCTCCGCGCCACGAGGTTGATGAAGGCGTCCGGGACCCGGGACACGTCCTTGCCGCCGGCGGCGCGGGCGTACCACGCATGCTGGCAGCGCTGCTCGAGGGAGACCGCCCGCTGATGCACCGCACGAGCCGAGCCGCCGAGGACGAGCACCCCGTGTCCCGCCAACAGCGCCATCGCCGCGTCGCCCATCTGCGTGACGGCCCGCCGCGCGCTACCAGCGTCGTTGACCGGCCCGTCGTATTCGTCCACCAGGGTCAGCGCGCCGCCCCCGAGGGCTGAGCTCTGATCGAGGATCGGGGGCACCTCGGCCAGGTCGGCCCAGACCGTGCCAAACAGCGGGTGATTGTGGACCGCCCAAATGACGTCGGTCCGGGCCTTGTGGAGCTCGAGGTGCAACGGGATCCCGAGGGGGACGGGCCAGTCTCCCTCGACGAGCTTTCCGTCCAGGTCGATGCGCAGCACCTGGGACGGCCGCACTTCCGCCCACGTCAGCAGCCACGGATTGCAGAGCAGCGTCCCATCCCCCAGATTCACGGTGATGTGGCCGGCCAGATGGTCGTTGTAGCCCTCCCGCCACAGCGCCCGAGCGAGGACGACCAGCTCCTGGCGCGGCGTGAGATCGGGCATCAGCTTCTCGGCAGTGGGGGTGAACACCGGATTCCTCTCAGCGGGGCAGGACGAGATTGGGCAGAGGCGTTCGATAGAGCGCGGCGGCGTTCTCAGAGCACATGGCTCGGAGTTCGTCTGTCGGGATGTGACCCCAACACTCTTGGATCACGCGCTGGGTGTCGGGCCACGTCCCGTCACCATGCGGGTAGTCGACCTCCACCATGATGTTCTCGACGCCGATGGCGTGCCGGGTGTCGATCGTCGAAGGATCGTCGATCGTGCAGAACCAGAAGTTCCGCCGGACCACGTCGGCCGGCCGGACCTCCCAACCTCTTCCGTAGCCCGAGCGGTCGACCATGTTGTCGAGGCGATCGAGCAACATGGCAACCCACCCGATGCCGCCTTCACTCATCGCAATCTTCAGATCCGGATAGCGCCGGGGGTACTCGGACCAGAGCCACTCGGTACACGCGGTCAGTGATCGCTGACCGAACAACGTCGCACCGATCTGGAGCGGCGCCCCACCGGGCGGCCCGACCTCAATTCCCGAACTCCCGACGTGCAGCGACAGCACCGTGTCCGTCTCGACGACCGCCTCGATGATCGGGTCCCAATGCCCCCGGTCCCACAACGACGGCAATCCGATCTCGTGAGGGCGTTCCGGGAACGTGACCGACGTGAAGCCGCGCTCGGCATTACGTCGGATCTCTTCGGCGGCCAACGGCGGGTCGGACAGGAAGGTGATCCCGAGCGGCACGATCCGATCGGGATGACGCTGGTACCACTCCTCGAACAACCAGTCGTTCCAGGCTCTGATGCAGCCGACGCCAAGCTCGCGATCGGGGCAAGAGAAGAAGACGCGGCCGCAGAACCCCGTGATCTGGGACGGGAAGTTCACCGACGCCCAGACCCCGTTGATGTCCATGTCGCGGACTCGCGCGTCCACGTCGTAACAGCCCGGTCGCATCTGGTCGAAACGGAACGGCTCCAGCCCGTACGTCTCCGGGCGACGTCCGGCCACGGCGTTCATCCCGACCTGCGTGTACCGCTCGCCCTCGAATTCCCACATCTGGTGACCCTGGGACGTCTCGACGATCCGGGGAGCCCGCGACTGGAGGCTGGGGGGTAGCCGGTCGTCGAACATGTGCGCCGGCTCGACCACGTGGTCGTCGACGGAGATGACCGTGTAGAGCTGCTCTCTCGCCTCGGGCTCAGGCAAAAATAACTCGCTATCGAGGGCGGTGGTCACCAATCCCCGTTCTCCGGTCCTGGGGGCACGCCCAAGGATAGGACCGGCACCGGTTGGCCGTCGGTCCCGGCCGCCACGGCCCAGGTGTGACTCCGCTGTGACCCGCCCTCACACACAAAGCCGCTCCGGCACCCAAGCGCGGATGGAGCCGCTCAAATCCTTTCTTGTGCGACCCGCCGGTTGAATACTTGGTCACGAGGTCGAGAAGGAGGCGCAATGGTTGCTCTGGTCGTCGCGGTCACGTTCGTAGTAGTCCTGCTGGGTGTCCTCGTAGCGGGGCTCCTGCGCAGTCACGCTGACATCCTGCGATCGCTCCACGAGCTCGGCGTGGGCGTCGGCGACCCGGCGACGCCCGACGCGCCTTCACAAGCTCGGAGCGCGCCTCGTCTACCAACCTGGTCCTCACAGACCAGCGATCCGAGTCCGGCGCCCACCGTGGCGGGTGTCACGCCGTCCGGTGACGCACGCGCCATCGCGGTGGACAACAGCGACGGATTCTGTCTGCTCGCCTTCCTGTCCTCGGGATGCGCGACCTGCAGCGGCTTCTGGACGGCCTTGCAGCAACCGGATCGCCTCGAACTTCCCGACGGGACACGGGTAGTCATCGTCACCAAGGGCCCCGACCGCGAGATACCAAACGAGGTCGCCTCACTGACGACGGGCCGCGTCCCGGTCGTCATGTCGACCGACGCGTGGGTCGACTATCAGGTCCCGGCATCCCCCTTCTTCGTGTTGGTCGACGGCAGCACCGGCCTCACCGTCGGACAGGGCGTTGCCGCGCACGTCGGACAACTCCTCGACCTCATCGGGCGGGCCGAGCACGACCGCGTCCCTCGAGACCGCCGCCGTCGGCCGCCGAGCGCCAGGAACGGCCCGGACCGGGAGGCCGACGCCGACGAAGTCCTTCGACTGTCCGGCATCCATCCCGGCGACCCGAGCCTGTATCCGCAGAAGCTCGAGGACGTATTTCCCTTTGGCGTCGGATCCACCACGTCCAACGGCGGAACTCCGGCCGGTCCTCGATAGTGGCGACCATCAGCGCGCACGGAATCGCCTCACGCCTTCCCGGCGGCTTCGACGGGCGGATCTACGTACGGCCCGCGGCGGTCGGAGTGAGCTACCCCGTCGCCCAGTTCGGGACGTTCCCGCTCCCCGACGACATCGGGGACTTCGGGAGCGGCGCCGTGAGCCTCATGGGCCCCGGAGACGTCTTCGCCACCCTCTTCGAATACGGCCCCGAGAGCCTCGGCACCGCCCTGTTCGGCCAGCAAGGCGTGCCGGCGGTGCTGAGCCCCATGGACTTCTCGCCGGTACGGCTGCGCCGCGGCCTCCCCGGCCAATCCGGCCTGCAGTGCTTCTTCACGGAGGCCGGTCGCCCGTTCTCGTTCTACGCCGTGTTGGGAAGCCACCTGCGACGTGAGCAGCTCGTGCCGGTCGTCAATACATTGCTCTCTTCACTGGCCATCAGCCCGGCCACCCCCAGCGGTGCCGAGGTCCCGCCCCAATGGAATTGATCGGCGTCTTCTTCGTCGCCTGCGGACTCCTCGTGCTGGCCGGGCTGGCCAAGGCGATCCGTCCAGACGACACCGCCCGCGCCCTCGTCTTGCTGTTGCCGGGCAACCCGGCGCGGGCTCCATCCGTCGGATTCGCACGACGCGTCGTCAGGTTCGGCGCGCTCCTCGAAGCAGCTCTCGGCGTCGCCGCCGTGCTCTTCCCTCGACCGCTCCCCGCCGCACTGGTCGCCACCTCGTACGTAGTCTTCGCAGTGGTCGTGCTGTTCGCCCGCCGTTCAGGCGGCGTCCTCGCCACGTGTGGCTGCTTCGGCCGCGCCGATACGCCTCCGACGATCCTGCACGTCGTCTTGAACCTTGTCTTCGTCGCAGCAGCCGTCGCGCTCACGTTCCATCCGCCCAACCCCGCCTCGCTGTACGCGTTCTTGGGACAGCAGCCGTGGCTTGGGCTTCCGTTGATGTTCGTCAGTGGAGTCGGCATCTGGTTGGCCTACCTCGCGTTGTCGCCACTCGCCTCGTTGGAGGCGGCACGCGGCCTCCTCCAACAACGATCCGCCCAGGCGGCCGGCCAGTGAAGATGTCCTCGGCCCTGGTGGAACGCACGGCTACGTTCCTCGAGGGCCGCCTTTCTCGACGCAGCCTGATCAACCGATCAGCGTTCGTCGGCAGCGCCGTGGCCGTCGGTGCCGGCGTTGATCTGGCCCTCAAACCCGGCACCGCATATGGCCTCATCTGCGAGTGCGGGAATGCGGGGTGTGGGTGCGGCAGCACCTGCTGCTCGGGATTCACCGAGTTCTGCTGCTCGGTCAGCGGCTACAACTACTGCCCGGCGAGCACCGTGATGGGTGGTTGGTGGCTCGCCGACAACTCCTCTTACTGCGCCGGTCCGCGGTACTACATGGACTGCAACGCGACCTGCTCGTGTGACTCGGGCTGCAGCAGCGGGTTTTGTGACCCGGGCTGCGACGGAACCGAGTGTGGATGCGGACCTGACGGCTGCGACTCGTTCCTCACTGGGTGTCTGCAGTTCCGTTACGGCCAGTGCAACCAGAACATCGCCTGCGTCGGGCGGATCGTCTGCCGGGTTGTTGCGTGCGTGCCGCCCTGGCAGGTCGACCCGTCCTGCACGACCGCCGTGGCCGTCGACAACAGCACCGCCGAGCAGAACGCGGCGTGTTGGACGCCGGCGCCGCCCACCGTCCCGGTCGCCGGCATGGCGGCGAGTACAACCGGGAGCGGGTACGGCGTGTTGACCACCTTCGGGAAGTTGTTCGCCTACGGCGACTTTCCCGCCGATGGAGACGCTGTCCGGATTGCAACTCGACGCACCGATGGTCGCCCTCGCGACCTGCCCCACTGGTGGTTACTTCATGGCCGCGTCCGACGGCGGCATCTTCGACTACGGAGGGGCTCAGTTCTACGGGTCGACGGGCGGTCAGACCCTCAACGCCAAGATCGTCGGGCTGGCGGCGACCCGCTCTGGGAAGGGCTACTGGCTCGTCGCGTCCGACGGGGGGATCTTCGCCTACGGCGACACGCTCTTCTTCGGCTCAATGGGCGGGCAGCCCCTCAACAAGCCCGTCGTCGGCATGACGCCCACGCCGACGGGGAAGGGTTATTGGCTCGTCGCGTCCGACGGAGGGATCTTCGCCTACGGCGACGCGCTCTTCTTCGGCTCCATGGGCGGGCAGCCCCTCAACAAGCCCGTCGTCGGCATGGCCGCGACGCCGACCGGGAAGGGCTACTGGCTCGTCGCGTCCGACGGCGGCATCTTTGCCTACGGCGACGCCGTGTTCGACGGCTCGGCCGGGTCGCTCCCGTTGAACCAACCCGTCGTCGGCATGGCGGCATTCGGCGACGACGCCGGCTATTGGCTCGTCGCGGCCGACGGCGGCATCTTCACCTACGGCGCCGCCCAGTTCTACGGCTCACCCGCATGATCGCCCCGGACGGATCGAGAAAGGACCTCGTATGACCACCGTCCTCGCAATCGCCGCCGGCCTCGTCGCGCTGGTCGCGGCGGCCCGTTCGACCTGGTCGCCGTGCGGTCTCTCGATGCTGTCGAGCATCACCCCGCTCGCCGAGGAGGGGCGCGGCCACCGCTACCGGACGACCACTGCGTGGTTCGTCGCCGGCAGCACGCTCGGTGGCGCCTCACTGGGCCTGGTCATGGCCGCGCTGGCCGCCGGCGTACGGGCAATAGGCGCATCGAACACCGCGCTCACCACCATCGCAGCGGTCACCTGCCTTGTGACGATTGCGTCCGACACGAACATCGGTGGCTTCCGGCTCCCGGTCCACCATCGGCAGGTCAATGAGCGTTGGCTCGACCGATTCCGGCCCTGGGTCTACGGAGCCGGGTTCGGTTGGCAGATCGGGGCCGGCTTGGCGACCTACATCAAGACCTGTGCCGTGTACCTCATGGTCGTGCTGGCTGTCCTGACGGGCAACCCGGAGGCGGCGCTGCTCGTCGGCGCCGTCTTCGGTGTGGTCCGCGGCATGGCGGTCTTCCTGGGTCGGCACATCACGAGCTCGGCGGCGTTGGCCGACTTCCATCGACGCTTCGTGGCGGCTGAACCTCTCGCTCGCACCGCGACGACTCTCTGCGAGGCCGCCGTCGCGTTGACGTTCTGTGCCGTCCTCTCGCCATGGCTCGCCGTCGGAACGGGCGCCGCCGGGCTCCTCGCATGCACCTGGTCTTGGTCCGCGCGTCGACCACCGGCGTCCCTCCGAGCCAGGCAGTCGGCGCCGTGACGAGGCAGGACCGCCGCCCGGCCTGACCACTACCATCGGCCCATCGCGGCCACCCCGAAGGATCAGCCGAAGCCCAAGCCCGTCCGCCTCGTCCTCGCTGACGTCGACGGCACCCTCGTCACCCAGGACAAGGTGCTCACGCCGGCGGCCATCGACGCCGTCCACGCTCTCCACGACGCCGACGTCCTCTTCGCCATCACCAGCGGCCGCCCCCCTCGGGGCATGGAGATGCTGATCGAACCCCTCGACCTGCAAACACCCATTTCGGCTTTCAACGGCGGCATCATCGTCGACCGCCACATGAAGACCCTCGAACAGAAGGCGATCCCCAAGGACCTCGTAGGACCAGTCATCGAACTCATGAAGTCGTACGACCTCGACGTCTGGCTCTACCGAGGCGCGGACTGGTACGTCACGGATCCCAAGGGCCCCCACGTCGACCGGGAGGCCTGGACGGTCAAGTTCGACCCGACCGTCGTCGAGGACTACACGTCCCTCACCGACGGCGCAGCCAAGCTCGTCGGCGTCAGCGACGACCACGACGCCATCGAGAAGGCCACCGAAGCGGCCCATGACGAGTTCGGCGACCACGTCACGGCCGCCGCGTCCCAGCCTTACTACCTCGACGTCACGCACCCCGACGCCAACAAGGGGTTCGTCGCCCGCTACCTCGCCAAGCGCTACGACCTCGAGGAGTCAGAGATCGCCACCATGGGCGACATGCCCAATGACATCTTGATGTTCGCCCACTCGGGGCTCAGCATCGCCATGGGCAACGCCGACCCTCAGGTGAAGAAGGCGGCGCGGCGCGTCACCGCCAGTAACGAGGACGACGGCTTCGCCAAGGCCGTCGAACGCTTCGTCCTGCCGTCCGTCGCCCGCTGACGAAGGGGAAGCGGGAGCGGGTCTACACGCTCCGGTGGTTCTCGAACCGCGCGTACTGCTTCAAGAACAACAGGTTCGCCTTCCCTGTGGGACCGTTCCTGTGCTTCGCCACTTCGACCAGCGCGTCGTCCGCCCGGTCGATCGGCACCTCGTCGTTGTACTCGGACTCCCGGTAGATGAACAGCACCACGTCGGCGTCCTGTTCGAGCGATCCTGACTCCCGCAGGTCCGAGAGCTGCGGCGTCTTGTCCTGACGGGACTCGAGGTTTCGGGAGAGCTGCGACAGCGCCACCACCGGCACCTCGAGCTCACGGGCCAGGATCTTCAACCCACGGCTGATCTCGGCCACCTCGGTCTGACGGTTCTCCGCCCGTCCCCGCCCGGTCATCAGCTGCAGGTAGTCGACGACCACGATCCCGAGGTCGCCTTCGGCCTTCTTCAACCGGCGGGCCCGGGCCCGGATGTCCATCACGGTCGCGTTCGGGTTGTCGTCGATGAAGATGGGCGCGCTGGACAAGCGCGTCACGGCCATGCCGATCTTGCTCCAGTCCTGCGTCCGGATCCGCCCCGTCTGCAGCGACTGCCCGTTCACCTCGGCCTCCGACGCCAACAGGCGCTGCGTCAGCTCGAGGTGCCCCATCTCCAGGGAGAAGAGCAGAGCCGGCCGCTGGACCTCGAGCCCGACGTGCGCCAAGACGCCCAAAGCGAACGACGTCTTGCCCATACCGGGGCGAGCGCCGACGATGTTCAGCGACGACGGCTGGAAGCCCAACAGAATCCGGTCCAGCTCGTGGTACCCGGTCGCCACCCCGGTGATCTCCGACCCTCGCTGGCCCAGCTCCTCGATGCGGTCGAGGCCCGCACCCAAGAGCTCGTGCAACGGCCGCATCGTGTCGGCCGTCCGCCGCTCGGCCACGTTGAAGACCATCTGCTCGGCCTCGTCGACCGCCGCCTTCACGTCCTCGGGCACCGAGTACCCGATGTCGGCGATCTCCCCCGCCACGCCGATCAGCTTGCGCAACAGCGCGTGCTCCTCGACGATCTCCGCGTAGTGCCACGCGTTGGCGATCGACGGCGTGTTCGCCTGCAGCGAGATAAAGATCGACGGGTCCCCCACCTGCTCGAGCACCCCGGAGCGCTTGAGCTCGTCGGTCACCGTCACGGCGTCGATCGCCTCGCCCCGCTCCATGAGCGCCTGGATCGCCCCGAAGATGTGCCCGTGCGCCGGCTTGTAGAAGTCGCCGGCCGAGCACTTCTCGATCCCGACCGACGCCGCGTCGTTGGAGAGGAGCATCGCCCCAAGCAACGACTCCTCCGCCTCGAGGTCGTGCGGCGGCACGCGTCCGCTCACCCCGGAGGGAGCGGCACGCAACGGTCGGGGACGGGTGTCGTCGAAGGCTTGAACCACGGCGACCTAACTCTGACGCCTGCGCCTGGGGAACGTAAGGGAGAACTTGCTGTGGGTAACCATGGGCGTAAGCGCACCAGGCATGTGGATAAGCCGTGCACGAACGACCGTGCCTGCAGCCATGCGGCGGTTTGCGTTCACGCCCAAATGATGGTCATGGGGTGTATCCGACGGGTGGACCGCCGCCCCCACGCCACCGGACGTCAGGTGGTGGGCGTGACCTCCACCGTCACCACCGTCGCCACGCCGGGGAAGAGGTCCACGGTGACCTCGAAGGTCCCCGTCTCCTTGATCACGTCCGGCAGCACCACGTGCCGGCGGTCGATCTCGACGCCCTTGGCCGCCTTGATCGCGTCGACGACGTCCGCCGGCCCGATCGAGCCGAACAAGCGTCCACCGGACGCCGCCCGGGCGCTGATCGGGATCACCGCGCCGGCCAAGATGCTCGCCTGCGCCTCCGCCGCGCTCCGGTCCTTCGCCTCCCGCAGGTCGCGGCCTCGCCGCATCTGCTCGCCCTGCCCCTCGATTCCCTCGGAGGCCACGATCGCCCGGCCCTCGGGCAGCAGGAAGTTCCGGGCGAACCCGCCCGCCACCTTCACGATGTCGCCGCGGCGCCCGACGCCAGCGACGTCGTCACGCAGGAGGACCTTCATGCCTCACTCCCCTGGTCACCGGCCACCGCGTCCTCGACAAGGTCCTCGACGATCGAGGCGACCTCTTCGGTGACCGCAGCTTCGGTCCGGGCGTCGGCCTCGCCGGTCTCGTCTACGACGTCGACGGTCACGGTCTCCGCGTTCGTCCCGGCCGGGAGCGGCTGCTCCACCAGACCCCGGTCGCCCCGGTCGCGGTCGCCCCGGCGTCCACCCGGGCGCTCCGTCACCGTGCGCTGCGTGTAGGGCAGCAGGACGAGCTCACGTGCCGTCTTGATCGCCTGGGCCAGCGCCCGCTGGTGCTGCGCGCAGTTCCCGGTCACCCGGCGCGACCGGATCTTGCCCCGGTCGCTCATGTACTTGCGCAGCATCGGGACGTCCTTGTAGTCGACCCAGGTGATCTGGTCCCGGCACAACGCGCAGGGCTTCTTCTTCACCCGGCGGCCGAGGTCCTTGGGGGCCCGGCGCGCCGCCGACCCTCCACGTTGGTTGTTGCGTGCCATCAGAAAGGCTCCTCATCGAATCCGTAACCGCCACCGCTGTTCGCGTCGGACGGAGCAGCCGGCGTTTGCGGCGCACCGCCCCCGCCTCCACCACCGCCGCCGCCGGACCGGGCACCGCCGCCACGCCCCCCGCCGTCGCCGGCGCCGCGCCGCTCGTTCTTGGTGATCTGCGCCGTCGCCCAGCGCAACGACGGGCCGATCTCGTCTGCGACGACCTCGACCTTGGAGCGCCGGTCGCCCTCCTGGGTCTCCCAGCTCCGCTGCTCGAGCCGCCCGGCCACCATGACCCGGGCGCCCCGGGTGATCGTCTCGCTCACGTTCTCGGCCATCTCCCGCCAGCACACGACGTCGAAGAACGACGTCGCCTCCTCCCATTCCTGGGTCTGACGGTTCTGCCACCGCCGGTTGACCGCCAACCCGAAGGTCACGTTGGCCTGGCCGGTGTTGGTGAAGCGCAGCTCGGGGTCGCGGGTGACGTTGCCCACGAGCGTGACGCTGTTGTCTGTCGCCATTTCAGCTCCTCGTTCTTCTCGTCAGCTGGCAGCCGAGGCCGAGGCCGCCGCAGCCGGGCCGTGCTCGGGCAGCCGGACGACCTTGTGGCGGACCACGTCGTCGGCCAGGCCGAGCATGCGGTCGAGCGCGGCCACCGTCTCAGGCTCGCCGGTGAACTCGACGATGACGTAATAGCCCTCGCGCTTGTGGTTGACCTCGTAAGCGAAGGCGCGTCGCCCCCAGCGGTCGATGGCGCCGGGGTTCCCGCCGTTCGTCCTGATGACCTCGAGGGCACGGTCGAGCTCGCCCTGGATCACGGTCGGTTCCGTGGTGGCCTCGAAGATGGCCATGACTTCGTATGGCCGCATATGCGGCGTACCTCCCTCTGGACCGGGCATGCCGGGCTCCTGACGGTCAGGAGCAGGGTGTGTTGTGGCTGATCATGCTAGCCGAGACCCCGTCCCCCGCCGCCGTCGCCAGCCAGCCTCCCGGCCGTCCGGCCCGAGTCAGTCCTCGACGAGAGCGTCCCCCAGGCCCTCGGGCCCGTGATACGTCTCCGCCTCACCCGGGAAGCTCCCGCCCCGTACGTCGTCGACGAACGACGCCACGGCCTCGGTCGCCAGCCGCCCCAGCTCGGCGTACTGCCGCACGAACTTCGGCGGCTTCCGGTCCGGCGCCCCCAGTCCCAGCAGGTCGTGAAACACCAGCACCTGCCCGTCGCAGTCAGGCCCGGCCCCGATGCCGATCGTCGGCACCTCGAGCGCCTCCGTCACCGCCGCCCCCACGACGTCGGGCACTCCTTCAATGACAAAGCCGAAGCACCCCGCGGCCTCCAGCGCCTTCGCAGCGTCCCGCAGCGCGGTCGCGGCGTCGACGGACTTGCCCTGCACCCGGAACCCGCCCATCGCCAGTACCGACTGCGGCGTGAGCCCCAGGTGCCCCATCACCGGGATCTCGGCCCGGATGATCGCCTCGACCACCCCGAGCCGGGCCCGCCCGCCCTCGAGCTTCACCGCCTGCGCGCCCGCCCGCACGAGCTTCGCCGCATTGCGCACGGCCTCGGCCTCCGACACGTGGTAGCTCATCCACGGCATGTCGCCCAGGATCAGCGACCGGGGCTTGGCCCGCGCCACCGCCGCCGTGTGGTGCGCCATCACGTCGATGTCGACGTGCAGCGTGTCCTCGTAGCCGAGCACGTTGTTCGCCACGGAGTCCCCCACCAAGATGATGTCCGCCCCCGCCTCGGACACGATCCGCCCCCCGGGCTCGTCGTAGGCGGTGACCATCACGATCGGCACGCCGCCGTTGCGCCGCTTGCGCTCCCGCAGGTTGGGGACCGACGGCCGCGGCCCCTCGGTCATGACGTCGTTTTCTTGGCTGCGCCGCGCCGCGTCCTCCCGCCGGACCCTCCGCCGGCGGGGTACTTCTTCATGAGGTGGTGCCACGCGCACGCCGGGCACACCTCGACCTCGTAACAGAGGACGGGCTCGGGCCTGCGGCACAGCGCCTTCAGTTCGGCGACCGTTCCTGGGCAACGACCCCCGGGAGGCAACTTGGCACCGAACACGAACGTGACCGTGACGAGTCGGCCGTCGTCACAGATCGGGCAGACCTCCTTGGTCGGCCGACCCACGTTGCGGGCCGCTCGCAGCAGCTCGGGGTGGGCGTCGCAGACGTCGATCTTCTGGACCCGCCCCCGCTCGACCTCGTGGACCAGGCCATTCCGTACGATCCGGTACTCCACTTGGGCCGTGACATCGGGGCTCACGGCCCTGGAGGACGACCTCGGCGTCGAGGTGACTGACACGGCGGCCAGGCTACCCCTCGCATCCGGAAACGACACCCATCTCAGGCACGAATCCAAACTCGCCGTGAACATATCGTGACAACATACTGTACTTCGCTATATCGAATCGATATACTCGTCCGCAATGTTGGACATGGCCATCCTGGGCCTCCTCGAAGAACGTGACCTCCACGGCTACGAAATCCGCCGCCAGCTCCGGGACCGACTCGGGCTGGGCCTGAGCCAACGTCTCGTTCGGGTCGATCTACCCGGCCCTCACCGCCTCGAGAAGTCGGGCGCCGTCGAGGCCACCGACAGCGCCACCACCGGGGCCGGCAACTCCCCCGCCCCGCCGGCCGCCCCACCGACCGGGTCCCTGAGCGGCGAGTTCGCCGTCCTGCGCTCGCGCCGCGGCGCCGGAACCCGCTCGCGTCGGGGCAAGAAGGTGTACCGGATCACCGACGCCGGCCGGCTGCTCTTCGCCGAGCTCCTGGCGGACGGCAGCACGCCCGACGACGCCCGGAGCTTCTCGTTGCGGCTCGCCTTCGCCCGGCACCTGGCGCCGCAGGCCCGCCTGTCCCTCCTCGAGCGGCGGCGCGCCCTGCTGGTCCAGCGACTCGGCGAGACCGAGTCCGCCCGGGCCGACCTCGATCCCTACGCCCGTTCGGTCGTCCAGCACACCACTGACGGCGTCGAGCGGGACATCAGCTGGCTCGATTCTCTCATCGCCTCCGAGCGCGCCGCCCTTGACCGCGCCGGCACCGAGCCGGTGGCTTGACCCCTCGCATGACCGAACCACACGAAGGAGACAAATCGATGCAAAGCCCCATCCGCCTCGCGATCGCCGGCGTCGGCAACTGCGCCAGCTCGCTGATCCAGGGCCTCACCTACTACCGCGACGCGGACCCCAGCGAGACGGTCCCGGGGCTCATGCACGTCGAGCTCGGTGGCTACCACGTCCGTGACATCGTCCCCGTCGTCGCCTTCGACGTGGACCAGGCCAAGGTCGGCACCGACCTCGGCAAGGCGATCCACGCCGGTCATAACAACACCGTGCGCTTCGCCGAGGTCGGCGAGCTCGGCATCACGTGCTCCGTGGCCCCACGCTCGACGGACTCGGCAAGTACTACAAGGAGATGGTCGACGAGTCTCCGGCCGAGCCGGTCGACGTCGCCCAGGCCCTGCGTGACGCCAAGGCCGACGTGCTGGTCTCGTACCTGCCGGTCGGCTCGGAGCAGGCGCAGCGCCACTACGCCCAGGCCTGCCTCGACGCCGGGGTCGCCTTCGTCAACGCCATCCCGGTGTTCATCGCGTCGGACCCCGAATGGGCCGCCAAGTTCGCCAACGCCGGCGTGCCGATCATCGGTGACGACATCAAGTCCCAGGTGGGCTCGACCATCGTCCACCGCATCCTCACCCGCCTCTTCGAGGACCGCGGCCTGGCGCTCGACCACACGTACCAGCTCAACTTCGGCGGGAACATGGACTTCAAGAACATGCTCGAGCGCGAGCGCCTCGAGTCCAAGAAGATCTCCAAGACCCAGGCCGTCACGAGCCAGATCGAGGACAACGTGCTCGACGCCGACGACATTCACGTCGGTCCGTCGGACCACGTGCCGTGGCTCAAGGACCGCAAGTGGGCCTACATCCGCATGGAAGGGCGCAACTTCGGCGACGTGCCCGCTCAACCTCGAGCTCAAGCTCGAAGTCTGGGACTCACCGAACTCGGCGGGCGTCATCATCGACGCGGTGCGCTGCGCCAAGCTCGCCCTCGACCGAGGCGTCGGCGGCCCGCTGCTCGGCCCCTCGGCCTACTTCATGAAGTCGCCGCCGGTGCAGTACCACGACGACGTGGCGCACGCCATGGTCGAGGCCTACGCCGCCGGCGAGACCCAGGAGAGCTGGCGGCGAGCCGGTCTAAACAAGGATCCGCTCGTCGGGTGCACGCACGCCGACGACGGCCAGGGTGCGCCCCATCCCCAAAAAGCAGCCGCAGCAGATCGTGAGATCGGCCAGCTCGTCCTCGGAGAACGCGGCATGGAGCCGTCCCCAGAGTTCGTCGTCCATGGCCAGGTGGTCGATGGCGAAACGCTCGGCGAACTCGGCCGCCAACCGCTCGCGCTCGCTGAGGCCGGTGGCGCTGCGCCAATCGGACACCTCGCCGTAGAAAGGCTCGGTCGCGCCAACGCTCTCGCCGTCGCGGGCCCTGGTGTCCCGGCACACGGCACAGTCGTTGATCAGCGCGATCGTCCAACGGGCCGACTCGCGCTCGCGTACCGAAAGCTGCGAGTTCCCGTAGACCGCGGTCGAGAGCTTGCCCATGCCGGCGGCCATCTCGGGTCGCAGAAGCGCCCAGTCGATGTGCTCGCCGAGCCCGCTGTCTGGTGCCGTGATCCGTGTCATGTCGACGACGGTACTCCGCTCACCGCGCGTTGCGCTCGGCCCACCACTCCCGCAGCCGACGGGCCGCTTCCTCTTCCCCGAGCGGGCCGTCGTCGAGCCGCAGATCCGTGAGGAACTGCATCGCCTCGCCCACGGCGCGTCCGGGCTTGAGGTCGAGCAGCTGCATCACCTGGTTGCCGTCGAGGTCAGGACGCAGCGAGTCGAGCTCCTCCTGGGCGCGCAGCTCGGCGATACGCGCCTCGAGCTCGTCCATGCGGCGGGCCAGCGCCCGGGCCTTGGACGCGTTGCGGGTCGTGCAGTCGCAGCGGGTCAGCTCGTTCAGCATGTCCAGGTACGGGCCTGCGTCGCGGACGTAGCGGCGCACGGCCTTGTCGGTCCAGCCCAGCCGGTAGGTGTGGAAGCGCAGGTGTAGCTCGACGAGTCGCACCACCGTGTCGACGTCGGCGCTCGGATAGCGGAGCGCCTCCATGCGCGTCCTCGTCATCCGGGCCCCGACGACCTCATGGTGGTGGAAGCTCACGCCGCCGTCGGAAATAGTCCGGGTCCGCGGCTTGCCAATGTCGTGGAACAGCGCGGCGAGACGAAGGAGCCGGTTCTTCGACGTCTTGTCGACTACCGCGAGCGTGTGCGCCAACACGTCTTTGTGCCGGTGGATCGGGTCCTGCTCGAGCGCCATCGCCGGCAGCTCGGGGAAGAACTCGTCGGCCAGCCCGTTACGGACGACGAACCACAACGCCTTGGACGGGACGTCGACCATCAGCATCTTGTCGAGTTCGTCGCGGATGCGCTCCGCCGACACGATCGACAAGCGCCCGTGCATGTGTCGCACCGCGTCGGTGAGGGCGGGGTCGGGCTCGAGCGAGAAGCGGGCAGCGAACCGCGCCGCACGCAGCATGCGCAACGGGTCGTCGGCAAAGGAGACCTCGGGGTCCAGCGGGGTGCGCAGCCGGCCGGCCGCCAGGTCGCCGAGGCCGTCGAAGGGGTCGATCAGCTCCATCTCGGGGAGCCGGAGCGCCAGAGCGTTGATGGTGAAGTCACGGCGGGACAGGTCGACCTCGATGTCGTCGCCGAAGGTCACCTCGGGCTTGCGAGAGTCGGGCACGTAGGCCTCGGCGCGGTGGGTCGTGATCTCGTAGACCCGCGAGGCCTTGCGAGCGCCGATCGTGCCGAAACGGGCGCCCTGGGTCCACACGTCGTCGGCCCAGCCCCGCATGAGCCGCTCGATCTCGTCGGGTCGGGCGTCGGTCGTGAGGTCGAAATCCGACTCCCCGTCGCCTGCCCCCGGGAACAGCGCGTCGCGCACCGATCCACCGACCAGAAACAGTGTCTTTCCGGCCGCGGCAAAGCGCCGGGCCAGCTCTTCGGTGGCCTCGACGTAGGGAAGGAACCGCTCAGGCACCGACGTGGACTGCACCATCCCACGGTAGTGCGCCCTCTAGCCTCTCCCTGTGTCGATGCACTGGGGCAGGACCGCCCTCTGCTCGCTCGCCGTGGTTGCAGTAGCACTCCTCGGCAGCGTTCCCGCTGCCGCCACCGGCCCCTCCGGAGGCGCCCGAGCGGCTGCCGCGCGCGCCCCGGCGAATGCGCCAGCACTGTCGCTGGTGTCCCAGAGTCCGTGGGTGACGCCGACCCAGCCGTGGTTCAACGTCTCCCTCGGGATCGGCGCCACGCCGGCGTCGGCCAGCGGGCTGCATGTGAGCATGACCTTCTACTCGCGCATCGACAACGGATCTCAGCTGCAAGACGCCATCAGCGGCACCTTCGGCGGCACGGTGCTCGAGCACGACACCGACATCCCGGTCACGAGCTCGGCCGGCGCCCTCACGGCCTCGTCGTGTTTCACGGTGCTCTCCGATGCGTCCGCCACCGCGCCTTCGACCGGCGACGGTGCGTGCGCGTCCGACGCACAGACGGTCGTCCTCGGCTGCCGCCCACTCACCGGGACGTGTGGCGACGTCTATCCCGTCAGCGTCGCGCTGTTGAAGCAGGGGTCGTCGACGCCCATCTCTCGGTTCACGACGTTCCTCACGTATCAAGAGCCGGGTGCCATCGGCGAGGGCGGGCCACTCCAGGTTGGCGTGGTCCTGCCGGTGGCTGCTCAGGGCGCGCCGGCGGTCGCCGCCGCGCTGACGGCACATCGTGACGTGGCGGCCACCCTTGCCATAAACCCGTCCGGAGTGGCACAGGCCGAGGCCGCGTCCAAGGGAGACGTGCGCGCCCTCCAGCAGCTCGGCTCGCTGGAGGGCGACCAGCTCCTCGACCAGCCCTACGTGCCCGTCGACCTCGCCGCGCTGTCCGAAGCCGGCATCTCAGGCGAGATCGGGGCACAGATGGCCCGGGGCCAAGCGGTCCTGCGCGCCGCGGGGCTGCGCACGACCGGCGGCGTGTGGGTCGACACGGCGACGCCGTTCGACCAGGGTGATTCCGGCGGCATGGCCACCGGGCTGCAGCAGGCCGGCGCGTCCGAGCTCGTCGTGAGCGATGGCGACCTGACGACGTCGGGCCTCGGCGACTACACGTTCGCCCAGCCGTTCACGCTCGACCTCGGGCACGGGACCAACGTGACCGCCGCGGCGGCGAACTCGACGTTGTCGGCCCGCTTCTCCTCGGACCCCGCCAACCCCGCCCTCGCCGCCGAACAGCTGCTCGCCGGGCTGAGCTTCGTGCACTTCGAGGACGCGTTCCTGACCGACACGCGTGGCGTCGTCATCGAGCCGCCGTCGGGGTGGCAGCCGTCGACCAGCTTCCTCAATGCGCTGATGGCCGGCCTCTCGGGCAACCCGGCGTTGAGCGCCGTGACGCTCAACCAGTACTTCGCCAAGGTGCAGCCGGGTGGGGGGCCGGGCGACCGGGAGCCGACGGTGCGCCACCTGCAGTCCGGGTCCGAGACGCGGGGGATCACGCGGGCGGCCGCCGTGAAGATCGCGCAGGCCCGCCAGCAGCTCTCGTCGTACACCGACGCCGTCGGGGGCCACCCGTCGGAGTTGTTGAAGTTGTCGGACCAGTTGCTGGCGACCGAATCGAGCAGCATCGGCACGCAACGGCGCACGGCGGCGTTGAGCGACTACGAGAAGGACTTCACGTCGCAAACGGGCAAGATCAGCCTCGCCACCGAGCAGACCGTCACGTTCACCGCGCAGACGGCCTCCATCCCGATCACGGTGCTGTCGTCCGCCCCGTACCCGGTGAGCGTGACGGTCACGTTGACGAGTGACAAGTTCGTGTTCCCCAACGGCGACTCGCACCATCTACTGCTCGACCGGCCGACGACGTCGTGGCGCTTCACCGCCCGGGCGCGCACGTCGGGCGACCGCTTGCCGATCGACGTCACATTGCACACGCAGAACGGGCAGCTGCTGCTCGCCCACACCGTGCTGACGGTGCATTCGACGGCGATCTCCTTCGTGGGCGTCGCCCTCACCATCCTGGCCGGTGCCGTGCTCCTCTTCTGGTGGGCCCGCACGTGGCGGCGCTCGCGCCGCCAGCGCCTGCGGGCGCACTGAGATGGCCACCGCGCGCCGCGCCCGCACGCTCCCCCTGCGCACGGCGGCGACGTACGTCGCCGTCGGGACCAGCATCTCGCGGGTCACCGGGCTGCTGCGCTTCGTGGCCCTGGCGTGGGCGCTCGGCCAGACGCTCCTGGCCGACTCCTACAACCTGGCGAACACGACGCCGAACATGCTCTACGACGTCGTGCTGGGCGGGGTGCTCTCGGCGACGTTCATCCCCGTCTTCGTCGACCGGCTGGCCAACCGCTCCGAGAAAGAGGCGTACGAATCGATCTCCGCCGTCATCACGATGTCGGTGGTCGTCCTCCTCGGCGCGACGGTGGCGGCATTGGTGGCGGCGCCCTTCCTGATCGATGCGTTGACCGCGCTCGACACGCACGCCCACCCCGCCCAGGTGCACACCGTCATGGTCGAGCGACAGGTGGCGACGGAGTTCCTCCGGTGGTTCGTCATCCAGATCGCCGCCTACGGGCTCTTCGCTCTGGCGGCGGCGCTGCTCAACACGCGCCGTCGCTTCGTCGCCGTGGCCTGGGCGCCGATCGTCAACAACCTCGTGTGTATCGGCATCCTCGTGTGGTTCGGCCTGTGGGCCGGGCACGGCGCCTCGCTCGCCAGCGTGCAGGAGCACCACGCCCAGCTCGTCCTGCTCGGCCTCGGCACGTCGCTCGGCGTCGTGCTGCAGGGCGTCGCGCTGATCCCGAGCCTGCGGGCGGCGAACCTGCGCTTCCTCCGTTGGCGCTGGAACCCGCGGGACGCCGCGCTGCGTGACGTGGCGCACCTGGGCGCGTGGACCTTCGGCTTCGTCCTGGCCAACCAGATCGCGCTGTTCGTCGTCACCATCCTCGCCGGCTCGGTATCCGGGCCCGACCCGGTGTCGTCGTATACGTACGCCTACGCCTTCTTCCAATTCCCCTACGGGGTGATCGCCGTCACCGTCATGTCGGTCGTCACGCCCGACCTGGCTGAGAAGTGGTCGACGGGCCAGACGGCGGCGTTCCTGCACCGCATGACCGGGGGTCTGCGCGCCGTTCTCGCGCTCGTCATCCCCTCGGCGGTCGGCATGCTGCTGTTGGCCAAGCCGGCGGTGGCGCTGCTCCTCGGCATCGGGCACAGCACGCCGGCGGAGACGGCGACCACGGGTGAGGCGTTGGCCATGTTCGCCCTCGGGTTGCCCGGCTTCTGCGCCTACCTCTACTTCGTCCGGGTGCTGCAGTCGATGCAGCGCACGAAGGTCGCCTTCTACCTCTATCTCGTGGAGAACGGGCTCAACGTCGTCCTCGCCCTCGCGCTCGTCCGCCCCCTCGGCGTGCGCGGCCTCGCCCTGTCCCTCTCGATCTCGTACACGGTGGCGGCGTTGTTGGCGCTCGGCGTCTTCCACCAGTGGTTCGGCCGCCTCGCCGAGCCCGAGACGTGGGCGCCGCTCGGGCGCGTCATCGCGGCGTCGGTCCCGATGGGCGTCGTCGTCCTCATCGTGTCGAACCTGTCGGGGTCGACGGGCACCGCCGCGCTCTTCGTGCGCGTCGTCGGGTCCATGGTCGTCGGCGGGGCCGTCTTCGGCGCCGTGGTGTTCCTGCTCGGCCGGCGCCACGACGCGTCCCGGCGACGGCGCCCGCCTCCTCCGCCGCCTCCGACGCCGCCGCCTCCGCCGCCGTCGTCGACAGGGCCCCGGAAGCTCGTCGCCTCGTCGCGCTCGCAGCCGCGCATCGTGCCGTATCGCCCCTGACCTTGGCCTGATCAGCGGTCCGGGAGCGCCCGTTGGACCGCTGGGCGGACGGGCACCGTGGCAGACTCCTGCGCATGCCCGGCGTCCACATCGTGACCGACAGTGCCTGCGACCTGACCGACCAGCTGGTCAAGGAGCACGGCGTGATCGTCGTGCCGCTGACCATCCGCTTCGGCACCGAGGAGTTCGAGGACCGGCGCAATCTGACGTCGGCCGAGTTCTGGGACCGTTGCAGCGGCAAGGGCGACCTGCCCGAGACCGCCGCCCCCTCCCCCGGCGCGTTCCAGGCCGCGTTCCAACAGGCCGTCGACGAGGGCGCCGAGTCCGTCCTGTGCCTCACGATCTCGTCGAAGGTGTCGGGCACGTTCGCCTCGGCCAAGACCGCGGCCGACTCATTCAGCGCCGCCCCCGTCCGCGTCCTCGATACGTACTCGCTCACCATGGGCCAGGGCCTCCTCGTCATCGCCGCCGCCGAGGACGCCGCCGCCGGCAAGAGCATGGACGAGGTCGTCGACGCGACCAACGACCGCGTGCCGCGTACCCGGATCTACGGGGTGCTGGGCGGGCTCGAGCACCTGCAACGAGGCGGGCGCATCGGCGGCGCCCGCGCCCTGCTCGGCTCGCTCCTCAACATCAAGCCGGTGATCCAGCTCAAGGACGGGGAGGTCGCCGAGGAGTCCAAGCAACGGACCCGGGCCAGGGCGATCGCCTACCTCGTCGACAAGGTCAAGGCCGACGCCCCCCTCGAGCGCGTCGCCGTGGCCGACGGCGCCTGCGACGACATCACCGACGTCGCGGCCAAACTGGGCGACATCGCCACCGAGCACCCGCTCCTCCGGGTCGAGCTCGGCCCGGTGGTCGGCACCCACGCCGGCCCCAATACGGTCGGCGCCTGCTACATCGTCCCAGCCAGCAAGGGCTAACCGGCCAGGCTGCCCCGGGCCGCCGGGTAGTCTCACGCGGTGGCTGAGAACGATCTTTCTGACGCGCTGTCTGCCCGTGCCCTCGACACCATCGACACTGTGGTGGCGACGGTCAACGACAAGGCGGTTCGACCCGCCGTCGTCGCCGCCCGCGGCATCGTCTTCGGCGTCATCATCGCCGTGGTCGGCATCACCGTCGTCATCATGTTCTGCATCGGGTTCATCCGCCTGACCACGATCGCCGGCCACCGCATCTGGGCCTCGTACCTCGTGCTCGGGCTCATCTTCAGCGCCGTCGGCGCCATCCTCTACTCACGTCGGGGCGTCCCGCCGAATGCCTGAGCGCCGCAAGGTCGTCATCATCGGGAGCGGGCCGGCCGGCCTGACGGCCGCGCTGTACAGCGCCCGCGCCCAACTGAACCCCCTCGTCTACGAGGGCGAGCCGTCGTCCACCAGCGACCAGCCCGGCGGCCAGCTCATGCTGACGACCGAGGTCGAGAACTACCCCGGGTTCGTCGACGGGATCATGGGCCCCGAGCTCATGGGCATGATGCGGGGCCAGGCCCAGCGCTTCGACGCCGACATCCGCACGGAGCGGGTCAGCCGCATCGACGTGTCGCCTTGGCCGTTCCACGTCTGGGTGGGTGACCCGAACGCCGACGAGCCGACCGCCCTGGCCGACACGCTGATCATTGCCACGGGCGCCCGCTCGCTGATGCTCGGCGTCCCCAACGAGGAGCGCCTGCTCGGCTACGGCGTCTCGACGTGCGCCACGTGCGACGGCTTCTTCTTCCGCGACCACCACATCGCGGTCGTCGGCGGCGGCGACTCGGCCCTCGAGGAAGCCCTCTTCCTCGCCCGGTTCGGCTCGAAGGTCACGGTCATCCACCGCCGCGACGAGCTCAGGGCGTCGAAAATCATGCAGGAGCGGGCCCGGGACAACGAGAAGATCGAGTTCAGGTGGAACAGCACGGTCACCGACGTCTGCGGGGACACCAAGGTGAGCGGCCTCCGCCTCAAGGACACCGTCACCGGCGAGGAGTCCGAGCTCGACGCCACCGGCCTCTTCGTCGCCATCGGCCACGAGCCCAACAGCGCCCTCCTCAAGGGTCAACTCGAGCTCGAGGACAACGGGTACGTCAAGACGTTCGAAGGCACCACCCGCACCAGCGTGGACGGCGTCTTCGCCTGCGGCGACGTCCAGGACCACTACTACCGCCAGGCCGTGACCTCGGCGGGCTCCGGGTGCATGGCCGCCATCGACGCCGAACGCTGGCTCGAGATGGCCAAGGGCGAGTAGCCCCTCACCTGGTCGGGAACAGAACCACCTGCCCGAGCGTTGCACCAGCCGACAAGGAGATCCACATGAGCGAGAAGATCGAGACCCTTACCGACGCTACCTTTGACGAGAATGTCAAGGCGTCCGACGTGCCCGTCCTGGTGGACTTCTGGGCCGAATGGTGTGGCCCGTGCAAGATGATCGCCCCGGTCCTCGAGGAGATCGCGGAGGAGCAGGCGGGCAAGGTGCGGATCGCGAAGCTGAACATCGACGACAACCTGGACGTGACCCGTCGCTTCGACGTGATGAGCATCCCGACGCTGATCCTGTTCAAGGACGGGGAGCCGGCGGCCCGCCTGATCGGGGCCAAGCCCAAGGCGGCACTCCTCGAAGAGATCTCGGCCTACCTGTAGGCCTGCCGCTCGCGGTCGGCGACCGCGGCCCTGCGGTCTCCGACGTCCAGCATCGCCTGACGGCCATCCTGCCGGGCGCGCCCGTCGACGCCGATGGCATCTTCGGCCCGGCGACCCGCGCCGCAGTGCAGGCCTTCCAGCGCCTGCGCGGCCTGCGCGTCGACGGCGTCTGCGGCGCGCAGACGTGGAACACCCTGGTCGAAGCCGGTTTCCGGCTAGGCGACCGCTTCTTGTACCGCCGGACCCCGATGCTGCGGGGCGACGACGTTGCGGAGCTGCAACAGCGCCTGTGCACGCTCGGGTTCGACACCGGGCGCATCGACGGCATCTTCGGTGACGCCACCGTCAGCGCCCTCGGCGAGTTCCAGCGCAACGCCGGCGTCCCGGTCGACGGCATCGTCGGCGGCGCGACGCTGGCCGAGCTGTTGCGGCTCGAGAGCCGGCACGACGACCCCGCGCTCGTCTCGCTCGTCCGCGAACGTGCCGCCCTGCGCGACGCCCCCGCCACGCTGCGCGGCCGCCACATCGCCATAGGCGAGAGTGGCGGGCTCGGGAGCGTCACCGGGGCCCTGCGGCGGCGCCTCACGCTGGCGGGCACCCGGGTGAGCGAGCTCCACCATCCCGACGCCTCCGTGCAGGCCAAAGAGGCCAATGAACTGGGTGTCGACGTGCTGGTCGCCCTGCGCCTCAACCCCTCGACGTCGTCGTGCCGCACGGCCTTCTGGTCCGGCACCCACGACGAGTCGCCGGGAGGACGCCGCCTGGCCGAGTTGGTGCAGGCCAGCGTGCCCGAGGCCCTCGGCGTGGCCGACGGGGGCATCCAGGGCATGTCGGTGCCCCTCCTGCGGGAGACCAGGATGCCGGCGGTGCTCGTCGAGATCGGGCCCGCCAGCACCGTCGTGGAACGCGCCCCGGCGCTCGCCACGGCGCTTTCGGTGGCGCTCGCCCACTGGGCCGACGTCTCCTGGGACTGATTACCGGTAATCACGTAGTGATAGACGAGTTGTCCCCCATCGCACTCTGACATCCCCGCGCCCTGTGCGACCGTTCTGTGATCAACGCTTCCGGCAGGTGAACGACGTGACAATCCACAACATCATGCACAGGTTGTGGATGAAGCTGAACCGACCCTTGACAGTTACGCGAACTATGCGACGCCGCCGTCACCAACCATGGCGCGATAGATGCGCTCCAGGTCCTCCAAGGTGGCGAACTCCACGACCAGGCGGCCCCGGCGGTTCTGTATGTCGACCTTCACCCGCGTGTTGAGGTAGGTCGACAGCAGCTCCTCGAGCTCCAGCACCCCGGGCTCGGGCAGCTTCCTCGAGGGGGCCCGACGGCTGGCGATATCGGTAGTACTTGAGGTACCACCTTTTGCATCGGCCGTTTCCTCGGCAGGCTCCTCCGCAACCGGAGGGACGACCCGCAGGTCGGTCCCTCCCGTACGCACGAGGTCCTCGACCGCGCGAACCGTCAAGCCCTCGTCGACGATTCGCTCGACGAGGCGCTCTTGGAGGACCCGGTCCGGCGTGCCGAGCAGGGCCCGGGCGTGGCCGGCGGAGATCGTGCGCTCGGCCAGGGCTTGCTGAGCGCCGGCGGGCAGCTGCAGGAGCCTGAGGGTGTTGGTGATAGTCGCCCGGCCCTTGCCCATGCGCGTCGCCACCTGCTCGTGGGTGAGCCCGAACTCGTCGATGAGCTGCTGGTAGGCCGCCGCCTCCTCCAGCGCGTTGAGGTCGACCCGGTGGAGGTTCTCGACCAGAGCCTGCTCGAGGCTCGCCACGTCGTCGGCGCGCTGCACGAGAACGGGGATCGTCTGGAGACCAGCCCGGCGGGCGGCCCGCCAGCGTCGCTCCCCCGCGATCAACTCGTAGGACTCAGTCTCCTCGTGGAGTTCACGAACCAGGACCGGCTGGAGCAACCCCACGGCCTTGATCGAGGCGGCCAACGAGGCCATCGACTCCTCGTCGAAGTGGCTCCGAGGCTGGAAGGAATTCGGGCGGATGTGCGCGATCGGCACCACCCGGAGGACGGAATCGGTCTCCCCGACCGCCTCGCTCGGAATGAGAGCGCTGAGGCCCTTACCGAGACCGCTGCGGCGCGCCATTGCTTACCTCCTTGGCCAACTCGCGGTAGGCCACTGCCCCCCGCGAAGCCGGATCGAACACGGTGATCGGTTGCCCGAAGGACGGTGCCTCGGACAGACGGACGGTCCGAGGGATCACCACCCGACAGACCCGCTCGGAGAAGTGCTCCCGGACCTCGTTGGCCACGTCGACCGAGAGGCGGGTCCGGGCGTCGTACATCGTCAGCACGATCGTGGTGACCTCGAGCGTCTCGTTCAGGTTGGTCGAGACCAGGTTCACGTTGCGCAGGAGCTGGCTCAGGCCCTCCAGGGCGTAGTACTCGCACTGGATCGGCACCAGGACCTCATGCGCCGCCGCAAGCCCGTTGACGGTGATCAGGCCCAGCGAGGGCGGGCAGTCGATCAGGACGAAGTCGAAGTCGTCCACGACGCTCTCGATGGCCCGGCGGAGCTTCAGCTCCCGGCTGAAGGCGGGCACCAGTTCGATCTCGACGCCCGCCAGGTCGATCGTGGCGGGTGCAACGAAGAGGTTCTTCACGCTGGTCGGCTCGATGGTGTCCTCCATCGGCTGGTCGCGCATGATGACGTCGTACATGGACAGCTCGAAGTTGCGGGCCTCGAGGCCCAGGCCCGTGGTGGCGTTGCCCTGGGGGTCCAGGTCCACGACGAGGACGCGGTAGCCCTCCTCGGCCAGGGCCGCCCCGAGGTTGACCGTCGTCGTGGTCTTTCCCACCCCGCCCTTCTGGTTGGCGATGGCGATGACCCGCGGCAGCTCACGGGCGGCCGGTTTGGACCCGTTCAGCAACTCGTTGGCGTCGTCCCTGATAGTGGGCGCCCGCATGGTCGGCTCCTCGCCTTCCGGCGGATCGGGCGTCTTTGCCTTCTTGTCCGCCTTCTGTTTCTTGGCCATCTCCGCCTCGGGCTCCGATTCCTCGACCGACGGCGGCGAAATTACATCCTCGGTCTGGGCCTCTTGGTGGACCACTGCCGGTTCTGGCCTGGGCTCCGGCCCGGGCGTCCCGGGTGCCTCGGTGTCATTTTCGGGCTCCGGAGCGACCTCGGCGACCACCGGGCTGGTCCGGGGTGGGGCCGGGGGAGGAGCCGGGGAGGGCGGTGGCGGAGACACGGCATCCTGGTCTACCGGGGCCGGGGTCGGCGCCGGAGCGGTGGCCTGGGGGGATCCGGGCGGCGACGCCTGCGGCGGCGCTTCGGATGTCGGGGGAGTCCCGTTGGTGACCTCGGCGGTGTCCGCGATCAGGTTTTTTACCGGGTCCACCGACGGGCCCGGCTGCGGGGCGGGACTCTGGATCGTCTCGGTTGGGGAGGTTGCCGGTATCTTGTCCCTGCGCCGGATTCGCATCAGGCGGGAACTCGGAAAGGCCACGGCACGAGGCCTATCCTGGCGTCCCGCAGCGGGGCGGTCAAGACTTGAGCGTTTGTTTCACGTGAAACATGACCCCGGCTGGCGTGTGGGGGATCAGGATGGGGTTCCACGTGAAACCTCGCCCAACCCGATGGGGTGGCCCCGGGCCGGATCACGAGCACCCGAGCGACCCAGGCGATCGAGGGGACGGATGGGAGGTATCCGGCGGGGGAGTGGGCCTGAACCGGACCGACGACGGTCAGAATAGGGGGCGCTTGGCGGGCACGCCGTCCCGCCGTGGGAACCGCTCGGGGCAGGGCTCGATCTGGCGGAGCGTCTGGTACTCGAACTCCTCGTGCTCCAGAGCAACGGGCTCCAGGCCGAGCTGGCGCAGGGGCGCCGCAGGCCAGCGGGGGGCGTCCGGATCGGCGGCGCCGGCGGGGTTGGCGGCGGGATCCGCAGAATCCTCTGAGGCGCCGGGGAGGGCAGCGGCAGGGGGCTCCGAGACGACCAGCCAGCCCCCGGTCTTGAGGAGGGGAGCGGCGCACTCGGCGGTCACGGCGGGACGTCCGAAGGAGCGGGCGAGAACGATATCGAGGCGGCCTCGGAGGGCGGCGTCACGGCCCGCCACCTCCGCCCGGTCCTGGCGCACGGAGACCCGGCCCTCGAGGCCCAGCCGGCGCACGGCGTCGTGCAGGAAGCCCGTACGGCGGGCGTTGGCGTCGAGGAGAACCACGAGGGCCTCCGGCCACCGGAGGGCCACGACGAGGCCGGGAAGTCCGCCCCCCGAACCGAGGTCCAGGAGGACCGGCGGGGTGGGGCCGTCAGGCCAGAGGCGGCGGGCGACGACGGCGAACCCGTCGGCGTGGCGGAGCTGTGGGTCGAGGGGGCCGGGGCCCAGGAAGCCCGCGGCCCGGGACTCGTCGAGGATCTCGAGGAGCCCGGCCGGCGGGGGTGAGGCGGAAGGGGAGGGGTCGGTGCGGGGCACCGACGGGGGTCAGCTCGCCGGGGCGATGACGATGTAGCGGTGGGGGTCCTCGCCCTCGGAGCGGGTGACGACGCCGTCCATGTCGTTGATGGCATCGTGCACGGACTTGCGGTCGGCGGGGCTCATGGCCTCGAGCGCCTTCTCCTGGCCGGAGGCGATCACCTCTTCGGCGATCTGGACGCTGAAGCGCTTGAGGGCGGCGGAACGGCGCTCCCGGTATCCAGCCACGTCGACGAGGATGCGGTCGGTGCGCGACGGGCACTGGCGCTGCACGACGGCCCGCGTGAGGTCCTGGAGCGCGGCGAGGGTCGAGCCCCGGGGGCCGACGAGCATGCCGAGGTCGTCGCCCAGGGCGGCGATCTCGACCGTGTCCTCATCGAGCAGGCGGCTCTCGACCGTCGCCTCGACGCCATACTCGGCCAACAGGCCGGCCAAGAAGGTCCGCCCGATCTCTCCCTGCTCCTCGAGCGTCATGCCTTCGGCCATGTCCTCATTCTCCTTCGCTTCGTTGCTTCCTTGAGACCTCGCCCCGGACGGCTCGCCGTTGGAGCCGGCGCCGTTCCTCGAGCCTTCACCACCGACACCCGCGGCGGCCCGGCTGCGGTTGCGGCGTCGGCGAGCCGAGCGGCTCGTCCCCGACCCCGTGCCGGCGGACCCGTTGCCACTGCGCTCCGAACCCGTGTCCGAGTCCGAGCCCGGGCCGCCGTCGGTGGCGTCACCGGGTTCCTCGGCCGTCGCGGTGGCGGAAGCGCCGCCTCCGGTCGTGGCGCGTGGGGCGCTGTTCGACCGTGAACCGCCCGACGAACCCTCGCGGCGGCGGTTGCCGCCTTGGCGGCTGCCCTGACGCTCCCCTTGACCCTGTCCCGAGCGCCCGCCGCGGCGCGAGCGCTCGCGCTTGGGCCGGGCCCCCACGGGGCGCACCCGGGCCCGCACCCGGGCCTCGACCCGGACGCGACCGAACAGGCCCATCTTGGGCTCGGTGACGACAATGACTTCGGCATCTCCGGGTCCGACGCCGAGCTGGTCCAATGCCTGCTCGGTCGCCTCCTCCACGGATTTGCCTGCGACCTCTACCCACTCCACGTCCTAGCGTGCCTTTCTGGCCCGCTTGGAACGCGAGCGGTTCTGGACCTTGGGGGTCGGCTCCTCGGCCGGCGCTCCCTTCCCGTTGGCGGGCCGTTTGCCCGCCGCCGGTTTCCGCCCGTTCGCGTTCGTGTTGGGCCTTCCATTGGTGCCGGCCGGTCTCTTCGGCGGCACGGTTCCCTTGGCCAGCGCCGTCCCGTCCGTCGCGGTCGAGCGCTTCGACGCCGCTTCGGGCGCCGGTTTTGGTTCTGGAGGAGGCGGTTTCTCCTTCTCCTTGCCTTCCTTGGCGGAGCCGATCTCGCGTTCGGCCGCCACCGGTGTGACCATGCCGGTCCGGAACATCACCTCTTGGGTCCCGATCCGCATGGCGGAAGACACCACCATGTAAATCGTCGCTCCCGCCGGCACTCTCAGGTAAATGAACCCGAAGATAATTGGGAAAAACTTCTGCATGGTTTGCATCTGCGGATTCGCAGCTGCAGCCTGCGGATTACGGCTATTCATCTGCTTCATTTGGTAGTACTGCAGGAAGATTGCAGCACCAATGAGCAACAGATAAGGAAGGATTAATACGAAGTCACTGGCGCTGCCCGGGGTCGCGTGGTTCGAGAGCGGATAGGCCGAAAGGTCCATGCCGAACCACCAATGCATCTGGCCCTTACTTACGACCAGATCGGTGTGCATTTGTGACGCAGTCGGGATGTATTTAGGCGACCCACATATGGCTTCCGTACACTTCTGATAGACGCCATTTATGCCGGTGTAATAGTGCCCCTTGGTGACCGTGGTCGAGAGCCCACGGATCAACGTGTACAGCACGATCAGGAAGGGCATCTGCAGGAGGCTCGGCAGGCAGGCGCCGAACGGGCTCGTCCCGTTCTCCTTGTAGAGACGCATCATCTCCTGGTTGAGCATCTCGCGGTTCTCTGCGCCCTTGTACTTGGCCTGCAGCTTCTTCATCTCGGGCTGCAGGCGCTGCATCGCGATCATCGACTTGGTGCTCTTCACCGTGATCGGGGTGAGGACGACCATGATGATGATCGTCAGGCCGGCGATGGCGAAGCCGTAGTTGGGCCAGACGGAGTAGAGCCCGGCCAAGATGAGGCCGAACAGCTCGAAGATCGGGTGGAAGATCTCGCCGATCAGGTGGAACAGGGCGTTCTCGGTGCCCAGGAACGGGGTCACGGCCGGGCCCCCTCACGGTGCAGGTGGTGCTGGTGGACGGGCACGGGGATCGGGACGAGGTCGACGCCGTGAGGCCCGAAGGGCCGGCAGCGCACCAGGCGGCGGGCGGTGAGCGCCAGGCCGCGCCAGAAGCCGTGCACGCTGAGGGCCTCGATCCCGTAGTTCGAGCAGCTGGGGTAGAAGCGGCACGGCGAGACGCGGCCCGAGGCGGCGCCCTGGTAGGCGCGGAGGACGGCGACGGCGCCGCGGGCGGCGAGGCCCGGACGGGGCTCGGTCTCGGTCATCACGACCGGCCCGCCGCCTCGCCGGCGCGCCGCAGCGCCCGGGTGACGTCGTGGCGGAAGTCGGGCCCGCTCAGGGCCGCCGCCGCCGGGTCGAGCCGGACGACGAAGGCGCCGCGGGGGAGGGACGATGCGTGCTCCCGGACCACGGCCCGGGCCCGCCGGCGGAGCCGGTTGCGCACGACGGCCGTGCCGCAGCGTCGCCCAATTGCGTATCCGACCTGGGGAAACACACCGGTGGCGGTGTCGTCGGCCGGGACGAAGACGGCGCGGACGGGGCCGCTGGCGCCCCGGGCGCGTGAGCGTTGCACCTCGGCGAAGGCAGCGCGGCTGGTGATCCGTCCGACCGTCTTGGCAGGCACGAGGTCGTCCTCAGACGGTGAGGCGGTGGCGGCCCTTGGCGCGCCGGGACTTCAGGATCGCCCGTCCCGCCCGGGTGGACATGCGCTTGCGGAACCCGTGCGTGCGGGCCCGCTTGCGGGTATTGGGTTGATAGGTGCGCTTCACGTCATTCAGCCTTTCACGACGCCCGTGACGGCCTCCGTGCATCGGTCCGTCGCGGGGTTCATGCCACGGCCCTGGAAAGAATCTGGCCGGCGGCGGCGAGTCCGCCCATGTTAGGCGCGATTTGTGGGGGGCCTCTAGTCGCATCGGCCGGCGGGGTGTACGTTCAACCGATTACCCGTACCGAGGACCGTCACCGACATCTGGCCGGACGCCGAGGGGGGAGAAGGGTCGTCTGGCGAGAGCGGTGAATCAGGCAGGGGATCTCTGGACATTGTGCACCGGGTCGTTGCGCGACCAGGTGTCGGAGAGCACGTGGCAGCTGTGGCTCTCGGGTATCGAGCCGGTCGGGTACGCCGACGGCGTCTTCGTCCTGTCCGTTCCCAACGCCCTCATCCGCGAGCGGGTGGAGTCGCGGTACCTGCCGATGATCGAGGACACGCTGGCCAACGCCGTGGGCGCCCGGGTGCGCGGGCGGCTGCAGGTCCACGAGCACTGGCTGCGGCTCCGGCCCCGCTTCCGGCGCACCGACGACGGGCGTGCATGGGCCGGGCCAGCTCGATGCTGCCGAGCATCGACGAGGTCTTCGGGCTGCCGGCCGACCCCGACCCGATGCCCGCCGGGCCCGGCCCACCCGCGGCGCCGTGAGTCGCCCGCGGTGCAGCTCGACCCGAAGTTCACGTTCGAGACCTTCGTCGCCGCCTCCTCCAACCGCCTGGCCCACGCGGCGGCCCAGGCCGTGGCCGAAACCCCAGGCCGTTCCTACAATCCGCTCTTCATCTACGGGGACTCGGGGCTGGGCAAGACCCACCTCCTCCACGCCATCGGCAACTACGTCACCGTGAACTACTCCCGGCGCAAGGTCCTCTACGTCACGACCGAGACGTTCATGAACGACTTCGTCGACTCGCTGCGCACGTCGACGACCCTGTCGTTCAAGCGCCGCTACCGCGACTGCGACGTCCTCCTCATCGACGACGTCCAGTTCATGCAGCGCAAAGAGGGCCTCCAAGAGGAGTTCTTCCACACGTACAACGACCTCCAGGGCGCGGCCAAGCAGATCGTGCTCACCTCGGACCGCCCGCCCAAGTCGATCGAGACGCTCGAGGACCGGCTGCGCAGCCGGTTCCTCTCCGGGCTGATCACCGAGATCGACCCGCCGGACCTCGAGACCCGCCTCGCGATCCTGCGCTCCAAGGCCGGAGCGATGCACCAGGACATGCCCGACGACGTCCTCGAGTTCATCGCCACCCACGTAAAGAACAACATCCGAGAGCTCGAGGGCGCGCTCATCCGGATCTGCGCCTTCGCCAAGCTCAACAAGGAGCCGATCTCGCTCGGGCAGGCCGAGCGGGTGCTCTCCGACCTCGTCAACGCGGGCGAGCCGCGGCGGATCTCGCCCCAGTA
>CAWAPU010000011.1:0-14960 GCA_963783995.1 uncultured Acidimicrobiaceae bacterium
CGAGACGTTCGCCGCGAAGTGGGACGAGGGATGGCCCGGCGGCGCGGGCGTCGTCATCGGCTTCAAGGTGGACTCCCGTCGCGAGGTCGACGAGCTCGTGGCCGCCCTCGCCGCCTCCGGGGTCCCCGTCCAGCAGCCCCCCTACGACGCCTTCTGGGGTGCCCGCTACGCAGTGGTCAGCGACCCGGACGGGAACGCGGTCGGCATCATGAGCCCGATCGACGCCGCCCATCGCCACGAGGCGCCCTCGCCGTCGTGACCGTTCCCTCCCCGAGGCGATCGACGTGGTGGTCGAGATCCCCACGGGCAGCCGCAACAAGTACGAGTACGACCACGAGAAGCACGTGATCCGGTTGGACCGCCGCCTCTTCACCGCCACGGCCTATCCGGCGGACTACGGCTTCGTGCCCGACACCCTGGCCGGGGACGGCGACCCGCTCGACGCGCTCGTGCTGGTGACCGACCCGACCTTCCCGGGCTGCGTCGTGCGGGCGCGGATCCTCGGCGTGTTCTCCATGCGCGACGAGAAGGGGGTCGACGCCAAGCTGATCTGCGTCCTGGAGCACGACCCCAGTGGGACGAGGCCAATGACATCGCCGATGTGCCCTTGCACCTGCGCAACGAGATCGCCCATTTCTTCAGCATCTACAAGGACCTCGAGCCCGAGAAGTCGGTCGAGGTCCAGGGCTTTGCCGACCGGGCCGCCGCGCTGGCGGAGCTCGAGCTGTGCCAGATCGCCTACCGTGCGGTCGAGACGTAAGAGAGGGAGGGACCACCATGCCGTATCCACGTGAAGAGGTGCAGGCGACCGTGGAGCGCTACCACGAGCTCCGCCGGCGGATCGACGAGGGGATCGAGCCCGACGCGTTCGGCGTCCTGGCCGACTTCTACACCGAGGACGCGGTCTACATCGACGGCGCCTGGGGACGCATCGAGGGACGCGAGGCCATCGCGAACTGGCTGGTCGACTCCATGGTGGGCCTCGAGGACTGGAAGTTCCCCATCGAGTTCACCGCGATCGAGGGCAACGACGTGGTGGTCAAGTGGACGCAGATCATGCCGCGGACGCGGCCCGACGGGACGCCCTACCGCCAGTCGGCCTACTCGCGCCTCATCTACGCCGGCGACGGCAAGTTCTCCTACGAGGAGGACACGTACAACATGGCCCACGTCCTCGAGGACATCGAGGCCAGCGGGTGGACGCCGAACGGCGCCATGAACGTGCCGCCCGCCCACCCGGACCGGAACTTCGACATCCCGGCGGGCGCCGCCGGCTGACGGCTAGGGCGTTCCCCCGGTGCTGCCGGAGTTCCCGAAGCCCGGGAACCCGCCCCCACCGAAGGGGCTCGTGGTCCCGCCGGACTCCGACTCGACTGCTGCTGCTGGGCCTCCGCCTGGTTGCCGAGCGTGGCCGTGGCGGTCCGCTTGCTGTCACCCACGTAGTAGGTGATGCTCACCGACTGTCCCGGCTTGTCGGCCTGGATCACCTTCTGCAGGTCGTCGGACGAGTTGATCGTCGTGCCGCCGATGTTCACGATGACGTCGCCCTGGACCAGGCCTGCCTTGTCGGCCGGCGACCCCGAGACCACGCTGAGGATCACGGCACCCGAGGTCGGCGTGAACCCGTACTGCTGGCGCAGCGCCGGGGTGAGCGTCGTGATGTCGACGCCGAGGTAGCCGCCGCCGTTCCCGGCCTGGCCGCCCTTCTGGAGCTCGGAGATGAGCGACTCCACCGAGGCGGCGGGAATGGCGAAGCCGATGTTCTGGGACGAGGTCCCGTCGCTCGAGGTGCCCGCCACGGCCGTGTTCATGCCGATGACCTGGCCCGACGTGTCGATCAGGGGCCCGCCTGAGTTGCCCGGGTTGATGGCGGCGTCGGTCTGGATCATGTTCTGGAGGGTCTCGGTCTGCGTGCCCTCTCCCCCGGCGGTCACCGACCGCCCGAGCGCCGAGATGATGCCCTGGGTGACGGTGGGCGTGCCCGCCGCCAGCCCCAGCGCGTTGCCGATCGCCACCACGGCGTCGCCGACCACGGCCTTGCCCGAGTTCCCGAACGTGACGGTGGGCAGGCTCGAGGCGTTGTTGATCTTGAGGAGCGCGACGTCCTTGGTCTGGTCGTACCCGACGAGGGTGGCGGGCAGCGCCTTGGTCTGGCCGTACTCGGTGACGGTGATGGTGCCCGTGTTGCCGCCCTCGCTGTAGAGCTCGATGACGTGGTTGTTCGTGATCACCTCGCCGTCCGAGGTGATGATCATGCCGGTCCCTTCGTCCTCGTTCCCGTTCGACTTCACGTCGATCGAGACGACGGAGGAGATGACCTTGCTGACCAGCTGAGGGATGGTGACGTTGCCGCTGAGGACAGCCGCCCCGGGTGCCGCGCTGCTCTCGTGGATGGTGATGTTGGATCCCGAGCCCGAGTTGTTGTTGTTCGCGATGGCGGTGACGCCCGCGCCGATGGCACCGCCCACGAGGGCCGCCACGATCACCACCGGGAACCAGGTTCGAAACTTGCCCGGCGAACCGCGCCCCGACGAGGTGGGGGATCCGGAGGATGGGGGGTACGAGAACGGGACCGCCGTCGGGGTGACCGGCGTGGACGGGCCGGTGTCGTAGCCGGCCGGGGGCGCCCACGAGCCGGGCGGCGGCGGAGGGTAGGACGACGACGGGAACGTGGGCGGGGCGGTCTCAGGAGCGGACGGTTTCAGGAGGGCCGACGGCTCCACCGATGGGCTGCGTGGGTGTGGCGTCGGGAAGACCGGGCTCGACGGGGGCACCCGTGGGCTCGGCGGGCGCAGTAGGTGCCTCCCCGGGCGGTACGGCGGCTTCGGGTGTGCCGGCAGCGGACTCGGACTCGGGCCCGGGCTGCTCGGTGTCCTCGCTCATGTGGATCCTCCTGAAGGGGACGTGGCTCGTCCACACCGCTCCACTGTGGTGTGGCCCGTCCCGGCGGCTCCCGCAGTCCAGCGGACGTCCGGACACATGTTACGGGATGACAATCGGCCCCCGGCATCGGGGGCGGGTGCTGGGCGCGGTAGCGTGTCCGCCGCATGTCACGCCACATCGACATCGAATTGACGAGCAAGGCCGGTGACGGTGCATGGACCTGGCGCGCCGCCGGCGCCCGCCAGCCCAAGGGCACCGTCGAGGCCGCCCTCGTACCCCCCGGTGAGGTGGTCGGTGCCGTGCTGCGGGCCGACGTCGAGATCGGACTCGAGGGCATCGAGATCCTGTCGCTCTCCGCCGCCAAGGCGCCCCGATCACCCGAGAAGGTGGAAGGGCGGATCGAGGTCAAGGGCACCCCGAAGCGGGCGCCGGACGTCTCGGTGATCCTGGCCCCGGGCTCGGGCAAGCGACGGCGCGACGACGACGGTGAGCGCGGCAGGGATCGTCGGCCCGGCCCCCGCCGTGGTCCCGAAGGCGAGGGCGGGCGCCCCGAGCGCGGTGGCGAGCGCGGCGATCGACCGCGCGCGGGCAGTGGCCCGCGTCGGCCCGGTGCCCGGCGCCCCGGTGAGGGAGACGGACGGCCCGCACGCGGTGAGCGTCCGGCCGCGCCCACCTCCACGGTCCACCGCAACGCCATGCTGGCGGCACTGCGACCCGAGCAGATCCCCGTGGCCGAGCAGCTGCTGCGCGGCGGCCTGCAGGCCGTCCGCCAGGCCATCGAGACCCAGAACAGCGCCGCCAAGGCCGCCGGGAAGCCCCCCGTGGCGACGGACGCGCTCCTCGGCATGGCCGACGAGCTGTTGCCGGCGGTGCGGCTGGCGGACTGGAAGGACCGCGCGTCGGTGGCCCAGACGTCCGGGAAGGACTACCGCCTGCGGGAGCTCCGGGCCGTCGTGGCCGCCTCACGAACGGTGAACCTCGACGAGGAGGGGCGCGCCCTGGCCAAGACGCTCCAGGAGTCGCTGGACCAGCGCACGACGGCGCTCCGGGAGGAGTGGCTCGCCCGCATCACGAACGCGCTCAACGATGGCCGCATCCAGCAGGCTGTCGAAGCCTCCATCCGACCTCCCGAGCCCGGCACGCGGTGCCCGGCCGAGCTGGCGGTCAGGTTGGCCGCGGCGGCCGGCGAGGCCATGACCGCCGACCTCGCACCGGAGGACTGGATGCGCCTCCTCGACGCCGTGGTGGCCTCACCGGTGCGCCGCACGGTGAAACCTGTGGGGATCCCCGACGACGAGGTGGCGAAGCAGGCCGCCCGTAACGCCGCCGGAGCCGTCCCGGCGCTGGCCAAGTTGCTCGGGCTCCGCATCCCGCCGCCACCGCCGCGACGGGTCAACACCGAGCGCCGGTTCAGCCCAACCGGCGGCTGAGGGTCAGCAGGCGGGCGGTGAAACCGCTCGCCTCCAGGCGCTGCTTCGTCGTGCGGTCCCCCGGCAGGGCCAGCGCGTCCACGCTGGCGTGACCCCGGCCGGAGCACCAGTCGACCGCCTCCTCCATGAGAGCCGAGCCGACACCGACACCCCGGGCCCCCGTCTCCACGTAGCAGCACTCGATCAGGCCGTTCGTGGCGCCCCCGGGGCCATCGACGGCGGTGACGGCGAGGAGGCCGACGACCACGCCGTCGTACTCCCCCACCAGCAGGTGAGCCCTCTCTCCCGGCTGGGTCCAGCGCTCGAGCAGTGAGACCGTGGTGGCGTCCCCGACGAGGGCGGCGCCCCCCCGCATGGCCTCGGCGGCCACGAGGGCCTGGGAGAGAAGCCGGGTGCAGGCCTGTCGGTCCTCGGCACGGGCCGGCCGGGCCAGCTCCATCGCCCTAGGGGCCCGGCGGCCCGCTCAGCCGCTCTTCGAGAAGCTGGCCGGCGCGGTTCAAGACGGTGCGTCGGTTGCGCGTGGAGGCCTCGTAGCGCTGGACGGCCTGCAGCTCCTCTGGGCCCAGGCTCTCGAGCCGGCGGACCACCTGGGACGCGCTCAGGGTGTCGTAATCGGCCAGAGCGCCGTCGACCACCGCCGCGGCCGCCGGATCGGGCGCGGGACGGTCGGGGTCGGGCGGAGGCACCTGGGACACCGCGGTGTCGCCGTTGGAGGGTGGCGCCGGGCGCGCCGACCCGTTGCCCAGAAGGTCGTCCAGGCGGTGGGAGAAGTCACGCTGCTTCTTGGCGACGACGAAGCGCCCGACGACGAGCGCGTTCCCGAGTTGGAGCTCTACCCGGCGCCGGCCCTCGGCGAGGAGTTCCGGGAGCTCTTCGACCACGGACGCCGCAACGCCTACGGGAGCGGCGACGCACAGATCGATGGTCCGGCGCAGCGGGCTCTTGGTCGGCTCCCCGCCTTCGGGACCAGCGTCCTCAGACACAGTCCCGACAGAGCATCTTCTTCTTGTCGGCCAGCTGGCTCGGGTGCTTGACCAGGAAGCAGGAGCGGCACACGAATTCGTCGGGCTGCTTGGGCAGCACGCGCTCGTTGCCCTCGGCCTTGTCCTCCTGGTCGGTCGCCTCTTCGTCTTCGGGCTCGTCCTCGACGACGAGCCGCTCCTTGAGGATCACGTCGAGGCTCGCCTCGACGTCCTCGTCGTCCGGCTCCTCCTCTTCCTCTTCCTCGTCGCCGTCGCCGGACCGCTCGACGACCGCCGCCGGTGACGGCGTCAGGATCTCGGCGACTTCTGCCTCCGGCTCCTCCTCGTCGTCGATGTCGGCGATGTCGTCGTCGTCATCGACGAGGGGGTCGACTTCGAGGTCCTCCGCGTCATCGATGTCAACGTCGAGTTCGTCGTCCTCGACGACCTCGACGTCCTCGACTTCGGGGGCCTCTGCCACCGGTTCTTCGGCTTTTGCCTTCTTCTTGGTCGCCATGTGCCGCGGGAGCATAGACGCTTCGCGAGACGGTTCAATCGCTATGAAAGGAGATTTCCGCCAAGGTCGGGGGTGGCGAAACCGGCGGGGTTGGGCGGGAGGGCCCTGGGGTCTTTGGCGCCATCTTGCAGGCCCGGAGTGGCCAGGCAAGCAACACGTTCTCTACTCGACCCCCAGGGCCAACCACCGCCTCTCACAGCACATCCCCCCCTTTGCTGCAGCATCCGCAGGTCCTCAGGGGCGTCGGGGACTGCCGTACATTAGGCAAATCTGGGGTGGGGTCGTCAAGGTCTTAGTGGTGGCCTCCACCAGGGAGAACGAGGGTAATTCCTGGTCAATGCGTTGCAGATTTTTCCGACCGGCGGCGTTCGGCCCGGCGCTCGGATTCGAGGCGCTCGAGGTCGGTCGCCCCGTGGTCGACGAAGGTCATCGCCTCGGCCAGGGCGCGGTGCCCGGCGCCCTCGGCGATGGCCCGGTGCATCTGCTGGGCCACCCTCCGGTAGGCGGGATGGCCCTGCGCGCCCGAGCGCAGCTCAATGAGGTGCATCGCCTCCCGCGCGTTGAACTGCATGACGTAACGGATGCGGTGCGCCAGCGCGACGACGTACGACGCCTGCTCCGGGAAGTCGGGCACCAGGGAGCGGTAGAGCTCCTCGGCCCGACCGATCGCTTCGTCGTAGCGCTCCCCGAGGCCGGCATCGGCGACGAGCTCGGGCATGTCGTAACCGAGCGAGATGCCGAGGGGCTGCCACTCCATAGTGAGCATCCGGTGGCGCTGCAGATCGCGGAACGCGCCGTAGTCGGTGACGAGCTCGAACCGGTAGTCGGTCCGCTCGAATGCACGCCCCGGTCGGTGGCGGCGGTTGCGCCGATCCCCCACGTAGGCCTGCAGCAACGCGACGCGGTCGTCGTGGCCGAGGAGCCGGACCCGGCGGGCCGCCTCGCGCTCGGAGCAGTCGAGGTGGGAGAAGCACGCGGCCACCAGGACCTTCTCCTCCCCGTCGGGATCGAAGTCGAGCAGCGTGACCTCGGGCTCGCCCTTGCCGTCACCGTTGGCGCGATCGAGCAGCTCCAGCTCGGGCCACAGGCGGGACACCAGGTGTGAGGTGTGATCCCGGGTCGAGGCCATGTAGGCGGACCACTCGCCGCCACGCTCGGCGACGTCCACACGCTGGAGGAAGGACGGGATGACCTTGCGCAGCTCGTGCAGCATCATGTCCGCGTAGTGGCGCGCCTCGGGGAGCGGATGGGCGCGCATGCGCAGCAGCAGCTGCTCGTAGGACTGGCCGGTGCCGTAGATCCCGATGTTCGACAGCGACGCCGCCGGCAGGAGGCCCCGCAGCGCGTCGAGGGACTTGGCGCGGGTCGCCTGGCGGTACACGAAGTCGCTGTCGCCGGCCTGCTGGGGAAAGCGCTCCGCCACCCAGGCCTGCATCCGCGGCAGCAGGGCGCCGTAGGTGTCGAACACCCGGTCCATCTCCCCGACGAAGCGGGCCCCGTGCGAGGAGTCCAGGATCTCGGGCGGCCGGAAGTAGCGGTACTGCCCGTTCTCGAGCCGCTGGTTGTACGCGATGTAGCGCGTCGACTGCTCGAGGTAGGCCATGAGGCGTCCCCACTCGAGCACCTTCGACAGCACGTTCGACGCCTGTTCGCAGGCGAGGTGGACGCCCCCGAGCTGCGCGACCGAATCGTCGCCGTACTCGACGAACACCTTCTCGTAGAGCTGCTCCGGCGCGCGCCAGTCCGACGGTGGCGTCGACGGACGCGTCCCCCGAGACGTCGAGCTCCCCGACGAACTCGTCGAGGAAGAGCCGCCGGAGGCTCTTCGGCGAGCGTGAGTAGCGGGCGAAGAGGGCTCCCTTGACGACTTCAGGCAGGTTGACCAGGGCAAATACCGGCTGGTCGAGGTTGGTGACGTAGCGGCGGAGGACGGTTTCCTCGTCGTCGGTGAACCGCTCTTCGGAGTACGGGAACATGCCCGGGTAACCATAGAACGAGGGTGACGCGACGGTGGCGGATGGCCTCAGATGCCCGGAACGCCCCCGGCGACGACGCCCCGCAGCACCAGATTCACGGCCTCCCGGGCGGCCGCCGCCACCGCCGTGTCGACCGCCGTGTGGGAGACCTGCTGGGCCAGGTCGGCCACGGACTTCATCGTCCGCACGAAGTCGCCCGGCGCCAGCTCGCCGACGTCGCGGGCGGCGACGCCGAGGGCGGTCGAGAAGGAGGCTCCCCGCGCCCAGGACGCCACCGCGGTGGCCAGGCCTGCCGCCGGTTGACGGGTGCGGGGGACGAGGTGCATCTCCTCCACGGCGCGGATGTGCTCGGCCAGGCCTTCCAGGTCGTCGCAGCGCGAGGCCAGGTCCGCCCTCCGCTTGTCCCCGAGCCTGTCCTGGAGCGGCCCCCGCTGTCTTTCCCCGGCCGGGCACGTTCTGGCCCGGGAGACGGCGGGCGCGGCGGGGCTCGAAGACGACGGCCGAGAGGACGCCCGCCACCACGGCCGGCTCGGCTCCCGCGAGCACGTCGGCACCGAGCGCCTCGGCGATGAGGAGGTCGGCCTCGTGGTAGATGCCGCGAGAGCCGGCGTCCGGCGGGCGTGAGACTCCAGCCGTCCAGGTACCCCATCTGCTCGAGGACGGCGACGCGGTGCTGCAACTGCTGCATGAGGAGATCGGGCGTCCGGGCCTGCCACTGGGCGAAGGACCGTTGCAGCACCTCGCCGGCCGTCTCCGGGTCGAACCGTGAGACCAGGTTGACCGCGAGGTTGTAGGTGGGCCGGAAGGCCGAGCGCAGGTCGGGTGGCGGCGCGGACGCGACCCGGGCGGCCTCGGCGAACGTGATCTCGTTCGACCAGGCGACGACGGCGTGGCCCTCCTCGTCGAGGCCCCGGCGCCCGGCCCGTCCGGTGAGCTGGAGGTACTCCCCCGAGGTGAGGGTCGCCCGCCCGGCACCGCCGTACTTGGTGAAGCGCTCGATCACGACCGAGCGAGCCGGCATGTTGATCCCGAGGGAGAGCGTCTCGGTGGCGAAGACGACCTTGAGCAACCCGGCCGCGAAGCACTCCTCCACCGTTTCGCGGAAGAGCGGGACGAGTCCCGCATGGTGGGCCGCCACGCCGCGCTCGAGGCCCTCGAGCCACTCGTCGTAGCCGAGGACGCCCAGGTCGTCGTCGTCGAGGGGTTCGACCCTGCGTTCGGCGATCTCGCGGATGGCGGAACGCTCGGCCGCGTCCGTCAGCCGGACGCCGTCGCGTACCACCTGGTGCACGGCGTCGTCGCAGGCGGCACGGCTGAAGATGAAGACGATGGCCGGCAGCATCTCGCGTCGGCCGAGCTCCTCGACCATCTCGGTGCGCCGGGGGGCGCGAAAGGGCAGCCGCGGGCCCCTCCCCCGCCCCTGCCAGTGGGGTGACCGGCCCTGCAGGGCCCGCCGCACCGCCTGGTCGATCCGGAGCCCCTCCCCTCCGGGGCGCCCGTTCTCGTGCAGCAGCGGGCACAGGACTGTCTCCTCGTCCTCCCGGCGGAAGACGGCGAAGTGGTGCCGCAGGACGATCGGGCGTTGCCGCTCGACGATCACCGCCGTGTCCCCCCGCACGGACCGGAGCCATCCGCCGAGCTCGTCGGCGTTGTTGACGGTGGCGGAGAGGCACACGAAGCGCACCTCGGGCGGGCACAGGACGATGACCTCCTCCCAGACGCCACCCCGGTAGGGGTCCTGTATGAAGTGGACCTCGTCGAGGACCACGGTGTGCAGGCCCTCGAGGAGGTCGGAACCGGCCAGGAGCATGTTGCGCAGCACCTCGGTGGTCATCACGACGACGGGCGCCCGGGGCCGCAGGGTGGTGTCACCGGTGAGCAGCCCGACGTGGTCCTCCCCGTAGGTGGCCACCAGCTCGCCGTACTTCTGGTTCGACAGGGCCTTGAGCGGCGTGGTGTAGAAGGCCTTGCCGTGGGCCGAGAGGGCCCGGTGGACGGCGTACGCCGCCACGAGCGTCTTGCCCGACCCGGTGGGGGCGGACACCAGGACGGAGTGCCCCGAGTCGAGTGCCCGGAACGCCTCGTCCTGGAAGTCGTCGAGTTCGAAGGGGAGGTCGGCCTTGAAGTCCGCCGCCCCGGCCGTCTCTCGGACGGGCCACGGGAACGTGGTCAACGCCCGAGCAGCTTCCCGATGCCGATGGAGAGGAAGTAGAAGACGATGAGCGGGAGGGCGAGCGCGAACATGGAGAAGGGGTCCGAGCTCGGGGTGAAGACGGCCGCGACCACCACGATGATGATGACCGCCCACCGCCAGGAGCGGAGCAGGCGGGCGGGGGTCACGACGCGCGCCAGCTCGAGCGAGACCAGGACGACGGGGAACTCGAAGGTCAGGCCGAAGATCGTCATCATCAGGAGGATCAGTCCGAGATACGGGATCGGGTCGTAGATCGCCTGCAGGTTCGGACCACCGACCGACTTCAGCCAGCCGAGCGCGTGCGGCAGGGTGATGTAGGCCGTCGCCGCCCCGAGCAGGAAGAGCACGAACGCACTGGCCACGAACGGGATGGCGTAGCGACGCTCGGATGCCTTGAGGCCCGGCGTCACGAAGCGCCAGACCTGGAACAGGATCACCGGTGACGCGAGGACGAGGCCCCCGAAGAGCGCGATCTTCACCCGGAGCGTCAGGCCGTCGAGCGGGGAGGTGACGAAGAGGTTGCAGGTGCCGTTCGAGGCGATCAGGAACGAGGCGCTCGTCTTCTTCTGGTGCACGGTCGACGCGTCCACGTTGCAGAGCGGGCGCAGCAGGAAGTGCAGGATCGGCTCGTAGGCGAAGACGGCGATGGTGGCGGCGACGACGAAGGCGATCACGCAGATGATCAGCCGGCGGCGGAGCTCGCCGAGGTGCTCCCCCAGCGTCATGTTGTCGGGCGAGGGCCGGTTCTTCCGCTTGGCCGTGAAGGGAAGCGTCACCACGGTCGTGCGCTCAGTTCAGGGTCGGGTCGCCGGGGACGACGGTCCCCGACGGCTGGGCGGGCCGGACCGGGCGGTCGATCCGGCTCGGGCTGGGCGCCGGGGGCGGCGCGACGAGACCCTCCCCTGTCGCGGTCGCATCGGCTGCAGCCGGGGTGGCTGCGCCGGCATCGGCGCCAGCGTCGGCACCCGCACCGGTGTTGCCGTTCTGGTTCTTCGCCGCCGGCGTCGGCGGTTCGAACGAGCCGTCGGGCTTCTCGTCCTCGTCGGACGACATGTTCGACAGGTGGTTGAGGAGGGCCGAGGGCGAGCGGGCCAGCCGGGCGATCTCGGAGGTCGGGGGCAGGTCGGGCATGGTGTTGCGCACCTCGGACTCCATCCGGTGGCGGAACTCGTTGAACGAGCGCCAGGCGCCGCCGAGCTGCCGGGCGACCTGGGGCAGGCGATCAGGCCCCAGGAGGATGATGGCGACCACGGCGATCACGAGCAGCTTGCCTGGGTCGAGGTTCAACATGTGCCCTCACTCTACGGTGCCGCTACAGGGACTGGATGAGCCGCTCTACCCGCTCGTCGTGGGACTTGAACGGGTCCTTCAGGAGCACCGTGCGCTGCGCCTGGTCGTTCAGCTTGAGGTGGACCCAGTCGACGGTGAAGTCGCGCCGGCGCTCCTTGGCCCGCTTCACGAACGCACCCCGCAGCCGGGCCCGGGTCGTCTCGGGCGGCTTGGTCATGGCCTCGGTGATCGCGTCGTCGGTGCACGTCCGCTCCATCTCGTCGCGCTGCTGCAGCTTGTAGAACAGCCCGCGGCTCCGGTCGACGTCGTGGTACATGAGGTCGATCATGGCGACCTTGGGGTGCGAGAGGGACACGTCGTGGCGGGCGCGCATCTGCTCGACCAGACGGTGCTTGGCGACCCAGTCGCACTCGCGGTACAGCGAGGTCGGATCGGCCTCGAGTCCCTTCAGGCAGTGCTCCCACATGTCGAGGGCCCGGTCCTCCTCGGGCGAGAGCCCGCGCCGGTCCCGGAACTTCAGCGCGCGCTCGAGGTACTCGACCTGAATGTCGAGCGCCCGCATCTCGCGGCCGTTGGCCAGGCGCACGCGGCGCTGGCAGGTGATGTCGTGGCTGATCTCGCGGATGGCCCGGATCGGGTTCTCGAGGGTCAGGTCCCGCAGCACCGTCGAGGAGTCCTCGAGCATGGCCAGCAGGATCGAGGTCGTGCCGACCTTGAGGAAGGTCGCGTACTCGCTCATGTTGGAGTCGCCCACGATCACGTGGAGCCGGCGGAACCGCTCGGCGTCGGCGTGCGGCTCGTCCCGCGTGTTGATGATGGGACGGCTGCGCGTGGTGGCCGACGAGACGCCCTCCCAGATGTGCTCGGCCCGCTGGCTGAGGCAGAAGACGGCGCCGCGGGCGGTCTGCAGCACCTTGCCGGCGCCGGCGTAGATCTGGCGCGAGACGAGGAACGGGATCAGCACCTCGGTGTAGCGGTTGAACTCGTCGTTCCGCTCGGTGAGGTAGTTCTCGTGGCAGCCGTAGGAGTTGCCGACCGAGTCGGTGTTGTTCTTGAAGAGGTAGACCTCGCCGCGGATCCCCTCTTCGCGCAGGCGGGCCTGCGCGCCGGTGACGAGCTGGGCCAGGATCCACTCCCCCGCCTTGTCGTGCACGACGACGTCGCTGATCTTGTCGCACTCGGGCGTGGCGTACTCGGGGTGGCTGCCGACGTCGAGGTAGAGGCGGGCCCCGTTCTCCAGGAAGACGTTCGAGGAGCGCCCCCACGAGACCACCCGGCGGAAGAGGTAGCGGGCCACCTCGTCGGGGCTGAGCCGGCGCTGGCCGCGCAGGGTGAAGGTCACCCCGTACTCGTTCTCGATCCCGAAGATGCGGCGCTCCACGAGGCCAACCGTACTGCTGCCTATGCCAGCAGTTGTGCCAGCTCCTCTTCGTCGATCCGCCGGAAGGTGCGGCGCCCGTTCCCCCGGCTCAGGATGGCCACCTCCAGGTCACCGGCCGCCAGGGTCTGGTCCGGGCCGGCCAGCGCCGCCGTGGCCGCCGTCATCGCCGCGGCCAGGTCCCAATCGGCCTGCCAGGCAGCGGCGACGCGCTCGGTGATCGTCTCGGCGTCACCGCCGAGCACGGCAAAGCGGTCCTCGTCGGTGATCGTGCCCTCGTAGGCGATGTGGTACAGCTGGTTCTCGCCCTCGCCCAGCTCGGCCACCAGGATCTCGACCTCGAGCGGCTTCATCTCGTGGGTGAAGACGTTGCCGAGGTACTGGGCGTAGAGGTTGGCCAGCGAGCGGGCGTCGACGTCCTCCCGGCTGTAGGCGTACCCCTTGGTGTCGGCGTGGCGGACGCCGGCCACCCGGAGCTGGTCGTACTCGTTGTACTTGCCCACGCCCCCGAAGGCGATGCGGTCGTAGATCTCGCTGATCTTGTGCAACGAACGTGACGGGTTCTCGGCCACCATGGCGATGCCCGACGTCGTAGGTGGTGGCGACGAGCGAGCGCCCCCGGGCGATGCCCTTCTGGGCGTACTCGGCCCGGTCCTTCATGACCTGCTCGGGCGCGACGTAGTAGGGCATGCTCATAGGGCACGCTCCGCCTGCTTGCGGGCGACGAGCGCACCGAAGCGCTCGGCCACCTCTTCCTCGGCGACCTCCCGGTAGCCGGCCGCGTCGACCAGGGCGATGATCGGGTAGATGCCGCGCACCGGGTCGGGGCCGCCGGTGGCGGAGTCCTCGTCGGCGGCGTCGTAGAGGGACTGGATGGCCAGGTCGACCGCCTCGTCCCGGGCCGAGTCCCTCGCGCCAGCCGAGCTTGACCGTGCTGCGCGGCGTCGCGCCCGCCCGAGCCCGTCGCCTGGAAGTCGGTGTCCTCGTAGTGGCCGCCCGGTCACGTCGTAGTTGAAGATGCGGCCGGTGCCGCGGGCGGTGTCGAAGCCGGCGAAGAGCGGCACGACGGCCAGCCCCTGCATGGCCAGGGGCAGGTGCTGGCGGACCATCTGGGCCAGCTGGTTGGCCTTGCCCTCGAGCGAGAGGGTGGAGCCCTCGACCTTCTCGTAGTGCTCGAGCTGGACCTGGAAGAGGCGGACCATCTCGATCGCCATGCCGGCCGTCCCCGCGATGGCCACCGCCGAGTAGCGGTCGGCCGGGAAGACCTTCTCCATGGCGTGGTGGGCGATGATGTTGCCGGCCGTGGCGCGCCGGTCGCCGGCCATGACCACGCCGTCCGCGTAGCGCAGGGCCACCACCGTCGTGCCGTGCGGCACCTGGGCCGCCGCCCCGTGTCGAGGGACCGGGTCGGCGCGTCGGGCCGGTCCGTGGTCATGCGCAGGAGGCCGACGAAGTCCGGACCCGGATCACGCTCCGGGGGAAACACTGGGAGGGCCACGGAGGGCTACTGTCCGCCCTTTTGCACGTAGTTGCGGACGAACTCCTCGGCGTTGTCCTCGAGGACCTCGTCGATCTCGTCCAGCAGGTCGTCGAGCTCCGCCTTGATCTTCTCGCCTCGCTCGGAGCTGGCCGGGGCGGCCTCTTCGACCTCGGTCTCGGTCTCGGTCGACCGTGCCGCCGAGCCCTTCTTCTTCTGTTCCTGTTCTGCCATCGTTCCGTGTCCCCGTCCTGTGGTACTCGAGTTCTTCGCCTAAGAGTTGAGCCGGTTGAGCAGGTCCGCCGGTCCTGTGCTCTCTGCCAGCAGGGCGCCGGTGTGCTCGGCCGTTCCCTTCAGGGGGTCCATCATAGGGACGCGCCGCAACGGGTCTGCGCCGATGTCGAAGACGAGAGAATCCCAGTTGGCGGTCACGACGGCGTCGGGCCAGCGGGCCAGGCACTTGCCCCGGAACCAGGCCCGGGTCCCGGTCGGCGGCTCGCTGACGGCGGAGGCGACCTCCGCCGGGTCGCCACGAGCGAGCGCATGTCCAGGCGCCGGAACACCGACTTGTCGGGCCGCAGGTCGTGATACTGCAACGCCAGTGCAGCGACGCGGGGGTCCTTCCAGCCGCAGGAGTGCCGCTCCTGGTAGGCCAGCAGGAGCTCGCGCTTGGCCACCCAGTCCAGGGTGTCGGCCAGCGTGGACGGGTCCGACTCGAGCCCGCCCAGGACGGCCTCCCAGTGCTCCATCACCAGGGCGCCGACCTCGCCCTCGTCGCCCAGGGCGCCGAGGCCGTGCTCCTCGGCGTACTTGCGGGCCGCGCCGAAGAGCTCCCACTGCAGCTCGAGCGCCG
>CAWAPU010000012.1:0-18011 GCA_963783995.1 uncultured Acidimicrobiaceae bacterium
GCGACCTCAGCATTATCAGTGCTGCGCTCTAACCGACTGAGCTATAGCCCCGACGCCGTTCCGGCCAGGCCGGAGGGAGGTCGAGATTACACCAAGGCCAGGGCGATCCCGAATCGGGTTTCGGGCTGTGTCAGCCGGTGCTGAGCGTCGAGGTGACGAGCGACGCCAGGGCGTCCGCACCCGGCCCGTCGATGGCCAGATGCGTACCGTCGGCACCGAACCACTGGGGGTTCTGCGCGGCCAGGGTGGCCCAATCGGCGACGTAGACGTTGGGGTACTTCGCCGCACCGGCGGTGAGGACGGCGTTGTTGGCGTCCTGCCAAGGGCGGTCCACGTGCGTGTTGACGAACACCACCCTCGAGGCGCCATCGAGTGTCTGCATCATCGTGTCGAAGTCGGTGTCGGTGATCGGGCCGTTGGTTCCCAGGGCGACCACGACTTCGGCCCCCAGTTGTCCGGACGCCTTCAACTCCTGGAGGATGGCGACGCCGTCTGACCACTGACGGCTGACGGCGGCGTCGACCTGGATGCCGGGGATGTCCGTCTCGAGTTCGTCCTGGTAGTCCAACATCACCGAATCGCCGACGGCGGTGACATGCCCGGCGACGAATCCGGGGCCCGGTGGCGACAGCGTCGATGTCGTGGTCGTCGTCGGCGGAGCGGTGGTCGGGGGAGCAGCGTCTGGTGCCGTCGTGGATGGAGCGGCGAGCGCGGAGGTGCGGGAGGGTTCGTCCGTCCGTCCCCAGTGCTGCGCGAGGAAGAACGCCCCCAGACCGGCGAGCACCACCAGAGCGATCAGGTCGAACGCGAGGAGGCGCCGAAAGGACCCGCGGCGGTGCCGACGCGTTCGACGGCTTTCTTCAACCATCCCTCTAGTCTTGCGGCCGGTTCACTGCGACGCGGTGCGGCTTATCTCGGGAGGGCTCCGTCTCCCGGCCAGAGTCGGACGGCGATCGACTGGCTCGCCGTTGCGAGCAGCGCGCCGTCTTCGGACCAGAGGAACGCCGTGCCCTGCCCGTAGCCGCCCACCAGCGCATGGATGTAGATGTCGCAAAGGACCCATTCGGTCGGTTGCAGCTGCACCATGCGCAGCGTGTTATCGAGGCTGCGTCCCATGGCACGCCGCCCGATCGGTTGTGAAACTGCCCCGGAGACGTAGTCGCCGAAGATGGCAAGGGTGGCTGCAGAGGGCGTCAGATGACCCGGCACCCTCGCCCACAGCGCAGAGTTGGGGCCGCCTGGAGAGCCGTCCATCTCTTCGAAGGTGCGGCCCAGAGCGGTCCGGACCTCGACGCTGTCCATGATCGTGTTCCGGAAGAACTCCGGGAGGAAACGCGGCGGTGACTCGTCGGGCGGAGCGACGCGGGGTGGCTCGACCCACGTGCCACCCACCTCCAGGTCGTCCTTTCCGAGAGCGGCGTTCACCGTCAGGATCTCTTTGCCGTCCACTCGACCGACGGCACGACCCTGGGTCACGTGGCCCCCGACGGCGGCCAAGGTCACTTCCCATTTCAGCTCGGCGTCGGTCACCGCGTACGACAGGTACTGCGCCGTCGCCCACACCGTTGGTCGCCCCGACGCCGCTTCGAGCGCGACCAGGGCGGCGCCCAGACCGCACCCACCGAACAGGAAGTTGCCTGGCGTGGTCAGTTGCGGCGTGACCACCATGCTCCAGTGCAGATCGTCGCCGTCGGGCTCCATGCCCAGGAAGGTCCGTGCATCCACGGGGCCGCACGTTAATGGGGCCGCTCGAGCTGACGACAATGCGGTCCGACTTGCAGTCAGTGGTCCCTTGTCGAAGTCTCCAGCCGCGGTGCCTACGATTGGCTCCGCCAACGTCACCCGGGGGTGTAGCTCAGCTGGAAGAGCAACGGCTTTGCAAGCCGTAGGTCGAGGGTTCGAGTCCCTTCACCTCCACCGAGACTCGCGAGCGATCCGCCGAATCGGCTCGAGGCACCTGAAATCGGCTAGATGACGCCCTCCTCGGACAGCGACGAGATGTCGTCCCAGGTGTAGCCGGCCTCGAGGAGCACCTCCTCGGTGTGCTGGCCGAGTTCGGGTGGCCGGACCGGCTTGGTCGATGCACCTTCGGAGAAGCGCACCGGCGTTCGCACTGCGTCCACGGTGGCGCCGGGGTCATCGGGGTCCTCGACCGACTCGATGTATCCGTTGATCCGGACGCCCGGGTCTCGTGCCACCTCCGCGTGGTCGCGTACGGGAGCGAAGCGGAGTCCGGCCGCGCCCAGCAACTCGCACCACTCTGCGGTCGTCTTGGTCGCGAAGACCTCGTCGAGGATCGGCCACAAGGCCGCCTTCTCCTCTTCGAAGTACAAGAGGCCGCTGAACCGTTCGATCAGGTCCGGACGACCGATCGTCTCGTAGAAGCGGTCGCGGAGCGCCCCGGCCACACCGACGATCGCAATCCAACCGTCCGAGGTGGCGAACATGCCGTAGATACCCGGGACGAGCGAGTGGCCCCGGTTGCTCGGCCCGGTCATCTCACCCGACAGGAGGTACTTGGTGAGTTCGCCGCCCTGCGCCCAGACCTGTCCGCCGAGCAGCGAGGTCTCGACCAGCTGTCCCTTTCCGGTCCGTTCGCGGGCGTACAGCGCGGCCAGGATCCCGGCCAAGAGGTTCTGCCCGGAGATGTGATCGGCGATCGTGGCGCCGATGGGACTCGGATCGCTTCCCGCACCGCCCGTCGTGCTGATGATCCCCCCTCCGGCCTGGCCACTGAGGTCGGCGCCTTCCCGTTTGGCGTCGGGGCCCTCGGACCCGAAGGACGAGCCCATGGCGTAGATGATCCGTGCGTTGCGCGCCGCCCCCTCGGCGTAGCCGACTCCCCACTCGTCCATGGTCCCCGGCTTGAAGTTGGTGATGACGACGTCCGACATCTCGACCAGCCGCAGGAAGACCTCTCTCCCGCGTGGCGCCCGGAGGTCGATGGTGGCGCTGCGCTTCCCACGGTTGTACGCAGTGAACCAGGGAGAGCGACGGTCGTCCCGGCTGACCGGCAGCCACCGGCTCTGGTCGCCGAAGCCGGGCAACTCGATCTTGATCACATCGGCGCCCCATTCGAGCATCGTGGCGGATGCTTGCGGGCCTTGGACCAACAGCCCCGCCTCGAGAACGCGAATTCCGTCGAGCGCGGGCATCAGGCGGGCTTCAACGTCGGAGTCAGTCTCATTGGGGGCCCACATTGGTGACTCCCGCCAGGGAGGTCAAGCGCTTTGCGGGCCCGGGCCGCCGGGTGATGTTACGAAGACGCCGCCACGCGTTGCCCGCTGATGGTGGCGAAGCCGTCCTGGACCAGCAGCACGATCATGCGCACCACCTCTTCTTGTGATGGCTCCCGAGCGACCTGCCACGACTCCACCATGGCGAAAATGAAGCCGAACATGCCGTCGGTCACGACGGAGACCATCGCCTTGTCGGCGTCGGGCGCGAGCAGGGAGATCAGCATCCCGACGCGATCGTGCAAGGTCCGCACGAGTGGATTGTCGAGGACGCCACGGTCACTGGCCCGCATCGACCGCTGGATGAATCCGTAGATCTCCGGGTCGTCAACCAGCAGGCCGATCAGCGCGCTGGCGCCCAACCGGACCGCCTGGGCCGTGTCGAGCGGCTCGCTGGACGCGAGCCCCGCGATCAGCGAACGCTCCATCTGTTCCGCCCGCTCCAGCGCCAGGGCGTCGGCGAGCCCGGCTTTGTCGCCGAACTCGGCGTAGATGACCGGCTTGCTGACCCCCGCATGCGCGGCGATGTTCTCGACGGACACGCCCGAGCCGTGGATCCTGATGGCGGCCATGGCGTCGTCGAGCAGACGCTGGCGTTGGAGCGAGCGCTCCGACTCGGTCCTGCTCGGCCGGCCCGGTGACTTTGCCCTGGTGCTCACGGCTCCAACCGCAATTGCCTACTCTCGGTATGTAAATACCGGTTTTGGGCGGCAGCTGTCATCAAAGTGCCACCATAACAGCGCACTAGTAAATCTACCAGGGGTAGATTAATCTGCCTGATCGTGGTGGGGAAGGTGCCAGGGACTCTGGCGAGGGGGGTCAGCTGACCCAGATGCTTTCGGCGGAGGGCATGGGTGGGGCGCAGGGCGGACCGCGTCCGCCCTGCGGGGCGCGTGATGAGTAGCGACCTGACGAGCGAAGAGATCATGAGCGGCTACACGACGCCGTTCGAAGAGGGCCTCGACGCGGTGAAGTCGCTGACCGGTGGTGGGCGCCGCGCCGTCGAGTCGCTGGGTGCGCTCTACGCCATGGTGCTCGACACGATCACCGCATCGTTCCGCGAACTCGTCCATGGGCGGTTCGCGTGGCGCGAGTTCATCGACCAGGCGTGGTTCTTGGCGTCGGTCTCCGTGCTGCCGGCGATCCTCATCGCCATCCCGTTCGGGCTTGTCATCGTGCTCGAGGTCGGGGGGTTGGCCGGCCAGATCGGCGCCGCATCCTTCGTGGGCGCCGTCGATGCGATCGGCACCGTGCGAGAAGCTTCGCCCATCGTCACCGCTCTCCTTCTGGCCGGCGCCGGGGGGTCGGCGATCTGCTCCGAGCTCGGCGCGCGCACGATCCGTGACGAGATCTCCGCGATGGAGGTCATGGGCATCAACCCGCTCGAGCGGCTCGTGGCACCGCGGATGCTGGCCACGGTCGTCGTTGCCGTGCTGCTCAACGGCATCGTCTCGTTCTCGGCGATAGCGAGTGGCTACTTCGCCGACCTGACGGTGCTGCACGGCTCGGCCGGCGGATTCCTGAACAGCTTCGCCACCTTCTCCCAACCGGCCGACCTGATCGAGTCGACGCTCAAGGCCGCCATCTTCGGCTTGATCGCTGCGGTGGTCGCGTCCTACAAAGGCATGACGGCCAAGCGAGGTCCGGCCGGCGTGGGCGAGGCGGTGACGCAGTCGGTGGTGATCACCGGGATCGCACTCTTCTTCGTCGACATCATCCTGACTGAGATCTTCCTCGTCCTCGTCCCGCCGAGGATCCCGTGACCGTCGCCGCCGAGTTCCGGGACCAGATCCGCGCCGAGGAACCGGGAGAGAAGCCGCGCCGCCCGTCGCCGGTGGCTCGCCTGGTCGATCAGCTGGCGTGGCTCGGCCGCCTCGTCATCTTTGCGTTCAAGGCCATCGTGTCGATTCCGTACGCGCTGGCTCGGCACCGCGACGAGGTGGTCCGCCTGGTGGCCGATGTGACGTTTGGCGGCGGCCTCATGGCCGTGGCTGCGAGCACCGTCCTCGTCTGTTTCGTGATCGCGGCGTTCGTCGGGATCACCATCGGGCTCGAGGGGTATCAGGGCCTCCAGATCATCGGGCTCGCCCCGTTGGCGGGATACCTGTCGTCGTACGCGAACACACGCGAGATCGCCCCCCTGATCACCGCCTTTGCCCTGGCTGCGCAGATGGGATGCAAGTTCACCACCCAGCTCGGCGCCATGCGGATCACCGAGGAAATCGACGCGCTCGAAGTCATGAGCATTCGCTCGCTGCCCTACCTCGTCACCACCCGCCTCATCGCAGCGCTCGTGGTGGTGACGCCCCTGTACCTGATCGCGCTCTCGGGCGCCTACCTGGCGACCCAGATCACCGTCATCATCGTCGCGCATCAAGGAGGTGGCACCTACTCCCATTACTTCCACGCGTTCTTGACGGCCCGTGATGTCTTCCTCTCCATGACCAAGGTGTGGGTCTTCGTCGTCCTCGTGACGATCTCGCACTGTTACTACGGCTACACCGTCCGAGGCGGGCCCGAGGAAGTGGGGCGCGCCGCCGGCCGCGCCATTCGCGCCAGCATCGTGGTGATCGCCCTCTCGGACATGCTGATGACGCTGGCCTTCTGGGGCACTTCGAGCGGGATCAAGTTCTCGGGATGAGCAATCGATCCCGCGTCCGCGGCCAGGCCCTCATCGGAGTGGCGTTGCTGTTGGTGTTCGTGGCGGGAGGCTGGGCCATCATCGCGGCGTTCACGGGGCACTTCTCGTCCTATGACGTCGTGTACGCCGACGTGCCCGCGTCGGGCACCGGCATCTCGGGTGGCTCGGTCGTCATCTTCCGGGACATCACCGTGGGCACGGTGGGCAGCCTCGGGCAGGAATTGCCCAACGGGTTGCTCCGCGTCCAGCTCCACATGACGCCGAGCGACCTCTCCTCGATTCCGTCGGGCGTCAAGGCGGACGTGGAGATCGCGACGATCTTCGGGACGCAAGGCATCAACCTGGTGCCACCGGCGGGGAGTGCGCCGGGGCATCTCCGAGCGGGCGAGACGATCGGCTCGGTCACGGTATCCAAGACGACGACCCTCCAAGGGGACGCGACCGATCTCGACAACCTGCTCAACGCGCTGCACCCCGCCTCGCTCGACGAGACGTTGTCGGCCATCGCCACCGCGCTGAAGAACCAGGGACCCGAGCTGGGCACCACGCTCGGTCAGGTCGCGACGTACCTCGACCAGATGCTTCCCGAAGTCCCTGACATCGTCAACGACGTCGGGCAGCTGACGCCCGTGGCCAACGCACTGACCCAGGCCACGCCGTCCCTCCTGTCCACCGTCTCGAACGCCTCGGTCCTGGCGACGACCATCTCCAACGACGCCGGCCAGCTGCACCAGCTGCTGGCGCAGGGCACGCCGACGGCCGACGATCTCACCGGCGTGCTCCAGGGCAGCGAGTCCGCCTTCGAGGACTTGGTGGCCAACTCGTCCACCCTGCTCGGTGACGTGGCGGCGAACCCGAACTTCGTCGCGCAGACTCTCAACGGCTTCGACAACTGGTCCAAGGCGTTCACCGCGGCCGAGTCGCACGGGCCGTACCTGTCGTTCTCGGGCGACATCATCATCCAGGGCTCCGTGCAACTCGTGGCCGCGGCACTCGGCGTCCCGGGGTCGAGCGAGCTCGTCGAGCAGGGTCTCGGGCCCGAGTACTTCAACCCGGCGACCTACACCGCAGCGGACTGCCCGACGTATCAAGGGGAGTCCGGGCCGAACTGCCCGCACGCGTCCGCCTCGACTGCCGCGGCCGGCGCGTCGACGTCGATTCCCGGCGGGAGCGGTGCCAACGGCGTGATGACGACGGCAGCCACCCAGAAGGCCTCGGTCCAAGTGGCCACCGGCCTCGACAAGGGCAAGACACCGCCGTCGGCGGCGGTCACCACGCTGTTGCTCCAGCCCTTGCTGCTGCAACTGGCGAAGGCGCCGTGAGCCACCAGCCCTTTCCGTGGCGGACGGTCGCCAAGCTCGCCCTGTTCGTGGCCGTGGCCGTCGTGGCGACGATCATCGTCACGGCCAGCCTGCTGAATCTGAGCTCCCAGTCCCGCACCGGGTATTCAGCGCTGTTCACCGACGCGTCGGGACTTCAGCCCGGTGACTTCGTCGACATCGCAGGGGTCCAGGTGGGGACCGTCACCGGTGTCCAGCTGCAGGGGCGCCTCGCGCTCGTCAACTTCACGGCGGACAATGACCAGCGGTTGACGACGACCACGCACGCCAACGTCGCCTACGCCAACCTCCTCGGCCAGCAACTGATCGCGCTCGTGCCGGGGTCGGCTCCGGGGAAGCCGTTGGCTCCAGGGGCCCAGATTCCCACCTCGCGCACGGCACCGGCGCTCGACCTGACGGGCATCTTCAACGGGTTCGAGCCACTCTTTGCCGCGCTCACGCCGCAACAGGTCAACGAGCTCACCGCGTCCATCATCCAGATCTTCCAGGGCGAGTCGGGCAACATCTCCAACCTGGTGACGCAGACGGCGTCGCTGACGGAGAACCTCGCCCAGCGCCAGCAGCTGATCGGCCAGGTGATCGACAACCTGAGCGCGGTCGCCGGCACACTCGATGCCCACGACCAGCAGCTGGTCACGATGATCGACCAGTTCGACAGCCTCGTTACCGGCGTGGCCAACGAACGGGGTCAGATCGGGTCCACGATCGACAGCCTGAGCGGGCTGTCGCAGGCGGTATCGGGACTGCTCAGCAAGAGCCAGCCGACGCTCGATCAGGCCATCAACGGAGTGGTCAGCGCGAGCCACACGGCGGCCCAGGACCAGAGCGGCCTCGACGGCGTGTTGTCCAACCTGCCCGCGTTCATCGAGACGCTGGTCAAGGTGGCCAACTCGGGGAGCTGGCTCAACGTCTACATCTGCAACCTGACCATCAACGTGCAGGGGACGGTCAATCTCAACGTGCTGACCGGTCAGCCGAGCCTCCCCTTGACGCTCCCGTCGGGCCCGGTGGGCAACCAGAGCGTGCACACGGCGAACTGCTCATGAAGCGATTCCGCGAACGCAACAAGATCGTCATGGCGGCCATCGGCTCCGCGCTGCTCGTCATCGTGGCGCTCGGCGCCATCAACTTCTCGAAGCTGCCGTTGATCAACGATCACACCGGCTACGGGGCCGCCTTCGCCGACTCGGCCGGCCTGGTGCAGGGCGACCCGGTGAGCGTCGCCGGGGTCGACGTCGGCACGGTGAGCGGCTTGAGCCTGAGCGGGTCACACGTGCTGGTGTCGTTCACCGTGCGGAACGGCGTGCACCTGGGCGAGCGCACGGGCGCCGCGGCGAAGGTGCTCACACCGCTCGGTCAGGAGTACCTGGACTTGGAGCCCGCCGGGAACGGGCAAATGGCGGCCGGGGCGGTCATCCCCGAGAAGCGGACGCAAGAGACGCAGACGGTCGTGAGCACGATCCGGTCGGGCGCCAACATCGTGCAGGGCATCAACCTGCACCAGCTCGAGCAGGCGTTGAGCGTCACCGATCAGGATCTCGAGGCGGTGCCGACGGGCGCCACGTCCCAGTTGTTGCAGGGCCTGTCGCAACTCTCCGACGTGATCTCGTCGCGCTCGAGCGAACTCTCCCAGCTGGTGCAGAACGTCTCGCAGCTGACGGCCACGCTGCAACAGCACGGCACCCAGCTCTTCTCGCTGATCGGGCAGGGCGACCTCGTGCTGCAGGTGCTCAACCAGCGGCACACGGAGATCGATCAGCTGTTGAAGTCGACGGCGGCCCTGACCCAGCAGCTGCAGGCGTTGTTGGCGGCGCACGAGGCTCAGATCGCCCCACTGCTCAGCGATCTGCAGACCGTGAGCGGGGTGCTGTCGAAGGACGGCAACGACATCGAGGCGGCGATCCCGCTGCTGACGGCGGCCAACAAGTATCTGGCCAACGTGACCGGTTCGGGCGCGTTCGGCGACTTCGTGATGCCGGCGGCGCTGATCCCCGACAACATCATCGCCCAGTGCGCCAAGGCGGGCGCCACCAACAGCGTCACGGGGTGCAACCCATGAGGGTGAGCCGGGGCCAGCTGATCTTGGCGTCGATCGCCGTGCTCCTGTTGGCGGCCGCCGTCGGGGCGTTCTTCGGCATCCGGGCGGCGCTGGCGACGCCCACCTACTCGGTGACGGCCGACTTCACCGAGGCGCCCGGCGTGTACGTCGGCAACCACGTGGACGTCCTCGGGATCCCCGTGGGATCGGTGACGGCGGTGACGCCGCACCCGACCTACGTGTCGGTCGTGATGCAGGTCGCGACGGACGTCAAGGTGCCGGCCCACGCCATCGCCGCGCTGATGGCGCCGGACCTGGTGAACGACCGATACATCCAGCTCGATCCGGTGTACCGGCACGGCGCCGTCATGACGAACGGCGCGGTGATCCCGCTCAATCACACGGCACTGCCACAGTCGGTCGACCAGACGATCTCGCTGCTCGACCAGTTGATCCAGGCGCTCGGGCCGACGGGCGCCAACAAGAACGGCGCGCTCAATCAGTTCGTGCACGACGTCGCCACGACGGTAGGCAACAACGGGCCCGCCTTCCACACGACGGTCCTCGCGTTGGGCAAGGCGCTGGGGGCGTTGTCCAACGACGGGCCCTCGATCACCAGCCTGCTCGACAACGCGGGGGCGTTCACGAACGAAGCCGCCGCCAACGACCAGGAGTTCCAGTCGTTCGCCAACGACCTCTCGTCGGCGAGCTCGCTGATCGCCTCGGACAGCTCCGAGATCGGCACGACCCTGTCGTCGCTCAAGCAGGTGCTCTCGGAGGTCACGTCGTACGTCAACGGCAACGACGGCTCCATCGGCACCGTGCTCAACAACGTCAACTCCTTCACGTCGCACGTGCTGTCCCAGCAGCAGCAGCTCAGCCAGGCCTTCGCCTACGGCGGCCTGGCGTTGCAGAACCTGAACAACGCCATCACGACCGGTCCCAACGGCACGGCCTCGCTGCGCATCCGCTACGACCCGTCGCTGGACACGAAGTCGTTCGTCCAGCAGATCTGCGGCAACGAGCTGACGCGCATCTTGGAGTTGGGCGCGGAGCAGGCCAAGAGTTCCGAGCTGAACCTGGACTGCGCCGCCAGTGCGGCGTTGTCGCAGGAGGACGCCCCGCCCAATGCGCAACAGGGCCCGGACCTCTCGCTGCAGGCGTTGATGGGGGCGCAGCCGTGACGGGACGTGGGTGGATGGCGGGGGGGCGGCGTCGGGCTGGCGCGGTGGTCGCCGGAGCACTGGTCGCGGCACTGCTCGGTGCCGGGTGCGGCCTGTCGTTCCAGGCGCTGCCCAAGCCGGGCGGCGTCAGCGGGCCGAGCTACAACGTGACCGCCGTCTTCGCCAACGTGTTGGACCTGCCGATCCAGGCGCGGGTGCTGATCGGGGCCGACCAGGTGGGCCAGGTCAGCTCGATCTCCACCGCGCACTTCAAGGCGTACCTCACGCTGACGATCCGGCGAACCATCCGGATCCCGAAGGGCACGACGGCGCAGATCCTCTTCGTCGACCCGCTCGGCGACGAGTTCATCCAGCTGTATCCGCCGCATGGGACGCCGCACGGCCCGTACCTCACCGCCGGAGCGGTGGTCCCCGAGCGCAACACGTCGAGTGCGCCCTCCATCGCCGACACCCTGGCTGCGTTGGGCGCGCTGCTCAACGGCGGCGGCCTGAGTCAATTGCAGACGATCGTCAGCAACCTCAACGAGGCCCTGGGGGGCCACCAGCAGCAGATCCGCCAGATCATCAATGACGTGTCGTTCACGGTGACCGCCCTCAACGCCAATCGGGGCTCCGTCGACAACGCGCTCGCCTCGCTGGCCGCCTTGAGCGCGCAACTCGCCAAGGGCGACGCCGCCATCGCGAACGGGATCGACACCCTCGGTCCCGCGGTGACGGTGTTGTCGTCGGAGAACCAGGACTTCCAGAACCTGTTGACGGCGACGACCAACCTCTCGAACGTGGCGGACTCGATCGTGACGCAGAGCAGCTCGTCGATCCTCGGGACGATCCGGCAGCTCGACGCCGTGGTGAACCAGATGGTCGGGGTGGAGTCGCAGCTGGGCCCGACGCTCACCGACCTGAGCAAGTTCGAGACGATGACGACGAAGATTGCGCCCGGCAACTTCTTGCAGCTGTCGCTCGACGGGACTGCCATCGTGGAGCAGAGCCCGTTGTTGGGGCCGAACAGCGCGTCGGGGTCTGCGTCTTCGGCGCCCTCTCCGTCGGGCTCGTCGGGCTCGTCTGGCTCGTCGTCCTCGAACGCCCAGGCGATCAACGGGCTGTTGGGGGCGGGGCTGCCGTGACCAAGACACAGGTCTGGGTCCGGGTGACCGCCCTCGTCGTCGTGGCCCTGCTCGGGGTGTCGTACATCGCCTTCGACGTGGTCGGCTGGCGGATCGGCGCCCAGGCCTACCAGGTGACGGTCGACCTGCCGCGCGGCGGCGGGCTGTACTCGGATGGGTTCGTCACCTACCGGGGTGTCGACGTCGGGCGGATCTCCTCGATGTCCCTCACCGCCTCCGGGGCGGTCGCCACGCTCGCCATCGATCCGGGCACCGTGATCCCGGCCAACGCGGTCGCCCACGTGCACGAGCTGTCCGTGGCGGGCGAGCAATACCTGGACCTGGTGCCCTCCTCGGGTCACGGCCCCGATCTCCACGCCGGCAGCCTCATTCCCCGCAGCCGCACCGTGGTGCCCGTCAGCGTCTTCCAACTGCTGAGCGACGCCGGCCAGCTGATCGGCACCATCAAGTCGAGCGAGGTGAAGACGATCACCGACGCCCTCGGGACGGGGTTCGCTGACACCGGACCGGCGCTGCGGAACATCACGGTCGCGTCCCGACACCTCATTGCGGCCCTCCAGGCGGCCGAGGCGTCCACGGTGACCCTCATCAACTCGGGCGGGTCCGTGCTGGCCACCGCGCAAGCGTCGAGCGCCGACATCATCTCGTTCAGCCAGTCACTGGCGACGATCACGGGTCAGCTCGCGGCGTCCAACAACGACCTCATCGCGATCCTCGACAACGGGGTCCCCACCGAGCAGGCGGTCCAGCAGTTCATCCAGTCGGACGGCGCGTCGCTGATTCAGCTGATCAAGGAGCTCGACGGCCTTTCGGACACTGCGATCGCCCAGCAGCCGGCGCTCGTGTCGCTCCTCCAGCAGCTCCCCGGCTTCGTCAACAAGATCGCCGACACCGCGTCGGGGGGCTCGGTGGCCGTGAACATCTACTACAACACGCAGAACACCGTGTGTCCGTACTTGTCGGGGGCCCAGTCGCCCGAGCCGACGGCGGCCACGGGTGCGCCGGACTTGATGCGCACCTGCACCGTACAAGCGCCCGATCTCCTTCAACGGGGATCGGCTGAGGCACCCGTAGCGTCGGGAGGTTAGGTATGTCAGAAGAGACTGTCTTGGAAGCGGAAAGAGGCGAGGATGTCGTCGTGGGTGAGATCCCGGTCGACGGCGAAGCGTCAGGTGACGAACAGGCGACAGCGCCCGGGCCGGCCGGGCCGCCGCCACCGCCAAAGGCCCGAGCGCGTCGCCGTTTCGGGGTGGTCGAGTTGATCGGCCTCATCGTGATCGTCGCCCTGGCGGTCGCGCTCGTCATCTCCCGTGTGCAGCTGTCGAACCAGGACGCGGTGAACGGCGACCGGGCGAGCGCGCTGGCGACGGCGCAGGCGGACGCCGTCAACGTGGCCACCTACAGTTATCACCATCTGCAGCGCGACTTCGGTCGAGTCGAGAGCGAGTCGACCCCGGCGTTCCGGCGCAGCTTCATCAAGTCGAGCGACAACCTCTCCAAGGTGCTCGTCCAGTACAAGGCCACGGCGTCGGCCAAGGTGTTGAAGTCCGCGGTCGAGTCGATCAGCGGTTCGAAGGCCGTCGTGCTCCTGTTCGTGAACCAGTCGGTGGCGAACACGACGCAGCAGGGTGTGAACACGGACGACAGCCGGATCGAGGTGACGCTCGTGCGCAGTGACGATCGCTGGCTGTTGCAGGACCTCAAGCTGGTCTGACCCGGAGTGCCGGGGCGGCGCCCTTCCTCAGGGCACGGCGCCGGCTATTGGCGGCGGCTCAGTGCCAGCCGACTCGGCGCAACACGTGCGACCGGCAGCGGGGTTGGCGCGCACTCTCGAAGTCGCACTCATCCACCTCGCACTCACAGCTGATGGCCTGCCCGTGGCAGGCTGGACAGCGTTCCAGGCAACAACCTGGGTGATGGACGCCGCCGATCGGGGTGCCGCAGTCCCGGCACTCCTCGGGCTCGTAACGGTGTCTGGGGCGCGGTTCCTGACCCCACCGGATCCGGGCGTAGGACCGGCCCTCGATGACGATCGGGTCGGTCAGACAGCTGATGCCCTCGGACATCTCGCCCCCGCAGTGCCAACAGAGCGCCATTGACCCTCCCTTAACTCAACCCTGCCGCGATCTTTCCAGGCCTCTGTGACGCCGGCGCGGATGGCTGGCGTCGGGACGGGACAACTGCTTACGCTGCGGCCCATGACGACGAAGAACGAAGCCGCTGGTCGGCAGGGTGCAACCGGCCTGCTCGCAGGGAAAGTGTGTGTCGTGTCCGGGGTCGGCCCCGGCCTGGGTCGCCAGGCCGCGTTGGCCTTGGCGGCGCACGGCGCCGACGTGGTGCTCGCGGCGCGCCAGCAGGCCCGGCTCGACGAGGTCCTCGCCGAGGTGACCGCCCTCGGCGCCCGTGGGACCACCGTGTCCACCAACATCGTCGACCCGGACGCCTGTGCGGCCTTGATGGCCGCGGCGGCCGACGAGTTCGGTGGCATCGACGTCGTCGTCAACAACGCCTTCCGCGCCGACGTCTTCCAGAGCTTCGAGGACGTCGACCTCTCGATCTGGCGCAAGATCATGGACGTCAACCTCTTCGGCTCGCTGCAGATGACCAAGGCCGCGCTCCCGTTCCTCCGCAAGCGCGGCGGGGGGTCTGTCGTGAACGTGGCGTCGATGGTCACCCGCCAGCCGCAACCCGACCAGGGGGGATACGCCATCTCCAAGGGCGCGCTCCTCACGGCGACCCGGGTGCTGGCCTACGAGCTCGGGCCGTCGAACATCAGGGTCAACGCCGTGGTCCCCGGTTGGATGGCCGGGCCCTCGGTCGACATGTACATCGAGATGACCTCGACCGGGCGTGGCGTGCCGCCCCAGGAGGTCATCGACGAGCTCAACGCCCGGGTCCCGCTGGGTCGGATCCCGAGCGATGCCGACGTCGCCGGCGCCATCGTCTACCTGGCGTCGGACTTGTCTGCCGCGATGACGGGCCAGGCGCTCGACACCAACGGGGGCGAGATCTTCGCCTGAGCCGTCGCAAACGCGGTCTCCCTGGAAGTTTTCGGTCTCTATATGAGGCTGACACGGGACGGTCCTTTCCGCCGTGTACGGGCCCGGACTCTCGAAGTCGCTCCGTTTCTTGAGGTAAAGCTCAACTCTCTACTCGCGACTCATGGATGCGGTGACGGAACATGAGCCGTGCCCCATATCCGCGCTGAATCGCCGGCGGCGAGCCGCGCATATACAGACGCGAAATTCTGCGGCTCGAATTCTGCGTTGTCACCGCGCCCCTTCACCCGCCGGGCAACGCGAAGAAGCTCCCTTTACGTCCCTTCGCCCCCGCTCGCCGTGCACGCCCGAGGGTCCCACGGCGCCAGCGGCGTGACCGTCGACGTCGGCGGCTGGAAGGCACCGCTGTCCGCACCCGAGTTCCCCGTCGTGCCCGAACCCGTCGAGCCCGTGTTGCTCGACGCCGCCGCGGTCGTCGGGGTGGTCGTGGCTCCGGCGGAGGTAGGTGTCGTCTGCGCCGGCGGCGGGTTGACGGTGAAGTCGCTCCCCGTCACGACCGTGACCTGCGAACCGGCCTGTACCTGTGAGGCGTCGTCGGCCATGATCACGGCGCCCGACATGGAGTCCGCCACAGCCTGGGCCGCAGCGAGCTCGGATGGGGTCTTCGACGAGTAGTAGACGACCGTCTCGGAGTACTGGCCGACGGAGTCCACGTCACCTTCGGTGCCGATGTTGAAGCCGAGCGACTTGAGGCTCTGCGCGGTGTCCGAAGCCTGGTTGTAAGCCCCCGTGCCGTTCATCACCGACACGGTGATCGACGAGGGGGACGGCAACGTGCCGCCCGAGTACGTGTCCGCGTTCGCCTTGAGACCGAGGAACTGGTCGACCGCGCTGTGGTCTTGCGGCTCGGCCGGGAACTCGACGTCGCCGTAGCTGCCGCCCTGGTACGTGTAGCTGCCGAAGTTGTCGACCTGCACGGGCAGCGTCAGCTGGGGGGCCTTGTTGACGTTGACGCTGTGGTAGTTGAGCACGAGGCCGATCATGTTGCTGGCCGAGAAGCCCGAGTCCACGGTGAGGTCGCCCACCACGCCGGAGATCAGGGACTGGTCGGTGATCGGGTTGCTCAGGCCCTTGGCCTTGACCGCTGTCGCCAGCACGCGAGGAACTCGTGGTCCCGGCGGATGCGGGCCAGGTCGCTCTGCGCCTCCTGCGGCCAATAGGCGGGGTCGGTGGTCGTTACTCCCGGCGGCTTGTACTGCAGGTGGCGCGCGCGCACCACTTGGAGCGCCTGCGTCCCGTTGAGCTGGAGGCACCCCGTCGTCTGGATGTTCAGCCCCGAGTAGGCGTCGTAGACGGGCTCGGGGAAGTACATCTTGATGCCGCCCAGCGAATTGACGACGTTGATGAAGCTGTCGAAGTTCAGCTCGACGAAATGCTGGATGGGGATCCCGAAATCCTCTTCGATGGCGGCGATCAACTGATCGGGCCCTTGGTACAGCGCCGCATCGATCTTGTTGGGCCCGTCGGACCGCGCGTTGGGCACGAAGAGGTCGCGAGGGATCGAAAGGATCGAGAGCGTGCTGTTCGCCGGGTCGAGATGGAGGATCATCACCACGTCGCTGTTGACGCCGTTCACGCCCTGGGAGCACAGGCCGTAGGCGGGGTTCTGTACCGTGAGCGCGCACCTCGACGTCGACCCGATCATCAAGATGTTCTCGTCGCCTGCGTCGGCGCCCTTCGTCGGCACGTCGGAGAGGTTGTGGAGCGAGATGCGGTGGATCTCGTGGTTCAGGTACCAGCCGTAGCCGGCTGCCGCGCCGGCGATTAGGACGATGACCAAGAAGACGGATCCCAGGACGTAGCCGACCTTGCGCCGGGTCGAGCGCTTCTTCTTCGGGGCGGCATGCGCCGGGCCGCCCCCGTCACCTCGCGATCCCTCGCCCGGCCCCCCGCCACGACCGCCGTCGTCACCGCCACCACCGGCCCCACCGCCACCGGCCAAACCGCCAACGGCAGTAGCGCCACCGGTTCGCTCCGCCTCCTCGATCTGACGGCCTAGCTCGTGCAGCCCCCGCTCGACCGGGTTGTTGGCCGGATCGTCCTCGCCCTGCAACGCGGCCAGCGTGGCGTCCATCGGTTCGGGCGAGCGCCCCGGCGGAGGGCTCTCGGGGCCACCCGTGGAGGGTCGAGGCGACCGACGCGACCGGGGCACGACCGCCGGCGCAGCCTCCTCGGCTGGGCCCGACGAGTCGCCGCTCGACTGGACCGCACCGGGCGTCGCGCCCGGAGCGGGGGTTGGAGTCGGCTCGGGATCCCACGCCGACGCCGACGGCACGTCCTGGCCCTCGGTCGACGGCTCAGACTCCTCGATCTGGCGTCCGAGGTCGTGCAGGCCCCTGTGAACGGGATCGTTTTCGGAGTTCGGTGGGCTCATGGTGCAGTGTTCAAGATGACGTTCGACCTCAGACCTGGTGCTGGTCGACGCCCGCGCCCCCGACGGCTCCGGATTAGGGCGGCCGGAACAACGGGTCAGATTAGCGAGGACGCCCAGAAAGTGGCAGTCGGGCGCTTTCACCGGTCCAGGCCGCGACCACCCCGGACCCGCCTGCCCGCCGGGCCTGGAACTGCCGTTGGCCTCCCTGACCTGGTGCCGGCCCCCTCGCCCGGACTGGATGGCACCACGGCGCCCACCGCCCGCCCCTGCCCACCGCCCGCCCGGCGGCCCACCCCGCTCATCCCCATACTTGGTGGATGGCTGCGAAGAGCTCAGGGCTCTTGCTGTACCGGGTCACGGCTGAGGGTGTGGTCGAGGTCCTGCTGGCCCACCCCGGCGGTCCGTTCTGGGCGAGGAAGGACACACACGCGTGGTCGATCCCGAAAGGGGAGTACGAGCCGGACGAGGACGTGCTCGAGACGGCGTACCGCGAGTTCCGCGAGGAGATCGGCCTCGAGCCGCCGACCGTCGAACCCGTCTTCCTCGGCGAACGACGACAGCCCAGCGGCAAGTGGGTCGCAGTGTGGGCGGTGGCGGGTGACCTCGACGTGACCGACGCGTCGAGCAACACGTTCGAGCTGGAGTGGCCCAAGGGCTCGGGCACCATGCGCGAGTTCCCCGAAGTCGACCGCGTCGAGTGGATGCCCCTGGCTCGCGCCCGCACCAAGCTCCTCAAGGGCCAGCGCCGTTCCTCGACGACTTGGCGTCGGCCATCGCCGTGGGCGACGACGTCAACGAAGCGTGAGCGATCGCTGGGTCCCCACAGGGCCGCCAAGGTCCTGAGCAGAAGAGTCGGGCTGCCCGGATTTGAACCGGGAGCCTGCGTCCCGAACGGAGCCCGACTAATTTTGATGAGCCAAGTCGCATGGTTGTCGATTTGATGTTATCGCAGGTCAGAAATCAGAAATTCGCCATCTGTCAATGACCACTCATTACCACCAAATACCGCTGTTCG
>CAWAPU010000013.1:0-21296 GCA_963783995.1 uncultured Acidimicrobiaceae bacterium
GCTCGCCATGCGCTGAGCGGCACCGTCCCGGTCGCTGCGTTCAGCCTTCCGCTGTGCCGCGGGCGAGCACGGCGTACATCGTGCGATCCGGACCCTCCCCCTTCTCGAAAGCGGCGCAGAGGGCGCTGAAGAGCGCCTGCTGCGCGTCGTCGGCCAACGCGGCGAGCGCAGGCCCCAACGGTGTCCCCCGCACCCCTTGTGCCGCGGCCTCGGCGTCCCGCCAGTGCGGCGTCAGATCCGCCACGACGAGCTCGATATCGGTGAAGCCGCTCTGCGCGAGAAGGACCCCGACCTCGTCGAGGGTCATCGTGAAGTTGGCGTCCGGGAAACGGGGGGGCACCTCGGAGGCGTCGCAGATCTCGCTGTAGGTGCTGAAGGGGTCGAGCCGCTTCCCGGCCAGCCACACGGCGGCCGCAGCCGTGCCTCCGGGTCGCAGGACGCGTCGCATTTCCCCCAGCGCCGAGCCGGGGTCGCCGAAGAACTGCAGTCCTTGTTGGCAGAGCGCCACGTCCGCCGAATCAGAAAGGACGGCCAGGTCCATGGCGCTCCCGACGCGGGTCTCGATCGGCGCCTGGCCGTCCTCGTCGTCGCGTCCCACCTGATCGAGCATGTCAACGCTGAGGTCGGTGGCTGTGACACGGCCCGAGCGACCTACCCGTCGAGCCGCGGCGGCGGACGACGACCCCGGTACCGGAAGCGACGTCGACCACCGCGTCAGCGGGTTCCAGCGCGGCGAAGGCGACGAGGCGCTCCGCCCACGGTGCGAACACCACGGGCTCGAGGTGCTCGCGGTACGCGTCCGCCACTGCGGGTGCGCCGAACGGGCCATCTTCTGCCACCGAGGGATTGTGTCATGCACCGCTACAGTGCCGCCTGCGACCTTCGCCCACGCCAACGGGATCGAGCTCTACTACGAGCACGCGGGTTCGGGTGACTGTCTCCTGTTCATCTCCGGTACCGGGGCAGACCTGCGTCGTGCACCTCGCCTGACCGACGTTCCCGCCTTCGCCGATTTCGAGCTCCTCCAGTACGACGAGCGTGGCCTCGGCCAGTCCGAGGTGCCGACAGTCCCGTACACGATGGCGGACTACGGCAACGACGTCGCGGCGTTGCTCGACGCCGTCGGCTGGGACGACTGCCTCGTGGTCGGCGTCTCCTTCGGGGGCATGGTCGCCCAGGAGCTGGCGATCCGCCACCCCGGGCGCGTGCGCCGACTCGTTCTCGCCTGCACCTCGCCCGGCGGCGCCGGTGGCGCGTCCTATCCGCTGCACGAGCTCGTCGACCTCGACCCCGAGGCCTCGCTCGCCAAGAGGTTCGAATTGATCGACGCCCGTTGGGACGAAGCTTGGCGGGAAGCCAACCCCGAGACGGTGCGCCTGATTGCGGAGGGCTTCCAGCTGGGAGGGGAAGGCGGAGCCCCTGGCGAAGGCCCATTGCGCCAGCTCGAGGCGCGGAGCCACCACGACACCGCGGGGCGCCTCGGACGAATCCGTTGCCCGACGCTCGTCTGCGGGGGGGTCTACGACGGCATCGCGCCGCCGGCCAACAGTGAGTTTCTGGCCGAGACGATCCCCGGCGCCGAGCTCGCGTTCTTCGACGGCGGCCACGGCTTCTTCATGCAGGACCCCGCGGCGATCCCGGCGATCGTGGATTTCCTGAAGAACTGAGCGCTCCGGTGTGAGGGCGGCGCTCCCGCCCTAGATTCGTCGCATGGACCTGACCGCGACACCCGAGTGGAAGGCGCTGGCGGCGCACTACGACGAGATCTCGGACCGCCACCTGCGCGACCTCTTTGCCGGCGACGAGGGCCGAGCCGACCGCATGACCGCCGGCGCCGCCGACCTCAGCCTCGACTACTCCAAGCACCGCGTGACGGACGAAACCCTGCGTCTCCTCATGGCGCTGGCCCGGGCGGCCCACGTCGAGGAGCGCCGGGACGCCATGTTCCGCGGCGAGCACATCAACACCACCGAGGACCGCGCCGTGTTGCACGTCGCGCTGCGCATGCCGCCGGGCTCGCACCTCGAGGTCGACGGCCAGGACGTCACGGGCGACGTCCAGCACGTGCTCGCCAAGATGGGGGCCCTGTCGGATCGCATCCGCAACGGGTCGTGGACGGGGGCGACGGGCAAGCGCATCGCCGCGGTCGTGAACATCGGCATCGGGGGCTCCGACCTGGGCCCCGCCATGGCCACGCTGGCCCTGGCCGACTACGCCCAGCCCGGCCTCACGAGCCGCTTCGTGTCGAACGTGGACCCGATCGACCTGTATGCCGCGACCCAGGGTCTCGACCCGGCCACCACCCTCTTCGTCGTCAGTTCCAAGACGTTCACGACGCTCGAGACGCTGACCAACGCGGCCGCGGCACGGGACTGGCTGCTGAACGGGCTCGGCTCGGCCGCGGGGGACGACGCCGTGGCCAAGCACTTCGTGGCCGTGTCGACGAACGCCAAGGGGGTGGCGGACTTCGGCATCGACCCGGACAACATGCTGGAGTTCTGGGACTGGGTGGGCGGGCGCTACTCCTACGACTCGGCCATCGGCTTCTCGCTCATGGTGGCGATCGGCCGCGAGGCGTTCAACGAGATGCTCGTGGGCTTCCACGCCATCGACGAGCACTTCAAGACGACGCCCCTCGAGGAGAACCTGCCGGCGATTCAGGGCATGTTGAACGTCTGGTACAACAACTTCTTCGGCGCGCAGACGCACGCCGTGCTGCCCTACAGCCACCGTCTGGCCCGCTTCCCGGCCTACCTGCAACAGCTCACCATGGAGTCGAACGGGAAGTCCGTGCGCCTCGACGGCACGCCCGTGGAGGGACAGACGGGCGAGATCTTCTGGGGCGAGCCCGGCACCAACGGGCAGCACGCGTTCTACCAACTGCTCCATCAGGGCACGAAGCTGGTCCCCGCCGACTTCATCGCCTTTGCCGAGTCCACCCACGACACCGGCGACCAGCAGGACCTCCTGATGGCGAACGCCCTGGCCCAGACGAAGGCGCTCGCGTTCGGGAAGACGGCCGACGAGATCAAGGCCGAGGGGACGCCGCCCGCCCTCGTGCCCCACAAGGTGATGCCGGGCAACCGGCCCAGCTCAACGATCCTTGCCCCGAAGGTCACGCCGTCGCTTCTCGGCCAGCTGGTCGCGCTCTACGAGCACACGGTCTTCGTAGAAGGCACGATCTGGGGGATCGACTCCTTCGATCAGTGGGGGGTCGAGCTCGGCAAGGTCATGGCCAAGGAGCTGGCGCCGATCCTCACCGATCCCTCGGCGCCGGACCTCTCGGAGCAGGACGCGTCGACGGCGTCGTTGGTGCGTCAGTACCGCGGACTGCGCGGCCGGGCGATCTGAGGAGGTGCATCGTCTTACGAGAGACTCGTGGGACGATGCACTACGCGAGAACGTGTCCGCAGTCTGCGGGTGGGGGAGACGCCGCCTAATTCTGCCCTGAGAGCCCGTGGAGTGGTTGGCGGGGCATGAGACCGCGCCACGCGCCAGGCAGCTTGAGCCCGAGGCGCTTCAGTTCTTCGAGGTGTTGGGCGGACAGCGATTCGAGGCGCTTGCTGCCCGCGTTGGTCAGCTTGAGCCGCACCAGTCGGTGATCATCGTCATCGCGAACCCGCTCGAGGAGCCCGGCGTCGTCGGCCCGGTCGATCAGCCCCACCGCACTGTGGTGCCGCAGGAGGAGGTAGTCCGCCACCTCCCCGATCGTCGGCCCTCGCGGATCCGGATGGCCGCGGATGGCGAGGAGCAGCTGGTGCTGGGCCGGCGTGATGCCCGCGGACTCGGCCTGTTGCTCGCTCCAGCGGAGGAAGCGCCGCAACCCGGTCCGCAGCGTCAACAGGTCCTCGTAGTCGGCGTCCGTCAGTCGCATCGTAATACGATACCATCGCTTCACGATGGAGATGGTGGATGGTCGGTCAGGCGGCGAATTCGAAGAAGAGAAGACCGCAGCGGCCGAGGAGCTGATCGCCTCCGACGTCGTCGGTCCAGACCTGCGTCCGCCGGGTGCAGCCGAACGGATATTGGGCGATTTCACCACGACCCCCGCCATCCTGCGGCTGGTGCCCTTGGCGCTGTTCATCGGCGCCTTGTCGGCGGGCATCGCGTTGGTGCTGCTCGACATGATCGGGTTCCTGACCAACCTGCTCTACTACCAACGCATCAGCGTCCAGCTGGTGTCGCCGAACGCGAACCAGCTCGGTGCGATCGCCATCGTCATCCCCGTCTTGGGAGGCCTGGTCGTCGGGCTCATGGCGCGCTACGGCTCCGAGCAGATCCGGGGCCATGGGATCCCCGAAGCCATGGAGCGGATCCTGATCAACGGGAGCCGAGTGCAGCCCAGGCTGGCGCTCCTCAAGCCGGTCTCGAGCGCCGTGAGCATCGGCAGCGGCGGTCCGTTCGGCGCCGAGGGCCCGATCATCCTGACCGGCGGGGCCGTCGGTTCGGTCATCGGGCAGCTGTTTCGCTTGACGGCGGCGGAGCGCCGGGCGCTGCTCGTTGCCGGTGCCGCCGGGGGCATGAGCGCAGTGTTCGGCACACCCATCGCAGCGACGCTGTTCGGCGTCGAGCTCCTGGCGTTCGAGTTCAGGCCCCGCTCGATGGTGCTGATAGGCCTTTCCGCGGCCACGGCGGACGGCATCCGTATGGCCATGGCCAGCGGTGGATTGCTGGCGCCCCAGCCGATCTTTCCGGTCCCGAGCCACGCCGTATTGAGCGGCATCGTGCTCCTCGGCGCAGCGTTGGTGGGCCTCGCCACGGGGCTCTCCGCCTGGTTGATGACGCAGGCCGTCTACCGGGCCGAGGACGCGTTCAAACGCCTGACTGGGCACCTGCATTGGATGTGGTGGCCGATGATCGGCGGGCTGATCATCGGCGTGGGCGGCCTGATCGAGCCCCGCGCGCTCGGTGTCGGCTACAACACGATCCACGCCGAGCTCTTGGGTCAGCTCGGGTTGTCGGTGCTCGCCCTGCTGTTCGTCGTGAAGCTCACGATCTGGTCGGCCGGCCTGGGCAGTGGCACGAGCGGCGGCATCCTGGCACCGATCTTGATGCTCGGCGCGGCCTTGGGGGGCATGCTCGGCCACGTGCTGCCGGGCACCACCCCGGGCGTGTGGGCCCTGATCGGCTTGGCCGGTGCCATGGCCGGCGTCACTCGTTCGCCCTTCACGGCCATCGTGTTCGCCTTCGAGCTGACTCATGACGCCAACAGCCTGCTGGCGCTTCTGGTCGCCGCCACGATCTCCCACCTCGTGAGTGTGCTGATCCTGAAGCGGTCGATCCTCACCGAAAAGGTGGCCCGGCGCGGCTTCCACGTCATGCGCGAATACGCAGTCGATCCGCTGGAGGCGACCTTTGTGCGTGAGGTGATGGACTGCGAGGTGCTGAGTGTCGCCCCGACGGCGCCCGTGGCTGACCTGTACGCGTCGCTTCCGGAGGGCTCGCCTCAACGGCGTCAGCGGTTGTACCCGGTGCTGGGGGAAGACGAGCGACTGCTGGGCGTGCTGCCGTGGTCGGCCGTGCTCGATGGCAAGGACACCCCGGGCCGGACAGCAGCCGATGCCATGGTCACAGCGGTGGGGGAGGCGTTCCCTGACGAGATCCTGCGCACGGTCGCGGACCGGATGGCGCAGCTGCAGCTCGGGGTGCTGCCGGTCGTCGAGCGCGACGACCTCACCCGGTTCGTGGGTCTTGTCACGCAGTTCAACCTGCTCGAGGCGAGACAGAAGCTCCTCGAAGAGGAGCGCCACGCCGAACGCGTCCTCCTCGTACGGCGGCCGGACCCAGGGACCGCCTCGGCCGAGCTCTCAGACACCGATGCGGTAGACGCAGCAGACTGACCTTATGCGGCGTGCCGTGATCGGCTTCGAGCGCGACGACGTGGGGGACTGGATCGCGCTCCTCGAGTGCGGCCACCGCCAGCACGTGCGCCACCGGCCGCCGTGGCAGGAGCGCCCCTGGGCCCTGACGAGGGAGGGGCGAACGGAGCGGTTGGGCAAGCCGCTCGAATGCTCCGCGTGCGACACGTCGAGCGACGACGGTGGTGACCCGGCGTGCTGGGCGCACCAGGTCTGTGCCGAGTGCGGCGCCGTGCTCGACGACGGCGGCCACCGCGACGGCTGTGCGGCCGAAGGGAAGTGATCGCTCCTTCTCCGACTAGGCCGACGCCGGGCGCGTGGCACCCACGAAGAGAAGGCTGCCGAAGGTAGCGCCGACCGTGGCGGGGAACGGCTCGGCTCGGACGTCGGCGCCGGTGAAGGGCGCGTCGACCATCACCGTCTGGCCGTTGACGACGCCGACATAGAGGCCGACGTGATCGATGTCTGAGGCGCCGCTCCCGAAGAAGACGAGGTCGCCCGGATCGAGCGTTGCTCCTGCGGCGAGCTTGGGTGTGGCGTCGTACTGGTCCTGGGCGACCCGGGGCATCGCGACGCCGACGACGGCGTAGGCGGCCTGGACCAGGCCGGAGCAGTCGAAGCCGACTCCGGGGGTCTCACCGCCCCAGACGTACGGCGTGCCGATCTGCGCCAACGCCCATTCCACCGCGATGGCGCCGGCGTCGGACGTGGCGGACGCGTCGACGGCGCTGTCAGCCCCACCCGCGTAGGTCTGAGCCAGCGCGAGCACCTGTTGTACGTACGACGCTGAGTGGTTGTACGCGTAGATGGCGCCCGAGATGTTCGCCCCACCCGACGCGCCGTTGGCGCAGAGAAGGCGCGCCGCCGCGTAGACGGCGTCGGTCGGGTCGTACGGGCTCGGAGGGGTGGCCCCGTTGGGCGGTACCGGCAGGGCGTATTCGGCGAATGTGGCCGGCTCGAACTGCATTGGCCCTTCTGCGCCCGCCGCGTTGGCGCCACTGTGCACGCCGGGCAGGTCGGACTGACCGTTGTCGGACTCGACGGTGCCGATAGCGGCCAGCACGGTCCAGGGCAGGCCGGGACACGTCGCCGCCGCCTGCTGGTACAGCGCGAGCATGACCGGGGGGATGTCCGTCGTGGCGGTCGTGCTGGCTGACGGCTCGCCGCCCGCGCCGCCCAGGAACGACACCGCGGACGCGACGACGGCCATACCGACGACGCTGACGCCCGTAGCAGCGGCCACGCCGGCCGCCAAGACGCCCCTCACGGTTGAGGACCTCCATCACTGTCGGCCGGGTGTGCGCCCACGAGACGGAACGGTCGGACTGGAGTCCGTCCAGAACGTGGTTCTCTCGTCTCCGGTCCGGCGGAGGGGCGCCCACGTCGAGTCCGAGCGAACCCGGATCAGGCCATGGCAATGGGGGCGTAGACAATCCGACCGACGAGAACCCGCCGATGGGGCCGGTGCAACGTCTCTCTGAGGCGATGGCTCGGCTCAGATCATGGTGAACAGGTCAGGCGGGAGCGGAAGGATCCGACCAGGCAGGGTCCCACTCCACGACCCAGATGTCGAGACCTGTGATCTCCAATACTCGGTGCACCGCGGGGCCGGGGCGACTGACGACGAGCATGCCCCCGTCGTTCGTGACTCGTTGCCGTGCGGCATGAATGGCGCCGAGCCCGGATGAGTCGATGAAGGTCAGCTGTTGCAGGTCGAGGACCACCAGCGACCCAGGCTCGCCAAAAAATTGATCGGCGAGCGCCGGCACGGTCGATGCGTCGAGCTCACCTGTCAGGGTGAGGACGCGACCCCCGTCGAAGGCGTAGGACGTCACGCCAAATATGTCCAAGATCACGTGCCCGCGCCCACGGCGTCCGTTCCCGGCGGTGTCATGCCCCCGAGGGGGAGGGCGCCCCGCCCATGCGCCCTTGCTGCGTGACCGCCGCCTCCGAGCCTGCCATCGCTATTTGTCGTGACAGATAAACCCCTCAGCCCTGACATTGATGCCCTCTTGCCAACCTTCGATCTACCGTCCCGTCAGCCTGGTCGAGGAACACCCGTTGGTCAATCACCCGATCGGGTGATTATCAGGGCGAGGCCCCGTCTTAGAGTGAACCCGTGCCGAAACCCATCAAGGTCGCGCTGATCAACGACTACATGATCGTCCTCGAGGGACTGCGCTCCCTCCTCCGGTCCAGTGAGCCCGAGATCGTGATCGTCGAGATGGACGTCAGAAACGGTCCGCGGCGAACGGTCGACGTCTCACTGCTCGATACCTACGGCGAGCTCGACTCCCTGGACGAGAGGGTGCGCGCTCTGACCGCTGACCCGAGCAACGGGGCGATCGTGGTCTTCAGCTTCTCCGACCGACCTCAGGCGGTTGAGCACGCCATGCGAGCCGGCGCGCAGGGCTTCATCTCCAAGGCCGTACCTCGTCAACACATCATCGACGGCATCAAGTCTGCGGCGAGAGGCGAGCGTGTCGTTCTCACGCAGAGGTCGCAGCACTCGCAGATCGATGAGGCGTTGCAGTGGCCGGGTCGTTCCGTCGGCCTCACCGAACGCGAAAGCGAGATCCTGTCTCTTCTGTCGACGGGCATGACCAATAGAGAACTGGGCACCAGCCTCTACGTCAGCGAGAACACCATCAAGACCCATCTCCGGAGCCTCTACGCCAAGCTTGGCGTCCGAAACCGAGCGCAAGCAGCGTCATTGGCCGGCCAGGGGATCCTTGGCGATCATCGTCAGCAGACCAAGCCGCTATGAACCGGCCCCTGGGGTGGTCCAGCGCCGCACGTGGCGCGACCCAACTACCGGTGAACTGAACCGCGGCTCGCGCGCCCACGGCCGAGGGCGAAGCTCGCTGCCCAGACGATCGCAACGACCACAGCGGCAATCCACAACAAGTGGATCGCGAATCCCGCGCCCAAAAGAATCAGCACCAAAAGAGCCAACAAAATAACTACCATGAGTTCTCGTTTCTGTCGTCACCGCCAGGCGTGACATGTGGATCGGGACAGTGCTGCGAGCCTCCCGCCTCGAAGCAGCCGGAACGAGACGGGAGGCTCCGCACATCTACTTCTTGAAGGCGTCCTTCACCTTTTCCCCCGCCTGCTTCAAGTTGCCAGCCGCCTCATCTCGCTTGCCCTTGGCCTGCAGAGAGTCGTCGTCGGTGGCCTTTCCTGCGGTCTCCTTCAGGTGGCCCTTTGCTTCTTGGATCTTGTTCTTTGCCTTGTCGACACTTGACATGAGGTGTCCTTTCCGTTTGAGAGTCGAATCCATTGCCGCGTCGAATCGATGCTGGGGGACGCGTGCGTTGCTAGTACGTCGAATCGACGCGTCGCACCACGTTGCCCTGCCCATCGTCGACGACGGTCCGGCGGCGGCGCGTATTGACCAAGACCATGGCGATCACGGACAGAACGGCTCCGATCACGCCGACAATCATCAAGATGACGCCGACCTTGTTCACGTTGATTCCGTGTTGATCCGGGCTCGCGGTGACCGCGTAATCGAAAATGGCGCCAACGGCAAAGGCGATAATGCTCGCCACAAGTCCTCCAGCTCCAACCATTTTCAACCTCCAATCAGGTTGCAATGGGCATACCCATGAAGAGCGTCGAAAAACGGTGAATCGGCACGACGCGGGAACCGAGCGTTGTGAAAATCACCCGAATGGGTGAAACGAATCGAAGAACGTGGGAAACCACCCGCGGGAGATTCGACGGAACGCCCAAAGACGCAACGACAGCGGGGTCAGAAGGGACGCGGGTACGACGCCTCCCTCCTGGCACGACGTGCGACACGAGCAGCACGAACATGGGTGTCCGTGTGTCCAGCGTCCTAATGAGCGTCCCACCCGGTGGTCGACGTCTCCGCGTGTGTTGTGGTGTTGTTGTTGGTTCTCTTGAAGGAAACGTGGCCCGACCGATCCATGTCGATCCTTGGTCGGTCGCGGGCAGCTGGGACTGGCCGCTGGCGGCTGAGCCGGTGCGGATGCCGACGGACAGTGTCCGCGTCCGCTTCGGGGGCCGCTTGTCTGCTCGGACAGGTCGAGGTGGCTCGGCGGGATGCCGGCCGCGGCCCCCTCCAACGACGTGCTGGGGCGCCGTGGCGGCAGCGGCGACGACCGCCCCACCAGGCCGGACCGGAGCGGTTCGGCCGCGTCACTGGACGGCGGGGTGCCGCCCGCCCGCAGGCACGACCAGGACGCGCTCGCCATACTTGGGCCATGAAAAGCACCATGCAGGACGCACCCCTCCTGATCGCCGACATCCTGCGGCACGGGCAGCTGGAGCATGCCGACAGCACCGTCGTCACCGTGGAGGCGGGCGGGTACCGCTCGGCGACGTTCGGCGAGGTAGCCGAGCGGGCGGAGCGCCTCGCGGCCGCACTCACCCGCCTCGGGATCCAAGAGGGGGACAGGGTCGGCACCTTCTGCTGGAACAACCAGGGGCACCTCGAGGCGTACCTGGGCATTCCGTCTATGGGCGCAGTGCTGCACACCCTCAACATCCGCCTGCCCTCCGACCAGCTCGCCTACGTGATCAACCACGCCGAAGACCGCGTGATCATCGTCGATGCGTCGCTCATCCCGCTGTTAGCTGCGATCAAGGACGACTTGAAGACCGTCGAGACGATCATCGTGGCGGGGGAGGGTGACACCTCGCCGCTGGGCGAGACCCTCTCCTACGAGCGCCTCATCGCCGCCGAGGAGCCCGGCTTCGAGTGGCCGACTCTGGACGAGCGGTCGGCGGCCGCCATGTGTTACACGAGCGGTACGACGGGGAGCCCCAAGGGCGTCGTCTACTCGCACCGCTCGACCTGGCTGCACACCCAGGCTCTGCAATCGGCGTCGTCGCTCGGCTTCTTAGAGAAGGACCGCATCCTGGTCATCGTGCCGATGTTCCACGCCAACGCGTGGGGCAGTCCGTACGGGGCTTGGCTGGCCGGGACCGACATGATCATGCCGCAGATGTTCCTCATGGGAGAGCAGCTGGCCAACGTCATCAACGAGCACCACCCCACGCTCGCCTGCGGCGTGCCGACGATCTGGAACGGCCTGCTCGCGCTCGACACCCCCATCGACTTCTCGACCATGCGCGCCATCACGGCTGGCGGGGCGGCCGTGCCCCAGTCGCTCATCGAGGCCTTCGAGGACCGCTTCGGGGTGACGATCATCCAGGGCTGGGGCATGACCGAGACCAGCCCACTCGCCGCGCTCGCCGTCCCGCCGGCCCGCCGTCACGAGAGCCACGACGACATGTACTACAAGGTCAAGGCCGGTCGTGTCGTCGCCGGCTGCGAGGTGCGCGTCGTCTCCGAGGACGGCAGGGTGCTGCCGAACGACGGCACTTCGATCGGCGAGTTCGAGATCCGGGGCCCCTGGATCACCGGCTCGTACTACAAGGACGAGGACCCTGCGAAGTTCGACGACGGCTGGCTCCGCACCGGCGACGTCGGCTGTCTCGACGTTCAGGGCTACATGACGATCTCGGACCGGACGAAGGACGTGATCAAGTCCGGCGGCGAGTGGATCTCCTCGGTGGAGCTCGAAAACGCCGTGATGGCCCATCCCGACGTCTTCGAGGCCGCCGTGATCGCCATCCCGGACCCGAAGTGGTCGGAGCGCCCGCTCGTCGCCGTCGTGCCCAATCCGGGCCGGAGTCCCGCACCCGCGGACCTGGTGGATTTCTTGTCCAGCCGCGTCCCGCGCTGGTGGTTGCCCGACCAATGGACGTTCATCACCGAGGTACCGAAGACCAGCGTCGGCAAGTTCGACAAGAAGGTCATGCGGGCCGCCTACGCCGACGGCGATTACGAGGTGCAGAGCACGCCGTTGCCCAAGTGAGCGGGCCGAGCGAGGCCATGGAGCACATGGCCGAGCGGCTCGAGGGGCTGCTCGAAGAGTTGGGTGACATGGCGATCGACGCGCTCAGTCGCGCCAGCGCGGGCGACCCGGACTCCCAGGAGACGGGCCAGGCCCTGGCCGAAGAGCGGCGCATCCTCAAGGCCCGACGGGCGCTCGAACGTTCCGTCGCTGCCCTGCTCGAAGGCTCCGACGCCCGTCGCGAGCCCCTCGACGACGGCGCCTGAACCCAACTGGGCCGAGATGCGCCTCTTCGTGGCCGTGTGGCCCGATGACGGGACGCGGCGTCGCCTGTCCGGACTCGAACTGGAGGTCGGCCGTTCCCGGGGGCTCCGCTTTGTCGGGGTGGCGCGTTGGCACGTCACGCTGCGCTTCCTCGGCGAGGTGGGTGAGGACGCCGTCGACGCCCTGGGGGACGCGTTGGTCGCCTGCGCAGCGGAGTACCCGCGGCCGGTCGAATGCCGCCTCGGGCCGGGCACCGGCTGGTTCACCGGCGTCCGCGTGCTCTATCTGCCGGCCGCCGGACTCGACGGTCTCGCCGCTGCGGTGCGTGCCGCGACCCTCCCGTTGGTGCCCGATCCAGCCACCTTGGAGCCCGAATTCAACGGGCACCTCACCTTGGCCCGCTCCAAAGGGCGCCGCTTGAGCGTCGCCGCCCTCGGCGAGATGTCCGGGATCCCTTTCGAAGCATCGTTCCCGGTGCCGGCCCTCGATCTGGTGACGTCAGAACCGTCGCCCCAGGGCCACGTCTACACGACCCTGGTGCGGGCGCCCCTCGGTGGGAGCTAGATCGTCCCGGTTCGTTTTCGCTTCGGCGTACGAGAGTGCCCTTTACCGGGACGCCTAAATGATGAGTCCATGCTGCAGTGCACGCGATTTCTGCACTGCAATCTCACAATTTCGGCCCGGAAATTGAGCCCGAGTCCGTATACGACCCTACGAACGTTTCAGAGGTCGCGTTTAGAGGCCCGGCTGCCCCGTCAGGTACTCCGTGATCGCCCCGGCGATGGCCGACGCCGCCGACTGTTGGAACGCAGGCGTCACGAGCAGGGCCGCATCCGTCGCGTTCTGCATGTTGCCGCATTCGATCAACACCTTGGGCACGGTGGTCAGATTCAACCCGGCCAAGTCGTTGCGGGGTTGCAGGCCGTCGACGCCGTCGTAGTCGCTGATGGGCATGCCCGTGTCCGACGAGAAGACGTCGCGCAGCACCGAAGCGAACGACTCCGACGACGTGATGACGCCGTTGTTCGGCCCGTCGGGCACCGGCTCGAGGACGGTGAAGCCACGCCCACTCACCGGGCCGCCGTCGGCGTGGATGTCGACGGCGACGTCCGCGTGGGCGTCGTTGATGATGGCCGCGCGCGTCGTCACGCAGGGTCCGACGCTGTCGTTGTCCGTGCGCGTCATGACGACGGTGGCGCCCTCGGCCTCGAGGTCGGAGCGGAGGTAAGAGGCCACGTTGAAGTTGAACTGCGCCTCGGTGTAGCCGCTCGCCGTCTCGGTGCCCGTCGTGTCGCACGGCTCGGTCCCGGTGCCGTTGAAAACCGGAGTGTCGATGTACGACGGATCGCTGTAGTTCAGCCCGTTGTGGCCGGGGTCGATGCCCACGACCTTGCCGGCGAGCGGGTCCGAGCCGACCACCAGCCAGTAGCCGCCCCCGCTGGGCGCCGCCGCCATGCCCACCACGGGCGCCGGCAGCTGGGTCCCCCCTAAGGAGCCCTCGTACGTCGCGGTGCCGAAGCTGAAGAGCCCTCCGTCACCGGCGACGAGCCAGTACCCACCGCCACCGGGCGCCGCCGCCATGCCGACGATCGGGGCGTTCAACATCAGCGACCCGGTCGAGCCGGCGAACGACGCGTCGCCGTAAGAGAAGATCCCGCCGTCGGACGCTACGAACCAGTAGCCCCCGCCGTCGGGCGTGGCCGTCATCCCGACGACCGGCGCGTTGAGTGGCTGGCCACCGCGGGAGCCGAAGAACGGCGCGTCGCCGTAGGCGAAGATGCCGCCGTCGGACGCGACGAGCCAGTAGCCCCCGCCGTCGTGGGTCACCGCCATGCCGGCGATCGGCGCGTTCAGGCTCAACGAGCCCGCGGAGCCCCAGAACAGAGCGTCGCCGTAGGTGAACACGCCCCCGTCCCGCGCCACGAGCCAATACCCCTTCCCGTCGGGGGTGGACGCCATGGCGACGATCGGGGCGTTGAGCACGAGCGACCCGGTGGAGCCGTAGAACTGGGCGTCGCCGTAGGCGAAGATGCCGCCGTCCGAGCCGACGAGCCAGTACCCCGCCCCGTCCGGGGTGGCGGCCATGCCCACGATGGGGGCGTTGGCGTCGGGCACGGAGTTCGCACCGATCGGTGTGCTCCCGAAGGGCACGACGCCGTCGGGCGGGGGAGTGGCGCCGGCGGACGGCGGGCCGAACGCCGGAAGAGGCGAGAGCTGTAACACCCCCACCAGGGGAGCCACGGCGAGCAGCAGGACCACCAGGACCCGCCGCACGCCCGCCCTGCTCGCGCCGCGCACGGCGGCGATCCTACGCCCGGCTCAACCCGTGTACTCGTTCAGCGCGTCGATGAGCATGCGCAGCCGCGCGTAGTGGAAGCGGTCGAAGCGGAAGGCCAACCGGGGGAGCTCGGGGTAGTCGTTGCGCTCCGGCGGGAAGGGGCCGGTGGTGCGGATGCTGCCGCGCTCCACGATGTCCCCGAATCGTTTGTTCAGGTCGGCCAGTTCCGCCTTGTCCGGTTGCACCTGTACACGGATGACCAGGAGGTCGCCGACCCAACGCAGGGAGTGATAGTTGCGGTAGAAGCCGAGGATCTCCGCGCTGGCCTCTTCCATGGTGTTCGTCACCTTGAACAGCGCCGTGTCCTCGGGCGAGATCCAACCCGCAGCAATGGCCTGCTCCTCGACGAAGCGCAGCCACTCGTGCCAGTAGGTGCCGCCGGGTGTCTCGACCATGACCACCGGGGCCGGCTCGGCCTTGCCGGTCTGGAGCAGCGTCAACAGCTCGAAGGCCTCGTCCTGCGTGCCGAACCCGCCCGGGAGGATGGCGTAGGCGTGCGACTCCTTGATCAGCATCAGCTTGCGCGTGAAGAAGTACCGCATCTCGACCAGCTTGGGGTCCTGCGCAATGAACGCGTTCGCCGACTCCTCGTGGGGCAGCCGGATGTTGACCCCGAACGCGTGCTCCCGTCCGGCGCCCTCGAGGCCCGCCGCCATGATCCCCGGGCCGGCTCCGGTCACGACCATCCAGTCCGCGGCGGCCAGCGTCGCCGCCAGGTCGCGGGCGAGGATGTAGACCGGGTCCTCGGGCTTCGTGCGCGCCGAGCCGAACATCGTGATCTTGCGGATGTGCCGGTACGGCCGGAACACCCGGAACGCCTCGGCCATCTCGCCCAGTGCGGCGCTGGCAATCTTGAGGTCGCCGACCGACGTGCCCTCCCGCGCCATGTCGTCCAGCGAGTCGATCATCGCCTGCAGCTCGCGCGCCTGGGCCGGCGAGAGCGGCCGGTCGTCGAAGAGCGCCTCGTAGGCCGCCTTGCGCGCGGCCTCGTCCGCCGGGTCCTCCGCCTGGGTCACGCGCCCGCGGAAGCCCCGGCCAGTGCGTAGAGCGTCGAGCGCTGCACCAGGGGACGGCCCAGCGGGGTCACGATCGCCTCGAGGTCCTCGACCCCCATGCGCTGCCCGTGGCTCGCCCCGGCCGCCCGCGAGATGTTCTCGTCGATGAGCGTGCCCCCCAGGTCGTTGACGCCGGCGCGCAGCATCTGGCGGGACCCCTCGGCGCCCATCTTCACCCAGCTCACCTGGATGTTGTCGATGTCGCCGGCGTAGGCGATGCGCCCCACGGCGTGCATCAGCAACGCCTCGCGGAACGTGGGGCCCCGCCGGGCCCGGCGCTGGAGGTAGATCGGCGTGGCCATGTGCACGAAGGGCAGCGGCACGAACTCGGTGAAGCCGCCCGTCTCCCGCTGCAAGGCCCTGGTCGCCACGATGTGACGGGCCCAACTCACGGGCTGCTCGATCGAGCCGAACATGATCGTGACGTTGGAGCGCAGCCCGACCTCATGCGCCGTGCGATGCGCCTCGAGCCACTCGTCCGTCGAGATCTTGTCCGGGCACAGCACGGCGCGCACCTCGTCGTCGAGGATCTCCGCCGCCGTGCCGGGCAGCGTCTTGAGACCCGCGTCGCGCAGGCGCGTCAGGTACTCGGCCAGCGGCACCTCCGAGCGGCGCGCCCCCTCGGTCACCTCCAACGCAGTGAAGGCGTGGATGTGGATGCTCGTCGACGCCGCGCGCACCGCCTCGAGCACGTGGAGGTAGTAGTCCCCGTCGAAGCTCGGGTGGATGCCGCCCTGCAGGCAGACCTCGGTCGCGCCCTCCGCCTCGGCCTCCGCCACGCGGTCGGTGATCTCGCTGAGCTCGAGCAGGTACGGCGCCCCGCGCAGGTTCAGCGACAACGGGCCCTTGGAGAACGCGCAGAAGCGGCACTTGAAGGTGCACACGTTCGTGTAGTTGATGTTGCGGTTGTAGACGAACGTCACCGCGTCGCCGGCGATCCGGCGGCGCAGGTCGTCCGCTACCTCCGCCGACCGCGCGGACCTCGGGCCCGCGGGCGCCGAACAGCGTCACGATCTCCGCAGCGTCGACCTCTTGGCCCAACGCGACACCGGCCAGGACCTCGGCCACGGCGCCCCCAGAGCCCGCACGAGCGGCAACACCCACGCCCAGGTCCAGGCCACCCGCAGGAGCATCGAGCAGCGCCGGCGGCGCCTCCTCGCCCCCCGAGCACCACGCGGCGTCACGCGCCAGCCCCTCGGCGTCGGACGCGTCGAGCACCGGGAACCGCATCTCCTCGGCCAGCCAGCGCGTCGGGGCCAGGGCGAACGACGGGTAGACGGTCAGCCGCGGGGCCAGCGTGTGCCCGGCCGACTCCGTGGCCGTGCGCAGCACGTCCAGTGCCGGCCACGCCCGCTCGGGGTTCACGTGGTCCGCCGTCACCGGTGAGACGCCGCCCCAGTCGTCGATCCCCGCGTCGAGCAGCGGCGTCAGGTCGTCGGACAAATTCGGTGGCGCCTGTACGTGGACCGACGGCGGCAGCACGAGGCGCGCCGCCGCGATCGCCCAGACGAGGTCGTCGGGCGGGCACGGCGCAGCCTTGAACATGGCGGTCCCCGCCTTGGGCAGGAAGTTCTGCACGATGACCTCTTGGACGTGCCCGTGCCGCTCGTGCGACGCCGCGATCGCCCGCAACGCCGCCAGCTGGTCCGCCCGTGCGTCGCCGATCCCGACGAGGATCCCCGTCGTGAACGGGATCGCCAGCTCGCCGGCGGCCTCGAGCGTGGCCAGGCGCCGGGAGGGCTCCTTGTCGGGCGCGCCCCGGTGCGCCGCCAGGCCCTCGGCCAGTGACTCGAGCATCATGCCCTGGCTCGCCGTCACCGGCCGCAGCGCGGCCAGCTCGTCGGCGTACAACGCGCCCGTGTTGGCGTGCGGCAGCAGCCCGGTCTCGGTCACGACGAGTTTGCACATCTCGGCCAGGTACTCGACCGTGGAGGCGTACCCGTGCCGGGCGAGCCACGACGCCGCCACCGGGTAGCGCAGCTCGGGACGCTCGCCCAAAGTGAACAGCGCCTCGTGGCACCCCGCGTCGCGGCCCGCCGCAGCCACCGAGAGCACCTCCTCGGCCGTCAGGTACGGCGACGACAGCCGGGCCGGCGCCTTGGCGAACGTGCAATAGCCGCAGCGGTCGCGGCACAGCATGGTGAGGGGGATGAAGACCTTGGGGGAGAAGGTCACCCGCCGCCCGTGGGCCCCGTCGCGCACGATCCGGGCGAGCGCCGTGAGCTCCGGGAGCGGCAGGCCGAGGAGATCGGCGTCGGTGAGCATCGAGGTCAATCTAGGGGGCTATCAGGGGAGGCCGGCGCGGGCCGGCCCGTCGACCAGCCACAGCATGCGCCCGGCGTGCACCCGCGCCGCGGGGATGTCGTCGCCCCGCACGAGCCTGGCCACGGCCTCGGCCTTCGACGTCGCCGGCCACGGTGACGACGGCCAGGCGCGCCGAATTGATCGCCGGCAGCGTCAAGGTGAGCCGCGGGTGGGGGTTCACGCCGTTGGGGTCCTCGGTCGCCGCCACCAGCTCGCCCGGCGGCGCCTCGAGCGTCGAAGCCCCGGGGAAGAGCGACGCCGTGTGCCCGTCGGGCCCCATCCCCAAGTGGATCAGGTCGATGCCCGGCCCGGTCACCAGCTCGCTCAGCACGTGCTGGTACGCGGCGACGCATTCGGCGACCGGGAGCTCCGTCGGCATCGGCTGGAACGAGCCCACGGGCTCGATGCGATCGAGGAGCGACTCGCGGATCAGGCGCTGGTTGGAGTCCGGGTCGTCGGGCGGCACGATGCGCTCGTCGCCCACGTAGACGTGGACGAGCGGCCACTCGATACCGTCCGTCTCGGCCAGCACCTCGTAGCACGCCCGTGCCGTCGGCCCACCGGACAACACCAGGGCGAAGTGCGGCCCCGGACGCGCCGCGAACGCCTCGACGACGGCGTCGGCGAACGCGCGGTGACGTCGTCGACGGGCGTGATCATGCTCATGCGAACGGCCGGTGAGCCTAGGGCTTCGGGGTCTCGGTCTCGAGACCCTGCTGGCCGGACTCGAGCGTCACGGCGTGCCCGCCGAACTGGTTGCGCAGCGCCGCAACCATCTTCAACTGGTACGAGTTCTTGTCCTGCGAGGCGAAGCGGGTGAACAACGACGTGGCGATCACCGGCGCCGGCACGCCGCGGTTGATTGCCTCGAGCGCGGTCCAACGGCCCTCACCCGAGTCGACCGCCACCGGTGCGATCTCGTCGAAGCCCGCCCCGGGGCGCAGGGCGCGCTCGGCCAGCTCCAAGAGCCAGCTGCGCACGACCGAGCCGTAGCGCCAGATGGAGGCGATCTCGTGGATGTCGAGGTTGAACTCGTCGGCCCGCGCCATCACCTCGAAGCCTTCGGCGTACGCCTGCATCATCCCGTACTCGATGCCGTTGTGGACCATCTTCACGAAGTGCCCGGCCCCCACTGGCCCGACGTGGGCGTAGCCGCCCTCGGGCGCCAGGGTGAGGAGGGCGGGCTCGACGACGGCCACCGACTCGTCCGTCCCGCCCACCATGAGGCAATAGCCCTCGGTGAGGCCCCACACGCCGCCCGACGTCCCTGCGTCGACGAACCCGACGCTCTTCTTCGCCAGCTCCGCCGCCATCGGCTCCGCCTCGATGTACTTGGAGTTGCCGCCGTCGACGACGACGTCGCCCGCTTCGAAGAGCTCGCCCAGCGCGGCGATCGTGTCGTTCGTCACCTTGCCGGCCGGCAGCATGACCCAGGCCGCCCGCGGCGGGCTGAGCTTCTGCGCCACCTCGGCCAGCGACGTCGCCGTCTCGGCGCCCTTCGAGGCCGCCTGCTTGAGCGCCTCCGCGCTGAGGTCGAACGCCACCACCTCGTGGCCGCCCTTCAGCAGGCGTTCGGTCATGTTGGCGCCCATCTTGCCCAGACCGATCATGGCGATCTTCATGCGCGCTCCTCTCGGTTGCGGACTGCCCGGTGAATCAGAAGGTAGCGGCTTTATCCGTCAACATCTGCAGCAACTCGTCGAAGGACTTGGCGAAGGAGTGGACGCCCTCGTCCTCGAGCGTCTGCTCGACGTCGTGCATGTCGATCCCGGCGTCGGCCAGGTTGGCCAGAGCCTGCGTCGCCTCGTCGGGGTCGTGGTCGACCGTCCGCTTGAGCGCGCCGTGGTCCTCGAACGCCTCCAACGTGCCCTCGGGCATGGTGTTGACCGTGGACGGCCCGATCAGGCTGTCGACGTAGAGCAGGTCGGGATAGCTCGGGTTCTTCGTCGACGTGGACGCCCACAGCGGCCGCTGCACCCGGGCGCCCTGCTCGCGCAATGCCTCCCAGCGGTCGCCGCTGAAGGTGCGGTGGAAGTGTTGATAGGCGCTTTGGGCCTGGGCGACCGTGGCGGTGCCCCGCAGGCCGAGGATGGCGGGGTCGCCCCCTTCACCGCCGGCCAGGGTCACCAGGCGCTGGTCCACCTCGGTGTCGACCCGACTCACGAAGAAGGACGCCACGCTGGCCACGTGCGGGAGCTGGTCGGCGTGCCCGGCGGCCACGAGCGCCTCGAGCCCGCTCAGGTACGCCTCCATCACCTCGTCGTAGCGGTCGAGCCCGAAGATCAAGGTGACGTTGATGCTGTGGCCCTCGCTGATCATCGTCTTGATCGCGGGCACGCCTTCCTTGGTCGCCGGGATCTTCACGAGCAGGTTCGGCTGCGCGATGCGTGCGTGGAGGTCGCGCGCCGACTTCACCGTGGCGTCGGTGTCGTGGGCCTGCGCGGGCGAGACCTCGAGGGAGACGAAGCCGTCCTCGTGGTCGCTCTCGTCGTAGAGCGGCCGGAGCATGGTGAGGGCGTCGTTGATGTCGGTGATCGCCATCTCCCAGTACGCCGCGTCGACAGTGTGGTCCTTCATCAGGGTGCGGAACTGGTCGTCGTAGGTGTCCTGCCCCGAGATGGCCTTGGCCAAGATCGTCGGGTTGGACGTGATGCCGCGGACGCCGACCTCGAGCCACTTGGCCAGCTGGCCGCCGTGGATCCAGTCGCGGCGCAGGTTGTCGAGCCAGGGGCTCTGCCCACCAATGGTGTAGAGGTCCTGCAATCGGGTCATCGGGACAACTCCCTTCGTCGTGTGTCGGCCGTCTTCGTCACGGCGCGCCGCCTCGCCCGGTCGCCGTGCTCAATGCCCCCGGCCGCCCAACAGCGCCCGGGCCCGCTCGACCACGTGGTCCGCGGTGAAACCGAACTTCTCCATCACGACGGCTCCGGGTGCCGAGGCGCCGAAGTGGTCGATGCCGATGGAGTCGTCGGCGTAGCGCTCCCACCCGAAGACCGACGCCGCCTCGATGCTCAGGACGGGGACGCCCGCCGGGAAGACGCCGGCGCGGTAGTCCTCGGGCTGCTTCTCGAAGATGTCCCAACTCGGGAACGAGACCACGCGGGCCCGCACACCCTCCGCCCCCAACGTCGTGGCCGCCGCCAGGCACAGTTGGACTTCGCTGCCGCTCGCGACGAGCACGATGTCGGCCGCGCCCTGGGGGTCGGCCAGCACGTAGGCGCCCGCGCCACACCGTCGGCCGCCCGCTCCTCGGTCTCGGCCAGCACGGGCACGTTCTGACGGGTCAGGACCAACCCGACCGGGCCGTCGGCCTCGACGGCGAGACGCCAGGCCTGCGCCGTCTCGTTGGCGTCGGCCGGTCGGATGAGGCTGAGGCCCGGCATGGCCCGGAGCGAGGGCAGGTGCTCGATGGGCTGGTGGGTCGGGCCGTCCTGCCCGAGCCCGATGGAGTCGTGCGTCCACGAGTAGATGACGTGGCACCCCGTGAGGGAGGCCAGCCGCACCGCGGGGCGCATGTAGTCGCTGAAGACGAAGAATGTCCCGCCCACGGGCAGCACGCCGCCGTGTTGAGCCATGCCGTTCATGGCCGAGCCCATCCCGTGCTCGCGGATGCCGTAGTGCACCTGGATCCCGCCCGGGGTCAGGC